>NZ_CANKZA010000023.1 GCF_947488465.1 uncultured Microbacterium sp. | reverse complement strand
AACGTTCCTCACCCGAAGGCCGTACTAGCTCGAAGAATCAATCCCCGACACCTTGTCAAATGTTCCACCCATGAGCTAACCGGCTGAGACATTCGCTCAGATCCGGCGCCTGGACACTCCGAAAAGTGCCAGATGCTCCTTAGAAAGGAGGTGATCCAGCCGCACCTTCCGGTACGGCTACCTTGTTACGACTTAGTCCTAATTACCAAT
>NZ_CANKZA010000022.1 GCF_947488465.1 uncultured Microbacterium sp. | reverse complement strand
GACAAGGTGTCGGGGATTGATTCTTCGAGCTAGTACGGCCTTCGGGTGAGGAACGTTCGGGTTGAGAGAGCCGGCATCTGCACGCTGTTGGGTCCTGAGGGACCGGATGCGCGAGAGCGTAGCCTTTTCTCAGGACCTTTTCTGACTTCCCGTGAGGGGTTGTTGGGGGAGGTACCGCCCGTACTTTGAGAACTACACAGTGGACGCGAGCATCTTCGAGCCGGCCTTTGGGCTGGTTCGTA
>NZ_CANKZA010000021.1 GCF_947488465.1 uncultured Microbacterium sp. | reverse complement strand
TAGACAGGCACCACCTCGGCATCGGAGGCAAAACCCCCATCGACCGAATCAACAACGGTCGAGGTCAGTACACCTAGCGAACATCGGCTTCGGGACCGGCGAACATACTCACCCTGCTGCGCACTTCATCGATACAAGGGACCGCTGGAGACGTTGCGATTAGGTCAGCGTGCGTGCGGGGGCTATCTCAGTAACGGTGTTTCCGGCGATTTTCATTTGGTAGGTCTCCGCGACCGGCCAGCGGTCGGCGAAGGTGATGGCGAATGCGTTGAGGGCGGGCTTCCACCGCATCGTCCATCGAGTGCGGCCC
>NZ_CANKZA010000020.1 GCF_947488465.1 uncultured Microbacterium sp. | reverse complement strand
CTCCAGATGCCAAGGCATTCACCGTTTGCTCTTAAAGACTTGATGTCACATGAGTTCTATCAGAATCGACGTGAACCTAAAAGGTCCACATGAAATTGACTAATGATCTTTAAGATCATCTATTACGAACCAGCCCAAAGGCCGGCTCGAAGATGCTCGCGTCCACTGTGTAGTTCTCAAAGTACGGGCGGTACCTCCCCAACAACCCATCACGGGAAGTCAGAAAAGGCCCTGAGAAAAGGCTACGCTCTCGCGCATCCGGTCCCTCAGGACCCAACAGCGTGCATATGCCGGCTCTCTCAACCCGAACGTTCCTCACCCGAAGGCCGTACTAGCTCGAAGAATCAATCCCCGACACCTTGTCAAATGTTCCACCCATGAGCTCCGGCACGAGAACATTCGTCTCGCGTCCGGCTCTGTCACCCATAAAGAGTGCAGTGCTCCTTAGAAAGGAGGTGATCCAGCCGCACCTTCCGGTACGGCTACCTTGTTACGACTTAGTCCTAATTACCAAT
>NZ_CANKZA010000019.1 GCF_947488465.1 uncultured Microbacterium sp. | reverse complement strand
ATCGCCCTATTCAGACTCGCTTTCGCTACGGCTACCCCTCACGGGTTAACCTCGCCACATATCGCTAACTCGCAGGCTCATTCTTCAAAAGGCACGCTGTCACAGCTACCAAGGCTGCTCCAACGGTTTGTAAGCAAACGGTTTCAGGTACTATTTCACTCCCCTCCCGGGGTACTTTTCACCTTTCCCTCACGGTACTTGTCCGCTATCGGTCATCTGGGAGTATTTAGGCTTATCAGGTGGTCCTGACAGATTCACACGGGATTTCTCGGGCCCCGTGCTACTTGGGATACTCTTCGCGCCAAGAGAAGCATTTCGACTACGGGGTTATCACCCTCTATGACCCGCCTTTCAATGCGGTTCGTCTATACCTTCTTGTAACGCCGGCTGCTCGGCAGAGCAACCTGAAAAGTCCCACAACCCCGAATACGCAACTCCTGCCGGATATCACACGTACTCGGTTTAGCCTGTTCCGGTTTCGCTCGCCACTACTCACGGAATCGCGGTTGCTTTCTCTTCCTGTGGGTACTGAGATGTTTCACTTCCCCACGTTCCCTCTACCCGCCCTATATATTCAGGCGGGAGTCACTAGGTCGGCACGCCGCCCAGCGGGGTTTCCCCATTCGGACACCCTCGGATCACAGTGTGCTTATCCACTCCCCGAGGCTTATCGCAGATTGCTACGTCCTTCTTCGGCTCCAGATGCCAAGGCATTCACCGTTTGCTCTTAAAGACTTGATGTCACATGAGTTCTATCAGAATCGACGTGAACC
>NZ_CANKZA010000018.1 GCF_947488465.1 uncultured Microbacterium sp. | reverse complement strand
CTAGGTGTACTGACCTCGACCGTTGTTGATTCGGTCGATGGGGGTTTTGCCTCCGATGCCGAGGTGGTGCCTGTCTAGGTTGTAGTGGTCGAGCCAGGTCGTCAACCCTGCTTTTCGGTCGTCGTTCGAGCTCCAGGGGCGGGCGTAGGCCCACTCGGTGGCGAGGGTGCGGTTGAGGCGTTCGACTTTCCCGTTGGTCCAGGGGCAGTGCGGTTTGATGAACCGCTGTCGGATGCCGTGCGCGTCGACCACGGCCTTGAACGCGGCCGAGTGGCGGTAAGCGAACGCGTTGTCGCTGATGACGCGTTCGACCTTGACGCCGAGGCGCGCGTAGAACGCGATCGCCCGCTCGAGCACACCCGCGGCGGTGATGCCTTTCTCGTCGTCGTGGATCTCCGCGTAAGCAACTCGGGAATGGTCGTCGATGACGGTGTGCACGTAGTCGTAACCCAGGCCCCGCTTGCGCGCAGGACGTTGCCCGCGGCCATGCAGACGCCATCCGCCGCCGTCGGGGATACGGCCGAGTTTCTTCACATCAACGTGGATCAGGGACCCGGGATGATCATGCTCGTAACGCTGCGCGGATCGGCGGGTCGCGCGGATCACGGACCCCGTGACCGGGTCCAGCTCCCGCAGCAACGGCACGTGGTGGCGGCGCAACACCCTACCGACCGTTGAGGCCTGCAAGCCGAGCTTGTCAGCGATGAACACCGGCCCACGCCGAGTGAGGTGCCGCATGATCCGCACCCTCGCCTCCACGCACGCTTTGGTCTGGCGAGGGTGGGAGCGGGCGACGCTGGAACGATCGATCAGGCCCGCCGGGCCGCACTCCCGGAACCTGCGCCACCACCGCCACGCGGTCGTGCGGGAGATCCCAATCTCCGCCGCGACGTGCGCGACCGCACGCCCCGACTGGATGCGCTGGACCATGATCAACCTGCCGGCCGGAGTCAGCCGGGCATTAGCGTGGGACACGAGAGACCTCCGTGGACTCGAGGGAACCTAGACAGCTCCAACTCGACTACGGAGGTCTCCCCTACGTCAACAACGATCCGGGTCAGTACACCTAGGC
>NZ_CANKZA010000017.1 GCF_947488465.1 uncultured Microbacterium sp. | reverse complement strand
TGTGATGTCCAGGCAGGTTGTTGAGTCTGCTGATGGGTGCGGCTCCGACTGCGGAGTGGTGCCTGTGATGATTGTAGGTGTGTAGCCAGGCGGGTAGCGCGGCTCGGCGTTCGGATTCTGATCCGTAGAAGCGTGCGTAGGCCCAGCCGTCGGCGAGGGTGCGGTGGAACCGCTCGATCTTGCCATTGGTCTGTGGACGATAGGGGCGGGTGCGCTTGTGTCGGACGCCGAGCAGGGTGCAGGCATCTCGCCATGCGTAGGAGCGATAGGCCGACCCGTTGTCGGATAAGACGCGCTCGACTGTGACGCCGCGATCTGCGAACCAGGCGACAGCGCGTTCAAGGACACCGATCGCCGTGACGGCTTTCTCGTCGGCGCAGATCTCGGCGTAGGCAACGCGGGAGTAGTCATCGATAACGGTATGGACGAATGCGGTGCCGATGTTCGGGTGACCTTTGCTGGTTCTTCCCGTGCGGAGAGCCGTCGTCGCCTTGTGTTTGTCTCCTTGCTGCTTGCCGACGAACCGCCAGCCACCACCATCGGGGATGCTGCCGAATTTGGTCACGTCGACGTGAATCATCGATCCGGGATGGGGATGCTCGTATCGGCGGATGGGTTCGCCGGTAACCCGATCGATATGACTGAGTCTGTTGATCCGCGCGCGCACCAGTACCGCATGAACAGTCGAGGTCGGGAGGCCGAGCTCCGCGGCGATCTGCGCCGGGCCGAGCCGGCGTCGCCACCGTGCCTTCACGATCCGTTTGACCAGCTCGGGAGGGGTCTTGGTCGGCATCGATCGCGGCCGGCTGGATCTGTCGAGCATCCCTGCTGCCCCCTCGACGCGGAACCTGGCGGCCCACTTCCGCGCCGTAGGCGGCGAGGTCATGAACATCTTCGCCGCGACAGTGGCGGACCAATGCTCTTCGACAATGAGCTTGGCCAGCCGCAAACGAGCGCGCGGGGTCAGAGCAGCGTTAGCGTGGGACATGAAGGCCTCCTGTGTTGCGTGAGCGGTTTCTAGACAGCTCCACTCTCGCAACCGGAGGCCTTCACCCCTCAGAAATCACGAGCGATTCACGCAACAACGTCCCTGGACATCACA
>NZ_CANKZA010000016.1 GCF_947488465.1 uncultured Microbacterium sp. | reverse complement strand
CGGGACTGTGGATTTAACGGTGTTTCCGGCCTGACGCGCCGCGCGTGATGCGTGGCGGGGAAGGTGCCGTGATGACTACGACACTGGACGTTGTGAGTCCGAAGAAGAACCAGAACGATGACCGCTCCGCGGAGGCCGCTGCGGCGGCCGAGCTGGTCCGACTGGCCAAGGAGCAGGCCCTTGCCCTGACCGGGCCGGACGGGCTGTTGAAACTGTTCACGAAGAACGTGCTCGAGACCGCGTTGAACGAGGAGCTGACCGAGCACCTCGGCCATGAGAAGAACCGTGCCGATCCCGGCCGCGGATCTGGGAACATCCGCAACGGCACGAGACCGAAGACGGTGCTGACCGAAGCGACTGGTCAGGTCACGATCGAGGTCCCGCGGGACCGGGACGGGTCGTTCGAGCCGCAGATCGTGAAGAAGCGGCAACGCCGGCTGAACGGAGTCGAGGAGATCGTGTTGTCGCTGTATGCGAACGGATTGACCACGGGTGAGATCAGCGCTCACTTCGCGCAGATCTACGGCGCCTCGGTCAGCAAGGAGACGATCTCGAGGATCACCGACAAGGTCATCGAGGAGATGAACGACTGGTCCGCGAGGCCTCTGGACGAGGTGTACGCGGCGATCTTCATCGACGCGATCGTGGTGAAGATCCGTGACGGGCAGGTCGCGAACCGGCCCATCTACGCAGCGATCGGGGTGAGCCTGGCCGGGGAGAAGGATGTCCTCGGGCTGTGGGTCGGGACCGGCGCTGAGGGGGCGAAGTTTTGGATGAGCGTCCTCACGGACATCAAGAACCGCGGCGTCACGGACACGTTCTTCCTCGTCTGCGACGGACTCAAGGGACTGCCCGAGGTTGTGGCCAACGTTTGGCCGCGGACGACGGTGCAGACGTGCATCCTGCACCTGATTCGCAACACGTTCAAGCTCGCCTCGAAGAAAGACTGGGACGCACTCAAACGCGACGTGAAGCCGATCTATACCGCCCCGAGCCCGAACGCCGCGCGGGCAGCGCTGGAGGACCTCGACGAGAAGTGGGGGAAGCGCTATGGCGCGATCACCCGGCTGTGGGGATCGGCGTGGGAGGAGTTCATCCCATTCCTGGACTACGACCTTGAGATCCGGAAGGTGATCTGCTCTACGAACGCCATCGAATCGCTCAACGCCCGCTACCGGCGCGCAGTACGGGCGCGGGGACATTTCCCGACCGAGCAGGCGGCGCTGAAGTGCCTGTATCTTGTCACCCGTAGCCTCGACCCGACCGGTCGGGGCCGCACTCGATGGACGATGCGGTGGAAGCCCGCCCTCAACGCATTCGCCATCACCTTCGCCGACCGCTGGCCGG
>NZ_CANKZA010000015.1 GCF_947488465.1 uncultured Microbacterium sp. | reverse complement strand
GGGACTGTCCGAATAACGGTGTGTGGGCTCCGGCCTGATCCGAAAGGAGATGGCCGTGGCTGACACGACCGAAATGTTGGATGAGGCGATGATTGATCCCGTGACCGGGGAGATCATCGATCAGAAGGACCTCGCGGAGCGGTTGCTCGCGCAGGCCAAGGAACAAGGCGTGAGCCTGGTCGGCCCGGGAGGGCTGCTGAATCAACTCACGAAGAGCGTGCTCGAGTCGGCGCTGAACGCGGAGCTGACCGAGCATCTCGGGCACGATCACGGCGGGACGCCGATGACCGCGAACATGCGCAACGGGACGCGGGTCAAGACGGTATTGACCGAGATTGGTCCGGTGCAGATCGAGGTCCCCCGGGACCGCGACGGGTCGTTCGAGCCGGTGATCGTGCCCAAGCGGAAGCGTCGCCTGGAAGGGGTCGATCAGATCGTGCTGTCCCTCTCGTCTCGCGGGTTGACGACGGGTGAGATCGCCGCGCACTTCGACGAGGTCTATGGCGCGAAGGTGTCCAAGGACACCATCAGCCGGATCACGGAGAAAGTCGCCGCCGAGCTCGCGGAGTGGTCCTCACGTCCGCTGGACGCGCTCTACCCGGTGATCTTCGTCGACGCGATCGTGGTGAAGGTCCGTGACGGGCAAGTCCGCAACACCCCGTTCTACGTCGTCATGGGCGTCACCAGCGCCGGGGAACGGGAGATCCTGGGCATCTGGGCCGGTGACGGCGGCGAAGGCGCACGGTTCTGGTTGCAGGTGTTCACCGAGCTGAAGAACCGCGGCGTCGAGGACGTCCTCATCGCCGTCTGCGACGGGCTGAAAGGACTCCCCGAAGCGATCAACACGACGTGGGAGCAGACGGTCGTTCAGCAATGCATCGTGCACCTGATCCGCAACAGCTTCCGCTACGCCGGCCGGCAGCACCGCGACGCGATCGTGAAGTCCCTGAAACCCGTCTACACGGCCCCGAGCGAGCAGGCCGCGAAAGACCGGTTCGAGGAATTCGCCGCGGAATGGGGTGGGCGCTACCCAGCGATCGTTCAGCTCTGGCGCAACAGCTGGGCGGAGTTCGTGCCTTTCCTTGAATACGACGTCGAGATCCGGCGGGTGATCTGCACGACCAACGCGATCGAGTCGATCAACGCCCGCTACCGGCGGGCGGTCAGGGCCCGCGGCCACTTCCCCAACGAGGCTGCGGCGCTCAAGTGTCTCTACCTCGTGACGCGGTCGCTTGACCCCACCGGCGGCGGCAGGGCACGCTGGGTGATCAGGTGGAAGCCCGCGCTGAATGCGTTCGCGATCACCTTCGCCGGACGGTTCGAGAGAACCACCTACTGATGAAAACCGCCGGACCCCACACACCGTTTATCGGACAGTCCC
>NZ_CANKZA010000014.1 GCF_947488465.1 uncultured Microbacterium sp. | reverse complement strand
CATTCTTTTACGGAGAGTTTGATCCTGGCTCAGGATGAACGCTGGCGGCGTGCTTAACACATGCAAGTCGAACGGTGAAGCCCAGCTTGCTGGGTGGATCAGTGGCGAACGGGTGAGTAACACGTGAGCAATCTGCCCTTGACTCTGGGATAAGCGCTGGAAACGGCGTCTAATACTGGATATGAACTGTGGCCGCATGGTCGGCAGTTGGAAAGAATTTCGGTCAAGGATGAGCTCGCGGCCTATCAGCTTGTTGGTGAGGTAATGGCTCACCAAGGCGTCGACGGGTAGCCGGCCTGAGAGGGTGACCGGCCACACTGGGACTGAGACACGGCCCAGACTCCTACGGGAGGCAGCAGTGGGGAATATTGCACAATGGGCGCAAGCCTGATGCAGCAACGCCGCGTGAGGGATGACGGCCTTCGGGTTGTAAACCTCTTTTAGCAGGGAAGAAGCGAAAGTGACGGTACCTGCAGAAAAAGCACCGGCTAACTACGTGCCAGCAGCCGCGGTAATACGTAGGGTGCAAGCGTTATCCGGAATTATTGGGCGTAAAGAGCTCGTAGGCGGTTTGTCGCGTCTGCTGTGAAAACTGGAGGCTCAACCTCCAGCCTGCAGTGGGTACGGGCAGACTAGAGTGCGGTAGGGGAGATTGGAATTCCTGGTGTAGCGGTGGAATGCGCAGATATCAGGAGGAACACCGATGGCGAAGGCAGATCTCTGGGCCGTAACTGACGCTGAGGAGCGAAAGGGTGGGGAGCAAACAGGCTTAGATACCCTGGTAGTCCACCCCGTAAACGTTGGGAACTAGTTGTGGGGTCCATTCCACGGATTCCGTGACGCAGCTAACGCATTAAGTTCCCCGCCTGGGGAGTACGGCCGCAAGGCTAAAACTCAAAGGAATTGACGGGGACCCGCACAAGCGGCGGAGCATGCGGATTAATTCGATGCAACGCGAAGAACCTTACCAAGGCTTGACATATACGAGAACGGGCCAGAAATGGTCAACTCTTTGGACACTCGTAAACAGGTGGTGCATGGTTGTCGTCAGCTCGTGTCGTGAGATGTTGGGTTAAGTCCCGCAACGAGCGCAACCCTCGTTCTATGTTGCCAGCACGTAATGGTGGGAACTCATGGGATACTGCCGGGGTCAACTCGGAGGAAGGTGGGGATGACGTCAAATCATCATGCCCCTTATGTCTTGGGCTTCACGCATGCTACAATGGCCGGTACAAAGGGCTGCAATACCGTAAGGTGGAGCGAATCCCAAAAAGCCGGTCCCAGTTCGGATTGAGGTCTGCAACTCGACCTCATGAAGTCGGAGTCGCTAGTAATCGCAGATCAGCAACGCTGCGGTGAATACGTTCCCGGGTCTTGTACACACCGCCCGTCAAGTCATGAAAGTCGGTAACACCTGAAGCCGGTGGCCCAACCCTTGTGGAGGGAGCCGTCGAAGGTGGGATTGGTAATTAGGACTAAGTCGTAACAAGGTAGCCGTACCGGAAGGTGCGGCTGGATCACCTCCTTTCTAAGGAGCA
>NZ_CANKZA010000013.1 GCF_947488465.1 uncultured Microbacterium sp. | reverse complement strand
TCAGGTGCGTTGTTAACGAGAAAAGGCCACCCAACCTTGGGTGGCCTTTTCACGAAAGAAGTCCGGCGGTGTCCTACTCTCCCACAGGGTCCCCCCTGCAGTACCATCGGCGCTGTGAGGCTTAGCTTCCGGGTTCGGAATGTAACCGGGCGTTTCCCTCACGCTATGGCCGCCGAAACACTATTGATGTTTCAATCAGCATAACAATGAATGTTATGCGGTTCTCGACCGTACATCGAGAACCACTCAGTGGACGCAAGCACCAAAAACGGTGTGTTATCAAGTCATCGGCTTATTAGTACGAGTCAGCTCCACGCGTTACCGCGCTTCCACATCTCGCCTATCAACCCAGTAGTCTGGCTGGGAGCCTCTCGCCCGAAGGCATGGAAATCTCATCTTGAGGCCGGCTTCCCGCTTAGATGCTTTCAGCGGTTATCCATCCCGAACGTAGCTAATCAGCGGTGCTCCTGGCGGAACAACTGACACACCAGAGGTTCGTCCAACCCGGTCCTCTCGTACTAGGGTCAGATCCTCTCAAATTTCCTGCGCGCGCAGCGGATAGGGACCGAACTGTCTCACGACGTTCTAAACCCAGCTCGCGTACCGCTTTAATGGGCGAACAGCCCAACCCTTGGGACCTACTCCAGCCCCAGGATGCGACGAGCCGACATCGAGGTGCCAAACCATGCCGTCGATATGGACTCTTGGGCAAGATCAGCCTGTTATCCCCGAGGTACCTTTTATCCGTTGAGCGACAGCGCTTCCACAAGCCACTGCCGGATCACTAGTCCCGACTTTCGTCCCTGCTCGACCTGTCAGTCTCACAGTCAAGCTCCCTTGTGCACTTACACTCGCCATCTGATTGCCAACCAGATTGAGGGAACCTTTGGGCGCCTCCGTTACTTTTTGGGAGGCAACCGCCCCAGTTAAACTACCCACCATGCACTGTCCCTGAACCGGATTACGGTTCGAAGTTAGATATCCAGAGTGACCAGAGTGGTATTTCAACAACGACTCCACGGTAACTGGCGTCACCGCTTCAACGTCTCCCACCTATCCTACACAAGCCACACCGAACACCAATACAAAGCTATAGTAAAGGTCACGGGGTCTTTCCGTCCTGCTGCGCGTAACGAGCATCTTTACTCGTAATGCAATTTCGCCGAGTTCGCGGTTGAGACAGTTGGGAAGTCGTTACGCCATTCGTGCAGGTCGGAACTTACCCGACAAGGAATTTCGCTACCTTAGGATGGTTATAGTTACCACCGCCGTTTACTGGGGCTTAAATTCTCAGCTTCGCCTTGCGGCTAACCGGTCCTCTTAACCTTCCAGCACCGGGCAGGCGTCAGTCCGTATACATCGTCTTGCGACTTGGCACGGACCTGTGTTTTTAGTAAACAGTCGCTACCCACTAGTCTCTGCGGCCTCCAAACGCTTTTGGGAGTAAATCCCTATACGCCGAAGGCCCCCCTTCTCCCGAAGTTACGGGGGCATTTTGCCGAGTTCCTTAACCACGATTCTCTCGATCTCCTTAGTATTCTCTACCTGACCACCTGAGTCGGTTTGGGGTACGGGCAGCTAGAACCTCGCGTCGATGCTTTTCTTGGCAGCATAGGATCACCCACTTTTTATCCGCATCGTGTCTCAGCCTCCATGAGTCGCGGATTTGCCTACGACTCGGCCTACGCACTTGCCCCGGGACAACCATCGCCCGGGTTGGGCTACCTTCCTGCGTCACACCTGTTAATACGCTAACCGCACCAGAATGGGGTCGTACGCTAGGCCCCGAGCTTCACCCCGAAGGGATCCATCACAGGGATTCAGATACTTAGCACTACTGGATTAGCTTGGGCGGTTCTTCGCCGGTACGGGAATATCAACCCGTTGTCCATCGACTACGCCTGTCGGCCTCGCCTTAGGTCCCGACTTACCCAGGGAAGATTAGCTTGACCCTGGAACCCTTGGTCTTTCGGAGGACATGTTTCTCACATGTCTTTCGCTACTCATGCCTGCATTCTCACTCGTGTAGCCTCCACGGCTGGTTCACACCGCCGCTTCGCTGGCCACACGACGCTCTCCTACCCATCAACACGGCTGGACCACGAAGGCCTACCAATAATGTCAATGCCACAACTTCGGTGGCGTGCTTGAGCCCCGTTACATTGTCGGCGCGGAATCACTTGACCAGTGAGCTATTACGCACTCTTTCAAGGGTGGCTGCTTCTAAGCCAACCTCCTGGTTGTCAAGGCAACTCCACATCCTTTCCCACTTAGCACGCGCTTTGGGACCTTAGTTGGTGGTCTGGGTTGTTTCCCTCTCGACAATGAAGCTTATCCCCCACTGTCTCACTGCTGCGCTCTCACTTACCGGCATTCGGAGTTTGGCTGACGTCAGTAACCTTGTAGGGCCCATCGGCCATCCAGTAGCTCTACCTCCGGCAAGAAACACGCAACGCTGCACCTAAATGCATTTCGGAGAGAACCAGCTATCACGAAGTTTGATTGGCCTTTCACCCCTATCCACAGCTCATCCCCTCAGTTTTCAACCTAAGTGGGTTCGGTCCTCCACGACGTCTTACCGTCGCTTCAACCTGGCCATGGATAGATCACTTCGCTTCGGGTCTAGGACATGCGACT
>NZ_CANKZA010000012.1 GCF_947488465.1 uncultured Microbacterium sp. | reverse complement strand
CTACAATCATCACAGGCACCACTCCGCAGTCGGAGCCGCACCCATCAGCAGACTCAACAACCTGCCTGGACATCACACCTAGACGACATGCTCCGGCCCGCGAACTTGTCGGGGACCATCTCTGACATGCTGACGGAATCCCTGGCTAAGCACTCACGCTCCCTCGTCGTGAACGCGTACCACAACGGCCACCCTGACCTTCTTGTTCGCGGCGTCTACCCCGATGATCGCGTGAAGTCGGGCGAGGAAGGCGTCGAGATTAAATCAACTCGCAAGAAGGGCGGTGCCGTCGATACCCACGGTGGCCGCAAGCAATGGATGTGCGTGTTCGTCTACGAGGTGGACAACGTCACGGAACCAGCGAACAGTCGCACGCCTATGACCTTCCGCGAGGTCTACCTCGCACAGGTTGAACCCGACGACTTCCGCCGCAATGAACGTGGCGAGCTAGGTACCCGGACCTCCACGCTTGATCGAGATGGCGTCGCAAAGCTCCGGCGGTCCTGGCTTTACATGGACCGCTAGTCCCTAACGTTTAGCGCTGCGAGGGCAGGGATGGACTTGCTCGCAAGAGCCAGATATGTCGGATCCAACTCCACGCCAACGGAGTGATACCCCACATACTCAGCAGCCGCGAGGGTGGAGCCGGAGCCGGCAAAGGGGTCGAGAACGACTCCCTCTCCTACAGGGAGGATCGCGCGCACCAACTGCCTCATGAGTGCTTGGGGCTTGAGTGACGGGTGGTTCGCGATGCTGCGTTCGGCGGGCCGGGTAGGCGAGGAACGGATCACGTCTCCGAACGGTGCTTCGTCTGACACTCGCCGAAGACCACCCGTTCCCCACTTGCGCAGGTTGCTGGCTACCGTTCCGTCGAGAGGCTTACGGAACAGCAACCACGGCTCCCACATCGAACGAGGCATCACCGTCACGTCCGGGAACTCTTCGTGAGCGTTCTTTGGCCTATCGCCACCTCGGAGGGTGGTGACGAGGCGCACGATCTCGCCTCGGCGCTCTAAACCGGCCTCATCGAGCGCGTACGACACGAGGTGACTGACAAGAGGATTTGCTGCCATCATCACATGAGCCCCCGGTACGAGGGCGGGGCGGAGCGCCTCGCCGAGATTCCGGAAGAACCGCTCGAGATCGTCCAACTCAGCTTCCGAGAGCGTTGTGAATCTTGGCAGAGGAGAGCGCGTGCTCCCATCGAACGATGGCGGGATGCGCCATGTTCCACCTCTACCAGCACGCAGTTTCGCCAACTCGACCGGGGTGTACTCGACAAGGCCGTACGGAGGGTCGGTGACAACCCCATGGATGGAGTTCTCGGGCTGCCGCTTCAACCACTCCAATGAGTCGGCATGAAACAAGCGAGCGCGTCCGTACGAGAACGCTGGCTCTTCATGCGGCGTTGGCGGGATGCGAGCGGGTTTAGGCACGAGAGGCACTATCTAGACGGTACCGGCCCCTACCGACGCGCTCGAACTTCCCCGGCGTGTTCAGATTCAAGTAGGAGCGTACAGAGGACCGAGCCACGGGCTTGCCGAGTTGTTCGTCCAGATGCGCAGCGATCTCCTCATATGCAACGCCCTCGATCGAGTCATGCTCCCGCAGGAACCCAATGATGCCATCGCGGACGCGACCCGGTTGCAGCTTTTCCACGGATTGTCTCCTGACGTCTAGACGTCAAAGTAGCACCTAGGGAGAGCTCTGTCCAAAATCGAGCGCGGCGAGATATTGCACGGGCACCGGCCTGGGGCTGGACAGGGAGATTGCCCACCATGGCCGATGTCCGACACGTAGCGATCGCGGACTGCCCGCACATAGGGCCGGCATCGACCGCGACAGCAACCGCCCCGTCTGGTGGTTCGACCTCGACGACGGCACCCGCACCATCCTGCTCAACGACCTCACCTCGAAGACGCCGCCACCGTTGCCGCCCGCATCAACGCCAGCAGCAGCGGCCCCTGTGGACACGCCCCCACGCGCAGACGCCTACCCTGACCCGATGACCCCCGACGAGGACACCACCTGGCTCGGCTTCGCCCCCAACTGCCGCCAATGCCTCGTGCAGCTCGAGGCCGTCGATGACCCCAAGCGCACTCCAGTCTGGCGACGCCCGCTCTGCGGACTCATCCAGCTGCCCACGTGAGGTAGAGAAGGAGGGGGAGACGCCTAGTAGGTGAACACCGAACCAAAGAACGGGAACAAAATTGGCCAGGTGAGCGCGAGCGGAATCAGCAGGAGCCCGACGATTTTCAAGACCAGAGCGAGCTTCTTCTTCCCTTGTTGGCGAACGCCCGTCCCCCCAGCTATGAGCAAAATGCTGACCAACAAGATGACTACGCACGTCGCGAGGAAACCCCACCACGCGAACTGTGTCCAGAAGTTGATCGCTACGCCCCAGAAAGCCAACGCAGCCGCGACGACAGCAATCAGCTTCGACGCCAAGTCCACCTTGGGGTTATTCGTCCATGAAGCGATGATCGCTGACACCATCGCGATCGCGACGCTCCAGAAGGCGATAGTGGCTGCGGGGCCGTTGGTTATCCACGACTGGACGGTCTGAAAAGGAAATTCACCCTCAATGGATCCCTGCGTGATCAAGCCGGCGACCGCCCCGCCCACTGCGAACGCCACTAGCGTCCCCCACCCGCGGCCATCCAGTTTCAGCTTCCATTTGCCTGTTTTAGTCGGGACTGTCCGAATAACGGTGTGTGGGCTCCGGCCTGATCCGAAAGGAGATGGCCGTGGCTGACACGACCGAAATGT
>NZ_CANKZA010000011.1 GCF_947488465.1 uncultured Microbacterium sp. | reverse complement strand
ATCGCCGGCCAGAGCGATTCAGAATCGAATATCAAAGCGGAGGCGCAGGAGCAGCGGGCGCCGGGATCTCGGGCGTGTCGAGTCCACGCGATCTCGGCACCCGCGGTTCTCGGCTTTGCGGTTCCCTGGTTTCGAAGGGTGCTCACTCTGCTGGTCTTGAGCTTCTCGGATCTGCGGGCGCTGAAGGCAAGATCCGTCTGTACAAGGTTGTACAGATCATCAACTGCCCGGAGGGGTTCACTGCTGCACCACTCGCTGACCAATAACGTTTGAGGCATGCACTCGACCCTCAATGATCATTTGACAGCCACTCGCGTAGGAGTATCTGTGGCCGAGTACGAAGCGAGCAAGGCTCTCGATTCCCGGCAGGGAGCGAGTTGGGCAATCTGGGGCGCAACTACCGGCGACCTGTCGATCTTCGAGGACAGTGCCGCAGCTGCACCGCTGCTTCGCAAGGATGTCGTGCTCATCGGAGCAAACTTCGGCCTCGGCGGAGATGCGGGAGCGTTCAAGCCCTTCCAGAACTTCCACGCTAAAACTAGCGGAGGCGACACCAAACTCAGGAAGGCTCTGACAGGCACTGCCTTGGAGGGGGCGTTTCTCACCGATTTGGTGAAGGACTACGGCACCAAGTACGCCGACCGCCTCGGAGCGGAGATCCGGGCAGGCGCCCTCGACATCGAGAAGCATGTGGTGGCGGGATTCAGGGCAGAGCAGGAAGCACTCGGACTCGGCCCCGAAACCCTCTACATCCCAATTGGCGGCAGGACCCGAGAACTCTGGGATTTGCTGGTGGATCGAGGTGCAATCCCCGCAGCTCAGCGAGTCTTCCATGGCGAGTACGGAAACGGCCCTCTGTTCAGGGGTAGAGCTGTCCACAACCTCACCCACTACTCCGCCGCGGTGAACATGACGCAGGCAGTCGGCGCCACGCTTGCACAGCCCTCCGTGAAGTAGTTCCTGTTGTCGATCCCGCCGGATAGAATCTGCTCACCAGATCAGCAGCGACCGAGGAGAGCCCGTTGGCGAAGAACACAGGCGAGGGGTTCCGACGAGGACAGGTCAGGGACCGCTATCAGCAGTACAACCCTGACACCGATCGTTACGATAAGTACGACGGCGACGCCAACTATGTGGACTCGAAGATCACCGAAGGCCCCTACAAGGGGATCGAAGAGCGAAGCCCGAAGAAGCCGCCACGCAGCTGAGCAGTCACGGCTCCGAGCTACCGAAGACAGAAGGCATGTCGACGAAGACAGGATCGCGCTGAGTCCGGGTGTGCGTACACCCATCCAGCGCATCGGTTGATCTATTCGTTGTTGTACTCCGGCTCGTAATCGATGTCGTCGGCACTTCCTTCGACCTCAAACCCTTCATCCAGACCCGCTTCGACGAGGAGATCGTAGTCGCTCAGGTCGAGTCGACACTGGTCGCAGACAAGGGCGATGGGTGCGATCGTCAGAGTGACCTGTACATCGGGTTCGCCCCACTCGCCGCTCCCATAAACCACATTCTTATCGACGATCTCATCGCCATAAAGATTCGCGTCAGCGCCGCAGGCAGGACACTCGGCGTAAGAGTGGTGAGAAGTGGGGTACTGAGTCTTCAGCTCCCACTCCTTGAGCTGGCGCGAAGATAGGGTGCCAGCTTGGTGCTGGCTCAGCATGGTCTTCGCGCGCTCGATTCGCGCTTCGAGCTGCTGCCTCACGGTCTCTTTTCGCGTCGCGAGGGCTGCATTGACGGCTGCGACATAGCTCCGGTCCACATAGTCATCGATCATGAGCCCCATGTGGTTGAGGAGGATGACGGCCTGAGACCAGAACCGAGGCCACCAGGCATGGGCGGGAACTGCATCGAAGCCAATCCCCGCAGCGTGGATGTACTCATTCCTGCCGACTGAGAGCTTCTTTGCCTCTCCCTCACTGAACGGCTTGAACGCTCTCTGGCAACGGCTCCACACAGCTTTAGCAGGCACAGATGTCGCGTTGCCCTGTGTCAGTCCACTGGCAACCAGGAGACTGTTCCCATCGTCCATCGGGTTCGCGATCAAGAGGGTCGAAACCTTCGCCAAGGCGCACTTCCCGAGAAGTTCGAGAGCGCTGCAGGCCCAGAAAGCTTGCTCTTCAAACTCCCGATCCGCATCCAATGCACGATTGATAAAGAGCTTGGACTTGATCCAGAGTCCATCCGGGTCGAATGAGCTGCTCATCGCGTCTCCATGAAGTACACCGCTCTCTCGAGCACTCGTGATGTGGCATCGCCCGGATCATGAACAGCCTCGCGGCCGTGGAGAGACTTCCTATTGTCAATAAACAAGAGCGTCTCCTCAGCGTTCCACTCGTGGATATGGGCGCTTTCTCGTGCGAGCCCCAGGAATGCTTGCGCCTCTTTCGCAAGCTGATCGGCGGGCGACATACACACCGGGTCAAAGCGCAGCCTCTGATCGGCGAGGGCGTGAGCCAGGAAGCTACCGTCGTTTCCCCGGACGGTGAACACCCCGTTCCAGAGAGCTGACGGATACTCTCGCCCAAGCTTCCAGACTGCTGTGGCGGTCAAGGTCGGGTTTGGAGCGTAGAGGACAATGACATCGGGCATCTTTTTCAGGTGGGCCCCATCGGTGTGCAGCGGCTGAGCATCGAGACCATACACAGCGGACAGAGTCCGGGGCGGGGCGTCTTCCTGCTCCATGGGTCTGAGTGCGGACACCCGAACACCGTCCTTCTGTGTAGTCTGCTTCCACTTCCGCTGAAGAAGCGATGCCAAACTGACATCGCTCAGGTCACCCTCGCGCACAGCAAAGCCGTTAGAACTCAGTTCCTTCTCGACATCCGCGAGATCTAGGTCGCTCAACTCTGGGCCTCCTTGCATTCCTGTGAGAACACTAAGGGCTGTGCACTCTCGACAGGTGCGCGCACACCAGCAGCGG
>NZ_CANKZA010000010.1 GCF_947488465.1 uncultured Microbacterium sp. | reverse complement strand
CTCCACTCTCGCAACCGGAGGCCTTCACCCCTCAGAAATCACGAGCGATTCACGCAACAACGTCCCTGGACATCACACCTAGACGCAAAAGGGGCTCATCGCGAATGAGAGTGTATGAGCGGTCTGAACCCGCCGGCTTCGAGGAGCGATCTGGCGACGTAGTGGCTGAGGTTCCGGAAGCCGAGGGCGGAACCGCGAAGGTGCTCCAGCCGGCCGTTGATGGCCTCCGTTGGGCCGTTGCTCGTTCCGGGGCGGTCGAAGAACGCGAGGATGTCCGCGGCGCGCTGCTTCAGCGTGCGGCCGAGGCGACGGACCTCTTTGAGCAGCGCGGGGACGCCGTTGCTGACAGAGTCAATCACCGAC
This sequence comes from uncultured Microbacterium sp., assembly GCF_947488465.1. GTDB lineage: Bacteria > Actinomycetota > Actinomycetes > Actinomycetales > Microbacteriaceae > Microbacterium. Next base: position 2,710 of record NZ_CANKZA010000010.1, on the reverse strand, counting down.
CGCATCATCTCCTTCGCCTTGTTCTTGTCGGGTTCGCGGTAGGCGGCGATGATGCGCTGGTAGATGCCCCAGGTCGCTTCGACCTCGACGTGCTCCTCGGCGGCGAACACCGCGTCGAGTCGTGCGGTCTGCTTCTCGGTGAGGAAGCTCGCGCCGGTGTGGAGGGTGCGGCGGACCCCGTAGAGCGGGTCGCCGGCGTGACCGCGGTGCCCGAGGGTGTCTTGCTGGACGCGCTGCCGGGTCCGGTCGAGCGCGTCGCCGGCCAGGCGGACGACGTGGAACGGGTCCATCACCGGGACCGCGTCGGGGAGCTCTTCGGCCGCGGCGGCCTTGAACCCGGAGAACCCGTCCATCGCGACCACTTCGATCTGCTTCGACCACTCCTTGGGCCGGGCGGCGAGCCACTGCTTGAACACCGCCTTCGACCGACCCTCGACCATGTCCAGCAGCCGTGCGGGACCTGTCTTGTTGCGGGCGGGGGTGAGGTCGATGATCACGGTCACGTACTTCTCGCCAAACCGTGTGTGACGCCAGACGTGCTCATCGACACCGATCGTGGTGACCCCGTCGAACCTCGCCGGGTCGTCGATCAGCCGCTTCTTGGCTTCGGCGAGGATCGCGGTGTTCGCGGTATGCCACGACACCCCGAGCCCTGCTGCGGCGCAGGAGACGGTGAGGTGGTCGACCACGATCGCCGTGAGTGCCCACCCGATCCCGCCGCGGGAGATCTTCTCCCTCGGCGCCGCCGCCTTCGACGTGTCCTGCCGCCAGGTCCGGCGGCAGTGCGTGCACCGGTAGCGGCGCACCCGGACCAGCAGCGTCGTCGGCCGATGCCCGAACGGCTCATGCGCCAGCGGCCGCGTCACCGTGTCACGCGGCACGCCCTCCGCGCCACACGTCCGACACCACGGGTCGTCCTCGACGACGCGGCACTCCAGCACCGCCCGATCAGGCTCGAGCAGCTGCCCGACGGCTTGAAGGCCGAGCTCGTCGAGACGGCAGAACGGGGTGAGGTCAGGGGTCGCGAACGTAGGGTGGTGCAAGTCGAGGTCTTCCAAGATGGTGAGCGTGAGAACTTCCATCCTGGAAGACCTCGACACCTATCCGCGAACCAGCCGACGGTCCCGGGCTACACCCTCAACTGCGAAGAGCCGCAAAGGCTCTTCGGAATCAAGGGTGTAGCGAGGGTCTGAAACCTCCGGCCTCGAGCAGGCTCCTGGCGATGTAGTGGGTGAGGTTTCGGAACCCGAGCGCGGACCCGCGGAGGTGCTCGAGTCGGCCGTTGATCGCCTCTGTCGGACCGTTGCTCGTGCCGGGCAGGTCGAAGAACGCGAGGACGTCCGCGGCGCGCTGCTTCAGCGTCCGACCGAGCCGGCGAATCTCGGCCAGCATCGCGGGGACGCCGCTGCTGACGGAATCGATCACCGCCCGCATCATCTCCTTCGCCTTCTTCTTGTCGGGTTCGCGGTAGGCGGCGACGATGCGCTGGTAGATGCCCCAGGTCGCTTCGACCTCGACGTGCTCCTCGACCGCGAACACCGCGTCCAGCCGTGCGGTCTGCTTCTCGGTGAGGAAGCTCACGCCGGTGTGGAGGGTGCGGCGGACCCCGTAGAGCGGGTCCCCGGCGTGACCGCGGTGCCCGAGAGTGTCCTGCTGAACCCTCTGCCGGGTCCGGTCCAGGGCGTCACCGGCGAGCCGGACGACATGGAACGGATCCATCACCGGGACCGCGTCGGGGAGTTCCTCGGACGCGGCGGTCTTGAACCCACTGAACCCATCCATCGCGACCACTTCGATCTGCTTCGACCACTCCTTGGGCCGGGCGGCGAGCCACTGCTTGAACACCGCCTTCGACCGACCCTCGACCATGTCCAGCAGCCGTGCGGGACCTGTCTTGTTGCGGGCGGGGGTGAGGTCGATGATCACGGTCACGTACTTGTCACCGAACCGGGTGTGACGCCAGACGTGCTCGTCGACGCCGATCGTGGTGACGCCGTCGAACCTGGCCGGATCGTCGATCAGCCGCCGCTTGCCCTCGGCGAGGATCGCGGTGTTCGCGGTGTGCCACGACACCCCCAGGCCTGCCGCGGCGCGGGAGACGGTGAGGTGGTCGACCACGATCGCCTTCAGCGCCCACCCGACCCCGCCGCGGGAGATCTTCGCCCGCGGCGCCGCCGCGTTCGTCGTGTCCTGCCGCCAGGTGCGGCGGCAGTGGCCGCACCGGTAGCGGCGCACCCGCACCAGCAGCGTCGTGGGCCGGTGCCCGAACGGCTCGTGCGCGAGCGGACGCGTCACGGTGTCGCGCGGCACGCCCTCGGCGCCACACTTCCGACACCACGGGTCATCGTCAACGACGCGGCACTCGAGTACCGCCCGGTCGGGCTCGATCAACTGGCCGATGGCTTCGAGGCCGAGCTCATCGAGACGGCAGAACGGGGTGAGGTCAGGGGTCGCGAACGTAGGGTGGTGCAAGTCGAGGTCTTCCGGCAGATGGGCAGTGTGAGAACTTCCATCCTGGAAGACCTCGACGTCTATCCGCGAACCAGCCGCCGACCCTCGACTACACCCTCAACTGCGAAGAGCCGCAAAAGGGGGGCGGCACACAGTGCCGCCCCCCTTTTTTACGTTGTTCGTCAGGTGCGTTGTTAACGAGAAAAGGCCACCCAACCTTGGGTGGCCTTTTCACGAAAGAAGTCCGGCGGTGTCCTAC
>NZ_CANKZA010000009.1 GCF_947488465.1 uncultured Microbacterium sp. | reverse complement strand
ACATTTCGGTCGTGTCAGCCACGGCCATCTCCTTTCGGATCAGGCCGGAGCCCACACACCGTTATTCGGACAGTCCCCATTCGGGCCTGCCGAAAACGATGTCCAGAACGTGGTTTCGGTGGACGTTTGCGGCAGGCCGTAGAGGGCTGTGAACCCCCGTGTGTCGATGACGATCGTTATTGATCGATCCCGGGTGCGATGCCCAAAGTTAGGCGTCCCATGCGTCGTTACGCGCGGCCCGCAGGGCGAAGTCGCGGAAGTCCTGCGGGGATCGGCCGAGCACGTCCCGAACGTGCGTGGTGGTGGTCATGAGGTCGCCGGCGGCCATTGTGGCGAATAGTTCTGTCAGGAGCTCGACGCCTTCCTTGGGTTCACCTCGCTGCTCTTGCTCGTGCGTGTAGTCCTCTGGCGAGACGGCCGTGTAGGTGATGTTTCGATCGGTTGCGTCGCTAAGTTCTTGGGCGACGTCGTTGAAGGTGAGCGCTCGTGGGCCGGTGAGTTCGTAGTCAGCGTCGATGTGGCGGTCATCGGTGAGTGTGGCTACCGCGACGGCGGCGATGTCGTCTGCGTCGATGAATGCTTCACCGCCGTCGCCCGCGGGGAGACGCAGCTCACCGGTGATGACGTAGTCGCGGAGGAAATCCTCAGAGAAGGTCTGCATGAAACACCGGACCCGGAGCACGGTAAGCCCGAGACCGGATTCGGCGAGTGCATTCTCGGCATTGCGAAGGACCTGAAATTCCTCGCTTCCGTCGTCTGGGACGGATGCCATCACTGCGCGCGTTGCACCGTTCTGAATGGCGAGCTTCCCGAACTCGCGCAGTTGATTCAGCGTGTCTGGGTCGTAGAGCGAGGCGGTGACGACATAGATCGCGTTGACGCCTTCGAGTGCGGCTGGCCAGGTGTCGGCGTCTTGCCAGTCGAATCGGATGTCGGTGGAGCGTGACACTGCCCGGACCGCGTGCCCCTGCGCGCGGAGGAGTTCGGTGATGCGTTTTCCGGTCTTACCTGTTGCCCCGGTGACCAAGATGGTTTCGTTCAAGGTGCCCTCCAAGGGATGTCAGTTCTTGCGGATGAGGTCGATGATGCGTTCAGCGGTGTCGTGGCGCTGCTGAGGCGGGATGCGGGTGCTGCCGAGGACGTCGTTGACCCAGAGGCCGTCGGCGGCCAGAAGTGCGAGCGTGTAAGCCTCGTCGTCGGTCGGCTGCGGTCGTGGCGCCCACCGTCGCAGCACGCGATCCCATACGTTTTGGTTCTCGGTGTGGTGGCTGTCGAGGATCATCTGCACCTCGGCGCGGGTCGCCGGCGTGGAGGCCAGGCGAATGAATGCGACGAGGCGTTCGGTTGCGGTCGCTTCATCGGCGGTCTTGCCGCATGCAGCCTCGAGCTGGTCTTCCCAAAGCCGGGCCATGTGCTCGTGGATCGCAGCGATCAAATCTTCGCGGGAGGGGAAGTGGTAGATGATCCCACCGCGGGTGATCCCGGCGGCCGCGGCTACGGAGTCGAAGGTTACTGCGGTGATGCCTTCGGACTCGATTACGGTGACGGCAGCGTCCAGGATCACGTTTCGTTTGCTCTCGCGCATGCTGAGTTCCTTCTCTCGCGGGGGCGGGTCGGGTGTGTCAGTGGTTCTCGGCGAACTTCATTGACTGACTGCGCAGGCCGTACCCGCGCAGGAGCAGGTTCGTCACGAGGGCGCCAATGGCCAGCATCACACCCAGCACGATCATGGTGACTAGGTATGCGGTGTCGAACGCCGCGGTCGCAGCAGTGATGAGTCCGGTGTTTCCCTCGGCCACGGCCAGCGCGTCGCCGAGGCTCTCGCCAGCGACCTCCGGGGAGCCTGCAGGCAACCGCACTGCAGACATGTAGACGAAAGTCAGCAGACTTCCGAGGATGGCGACAGCGGAGAGCGACCCCATCTCGTAGGAGACCTCTTCGATCGACGCAGCCATGCCCGCTTTGCGGGGGTGGGCGTTGCCCATGATCGCGGCTGACGCGACTGAGAACGCACCACCGAGCCCGAGCCCTGTGATGATGAATCCGGTGACAAGCAGGATGAGGATGTCGCTCGCGGCCGCCGCGATCGAGACGAGCAAGCCGAGTGCGCCCAGGCCCAGCCCGCCGGAGATGATGATCCGGAGTCCGAGCACATGCAGGAATGCGGCACCCAGCATCCCCGATGGCAACGCACCGAGCGCGAGCGCTGCGACGAGCAGCCCAGCCTGCAGCGGGCTGAAACCCTCGACCAACTGGAAGCGTTGGGTCGCGATCAGCTGTGCGCCGGCAATGGTGAACATCGCGAACGCCGCTGCCAGAACACCCCCGGTGAAGGCCTTGTTGCGGAAGATAGAGAAGTCCAGCAGCGGTTCCTCCATCCGACGCTGACGCCGCACAAAGAGCACGAAGCCGAGCACCGCGGCCACAGCGGCGATGGCGATGAGGGCCCAATTCTGGGGGAAGTGCGCCAGTTCCTTGATGAACAGCACCGTGCCAACCAGGCCCACCATCGCGTAGACCGAGGAAAGCAGGTCCCACGACTTCGACGGATCAGCATCGTTCCGCGGCGCGACGATCGCTGTAGCGATAAGCGCCGCGACCACGATGGGTACGTTGATGAGGAAAACCGATCCCCACCAGAAGTGCTCCAACAACGTTCCACCGACGATCGGCCCCAGGGCGGCTCCGACCACCGAGAGACTGCCCCAAATCGCGATCGCGATGTTGCGCTCCCGCTCGTCGTCGAACGCCAGACGAATCAGCGCCAGCGTCGCCGGCATCATCGAGGCGGCACCCACCGCCAACAACGCTCGCGCGGCGATCAGCATCTCCGGACTCACCGAGAACGCAGCAGCCACCGACGCGACGCCGAAGATCACCAGACCGATCACAAACATCCTGCGGTGACCAATCCGATCGCCGAGCGTTCCAGCTCCGAGCAGCAGACCAGCCATCACGACCGGGTAAGCGTTGATGATCCACAGTGCGGCCGACCCAGAAGCGCCGAGCTCTGCGGTGAGCGTCGGCAGCGCCGTGTAGAGGATGGAGTTATCCAGGGTGATGAGCAGCAAACCTGCACCAACCGTCACAAGCAGCCACCACCGCCGCTGCGATGAGACTGACACGTTCGACTGCTTCTGCTGACCCATTCTCTAACTATACCACCTAGTTAGTAAAGTTTGGGCTATGGCTAAGTCGGGAACTGGTGCGCACCATAAACGATCGTTTGCGGCACGGTCGAGCGGGTTGGCGGAGACGCACCCCGAAACTCCGCCCCGAATCAAAACCCCTTTCGGCACACCGTGGTTTCGGAACGGAGTTTCGGCACGCGCTCACGTGTCCAGTGGTTGTCTCGTTTCGACATGCCGCATGCGTCCTGCGACAAGCGCGACGACAGCGAGCAGCGTCGGCGCGACGCCCGCCACGATGAAGATGGCTGGTATCGGTACGACGAGCGACAGCGGCCCGGCGATCGCGATCGAAACGGGTATGAAGGCGATCGAGACGAAGAAGTCGAGACTGGCGACGCGCCCAATCATCTCCGGTGGCACGAGTCGTTGAAGCAGCGTGCCCCAGATGACTACACCAGCTCCCGTGGCCGCGCCAACGGCGAACAGTGTGATGAGCATCACCGCCAGGTCGTTGACGAGGCCGATCAGCACGAGCGGGAGGGTTCCGCCGCCCCAGAGGCCGATCATGAGCGTGAGATAGCGCCGGGGCAATTTGAGAGACGACACGATGAGCGAGCCGATTGCGCCGCCGATTCCGTAGGCGGCGAGCAAGAGTCCGAACGTCGCTTCGGCGTCGTCGAAGCGGTCGCGGGTGAGGAACGGCAGCAGCACCTCGATTGGCCCCTGGATGATGAGCGCGAGCGATGATCCGAAGATCAGCGTCCACAGCAGCCACCGGGTGCGAGCGACGTAGCGGACCCCAGCTCGGAGATCCCCCCACACGCTCGTGCGTTCTTCCGACGTCGCCGGAGCGGGTGCGTCCTCGCGGCGGCTGAGGAACAGGGTGATGACGAACGCGACCGCGTAGGAGGCGGCGACGATGACCGCGCCAACGGCGGGGAAGAAGGCCCCGACGACAATCCCTCCGAGGGCGGGGCCGAGGCCCTGGCCCATTGATGGCCTGAGAGCCCCTTCGAGCCCGTTCGCGGCGAGTAGTTGCTCGGGTGGGAGTACTTGCGGGAGGTAGGCGCTGTAGGCGGGGTAGAAGAACGCGCTACCCGCGCCCATCGCGAACGAGGCGAGCCCGACATGCCACAGCTCGATTGCGCCTGTGAGGGACAGCACAGCGACGGTGGTCATGACCGCCGCGGTGCATCCCTGCACGGTGATGATGATCCGTCGTTTGGAGAAGCGGTCGGCTACCACCCCGCCGAAGACCGAGAAAGCGAAGAGACCGAGGCTGAGCCCGGTAGCCACGGCCGAAAGAGCAAGGGGACTGTCGTCGAGGGCGAGCACCTGGAACACCATGACGATGGTCCACATGCCGGTGCCGAAGACCTCGATACCGACCGCCGCGAACAGCAGCCGATAGTCGCGGGTGGCAAGAGGGCGCAGCGCCCGCAGCCGGTCGGGAGTCTCGCGGTTCATACCAGCGCCTCGCTCTCGGTCGGTGCTGCCAGTCGCAACGAGGGCCAGCCGTCGACGTCGCGAAGAAGCTGCCTGTCGTGGGTGGATACGATCACAGCCGCTTGGGTGGCGTTGAGCGCGTCGGTCAGTTCGTCGACGAGCGCGATCGATAGGTGGTTGGTCGGTTCGTCGAGCAGGAGCACGTGAGGCTTGGTGGCGAGCACCAGGGCCAGGTCGAGGCGCCGTTGCTGGCCCATCGACAGCTCACCTATCCGCTTGCTCGATTCGCGGGCGCGAAGGAGCCCGAGCTGCGAGAGCCCGACGGCCTCGCTTGGGTGGACGGTGCCGGCCGCCACGAGTGTGTCGACGTGGGCCGCGTAGACCGCGCTTGCGCGACGATCCGGCGGCAGCGCGGTCTCCTGGCGGAGGAACGCAAGCCGTACATTCGATGGACGACGAACGCTGCCCGTGTCCGCGTGCAGATCACCCGCTGCAACGCTCAACAGAGTGGACTTCCCGGCCCCATTGGGTCCGGTCACGACCAGACGCCCCCGGTGCGCCAGCGAGAGCGTCACCGGGCGCGTGAGCCTGTCGGCCACGGTCACCTGATCCACACTCAGTAGCACCGCTCCGGTTCGGGTCGCGAGGTCCGGGAAGCGGAACACTTGCGGCGGCTCGGGGACGGTCACCGCGTGCGCTTCGAGTTGTTCCTGCCGGCGGTGCACGCTTTGCACGAGCCCGCCCGCGCGCGTCGCCCGTCCGTGCTTGTTGGTTCCCTTCTCTGGGCGCCAGCCCGAGACGAGACGATTCTGCGCTGAGCTGAGACTGTCCTGCAGTCGTGCGAGCTCGGTCTGCTGTCGCTCGTATTCTTGCTCCCACCGTTCGCGCTCTGCGCGCCGGCCTTCCCGGTAGCCGGCGTAGCCGTTGCCGTACACGCGCACCTGATCGTCGGGGGTTGGGTCGAGGTCGACGATCGTCTCCGCGACGTCGGATAGCAGCGCGCGATCGTGGGTGACGACGATCACGCCGCCGTTTCGCGACCGCAGTTGCGCGGTCAGGAACTCGAGGCCGCTCCTATCGAGATGGTTCGTCGGCTCGTCGAGCAACAGGAAATCGTCATCGGCGCCGAGCAGGCACGCCAAGCGCACGCGGTACCGCTGCCCGACGGAGAGGTCGTGCAGTCGGCGGGCGGGATCGGTTTCGGCGTCGAGCGCTTCCAGCGCGATCTGCACCCGCCGTTCGGCGTCCCACGCATCTAGGACTTCGGCGTGCTCCAGAGCGGCGGCATATCGCTCCTCAGCTCCGGTGACGCCCGCCGAGAGTGACGCCGCGGCCGCATCGAGGGACGCCAGGGCGGCCAGCGGCTGCGCGATCGCTTCCGCGACCGCCTGGCCCACGGTTCTATCGTCGCCGCTCGGCATTTCCTGTTCGGCTATGCCGAGCGTCCCGAGTCGCTGCACTACTCCGCTGTCCGGGGTGAGAGTGCCGGTGAGGACGTGCAGGAGCGTCGACTTACCCCGGCCGTTCTCGCCGACGATCGCTACGCGCGAGGTAGCCGTGATCGTGAGGTCAACGTGGTTGAGGACGGGGGTGGCTCCGCGCATCACAGAGACGTCGGACGCGATGAGCTGCGCGCGATTACGCGCGGGTCGAGGGGTGTTGAGGGAGAGCATTCGTATCCTTCGGAACGACGCACCGCACGGCTAAGAAGCGTGCGAAGGTGCGCAAGATGACGGCGACCCGTGGAGGGTCGAGAACGAGCGGCCGCCGCAGGCTCGGATGACTCAACGAGCGCGGTAGGCCTTACTCAGCCGTCACAGGAAGTACAAATGCACGTTTCAAGGGTAGGCGCGATCCGCGCCGCTATGCAACAGCGCGCGACCTTGTAGGTTTCCGCAATCGCTCGAAACTGATCGATTCCGGCACGACGACCAGATGCGGCGCGGTGACCTCGACACGCCGTGCCGAAACCCTGTGCCGAAACCCTTCATCGGCCGAAACTGAAGATCTACCTTTTCGGGACGCTCCGTACACTTCCCTCATGCCTCGATCGGAGTACGTCGCATCGATCCGATCCCGAATAGGGACCGATCTGCTCCTGCTGCCCGGCGTGACCGCGGTAATCCGTGACGAAGATCGGTTCTTGCTCGCCCGGCATCAACACTCCGGGCTGTGGAGCCTCATCGGCGGTGCGGTGGAGCCGGGAGAGGAGCCGGGAGAGGCGGTCATTCGCGAAGTGTTCGAGGAGACGGCGGCGAATGTGCGTGTTCGGCGCATCGTGGGCGTGTACGGCGGACACCCGATGATGGTGACCTACCCCAATGGGGATCAAGTGGGGTACGTCACAACTGCTTACGACTGCGAGCTTCTAAGCCCAGCTACACCGGACCTCGACGAACTCTTGGAAGTTGGCTGGTTCGAGCGGGATGAAATCAAGACGCTGCCGCGACGAACCTGGATCGATCGAGTCATTGACGATGTGCCGCGTGGGTCGGTGTAAACCCGCCTGTGCCGAAACCTCCTATAGACCGTTCGAAGTCGTGCCATCCATGCAGTTACCCGCCAACTCCGAAGCAGCGCCCCGACTCGTGGAACGTCTCAACGACACCATGACGATGATCGAGAGGACCGCCGCGCCCAAGCGCGTCGACGACTACCAGGCCCCCGGAACCAGCCTCCATCCCGAAGGCCCCGGGCTGTCCTGACGAACCCACCAGAGCAGCCCTGACGGGCCGCTCGACGCGCACGCTCCGCGTGCCCTGTTCTTTCATCCCAGGGTCGAGCCGGAAACTCCGAGCCTAAGTCAGCTCCGCCGGCTCCGTTCCCTCCGGTCGCTATTTGCAGACTCCGCCCTCCGCTGCGCTCCGGGCTCCGCTTAGCAACCGCTCCCTCCAGGCACTGCGCCGACTCCGCTGACACCGGCACTACGTGTCCGGCCCGACGCCGGGAAAACGGAGGGGGAGAGGCAATGGACTTCAGTTGCATCGACTGTGGAGCCATCGCGACGCGCGAGGTGGAAGACCCGATCGACGACGACCGGTACCCCGTGTGCGTCTGGTGCGCCAACGGCTACACCGCCGCCGGATACACCACCCACCTGGCGGGAGCGGCCCAGTGAGCACCGACCTCGCGACCCTCTGGACCTGCGCCCAGCGCATCCGCGCCCGCGTCGGGTACGTCGAGCGCGCCACCAACGAAAGCGTCCGCCGCGAATGGGAAGCCCTCGACGCCGAACTCACCACCCTCGGAGTCCCCACCTACGACCGACACGGACCCTCCACCCCCGGCCACGCCTGGTGGACAGCCCAGACCACCAGCGGCCGCATCGTCGGGCGATGGGCCGAATCGTTCGAGGAAGCCGCCCTCGAACTCTCCCTCGCCTGGGACGAACAACTCGCCTGGTGCGTGCCCGACACCGCCCTCGACATCGACCACCGCTACCCCAGTCGACGCCACGAGCCCCGCACCTTCCCCGTCACCACCGAACCCGTCCCCGGCCCCGACTACGCGCCCCTCGCGCCCCTGTTCTGAGAGGACCCCGCCATGAACACCCTGATGGAGATGATCGACGACCTCATCCACGAAGCCGACGTCGCCGCACTCCCCGAATGGAACGGCATCCCCCTCGGACGCCCCACCTTCACCTACCGTCACCCCGACGAGCTCGACGCCGGCTGGGACCGCTGGATCGCCCTCCACGGACACTTCAACAGCATCAACGCCTCCCACATGTGGCACCGCAGCTACACCAACAAACACCGCCAGCTCGGCGACCACACCATCGACCAGTTCGACATCGACCTCCGCTGCGCCGCAGGAGCCCACCAAGAACACCGCGCCACCCTCGGCCTCGGAACGATCTGCTCCTGCGTCGGCAACTGCCTCACCCAGCTCATCTGCAGCACGTGCAGCTGGCACCACATCGGCACCGAAAACGAGTGCGTCGAAGCCTGGCACGACCACGCCTTCCCCGGCTGGCGCAGCCTCCCCGTCCTCCCCGCAAAGCTCCGCGGACAGATGGGCACCACCAAGCTCACCCCCCAGCTCGAGGACTGGTTCGACACCAACTACCCCGCCAACATGCGCGTCCCCGGCGCCCCCATCATCACCGAACGCGGCCCCTACGGCACCCGCCACGTCCCCGGCTACAGCCCCTTCGGCGGCTACGACCTCAGCGCACCCCAGGAAGGAAACCCCGAATGAATACCGACCTCGACACCCTCATCCGCACCGTCGCCGAGATGCTCCCCTTCCCCACCGAGATCCACACCGACATGGGAGCAGACACCTGGAACCCCCAGATCTACTTCGGACCCACCGACACCAACAACGGCAGCGGACTGCCCGCCCACCGGGCCGGCATCGACCACGACAACAACCGCCCCGTCTGGTGGATCGACCTCGATGACGGCACCCGCACCATCCTGCTCACCGACCTCACCATCGAAGACGCACCCGCAATCGCCGCTCGCATCATCGCCAACAACACCTGACCCTGTGGACACAGACCAATGCCCCGACGCACAGGCGCCTACCCTGACCCGATGACCCCCGACGACGAGGACACCGACTGGCTCGGCTTCACCCCCAACTGCCGCCAATGCCTCGTGCAGCTCGAGGCCGTCGATGACCCCAAGCGCACTCCAGTCTGGCGATGCCCGCTCTGCGGACTCATCCAGCTACCCACGTGAGGCAGAAGGAGTGAGTGTGGGGGAGGCTCGACACCACCCCCCCACCGGAGTTAATCGATGGTGATACGGGGCGCGTCGAGGGGGCCGGCCTCGGTTTTCGGTCGAGACGTAGCTCGGACTCCGAGTGTGCTTTCGACCCCGACTTCAGCGCGGGAATGGAGTCCGAGGATAACGCCGGGTGCTCGTACGCCTGACGGTCGAACAGGCACGGCTACGCTGAGGCGGTGACTGTTCGACAAGAGGTATACCAGAGCGCGTTCAACCCGGCACCATCGCTTCCCTACAACTTGCGCGTCCTGGACTTCCAGTCGGCAATGCAAGATGTCTATGACTTCTTCTACGACGTGAATCTGCACCTGCACGACAAGCGTCTACCTCGCCTAGATGTGATGTCCAGGGACGTTGTTGCGTGAATCGCTCGTGATTTCTGAGGGGTGAAGGCCTCCGGTTGCGAGAGTGGAG
>NZ_CANKZA010000008.1 GCF_947488465.1 uncultured Microbacterium sp. | reverse complement strand
CCTTCGCCGGACGGTTCGAGAGAACCACCTACTGATGAAAACCGCCGGACCCCACACACCGTTTATCGGACAGTCCCTTTTAGTCAAGGCCCCTGCCTGCAATGGTGGTCGTGGGGTTTTTGACAACTTGGGCTGTCGCGGTCGGCTGCTGAGCGGCGCGCACGCTGCCCACCCCAGAACGGCTACAGCCAAAGCGAACACCGCGATCACAGGCCGGATGGCTCGGGACAAGGACGAGTTCACGCCAGCCGGGCCCAGGGACCTGGAAAAACGAACGAGATCGTGCTCATGAACGTGAGCCTAGTGTCCGGTAGGGGATCGCTATATGGGACGCAATCCGGGCTATCCACGTCGACTCGCCGAGGCCGGAAATTTGTCAGCGTCCGAAGTGGTCGGCACAGATGATGGCGTGGTTCAGGGGGCTGTGCGCAGGAGTATGGGGCGTTTCGCGTCACTACTTGTGCGCATGACCCGACATGTTGTCCCATAGTGGTGTGGACGAAGAGCCGGTCAAGGATGACCGAATTTCTGGGCGCGGTCTGCTGACCGTCCCCGATGCGGCGTGGGAACTGGCCGTGGAGCGGGCTGCGGTTATCGGGCCGCTTGCTGAATCCAGCACGGGCGGATACGCCGTCGATGAGGCGGCCACGAAGCTGGGCATCTCTCGGGAGCGCGTCTATTTCTTGATACGGCTGTGGCGTGGCGGCCAAGGTGCGGTGTCTGATCTCGTCCCTGGCCGCTCCAGTGGGGGCCGTGGAGGGGCCCGTCTGCCTGTCGAGGTGGAGACGATCGTTCGGGAGGTGATCCGCAAGCACTATCTGACGCGTCAACGCAAGACGATCGCTGCTGTGCATCGCGAGATCATTCGGATGTGTCGGCTTCGGGGGCTTCCTGCTCCTTCACGTGGTGCGGTTCGGCGTCGCATTGCCATGCTCGATCCCCGGACGGAGACCGTGGGTCGGGAGGGAGGAGAGGCAGCGCGCCCATTGCAATCAGCGGGCGGGGATGTCCCTGCGATTGTTGAGGTGTTGGAGCAGGTACAGATCGATCACACTGTGGTGGATCTGATCGTGGTGGACGAGCAGCACCGTCTGCCGATCGGGCGTCCGTATGTGACCGTGGCGATCGACGTGCGTTCACGGAGCATCGTGGGGCTGGTGATTACGTTGGAAGCGCCGTCCGCGCTTTCGGTCGGTTTGTGTCTGGCGCACATGGTCACCGACAAGCGTGCATCGCTGGAGCAGCTGGGGGTCGAGGTCACGTGGCCGATGTCGGGGAAGCCGCGCGAGCTGTATCTGGACAACGCGTCGGAGTTCAAGAGTGAAGCGCTACGGCGCGGGTGCCAGGAGCACGGGATCGAGTTGAACTATCGGCCTCCAGGGCGTCCGCACTACGGCGGAATCATCGAGCGCGTCATCGGGACGCTGATGGAGATGGTGCACGAGTTGCCGGGCACGACGTTCTCGCACCCTGCTCAGCGCGGAAACTACGATTCGGACGCCCGAGCCGTCCTGACGGTCACCGAGTTGGAGAAGTGGCTGACCTTGGCGGTCTCCAGCTATCACGGCCAGGTCCACGGCACGACCCGGCAAACCCCGCTGGCGCTGTGGACAGCAGGGGTCCAGGAGGCAGCGCCGTCGATGGTCACGGATGCATCCGCTTTCCTGGTGGACTTTTTGCCCGTGGTGCGCCGGACGCTGACACGGACCGGGTTCGTGATCGACCACGTGCACTATTTTCGGAACGGGCTAAAGCCATGGATCGCGCGCCGTAGCCAGATGGAACGATTCGTGATCCGCCGAGATCCCCGGGACATTAGCCGTATCTGGGTGCTCGATCCGGACGATGGTTCCTATATGCCTGTGCCCTACCGGACGCTGTCGTACCCTGCTGTCAGCGTATGGGAGCACCGCGCCGCTCTGGAGCGGCTGCGAGCTGAGGGTCGAGCGCAGGTTGACGAAGATGCCCTGTTCCGAACGGTCGAGCGCATGCGCACGATCACCGAAACTGCAAGCTCCACCACCCGCAAGGCACGTCGTAACGCCGAACGTCGCAAACGGAGCGGAACCGCAGATGAAATCTCTATGACTCGCCCGCCGACTGACCTTCTACCGCCCGAGGGGAATAGCGGACCGGCTACTGAGGACCGCGTGATGCCCTTCGAAGAGATCGAACAGTGGTGATGGACACGGAAGCCGTGACTACGGACGCGGACCTCACGCATCTGCATCCCAGCGCGCAACCGATCGCACGCCTTCCCGCGGATGAGCGACTCAGGCATGTGCGCGCTGACCGATGGATCGGATACTCTCGCGCCTCCGAGGCGCTGGAACGGTTGGAGACTCTGTACGAGTGGCCGAGGAAGCAGCGTATGCCGAACCTGCTGCTGTTAGGGCCTACCAACAACGGCAAGTCGATGATCATCGAGAAGTTCCGCCGTCTCCACCCGCCCATCTCCCATGCCGAGCATGAACAGGTGCCAGTGCTGGCTGTTCAGATGCCTTCTGAGCCGTCAGTGTCCCGGTTCTATGTCGCGCTGCAGGCCGCACTGGGGGCACCGCTCCGCCCGCGACAACGCGTATCAGAAACGGAACAGACAACCCTGTCCCTGTTACGGGCGGTCGGAGTGCGGGTGCTGGTGATTGATGAGCTGCACAACGTGCTGGCCGGTCGCGGTGACACGCGACGCGAGTTCCTGAACGTACTGCGATTTCTGGGCAACGAGTTGCGCATCCCGTTGGTCGGGGTCGGCACGCGCGAGGCATACATGGCGATCCGATCCGACGACCAACTCGAAAACCGGTTCGAACCGTTCGCCCTACCGCGCTGGGAACCGAACGATGAGGCACGCGCGCTGCTGGCCAGCTTCGCAGCAGCATTCCCTCTTCGCGGCCGCTCGATAATCGACACTGAAGAAATGGCCCGCTACCTCCTCACCCGCAGTGAAGGAACCATAGGAGAACTCACGCGTCTACTCACGGACGCTGCTGTCGCAGCGATCGAGACGGGAGAGGAAGCGATCAATCAGCGCACCCTCCTCGTCGCTCCCTACATCGGGCCAACGGAGCGGCGACGTTTGTTCGAGCGCGAACTGCCATGACGCAGCGGTGGCCGCTTCATCCGACGCCCGGCCACGGCGAAGCGCTGACCTCGTGGCTTCACAGGCTCGCCACTCGGTACGGGATGGACCTCGACCAGCTTGTTCGGCACGACCTCACTCCACCAGGCGCTCCCGCGCCGGGGTCGACCGGGTCACTGGACTTGGATGCGCCTTCGGAGCTAATCACGATTCTGGCGGCGCGTACCGGTGTGCCGGTGGAGCAGGTGCGTCGGATGACAATAGCTGGCTGGGTGCCGTGGCTTCTCGATTCGCTCCAGCCTGAACCGGTGCCCGGTGGCGCGTTTGACACGTATGTGCGCCAAGACTCCGTGCTCGTCACATCCAAGGAGCATCCTGACCGAGAAGTGACGAACTGGCGGGCTTGGCTGCCACTCAATTCCAAGAACAGACCGGTCAGCCGCGTGTGCCCGGTCTGCGTCGAGAGCACGACCGACGGGTCGCTCACGTTTCCGCTGATCATGCAACTTCCGATCACGCTCACCTGCCCGCGTCACGGTTGCAGGCTCGATGCTGCGTTCGGGTCCTACGCGTTCTTCGGCTGGGAGCACAGCAAGACGAACGACCGGCCCGCACCGCGACAGGTCGTCATCCAAGACGCACGCACTGAGCAAGCTCTGAGGATCGGCACGGTCGCTTTACCACGCCGGACCGTCCATGTTGGGGTGTGGTTCCGCCTGCTGCGCACCCTCATCGAGGAACTCTCGATTCCGCTCTCAAAACTTCGGACCCGCCCACGCCGCTCCATCGAACTCATCTGGCGCAAGGTCGGGCACCCTGCTCGTGCTGGCATCGTCGGTGCCGCTCGAACCTACGAGACCCTACCCTGGCCGCAGCAAGAGATGTATCTCGAAGCAGCCGCGACAGCCATTCACCTGGTAGAAACCGGAGAGATTGAGGCACGCGGCACACTCGGCCACCTCTTGACACCCGAACCAGATCGCCCAGCTCACGACGGCTTGCCACCGCGCGATATCTGGGACGAGGCACGAGAAGCGATGACCGAAGCACTCACTCTCGCCCAGCAAGACCCCCTTGCCGCAGAGCACATGCTCGCGATCCTGACGAGTCTCACGCGCACCGAGAAGACGTTTCGGGGCATCCGCGGCGACTTGATCGACCTCGACGTTCCCGAAGCTTTCCTTCCGCCGACGCTCGCTGCCATGCGTTCACGGAGGACGTCACCGGGTTTGTCACATAACAGCCCAGTAGCCATCGTTCACAAGACATAGAATAAATGACGGGTATTGTGACGATTGAGCCGGTCTGATCTGGAACAAAAGCAATTGTCACCTAATCGGTCGTATACGTGACAACAAAAGGAGATGACGATGTTGGTGGGCTACATGCGGGTCTCCAAAGCGGATGGATCGCAGAACACCGACCTGCAACGCGATGCTCTCCTCGCCGCGGGGATCGGGCCGGACGCCTTGTACGAGGATCACGCCTCCGGAAAGAAGGACGACCGCCCTCACCTAACCGCATGCGTGAAAGCGCTGCGCGAAGGTGACACCCTGGTTGTCTGGAAGCTCGACCGGCTCGGCCGTGATCTGCGCCACCTGGTCAACATCGTGCATGACCTGACCCAACGCGGCATCGGCTTGAAAGTCCTCACCGGCGAGGGTGCCGCCATCGACACGACCACGGCATCCGGCAAGCTCGTCTTCGGCATCTTCGCCGCCCTGGCCGAGTTCGAACGCGAACTCATCCGCGAACGCACACTCGCCGGCCTTGCCGCCGCCCGCGCCCGGGGCCGTAGAGGCGGACGGCCATACAAGATGACCGCGGCCAAGATTCGACTGGCCATGGCCTCGATGGGCCAGCCCGATACGACTGTAGGCGACCTCTGCAAAGAACTCGGCGTGAGTCGTCAGACCTTGTATCGCCATGTTTCGCCCACCGGCGAACTCCGCGACGACGGGCACAGGGTGCTGACGCAATCTCAAAGACAAAGGTGACGCAGCCCAGCGATCTGGCACCGAGGTCCCCGGTCAGCCGAGCAGCCCAGTAGCCGAGCAGCCGCGTCTCGCACGTTGATACATCGCGCGAGCTGCGCGTTTCACGGGACGATCGCCTCGACGTGGGCGCTGGCTTGCCCTTCTGTGGAGTCGCCTTCTGACAAACCGCAGCGTTGTGCATAGGACTTCAGACACTCAGGGGTCATTTGTCGGCTGCACTACGCCCAAAACCACGGGGTGAGCCGTGCCGCCGACTTCGGACATTGACAAATCAACCGCGACTCTTCGGGCCTGGGCCGTGTCTCGAAAAACTGTTCTTAACCAAGACGACGCCTCATGATGCAGGTAACGCAATCTTGCTCGCCTTTCGTCAGACGACGGGAGCATTGCGTCGCGTTTTTTCTTCGACAGGCCGTACCTCCTCACGGGCGGCGAACAAGGTTGCTTCGCTCAGAAGTCGACGCTGAAGACGGTGCGCAGTGCGTCCATCGCCTCGGGGCGTGCCTTGTAGTAGACCCAGACGCCGCGCTTTTCCCTGTCGACGAGTCCGGCGTCGTGCAGCATCTTCAGGTGGTGGCTGAGGGTCGATTGTGAGAGGTCAAAGCCCTCGGTGAGGTCGCACATCGCGCACGCCTCGCCGTTCCCGTGCGAGAGCACCATGGACATCAGGCGCAACCGAACGGGGTCTGCCAGAGCCTTGAGCATCCGGGAGAGCGGTTCCGCCTGCGCGGGTGTGATCGGCTCGCGGGACAGCGGCGTGCAGTAACCCAATGCACTATCCACGGGAAGCACCAAGAGGGACGTCGACATGTCTCCATCCTCTCAGACTTCGACACTTTGACAAGTATCGAAGTCTGAGTAGCATGGAATCGGACTTCGAAGATGATCGAAGTCATGTCGATCGAAGGAGAGATCCCTTGAATGCACCCGCCGACCTCGTCCGTTCCAAGTACCGCGCCCTCGGGGGCGGATGCGTGAGTTGCTCCGGTGACCTCGTCGCAGTTGAGGCACTCCCCGGCGTGCAGAAGGTCGATGCCCTGGTTTCCGGTGTCGTCCTGGTCACCCACGACGGCACCGTCACTGAAGCCGCCGTGATCGAAGCAGCAAGGAAGGCCGGCTTGGCCCTATCGGCGACGGGGCCGGCTCGCCCGGTTCGCGCCTGACCTGCTGCTACCTCCCCACGAGCTGAAAGAGGAAAGACCAGGATGAGTACTGACGCGAGCACGCCGTCACAGGTGGCCGAACCAGCAGCCCCGCGGCTGGTTCGCCGCACATGGTGGCGGAAACCCGAAACGGTGACCCTCGCGGTGGCGGCAGTGCTGCTGGCCGTGGGCTTGATCGTGGAGTGGACGATCCACTCCGAGCCGGTCGCGCTGGCGCTGTTCTGGGCGTCGATCATCGTCGGCGGTGTCTATCCGCTCCGCAGCGCAGTGCGGGCGGTGCGCAACAAGCGCCTGACGATATCCGTGTTGCTGGTCGTGGCCGCGATCGGGGCGATCGCGCTGGGCGTCATCGAGGAGGCCGCGATGCTCGTCGTCATCTTCAGCCTGGGTGAAGCGATGGAGGCCTACGCCACCGACCGTGCGCGCGGGTCCATCAGCGCACTCATGGAGCTGGCACCCCCGACCGCCAACCGAGTCACCGACGGTAGCCAGACCGAGACCGTTGCGGTGGAGGAACTGCATCCCGGTGACGTGGTGCTCGTGCGCCCCGGTGAACGCCTGCCCACTGATGGCGTCGTCGCCGAGGGTGTCTCCTGGGTGGACGCCAGCCCGGTGACTGGAGAGTCGGTGCCGGTCGAGGCCACTGTCAGCACCGAGGTCTTCGGCGGGAGCCTGAACGGCAACGGGGTGCTGCGTGTGCAGGTCACCAAAGAGCACTACGACACCGTGCTCGCCCGAGTGATCGAGCAAGTCGAGGAAGCCCAAGCCAAGCGGGGCGGAGCCGAGCGGTTCGCCGACAGGTTCAGTGCCGTCTACACGCCCGCGATGTTCGTCCTGGCCATCGTCGTGGCCCTGGTGCTGCCGCTGCTCGGGTTCGAGTGGCGCGAGGCGATCTATCGGGCACTCGTCGTCCTGGTCGTCTCCTGCTCGTGCGCGCTGGTCATCTCCGTGCCGGTCAGCGTCGTCACCGCGATCGCCCGCGGCGCGCGCGATGGCATCCTCATCAAGGGCGGGATCTACCTCGAACGACTGGCCGACATCAAGGTCGTCGCTTTCGACAAGACCGGCACCCTGACCCGCGGCCGGCCTGCCCTGGCAGGCGTCACCCCCGTCGGCGACGTGACAGAGCACGATGCCCTGGCCCTGGCGGCCGCGGTCGAGGGCGGCAGCGAGCACCCCATCGCCAGCGCGATCGTCACCGGCGCCCGCGCCCACAACCTCACGATTCCCGCCGCCTGGAACGCCCGCGCGCTGCCCGGTGCCGGCATGGAGGCCACGGTCAACGGCCGCGCCCTGCACATCGGCCGTCCCACGGCCGCCGACCGCACCGACCCCGACGTTGGGCGTGCGGTCTCTCAAGCCGAGGCGGAAGGCCGTACCGCAGTCGTGCTCCGCGACGCCAGTCGACCGTTGGCCGTGGTGGCAGTGGCCGACCAGCTGCGCCCCGACGCGCAGAGCACCATCGACGAGCTGCGTGCGCTGGGGATCAAACGGATCCTGATGCTCACCGGCGACAACACCACCGTGGCCAAGTCCACCGCCACAGACCTGGGACTCGACGATTATCGCGCCGAACTGTTACCCGAGGACAAGTCCGCCGCCGTGCTCGAGCTGCGCGAAACGTACGGCGTGATCGCCATGGTCGGTGACGGCGTCAACGACGCCCCCGCACTGGCCAACGCCGATCTGGCCATCGCAATGGGCGCCGCCGCCACCGACGTCGCACTGGAGACCGCCGACGTCGCCCTCATGGCCGACGAGCTCGACCGGCTCCCCGCCGCGATCCGCCTCTCGCGCCGCGCCCGGAACAACATCAAGATCAACATCGCGCTCAGCCTTGCTGTTGTGGCGGTTCTGATCGTCGCAGCCCTCGCAGGCTGGATGTCGCTGACCACCGGTCTCCTGCTGAACGAAGGCAGCGCCGCACTGATCATCCTCAACGGCCTACGCATGCTGGCCCCGGGCCGCGGCGAAACACGCCGGAAGCGGATAACTACAATCACCTGACCACGCTCGCGTGACGGCCGCCCGGTAAGGGATCCCCTAACGGGCATTGCCCTCGGAGGGAACGTCTGCGTGCGGACCGATCCGCAATCGGGCGCCGCGCGAAAGCGGAACCCTGGCGGGCAGAGGGTCGCCTGCGACCGTGCGCTAGTCGTACAGGTCGTCGGGCCATTCGGTCGGGAGGTCTCCGTCGGATCCTGCCGGAACAATGCCCTGAAAGGGCGTCAGCGTTTCCCACCCGTCGTCGCCATCGCGGAGGAAGAGCACCACCCGACCAGTGCCGACCGCGTCCGCCATGTTGTCGCCGGTCTCGCCGCAGCTCTTGGGGAGCGAGGTGACGACGATGTCGTTCGACGCCGCGCCGCCCTTGATCCAGGTGTCGACATTCACGTTCCACGTCGTCGCTGGAAGGTCGTAGTACGTGGTCGCCCCGGATTGGCTCTCTACGGTTCCGACGACGACGGCGTCAGCATCGGCTTCCGCGTCCGCGGGGCTCTCGAAGTATACCCAGTCGATGCACACCGACGTCGTGGTCGTCGCGGGACTCGAGCACCCGGCCAGCAGCAGGGTCGCCGAAATCGTACCGATCGTCAGCAGCCCCCACGCTCTTCGAGACATCATGAGGTGATCCTGGCAGGTCCGCGGCTGGGGGCTTCGCCGCGTTATCGAAGCGAGACCCGCACTGGTCCTCGTGTGCGGTGTCCATCGCCTCGCACCGCGACTACACGGATCCTCCGCGGGTCGTACCGGGGATAGGTCTCCTGAGGTCGGTGGAAGGCGTGCCTACTGGTGGTTCCAGACCTTGATCGAGGACAGCAACAGGAGCAGGACGAGCAGTGGGATGAGGATCAGGCTGGGGATCACATCGAGGAGGAAGCCGCCGGCGATTGTGCCGGCGATCGATCCCGCCGTCATCGCGATCAGGAACCGCTTGTTCTGACCGAGCACCTGTAGCGGGCGAAAGCGACCAGCATGGTCGGCAGCGAGACCAGCAGAGAGAGGCTTCCGGCGATCTTGATGTCGGTGCCGTAGAAAAGCACGATCGTGGGGATCAGCAATTCCCCACCGGCAACGCCCATCAGTGCCGCGAAAACGCCGATAAGGCTACCGGCGATCACGCCGAGGATCGTCCGGGGACCAGGGGCAGGTTCAGGGGTTCGACGGCGAAGAAGTGGGTGACGAAGAGCAGGATCGCGATCAGCACCAGTAGGACCGCGATCACCCGGTACAGGGCCTTCCAGCCAAGTCTCGTCGCCCAGTGCGCGCCGACCCACGCGCCGATCAGGCTTCCGGCCAGCAGGTTCAGGACGATGTACAAGTACGGGGAGAGCTCGGCCAGTGGCACGCTGATCAGCCGTGCGGGGATGGCGGTGATCACGACGATCAGGCTCATCGCCTTGTTCATGATGATCGCGGGCAGCGCGGCGAACCCGAACACACCGATCAACTCGCCGCTTTCGCCATCGGAGCGTTCATCTTTCCATGAGCAGTCCCGCTGAAGGATCCCTACCGGGCACCCCACGGCGCCAGATAGCGATGAAGATTCACCGCCGCGGAGCGATCAAATTCACATCCGAAGTCCTCAACACTCAGGCAGATGAGACGTCTCGCAACCCTAGGGTTTCGAGACAGTTTCTACGTGTCCGCTTGACGCCCTTGACCTGTCAACCGCAGCGATAGGTACTTCGCGTCGATTAATGTCGCGTCTGGTCGCGGAGTGCTCAGGTGACCTGGTGATCCGCAGGTTCCGCCCTGCGCTGTCCTAGTCGGTGGGCTCGCAGAATCTGAGCTCGTTGCCGAACGGATCGATGATGGTCATGGTTGGTCCGCCGGGGGCATCGGGGTCGATTCCGGGACGTTGCGAACCTATCGGGTTCTTCATCAGTCCGCCTCGGTAGGAAGCGAGGGCTCGGGTGGGGATCCACACGACGCTGCCGGGCGTGCCGTCGCCGTAGTGTTCGCTCAGGCCGAGAGCTGTTTCGTCTCGACTGACTCTGATGAACAGAGGCAGTTCGGGTTCGAACTGGTGCTCGAAGTCGATGCTGAACCCGAGCCAGTCCACGTAGAACTGTCGAGCCAGTGCCGCATCTTGAACTCGCAGGATGGGCATGGGAGCACCGAAACCTGGTGCACGGTACATAGCAGCCAGCGCGTTCCAGTCGGTTAGGCCCGCTGTTCGTGAAAGAACGTCGAGGGCCTGCCCATGGCTGAGGGTGACATGAGGCTCTAGTCCGCTTCGCAGTGCGCGGGCGAGGGCTTTTGCATCGTTGGGAGTGAAGGGGATCACAGTTGCTCCGTTGCTCGGCTGAGACGGGGTGCTCGCGTTACCGGCGTACAAACCGATGGAGTGGTCGTGTCCTGATAAGGGGACGTGCAGCGCGTTCACCATGCCCCGAGGGGTGCGAGCGGCAGGTGCGCCAACCTGCGACGAGTCTATCCGCAGGGGCTGTGTGTGTCAGCTTGTCAGGCGTCCCATGAGGAGTGCTTCTTGGGCTGTGTCGACGGCCTTGGACGTGAGGTAGTCCGACACTTCCAGTGAACAGCCGCGGCCGATTGCGCGTCTCATAACCTAGGTGTCTCGAAACCCATGGGATACGAGACAGTCGCCCCACCTCGCGCGATCGGCTGACGCACACGAGTGTTGAGGACTTCGGACAGAAGTGCCGATGACTTCGGACATTGACAAAATTCCGCACTTCGGTGTTCTGTCCGCCGTCCCATATAGGGTGTCCGGAAGAAATCCCACTAGGGGTGGCCTATATGGGACCGTATTTGGAGGTGCCGAGTGATCGTCGGATACGCGCGAGTATCAACCATCGCGCAGGACGTCGAGATGCAGCGTCAGGCGCTGCTTGAGCTCGGTGCCGAGCCAGAGCGGATCTACACGGACGAAGGCTTCTCGGGTAAGTCGCTCAACCGTGCTGGGTTGCGAGAAGCGATGGCAGCGGTTCGTGAGGGGGACACGCTCGTCGTCCCCCGCCTCGACCGCTTCGCCCGCAACGCGGAAGAAACCCTCCGCCAGGTGCGGGAACTCACTGAGCGCGGCGTGATCTTCCAGATGGGCCGCACGGCCTACGATCCTCGGGACCCGTGGTCGAAGCTGTTCCTCACCTTCCTTGCGGGCATGGCTGAGGCGGAGGGAGCGTGGATCAGTCTCCGCACACAGGAGGGAATGGCCAACCCTGAAGTGCGCAAGAAGCTGAAGGGGCGGCAGTCGAAACTGACACCGGAGCAGGATGAGGCGATCGCTATCCATCTCGAGGAGGGCCGCATGACACCCGGCCAAATCGCCACGCGATTCAATACGTCCCGCAGCAGCATCTACCGGGCTGCGAGCAGGCACCGAGCGAGGGCAGGTGGTGGCAATGGCTGAGGCCTACTACGTCGTTGTCTGGTCGCTCGCTCTGGTGGCACTGGTGGCGATCTTCTGGTTCTCCTATCGCTCGATGAACTCGCGGCGTCTCCCGGCGAGTTTGCAAGGCGTGCGAATCGAGGTCATGCCTCCGGTGCGCATGGAGGATCGTGTGGTCGACGCGGACTGGGAGATACCGCTGGTAGCCACGAACGTCACCCGACGCCCTCGCGCGCTACCCCTGCTCGGTGCGTCGGCGCAGATCAAGACCGAGCACGCGCTGTACAACGCCTTGGTCGAGACGGAGCTCGACTGGGCCGGCCTCGAGCTCAACCCCGAAGACACCGCTTTCGGTTCTGTGAGGCTGACACTCCCCGGAGGGCAGGCGCCGCGCCGAATCACGTTGCGGCAGCTCCAACCCCGTCAATACGCACTGAAGGCCCGCTTCCAGCCGGCCTCAACCTGATCGAGAGAGAGTCTGATGACCACCCGCACCGCCACTTCTATCGTCGTGAAGACGAATCTGCTCACCCTCGATGGCGAAGAGCGAACCGTCTACTACGGTCCATTCCTTCCGCACGCCGGCTCCGCCACGAAGTTGTTCCTGGCGTCGATCGACCGCGAGCTGTCGGCGTCCGGCAAGTACAGGCACTGGGAGACTTCCATTGAGAGTGTCTTCATCGCCCCGGACGAGTCGGACTGTGTGGTCACCGCGACGCGATAGACGCCGTGGCGGAGACGCCGCGCGGGGGACGTAGTGCGGACGACCACACCCATGCTCGGTACTCCTTCTGGTCGAGGTGGAACCGGACGGCGCAGGCGTCAGCCGTCCATCGGCAGACCTCGACGTCGACCAGCAGGGGAGTGGCTCCAAAGCGCAGCCACGCACGTGCGGGTTTCGGTTGCGGGTCGATCGTGACCGGTTCGGCGTCGAGGCGCAGCTCGTCGGCGGTGAGTGACTGGAGAGGCCCTGCTTCGGCGATTGTGCGAGCGAGAATCCTCTGATCCATCTGTCTGTCTACAGCGGCCGCGTACCGCTTGCTGGTGCCCACGCGCTCGCTCCTCCCGACTGATCCAGGGTAGCGCGCCTAGAACGTTTGTTCTAAGGTTGCGACCATGATGGAGACCCTGGTCGAACACGAGCTGACGCTCTGGTTCGAGGATGACGTGCCGGCGCGGATGGTTTTCGCTGGCACTCGCTGGCTGGTTAGCGACATGCCGACCCGGCTCCGCGAGTCGGTCTGGTCGGCGGCGCTCGGGAAGCGGGGGAGCGGTGGTGCTGGCCTCTATGGGTGGCGATTCCAGGCGACGAACCCTGCGGGGGAGTCCTACGTCTTCGACGTGTTCGGGGGCAGCGGGGGCTGGCACGTCCACCACTGCTACGAGTGATCAGCGCAGCAATGTCACTGGCAGGTTGAGTTGGACGTCATCGCCGTCGACCGTCACCGACGCGAAGATCGTCCCGACCTCGGTGAGCCCGATCGAGGCATCTCGGTACCGGACGACGATCCTGTCGTCTGTGAGGTCGATGCTGTCGGCGGCGTAGTTGGCCTGTGTGCTCGTGGCGAGGTCGAAGACATACGCCCGCGGTGTCTCGTGGAAGCGCGCACCGAACTCCGCGCCGGCCTTCTCGTCAGCGCCGTAGTAGGTCACGGCGTAGCGGAAGTAGTCGGCTGATCGAGGGATCTCATCTCCGAGGCCCCATGTGATCGTCACCGCGTCAGCGGTCGCCTCGACAAGAGTCGATGTCACGAAGCGGGGCGTGACGTTCTCGATCATGAGCAGACCCTAGCTGCTCTGTTGTCTGCGCGAGCGCATGACGGAACTCTCGTCAGCTCGAGCTCCGGTCGAACGCGAGTGGCGCGACGACGTTCATAGGCGCAGCCGGCCACCCGCAAGTTCGTCGCCTCGCATCGACGACACCCCGTAGTGCTCAGAGGATGCTCCTCAGAGCACCTCACGTCGACGCTACGCATCGACCCGCTGCGCGAGAGTCAGGAGGTCAGATCGGCAAGACTTCCCTCCAACAAGATCAAGACAATGCACGCAGGCACTTTCTGTGAGCGCTACGCTTGGGGCATGCGCGGTGGCCTGCAGAGATGGAAGCGGGGAGTGTCCTCCCAGGGCGTCCAGCAAGCCGTCTCGTACGCATTCGGGGGTACCTGCGACTCGCACCTGCACACGGCGGGTGGGGTGGATGCGCTCGGTCACTACAGCGACGTCGAGGTCGCCGACGTGCAACGGTTCACGGCCACGGCTGGAGGTGTCCAGGTGGACACCCTGAACCAGGCGGAACTGGCAGCATGGGTTGATGGACGTGACCCTCAAACCGGAGAGCGTCGAGGTCGGGAACTGAACCGACCGGACGCCGACCTGGTGCTCGACGGCACCATCAATGCACCGAAGTCGTACAGCCTCGCATCATTGCTGAACGATGATCTCGCGTCGGAGTTTGAGGCCCTCCAGGATCGTCTGCGGGATCGAGTGGTCCGCGTTTGGCAGCGCGAGCTCAACGCTCGACGCGGGGCTGGCGGGCTGGTGCGTGAGGGGATCGCGCAGCTCGAGGTGGTGGAGCTTCAGCACGCGCGATCGCGTGCCCTGGATCCTCACATTCACCGCCACCTGTGGCTGAACGTTCGGGTGCAGGGTGAGGACGGACGGTGGTCGAACATCGATTCTCGGGTCGCCATGAAGCTTCACACCGTGATCAATGCGGAGGGTGAAATTGCCTCCCGCACCGACCCGGAGTGGATCGCCGCGCTAGCGCGCAATGGGTACACGCTGAACGAGGACGGAGAAATCGCCGAGCTGGCTCATGCGGTTCGCCCTCTGTCGCGACGGTCGAACCAGATCGAAGCGAACCGTGCCGTGAAGCTCGCTCAGTGGCGTCAGGAAAACCCGAACGCGGAGCCAAGCCCTGACGTTCTTCTCTCGATCGATCGTTGGGCGTGGGCGCACGGTCGACCGAACAAGCCTGCGAATGTAGATGAGAGCGAGTGGGAGCAGCGTACGCGCAACGAACTCGCGGATATCGACCCGACGATCCTCGCTCGTCGCGCCCCCGTCGAGGTTGAGGCTGTGGCGATCGCGGATCTGGACCGCGACCTTCTGGCTGCTCGAGCCGTCGTCGACGCCGACAAGCGAGCGAGCGCGACGGGAGGTCGGTACAGCCTGTACGACCTTCGCGCGGGTGCTCTGCGAGCGGTCGCGGCTTCGGGTGCGGTTGCTTCCCGCGACCTGTTGGGCGAGGTCGCTGAGGACGTCATCGCCCGGGCGCAGCAGATGAGCGTGGACCTGCTGGCAGACGAAGACGAGATCCCCGGACACATCAAGCACATGATCTCGTCGGCCACCGCCGCCGCGAAGATCGATCTGGCTGAGGCATTCGATCGGCTGAACACGGTCGGCGAGGTCGCCGCTCGGACGGACGTTCTGGAGGCCGCGGAGTCGATCCTCGGCGCGGAGGTAACCCTCGACGGTGGGCAGACCGACGCTGCCGCCGCCATCGCGGGGACCCATGCCCTGGTCACAGTGACCGGCCCTGCTGGAACCGGGAAGACCACGCTCCTGCGGGTGGCACGTGCGGCGCTGGAGGCGCAGAACCGGCGCCTGGTCGTCGTCGCGCCGACGAAGAAGGCGGCCAGTGTCGCCGGGCGCGAGGTCGGCGTGAACGCCGGCAGCCTGCACGCGCTGCTCCTGGACCATGGATGGCGCTGGGGCACCGACGACGCAGGTGCGGAGTCCTGGAACAAGCTCGAGGTGGGCGAGGTCGACCCGCGCACTGGCACGGCCTACACCGGCCCGCGGAAGTATCAGCTCGGAGCCGGTGACCGCATCGTCATTGATGAGGCCGGGATGGTCGACCTCGGTGCAGCGCTCGCTCTGGCAGACGTCGCGGAGCGCACCGGCGCCGGTGTTGCCATGATCGGTGACCATCTCCAGGCGCGGCCCGTGGGTCATTCGGGAGCAATGGCCATGATGAAGCAGCGCAGCGGCGCTGTGGTCGAACTCAGCGCGGTGCACCGGTTCTCCGACCCGACCTACGCGGAGCTCTCGCTCCGTTTACGGGAGCCGGAGAGCGTCTCTGACGCCTCAGCGGTTGCATGGGAGCTGTACGGACGCGGCCAGCTCCGCGTCGTCGCGAGCGAGGAAGAAGCCCGCACGCGAATGGTGGAGGACTACCTCGACAACGCCGCGGCAGGGCGACGTATCGCCCTCATCACGAGCACGAACGCCGAGGCTCAGCAGATCAACGAGACGATCCAGCGGGCGCTGGTGACTGCGGGGAAGCTGTCCGACACGGTGGTCGCTGTGGGACAGAACGAGCAACGCCTCCTCGTCGGTGACGTCGTGCAGACGCGCCGCAACGATGCAGACGCGGACGTGGAGAACCGAGCGATGTGGCGTATCCGCCGAATCGACGGCGACACCATCGAACTCGCGAGCCTCACGGACAGCGCCGACGTGCGTCAGGTGAGCGCCGACTACACCGCCACACACGTACACCTGGCGTATGCCTCGACAGTGCACGGTATCCAGGGTGAGACGACCGACGATGCGATCGTCGGTCCGGGCGTCGACGCGGCTGGCCTGTACGTGGGAATGACGCGCGGGCGCTCCCGGAACGAAGCCCTGGTCATCGCTCGGAGTGCACCCGAAGCGATCGATGCGCTGTCAGCGACGATGATGCGCGGCAAGCTCGAGTTGTCTGTCACCGATGCGACGTCGGCGGCACGGCAGGAGCTCGGGCGTGCCGCACGCACCCCACGTGACGTCGTGCAGATCCCGGCCTGGACGGACCGCCGTAGCCGGCCCCTCGGCGCGATCGTCAACCTCGACCGCTACCAGCCTGATGCCGCAGAGCGCGCGGCCGCGCTGCGTGATCAGATCGAACGGCTCAGCGATGTCCTGCACCGCACCCGCACCACTCTCGGTGAGATGAGAGCGCGCATCGCGACGATGGAAGCAGCCGGCCACGCCGCCGAGGTCACCGGTCAGGAGCCCTCTGGAGACGTGAACGCACTGACCGTGACGTACCAGCGACTTAGCGAGCAGCTCGAGGAGCGCGGCGGCCAGTACCGGGAGCTTTCCAAGACCCACGGTGAGCTATCTCGCACGGTCGAACGAGTCAGCGCCGAGCGTTCGCTTCGCGAATCGCTGACAGACGAGCAACTGCGACTGGAGACGGAAGCACGTCTCGCGCACCTCCGGGAAGCGAGCACAGCGCGGACTGCCTCGCGCGACCTGGGCGCTGGCCCCTCCCTTTAGGTCCCACGTCTGAAACACGGCTGTCGCTACGGTGGGGGCATGAAACTGCTCGGCGTGCCCGATGCCACCGGCAAGCCCACGATCTGGATCAACGCCGACCACCTGGTGAGCGTGTCCAGTGTCCTGCGCGGGGGAGCCTCCGGTGTCTTGCTGGATGCCGAGCTGAAGGTAGACGGAATGCCGCTGTACCGGGTGCCGCTGGGCGAGCACGCCACCCGCGAAGCAGCCGAGGAAGGATTCCGAGCCTTTCTGAACCAGCTCCAGGCGTAAGCCCGTCCAGGACACGAAGAAGCGGGCGGGACTACGATGTGTCCCGCCCGCTCTCAGTCGCTCTGTCAGCGTGCAACCCCTGCGCCGGACTGAACCTCCGGCGTTGCGACGGGCCCGGTGGCGTGCAGCTCCGGGCCCTTAGCTTTTGGGGACTGCGCGATCGCCACCTCGTTGAACTTCAACGACGCTCCAACGGTGTCCGCAATGACCTGGCGCGTCTCGCGGGTCTCGCCCGTGTCCGGGTTCGTGTACGAGCCGAACTTCAGATCGCCGTTGACGACCACGTTGTGGCCCTTCCTCAGAGACGCGGCCACGTGTTGTGCTTGCGCACCGAACACAACGACGCGGTGGTAGACGACGGCGCCGTCCTCCCACTTGTTGGTGTCGTCGTTCAGGTGTCGTTCGTTGACCGCGATGTCGAACGAGGCGTAGTCAGTGCCCCGCTCCGAGCGGCCGCTGTCGGGATCGGCGGTTAGCTGTGATGTCCAGGCAGGTTGTTGAGTCTGCTGATGGGTGCGGCTCCGACTGCGGAGTGGTGCCTGTGATGATTGTAG
>NZ_CANKZA010000007.1 GCF_947488465.1 uncultured Microbacterium sp. | reverse complement strand
CCTTCGCCGGACGGTTCGAGAGAACCACCTACTGATGAAAACCGCCGGACCCCACACACCGTTTATCGGACAGTCCCCCCGAATGAGCCGCAGACGCAGCCGTGCCGCTAACGATCGTTTTCGGTTTGTAACGCCATCGATAAAACAGAACGGAGTTGCGCTTCAACGGCCGAATGATCGACGCCACCCGCACTGCATAGTCCTCATTCAGCGACGTTGTCGAATTGTGCTCGTGCTCGTTCGACGTCGGGCAGGTGCAATGTCGTCCATCGGAAAAGAGCGTCGATGAGGTCCTGGAGACCATGCCCGACTGGAGCGATGCGGTACTCGACCGCCATCGGTCGGGTGCTCACGACCACGCGGTTGACCATGCCGTTGCGCTCCAGTCGCCGAAGAGTGGCGGTCAGCGATTTCTGGCTGATGGCGGGGATCGCTCGGCGCAGCTCGTTGAAGCGCATTGCTCCGTGTTCGCAGAGTTGGTCGAGTACGTGGAGCGACCACTTATCGAGTAGCTGATCGAGCAACTCGCGGTGGTCTTCGGTGAGGGGAAGTGTGGGGTCAGTTACCTGCATGTGGGTTCGTCAGGACAGCCCGGGGCCTTCGGGGTGGAGGCTGGTTCCGGGGGCCTGGTAGTCGTCGACGCGCTTGGGCGCGGCGGTCCTCTCGATCATCGTCATGGTGTCGTTGAGGCGTTCCACGAGTCGGGGCGCTGCTTCGGAGTTGGCGGGTAACTGCATGGATGGCACGACCTCGTTGAGCGCGATGCGGTGCATTTCCGTGAGCAGGGGTGCGGTGGCCGGCGTGATCTGGTTGGACGCTTGGGCGTACTGGGTGAACGCGCGGAGCTCGGCGAGCCAGGCGGCGGCGCCTCGGTTCGTGGCAGCGACGGTGCGGCCTTGGGTGAGGGCTTCGAGGGCGGTGTCTTGGTCGTAGTCCTCGATGGGAGCGTCGTAGAGCTCACCGCTGCGGGTGACGATCTTGACGCGGTTCAGGGGCGCTTCGGGGGTGATCTGTGCGAGCAGGTCGCGGGTTCCGGTCCAGCCTCGGTCGTGCTGTTCGAGTGTGGTCCAGCGGGGTTCTCCCCCGGCCTGGTGGTCGGTGAAGTAGCGGCCGGCGGCGGCGATGAGGCTGTCGCGGCGTGCGGTGGCGAGGGCGACGATCTCGGTGCGGAATCCGGTGTCGCGGAAGTTGCGGGCGGTCGCCAGGGTGAGCGAGGGGGTGTGGAAGGTGCCCTCGAGTTGGAGGGAGTGGCGATGCTCTCGTGCGTAGTCGATCGCGTTCTTGACCCAGACCGCGGTGGCTTGGGCGAGGATCGGGCCGGCGTCGAAGGGCCGATCGCGGACAAGCTGCGCGTAGTCGGGGTGGAAGGCGCGGAGGTTGTCGCCTGAGAGGGGGACGATTCCGGGGTAGTCGCGGGCGATGCGGGAGGTCGCTTGCGATTTACCTGCGCCTGGTTGGCCGCCGACGAGGACGATGGTGGGTTCGGCTTCGGGTGCCAGGTTGTCCGGGAAGTAGTAGGGCCGGATGTCCTCGTCGAAGATGCGCTGGAGCTCAGCGGGAGTGAGGGGGTCGCCGAGCATCAGATCGCCTGTGCAGACAGTTCCTGGATGCGCGATTCGATGTGAGCGGCATGGGTGTCGATCGCCTGCCGGTCGTACCCGTCGACGGCGAGGGTGTCGTCCTTCCAGCGGATCATCTCGGCACGGATGCTGGCGGCGTTGTCCGGGTCAGTGGTGGAGCGCGCGGTGTTGACCAGCAGGTGCGTGAGCATGGTGTGCCGCTCCTGCATCTTGTCGTAGGCGACGGTGTCGTTGGTTCGCCATGAGCCGCTCATGTCTTTGCCTTCCGTCGTGGTCAGGGTCCAGTTTACCGAGGGGGGTGGACAGGCTCAGGGGACTGGCGGAGAGTCAATACTGAGGGGTGCAGTATTGGTCGGTTGCGCGGAGCGTCGACCTTGCGGTGTGCGACCAGATCGACGGCGAGCATCACCAGGATCACGCCCAGGACGGCGAACCACGCCCACAACGGCACTGACATATCAAAGACCTCCACGAATACTCGTGAAGGTCTCATCGGCCTGACGGCCCTGCGCACCGGATCCCGAGGCGGGAACGTATTGACGATGCGGAGCGAGGATTACTCCCCTTCTTGCCCCACCAAACAGGAGAAGTATGCTTCACGTCAAGTCGGCTCGCGAGAAGTTCCCGGAACCACGGTCAAAAGATGGGCGAGGCTGGGGGCGCTTTCGCGGTGTTCTGGCGGGACTACGCTGTCTTCGGGCTGCTCGTCGAGCGGCACGGCGAAGTGGTGGTGGCGGGTGAAGGGTTCGGGGTTCGACGTCGATGCCGGGTTGCGGCGATACCCGTGGGTGTCGAGGGCCATGAACGCGGAGGCCGTTTACGGCACCGTTCTGACCGCTGGGCTGATCTCCGCGTTCTCTCTCTACAACCCGGGACTGCCGGTCCTGATCGCGCGCACCATCGGCACCGTCCTGGTGTTCTGGGGTGCACACGTCTACGCCGAGATCGTCGGCAACCGCGCAATGAGCTGGCGAGAAGCGGTCCGCGAAGGCCTGCAACGCTCCGCCGGACTCCTGTGGGCACTCATCGTCCCGGTCGCCTGCCTGACCGCGGCCGCGCTCCTCGGACTATCGATGGATGCCGCCGTAGACATCTCCTTGTGGGGAGGCGTCGTCACCCTCGCCATATTGGGATGGTGGGCGGCCCGGCAACGCAACGACCCCGCCCTGGTGAAGGTGGTCACCGCCGCCGCGACGGCAGGCATGGGACTCGCGCTGATCGCTCTCAAAGCACTCGTGCACTGACCGCGCCCCGGCATCCGCTGAGCCGAGCGGTAACGCGCGTGTCTTAGTGGATGTCCAGTAACGCGCGGATGAGGTCGCCCACGGTATGCGCGGCGTTCGCAGGATGCCGCAACGGACGGTCCTGGTACAACACATAGTGGTTGCGCCGACCGCGCTTCTCCCGCTCCAGGTATCCGGCGTCCTCGAGATCGTTGAGGATCGTGAGCGCCGAACGCGTGGAGATCCCGACCTCCGCGGCGATATCGCGCACAGTGGCGTCATGGTTAGCCGCGATCGCGAGCAACACGTGCGCGTGATGGGTCAAGAACGTCCACTCCGCCATAGCTCCCATCCTCCCAGGGCTGCGCCTACCGGCATGCCATCCAGGATCTGCGGCGGCTGAGATCAGGCCGCGGTGGGTGCGTGCTCGGCTGCGTCAGATGCCGAAAAGATGGCCAGGGGTTCACCGATGTGATGGTCCCTGTCCAGCGGGTGCCGCAACGGCCGGTCCGGGTTCAGCCGGTAGGTGTTGCGCCGTCCGACCCGCTCCCGGGTCAGGTACCCCTCCTGCTCGAGCTCGCTGACGATGCGCTGCGCCGCCCTTTCGGTCACCCCCACCAGGGTCGCCACATCTCGCAACAGAATCTGCGGATTGGCCGCCACACACAGCAGGACGTGGGCGTGATTCGTGAGAAAGGCTTCCCCACCAAGGCGTCATCGTGCAAGCCCACCACGACCTGTTCAGGAAACACGGCGAGGACATGCATACTTGGAAGTCCAAGCGGAGTGCTCCGCCACAGTCGGCTGGTCATTACGGATGCACGCCGCATCCCGGGCCACCGGTCCTCGATCACGAGGATGGAGAAGACCTTGGCGCTGATCCGCTCACGCCACTGTTAGGACCCCGCTGTGAACATCACCCCGCTCGTCTGGACCATCACGATCGCAGTCACGATCGCGTTCTTCGTCTACGAGTTCTACACGCACGTGCGCAAGCCCCACGAGCCGACCATAGGCGAATCCGCCCGCTGGTCGGCCTTCTACATCGGTCTCGCGCTGCTGTTCGGCGTCGGCATTGGAATGGTGTCAGGCTGGACGTACGGCGGTGAGTACTTCGCCGGGTATCTGACCGAGAAGGCGCTGTCGATCGACAACCTGTTCGTCTTCCTCATCGTGATGACAAGCTTTGCCGTGCCGAAGATCTATCAGCAGAAGGTGCTGATGATCGGCATCGTGATCGCACTGATCCTCCGCGGCATCTTCATCGCCGTCGGCGCGACGCTCATCGAGAACTTTTCGTGGGTGTTCTATGGATTCGGCGCACTGCTGCTCTTCCTCGCCTACCGGCAGGCTTTCACACACGGCGACTCCAACCCCGCCGACGGCAGGTTCATGCGCTTCGTGCGCCGCCATATGCGCGTGACCGACGAGTACCACGGCGACCGCCTCACAATCGTGCAGCAGGGGCGCCGCTGGGCCACGCCGATGCTGCTCACCATCATCGCGATCGGCTTCGTCGACCTCATCTTCGCGGTCGACTCGATCCCGGCGATCTACGGGCTGACCGAAGAGGCGTACATCGTCTTCACCGCCAACGCGTTCGCGCTCATGGGCTTACGCCAGCTGTTCTTCTTGATCGGCGGCCTGCTGGAGCGGCTGGTCTACCTCGCGCAGGGGCTCGCTGTCATCCTGGCCTTCATCGGCGTGAAGCTGCTCATCCACGCCCTGCACAAGAACGAGTTGCCGTTCATCAACGGCGGCGAGCCGATCACGGTGATCCCCGAGATCCCGATCTGGCTCTCGCTACTCTTCATCGCCGGGACGATCGCGGTGGCGACCATCGCCAGCCTCATCAAGACCCGCGGCGACCGCCGCCCAGCCGAGTAGGTCTCAGCCGATGACACACAGAAGGAACTCTCGTGAGCATCCTGCACCGCGCTGATCCCTCCCCCCGACCCCGAAAGACCCGGCGCCCGGCCGATTCGGCGGGCGTACGCTGACGAAGGGCTTGACGTTCGATGAACGGCGACCTCATCCTGAACATCGCGCTGGTCATCGCCTTCGTGCTCATCGGCGGCGTCTTCGCACGCACCGAGATGGCGCTGGTCACCCTCCGCGAGAGCCAGGTCAACGCGATCGCCGCGCGCGGCCGGCGTGGTGAGCGCACCGCCGCGCTGGCACGCAACCCCAACACGTTCCTGTCGGCGGTGCAGATCGGTGTGACCGTCGCAGGGATTCGCTTCGGCCGCCTACGGTGCGACCTCCATCGCACCGTCTGTCGCTCCGCTGTGATGCATCAGACCAGACATTGATGCAAATGCCCTGCCGAGGTTCCCGATCTCGGGGCCAACCTCTTTCAGCAACGCCACAAGTACCCACTTCCCGCTGCGGCGTGGGCTCGACCTTGCTCTCATTTCATGATGCATCAGACGGCAATATTGCTCGCTTGGTGAGCCGCTTGATCTGGTCGGGCTGGAAACCCGACCAGTGATCGTCGTCGTCGACGACGACGACGGGGGCTTGCCGGTAGCCGAGTTCCTCGGTGACGTACTCGAGAGCGGCGGGCACTTCGGTGATGTCGACCACCTCGTACTCGAGGTGCGCGCTGTCGAGGGCGCGATAGGTCATTTGGCACTGCATGCAGTTCGGCTTGGTGTAGACGGTGATGCTCATGACCCCTCCTGATGTGTGAACCCGTTCCTGGTAAGCGGAGCTAGACCGGTTCGAGGGAGTGGCGCGCAACCTGCAAGGCGACGCCAGTCGGCCCCGGAGGGGCTAGCGCGCCGCGAGCGTCCGGTCATGCTGGAGCGGCAGGAACGGGGTGCGCTCAGGAGGGTGCGGGCGGGAGTCATCGGGACATTCCGCGGGTGTCTGTTGCAGGGATCGCGTCCGGGCCGGTGTGGATGATCCGGGGCTTGGTGATGGGCGCGGGATCATCGGTCGGTGTGTTCTCGGGCTGGGGGTCCTTGGGCTCGGTCATGGCGCGCAGCTGCGCGTCGATGCGTTCAAGGTTGGTTCGGGCTTCCTGGAGTGCGTCGCCGTGCTTGAACGGGGCGCTCAGAGAGCGGACGGCTTCAGCGCGGGCCTCGGTTTCGGCAGCGATCTGCTGCTCGGTGTGTTCGATGAGCGAGGGGAGGTTGGCGATGCGGTGCTCGAGCATCCGGATCGCGCCGATGTCTTCGGGGTCGGTGAGTTTCTTGCGGTCGACCTTCACGGTGGCGGCGGGGATACCTTCAAGCCCGAACTCGACAAAGACGGTGCCGAGGTCGGTGCGGGTGCGCGCGGTGATGAGGAAGCCGGAGATCTCACCGATGATTCCCTTGGTGGTGTCGTAGCCGGGGCGGGCGTAGTGGATGCCGGCTGATCCGGCCCACCGGACCAGGGCGGCGGCGGCGTCCACGCGCTTGTCGCAGTGGCGTCCGTAGATCGAGATGCGGAAGTTGTCGCCGGCGAGGTCACGCACGCGAGGCGCAGCTGCGGCGTAGGCGGCGAGGTTCGCGTTGAGGATTCCGAGCCGTTGGTCGGCGTTGCGGATGGTGCCGTCGAGGGTGGAGCGGTTGCGTTGCCAGGCGCGCTCGAGGCGTTCCAGCCGGGAGGACTCGTTGATGGCGATGGACCGTTCCAGCAGTAGCGGGTTTCCGCTGGCGAGGGCTTTGGCTTCGGCAGCGCTCAGGGAGTCGTCGCCGAGGTCTTGCATCTCGCGCACGTCGAGGCGTCCACGCATGACCTGGTTGATGAACTTCGACTTCCGTTCGATCGCCTGCCACATGTAGGCCGAGAACGTGCCGGTGGTGACGTACTGGAAGATCCCCACTTCGGGGTTCTGGTTGCCCTGCCGGATGATGCGCCCGTGGCGTTGAGCGACGTCGGCAGGTCGCCAGGGGCAGTCGACGTCGTGCAGCGCGATCGCGCGGGCTTGGACGTTGGTGCCGACGCCCATCTTCGCGGTCGAGCCGATGAGAACAGCGACGCCGCCTTCGCGTGCGGCGCTGAACAGTCGCGCTTTCTCGGCGTCGTTCTTGGCCTCGTGAACGAACCGGATGCCGTCGGCGGGGACGCCTCGCTGGGTGAGGACGAGCTTGAGCTCGTCGTAGGCGTTCCACTTCTCGCTGGGGGTGCCGAGGTCGCAGAACACGATTTGGAGGGCGCCGGGGACCGGGGACGGCTCCCCCGTGCGGGTGTCCCGATAGGTGTTGTGCTTGTTCTGGTGGTAGATCCGCGCGATGTTCTCGGCGACGTCGTGGAGAGCGATGGGTTCTGCGCCGACGTCGGCGTATTGGTCGACCAGCCGGTAGTCGACGGCTGCTTTGCGTCCGTCGCTGGAGACCCACAGCATGTTGTCGACCTTGCCGTTGATCTCGCGCGGGATGCGCTGCTGGATGCGTTCGGCGCGTTCCCCGAGGTCGGCGACATAGTCCATGACGCTGTCGCCTGCGGTGAGGGCGACGGTCTGCGGGAGCCGCTTCCCGTCCTCGCGGAGTTGCAGTGCGGGGACGGGGAGGTTGAGGTCTTCGGCGGTCTTCACGTCGGCGAACACATGCCACATGCGGAGCATCTCGGGCACGTTGACGAACTTCGCGAACCGTGTTTTGAGACGGAACGCTCCCCCGCCTTGTGGTGCCATCTCCACGTCGGTGACTTGTTGACCGAACGTTGCGGCCCAGGCGTCGAACGCTTCGACGCCGGCCTTACGGAGCAGGTCGGGCCGTAGGTAGCGCTGCATGACGTGCGCCTCGGTGATGGAGTTGGCGATCGGTGTCGCGGTCGCGACGGTGACGACGCGGGCCCCGTGGGTGTTGCGGAGGTATTCGAGCTTCATCGCCATGTCGGTGGCGCGCTCGGAGCCCTGGATGTTGGCGTCGGGGGTCTTCGAGGTCGTGCTGAGGTTCTTGTAGTCGTGGAACTCGTCGACGACGAGGTAGTCGATCCCTGTGGACTCGAAGGTGATGCCGGGGTCGCGTTCCTGGTCGAGCAGGTTCTTCTGCTTTTCCTCGAGGGCGGCGAGACGCTTCTCGATCTGTTTGACGGTCATCCGGTCTTCGCCGGTTGCGTCGGCGAGGGCTGCTTGCAGTGTCTGAACTTCGTGATCGAGGAAGGCGGTCGCGGTTTCGGCTTCGACGGGGAGCCGGCGGAATGCCTCGCGGGTGAGGATCACCGCGTCCCAGTCGTTCGATGAGGCGCGGGCGACGAACAGTCGTCGCTTGTCTCGGGTGAGCTGCTCGCTGTTGGCGGCGAGGATGCGCGCTTGCGGGTAGATCTGCAGCCATTCGCGGGTGAACTGCTCGAGCATGTGGTTGGGGACGACGACGCCGATCTTGGTGGCCAGACCCATCCGGCGTAGTTCCATCGCACCGGTGACCATTTCGGCGGTCTTCCCGGCGCCGACCTCGTGGAACAGGCCCACGGCGGGCTCGCGGAGCATTCGTGCGACAGCGGCGCGCTGGTGGGGGCGGAGCTGGAAGCTCGCGGCCATGCCGGGGAAGGTGAGGTAGGCGCCTTCCCCGTCGTAGGAGCGCAGGACGGTGCTGTTGAATCGCCGGTTGTACTCGTCGGAAAGGTCGCGGGCGCGGGCGGGGTCCTCCCACACCCACTCCTCGAACCGTTCTTGGAGCAGTGCTGCTTTCTCTTGTGCAGCGGCTGTCTCGGTCGGGTTGAGGACTTTACGGGTGCGGCCGTCCGCGTCTTCGTACTCGTCCTCCACCTTGATTTCGACCTGGTTCGCGAGGCGCTCGAACAGGTCGGTTGCGGGCCGGCGCGCGGTCCCCCAGTCGGAGGTGGCGCGCACGGATCGACGGTTCGCGTCACGTACCTTCCAGGTCGCCGGCAACGGGTTGCTGACGCTGACCTGCGGGTCGTTGAGTAGTTCGCGGAGGAACTCCTGGTGGTAGGCGGGGCTGATCCAGACCGCGCCGACGCGGGCAGTGATCTCTTCCGGCGTGAGCGGCGTGGGCAGCACCTGCTCGAGGGCGCTCACGTTGGTTGCGAATCGAGGGTCTGCGGTCGCGGCGGCTGCGGCGCTGGTCAGTTTGCTGCGCACGTCGCCGGATAGATACTCGGCGGCAGGGATGAGCATCCCTGTGTCGGGGTCGTCGTAGACGAGCTCGGCGAGCTGGTGGCGGGCATCCTCGGGGGATTCGCCGAGCATCTCGGCGATGTAGTCGAGGTCTACCGTCCCGTCGCGGTTGAGGCTGAGGTTGAGCGCGTCGGAGGGGGTGTCTGCACCGAGCTTCTCAGGTCGGGGCAGGATGACGCGCCGTTCCAGCAGGGCGGCGGGTTCCGCCTTCTGCGTGTTCTCGTCGAACACTTCGAGGGCCATGACCAAGGGGCCGAAGGGGTCGGTACGCAGCAGGCGCGTGGCGGTGGGCACCCGCCTGGACATGATCGGGTTGCCGTCCTCGTCGACACGGCCGGTGGGTGTCTCCTTGTACCGGTTGATGGGGCCGAACCGGGCGACGTACTTTTCCCATTGGGAGCGGAGGGCCCGACGGCCAGCGAGGATCTCGGCGGTGTCGTCGAGGCTGGCGCGCTCCATCGCGAGCTGGGTTACCGCTTGCGTGCGCAGTGCCAGCAGCGCCCGCATCTCGGCCGCGGCGGACTTGGGGACGTTCATGGACTCGCGACCGCTGCGCGTGCTGACGGCGAAGGTCCCGTCCTCGAGGGCGTGGATGGCGCCATCCCAGGCGTCGGGGTCGGGAAGGTCGATGACGGGGCCGGCGGTGGCCTGACGGGGCGTGAAGACACGACCGGAGTCGCGCGCTTCCGCGACGATGCGCTCCAGCGCGGTATGAAGCGCGCGGGGAACGGCCTCGAGGTCGTTGGGGACGACCTGGAGCGTCTGCGACCCGTGCATGCCGTTCGTGACGTGGAGGGTGCCGAGCACGTTCTCGGGACGCCGGTCGAAGTAGGTGTTGATCTTCATGGTCGCGCCGTCGATGGTGTGCGCCGTGACGCCTTCCCACAGCCGGTCGGAAGGTGCCGGCTCGTTGAGGTCGCGGCGGCGGAAGATCAGGAGGTCGGTGACGGCCTCGGTCCCCGCTGTCCGCTTGTGCGCGCCGGTAGGGAGGCGCACGGCGCCGAGCAAGTCGCCGTACATGGCCATTTCGCGGCGGGCGGCGGGGTTCGCCTGGTCCAACGTGAAGTGGCTGGTCAGGACGGCGACGATACCGCCAGGGCGGGTCAGGCGGAGCGATTTCAGGATGAAGTGGTTGTGGATCGAGTGCCCGTTGGCGTTGTCGATCGGGTCGTGGAGAGCGAACTTGCCGAAGGGGACGTTGCCCACGGTGGCATCGAAGTAGTCGCTGGGGATCCGCGTCTCCGCGAAGGACTCGCTGCGAATCGCGGCGTGCGGGTACAGGTGTCGGCTGATGTCAGCGGTCACAGGGTCGAGCTCGACGCCGGTCATAGCGGCGCCGGAGGGTGCGTGACCAATGAAGGTCCCGCTGCCGCTGCCCGGTTCGAGGACCGCTCCCCCGTCGAATCCAAGATCTTTCAGCGCCCGCCAGACTTCGGTGACGTACTCGGGGCTCGTGTAGTGAGCGTTCAGGGTGGTGCGGCGCGCCTGAGCCCACTCTTTGTCGGTGAGCAGTTCGCGGAGTTCTTCGCGTTGGCGGGACCATTCCGGTTTCCCATCATCGAAGACCTCCGGGATGGCGCCCCAGCTGGTCCACCTCGAGAGGATGAGCTGCTGTTCAGGTGTGGCCGTGGCGCCGGTGTCGCGCAGGTCGCGCAGAGCGCGTAGCGCTGCGGCATTCGCTTCGTACCGGGCTCGGGGGCCACTCGGGACGAACGGTTCAGCGGAAGGACGAAACGCGACTACAGGGCGGGGCTGGTTGAGTCCCTCGTCCAGCGGTTCTCCACGCTGGTCTCCCAGATCGAAGAGTGCTCCCGCAGATACTCCAGCGGGGATGACGCTGCTGCCATCTCCTGCAGGAAGGTCAACGGGAGCATCCAGCGTCGCTGGCTGTCCTCCCACGTCAGGCCGTGATCCGCGTCCCCATCCAGCTGGTCCTTCATCTTCCAAGCCCAGTCCAGCAAGGAGTCCTTCGTCTCGCTCGTCGTGTCTTCCCACTCCTCGCGGTTGAGTTCCGGGGAGGCCAGAGCGCCCTCGTTCTCCATCGCGATTTCCTCCGCGCGGAGTCGTGCCGCGTTCAGTCGCGCCACCTTCTCGAGGTACTCCTCCCCCGGATGATCCGCGCCGGCCAGGGTCGGGATCAGGTCGGCGACCGCCGTCGCGATCCTCTCCCCCATTGCCGTGAAGAACTCCTGCGGATTCGGCAGCTGCTCGAACGCTTGTGGGCGATGCGTCTGCCAGTGCTTCATCGCTCGCTGACCGTAGTGATTCATTGCTCTCCTGCTGCGTCGCGGTGTTGACCAGATCGTCAGTGCGAGATGAGCCTGACCGTACAACATCGCGGCGTGCAGGCTCTGGGCTGTGCTGAGCATTTGAGTCCCCTTCCGAGTCGAAGTGCGTCTGCACTTGCTCGTCTGACACGCCCCACAGGTCGAACTCGAGCTGCGTGGGTGGAGCCATGTGGCGGCGGCGAGCCATAAATCCCCCGTACGATCCGGCAAATCTTGCTTGCCGCGTACGGTATCACCACGCCGAATAGTTTATTTATTCGGTTTTAGTATGCCTCAGCCTGTTGCCGTTTGAGGGTCACGGCGTGATGGATTCGCGCAAGGCAACCTCATCGTCGCCCTTCAGCTTGTCGGCTCGTTCGAGCAGCATGTCTACCGCGACGCGGATCAGGGTGTTGTCGGTGATCCGCGGGCCCTTCCCCTTCTTCGCGCGGTTGAGGCCGCGAGCAAGCTCTCCTAGAGCGGCGATCTGGTCGCTTCGAAGCCGGGTCTCCTTGCGCGTAAGCGCGAGGTAGAGAGGCTGGTCGACCTCGAGGGCGAGTTCGACACGGGCGGGCGTCTTGCGGGGAGCAGGCTTCTTAGCCGCTTCTGGCCGGGGCGCCGGGACCTGTTCGGTAGCCGGTGCTGGCGTCGGTGCAGGGGCGGATGCCTCAGCCGGGACGTCTCTTTCAACCGCCTCGAGTAGAAGACCAAGCTTCTGGCGAGCCATGTTCAGTTCTCCTTCGCGGGGGTGTCGTTGGCCCACATCGACATCAAGTCCATTGCGACGTGGGTGTAATCGAAGATCGCGTTGTGGTTCTGTCGCGTGTCCGGGTATTGAGTGACCACGCGG
This sequence comes from uncultured Microbacterium sp., assembly GCF_947488465.1. GTDB lineage: Bacteria > Actinomycetota > Actinomycetes > Actinomycetales > Microbacteriaceae > Microbacterium. Next base: position 13,347 of record NZ_CANKZA010000007.1, on the reverse strand, counting down.
CCGAGCATCGGCGCATCGGCATGCGCGGCGTACTGGCGTACGTGCTGACGGAACCGAGGAAGCCCCATCCGGTCGACAAGCTCTTGCCAGTCTTCGAGCTGTCCTGCGCGCCGCTGATCGATCTTGCTCAGCAGCACGCGGTACGGCAGCTCGCGCGGCTCGATGTGCTGGCGAATCGTTCGCACGAGCGCCGGCGTATTCAGGGGCTCGGGATTCAACGGCAGAATCGCGAAGTCTGCGGCGTCGAGAACAGCGGACAGCACGCTCGTGTCCTCGAGACTTCCCGGAGTGTCGACAAAGATCGTGTCGTAATCGAGCTCTCGCAACCGAGCAAGATTCGTCGGATCCACGTCGTCTGCGAAGTCGAACGGGAGATCCTCCCCCGCATTGGTCGCCCACCAGGTTGTCGACAGCTGCGGGTCGACGTCAACAACAAGCACCCGCGAATGCTTGGCCATCACTGCGGCGAGATTCATTGTGGTGGTGGTCTTGCCGACGCCACCCTTCTGACCTACCAGGGCAACAATCCTCATGCGTTTATCCCATCTGGTTTAGCAGCCTCAACCCGTTACCGACTGCGGCGAGTCTGTAACTCTGTAAGTAACAGAGTTACAGACCGCCACTTACAGAGTTACAGAGTTACAGAGTTACAGACTTACAGAGTCTAAGTTACAGACTTACAGACTTACAGAGTCAAAGTTACAGACTTACAGAGTCGGTGCGGGCTCGCCGACTCGTCTGCATGGCGGCGATGATGGCGTCGATGGCGTCGGCCTCTGCCTCGATGCGAGCTCTCGTGGCCGCGTCAGCGGCCAGCCGTGCTCGTTGCGCAGCGAGACGTTCGTCGCGTTCACGGATGCTTTGGATTGCTGGCGCGAGTTCCTCGGCCCCGATTGTGCGCTCGATGAGCCAGGCGAGGTAGCCGGCAGGGTTTCGCTGGTCGGTTGGATCAGCGATGCGGAGATTCGACTCGCGAGCGGCACGGTTGATCCGGTCCAGCGCCTGCCCTGCCGTCCAGCCGCGTTCGCTGAGGCGTAAGCGGTGAATGATTCGAACTAGGGCGCCGATGTGGCGTCCTGGGCGGCGCAGCCACGGGATTTGCCGCTGCAATTCGGCGGCGAGCCGTTGATCCTGGAGGGGGAGAGGCTCGCGATCCGGTTGAGCTTTTGCCGTCATTGCGGGCCGCCGCGAAGCGGTGGCCGTCCGCGCGCGCGGTAGCGCGTGCGTTGTTGGTGTTTTAGGGACGTGAGTTACCTGCTCTCCTGACGGAGAGACAGGTAGGTGGACACTCTCCACAGATCGTGGATCTCGCTGGGGCGCGGCTGTGCGGGGGAGTGCCGGCATGACCAAGGCCCGCGTAGAGGCGGCGCGGAGCTGGTTGCCACCGTGTGTACGGCGTGCCTCCTGGCGCTCAGCGCTGGTCAGGTAGCGGCCCGCCACGACGGTGACAGCCAGCCCCAGAGCCTCGAGCAACAAGCGCGCCCTCTGCACGGTCTTGGCGCTCATCCCGAGGGACGCAGCAACCGTCTCGTGGGCGGTACTGACTCCTCGGCCGGTTCGTTGGTCAGCGGATTTGCGGTCGGCGTACGCGACGCGAAGGAGGGTGTCCGGCGCGACCTTTGCCGCGCGCCGAGCCGCTTCTCCCTGCTCGGTGCGAAGGGTGTCCATGACGACGTCGAACCATGCCTCACCGGAGGTCCACGCGCGCAGCTGGTCGTGGGTGCCGGACGGTGCGGGGAGCGACCAAGAGCCGTTGCGGGCGCGCGACACGCCGTCTGTAGGTGCCTCTGTCGTTGATTTTTGGGCAGCACGAGCTACCATGAAGTCGTCTCCTTCCGCTGGAAGTAGGCACGACGAAGCCCCGCCTTCCCGGGCGGATCTTCGGTTCTTGCTTCACCTGGATCTGTTTGGCGACGCACCAGATGAAGTGACTCGAGTTTTGAGGCCCGCTACGGCGGGCCTCTTCTCATTGGGCCGCGTCTATAGGCAGCTCCCCATCTCTCGGCTCGGAGGACCACGTCGCAGGCAGGCCCTGCAGAGTGATCTCCACGTTGGCCATGATGTGTTCGAACATCACGGCACGGCTCACACCAGCGCGCTCAGCAAGCTTCTCGAGCCGCTCTTTGGCCTCACGCTCTACCTCCCACCCCAGAGAAACGGGGTCGTGGAGAGTGCCGCGAGGGCGCCGACTGATACGAGACATGGCGCCAGTTAACCCGAGGGCTTGGGTTAACGCGGGAGAACACGCCGAGATAACTCTCGGGTTTACCTTGCGGAAGGCGGGGGAGTGTTCAGAGCTCGCCGATGGCGTCGCCCAGCCGAACCCACATCTCGGAAACGACGTCTTGATCGACCGTATAGAGGACGGTCTGGCCTCGCTTTGGTTCGCTCGGCGTGGTGACCAGGACGCCGGCCTGAACGAGAACCGACAATGCCTTGGCCACGGCGGGGTACCCGACGCCGAGCGCGTCGGCGATCTGTCCGCGACGGACCGGTCCGTGCTTGCGGACGTAGCCGATGATGTTGGCTCGCAGCATGTTGCCCAAGGCGTGGATGGGGTCCTCCATGAAGTCACTCTCATGGGGTCGGACGTACTTGGGCATTCACTCATGATGCCGCACCGGTTTCGTCTAACACCACGTGGATAATCTTCCTATTCACCTTTCGAGCGAATAGTTATAGTATCAACTACGCCAGCACGGAAGGGAAGGGGAGGGGATCATGACCATCGCTCAGATCACCCCACGCCCCTGGCAGCCTATGTCCCCCGTATGGGGGACATACCGCTTGATCAGCACAATTCCTGGTTATCCACAAGGGAAGCGGTCCCCGAGGCAGTGTCCGAGGTACCTCGGTATCGTGTTGGGGCTGGGCGCGTCCGTGTCTGGTCTGTGCCACACGGTCGCAGCCCTCACCGTGGTGGGGGGTCCTCATGGCTAAGCGACCAAAGTCGCTGGTGATCGGCAGCACCATCGGAGCCGTCGTCCTCGTGCTGGCGCTGGTGCTCATCCTTACCTCCACCCTGTTTGGCGGGTCCGATGAGACCCCGACGACCTCACCGTCACCGAGTGGGGGCGGAGCGAGTGAACCGTCTCCGAGCGCGTCCGGGCCGGTGGCACCGGGCACGGGGGAGCCCACCGAAGATCCTGGAGCTGCTCCGGTTGAGGGTTGGGTTGCTGAGCCGTCGACGTCCGACCCACAGGAGTACGCCGAGGCCGCGCTCCGCGCCGTTACAACCTTCGACCCCTCGAAGACTTCCCGCGACGACCTGCTCGCCCACCTCGAGTCGTGGATGACACCCGCGACCGAGGTCGACGGCCAGATCAACCAACAGGTCACTGATGAGAACAAGCGGCTCCTTTCACGTGACGTCGTGTTGGATGCCGAGCAGTGGGAGTACGTCGCGAGCATCAAGGGAACGGTCGAGGGCGAGTACGGAGAGCTGGAGCTCGTTTCTTCAATCGAGGAATTTGTTGAGTACGGATACGTGGTCGACGTGCAGCAAATGGTGCGTCCCGGCGACGGTCAGACAGATGCGTGGGCTGAATCCCGCACCCTGTCTGTTCTGGTCGAGTGCAGCGACCGTGTGAAGCTGAGCGACACGCAGACTTCCGGCGACTGCAAAGTCGTGCGCTGGAACGAGCTGACACCCGAGGACGGGTGAGCATATGCCCGCTCCGATCGCTCTCGCTGCGGCGAAATCGCCGCGGACCGGCAGGGTGCTTCGCGCCGTGCTCGTTCTCGCAGGCGTGCTCGCGGTCGGGTTCGGGGCAGCCGTCTTGGTGCTGCTCCCGGCATTCTTCGGTGCACGGGCGTCCGCGGGGACCGCGCCAGAGGCCGGCATCCCGGCAGACCTGCCGGGGATGGTCTACCCCGTCGACGGCGACTGGGGTTTCCCGGTCGCGGGGGAGTACACGGTCACCAGCAACTTCGGATACCGCGCTCACGTTGCCCCACACGACCATTGGGGCATCGACCTCGCCCAAGGCTGTGGTGCACCCATCGTGGCTGCGGCATCGGGAACTGTCACGTTCGCCGGGTTCGCTGCGGGCGGCTGGGGGAACCGCGTGAAGATCGCTCATTCCCCTTCTGTGACGACCGCGTACGCCCACATGGAGACAGGCTCAATCACGGTCTCCGAGGGCGACGTGGTGGAGGCCGGTCAGCGGATCGGCTCCGAAGGCAACACCGGCGTCGGCACTGGCTGTCACCTCCACTTTGAGGTCTACCAGGACGGCACCCGCATCAACCCTCAACCGTTCATGGCCCAATACGGCGTCACGTTCTAAACGAAAGGCACTTCCGTGAATCTCATCTCCATGACCACCGTCCCGGACATCGAACCCAACTTCAACGCTCCGTGGTTGCAGGGCATCCAGGTGATCGCGTCTTACGTCCTCGCCACGGCGTTGATCGTGGTGTTCATCATGCTGATCATCGCCATCCTGTCGCTGGCGCTGCGCGGCATTTTCCCGGACGGCGTTCGGGATTGGGCGGGCAAGAACATCGTGGTGATCTTCATCGCAGCCGCAGCGCTCGGCGCAATCAGCGGCCTCTTCCAGTGGTTCATTAGCTTCGACTTCGGCTTCTAATGACCTGGCTGCTCCGAGCACTCACTCTCGTCGTCCTGGTGGCGGGCATGGTCGCCGGGTCCGGCGTCAGCGCGTCCGCTGCACAGGCGTCGAGCGCGGCCGGGGCGGTTGTGAATCAAGCGGCGATCCCGAATGACCAGGAGGTCACGGGCGCGCCGTGGTCGGCGCCCGCCCTTCCCGTCGACTGCAGACAAACCGCCGAGACGGTGCAGTGCACCCCCGAAAACTCGGACGACAACGTGGAGACCGCTTGCTATTCAGGCGTCAAGACGAGCAGCGGATTCGTCACCGTTTGCTCGTCGGCGGGTGCGAACCAGAGTGCGCTTGAGTCAGTAGGGGTCAAGCTGGACTACCAGTGGGGATGCAAGTTCGGAGACCTGGTCTGCAGCACACTCGAGGGGTCGGCTGAACTGCTGTCAGCGGAAGCGCTGAACATGTCTGCTCGCGCGGCGGCGGCGCTCCGATTCAACACGGACAACCTGCTCTGGACCGTTGCTCTCGAGCAGTGGAGCTTCTGGGCATGGGCGGTACTCGTCGTCGTTCTCGTCGCGGGCATCATCGCAATCACCCGAGCGGCAGCGACGGGAAGCACCAGCGACGTTCTCTGGGCGATCGTCCGCACCGGGCTGACGTTCCCCTTGATCCAGCTGACCCTGTGGCTACTGGGACGTGTGCTCAACGCGATCGACCTGCTGGTCTTCTCGATCTTCGCTGACGCGGACCTCTTCGGAACGATGAACACCATGCTGTTTGGCGCGGGCGGCACAGTTCACCCGCTGGGCGGCATTCTGGCGACGGGCCTCGTGTTCATCGCAGCACTGGTCATCTTCGTTGTCCTCACCATCCGCAACATCGGGATCGCGTTGCTTGTCATGGTGGGCCCGATCGCATGGATGCTTTTCCCGCTCCAGCAAGTCGGCAAGGAGTGGATCGTGCGGTACGCGTCGGCGCTCGGAGCCCTGCTTCTGACAGGGCCGATCATGATGAGCGCGTTCAAGTTCGTCACGGACGGACTTAGCTCCGTGAGCTCGGTCTGGGATCCGCGGGTCTGGCCATTCATGCTGACCCTGATCGGGTTGTGCTTCGCTCCGCTCGCTGTCTTCTCCCTGTTCTCGTTCGCAGGGGGCAGTGCAGTGGACGCCGCTGCAGGTTCGGCCACACGCGCGGCAGGGTCTGCCGGGGTTCGCGCCGCCCGCGCCGTGCCGCGTCCCCGCGTCGGCCAATCTCCTGCGGGTGTGGGGGCTTCTGCCTCATCGGCAAGCCGCAGTGGAGGACGCGGAAGCTCTACAGCGGGTAGAGCATCGGGCGCGGGGTCGGGTGCTGCTCAGCCCGCCCCTGCTCGTCCTGCGTCGCCGTCCGGCGCAGGCGCGGCTCCTTCGGGCGGTGGTGCAGCCGCTACTGCCCCACAGACGCGCGCCGCGCTTCGTCAGAGTGAGGGCGGCCAGAAGCCGCCTCGACCGAATGGAGGTGCGCGATGACTTCGGCGATCGAAAAGGACATCGCCCGACCGGCGAACCTGCCCGCTCGTTCTTCTCAGGGGGTCGTCCTGGGCCTGGACCCCTGGCAGGTAGTCACGCTGCTGGTTGCTGGGGCGGTGCTCCTGGTGAGCGTACAAACGGCAGGCCCTCCCGGTCTGCTCACGTCAGCGCCGTTGTATGTGCCGCTGGCGGCGGCGGCGGTTATCCGCCGGCGCGGAATGTCGTTACCGAGGTGGGGAGCTGTCTGGATGAACAAGAAGATGCGCGACGCACTCGGCGCAACCAAGGAAACGTACGCTCCGGAGGCGGCACGCCCCGAGCGGGTTGGCGCGCTACGTCTGCCGGGACGACTGGCGTCCGTCGAGATGTGGCAGGCCGGCGACCTCGCCGCCGTCTATGACCCGCACGGCAACTCGATCACCGTGATGGCAGAACTCGAAGTCCCCGGATTCTTGATGAAGGACCTCCACGAACGGCTCGAGCTCGCGGATCGCTGGGCGATGGTGCTGTCCTCGTTCACCCAGCGGCCCGGCGTGAAGCGCGTGGCCATGCAGGAGCGCACCTTCCCCGCAACGATCCGCGTTGCGCGGGACTACTTCGAGCAGCATCGAGGCGAGCTGAACGTTCCCAGCGCGCATGACCGCTACCAGGCCGTGATGGACAAGGCGGAGGGTTTCGCGGTCGCACACCGCAACTACCTGACGCTGACCTATGACCTTCTGAAGCTGTCCGGTCAGCTGAAGGCGCTCGGTGGTGGGAAGAATGCCGCCGTGCGGCTTGCTGCCCTCGAGGCCGGGAACGTTCGCGACGCCCTCGCGGGTGCAGAGGTTGAGGTCCGTAAGTGGTTGGGACCGCGCGACGTAGCCGCTCTGGCACGCACGGCGTTCGACCCGGCGTCGATCCCCGAGGTCGAGAACCGCACCGGCGCGCAGACCGGTGTGGACCCGGTGGCGATGGGTCCGACGTACATGGAGGAGCCGAAGAACAACCACGGCATCGTGCACACCGATTCCGGCGTGCACACGACCATGTGGATTCACGAATGGCCTCGCGCGGCCGCACCCATCGGGTTCGTGAACGACCTCGTGTTCGCGCGTCACCCCGTCGACGGCAGCGCAATCTCCCACATCTTCACCACGGTGATGACACCGGTCCCCATCAACGAGGCGTTCAAGCGCATCAAGAACGAGAAGCGGACCTGGCGGTCCAACCAGCGTATGAAGGCTCGCCGTGGCGAGGATGACAGCGCCGTCGACAACGCCGACTATCAGGCGCTCCAGGAGCAGGAGGACGGCCTCGTCGCGGGTCACGGCGAATACCGCTACGGCGGCTACCTCACGGTCACTGCTAGGACCGAGGACGAGCTGGAGCAGGCCGTCGCCGGGGTTCGCAACGCGCTCTCGCGGGCTGGGATGGAGGCGCAGATTCTGTACGCACAGCAGGGCGAGGCGTTGCTGGTCAACGCGCTCCCGATCGGGCTGGGGCTGAGGTGATGGGCGACCGTCGAGAGGCGTGGGTCTTCGAGGACGCCAAGCTCACCGCGAAGGAGCGCCGCAAGCTCCGGAAGGAGACGCGGGCGGGGGCGAAGGTCGTCGGACCGGTGCCCGACAAGACGCAGGCCCGTCTCCCCGCCCCGTCTGCGCCACGCTGGGGCAACGGGATGCTCGATCACGGCTACTGGAATCTGATGCCGATGGACATTCCTCCGCACCGGGCCACCACACGTGATCTGGCCGCGATCTACCCGTTCGTCGCTGACAGCGGGATCGGTGCGCGCGGCCCCATCCTGGGAGTCGACCTCAACGCTGACAGCCTGTTCTGCTTCTCGCCCTGGGATGCATACCTGGACGAGAGCGACCGAGGCACCCTGTCCACGAACATCTTGGTGATGGGGGCGTACCGGGCCGGCAAGTCCGGCACGATGAAGTGCCTCGTCGGACGATCCTTCGCCTGGGGCTACCAGGCGGTTGTCCCCTCTGATTCGAAGGGCGAATGGGTCGCCCTTGCGGAGAAGACTGAGGGCGGTCTCGTGATCCGTCTGGGCGGGCCGGGGGCGCCGCGCCTGAACCCGCTGGACCGTGGCCCGATGCGCACCGACACCACGGAGTCTGAAGACGAGATGATCGTCCACCAGCGCCGCATCACGACGCTGGTCCAGCTGCTCGAGATGACGAACGCAGGGCACTCACTCTCACCCGCTGAGCACAGCGCCGCCGTGCTCGCGCTCAACATGGCCATTGAGGCAACCCGCGATCGTCCGACGCTGCGCGAAGTTCACCGCCAGTTGGGACGAATCATGGTGGACGACACTCTCGATGTGGAGCGCAAGCCGCGCGACGCGGCAGAGGACGTTCGGTTGCTGCTGAACCGGTTCGTCACGGGCGACCTCTCGGGCATGTTCGAGGACGAATCGACCGTCGAGTTCGACCAGGACGCGCCCATCGTCGTCGTCGACACCTCCGAGCTGTTCCAGCGCAGCGAACTGGTCGCCCAGATCGCCCAGGTCTGCACGACGAGCTGGGTTCAAGCCGTCATCTCGGACCGCAACTCCCGGCGCAAGCGCTACCTCATCCGGGAAGAGGGCTGGCGCGACATGACCAGCGTGCAAGCCCTGCAGATGTATCAGCAGTGGCTGAAGCTCTCCCGCCACTACGGCATCTCCAACATCGTCATCCTGCACAAGATGGGGGACCTCGACGCGGTGGGCCGTGAAGGGTCGCAGGAGCGAGCCCTCGCGTATTCGGTTGTACAGGACATCGAGAACAAGTTCATCTTCCGGGTGAACCACCAGGAAGAACGCAACCTCGCAACAAAGCTCAACCTGCCCGAATCCCACGTGCAGATCGCACGGCGACTTCGGAAGGGCGAGTTCCTCGCCTACATCGGCAAGTTCGCGTACGTCGTGGACTGTTTCAGCACCTCCACTCCCGAAGAGTTCGAGCTCTTCAAGACGGACGACGCGATGATGACCGACCGCACCGTCCCTGGATCCTCTCCTGACCCAGCCCCGCTCTCTCTCGATGAGCTGTGGCCGGCGCCGCTCGAAGACGCCACCGACGAATGGTTGGCCGCAGTGCCAGCTCAGAACGAAGGAGCATCATGACCACCACTCGGCCTATCGCCCGTGCCGCCGTCCTCGACGGGTACGCCACATTCACTGCTCCGGACGGGACCGCTCGACGCCTGCTCGTCAACGGCCCCGGCGAAGACATTCGCCGCACCGTCATCGAGCACGCTCAGCAGCTTGCTGCCAGCATCGGCCACGACATCGAGCTGGTAACGACGGGCGACCTCGGTTCCACGCACCTCATGATCGGCCCCGAGGGCTCGGTCTCGCAGGTGATGGTGGAGAACGATCTTCAGTCGCTCAGTGAACCCTCCGGCCTCCACCGGGCGGCCGACACCCTCCGGCAAGGCGCGATGATCGACACGGTGCGCCCCACACGTCAGCGCACCCGGGAAAGCGTGGAGCCTCCCGCCCCCCGCGTGGCGGAGCAGGAACCGCCGACCGCGGCGCCCGAGGATGAGCAGCCCACTGCCCGCCGTCGCCCGTCGTTCATCACTCCGAACGAGGAACCGACCGTGGAAGCCACCGGCTGGCGGCGAGCCCTGGGCATGAAAGCCAGTCCTCGCGAGGAGGAGCTCGCTGCCGCCCAGCGGCTCGTTTCCAGCCACTGGCCGGAAATCAAGCGCATTTCCGTGGTCAACGGCAAGGGCGGCGTCGGGAAGACCACCGCCGTGGCGTGTGTGGCCGCTGCGTTCGCCCGCTTTGGAGGTGGGGGAGTGCTCGCCTGGGACAACAACCCCACGCGCGGGACGCTCGGGTGGCGGACAGAGTCCGCTGCGCACTCGGCGACCATTCAGGACATGCTCGAGCATGCTGACCGGCTTCTCGAGCCGGGGATGCCGCTGTCCACGATCGCCGGGTACGTCCATCACCAGACCGAAGACCGTTACGACGTTCTCCGCTCGAACCCGGAGATGCTGGCGATCCGTCAGCAGATCGCGAACGCGGAGTTCGACAAGCTCGTCGCAGTCACCAACCGCAACTACCGGCTGGTCGTGTTCGACTCCGGTAACGACGAGTCTGCGGAGCGTTGGCTCCGGATGATCGACCACTCACACCAGCTGGTCGTGCCCACCCTGGCCGCACCGGAATCAGCGGAATCTGCCACGTTGCTGCTGGAGGCCCTGGAGCAGCGGGACGAGTATTCGGCTTGGCTCGCGCGCAACGCCGTCGTGGTCGTCACGGACGGCGAACGCAACGCGCCCACGCAGCGGATCGCCGACGAGTTCCGCGAGGCCGGCTACCGCACTGAAGTAGTGCCGTTCGACCCTGAGCTGAAAAGCGGCGCCCTACGGTTTGCGCGCCTGGCGAAGCCCACCCAGGAGGCCTGGCTGCGAGTCGCGGCCGAAGCGGCACGGGCGTTCTAGCGCATGGGACGCGAACGCTCGTCGCTCATCACCGTGGGTGTCCTCTCGGCGTTTCTGGCCGTGGGGCTCGGGTTCGTCCTGCTGTGCGAAATGCTCATCGAATCCACCTGCGGGCAGCGTCCCGTCGCGGCGCACCCGTTCGCGGCAGTGCAGCTGCTGTTCACCGGCACCCCGGACGGGTACGAGGCGATCGCCGGATGCGAGTTCCCGGTCGGTCTGATTCAGGGAGTCACGATCGCCGCAACCGTCCTGCTGTTGGTACTGACCATCGGCGGGGCAATCGCCTACGCCCGGTGGAAGCAGACCGACGCGGCGTTCATCGCTGACCTTCGTTCCCGGCCTGGTTTCGCGACCGCGCGGGAAGTGCGCAAGCACCTCTCCGCTGGCTCCGTCCTGCGCCAAGCGAAGACGCTGCGTCCCGGTTTGGCACGGAAGGCGACACCCGCCGACGTGGGCTGGCCGCTGGGGGAGTCACGCGGGGTCGACGTGTACGTGTCGATCGAGGACTCCGTAGTCCTGGAGGGACCGCCCCGTGGCGGTAAAGGCTTCCGGGTTCTTATCTCGGCCATCATCGACTGGGCTGGTCCGCTCATCACCACGTCTACGACCAACGACAACCTCACCGCGACCCTGCGGTCCCGTCAGCAGCGTGGCCAGGTCCACGTGTTCGACCCGCAGGGGCTGTCCGGACTGTCGCAGACGCTTCGCTACAGCCCCATCAGCGGGTGTGAGGATCCGCTGGTGGCAACTCAGCGGGGCCGTGCGATCATCAACGGCACGGCTCTGGGAGCTTCGGCAACCAACGGGGAGTGGGCAGACGCGGCCGCGACCGTTCTCGCTCGCCTCCTGCACGCCGCTGCGGTCGGTGGCATGTCCGTTGCTGACCTCTACAACTGGGGTTCCACACCCGGCATGGCCCGTGCCGCCGTGGACGTTCTTCGCGTCGACGGCACTCCCGGCTGGGGAGACGGCCTCGAGTCGATCCTCGACGGCGATCCGAAGCTTCTGTCCTCGCAATGGTTCGGCGTTCAGAGCGCCGTCGCACCTTTGGCGATTCCGCAGATCCGCGAGACCCTCTCGCCAGGACCGGACGACGTCGTCTTCGACCCTCATGCGTTCCTGTCGGGGGAGAACACTCTCTACCTGCTGGGCTCATCGAGCGGCGCGACCGCGATGGGCGGGTTCCTCTCCGCGATGCTCGATGACATCGTGGAGGTCGCGCGTCGTAAGGCGTTGTCCTCGCAGGGCTCTCGTCTGCCCCTTCCCCTTGGTCTGATCCTCGATGAGATCGCGAACATGTTCCGTTGGGATGCGCTACCTCGCGTCATGGCTGACGGTGGCGGCCGCGGCATCTGCACCTTCGTCGTCCTGCAGGCGCTGTCCCAGGCGGAGACCAGCTGGTCTGCCGCCGAAGCGAGCACGATCTGGAGCGCGGCTACCGCGAAGATTCTGCTCGGCGGGGCTGGCGATGCGGCTCATCTGCGAGACATTGAGGCTCTGCTCGGGCTGCGGAACACACGCCGCACCCAGAAGTCGTGGAACACCCGCGAGGTGGGCCATTCCGTCAGCGAGCAGCATGAACGGCTGCCTCTGATGACCGTCGACGAGATTCGGCGGATGCCCACCGGCATCGGTCTACTCACGTACCGGAACCGTCGCCCCGCTCTGCTCGAGCTCGACGGCTGGATCGAACGTCGCGACGCTCGCACGATCAGCGCAGGCAAGAGTGCCCTCGAAAGGGAGCAGCAGGCACACTTCGCAGCCGCCGAGCTGGCGAAGGTCACGGATCGGCGCGAACCCCAACCCGTGCAGGCGGACGATGTCTAACAGCCGCCGCGCCGCACACGCCAACCGTTACCGCACCGGGTACCTCCGGTCGCGGCAGTGGTTTGCGCGGCGTGACCGCTGGTTCCGCGAGCATGGGTCGCTCCGGTGTGCAGGATGCGACCGGGAGGCGACCCGAAGCCAGGTCGAACTGCACCACCTCTCGTATGAGGGCGTGCACTACGCCAACGGAGGTTGGAGCGCGCAGGAGGCTCACGACGACCTCTGGCCGATGCACCCCGCCTGCCACGAGCTGCTGCACCGAATCATCGACAAGGACCCCGTTCTCGCCCGTCACCGCAACCGCCAGCAGGCGTCCGAGGCGGCACGCAGACTGATCCGAACCCGGTTCGGAGTGGGAGGCACACATGAGCAGCGCTGACGACTGGTCACCTGAAGAGGCCGAAGCGGCTCTGCTCGAAGAGCTGTCTGGCTTTGACTTCGACAATCGTGCGACCGGCGCTGAAGCAGCCGCCGGCGAGGTCGTGAACTGGCGCGAGCTCGAGGATGCACGTGCCCCCGAAGTGTGGACCGACCTTCGCGGATGGGTGGAGTGGTTCACCCTCCGCTACCAGATCAGCACCTCCGTGGTCCCCAACTGCTGGTGGAAGCATGGCCGACTCGTGGAGGAGCTCTCCGCGCTCCGCAGCGCCCACGCGGCACTGTTCTCCACCGAGGACAGCGGCCTCGGACCGATCGGCTGGCACGAGCGACTCACGCTTGCCCTGCAACGGATCAAGGAGGCATCCAGCGGCCTCGGTTGCACCTCCGGGCACGTGTCGAAGAAGTCGGTCCGCGACTGGAGCGCCGTGGACGACACCAACGAATGGGAAGCCTGGATCACTCAGGGCCACGGCACCCGTTGACTCCCTGCACCGTGCAGGGGCGAGAGAAGGGATGACAGATGAACACAACGAAGATCCCCGTCAGCCTCGAGGGCCGGCTAACTGTGATGTCCAGGGACGTTGTTGCGTGAATCGCTCGTGATTTCTGAGGGGTGAAGGCCTCCGGTTGCGAGA
>NZ_CANKZA010000006.1 GCF_947488465.1 uncultured Microbacterium sp. | reverse complement strand
AGGGAACCTAGACAGCTCCAACTCGACTACGGAGGTCTCCCCTACGTCAACAACGATCCGGGTCAGTACACCTAGGCTGGGAGCATGCACGGCGAATTCAAGGTTCCTGGCGGCAAGCTCGTCGTCGTCGATCTCGAGGTGCGCGATGGCAAGATCGCCGATTTCCACCTCGCCGGCGACTTCTTCCTCGAGCCCGACGACGCGCTGCTGGACATCGACGCGGCGGTGAACGGCCTGCCGGTCGAATCGGATGCGGGAGCCATCGCCGCCGCCGTCCGTGCCGCACTGCCCGAGGGTGCGCAGCTGCTCGGGTTCACGCCGGAATCGGTCGGCACCGCCGTGCGCCGCGCGCTGGTCACCGCGCCGGGATGGCGGGACTTCGCCTGGGAGATCGTGCACGAGAAGGCCATGTCGCCGCGGATGAACCTCGCGCTCGACGAAGTGCTCACCACCCGCGTCGGCGATGGCCGACGCAGGCCCACGCTGCGGATCTGGGAATGGGATGAGTCGGCCGTCGTGATCGGCTCGTTCCAGTCGTACCGCAACGAAGTCGATCCGGAGGGGGCCGCACGGCACGGATTCGACGTCGTCCGCCGGATCTCCGGCGGTGGCGCCATGCTCATGGCAGCGGGGTCGATTATCACCCACTCGCTGTACGTTCCGGCATCCCTCGTCGCGGGGATGACCTTCGCCGACTCGTACGCGTTCCTCGACGATTGGGTGCTGCAGGCGCTGCGCTCGCTCGGGATCGACGCCGTCTATCAGCCGCTCAACGACATCGCGTCGCCCTCCGGAAAGATCGGCGGGGCCGCGCAGAAGCGGCTCGCCAACGGCGGGGTGCTCCACCACGCGACCCTGTCGTATGACATGGACGGTCAGGTCATGACCGAGGTACTGCGCATCGGCCGGGAGAAGCTGTCAGACAAGGGAACGACGTCGGCCGCGAAGCGCGTCGACCCGCTGCGGTCGCAGACCGGGCTGTCGCGCGAAGCGATCATCACCCGGTTCACCGACACGTTCGCGCGGTTGTACGCGGCCGAGCCGGGGCGCATCAGTGACGAGGAATACGCCGAGGCGGAAGCCCTGGTCGCCTCGAAGTTCGCGACCGACGCGTGGCTGCACCGCGTTCCGTGAGCTCCGGCCTCCCGCCCGCCGCTCATGTCCCCATTCCGGCGGGGCGTGTCCCGATTTCGGCAGAGCATGTCCCAGTTCTGGCTGCTTTCGCACCCGCACATCAGCCACAAGTGGGACATGGACCCGTGGCGCCAGGCCGCGTCGAAATCCACCACAGCGACAATCTCACTGTCGCGCGCGGCTTCGCCGACGCCTCGTTCACCCTGATCTATCTCGATCCCCCGTTCAACACCGGCCGCCGGCAGGGCAAGGCGATCGAGTCTGCCGCCCGCCCCTCGGACCGTATTCAGTCTGCACGCGGTGGCGATGAGCCTGCACCCGCGGAAACACGCGGCGACGCCGCCGCGGCGGAGGCGCGCAGACTGAATACGGCGCCCGGGGTGCCGAATACGGCACGGGGTGGGCGGGTGAAGACCGGCTTCCGCGGGACGGCGTATGAGCGGTTGCGCGGGGATCTGCGGCAGTATGACGATCGATTCGATGACTACTGGGACTTCCTCGAGCCGCGGCTGCGCGAAGCCTGGCGGCTCCTCGCCGACGACGGAACGCTCTACCTGCACCTGGACTACCGCGAGGCGCACTACGCGAAGGTGCTGCTCGATGCCCTATTCGGGCGTGAGTGCTTTCTCAACGAGCTGATCTGGGCGTACGACTACGGCGCGAAGAGCAAAAGCCGCTGGCCGACCAAGCACGACACGATCCTGGTCTACGTGAAGGATCCCACGGCGTACTGGTTCGACTCCGACGGTGTCGATCGCGAGCCGTACATGGCCCCCGGGCTCGTGACCCCCGAGAAGGCTGCGCGCGGAAAGCTGCCCACCGATGTCTGGTGGCACACGATCGTGCCGACCTCGGGACGCGAGAAGACCGGCTATCCGACGCAGAAGCCGGAGGGGATTCTCCGCCGGATCGTGCAGGCATCCAGCCGTCCGGGCGACCGCGTTCTCGACCTCTTCGCTGGCAGTGGGACGACCGGCGCGGTGGCCTCGGCGCTCGGCCGCGACGCCGTGCTCGTCGACGACAATCCCGAGGCGATCGCTGTCATGCAGCGCCGGATGCCGCACGCCACCGTCGTGGGGTGACTCCGACGCGTGGGCTCGACGCCCGCAGCACCCACCGTGCCGATATCACCGAGTGCGCTGGTTGCGCGCGTGCCGGGACCAGCGCACTCGACGCGAGCCAGCGCCTTCGGGACGCTGCCCCCGCTCACTCCGCGAGGAACGCCAGCAACGCCTGGTTGACCTCGTCGCCGTGAGTCCAGAGGAAGCCGTGCGGCGCGCCCTCAATCTCGATGTAGGTGGCCTCGGGGAGAAGCTCACGGAACTTCCGCGCGGTCTTGTCGATCGGCAGGATGTTGTCGGCGGTGCCGTGCAGGATGAGCACCGGCACCGTGATCGCCGGAATGTCGCCCCGGAAGTCCGTGGCCCACGTGAGCGGCGCGGCGGCGATGGCGGCATTTCCGGCCCGGCGCGCAGACGCGACGGACGCGTCGACCGCCTCTTGCGAGATCCGCTGTCCGAGTGTGTCGTCGAGGTTGTAGAAGTCACGGAAGAACCCGGTGAGAAACGCGTGCCGGTCGTCGCGGACGGCCTGCGCCGTGCCGTCGAAGAAAGCCTGGTCACCGGCGCCATCGGGGTGCGCATCCGTGATCAGCAGATACGGTTCGAGCGATCCGAGGAACGCCGCCTTCGCGACGCGGCCCGCGCCATACCGGGTCAGATAGCGCGCGATCTCACCGGTGCCCATCGAGAACCCGACGAGCACGGCGTCCTGCAGATCGAGGTCGTCGATCAGGGCGTGCAGGTCTGCGGCGAACGTGTCGTCGTCCGATCCGGATGCCGTTTTCGTCGATGATCCGAACCCACGCCGGTCGTACGCGATGACGCGGTACCCGGCATCCAACAGCGCGGCCTGCTGCTTCCCCCACGACTCCCCGTCGAGGGGGAAGCCGTGGATCAAGACGACGGGCTGCCCCGCACCCTGGTCTCCTCCCGGTCGCGGACGGATGCCGCGGCTCGCCCCCGACGTTACGACGGTCGCCTCCGCGACTCCACCCCGTGACAGCGCCGGCTACCCGACGTTCACCGAAGGCGCGGGTCAGGCGTCGCGGCGCGCGCCCCCGGAGGGATGCACGGTGAAGATGTTCGGCGCGGTGAAGCCGGCATCCGCGAACGCCGTCTCGACCGCGGCGCGCACCGCATCGACCTGCGCGTGCTCGACGAGTGCGATGGCCGAGCCGCCGAAACCGCCGCCCGTCATCCGCGCGCCGATCGCGCCGGCCGTGCGGGCCGTCTCCACCGCGAGGTCGAGCTCGGGAACCGAGATCTCGAAGTCGTCGCGCATGGATACGTGCGAGGCGTCGAGCAGTGCGCCGATCGCGCGGGGGCCCTCTTCTCGGAGCGTCCGCACCGTGTCCAGCACGCGCTGATCCTCGGTGACGACGTGGCGGACACGGCGGAACGTGACGTCGTCCATCAGCTCTTCGGCGCGTGCGAGGTCACCGACCGACAGATCGCGCAGCGCCGGCACGCCCATGATCGCGGCGCCCTGTTCGCACGACGCACGGCGCTCACCATAGCCGCCGGTGGAGTGCGCGTGGCTCACGCGCGTGTCGATCACGAGGATGTCGAGACCCGCGGCGGTGAAGCCCAGCTCGATCACCTGCGCCTCGAAGCTACGGCAGTCGAGGAAGATCCCGGCGTCAGCCTGGCCACGCATCGAGGCCATCTGGTCCATGATCCCGGTCGGCGCGCCGACCGCTTCGTTCTCGGCGCGCCGTCCGGCCTGCGCGAGCGCGATCCGGTCAAGGCCGAGGTCCCAGACATCGTTGAGGGCGGATGCCGTGGCTCCCTCGATCGCGGCGGACGAGGACAAGCCCGCACCCACCGGAACGTCGGACGCGATCGCGATGTCGACGCCGGCGAACGCCGCGGCGTCACGGCCGTCGAGCAGGGCCCAGGCGACGCCGAGCGGGTAGCGGGCCCACTCGACGATCTCGTCGCGGCGGGCGGGGAAGAACGCATCCAGGTCGGCGAGGGCGACCTCGACCGGCACCGGGTCGAAGGTCGAGACGACCCGGATGCGGCCGTCGCTGCGCAGGCCGAGGGCGACGACGGTGCGGAAGTCGATCGCGAACGGGAAGACGAAGCCGTCGTTGTAATCCGTGTGCTCACCGATGAGGTTCACGCGACCGGGGGAGGACCACCGGCCCGCGGGCTCGGTACCGGTCAGTTCCTGGAAGAGGCCCTCGGCCTGCTCGGCGGCGGTCACAGCTGTACTCCTTCGATGGCGACTCGCAGACGGTCTGCGGCGGTTTCGGGCGGGACATCGCCGATCCAGGCGCCCATGGCGGCTTCGGATCCAGCGAGGAATTTGAGCTTGTCGGCAGCGCGGCGGGGCGACGTGATCTGCAGGTTCAGGCGGACGGTGTCGCGCCCGACGTTGACTGGCGCTTGGTGCCAGGCGGCGATGTAGGGCGTCGGCGAGTCGTAGACAGCATCCAGGCCGCGCAGCAGGCGCAGGTAGAGAGGGGCGAGTTCGTCCCGCTCCTCGTTCGTGAGGGCGGCGAAGTCGGGAACGTGGCGGTGCGGCAGCATGTGGATCTCGATCGGCCACCGGGCCGCGAACGGTACGAAGGCGGTCCAGTGCTCGCCACGCAGGAGCACACGCGGGCCCTGTTGTTCGAACTCGAGGATGCGCTGGAACAGGTCGGGAGCGGTGCGGTCGATCGAATCGAGCAGGCGGGTCGTCCGCGGCGTCACGTACGGGTAGGAGTAGATCTGCCCGTGCGGGTGCTGCAGAGTCACACCGATCGCCTCACCACGGTTCTCGAACGGGAACACCTGCTCGACGCCGGGGAGGGCCGAAAGCGCGGCCGTCCGGTCGGCCCACGCCTCGATCACGGTACGGGCGCGGGTGACCGACTGCGTGCCGAACGAGCCTTCGCGCTCCGGGGAGAAGCAGACGACCTCGCAGCGACCGACGCTCGTGCGCGTGCGACCGAGGCCGAGGTACTCGAGATCGTTGAGCCCGCGCGGCGGGTCGGTGGCCTCCGGTGCATCCCCGACGGCCTCGGCGAGGGCGGGGCCGAACGAGGGCGACTTGTTCTCGAAGACGGCGACGTCGTACAGCGAGGGGATCTCGGAGGGATTTGTCGGCGTCTGCGGAGCAAGCGGGTCGAGCTCGGCCGGCGGCAGGAACGCGCGGTTCTGGCGGGCGGCGGCGATCGAGACCCAATCGCCCGTGAGGATGTCTTGCCGCATCGTGGCGGTCGCCGGGCGCGGCTCGATCTCCCGTGCGTCGACGGCGCGCTCTGCGCCGAGAGTGGTGTCGGGGTCATCGAAATAGATGAGTTCGCGGCCGTCGGCGAGGCGTGTGGTGCGCTTGATGACGCCGGCGCCGAGCGTCTGCACGTCGGCCGCCGTGGGGGCGGGGGACGGGGTGTCGGGGTGCATCGTTGCGTGCTCCTTCGCAGGTGGTGACGCCTCCAGGCTACCGCGTTTGCGTGTTATCGTCAACACGAGCGGAAAGACCGGATTCCTGCCCATAGGATGGCGGAATGACGCGACGTGTTTCCATGGCCGATGTCGCCGCCGTCGCCGGCGTCTCCGCACAGACCGTTTCGCGCGTCGTGAACGACAGCCCCCGCGTCGATCCTGCGACGCGAGCGAACGTCGAGGCGGCCATGTCGCAACTCGGCTATCGCATGCACCGTGCGGCGCGGGCGCTGCGCACGGGGCGTACCGACACGATCGGTCTGATCGTGGCGAATCTGTCGTCGGTCGGCAACTCGCGCATGCTGCAAGCGCTCGCTGATCACGCTGCCGAGCGGGGGTTCGCGCTCACGGTCGTCACGGCATCCGGTCGTGAGGCGGTCGCCGACGCGTTCGCGCGACTGAGCGACCAGGGGATCGACGGTGCCGTGATCCTCAACGAAGCCACGGCACTCGCTCGCGGACTCGACGTGCCGCCGGGGCTCGCCCTCGTCGTGGTCGATTCACCCGCCGATGACCGCTTCGCCGTTGTCCAGACCGACCACGCCGCCGGGGCACGCGAGGCGACTGCGCACTTGCTCGGTCTCGGCCGGGGGCCTGTGCATCACCTCGCTGGCCCCGTCGGGTCGTTCGCGGCAGCCGAGCGCGAACGCGGCTGGCGGGAGGCCCACGAGGCAGCGGGTGTCGCGGCGCCGGAACTGCTCCGCGGTGACTGGACCTCGGCATCCGGTCACGACGCCATCGCTCCCGTCGCGGGGGAGATCACGGCGCTGTTCGCGGCCAACGACCAGATGGCGCTCGGAGCGCTGCGCGCGCTCGCAGAGGCGGGACGGCGCGTGCCCGACGATGTTGCCGTGATCGGGTTCGACGACGTGGAGGATGCCGCGTCCTACTTCCCGCCGCTGACGACCGTCCGACAGGACTTCGACGAACTGGGCGGGGCTGCGGTCGCCTCACTCGTCACCCTGATCGGGCGCGGCGAGGCGACGCCGGTCGTGCTCACGCCGCATCTCGTACAGCGCGCGAGCGCCTGACGGGCTGGCTCAGAGCGCGGCGCGGCGCGCTTCCCAGCCGGTGCGCACCATCTCGTCGACCGTGTAACGGTTCTGCCACTCGAGGTCACGCGCGGCGAGTTCGCCGGTCGCGACGATCCGATCGGGGTCGCCCGCGCGGCGGGGCCCGCTCTTCGGAGTGAAGGGGATGCCGGTCACCCGGGCCATGGCATCCATGATCTCGCGGACGCTCAACCCGTTCTGGGAACCGAGGTTGTACGCCGCCTCGACGTGTTCGCCGGCCGCGAGGCGCTGGGCTGCGACGACGTGTGCGGCAGCGATGTCGCCGACGTGGACGTAGTCGCGGACGTTCGTGCCGTCCGGAGTCGCGTAGTCCTCGCCGTTGATCTGAGGGACGTCGCCGGCGAGGAGCTTCTCGAACACGATCGGGAACAGGTTGTGCGGGCTCGTGTCGTAGACCGTGGGATCGGCGGAACCGACGACGTTGAAATACCGCAGCGAGGTATGGCGGAGCGGATGCTCGGAACCTGCTGTCGCGATCGCCTGGTCGCGCAGCAGCCATTCGCCGATGAGCTTCGATTCGCCGTACGGCGACGCGGGACGCTTGGGCAGATCCTCGGTGACGAGGTCGACGTCGGGCGTGCCGTAGACGGCAGCCGAGGAGGAGAACACGATGTTGTGGACGCCGGCATCCGCCATCGCCTGCAGGACGATCCGCGTCGCGTCGACGTTCTGCTCGTAGGTGTGCAGCGGCCTCGTGACCGAGACGCCGGCGTACTTGAATCCCGCGACGTGGATGACGCCCGTCACGCCGTGGGTGCGCATGGTGTTCTCGAGCAGGGCACGGTCGAGGATCGTCCCCTGGACGAACGGCACGCCTTCGGGCACGAAGCCCGCGTGACCGCTCGACAGATCGTCGATCACGACCGGGTCGATGCCCGCCGACGCCAACGCGCGCACGACGTGCGCTCCGATGTATCCCGCTCCACCCGTGACCAGCCAACTCATCTTTCGCTCCTCGCGTCGGGACCACTCTACGCGGTCGGGTTTCCCGTCATGTTTACGTCAACATGGTAGTCTCACGACATCCCCAGCGGCGCGGAGAATCCCCGAGCGCCGACGCACGGCAGGAGCAGCATGACCAGTCACACGTTCGAGATCGGCGCCGAGGACTTCCTCCTCGACGGACAGCCGCACCGGGTGATCTCGGGGGCGCTGCACTACTTCCGCATCCACCCCGATCAGTGGCGCGACCGCATCCGCATGGGGCGGATGATGGGGCTCAACACGATCGAGACCTACGTCGCGTGGAACGAGCACGCGCCGACGCGCGGTGAGTTCGACACGACGGGGCGCTTGGACCTCGCGCGATTCCTGCGGGAAGTGCAGGAAGAGGGGATGCACGCGATCGTGCGCCCGGGTCCCTACATCTGCGCAGAATTCGACGGTGGCGGATTCCCCGCCTGGCTGCTCCGCGACCCGGCGGTCGGCGTCCGCACGCTCGAGCCCCGGTATATGGCGGCCGTGAGCGAATACCTGCGCCAGGTCATGGAGATCGTCGCGCCGCTGCAGATCGACCAGGGCGGCCCGGTCATCATGCTGCAGGTCGAGAACGAGTACGGCGCCTACGGGTCTGACCACGCGTACCTGCGTGCACTGAGCGACCTGTTCCTCGAGACCGGTGCCACGGTGCCCTTGACCACGGTCGACCAGCCGATGGCGGACATGCTCGCAGCCGGCAACATTCCGGGCCTCCACGCGACCGGGTCGTTCGGCTCGCGCGCGACCGAACGCCTCGCGGCGCTCCGGCGCCAGCAGCCGACGGGGCCGCTCATGTGCTCGGAGTTCTGGTGCGGCTGGTTCGACCACTGGGGCGCCCACCACCACACGACCGACCCCGCGGTGTCGGCCCGGGAGCTCGATGACCTTCTGGCCGCCGGAGCGTCTGTCAATATCTACATGCTGCACGGCGGCACGAACTTCGGACTCACCAACGGCGCGAACGACAAGGGAGTTTGGCTGCCGACGATCACGAGCTACGACTACGACGCGCCGCTGGATGAGGCCGGCCGACCCACCGAGAAGTTCTGGGCCTTCCGCGAAGTCATCTCCCGCTACGCTCCGGTGCCCGAGTACGCGCGGCCGGATCGCCCGCCGTTCACGGTTCCGGAGACCGCGCCGCTCCGCAGCGTCGGCACGCTCAGCGACGTCGTCGCCCCCGACTGGCAAGAGCACAACGAGGTGCCGACGATGGACACCCTGGGGATCTCGCGCGGGCTGGCCCGCTATCGCGTGCAGCTCGATCGCGGCCCGGCGGCGGGTGTCCTCGCGTTTTCCGAGGTGCGCGACCGCGCCTGGGTGAGCCTGGACGGTCAGCCGGTGGGGGTGCTCGCCCGCGAGGACCACGCCTGGTCGATCACCCTCCCGCGGGGCGAGGGGCTGCTCGAGCTGCTGGTGGAAGATCAAGGCCGGGTGAACTACGGCCCGCGGATCGGCGAACCGAAGGGTCTGATCGGCCCAGCGACGTTCGCCGGTGAGTCGCTTGCAGGCTGGAATGCGTCTGCGGTGCCGCTGGAGCCCTTCGAGAACGGGTCCAGCCTGCTTTCGTCACACGGGGAGGCGCCACTCACCGCCGGCGCACACGTGTTCGAGGCGACGGTGGCGCTCGAGGCGCCCGCCGACCTCGCGCTGTCGACCGACGGGTGGGGCAAGGGGCTCGTGTGGGTCAACGGCTTCTGCCTGGGCCGCTACTGGCGATCGGGGCCGCAGCGCACGCTCTTCGTGCCCGCTCCCGTGACCCGCGCGGGCGAGAACCTCATCACGGTGCTGGAGTTCGACTCCCTCGGCACGCCTACCGTGCGCTTCGCGCCCGACATCGACCTCGGCCATACCGAGTTCTGACCGCACTGCGGTTCGGTCGACAGGAGATTCTGCGCCGAAGGGGCCGTGACGACCGGAAATCGCCCTCCGCGTGCAGAATCTCCTGTCCGCGAGACGGGCTCAGCGGCTCAGGCGCGCGGCGATGCGCGCAAGGGTGAGAGCAGCGGCCGGCCCGTCGGGCCGGTTGAGGAAGCCGTGGTCGGTGCCGGGCTCGATGCGACAGTCGACCTCGCGCCCCGCCGCGGCGAGGCTCGCGGCGAAGACCTCGGCCGACACGCGCAGTTCGTCGACCTCGCCGTTGATGATGAGCGTCGGCGGGTAGTCGGCGAGCTCCGCCGCCGTGGCCAGACCCGGCGCAGCCTCGACGGACGCCGTGGCTGCCGGAGCGCCGAGGTAGTTCTCGTACATCTCGCGAACGACCTGCGGTCCGAACCGGTCGGCGACCGGGTGATCGTCGAGAGCCTGGCGGAGGGGGGCATCGGGCACGGGCTGAATCGCCAGCAGGGTCGGATAGGCCAACACCACGAGATCCGGTGCCGCCGCGGTTCCCGCCAGACGGAACGTAGCCGCCGCGGCCAGGTTGCCGCCCGCGCTCGCCCCGCCGATCGCGAGCCGATCGATCCCGAATTCTGCGCGGCGCGCGTGGGTCCACCCCCACGCGCTCACGACATCGTCGAGAGGCACGGGAAAGTGGATGCCGCCGACCGCCAACCGGTAGTCGACACTCACAACGGTGGTTCCGGCGGCGGCCAGGGTGCGGGCCACGAAGTCGGCCTCAGGCATGTCGAGGTCACCGCCGGCGAACCCGCCGCCGTGCGCCCAGACGAGACCGGAGCCGTTCGGCGCGCTGGCCGGATAGACACGCACGAGTTCCGTGCTCATGTGGGGTCCACCCGTCGCCAGCTGCCGCGCTCGCGGACGACGACGGCGTCGAGAGCACACAGTTGTTCCGTCCCGATGCGCGCTCGTGCGGCCGCCGGAAGCCCGATCGTCGTCCGCGCGGAGAGCGGGAGGACATGCAGCGTGACGTTGCTGCCGGGGTGGATCCCGGCATCCACGACCGACACCGACCACCGCTCGCCGTCCCAGAATCGATCGTCGACCGTGTGCCCGTCGACGCGAACCTCGGCGACATCCCCCGCCCAGTCGATGTCGATCACGGCGTCGGCGTCTGGCGAGAGGGCACCCTCCGGCAGATCGAGCGAATACACCGCCGCGAATCCATCGATCGTGGGGCGGCTCGGTGCGCAGTGGCGTCTCTCGCGGAACCCGTGGTCGGTTGCAACGGCGTGCGGGTCGGTGACCAGCCGGGGCGTGAGGGCGAGGGATGCGGGCGCCTCAGCGGCGGGGAGCGCGAGCGCGCGCCACGCTCCGACGGCACCATCGAACACCTCGACCAGACGAGCACCACGATGCAGCAGCGCATTGCTGGACCAGGCGAGTTCATCAGCCGTGCGCAGCAGCGCGCGGCCCTCGGGCGCATCGCGCACCCACAGCAGGCCGGCGTCCGATTCCGGCAGGACGAGGATGCGTCCGCCCTCGGCGTCGAACATGCCCACGCCGGTATGAACGTCACCGTCGATCGAGACCCGCGGCTCGATCCCCGACTCAGCGACCAACACCAGAGTCGGGACGGCTCCCGGTAGCTCGGTCAGGAGCGACGCCGTCGCCCACTCGATCCGTGACCCGCCGACGCGCCACGCCACCGGCCACCGGGCGATCGTCCCGCTCGGAATCGTGACCGGCGGAAAGACCACCTCGGCGGAATCCAGGGTGACCCGCAGGGCGGCATCCACCGCCGAGACGGGCTCGTGCGGCTGATGCTGCGAGATCACGACGACACCCTGATCGCCGTCGGATCGTAGAGCCCACCGCAGGGTCGACCGGTCCGATTGTCCGTCCGGAAGCTCGTCGGGGAGCGTCGAGGTCATCTCGGCGAGCCGGTCGCCGAACGCGGCGAGGAAAGCGTGCTGCGCGCGCAGCGGCGCGGCCGAGGCGTGCAGGTCGCCGGACTGTCCGATGGGCGCGTGGAAGTCATACCCGAACTCGGGCATGTCGTTGGGGTACGCCGTCGCATGGCTTTCCTGCAGGTCGGGAGCGGGATTCACGCCCCCGACGTACATGAAATAGCCCTGCCACGCCGAGCCGTTGCCGATCGTCACATTGGCCAGCGCCGCGATATCGTTCGCGTCGAGGACGGGGCGGCGGTGGTAGGCCGTCGCCATCCCCGAACCCAGCTCGCAGGTCGCCGGCGGAAATCCGTGCAGATCGGTCTCGATGGCTCCGCTGTCGGCGAAGCCCTGCGTCGCGCGGACGTCGGCACCGACACCCGGGTCGTCCCATTCGTGCGAGAAGAAGAAGTGCGCACGAAAGCTCGGGTGCCAGTCGTCCTCCGGGTCGGCCCAGAACCCGTCGGCATAGCCGCTGAAGAGCGGGAACACCTCCCCGTCCGGCAGTTTCGCTCCTCCCCACGCCGTCGCTGTCCACAGCGGCGCCGACATGCCGGCCTCCCGGGCGAGCCGTTTCAGAGTCACCAGGTGCTCGGGCCGGTCGTAGAGCTCGTTCTCGAGCTGGATGCCGACGATCGGGCCGCCGGGTCGGGCGCGCCCGGCGAGGGCGCCGGCCAGCTGGTCGAACCACTCCGTGACGAGCTCCAGGTAGGCCGGGTCATCGCTCCGGTGCTCGATCGCGGCATCCTGCACCCAGTCGGGGAATCCGCCGTTGCGGACCTCGCCGTGCACCCATGGGCCGATCCGGAGGATGAGCTCGAGTCCCGCAGCCTCGACCTCGTCGACGAACGCACCGACGTCGAGGTTGCCGGCGAAGCGCGCGTCTCCCCGCGCGGACGAGTGATGGTTCCAGATGACGTACGTCGACGCCAGAGTGATGCCCGCGGCACGCACCTGTCGCAGCCGCTCTCCCCATCGTGCCCGGGGGAGTCGGCTGTAGTGGAGCTCCCCGGAGACGGGGACGAATCCGACGCCGTCGCGCAGCACCGCGCGATCGGTGACGGTCAGACCGCGAGCGGCTTCGCCCGGGGCGGGCATCGCTGCAAGCCCTGCGGGAGAGGTCCAGCCGCGATGCCGGACAGTGGTGCTAGACGAAATGTTCACGATGCCATTCTCCCCGCCGACACCACTGCGTTCGCGCGTGCGGTGTCGCTCACCGCTCTCGCGGGGAGCCCTGAAGCCTCGCTCGCAGAGCCCGCCCGCTGGCTCACCGAAGCCGGCGCCGCTCTGGCCGCATCATCGGGACTGGCACACCGGGACCATTGACCGGCCCGGGAGAACCTGCTCCGGCGTACCGTATTCAGGACCGTCGCCCGCGCGGGCGCGCTCTTACCGCGGAATACCGCGGAAGTGCGGCGCCGCCTCCGGCGTGCGTCCTGAATACGGTACGCGATCGTCGGCGCAAGGCCGGATGCCCGCACGCCGGACGGTGGGGGCATCGACCTGTGTCGGCGGACGCGTGGATGGCGGGCCGGCGGGGTCAGATCTCGCTGACCTGCACAACTCCTGCAGCAGCGAGAACCTCGCCAGCGTGCCACCGCGCAGCTCGGCGGATCGAGCGCCGTGGGACGCGAGCCGCTCCCCCCTCGCGCAGGACGTATTCAGGTCGCCGCCGATGTCGCCGCCGATCCCGCCGCCGGTGGGTCCGGATCACACCCCGCCGAGCGCCTCCGCGACGACGGCGCGCGCCTCGGCCTGCACCTCGCGCAGATGCTCCTCGCCGCGAAGCGACTCGGCGTACAGCTTGTACACGTCTTCGGTGCCGGACGGGCGGGCCGCAAACCACGCGTGCTCGGTCTGCACCTTGAGCCCGCCGATCGCCGCGCCGTTCCCGGGCGCGTGCGACAGCTTCGCCGTGATCGGTTCGCCGGCGAGCGAGGTGGCGGTCACCGCATCGCCCGAGAGCTTCCCGAGCGCTGCCTTCTGGGCTGTGGATGCCGGGGCATCCACCCGCTGGTACGCCGATGCACCGTAGAGCTCCTCGAGCTCCGCATACCGCTGCGACGGCGTTTTGCCCGTCACCGCGAGGATTTCGGAGGCCAGCAGGCACAGCAGGATGCCGTCCTTGTCGGTCGTCCAGACCGAGCCGTCCCGTCGGAGGAACGAAGCGCCCGCCGACTCTTCGCCGCCGAACGCCACCGAACCGTCGATGAGCCCCGGCACGAACCACTTGAAGCCGACGGGAACTTCGACGAGGGTCCGCCCGAGAGCGGCCACGACCTTGTCGATGATCATCGACGACACCAGGGTCTTGCCGACGCCGGCATCGGCGGGCCAATCCGGGCGGTGCGAGTACAAGTAGTCGATCGCGACCGCGAGGAAGTGATTCGGGTTCATGAGCCCGGCATCCGGGGTGACGATCCCGTGCCGGTCGGCATCCGCATCGTTGCCGGTGAGGATGTCGTACTCGTGCCGGCGCGCGACGAGCGACGCCATCGCCGAGGGCGACGAGGGATCCATCCGGATCTTCTCGTCCCAGTCGAGCGTCATGAACCGCCAGGTGGGGTCGACTTCGGGGTTCACGACCGTGAGGTCGAGACCGAATCGTTCCCCGATCAGCGCCCAGTACTCCACCGACGCCCCGCCGAGCGGGTCGGCGCCGATCCGGACGCCCGCCGTGCGGATCGCGTCGATGTCGATGATGTTGACGAGGTCGGCGACATATCCCTCGCGGAAGTCATAGGAGCCGTACGAGCCGGTCGGGATGTCGGCGAAGCGCGTGCGCGTGACGCCCTCCAGGCCCGCCTCGATCAGCGCGTTGGCCCGATCGGCGATCCATCCGGTCGCATCGGTGTCGGCCGGGCCCCCGTTCGGCGGGTTGTACTTGAAACCGCCGTCGCGCGGCGGATTGTGCGACGGCGTCACGACGATGCCATCGGAGCGGCCCGGGTCGGCCTCGCCGAGGAGCCGGTTGTACGTCAGGATCGCGTGCGAAAGCGCCGGAGTCGGCACCCACGCATCCCGTGAATCGACGCGCACATCGACGCCGTTCGCGACGAGCACTTCGATCGCGCTGCGCTCCGCGGGCCGGGACAGGCCGTGCGTGTCGCGGCCGAGGAAGAGGGGACCGGCGATCCCCTGCGCCGTGCGGTAATCGACGATCGCCTGCGTCGTCGCGAGGATGTGATCCTCGTTGAAGCTCGTCGACAACGACGACCCCCGGTGCCCGCTCGTGCCGAAGGCGACGCGCTGATCGGGGATCGCGGCATCCGGCTTTCGGTCGTAGTAGGCGGCGATCAGCTCATCGATGTCGATGAGGTCGGATGCTTCTGCGGGCTGTCCTGCGCGGCTCATGAGCCCAGTCTGCCCCGTTCGGGCCTCTGTGTCAGGTTGATGTCAGCGGTGCAGGGTCGTCGTGACCGGTGCGTCGCCGACAGAGCTGGTCAGGACGAGGGTCGAGGGAGAGCAGGTGAAGGTGGCATTCGCCAGCGGAGCGCCGCCGATCTGGTCACCGATCGTGCCCGGGTCGGTGGCGACACCGGCGATCGTCGCGGAGATCTGCAGATTTTCGGTGGAGTCGTTCTGCGTCGCGATCGTGTCGCCCCTGACGGTGTACGACCCGTCGATGGAACCGGCGATGTCGATGAGGATCTGAGTTCCGGCGACATCGGCCGTCAGTTGCACGTCAGGCAGCCAGGAATAGGTACCGTCGGCGCGCATCGACAGGCCCGCGCTGCCGACAGGGGTGAAGGTCGCGCCCGCCCCGGCGAGCGCGGCGTTGACCTGGTCGTAGTACGCGACCAGGTCGGCTTCGCTCGTCGTCCAGTCTCCGATGACGCAGTCAGCGGCGGATGCCGGGGCGCTCGCGCTGGGTGTCGCGCTCGGCGTCGCACGTGCGGTTGCAGAAGCGGTCGCCGACGCCGATGCGCCGGGCTCCGGCTCGGGAACGCAGCCGGTGAGTGTGAGGGCGCCGAGGGCGAGGAGTGCCGCGACGGTGCGGCAGGTGCGGAACGCGGGCATGAGGGGCTCCTTCGTGCGGGGGCAGGCGGTGCACGGCCAGCGTACGCGACGGCCCGCCGCCCATCCGCCCGCACTAGGCTTGTGCCCCGTGAGCCTTGATCCCGGTGTGCCCGTTCGTCGCACCTACAGCTATTTGGGCCCTGCCGGCACGTTCACGGAAGCGGCACTGAGCCAGGTGCCCGAGGCGCGGGATCAGATCTGGCGTCCCGTCCGCAATGTGGGCGAGGCGCTCGCCGACGTCGTCGAAGGCCGGTCGGATGCCGCCATGATCGCGATCGAGAACTCGGTCGACGGCGGAGTCTCCACGGCGCAGGATGCCTTGGCCACGATGCCCGGGCTCCGCATCATCGGTGAATATCTCGTGCCGGTGAATTTCGTCCTCGTGGGGCGGCCGGGCACACGCCTCGCGGACGTGTCGCTCGTCGCCGCCCACCCCGTCGCCTACGGCCAGTGCTTGCAGTGGCTCTCGTCGAATCTGCCCGAGCACGCGCACCTCCCGGCGGCGAGCAATGTCGCTTCGGCGGTCGGGATCGTCGACGGGGTGAGCGAAGCGGATGCGGCCATCGCCCCGCCCGGCATCCTCGAGCACTACGACCTCGAACTGCTGGCCGAAGATATCGGCGACAACGCGAAGGCGGTCACGAGGTTCGTGCTGGTCAGCCGCACGGTCGCGGCCCCTGCACCGACGGGCGCCGACAAGACGTCGTTGATCGTCGAGCTTCCCGAGGAGTATCCGGGCGCACTGCTCGAGCTGCTCGAGCAGTTCGCGACCCGAGGGATCAACCTGTCGCTCCTGGCCTCTCGTCCGATCGGCGACGAGTTGGGCCGCTACCGTTTCGTCATCGACGCGGATGGACACGTCGAGGATGAGCGCATGGCCGATGCCCTGCTGGGCCTGCGGCGATTCAGCCCCAAGCTGATGTTCCTCGGGTCATACCCGCGCGCGGACCGCGCAATCGTGCGGTACCCGGATCGCTATTCCGATGACGTGTTCGTTGAGGCTCGCGATTGGCTGCGCGGCCTGATCTCGGGCGAGCCCGAGGTCTGATCCGTCCGCGGCTGTTCCCTCGGGGTCCGTGCGATCCCGCGCACCTGAACAACTCCTGCGGCTCGCCGCGCGCTGACGCCGCGACGCGCACTCGGACCACGAAATCGCGCGGCTCCTGCGGCGGCCGGATGAGCGGCTTCAGGAGTTCCTCAGGACGCCGCGCGGACACCGTGAGCCGGGGCGCCCCTCAGGCGACGAGATGCTCCAGCGTCTGGATGCGGCTGTCGGCGCGGTCCATCGGCTCGGAGTCGTACGCGCCCGCGACCGGCGAGACCATGATCTCGTCGACGTTGAAGCGTGCGGCAAACGTCGCGAGCTGTGCGCGGACATCAGGGCCGGTCCCGACGAACGAGCGCGAGCGCATGCCGTCGAGCACCGGTGCGGCCAGTCCGTCGTTCGCCTCGGCGGCCGCGGCCTGCTCGACGGTTTCGAGCGCGACGAGGGGCCGTCCGCCGCGCAGGCGCGCCATCATGCGGGCTTGCGGCAGCATCCGCTCTTCGGCTTCGGCGTCGGATGCCGCGGCGATGACGTTCGCCGTGAGGAACGTCCGCGGTGCGGCCAGGTGCTCTGACGGCTGGAACTGAGTGCGGTACAGATCGACGGCGCGCTCGAGTCCCTCGCCCGAAAAGTGATTCGCGAAGACGTAGGGGAGTCCGAACGCGGCCGCGAGTTGCGCCGAGTAGTCGCTCGAGCCGAGCAGCCAGACCTCGGGGGTGCCCGTGGCGGCCGGCGTGGCGTGGACGTCGTAGGTGCCTCCGGACGTGAACCTCAGGGTCGCACCTTCGCCCGAGAGGAGTCCGATGATGTCGCGGATGTGCTCGGGGAACTTGTCGACGTCGCTGGTGGTGCCGCTCATCCGGAGGAGCTGCGTGATGACGGGGTCGCTGCCGGGAGCGCGGCCGATGCCGAGGTCGATGCGTCCGGGGGCGATCGCCTCGAGCGCGGCGAACTGTTCGGCGACGACGAGGGGGGAGTGGTTCGGGAGCATCACGCCGCCGGATCCGAGGCGGATGCGGGTAGTCCGCGCGGCGGCAGCGGCGGCGAGCACCGGCGGCGTCGTCGACGCGACGGCGGGCATGTTGTGGTGCTCGGCGAACCAGTAGCGGTGATACCCGAGGCGGTCGGCGCGGACCGCGAGGTCGAGCGAGGCTGCGACGGCCTGCACACTGGTCTGCCCCGTGCGCACGGGAACGAGGTCAAGGACAGAGAGTGCGGGGGAGGTGCTCATCCCCTACCCCAACGCCCATTCCCTCTCGCCCATTCCCTCTCTGCCATTCCCTCTCTGCCATTCCCGCGAGTCGCCCCTTCCGCGCGCCCCCACCGCCGCGTCGCCCTCTCCCCCGACCGCCACCGCCACCTCCCCGGCTTGCTCCCGCCCACCCGGTCCGTATTCAGTCTGGCCGCGTCGGCTGGCGCGGCCCCGCCGCGAGATTCCGCGGCCCGGCTCGCGTCAGTGCGCGCTCCAGACTGAATACGGCACGGGGGTGTGCCGCGCTTCCTCGTGGACCGCGCGGGCGCAGCCGGCCTCCGTACCGTGTACAGGATCGCTGCTGCGGTCCGCGTGCGCACGCCGCGTGATTTCAGGGCCGCACTCGCCTCGGCGAGTGATTCATCCTGCGCACGGTACGGTGGCGCGTGGCCACACGCCCCCGATTCCCGCAGGAGGGCTCACGCCAGCCGGCTCAGGACCGGCCGCCCGCCTTCACGGCCTCGTAGGCCGCGAGCGCAGCGCGTCGCGTCTCGCCGAGGTCGACGACCGGCTCGATGTTCGCCGAATCGGGCGCCCACGCCCCGATGTACTGCCCGTCACCGTCGAACTTCTTCGCCTGCAGCTCTGGATTGAACACGCGGAAGTACGGCGCGGCATCGGCCCCGGAGCCGGCGACCCACTGCCAGTTGAAGGGATTGCTGGCCGAATCAGCGTCGACGAGCGTGTCCCAGAACCATTCCTCGCCGCGGCGCCAGTCGATGAGCAGGTTCTTGACGAGGAAGGATGCCGTGACCATGCGCACCCGGTTGTGCATGAAGCCGGTGTGCCAGAGCTCGCGCATGCCGGCGTCGACCAGCGGCACCCCGGTCTGCCCCCGCTGCCACGCGTGGAGGCGGTCCTCGGCGAGCGGTGGCCAGGGGAAGGCGTCGAAGGCCGGCCGCAGATTCTTCGCCGCGAGCTCGGGAAAGTGGAACAGGGTGTGCCACGCGAACTCGCGCCACCCGATCTCGGAGAGGAACCCGCCGATCGGTGCCTCCGACGACATCGCAGCGTCCCACACGGTGAAAGGGCTCAATTCACCCCAGCGCAGGCGGGGCGAGAGGAGCGACGTCGCGCCGGCGGCCGGTTCGTCGCGCGCCCGGTCGTAGGTCGCGGCGTCCTCCTCGAGGAACTCGCGGAGCCGAGCTCGGGCGGCCACTTCCCCCGGGGCCCACCGCTCGCGGAGTCCGGCTGCCCAGTCCGGTCGGGTCGGCAGAAGCCCCCACATGGCGAGGTCGTCCCCGTCGAGCACCGGCCCGGGAAGCGCGCGCGGTTCGGCGAGCGGCGCGCGCGGCGCGGGCAGCTGCCGGCATGCCCGCCAGAACGGGGTGAACACGCCGTAGGGCGTTCCGGCTCCCGTCTTCGCCGTCCACGGCTCGAAGAGCAGCGACCCGGCGAACGAGGCGACGTCGACCCCGTCGCCGCGCAGTCGGGCCTTCAGATCGGTGTCGATCTCACGCTCGGGGCCGCCGTAGCGGCGGTTCCAGAACACAGCGGTGGCGCCGGCATCCCGCGCGACGGAAGGAACGACGTCGGCCGCCGGCCCTCGCCGCAGCACCAGCGTCCCGCCCTTCGCGGCGATGCGCTCGCCGAGCTCGGCGAGGCTGTGGTGCAGCCACCAGCGCGCGGCTCCGCCGAGCGGGCGGATGCCCGGCGATTCCTCGTCGAGGACGAACAGCACGACGATCGGTTCCCCGCGGTCCGCCGCGGCGCGCAGCGCGGGGTTATCGGCCAGGCGAAGATCGTCGCGCAGCCAGACCAGAGAGGTCACGTGGCGGCTCCGGGGTGTCCCTTCGGGACCGCGATGAGGAGTCCGCCGGCGACGATCCGGCAGGTCATCGCGGTGCCTTCACCGAACTCGTCGCCGTCGAGCTGCACGTGCTGGGGCTCGTCGGTCGAGAGCTCGAGCCCTCTGCCGCGGGCGTAGCGCACCGAATTGTCCTTCGTGCGCAGTCGCAGCACGCGCCGCCCGGCGCGCGTCTTGTTCAGCACGCTGTTGTCCCACGCGACGCGTCGCCACACGGCGAGCCAGCCGAACGCGCTCTTCGGCTGGAAGATGACGACGTCGAGCTCTCCGTCCGACACCGACGCCTCCGGGATGAGTTCGAGTCCGGCTGGCAGTGAGCCGCAGTTGGCGACCAGCACGCTCTGTACGCGCGCCCGGTGGAACCGGTGCCCGGGCACCCGGTAGTGCACGAGAAACGGCTTCGCGCCGACGAGGGAGCGTGCGGCGCCGCCGATATACGCGAGCCATCCGACCTTCTTCTTCAAGTCGCCGCTGGTGTTCGCGATCATGGCCGCATCGAGCCCCATCCCGCCCATGACGACGAAACCGTGCTCGGCAGACTCACCGTCGACCCGGGTGATGCGCGCGAAGCCGATGTCGATCGGGCGGTGCTCGCCGGTGAAGGTCGCTTCGACCATCGCGTCGGGATCGGCGAGGGGAAACCGAAGGTTCCGCGCGAGGAGATTTCCGGTGCCGCTCGGCACGATCGTCAGCGGGATGCCGGACCTGCTCATCGCCTCGCTCACCGCGCGCACGGTCCCGTCGCCGCCGGCGACGAGAACGGCGGTCGCGCCTTGCGCGAGAGCCTCGCGGGCCAGGCCGTTGCCGGGCTCCTCGACCGTGGTTTCGAAGAAGAGGGGTTCTCCCCATCCGGCGGCGGCGCTGGCGTCGGTGACCGTCGAGCGGAGGGCCTCGGCATCCACTTTGATCGGGTTGTAGACGAGCGCGGCGCGCTGCGAGGCGGGGGAGTCGGTCATGAGGCTGAGGATACCCGGCGCTCTAGACTTGACCGGTGATCGATCTCGCCTTCCTCCGTGACCAGCCGGACCTCGTCAAGCGCTCGCAGGAGGCCCGCGGCGAGTCGCCCGACACCGTCGATGCCGCCCTCGCCGCCGATCGGGAGCGCCGCGCAGCCATCACCACGTTCGAAGAGCTCCGTGCCGCACAGAACGCGCACGGCAAGACGGTGGCTCAGGCTCCGAAGGAGCAGAAGGCTGCGCTCGTCGCGGAGGGCAAACAGCTCAGCGAGCGGGTCAAGCAGGCGCAGGCGATCGCCGCTGCCGCCGAGGAGGTCGCCGAAGCCGCGCTCAGCAAGATCGAGAACATCGTGATCGACGGTGTTCCCGCCGGCGGTGAAGAGGCTTTCGTGACGCTCCGCACGCACGGCGAACCGGCATCCTTCGATTTCGAACCGCTCGACCACCTCGAGCTCGGTGAGAAGCTCGGCGCGATCGACATGGAGCGCGGCACGAAGGTCTCGGGGAGCCGCTTCTACTTCTTGACCGGCATCGGCGCGCGTCTCGAGTACGCCCTCATGGCGCTCGGGTTGCAGAGGGCGGTGGATGCCGGGTTCATCCCGATGATCCCGCCGACGCTCGTGCGGCCCGAGGTGATGAAGGGGACCGGGTTCCTCGGTCAGCACGCCGATGAGGTGTACCGCCTGGAGGGCGAGGACCTCTATCTCGTCGGCACGAGCGAGGTGCCCCTCGCCGGCTACCACATGGGCGAGATCATCGATCTCGAGGCCGGACCCAAGCGCTACGCCGGATGGTCGACGTGCTACCGCCGCGAAGCCGGCTCGTACGGCAAGGACACCCGCGGGATCATCCGCGTGCACCAGTTCAACAAGCTCGAGATGTTCGTCTACACGGCCCCGGAGGATGCCGAAGAGGAGCACCTGCGCCTCGTCGCCCTGCAGGAGCAGATGCTGCAGGATCTCGGTCTCAGCTACCGCGTGATCGATGTCGCCGCCGGTGACCTCGGCTCGAGCGCCGCGCGGAAGTACGACGTCGAGGCCTGGGTGCCCACGCAAGGTGCGTATCGTGAGCTGACCTCCACGAGCAACTGCACGAGCTACCAGGCGCGCCGTCTCGATGTGCGCTACCGGCCGGACGGGGGCAAGACCGCACCGGTCGCGACCCTCAACGGCACGCTCGCGACGACGCGCTGGATCGTCGCCCTGCTCGAGACACACCAGCGTGCCGACGGCTCGGTCGTCATCCCCGAGGTGCTCCGCCCGTACCTCGGCGGCATCGAGGTCGCGGAGCCGATCGGATGAGCTCTACCCACCTCCCCGCCACCGGGTCGATCGAGATCGTCCCGGAGGCTCAGGCTGCCGCGCTGGTCGAGGACCTCGCCGACGAGGCGGAGGATGCCGGGGCGCCCATCGAGCGGTTGCTCATCGCGCTCGATGTCGACGGCACGGTGCTGCTCGAGGACGAGACCTTGAGCCCGGGCGTCGTCGAGGCGATCGCCCACGCGCATCGCGCCGGCCACGAGGTCATGCTGGCGACCGGCCGGGCGTGGGAGAGCACGCGCGGCATCCAACGGGTGCTCGATCTCGCGCCCGACTACGCCGTGTGCTCCAACGGTGCCGTGATCATGAAGCGGATCGACGGGGACTTCGCTGAGGAGCTGCGCTACGAGCGTTTCCACATCGAGACGTTCGACCC
The DNA here is from genome assembly GCF_947488465.1 of uncultured Microbacterium sp. GTDB lineage: Bacteria > Actinomycetota > Actinomycetes > Actinomycetales > Microbacteriaceae > Microbacterium. The sequence goes on along the minus strand of NZ_CANKZA010000006.1, from coordinate 199,895 downwards.
TGCCGAAGTGCTGACCCTCCTCGGGGAGCACCTGCCGGACGCCAACTACATGGTCGAGCTCGCCGACGGACGTCGCCGCTACACCGGTGAGATGGACGACTGGAATCTCGCTCACGCACAGCGAGTGAGCTTCCACGAACTCGCCTCGCAGCCGGTCTGCCGCGTCGTCGTGGTCTCGCCGGAGGACACCGACGAGGACTTCGTCGACCTGGTCGCCCGCATCGGATTGAACAAGGTGTCGTACGCGGTGGGCTGGTCGGCGTGGCTCGACATCGCCCCGCAGGGTGTCGACAAGTCCACCGCGCTCGAGCGAGTACGCACGTGGTTGGGCGTCGATCCTGAACATGTGCTCGTGATGGGCGACGGTCGCAACGACGTCGGGATGTTCCGCTGGGCGCGCGAGCACGGGGGGCGCGCGATCGCCATGGCGCAGGGGCCGGACGAGGTGCGAGCTGCGGCATCCGAGACGACAGCATCCGTCTACGCGGGCGGAGTTGCGGAGATTTTGCGAGGTCTATAGGGGTTTTCAGCCGGTCCACAGGCGCTTTCCGTGACAATGGGGAGAACGCGGTCGACTAGACTCAGCGCTGTTCGACGGATGCTTCGGCCTCTGTCGGGAGGGTTGTCCGAGCGGCCGATGGACCTGGTCTTGAAAACCAGTGGGCAGCAATGTCCCGTGGGTTCGAATCCCACACCCTCCGCTGGTTGGGAGGGGGCCCCGGAGGGGGCCGCCTCGCAACCAATTGGGGCTGAGGTTCGAACCTTCAGGTGGGCCCACGCCGTCAGAGGCTCCGATGAGCGCGCAGCGATCATCGGAGAGACGGTGGGGACGAATCCCACACCCTCCGCTTTCGAAAGGATCCCCCGTGAGTTCACGCCCCGAGGGTAAGGCGTCTTCGCGCCGTCAGCCCGTCGCGCGTCACGGAATCCTGCGGTCCCCGAACCCGTTCGTGCAGATCCTCACGATGCTCGGCGCGATCGTCGCCGTCGTCGTGGTGAGTGTCGCCGCGGTGGGTGGCTTCTACCTGTGGGATGCCGCGCGCGCCGTCGCCGATTCCGGTGTCTCGATCGGTGAAGACGAGGCTGCTCTGCCGCCGAGCATCGGCGAGATCGAGGGCGGCGTGAACATGCTGCTCGTCGGAACCGACTCGTGCGAAGGGCAAGACCTCGCTCTGTTCCCGCGGTGCGCCGCGGCGGATGCGGAGGGCGAACGCAACGATGTGACGATGCTGATCAACATCAGCGATGCTCCGCGACGAGTCACCGTCGTCTCCTTCCCGCGCGACATGATCGTGTCGATCCCGTCGTGCACGGGCGAAGACGGCACGCAGTATTCGGCGATGAGCGCCCAGATGATCAACGTGTCGTACATGTATGGCGGGCTCGCCTGCAGCGTGCTGACGGTCGAGAAGCTCACCGGTGTCGACATCCAGTTCGCCGGCGCGATCCGGTGGACAGGCGTCATCAACATGTCCGACGCGATCGGGGGTGTCGACGTCTGTCTCTCCGATGACATCAGCGATATCCACACCGGTCTCGATCTGGCCGCGGGGCAGCACACACTCGTCGGCGCCGAGGCGCTGCAGTTCCTCCGCATCCGCCACGGCATCGGCGACGGGTCCGACCTCGGTCGCATCTCGAACCAGCAGCAGTTCATGAGCTCGATGGTGCGAAAGCTCCAGTCGGACGGCGTGCTGGCGAACCCCGGCACGCTTCTCAACCTCGCAAACACCGCCGTCAAGCAGGTCACGAGCGGGCAGTTGGTGCTCAGCGACACGCTCGCGAATCCGCAACGGATGGTCCAGATCGCGATGGCGGTGCGGAGCGTGCCGTACGAGGACATCGTCTTCGTCCAGTATCCGACGGCGTACGCCGAGGGTGGGCTGCGGGTGCTTCCCGTGACCTCTGATGCGGATGTGCTCTTCGCTGCGCTCGCCGCAAATCAACCGCTGCAACTCACCGGATCGACGAGTGACGGCAACGGCACGGAGGTCGTCGGCGAAGCCACGGCTCCCACGCCGACCCCGACAGCGACGCCGGCGCCGGGATCAACCGAGGCGCCGCCGGTCGAGCCCGCACCGACCGAGACCGCGGTCGCGTTGCCGAGCACCGTGACTGGCCAGACCGCCGCGCAGGTCACCTGCACGGTCGCCGAGCGGTAGGCCGGCTCGGTTCGGCAGATCCCGCCGAAGCAGTTATGATTGCCGAGTGCATCCGCGCCGTTTCGCGCGGATGTTCTGGAGACGTCGCATAGTCCGGCCTAGTGCACCACCCTGCTAAGGTGGAGTTCCCTTTTGGGAACCGAGAGTTCAAATCTCTCCGTCTCCGCCACTCAGAACATGGCTCGAAACCCGCGGAATTCCGCGGGTTTTCTGCTAGTTCGGCGATGCGCTGAAAGCGCTTCTGCCACATTTCTGCCACGAAACAGTCAAGACCTCCCGCCGCAGCTCGCGGACAGCCTCCCCGGCATCATTCGGGACGCGACCCCATGCGAGGATGACGATAGGCATTTCGACCGCCCGAGGGCGGGTGCCGAGTCGCCGGCCGGCGTAGGTAAGTTCAAGGAGGAACCAGTAGTGGGGCTGATTCAGGGAAAGACATCATCACCTCCGGGCCGTTCGATGAGCGAACCGTGGTGGCGCCCGGACTTTTCCGTCAGAGCAACACGGGTCGCGGGGTAAACCGCCGCGGTTCCGCCGATGTCATCTCAAACGGGTCGAAGATCTTTGTTCCAGAGAACACTGCGGCGCTGATCTTCGGCGAGGGCGGGGTCGAGGAGATCGTCACCGAACCGGGTGGATACGAGTACCTGTTTGGCCAAGCCAGCGTTTTCGCGGGAGACGGCGTCGTCGAGTCCGTCTTCCGGCAAGCCGCCGAGCGCTTTGGCTACGGTGGCCAGACAGCCGATCAGAAGTGGGTCTCGTTCGTCAACCTTCGTGAGTTGCGCGGATTGAAGTTCGGAACTCGGGCGCCGATGGCGTATCACGACCTGTTCTACAACGCCGATCTCGAGCTCACCGCCTTCGGCTCGTTCGTCCTCCAGGTCGTCGATCCTGTGACCTTCGTGCGGAACTTCTTGCCCGCCAATAGTCGGCACTACAGTTTTGACAGCCCAGGTGCTCAGGAACAGATCTCGGCGGAGTTCCTGCAAGCGTTCATCACCGCCGTCAACGCGCTTTCGCGAACGCGTCGACTTCCCGAGATGCCCGCGCACGCTGGAGAGATCGCACATGCGATGGCGGACGACAGTGGCGTGCTGGGCTCCTGGATCACCCGATACGGACTCGACCTTGTCAACGTCGGCATCGAGAACATCGAGTTCTCGACGGCTTCGCGAGAGCTCGTCCGGCAGTTCGCATCCAACCGCCTAAGTGTGTCTGCGTACGAAGGCGTCTCCCAACAAGCGTCGAACGTCCTGGCCCAGCAGAAGATCGCCCAGGGCATCCAGGATCACGGGTTAGGAGACGCCGCGGGACTCGCGGTCGGACTGGGGGTAGTGACTGGACTCAACCCCATGAACGCCGCGCCGGTCGGGTCGCCCGTTGACTCCGGGGCAACCTCAGCTCCTGCGCCAGCGTTGTCAGTTGATGAGCAGACTGAGACCGTCAAGAAGCTGAAAGAACTCGCCGACGCTGGGGTCCTCACCGATGATGAGTTTCAGGCAAAGAAGAAGCAAGTCATGGGCTTATGACGCGGCTCGCCGTTTACGCGGGCAGAGGCTGAGTGCAGTACGGACATGCGCGAGTAATGCCGACGATCACTTCAGAGCGGGCGCCGCAACTTGGACAGGTCGCAACAGTCTTGTGGGCACGCTCTGGCGTGAACTTCTTACCGACCTTGGCTCAGAGGTCGCATCCATCGAGCGAGGCCCGCAGGCGCGGACCGTCGCCGAGTTGACGGATTTTGCCGTCGAGGTGAATGAGCCCAGACGCGCTGCATTCTCGATCCGCGGCGGGGCTCGGAAGCGCAAGTTCCCCGCGATGGCAAACATGCCCGCGTTTGTGAGCAAGATACCCGAGTGGTCCACCAAGTTCGTCGCGCAATGGGGAGCGGGCCAGGGGAGAAACCTCGCGGACTCTTCGGGGACGTTTGGACATACCGCTGTAAAGGGGCTCGCATCCCGACTGGGGATCAAGTTGAAGCCGTGGCAGGCCGTGAAGACTGCGGACAAGGTGGGGCGGGTCGCCAAGCACGCGAACAAGATCGGCGTGGCGCTAAACATACTCGAAGGGGGCAAGGTCGCTATTGACGAGATTGCCCAGCTCCAGGCTGAGCGCCGGCGGCAATCGCGCCGCCGGACTGTCGTGAACGGGGTCATGTCAGAGGCCGAGCGCGCGGCGACAGACCTGCACGCTGATGTTCGTGCCCAGATTGACGCAGAGTTTCGGCCGTACATCGCGGAGATTGACGGGCTACGAGGCCAGGTAGTCGCAGCGCAGGAGAACCGTAGTGCGGCGTCTCTCGAACTCGAGCAGATCAGCCGCGCCGCGAGGGATCTGCTCGATGCGTCGAGTTGAATTACTCGATCGGGATGGCAGGTTATCGCATCACCCACTCGTTTAGCAGCCGCGGGTGGTTTGCGAGCGCTGTTGCCCGACTACTGAGAGTCTGCGGCTTCGACGCGGTTGAGCAGCTCTCGATATCCGACAACGGATCCAACAGGTAGTAGGTGCTCGCGCTCGGCATTCCATTCGATGGCCGCAACGCAGATGTCGCTGTCGTTCGACGACAGGTGAAGTGGGGCGGTCGATCCCGTCGTGTGTCGCGCGTATACCGCTAGATCAATCGTGCGTGCCACTCGCTTGAGGTCGCGCTTCCAGATGTGTGATCGAAGTCCAAATGGCAGGTGGTGACTAGCAACCACGGCCACCGCCGTCCGTGCCAACTCTAGGTCGCCAACGTCGTCGAGTACGAGATGATGTTGTGTCTCGTTCTCTCCCAAGCTCATCACCTTTTCCCCACGCAGGTCGACGAAACATTCTACGCTGGCCACCGCCGTTCGCTCCAGAGTTACACGGATGTAGTTTGCGCTTCGCCTGGCGCTATGCTAGCGATCTGAGTGAATGGCCACGTGGAGGACTGGGGGTGTGTCACTGGTGGGGAACCGCGAATCCGAAGCGGCAGCACTAGCGGCGGCAGTGCACGGACTCCAGGAAGCAAGATCCATGCTCACTGGTCTTTGGCAACGCAGCGCGCAGGTCAGCGATGGACCCGAATGGCGGGCGCCTGACGATGTCGACTCCTACTTCGACAAGTTGGTCATCAAGGTCGCCCCTTGCTGCGCCAAGATCGTTGATCGCTATCGGGGTGCCTTTCGAGCGGGGGCAAGTCTTGATGCTTGTTACTCCGTCTTGAAGCGCGAACACCTCAGCGGCGAAGCTTGGCGCGACGAGGTAGATATATTCGCGGAGCTTTTCCCTCACCGTAAGCATGATGTTTGGCGTGTCCCCGGCCGTGCGCGCAGGTCAATCCGTAAGCGCACGCGTCGCGGGCTCGATCGAGTTCCCATTGAGACCAGCGAGGAACTCATTGCGACTCTCGATTGGATTCGGAACGAGATCAAAATCCATCTCGGCGAGCGTAAGTCACGTCTTCGCAAGAAGCGACTCCGTCCTGCGGCCCGTGCGCTCGATGGGGTGCTCATTCTCGTTCGGAACGGGAGCGCGCCAGGCGTCGGGACGTTCCGCTTCTCGTACTCCATCATGGCGGGCCACGTCGTGGGCGCCCGGGCTATCGAGTGAACTTTGATCCGGCCGTCTTCGGCTCCGTCGCCGCTTACCTCGCCGTAGCAGTCTCGCTGTTCAACACGTTTTGGTTGGTGAGGAACCAGAGACTCGACAATCGACGTGCAATTGCGGCGGCTAAGCATGCGGTCCTCGTTGAGGAGGGGGCCTCCACCTTCGCCGTCCAAAATCACGGAGAACATGCGATCAGTAAGGTGCAACTCCTGGATCGGAGAGGTCGTTCCACAGAGTTTTCCTATATTGCCGTGCCGAGCGGGGGCCGCCACACATTTCAGGTCTCTTGGGCGGCGCTGGAGGACGATCGGCGGCCCGCCGGGCTGCGCTACGAGGACTATCAGGGTGTGAGTTGGGTAAAGATGGTTGACGAGGACCCGCGTCGTGTCAGGGACTTCTATAACCGGCTGGAACGCACGTGGCATATCCTCAAGAGGCGGGTTGGCATGGGAGGTCACTAGTCATCTTGTAGGATGGCGCCGTTTCGGGACCATGGACGCGGGGGCCGTGCGTGAAACCCGGTCGTCGATAATCCGGTCGAGCGGGCAGCATACGGGCTGCCACGTTTCTGCCACGAATCGAATCGAACTCACCTGATCGAGGAGCACATCCGCGACTTCAGAACCTGCGGAATCATGCGGTTTCGATCAGCTCGATTGGCATCGGCGCGATTTCAAATCCCTCCGTCTCCGCTCTGAAAATCCCTGATCAAGGGCTAATTTCTTCCGCTTCTGCCACCAAATCTGCCATTTCTGCCACGTTTGCGGCGTGGTTGGCGTTGGGCAGTCTTGCGGTTGTGCGGGAGTCCGCTGAGCGTTCTGCTCGCTTGGCGCGTGCCGGTCGCGTGGTTGCAGCCGCATGAACGGAGGACCGAGAGCGCAAATCCCTCCGTCTCCGTTGGTGCCGCAGCCCGCGTCTTCTCCTCCACAGGGAGAACCTCACGCGAGTTGTCCCCAGGCGGTCGCTGAGCGTGAACATGAACATGCCCCGACCTCGATGCTTGAGACATGGGAATCCGCTACTACGCATATGCCTTCGACGCCGAGCGTGCTCAGCAGGCCATCGATGACCCAGACAGCATCTTGTCGAGCGATCCGCTCGCGGACGCCTGGGGGATGGAGCCTCACGCGAGCGTGAGCGTCGCCACTTTCGAGCAGGTGTCGCCGAAGAGCGACATGCTCTACCTCGACAAGGCGTGGTCGGCTCTGCAATCGCTCACCCGTCCGATACCGGATGCTCGCGAAGAGGCCCCTGCTTACAGCATGTTCGAGGGACGCGTCACGATGCGTGGCATGGGCTGGGACCCGTGGGTCAGGACGGTCCTCCCCGAGGAGATCCCGGCGATCCGCGACGACCTCTGTGCGTTCGACGAGCCAAGGGTACGCGCGTGGGCGGTCGGATGGCGAAGCCCGTTCGGCGCGGACGATGGGGATGAGATCCGCTACGTGCTCGACTTCCTCGAGCGCGCCAAAGAGTTCGTCAAGGCGCTCGCCGATGACGGGCGGGGAATGGTCTACATGATCGGCTGAACCTGCCGAAAGGTCGCCGCGGGTCACGATGTCGTCTGATGTCGGGGCACTCATACAGAATGGACCCGTGCCCGCCGTCGCTCAGGTTCTCGAGCTCGCCCAGCTCGTCGAGCGCGACGCTGCGTGGAAGCTTCTGCGAGCGGACAGCGCGCCCACCATCGCTGGTCTTCTGGGCATTCACCTGGGCGGGGATGAGCGTCGCGTCGATGCCGAGGAGTTGTACGAGCGGATCGACGCCGACCTCGAGCGACTGCGCGCGCAGGGCATCGCCCTGCCGCTGACGGCGAAGGGGTACTGCGGGCAGTGGCGGACGGCCGGATTCCTTGTGCGTCGGCCGTCGTCGGAAGCCCGAGGTGAGACGCTCGAGCTGTCGCCGGACGCGATTGCGGGCATCCGATTCCTCCAGGGACGCGCCGCGCCGCGTTCGAGTGTGACCGAATCGCGGCTTGCGAGCCTCGCCGCGCAAGTGCGCCGCCTCGCGATCGACACCGATCCGGACGTCTCAGCACGCATCGCACTGCTCGAGGAGGAAATCGAAGCGATCGAGCGCCGGATCGAGAGCCTCCGCTCGGGCGACGAAGCGGCGATCGATGAAGACCGGGCGCTCGAACGCGTTCGCGATGTGCTGGCGCAGGCTGCGGACGTTCCTGACGACTTCGCTCGGGTGCGTGCCGAGTTCGAGACTCTGAACACGTCGCTGCGGGCGAAGATCGTCGAGTCCGATGTCTCTCAAGCATCGGTCGTCGACGAGGTCTTCCGCGGCATCGACCACATCTCCGATTCGGACGCCGGCCGCAGCTTCGCTGCCTTCTCCCAACTCGTCCTCGACCCTGCGCTCGGCGCAGCCTTCGCGGCCGACGTCCGCCGAATCCTGGATCGCGGATTCGCTCGCGACCTCACCTCGGATGAGCGCCGGGTGCTGCGCTCCTTCCTCACGACGCTCAAGGGCCGAAGCGCCGAGATCCACGATGTCATCACGCTCTTCGCGCGGGCGCTTCGCCGCTACGTGCAGTCGCAGGACTATCAGCGGGACCGGGTCTTGAGGACACTGCTGCGCGACGCTCAGCACGCAGGCGTCGCAGCAGCCTCGCAAACGCGGCCATGGCAGTCGACGTCGCTCACCCTGGATCTCTCTGCTGTCGCCTTGTCGAGTGTCGGTGCGATCGACCTTCATGATCCCGCCGAATTCGCCGCCACCGAAGAGGTCGTCACGCAGACAGCCTCGCTTGCGAGCCTCGAAGAATTGCGTGCGATCGCTCGCGAGACGGAGATCGACTTCGACGAACTCACTCGCAACGTGAACGACCTGCTCGCAGAGGTAGCCTCGTGCACCGTCGCGGAGGTCCTTGCTCGACACCCCGCGACGCAGGGGGTCGGAAGCGTGATCGGGCTGCTGTCGATCGCCGCCGAACAGGGAACCATCGACGATGAGCCGGAGATTCTGGCGTGGCAGGGCGCCGACGGAGTTCCGCGCGCGGCAATGGTCGCCGCGCACCGATTCACAGGAGCGGTGATATGACCGAACCGTTCACAGCGGATGTCATCGACGATGAGCACATCGGACTCTGGCGTGGCGACGTCGGTGAACTTCCCGATCGCACGCGCCGCGTCTTGCTGCGTCTGGTGCGCGGCCCGTATCTTTCCGGAGCGCGCGAGGCGCAGCTGTGGGGTGTGTTGCTCACCGACGAGGCCGTCATCCGATCGCGGCTCGCCGATCTTTTCCTCGAACTGGTCATCGATCGTGACAACGAGTTCGCGTTCGTCCGCAATGCGCCCGCCGACGACGCACCGAAAGCCGTACGGTCCGAGTCGCTCACGTTCCTCGACACCGCGATGCTGCTCATCCTGCGCCAGACCTTGCTGAGCGAGGAAGGGAGAGGCCGCGTCATCGTCGGGCAGGTGGAGGTGTTCGAACAGCTCGCCGTGTTCCGCACCCCGGATCGGGACGAGAAGGACTTCGCGAGCCGCGTCAACTCATCGTGGAACAAGATGCAGAACAAACTGCGCGTGCTGCACGCCGTCGGCGACGACCGCGCCGAGATCTCACCTGTGTTGCGTCTGCTCGTCGACGCCGACCAGATCCGCGCGATCGCGGCGGAGTACCAGCGGATCGCGCGCGAGGGTGCGGGCGATGTCGCCGCCGTATCGCAGGATGACGAGGACGAAACCGAATGACGATGCTGAGCTTCCCCGTCGACGAGCCGGAGACCGATCCGACCAGGCTCGGACAATGGCGCCTCGCCCAGATTGAAATCGTCAACTGGGGCACGTTCGCCGGCCACGTCGCCGTGGGCGTCGCGCGTGCCGGACATCTCTTCACGGGCGCATCCGGCTCGGGCAAGTCGTCGCTCCTCGACGCGATCGCCGCCGTCTACACCCCGGACCGGTGGCTGAGGCTCAACGCCGCCGCTCAAGACGGCGCCTCTCGGAACAGCGATCGCACCCTCATGAGCTACGTGCGCGGCGCGTGGAGTAAGGAAGCGGACGAGACCGCCGATCGGGCCGCCACGAGCTATTTGCGAGCAAAAGCGACGTGGAGCGGAATCCTGCTGCGATACGAGAATCTCCGTGACGAACCCGTCTTACTGATGCGGGTGTTCCATGCCCCCGGCACCCGCACCGAACCGACCGCGCTGAAGGATGCGCGGATCTTCGCTCGCGGTCAGGTGCGGCTGCTTGACATGAAGCCGCACGTCGAGGGCGGCATCGACGCTCGCCGCATGTCGAAGGCCTTCCCAGATGCGCTGATCACCACGGGTGGTCGGCACGGGCGCTTCCATGAGCGAGTCATCCGCGAGTTCGGGTTCCGGGGGGACGCCACTCTCCAGCTTCTGCACAAGACCCAGTCGGCGAAGAATCTCGGTACCCTCGACGCCCTGTTCCGGGGATTCATGCTCGACCAGCCGGGCACCTTTGCGCGCGCCGAGACGGCCGTCGAGCAGTTCACGGAGCTCGACGCCGCACACCGGCACGTGGTCGATCTGCGGAAGCAGGCCGATTCGCTGCGCAGGGTGGACGAGGCGATCACGGCGTTCGACCTGGCCGGTGCGGAGACAGCAGCGATCTCTGAGCTGCACGATGCCGTGGAACCGTTCACTTCGGTACTCAAGCTACGGCTTGCGAAGGATGCCGAGGCGCCGGCGCGGGCCGGGCTGGCGCGCGCCGACAGCGAGTTGAGCGACGCTGTGCGGGAACAGCGACTGGCCGCCGAAGCGCTGGAGAGCGCAAAGGCGCGCGTCCGGGACGAGGGAGGAGCGCGGGTCGAGCTGCTGCAGGAGCGGATCGAAAGCGCGCAGCGCGACGAGGACATCACCGGGCAATACCGAGCCCAGCTCGTCGCCGAACTGGCGCGCATCGGAGCCCCGCTGCCCGAAGACGCCGAGCAGTTCGCGGAGATGCTCGCGGCCGCCGTCACAGAAGCCGCGCGTGACATCGCAGCAGTACCGCATGACGTGCGCGACGCCGCAAGCCAGACGCGCAAGGCGCTGGAGCACGTCACGAAGCAGATCCAGTCGCTGAGAGATCACCGAAGCAACATCGACGAGAGGCTGTTGAGCGCCCGGCGGTTCATCGCCGATGCGATCGGCGTTCCGGCATCCGCGCTGCCTTTCGCGGGCGAACTGATCTCGGTCGCCGAACAGCACTCTGCCTGGCGTGGCGCAGCCGAGCGTGTGCTGGCTTCGCTCTCGACAACGCTGCTCGTCCGCGACGAGCACCTCGCAACGGCACGCCGCGCTGCCGACTCGCGCACACTCGGTGTGCGGCTCGTCATCGAAGCGGTGCCGCACACCGTCGACGAGCCGCGCCGCCCCAAGGATGCCCGGTCGCTCGTCCACCGGCTCGCGGTGAGCGACGGACCGTTCGGCGCCTACCTCCGCAGGCGCCTGGCCACCGAGTTCGACTACGCCTGCGTCGTGCACCCCGACGAGCTCGAGGGCATCGAGCGCGGTGTCACGATCGGCGGCCTCGTCAAGCGCAACTCGCGCAGGTACGAGAAGGACGACCGTCACGATGTCGGCGACGCCACACGATGGGTGCTGGGCGGCGACACCGAAGCGCGGCTCGGCGCGCTGCTCGCGCGTCATCGCGACGCGACGGCCGCGATGGAGCGGGCGGCAGCCCGGGATGCCGAGGCCGACACTCGTCGGCAGGACGCACACATCCGCCGCGATGTCTTCGCGCGCGTGTCGTCCTTCACCTGGACGGACATCGACCTCGGATCCGCCGCGGCGGTCACCGCCGCCCGGCGCGACGAGCTCCGAGCGCTCACAGAGGAGTCAGTCACCCTCCGCGAGGCGCAGGAGGTCGCAGAACGGGCGACGCAACGGCGGGAGGACGCGAACGCCGCTCACGCCCGGGCTGTCGGCGACCACGCGGTGGCTCGCCAGCGAGTGGAGGCCATCGCGTCGCAGATCGCGGAGCTCCAGGCGACCGCGCCCGAGGCGGTCGATGAGGTGACCGTAGATGCCCTGGACGCTCGCTTCCGAGCCGAGCGGCGCTCCGTGAGCCTTGAGACGGTCGACGAAGTCGCACGAAAGGTGCAATCGGCGCTCTCGAAGGAAAAGGATGCCGCGGCAGCTCGCGCAGCGGACGCGGAGGCGGGGTTCGCCGGACGCGCCGCCGAGTTTCGGCTCGGGTGGCCGGCGGCATCCGCCGAGCTCACCGCCGACATTCGCGATCGCTACGGCTACCGCGATCTGCGCGACGGCATCCTTGCCCGCGGGCTGCCGGAGAAGGAGACCGAGTTCCGGAAGCTCTTGCGCGAGCGATCACAGGACGTCGTCGCGCATCTGCTCAGCGACCTCCGTGACGCCCCGGGACTCATCCGCGAACGGATCCTCCCCGTCAACGCCTCGCTCGGGCGGTCGCCGTTCGAGGGTGCAGACCGGTTCCTCGAGATCGATGTGAAGACGATGCGCACCCCGGAGGTCGAAGACTTCCTCGGCGACCTCCGCCGCATCGTCGAGGGCAACTGGTCGGACGAGTCGGCCGCCGGTGCGGAACAGCGCTTCGCCGTCCTGCAGCGGGTGATAGGCCGACTTGGATCCAAAGACCGCGTCGACGCCGACTGGCGGGTGCGGGTGCTCGACACGAGGCTTCATGTGAGCTTCCTCGCGAGGGAGAAGGACGTCACCGGCCGCGTCACACGCGTGTACGACTCTGCTGAGGGTTTGTCGGGCGGCCAGCGGCAAAAGCTCGTCATCTTCTGCCTCGCCGCAGCGCTGCGTTACCAGCTGACCGAAGAGGAGGACGACGTCCCGAAGTTCGGGTCGATCGTGCTCGACGAGGCGTTCGATAAGGCCGACAGCCACTACACGCGAAACGCGATGGAGGTGTTCCGCGAGTTCGGCTTCCACATGATCCTCGCCACACCGCAGAAGCTGCTGCAGACCCTCGAGCCTTACGTGGGCGCGATCACGTCGGTGTCGAACCCCGACCGCAGGGCATCGCGGCTCGCAAACGTCGTGTTCTCCGTCGAAGAGCCTGACACACAGGCCTCACCGCACGCGGAGCTGCACGCGTGACCACGTACGTCTCTCCGTCGGATGTGCGCGCGCGAGCGAAGAAGCTCTTCGACCGTGATGCGCGCATGTGGGCTGCTGAGCAGCAGACCGCCGTCGTACTCGACGTTCCGCTGCGTCCGCCGACCGAACGCGAGGCGCTGGGTGACCTCGAGCGGGTCCGCGAGTGGGTGGACGCCTGGCGAGGCCTGGATGAAGGCTCAGGGATAGAACTCGAGTGGGTCGTCCGCAACTGGTCGCGCATCGGGTCGCAGGAAGTCCCCGTCCGTGCGGTGCTGCGCGGGGCGGAGGCGATCGCTCGCGTCGCCGGCGAGACGGAAGGCTGGCGCGTTCTGGTGGCGAGACTCCATGCGCTGCGGGAGTCCATTGGATTCGACGTGAGCGGCGTTCTGCGTGCACATGCGCGCGCCATCGCCGACCTCGACGATGACGACTTCGGGCGACTCGTCGATGTGCTCGCGTGGTTGCGCGAGCATCCGGGATCGGGTCGCCTGGTCCGCGAGCTGCCGATTCGGGGAATCCACACCAAGTGGATCGAGACTCGTCGCGGGCTCGTGGAGTCCTTGCATCGAGCGGGAACCGGCGCGCTCAACCTCGGCTTGCGTGAGTCGTCACCGCTCGTACGGGTCCGCGTACTCGACCCGTCGCTGTCCTTCCACGGACTCACCGATGTGTCGGCGCCGGTCGACGACCTTGCAGCGAATCTGATCCGTCCCGAGCGGGTGTTCGTCTTCGAGAACCTCGCCACCGTGCTCGCGATGCCGGACGTCCCCGGAGCAGTCGCCGTCCACGGAGGTGGGCACCGCGTCGATCTCGTGGCTCGCCTCCCCTGGGCCCAGGCGGTGATGTACTGGGGGGACCTGGATTCGCATGGGTTCGCCATCCTCAACCAACTCCGAGCCGCGGGAGTGGACGCGACGTCGGCGTTGATGGATATGGATACACTGTTCGACCACCGCGACCTGTGGGGCATCGATCCAAGTCCGAACGTCGGCGTACTCGATCAACTCACGCGTGGTGAACGCGCGACGCTCCAGTCGCTGAGCGCCGAGGGGAACATACGCCTCGAGCAGGAACGAGTCCCGTGGGACTACGCACTCGCGCGGCTCGGGGTTCAGCGACTCCCGGATGACGCGGATCATTGAGCAGCCGACAGCGATGTAGCGACGACCTCAAAGTGGGGCAAAGGATAAGGGGCCTCGGCTTGCGCCGGGCCCCTTATGTGTAAGCACCGATCCGCGAAGCGTCCGGTGTTTGTGCGTCTAGTCTAGCCTGTGTGTCGCCGATCGAGCCTGTGAGTTCCCGATTCGTCGGCGACGCTCGACTGCAGCGGATTCTCGATGACGCCGGTGGTGACATCACTCGCGCGCACGAACTGTTCGAGTGGAATGTCCGCGCATCGGGCGCTGCGATGGAGGCGATCCACGTCTTCGAGCTCGTCCTGCGCAACGCCATCGATCGCGAGCTGCGTATCTGGAACGACGGGATGGCCGGGACGCCGCACTGGCTGTTGCGCCCGCACCCCTACCTGCTGCGCGCGCTGAACCAGACTGAATTGTCGAAGGGGGCAACGCGAGCTAGACGCATCGCCGCGGACCACGACCGGCCGGTGAGTCACGATGACGTGCTGGCGCAGATGTCGCTCGGCGTGTGGCGCTACCTCCTCCCGTCCAAGGCGAACAAGTCGAAGCAGAAGCTCTGGACCGTCGCCATCAAGAACGCGTTCCCGGCCTGGCCGGGTGACTGGTCAGCCGAAAGCATCGTCGCCCGCGTCGCCAACGTTCACGACCTCCGCAATCGAGTCGCCCACCTCGAACCCCTCCATCGATACGATCTCCGCAAGGTTCGTCGAGACATGCGGAGCGTGTGTCACGCGATCGGCCCCGATGCGGCTCGCTTCTTCGTCCAGATCGAGAGGTTACTGCCCGTGATCGAGGCCAACCCCGCGATCCACGAGCTGTGAGGGCCTGAAGATTTGTGCCACGTTTCTGCCACGAATCGAACCGGATCGACCTGATCGGAGCGGATGTCGGCGACGTCAGTACCCTCGGAATCGCGCGGTTTCAGTTGACTTCGATTGACAACGGCGCGATTTCAAATCCCTCCGTCTCCGCAGAAAAATCCCCGGTCAGCCGGGGGTTTTCTCGTTGGGCTCAGTGGCAGGAATCGCCTGGGAGATGTGGCTAGGGTCCCCCAGGGGTCCCCCGCGGGGACCTCTGGGGGACCCCTGAGTCGGTTTCGACGCTCCCGCGAAGGCGCATGACGCCTGGAATTCCGCGTGATTCCGCGGGTAACGGGCGTTGCGAGTTCGCGGAGGACTCCACCCCGCGAAGGTGGAGTCCTCCGCGGCCAATGAACGGCGCTGGTGTTCGTCGTTTAGGTGGCCGCCATCGTGCACTTCATCGCGCCGGTCCAACCGACGTCTACGGGGTGCCCCCGGCAACCTTGGCGGCCTTCGACGTCGCGTCGGCGCCCCTGGAAACAAGATCGACAATCTGGTTCAGCTGTTCGTTCGTGGGACCAGCATGCTTCGCGGCGTCGCGGCTATTGAATCGCGACAGCGTGTTCTTGATGAAGACGGTGTCTCCGAGAGCGCGACGCACTTCCGCTCGCTCGTCGTCGGCCGCGCCCGCGTAGAAGGGCTCGAGGGCGGCAAGCGCGAGCTTTACGTCTTCGGCGCTGTCGGCCCCGCGGAAGTGCCTGCGCGCTTCGATCGTGAGAAACGACCCCACGCCAGCGAGTGCGAGGACGAGGGCGCCGCGGAGAACGCCATCTCCGACCGTCAGGGTGAGGTCCTTGTCGATCGCGATCCATAGCACCCACGCTCCAACGACCACAGCGAGTGCGAAGAAGACGAACGACGCCCAACGCAGACCGTGGGCGTTCCATCGCTCACGCTTGGCACGCCCAGCCCAGTCGGCGGCGGTGAGATGACCCGCTGCCTGCTCTACCAAGCGGCGGCCCGTCAAGGCAGCGGTCGCGAGCAACTGAATGTGGGTAGCCATTTCCTCATCAAGTGATGCATCGCGGGTGTCTCGGTCTTTCTTCCACGCTGTGAGGTCTGCCTCCCACTCCCTGCGAAGCTGCTCGTCCGCTGTGCTGACGACCTGGCTGATGGTCGCGGCGTCGGCTGTGAGCTTGTCGTGCTGTGCGTCGACCTTCTTGGTGAGGGTCGCCAGCTCGGTCGTCTTCGCCACGACTTCATCGTTGAGCGCCGACACAGCCGACTGAAGTTCAGCGAGCTCATCTTGGCGGGCCTCGATCGCCTTGTCGAGCGCCACAACATAGCTCTCGTTGACCTGGCGAGGTGGCGGGCCAGGTAGATCACGTACCCGGGCTCTCAAGTCGTTCATGTACGACTGCTGCGACCAGGATCGGAACTACTGCTCGTCCGTGGCGAGCTGATTCAAGTTGTCGCGGATGATGTCGAGAATGTCGTCGTAGAGCGTCGGTTGTGGGTTCGACCTAGACCGTGCTGCGGCCTCGAGCATGGTGATGACCTCGAGGCGGTGCTGCTCGAGGGCCTGTTGGGAGTACTTGACCGTCTCGAGCGCGCCGCGCTTGAGATCGATCACGTCCCACACCTCATGCTGTCGATACCGCTCGATCTGCGTCTGTGCCATAAATGGAATGTATCGGCCGCCACCGACGCCACGAGCAGGCCGTGTGGGCAAACGGCTTGCATCACGACCGGAATTTCTCTGCGCACGTGGAATCTCTCTGTGCACGGCAACGTCCCTCAATCGCGCAGTACCCGCATGGGGATCGGGCGCAGTCGCTCACCGAGTCATTCTCGTCTGGTGGATACCGGACGTCGTGGCGAGGAATGCCGCTGCATCGGACGTCTCGATCGCAGTGAGTGCCAAGTCGCCGCGCAAGTTCGCTTTGAGGCCTAATCCAAGAGGCCGCAGTGCCGCCGCCGCTACTCTCGAACCGTGACAGATAGGGACCTTAACGAATCGCCGCGTCCACGAGTACTGGTAATGCTGCCTGGGGGTGATCCCGAGGCTGCTGTATCCGCGCTTGAAGGGCTAGCCGGGAGTACGCGAGTCATCTCGTCGATTGATGAAGTGCACGCAAGCGAGTGGGACGCAATCGTGCTGTCCTCGCACCTCGGGCGGCGCTTCTTCGGAGGCTCGGGGGATGGGTTCACCCGTCGAGACGCTCCTGTGCACCTCAACGCAATTGTTCTTCTGACAGGTGACGGAAGCTTCCAGGACGTCCTGGAAGACGGGAGCAAGACGTACATTCGAGCACTCGGACCACACTTCGCGAAGGGCAGGAGGGCGACCATTTCAGACGGCCTCGCGGACGAGCTGGAGTTCCTAGTCCGGCAACAGCTGGTTCCGGCAGTCGCTGCGCGTGACGAGCAGCACGGGCTCAAGACGACGGGCTCCGGACCAGGTCTCGGCGGCGACGAGGACACCCTTCAGCCCTTCTTGATCGGCCCCGACGATATGGTGTACGCCGCCAAATACGAGCGCGTTCCTGGCTCCTCAGTGTGGGTCGTACCCGATGACGTACCAGACATTCGCCCGTGGTTCCGGTTGGCATTCGCCGAGTGGCACCGACTCGACCCGGAGACCTACTTCGGTGCGCCCGACTGGTTCGACGCCGACAAGTGGTTCACTCCCGCGGAAACGACGAAGTCCGCGCAGATCGCAGCCGAGCTGGACGATTTCGCGGCGGCGCAGTTGGCACACGAGGAGCGCCTGTCGGCGCTGGAGCGCGACCTGGCTGCTCTGCGCGCGGCCACTGCGGAAAACGAGCGTCTATTGATAGCTGGCCAGAACCTCGATCTTCAGGCGCAGGTCCGCGACGCTCTCGTGGAGCTCGGTTTCGATGTGGAGGACATGGACCTTCAGTGGGACCCGCGTGAGCCTCGGGAGGATTTCCGCATTCGAGACTCCGCCGATGCGACCTGGATGGTGATCGGCGATGCGACCGGCACAACGAAAGGCGTCAAGGGCGTCAAGCTGATGACGACGGAGCGTTTCGTGACCAAGTATGTCGCGGACAACCCCGGTCAGCCGATCCCGAACTTCTGGCTGATCGCCAACCACTTCGCGGAGCGCGATCCGGACTCCAGACCTGCTGACCTCGTCCGCGGCGACGAACTCGGGCTGGTCGAGGCATCCGGAAGTCTCGTCCTCGACACAGTCGCCCTATTCCACATGCTTATGGCAGCACGCGTCACCCCGACCCTCAAGGCCAGCATTCGAGGAGTGCTTCGCTCGGCGAGGGGCCAGTTCACAGCAAAAGCTGCGCTGGACTGGATCGAGGCCAACGCCGCAGAGTAGCCCCGGTCCGCGTGGACCACCCGCGCGTTACTGGCGGGGCCCGCGATCCTTCCAAAGCCGCATACGTTGACGTCACCCGGTCCTGAGCGGCGGTTTCTCGTTTAGGTATCTTCACCGGGCAGCGCGCGTAAGAGGGATCGCGGTGAGCACGAGCCGCCCGGTGATCTAGGTTGGTCGGATGACCGAAGTCGCGCTCGCCGGCCAGCTGGTATGCGCCTCGCCCGCGGAATCGGAAGTCGTGGAGGCCTTGCTTCCTCAGCATGTTCTGTTGACCCGCGCCGAACCTGGATGTCTCCTATTCGAGGTCACGCGCCGCGGGTCGTCGCCCGTGTGGGATGTCGCAGAGCGATTCGACAACGAAGACGCTTTCCGCGCGCACCAGGCGCGAGTAGCGGAGAGTGTGTGGGGAGCGGAGACCGCCGCGATCAGGCGGGTCTACACCGTCACTGGCCTCGCCGCTGAGTAGGCGGAGCAATGCGCGCAAGTCCGTGCCGCTTGCGGGAATTGCTCGTACGGGGATCCGCTGGCGGGCGCCCCGGTCCACCCTGGTCGTTGCGAACGGTGCGCGCCTAGAATGGTGGGGCACAGCGTTCTATCGGAGGTGAGTGGGCATGGCGAAGCAGGTTACTCGTGAGGCGCTTCGTCGTGCCGTGGAGAAGTCCACTCGTTCCAGTGCTGCGCTCGAGCGTCGCTCGGTTCCGGCAGGTCACGTGCGTTCGGAGAAGGCGGCGCGGTTTCTCGCGGCGCGCCACTCTGCGTGACTTCTCTCGACCCTGGGTATGGGGAGACTCCGCTCGAACCGGACGAGGCCGACGCGCTGACACCGACTGCGCGCGCCCTGTTGGGTGATGACCCTCAGCGTGCCGACGTGTACGACGTCGAGCAGGAGATCAGTGACGAGGTGAGCCTCGCTCTGGCTGCCGTCGTCGTCGAGGGGCGGGTGGCGTTGTCGGAGCTACTCACGGACGGGTTCATCCGTGAGGTTCATCGCCGACTGTATGGAGACATCTGGACCTGGGCGGGCGTGTATCGACTCACGGAGAAGAGCGTCGGCATCGACCCGGTCCAGATCGCCGTCGAGTTGCGGCAATCTCTGGACACCATCGTGTATCGATGGGAGCACACCGAAGATTGGTCGGCTCGTGAGCTGGGTATCGCCGTCCACGCGGAGGCGGTCCGGATTCACCCCTTCGTAGACGGCAATGGTCGCGTGACCAGGCTGCTGGCGGATCTGGTGTTCTTTGCTGCGCAGGATGCCTCCGACGGGCTTCTCACGTACGACTGGAACGTCGAGAAGCGTCAGTACATCGACCTGCTCCGCGCGTACGATCGGACTCGTGACCCCAGAGAACTCGCCTCGTTCATCCCTGTTATGGAGGTGGACTGACGTGGGCGATCTGATCGACGACCAGGGGTCCCCCAGGGGTCCCCGAGCACTCGGGGCAGGGGGTATTCCAGCGCAGATGGAGTGAATAGAGTGCGTCACGTGCGACCGGCCGGGGGGCAGGAATCGCCAGGTAAAGCAGGAGATCCGCGGTATTGCGCGGCGGGACCGTCGTCGGAGTATCCGGGTCCCAGAAGGCCAATTTGACCCTGCTAAGGTGGAGTTCCCTTTTGGGAACCGAGAGTTCAAATCTCTCCGTCTCCGCCACAAAAGCCCTGACCGGGAGCTATTAGCTTGATCCACCTTCGATGGTGTTCGCGTCGCTCAGTGGTTCCGCTTCTGCGTCAGGTGACCCCCAGGTGACCCCCGGCTGATTCAGTTGCTCTTCTCGCGCTAGCCGATCAACGTGGGCGCGACGCTGACCCTCGCCGAGAATGAGGTTGACCCCTGATTCCGGACACTGACCAGGCGGGATCCGCGTGATTGCGGTCTTGCCGGGGAGGATGTCCGTGATGGGCACGAAGAGCAGGAAGACGTATACGCCGGAGTATCGCCGTGAGGCGGCCCGGCTGGTAATCGACACGGGACGGCCGGTCGCGGTCGTCGCGCGCGAGATCGGGGTCGGTGAGCAGCTGCTGGGCCGGTGGGTGCACGCGGAGCGTGCGCGCACCGATCCTGGGGAAGCGCCGCTCGGGTTGGACGAGCGTGCCGAGCTGGAACGGTTGCGCCGCGAGAACCAGGAGCTGCGGATGGATAACGAGTTACTGGGAAAAGCGGCGGCCTTCTTCGCATCGAAGCAGAACCCGAGGAACGGTTCGCGGTGATCGAGGCGGAGAAGGCCAACGACACGATGATGACGATCAGCGGCATGTGCCGGCTCCTCGGCGTCGACCGACGCCGGTTCTACGAATGGCGTGCCCGACTGGCTGCGGGCCCGTCGCTGCGGCAGCAGCGGGCCGCGGAGCTGACCGTTCAGATTCGTGGGTTTCATGCCGCCTCTGACGGCACGTATGGGGCCCCGCGGATCCTGGCGCAAGACGGTCGCGAAACTTATGCGGTCCGACGGAATCACGGGCATCAGCCCGCGTACCTGGCATCCGCCGACCACCGTGCGTGGCGCCGATCCGTTCCCTGTTCCCGATCTCGTCGAGCGTCAATTCGACCAGGGCGGGCGGGATCTTGCCTGGTTCAGCGACATCACGTATCTGCGGACCGGTGAGGGGTGGGCGTACCTGTGTGTCGTGAGGGACGGTCATACCCGTCGGTTACGGAGGCCCTTCGCCGGTGGCTCGCGTGCGCGTCCGCCCCGTCTGATGCGCCCAGATGGCGATTTCGACGCGGTTGCGGGCGCCGAGCTTGGTCATGAGGCTCGCAATGTGTGTTTTCACCGTGCTGAGGGTGATGTACAGCTCGCTCGCGATCTCGCTGTTGCTCAGGCCGAGCGCGACTTTCGTGAGCACCTGCTCCTCACGGTCGCTGAGAGGCTCGACCGGCTGCGGCGGAGGTGCGGCGGGCTCCGCTCCGGCGAAGGCCGCGAGCAGCCGGAGCGTGACGTTCGGGGCGATCAGGGCATCACCGCTCGCGGCAGCGCGGACCGCTTGGGCAAGCAACGCCGACCCGGCGTCCTTGAGCAGAAAGCCCTTCGCGCCCGCGCGCAGCGCCGCGAAGACGTACTCGTCGAGGTCGAAGGTCGTGATGATCACGACCGCCATCGGGTCGGCCACGCCCGGGCCGGCGAGCACCCGAGTCGCCTCGATGCCGTCGAGATCCGGCATCCGAATGTCGAACAAGCAGACGTCCGGTCGCAAACTGCGGGCGAGGGCGACCGCTTCGTTGCCGTCGACTGCCTGACCCACGATCTCGATGTCCGGCTGCGCGCCGAGGATCATGCTCAGCCCGGTGCGCACGAGCTCCTGGTCGTCGGCGATGAGCACGCGGATGGTCACGGTGCCCATCCAACACGAGGGAGCACCGCGGTGACGGTCCAACCGCCGCCGGGTGCCGGGCCGGCCTGGCAGGTGCCGCCGAGCAGGGCGGCACGCTCCATCATGCCGATGATGCCGAATCCGGGCGCCTGAGACGCCGCGACGTCTCCGTCGTTCACTACGCTCAATCGCACCCCGCCCTCGTCCGCCTCGACGAGCACGTCGACACGGGTGACATGCCGCGCGTGACGGAGGGCGTTGGTCACCGACTCCTGCGCGAGACGGAATACCGCGGCGGCCACGGGGGGCGGGATGCCGGCGTCGTCGCCTGCGACCTTCACCGTCACTGTCGCGCCGTCCGGCCTCGATCCGGCGAGTTGCTCGATGTCACCCAGACGCGGGCTCGGTGCCAGCTCCGCCGTCTCGCCCTGCCGCAGCACCCGAACCATCGACCTCAGCTCGCTGAGGGTCTTCGCTGCTTCCACCTCGATCACACCGAGGGCATTCTGCGCTGCGCGCGGGTCTCGCTCCGCCACCGCGAGGCCCGCCTGCGCGCGGATCGCGATTGCCGAAACGTGGTGGGCGACGGTGTCGTGCAGGTCACGGGCAAGGTGCTCGCGTTCCAGCATCCGGATGCGATCGAGCCGACGTTGCTGAGAGCCCGCGCGGTAGCGAAACGCGATGCCGAGCAGCGACACCGTGAGCAGCAGCGCAAACCCGCCGATCAGGTCGTCGAGACCGCTTCCGCGAACGAAGAACAGTCCGAGGCTCGCGAGAAGAATGGCCGACGCGATCACCAAGTCGCGCCCGGAACCCCATCGAAACAGTGCGTAGATGATCACTGTGACGAACAGGCTCGTGTAGAGAGTCGAGTCGGGCAGGAGCACGTCGGTCGGCACCGTCACGACGAACACGATCACGAGCATGAGCAGCGGCCGGGTGCGACGCCACAGCACGGTCGGCACCACGGCGAGCAGCGGGATCACCGCGAGCATCGGCTGAGAGTGGTCGGTTCTGAGGATGCCCTCGACGACCGCCAGCACCGCGAGGAGTGCCACGAGAACCCAATCCCGCCAGACGCGGCGGGGCGGAGGGGGCGCGGCACTCGGCGCATTCCACACGGAAAGCCAGAGCCCGGTCACCCCGTCAGAGTACAGGCGCACCCCGGCGCACGACTCCGCTCATCCGCCGGCGGGACCGCCGCCAGATGAGCGATTCGGCGACGACACTGTTGATGACGAAGGCCGTGGCAACAAGCCATGTCTCGCCGAACGCGTCGACCTCGCCGATCGGGATCGTCCACAGCGCGAAGACGAGAGCTTGGGTTCCGCCGGAAACAGCGACCGCGTAGGCGCGCGTCATCCATGCTCCGTGCGCGACGAAGTCGCGACGAGTGATCGCGATCACTCCCCGCACGAGAAACACCGTCATCCCGACGGCGAAGACGAGGCGGACCATCGCAAGTGCGAGCTCATCAGCCGGGCCACCGAAGAAGACCGCGAGCCAGACGGCGGACAGTGCCGCGAGGAATCCCGCGGGGATCAGTGCACGGCCGGCGATGCGGTGCCAACCACGCCGAGTTCGCAGTACCGGAGAGAACTGGAATGCGCCGAGAAGGCAGTACACGCTCATCGCCACGATGTGCGCAACCATCGCCACCGCTGAGGCCGAGAGCAGTGTGCTTTCGGAGCCGGCACTCACCTCTCGCAGGCTGAGCACACCGCCGAGCACAGGGAGTGCACTGAGCAGCAGGAGACCGGTGATCGCGAGCCATCCGCTCCTCGGTCGATGCCGCTCCTTCTTCTGCTCGGCAATCGTCCCCGTGTCCGTCCTTTGATGCGACATGCCTCGATGCTCGCCTGACCGAGCGCCCCACACATCGGTCCTCAGCACGGATTCAGAGCGGTACTTTCGGCTGACCCAATCCGGGCCTCCTGGCCGATGACGCGCATCCCCGAACCGGCGAACATCGAGTTATGACAACCCACACGACCATGACCGCGGCCGTCGACCGCCGCTTTGGCGCACCGAATGTCGTGTGTTTCGGGCAGCGCGGCGGTCGCAGCCGGCGACCGCGGACAAACCAATCCTCACTACATCGAAGGAGTATCCGATGAGAAAACGTCAACCCACCACCGCACTGCTGGACCAGGGTGTGCCGGTTCAAGCCAAGCTCGCCGCCGCGTGGACGAGCTTCGTGTTCCTGTACGTCTATGTCGACATCCTCGCCTTCTACAAGCCCGGCGTAGTCGATGACATCCTTATCGGCGTCGTCTGGGAGTTCGACATCACCCCGACGTGGGCGATCACGGCGCTGACTCTCCTGGCGATCCCGATCTTCATGGTCGTGCTGTCGATGACGCTGCCCGCCCGGGCCAACCGCATCACGAACCTCATCGTGGCCTCGCTACAAGTCCCCTTCGCCGCCTTCAACGCAGTGGGCCAGCTGGGCGAGTCGTGGATGTACTTCTACCTCCTGGGTGTCGCACTGGAACTGATCCTTCTCGCCCTCATCCTGAGATACGCCTGGACCTGGCCCCGCACCGCACCGTCGGCGATCATGACGACCAGCCCGGACCGTGAGGCCGCTCGGACCCCGCAGTAAGCGTGAACTCAAGAGCAGTCCCTGGCCCGTCCACAGTCATACGCGTGGCGCGCGGACACGCTCCCTGATGCGAGACACAGACGACAACTGCGCCGACCGGTGGGGCCTTCCACGGCCCCACCGGTCGGTCTGGCTGATCGGCCGGGTGGCCGGTCGCGCACACTCCGTCGTGACCCGGGGTCACGCACAGCAGCAGCTGGAGAGCCCGCTCGCTCCTCAAATCGTCACTCGTCGGCGGCGCAGTCGTGTCGCCTGAAAGAAGCAAACCGTGAGATCCACAGATCAGGCTGAGTCAGTCTGTCGCGGCGCCGGGTCCGCTGGAATCGAGAATCCGATACCGCAGCTCACCCTCGTCGGCGTGATCGGAGTCTGGTCGGCGGCTGCTTTTCCGATGGCCGTGCTTGCGTGGCTGATCGCGCCGTGGCTCGCAGCCGGCTGGGGCTCACCCCTCGCCCTCGCGCAGACCCTCATCCTGCTGTTGACCGCGGGACTGGTCTGGCAGTTCGCGCTGGTTCTGATCCTCGTCTACCGAGAGCAGCGAACCCTGAAGTGGTCCGTCGTTCGAGACGTTCTCTGGCTGCGCGCACCCCGTAACCCCAAAACCGGCCGCCGTGGGGGGCGCGCCTGGCTCGTCGTCCCGATCGTCGTCGTGGCGTTCGCTCTAGAGGAGTTCCTTCCGTTCGAGATCGCCCCCGCCGAGGGACGCGACTTCGGTGACTTCCTCGGCTCCCCCGACGGGCAGGCGACCCTCTCCGGCTCCTGGCTCTGGCTTGGCGTCCTGCTGGCCTTCTTCGTCTTCAACACCGTGCTGGGTGAGGAGCTGCTATTCCGCGGGTACTTGCTCCCTCGCATGCAGGGCGTTTTCGGGTCGTGGGACTGGATCGCCAACGGAGTTATCTTTGCCCTCTACCACCTCCATGTCCCGTGGATGATCCCGATCACCCTGATCGACACATTCATCCTTTCGCTACCATCTCGCCGGTACCAGAGCGCCCTCATCGGGATCATCGCGCACAGTGCACAGAGCGTGTTCCTGATCGCTCTCGTCCTCATGCTTTTCCTGACCCCATAGCGCCCCGACCACGATCGGAGGGAGCGGACATGAGGCTCGTGTCGGCGACGAGTGAGAAGTAGGCCAATACGACGGGCGAAATCTAGGCCACTTGTTCGTGTTTGTCAGTCTGCTGGATCTTGAGTTTTGATGCTGGGGAGACTGTCGAGGCCTCGGCCGCGGAGTCGGTAGCTGGCGCCTTTGAGGGTGAGGACGTCGGCGTGGTGAACGATGCGGTCGATCATCGCGGCGGCGACGGCTTGGTCGCCGAAGACGCCGCCCCAACCGCTGAACGGCAGGTTCGAGGTGAGGATCAGCGACGCGTGTTCGTAGCGACTCGAGACTTCTCGTTCGAGGACGGCGGCGAGGTAGTCTTCGAACGACCATCCCGCATCACGCGCTTGGTCCGCCATCCGGGTTGCGGCCTCGGTGATCCGGGGCGCCTTCAAGGCGCCGGCGAGGTAGGTGATCTGCTTCGCTGACTAGGTGCTCTTCGCGGCCATCAGGCGACCCCCTCAATCCCGAACGCCCGGTCATAGTCCGCGAGATCCCGACTCAGATCATCAGCCGCGGCCAGCGCCGGCCGGGGCTGCTGGAATTGCTGCCGCAACCGTTTCGCGTTCTCGAGATGGGCGGGGTCGGTGATCGTGGAGCCGCGCGCCCAGACCCGGGCGTGGTCCGCGACGATCCGCCCATCCAGGCGAACCCTTTCCGCCAGTGCCGACCGCCTGGCAGCGGGCGGTTCGCGTCTCGCTCAGCGAGTGAGCGTGAGGCTCGCCACCGAGGCTTGAATCGCCACCGCCGCGGCTCCTCGCGCCCATGCGTCGAAACCGGATTCGTCGACGTAGAGCTCGATGGGGTCAGCGAGGGGATCGCGGTCGGCCGCGATCGCGGCGCGGATCGTCGGTTCTGCGACGGCGAACAGCCCGATCCCGTCGCCGGCGAGCACGGTGGCAGGTTGCATCGTGAGATTGGCGGCGAGAGCGATGAAGCGGCCCAGTGCTTCGCCGGCAGCGGAGGCGACGGTGCGTGCGGCCGGATCTCCGGAGGCTGCCAGAGCGAGGAACTCCGCGTAGTCGACAGGGCGCTGGAGCGCTCCGGAGACCTGGGCGGTGAGCGAGCCGATCGTCAGCATGGCCTGCGCGCACCCGCGGTGCCCGCGCTCGCACAGCGGTCCGTTGCCCCCCGAGAGCGGGATGTGCCCGCCGAGCCCGGCGCCGACCTCTCGCGTGCGCACCACTTCGCCGTGGGCGACGACGGCGTAGCCGATGCCCTCGCCGATCGTGATCACCGAGAACCCGGGCAGCCCGCGACCCATACCGAACCAGCGTTCCGCCTCGGCGAGCGCGACAAGATCGTTCTCGATCGTGACCTGCATTCCGGTGGCGTCCGCGAGCATGGCTCCGAGGTCGACGTGTCGCCAGCTCAGGAACGGCGCGTACTCGACGATGCCGTGATCGACGAGCCCACCGAGGCTCACGCCGAGACCCCGGATATCAGCGTCGAAGCCCGCGATGCAGTCGCGGATGGCGGAAACGACAGCCGCGGGTTCGCGTCCGCTCAGCGGGCGTGCGTGGGTGGCGACCAGCTCCGCGCGCACGTCCGTGAGGGCGGCATAGAGAGTATCGCCGGTGAGTTTGATGCCGAGATATCGGGCATCGCTCGGCGCGACGTCGAGGGGGCGGGTCGGCCGGCCGACGGATCCGTCGGACACATCATCCAACTCGACGAGAAGGCCACGGTCGAGGAAGGGTTTCGCCAGACGAGTGAGGCTCGCCGGGGAGAGTCCGAGTCGTGTCGTCAGCGCGGAGCGTGAGATGGGCCCGTGAATGAGGACGGCGCGCGCGAGCGCAGCTTCACTGTCCGTCAGCATCACGACCTCCTTTGATTCCATCTTGGCACTTACTTCGCGCGCAAGGAGGGATGCCCACGGAAAAACCAGACCCTTGTGGGGCAGATTAATTCCGTGCTAAAACTAATGCATGCGATTCAATGACGAAGGTTTGCAGGTGACCGCACCCCGAGAGCCGGGGCCGATCTCATCCGACGTGAGTGTGCTCCACCTCCACCGCGGCGGCACCAGCGTCGTGATCGATCTGGCATCGGAGTCGGTTCCGGCCATCGTCCACTGGGGCGAGGAGCTTCGCGAGTCGACACCCGACACACTGCACGGCCTCGCGGTCGCCGCTCGCCCGCAACGCGTCTCGGGTGGGCTTGACCGCACACCGCGGCTGAGTGCTGTCGCCACCGAAGCCTCCGGGTGGCTCGGTACGCCGGCGGTCGCCGGACACCGGCGCGGGGCGGGCTTCAGCATCCACCCGGAGGTCGTCGGCGTCGCGGCGACCGACGACCGCGCGACGATCTCGCTCTTCGACGCCGAAGCGGCGCTCGCACTGCAGTGGGAGGTCGCGGTCGGGGAGTCCGGTCTTCTCCACCAGCGCATGACGGTGCGTAATGCGGGCGAGGGCACGTACTCGTTGGATGCCGTCCACCTCGTTTTCCCGACGCCGTGGGATGCGACCGAGCTCCTCGACACCACCGGGCATCATCTCCGGGAGCGCGCCGCGCAACGCCACGCGTTCACGCTCGGAACGCACGTGCGCGAGAGCCGCCGGGGCCGCCCCGGCGCCGATGCGACCGTGCTGATGGCCGCAGGGCGACCCGGGTTCGGCTTCGAGCAGGGCCGCGTCCACGGCATCCACGTCGCGTGGAGCGGCAACCACCGCGTTCTGGCGGAGCGCGTCGTCACCGGCGAGGCGTTCCTGGCCGGTGGGGAACTGTTCGTCCCCGGCGAGGTTGAGCTTGCCGCCGGAGAGACCGTCCGTTCGCCGTGGGTCATCGGTTCGTGGGGCGACGGTCTCAACGAACTCTCGCATCGCTTCCACACCGAATGGCGCGGGCGCGCGCAGCACCCGACCCGGCCGCGTCCGACCACGCTCAACACGTGGGAAGCGGTGTACTTCGACCACTCCTTCGAGCGTCTCGCGGCGCTCGCCGAGACCGCGGCGGAGGTGGGCATTGAACGCTTCGTCCTCGACGATGGCTGGTTCACCGGCCGTCGCGACGATACGCGCGGGCTCGGTGACTGGGAGGTGGATGCCGATGTCTGGCCCGACGGCCTGCATCCGCTCGTCGACAAAGTGCGCTCGCTCGGGATGGAGTTCGGCCTCTGGGTCGAACCCGAGATGGTCAATCCCGACAGCGATCTCGCGCGCGCACACCCCGACTGGATCCTGCGGGGCCGCATGTCGCTCCCGCCCTCGGCGCGTCAGCAGCAGGTGCTCGACCTCGCTCATCCCGCCGCGTATCGGCACATCGCGGATCGGCTGCACGCACTGCTCGACGAGTACCCGATCGCGTACCTGAAGTGGGATCACAATCGAGACCTCGTCGACGCGGGGAGCGGTCCTGGCGGCGTGCCGCGCGTGCGGGAGCACACTCTCGCTCTCTACCGCCTGCTCGACGAGCTGAAGAGCACGCACCCCGGTCTCGAGATCGAGAGTTGCGCCTCCGGTGGAGCCCGGGTCGACCTCGGGATCCTCGATCGCACCGACCGCATCTGGACGAGCGACAGCCTCGACCCCCTCGAGCGGCTCGAGAACCAGCGTTACACCGGCTTGGTCGTCCCTCCGGAAATGATGGGGATGCATCTCACCAGCCCCGTCGTCCACTCGTCGGGACGTACGGTCTCGCTCGAGCTGAGCGGCGCGGTCGCCCTGCTCGGTCACTTCGGAGTGGAGTGGGATCTCACCGCGGCCGACGCACCCACGCGTGCGCGCGTCGCAGAGTGGATTTCGCTCGCCCAGCGCCTCCGTCCGCTGATCGCGCGCGGCGCGGTCATCCATGTCGATGGCGTCGACGCGGGGCTCGATGTCCGCGGGATCGTCGCCGCAGATTCCGCGTCGGCGGTCTTCACCATCACGCAGACCGCCACGAGCGCCGCCTATCCGGCCGGCCGAATCCGCTTTCCCGGTCTGGATGCCGCGCAGCGCTACACGTTGCGGGCGGTGTCGCGTCCCGCGCACGATGCCGCGCAGTCGGAGCTCGAGTGGGCGGCATCCCCGATCACGATGACGGGCCGCGAACTCGGCAGCATCGGCATCCGTCCCCCCGTCCAGTTTCCCCAACAAGCGACCGTCGTCGAGATCGTCGCTGAGTCCTAACCGATGCACGACACGCGCAAGGAGGCGCACAGATGAAAATCAGACAACGTGGTGTGATCCGAACGGTGGCCGCGATCGCGGGCATCGGGACGATCGTCGCGCTGAGTGGGTGCTCACCCTCGGCGGGCACTGAGGTGACGACGCTCAGCTTCTTCCAGTTCAAGGGCGAAGCACTCACCGATTTCGCCGAGATCATTGAGGACTTCGAGGCCGAGAATCCCGATATCAAGGTGGTGCAGAACCAGGTCGCCGACTCGGAGACCGCGATCCGCACCCTGTTGGTCAAGGACAAGGCGCCCGACGTCATCACCCTGAATGCCAACGGCGGTTTCGGCAAGCTGGCGCAGGCCGGAGTGTTCTACGACTTCTCCGACGAGCCGGTGTTGCAGACCATCAACCCGGCCGTGCAGGAGATCCTCGCGCAACTCGGCACGAAGGACGGTGAGATCAACGGACTCGGCTACGTCAACAACGCCAACGGCGTGATCTATAACCGCGACATCTTCGAGGAGCAGGGGCTGGAAGTACCCGAGACGTGGGACGAGTTCATCGCGGTGTGCGATGCGCTGCAGGATGCCGGTATCGATCCGTTCTACGGAACACTTGCCGACTCATGGACGGGCATGCCGTCGTGGAACGCGCTCGGGGCGTATCCGTCGCAGGACGGGTTCTTCGACGAGATGCGTGCGCAGGGCGAGGACGTGGGTCCCGATTCGCCGGTGTCGTTCGAGAAAGACTTCGCCGACGCGATGGCCCAGCAGGGTCAGCTCTTCTCCTATATGCAGGACGGTTACCGTGGTCGCACCTATGACGATGGCAACGCTGCCTTCGCTGCGGGGGGAGCAGCCATGCTCCTGCAGGGCATCTGGGCGCTGAGCCCGGTGAAGGGCATCAACCCCGACATCAACGCGGCGATCTTCCCCTACCCGGTCGCCGACGATCCCGACGACCGCCTCCTGGTCTCCGGCGTCGACGTCGTCGTCACGATGGCCAAAGAGACTCCCCACCGGGAAGAAGCGTTGCGCTTCATCGACTACCTCTTCGAGGTGGGCGTCATCGAAGAGTTCGCCGCGTCTCAGAACATGATTCCCTCCGTCGAGGGAGCGGAGCTCAGCGATGATCCCGCGCTGCAGTCGGTGAAGCCCTTCTTCGATGAGGGGAAGATCACCGGCTTCATCGATCACCAAGTACCAGCCAGCATTCCACTCGTGTCGATCGTGCAGCAGTTCTTGTTCGACGGCGATGTGGATGCTGCACTCGCCACCCTCGACAGCGAGTGGCGCAAAGTCGCTGCCCGCACGATCCCCGTGACGGGAGACGGACAATGACTTCTCTGACGAGCGCCGTGCGCACCTCGACGGCCGGGCCGGGCGCGAAAAAGCATGCCACGCGCGTGGGTTCCAGCCGTGATCGCGCGTTGCCGGCCTTCTATTGGATGGTCTGGCCGGCCGTCATCGCCTTCGCGGCGTTCCACACCATTCCCGTGATCGTGGGTGTCTTCTTCAGCTTCACGAACTACGCCGGGTACGGCGAGTGGAACTTCGTCGGCCTGTCCAATTACCTGAATCTGTTCAAAGACGACCGAGTGCTGAAGGCCTACGGGTTCTCGTTCCTCTTCGCGATCGTCGCCACGATCCTGACCAACGCGATCTCCCTGGCGATCGCGATGGCGCTCAACGCGAAGATCAAAGCACGCAACTTCTGGCGCGGCGTGTACTTCGTTCCGTACGTCCTGGCGATCCTGGTGATCGGCTACGTGTTCCAGTTCCTCTTCTCGAACTCGCTGCCGAAGATCCTGTCGGACATCCCGCTGTTCCGCGACAACATCCTCACCAATCCCGATTGGGCATGGACGGCGATCGTCGGGCTCGCGGTCTGGCAAGCCTGTGCGTTCTCGATCATCATCTACCTGTCGGGACTGCAGACGATTCCGGCGGAACTGTACGAGGCGGCGTCGCTCGATGGCGCATCGTCGTGGCGGCAGTTCGCTTCGATCACCTTTCCGCTCATCGGGGCCTTCTTCACGATCAATGTCGTGCTGAGCCTCAAGGGCTTCCTCCAGGTGTTCGACCCGATCGTCGCACTCACCAATGGTGGGCCGGGAACGTCGACCGAATCGGTCACGCTGCTCATCTTCCGGGGGGGATTCTCCGGTGGAGAGTTCGCCTACCAAACCGCGAACGCTGTGGTGTTCTTCATCGTGATCACCATCGTCTCGCTCCTGCAGTTCCGGGTTCTTCAGCGCAGAGAGGTCGATTACTGATGTCATCGACAGCCACCATCCTCGCCCACGCAGAGGCGGCCACGCCGTCGCCGAAGCGCCGCCGCCGCGCACCTGCGGATGACGATTCACGCAAGACCAACTGGTGGGCGACGGCGTTCATCGCCGTGTGTTCCCTCACCGTCCTCATCCCGCTGTACCTGGCGGTGTCGGTGGCATTGAAGACGCCGGAGCAGCTCGCCGCGGGCACGGGGTTCGAATTGCCGAATCCCATTCGCTGGGAGAACTTCGCGGATGCCTGGGAACGCACCGCCTTCCCGCAGGCGCTGCTGAATACGGCGATCATCACGGTCGGAGCCGTGGTGTTCACCTTGCTCACCAGTTCGGTCGTCGCCTATGCGCTCGCGCGCAACAGCCACCGGCCGTTCTTCAAGGGAGTGTTCTTCTACTTCCTCGCGGCGCTGTTCATCCCGTTCCCGATCATCATGCTGCCGCTGGTCAAGCAGACGGCGCTGCTGGGCCTCGACAACCAGGTCGGCATGATCATCCTGTACACGATCTACGGGCTGTCGCTGAACATCTTCATCTACTCCGCGTATATCCGTTCGATCCCGATCGAGCTCGAAGAAGCGGCGCGGGTGGACGGTGCATCGACGTGGCGGGTGTTCTGGCAGATCATCTTCCCGTTGCTCACGCCGATGAATGCCACGGTCGGCATCCTCACGTGTGTGTGGGCGTGGAACGACTTCATCATGCCGCTCGTCGTCCTGACCGATCCCGGGGCTCGCACCCTGCCGCTCGCGCAGTATGTGTTCCAGGGGCAGTACAACACCGACTACACGACGGCGTTCGCGTCGTACTTGATGGCGATGGCGCCCTTGCTCATCGTGTACATCTTCTCCCAGCGCTGGGTTATCTCCGGCGTCACGCGGGGATCGATCAAGTAGGTATCGAGGGGCGGGGCGCGAGGGTCGGATCTCACCGGGGATCCGGCCCTCGCGCCGTTCGCAATACGATCGATCAGGGAGTGCGTCGAGGATGACGAGGTCTTCACCGCCGATCATGTCGTCGTGACGACGGAATCGTGGACCGACGATCTGCTAGGTCCGCTCGGGCCTCACCAGAGGCCCGTGACGGCACCTCGTCCGTTGTGCGTCGTCCCCCCATCGATCGGCGCGGTCTCGTGTTCTGCCAGATCGTGCACCCAGGGTGGCTGACGGTCGATCGACAGCGAGCCCGCGCCCGTGCGATAGAACGCGGCCACCGTTCGGCTCATGACGAAGGCGAGCGCCACGTCCCCGGCGTGGCGGCAGGTCACGAGGGCGCTGCGCGCGTGCAGGTCGCGCATCAAGCGGGCGAAGTCGTCGGGAGTCTCGGTCGGGGGGATCTGGCTCTCTGTCGGAAGATGGGCACGAAGATCAGCCACGAGTTCTCGGCGTGCACGTATACGGAGGCGCGCGAACGCCTCCGTATACGCCCGGTCGGCGATGCTCCAGGGAACGTCGCCCATGACGTGCGCGTAGCGTGCGATCTTCTCTTCGTTGCTGATCGCGTACAGGGGATGTCGCCTCATCGCGGTGCCTTCTGACTGGAGTCGCCCGGATACGCCCGTGGGCCGTAGACGTCGAGGGAGGTATGCGGCAAGCCGACGTCGTTTTCGACGAAAACGAGCCGGCGGCAATGTCGGACCCCCTCGTCAGAATGGGGGTATGGAAGAGCTCGCGGGATCGGCAGGCAGCGACGGCGACATCGCCGCGCTGGCCGAGATCGTCGCGAGCGTCGAATCGGTGGCTGCGCAGCTCACAGCGGCACAAGTCGCCGAAGTTCGACTTCTTGCTCAGGCCGGGCAGCTCGCCGAAAAGCAGGCTTCGGGCGCTCGTGCGAATGTGCGCGTCCACGACATGGCGCTGCGGGCGATCGCCGCCGAAGTCGGCGGCATCCTCCGGGTGACCGACCGCACGGTGCAGCAGCGCATCGGCGAAGCGCGGGAGATCGTCGAGTGTTACCCCGCCGCATTGGCGGAGTGGGAAGCAGGACGACTGACTCGCGGCCACGTCCGGGTCATCGTGGATGCGGGTGCGGTCGTTCCACCGGCGCAGCGTGCCGAATTCGAGCGTGAGGCGATCGCGCGGTGCCGGATCGATACCCCGAACCGCGTACGCGCCGGACTCGAGATTCTCGCCGAGCGGATGGCTGACCGCTCCTTCACCGAACGGCACCGGGACGCGTGTATCTCCCGGGCGGTGCGGGTCGTTCCGGGGCGGAACGGCATGTCTGATGTCGTGGCGTCTGTGCCCACGGTGATCGCCGATGGAGTCCTCGACCGGCTTACGCAGCAAGCGCAATCCGTCGTCGACGCGCGCGAATCGGGCGACGACGACGCGCGCACGATAGATCAGGTGCGCGCGGACGTGTTCGCCGATCTCCTGCTCGCAGGCTTGCCCGCACTCGACCCCACGGCGACGGGCGATGCCCCCGGTGCCCTGGGCGCTATCCGCGCCCAGGTGCAGGTGATCGTTCCGGTGCTCACCCTTCTCGGCGCGGACGACGGTCCTGTCGATCTCGTCGGTCGGTCCCCTATCGATGCGGATACTGCTCGCTGTCTCGCCGCGAACGCGTCGAACTGGGCTCGTGTGCTCACCGAGCCGATTCAGGGAGTCGTGCTGGCCGTCGACCGCTACAACACCCCGTGGCCGCAACGCCGGTACCTTCGGGCGCGTGATCAGCACTGTCGGTTCCCCGGATGTCGGCGCGCGGCGATTCGGTGCGAGATCGACCACACGATCGACGCCGCGTTGGGCGGGCCCACCGCGCTCTGGAACCTTGCGCATTTGTGCCAACGACATCACAGCATGAAGCAGTTCACGAGATGGAAGGTCCGGCAACTGTCGGGCGGGATCCTCGAGTGGACGTCGCCCACCGGCCGGATCTATCGCGAAGACGCTCCCGCACCACCGGTCTACTTCGTGCCATCCTCGCTCGTGGGCTCGGCGTCGGCACCTTTCTGAACGGAACCCGCAGCTCGAAGATGGGGTTGATTCCTGCCGACCTTTGCAGTCGTCTCGTGGCGATCGGGTCGAAGCGCACGATTGAGCACCACTACTGCGATTGTGGCGCCACTCGATCGTCCAGCGCATCCGCCACGAAGGCAGCCATCGCATCCGCGCCGAAATGGTCATCGGCCGTGATCGTCACGACGGCATCGTCGGAGAAGATCAGCATCTGGCCGTACGCGCCGTGAAGCCGCCATGCTGAGCCGGGACCGCCCCAGCCGGCCATCGCATAGCGGTCATAGCCCGGGTTGACTCCCGAGACGACCCCGTCGCTGTGCATCGCATCGACCCACGTCGCCGACACCAGTTGCCGGCCGTTCCACCACCCGCGGTCACGGATGAGATGTCCGATCCGTGCGAATTCTTCGGTGCGCAACGCCACACCCTCGCCGGCGAGGATCCACCCGTTCGGACAGCGCATCCACGCGACGTCTTCGATCCCCAGGGGGTCGAACAATCGCGGGCGCAAGTACTCGGCCACGTCCCCGACCTGGGTGGCGAGTACGCGCATCGCCGTGTACGTGCTCGCGTTCGAATACTGGAACACGCGCCCTCGGGACGGACGCCGCAAGAACTCGAGCGCGAGATCAGGCCAATCGGTCATCATCGTCTCCGACCACGGCAGATCGATCCCGCTCGACATCGTCAACAGGTGCCGGAGGGTGACCTCCCCGACGCCAGCACCGAGGTCGACGTCGGGCAGGTGGATAGCGATCGGCGCATCCATCGAGATCGCGCGCTCGTCAGCGGCGATCCCTGCGGCGAGCACGCAGATGCCTTTCGCGGCCGAGTGGATCTCTTCGCGGACGTCCGCGCTCCAGCGGTGCTCCGCGACCTCGGTGCCGATCCGGACGTGCAGACCATGCGCCCGGAACCCGGTGACATCGGCTTGCTGAACGATCCGGTCGCGGATGATCTGCGCGCTACTCACTCTCACAGTCTGCCGGTACCGGGCGCGCACCAACGGGTCGCGGCCGTCATTGCGCAGGTGCTCAGCGCTTGCCCTTCAGATGCGCTTTGGCTTCCTTCTCGATGAGCACCGGAACGAAGTCGCGCACCTTTGCGCTATCGAAGCCGGCGCGAGCCTTCTCGACGGCAGCGGAGATCTCGGCAGCGGGCTTCTCCGGGAACCGTTCCTGCAAGCGGCCGACGATTTCTGCAACAGCGTGATCTTCGTCGCGGGTCTTGTCTTCGGCCACAGTTACCTCCGCTCGTGAGGGGCCAGAACGTCCCCTTGATCCGACTCTACTGGTCTGCGTTTCCGGGCGACACAGGTATCAATGGCGACCGCTCGCGGTGGTGCAGCATCCGTTCATCATCTGCACATTCGAGGTTCATCGACATCGCGGCTCGCAACCCGGAACATGGGTTCATTCGGCGCCGGCGCCGCACGATCCTGAAGCGAGAGGCGACGCCATGACCCGACCCGTTCGAGTTCTTTCGCTGTACGAGGGCTTCTTCGCCGGTGGAGCACGAGTACTCCACACCGACCTCATCTCGGGTCTCCACGCGAGAGGTGCGCAACAGCACAGCGTGCTCTCGATCGCGTCGGAGGCGCATCGGGAGTCCACGCGGCAGCCGATGGCGGCTGACCCGCGCTATCAGCACCTTCTCCGCGCGGGCATCGGTGTGACGACGCTCGGCCGCTCTGCGGGTGCCGAACCTCCGGGACGGCACACCTTCACCGACCGAGAACTCCTCGTGGCGAGTGCGGCCGTCCGTCAGGCGGACGTCATCCTCTCGTTGAAGGAGCAGCCTTTGGGTCTTCTTCTCGCGCTCAGTGAGCGGGGACTGCTCCCGCCCGTGCCCGTGGCGACGTGCCTGCACCGATCAGACCCGATCCATTCCGGGCCCGCCCTGGGCTGGCTGGTGGAAGCGACGGCCCTCGGCATCGTCGACGCGACGATTTCATGTGCCATCTCAACCGACGACGCCTATGCGCGCGCCGGTGTCGACGCGATCGACCGCTACATCATCGCGAACGGGATCGATACCGACCGGTTCCGGCCGGGCACCCCGGACGAAGTAGGGGCAACGAAGGCTTCGCTCGGTATTCCGGCGTCGGCTCCGGTCGTGGTCTTCGCCGCACGCTTCGACGCGATGAAGAATCCCGGCCTGTTCCTGCGCGCCGTCGCGGAACACCGCGCCAACCGACCCGACGCGCACTACGTGCTGTGCGGGGCGGGTATGGACTGGGCCAACCCCGCTTTTCGAGAGCTGGCCGATGAGGGCGGTGTCGGTGAGGCCGACTCGATCCACGCGCTCGGCATCCGCGACGACATGCCTGCGATCTTTCAGGTCGCCGATATCGTCGCGCTCACGAGCGCTTTTGGTGAGGCATCTCCCCTCTGCCTCTTGGAAGGCGCCGCGTGTGGCGCCACTCCGATCACGACTGACGTCGGCGACGCTGCCCATCAGGTGTCCGGGTTCGGACTGGTCACCAGTCACCGGCCTCACGAGATTGCCGCCGCGTGGGACGTGGCGCTCGGCAACCGGCAAACGGGGAGAAGCGCGTCCCTCGCTGCTCGCGACGGAGTCGGACGTGATCGCATGGTGGCCGATTATGCCGGAGCCATCAACCGGCTCCTCAGCATCGAAGAAGCAGCTGCCTGAGACCCGTCAGCCCAACCCGACCCGGGCGAGGAACGCGTTCGTGAACCGGCCGCCTGGGTCGAGTCTGCGCCGTAGCGCGACGAAGCGCTCCCACTCGGGGTAGCGGCGGGCGATGTCGTCGCCGGGCATGGTGAAGACCTTGCCCCAGTGCGGGCGCGCACTGTCCGGCAGGGCGTGCTCGAGCGTCGGAAGGAAGGCGCGCACGGCGGGTTCGTCCGGGCGCCACGTGAAGTGAAGCCCGACGGTATCCGTGCCGGAGGCGCCAGAAAGCCACAGATCGTCGGCAGCGATCGTCCGCACCTCGCAGACCAGCAGCAACGCGGCGATCGGTTCCGCCAGCGCGCGCAATGCGGTGATCGCCGCGCGGGCATCGCGCCGCGGCACGAGGTACTCGGACTGGAGCTCCTCGCCCGATGACGGCATGAACGCGAGTCGGAAATGGGGGAGCCGGTCAAACCATCGCCCGGGCTCCCCGCCCTGGGCCGTGCACGGCGCCGGATCGATGCCAGGAAGCGGATGCCGCGGCCCGTCGGCCCGTATCCCACCGAGTCGGGCAACGTCGCCGCGGGCGTTGCCGACGCGCGCTTTCACCCACACCTGATCGATGTGATCCGCATCCGCCCACCGAGTGAAGAGGCTCACGCTGTCACCCGCCGACGTGAGGGTGTCGAAGTCCGCGAGGGCGGCATCCCAGGTCACGCCTTCGTAGACCGTCTGGGCCACGTCGTACGCGGGCTCGACATCGAGGTGCACGTGCGTGACGACGCCGAGCGCGCCGAGCCCGACGACGTATCCGGCGAAATCCTCGTCGCCGCGGGCGACCGTCGCGAGATCGCCGGATGCTGTGACCAGCTCGAGCGCCGCGACCTGGGTCGCGAGCGATCCCGTGCGGTCGCCCGAGCCGTGCGTGCCCGTCTGCACCGCTCCCGCGACCGAGATGTGCGGCAGCGATGCGAGGTTGCGAAGCGCCAGCCCTTCACGTTCGAGCGTCGGCACGAGATCTCCGTACCGGATGCCGGCTGGCACCCGCACCGTGGCCCGATCGGGCGCGACGACGACGTCATCCGCCCGGGTCAACGCCTCGAGGGAGATCAGCACGCCGTCCGTGTCGGCGATGTCGGTGAATGAGTGGCGGCTGCCGATCACCCGGATCGAGCGCTCGCTCGCGACGATGCGGCGGAGCTCATCCATCGTCTGCGGGGTGAGCGCGGCGCGCGCACGGAACTGGATGTTGCCGGCACAATTGGTCAGGTCGATGGTCATCTCAGATGCCCACGGCCCGGATGAGCGTCGAGCGGTCGACGTTCATCATCGGTGTCGCAAGTCCCAGACGCGTGAGCGCCTCACCGGACAGAGTCACGCCGGTGCGGGCCCACTCCGGCATCCCGTCGGGGCGGATGCTGGCAGCGGCGAGATCGACGATCTCGACCCGATAGCGCCGCGCCCCATCGAGCCCCGGGAGCTGAATGCGTCCGAGCGGCGCCTCGATCGAATGATCGACGACGCTCAACCGGTACAGCGCCTCGGACCCGTCGCGCGCGATCACGCCCTCGAGCTCGACTGCCGGGTTGGATGAGTCGGCATGCACGACCGTGCCCGCGTGGAGAAGCGGACGCATCCGCTTGTGGAACGCGATCCATTCGCCGAGATGGGCGAGGTCATCGGGCGCCGCGACGGCGAGGTCCCACTCGATCCCGAAGTGGCCCCAGATCGCCGTCGCGGCGCGGAAGTCGAGATCGAGCGCGCGACCGGTCGTGTGGTCATGATCGGCACCGACGTGCGTGCCCATGAGCTCCGGCGGGAGGATCAGCGACGTCCATCGCTGCAGACGCTGCCGCTCGTGCGCATCGATGCAGTCCGACACCCAGACGCGGTCGCAGTGCTCCATGATCCCGAGGTCGATGCGGCCGCCGCCCCCGCAGCACGACTCGATCTCCAGGCCCGGGTTCCTGCTCGTGAGCGTGTCCAGCATCCGATACGTCGCGAGGGTCTGATCGTGCACACCGGGCCGGAACGACGGGCTGTGCCCCGCGTCGACGAGCGGACGGTTGTGATCCCACTTGAGGTAGTCGATGCCGTACTCCTCGATGAGGGCCGAGACGCTCTCGAGAACATACTCATATGCCTCGGGGTGCCCGAGGTCGAGCACGTGCTGCTGTCGCGACGGAACGCCGGGTCCGTTCGCGGTGCCGAACACCCATTCCGGATGCCGGCGCGCCAGCTCGGAGTCGAGATTGACCATCTCGGGTTCGAACCACAGGCCGAACTCCATGCCGAGTTCGTGCACCCGGTCGGCCAGAGGGCCGAGGCCGTCCGGCCAGACATCGCCGTCGACCTGCCAGTCGCCGAGACCGGCGGTGTCGTCGCGGCGGCCGGTGAACCATCCGTCGTCAAGCACGAAGCGCTCGACGCCGAGACCGGCAGCGTGCTGCGCCAAGTCGAGCAGGCGAGGCAGGTCGTGATCGAAATAGACGGCCTCCCACGTGTTGAGGATGACCGGGCGCGCCGTGGACGGATGCTGTGGACGCGCGCGGAGGAACTCATGGAACCGTCCGGCGAACGCGTCCAGTCCCTCACCCCATGACCCCATCACCCACGGCGAGGAGTAGCTCTCGTCTCGGCCCAGCACGATCTCGCCCGGCAACAGCTTCTCGCCACCGCTCAGCAGTCGCCACCCCGTGTTGCTGCGTTCGGCCGAGACGACGCCGTTGCCCGACCAGGCCAGGTGCACGCCCCACACGGTGCCACGGCGGAAGCCGAAATCACTCTCGCCCGCGCACAGGACGGTGGCCGAGTCATGCCCGGGGCGCCCGCCCCATGCTTCGCGGGTCCAGCGACCGTGCCGGAACGGATGCCGCTGTGGCGCACGTTCGTGCGCATGCCGGCCGGTCATATCCAGGAGTTCGTCGGCGAGAGCCGGCACAGGAAGAGCCGGTTCGAGCGCGGTCACCTCGTATCCGTCCTCGCCGCGGTTCGTCACCGTGGCGCGCACCCGGACCAGGCCCGCCGGTTCCACCACGAGCTCGGTCATGACCTCAAGACCGTTCGCCGGGTCGGTCGCGACGCTGACGAGGTGCGCGGCGCCCTCGCCGTCATCGATCGTGTGAGCGACGGATGCGGGCGCGAACGACCAGCTACGCCCACCGCGACTCCCGAGGATCCCAGGGTGCCCCAGCCATCCGCGCGTGTGGAGCGGGAGGAGCCCCACGAGCGGTTGCGCGTAGACCACCGAATCACCAACCGGCACCGCCAGCGCGGTGAGGACATCGCCGAGAACATCGCCGTCGATCTCGGGCCCCCAGTGCAGCACGGTGGGCAACTCATTGCTGTCGAGGCGTGCGATCAAGCTCGTTCCGCCGCGGCGGAGGTGGATGAGGCGAGGGGAATCGGTGGAAGTCATGCCGTCTTTTCGCAGGAAGATGTGATCGTGGCCATGGTGGCCTTCACTAGTCTGCCGGTCGAGGGCGGAGTGTGACGTCTCCCGCGCTACTCACCTTCCGAGGCGAGGCGATCGGCATCCGCGCTGTCGATGAGGTCTTCGTTCGCGTCCGGATCGAACTCTTCGTGGCCGTCGACCTCGACGACCGGTTCCCCCTCGGGAATGTCACTGTCCGGCACGGAGAGATGCGGGGGGTGCCCCTATGTGGTTAGTCAAGCGAAGTAGAAGCCCAGCGGGTGTCCGCGGTTGTGTCGAAGTCAGGGCAGTGGAGCGCGCCGAGGTCTGTGTAGGTTCTTCTTGAAGTTGTCCCTTTCGCGGATAGTTGTCCGTTCGAGTCGCCTATACGAAGGTGCGCGTGCGTTCGCACGTGATTTTGACGATCTGTTTGGGGATAGCCGATCCCGCTCGCCAGCGGATTGCCGGCGGGTGCTTCTCGGTCGCGACGCGGCGACCCGTCAGCGTATCTCGGCGTTTCTAGAGCAGCGATCCGAGGTCGGAGCCGAGGGAGGGGTAGGTGGCGGTGGCGGATTTGAGTTGCC
This sequence comes from uncultured Microbacterium sp., assembly GCF_947488465.1. GTDB lineage: Bacteria > Actinomycetota > Actinomycetes > Actinomycetales > Microbacteriaceae > Microbacterium. The sequence continues at coordinate 158,813 of NZ_CANKZA010000006.1, read as the reverse complement.
GGGTGGTGAGGCCGAGCTTGATGGCGAGTCCGAAGGTGTTGATGAGTTCGGAGTAGTCCGGGCCGAGGAGGTGTGCGCCGAGGATCTGGTCGGAGGCCGTGTCGATGATGATCTTGGCGGCTGCGGTGGTTTCGGCGACTCGGTAGGTGGAGTACCAGTGGCTGGTGTCGGTGAAGTGCACCGCAATGTCGTGCCCGTTGCCGACGGCTTCGTGCTCGAGGAGTCCGACACGGTTCAATTCGGGGATGGTGAAAACAGTGGTGGGCACTCCGGTGTAGTCGGGCGTGGTCGTGGTGCCTTTGATCATGTTGGATGCGGCTACTTTGCCTTCGAACACGGCGACGGGGGTGAGAGGGTGGCCAGGCGTGTCTGCGGCGTCGCCGGCGGCGTATACGGCCGGGTTGGTGGTGCTCTGCAGGTGGGCGGCGACCGCGACACCGCGGGCGCCGCTGGCGATGCCGGCGGCGTCAAGATGAAGGCTGGCGAGGTTGGGAACCCTGCCTGCGCCGTGGACGACGAGGCCGGTGTCGATGCTGCCCGTGCTGCCGGTGGTGTCAATGTCGACTCGGTAGCCGGCCGGCGTGGCTTCTACTCCGGTGACGGTCGTGTTGCGAAGGACACGGATGCCGGCCTGCTCGGTTCGGCTGATGAGGAGTTCGACGAGGTCGGGATCGAACTGGCGCAGCGGGCGTGACCCTCGGTCGATGATCACGCAGTCGGCGCCCGCACGGGCGGCGATGTGGGCGAATTCGAACGAGATGAAGCCGCCGCCGATGAACACGATCTTCTGCGGTAGCTGATCGAGATCGAGGAACCCGGTGCTGTCGATGAGATTCCCGGCACCGCGGAAGTCCAGGGTGCGCGGGGTCGCACCGGAGGCGATAAGGAACCTGTCCGATCGATGGGCGGTGCCGTCGATGGTGAGCTCGTTGGTGCCGGTGAACTCGGCGTGCCCGTGGAAGGTGGTGACGCCATTGCCGGTGAGTTCGTTCTCCATCCGCTTCGGGACATGATCCGTGAAGCCGCGTTTCCGCGCCATCAGCGCTGGCCAATCCAGAGTCATCCCGTTCTGGTCGATACCGGTGCCGTTCATCAGCTGAGCTGCGTCGATGACCTCCGCGCCGCGGCGCAGGATCTTTTTCGGATCGCAGCCGCGCAGCGCGCATGTTCCGCCGTAGGGGAGTTCGTCGACGATCCCGACCTGCCATCCCTGCGCGGCGCACTTGTTGGCCGCAGCGATTCCCGCCATTCCCGCGCCGATCACGACCAGGTCGAACGTGTCACTCATACCGCCGCTGCTTCCGCGTGGGCGATCGCGTCGCGCAACTGTTCCAGTGTCGGGGATCCGGCGAGACCGTTCGGGGTGAGGTAGACCCGGCAGGACAAGCCCGGCGGCGCATCTGGTGCCGGAAACAATGCAGCCCCCTCGAGGAGAAGTGTGGGGGAGCCACGGAAGTCCAGCGCTTCCGCGTTCGCCTGCGTGGCTACGCGCTGCCGTTTCACCGTGAGGTCGGAACGCTCCGCGGCGATCATCGCCACGCGTTCCGCGGCCGTCTCCCAGTTGGGACACCCGTCGAAGTACTGCACCGTGATTTCCATGCACCGACCATAAACGTTGCAGTCAGATGCAAGGTCAAGTGGTGTGATGGAGACATGCGCATCGGAGACCTCGCCGAAATGACCGGCGTCAGCACACAGACCATCCGGTTCTACGAACGCGAAGGCTTGCTGCCGACCCCGCACCGAGAGAGCAACGGATACCGGGCGTACGAAGACCGTACGGTGGCACGAATCGGGTTCATCCGTGCCGCGCAGGCCGCTGGCCTCAAGCTGACCGATATCGCAGGAGTTCTCGAGCTGCGTGAGGCCGGACAAGCTCCCTGCTCACATGTGGAAGCCCTACTGGCTGGGAAACTCTCCGAGGTCCGTGCGCGACAGGAAGAGCTTGCCCGACTCGAAACGGAACTTGTCGGCATGATTGCGGCAAGCCGGATGCTTGACCCGGCGGAATGCTCCGCAGGCAGCGTCTGCAACCTGATCCCGCAGTAGCTGCCTGCGCCCATGCGACGCTCTCCGCGTCGCGGCCATAGACCTGGCGCCGCCTCAGCTGGCGTCTTCCCGGAGCGAGCAGCCCATACAGGTCGCGAAGGATGCTCGCCGGTAGCATCTGGCTTGTGCAGGATTCCGATATCGACCCGAAGGCAGCGGTCGCACTAGGGTGCTCATGCTGCGGCCGAAGCTATCAGCGTTCGAAACTTCACGCACTGGGGGACTCGGGGGCCTTCATCTGTCGGCGCTGCGGTCTATACGTCGCGCTCCGACTTAGACACGATCCCGTCCCGCGAGCGGACAAGTAGCCCACCGCTAAGCCGGATGTCGTGACAACCGTTGCATCTCACTGTAGGCCAGGGCCCAGCGGGCCGCCTGCAGTTGTTGTGCCTCAGGCGACCAGTCTCGTCGGAGACGGCTGGTAGAGGCTCCCGTCCCGGAGCATCGCGTAGAGGACGTCGGATCGTCGGCGGGCGAGAGCGAGCAGCGCTTGGTTGTGGCGTTTGCCCTGGCTGATCTTGCGGTCGTAGTAGGCGCGGGATTCGGGGTCGCGGAGCGCGGCGAATGCGGAGAGGAACATCGCGTTCTTCAGGATCTTGTTCCCGCGGCGCGATGAGTACTCGCCGCGGATCGAGGACCCGGATCGTCGGGTGACGGGGGCGAGGCCGGCGTAGGCGGCGAGGTGCCCGGCGGTCGGGAAGTGTTTGCCGGCGACTTCGGTGAGGAGTCGGGCTGCTGTCCTGACGCCGACTCCGGGCATGCTCGTCAGGACGGGCTGAAGAGGGTGCGCATCGACCATCTTCTCGACCTCCGCCGCGACCTCGTCTCGCTGCTTCCGCAAGCTCGCCAGCTGCGCGGCGAGGCGTGGGAGCACCAGGGCAGCGGCGTTCGTGCCGGTGACCACGACCGTCTGCTCGCCGAGCGCGGCGATGATCTCGAGCGCCCAGTCGCGACCTTTGCGGGGTGCGAGTTTCAGCATCCGCGTAGCGATCCGTTTCTCGCCGGCGGCGCGCATCGCGGCCGGTGAGGGGTATCGCTGCAGGAGGTCGAGGATCGCGGGGTGATCGAGTCGTGGCCCCATGGCGCGTTCCAGCGCGGGGTGGATCTGGGTCAGCAGCCCGCGGACGCGGTTGCCGACTTGGGTGATCTGGGCGGCGAGGTCGTCGTCGAATCCGCAGAGCATCGAGAGTTCCGCGACCTGTTCGTCGGTGACCTGGATCGACCGCAGGGTGTGCGGCATCGTCCGCGCGGTCTCCGCGATGATCGCCGCGTCCCTCGCGTCGGTCTTCGCTTCGCCTGGGTGAAGGTCTGCGATGCGTCGCATCGCCAGTCCCGGCAGATATCCGACCAGCGCGCCTGCGGCTTGCGCGACCGCTACCGGCAGCGCGCCGATCGTTGCCGGCTGATCCACGATCAGCAGCACACCGCCGTTCTTCTGAAGGTCGATGAGCACCGCGCGGAGCTTGCGCTCGTCGTTCGGGAGCGCCCGGTCGTAGAGCTTCTTGCCGGCCCGGTCGAGAGCGACCGCGTGGTGCTCGCCTTTGCCGACGTCGAGGCCGACGAACACGTCGACCTGGTCGTAATTTTCGATCTGGGTGACCACAGCTCCTCCGCTCGCTCGGGTTGACAGCTGCGACGGTGCGTCTCGGCATCCACGTTACGAACGACCTCGAGAGTGCTCGGGCCTGGCCCCTATCAGCGATCACCCACCGCCAACCAGGCTCGGTGACAACACCCCCCGGATCATGCGTACGACAGGGGGGACCAATCATGCCGAGCCCGGCAGGCTGCCACCGCCCGGCATGCTCACCAAGCGGCTACGAAGAAGGTAACGAGGGGGAGATTCGTCATGGTCGGGCTCCTCTACTCTGGAGCCTCCCACGGTAGCGCTCGAGCATCTGCGCGTGAAGGGCACGGAGCGAAGCGGCGTTACAGCAGGTCGCGGCGGTGGACGAGTGCGGCGGCGCCGATCAGCGGCGCATCGCCGCCGAGCCCGGCGCGCACGACCCGCAGGCGCGCGGCGTAGGCGTTCACTGACGACACGCGAACGGCGGCCTCGATCTGCTCGGTGAAATCGTCCGCAACGAACGAGAAGCCGCCGCCGACGACCGCGAGCTCGAGATCGAGCAGCGTCGCGGCGTTCGCGAGCCCCACACCGATCGCGTGGGCCGACCGCGCGACCGCGGAGACTGCCACCGCATCGCGGTCTCGATACGCGGCGGCGAGCTCTTCACCGGTCGTCCCCGCCCAGCCGTGCCGTTGTGCCCATGCCACGATGTGGGGGCCCGAGGCGAGCTGCTCCACGGTGGATGCCGCCGCATCCCCGTCGATGTCCGTCACGACGACCTGCCCGATGTGCCCTGCGTTGCCCGAGCAGCCGGCGACAAGCCGACCGTCGGAGATGATTCCGCCGCCGACACCCGTCGAGACGACGAACACGAGGGCGTTGGCGACGCCCCTCGCAGCACCGAGCCAGGCCTCGGCGAGAGCGATGCACGTGCCGTCGAGCCGCAGCGTGACGTCGTTGAGACCGCTCTCCCGTGCGACGAGCTCGACGATCGGCATGCCGTGCGCGGCGGGGAGATTGATGGGAGAAATCGTTCCGGCGGTGAGATCGATCGGACCCGCCGCGCCGATCCCCGCGGCGGTCACCGCGCTCCATTCGGGGAGCGACCGGCAATGGGTGATCACCTCGGCCAGAGCCCGCTCCAGCACGGTCCGATCGGCCGCGGCGGCCGCACCGGTCGCAGACCGCGTGCGGGACCCGCGAACGATGGCACCGCTCTCATCGATGAGGGCGGCCTCGACCTTGGTGCCGCCGAGATCGATAGCGAATGCGAGCGCCATGTGAATCCTCCCTGAGAGCCCTGTTCCATGCCTTTCACGGCATGGGCCCCAGCGTAGTGTCGGCCCCAGCTGTCGGTATCCGCCTGTGGCTTCGCTTGACGGAACTCCTTGGGGATCCGCGCCGATCGACTGGAGCCACTCGTGGCCGCACCCGTCCTCGCATCGCAGCCCACCTCTGCCATGGGCCCCATTCGCCAGACCTACGCAACGGCCGAGACCTTCCCCCCGGTCGCCCGTGTGTACACGCAGGTCTCACAGGTCGCCAAAGAGGTCGGTCTCCTCCGCCGCGCACCCCGCTTCTACGCCCTCGTCGGTTCGGGTGTCGCGCTCGCGTTCGGCGCGTGCGTCGCGGGCTTCATCCTGCTCGGCGACAGCTGGTTCCAGCTCCTCATCGCCGCGGCGCTCGGCATCGTCTTCACGCAGGCGGCCTTCCTGACGCACGAGGCTGCGCACCGGCAGATCCTGTCGACGGGCCCCGCCAACGACCGTCTGGCCCAGATCCTCGCGGCCGCAGCCGTCGGTATGAGCTACTCGTGGTGGGATGCCAAGCACTCGCGTCACCACGCCAATCCCAACCGCGTGGGCAAAGACCCCGACATCGAGGTCGACACCGTCTCGTTCCTCGAGGAGGACGCCGCGAAGTCTCGGGGCTTCGTGCGACTGATCACCCGCAAGCAGGGCTGGTTGTTCTTCCCGCTTTTGACGCTCGAAGGCATCAACCTGCACTACCTCGGCCTGAAATACCTCGTCACCGAGCCGAAGGTCAAGGGCCGGTGGATCGAGCTTTCCCTCATCGTCGCGCGCCTCGCGCTGGTCTTGGTGCCGGTGTTCCTGCTCCTCCCGCTCGGTATGGCGTTTGCCTTCATCGGCGTGCAGATGGCCGTCTTCGGCGTCTACATGGGGGCCTCATTCGCCCCCAACCACAAGGGCATGCCGATCATCGACGAGCACGCCCGGCTCGACTTCTTCAGCAAGCAGGTACGCACCTCCCGCAACATCCGTGGCGGCTGGTGGGCCACGTGGTTCATGGGGGGTCTCAACTACCAGGTCGAGCACCACCTCTTCCCGAGCATGGCACGCCCGCACTTGTCGAAGGCGCGACTGATCGTCATGGATGCCTGCGAATCCAACGGCATCCCGTACACCGAGACGAGCCTGTGGCGTTCGTACGCGATCGTGATCGACTACCTCAACCGCGTGGGCCTGGCCGCACGCGACCCGTTCGACTGCCCGATGGTCGGCGAGTACCGGCGCGTCTGACACGCAACGGACACAACGACAAAGGGGACGGCGCACGCCGTCCCCTTTGTCGTTGTAGATCAGGCGTTGCGCCGGATGACCTTCATCAGCCACGCGATGATCGCGATGACGAGGACGACGAGTCCGATCCACAGCAGGAACTTCGCCGCTTCGACGAAGACTCCGAACAGGATCAGAACGATGGCGATGACAAGAAGAATGATGGCAAGAGGCATACCTCGATCATCTACCCGGTTCTCGCGAAGCGGCAGATGGGTTGACAACGCGCCCTGCGGTGAGTAGAAAGTGTCGCGCCTATCTGTATCGCCCCGACACTGTCAAGGCCCTCGCCGGTCTCCCCGGTTCCTCGGTTCACTGAACACCAGTGAAGATACGACACCGAGACTGAGGGCGAGATCGTGAAAGACATCCTGTTCGACGGGCACCGGATTCTCACCACGGACAACGTCGCGGATGCGGTCCTCGACTACGCGCGTGTTCTTCTTGAGCACGACAAGACCGACATCGTCCGCTTCCCGACCCTGTACGACGGCAGCTTGAGTCAATGCGCGATTCTTCTCGGCGCGAGCGGCGTGCTCGCCGTCGTCGACGCCTTCATCGACCTCCCGATGGTCGTGGATGGCGCGGACCGCGCGTGTGACGAGATCTCTCGCCGCGCGGACGCATTACGGTAGGGGAGTGGGCAGGTTCAGCTATGAAGGCGATGCGAAGGTCGATTTCGACGATCGGGTACTCGCGCATCTGCAGGTCGTGATCGGGCAGAAGCTTCGCCGCGGGGAGCCGTTCTTCTTCAGTTGGCGCAACGATGCCAGTCTCGGCGACGGGCGAACGACAGTCTGGTTGCACCCGCAAGCGTCGCTCGTCTTCAAGTTCCACGGAAGCCGGCAGCCCACGCTCAACCGCGCGTGGCTCGAAGCGCTCAGCCAGACCGCGAACTCCGGCTCCGGGCTTTACGTCGTGCCCGAGCCTTCCGACTCCGGCACCGGCGAGGTCATGCTCGGCTGAGGTCTGCACGACCTCCGGACTCTGTCAATCCCCTCGACCCCTGCCCCGCTGGCGCGAAGGATGGGCTCAGAGGTGAGGGCCGATGACGACCAGCGTTCCGGAGAATCGGGACATCCAGATCGACGACGATCTGGAGTTGATTCCTATCGATGACCGTTCTTGGCGCCTCTGCGATACGCGCTGGAGTCCCAGCGATGCTCCGCACGTCGTCGCCTACATCGAGCACGTCGACGAGCACTACGACGTGGTGTGGATGAGCGGGACCCACCGTCGCTCCCGCCTGACCTGCCTCGAGGAGTGCCTCCGCGCCGGACGCGACCATCTCTCGGAGGAAGTGGCGCCGGGAACGCGACCGGTCGCGATCCCGCACTTCCCGCCGCAGCGGACGGCGTGAGCGCCGGTCAGGTGGCGACGTCGACCGTCTGGGGTGCGGCATCCTCTTCGGAGTCTGGTGCGGGCTCGATGTTCTCGGCGACAAGCGTGATTCCGCCGGACGAGTTCGCCGACTGAGCGAGGTCTTCGATCCATTCGCGGCTGAGCTCGGTCGGCTCGGGGTCGTCGAAGACGAACCGGATCGGAATCGACGGGTGTAGCCAGATGCTGCTGCGGCCGCGCGGCTCATCATCCAGATGCCGCCACGACACGGTGAAGCTCTCGCCGCGGCGAAGTTTGGTCGCGAGGACGACCTTCAGATGCGCCAACGCCCGGTCGTCGATGTGGATCGGTGTCGCCGATCCGCCGTAGTAGAGAGTGCCCACGGAGGGGAGTCTAACCCCACGTGCTCAGTCGATGCGCGAGTGGTCGCCGAGGCGGTGCCACGTGCGGTTGTGGTAGACCAACGCGTCGCCCTCGCCGACATCGCGGCCGAGTTCGGACTGCAGAGCGTGGGCGGCGATGACGGTGGATCCCCCGGCATCCATCCGTCCGATGACGGCGCAGCGCACCCAGGCCCGCACGTCGTGATAGACGGGCTCACCGGTGACGAGCCGTGACCAGCGGTGGGTTTCGGCAAATCGGTCGATCCCGCTGGTCGCGCCGAGCTGCGCGACCTCGAGATCGTGCGCGTCGAGCAGGTGCACAACCAGGGTTTCGGCGCGCAGAAGCACGTCGGATGCCGAGGACTGCGATGAAATCGAGAAGATCAGCAGCGGCGGTTCGGCGCTCACCGACGCGACCGAGGTGGCCGTCAGGGCGACCGGTCCATCGCCCGCGTCGGCGGTGATCACCGCGACCCCTCCCGGGTGACCGCGGAACAGGAGCTTGAACTCGTCCGCCGACAGTGACGACGCGAACTGGTGGCCGGGCGCCTGGGTCAGCGGTGTGTTCTGCGGTGCGGAATCGAACGTCATACCTCGACGCTACGCCGTCCGCGAGACACAAGGGCCAGCGGGGGCGTTCTTGTGACGGTGTGTGACGGGCCGGGCTTCAGGCGGCCAGGCCGCCCTGCGGGCGGATGACGCCGAGGCGGGCGAGCCCCAGATACATCTGGCAGCCGAGGCAGAATGCGAAAGCGGCGTTCAAGAACGCCGCGACGAACGCGGCGGCGCCGGCGATCGGCAGGGCCCACGGCACGCCGATCAGGTGCAGGACCAGACCGATCGTCACGACCGTGAAACCGACGACCTGCGCGAACCGCGGCGGGCGCGGATCTTCCAGATCGACCGGGGGCTTCAGGCGTGGCCGGACGAGGGTGCGAAAGAGCACCGACCACGGAGATGTTGTCGGCGAGGTGAAGCCCCAGACGAAGAGCAGATCGACGACCAGGAGCACCCAGAACGCGGGGTCGGCCACGCGTTCGGCGAACGATGCGCCCGGGCGCGTGGCGGAGCCGACGAGTGCGAGGAAGGTGCCGAGCAAAAGGAGCACCGCCGTGATGGATGCGGCGAAGCGCGGTCCGCGTGGATCGATCGCCGTCGGACGCGCACCGGTGTCGGGAGTCGTGGCCATGCGCCCACGCTAGCGATTCCACGGACGTTGAAAGCATCCGCCGTCATACGACGACACGCATCCTGGGCGTGCGGCGCCGTACCGTGGGGGGATGAACACTCCCGCCCGTTGGGCCGTTCTCGGTGCCGGTGCCATCACAACAGACTTTGTCCACGCCCTTCCGGCGGCCTCGCACGGTGTCTTGCACGCGGTGGCCGCGCGCGACGCCGACCGCGCGCGGGCTTTCGCCGACGCGCATGGCGCGCCGGCGTGGGGCACCTACGACGAGATCCTCGCGCGCGACGACGTGGATGCCGTGTACATCGGAACTGTGCACACCTCGCATGCGGAGCTCGCGCACGCGGCGCTGGATGCCGGCAAGGCGGTGCTGTGCGAGAAGCCGCTCGGCGTGACCGTCGAGGAGACCGAGGCGCTTCTCGCTCATGCGGAGGCGGTGCGGCTTCCCCTGGTCGAGGCCTTCAAGTATCGCTTCGGGCCGTTCCCCGACCGGCTGCGACGGCTGATCGAGAACGGAGTGCTCGGCGAGGTGACAGCGATCGAGGCATCCATTGGCTTCGACGCCGGTGACCGAAGCGGGCGCCTGTTCGATCCGGCCACCGCCGGTGGTGCGATTCTGGACGCCGGCTGCTACCCCGTCTCCCTCGCCGTCGGCGTCGCCGCCTGGACCGACCAGCTGAGTGACCCGCGCATCGTCGACGCGTCTGGTGTGGTGGGCGAGGTCGACGAGCGAGCTGAGGCCACGATCGAGTTCGGCGCTCTCACCGCGCGGGTCGCCACAGCGATCACGGAGTCCCTCTCGCGACGCGCCGTCATCCGCGGAACAGCGGGTGAGATCGAGATCGCGAACGTGTGGGGGAGTCGGGTGGAGAGCACCGACGCCGCCACGCTGCGCCTCAGCGATGGGACCGTGGAGGAGATCCGCACGGACACCGTGAGTCCGATGGCGGCGGAAGCGGACGCCACGATCCTCGCGCTGCGCGAGGGTCGCACCCAGGCGCCCGAGATGCCCTGGGACGAGACGCTCGCGACCGCGCGCCTGCTCGCCGCCTGGCGCGCCGCGCTGTAGGTCACACCGCGCGGATCGGGCCGGACCGCGGCCCGTGTACCTGGAGGTGCAGCCGCTCCATGCGGGCGTCGAGCAGCGCGGCCGAGTCGGCGGCATCCTTCAACTCTGCGAGCAGTTCACCCGGCACCGCCCGGTCGTACTTGTAGTAGATCTTGTGCTCGAGGCTGGCCCAGAAATCCATTGCGATCGTGCGGAACTGCACCTCGACCGCGACGTCCACGCGCCCCGTCGACAAGAACACCGGCACCTCGATGATCGCGTGCAGGCTCTTGTACCCGTTGGCCTTCGGCGTCGCGATGTAGTCCTTCACTTCGCGCACGCGGATGTCGTCCTGCTGCGTGAGCAGGTCGAACAGGCGGTAGGCATCCTTCGCGAAGCTGGTCGTGACGCGGACACCCGCGACGTCGGTGATGTGCGCGCGAATCGACTCGAACGTCGGGTCGATGCCTTTGCGGCCCACTTTGTCGATCAGGCTGTCGGCGGTCTTGACCCGCGCCGAGATGTGCTCGATCGGGTTGTAATCGTGCGTGAGCTGGAACTCGTCGCGCAGAATCCCGAGCTTCGTCTCGACCTCGCGCAGGCCGAACTGATACTCGAGCAAGAAACGCTGGAACTCATCGCGGAGCGCTCGCAGCTGCTCGGGGGAGAACGTCGCGATCCCGTCGTCGGTCATGACGGACAGGGGCTGCGGGGTGACGGCCATGTCTCGACGCTATCGATCGCGCATAGTTGTGGGCTGTGAGTGCAGAATGGATGCCGGGTATGCATATACTGGGAAATCACATACTCAGTATGCACGAGCGGAGAAGCACATGTCGGTACGACAAAGCCTGCTGGCGATCCTCGATCAGGGGCCCTGCTACGGCTATCAGCTGCGCGCAGAGTTCGATCGGCGTACCGGATCGACCTGGCCGCTCAATGTCGGTCAGATCTACAACACGCTCGACCGGCTCGAGCGCGACGGCCTCGTCGAGAAGGGCGAGACCGACGATCAGGGGCACGTGTATTGGCAGATCACGGATGCCGGATCGGCCGAGGTGCGCGCCTGGCTCGCGTCACCGGTCGAGCGCTCCTGCGGCACGCGCGACGAGCTGGCGATCAAGCTCGCCGTCGCCGCGACGTTGCCGGGCGTCGACGTCGGCGACGTCATCCAGACCCAGCGTGCGGCCTCGCTGCGCCAACTCCAGGAACTCACCCGCGCCAAGTACGCCGGAAGCGACCCGGACGGCCCCGAAGAACTCGCGTGGTCGCTCGTCGTCGACTCGATGATCTTCACGGCGGAAGCCGAGATCCGCTGGCTCGACCACACCGAGCAACGCCTCGCCCAGCATCCGCAGCACGCGATGACGCTCGAGCTGTCGACCGAAAAGCCCAAGCGCGGACGCCCCGCCAAGGTCGAGGCCGACGCATGAGCACCGTCCTGCAACTCATCGGCGTGACCGCGGGCGAGGGGCCTCGGCCCGACCTCACGCGGCGCACGGCCATCACGTGAGCGGCGCGTAACCTCGACCCATGACCGCCGTGTACCTGACGACCCCGCACGAACTGATCGACCTGCAACGGCGCGGCCGTGTGCGCGTTCTCGACGTCCGCTGGCGCCTCGGCGGTCCGGACGGTCACCCCGCCTACCTCGAAGGGCACGTGCCGGGCGCTGTCTTCGTGCGGCTCGATGAAGACCTGGCGGCGCACGGCGACCCGACGGACGGCCGCCATCCGTTGCCCGACGCGTCGGAGTTCCAAGCATCCGTCCGTCGCTGGGGGGTCGATGACGGCGACATCGTGGTCGTCTACGACGACTGGCAAGGATACGGTGCGGCACGCGCATGGTGGATGCTGCGCGACGCCGGCGTGGATGCCCGCGTGCTCGACGGAGGGCTTCAGGCCTGGCGTGACGAAGACCTGCCGCTCGAGACCGGCGAGGTCACGCCGGCGCCGGGATCGGTCACCTTGCGACCGGGCCAGTTGCCGCAGCTCACGATCGACGAGGCCGCCGCGCTCGCGCAGGACGGTGTTCTGCTCGACGCGCGCGCCGGAGAGCGCTATCGCGGCGAGACCGAGCCGATCGACCCGCGCGCCGGGCACATTCCGGGCGCGCTGAGCGCACCGACGAGCGAGAACCTGGACGAGCGGGGGCGGATGCGTTCATCGGCCGACCTCCGCGCACGGTTCGCCGAGTTCGGCCCCGTCGATGCGCCCGTCGGCGTGTATTGCGGATCGGGCGTGAGCGCCGCGCAGCAGGTGCTGGCGCTCATGGTCGCCGGGTACGACGCCGCGCTGTACCCGGGCTCGTGGAGCCAATGGTCGAACCACCCCGATCGCCCCGTGGCGACCGGCGCGCAGCCCTGACGTCAGGGTTCGTGGGGCAGGTGTGGCCGCTTCCGCCGCGTGATGCGGCACGTACTGCCCCTTGAGTGTGCGCGGTGCGAGGGGCTGGTGCCTTCGTGGGGCAGGTGTGGCCGCTTCCGTCGTGGGATGCGGCACATACTGCCCCCGGAGCGCAGCCTGCGCACGCCGAGCCGGATGGATGCCGGGCTCTCAGCTGGCCGCCAGGCTTCTCCGCGATCGGCGTCGTGGTGAGGATCTCCGGCATCCGTCTACGCCACTGTCGGGGGCATGAGCCCGACACGACCCATCCGATCGGGAGGTCATTCCGGATGACCCCACGTGCGGCACAGACCGCACCTGACGGAAGGAATGAACCATGCGTACAAACCTGAAGCGCGCGACCCTGTACACGTCCGCGGGACTCGGCGCCGCCGCTCTCGCTATCGGCTTCGCGCTGCCCGCGAATGCGGCCGAAACCCAGGACATCGAGAACTCGACCACGCAGTCGTCCTCGCAGACCGACACCATGACCGGTGACATCAGCGCCTGGTTCGACGACATCGCCAGCGAGACGCTGTCGCTCGACGGCAACGGTGTGAGCCTCATCCAGGGCCCGCTGGTCAGTGACGTCGCGAACGTGAGCGACGTGGCAGGCGGCCCGATTCTCTCGGGCAACGAAAGCGCCATCGGCTCGGGCAACGATGTGAGCGCCCCCATCGGCTCCGGCAACGACGTGAGCGTGGACGCTCCGGTCGGCTCCGGCAATGACGTCGCCTCGGGCAACGAGGTCGGCAACGGCAACTCTGCGGACCTCGGCGGTGTCGGAAACGGCAACAGCGTCGGTGACGTGGGTGCCGAGGTCGGCGACATCACCAGCGATGTCACGGGTTCCGTGGGTGACGTGACCAGTGACATCGGCGCCGAGGTCGATGGCCTCGTCGGTGACATCGGTGGGGACGTCGACGACCTGGTCGACGGCATCCTCGGCGACTGATCCGGCGGACGTACCTGGGTACCTGACCCAGGTCGCCACGAAGCGATGACGGCGGCGGCGTCGGGGAGAGATCCCCGGCGCCGCTGTCGCGTGTCAGCGCGCTTCGCGCCAGGAGTGTTGCGGGTCGTAGCCGAGCAGACGCCGGGCCTTGGCGGTCGAGAACAACGAGTCGTTCACGCCCAGCTTGCCGCGGACCTCCACATCCGGGAACACCTCGGCGACGAGCTCTGCGTTGGGCCGCGACATGACGGTGTCGGGCGACGCGATCAAGAACGTGTCGAACCCGGGTGGGGCCACGTCGAGCGCGCGCTCGATCGCATGGGCGCCGTCGCGCGCATCGATGTACGACCACAGGTTCCACGCGCGCTCGCCGGCATCCGCGTCGTAGGAGGGGAAGTCGGCGTAGTCGGCGGGCACCATGACGTTCGAAGCGGGTGGATTCGGCGCGTTCACGACGTCGTTCGAAGATCTCGGCGAGCTGACACAGCTTCCGGGTCTCGCCGTCCAGCGCCTCATGGCCGACGGCTATGGCTTCGGCGCCGAGGGGGACTGGAAGACGGCGACCCTCGTGCGTGTCGCGAACGTCATGGGCGCGGGCCTCCCGGGCGGCGCGAGCCTCATGGAGGACTACACCTACGACCTGGTCGAGGGGGATGAGAAGATCCTCGGCGCGCACATGCTCGAAGTCGCGCCGACTTTGAGCTCCACGAAGGCCCGGCTCGAGGTGCACCCCCTCGGTATCGGCGGCAAGGACGACCCCGTGCGGCTCGTCTTCACGGCCGATCCCGGACCGGCCCTCGTCGTGGCGATGAGCGACCTGCGCGATCGCTTCCGGCTGGTCGCGAACGTCGTCGAGAACGTCGACGCGCCCGATTTGCCACAACTCCCGGTGGGACGCGCGATCTGGAAGCCGGCACCCGATTTCGCGACGAGCGCGGCGTGCTGGCTGACGGCGGGCGCTGCACACCATACGGTGATGACGACCGCCGTCGGCATCGAGGTGTTCCGCGACTTCGCGGAGATCGCCGCGACCGAGCTACTCGTCATCGACGAGACGACGACGGTCCAGGATTTCCAGCGGGAGATCCGCTGGAACCAGGCCTACTACCGACTCGCGCAGGGACTTTGACGCTCATGACCTCCATCCCCCTTTCCGGTACGCAACACACCCTCCGGTCGGGGGAGTACGAGGCGACGATCGCCAGCATCGGCGCGTCTCTGCGTCGACTGACTCACGCGGGTCGAGAGCTCATCTTGTCCTTCGCTGCCGATGAGGTACGTCCGAGCTTCCGCGGGGCGACCCTCGCACCGTGGCCGAACCGGGTCGCCGCGGGCACCTACGATTTCGCGGGCGACACGTACGTCCTCCCGATCGCCGACGCGGGCCGGCCGAACGCGCTCCATGGTCTCGCGTCGTGGCTGGATTTCGCTGTTGTCGCGGAGAGTGATGACAGCGTCACCCTCGTGGCGACCGTCGTCCCCCAGGCCGGATACCCGTGGCGGGTCCGCGTCGAGACGACGTTCGCGCTGGGCGCGGATGGTCTCACCCAGACGGTCGTCGCTACGAACGAATCGGGGGAGTCTGCGCCGTTCGGGACGGGGCCGCATCCGTACCTCGTCGCCGGACCCTCGGCGCTCGACACCTGGACGTTCGCGCTCGACGCCGCCCAGGTCCTGGAAGTGACCCCCGACACACTCCAGCCGGTCGCACTCGTCGACGTCGCCGGCTCCGCGCGGTTCGACTGGCGCAGTCCTCGCGTGATCGGCGACGCCGCGGTCGACCATGCGTTCACCGGGATCGGTTCTGCCGTCGCACGTGTCACCGATCCGACGGGCACAGGCGTCGAAATGACATGGGATGCCGCGTGCTCCTGGGTGCAGGTGTACACCTGTGATCAGCCGGGTGGATCCGCGAACCCCGTGCACCGCACGGGCCTCGCGGTCGAGCCGATGACGTGCGCTCCCGACGCCTTCAACGATGACAACTATCCCTACGACACCGGGCTTCAGGTGCTTGCTCCGGGCGCGAAGTCCATGGCATCCTGGCGGATCGCCGCGCTCTGACTCGGCGCAGCCCTCCCTTCAGATCGCTTGCTCGCCTGAATTGTTCAGGCCTTCGCCGTCGATTCCGCCCGCCCTCGTTGCCTAGGATCGAGAGCGGAGGATGACGTGGCCGACAAGCGCAAGCGGGTGCGAACCCGCGATGTCGTCGCGGAGGGGCTGTACATCGCCTCGGCCGCAACACGGCTGAGCCTGAAGAACAGCATCCTCGTGCACATCCTGGCCGAAGGTGAAGACTTCGACCCTGACCGCTTCGTTCCTGATGCCCGTGCGGCTCTGTTGACTCTCGCTACTGAGGCAGAGGACGATGCGGCCCGTGCGGAGGCAGATCGCAAGGCTGCGCGGAGCCGCCACAGCGAATCTGGCGGGACGCACGATTACCGGTCTCGCGACGTCCGCAACCTTCGCCGTCGCCGCAAGCAATCGCTGCACGTTGCCGCGGAGTTGCGTGCTCGCGCCGACGACGAGACGGAACTGCGCAAGCTCATCGCCGACGCACGCGAGGCAGCATGGTCGGAGGTCGCGAAGAACATCGACAGCGCCCTCCGGATCGAAGCCGCACGTCCGGACCTCGATCCCGACTACGACCGCATGCGGATGGCGCGGATGCAGGCACTCCGACTCGTCGATCTGCCCAAGCTCCGCGCCCACCGCCGGAGCGTCGTCAAACAGCAGGAGCTCCGTGCCGAGGGCATCGAACCCGGCCCTGTCGCCGGTCGCACTGCCGACCCCCGCGGCTTGGACGAACTCGAGTAGCTCCTCTGGCCCCGCTGATCGAGTGCGGTCGCGGAGCGGTCGTGTACCGAGATCACCCTGTCCGCGCCCTCGATTGGGAGGAATGCAACGCCTCATGTAAGCTGGTCGCTGGCCTTCGAGAGTCGGCTGGGCGCCCGTAGCTCAATGGATAGAGCATCTGACTACGGATCAGAAGGTTAGGGGTTCGAGTCCCTTCGGGCGCACACTGTGTTGAGACAGTGCTTATCGAAAACCCGCGGATTTCCGCGGGTTTTCGTGTTTCTGGGCTTACATCGGCGAACAGGTGGACATCGCTGCGACCTACGCGCCGTGCTCGTACGTGGCTCGCAGTGCGGTCGAGTCTCAACTGGTCACACTTGCCAGAGGCTACTCCTGGGGGAGTACACGCAGGTGACTCCTACGGGCGGACGACACCGTCGGGCCGGTGCGGGACGCAGATCGCGTCGGTGGGGCGGGAGCCCCGACGAACTCGAAGAAGCCCATCATGTCCACGCAAACCTCCGCCCGTGAGAGCGTTCCGACCCCTGTCCCCGCCCACCAGGTCCACGCCGATGCGGGACTGACACCGCACGCCTCGACCTCCGTCCGAGCGGACCGGCCCGTCACCACACGGACCCGCCCGGGAGGTGTCGTCCTGATCGCCGTCCTGGCCTGGATCGGCGCGGTCGCAGAGATCCTCTCCGGAGTCCTCGTGTTGACCGGCATCCTGAACCCGGTGAACGTATCGACCGAAACGGCGTCATCACGCACCCGGCCGACTTCGTCGGACTGATCGCCTCCGGCCTCGGTGCCGTCATCGGCCTCGCCCTGCTCTACGCCCGGCGAGCGAACGCCTACTTCGCCCGCTGATCGGTCTGATCTGCAACACGAAAGGCCCGCGGAATCCGCGGGTCTTTCGTGTTGCGGGAAGCGGTCGGGGTCAGAGGGCCCCACCGTGTGGCGCTCGTCAGTCGCGCGCGGCGATGGCCGCCGCGAGGAACGGCGCGGTGACACTTCCTGAGGCCGCCGACACATCTCGCGGCGTCCCCTGAGCGACGACCTGACCGCCCGCATCGCCGGCCCCGGGGCCCATGTCGATGACCCAGTCGGCCTGCGCGACGATCCGCATGTCGTGCTCCACGATCACGACCGTGTTGCCGCCGTCGACCAGGCTCTGGAGGTGGCCGAGGAGTCGGTCCGCGTCGGCGGGATGCAGTCCCGAGGTCGGCTCGTCGAGCAGATACAGGGTGTCACCGCGTTGGGCGCGGCGGAGCTCCGATGCGAGCTTCACGCGCTGCGCCTCGCCGCCGGAGAGCTCTGTCGCGGGCTGGCCGAGCGGGATGTAGCCGAGCCCGACATCGAGGAGCGCGTCGAGATGGCGCGTGACCTCTGCGTCATCGACGAAGAGCTCGCGGGCGTCGCGGACGCTCATGCCGAGGACGTCGGCGATGTTGGCGCCGTGCAGGCGGATCTCCAGCGTCTCCGGGTTGTAGCGCGTGCCGCCGCACGTGCTGCAGGGAGCGTGGACGGTCGGCAGGAAGAGCAGCTCCACCTGCACCGTCCCCTCACCCTTGCACGTCGGGCACCGGCCACTCGGCAGGTTGAAGGAGAACCGGCTGGCCGGGTAGCGCCGGCTGCGGGCCTCGGGGCTCGCGGCGAACAGCGCTCGGATGCGATCGAACAACCCGGTGTAGGTGGCGACGTTCGAGCGCGGTGTGCGTCCGATCGGCTTCTGGCTGACCTGAACCACGCGGCTGACCCGCGCCGCGGATCCCGACACGGAGCCGGCCGTCGTTATGGGTGCGACGGACAGGAGTGGGTCGTCGGAGGCGAGGCCCTCCGATTCGGACTCCGTCGCCGCATCGTTCAGGTCACTGGAGAGGTTCGCCTTCAGCAGATCGGGGAGCGCCTGGGTGACCAGCGTCGACTTGCCCGAGCCCGAGATGCCGGTCACCGCGGTGAGGCATCCGAGCGGAATCGACACCGACAACCCGGTCAGGTTGTTCCGGACGACATCGACGAGGGTGAGGTGCCCGTCCGGCTCGCGTGGAGCGATCGCCGCAGGCCGTCCTTCTCGCGGACTGGCATTATCGAACAGGTAGCGTCGAGTGACGGACGCTTCGACGTCGCGAAGCCCGTCGAGGGGGCCGGAGTAGACGATCGTCCCGCCGGCGGCGCCGGCACCCGGGCCGATGTCGACGATCCATTCCGCGTGACGGATGACGTCTACCGAGTGCTCCACGAAGTACACCGTGTTCCCGCCGTCGCGGAGCGCCCGCAGAATGCGCAGCAGCGCCTCGGTGTCGGCAGGATGCAGCCCCGCCGACGGCTCGTCGAGGACGAACATCACCCCGAAAAGCTGTGACAGGACCTGGGTGGCGAGCCGCATCCGCTGCAGCTCACCAGACGACAGCGTGGGCGTCGCACGATCGAGCGACAGGTATCCCAACCCCAGGTCGAGGATCGGAGAAAGGCGGTCGAGAAGCTCGCGGACGAGTCGCTGCGCCGCCAGCCGCTTCTCCGGGGCGAGCGGTTCGGCGGCGGATGCCGCAACGATCTCAGCCGGCATCCAGTCGGGCGAGAGGACATTGTCGAGCAGGGCTGCGAGGTCCTCCAGGGGGAGTCCGGCGAAACGCGTGACGTCGTAGCCCTCGAAGGTGACCGCGAGTGCTTCGGGCTTGAGTCGACGTCCGTCGCACAGGGGGCAGCGGACGCTCTCCATGAAGCTCGCGGCCTTCTCGCGCATTCTGGCGCTCTTGGACCCCGCGAACGTGTCGAGCACGTAGCGTCTGACTCCGAGGAACGTGCTCATGTAGCGCGGTTCCACGCCGGCCGCGACCGCCTTGCGCACGTCCGCAGGAGAACGGTCCGTGTAGATCGGCACTTGCGGCGACTCGTCGGTGAGCAGCGCCCAGTCGCGCTGCTCCTGGGTCAGATCGCGCCAGGGAACGTCGATGTCGTAGCCGAGGGAGATGAGACTGTCGCGGAGCTGTTTGCCATGCCAGGCCGTCGGCCAGGCGGCGAGTGCGCCATCGCGAATCGACAGTGAATCGTCGGGCACCATCAGGTGCAGCGGCACGTCGTAGACCTGGCCGATGCCGTGGCACTCCGGGCAGGCACCCTGGACCGTGTTCGCCGAGAAGTCCTCGGCGAACAGCATCGCCGCCCCGGCCGGATATGTCCCCGCGCGTGAGAAGAGCATGCGCACGACGCTCCCGATCGTGGTGGCGCTTCCGACAGTCGAACGCGCGCTCCCGGCGTTCCTTTGCTGGGGCAGCGCGACGGCCGGAGGCAGACCCGTGATCGCGTCGACGTCCGGGACGCCGACCTGGCTGATCAGGCGGCGGGCGTAGGGCGCCACCGACTCGAAGTAGCGACGCTGCGCCTCGGCGTAGAGCGTGCCGAATGCCAGCGAGCTCTTGCCGGATCCGGAGACGCCGGTGAAGGCCACGAGCGCGTCGCGCGGGATCTCCACCGCGACGCTCTGGAGGTTGTGCTCGCGCGCGCCGGTCACGACGATGCCAGGGGTCAGGCCGGAGCGGGCCGGGGGTACGGCTTCGACCACGGTCTGCCTCTTCTCGGGTGCGGGGGACACCTCTGGAAGACTACATCGGCGGGTGGGATGGCCGAGGCCGCTTGACAACGATCGAATCGCGTTGCTCACGGGTTTCGGTCTCGCGATCACTCTCGCCGGATGCACGTTCGCGGTCAGGCCGCCCCGGCGAGCTCCTGCCGCAAGATGCCGGCACCCGCGCTGAGAGCACTCATCTTCCCGAGGGCGACGTCCCGCGCCAGCGGTGCCATGCCGCAGTTGGTGCTCGCGATGAGCTTGTCCGCGTCGACGAAGCGGAGTGCACTGCGGAGGGTGTCGGCGACTTCCTCCGGCGTCTCGACCGTCGTGCTCGCGACATCGATCGCGCCCAGCATGACCTTCTTGCCACGGACGAGTTCGATGAGCTCCACCGGCACATGGGAGTGGTGGCACTCCAACGAGATGATGTCGATGCTCGAACGCTGCAGAAGCGGAAAGGACTCCTCGTACTGTCGCCACTCCGACCCGAGCGTGGCCTTCCACTCGGTGTTCGCCGTGATCCCGTACCCGTAGCAGATATGGACGGCCGTTTCGGCGCGCAACCCCTCCGCCGCTCGTTCAAGCGTGGCAACGCCCCAGTCCTGGACCTCGTCGAAGAAGACGTTGAAGGCCGGCTCATCGAACTGGATGATGTCGACGCCGGCCGCCTCGAGCTCCCGCGCCTCCTGGTTGAGAATCGTCGCGAATTCCCATGCCAGCTTCTCGCGACTCTTGTAGTGGCGGTCCGACAAGGTGTCGATCATCGTCATCGGGCCGGGGAGAGCCCACTTGATGGGCTGATCGGTCTGCTGGCGGAGGAAGGCGGCATCCTCGACGAACACCGACGTCGGGCGGCTGACAGCGCCGACGACGGTCGGCACGCTCGCGTCATACCGGTTTCGGATGCGGACGGTCTCGCGCTGCGCGAAGTCGACGCCGTCGAGGTGCTCGATGAACGTCGTGACGAAATGCTGACGGGTCTGCTCGCCGTCGCTGATGATGTCGATCCCGCGCCGGCACTGCTCCTGCACGGCGCTGCGCAGGGCATCCTGCTTTCCTTCGACCAGCGCTTCGCCCTCCAGTTTCCAGGGGGACCAGAGCGTTTCAGGCTCGGCGAGCCATGATGGCTTCGGCAGGCTGCCGACGATCGCGGTGGGCAGCAGGTGCGGCAGGGGCGAGGGCATGCTCGACGCGTCTTCGCGGGTCATCGGGCGAGCACGGCGTCGGAGGCGGCCCACTGCTCGAGGGCCTCCTTATGCGGCTTCATGAAGTGCTCCTCGGTGTACGCGCCCTGTTTCTTCGCGAGTTCGCTGCGCTCCACACGGTCGTAGGAGATCTGTGTCGCTGTGTAGTCCTGATGGTCCAGGCGCGGGCGATAGACATCGGCGGCGGGGGAGTTCGCGTTGTAGATCTCCGGCCGATAGATCTTCTGGAACGTCTCCATCGTTCCGATCGTGCCGCTCAGCTGCAAATCGGTGTAGTCGCCCACGAGGTCTCCGCGGAAGTAGAACGCGAGCGGCGCGACACTTCCGGGAGGCATGAAGTACCGGACCTTGAGCCCCATCCGTCCGAAGTACTCATCAGTCAGCGAGTACTCGTCCTGCTGGTACTCGACTCCGAGAACGGGGTGGCGGTAGTCGGTTCGGGTGTAGGTCTTGCTCGTCGACACGCTGATGCAGATTACCGGCGATGCCTCGAAGCGTTCGCGGTAGGCGTCCGAGGCGAGGAAGTGCCGGAAGAGCTTCCCGTGCAGCTCGCCGAAATCGTCCGGGACGATGTGCTTCCCGGCCGCCGCGGCTGCCGCCGGCAGCACCACGCTGAAGTCGAAGTCGCGGACGTACGACGAGAAGTTGTTCCCCACGATCCCGTGGCTGCGCTCGCCGTTCTGCCGGTCCACGATCTGGATGTCGAGGACTTCGAGAAGGGGGAACCTCTGGTCGACGCCTCCCGACGTGAACTCCAGGTCTGCGGAGACGATCTCCAGCTCGATGCCGTACCGGTTTCCGTTCGAATCGTCCGCGTGGACGAGTTCGTTGACGCGGTGCTCGATCATCGTCAGCGCGTTGCGGAGGTTCTGTCGACGGCTCTCTCCCCGTGCCAGGTTGGCGAAGTTCGTGGTGATGCGGGAGCTCTCCGACGGGGCGTAGTCCTCGTCGAACGGGGTGGTGGTGATCGTGAAGGTGAATGCGTTCGCCATGAGCGGCCAATTCGGGGCTGGTCGGCCGGGCTCGGCCTTGCGGAAGTGAGTACGACCATCGTGCCGGGATGCCGGAACTATCGAGTAACATGCGTCACCTATACTCTCGTATAGGATTTATCTATGCCCCGAGGATCTGCGAGCATCACGCTGCAGCAGCTTCAGTACTTCATCGAGGTCGCCGCGGAGGGATCGATCAGCGCCGCCGCGGACCTCCTCTTCGTCTCCCAGCCGACGATGTCCGCGGCGATGCGAGAACTCGAGGCGCGCGTGGGCCGCACCCTCCTCCTCCGCTCTGCGCGCGGCGTGACCCTCACCGCGGATGGCGCGGAGTTCCTGGGATACGCGCGCCAGGTCGTAGAACAGGCCGCGCTCCTCGAACAGCGCTACCTCGGGCGGCCTCCGTCGAGGCGCCTGCTAGGAGTGTCGGCGCAGCACTACTCCTTCGTCGTCGACGCCTTCGTGCGGATGGTGAAGGCCAGTGGTGCGGACGAGTACGAGTTCTCGCTGCGTGAGACGCGGACGTGGGACATCATCGAGGACGTCCGGACCCTCCGCAGTGAACTCGGCATCCTCTATCGGAACGACTTCAACCGGAAGGTCATCGACAAGCTCCTCCGCGACTCCGGGCTCGCCTTCCACCCGCTGTTCCTCGCCCAGCCGCACATCTTCATCTCGCGGAAGAATCCGCTCGCCGCGCGTGAGCGCGTCACCCTCGACGACCTCGCTAACTCGCCGCGGCTGACATTCGACCAAGGCGCGAACAACTCGTTCTACTTCGCCGAGGAGATCCTGTCGACGCTGTCGAGCGCACGAGACATCCGGGTCTCCGACCGTGCGACCATCTTCAACCTCATGATCGGACTCGACGGCTACACGATTTCGACAGGCATCGTCAGTGACGACCTCGACCCGGAGATCGTCGCCATCCCCCTCCAGGTCGACGAGCGCATCGAGATCGGCTGGATCGGTCACTCCGGAATCCCGCTGACCGAAGGAGCTCAACGCTACCTCGCCGAGGTGCGCGTGGTCGTCGCCGAATACGGGGTCGAACTGCGGGGGTGAACGCTCTCCCGCCCGATCAGTCCTGGTGCCGCCGTGCGCGAACGATCAGCCCCCGCAGGGCTCGTTGAAGCGCTCCACGGCGTCCCGCAGCCCGCTGGACGCGGCATCCAGCGCTTCGGGCGCGGCGTCCGGCTCGGCAGCAGCGTGGACGTCATTCAGGCCGGTGATCAGGTCGTCGAGAATCGGCGAGATCTGCTCGTTGGTGATCTGTGGAGAGACGGAGTAGAGACCGGCCGAGGCAGAGGCGAGGTTCGACTGCGCTGTGGTCATGTCCCCGGCCAGCAACGCGGTATCGGCGGCAGTCACCTGCTCCTGCACGTTCCCGAGGCCTTCCGCGAGCACCCCGCATGCGTCCTGGGTGCTCTGCGGACCCGTGGTCGCCGAGCATGCGGTGAGCGCAGCGACGGACACGAGCAGGGCGGTGCTGCCGACGACGAGACGGGGGAAGGGCATGGGCTTCTCCGAACGGATGCGGTGGACCCTCCAAGAGTGTCATGCCCAGCCCGGTGCGGCCCGACCGAGCGAATGCGGCACGATGGAGGAAGGTCGTGCACGGATGCCGGCCGATCCCCACGGAAGGCGCGATTCGATGACGCACGCACCACAGGACTGGATCCGATCCCTCGGCGATACGGGGCTTCAGATCTCCGCGGTCACGGTCGGGGGCAGCCCGCTCGGCAGCATGCCCCAGGACTACCGCGCGACGGCCGATGCCCTCAGCCGCCTCACGCCCTCCCAGTACCGGGTCACGCAGGACGACGGCACCGAGCCGCCGTTCCGCAACGCCTACTGGGACACGCATGACGACGGCATCTATGTCGATGTCGTCTCCGGCCAACCCCTGTTCTCGTCTACCGACAAGTTCGACAGCGGAACCGGGTGGCCGAGTTTCACGCGGCCTATCGACCCCTCGGCGGTGACCGAGAACGTCGACGGAATGCTGTGGATGAAGCGCACGGAGGTGCGCTCCGCGGGAGCCGACAGTCACCTCGGGCACGTCTTCGACGACGGCCCGCGGGATGCCGGCGACCTCCGCTACTGCATGAACTCCGCGGCGCTGAGATTCGTCCCCGCCGCCGAGCTCGACCAGCAGGGCTACGGTGAATACCGCACCCTGTTCCCGGACACCACGACCCAGGAGAACGCATCATGAGCGACACCGGATCCATCACCCGCACCCCCGGCACCGAAACCGCCGTGCTCGCCGGCGGCTGTTTCTGGGGCGTCGAAGACCTGATCCGCCGTCAGCCGGGCGTGCTCGACACCCGTGTCGGCTACACCGGTGGCCAGAACGATCACGCGACCTACCGCAACCACCCGGGCCACGCGGAGGCGGTCGAGATCGTCTTCGATCCGACGAAGACGACGTACCGCGATGTCCTCGCGTTCTTCTTCCAGATCCACGACCCGTCGACTCTCAACCGCCAGGGCAACGATGTCGGAACGAGTTACCGGTCGGCGATCTTCCCGCTGACGGCCGAGCAGGAGCAAGTCGCCCGCGACACGATCGCCGACGTGGATGCGTCGGGACTGTGGCCGAACAAGGCCGTGACGACGATCGAACCGGCAGGTCCGTTCTGGGAGGCCGAACCCGAGCACCAGGACTACCTGATCCGCATTCCGCACGGGTACACGTGCCATTTCGTGCGTCCTGGTTGGGTGCTGCCCGCACGCGATGTGGATGCCGCCGTCTAAAGCGGAGTGACCCGCACCCACACGAACCCGTGGGGGCGGAGCACGATGCCCTCGTCGAGATCGACGTCCGCTCCGAGCACGAGATCGCGCGCCGCGCGGTCGAAGCCGGAGAGGGTCAACGGGTCGATCTGAACCTCGGCATCCGCCACGTTCGCGAGGACGAGCACCACGGCGTCGCCGGATACACGCTGATAGCCGACGACGCTGTGGTGCGACGTGCGGAAGCTCGTGAGTGCGTTGCCCGCGAATTCGGGCGTCGACTGGCGCACCGAGATGAGTTTCGTGAGCCGGTGGAACACGCGGCCCGCGGGGGTTGCGAGGTCGCCCCGACGCGCGTATTGATCGCGTGCACGATTTCCGCGATGCACCCAGCGTGAGTCGCCGCGGCGGTCGGGATCGTCCGCGTAGGAGTAGTCGTTGAGCTGAGCGACTTCGTCGCCGAGGTAGAGCAGCGGCACGCCCCCGGTCGACAGGGCGATCGCGTGCGCGAGCACGACCCGGTCTTCCCCGGCCGCATCGCCCGCCTCGATCCCGGCGAGGGATGCCGTGGTCCCGGTCACCCGTGCGTCCCCTGTCGCAGGGTTCTCCTGGAACGCCACCCCACGCGCGAACGTCCCCTCGTGCTTGCCGGTGTAGAAGCGATTGAGGAACTGGCGGTGGCGGTAGCCGTCGATCCCGAACTCCGCCGCATCCTCATCGGCGAACGTCCACCCGATGTCGTCGTGGCTGCGCACGTAGTTGACCCAGGCGGTCCCTCCCGGCAGTGCGTGTCGGCGCTCGAGCGCCTGCTGCAAGAGGCGCCCGTCGCGGGTGGCGAGCGCTTCCCACGTCAGCGCCATCTGCAGCGGGTTGTACGAGAGGCGGCACTCCTCCGGCGATATGTAGGAGGCGACCTCATCGGGGTGCACGATCGCCTCGGACTTGAACACCATCCCCGGGGCTGCCATCGCCAACACGGCATTGAACGCCTGCAGCAGCAGGTGGGCTTCGGGGAGCGACTCGCACGACGTGCCGAGCTGCTTCCAGATGAAGGCGACGGCATCCATGCGGAGGACCTCGACCCCCTGGTTGGCGAGGAACAGCATTTCGCCGGCCATTGCCCGGAACACGGCGGGGTTCGCGTAGTTCAGATCCCACTGATACCGGTAGAAGGTGGCCCACACCCAGCGGCCGTCATCCAGGGGCACGAACGATCCGGGGTGATCGTCGGGGAAGATCTCACGCGTGGTCCGCTCGAAGGCGTCCGGCATGGTGCGGTCGGGGAAGATCAGATAGAAATCCTCGAACTCGGGGTCGCCGGCGAGGGCTTTCTGCGCCCACTCGTGCTGATTGCTCGTGTGGTTGAAGATGAAGTCGAGCACGAGCGATATGCCGGCAAGCCGCAGTTCAGCGGCGAGGTCGGCCAGTTGTGCCATCGTTCCGAGACTCGGATTCACCCGGCGGTAGCTCGACACCGCGTAGCCGCCGTCGTTCTCGCCGTCGGGGCTGTCGAACAGCGGCATGAGGTGCAGGTAGGTGAGTCCGAGCTCGCGGAAATACGGGATCTGCTCGCGAATGCCGTCGAGGTTGCCGCCGAAGCGGTCGACGTAGCAGACACCGCCGAGCATCCGCTCGGACTGGAACCAGTCCGGGTCGCTCGCGCGCTGCCGGTCGCGGACCTTGAGATCGAGAGGGCGGCCGTTCCATGAGGCGGATGCCGCAGCCACGACCTGCGCGAGCTGCTCCTGCCCGTCGGGACGGTCACCGTAGAGCCGCGTGAACAGGCTGTGCAGACGGGGGAAGTGCGCGTCGAAGCGCTCGAGGAAGTCCTCGTCGAGACGCCCCGCGGCAGCGGCCCGGGCGAGTGCTGCGTCGCGGTCGTCCTCCATCGCGTCCAACGGCCGGAAGTCTGAAGTGGTCATGTCGGCTCCTTCCCGCCCAGCCTACGGGGGCGGCGTAGGCTCGAACGGTGAGCGCATACGTCTCGGCGTTCGAGCTGTTCTCCATTGGAGTGGGCCCCTCGAGCTCCCATACGGTCGGTCCCCTGCGGGCGGGCCGTGATTTCGCCGCGCGTCTGCGAGACCAGGGGTGCCTCGATCGCGTGGTCCGGATCACGTGCACGCTCTACGGGTCGCTCGGCGCGACCGGCATCGGCCACGGCACACCGGATGCCGTCGTCGCGGGTCTGGAGGGCCTCGAGCCCGAGACGGTCGATCCCCGCGCCGTCCGCGACCTGTGGAGCGCATGGCCCGAGGGGCGTGATCTTGTGGTCGACGGCATCCATGCGGTGCCGTTCGAGCGTGGTGACATCATCTTCGAGCCGCGCACGCGGTTGCCGGGGCATCCGAACGCCATGACGCTCGAGGCGTGGGCCTCGCGGGATGCCGGGCCCGCCCGAGCGGGGGGCGCCGTGTTCCGCGAGACCGGTGCCGCGATGCTGCCGCCCGCGCCGCGATCGGACGAAGGGCTCGTGCTGCGCGAGACCTATTACTCGATCGGCGGCGGCTTCATCCGCCGCGACGGCGAGGCGGTGGTCGTGCCCTCGGAGCCGATGCCCGTGGTGTTCTCCAGTGCAGAAGAGCTCTTGAGGCAGTGCGACGAGCGCGGGATCACGATCGCCGAAGCGGCACGCCTGAACGAGCAGGCGCTGCGGTCGGAGGCAGAGGTCGCCGCCGGACTCGACGCGATCTGGGACGCGATGGCCGGGTGTGTGGATGCCGGACTCCACGCCGACGGGGTGCTTCCGGGGGCGTTGGGCGTGCGCCGCCGCGCGGGCGCGATCCGCGCACAGTTGGAGGATGTGGAGACCAGCGGCGGCCGCGAGATCCCGGGGGAGTGGCTGGGCGCGTTCGCGCTCGCCGTCAATGAGGAGAACGCCGCCGGGGGCCGCGTGGTGACGGCGCCGACGAACGGTGCCGCCGGCATCCTCCCCGCCGTCGCGATGTACTGGTGGCGCTTCCTCGCCGACTCCGGGCTCGGGTCGGGAAACGCGGTGACCCCCTACGGCGAGCTGGTCGGCTCGGCGTTGCTCGGCCTGCATTCGGCGGGGGATCCCCTCGCACCATCGACCGAAGAAGCGAACCGGCGGCGCGGTATCAGGCGCTTCTTACTGACGGCATCCGCGTTGGGATCCTTGTTCAAGGCGAACGCGTCGATTTCGGGGGCTGAGGGCGGCTGCCAGGCCGAGGTCGGGTCGGCGTGCGCGATGGCCGCCGGAGGTCTGACCGCCGTGATGGGCGGC
This sequence comes from uncultured Microbacterium sp., assembly GCF_947488465.1. Lineage (GTDB taxonomy): Bacteria > Actinomycetota > Actinomycetes > Actinomycetales > Microbacteriaceae > Microbacterium. The sequence goes on along the minus strand of NZ_CANKZA010000006.1, from coordinate 130,776 downwards.
ACGAACCGGCAGATCGAGAACGCGGCGGAGATTGCAATGGAGCACCACCTCGGACTCACGTGCGACCCGGTCGGCGGCCTCGTGCAGATCCCGTGCATCGAGCGCAATGCGATCGCGGCATCGACAGCGGTGACGGCGGCGCGGCTCGCGCTGCGCGGTGATGGTACGCACTTCGTGTCGCTGGATGCCGTGGTCGAAACCATGCGTCAGACCGGCATCGACATGAGCACGAAGTACAAGGAGACGAGCGAGGGCGGCCTCGCGGTCAATGTGATCGAGTGCTGAGCGCTCGGGCGCATTGCTGGGGGTTCGTGGGGCAGGTGTTGCCGCATCCTGGCGCTGAAGCGGCACGAACTGCCCCCTGAGCCTGGGGTGCCTCGTGTGATGGGGTTCGTGGGGCAGGTGTTGCCGCATCCTGGCGCTGAAGCGGCACGAACTGCCCCGTGAACCTGGGGGCGATCGCGCAGGATGCCGGTGTCAGCTCCGGCGGGCCAGCGCGGCGCGCACGAGCTCGGGCCCGGCGGGTGGATACGCGCGCACATGGCGCGCAGTGAGACGGATGACCTCCCATCCCTCGGCGGCCAGAGCGGCGTACTTCGCGATGTCTCGATCCCACTGATCGCGATCGGTGCGGTGGTGGTCGCCTTCGATCTCTACGATCACGCGCTGCGAGACGTAGGCCGCATCGCTGATACCGATGAGGCGACCGGCGCGATCGCGCACCTCGACGTCGAGCGCGGGCTCGGGAAGTCCGGCATCCTCCGCCGCGAGTCGGTAATCCGTCTCCAGCGGCGATGCGCTCCCGACGCGCACGCGCGCGAAAGCGCGCAGGAGTTCTGCCCTCCCGCGACGGCGGAGGATCGATGCGGCGTTGTGCAACTGAGTCATAGTCGCGAGCCGGTGCTCCGGGCGCGGCTTACCTCTGTCATCCCGGGGAACGAAGACGAGAAAGTCGCCGAGCTGAATCAGCGCGCGCTCGCCCAGCTCCGGCATCATCGCCCATGTGGATGCGGGGGAGCTGACACGCATCCCGAGGTACTCGACGACGGAAGCGAGCGACGGCACGACTTTGATTCCCCGTACGCCCTGCCGCCGCGGCGGGCGGTGCGGAGCGTGTACTGCGACGATCAGATCGGACTCCGGGTCGAATCCGTGCCGCAGCGGCGCGCCGTATATTGCCGCGGCCGTTTCTCCTGCGAAGAAGGCGTGGGGCGACATCACCGCAGTCAAGGCCCGCGCGCGCCGGATGACCCTTGCCCTCTTGCGGCGGTCCGTTGCCAACGGGCGCCCATCGGTGCCGGCGTCGCCCTCGGGCGCGATTCGCACTCCACGGAAGGCATGCTCGAGGTCTGTCGCCCGAAGGCGGCGACTCGTGACACCCATCTCGCGCGCACGCGCCGTCGTGAACACATCGCCGAGCGTGGGAGGGAGGGATCGGGCGCGTGGCGGCATCCCGACACTTTCGCGGCAAGACGACACCGCGCGAGGCCGCGCGTCCACGAATGGGGACAACCGCGGGGGATCGCACGTTGTGGAGGAAGGGTGGCACTGCCTGCCTCGCGAGCGGGCAGCATCCGCGCACCATAGGATCGATGGACCCGAACACCGGAACGTCAGCAAGGATGCCGATGACCGAACTCCTCCGCGCGAGCGAGCGCGAATTGACCGAGCCCGTGAGCCTCACACTGCCCAGTGGTCGCCTCAACACCGCCGCGATCGGTTTCGCGCGTACGCCGCTGGTCGACACGTCCGGCATCGATGGTCGGCGGGAATGGGGCCGCAACAAGCGGTGGGAGTATTGGAATGTCATGACGCCGACGCACATCGTCGCGCTCACGATCTCGTCGCTCGACTACGCCGGCGTGCACGAGGTGTGGATCTTCGAGCGCGCGACGGGTCGCTCCTGGCACAAGAACGCGACGGTCCTCCCCGCCACGGATGTCACTCTGCCCGCCTCCCTCGGCGGAGGCATCGCAATCGCGCGCGCTCGCGGCCTGGCTGTCACCGTCACGCCGGCCGATGACGGTCGCGTGTGGCTGCTGCACGCCGAGATCGACGGGGCCGTCTTCGACATCACCGTCACCCGGCCGCCCGGGCATGAGTGCCTCGCGGTCGTCGTGCCGTGGTCGCATCGACGGTTCCAGTACACCGTCAAGGATGTGGCCCTCCCCGCATCCGGCGTCGTCACCACAGACGGGGTCACCCACCGCGTGCCCGAGGGGTCATGGGCGGTGCTCGACCACGGCCGCGGCCGGTGGCCGTATGACATCCGGTGGAACTGGGGTGCGGGTGCGGGAGTCTCGGGAGGGCGGACGATCGGCATCCAGGTCGGCGGGAAATGGACCGACGGAACCGGGTCGACCGAGAACGGTGTCGTCGTCGACGGGATGCTGCACAAGATCTCGGTGCCGCTCCACTGGGACTACGACGTGGACGATCCGATGCGACCCTGGCGCGTGCACGGCGGGGCGCTGGATGCGACCCTGACGCCGTTTTACGACAAGATCTCGAGGGTGAACCTCGTGGCACTCGCCTCGCGCACTCACCAGTGCTTCGGCGTCTGGTCGGGGACGTTCGAGGGGACGACGTTCGACGGCATCGAAGGCTTCGCTGAAGACGTCCACAATCGCTGGTGAGCGGATGCCGGGAGACCTAGGCTGGCACCAAGGCGGGTGACATCATCGCCTGGCTCGTCGATGACTATGCACTCGGACGCGGGCATGCGATGGCCCTCGTGCACGTCATCACAAGGGGTCCCCAGATCTCCGCACGGCATGTCGAGACCGGCACTGCCCACAGCGATCCGACGGACACCCTCTGGCTCGACGGGGTGGCGACCAAGCCCGACGGCGCCTGACTACTCCGACCGCAGCTTCGCGGTGAGGGCGTGCAGCTGCACGAGCTCCTCATCGCTCAACACCGACATACGCTCGGCGATCGAGCGGCCGTGCGCGGTGGCCACCCGGCGGAATGCGGCCAGCCCCTGCTCGGTCGCGCGCACGATCGCTCCTCGCCCGTCTTCGGGGTCGGGGCACTTCGAGATGAGGCCGCGGGCGACCATCCGATCGACGAGGCGCGAGACGCTCGGCTGACTGATCAGCATGTTCGCGGTGACATCCCGGAGACGCGCGGCGCTGCCGTCACCGCGCGTGACCGTGAGCATGACGTCGTACTCCGCTTGTATGAGATCCTCTTCGCAGAAATCGACGCTGATCTCCTCGAACACCTGATGCTGCGCCCGGAACAAGCTCTCCCACGCGGAGATTGCGAGGCGGCGGTCACTCATGGCGTCCACTGTAGTGCGCACATAGGCTCGGAGGTATGAGACGTCTCGGCACGCTGATCGCTCTGCTGGCCGCGATGATCCTGGGCGCGAGCGTTCCGGCATCCGCTGCGACCGGCGACGTCGATGACTTCACGTTCGATTCGTTCACGGCCGACTACACGCTCACCCGCGACGCCGACGGCACGAGCCACCTCGCGGTGGTGGAAGAGATCGTCGCGGTCTTTCCGGATGCCGATCAGAATCGCGGCATCCGGCGGTTGCTCCCGGACAGCTACAACGGGCAGCCGGTGAATGCGCAGATCGAGTCGGTGACGGACGAGAACGGTGCTACCCGCCCGATGGAGATCGACTCGGACGACGGCACGGTCTCGATCGTCTCGCGGGCCGATGACTACCTGCACGGCAGGCAGACGTTCGTGATCACCTATTCGCTGGAGAACGTCACATGGAACTTTCCCGACACGGGGCTCGAGTTCTACTGGGATGTGAATGGCGTCGATTGGGCGCAACCGTTCGCCGCGGTCACCGCGCGGCTGCACCTCGCGCCTGACCTCGCGTCGGAGCTGGCCGGGCGCATGGCCTGCTATCAGGGGTATCAGGATGCGGGCGACGCGTGCGCCTCGATCACGCAGACGCAGGATGCCGACGGCGGCACGGTCATCACCGCCGAGGCGGCCGGACTCGCGCCGAATCAGACCCTGACGATGGCGGTGGGGTTCGAGCCCGACACGTTCGCCGTCTTCGACTCGTCGTATCTGGCGGCGCCGATGGGCTGGGTGCAGGCGATCGCCGGGCTCGCGGTGGTCGGAGCGGGCGGGATGGCGGTGCGCGCACGGCGACGTGGACTGGCCGACGAGCCGGGGCGACCGACGATCATTGCGGAGTACACGCCGCCGCGGGGCATCGACGCGCTCGAGAGCGCGGTGCTGCTCGGAAAGCCGACGAAAGCGATCCCCGCCGAGGTGCTCGAGCAGGCCGTGATCGGTTCGATCCGCATCGTCGAAGGCGAGGCGAGCTGGCACAGCAAGGGGAAGCTCGTGGCCGAGCTCATCGATCCGGCGCGTGCCGACGGCGACGGCCGGATGCTGCTCGACGGCCTGTTCCCGAACGGCACGCCCGGCGACCGGTACGAGTTCGGAAAACAAGACACGCGGTTCTCGCGAGTGGCCCAGCGGATCCTCGCCGCGGCCGAGGCAGAGCTGCAGGGCCGCGGTCTGCGCCGGACCGTTCCCGGTGCGACCCGGGCGGCGCCGATGATCGTCGGGGGCATCGGGCTGCTGGCGGTGCTGGCGCTCGGGATGGCGGCGATCGGCGTGAACGTGCGGCCCGCCGTGCCGTTCGCGGTCATGGGCCTCGCCGCGCTGCTCTTCATCGCGATCGTGGTGATGTGCGTGCGCAAGCCGCTGAGCGCAGCGGGCGCCGAAGCGCGTGATCACCTGCGCGGGCTCGAGGAATTCATCGCCTGGGCCGAGGCTGACCGCATTCGGATGTTGCAGTCGCCCGATGGTGCCGAGCGCGTCGCGGTCGATGTCAACGATCCCCGGCAAAAGCTCCAGCTGTACGAGAAGCTGTTGCCCTACGCCGTCGTGTTCGGCCAGGAGAAGGAGTGGTCGACGCAGCTGGCCGTGCTCTACACGGCGGTTGGTGCGCCGGGCCCGTCCTGGTATTACGGGGTGGGTGCCTTCGACGCGTCGTCGTTCTCGTCGGGTATCGGCTCGCTGTCATCGGCCGCCATGTCGTCGTCGTCGACATCGGGTGGATCGAGTGGTGGCGGCTCTGCCGGCGGCGGCGGGGGAGGCGGAGGTGGCGGCGGCGTCTGACGTGCCCGTTATCCCTCGAGGATCTCCCGCAGCGTCTCGAGACTGATCTCCTCGGGGCTACCGTCGACATGCTCCTGGACGGTGAAAGGCAGTCCGATGTCCGTCAGGTGAGCGACGGTCTTCTCCAGCCGCGGGACGGCGTCGATGTGGTCGATGCCGAAGAGCGTGGCGGAGAAGAGCGGTTCGCGGCGTTGGACGCTGCGACGCAGCTCCACGGTGGACCGCCCGGTGATGCGGTAGAGCGACTGCAGGACGGTGCTCGGCAGATCGGGAGTGCCGTCGAGGGTCAGCGAGATCGCGGTGTCGGCCATGGATTCATTCCATCACGCTCCGGCGGCGGGCAGGACATGGAACAAAGTAAGGCCCGGTCAGAGAGGCTTCTGACCGGGCCTTGTCCCTTGCACCAAGAGTGTCCTGCAATCACATGAGGTAGTTGCCACAGCAAAACAACTACCGTGCGAGCACTCTATAACGGAAAGATAACGATGCACAAGAGTTTTCCGTTACCTTTTCGTGATTCTGCACAAACTGTCGTGTCTCTGTCCGATGACAACCCATCTGTAGTTTCTGCCATCGATTCTGTGGTCGTGATAACCGACCTGTAGTTTCCGCCAACCCATCTGTAGTTTCTGCGGGCTCCTCGTCCGACCGCGGGCGTGTCTCGCCGCCTGCGTGTCTGGTCGGTCGTACTCTGGCGGCGTCAGAGGACTCTCCAACTGAACATCTCGTCGAGATCGGAGAGCAGATGACGTTGAAGCGCTGGGAACCCGCGGCTACGGTGAACGCCCCGCACGCGCAGATCGAGTACGTCGTTCGGGGCGTGGATCATCGCCGGGATTCTGTTGACGTAGTCGATGTGCCGTTCGAGACGGTCGACAAGGTTCGGACCCCGAAGTCGTGGAAGCACAAGAAGAACTACACGGGCCAGTACTGGGCTGCCACGACCGGCGGGCACGTCTGGTTCGAGTCCTTGTATGAACGCGTCGCCCTCATGCAGATGGACCGCGACCCCGCTGTCGCGGCCATCTCGTCTCAGCCGATGTGGATCGACTGGGCGGGAACGCCTCGACGCCACGCGCCCGACTTCTTCGTCCGCTTCTGCAATGGATCGGCCGCGGTAATCGATGTGAAGCCTCTGCTGCGCATCAAGCCGGATGACGTCGAAGCATTCGATTGGACCTCGGCCCTGTGTGGCGAGCTGGGGTGGGACTACTTCGTCGTGCATGACATCAGTGAGAGCGAGGGCCGCAATCTTCGATTCCTGTCTGGTTACCGGTATGACCGGTGGCGCGATTCGGCGAGTGTGGATGTGATGCGTGCCCACTCCGGCGAGTCCGCGCGGTTGTCGGAGTGGGCGAGCTTGTTGGAGGGCGTATCGGCGCAGCCGCTGGGCGCCGTCTACTCCGCGCTGTGGTGGCGGGATCTGATCTTCGACTCGTCGCGGCGTTTGTCGTTGACGACGGTCGCGAAGGCGGCGTGATCGTGCGGGTCGGCATCGGTGTGACGCTGACCTGGGACGAGGAGCGGTTTGTGATCATCGCCGCTGACTACCGGCACGTCACTCTCCGCTCTCTGGAGGCTGACTTCACGCGGATGGTCGACGCCGATGAACTGGTCAGGTTGCCGAACGTCACCTGGCATGCGGACCGCACCGCGTCGGCGACCGGATCGGCGGCCCGCGTCCTGGACGGCCTCGACGATGACGAGAGACGCATTGTCGATGCGTGGGCCGAGCAGTTGGCCGTGGTCAAAGCCGCCGTCGAAAACGGGCAGCCGGCGAAGATGTACTTCGAAGACGTGCGCACGGCTATGTCAACCCTAACTTCCGTGACCTCGTTGGAAACCGTCCGCCGCAAGTTCCACCGGTATTGCGCGGAAGGGGTCCTCGGGCTTGTGGACGCGCGGCACCTCAACCGAGGCAAGCGAGACATCGACGTCCGTATTGGCATGGCGCTGAGCGAGCTCGGCGAGAAGGGGACGACGCGATCATCGGGGACGACGAGCCGGACCTTAGATCGGCTGCGATGGATGCTGGAGGAGGACTACGGCGACGCGATCGACATTCCTAGTCAGCGCACGCTGTACCGGATGGTCGCGGCGCATCCCACGGCACGAAAGCTGAACGGCTCTGCGAAGTCACGTCAGTCGTCCGCCAACAAACCCGGTAGGGCGTTCGGTGTGCACGGTTCGCTTCGACCGGGGGAGCATGTGCAGATCGATTCCACGGTGATCGACGTGCCATCGCGGCTGCTGGACGGTCGCCTGAACCGTGCGGAGCTGACGGTCATCCACGACGTCTCGTGCCGCTCCATCCTCGCGGGAGTCGTGCGAGCCGTCGCGACGAATTCGGCGGATCTCGCGGGCGTGCTCGCGCGGGCGCTGACACCCTACGAGCTGCGGCCGCCAGGCGCGCGGGAGCAGCGCGAGCGTGTTGCGGCGACATGGACTGGGCGGTTCATGATCGACCAGGAGCGACTGGACCACCACCGGCTCGCGCAGCCGTACATCTTCCCCGAGACGATCACGACCGACAACGGCAAGATCTACCGTTCCGAGGCATTCCGCCGGGGCTGTGAGCGAGCCGGTATCTCGCTCATCCACGCGGCGCACGAGACCGGCACCGACAAACCGCATGTCGAGAGCGGATTCGACGCGATCAAGGACGGTTTCGTGCAGTACTTGGAGGGCTTCACCGGTGGCAGTGTCGAGCGTCGCGGTCGAGGCGAACCGACCGATAGGGCACTTGCCCTCAACCAGCTACAGGAGCTGCTCGAGGACTGGATCGCGATCGAGTGGCAGAACCGACCGCACGCCGGTCTGTCCGATTCGATGCTCCCGGGGCGGGCGCTCACACCGAACGAGATGTTCCGCGCCTATCGGCGCATCGCACCCGAGCTGCACATCCCGTTCGGCTTGGACGAGTTCATCGGATTCCTTCCTGCCAAGACCTGCACGTTGCAGGACTACGGGATCAATCACGCGCGGCGCGTCTATCGCTCGAACCGCCTCACCGAGCTTCGTGCTGCTGGAGCGGGCGGAGAGGGCGCTACTCGACTTTGCGTGATCCGCTTCGACCCGCACAATCCGCTGTTCGTGTGGGTGGAGCACGGTGAAGAGTTCGTGCCCTTCCGGTGTGTTGGCGACCTCCTCGACGAGCCGATGGGCGGCGAGATCTGGCAAGCGGCCCACGCTGTCGACACGGCCACGGACACAGCGACCCGCGAAGAGGCCGCGTACCTCGCGGACCGAATGAAGCGCGCCCAATGGGTGAGGCCCGGCAAAGAGCGCAATCGCGCCGTCCGCACGGCCGAGGTCGACCGCGATCCCATGCACATGACAGGTGTGTCGAAGACGATCGCGCGAGAGACACCAACGACCGAGCCTGACGGAGACGAGGTCATTTGGGAACGCGGTGGCGGTTTCTCGCTGCTCACTGACGACGACGGAGTGTGGGAGCGGCTGACATGACTCAGGCCATCAGTACGCGCGAGGGGTGGTCCGCGTTCGTCAGCGAGACGTTGGACAAGCCGCTCCCGACCACCCGCGCCGAACTGGATGCGCTCTCGCCGGGCGACCGCGCGATGAATCGCGAAGCTCGCAAGCAGTTCATGATCCGCGGCCCAGTCGTCAACACAGCTCAGTTCGCGGCGATAGAAAGGGAGATCCTCAGACGGCTGATGCTCAACCAATACAAGTCCCACGGCAAGCTCGGCGTGATCGTGTCGGGGGAGCCGAATATCGGTAAGACCACGACGGTCTCGCATATTGCTCGACGGTTTGAGCGTCGCCGACGTGACATCGGGCGGGCCGGTGGTGGTAACTCGATCCCGGTGATCTACGTGTCGGTGCCGCCGTCGTGCACACCGAAACTGATGCTCGGAGAGTTCGCCCACTTCCTTGGACTCCCCGTGCGCGCGCACTACAACACGGGAGAGCTGATGAACACCGTTGCCAGCGTGATTGCCGCGTGCGGGACCGAGCTGATCATCGTCGACGAGATCCACAACATCAACCAGAAGTACAAGCAGATGGGCGAGGCATCCGACACGCTCAAACAGCTGTCGGAGAAGTGCCCCGGCACGTTCGTCTACGCCGGAGTAGATGTCGAAGCAAGCGGGCTGCTGGACGGTACCCGTGGACGGCAGATCAGCAGCCGATTCGACATCCTGAACCTGCACAAATTTGAGAACACCGGCAGAGGCAAAGCGGGATGGGCCGATCTGCTCGTCGCGGTCGAGAGTTCGCTCGGTCTCATCGACCAGCATCCCGAGGCGATCCTGCGCCACGCCAGTCACCTCCACGCTACGACGGGCGGCGTGATCGGCGATCTCACCGGGATGGTGCACATGCTCGCGATGGAAGCCATCGACAACGGCACCGAACGCCTCGACCTGGACACCGTCTTCGGCACCGTCCCGGCCGCCGCCGCTGACAAGGTGCCCGTGTCAACATGAAGACGCCGACGCCGGCCGGGAACGTGCGCCCGCTACCAGTGATGGTGCAGCCCCTCCCCGCCGAAACCATCACCGGATTCCTCGGCAGGCTCGCCACCGCGAACGCCCTCACTCCCCGCGAACTTCGCCTGCACGTCACCGACCTCGCTGGGCTGTCACCCTCGCACCCCAACCTCGAGCGCGCTGCGAAGTGGGCGGAGCGGCTCGGCGGCCTCAAGCCCGGGCACTTCGAGAACGATGCCCGCAAGAACGCGATGTATGTCCGTTGCCAGCACTACGCCTGGCAACCGACGCTCTGCAAACGGTGCGGATACGCGCAGGCCGCCAGGAACGCGTGTCGGCGGTGCGCGAGAGGGGAGCAGACCTTGGTGCAAAGCAGGGGTGGCGCTGTCTGCAACCGCCACCGGCGCTGGCATCTTGACGGCGCCGATGTCGACCTCGCGGGGTTCCCGGAGTTCGCCCATGCCGAGCGTTGCCTGTCGGGCACGCTGTGGAAGCGCGGCATCGGACTCACCACCGGCGAGCTGCAATTGGCCGCTTCTCTCGTTCGGTATTGGTCGATCGAGGAGCGCCTCGACGGGAGAATCGCCGATCGAATGGCAACGATCGGAATCAACTCGCTCGATGCCGACAGCGTCTTCCTCGCGGCCTACCCCGAGATCGTGCGCCTGACCACGATCCTCACCGACCTGTCCTTCGCGAGCTACCTGCTCAGCCCTCGGTTCAGCCTTGCGGAGCAGGTCTGGGCTCTTGAGGCCGCGGTTGTCACCGTCATGAGCGGCTGCACGACTTCACGCCTTCATCAGATCGCGGAACAGATCGTGGCGCGAGGGAAGATGGCTGTGGAGACCGCGTTCGGCATGCGCCAGAACGCGAGCAACAACCGCCCCGCGACCCTCGAGAAGTCACTCGTCGCATCGTCCCAGAGGCACCGAAGCTGCCTACTCCGACACCTCAGCACCGTCAGGATTCAAATCCTCCCCTATGAGCCCGGGTTTGCGGTCCCGTCGAATCGCGTGCTGGGCCGCCGCAAGCCGCTGCCTGATCTCGTCGACGCGTAGTGCCCGGATCTCGGCCGCCGCGTGTGCGTGGTGGCCATCAATCGCCCAACTCTGCGCCGGCGCTAGCTTCCTTGTCGATTGGGACGCTGAACGGCTCCTGGGTCTTGTTCGCCACCCCGGTCTGCTGAGCAAGTCTGAGTGGGACCAGGCTCGCTCCCAACACGAGATCCGGATCATCGACGAGTGAGAGCGCCGACGGAGGAGAGGGCTTGAATGGCGACTCTTCATCAGGACGGCAGTGGCTCCCCGAGCCAGCGCCAGATAGGATCGACGCACCAAAGGCTGACCCGAACAGCTTCAAATTCAAAGGAGAATGAGATGAAGTTCAAGAAGTCAGGCGCAGTACTGGCAGTGATGGCGGCCGTGGCCGTGTCGGTCGGGTCGGCCGGTCCGGCCACCGCATTGGGTAGCTCATCAGCGGGTTGCTCTTCTGTTGAAGCGGTCTATGGCAACAGCTCTGCCACCGGAAGTGCTCAAACATGGACCTCGTATTCGGGCACTTGTGGTCAACTCGGGGTACGTATCTTCTACAGGCTGTATGCAGGTTCGCCGACGTACTACACCTCCTGGCAATACGGGTATAGCTCCGTTTACGCGGGCAACCCCGGCAACACCGTTCTTGGCGGCAATCATCTCGCTAGGCGCGGCGCCAACTCAGATATCAACTTTAACTCGTAATGCGCCGGTTGTTGGTGGTAGCCAGCGCTCTCCTTCTCGCGGCATCCTTGACCGGCTGTGGGGCTAGTGGTTCGAACGTCGGTACCACCGCCGATCAGGGTCATCCAGCCTTGTCGGACGGCGAGGTTAGCTACGACGAGTATCAAGCAGCGTTTCGTGCCTACAGTTCCTGTCTTGAAGACGCGGGCTACAAGTTGGTAGTTCACGCTGAAGAGAACCAGACGATCCAGTTCTCCGTTCCCGGTGGAGCAGTCGAGTCAGGCGTGGATGCAAACTGCTACGACGAAGAATTCGCGGAGGTCGATGCGACCTGGCAGATTGCCCACATCGATACTTCCGAGTCCGCTCGCATACTGCGTACCTGTCTCGAGGGACTCGGTATCACTCCAGGAGAGTCGTATGACGAGATGACCAAACAACTCTCTGATTCTGGCAACGACCCGAGCGCCTGCTCCGCCTACTCGTGAGGGTAGAACGGAAAGGTCGCAAACCTCGTTCGGTTCTCTTCTTCGTCGTCGCATGCATCGGACTGTGGGCGATACCGGTGGCGATCGCCGGAGGCACGTGGGCTGTAGGGGCGGGGCTCGAGAGCGAGGCTGTATCGGCACCTCGAATCGATTACGTAACCGTCGGGGAGCGGATGGATGCCGAGGTACGCGAGGCAGTCGTCGATGTCTACTACGGGTCGGCCTTTGTAGCATCGGGAGGTGCGGGAGGAACGATAACCACGGTCGACGTGATGCCAGGAGATCCCCTCACTGAAGGCGATCACATTGCCTCAATCAACGGCGGGACACTCATCGCATACTCCCAACCACTTCCTCTCTACCGAGCACTATCGAGGGGAGATCGGGGACCGGACGTTGCGGCACTAGCAACGTTCCTCAGCGCGATGGGTCTACTGGATCCAGGCTACGTCGACGACAACTTTGGTCCTCAGCTCGACAGGGCGGTTCGAGAGTTTCAGCGGACGCTCGGCTACCCGGTCGACGGAGTATTTCGACCTGAATTCGTCTTGTACGTAGGTCCCGACTTCACTGTTGGTACCGTGTCGATCCAGCTCGGGGATCAGGTCGCGCCGGGAGCGGAGATCGTCAGAGGGGCACCGCCCGTGCTGAGAGCCGAGATAGTCGGTGTGGATCTGAGACCCCTTCCGCCGTTCTCGGGTGGGCCTCTTTCGCTTGAGATCGCCGGGACGACGTTCACGGTTGATGGCACGTCTCTCGAGGGAGAGGCTGTAGCAGGGATCGCACAGGGCCTCGCCGCGCTATCAATGAGCGGTGAGTTGATTGATGGGGGACAGATTAGGCGATACTCCGACGCAAAGATCTCGTTGGAGAACCCGAGCCGGTGGGGAGCGCTGCCATCTTCTGCGGTGTACGTGGGAGCGGAAGGACAGTTCTGTGCTGTCTCGGATGACGAAACCGTTGAGTCCCTGACGATTGTCCGGGACGCAACCGGCGAAATCGGCACCGTTCTCGTTCCAAGCGAACTTGTTGGATTGAATGTACTAGCCGACGTGTCTCGTGCGGCAGAGAAAATTCTCGCCCAATGCAAGTAGCGGTCGAGGACATAACCGCGATGTTCGGTGGTCGAGTCGTGCTGAAGGTCGGGCACGCGACGTTTCAGTCGGGGGCGATCAGCGGGATTATCGGCCCATCTGGCAGCGGTAAGTCCACACTCCTATCGATCATCGCTGGTTTCCTGCAGCCGGCGACGGGAAAAGTGGAGTATCGCGACGGTGGTCGTCTTGGCCCACCAACGATGTCGGATATTTCATGGGTGCCACAAGGCGCATACCTACTTCCGGACCGAACAGTGCTAGACAACGTGGCGCTGGGCGCACTGTCAGTGGGGCTCGAGCTTGCTGTCGCGAAATTCACTGCGTTGCGCGCCCTGGAAAAGGTTGGACTCGAAGATCGCGGCCGCGATCTCGCGTCCAACCTGTCCGGGGGCGAAGCACAGCGCGTAGCGCTGGCACGTGCAATATGTGCGCCGCGACCGATTATCCTTGCCGACGAACCCACGGCCAGCCTCGACCGAAAATCTGCGGGCACGGTCGCGAACATTCTGAGAAACATGCCCAGCGATCGACTTGTGATCGTCGCCACGCATGACCCACTTCTGATAGAACGATGCGATCAGATCTTGGATCTCGGTGTCTCGTGAGTCATCGAACTGGATGGCGAGTGTCGCACTTGGTGCGCGAGGCCATGAAGAACGTTTTCGGACGCCGCTCGCGGCTTTTTCCTTACGCGGCCGCCGCACTTCTGTCGTCCACGTTTGTTGTCTTGGCGTTGCTCGCTCAGTCGATCGACTTCGACCACGAGATTGCAGCTGCGCACGACAAGGGGAGGAATATCTTCACAGTCCAGTCGTCCTCGTCCGATAGGCCGGTCGTCATCACGCGAGAGTCCTGTGAGCGTCTAACGGGTGAGGCGGCCGTCGTTCGTGCGGGAATCATCACGGACAGGGGCCGGAAGAACGCGCAACCTTTGGGTAGCTCCCTTCCTCTGGTCGCAGTGAGTCCTACCTTGTTACCTCAAGTTGATCAAGGTAGAGCTGTCGTTGGGGTTGCTCTGCATCCCTCGGGCGCAGAAAGCAACATCGTCATTGACGGAGTTGTTCTTCGGGCAGTCTCCGGGCTCCGAGAGCCTGCTGGCATCGACGTCAACTCGGCAATTGCAATCCCTCTGGGGGTAGACGTCGTAGATGATCCTCGATGCGTGATTGAGATGAAGTGGAACGCAGATGGTGATGACCTTCAGCTCGCGCTCAATCAACTGCACGTGCAAGGCGGCCCCATCATCGCTGTTCCCGTCTTCGCGGAGACAACGTCTCTGATTGGTGGCTTCCTAGCGCGTTCTGAGCGATGGCTTCCGATCCTCGTAGGTTGTCTGGGCGGCGTAGCTACGTCTCTCGCAATCCGAACTCGCCGAACTGAGCTCGCTGCTTACGTTTTTGCAGGAGCAACTCGCTCAGCCGTGGCGACGCTTGTGTCGCTTGAGTGCATCCTCATCGGAGGGGTAGCTGCCTTCGGCGGCGTCCTAACCACGCTCACTCTGGCCCCTTTCGCGTTGTCCCCTGCTTCACAGATGTTCGCAATGGTCGCAATGGGCGCAACCTGGATCGCGTCAGCGCTACCAGTTTCGTTGCAGGTCGCAGTTGTCTCGCCTGTTGAGCTCGGAAAGCGTCGGTGACGAGCGTGTTGCGGACCAACACCCGCGGGGCGAGCGGAGCACAGGTCGTTGACAACGCATCCGCGTTTTCTGCCGATCGATGTGTGGTTGCCCTCGCGACGCGATCGCGGATCCGCAAGACAAGGCGAGGCCGCACGGGGGTGCGGAGGCTCGTCCGCTAGCAGTAAAATTTACGCGTCCGCACGGGTGACTACCCGGTGGCGGAGATTGTTCGGCGAGGAGCTGATCGTCATCGAAGCCAGACTCGATCACCGGCGCGAGGTCTACGACCGGTAGGGATGCCGCCATCGGCGCGCGAGCGAGACTGACCAGGGCGAGTGTCGCTACGGCGAACCACAAGCACGTTGTCACGAGCGACGCCCAACGAGGCGAGCTTACTCACGGGAGCATCCGAGAACACGCGGTAACCGACCACAACATCACTGGCAAAAACTACAGAATCGCTGTCATCGGACAGTCTCACTCCAGTTGTCCGATTCTCACGGACCTGTCGAGTCGTCTCACTCCAGTTGTCTGATTCTCACTCCAGTTGTCATGAAGACGGCGTGCCGCGCGGCACCACTTCGCGTCGGGAGTAGCTTGCGGGCAAGCCGGGAGGTTCCATGGGAGCGCTCTGATCGGGTGCGGGATTCTCCGGAAGGGAGAGTTCTCCGTGACCTTGACCCAAGACTGGCTCGCCGCGATTGACGGGACCAACGCTCTCGCGGGCACGATCGAGTTTTCCAGACACGGCCTCCTCCAGCACGCGGATCCCGTCGACGCGGCGCGCGTGAAGTTCGAGGATGCGGATCCGGTACGGGAGTTCCCGTCGTGGCCGGGCAAGCGGAACTTCGAGGGCAAGCTGTGGATGGCCTCGACGGGCCGGCACGTACCGTTCGAGTCGTTCTGGGAGCGTTCGTTCCTGACCTCGCTGGACCGGACGGGGGATGTCGTCGGGGTGGCGAGCCAGCCGATGTGGATCCGCTGGCGGTCACCGAAGCGCTCACACGCGCCCGACTACTTCGTGCGCCGCTCCGATGGGAGTGCGCTGCTCGTCGACGTGAAGCCGGTCGAACTGATCAAGCCCGAAGACAGCATCAAGTTCGAACTCACCCGGCGCCTCGCAGCCGCACTGGGATGGTCATACCTCGTCTTCGATCAACTTCCCGGAGCCACCCAGGCGAACCTGCGCTTCCTGCTTCGATACCGCGAGCCCGCGTGGCTGGAGGGCGTCAACATCGCCGAGCTCAGGCTCACCGGCCGAATGAGTCTGGGCTCGCTCGCGGCGGCCCTCGGTGGCGTTGCCCGCTCAGGTGTCGGCGCCGCGTATGCACTCGTGTGGAGCGGAGTTGCCGAGGCGGATCTGCGCCGGCCCCTGTCGATGACGACCGTCGTCGACCTCGGAGCGGCGGCATGAGCATTCACCCGGGCGACGTCATTCGGTGGCAGGGCGGAAGCCATCAGGTGGTCGCGATCCGACCCACCTACCTGACCTTGCGCGCCATCGATGGTGACGGAGACGACGTGGAGGTGCTCGCCGCCGATCTGCGACATGAGGCGGAACCTGTCGCACCGGCATCGCTCCGCTCCCTGCTGGATCTGCGGAGCCTGCAGGACCTCGACGCGCGCGACCGCAAGATCGTCGACGTGTGGCTCGAGGAACTCGCGCGGTTCGACGACCTGGTGGCGGCGGGCGTGACCAAGCCCGCGGCGCGGCAGCAGATCATCGACGACGTCAATCGTCGACTCGGAACCGACTACAGCCCGGTCAAGGTTTCGCGGCAGCAACGCGCGCTCGAGGAGTTCGGGGTCAGCGGTCTTCTCGATCGACGTCGCCACGGCCTGGCCGACATGCCAGGCCGTTCCTACGACGAGCGCCTGATCGACGCGATCCTGACTGTCCAGGCTGGCCAGGAGCGGAAATCGACTGGAACCGGGACGCGGCTAATCTGGCTCGTCCGCAGAGAGCTGGACGACCGCTTCGGCGAGGGCGTTGTGCCGATGCCGAGCCGCGCAACGATGTACCGGCTCCTGAGTGAGCTCGATGCGGGCAAGCACACGCTCGGGACTGCCCGTACCCGCCGCACCACGGCGAATCAGCCGGATCATATGCACGGGGTGCGGTCGGGGGTGCGGCCCGGGGAGCAGGTGCTGATCGACACGACGCCGATGGAGATCCTCGTCGAGTGCGACGGTGAAACTGTCCGCCCCGATCTCACCCTGTTGCTGTGCGAAGCATCCAGGTCGGTGCTCTCGGGGATCGTCACCGTCGGCTCGCGCAGCATCGACCTGGTGGTGGTCCTCGCTCGCGCTCTCGTGCCGTATGCGTCTCGCCCCGATGGGGTGCGCGCGAACCGGCGTCAGGTATCGGAGGCATGGACCGGCACGGACGGGCTCATGATCGAGCGGTTCGAGGCGATGCGGGACGCGCAGCCGTACGTCTTCCCGGAGTCGATCACGACCGACCGTGGCGCGTCGTACGTGTCCCGGCACTTCTCGGATGCGTGCCGGACGTTGGGGATATCACTCACCGTCAACGCCGAGTACTCGCCGACGCAGAAGGCGAAGATCGAGCGGATGTTCCGCACCGTCAAGGACATGTTCACCCAGTACGCGATCGCGTTCCTCGGGCAGAGCACCGACATGCGCGGCGACGAGATCATTGCGACGAGCCAGCTGCTCACCCTCGAGCAACTGCAGGAGCTGTTCGAAGACTGGGTTGCAGTGACCTGGCAGAACCGACCCCATAAGGCGCTGCGCGACCCCCGCAATCCTCGGCTGATGCTGACGCCGAACCAGATGGTCGCCGCGTACCGGGAGATCGCGCCAGAGTTGCAGGTGCCGCTGACGGCCGAGAAGTACATCGCGCTTCTCCCCACCGAGTGGCGTGTAATCAACCACTACGGCGTCGACATCGACCTGCGCGTCTACGACTCCACAGAACTCGGCCCGCTGCGGAAGAAGCGGTCGCCGCATCATCGGCAGCAGGGCAAGTGGCCGTTCCACGTCGACCCCTACAACCCGATGACGGTATGGCTGGAACTCGGCGACCAGTTCCTCCCGCTCGACTGGCGATCCCCGTACAGCGGAGCTCCGATGGCCGACGAAGTGTGGCGGGTCGCCCGCGCCCAAGCAGCCGCCCGCGGCGAAAGCGAGCCGAGCACCGACGACCTCAACGAAGTGATGCGCCGGTTCATGTACAAGGGCAACGCCATGCCGACGAGGCGGCAGAAGAAGCGTGCTGTAAGCGCACGGATGGATCCGCTGGCGATCACCAACCAGCTCCCTCACATCGCACTGGCGGCCCCGCCGGGCGGCGAGCTTTCGGCTGCTGGTGACGTCGGGGACAAGGAGACCGACTCGGTCGCCGCGAAGCCAGCGTGGCCGGTCGCGGCACCGTTCGGGATGACCCGGTCGCCGGATGAGGCGTGAGCGCCGTGTTCGATGACCTGCTGGGCGACTTCGACTTCGACGCCCCGTCGACCGACTTCGACTATGCGACCAAGGAAGGGTGGCGCGAGTTCGTCGAGTTCGTCGCCCAACGGCCGCTCCGGATCACACTGACCGAGTACGACGCGATGGACTCCTCAGGGCGTGCACTGTTCAACATCGCCCGCGAACGGTACATGACCCTCGGCGCCCGGGTCGCAACCCCATCGCTGCGGCAGGTCGCGGTCGCGATCCGCCATGCTATGGCGGACAACCGCTCCCCGGACGCCAGCAAGTCCGGGGTAATCATCTCCGGCCGGCCAGGTCTCGGGAAGACCACCGCCGTCCAGGAGTTCGGGCGCGCATTCGAGCGAGCCCGCCGGCAACGCGCTGGCAGCACGCGGCGCAACCTAATCCCCGTCGCGTACGTGCCTGTACCCACGCATGCGACGGCGAAGACAATGATCACCAAGCTCGCCGACTTCTACGCCATCCCCTACTCCCGCAACGCGAACTACGAGGTCCTCCTCAGTCGCGTGAGCCATGTGATGCGCGAATGCCGCACGGAACTCGTGATCATCGACGACATCCACCGGCTGGACCTGCACTACCGCGGCAACGAGCAAGTCGCCGACGCTCTCAAAGAACTGTCCGAGAGGTGTCCCGGGACGATGGTCTACGCCGGAGTCGATGTCGCCCGCAACGGCCTGTTCTGGGGCTCCCGCGGTGAACAGATCATGGCTCGATTCGAGCTGGTCAAGTTCGACACCTACGGGACCGGCGAGACCACGGATGCCGCGGTGTGGGGACGCATCCTCGTCGACCTCGAGGACTCCCTGTGCCTGATCTCCCAACCCGACACGGAGATCCTTACCGTCGCTGCTGAGCTCCGCGACCTGTCCCGCGGTTCCATCGGCCGCGTCGCCAGAGCCGTCCGCCGCGGCGCGCGCCGCGCCATCGAGCAACATACCGAACGCCTCGACCTCGACAACGTGCTCGCATCACTGGCGAAAATCCGTGAGGCGGAAGGCTGGATCGAGGAGGAAGCACGGCTGCCGTCACCGCGACCCAAACGAGGCCGCCCCGCTCGAGACAAGTGATGAGGAAGCTTCCCGTGCTCGTCGAACCGTTCGCGGGAGAAACCGTCAGCAGCGTCTACCGTAGACTCGCCGACCGCAACGCCGTGCCGACCGGGGAACTATGGACGTCGATCCGTCACGCTCACCCGCGGCTTCCGCTGCGCACGACACCTGAGCTCGTGCCGCGGCTGGTCGAAGAACTCGCCGACCTCCCGCCCGGGTTCTTCGACGGCCGCAGCTCTGACCGACTGTTCGTCCGTTGCATCCACGCCGACTGGCGACACAGCAACTGCCCGACCTGCGCGCCTCTGCCGTCCGCGGTCACGAAATGCAGACGCTGCACCGGCGGCGAACCCGTCGAAGTGCACACCCGGACCGGAGCGGTGTGTGTGCGACACCGCCGATGGCACTACGCGGGCGCCGACCGGGACCTCACCCGAAGCGCCGACTTCATTCGAGCCGAACGATGCCTCACAGGCACTCTCTGGGAACGCGGCATCGGCCCCGACACAGGCGAACTGGAACTCGCCACGGCCCTCCTTCGCGGCACCGATCTCGGACAGGAGGACGAATCTCATCAAACGGCGCTTGAGCGCCACTATCCCGAAGCGGTGCGCCTCGTCGCGCTGACAACAGAGCCGTGGGCGGAGCGATTCCTCGCGAACACGAATGTGGGACCGATTCAGGTCGCCGCACTCGTAGAAGCAGCCGTGAACGCGGTGACCACGGGCACGTCGCACGACGTCGACGCTGTCCGCGCTTCCTTTCGCGCCGAAGGCCGCGAAACCGTTATCGGTCTCGACCGACCCATGCGGTTTCGGTGCGGCCGATCCTCGGGCCTCAATGAACTCGGTAGGAGAATCCTGACGCTCGCCCCGAGGGTCCGAGCCACACTCCTCCGCCACGCCGACGCCCGTAGGCGCTCCGCCCGGCGGCCGCGCGGCTCGTCGAGGCATGCGCGGGTGTGAAGATCGCGCTCCGCACGCTACCGATTCGACTCGAACCCATCGAAGGGGAGACCGTCGACGGGTTCACGAAACGGCTTGCTCAAGCACACCAGTGCGACGAACGCGATATCCGCCGAATCGTCCTGGACCGCCTCGGTCGCAGCTGGTGGCCTGCGGCGGATCAGCGTGTCGTCGACGTCATCGAGCAGCTCGCAGATCTGCCGAGCGGAGTGCTGCGTCCCGATTTCGAGGCAGCCGGCATGTGGGTCAGATGCGGCCACCGCAGCTGGCGTCCGGAGAAATGCGCCAAATGCGCCCGGTTCGCCGAACCCCGCGCTGCTTGCCTGGAATGCTCCGGCGGGCTCGCCACCACGACGATCGCCCGCGGCGGTGCGCTCTGCCTCACCCACCACCATTGGGCTCACCGCGCCCAGCATGCCGACGTCGACGGCATGCTGGGCTACGAGAACGCGGAACAGTTGCTGCGATCACAGCTCTGGACCCGCGGGGTCGCGCTCCACACCGGAGAACTGAACCTCGCCGCAGCGTTCATCCACGCCTGGCACCAAGGCTCAGGAGGCTCGTCACCGATCCGCGACCGCATGGCGAGAATCGGCATCCCGCACCTCGACACCTACGAAAACGCTCTGCTGTGCGCGTACCCCGAGATCATTCGCTTGGCATACGCGCTCACATCGCCGCGCACGATCACACCGATCCTGGACGTGACCACGTCCGCGCTCACTCAGACCGACTGCCTGCTGCCCGTGATCGCGACAGCAATCGGTGTCGAAGCCAATGGCGCGTTGCGCGAGTTCACGGTCAGCGTCGTCGGGCATGCCCACCGCTCGATGCTGTACATGTACGGCCTCCGCAGCTCTAAGCAGGTCAAACACCAGCGGTGCCCACTCAATCGGGCGCTCATGGCGGCCGCTCACCGGCAGCGCGCGTGCCTCCTCCGCCATGCCAACCCCAGGGGTCTTCCCGACATCGCAGGGACGACGGGCCAGGCCTCGCCACGAGCAGGAGTCATCCGCAACTGGGCGTCGGAGGCCGACGAACTGGCGCTGACGTGACCAAGCAACTTCTCCACGATCTGGGACTGTAACGTCGGGGCGTGCTGCGGAAATAGATACGACAGGACCCTCCGTCTGGAGAGTCTGGGCGAACTCCAAGTGCTCACTCGTCTTGCCGGTCGCCCTCGCGTCTGTGGAGCGCGGGCTGACACCTGCGCAACGCTGAGAGAGGAGTACGAATGTTGAACAAGAGGAAGGGACTGCTCGGCGCAACGACCGCGGCCGTGGTGCTCGGAAGCGTGCTGCTGTGGGCGGGGCCGGCGCAGGCAGCTACTGCGAGCGGGACGCGCCTGTGCACGTCACCGCGTACGCCTGCGTTGCAGATCGACTCGAGCAAGTCGGGCAACGGGACGTGGACGAACTACGACACTGCCGCGAATACCCCCTTCACGTTCCCTGGCGGGAACTCGTGGAGGTACTCGCCCTACTTCCGGGCGAACTGGCTGGTCACCAACGGCAGCACCGGGACTTTCTACAGCTCCCCCTCGGCCAGCTGTGTCGTCTGATCGCCACACGCGGGAGATGCCGGTGCGGTCGGGAAAGCGTGTCCGCGCGCTGTTCCCGGCCGCGCTGGCGGTGGGAGTATTACTACTCGCCGGCTGTAGTTCACCGGAGGTAGCGCCGACGCCGGCCACATCCTCCGCGGGAGCAGACGCCTCCGGTGGCTCATCCCTGTCGAAGAGCATGCGGGCAGTGAAGGAGTGTATGGAGGATGCTGGCATCGTTGTCTATGACGACGGCATGGGCGGACTATACGGTGACTCGAATCTGACCGCGGAGCAGAGTTCTCTCTGGATCTCGGAGAACAACCGCTGCTCCGAAGAGGCAGGTCTCGATGACCCGTTCACGGATGAGGAGTTGCGCGAACTGTATGCGCTCGAGGTCGAGAACTATCAGTGCTTGCTCGGCAACGGGTTCGAGTCGGCCGAGCCGCCGAGTGAACAGACGTACATCGACTCGTGGCGCGGCGGCGTGAAGCCCTACGACTCGACCGACGTGGTGTTCACCAACGGCACCTTCCAGTCGGCGACGAAAGTGTGCCCGTCGCCGCGGTGGAGCTTCGGGTGACACCCAACCGCGACGAAAAGACATCGGGTGCGGGCTCGCCGCGACGGCGCGCCCGCACCATCGCGCTTTCGGCAGCGGCCGGGTTGCTGCTGATCGCGGCGGGAGCGGCGCTGGGCTGGGCCGGTGCAAAGGTGTTCGTCCCGACTCCTGCGGTCGAGGACGCTTCCTACACGCTGGTCACCGTCGAGGAAGGCAGCGTCAGCGGTCATGTAGCGGTGAACACACGCGCGCAGTGGGCCGAGCATCCCGCGGCGCGGAACCTGATGGCCGGAACCGTGACGTCCGTATCGGCCTCGGCGGGACAAGAGATCACTGCGGGAACGGTCATGTACGCGGTCGACCTACAGTCTGTGGTGGTGATGAAGGGGAAGACGCCCGCGTTCCGCACGATGCAGAGCGGAGACCGTGGCGCAGATGTCGCGCAACTGCAGACCTTCCTGATCGAGTCCGGCTACCTCGACGGTGAAGCCGACGGGGCGTGGGCGTGGTCGACGACGGCAGCTGTATTGGAGTGGCAGTCGGCGGCGAAGCTCCCTGTCGACGGCGTGGCCGACATCGGAGAAGTGCTGTTCGTCGCCGATTTGCCGGCCCGAGTCGCGGTGGACACGTCCACGATCAGCCCTGGCGCAGTGGTTGCCGGCGGTGAGGGGGGCCTGGTGCGGCTCGACACCGCACCAACGTTCACGATCCCCGTCTCCGACACGCAGGCTGCGACCTTGCCCGATGATGCCCGAGTAGAGCTCACCGCGCCGGACGGTGAGATCTGGAACGCGAGGATCAGCTCACGAACCACTCTCGAAGACAGCCAGGTCGACCTCGTTCTCGCCGGCGAAGAGGACGCCCCGATTTGCGGCGATGGCTGCGCACAGATCCCGACAGGGGAAGGCTTGCTGCTCGTCAGCCGCGTCATCACTGTCGAGCAGACAGACGGACTGGTCGTGCCCTCCTCGGCAGTGCTCACACTTCCGGACGGGCAAACCGTGCTGGTCGACGCGGAAGGCACCCAGCACCCCGTCACCGTGCTGTCGGGCGCACGCGGGCTGACCGCGATCGACGGGGTCGAGCCGGGCCTGCAAGTCCGGGCGCCGGCGGAGATCCCCTAGATGCTCACCGTCGAGAGTCTCCGGTTCGCGTACCCCTCTGGTCCGAGCATCGTCGAGAGCCTGTCGGAGCGGTTCGTGCCCGGCCAGATGGTCGGCATCACCGGCCCGTCCGGGCGCGGCAAGTCGACACTGCTCTACCTGCTGGGATTGATGCTGACCCCCACTAGTGGTCGGATCCTGCTGGATGGGAAGAGCGTTGCAGGGCTGCGGGATGCTGAGCGAGCACGGCTTCGTGCCCGGCAGTTCGGGTTCGTCTTCCAGGATGCAGCACTCGATGCCACCCGGACCGTGCTGGACAACGTGCTGGAGACCGCCCTCTACCGTGGAGAGAGCCGCCGCGCTCTCAGCCCTACAGCACTGGCACTACTCGATCGGTTCGGCGTCAGCCTGCGCGTGCACGCGAAACCGGGGCAGGTCTCAGGCGGGCAGGCGCAGCGGATCGCGCTAGCGCGGGCGCTGCTGTTGCAGCCGCGCGTGCTGCTGTGCGACGAGCCGACCGGAAACCTCGACCCCGCCTCCACCGACATCGTCCTCGACGCGTTGCGCGAACACGCGTCCTCAGGCGGCGTCGTGGTCGTCGTCACCCACGACCAGGCGGTCGTCGCCCACTGCGACCGGGAGGTGCGGCTGTGAGCCGCGTGCGGGCGATCGTGCGCGAGGCGGTAGCGTCCGCGGTCAGCGGTAGGCTCGCATCGATCACGACGATCGTGCTGGTAGCCGGCATGTGTGCCGCGGTGCTCCTGACGAGCGGACGCGCGGTCGGCGCTCAGCAGCAAGTACTCTCATCCATCGACGAGGCCGGCACCCGAGCCATCCTGATCAGAGCGACCCACGACGCCGGCCTCGACTCCACCGTCCTGGACCGGCTCGCACCGGTCGGCGGCATCGAGACCGCCTTCGCCCTCGGCCCCGCCGAAGACGTCCGCAACACTTCCCTGCCCGACGGCGCTCCGGTGCCGGTGCGCGACTACTGGGGGCCGGTGCTCACGACCGCAACCGACGCATCGCAAGTGGTGCTCTCTCCCCGAGCGGTGGAGGAACTCGGCATGCTCGTCGCCGCCGGCTCGGTAACCCGCAGCAACGGCACAATCCTCAGCGTAAAAGGCCTGATCGCAGACGCCGGGCCACTTGCCGACTTCGAGCCACTCGCCCTCACCCCACGCGAGCCGGACGACGCCGGACGAGTAGCCGTCGTCGTCGTCGTCACCTCAGACGCACGCCTGGTCGCAGCAGTCACCGACACCATCAAGCCCCTCATCGCCGCCGCCGACCCATCCGCAGTGAGCATTACCGATAGTGAAGCGCTCGCCACGCTCCGTGGCACGGTACAGGCGCAGCTCGGTGCGTTCGGCAGCACGCTCGCCGCTGGGGTGCTCGCCCTCACAGGGCTGCTGGTCGCGATCGTTCAGAGCGCACTGGTACTGCTTCGCCGCAAGGACTTCGGCAGGCGTCGTGCGCTGGGAGCAACCCGCGGCCTCATCGCCGCCCTCATCCTCATCCAGACAGCGAGTCTCGCAACGGCGGGCGCCGCCGTCGGCGTCGCCGCATCTGCGATCACTCTTTCCGCCCTCGGAGATCCGCTACCCAGCGTCGACTACACCGCTGCCGTGGCACTGCTCGCGCTCGGGGTGAGCGTCGCCGCGGCGATCGTGCCTGCCATCCTCGCCGCGCGCCGAGATCCCATCCGAGAGCTCCGAGTTCCGTGACCTCATGGCCGTGCGACGTACACGCGGGTCAGCTGTAACGAACACGACCCGACCGGAAATAGATTCAACAAGGCCGCACAACACCGGGATCCTCGGGAGGGAGAGGAGGCGATGTCGTTCGAGACTTTCGCTGACTTCTACAGCCGCTATTACCGACTCATCCTCACCGTCGCCGAGCAGCGCCTAGGAGGGGTGTCCGACGCTGAAGACATCACTGCTGAGGTCTTCCGCATCGCCTGGACCCACCACACCGCCGGCAACACGCTGACCCTCGCCTGGGTCTACCAAGTGCTCCGCAATGTGATCGGCAACGAATACCGGCGCCGCGTCCGCGCCGATCAGCTCGTCGACCAGATCGGCAGCGTCCTCTGGCTCAACAACGCCCTCGCATCAGGAACTGACGACGCCGCCCACCTTCGACGTACGTTGCTCGGCATGGCAGAAGAAGACCGCGAACTGCTCTATATGGCCTTCTGGGAGGACCTCACCCGCACCGAGATCGCCGGCATCCTCGGCATCAGCCCCGGCGCCGCCAGGGTGCGGCTGACCCGAGCGAAACGAAAACTGAGAGCTCGTCTGGACGAACAAGAACAAGAAGCCGCTGAACGGAAGGAGGCGAACGATGGACGAACTTGAGAGACGGCTGCGCGTCGCCCGGCCGATCAGCGGGCACCGCGATTTGCCCCTCACCGATCGCGCCAAACGAGAACTCGCGGACCTCATGCTCGCCGAGCCTGCCCACGACACCCGTCGAACCAGAGTGCGACCCCGTCGGCGGCCCCTGATCGTTTATGCCGTGGCCGTCGCCGCGGCGGTGCTCACCGCCGTACCTGTCGTCGCGACCCTCACAACCCAACCTGCACGCGCGGTGACTCCGCCCATGCTCACCACCACCACCGTGAGCGACAACGCGCGAGACGTACTCGAGGAGATGGGCGACGTCGTGGCCGATGACCTCCCTCAGCAGACAACCGATCCGATTCAGATCACTGTCCAAACATGGGTGCTGCACACCGCCGACGACGGTGGGCCCCTGCCGAGCGTCGTCGTCCCGGAGAACTTCGCCATCACCCAGGCCCCCGACGGCACTCGAACAGTGACCGTCACCGCAGGGGCACCGATCGACCGCGACGGGCACCCCGTCACCGGTGACTCGGTCCCGGTCGAAGGCACCCCGCTCTGGGAGGAGGCTTGGGAACCCGGCGAGTACCTCCCGCTCTACCCGAACCCCCTGCCCAGCGAGCCTGCCCAGATCGCCGCCTTCTTCGCCGAAGTCGTCGGCGAAGAACCCTCCGCCGCGCAGCTCATCCCCGAGCTCAACAGCCTCCTGCTCGAGCAGACCCTCTCCCCCGCTCAGGAGTCAGCGCTGCTGCGATACGTCTCAACGCTCCCCGATATCGAGCTCGTCGGCTCCACCACCGACCGGCTCGGTCGCGACGGCATGATCTTCACCGCCACGAACCCCGACCAACCCGACTACGCACAACGGCTCATCGTCTCACCGACCACGGGCCACATCCTCGCCACCGAGACCATCTACATCGGTGTGACCCGCACCGACATCGCCTCCCCATCCGTCGTCAGCTACTTCGCCTGGAACAGGACCCCCCACCCATGAGAAAGTCCCTCGCCGCCACCGTCCTCGCCATCTCCGCACTCGTCTTCGGCAGCACGCTCCCCGCGCACGCAAGCCAGGCCGGCATCGAGGAGACCATGCAGGCGCGAATCGACCAGACCCTCGCCGACTACCCCGGCGGTACGCAAACCGCCTGGAACGAGATCAGCTGGGACGACGGGGAGATCATCCTCACCCGCGCCGCCGAAGCCCCAGGCGCGAGCCCGCGGGTCGCGCTACTGGCCGTCGCCGACTGCCCGAGCGGCCGCTTCTGCGCCTACAGCGCCGCCAGCTACGGCGGCAGCCGCATCACCTTCTCGACCTGCACCAGCAACCACAGCCCCTCCGCGTTGGGCGGTCCCGTGCGATCACTCGCGAACTCCCGGGCCAGCGGCGCCGTGCGCGCGTACAACAGCTCCAACACGCTCCTCGCGACCGCGAACGCAGGCACCGGGACGAACGTGGGCGGCACAACTACCAAGCTCTCCTGCACCTGATCACGTGACGCGGCGAACGCGTGCAAAGGCCGAAAGTGATTCGTTCGCGCGGGGAGTGCTCCTGGACACGAACTCGGCGCGGACGCGCCGCGAGCTCGGTGCCGTGTACAGCGCCGTTCTTGCGCTCCCTGGACGATGGCTCTTCGAGAGTCGGGACAACTGCGATGAGACGCCTCGCTCGCTCGAACTGACGGGAAGCGTGAGAAAAGGCCTGGTCAGCTTCCTCGCTACCTGACAGCAATCATGAGATCCGACACAAACGTGTCGGTTCGCACTACAAGTGTCCGATTCTCACCTTGTTGTCCGGCCGCTCACCACAACTGTCAGATTCTCATCCAGTTGTCCGGTTGGCGCGGCGTGTCGACGGCCGACGTGTAGCGCCGGTAATAGCTTTCGAGTGTCAGATACACCACCAGTTGGAGGTCGCCGAGGTGAGAGGGACTAAGCCCTAGGCCGAGAGGAGACCCCTGGTGGATCTGACAAAGCGATGGCTTGAAGCCATCGAGGGAACGAACGCGCTCGCGTGCGATCTCGAGTTCCAGGATCGCAAGTTGAGAAGACGGGTCGACGCCCCCGATGCTCGGAACGTTCACTTCGAGTTCGCTGACCCTGTGCGCAAGTTCGCGTCCTGGCCCGGCAAACGAAACTATGAAGGGAAATTCTGGTTCTCTTCGACGAAGCAGCATGTTCCCTTCGAGTCGTTCTGGGAGCGTGCCTATCTCGCGACCCTCGACCGCCCGGGTACCGCGACAGCAGTGGCGAGCCAGCCGATGTGGATTCGTTGGCCAGCCCATGAACGATCGCACGCCCCGGACTACTTCGCGCGGCTCGCGGACGGCTCGGGACTGCTCGTCGACGTCAAACCGCGAGAGCTGACGAAGGAGAAGGATCACGCCGTCTTCGACCTCACGCGCCGGCTTGCGGGAGCGATGGGCTGGACCTACCAGGTGTTTGACGAGATGCCAGGGGCGTTCGAGTCCAACCTCCGCTTCCTCCTTCGCTACAGGGATCCGCAATGGCTTGAGGACGTCGACCTAACGCCACTTCGAGTGGGCGATCCGATGACCATCGCGGATGCGGCGGCACATCTGGCCTCGGGTGTGGCATCGGGGTTGGGGGCAACGTACGCCCTCATCTGGCTCGGCCATCTCGATGTTGACCTCAGCAGGCCTCTAAGTAGTGCCCCATAAAGTGGTGTAGCGCGCGGTGGCCGGTTCGTCGCAAGACGTAGACGCGGTCACCGTGTGATCCTTCGAGGAAACTCTCACATCCCACTCGAAAGGCATCATCACGATGACCGCTCCTCATATTGTCGACCCTGCCCGCCTACTTGGCGAAGCCCTTGCCGATTCGTCCCCAGATCTGATGCGGCAGCTGCTGCAGACCATGATCAACACGCTGCTGTCCGCTGACGCGGACGCCGTCGTCGGCGCGGAATGGGGCAAGCCCTCACCCGACCGCACCGCGCAACGCAACGGCTACCGGCACCGGGACCTGGACACCCGCGTCGGGACGATCGACGTCCAGATCCCGAAGCTGCGGCAGGGCACCTACTTCCCGGAATGGCTGCTCGAGCGCCGCAAACGGGCTGAGACCGCGCTGATCACCGTCGTCGCCGACTGCTACCTCGCCGGGGTGAGCACCCGCCGGATGGACAAGCTCGTGAAGACCCTCGGGATCCACTCGCTGTCGAAGTCGCAGGTGTCCCGGATGGCGGCCGACCTCGACGAGCACGTCGACCAGTTCCGCCACCGACCCCTGGGCGACGCCGGCCCGTTCACGTTCGTCGCCGCCGACGCGCTCACCATGAAAGTCCGCGAAGGTGGGTGTCATCAACGCGGTCGTGCTCGTCGCGACCGGCGTGAACGCCGACGGCCACCGCGAAGTCCTCGGCCTCCGCGTTGCCACCAGCGAGACCGGCGCGGCCTGGAACTCGTTCTTCGCCGACCTCGTCGCCCGCGGCCTCGGCGGGGTTCGCCTGGTCACCAGCGACGCCCACGCCGGCCTCGTGGAGGCGATCGCCGCGAACCTGCCCGGAGCGGTCTGGCAAAGATGCAGAACCCACTACGCGGCGAACCTCATGTCGGTGACGCCGAAGAGCATGTGGCCGGCGGTCAAGGCGATGCTGCACTCGGTCTACGACCAGCCCGATGCCCACGCGGTGAACGCACAATTCGACCGGCTGCTGGACTACGTCGACGGCAAGCTCCCGGACGCGTTCTCACACCTCGACGCCGCCCGCGAGGACATTCTCGCGTTCACCGGGTTCCCCGACGGGCTCTGGCAGCAGATCTGGTCGAACAATCCGAACGAGCGCCTCAACCGAGAGATCCGCCGCCGCACCGACTCCGTGGGCATCTTCCCCAACCGCGACGCGATCATCCGCCTCGTCGGCGCCGTCCTGGCCGAGCAGACCGACGAATGGGCCGAAGGACGCCGCTACCTCGGCCTCGACATCCTCACCAAATCCCGCCTCACCCTCGTCACCGACACCGGAACCGAGGAGGTGACCGACACCACCCTCGAGCTCAGCGCCTAACCACTACCAACAGCAGAAGGATCACCGACCGCTACACCACGTCCCGGGGCTTGACCGGCCTCTATCGCTTCGCACGCCGGTGGAAGTGGGAGTGGGGGTCGCATCGTGATCGTCCACCCCGGCGACCAACTCAGTTGGAACGATTCCACCTACCAGGTGTGCGAAGTGAACGAGGGGTATGTCGTACTTCGGGACACAGTCACGGATGTTGAACGTGAAGTCGCGTCCAGCGTTCTGGAGAAAACAGCAGTCGTCCCCGAGATTCGCCGGCTGAGCAGCCTGAGCGATCTGCGCATACTCAAAACACTGGGCAAGGCCGACCGTCGAGAAGTCGATGTGTGGTTGGAAGAACTGCGCGCGAAAGCGCCGCCTCGCATGGCAGACTTCGGACGCGCCGGGATCGCCAACTACGTCGTGGGAAAGCTAGTCAACTACGGCAAGGTGACGGGCTACCTCAGCTAGATCGCTGCTGGCTGCCTGTTATTCCGCGGTTCGCTCGACTGGGCTCGCGGCGTCCCAGATCCGGTCGTACTCGTTCGCGACCGAGTTCCACGCTGTGCTGACGCCGTCTGAGGGTGACTGAATCTCATTCGAGGCGGGCGGCAGAACGACGAAGTCGTGGGAGATCACGCGCCGGGCGTGATCCTTGCGCCCCTCCGGATCGACGAAGCGCAGAACGAGCAGGTCGCCAACCCGCTGGCAGATCTCCCGCTGCCCCGCGGTTCCTGCGAACGCGGCTTCGTAAACCGGCAACGGGTCCGAGAAGCCGCCATCCCGGAGGAACCGGAAACCCCACGACCGTCCGCGGGTTGCCCAGATAAACGAACCGGGTTCGAGAATCACCTCAAGCTCCGCAGAAGAGTCTGCTCCGTTTCCGCCTTGTCGAGATCCATCTGGAACTGCGTGAGCGTGGCAGTGACGTAGTTGTGCTTGGCGATCGCATCTGCATTGACTTCCCGCAGCTTTTCGCCAGCCAGTTTGGCCGCCTCGTCTACTACGTCTGGATTGATCAGCGCCAAGAGGAATCCGATCGGTCCGGGCGCCTTCACTATTGCCTTACCGATTAAGGCCGCAGCGAGGACGCGAGCACCCCCGTTGAGGAGGTTCTCCGCGACCTTGGCTGGAAGTTGCTGGAGCTGTGCCCATCGCGCATGCCGCTCCAGCGGCAGGATTGCCGCCACAGGAAGGACGAGATCTAGGCCGACACGCTCGGTCACTTCAATCTTGCCGGGCTCGAACTTCGCGGACGAAAGCAGCAAGTAGTCCTCCGCTACAGACATCGCGCTGGGATCCTGCACAAACCCGGCAAGCACCTTCCGGAGTTCGTTTAGGTCATCCGCTGCCTTCAGATCCAGAAGATCCCTGAACTTGAAGGCGTCCATCTCGGGGAGCAAGTCCGCCTTGGACAGGGCCATGATCCAGATTCTTGGGAACTCCACGAGCGACTTGTTGTCATCGAGCAACTTGTCTTTGAGTGAGAGCAGGCCATTGGAGAAATTGCTGAACAACGACTTGAGGTAGCGGTCTTCTTCACCCGCGTTGTCTAGTAGGCACTGTCCATCTACGAGCAGAAGGGCGACGTCCGAGCCGAGAAGTGAGCGAAAAGTATCCACGCGACGCTTGGCCTCTTCATCTCCGCTGACGCCCTGCTCAAACCAGTCGCCGGGGTAGTCGTGCCAAACGAGCCGGAGTGCATCGAACTGCCTAGCCTTCGCGGCTTTGGCGTTCGGCGGGTCGTTCAACTTCACCGAAAAGGCGTACGACGTTGCGGCGAACCGGGTCACGTCCGGTGCGAGGCCCTCGTCACGCATGCCGAGATAGTTGCGGTTCAGGCTCGAGCCCTGGCCGATGTCGTCCGCTACGACCCTGTAGAGGCTGTTCTTGAGGAACTTCGCTTCCTGAGCAGCTCCGTAGAACGATGACACGAGCACGGTCTTGCCGCTGCCGCTTTCCCCAAACACCGCGATGTGTTGCTCCAGCGCCGACTTCTTGATCTGCATGCGATCAAACCTAAGCCACGGCGCTGACATTCTTTAACGTCATGGTTCGCTGTCCATAAGCGATGCGATAGGCAGTGGGGTTGCCTTCCCAGGGACTCTGGACTATGTTATGGGTTGCAACCCATCACCAAAGGAAAGGCTCATGACAGAGACATGGATTCCGCTACTCGTTCAGGAGCAGGACTATCTTGAACTGGCAGCGATCGTCGCCGAGCGGGCGACGCAACGAGTATCTGCGGACGATGCGCGCGAAGTCGTCGTCGAGACCATATCCGGGAGTGAAGCATCATCTCCATTGATCAATGTCGCTTCGTCCGCACTCGCAAAGCACCGACCGTGGGCTGTGGAGGACCTTCACAAACTCATGACGAGCGGCGCTATTACTGCCCAGCGCTGGACGCGCGCCATCGATGTCTGTGCCGCACACGTCGGCGAGTTCTTGTCGACGCAACAGATCGCGACGGAGTCCGGCATGAGCGTAAATGAGTGGCGCGATGCCCCGCGCAAGATTTCTCGACATCTCGCGAGCAACTATCCCAATGTCAACGGGAAGTGGCCGCTCGCGGTACTCAGCGGTAAGTCGCTCGGCCACAGCTACGACCAGGCGTACTGGGCAATCACCGAAGAGCAGGCTGCGCGGTGGGCGACCGCACGAGAGGCCGCTAAATGAGCGATCACCCGGAGCATGTCGACGACGAGCCCACGGACGCTGACGAAACGCCGTATCCATCGCTTGATGCAGCGTTCAGTCATCAGCAGACGCCACTAGAGAATCGAGCCTTCATTCGGAACCTCCTCGCCGAGATCGATGTCGCTGGATACTACGACCGTGGCAACTACATCAAGGTCACGCGCGCTCAGGGTGGCTACGCCATTCAGCTTCACTACGGCTACTCCAACGGATTCCGGGGGGAGGCCGAGATCACACGCGGTGTCGGGGATGTTGATCGATGGCGCAGCGGTCGTGGCATCAACCTCTGGGGCGTCTCCCACCCGGAGAACAAGCTTCGCAGCGCTGGCACGATGGAGAACAAGTCTGAGAAACGCGAGTGGGGCTTCTGCCCTATTTGTGGTCTCAAGTTGCCAGCGTCGGCTCGTTGCGACAACTGCGACTGACGGCGGTCGTGACCACAGAACTGGGTTCAGCTCCCGTTCGCGCTCTTCCTATTTCGAACGATCAGCCCCGTCGCTCTGGCCGTCTTCAGATGGACGTGTACTCAATCTCGTCGTGCCGGCCATCGCCGCTGGTGCAGGCGCTCGTTCTGATGGGATCCTGGATGGTTCAGTCCGAGGGCTGCCGCCGTGATTCGAGGCGTGGCAGGGGCGATGGGTTGATCGAACCCTCGAACGCTGTGTGATTCGAGACCGGTGAACCTCGGTCGCTCAGCGTCCGACACCTCTGGAACAATTGGTGTGGCACTCCAGCTCCGCGCTTCGAGTTGCACGACTGGGGAGTTGACTTGAGCGACGAAGAAGTTCGCGTGGTTTGCCGGCGATGCGAGCACGGGTTTGTGGGACGCGGGAGATCCGCATTCGCTGGGATGCGCTCGTTTGAGTGTCCGAACTGCGGCAGGTGGGTCCTGTATCCCTTGACGCGGGGGTGGCGCGTCTTCTGGTGGGTGTTGGCTGTGCTCACTGCCACCGCCGGCGTGGCGGCCAACGTCACCCTTCATGAGGGCTACTCGTGGATTCCTGCGGGCGTTGGCCTTCTCTCGTTCGTCGTTCTCTGCGTGGACGTGGGGGTGCGGCGTCGAGTCGCGCAGGCACACCGCATCGCGCTCTCGTCCGGGTTCGTCGATGACGGCGATCGTGTCACCAAGACCGGGGGCGACAAGAGCAGAAGCGAAGCAGCGCCGATGTACATCGCCTTGCTTACGGTGGTGATCACTTTTTCCGTGCTGTCGAGCGTCCTCGGCGCATTGGCGGTTGCTGGCCTGAACAACGCGTACTCGTACAGGGTCGTGCTCCAGGAGGCGGTACCGGCCACGTCGCAGGATGGGTATGGCAGCGCAATGAATCTGACTCAGAGCGGCGGCGACCTCTGCGGGGATGGTGAGGACTACGGCGGTTGCCTCAACATGCATGTCTCGATGTACAACAGCGTCTGCGTAGGCACCGCTCTGACTACGTCCGCGCAGGCGACTTGCTCATCGCTCCTCGATTTCATCGAGGATGTCCGAGTTCAGGTCGAAGACTGCGGTACGGGATGCACGACCCGGGCGAACGCCGAGGGGCGTTGGGGTTGGGCGCATCTTCGACCCTCAGTCGGCCGCGTCTCGATCTCCAACGACAACGCCGTATCGGAGGTCTCGACCGAGGAGCATTGCCTCTTTGTGCTCGGCCCGATCCAGCTCGGCAGTTGCCCCGGCCAGTCGGATGTCGGCCCACCGGCTAGTTTGTCCGGCTGATGGACTTTTAAAGGCCATCCGCCAGCAGTTTGTCCCACATCCCCGCCAACTAGATTGTCCTTCCCGAATCGACGCGTCGACCCCCGCCTCCGCGACGCCAAGTCCGCGGGATCCGAAGCCGGCGTCTGAACCACTACGCGCGAATCGAACGAGAGAGTCGAAAGATCCAATGAAGTTCTTCAAGACCAAAGTCCTGCTGTGGCCGATGCTTCTCCTGGTGGGAGCCGTGGCCGCAGCGGGCATCTTCGGAGTGGTCACACTGTGGCTCGCGTCGCCTTTCAGCGTGGCGACGCAGTCGCGGAGCACGCAGGTGGTCGAAGCGATGGAACGAAAGGGAGATGTCGTTCTACTCGCCATGAGCGTGGTGGCTGTCGACGACGACAAGACCAACCTCAAGTTCTATGGGTTAGACGTTCCGGGCAGCGACAGGGCGACGTTCCTGCGATACGAGTTTGACGCCAAGCTCGGCTTTGCGGGGGCAGACGTGGAGATCGATGACGCCGGTGACAACCATTTCGTCGTATCGATTCCAAGATTCGCCTTCATCGGCTATGACAATTTCGATTCCGAGGTCGCGGCCGAGAAGAACGGACTTATCAGCTGGCTTACACCCGCCATCGACGACCGCGAGATGGCCGAGAAGTTCCTCAATGACGAGAAGGAGCAGGAGTACGTCATCAAGAACATCGAGCTCCTCAAGGAAGAAGCCCAGGCGTTCTACACCGATATCGTGAGCGCGGTTGACCCGAACATCACGCTTGAGTTCGAGTTCGCAGATTGACCGCCGACAGCACACGAAGCAGGAGAACCCAGGGAAGTCGTCGCTCGTGAACATGAAGATCCCAGCCCGGATCACAGTCGCTTCGCTCATCGCACTTGCACTCGTCGCCTCGATGACGGCCTGCGCCGGTGTGTCTGGCTCGAGCTCCGCCTCCGTCGCACCCAGCTGCTCACAGCTACTCGCCGCCGCTGTCCAGTACCAGAAACCTGGCATTGGCGACGGTGACTCCACCTTGCAGGCCCTGAGCGATAACTGCTCAGACGAGTACGAGATCGCCGTCGACTATCTTGCGCACTCCACTGACAGCGCGTTCAGTATCGACTCCTGCGATGAACTACTCGGCTACGGCATCAGGGCGGAGTCGGTGGATCTGCTCGCACAAGACGGGCGGTGCACGTTCGGCGAAAGCGCGGCCGCCGTCGGTCCAGAATGGCCCGACGGAGGCCTCGGATGGGACGAGGCACGGGGGCATGCGGGAACGGTGCAACGTGTGTGCGGCCCGCTCATGAGCGCCCGAGAGACCGCCGACGGCACATTCGTAAACGTCGGCCAGGACTACCCATCCGCAGACCGATTCACGTTCATATTCTGGAACGTCTCCCTCGAACCGATCGAGCCCGGCGCTACGGTCTGCGGGAGTGGCGAGATCTATCTCTACGAGGGCGTCACGCAGATGGAGATGTCGGACCCCGCCGCGCTGGAGATCTGGCGTTAGCGGATGCCGATGAGTTAGCCACCCGGACTGGAACCCAGACCGTGGGCAGGTCGCCCTGTCACCTACACGTGCAGCAGACCCGTAGTAGGCGCGGCTGGATTCTCGCCTCGCGCTATGCCGGGTCGGTGGAAGTCGGTAGGACTCGTCGACGCCGGATGTCGGCTCAGTTACCGGTGTGTGTGCAAGCGATGGCCATCCCCACAGGATCGGCCAGCGCGCCGACTTGGCCCTCGAACACGCGGAAATGCGTTGTGCCGCGTGGTTGGATCGTTAAGTCATTGAGGGCCAAACTTCCTCCAGCGGCGTCGATCCGGACGACCTTGCCGTTCTGCACCTCGGCCGTTCCTTCGGAGAGCGTGCCGCTCTCGCTCGTCACCTGCGTGTACTTGCCGTCCGACCCGATGTCGACGAGTGTGCACGCGTATGAACCATCATCAAGCGCCGCGGCCGGAGATTGGCTGTTCCACCACCAGAGTGCTCCTGCGCCCACGATCGCGATCACTGCGTACGGCTTCCACGTACGCCAAAGGCTCTCCGAAGTCATGTGGCAAGTCCCCGTCCATTTGGCAACCGCGACGGGGTTCCGCCGAGATCGCTACCACTCCTGCGAGAGCAATCTACTAGCTGGCGCGAACGACATGACGTACGCCGACGGGGCAAACCTTCTCTTCTCCGACTTCATCGGCTACGCAGATTTGCGTCCGTCGAACGTCAGCGATGTCTTGCGCCATAGCCGGGCGGAACAGAGACTGCCTCCCGGGTTGGATACGCCGCGCGTTGCTGGTTTCTGACAACTCTCGTGAGACAAAATCGCACCCCAGTCCTGACAACTCGAGTGAGAAAACCCCAGGTCAGCTACTTCGCGATCTGACAACTGTCGTGAGATCCGACAAAACGGCCCTACTCCGACAGAGACCGGCTGATCACCGCGAGGGTGGCGGACTGGGCCGCGGCGGAGTCCGCTCCCCTCCGCGCCGCGAGCAACCCCACGAGCGATTCCGTCACCAGCATGAGCGCCGCACGCGACGTGTGCACCAGCTCGTCGCGGAACGAGTCTTCGATGGGGGCGACGATCAGGGTGATGTCGGCGAGGTCGGCGGCTGCAGACCTCGGGAAGTACGTGATCGCGAGGACCGTCGCACCGCTCTGCTTGGCTGCCGGCGCGCTTGCGGAAGCCTATGGGCTGCAAGCCGACGCGTTCGTTCCGTGGGCGCCGTCCCCGTCGACGACGTTGCTGGCTCGGGTGACGGATGCCGCATCCCGCGCCGTCGATCGAGACGTCGTGCGCACATCCGATCGGTGCGCGACGCTGGCGCTGACCCGTGCGACCGGCGCGGGCCCCTGGGCGCTGACCTACGCCAGAGCGGGGCGGCTGATCACCGCTTTTCCGGTTGCGTCCGCCGAGGCGATTCTGGGGGAATGGGATGCGGATCCGGATCGCCCGCGGTGGAACGCCGTGCGGGGATGAGGGGGTACGCGGGTGTGGCCGCGCACACTGCGCACCCAGCTGGGCGCGGTACACTGATCTCGATAGGCGGATTTCTCATCCGTCTCGCCCCGGCCGCGTGGTAACGGTCGGGGCTTTTTCTTGCCCGGATGCGGGTGACCGTCAGTCCGTCGGCGGCCGGCGCAGGCGCTTGGTGTCCGTGCGGCGCTGCTTGGCCTTCAGGCGCCGCTCGGTCGAGCCCCGACTCGGTTTCGTCGGCCTGCGCGTCGGCGCGGGGGGCGCAATCGCCTCGGCGATCACCGATGCGAGTCGGGCGCGCGCGGCATCCCGATTGCGCAGTTGCGCGCGGTGCTCCGACGCCGCGATCGTCAGCGTGCCGTCCACGAGGCGGCCCGACAAGCGTTCGAGGAGTCGCTCGCGCTGCACGGGGGAGAGGGAGGTGGAGGATGCCGCATCCCACATCAGTTCGACCCGCGAGTCGGCGGTGTTCACGCCCTGCCCGCCCGGGCCGGAGGATCGAGAGAATCGCCAGGACAGCTCCGACTCCGGGATGACGAGTCCCGCCGACACCCGAAGTCCCGGGCGCTGTGGAGTGACCATGCATCCATCATCCGCGTAGCCGGGTGCGTACGGTCACTACACCCCGCAGATTCGAAACCGCGCGCGTGTCACACGATCGGCGCGATCAGCGAACACGCGCGCGGTTTCGCGAACCCGACGTCGGATCACGGCTGCAGGCGCTCCAATGACCACGCGTCGGCGTCCGCGCGGGTGAAGACCAGTCGATCATGCAGTCGCGAGGTCCGCCCCTGCCAG
Organism: uncultured Microbacterium sp.; assembly: GCF_947488465.1. Lineage (GTDB taxonomy): Bacteria > Actinomycetota > Actinomycetes > Actinomycetales > Microbacteriaceae > Microbacterium. Next base: position 93,072 of record NZ_CANKZA010000006.1, on the reverse strand, counting down.
AACTCGATGCGCGTCGGCACCACGCGATATCCGCCCCACCGCTCCGGCCGGGGCACGTCGGTTCCCTCGGGATAACGCACCTCGAGGGCACGCACGCGCTCTTCGAGCTCGGTGCGTGAGGCAATCGGCTGCGACTGCCTGCTCGCGGTCCCGGCGATGCGCGACCCGTGCGGGCGGCTCTGCCAGTACGCGTCGGAGTCGGCACTGCTGACGTGTTCGACTGTACCGGTCACGAGCACCTGTCGGTGCAGTGAATACCAGGGAAAGAGGAGCGTGGCCCCGGAGTGCGCGGCGATCGCCTCGCCCTTCCGAGACTCGCGGTCGGTGTAGAACGCGAATCCGCGCTCATCGATCTGTCGAAGCAGAACCGTGCGGCTCTGCAGGATGCCGGCAGAGTCCAGCGTTCCCAACACCATCGCGTTCGGCTCGTACACGCCGCGCTGCGCGGCCTCGGCGAGCCAGAGCTGGAACTGAGCGAAGGGATCGCCGGCGAGGTCGGATTCGTCCAGCCGTTCGATGCCGTAATCGGTGTGGCGCGACAGCGCCTCGTTCGGATCGGTCACGTCTGCAGGCTAGCGCGCCGCGCCCCCGCCCGGCGGTGGTAGCGCGCGCGGAACGAAGCGGCATCCCTCGGCTGTCACCACGCAAAACGGGCCTGTTTCGTCGCCGCGCGCGCGTGAATGCGACAGAACAGGCCCGTTTCCGCGTGGGTCTCTCAGGCGTTGTCTTCGGCTCTGACGCGGAAGCCCTTCGCGATGTTCTCGCGTAGCTCCTCGGCGTTCTGGCGCACGACGTACGCCGGGCGGCCCCAGTTCGTCCACGAGCTCAGCCAGCGACTCCGGTCCGCGTGAGTTCGCGATCACCACCTGCTCGCCGAGGGCGGTCAACGCGCGCGCGACCTGAGATCCGATGTGTCCTGCTCCGATGATTCCGTAGGTGGTCATAGTGGCGCCAACCCCGGTGCAGCCGTCAGGATTCCCGGCATCCACCAGGATGGACGCATGACACCACCCCGCCTCCTCGACTTCGGCGACGACAACCTGGACCGCATGAACGCCGGGCTCGTCTACGACCCGACCGACGATTCCCTCATGGACGACCAGGCCGCGGCCCTCGAGGTGCTCTACGACTTCAACGCGACGCGCCCGTCGCAGAGCGCCGAGCGCCAGGAGCTTCTGGCGCGCATGTTCGCCTCGGTCGGCACGGGGTGCTACATCGAGCCGCCGCTGCACGCGAACTGGGCGGGGCGCCACGTCACCCTCGGCGACAACGTCTACGCGAACTTCAATCTGACGCTCGTCGACGATGTCGCGATCACGATCGGCAGCAATGTCATGATCGCGCCGAATGTCGTCATCGCGACCGCGGGGCACCCGATTCTCCCTGAGCTCCGCCGCGAGGCCGCACAGTTCAATCTGCCCGTCGTGATCGGCGACAACGTGTGGATCGGCGCCGGCGCGTTGATCATGCCCGGCATCACGATCGGCGACGACACCGTCATCGGTGCCGGCAGCGTCGTCACCCGAGACATCCCCGCCGGGGTCATCGCCGTCGGCTCACCCTGCCGGGTCGTCCGCGAGATCGGCGACCACGACCGAGAGTTCTGCTGGCGCGACCGTCGAATCGATTTCCCGCTGGACTGACCTCGACGCGAAACGGCCCGCATCCTCTGGGAAGGATGCGGGCCGTTGTCATCGGTTGCTCAATACCAGCCGACCGACTGCGAGTGGCCCCAGGCGCCGCACGGGTTGCCATAGCGACCCGCGATGTACCCCATTCCCCATGCGATCTGCGTCGCGGGGTTCGTCTGCCAGTCGGCTCCCGCCGAAGCCATCTTGCTGCCGGGGAGGGCTTGCGGAATGCCGTACGCACCGCTGCTCGCGTTGTAGGCGCTGGCGTTCCAGCCGGATTCCTTGTTCCACAGCGACACCAGGCACGCGAACTGGTCATCGCCCCAGCCGTATTGCGAAGCGGCCATCGATCGGGCGATGCCCTGCGCCGACGCGGGGTCGACGTTGACGTTGACGTTCGAGAGGGACGACGACGATGAGGACGAAGCGGATGCTGCGGCCTTTTCGGCGGCGGCCTTCTCCGCGGCGGCCTGAGCTTCCGCGGCGGCCTGAGCTTCGGCGGCGGCCTTGGCGGCAGCAGCAGCTTCGGCTGCGGCCTGCGCGGCAGCGGCAGCGGCATCGGCGACCGCCTTGACGGCCTTGGCGTGCTCGAGGCGACCGGCGAGATTGCCCGCGGCGGCGTTGACGGCATCCGTCGCCCGACGCGTTTCGGTGACCTGCTTCGGGAGCAGCATGAGCGGCGTCAACTCGTGCTGGGCGAGCTGGTCGGTCAGCGCGGCGAGGTCGGTCGTGTCGATCGTCGTGGTGCCGGTCACGTCGAGGCCCGACTGGGCGACGTCACGCTCGGTGGCGCGGGCGAAGGCGACCGCCGAACGAGCGCTCGTGAGAGCAGAAGACGCATCGTCGGTGATGTGCGCGAGCGGGTCGGCGACCGACGCGGAGCGCGAGTCGGAGGGGGCCGCGCCGATCGCGTACGCCGACGCGACCTCGGTGCGGTCGGCGGCGACCGCGGCCGATGTTCCGGCTGTCAAGACCGCGGCGGCGGCGACGGCGACAGCGGTCGCCGCGAGCGGGAAACGAGCAGGCTGGAACGAAAAGCGCATGTAACGGGGAGTCTTTCGATGTGTCGGAACCGGCGCGCACGCGTCGGAAAATGTCCTCGGGAGGGACACAAGTCCCCGAGTCTGCGGGCACTTTCTGGGCGAAGCCTGGGCTTTCGCTGAACGGCACTGTCGAAAGTAACGGTGAGATAACGGAGGTGGGGGGCGCCGGCATCCGCCCGATGCCAGTCGTGACAAGGGATGCCGGGCATCGTCACGGTCCGGCTCTACCTCGCGGGGGGAGCGCCGGAGTAGAGTCACGAATACAGGCGACTCCCAGGGAGACAGGACCATGGCATCCAATTCCGCAGCCGACATCGTTGACGCGATCGGTGGCCCCGGCAATATCGCAAGCCTCACTCACTGCGCAACGCGGCTGAGGTTTCAGCTCAATGACGGCTCGATCGTCGACAAAGCGAAAGTGGAGGCGATTCCCGGCGTGATGGGAGCCGTCCCGCAAGCCGGTGACCGCTACCAGGTCGTCATGGGCGGCGCCGTGCAGAACACGTACAACGACATCATGGCTCTTCCGGTGATGGCCGGCGGGGGCGGTGGTGGCGACTCTGCGGCCGACATCAAAGCGCGCGAGCGGGCGAAGGGTCCGCGCGGAAAGGTCGCGTGGCTCGACAGCCTGTTCGAGTACCTCTCCGACTCGTTCCGGCCGATTCTCGGGGCACTGCTGGGAGCCTCGCTGTTCATCACGTTCATGGCGCTGATGGCGACGCTGGGAGTGATCCCGGCATGGAACTCGCCGGGCGTGACCCTCGAGCCGTCTTGGCAGTTCGTCAACCTGATGTGGCAGTGCGTCTTCGTCTTCTTGCCGCTCATGGTCGCCTACAACGCGTCGCAGAAGATCGGCGCCGACCCGTGGGTGGGCTTCGCGATCATGGCGGTGCTCATGCTTCCGGGGTTCACGGCCCTCGGTTCCAACGACGCGGCCAGCCCGGGCTCGTTCCTCGGGTCGGAGATCACGACGATCCCGATCTTCGGTGTCCCGCTCACGCTCTTCGACTACAGCTCGCAGGTCTTCCCGCCGCTGTTGATGGCCGCGGTGCTCGGTCTCGTCTACAAGGGGCTGCGGAAGATCATCCCCGAGAACGTGCAGCTGATCTTCGTGCCGTTCCTCGCGATGCTCATCATGATCCCGCTCACCGCATTCCTCATCGGACCGATCGGCGTGTACGCCGGTGCGGCGCTGTCGGGCGCCCTCAGTGCGATCAACACGTTCTCGCCCTTCATCTTCGCGATCGTGATTCCCCTGGCGTACCCGTTCATGGTGCCGCTGGGCCTTCACTGGCCGATCAACGCGGTCATGCTGCTGAACATCCAGACCCTCGGCTACGACTACATCCAGGGGCCCATGGGTGCCTGGAACTTCGCCTGCTTCGGCGCGACCGCCGGTGTCTTGCTGCTGGCATGGCGTGAGAAGGACAAGGAGATGAAGCAGACCGCGACCGGTGCGCTGGCGGCGGGGTTGCTCGGTGGAATCTCGGAGCCCTCGCTCTACGGCATCCATCTGCGGTTCAAGCGCATCTACCCACGCATGCTCGTGGGCTGCCTCACGGGTGGTCTCATCATCGGCATCGGTAGCCTCATCCTGGGGCTCCCGAACGGCATCACGACCAACGCGTTCGTCTTCACCTCGTTGCTGACGATCCCGGCGTTCGACCCGATCGGGCTGTACGCGATCGCGATCCTCGGTGCGTTCTTCGTCTCGATGTTTCTTGTCGTCATCTCGGGGTACAAGAACCCCGCGGATGCCGCAGCCGTCGCCGCGGCCGGTGTCACGGTCGAGGAGATCGAAAACCGCCCCGCCCACGAGTCGGCCAGCGGACTGATCGCCGCGAGCGCGGCAGCCGCCGCCGCATCCGGCACCGGAACGGCCACGGCGACCGCGGTCGCCGAGGCTGAAGCCGGCGTGGGCGCCCTGGTGCAGGTGGCGTCTCCGCTGGATGGCACGGCGGTCGCGCTGTCCGAGGTTCCCGACCCCGTCTTCGGTGGGGGCGTCATGGGTCCGGGGGTCGCGATCGAGCCGACCGGTGACACCGTTTACGCGCCGGGCGCGGGCGTCGTCGTGGCCGCGCAGCCGACCGGTCACGCGTTCGGTCTGCAGCTCGACAACGGCGCGGAGGTGCTGATTCACGTGGGCATCGACACCGTCAACCTCAAGGGGGAAGGCTTCGACGTCAAGGTCAAGAACGGCGATCGGATCGAGGTCGGAACGCCGCTCGTGACGTTCGACCGCACGGTCATCGAGAAAGCGGGCTACCCGCTCATCACCCCGGTGATCGTCCTCAACGCCGACCAGTTCGAGACGGTCGATCCGGTGGCGCTCGGTCCCACCTCGCACGGCACGCCGCTGCTGGATATTCAGAAGAAGGCCTGACGCGTATTCGTCGCTCATCCCCCGTGCGCTCTCGCACGGGGGATGAGTGCTGTCGGGGCGCGGTGATAGCGTCGCGGGCATGGCCGAGGCAGGCGAGATCGACGTGGTGTTCTTCGCCGATGCGGAGGAATTCCGTGCGTGGCTCGATGAGCACCACGAGACGGCGACCGAGCTGTGGATGGGCCTGCGACGCAAAGGACAACCCGACCGCGGGCTGACATGGGCAGACGCCGTTCCGGTCGCGCTGTGTTTCGGATGGATCGACTCCATCTCGCACCGCATCGACGACACCGCGCGCCGGCAGCGGTGGACTCCGCGCAAGCCGCGATCGGTCTGGAGCGCGGTCAACATTGCACACATCGAACGGCTGACGGCCGAGGGCCTCATGCGGCCGGCGGGGCTGGCCGCATACGCGCACCGTGATCCGTCGGTGCCGGGGTACTCCTACGCCCAGGCAGAGCTTTCGCCCGCCGAGGCCGCAGCGATCGCCGCCGACCCGGCCGCGCAGGCGTTCTGGGATGCCGCCATCCCCAGCTACCGGCGCGTCGCGGTGATGTGGGTTCAGAGCGCGAAGCGCGAGCAGACGCGTGCCGCGCGGCTCGTGTCGCTCGTCGAGGACTGTGCCGCCGGGCGCCTGATCCCGACGCAGCGCTACGGTGCGACGCCGGCATGGCTCACGCGCGCGGCGGCTGCGGCTGACGCCGCGCGCTGAGCCGAGCGGCAATCAGCGTCGCCGGAGGAGCAGCACGCCGTCGTCAAGGCTGGCGGGGGCGCCATCTGGACCGGTCACCTCGCGTGCCACGGTCTCGATCCGCTCGCGGTGAGACGGCACATTCTTGATGAGACGCGACGCTTCGCATCCCGTCTCATCGCCGATGTCCCGTCTCGCAGGCAGCAGGCAGCAGGCAGCAGGCGCTGGGCGAGGGAGACTACGCGCGGTGCTCGCGGTAGTAGGCCAGGAGCGCCTGCGTCGAGGCGTCTTGGGCGGCCGTCGCCGCCGCGTCGCCCTCGACTGCGGGTGCGATCTGCAGCGCGAGCTGCTTACCGAGTTCCACACCCCACTGGTCGAACGAATTGATGCCCCACACGACGCCCTGCGTGAAGGTGATCTGTTCGTAGAGTGCGATGAGCTCGCCGAGCACCTTCGGCGTGAGCGCGGGCGCGAAGATCGATGTCGTCGGCCGGTTGCCGGGGAAGGTCCGGGCCGCGACGAGCGCGCCGGTCGTGCCTTCCGCCTCGACCTCGGCCGCGGTCTTGCCGAAGGCGAGCGCCTTGGTCTGGGCGAGGAAGTTCGCCAGGAACAGCCCATGCACGTCGCGCCCATCGTCTTCGAGAGGATAGGCCGGATTGACGAATCCGATGAAGTCGGCCGGGATGAGCCGTGTTCCCTGGTGGATGAGCTGATAGAACGCGTGCTGCCCGTTGGTCCCCGGCTCGCCCCAGAAGATCTCGCCCGTGTCACTCGTGACCGGCGATCCATCCCAGCGGACGCTCTTGCCGTTGGATTCCATCGTCAACTGCTGCAGGTACGCGGCGAAGCGGCTGAGCTGCTGCGCGTACGGGAGGACGGCGTGCGACTGCGCGCCGAGGAAGTTCGTGTACCAGACGTTGAGCATCCCCATGAGTACCGGGACGTTGCGCTCGAGCGGCTCGTGCACGAAGTGCTCGTCGACGGCATGGAAGCCGGCGAGCAACTCGCGGAAGGCGTCCGGTCCCAACTCGATCATGAGCGAGAGTCCGATCGCGGAGCCGACCGAGTAACGACCGCCGACCCAGTCCCAGAAGCCGAACGCATTCGTCGGATCGATGCCGAACGCGGCGACCCGCTCGAGTGCCGTCGAGACGGCGACGAAATGATGGGCGACGGCATCGGTCTTCTGCGCGTCGGAGCCGTCGATCGCGCCGGACGCGGCCAGACCCGCCCACAGCCAGGCGCGGGCGAGCCGGGCATTGGTCAGCGTCTCGAGTGTCGTGAACGTCTTGGAGGCGACGACGAACAGGGTGGTCTCCGGATCGAGGTCCTTGGTCTTGTGCGCGAGGTCGAACGGGTCGATGTTCGAGACGAACCGGGCCTGGATGCCGGCCGTGGCGAAGGGCTCGAGGGCCGCGGAGATCATCGCGGGGCCGAGGTCGGAGCCGCCGATCCCGATGTTGACGACGTGCGTGACCTTCTTGCCGGTGATGCCGACCCAGTCGCCGCGCCGCACGCGATCGGCGAAGGCGGTCATTGCGGTGAGCACATCCTGGACGTCGGTATCGATGTCTTGCCCGTCGACGACGAGTGCCGGCTGCGCACCTACCGGCCGGCGGAGCGCGGTGTGCAGTACGGCGCGGTCTTCGGAAGTGTTGATGTGGTCGCCGCGGAACATCGCGTCGCGGTGGCCGGTGAGATCGACCTGCTGTGCCAGAGCGAGCAGCGAGTCGAGGATGCCGGCATCCACCAGGTTCTTCGACAGGTCGATCCGAAGGTCGGCCAGGTCGAACGTCAGTCGCGCGGCGCGGCTCGGGTCGTCCGCGAACCAGCGGCGAAGGTCGGGCGCGAAGCCGTCAGCGCGAGCGGCGAGGTCTGCCCAGGCGGGCGTGGCGGTGGCATCGATGGGGGTGGTCACGGGGTCAACGCTAGCGCCGATGGTGCGGCGGTGCAGGCGCGTGCGCCGCGTATGTCGTCCGGTGACCACCCCGTCTCGAGCCGTGTCAGTCCGCGCTCAGGATCACGGCGCCGGCCGAGACCTGCACGCTGATCCGATGTGTGGATGCCGGGTCGACCGTGAGCGTGTGTCGGAACTGACCGGCCGACACATCCGAGTCCACCGCGTATGCGTCATCCGGCAGGGCGAGCTCGACGCGTCCGGCGCTGACATCCGCCGTCACGCTCTGCGGGGTGGAGCCGGTGAAGGCGCCCGTGAGCGCACCTGCGCTGAGGGTGAGGTCGGCCGAGTCGACATCGGCGAGGTCGAGCGTGAGGCGTCCGGCAGATCCGTCGACGGTGACCTCTTGCGCGGAGCCGGAGACATCGAGCGAACCGGCCGAGAGGTCCACATCGAGGTCGCCGAAGCGTCCATCGGCCGTCAGAGCACCGCCGTTCACGGCGAGGTCGGCATCGAGCACAACGCGTTCCAGTGAGCGCGGCAGGGTGAGGACCGCCTCGTCGCTGGATCCCCAGCGCCACCCGACCCACCACGATCGTTGGTTGGTCACGCGGAGGGCATCGTCATCGCGCTCGAAGCGCCAGTCTCCCGCCGCCCCGTCGACGGTGAGGCTCGCCTCGTCGCCGTATTCGATCATCAGGTTGGCGGCGTTGATGTCGATCTCGAGTTCGGAGATGCCGGCGGCATCCGCCGTGAATGTCTCGGTGCGGAGGGTCGCCGCACGCACGGCTGAGAAGATGCCGGTGAGCAGTGTCCCGATGATCAGCGCGGCCCCCAGCGTGATCGCGAGGATCGAGATGACGCGAGCCGAAGTGCGGCGCGGCGGACGCGGCGGGGTCGGCGGCAGGGCAGGGGGCTGCGGGGGTGCGGTGAGGGTCATCGTGATGCTCCGTTCTGGGGAGCGGTGCCGGTCCCGGCACCGCCGTGTTCGAGGTGGACCAGCGCCGCGAGGACGCGTCTGTTACCGTGTTCGTCCTGCTCCAGGTCGAGCTTCTGGAAGAGCGAGGTGATGTACTTCTCCACGCTCGCTTCGCTGACGAAGAGGGCCTGGGCGATCGCCTGATTGCTCTTGCCCTCGGCGATCAGCGCCAGCACCGAGCGCTCGCGCTCGGTGAGCCGGCTCATCCGCTCGTCGCGGGAGCGTCGGGTGAGCAGCTGCGCGACGACTTCGGGGTCGAGCACCGTTGCGCCGGCCGCGATCCGCTCGATCGAGCCGAGGAAGTCGCGGACGTCGGCGACCCGATCCTTCAGCAGGTAGCCGAACGCCGCCGCCTGCCCGGTGATGAGCTCACTGGCGTACCGTTCTTCGACGTATTGACTGAGCACGAGGACGGGCAGTGACGGGTTCGCCGCGCGGAGTGCGAGCACGGCACGGATGCCTTCATCGGTGAACGTGGGCGGAAGTCGCACATCGAGCAGGCACAGGTCGGGCGTCGTCTGCGCGACCGTGGCGGGGAGATCCGTCGCATCGGGGAGTGCCGCGACGACGTCGTGGCCGGCATCGGCGAGCACGCGGACGAGGCCTTCGCGCAGCAGCGCGGAATCCTCACAGATCAGGATGCGCACGGGACGCTCACCTCCAGAGCGGTCGGGCCGCCGGCCGGGCTTTCCAGGCGCGCGGTCCCACCGGCGGCCAGGACGCGATTCGTGATGCCGTCCAGGCCACCGCCGGCAAGTACCCGTGCGCCGCCGATACCGTTGTCTTCCACGCGTGCCCAGAGGCTGCCGTCGTCGCGACGGCGCACGATCACGCGGGCCGCCGACCCGCGCGAGTGCTTGGCCGCGTTCGTCAGCGACTCGGCGACGGCGAAATAGACCGCCGCCTCCGCGGTCGCGCTGCACCGACCGTCGATCCGCACGTCCAACACCACGGGGATGGGGGAGCGGGCAGCCAGCGCGCTGAGCGCGGCATCCAGTCCCCGATCGTCCAGGACAGACGCGTGGATGCCGCGGGCCAGTTGTCGCAACTCGGTGATCGCGGCCTTCGTCGAGGTGTGTGCTTCGTCGATCAGTGCCTTGGCGGCGTCGGGGTCGGTGTCGATCTTCTGCTGCGCGAGGCCGAGGGTCATGCCGAGGGCCACGAGGCGCGGCTGGACCCCATCGTGGAGGTCGCGCTCGATGCGGGTCCGCTCGACCTCGCTGGCGCGGACGGCCCCGGCGCGCTGCGCGCCGGCGGTCTGCACCTGTGCGGCGAGCTGCGCTTCGCGAGATGGCACGAGGATCGCACGCGTCAGCACACCGTGCAGCAGCGCGATACCGAGGAGGACGGCCAGCGCCACGACGACCCCGAGGATCCCGAGCGCGACGGCCCACCCGGAGGCCACCTCGATCCCGGTGCCGGCGATCCGCGTCACCGCCTGAGCGGACAGCGGGGCGAACGCCAGTCCGATCGCGGCGATCAGTCCGGTGAGCGTCGGGAGCACGATGAGCCCGAGCACGGTGGCGATGGCGGCACTGGCGACGCCGCGCCACATCGGGCCGTCGGTGAACTGCTGCCAGAGGGTCCGCATCCATCCGCCGAACCCGGGGCGTCCGCTGCGGCGGGCCCGCAGGGCGGGCACGCCGTAGCCGTACAGGCCTTCGACCCGCTCGGTTTCGGCCCAGGCCGTTGCCCAGAGCAGGTACACGAAGCCGATGAGGAACAGGAGTCCGATGCCGAGCACGAGCAGCAGGCTGATACCGATGCTCAGCAAGGACGCGAGCGCGGCGAAGAGGAGTGATCCGACGAGGCCGACGGCGGCGAGCTGGGCGATCGCCCCGAGGAGGGTGGCGACGCCCGCTCGTGGACGGCTCGCGGGTGGCGCGGAAACGAGGGGGACGGTGGTCATGGCTCCACGCTAGAGGCGGCGGCCGCGCGCGGCGCCAGAGGCAGCCGGAAGGTTCGGTTCGGGATATCCCGAACCGACCGGTGCAGGAGGATGGAGTGGTGACTGCTCCCGACATCCGCCTGATCGCCGTCGACATGGACGGCACGCTGCTCCGACCGGACGGGTCGATTCCGGATGCTCTGTGGCCGCTGCTCGAGCGTCTGCACGAGCGGGGGATCGCCTTCGCGCCGGCAAGTGGGCGGCAACTGGCGACCCTCCAGGCGATGTTCACAGCAGTCGACGCAGACCTCGACTACATCGCCGAGAACGGGGCGTATGTCGTTCGCGGTGAGGTCGAGGTGAGTTCGGATGCCGTGGACCCTCTCGTCGTCGCCTCCGTCATCGCCCGGGTGAGAGATCTCGTGTCGGCCGGGACGCTCCGCGCGGGCCTGGTCGTGTGCGGTAAACGCTCGGCCTACATCGAGAACCCCGACGCGGAGTTCGTCGCGGAGGTCGAGAAGTACTACGCGAAGCTCGAGCAGACGAGCGACCTGCTCGCCGTGGACGATCAGGTACTCAAGCTCGCGATCTTCGACTTCGACGGTGGCGAGGCGCACACGGCACCAGCCTTCGCAGACTTTCGGGACTCGCACCAGGTGGTCGTGTCGGGCGCGCACTGGGTCGACATCATGAACACCACGGTCGACAAGGGTGTCGCTCTCCGCCGTCTTCAGCAGGCACTCGGGGTGACCTCGGCTCAGACGGCCGCCTTCGGCGATTACCTCAACGATCTTCAGCTCCTCCAGGCGGCGGACTGGTCGTACGCGATGGCCGACGCGCATCCCGACGTCGTCGCCGTCGCCCGCTACCGCGCCCCGTCGAACGCGGATGCCGGTGTCATCACGGCGATCGAAGACCTCCTCGGCCTCGACTGAGGACTGCTGGACAGCGCGGCAACCACGAGAACGAAGCCGAGGTCGGCGAGGCTCCCCGTCGCAGCGAACGGCGACCCGGATACGCACGAAGAGATGTGCCCGCCTTACGTCGTGACGTCGCGAAGGTCAATCCCCTCGACCGCCCGCGGGGCGCACCGTAGGTTCGCCACAGGCGACCACGACGGTCGCGCGGAGGAGGCCATCATGACGCACGACGACAACGCCGCGATCGACAGCGACGACACCGAAGCGACCGAGAAGCCGGGCGGTCTCGGACAGGACGGCACCATCCCGCCCGACGCGGACGGCGTCGCGGCGGGGCACACGGATGAGGCGTCGAACTTCAACCCTGAAGAAGACGAAGACGCACCGGCGTAGAGGATCCGGCGGCGGTGCGCGTCAGATCTGCGCGCCGTCGTCCCACGGGTCGTCGTCGTTCGGGGTACGTCCGCGCCAGGACTCGTAGGCGATCAGCCATCCGATCGAGACGATCACGGCGATCGTGAGACCCAGCCACACGTTCTCCAGGATCAATCCGACCAGGACTCCGGCGCCCAGCAGGACGACGGTCCCGACGATCCATCCGATGCGACCCTTGGGCCAACCGTTTTGCGCCATTCCGCCAGCCTCAGGCTCCTCACTCGGCCGCGTTGAACATCACCATCCAGTCGATTCCGAAGCGATCCTGGACCATCCCGAAGGTGCCGCCCCACGGCGGGGTCTCATACGGAGCGGTCACGGTGCCGCCCGTGCTGAGGGCATCCCAGATTCCCTGCAGGCGGTCGGCCTCATCGCCGCTGATCGACACGCTGATGCCGGCCGGCGGCGCGTAGGGCATGGCGCTCGGGACGTCGGCGATCATCAGCACGAGACCGTCGGTGGTCGTCAGCTGACCGTGCATGACCAGATGTCCTTCGCCCGGACCGGCCATCTCGGGGAAGCTCGCGAACTCGCTGATGTCCAGTTCGCCGCCGAGAACGGACTGGTAGAACTCCAGCGCTGCGCGCGCGTCGCCGCGGAGGTTGATGTACGGATTGAGCGTGAGCGCCATGGTCGGTTCCTTCCGAGTGGACTGATGCGCTCAGTGTCTCGCCGGGGTCAGACATCCACAAGATGAGCGTCAGCGATCCCGGTGATCTTCCGGGCTCAATCGTGCGCCGCGGCGCGGTTCGCGGGGACCGGCGAGTCCGATCAGGCGGATGACGCGTTGGCGGTGGCCGGCCCACGGGGCGAGGAGTTCCCGCATCCCGTCGTCGTCGACGCGATGGCCTGTCAGGGCGAAACCCACCTGGTGGGCGAGGTGGTAGTCACCGACGCTCACGGCGTCCGGATCGCCGAACGCACGAATGCGGGTTTCGGCGCTCGTCCAGACGCCGACACCGCGCAGGCTCGTGAGGATCTCGTCTCTCGCGTCGCCGGCGAGGGCAGGCGTCATCGCTCTCTCGATCGACGCGCGCCGCGCCGCGACCGCCACGATCGTGCGCGATTGCGGCGGCTCGAGCCCGGCGCGATGCCAGGTCCAGCTCGGAACCGCGTGCCAATCGGCGGGTGGCGCGAACATCGGGCGCGGCGTGGGGCCGGGCGCGCGCTCGCCACACCACGTGAGGATCGCCCGCCACGCGCCGAACGCCTGGAGCCCCGTGACCTTCTGCTCGAAGATCGCGCTCACGAGAGCGTCGAAGACGAGGTCGGTGCGTCCGATCCGTAAGCCGGGGTAGCGGTGGTGGGCGTCGGCGATGAGGGGATGCCGGTGTCCCTCGAACCCGGTCGGATCATCGAGAGCGCCGCACAGGGCCGGCAGCTGATCGAGCGCCCATGGTGCGCCGGGACCCCACGCGGCTCCGCGGATGCGTCCTCGCTCGACGCGGACGGCAAGCGTCGCGATCCCCAGCGGCGTGCGGGTCGCGCGCCAGATCACGCCGCCGGCGTGCACGTGCGATGGATCGTGCGCGCCGCGTTGCTGGTACTGGATCGCGCGCGCGGCGTCGATCGGCGTGCCCGGACGATATTCCGTCTCGATCGGTGGGTCCGCGGGTGGCGGGAGCACCGGCATCCGCTCCCGAATCGTCATGCGGCAACCCTACGCCGCACCCTCCGACAGGCTGCTGTCAGAAGCGGTCGGGCGAGGGGGTCCCGTGGCCGAAGCGGATGACGACGTCGGCGTGCCGGTCGAAGCGATAGCCGATCCCGCGGACGGTGCGCACGATGTCCTCGTAGCGGCCGAGCTTGGAGCGGAGTCGCCGCACGTGGACGTCGATCGTGCGCTCCCCGGGAGCTTCATCGCCGTCAGCGTGGCTCCACAGGGAGGAGACGAGTTCGGTGCGTTCGATCGTGCGGCCCTCGCGCAGCACGAGATACTGCAGGAGCTCGAACTCCTTGAATGTCAGCGCCGCGCTCTCGCCGTCGATGTGCACACGACGGCGCGAGATGTCGATGGTGACGCCTCCGGGGACGTGGTCCTCGTCCGGCGTGTCGGCCTTGGTCCGGGCGACGGCGCTCGGCTCGTGCAGAGCGAGGCGCACCACGTCGACATCGCGCCCACCCGCGGTGGCGGGGGCGAGAGCGACGGTCGCGTACGTCTCGGCGTGCGGAGCGAGTTGCGCGAGCGTGTGCCGCAACGCTTCGACAAGTGTCGACAGCGAGACACCGTCGACGGCCGTCTTGTTCTCGTCGATCCCGACGTAGAGTGCGAAGCCGCGAGGTGCGGTACCGGCCGGGACCGACCGCGCAGCCGGACGCGCGGCCGGGACGATGTCCTCCACGGCGTGCAGGTGGCGGGTGGATGCGGGCGGGGACAGGAGAGCGGTGTTCGACATGGCGAAATCCTTCGGGGTGGAACCCGGGGCGAGGTGCCCGACGCAGGTTCAGATGTGTGTTCCGGTTCGGCCTCAGAAGCGGCCTATGTGCGAGGCGACCGGCATCCGCGTGGTGGGCGGGGAGCTGCGGTGACTCGGGGATCGAGGTGCTCGCCTGCGCTCAGAGCGGGGAGCGACGACAGATCCGACGGGGATTACCGTGTCAGCGACACATTCGGCAACACATGACAGCGCCCGGCATCATGGTGCCGGTCGTTCCGTTCGCCTCCCGGGCGGACAGAGTGCGTGCGATGTCAGTCATGTGGTCATTATGACCAATTGCGACGGAATGTGTCAAACCGCACGTGTGCCAGCGCCGTGGCATGACGATTTGTGACAAAGTGCTCAGTCTCATCCGGGGTGAAGCGCAGTGTCGGCGCGCAGGCGTACCGTGGACGGCATGAGTGGGTTCACTTTCGCCAACGAGGTCGATGCGTCGCGGTACACGCTTCACAAGGACGGCGCGCTGGTCAGCGTCCTCGACTATCGCGACGATGGTCGGACGGTCGCGCTCACCCGCGCCTATACGATCCCGACGTTCCGCGGACACGGCTATGCCGGCGAGGTTGTGGCGCGTGCCGTGTCCGAGATTGAAGAGCGCGGAGACCGCGCGGTCAGTCCGGTCTGCTGGTACGTCGCCGAGTGGTTCGACGCTCATCCCGCGCACGCGAGTCTGCTCGCGACGCGACGATCCGCCTGACGGGTACCGGCTACAGCAGCGGGCGTCAAGGGCCTCGCCGATGTCGGATGCCGGGGCCACAGTGGCTGCACCATCACACGTGAGGAGTGCGCCATGCACGATGAGCAGACAGTGAATGCAGAACCGGCCGGAGGCTGGACGAGCGCGGAAGCCGCGGACGGGCAGACGGAGCAGAACAGTGCCGACGCGGCTCAGCGCGTGCAGGAAGAGTCGCCGGACGTCGAGATCAGCGACCGTGAGGAGATCGATCCCGTGAGCGCCGCATCCGGAGCCGCGGCCGACCCCGACCTCCTTACGGACGACCAGGCCGCGCGCTGACGAAATCGAGAATCTCTCGCGCCGCCGGTTCGGCATCGCGGATGAGCGTCTCGTGTCCGTGGCCGAGTACTTCTGCGTCCCGTGCGTGGGGGATGGCCCCGGCAACCTCGGCACACCACGAAGCGGGAGAGACTCGGTCGCGCTCGCCACGGATGACGAGCGTGGGCGCCGTGATGCGCGGATAGGACAGTTCGGGGCGGTGCACGAGCATCGCGTGCATCTTGCGGCGGAGATTCGGGCCGGCGCGGAGATATTCGCGTGCTCCGACGAGCAAGACTTTGGGGCTCTCTCCCACGAGGTCCAGGACCAGGCGGCCGAGTTGGCTGAGCACATGCCGGTGCCGCCGATCGACCGTGGGTGCCACCAACACCAGAGAGTCGACCGCATCCGGATGCCGGACCGCCACTTCGGTGACGACCTGCGTCCCCATGGAGTGCCCCAGCAGGACCACCGGTCCACGGCCCAGGTGACGCAGGTACGCCGCCACGAGATCGGCCGTGCGCTCCATCGAGAGCGTCCGCGGGGGCTCGGGGGCCGTGCCGTACCCGGGTTGATCGATCGCGATGACGACGCCGTGGTCGTGCAGTCGCAGCACCAGATCGCCGAAGACCTTGCGCCCCATGCCGATGCCGTGGACGAGCACGAACGTCGTGCGCGACGCCTCGTCTCCGCGTCGCTCGGCGATCACCGTGGCGCCGGCGTACGAGAACTCCTCGACCTCGCCCTCGTCTTTCGGCAAGCCGGTGATCTCGTCGATGACCCGATCAGCCGCTTCGACAATTTCTGCGATGGCATCGTCTGCGGCGGAGGGGTCGTTCGGCATGGATCCGAGAGTAGGCCCTGGCCCGAGTCCGACGCTGAGCATACGGTGAAGGGCATGTGCCGGAACATCCACATGCATCCTCTGTTCATGCCCGCCGAGCAAGCCGCCTCCTACACACCGCGCATCGCCTCGTGACGGCGCCGGAAACCGCCAGCATCCCGCTCAGCGGCGGTCAGCGCTGGCGCGCGTTCTGGGTCTGCGTGTCGGTTGCCGCGCTGACGATCCTCGACCTGTCGAAGGTCAACGTCGCCTTGCCGTCCATCGAGAAGGCGTTGGGCGCCCAGTCGACCGAGCTGCAGCTCGTCGTCTCGGGTTACGTCCTGTGCTTCGGCCTCGCGCTCGTGCCGTTCGGTCGGCTGGGCGACCAGCGGTCCCGCAAGGCGCTCTTCGTCGTCGGGTTGAGCCTGTTCACCCTCACGAGCGTCGTGTGCGCACTGGCGCCGACTGTCGAAGTGTTGCTCATCGCTCGGCTCATCCAGGGTGTGGCCGCCGGCATCCAGATGCCGCAGGTGATCGGGACGATCCAGCAACTGTTCGTGGGCGCCGAACGCGGCCGTGCGTTCGGGCTGTTCGGCGCGACGATCGGCATCGCGACGGCGTTCGGGCCGACGCTCGGTGGCCTGATGATCGCGCTCGGCGGCCCCGCCGACGGGTGGCGCTTCATCTTCTGGATGAATGTGCCCCTCTGCCTTCTGGTGCTCGTCGGTGTCCTCACGCTCCTTCCACGCACGCGCACACGTGCGCCCGGAAAGCTCCAGCTCGACCCGGTCGGGGTGGTCTTGTTCGGGATCATGGTGATCGCCCTGATGTTCCCGTTCCTGTTCACGACGGGGTCGCCCGACGATGACCCGCGCCGCTGGTGGACGCTGACGCTCTTCGCCGTGTTCGCGGCCGTGTTCGTGTGGTGGGAACGCCGGTACGCGGATGCCGGCAAGAGCCCGCTCATCCCGTTCGCGCTGTTCGGGATCTCGTCCTATCGCAACGGCACCCTCATCGTCTCGGCGTATTTCACCGCCATCCCGGCGATGTTCCTGTTGACGACACTGTTCCTTCAGCTGGGGGTCGGGCTCGAACCCGTCTATGCCGGCATGGTGTCGATCGGATTCGCGGTCGTGAGCGCGGCGTCGGCGTGGGTCGGCGGAAACCTCGTGGGCCGGCTCGGCCGTCCCCTCGTGGTGTGGGGGCTGGGCATCGTGCTCTTCTCCACGGCAGCGCTGACGGTTGTCGCCTACGCGCTCCCGGTGGAGATCGTCGCCTATGCGATGGCGGCGGTCATGGCGGTGGCCGGTCTCGGCGCCGGGCTCGTCGTCGCCCCCAACCAGACGCTGACGCTCGCCGACATCCCGACCCGCGAAGGCGGGCTCGCCGGTTCGGTGGGTCAGCTCGGTCAACGCATCGGGACGGCCGTCGGAACGGCGGTCGCACTGTCGCTGTTCTACGCCGCGATCTATCGCGACGATGCCGAGGTCCACGCGATCGACGTGTACCACCACGCGTACGCGTACGGGATGGTGGCCGTCGGCGTCTTCCTGGGACTGGCTTTCCTCCTCGGGGTCGTCGACCTGGGCGCCCGGCGTCGGGCGCGCTCCGCGAACGCCGAGGACGACCTCTCGCCCGAAATCTGACCCGTATCGAGGGTGGATGCCGCCACCCGCCGCGGGGTTGCGACCGGATGTCGGAGGCTCCTCTTAGCGTGGAGGACATGCGAATCCTGCACACCTCTGACTGGCACATCGGGCGGACCTTCCACGGTCATTCCACCCTCGATGCGTTGCGTGGAGTGCTCGAGACGCTCACCGCGCAGGTGCGGGAGCACCGGGTCGATGTGGTGATCGTGGCGGGCGACGTGTTCGACTCGGCGACCCCCGCGGCGACGTGCTACACCCTCCTCTCCGACACCCTGCTCGCGCTCGCCGACACCGGCGCTCAGGTCATCGTCACGAGCGGTAACCACGATTCCGCGGCTCGCCTCGGGTTCCAGGCCGGGCTGCTGCGAAGCGGCATCCGGGTGCTCACCGATCCGGCGGCGATCGCGACGCCGGTCACCGTCGACGATGTGCACGGACCCGTGCACTTCTACGGCATCCCCTTCCTCGAGCCGGCTCTGCTGCGCCACCTCTGGCCGCGGGTCCGGTCCCAGCGCGACGTCCTCGTGCACGCGATGGACCTCGTCCGTGACGACCTCGCCGTCCGCGGCGGGCGATCAGTGGCGATCGCACACTGCTTCGCAGCGGGCGTCGAGGCGACCCCCCAGCTCGAGCGTGACATCCAGCAGGGCGGGCTCGACGTCGTGCCGATCAGCGCGTTCGACGGCGTCGACTATGCGGCCCTGGGGCACATTCACGGGCGTCAGGCGTTGGCCGAAAATGTCCGCTACGCGGGTGCTCCGCTGCACTACTCCTTCGGCGAGGGGGACAAGCCGCGTGGTTCGTGGCTCGTCGAGCTGGATGCCGAGGGACTGTCCCGTGTCGAGTGGCTGGCGCTTCCGGTGCCGCGGCGCCTCGTGACCCTGCGTGGTCCCCTGGAGGACCTTCTCACCGACGTGTCGTATCTCGCGGCGGAAGATGCCTGGGTATGCGCGGTGTACACCGACACACTTCCCGAGCGTGATCCGTTGCGCCGCCTGCAAGAGCGGTTCCCGCACTGTGCCATGGTGTCCCATGTTCCCCACACTGTCCGCTCCGACGACGGCCGCAGCTACGTCCAGCGTGTGCGTGCGGCGCGCAGCGATGCGGAGCTCGTCGACACGTTCCTGCGGCACGTTCGTGGGGGTGAGGGAGCGAGCGAGCGCGAAACCGCCATCCTCCGTGACGTCCTCGATGAACGGGTGCGTGTCGAGGTGCTCGCATGAGGGTGGGTGAGCGGTGAAGCTCCATCGGCTCGATCTGACCGGATTCGGCCCTTTTCGCGAAACGCAGACCGTCGACTTCGATGCATTCGACGCGGACGGCGTGTTCCTCATCACCGGGCGCACCGGCGCCGGCAAGTCCAGCATCCTCGACGGGGTCAGCTTCGCACTCTACGGCGCCGTGCCGCGCTATGAGGGGGGCGAACGGCGCCTGCGCAGCGATCATTGCTTCCTGGGTGATCCGACCGAAGTCCGCCTGGAGTTCACCGTTGGCCCGCGGCGATGGCGCGTCACCCGCGCGCCCGAATATGACCGCCCCGCAAAACGTGGGGGAGGGCTCACGACAGAGCCGACGCGCGCGCACCTCGAGGAGCATGTCGACGGAGCGTGGGTCGGCCGGGCGGCCAAACCCCGCGAGGTCGGGATTCTGCTCGATGAGGAAATCGGGCTGAACGCACAGCAGTTCCAGCAAGTGATCTTGCTCGCGCAGAACAAGTTCTCGCGGTTCTTGCTCGCGGCCAACGACGAACGTCAGGCGCTGCTGCGCACTCTGTTCGGCACCCGCCGCTTCGAGAAGTACACGAACGATCTGGAACAGCGTCGTCGCGATGCGCAGAAGGAGCAGGAGGCCGGCGACGCGCAGATTGCCACCCTCCTGACGCTCGTCGAGCGGTTGATCGACACGCACGATCTCGAGGGTGCCGGCAATCGACCGGACAGTGTGACCGACCGGCGCGCGGCGGCGGCGCGAGCGCTCCAACGGGCCGAATATCGACACGACACCGCCTGGAACAATCGCGGCACGGCCGAAGCCGCTGCGCGCAACGCGGCCGCAGCCCTCGCGGTGGCGACGGCCTACGACGCGGCGGTGACCGAGCTCGAGGGAGCGCGGGTGGTTCTCTCCCGACTGGAGGCCGAGTCGCCGCGGATCGATGCCGATCGCCGCCGCCTTGCGCGCGCGCAACACGCGGAGACGCTGCGCGCGACGGTGGATGCTGCCGACCGCGCGGCGGCCTCGCATACCGACGCGGTCGAGGCTTCTGCCCGTGCTCAGGCGGCCTGGCGGGCGGCCGGGGGCGCGGATGACCTCGACGCCGCGATCGAGAAGTTCACCGGAGACCTCGCACTCTGGGCGGCAGCTGCGGAGCGGGAGCGTCTGCTCATCGAGGCCGAGCAGACGGTCGCCGTCCACGCGGACGAACTTCGCGTCCTCAGCGAGGCCGTCGTCGCGCTCGATGACGATCTGGCGCATCTTCCCTCGCTGAGAGAGCAACTGGATGCCGATCTTGCGGTGCTGAGCGTCCGTGCGCAGCGCGCAGACGAGCTCCGCACACGCCGAGCTACGCTCTCGCCCATGATCGAAGCGACGGTACAGGCGGCTGAGCTCGCACGGAGCCTCCGCGCGGCCGAAGAAGACTACGCACGTGACAGTGCCGCCGCCGCCGCCGCGACAGAGGCGGTGACCTCGCTTCTGCAGCGGCGTCTGGCGGGCTACGCCGGCGAACTCGCACTGGCCCTCTCCGAGGGCGAGCCGTGCGCGGTCTGCGGCTCGGCCGTGCACCCGCATCCGGCGACACCGACGGACGATCCCGTCACGGCCGATGACCTCGCCGCTGCCGAGGTGAATCGAGACCACGCGGCCCAGCGCGCCGCAGGAGCGGGCGACCGCGCCCGATCTGCGCGCGACGCACACGCGGACGCCGCGGCACGGTCCGGCGGACGTCCGCTCGCCGACCTCGAGGAGGATGCCCGCACGTGCGACGAAGAGCTCCGCGAGGCCGAAGCTGCGGCGGTGCGTGTCGCGGGTCTCGTGGCTGAGCGGGGAGAACTCGATGTGCGGGTGGTCTCGGTGCAACGCGATCGTGCGGAGAAAGTGGCAGATCGAGACCGCATCGCTCTGGAACACGCCGCGAGCGTGCGCACCGTCACTGACCTCCGCGCAGAGATCTCGGCGGCGCGCGGCGAGTTCTCCAGCGTCGCCGCCCGCGTGGCCCACACGGCAGCGCGCCGCGACATTGCGCGCGCTGCAGCCGGGGCGCGCGATGCGCTCACGGAGCGTCTCCGCACCCTCACCGACGCCCTCGCCGATCGGGACGCCCGCATCGCCGCCTCAGACTTCGCCGATGAGAGCGAGGTGATGGGCGCGCTGCTCGATCCGCAGGAGCGGACGCGCCTCGACGAGCGCATCACCGCGCACACCGGAGAGCTGGCGGCCATCCGATCCCGGCTCCTCACGTTGGAGCTGGATGTCCTGGAGGCGCCGCCCACAGACCTCGCCACGGCGCGACAGGCGGCGACCGATGCCGACACCGCACGGGCGGCGGCGATCGCGGCGGAGCGCGACGCGCACAACGCCATGGTGCGTCTGAGGGACCTGCTCCTCGATGTCGAGGCGGCTGCCGGGAGCACCGCGACACTCGCCGAGGAAGCGGCTGTCGTCAGCCGCCTGGCCGACACCGTCGCCGGGCGAGCACCGAACACGATGAAGATGGAGCTCGAGACCTTCGTCCTGGCTGCCGAGCTCGAAGAGATCGTCGCGGCGGCGAATCTTCGGCTCACCGAGATGTCCGCGGGGCGCTACACCCTCCACCACTCCGACGCGCGCGCGGCGCGGGGTCGCGCCTCGGGCCTCGCGATCGAGGTGCTCGATGCGTACACCGGACGCCTGCGGTCGCCGCAATCTCTCTCCGGCGGCGAGACGTTCCTGGCATCCCTGGCGCTCGCCCTGGGCCTTGCCGAGGTGGTCACCTCGCGTGCGGGTGGCATTCGGCTCGACACGCTGTTCGTCGACGAAGGCTTCGGGTCGCTCGATCCCGAGACCCTCGAGCTCGCGATGCGCACGCTCGACGAACTCCGTGCCGGTGGGCGCACAGTCGGTGTCATCAGCCACGTCGAGGCGATGAAAGAACAGCTCCCGGCTCAGGTCACCGTGGAGGCTGCAGGCCAGGGGCCGAGCACGATCCGGCAGAACGCGAACATCTCACGCTGACGCCGGGTCTCCGGCTCGTCACTGCAGGTGGTTCTGCGCCGACTCCAACACCGACTGGTAGAGCTGGCGCAAGATATCCGCGGGTACGACATCGCCGGACTGCGCCACGGTCGCATCCACGATGGCGTCGATGCCGCCCTCGCCCGCGATCAGGAGGGTCTGGCCCATGAGGACCAGCTGGTCATCGGGGAACACGCTCTCCACGATCTCCGGCGTGATCGTGGGATCGACCGATGCCATCAGGTCGTTCACCTTGGGGCGCACGTCGGCCAGGAAGGCGGCCGTTGCGTCGGCGTCCGGCGCGGCTGGAGTCGCCTCGTCCGTCGGGCTCACGACCGCACTGTCATCGCTCGGTTCGGCGCTCGGCGCGGCCGAGACCTCGGGAGCGGGTGCAGACGAATTGCCCGATGCGGTGAGCCCGAACAGGACGAGCGAGATGACCAAGGCGAACGATGCGATCACCCCGCCGACGATCGACAGGATGAGGGCGGTGACGCTGATGCCCTTTCCGCCGTTGCGCTTGCCGATGAGTCCGATCAGCGAAAAGACGAAGGCTGCCAGCAGAAGAAGACCCGCCAGAAGCGCGAAACCGAAGCCGACCCACAGAATCGGGATCAATCCGACGAGCGCCGCGATGATTCCCGCGATGGCCAGCGCCAGGGCCGTCCAGGCGATGCCCTTGGTCCGGGCATCAGGCGCGGTCGGTGTGGCCCCGTACTCGGGAGGCGTGATCGGCGGAGTGGTCGACATCGGATCCTCAGTTCTGCGCGTGAGCACGGTGTGTCGCGACCTCGTGGACGGGGCGACGCGTGTTCCGAGGATACCCGGGTCGTCTGCCGTCGCTTCGATCAGCGCGTCGTCGACAGGCGCTGCACCTCGGCGAACAGATCCGCGCTGCACGCGGCGACGGCATCGCGCCAATCGGTGATCGCGTCGCCCTGGGCGTCATCCGAGACGGCTTTGAGCACCCGGATCGGGACGCCGAACTGCTGCGCGACCCAGATGTAGGCGTACGTTTCCATGTCCACCAGCAGAGCGTCGAGCGCGCGGATGCGGGCCACGGCGTCGGCATCGTCGACGAAGTGATCACCGGTCGCGATGGTCACACCGCCCGCGCGGCCGGTCGCCACCTGCGTCGGGAGAGACACGTGCTGACCCGCGATGCCGTCGATGTCGGTCACATCGTGCTGGATCGCGGCCGTCACCTCGAACACACCGCGCGTGCCGCGAGCGATCGAGCCCGCGGTACCGACGACGAGGATCTCGTCATAGGTGACAGCATCCAGTCGCCTCGTCAGCGCGTAGGCGGCCTGCAACTTGCCGGGACCGGTCACGAGGCGGTCGTAACCGTCGAGCTCCGTGGGGAAGGCGACGAGTTCGGACGCGAGGGCGGCCACGAGGAGTTTCACTCCCTCATTGTCTCAGGGTCACCGGAGATCCCGGACGTTTTCCCCGGCACGCACGACTCCCGTTGCGGGCAGACGTGGGCCAGGATGGGGGAGATCCACGCATCCGAAGGAGCGATATGGCACTGCAGACGATTCTCTTGGACACGCCCGCCGGAGTCGACGCGAGGCTGGGGTGGGACCCGGGAACGACCGTGCACGATCGGCGCCGCATCATCGCCAAGGAGCTGATCGCCGCCAAGCTCGGATGCGAGCCGAAAGACGTCAAGATCGAGCGGGAAGCACCCCGCGGGTTCGGCTATCACACACGGCTGATCGCCTCGCGTGACGGCCAGGAGTTGCCGATCGCGATCGTGACGGCCAGTTACCGCGCCGCGACGGTTGTGGCGATCTGCGACCCGGGTCTCCCGCTCGGCATCGATATCCGCGACATGCACCCGGAAGCGGCCGACGTCCGCCAGATGCAAAAGCACTCCCACTTGCTCGACGAGAGCAACATCCCCGACCTGCTCCAGCACTGGGTGTGCGTTCAAGCGGTTCTCGAAGCGGACGGGCGTGGCGTGCGGGTCGCGCCAGAGCGCGTCCGGCTCGACACCGGTCGACACAAGGGCTGGGTGCCGGACCGCAAGATGAAGTACTCCCTCACGGATGCTTCGCGCGAAGGCTGGGTCATCACGATCGCCTCGGGCACTCTGCCGACCGACTGAGGGGGATCACAAGAGCCGGTAGCCGGCCCCCCGCACCGTCTCGATGCGTTCGGAGCCGAGCTTCTGTCGCAGGTAACCGACGTACACGTCGGCGACATTCGAGCCCGGGTCGAAGTCATACCCCCACACGCGGCTGAGCAACTGCTCCCGGCTGAGTACCTGGCCGGCGTGCCGGACGAACTCCTCGGCGAGCGCGAATTCGCGCGCCGACGACGCGTCGCCGGTGTGGAATCTCGCCGACCGCGCGCGGGAACGCTGGAGCGCACGCGCGCGCTCATCTCGATGCACCTTTTCGGGCATGCGCTCGGGGCGGCCATGGCCGGGGCCACCGAGCGGGCCGGTGCGCTGCTCGAGGCTGCCGCGACGGCCGGGTACGAACCTAAGAGGCCTCTCACTCCCTCCTTCGAGGGGCCTTAGCGACGTTCGGGAGAGTAGATGTCAGGCGGTCGTCGGATCGCTCCCCCCGCTACACGAACTGGAGAACACCATGAACAAGAAGTGGATCGCCTACGGCGTCACCGGACTCGTCGGTGTCGGCCTGGTCGCCGGCGGCGCCGCGGCAGCCGCCGCAACCATGGACCTGCGCACGGCCGACGGAACGGTCGTGCCGGGCGGCGCGCTCACCGGCAAGAACGGCGCTCAGCTGGATCGCCCCTTGCAGATGGTGGTGAACGGCTCATCTGCCACCGTCGTCACGGCACCGTCAACGACGCATCTGTCGACTCCGTCGCCGGCGACAGTGGTCTCGGCCCCGAGCCCTGTCTCGCCGGTCACGCCCGCGTCTCCGGTCTCGGTTCCGTCTCCCGTGACGCCGGTCTCGGTTCCGTCGCCGGCGACCCCGGTCTCGGTCCCGTCACCCGCGAGCCCGGTGAGTGCCGCGTCGGCCGGTTCGGTCGCCTCGGCGGCATCGAACTAATCCCCCCCCAGCACAATGCCCCGGAGTCAGATCCGGGGCATTGTCACGCCCGCGGCGGCAGAACGGCGTCCAATTCGGCCAGCCAGATGGCAGCGTTGCCATCGCTCGGTGCACGCCAGTCGCCACGCGGCGACAGCGAACCCGCCGGCAGTACCTTCGGCCCGTTCGGGATCGCCGTGCGCTTGAACTGTGCGAAGCCGAAGAACCGCTGCAGGAACACCCGCAGCCAGCGCACGATCGCCTCGCGATCGTAGGCGTAGCGGTCCGCGGTCGGGAACCCGGGCGGCCACGCACCGGCATCCTGATCCGCCCACGCCTGCTCGGCGAGGAACACGATCTTCGACGGTCGCAGGCCGTAGCGCAACACGTGGAACAAGGCGAAGTCGTGCAACGCGTACGGACCGATGGTGTCCTCGGTCGACTGCACCTTTCCGTCCTGACCGGCCGGGACCAGTTCCGGACTGATCTCCGTGTCGAGGACCGACTGGAGCACCTCTTTCGCCGCGGGAGTGAGCGTGTCGTCGTCGGAGTGCGAGATCACCCACCGGATGAGGTGCTGGATGAGCGTCTTCGGCACGCCTGCATTGACCGCGTAGTGGCTCATCTGATCGCCGACGCCGTACGTCGCCCACCCGAGGGCGAGCTCGGAGAGGTCGGAGGTGCCGACGACGAAACCGCCGTTCTGGTTCGCCAAACGGAACAGGAAGTCGGTGCGCGCGCCGGCCTGCACGTTCTCGAACGTCACGTCGTAGACCGGCTCGCCGTCGGCGTAGGGATGCTTGATGCCCTTCAGGAGCTCACCGGCCATCGGCCGGATGTCGATCGTCTCGATCGTCGCGCCGATCGCCTCGGCCAGCGCGATCGCGTTCGAGCGCGTGTGGTCGCTCGTCGCGAAGCCGGGCATCGTGTAGGCCAGGATGTCGCTGCGCGGCCGGCCCATCCGGTCCATCGCCCGCGCGACGACGAGCAAGGCGTGGGTGGAATCCAGGCCGCCGCTGACCCCGATGACGGGCTTCGGCTGCCCGATCGCGCGCATCCGCTGCTCGAGGCCGGACACCTGGATGTTGAACGCTTCGTAGCAATCCAGATCGAGGCGCGCGGCATCGTCCGGAACGAACGGGAAGCGGTCGAGAGGGCGGAGCAGTCCCGTGGTGGATGCTGCCGGATCGACGGTGAAGGGGATCGTCTGGTGCATCACCCACGACCCCACGCGGTTGTCGTCGAAGGTGCCCTGGCGCAGGCGGTCTTGGCGCAGCCGGTCGAGATCGACATCGGCGTACGCGGTGCGCGGGCCGTCCGGGAATCGCTCGGTCTCGGCGAGGAGCGTGCCGCCCTCGTAGATCATCGTCTGCCCGTCCCAGGAGACGTCGTTGGTGGATTCGCCCTGCCCGGCGGCGGCATAGGCATACGCGGCGAGGCACCGCAGTGACTGCGACTGGACAAGGATGCGCCGATCTTCCGCGCGCGCGATCGTGATGGGGCTCCCCGAGAGGTTGAGCAACACGGTCGCCCCGCCCAGCGCCGCAGTCGACGAGGGCGGCACCGGCACCCAGACGTCTTCGCACACCTCGGCGTGGACGACGAGCCCCGGAATATCGGTTGCCGCGAAGAGAAGGCCGGTCCCCACGGGGACCTCGGCGCCGGCGAGCTCGACCGCCTCCGGTGCGTCGGCGCCGGAGGCGTACCACCGGCGTTCGTAGAACTCGCGATACGTGGGCAGGTAGCTCTTCGGCGCGATGCCGAGGACGGCCCCACGGTGGATCACGACGGCGCAGTTGTACAGGCGAGAGCCGATGCGCAGGGGAGCGCCGACGACGAGCAGCGGCCGAAGATCGGCGGAGGCCGCGGCGATCTCCGAGATCGCGCCCACCGCTGCGTCGAGCACCGCGTCCTGCAGGACCAGGTCATCGATCGCGTATCCGGTGAGGCAGAGCTCGGGGAACACCGCGACCGCCGCACCGTTGTCGTGCGCCTCCCGCGCCGCAGAGAGCACCGCGGCGGCGTTCGTGGCCGGGTCAGCGATGGCGACGGGGATCGTGCACGCGGCAACGCGTGCGAATCCGTGACGGTAGGGGTTCTCGAACGGCAGGCTCTCGCTCACCGCACCAGTCTGTCAGGTAGCGACTGCGGAGCGTGTGGCGAAAGCAGGCGGGATCGTCCAGCGGCGCGTGTCGGGAGCCCGCACTAGGGTCGATCGCGGAAGGGTGACATGCGATACATCGAAGACGAAGGCCGGATCGTCTGGAGCGCGAGCGACCTGAAGAGCGCAGCGGAGTGCGAGTTCGCCTGGCTCCGGAAGCTCGACGCGAAACTCGGCCGCGTGCCCGCGGTGCCCGACCCGCAAGACCTGACCCTCGAGCGGGCGGGGCGACTCGGCACGCAGCACGAGCTGCGCGTGCTCGAGGACTACCGCGCGACCTACCCGGAGTCGGGCCGCGTCGTCGAAATCGCGGCGGTGCCGTCCTCCGATGCCGAAGCGCTCGGTGCGGCGGTGGCCGCCACTGCGGCGGCGCTCACCGACCCCGAGGTCGAGGTGATCTACCAGGCCGCCTTCTCAACCCCTGAGTTCGTCGGGTTCGCGGACTTCCTGGTGCGCGACGGGAGCAGCGCGGGGCGCCCGTGGATCGTTCAAGACACGAAGCTCGCCCGGCATGCCCGGGTCACGGCACTCATGCAGCTGGCCGCTTATGTCGACCAGCTCGACCGCGGCGCGATTCCCCGCGCGGATCGGGTCGAGCTCCTCCTGGGCGACGGCAGCACGTCGACGCACGCCGTCCGCGATGTGCTGCCCGTGTTCGGGTTGCGGCGCCGCCGACTCCGCGCGCTCATCGCCGACCGCGATCTGGCCGCCGGGCCCGCCGGTGCGCCGCTGGCCTGGGGCGATGATCGGGGAGGGCTTCGTGTCGTCGCGTGCGGCCGGTGTGCCACGTGCGACCTCGAGGTGATCGCCCAGCGTGATCTGCTGCTGGTTGCCGGAATGCGCCCCGTGCAGCGCGAGCGCCTCCGAGCCGCGGGCATCCACACGATCGACGATCTCGCCGCTGCACGCGAGGCGCCCGAGCGGATGTCCGGAGACACCTTCACCGGGCTCCGGACGCAAGCAGCACTCCAACTGAGCAGTCCCGCGGGAGGGATCGAGGCCGCCACGACCACCGTCCTCGACGGTCCGCCGGTGCCGACGTACGAGGTGGTTTTCCCGCGGGCCATCGGCGCGCTCCCCCGCCCGGACCGCGGTGACCTGTTCTTCGACTTCGAGGGGGACCCGCTCTACACCGAGACGCCGAGCCCGGGGTCGAGCGCACAATGGGGCCTCGACTATCTCTTCGGGTGGGTCGACACCGATGAGCAGTACACGGCGCTCTGGGCGCATTCGTTCGACGACGAGAAGCAGGCGCTGGAGGACTTCCTCGACGTCGTGGCGCTGCGCCGGCGCGAGCATCCGGGCATGCACATCTACCACTACGCCCCGTACGAGCCGACGCACCTGCTGGCCATGGCAGCTCGGTACGGTGTGCGCGAAAGCGACGTCGACCGGCTCCTGCGCGAGGGGGTCTTCGTCGATCTCTATCCCGTGGTGCGTCGTGCTTTGCGGGTCGGTTCGCGCTCGTACTCGATCAAGAAGCTCGAACCGCTCTACATGGGGCCCGACGTGCGCACGAGCGATGTGCAGAAGGGTGATGACTCGATCGTCCGCTACGCCGAGTCTCGCACGCTGCTCGATGCCGGCGACGACGTCTCTTCCCGTGCGATCCTCGACGATCTCGCCGACTACAACCGCTACGACTGCGTCTCGACGCGGCGCCTGCGCGATTGGCTCGTCGACCGCGCCCGCGAAGCGAACCTCGTGCCGTCGGCCGATATCGACCCGGCCGAGCGCCCCTATGAACCGTCGCCACGCGCCGACGCGCTGGGACGCTTGGCCGCCGCCGCCGACGATCCTCACGAAGCCACGGCGCTGCGATTGGGGTCGGCCGCGATCGACTACTACCCGCGCGAAGCCAAGACCTTCTGGGCGACACACTTCCTTCGCCTGCGCGAGCCGGTGTCGATCTGGGAGGACACGCGTGATGTCGTCGTGCTCGATCACGAGCGGTGTCGGGTCCTCACCGAGTGGCACCTGCCCGAGGGCGCCCGCGTCACTCGCCGTGTCGTCGAGCTCCGGGGTGATCTCGCACCGGGGACGAAGCTCACGGCAGGGTCGGAGTCGTACGCGCTCTATGACCTGCCGGCACCGTTCCCGATCGAGCCCAGTCCGCGTTGGATCCACGGAGCACGCACGCTGAAGATCGTCGACGTGCTCGACGACGGCGTCATCGTCGAAGAGAACGCGATCCAGGGCTTCACCTGGGCCGAGTTGCCGATCGCGCTCACGCCGCCCTCGCCCCCGCACGCGGGCAGCCAGCAGGCGGCGATCGACCAGTGGGCGGATGCCGTGATCGCTGCCGCGCCGTCGTTCCCCGCGGATGCGGCCACGGATCTGCTCCTGCGGCGGGCGCCCCGCACGGGCGCGGGTGCGCTGCACCGGCGCAGCGGCGACGACGTGACCGACATCGCCCGCACCGTGGCAGACCTCGATCACAGCTATCTCGCGGTGCAGGGCCCGCCGGGGACGGGGAAAACCTACGTCGGGTCGCACGTGGTCGCCCAGCTGGTGCGCGAGCGGGGATTCAGAGTCGGCGTCGTCGCCCAGTCGCACGCCGTCATCGAGAACATGCTTGAGCGCATCGTGGACGCCGGTGTCCCCCGCGAGCAGGTCGGTAAAGCGCCGAAGGGACCGACATCCGACACCGCTGCGTTCACGCCGATCGCCAAGAACGGCTACGCCGCCTTCGCCGAGGCGCACCCCGAGGGATTCGTGATCGGCGGGACGGCGTGGGACCTGAGCCACGCAGGCAGGGTGCCTCGCGGGAGCCTGGATCTTCTCGTGATCGACGAGGCGGGTCAGTTCTCGCTCGCGTCGACCATAGCGGTCTCGGTCGCGGCCACCCGTCTGCTGTTGCTCGGTGACCCGCAGCAGCTGCCTCAAGTGAGCCAGGGCACGCATCCGGAGCCGGTGGACACCTCCGCGCTCGGGTGGATCATGGACGGCGCCGCCGTCATCCCCGACGATCGCGGCTACTTCCTCGCCCAGACGCGGCGGATGAGACCCGAAGTGGCCGAACCCGTCTCCCAGCTCAGTTACGACGGCAAGCTCGCCGCGCACCCCACGACCGCCGCGCGGCACCTCGACGGTGTGGATGCCGGTGTCATCCCGGTCGCCCTCGCCCACACCGGCAATGCCACCCAGTCACCCGAAGAGGCGGAGGTGGTCGTGCGCCTTGTCCGTGATCTCATCGGACGGTCCTGGATCTCGGGCGACGGCGTCGAGCCCAGGAGCCTCGCCGCGAGCGACCTGATCGTTGTGACGCCCTACAACGCGCAGCAGGTGCTGGTCGAAGAGGCACTCGCCGCGGCCGGGTTCGGCGACGTGCCGGTGGGGACGGTCGACAAGTTCCAGGGTCAGGAGGCGGCGGTGGCGATCGTCTCGCTGGCGGCGTCGTCGGGGCGTGATGCGCCCCGCGGGCTGGAATTCCTGCTGTTGCAGAACCGGCTCAACGTCGCTGTCTCCCGCGCCGAGCACACCGCCTACGTCATCTACAGCGCGGGCCTCCTCGACGACCTGCCATGGACCGCGGAAGGGGTCGCCCGGCTCAGCGCCTTCGCAAGGCTCGTGACCGCAGCGACCGCCCCCACCGGGGAAGACTGAGGAGATGCCCGTGAACCTGCCCGAAGCGATCGTCCCCGTCGTCCTGCGTGCCCTGCGCGCCAATCGCACGTTCGTCTCGGCGGAGGGCGCCCAGCGACGCATCCGCGAGCGCGAACTGCGACCGGAGGGCTACGGCCCGCCCGGGCGTCTGGGCTCCGGCATCCGGGTCGATGTCGAGAAGTCCGGCGGATGGCCGGTGTACACCGTCCGGCCCCCGGTCGTCCGCGGTGGTGTCGTCTACGCTCACGGCGGCGGCTGGGTCAACGAAATCGCGCCGCAGCACTGGCACCTCGCGGCCCAGATCGCCGCGGACGCGGCGGTGGCGGTCACCGTGCCGATCTACCCCCTCGTCCCGTTCGGCGCGGCCCGGGAAGCGCGGGACGGCTTCGCTTCGCTCGTCCGTCGCAGCATCGACCGCTACGGGGTGACGAGTCTGGCCGGCGACTCCGCCGGCGGCCAGATCGCCCTGTCGACGGCCCTTGCCCTCCGCGACGACGGCATCATCCTTCCGCAGACGCTCATGATCTCGCCCGCCCTCGATCTGACGTGGAGCAATCCCCGTATCCCCGAGGTGCAGCCGAGCGATCCGTGGCTGGCGACTCCGGGTGGGCGGGTCCTGGCCGAGCACTGGCGTGGCGACCTCGACCTCCGCGACCCCGCCGTCAGTCCGCTGTTCGGAGACCTCGCCGGCCTCGGGCCGCTCACCGTCTTCACCGGCACGCGCGACGTGTTGAACCCCGACGCCCATGTCCTCCGGCAGAAGGCCCGCGCGGCCGGCGTCCCTCTCGACTTCCACGAGCGCGCTGGCCGGGTCCATGTCTACCCACTCCTTCCCACCCGCAGTGGCCGGGCAGCATCCCGAGACGTGACCCGGATTCTCCGCGCGGCGACCGCGGCTTAGACTCACCCCCACGACGAGCGGAGAGACACCATGGTCGACGACGCACCGCGACAGGTCGAGATCGACCTGCCTCCGGAGGCGATCCCCGGCAGCTATGCGGATTTCGCGAACGTCTGGCACACGCCAGACGTCTTCGTGATGGACTTCGTCTCGTTGGCCCGGCCGCCGAGAGAAGAGGTGGATGCCGAGGGCAACGCCGTGACCGTCGTGCCGGGGCGCGTCGTGCAGCGCATCCGGATCCCTCCGCAGCAGGTCTTCGAAGTCGCGAAAGCCCTCACTCAACAGCTGGAGTTCTGGGAGCAAGAGACGGGGCGGCGGGCTCCGTCACCGCTCGACGGACCGTGAGTCGCTATTCCGCCGTGCCGTAGAGGCGGTCGCCCGCGTCGCCGAGCCCGGGCACGATGTACCCCTTCTCGTTGAGGCGCTCATCGAGCGATCCCAGCACGAGGGTGACATCGCGGTCGCCGACCTGCTCCTGGATCTTCGCGACGCCTTCGGGGACCCCGAGGATGCAAATTGCGGTCACATCTTGCGCGCCGCGCGCGAAGAGGAAATCGATCGCCGCACCCAGCGAACCGCCGGTCGCGAGCATCGGGTCGAGCACGAAGCACTGTCGATCGCTGAGGTCGGCGGGGAGGCGCTCAGCGTAGGTGACCGGCTCGAAGGTCTCTTCATCTCGGGCCATGCCGAGGAAGCCGACCTCCGCGGTCGGCAGAAG
This sequence comes from uncultured Microbacterium sp., assembly GCF_947488465.1. Classification (GTDB taxonomy): domain Bacteria; phylum Actinomycetota; class Actinomycetes; order Actinomycetales; family Microbacteriaceae; genus Microbacterium. The sequence continues at coordinate 60,698 of NZ_CANKZA010000006.1, read as the reverse complement.
CTTCACCATCCCGTCGAGCATGCCGAGTCCGGCACGCAGGATCGGCACGACGAGGGGGCGAGGCTCGCCGATCTTCACGCCGGTCGTCGTGGTCACGGGAGTCTGAATTTCGATGTCCTCGACACGGACGTTTCGGGTCGCCTCGTAGGCGAGGAGCGTCACCAGTTCTTCGGTGAGTTGCCGGAACACCGGTGACGGCGTGCGCTTGTCGCGCAACACGGTGAGCTTATGGGTGATGAGGGGGTGGTCAGCCACGTGCACGCGCATGTCGCTCAGCCTACGCGGTCGGCGTACGCTGAGCGCGTGAGCCTGCCCATCGCCCCACGACTGAGTGTCGCGATGGAGCGAGCGCTCACGCTCGCGACCGAGGCCACAGAGGCCGGAGAGATCCCTGTGGGCGCGGTGGTGACGGATGCTGACGGCACGGTCATCGGTGAGGGTCGGAACCTGCGCGAGCAGACCCACGACCCCACCGCGCACGCCGAGATCGTCGCGTTGCGCGCCGCGGCGGCATTCCTCGGTTCATGGAACCTCACGGGCTGCACTCTCGTGGTCACCCTCGAGCCGTGCCTCATGTGTGCCGGGGCGATCCTCCAGTCCCACCTCACGCGGGTGGTGTTCGGGGCGTGGGACGAGAAGGCGGGGGCCTCCGGCTCCCTCTACGACGTGCTCCGGGATCGTCGACTTCCCGTGCGCGCCGAGGTGGTCGCCGGAGTGCGGGCGGACGAGGCATCCGCTCTGCTGCACGCGTTCTTCGACGCGCGCCGGTAACCTGACAGGCCGGGGCGCCACCGCGTTCCGCACGATACCCAGGGGGTCCCATGTCGGTCGGTCTGCTCGCCGTTGTCGACGATATTCTCAGCGCGGCGATGAAAGCCTCGGCCAAGACGGCGGGTGTCGTCATCGACGATGCTGCGGTGACACCGCAGTACGTGCAGGGTCTGACTCCGGCCCGGGAACTGCCGGTCGTCGGCAAGATCGCGCTGGGGTCGCTCGCGAACAAGTTCCTCATCATCATCCCGATCGCGTTGTTGCTGACCGCGTTCGCCCCGGGGGTGCTCCCGTTCCTCCTCATCATCGGTGGCGCGTACCTCTGTTTCGAGGGCGCCGAGAAGGTCCTCGAATGGTTCGGCTTCGCGCACGGACATGCCGATGAAGGGGCCCGCGACGAGAAGAAACTCGTGCTCGGTGCGGTGCGCACCGACCTCATCCTCTCGACCGAAATCATGCTGATCTCGCTCGCCAGCCTCGACGCAGGCATGGGCACCTGGACGACCCTCGCGGTGCTCGCTGTGATCGCGCTGATGATGACGGTCATCGTCTACGGTGCCGTCGCGCTGCTGGTCAAGATCGACGACATCGGCCTGAAGATGGCCAAGAGCCCCGACGTGCGTGTGCGTCACACCGGGACGCGGATCGTCCGCTCGATGCCGGCTGTCTTCCGCGTGATCAGCATCATTGGCACCGTGGCGATGCTGTGGGTGGGTGGCCACCTCGTGCTCGCGAACCTCGATGAGGTCGGTGTACACCTCGCGGGTGATCTGATCCACGGCGTCGAACACCTGCTCGAGCCACTGGGCTCCGTCATCGTCTGGATCGGAGACACGATCGTCTCCGCGATCGCCGGGCTGATCCTCGGCCTCGTGATCGTCGGCATCGTGCTCGGCATCGGCCGCCTCATCGGACGGCGTCCGAGTTTTACCGAAGGCGGCGTATCGCCCGTCGCCCACTAAGCGCTGAGGCTCAGTCCCACGAGCTCAGGATGATCGTCTCGGTCGGCGGCGCCGGTGATGCCGGATGCCCGATGTAGCCGATGATTTCGAGGAGTGCGCGGCGAACCTCGGCGGGGCGTTCGAGGTGCGGGGCATGTCCGACGTCTTCGAGGCTCACCTCGGTGACTTCGCCGCCTGCCGCGCGATAGGCGGCGAGCACGTCGCGGGTCTGCGCGACCATCTCCTGTGCCGGGGCGACATCGGCGCCCGGCCAGCCGGGGACGATCCCGACGGCGCCCAGGTGGTTCAGGTCGAAGTACGAGGCATCCGACACGATGGCATCGGCGGTGCCGTGCACCCACAGGATCGGCGGCTTCTCGGACAGGCCGACGAGTGCCGATGTGTCGAAGTATCGCGGCGCCATCGTGTTCAACACACCGACCGTGCCCGCAGCGAAGCCCGGCCAGTTCTCACTCGGTACGCCGTCGCCCGGGTAGTTGCCGGTCGTGGTGGAGGTCGTGATCATCGACTCCACCCACACATCCTCGTATTCGCTGGTGTAGCCCGGCGCGACGTACCCGGAGCGGAAGACGCTGCGCGGGGAGGTCGGCGACTCATCGCTGGTATCGCGGTCGGTGAGACGCTGCACGAAGTCGGGATTGGCGCCACCCCCTCCGCATCCGGCGTCGTCATCGGTCAGTCGCGATCCGTCGCGGCGGGTGCCGCCGAATCCGTAGGGCGAGACGGGGGCCTGCAAGGTGAGCGAGAGCACGGGATGGTCCAAGGCGTATTGCATCACGACCCCGCCACCCATCGACCAGCCGACCAGGTGGGCGGTCTCGATGTCCAGCGCCGCGAGCGTCGCGTGGACGTCGTCGCTGAAGTCGCGGACGCCGCGGGTCGCGTCGACGGGAAGGCTTTCGGTTCCCCCGAATCCGCGCAGATCGATCGCGATGACCCGCAGATCGCTCGGCAGATCCTGCATGAGCTCTTGCCAGAACAGGCTCGACGACACGTTGCCGTGGACGAAAACGACCGTGTTCTCGGCCGGCGTCTGGGGGTCGTCGCCGATGCGCTCGAGGATGTTGACACTCAATCGATCCGTATCGATGAGGCGGGAACTGATGCCGTCGAAGAGGGTCATGACCCGACTATAGTCCTCCCGTTCGTACGTGAATGAGGTCTCAACAGAAGGGATGCTGGGCCCGGCTCGGAGCCGCCGGTGACAGACTGGGGGAATGGTGAATGACACCCTTCCTTCGATCGCGATCCTCGGTGCCGGCTCGATGGGAGGTGCGATCCTGCAGGGACTCGTGCGCTCCGGACGTGCGCCGCAGGTGACAGTGACGAACCGCACGGCGGCGAGGGCTGCGGGCCTTGAGAGCCTTCCCGGTGTCACGAGTGTGTCGCTCGACGTCGACCCCGCCGCGAACGTCTCAGCGGCCGCGGCGGCCGACGTCATCCTCGTCGGCGTGAAGCCGATCATGGTGCCCGAGTTGTTGCGCGAGATCGCGCCGGTCCTTCGCCCGGGAACCGTCATCGTGAGTCTCGCGGCGGGGGTGACGATCGACACGTTCGAGGAGATCGTGGGCGAGGGGATCCCGGTGCTGCGGTCGATGCCCAACACTCCCGCTGTCGTGGCGAAGGCCGTCACCGGCCTCGCAGCCGGCCCCAGCGCCTCGGCGGCCGATGCCGCGCTCGTCCGGCGACTGTTCGAGACGTGCGGTGCGGTGATCGAGGTGCCGGAGGAGCAGATCGATGCCCTGTCGACCATCTCCGGCTCGGGGCCCGCGTATGTTTTCCTCCTGATCGAAGACCTCACCGAAGCGGCGCGGGGGAAGGGCTTCTCGGACGCCGACGCACGTCTCATGGCGGAACAGACCTTCATCGGCGCGGCCGCCCTGCTCGCCGCGACCGGCGAAGATCCCGCCGAACTGCGCCGCCGCGTCACCAGCCCCAAGGGCACGACCGAGCGTGCGATCGCCGTGCTCCAGGGCGCGCGTCTGGACGGCGTCTTCGCCGAGGCGACGGATGCTGCCCTCGCCCGCGCGAAGGAGCTGGCCGCCGGCTCGTGACCCGACCGGGTCAGCGGTCGAGGCTGGCGAAACGCTCGATGTCGCTGTTCGTGCCCGAAACGATGATGAGGTCGTGGTTGGTGACGACCGTGTTGGCCTCCGCGTAGCGGAACGGCTTGCCTGGGCTTTTCACACCGACGACGGTCACGTGGTACTTCGAGCGCACGCCCGATTCGTTGAGCCCGACTCCGCGGATGAACTTCGGGGGGTACATCTTCGCGAGCACGAAGTCGTCATCGAAGCGGATGAAGTCCAGCATCCGCCCGCTGACGAGGTGTGCGACGCGCTCGCCGGCTTCGCGCTCGGGATAGATGACGTGGTTGGCGCCCACCCGCGCGAGGATCTTGCCGTGCGACTGTGAGACCGCCTTCGCCCAGATCTGCGGAACCTTGAGGTCGACGAGGTTCGCCGTGATCAGCACGGATGCCTCGATCGACGACCCGACGGCGACGACCGCCACCTGAAAATCTTGCGCGCCGATCTGCTTGAGCGCGTCGATGTTCTTCGCATCGGCCTGCACGGTGTGCGTGACGCGCTCCGACCACTTCTGCACGAGGTCGAGGCTCTCATCGATCGCGAGCACCTCCCGCTCGAGGCGGTCGAGTTCGCCCGCGCAGGCAGCACCGAACCGACCGAGGCCGATCACGAGGACGGGGGCGTCGCTTCGCAGTTGCTCAACCAACGATGGGCCTTTCCACGGGCAGCGAATAGTGCTGCGAACGGGATGTCGCAGCCACGGCCGCGGCGAGAGTCACTGTACCAACGCGACCCATGAAGATGGTGGCCGCCAAGACGTAGACGGCCGCATCGGGGAGCTCTGCGGTGAGCCCTGTCGACAATCCGACCGTGCCGAAACCGGAGATCACATCGAAGAGCACTTCGGCGATGTCGGCTTGGGTGATCTGGGCGATCGTGATGGTCGAGATCGCGACGATCGTCGATCCCCACGCAACGACCGACAGAGCCACACGCTGCACGTCGCTGGGGATGCGTCGACCGAACGCCTCGACGCTCTGTCGCCCTCTCGCCTCGGAGAAAACGGCGAGGGCGAGCACGGCGAGGGTCGTGACCTTGATGCCGCCGGCGGTGGATGCCGATCCGCCACCGACGAACATGAGCATCGAACCGACAACGAGCGAGGAGCCGTGCAACTCACCGACGTCGACGACGGCGAACCCGCCGGAGCGGGTCATCGCCGAGAGGAAGAATGCCTGGAAGGTCGTGTCCCAGGCCTCCATGGAACCGAAGGTCTTCGGGTTGTTGTACTCGAGGAGCAGGAACACCGCAGCGCCCGCGACGAAGAGGGTCGTGGTGGTGATCAGCGTCAGCTTGGCGTGGAGTGACCAACGCCGCACGTGGAAGTGGTGCTTCCAGAGTGTGTAGATCACCGGGAAGCCGATCGACCCGAGGAAGACGCCGGCCATCAGCACGGTCAGGAAGAAGTAGTTGTCGGCGAATGCGGCCACGCCGCCGACGTTGGGGGTGAATCCGGTGTTCGTGAACGACATCGCCGAGTAGTACAACGATTCCCAGACGGCGGTGAGCGGCTCGACGCCGCTGGCGAGCATGGCCGGGAACAGCAGCACAGCCAGCACGGCTTCGATCACGAGGGTCGACAGGGCGACGGTCGCCAGCAACTGGCCGACCTCGCCGAGGCGGACGGTCTGTCCCTCGTTGACGGGGCCGCCGTGCGCGCGCATCGGGTTACTGTCGCCCGCGGCGATGAGCTTGGCGCGCAACCCGAGACGCTTGGAGATCACGAGGCCCAGGATGGATGCCAGAGTCAGCACGCCCATGGCGCCGACGTTCACGCCCAGATAGATCACGGCGTTGCCGAAGGGCGACCACGAGGTCGCCATGTCGACGGTGCTGAGTCCAGTGACGCAGATCGTGGAGACGGCCGTGAAGAGTGCGTCGGCGAACGGCACCGGGCTTCCGCTCGCCGAGGCGATCGGCAGGGACAGCAATGCCGTGAAGATCAGGATCAAGCTGGAGAAGACGAGAATCGCGAATCGCGACGGCGATGCGGTGGCGAGTTCGCGTGCTTCGCGCCCCAGCCGACGCAGACCCACGGCTACGGCGTGACGGGTACGCACACTGACGGTGTCGCCCGTCATCTCACGCCCCTTTCAATCAGAACCGTTGTCATGGTACTCCGGGCGTCGCGCGGACTAACCTAATGTCATGGCGGACATCTTCGACGTGATCGCCGACGGTACCCGTCGGGACATTCTGCAACTTCTGCGCGAGCGAGGCAGCGGTGGCATGCGCGGGACGAGCGTGTCGCACATCGTCTCCGAGCTCGGCGTCAGCCAGCCCACTGTCTCGAAGCACCTGAAGGTCTTACGCGAAGCTGAACTCGTCTCGGTGCGCGAAGAGGGCCAGCACCGGTACTACAGCCTGTCGGTCGCGCCCCTGGATGAGGTCGACGATTGGCTCGTGCCCTTCTTCGACGACGCGTCGGGTTTCGACGATGACGGCACCTCGACGTTGCCGGACTCGGCAGCGCACGCGGCCGAACTCGTGGGCCGGGCCGCGGCATCCGCCAAGCACGCCTGGGACAGCGCGCTGAAGAAGCTTCCGGGTCGCTGAGCGCAGAAATCACATGCGTCTCATAGGTTTACACGCGTAGCACCGGCACCCTAGGCTGTGACCAGCATTTTTCTTTCACACCTGGGGGTCGTCGATGTCGGATCTGTCTGACGTGCGTTTTCTGACGGTCGCCGAAGTGGCGGAACTGATGCGCGTGTCGAAGATGACCGTGTACCGCCTCGTCCATGCCGGCGAGCTCCCCGCGGTGCGCTTCGGGCGCAGCTATCGAGTGCCCGAAACGGCGGTCACCGCCGCTCTGCAACGTCCTATCGCCGACGTCGGCTAGACTGTTCCGAGGGCAATTTTCGAATCGCCCGATCCCGGACGCGAACGATCCGCGTCCAGATCCCTGACATAGTGAGGTTTTCCGTGGGTTCTGTCATCAAGAAGCGCCGCAAGCGCATGGCGAAGAAGAAGCACCGCAAACTGCTTCGCAAGACTCGCCACCAGCGCCGCAACAAGAAGTAAACGCGGCACGCACACCGAACGCCCCCAGACCGGCTTCTCGCCCGTCGAAGGGCGTTTCGTGTCTCTGCGTGCGCCCGGCTGGCAGGATGGATGCTGTGGCCACCCTCACGATCATCACCAAGCCCGATTGTCACTTGTGCGATGTCGCACGCGAGATCGTCGAGCTGGTTGTCGCCGACCTGCCGGACGATGCCGTCGAGATCGAGGAGCTTTCGATCCTCGACGACAACGCCCTGTACGAGCAGTGGTGGGAAAAGATCCCGGTCGTGCTGATCGATGACCGCCTGCACGCGCACTGGCGGCTCTCGGCCGATCGCCTCCGCACTGCACTGACCGCCGCGACCGCCGTGACCGCCGTGACCGAAGAGGAGATCGCATGAGCATCAGACACATCGTGACCTGGGGGATGGCTGCCGCCGATGCCCCCACCCGTGCCGCGCACGCCGCGGAAGTCGCCGCGAGGCTGCAGGCGCTCGACGGGGTCGTCGAGTCGATCCGCTCACTCTCGGTCGGCGTCAACGTGCTCGACATCGCCGGCAACGCCGACGTGGCCCTCGTCGCCGACTTCGACGACGCCGCAGGGCTTGAGGCCTACCAAACCCACCCGGCGCACCAGGCCGTCGTGGGCTACATCCGCAGTGTCACCGGCATCCGCTCGGCTGTGGATGTCGAGATCTGAGCCCCCCGCCCCGCGAGAAACCACATTCAGCGTGAGAAACACGCGCTGCCGTGGTTTCTCACGCAGAAGTGGTTTCTCGCGGCAGGACAGGGCAGGGCAGGACAGCGCGCGGCAGGGCAGGGCGCGGCAGGCAGGGCAAGGCGCGGCAGGGTTAGGGGACCGGGCGCACGACGGCCGGAACGGGCGAGACCGCGAGGTGGACCACATCGTCGTAAGAGACGCGTTCCTGCGGGCCGTGCTGGACGCTGACGAGGCTCCCGTCGGACGTGCGGACGAGCGTGCGGCGGAAGCTCCCGAGGAACGTGCTCTCCTGCACGACAGCGGGAACGCCGCCATCCGCGGCACCGACGAGCCGGACGTTCTCCGGTCGCAGCAGCACCTGCACGGGCCCGTGCGCCGGCTCGCCGAGCACGGGGACGCTCGTGTCCCAGATCCGGACGGTCGCTCCCTCGGCGATGCCCGGCACGACGCTGGAGAGGCCGATGAAGGCCGCGACGGTGGCACTTTCCGGTCGCAGATACAGTTCCTCCGGCGCGCCGATCTGTTCGATGCGGCCCGCGTCGAGCACCGCGATCCGGTCAGAGACGGCGAGAGCCTCTTCCTGATCGTGCGTGACGAAAATCGTCGTGATTCCGAGGCGTAGCTGGATGCGGCGGATCTCATCGCGCAATTGCACGCGCACTTTGGCGTCGAGCGCCGACAGAGGTTCGTCGAGCAGCAGCACGCGCGGCTCGGTCACGAGTGCGCGGGCCAGCGCGACCCGCTGCTGCTGACCGCCGGAGAGCTGATGCGGGTAGCGGTCGGCGAGGTGACCGAGTCCGACGAGATCGAGCGCATCCGCTGCGCGCTTCGCGGCGGCTTTCGCGGCGATGCGCCGACGACGTAGGCCGAACGCCACGTTGTCGAGGACCCGCAAATGCGGAAACAGCGAGTAGGACTGGAAGACCATGCCGATGTCGCGGTGATTCGTGGGGATGCGTGAGACGTCGGCGCCGCCGAATGACACGGCGCCGTCGGAAGCCGACTCGAGTCCCGCGATGATGCGCAAGAGCGTCGTCTTGCCGCATCCGGAGGGTCCGAGCAGCGACACGAACTCGCCGGGGGCGATGTCCAGGTCGATGCCGTGGAGCACGCGGGTCGCGCCGAAGTCCTTCGTGATCCCCGTCAGGCGCACGCTCGTGCCTTCGCCGGCATCGTGCAGCAATATGTTGTCGGACGTGCGGGGCAGTGCCCGCGGCTCGGTCTCGGCGGTCATGAGCGGGTCCTTCCGGTGCGCGGGCGGCCCGCGACGGCGATCGTGATGAGGAGGAGGAAGACCAACGTCAGCGCCAGCAGCGTGAAGATCGCGGGCGCGTACGCGTCGCTCTTGCCGACGACGACCATGGCGGTCTGGAACACCTGGCGGTTCAGGAGTGACGCGATCGTGAACTCGCCGAGCACTACGGCGACCGAGATGAGGGCTGCCGCAAGCAGGCCCGGCCGCAGATTCGGGGCGAGGACTCGGACGATCACGGTCGGCCAGTTCGCTCCCAGGGAGCGGGCCGCTTCGGCGAGCGTGCGCATGTCGACGGCGTCGATGGATGCTTGGATCGCCCGATACGCGAACGGCAGCACCGTGATGCCGTAGGCGAACGCGAGGGTCCACGCCCCCGTGCCGAGGTTTCGGCCGATCTGCAGGTAGATCGGCGCGAGCCCGACGACCAGCACGATCGCCGGGATCGTGATCGGCAGGAGCACGATGAACTCGAACGCCGCGCGAAGCCGGGGGAACCGCAGATTCACGAGGATCATCGTCGGCGCAAGCACCAGCAAGACGATCAGGACGGTCACGACAGCCAGGGTCAGGGAGTTACCGAGGCCGACCCAGATCGGGCCATACAGGCGCGCTCCCGCGGGGGAGAGCGCCGTGATCCACCGGTCGAGCGTGAGCGTGCCGTCGTCGGCGCGCAGCGTGTAGAGCAGCGTCGAGACCAGGGGAATCGCGAACAGGGCGCCGACAATGATCCCGATCGTCAGGCGGGTGAAGCGCGAGGGGGCGATGCCGCGGTCGGTGCTCATGCGCGCCACCTCGCGGCGCGGCGCTGAACGAGCGAATAGGCCCACATGACGACTCCGACCACGACGATCATGCCGGCCGCGAGGGCGCCGGCGAGGTTTTCGCGACCCAGCACCGTCTCGCTCGTGAGAGCCGTGCGGATCTGCAGCGGAACGATCTGCGACCCCTGGCTGGCCAGCGCTGCCGCCGTCGCGTACGACGAGAACGCGTTCGCGAACAGCAGCAGGGTGCTGGCGAGGAAAGCGGGGGCGAGCACCGGGAGCCCGATGCGCAGCCAGAAGCTTGCCCGCGTGCCGCCGAGCGTCAGGTTCGCTTCGGCCCACTGCGGCTTCAGCGCAGAGAGCGCCGGCATGAAGGTGATGACCATGAGCGGCACCTGGAAGTAGATGTAGGGGAGGATGAGCCCGGGGATCTCGTACACCCATGGGCCGTCGGCGAAGATGTCGATGCCGAAGGTGTCTTTCAGCAAGAGCGTCATGACGCCGCGCAGTCCGATCGTCGCGACGAAGGCGAACGCGAGCATGACGCCGCCGAATTGGGCGAGCACGCCCGCGGCGGCATCGACCGCGGTGCGCACCGGGCCGCCCTCGGGAAGGCCGAGGAGGGCGTAGCAGACCAGGGCGCCCACGATCGCGCCGACCACGGCGGTCAGCAGGGAGAGCCAGATCGAGTTGAGAAACGTCCGCGCGATGACGGGATCACCCAGGGCGGCGAGATTGTCGAGCGTGAACGCGCCGTCGCTGTCGAAAAGCCCGCTGCCGATCGCGAGCACGGTCGGCAGTCCCAGGAAGAGCAGCACGTAGGCCGCGAACGGGACGAGGCCGAGCGCCGGCAGGATGCCGCGAACGCCGACCCGCCGGGCCGGAGCACGCAGCTCCGACCCGGCGGGAATGGGGGACGGCGAGGTCACTGGACCGCCGCGGCCCACTTCTCGCCCAGCAGCGTTCCGGCTGCCGCGCTCTGCTCCTCGGACGGGACGACCGTCGTCTCGGGAACAGCCGGCAGGGCGTCGGCCAGCGCCTGGTCGATCGTGCCGGCATCGGTCATCGCCTGCATGCGCGCCGGACGTGCGCCACCCTTCAGCCAGAGGTTCTGCACCTCGTCGCTGTAGAGGAACTCCTGCCACAGGCGGGCGGCCGCCGGGTGCGGGGCTTCCTTGTTGATGGCCTGGTTGTAGTAGCCGGCGTAGCCGGTGCCCGGCAGGACCACGACCTCCCAGTTCGGGTTCGCCTCGACGTGTGCGGCGTTGAGGTAGTCCCAGTCGAAGACGACGGGGGTCTCACCGCTGGAGACCGTCGCGCTCGTGACGTCGACCTTGAGCATGTTGCCCGCGGCGTTCAGCTCCGAGAAGAAGTCGATGCCCGGCGTGAAGTCGTCCAGCGTTCCGTCGGACTGCACCGTGGCAAGGCCGACGGCAGCGAAGGCCGCACCGGCCTGCGTGGGGTCGCCGTTGATCGCCACAGCGGCCTTGTAGTCCGAGCCGAGGAGGTCGTCGAGGCTCGCCGGAGCGGGGTACTTCGACGAGTCGTAACCGATCGACATGTATCCGCCGTAGTCGCCGACGAACAGGCCGGTCGGCTCCTTGAGAGCGTCGGGGATGTCGTCCCACGTCTGCACCTGGTACGGGGCGAACACGTCGGTGTTCTGCAGCGCGACCGTCAGGCCGAGGTCAAAGACGTCGGGCGCCGTGTCGAGGCCCGCGTTCGTCTCGGCGGCCTGGATCTCCTCGGCGGAGGAGATGTCGGGCGACTGCTCCTCGACCGTGATCTCGGGGTAGGTCTCGGTGAACAGATCGATGATCTCGCCGTAGTTCGCCCAGTCGCGGGGGAGCGCGATGACGTTCAGCTTGCCCTCGGCCTTGGCCGCAGCCTCCAGGTCAGCGAAAGAACCGAAGTCGGCGACGCTCGTCGCGGATGCGGCGTCAACGGCACCGGCATCCGACGGGTCGGTCGTCTCACCGGTGCTGCTGCACGCGGCCAGCGAGAGAACGGTGACGGCTGCCAGCGTGAAGACGCCGGCACGTCGAAGAGTACGGGACATGAGTTCCTCTCAAAATGCGAAGGCCGCCACGGTTCGGGCTGCGGGGCCTGGGATGTGAGGAACGTATGAGCCGAAACTGACCGGCAAGGTCACTGTCGGTGAACGGCAGGTGTGCGCACGGTAGCGCGCACGATCCGAACGGGCGGAGGCGTTAGGGAGCGAGGCGCGTCGGGCCGCGGAAGAGGTAGGTGACTTCGCGGATCGAGTCCTGTCCGAGCATCAGCATGAGCACACGGGCCAGGCCCATGCCGAAGCCCCCGTGCGGGGGCACGCCGTAGCGGAAGAAGTCGAGGTAGTGCTCGAGGCCCTCGAGCGAGAGACCCTTCTCCGTCGCCTGCGCCTCCAGCACGTCGATACGGTGTTCGCGTTGCGCGCCCGTCGTGATCTCGACGCCCTTGAACAGCAGATCGTAGCTGTTGGTGAGCCCGGTCTCGGCGTTGCGCATGTGGTAGAACGGCCGGATCTCGGGGTGGTAGTCCGTGATGAACACGAACTGGTGACCATAGGTCTCCGCCGCGTGAGCAGAGATCTGACGCTCTCCCTCGGGGTCGAGGTCACCGTCGGTGCGGGGGATGTCGTAGCCGCGTGCCTTGACGATCTCGCGGGCTTCAGCCAGAGGAATGCGCGGGAAGGGGATGGTGGGGACGACGACGTCGATGTCGAAGAGTTCCTTGATCTCGGCGCCGTGTTTGTCAGCGACCGCCTGGATCGCGGTCGCCAGGAGTTCCTCCTGCATGCGGGCGACATCTTCGTACGAGTCGATCCACGAGATCTCGGCATCCACCGACGTGAACTCCGTCGCGTGACGACTCGTGAAGCTCGGGTCGGCGCGGAAGACATCACCGATCTCGAAGATCTTGCCGAAACCGGCCGCCTGCGCCATCTGCTTGTAGTGCTGCGGGCTCTGCGCGAGGTACGCGGTCTGCTCGCCGAAGTACTCGAGTGCGAACAGTTCGGCGTTGCCCTCGGCCGGCGTCGACATGAGCTTCGGCGTGTGGAGCTCGACGTAGTCGTTCTCGACCCAGTAGGAACGCATCGCGTGTTCGAAGGTCGTCGAGACGCGGAAGATCAGCGCGTTGCGGCGCTGGCGCAGATCGATGAAGCGCCAGTCCATCCGCTTGTCGAGACCGCTGTCGGCCGCGATCGGAGTTTCGGGGAGGGCGGATGCGGCGATCTCGAGGCTCGCGAGTTTGATCTCCACACCCCCGAGCTTGACGCGCTCATCGTGCTTGAGCTCGCCGGTCGCGGTAAGGAACGTGCCGGTGCTGAGCTCGGAGATCAGTGCCGTCAGCGCGAGCGCGTCGGCATCCTGCTCGCCGCCCTCGGGGTCGGGGCGCGTCGCGGGGTTCACCAGTTGCACGGCGCCGGTCTCATCACGGAGGATGACGAACTGCACCTTCTTCTGGTCACGGACGGTTTCGACCCATCCGGAGATCGAGACGGGGCCGTCTTCGCGGGACTGCAACTGGTCTACCAACACGCGTTCACTCACGAGAGACCACTCTACGTCGGCGGGCGATCATTCAGGTTTCGGCAACCTTGAGCACCTAGCGTCGAAGGCATGGCGACACCGGATGGTTCTTGGCTCACTGCGCTCGTCGACGGTGTCGTCGGGCTCATGGACATCATCGGCGCCCCGGGCGCGGGCCTCGCGATCGCCCTCGAGAACCTGTTCCCACCGCTTCCCAGCGAGGTCATCCTGCCGATGGCGGGTCTTGCCGCCGCGCGAGGGTCGTTCACGCTCGTCGAAGCGCTGTTGTGGACCACGGCCGGATCCGTCATCGGCGCCTTTCTGCTCTACGGGCTCGGGGCCTGGCTCGGGCTTGGTCGGCTGCGCGCCCTGGTGGAGCGAACGCCGCTCCTGCACGTCGACGACGTCGACCGCACGGTCGCGTGGTTCGCGAAGCACGGCGGCAAGGCGGTCTTCTTCGGCCGGATGCTGCCGATCTTCCGGAGCCTCATCTCCATTCCGGCCGGCGTGACCCGCATGCCGCTCCTGCGATTCGGGCTCCTGACGCTCGCCGGTTCCCTCATCTGGAACGGGGTCTTCGTCCTCTCCGGATACTTCCTGGGGGAGCAGTGGCACATCGTCGAGGAGTACGCCGGCATCCTGCAGTACGCCGTCATCGCCGTTGCCGCGGGCGCGCTGATCTGGTTCACGGTCGCGCGCGTGCGTCAGCTGCGCGGGCGGAGCCGGTCCGCGGATCTGGCGTAGGGCGCTCTCAGCCCGTCCACAGACCGGCCGCACGTAGACTTGCGGGGTGACCGCCGACCGCCTCCATCTCGTGCGCCACGGGGAGGTCTTCAACCCCGATCGCGTGCTCTACGGGCGCTTGCCGGCGTTCCGGCTGAGCGAGGCAGGCCGCCGCATGGCGCGAGCCGCGGCCGATCACCTGCAGAAAAACGAGCGTCCGGTCGCGGCGCTGTATGCCTCGCCGTTGCAGCGCACGCAGGAATCCGCCGAGCCGTTCCGCGAGGTCTTCGGTCTCACGCCGGTGCTCGATGAGCGTGTCATCGAGCCGACCAACGTCTTCGAGGGCACGCAGATGAAGCGTGCGGTCCTCAACCCGCTCAATTGGCGTCACCTTGTCCGGCCGTCGGTGCCGAGCTGGGGAGAACCGTACCTCCAGATCGTCGATCGGATGGATGCCGCCATGCGCGACGCGTGGTCGTCCACGGCATCCGGAGACGTCGTCATCGTGTCGCACCAGTTGCCGATCTGGATCACCCACCTTTCCGTCGCGGGGGAGTCGCTGCGGCACGACCCGCGCAACCGCCGCTGCGCGCTCTCGTCTGTGACGAGCTTCGAGCGCGACGGAGAGCGTTGGCGCGAGGTCGCTTACGCCGAGCCAGCCGCCGTCGCCGGCGCGATTGACGTGGGGGCGGTATGAAAAGGCGTTGGGGAGCGAGCCTGATCCTGGTCGCCGCGCTCGCGTTGTCCGCGTGCACGAGCGCGAACGACGGCTTGATCGATTCGTACGAGCAGGGCGGCGACACGGGCTTCATCTCCGGTGACGGCAGCGTGCAGGAGATTGCCATCGACGAGCGAGGCGACGCGGTCGAGTTCACCGGGACCGAGGTCGATGGGTCGACCGTCACGAGTGCCGATTTCGTCGGCGACGTGCTCGTCCTGAACTTCTGGTACGCGGGGTGCGGCCCGTGCCGCGCCGAAGCCCCGACCCTCGAGGCCACCGCGCAGAAGACGGGAGCGCCCTTCCTGGGCGTCAACATCTACGACGGCCCGGAGCAGGCGACCGCGTTCGAGGAGACCTACGGCATCTCGTATCCTTCGCTGCTGGCGAAAGAGGATGCCGCCCTCAAGCTGGCGTTCGCCTCGTGGACACCGCTCCAAGCTGTGCCGATCACCCTCGTGCTCGACGCGGAGGGTCGCGTCGCCGCGCGCTTCATCGGCCAGGTATCGAGCGAATCGATTCTGACGACGATCGTCACCGACGTCCGCGCGGAACAATCGTGAACCAGGTCGTCGTCGACGGAGCACTGTGGCTCGCGATCCTGATCGCCATGCTGGCAGGCCTCATCTCCTTCGCGTCGCCCTGCGTGCTCCCGCTCGTGCCGGGATACCTCGGTTTCTTGGGCGGCGCCGCCGGCACCGATCCCCGCAGAATGTCGACATCTCCGCAGGAATCCGGTGATTCGGTGCGGATTTCGCGGCAATCTGCGGCGATCGTGACAGGGCGCGGGCGCCTCGTCGGCGGGGTGGCCCTGTTCATTGCCGGGTTCACGGTCGTCTTCGTGGCGATGGGCGTGCTGGCCGGAACCGCCGGCCGCTTCTTCCTGCAGTACGGCGACGTTCTCACACGGGTGCTCGGCGTTGTGGTGATCATCATGGGCCTCGTCTTCCTCGGTGTCTTCGGATTCGCGCAGCGCACGTTCAAGCCCCAGGTGCGGAGCAGTCTCGGTCTTGTCGGAGCGCCACTCCTCGGCATCGCGATGGGCATCGGCTGGGCGCCGTGCATTGGCCCCACCTACACCGCGATCCTCTCCGTCTCCTTCGCGCAGGGTGACCCCTGGCGGGCTGTGGTGCTGGCGATCGCCTACTCGCTGGGCCTCGGCATCCCCTTCGTCCTGCTCGCGATCGGCTTCGGCTGGGCCACCCGATCCGTGGCATTCCTGCGCCGGCATATTCGCCTCGTGAACGTCGTCGGGGGGCTCCTGCTGATCGCGCTCGGCGTGCTGATGGTGACCGGCGTCTGGACCTCGGTCATGTCGCAGCTGACGGGGGTGATCGGCAGTGTCAACCTCCCCCTCTGACGCACCCGACGGGTCCGAACCGCTCCGCCCCTCCGACCACGCAGATTCCCAGCCGGCATCCGGTGACGGCATCGCCCAGCCGAAGCTCGGTTTCGTCGGCTGGATGCGGTGGGGCTGGCGGCAGCTGACGAGCATGCGCACGGCGCTCGTCCTCTTGCTGTTGTTGGCGATCGCCGCGATTCCCGGCTCGATCGTTCCGCAGCGCACGGCAGACCCGAACGGTGTGGTCCAGTACAAGACGGCCAACCCCGACCTGTACCCGATCCTCGACACGCTGCAACTGTTCGATGTGTTCTCGTCAGCGTGGTTCTCTTCGATCTACATCCTGCTGTTCATCTCGCTGATCGGCTGCGTCATTCCGCGGACGAAGCACCACTGGAAGGCGCTGCGCGCGCGACCGCCGCGGACGCCCGCGCGCTTGTCGCGCCTCGACGATCACGTCGAGATCGTGCGAGAACTTCCCGCTGCGGCGGATGCCGGCGCCTCCGCCGTGCAGGCCATCGATCTCGCCCAGGCGCAGCTGCGCGCGGCGGGCTACCGCGTAGAGCGCTACGACAGTCGCGGTGTCGCCTCGGTCTCGGCCGAGCGTGGCTACGCACGGGAAACCGGAAACCTCGTCTTCCACGGCGCTCTGGTGGGGGTGCTCCTGGCCGTCGGGATCGGCGGTGGGCTCACCTACACCGGCCAGACCGTCATCGTCGAGGGTGACAACTTCGTCAACTCTCTGGGCCTTGGCTACACCTCGTTCAATCCGGGCCGCTTCGTCGACACGAATTCGCTCTCGCCGTACGCGATCACCCTCGACAGATTCGAGGTCAGCTATGTCCCCGTCGGCGAACCCGGGCAGGGACAGGCCGGTGATTTCGCCGCGAACGTGACGGTCACCGAGCCCGGACAGAGCCCTCAGGAGGGCGTCGTGCGGGTCAATCACCCACTCGACGTCACCGGCGACCGCGTGTACCTGATGGGGAACGGGTACGCGCCGACGATCACGGTCCGCAACGCCGACGGTGAGGTCGTCTTCCGCGAAGACGTCGAGTTCCTCCCGCAGGACTCCAACATGACCTCGCAGGGCGTCATCAAGATCCCCGACGGCATGGCCGAGCAGCTCGGACTCATCGGCTTCTTCTATCCGACGGCCGCGACGCTGCATTCCGGCGCCTTCACGTCTGCGTATCCGTCGCTGGCCAATCCGCTCCTGACTCTGTGGGTGTACTCGGGTGATCTCGGCATCGATGACGGCACGGCGCGCAACGTCTACGCGCTCGACCCGAGCGACATGACGCAGCTGGCCGGTGGCGACAGTGACACCGAAGCCCTGCAGCTCGAGCCCGGCCAGACCGTCGACCTCCCGGAGGGCATGGGCACGATCACTTTCGAAGACGCCACCGCGAACGGCGCCGTCGAACAGGTCAAGCGCTACGTGTCGCTGTCGGTGCACCGTGATGTCGGCGCCCCGTTCGTGCTGGCCTTCGCCGTCCTGGCCCTCCTCGGACTCCTCGCGGCGCTCTTCATCCCGCGGCGCCGGATGTGGGTGAAGGCGACACCCGGTGACAGCACGCTGACGCTCGAGTACGCGGGGCTCGCCCGTGGTGAAGACCCCGTGATCGCTGCTGCCGTCGCCGACCTCGTGCGCACGCACACCGCCTCGCTCCCCGCCGACAGCCCGGAGCCCCGCCCGTAGAATGGACGCCATGCCTGAGACCGGATTGCAGCTCGACGATATCTCCGTGCTCCTGGTGTGGACCGCGGTCGGCATCTACACCCTGGCCTTCATCGCGTACGCGATCGACCTGGCGCGTCGCTCCGACCTCGCGGTGAGGGCGAAGGATGCCGCACCCGCTCGCGTGCTGGTCGCTGCCGGTGGCGGGGACAGCATCGACGAACTCCGCGCGCAGGAAGCCCGGGCGCAGTCCGACCTCGAGGCGCCGCTGAGTGCCCGCCGCCGCTACCTGTGGGCACGGATCGGCACCTCGATGACCGTTCTCGGGTTCCTTTTCCACGTCGCGGCCGACATCACCCGTGGTTTCGCCGCCGGCCGCGTGCCCTGGTCGAACATGTACGAGTTCGCCCTCACCGGCACCATGCTCATCGTCGCGGTGTACCTGGTCGTCCTTCTTCGTTACGACCTCCGCTTCCTCGGGACGTTCATCACGGGCCTCGTGGTTGTCCTGCTGGGAGCGACGGCGATCTGGTTCTACACCGTCGTGGTGCCGTTGGCCGATCCCCTGAAGAGCGTCTGGCTCGTCATCCACGTCTTCGTCGCGTCGCTCGCCACGGCACTGTTCGCCCTCGCGTTCGCCCTCTCGGTCTTGCAGCTCATGCAGGCGCGGCGCGAAGCAGCCGCCGCAGCAGTCGCCGATACCGAGTCCCCGGCATCCCGCCCCGTGCGCAGCGGCCCGCGGTTCCTTCGCACGCTGCCCTCGGCAGACGTGCTGGAGTCGCTCGCCTACCGCTTCGCGATCATCGGCTTCATCTTCTGGACCTTCACGCTGATCGCGGGCTCGATCTGGGCCAACGACGCGTGGGGACGCTACTGGGCCTTCGACACGAAGGAAGTGTGGACCTTCGTGATCTGGGTGCTCTACGCGGGGTACATCCACGCACGCGCGACGCGCGGCTGGCGCGGCACGCGCTCGGCGTGGTTGTCGATCATCGGGTTCTCAGCCGTCATGTTCAATTTCACGATCGTGAACATGTTCTTCAAGGGCCTGCACGTCTACAGCGGCCTGAGCTGAGCACTCGCCCCTCGCGCGCCGATGGAGGGGTCGCGATCTGTGGGAAGGCGCATCCAATCCCCGCAGAATGCGCCACCTCGGTCAGCACCCAGCTCGGGGAGGGGGCGCAATCTGCGGGGATGCGCCTGTTGAACCCGCAGATTGAGCCACCTCGGTCAGCACCCAGCTCGGGGAGGGGGCACAATCTGCGGGTACGCGCGTACTGAACCCGCAGATTGAGTCGCCCACTCCTGGGTGCAGGCCCCAGGCCGGGCGTCAGGCGAGGGCGGGGGATGCCGTCAGCAGCACGCGCGTGCTGATCGTCCGCCTCCGGGCGACCGCGAGCACCGTGATGACGAACGCGAGGGCCGCCCAGATGATCATGCCCGCGAGGCCCGCTCCGATGCCGCCAGCATCGGTCAGGGCGCCGAGCAGCGCCTGATAGGCCGGCGTCGTCGGCATGAGCCCCGCGACCGAGGTCAGCACTCCCGGCACGGTCGAGACGATCCCGGTCGCGACGGCGAGCACCCCGATGAGCGCGGAAATCCAGCGCCCTGCACCACCGAACACGCCCACGAGCGCCTGGTTGACCGCGGCGAACGCGACACCGGCGACCATGGCGAGGCCCGCGAAGGCGAACCAGGTCGACCATTCGTAGGATGCGGCGACCTGCACGATGCCGGCGAGGAGAAGGCCTTGGCCCGCACCGATCGCGGCCGCGGGAAGCAAGCTCCGCAGAGCCAGCATGACCGAGGGGCGGCGCGAGCTGAGCGCGTGCCGTGGCACCGCCTGCAGTGCCACGAACGATGCGAGTCCGCCGAACCACAACGCCAGCATGGCGAGCAGCGGGATCGCGGAGGCTCCGAAGAGGTTCGATCCGATACCGGCTGCCGTCACGGGATCGGCGACGACCGAGGCCAGGTCGGTGGCCTGCTGGTCGGTGTACGACGGAAGCGCGGAGGCTGCCTCGGTCAAACCGTCGGCGAGAGTGGACGTGCCCGTCGCGACCTGGCTCACGCCGTCGGCGAGCTGTGAGGCGCCGGAAGCTAGCTGGTCGGCTCCGTCGGCGAGCTGGTTCGCGCCGGTCCCAAGTGCCGATGCGCCGCCGGCCGATTGGTCGATACCGTCGGCGATCGTGCCGAGGCCGGACTGCAGTGCCGACGCGCCAGAGGCAAGCTGGTCGACGCCCTGCGCGGTGGCGCCGAGACCCTGCTGCACGCCGCCCGCGTAGCCGGCCGCGTAGCCGGCTCCTGTCGCCGCGCTCTGCACGTCGCCGGCCAGCTGACCGAGCGCCGTGCAGACGGCGATCTGCTCCGGAGTCGTCGGCGCCGTGCAGCTGTTCTGTGCGAGAAGCGTCTGGTAGGTCGTCGCGAGTGCGACGGTGGCCGCCGCGGCCTCGTTCGCGTAGCGGACGTTCGTCGCGGCGGTCCCGCCGAGAGTGCCATCGGCGGTGGACGTGAGCTGGCCCGACACCTGGCCGAGTCCGTCGGTGAGCGATCCCGCGCCGTTTGCCGACTGGCGGGTGCCATCGGCGAGCTGCGTGAGCCCGTTCGACAGCTCGCCTGCACCGGTGCCGAGCTGTGCGGCGCCGTCGGAGAGCGCCGTCGCGCCCGCGGGGAGTTCGGCGGCGCCCGTTGCCGCCTGCGTCGCTCCGTCGGCGAGCTGGTGAGCGCCCGTCGCGGCCTCCCCGAGCTGGTCTCCCAGCGTCGTGAAACCGAGGAACACATTCTCCAGGTACACGCTCGACAACTGCTGGCCCATGACGGATGCTGCCGCCTGCGCGACCTGCGCGGTGATGGCGTCGTCGACGATCAGGCTGTCGGGAGCGGTCGAGACCGAAATGGTCGCCCTCTCGGGGGTGCCGCCCGAACCGTCCGACGCTCCCGCGGTCGAGGTCGCGGCGGCGGAGAAGTTCGCCGGAATCGTGATGATCGCGTCGTACGTGCCCTCGGCGAGGCCGGTACGGGCGTCTTCCGTGTTCGAGATCGTCCACGTGAGGTTGCTGGCAAGCTCGTCGGATCCTTCGACCAGCCCGGCGGTCAATTGGCGGCCGAGCGGGACCATCTGACCGTCGAGCGTGACGGGCTCGTCGTTGTTGACGATTGCGGCACGCATGTCGGCGAGACGCTCCGTCGGGTTGTACAGCGCCGAGACGAGGATGCCGCCGATCACGACCGGGAGCAGCAGCACGCCGATCAGGGTCAGCCATGTCACGGGCTTGCGGGAACGGGCACGTTCGATGGGGAGAGTCATGAGGAGATCACCTGCGTGTCGGTCGAAGTCGAGGAGGACTGCGCGGTCAGAGCGAGCGAGGTCACATCGGGCCGGTGGGCTTCGGCGAGGAGGTCGAGCGCCGGCCCGTCGCGCCGCGCGGAAGCAACCAGGGTGAGCGGGTGCCCGTCGCCGCGGCGCCGCTGGAGCGAGGCTTCGGCGGCATCGCGGAGGATGGCGGCGGCTTGGTCGCGATCGGGACCCGTGAGGGTGTCGAGCCCGTCGATGACGACCAGGCTCGTGCCGCCGGCGACCGCTCGGCGGAGCTCCGCGAGCGGGTCGGCGACGCCGTCAAGAAGGGCCACGCCGACGTGCGCGCGGACCCAGGCACCCCGGCCGGGCAAAAGGTGACCGGCGACGCGCAGGCGTCCGTCCGAGGGTTCGATCCGTCCGGCGACAGCCAACACGAATGCGCGTCCGACCCGGGCGTCGGGCGAGGTGGCCAGCAGAGTCCCGCCCTGATCGAGCCGCACATCGGCGCGATCGAAGAGGGTGACTTCGCCGGTCTCGCGTCCGCCGTCGGCGCGCACGGCGAGCGCGTCGGCGGCCAGCGCGCCGGTGTAGCCGGGCTCCGGCCAGTCCGTCAGCGCCATCTCGCGTTCGACGGCCTCGCCTTCGATGTCGAAGTGGGGGAGGATCCGGTCGAGCCATGCCGGCATCCACCACGCCTTGTCGCCGAGCAACGCCATCACAGCGGGCACCAGCGTCATGCGCACGAGGAACGCGTCGACGGCGATGCCGACGGCGAGCCCCAGCGCGATCGGTTTGATCGACGTATCACCCTCGGGGACGAACGCCGCGAAGACAGCGAACATGATGACGGCGGCCGCCGTCACGACCCGGGCGGATGCCGTGAACCCGCTTCGCACGGCCGCGATGGCCATGGCGCGCGCGTCGAACGGCTGACCGGAGGC
Source organism: uncultured Microbacterium sp. (assembly GCF_947488465.1). GTDB lineage: Bacteria > Actinomycetota > Actinomycetes > Actinomycetales > Microbacteriaceae > Microbacterium. The sequence goes on along the minus strand of NZ_CANKZA010000006.1, from coordinate 38,902 downwards.
GATGGCAGCACGGCGGGCGTGGACGAAGTCCTCCCGCATCCGCGATACGAGGAACACCTCGTAGTCCATCGCCAGACCGAACAGCACGCCCATCAGGATGATCGGCATGAAGCTGATGACCGGACCCGTGCGCGTCACGTGCAGCGCGTCGGCGAGCCATCCCCACTCGAAGACGGCGGCGACGACGCCGAAGGCGGCGAGGATCGACAAGAGGTAGCCGACGGTGGCCTTCAGTGGCACCCAGATCGAGCGGAAGACGATCATCAGGAGGATGAACGACAGACCCACCACGAACAGACCGAACGGGAGGAGCGCGGCGCCCAGGCGATCGGAGATGTCGATCGCGATCGCCGTGAACCCGGTGACCTTGAGATCGACGCCGTAGGTGTCGAGCCATTCATCGTGATGCGAGCGGAGTTCGCGGACGAGGTCGGCGGTGGCCGGGTCGTCGGGCGCGGTCTCGGGGACGACCTGAATGAGCCCCGTGTCGGCGGTCGGATTCGGCGTCGCGAGAGCCACCTCCTTCACGCCGGGGATCTTTTCGACCTCGGCCTTGAGCTTGGCCATGAGTCCCAGGGGATCAGTCGAAGTAACGATCGTGCCGGTGAGGATGAGGGGACCGTTCGAGCCGGGTCCGAAGTGTTCGGCGGTCAGATCGTAGGCCTGTCGCGCTTCGCTCGAGGCCGGTTGCATGCCCGCATTGGGTAGCGCCAGCTGCAGGCTGGCCGCCGGGATCGCCACGACACCGAGGGTCGCCACGACGGCGAGCGTCGTGACGATCGGATGCCGGGTGACGAGCATGACCCAGCGGTTGGTCTTCTTGGTCGCGGCCAGGGCCACCTCGGAGATGTCCTCCGCGTCGGACGTTTCCGGTGCGCGGCGGCGTCCGATCCGTGCGCCGCGCGAGAGGCCGTGGCCCCATCCGGCGACCCGTTCGCCGACGAACCCGAGGAAGGCGGGGGTGAGCGTGACGGCGACGAGGACCGCCACGGCGACGGCGGCAGCCGCGGCGATGCCCATCGTCGTGAGGAACGGGATGCCGGCAAAGCCCAGCCCGATCAGCGCGATGAGCACCGTGACACCGGCGAACACGACGGCCGAGCCGGCGGTCCCGGTGGCCCGCGATGCGGACTCTTCGGCATCCATCCCGGCACGCACGTGATCTTGATGTCGGGCGACGATGAAGAGGGCATAGTCGATGCCGACCGCGAGCCCCAGCATGATGGCGAGCATCGGCGTGGTCGAGGAGACAGTGGCGAACGCCGTCGAGGCGTAGATCAGCGCGATGGCGAGGGCGACACCGATCAGCGCGCTCGCGAGCGGGAAGAAGGCGACGGCGAACGAGCGGAACGTGACGATCAGGACGAAGAGTGCGACCAGCACTCCGACGACCTCGACGATCGACAGGGCGGGCAGGGACGTCGAGAAGAGGTCGCCGCCGACCACGACCTGCGAGCCCGCCGGCAGGGCTGCGCCCAGCGTCGATGACACATCCTGCAGTGCGGTCTTCGTCGCGTCGGGGACGTCGGTGACGGTTCCCTCGAACTGCAATCTGATCAACGCGGCGCTCTCATCGTCGCTGACCGACCCGGTGACGATCTCGTCGAACGGATCGGTGACCGCGAGCACGCCGTCGAGGTCCTCGAGCTCGTCGATTGTCGAGGCGATCTCGTCGCGGTACGGGGCCTCGTCGACGCGATCGCCCTCAGCCGCGACGACGACGTACTGGGCGCTCGTGCCGCTCGCTTGCGGGAAGGTGCGCGCGAGGAGCTCGATGCCTTCCTGGCCTTCAGTCCCGGGGATCGAGAAGGAGTTGTCGAAGCCCTTGATGGCGCCCGTGCCGATGCCGAGACCGACCGAGCCTCCCACGATCCCGAGCAGAAGGAGCCAGGCGACGAGGACACGCCACGGGTGGCGGTACGACCAGCGACCGAGGGACGAGAGAAGTGTGGACACGAGCGCTCCGGTTCAGAGGGGAGAAGATGAGCGGGTTTCGATACAACGCTGTATCCAATACATAGATGTATCCTAAGGGTGTTCGTCCCCGCAAGTCTGGGGGCGAGGTGTGAAACTGACCGCGAGAGGAGCCGCATGACCGACGTCACCGCACGGCCCGGATCGCGCCGTCGCGAGCAGACCCGGGCGCGGCTTCTGGATGCCGCGCACGAGGTGTTCGGCGAGGTCGGGATGGATGCGGCATCCGTCGAGATGATCTGCGATCGTGCCGGCTTCACCCGCGGGGCCTTCTACTCGAACTTCGAGTCGAAGGATGAACTGTTCCTCGCACTCATCACCCAACTGGCCGAGGAAAAGCTCGACGAGGTGGCTGGGCGTGTCCGGGACCTCGCGCCGGATGCGCTGTCGGACATGTCGGCACTCGTGCACCAGGTCGTCGGTGCGTCCCTCGGCGACCGCATGGAGCCGCAGCTGATCAGCGAGATCCGGACGCAGGCGATGCGGGACCCTCGGCTGGCCGAGGCCTACCTCACCTGGCAGAACGTCCTGCGGGATCGCGTCGAGGTCATCATCCAGCAGGTCGTCCGCACATACGGCTTGCGGTTGCGGTTGCCGATCGATGAAGCGGCGCAGCTTCTTCTCGATGTCTCCGACGACACGTGTGCGCGCGCCACGCTCGAGGGGCGCCCGACCGCCGAGATCACGGCGTTGCTCAACGCGCGCATCGAACGCCTGGTGACCGTCCTGGTCGAGCCGGTCGGCTGAGCCCGCTGATCGAGTGCCGCCGCGAAGCGGCGGTGTATCGAGATCAGCCCGTCTCGAGCACGGCGTGGCAGCGGTCCATCCGTGCAAGCCACCATTCGCGCCGTTCGGGTGCCGCGGCGTGCCGTTCGAGCAGCTCTCGATCGGGGACCACGCGGCCCACGGGCAGCGTCCCCGACTCCGGCCGCAGCGGCCGCGACGTGACATCGGCGGCCAGGAGCGACGCGGTCCCGAGCCCGCAGTCGTAGTCCAGGTGGGGGAGCGCCGCAGCCAGAGCAAGGCCCATCGAGAGGCCGATGCTCGTTTCCAGCGCACTGGAGACGACGGCAGGAAGCCCGGCATCGCCGACGATCTTCAGCGCTCGGTGCACCCCACCGAGCGGCTGGGCCTTCACGACCAGGAGGTCGGCTGCTCCGGTGCGGGCGACCGCGAGCGGGTCGGCCGCTTTGCGGATGCTCTCGTCGGCGGCGATCGGGATGTCCCAGTCGGCGAGCCGCTCGCGGAGCTGGACGAGCTCGTCGACGCTCGCGCACGGCTGCTCGAGGTACTCGAGGTCGAACGCGGCGAGCTCGTGCACAGCGTGCTCGGCCTCGTCGACGTTCCACGCGCCGTTGGCGTCGAGGCGGATTCGTCCTTCGGGGCCCATTGCCGCGCGCACCGCCCGCACGCGGGCGATGTCGTCCGCGAGAGTCTGGCCGCGTTCGGCGACCTTGACCTTCGCCGTGCGGCATCCGTCGAAACGTGCCAGCACGCTGACGACGTCACTGGCGGCGACCGCCGGGACCGTGGCGTTGACCGCGATCCGCTCGCGCAGGGGCGCGGGTTGGATCTGCCAACCGAAATCAATCGCGGCGGCCAGCCACACGGCCGCCTCGGCGTCGTCGTATTCAAGGAAGGGCGAGAATTCGGTCCAGCCCGTGGGCCCCTCGAGAAGCACCACCTCGCGGGTGTCGATCCCTCGGAAACGGGTGACGAGGGGCAGGGAGATGACGTGCGCGACGGTGCGCAGCTCGGACAGGTGGGGGGTGCTCACGGCTCCATCTTGCCCCCGTAGGCGTCATCGGTGTGCCGAAAGCAGCGCCGGCGCAGCCCGCGGAACCCGCCGTGCGAGAATCGGGCGGTGACTGCGCCCCGCACCGAACCCCGTTTCGCCCTCGACATCGACGGTGTGCCGCGCCCCGCGCGGTCCGAGGCGCTTCTCGACGCTCTCGCCACGCGCGTCGTCATCGCCGACGGCGCGATGGGAACGATGCTGCAGCGCTACGAACCGACCCTCGAGGACTATCAGCAGCGGGAAGGCTGCAATGAGATCCTCAACATCTCGCGGCCCGACATGATCGCGGCGATTCACGATGACTACCTCGCGGTCGGAATCGATGCGATCGAGACCAACACCTTCGGGGCGAACTGGTCGAATCTGTCCGACTATGACATCGACGACCGTATCCACGAACTCGCCGCAGCGGGCGCCCGCATCGCGCGGGAGCGCGCCGAAGCGGCCGAGGTCCGCGACGGCCGGATGCGCTGGGTGCTCGGGTCGATGGGGCCGGGGACGAAGCTCCCGAGCCTCGGACACACCACCTACGCACACCTCAAAGAGACCTTCGCACTCCAGGCCGAGGGGCTGATCGACGGCGGGGCCGATGCGCTCCTCGTCGAGACGTCGCAGGACCTGCTGCAGACGAAGGCGGCCATCGCCGGGTGCAAGCTGGCGATCGTGGGTCGCGGCATCCGCGTGCCGATCTTCGTGGAGGTGACCGTCGAGACGACCGGCACGATGCTGATGGGGTCGGAAATCGGCGCCGCGCTCACCGCCCTCGCTCCGCTCGGCGTCGACGCCATCGGGTTGAACTGTGCGACCGGTCCCGCCGAGATGAGCGAGCATCTCCGGCATCTGTCGAAGCACTCGCCGGTTGCGATCGCGTGCATGCCCAACGCGGGGCTGCCGGTGCTCGGCGCGAACGGCGCGCATTACCCGCTGACCCCGGCCGAGCTTGCGACCGCGCACGAGCAGTTCGTCCGGGAGTTCGGCGTGGGGCTCGTCGGTGGATGCTGCGGCACGACCCCCGAGCACCTGGCCGCGGTCGTCGAGCGACTCCACCCCGTCGACACCGCCGAGACGGGAGATTCCCGCCGAGACGGAACGTCACACACGGGGTCTCGCCGTGAATCTCCCGTCTCGCGAGGGAGGGCGGTCGTCGAGTCAGACCCGGGCGTCGCGTCGCTGTATCAGCACGTGCCGTTCCAGCAGGATGCGTCGTACCTCGCGATCGGCGAGCGCACCAACGCGAACGGTTCCAAAGCGTTCCGCGACGCGATGCTCGAGGGGCGCTGGGACGACTGCGTCGAGATCGCCAAGGGGCAGACGCGCGTCGGCGCGCACCTCCTCGACGTCTGCATCGACTACGTCGGGCGGGACGGCGTCGCCGACATCCGCGAGGTCGTCTCGCGGTTCGCGTCGGCATCCACTCTGCCGCTCGTGATCGATTCGACCGAGCCCGCTGTCATCCAGGCCGGGCTCGAGCTGATCGGCGGACGCCCCGTCGTCAACTCCGTCAACTACGAGGACGGCGACGGCCCGACGAGTCGCTTCGGCCGCATCATGCCGCTCGTCAAGGAGCACGGCACGGCCGTCATCGCCCTGACGATCGACGAGCAAGGTCAGGCCCGGACGGCGGGCGACAAGCTGCGCATCGCCTCGCGCCTGATCGACGAACTCGTGGATGCCTGGGGCATGCGCGTCGAGGACATCATCGTCGACTGCCTGACCTTCCCGATCGCGACCGGGCAGGAAGAAACGCGACGCGACGGCATCGAGACGATCGAGGCGATCCGCGGGCTCGTCGCGAAATACCCGGGAATCAATACGACGCTCGGCGTGTCGAACGTGTCGTTCGGCCTCAACCCCGCTGCGCGCTCGGTGCTGAACTCGGTGTTCCTGCACGAGGCGACTCAGGCGGGCCTCACGAGCGGAATCATCGACGCCGCCAAGATCGTGCCGCTCGCTTCGATCCCCGACGACCGGCGCAAAGTCGCTCTCGACCTCGTTTGGGATCGCCGTGAGTTCGACGCCGAGGGGAACCTCACCTACGACCCGCTCGCCACGATGCTCGACCTGTTCGCCGGCGTCGATACGGCGTCGCTCCGCGATCAGCGTGCCGCCGAGCTCGCCGCACTGCCGGTCGGTGAGCGGCTCGAACGGCGCATCATCGACGGTGAGCTCAAAGGGCTGGAGGGCGACCTCGATCTTTCTCGGGCCGGCGGTCTGAGCGCGCTGCAGATCATCAACGACCACCTCCTGGAGGGGATGAAGGTCGTCGGCGAACGGTTCGGCTCGGGGCAGATGCAACTGCCGTTCGTGCTGCAGTCGGCCGAGGTCATGAAGACCGCGGTCGCGCTCCTCGAGCCGCACATGGAGAAGACGGATGCCGCGGGCAAGGGCACGATCGTCCTCGCCACCGTCCGCGGTGATGTCCACGACATCGGCAAGAACCTCGTCGACATCATCCTCACGAACAATGGCTACACCGTCATCAACCTCGGCATCAAGCAGCCGATCGCCGACATCATCGCCGCTGCCGAAGAACACGACGCCGACGTCATCGGCATGAGCGGGCTGCTGGTGAAATCGACCGTCGTGATGAAGGAGAACCTCCAGGAGCTCACGACGCGAGGGCTCGGTACCCGGTGGCCGGTGATCCTGGGCGGCGCCGCGCTGACGCGCGCGTACGTCGAGGACGACCTCGCCGGCATTTTCGACGGCGAGGTGCGCTACGCGAAGGACGCGTTCGAAGGGCTCGCGCTCATGGAGCCGCTCGTGCGCATCGCCCGCGGTGAGTCGCCGGACGCCGTGGGGTTGCCCGCGCTGAAGAAGCGCATCCACGCGGCGGGGTCGCGCCTGACACTCACCGAGCCCGAGGCGATGCCGGAACGCTCGGATGTCGCACGCGACAACCCTGTGCCCGCCCCGCCGTTCTGGGGGACGCGGATCGTCCGGGGCATCCGGCTGGCCGATTACGCGGCGTTCCTCGATGAGCGCGCGACATTCATGGGGCAGTGGGGGCTCAAGCCCGGTCGGGGCGACGTGACGTACGAGGATCTCGTCGAGACCGAGGGGCGTCCTCGACTGCGGTACTGGCTCGACCGGATCCTTGCCGAGGGGATGCTGGACGCGTCCGTTGCCTACGGCTTCTTCCCGGTCGTCTCCGAGGGGGACGATGTCGTCGTGCTGCATCACGGCGATGACCCGACCGGGGTGCTCGGCACGCCGGGGCTGATCGCCCCCGACGGAGGCTCGGAGGGGACCCTCGGGAGCGACCGCCTTCGGTTCCACTTCCCCCGCCAGCGCAGGGACCGCCACCTGAATCTGGCGGACTTCGTGAAGTCCCGCTCGTCGGGTCAGGTCGATGTCATGCCCGTGCAGTTGGTCACGGCGGGAGCCGCGATCGACGCGGTGACCGCGAAGCTGTTTTCCGAGAACCGGTACCGCGACTATTACGAGCTCAACGGGCTCGTGATGCAGCTGACCGAGGCGCTCGCCGAGTTCTGGCACGCCCGCATCCGGTCAGAACTCGGATTCGCCGCCGAAGACCCGACCGACACCGCGGGGCTGTTCAAGCTCGAGTATCGCGGTGCACGATTCTCGCTCGGCTACCCGGCGTGCCCCGACATGGAGGACCGGCGCAAGGTCGTCGAACTGCTGCGGCCCGAACGCATGGGAGTGGAGCTCAGCGAGGAACTGCAACTGCATCCGGAGCAGTCGACGGACGCGTTCGTCTTCCACCACCCCGAGGCGAAGTACTTCTCGGTGTGAGCCCTCAGGCGACCTGCTGGCCGCACATGCCGCAGACCCCGGTCGCCGGGACCTCCACGAAGCAGTCCGGGCACAGCGCCGCGACCCGGTCGGGGATTGTCGGTGCGGCCGCGCGGCGCGGCGTCGACACCCGCTCGCGGCGCACCTTCGCGGGGGCAGCGGGTGGTGCGAGCTTCGCCTTGGGGCGGTGGTCGGCGCAGTAGAAGCGCACGAAGCCGGCGGGATTGTTCGGATGCCGGTGCTTCATCGCCCAGAGCGCTTCGCGCGGGAAGGGGTCACTGTCGGGGCCGCACGTGACGCAGCGCGTGGGTTCACCGGGGACGGCCTCGGCGGCATCCACGGGAATGTCGAAGGGGAGGCCGTCGCGCCAGTCGGACGAGTTCGTGATCTTCATGGCGGTCCTTCCGCGGCATCCGTTCGGGTGGACGACGCGTGTTCCAGTGTTTCACGGATGCCGGGCGCCGAGGTGGCGCTGGGTGCTCGACGAGCAGCCGGCGCGACCGGCTTCGCGCGTCGGAGCGATCGGAGCAGCGCGCTCCCGACGGTGACGAGCCCCACGACAGTGGTGATGGCGCGGAGCGTGTCCCAACTCGCCGTCGAGGTCAAGAGCGAATAGACGAGGAAGTTCGCGAGGTTCTCGCCGAGCGGGCCACCGGCGACATACGAGATCGAGGTGCCGCCACCGACAGCGAACGGCCAGAACCAGAGGTTCATGATGAGCCCGAACAGGTACGACGAGAGGATTCCGTAGATGCTCAGCATCGCGATCTCGGGGATGCCGCGGACGCGTCCGGGGAGAAGACCCGCACCGGCGCCGACCCAGCCGCACGCGAACATCTGGAAGGGCAGCCACGGACCGATGCCACCCCAGAGGAGCGCCGACAGCGCGATCGACGCGGCGCCGAGGAGCAACCCGAACCGCGGTCCGAACGCGCGACCGGCGAGGATCAGCAGCACGAAGAGGGCCTCGACTCCGCCGACACCGGTGCTCGCGATGCGGATAGCCGCGCCGATCGCGGCCAGCACCGCGAGGAGAGCGAGCGTGTGCGCGGAGCGGATGGACGCGTCGAGCGCCGCGAAGATCAAGATCACCGCGAGCGGCGCGACGGCGATCGCGATGTAGGGCACGGCGGCTTGGCCCTGCGCCGGCACGGCGCTCGCGACGAGGGGCCAGACGAACGCGGCTACGGCGACGAGGTTCGCCGCGATGAGCGCTGGCACCCGCCAGCGGCCGCGGCGACGCGCGCCTGTTCCGATTTCGCCCATGAGGCCGGGCTTCGCGACCGGGGGAACCGCGGGGGGAAGGGGGTGGGGGCGCTCCTCGATCCGGGTCTCGGGCGCGCGATCGAATTCGACCACCGACGGGCCGAGGGGGGTGAGGATGCCGGCATCCATCGTCAGCGTGCGCGACGCGACGGATGCGGCGAACGCGGTGTCGTGGGTTGCGATCAGCACGGCGGCGCCCGCCGCAGCGTGCGCGACGAGCGCGCGGGCGACGAGCTCGCGCGCGTGCGCGTCGAGGCCTCGGGTCGGCTCATCGATCAGCAGGACGCGCGGCGCAGACGCCGTCTGGAGCGTGATCGCGAGCGCTCGCCGCTGTCCGGCCGAGAGATCGCGTGGATGCTGTGCGCACAGCGCGGCGAAGTCGGCTCCGGCGGGGTCGAGCCGCAACAGCGCCGCGAACCGTGCGGCGGTGGAGGTCTGCGCGTACCGGTCGGCGCGGCGGCACTCGGCGGCGACGGTGGCACGGACGAAAAGGTCATCGGACGCATCCGGAACGAGGGCGATCGCGCGGGGCGCGGGCGGAGCACCGTCGATGCGCGCGTCGTGATCCCCGCCGGGGAGCGCAAGCGCCTGGAGCAAGGTCGACTTGCCCGCGCCGTTGGGTCCCGTCAGCGCGACGATCTCCCCGGGACGCAGGTCGACGTCGGCGCCGTCCACCGCGATCCGCTCACCGTGGTGCACGGTGATCCCCCGCGCGGATAGTGTTGCACCCCGATCTGCGCCCTGGCCCATATTCAGGACATCCGCGGGCATGAAGGCACTTTCCCGTCCAAAATCGGGCATCCTGATCCGTTCGGACTGAGGAGGGTCCGCGGGGGAGACGGTGCCATCCGCCACCCGGAGTGATCGGTCGGCGACGGCCGCGAACTCCGCCACTCGGTGTTCGGCGACCACAACGCACATCCCGGCATCGTGGGCGAGGGCACCCAGGAGCGCGACGATGCGTGCCCGCGCGGCCTGATCGAGGTCCGCCAGCGGCTCGTCGACCAGCAGCAGGATCGGCTGCTCCACAATCGCGGCCGCGATCGCAACGAGCGTCGCCTCCCCGGCCGACAGGCCACGCAGCGGCCGGTCGCGCAGACCGGTGATCCCCACGCGCGCGGCGATCTCGCGCACCCGAGCATCGCGGATCACGCGCGCGACGCCGCGCAGCTCGAGCGCGAGGCCGATTTCTTCCGTGACGCTCTCCGTTGCGAACGCCTCGCGCGGATGCTGGAGCACGACTCCGACGGTGCGGGCAGTGTCGCGCGGCGGCGTCGCGGCACGGTCTGCTCCGACGACCCGCACGTCGCCCGTGACGGTTCCGCCGTCGACATGGGAGAGCAATCCGCTCAGCGCGCGCAGGAACGTCGTCTTCCCGGAGCCCGTCGGTCCGGACAGGACCGTGAGAGTGCCGGGTGCCAGGCTGAGCGATGCGACCCGAAGAGGATCGTCGTGGCCCAGGGCTGCGCCGGAGATCTCCACGGGATGCGCGCAGTCACCGCTCATGCCGCGCCCGGCATATCCCCGGATCTCCAGCGCCGCGGCGACCGCCGTCGCCCGCTCGAGCGTGCGTTCGAGCACGGGTGCGAGCAGGCGGATGCCGGCACGCTCGCCACGCAGTCGCTGCGCGTACCGAACGGCACGCACAGCATCCGCGAGGGCGGGAAGAGTCGCCCACGCGATCGCGAGGGCGCGCCCGATCCCCTGGAACGGCCCGCGGCGTGCGGCGCGGGCGAAGACGCGCGAGAGATCGAACACCGCGTTCACGAGACCGAACGCCAGGAACATCAGTGCGATCGGAAGCGCGCTGACCACGGCAGCCCACACCCCGTCGGCGGTCACCGGGCCGAACATCACGACGTGCGCGAGCGGCGGCGGCAGGCGGAGCGCGGGCAACGACACCAGCACGATGCCGTCGCCGTCGGCCCCGTGGAACAGGACGCGATATACGACCCGGACCGCGATGAAGCCGACCGCCAGAGCGGCGGCCGCCTTCAGCGGTCCAGGCCGGAGCTTCATGCGGATCAGGCGTCGGGTGACGCAGGTGCTCCGTCGAGAGTGAAGAGGAGCTCGATGCTGTCGCCGGGCGCGAGCTGCAGTGTCGACACGCCTTCCTGCGCGTAGTCCCAGGTGCCGCCCGCAGGCTTCTGCCACAGCGACCAATATGCGAACGCGGCGGGCATCGACTCGCACGCCTCGACATAAGCCGGGTCTTCGGTCGAGCCGACCGGCTCGGACGCGGAGGGCAGTCCATCGACGCGGCAGATGACCTGGTCGCCGTACTCGGTCGTTCCCTCCAGCTCGACACCGAGGGTCTGGAAAGCATCTGCCGCAGCGAGCGGCTCGTCGGTGAAGATGCACGACGCCTGGTCGAGATCCTCGCCACCGGCAAGGTTGCCCGCGTTGATGAAGACGCTGACCCCCTTGACGCTGGCGCAGCCGCCGTCCGCGACGGCACGGGAGGACGGTGCGGGAGTGGCGGAGACCGATCCCTGCGGCTCGGGTTGCGAGGTGGCGCAGGCAGAGAGGCCGAGTGCAAGCGCACCGGCGGCGAGGAAGGTCAGAATGCGGGGAGTCGAAGTCACGGTTCCAGGGTAGGGCCCGCCCGGAGGCGCCCGCGGCTGTATGACGGGCGCGCGTAGGCTGGCATCGTGAGTGTCTCCGAGCTGTTCGACCCGTCCGAGTGGGTGCTGGCGCCGGGAGCGGCCGCCTACACCGATATCACCGCACACACCTCGACCGATGGCCGCATCGCGCGCATCGCGTTCGATCGGCCGGAGGTGCGCAACGCCTTCCGTCCGCACACCGTCGACGAGCTGTACCGTGCTTTGGACATCGCCCGGCAGGATCCCCAGATCGGCGTCGTCCTCCTCACGGGCAACGGCCCGAGCGCGAAGGACGGCGGATGGGCGTTCTGCTCCGGAGGCGACCAACGCATCCGCGGGCGTGACGGATACACCTACGCGAGCGACGAGGCCACCGCGCCCGATCCCGCGCGCGCCGGGCGCCTGCACATCCTCGAGGTGCAGCGCCTGATCCGCTTCATGCCGAAGGTCGTCATCGCCGTGATTCCCGGATGGGCGGCCGGGGGCGGGCACTCGCTGCACATCGTGTGCGATCTGTCGATCGCGTCCGAGCGTGCGAAGTTCAAGCAGACCGATGCCGATGTCGGGTCCTTCGATGCCGGATACGGCTCGGCGTATATGGCACGCCAGGTCGGGCAGAAGGTGGCGCGGGAAGTGTTCTTCCTCGCGGAGGAGTATTCGGCGCGGCGCGCGTATGAGATGGGCGCGGTCAATCGGGTCGTGGTGCACGAGAACCTGGAGCGCGAGGCCCTCGCGATGGCCCGCACGATCCTGGGGAAATCGCCGACCGCGATCCGCATGCTGAAGTTCGCGTTCAACGCGATCGATGACGGCATGGTCGGTCAGCAGGTGTTCGCCGGGGAGGCGACCCGGTTGGCGTACGGCACCGATGAGGCCGTCGAGGGGCGCGATGCGTTCCTCGAGAAGCGCGACCCGGACTGGTCGCCCTACCCCTACCAGTTCTGACCGTGCGGACGACACCGAAACGGGCGATGCGATGAGGCTCGAGCCGGTCGAGTCTCACGACCCCCGCGCGGTGCTGCGGGGGCTGCGTGCCGCCGTGCTCGGAGCGGGCCCGGCGATCGCGCTCGGCGGCGCCGGGATCGCCGCGCCCGCGCCCGAAGTTCCGGCGGGCACCGCTCTGGTGGTCACCACCTCCGGGTCGACCGGCTATCCCAAGTCGGTCGTGCTCAGCCGCGCGGCGCTGACCTCCGGCGCGCTCGCGACGGCCGCCCGCATCGGCGAGGGCGCATGGCTTCTCGCGTTGCCTGCGGGGTACATCGCCGGGGCGCAAGTGCTCGTGCGCGCTCTGGTTTCCGGGCGCGAGCCCGCGATCCTGTCCGGCACGTTCTCTCCGTCCGCGTTCGCTGCGGCCGCCGCGGGGATGGCGTCTTCGGCGGGGGGCACCCGCATCCCGGCCTACACATCGCTCGTCCCGGCGCAGGTGGCCACCCTGCTCGACTCGCCCGAAGGCGCGCGCGCACTCGCCTCGTTCGAGGCCGTGCTCGTCGGCGGGCAGGCTCTCGCCCCCGCGCTCGCCGACCGTGCGGCCGCGGCGGGCGCGCGCCTCGTCCGCACGTACGGGTCGAGCGAGACCGCCGGCGGGTGTGTCTACGACGGTGTTCCGCTCGACGGTGTGGGCGTGCGTGTCGCCGGCGGCGAAGTGCAGATATCCGGCCCTATCCTCGCCGACGGATACCTCGGTGATCCCGACCGCACCGCGGCGGCGTTCCTCCACGAGGGCGGTACGCGCTGGTATCGCACGGGGGATGCCGGCGCCTTCGACGGCGCCCTGCGTGTGACCGGCCGGGTCGACAACGTCATCGTCTCCGGTGGCATCAATGTCTCGCTCGACCGTGTGGAGGCGGTTGTCCGCACCCTCCCGGGTCTGCTTGCTGCCGTCGTCGTGCCGGTTCCCGATGCCAGGTGGGGCGAGGCGAGCGTCGTCGTCGTCGACAGCGACGCCGAACTCAAGGCCATCCGTGCCGCGGTCGCGGCCGCGCTCGGTGCCGCCGCCCGGCCGCGGGAGGTTCTCCGGGTCGATCGGATCCCGCTCCTCCCCAGCGGCAAGCCCGACCGCGTCACGCTCCGAGCCCTGGCGAATGGTGGTCCAGTCGCATGACGCAGGCGTCGGTGGCGCCTACACCTGCCGCATCAGGCAACACGGGCCCCATCCGCCATACGACCGCGCATCGAAACGCGGCATAAGATTCCCCTCGTGGCAGGCAGCACCCGAAAAAAGAAGCACACCGCCCCGCGGAAGCCGCACGGCAATCCGCAGAAGGCGCACGTCTCTCGCGACCCCGCGCACATCGAGCCCCCGACGCTCGGCGACTGGATCGGCGCCGCGCGCCTGCGTACTCTGCCGCTCGCGGTGACCCCGATCCTCATCGGCACGGGGGCGGCGCTCGTCGTCGACCGCGCGTTCCACTGGGTCATCGCCCTGGCTTGTCTTCTCGTCGCCGTCGCACTGCAAATCGGTGTCAATTACGCCAACGACTACAGCGACGGCATCCGCGGCACCGACGATCATCGCGTCGGTCCGGCGCGACTGACCGCATCGCGAAAAGTGACACCGCGCACGGTTCTGATCGTCGCGTTCGCCTTCTTCGCGATCGCCGCGCTCGCCGGTCTCGCGATCGTCGTGCGCACCGGCCACTGGTGGATGCTGCTGATCGGCGCCGCCTGCATCGTTGCGGCGTGGTTCTACACCGGCGGCAAACGACCCTACGGCTATGCGGGCTTCGGGGAACTGTTCGTCTTCGTCTTCTTCGGCCTCGTCGCCACGATCGGAACGGCCTTCGTGCAGTCCGGCACCGTCAACCAGGAGGCGTGGTTCGGCGGCGTCGCCGCCGGGTTCCTCGCGTGCGGAGTGCTGCTGGCCAACAACCTGCGCGACATCGACCAGGACCGCGTCGCGGGGAAGCGCACTCTGACGGTGCGCATCGGCGCGCGCGCGACCCAGGTGCTGTACACGGTCCTCGTGCTGGGCGCGTTCGCGATCGTGGTCTTCCTGGCCCAGGTCTACCCACTGGCGTGGTTGGGGCTGCTGGCGCTGATCCCCGCGGCCGCGGCGATCCTGATCGTCTGGACCTATCGGCAGCCGCGCGAGTTGGTGGTCGCGCTCGCGCTGACGTCGCTTACGTCGCTCGCGCTCGGTGCTGCGCTGCTCTGGGCCTTCATCGGCTGAAGCAGGCGCTCACTCGGACGTCGTCGCGGCGTCCTCGGCCTCTTCGTCGGTGATCCGCTGGCGGCGCGCTCGTCGCGAGGCCATCTCGGAGGTCATCTCCGCCAGCGGCCTGCGGAGGAACAGCATCGACAGGCTCAGTCCGATCAGAGCGGCGAAGATCGCCGACAGCCAGTAGTACTCGCGCATCACGGGGATGAGCATCATCAGACCGAACGGCACGAGGAACGCGAGAAGTCGGAGGACTCCGAACACCACAGCCGAACGTGCACGCATGGCTCCAGCTTACGTCGGCCCCCGCGCGCCGCATGCCCGGTACCCCGCCTAGAATGGTCGTGTGGTCCGGGTTCTCTTGCCGCTGGCGCTGCTGCTGATCGCATTCTGGGTCTACAGCATCGTCGACTGTGCCCTGCAACCGCCGACCCGGCACCGTGGCGTCAGTAAGCCGGTGTGGCTGCTCATCGTCGTTCTCCTGCCGGTCGTCGGTGGCATCCTCTGGCTCGTCGTCGGACGCAGCCGTCCGCGTCAACAGCCCGCCTTCCGCGCTCCCGACGACAACCCCGAGTTCCTCGGCCGGATCGGCTCCATCAGCGATCAGGACGAACGCATCCGGCGACTGGAAGAAGAACTCGCCGCGCTCGACTCGGAAGACGAAGACCCGACGCACCTTCCGGACGGCGACGACCGACCCGACGCCCGCGCCTGACATGCCGGTGACGCGCGTACCGGCCACGGATGCCGCGGCGGCCCTCCTCGGTCGCCTCGTCGAACGCGGCGTCGAGCACATCGTGCTCAGCCCCGGATCTCGCTCCCAGGCGCTCGCGATCGTCGCAGCCGAGCTCGAAGCGCGCGGCATGATCCACCTGCACGTGCGCATCGACGAGCGCGTCGCCGGGTTCACAGCGCTCGGCATCGGCCGCGAGACCGGCATGCCCGCTGCGGTGATCTGCACCTCCGGCACCGCCGCCGCCAATCTCCTTCCGGCGGCGCTTGAGGCGCACCACGCCGGCATCCCGCTTGTGCTGCTCACCGCCGACCGCCCGCCCGAGCTGCGCGGCGTCGGCGCGAACCAGACGACGCGGCAGCCGGGGATGTTCTCACCGAGCGTGCGCCTGGAAGCCGACCTCCCCGTGCCGGAGGAGATCGACGAGGACGGCACCGGCGAGCAGACGGCGATGTTGCGCACGATCGCTGATGATGCCGTCGTCGCGACTCTCGGCGCGGGCACCCGACAAGCCGGTCCTGTGCACCTGAACCTCCCGTATCGCGATCCGCTCTCCGGTGCGTTGCCGCACTGGCTCGGGATGCCGGTGCCCCCGGCCGAGTCGTCGCTCGACGCGCTCGATGTCATCGCCGACGACCCTGCCGAGCCCGAGCCGTCCGGCGCGCTCTACCAGGGCGGCGGGGGGATCGGTGAAGCGGACCAGCCCGCCGAGCCCGAGCATGATCCGCTCGTCTTGCCGCGTGGCCCGCGCACGATCGTCGTCGCGGGGGCTGATGCGGGTCCCGGTGCCGCGGACCTCGCCCACACGGGCGGATGGCCGCTCGTCGCCGAGATCGTCAGCGGGGCCCGGTATGGGCGGCAGCTCGTGCACGGCTACCGTGCGCTGCTGGCCGATCCCGAGCTCGGCGGTCGCATCGAACGCGTCGTCGTCTTCGGGCACCCGACGCTGAGCCGCGAAGTGACCGCCGTGCTCGCCCGACCCGAGGTGGAGGTGCTGGCCGTTCGAGGACCCGGCGAGCCGCTGAACCTCAACGGAGCGACGACGGCGGTCGATGCGGTGGTGGCGGCTATCGGCGATCTCGATCGCGAATGGTTCGGCGCGTGGATGCGGGCCTCGCGCGCCGCCGCGGTCGATCTCACGCCACCCGCGCCCGACGCCGACGCGCTGGCCTCGTCCATCCCCAGCGAGCGGCTGGGAGCTATTGCCGCCGAGCTCAGCGCGCTTCGGGCACCGCTCGATCGCGCGACTCTGGTCGACGCGGTGTGGCGGGCGACGTGGCCGCACGACCGATTGCTGTTCGCGTCGTCGCGTCTCGTCCGCGTTGCCGATCAGGTGCTCGGTGGAAAGAAGGTCCCCGTCCACGCCAACCGCGGCCTCGCCGGGATCGACGGCACGATTGCCACCGGAACCGGAATCGCTCTTGCCAGCCAAGCGGCTGGGGCTCCGGGAGTCACCCGCATCCTGCTGGGAGATCTCGCTTTCCTGCACGATGTCGGTGCGCTTCTCCTCCCCGTCGGCGAGACCGCGCCGCGCCTGCAGGTCGTCGTCGGCAACGACGGAGGTGGCACCATCTTCGACGGACTCGAAGTCGCCGCAGTCGTCGGGGCAGCAGCGATGGACCGTGTGCTCTACACGCCTCAGGGTGTCGGCCTCGAGCCGCTCGCGTCGGCGTACGGGTGGGAATACCTCCGGGTGGACACCCGCTCGGCGCTCGATCAGGCGCTGACCGCACCCGTCAGCGGCCGTCAGCTGATCGAAGTCGCCCTGGATCGCTGAGCCCGGTATCCCCCATGATGGCTCTATGACCGCTAAGAGCCAGCAGAACTGGACCGGGGATCCGGCCGACCTCCTCCGTGCGGGCGAGGGTTTCCATCTCGCCGACGTCGATCCGGACAGCACGCCGGGGTACACGGGAGGGAAGAAGGCGGGGCAAGCCGACCTCGACGCGGGCGCAGGTCAGCTCGATGACCTGCAGGAGCGACTGTTCGCGCAGAGCCGGCTGCACGAGGATTCCCCGGCGGTGCTGCTCGTGCTGCAGGCGATGGACTCGGCGGGCAAGGGGGGGATCGTGCGGCACGTCGTGGGCTCCGTCGATCCGCAGGGCGTCTCGCTCGTCGCCTTCAAGAAGCCGACGCCCGAAGAGCTCGCGCACGACTTTCTCTGGCGCATCGAAAAGCACGTGCCGGCGGCGGGATTCATCGGTGTCTTCGACCGTTCGCACTACGAGGATGTGCTGATCGGCAAAGTGCGCGCGCTCGCCGACGACACCGAGATCGAGCGTCGCTATGACGCGATCGTCGACTTCGAGAAACGGGTGACCGATGCCGGGGTCCGCATCGTCAAGGTGATGCTCCACATCTCTCCGGAAGAGCAGAAGGCCCGGCTCATGGAGCGGCTCGATCGGGCCGACAAACACTGGAAATACAATCCCGGTGATGTCGACGAGCGTGCGCTGTGGCCGGCCTACATGGACGCCTATCAGGCGGTGTTGGAGCGCACCTCCACGCCGAACGCGCCGTGGCATGTCATTCCGGCGAACGCGAAGTGGTACGCGCGGCTGGCGGTCCAGGCGCTGCTGCTTGACGCTCTGGAGGACATCGATCCGCAGTGGCCGCTCGCCGATTTCGACGTCGAGGCGGAAAAGGCGCGGCTCGCCGCGACCTGATCAGGCCAGCGCGTCCACAATGGGTCGGAACTTCACGCGGGTTTCGAGCATCTCGGCTTCGGGGTCGCTGCCGGCCACGATCCCCGCACCGGCGTGCGCCGTGAAGGGGATGCCGTCATCATCTGCGGAGGACAGATCGAACTGCGCGCCGCGCAGCGCGATCGCCCATTCGCCATCGCCGCGCGCGTCGACCCATCCGACCGGACCGGCGTAGCGGCCGCGGTCGAAGGGCTCGATGCGGCGGATCGCCGCGAGCGCCGCGGCGGTCGGGGTGCCCGCAACAGCCGCGGTCGGGTGGAGAACACCCAAGAGGTCGAGCGCGGAGGTGTCGTCGGCGGTGGCCGCTTCGACGTCCGTCGCGAGATGCCAGACGTTCGGGAGCGGCAGCGTGAAGGGCTGCTCGGCAGCGGCGAGCGCCGTGGTGTGCGGGGTGAGCGCGTCGATCAGGCTGCGTACGGCGTAGCCGTGTTCGGCGAGATCCTTTGCACTCGTCGCGAGCCCCAGCGCTGCGTCGCGATCGTCGTCGGGGTTCGCGCCGCGAGCCACGGTACCCGCGAGGACGCGGGCGGTGACCTGCCCGCCCATGACGGCGATCAGTGTTTCCGGACTCGCGCCGATCAGGCCGTCGACGGCGTAGACCCAGGTGTCGGGATAGGAGGACGCCAGCGAGCGCACGAGGCGCCGAAGATCTGCACCCGCGGGAACCGTGCCCACGAGGTCGCGAGCCAGGACCACCTTGCTCACCTCGCCGGCGGCGATCGCGGCGAGGCCGTGTCGGACGGCATCCTGGTAGCCCTCGGGGGTCAGGGCGCCCGGGCCGACGGCCGCCGACCAGTGCGGTCCGAACCCGATCGGGCGCGGCTCGACCGGATCGGGGCCTCCCTCTTCCGGAAGGATCCAGGTCGCCCAGGTGCGCCCGTCGCGGTGTCCGATCGCCAGCTGCGGCACGGTGAGTACTGCTGTGGCGGCGGAGTGTTGGTCGAAGGGGAGGGCGCCGAAGGCGACGAGACCCGTTCCGGGCGCGTTCACGTGATCGTCGATCTCCGCGGCAGCGACGACGTCGCGCCACCGCGCAGCGAGTCCTTCGACCTCCGCGCCCTGCGCCGTGAGGGTCAGGGCCGTGCCGACGCCGACAAGCCAGGCGCCGCGCCGGGTCCAGACGAGGGGATCGGCCGGATCGGCATATTCGAGCAGGTCTGCCGCGTCCGCGATCTTACGGGTCACCGCGCGCAGCCGGACGGGGCTGGGGGTGGTCTCACTCACACCTGCCAGCCTAATCCGCCGTCGTCACGCCTGCCGCCCGGTCCGTATTCAGTCTCCGTGGGCGCCGAATTCGGCGATGGCCGCGGAAACCTGCGGGCCCCGCGGACCCCAGGCGACGGGGAGACTGAATACGGGACGGCGTAGGCTCGCCATCGTGACCGCACGCCCCGCTCCCGGTACCCGTATGACCTTCCGCTGGCGCAAATGGGACGGTGCGCCGCACTGGGAGCACGAGAGTGTCTTCCTCGGGAGTGACGACTACGGCGACTGGGTCGGCCAGCGCGATGGCTGGCGCAGCGCCCGGCCCGGCGTCGAAGCGCCGTCGCACGGTGCCAGCATCACGCTGATTCCGGCGTCAGGCGACTACGCCGCCACGATCAACGACTCCCACCCGCGCATTCGCGTGTACATCGACATCGCCTGGGATGTTCGCTGGGATGCCGGTGAGCCAGTCGGCATCGACATGGATTTGGACGTCGTCCGCGCGCTCGACGGGCGCGGTGTCTTCATCGACGACCGCGATGAGTGGGACGAGCACCGCGTGCGCTATGGGTACCCGGCCGATATCGTGCAGCGCCTCGAGACCGTCGCCCTCGACCTCGAGGCTCGGGTGATCGCCGGAGCCGCACCGTTCGATGACCAGACGGCCGCGCACTGGTTCGGCGTGCTGCGCGATCTAGGATCGAATGATGACTGAGCACCGCGCCGATCTCGGCAAGGACCCCGCCCGCGTCAGCGGCATGTTCGACGAAGTCGCGCCCGCCTACGACCGCACCAACACCGTGCTGAGTCTCGGCAATGATCGCCTCTGGCGTCGCGCGAACACGCGTGCCGTCGCTCCTCGGCCGGGGCAGCGGGTCCTCGATCTGGCCGCCGGCACGGGTGCGAGCTCCGTGAGTCTCGCCCGGAGTGGAGCGGAGGTCGTCGCCGCCGACTTCTCGCCCGGCATGATCGCCGAAGGGCGCCGGCGACACGGTGACATCGCCAACCTGTCGTTCGCTGAGGCGGATGCCACGGCACTGCCGTTCGCCGACGACGAATTCGACGCCGTGACGATCTCGTTCGGCCTGCGCAACGTCAACGACCCGAGGAAGGCGCTCGCCGAGATGCTGCGGGTGACCGCACCGGGCGGACGGATCGTCGTGTGCGAGTTCTCGCATCCGCCATCCGCTGCTTTTGCTGCGCTCTACGGGTTCTACAACAACCGCGTTCTTCCGCTCGTCGCGAAGGCCGTGAGCTCCAACGCCGACGCGTACGACTATCTCAACGAGTCGATCCGCGACTGGCCCGACCAGGCGACCCTCGCCTCGTGGCTGAGGGATGCCGGGTGGACCGATGTTGCGCACCGCAATCTCACGTTCGGGATCGTCGCGCTTCACCGCGCGCGGAAGCCCGCGTGACCAGTCGCAGGTAGGCTGTGAGGGTGACTCCGAGCTCCTCCGCTCCCGGCTCGCGCCTGTCGGCTCAACTGGGCCTGACCGAGCGCGTGCTCGCCGGTCCGCGCATGCGGAAGCTCCTGGCGATCGTCGAGGACGGCCTCGACCGTGTCGAGGACACGCTCGCCCGTGAACTCAAGGTAAGCGACGCGCTCGCCGATGCGACGACCCGCTATCTCTACGAGGCGGGCGGCAAACGTGTGCGGCCCATGCTGACGCTGCTGACCGCCCAGCTCGGCACGGGCACGACCGAGAACGTCATCGCCGGCGCGACGGCGCTGGAGATGACCCACCTCGGCTCGCTGTACCACGACGACGTCATGGACGGCGCGGACGTCCGTCGCGGCGTGCCCAGCGCCCACGCCGTCTGGGGCAACAACGTCGCGATCCTCACCGGCGACCTGTTGTTCTCGCGCGCGAGCCAGCTGATGGCGCAGATCGGCGAGCGGGCCATCCGCCTCCAGGCCGATACGTTCGAGCGCTTGGTGCTGGGGCAGATGCACGAGACGGTCGGCGCCCAGGCCGGCGATGATCCGGTCGATTTCTACCTGCAGGTGCTCGCCGACAAGACGGGGTCGCTCATTGCGGCCTCCGCCCAGGCGGGGGTCATCTTCTCGGATGCCCCCGAGGAATATCGCCTCCCCGTGCTCGAATACGGCGAGAAGGTCGGCGTGGCGTTCCAGCTTCTGGACGACGTGATCGATCTGTCCGCTGATGCCGCCGAGACCGGCAAGGTGCCCGGCACCGACCTGCGGGCGGGCGTGCCCACGATGCCGTACCTCCTGCTCGGCCGCGCGGGAGATCCCGCATCGCGGGCGCTGAAGGCGACGATCGATGACGGCGTCGCGCGGATCGCGGATGGCGCGGACCCCCGCATCCTCGACGAGGCGATCACTCAGCTCCGCGATCATGCCGTGACTGCCGCGACGCGTCAGCAGGCGTACGACTGGTCGGATGCTGCCATTGCCGCCCTTGCTCCGCTTCCGGACGGTGCCGTCACCGACGCACTCGTCCGCCTCGCCCACGTCATCGTCGACCGCTCGAGCTGATTCCCCAACGCAAAGGAACACCACATGACCAAGCTCCGGCTGGCCATCGTCGGCGCCGGTCCGGCCGGCATCTACGCGGCGGATATTCTGCTGAAGGCTGAGCGCAAGTTCGATGTCGCGATCGACCTGTTCGATCAGCTTCCCGCGCCCTATGGGCTCGTCCGCTACGGCGTGGCGCCCGACCACCCGCGCATCAAGGGCATCATCAACGCTCTCCGCGACGTCCTCGACCGTGGGGATATCCGGATTTTCGGCAATGTGCGCTTCGGTGAGGACATCACGCTCGATGACGTGAAACGTCACTACAACGCGGTCATCTTCGCGACCGGTGCCATCAAAGACGCCGATCTCGATATTCCGGGTATTGGCGCAGTGGGCTCATACGGCGCGGCCGACTTCGTCAGCTGGTACGACGGGCACCCCGATTTCCCGCGCGAGTGGCCGCTCGATGCCACGTCTGTCGCGGTGATCGGCAACGGCAACGTCGCTCTCGACGTCGCCCGCGTGCTGGCCAAGCACGCCGAAGACCTTCTCGTCACGGAGATTCCGGACAACGTCCACGCCGGACTCGAGGCTTCGCAGATCACCGATGTGCACGTGTTCGGCCGCCGGGGCCCCGCACAGGTGAAGTTCACTCCGCTCGAGCTACGCGAACTCGGCGAGCTCCGCGATGTCGACATGGTCGTCTACGACGAGGACTTCGACTACGACGAGGCATCGAAGGCCGCGATCGCCTCGAACAAGCAGGTCATGGTGATGGACCGCGTGCTGCAGTCGTGGCGCCAGCGTCCGAGCGTGAACAACGCCGGGGGAGAGGCCCGTCGGCGACTTCACCTGCATTTCTATGCCAAGCCGATCGAGGTGAAGGCCGACGAGAACGGTCGCGTCGCGGCGCTCGTGTACGAGCGCACGCAACCGGACGATGAAGGCGGCGTCGTGGGAACGGGGGAGTTCCGCGAGGTCCCCATTCAGCAGCTCTACCGTGCGGTCGGATACTTCGGGTCGCCGCTGCCCGGTGTGCCGTTCGACAAGAAGCACGGCGTCATCCCGAACCACGAGGGCCAGGCGATCCGCAAGGACTCGAACGAACGGGTGCCCGGCGTCTACGCCACCGGCTGGATCAAGCGTGGGCCGGTCGGACTCATCGGCCACACGAAGTCCGATGCGATGGAGACGATCAGTCACCTGATCAACGACCAGGGTTCCTGGTGGACACCCGAAGATCCGTCGCCTGAGGCGATCGTCGCCCTTCTCACAGAGCGCGGCGTCGCGTGGACTGATCTTGAGGGGTGGCATCGCCTCGACCAGCATGAGATCGCGCTCGGAGAACCGCACGGGCGCGCGCGTGTCAAGGTCGTCGATCGTGACGAAATGGTGCGGGTCTCGCGCGGCGAGTAGCCGCATCCGGCCGGGCGCGCGGCGCCGTAGGCTGAGCGCATGGCATCCGAGTGGGCACCCGACATTCTGGGTCGTCCGTTCCAACAGCTGACGCTGGAGGTGGGGGAGGATGCCGGGGTTCCCATCGTCGCGACCCTTGTCCGGTCGCATCCTGCGGCGTGGGTAGGGCTCACCGGCGCCCTCAGTGACGTGGATGTGCTCTATGTTCACGGCTGGTCGGACTACTTCTTCCAGACGGAGCTTGCCCACTTCTGGAACGACCTCGGCGCGCGTTTCTATGCGCTCGACCTCCGGGGTTATGGGCGGAGCCTGCGCCCGACGCGACCGCCCGGATATGTCTCGTCTCTCGATGAGTACGACGGCGACATCGCGGCGGCGCTGGAGGCGATGGCATCGGGGCGGAGACGCATCGTGCTGCTGGGACATTCCACGGGTGGATTGACGCTGTCACTGTGGGCGGCGCGTCACCCGGGTGTCGTGTCGGCCGTCGTGTTGAACAGTCCGTGGCTCGAGTTGCAGACGGGAGCCTTGGCCCGGCAGGCGCTCGCCCCGATCGTCCAGGCGCGCGCCCGCTTCGATCCGCTCGGCGCTCATCCGGCCGTCGACTTCGGGTTCTACACCCGCGCGCAGCGCGAGCTCGGATCGCTCCCCGAGGCGCCCGACGGCTGGCGACCCGAGCGGGGGTTCCCGACGCATCCGGGATGGTTGGCGGCGATCATCGCCGGGCATGCCCGCGTCGCATCGGGGCTCGATATCGACTGCCCGGTGCTGGTACTGCTGTCGTCACGGGGGTCGAACCCCCTCGCCTGGTCGCCCGAGGCGGTCTCGTCCGACAATGTGCTCGTCGTCGACGACATCGCCAGAGCGGCGACGAAGCTCGGCGCCGATGTCACGCTCGCGCGCGTCGAAGGCGCCATTCACGACATTTTCCTGTCCGCTCCCGAGCCCCGAGCGAGCGCGTACCGCGCGCTCCGCAGATGGCTGACCGGAGGTGCTCTTGCCCGGTGACGTCCCCGACTCCGAAGAATATGAAGAGTCCGAAATCGAGCAGGCAACAGCCTGGCTGGAGAAGCTGACGCGCGATCCGCTCGCCGACGCGGTCCGCGGTGTGGCGACGATCGTCACGATCGTGGATCCGTCCGGCCGAGGTCGCTACCGCGAGTATCGGGTCGGCCTCTCCGTCGAAGGCCCGGGCATCCCGCCGACTGCCCTCGAGCAATTGCTGGTCTTCGACAGCCGGATGCCGCCGCAACCCGGCATGCGCCTTCCTGCGCGCGTCTCGGTGAGCGACCCGCAGGCCGTCGAGGTCGTCTGGGACGCGCTGGCCCGTTGATCGCGCCGGCATCGTGGGTGGGGATCACGGCCGAAGCGCGCCCCGCGGCAGACGTCTGGATGCTGATCGGCGCGATCGTCTGGCTCCTCGGGATCGTGCTGGAGATCGTCGCCGACGCGCAGAAGAACGCATTCCGTCGGGACCCGGCGCAGAAGGGCCGCTTCATCCAGAGCGGCGTCTGGGCGTGGTCCCGGCATCCGAACTACTTCGGCGAGATCCTCGTCTGGATCGGCGTCGCGTTCGTTGCTCTCCCGGCAGCGACCGGGTGGCAGTGGGTCACCCTGCTCTCGCCGATCTTCGTGATCCTGCTGCTCACGCGAGTCAGCGGCATCCCGTTGCTGGAGAAGCGCGCTGACGCCCGATGGGGCGAGGACCCGGACTATCAGGCGTACAAGGCACGCACGCCGGTGCTGGTGCCGAGCGTACGCACGTCGAAGCTCGCGTCCGCGCGCTGACCACTCACGAACAGCATCCGCCTCCGCCGCCGACATCGGTGGAGCAGACGCCCGTCGCGGGGAGAACCAACTCGACCATCTCGGCGGAGGTCATGTCGCCGGCGAGCCACGCGGCAACTGATCGCACTTGCTCGTAGCCGGTGGCGAGAAGGAACGTAGGCGCCCGCCCGTATGACTTCATCCCGACGATGAAGAATCCGTTCTCCGGGTGGGTGAGCTCGCGGAACCCGTGGGGTTCGACGGTGCCGCAGGAGTGCACGTTGGGATCGATGAGCGGCGCAAGGCGCTTCGGAGCCTCGACGATCTCGTCCAGTTCGATGCGGATCTCGCGCAGGATGCTGAGGTCCGGTCGGAAACCGGTCGCATTCACGACGATGTCGGTCGCGTGCGTGACGACCTCACCGTGGCGGTGGCCGACGAGCTCGACGCCGCGCTCCGAACGTCGCGCGCGGATGATTTCGAAGCCGTCGACGAGAGCGATGTCGCCCCGCTCGACGGCGCGATCGACGCGGCTCCCCAGGTGCGCGCGACCGATGAGTCCGTCGTCAGGGGAGGCCGACACGCGGACGGCGCTGGCGTTGCGGATGAGCCACGTGACGGTCGTCCCCGCTTCTTCGCGTGCCAGTTTCACGAGGGCCAGCAGCGTGTTGGCAGCAGAGTGCCCCGCGCCGACGACGGTGACGTGTCGGCCCGCGAAAAGGGTGCGGTCGCGGCCGAGGACATCGGGTAGCGCGAGTGTGACACGATCGGCGATGTCGGACAGTCCGAGGAGCTCCAGCCCGCTCGAGGCGAGCGAGTTCGGTGTGCGGTAGGTCCCGGACGCATCGATGACCGCCCGCGCGAGTACGTCTTCCTCGCCGCCGCCGCCGCCGCCGTCGCTCGTGCGCACGCGCAACGCGAACGGTGTGGCCGAACGCGCGCGGGTACGTGTGCGGTCCATGCCGTCGCGACTCACGCCGGTCACGGTGACTCCGGTGCGCACCCGCGACGCGATCTGATCGAGCTGGGCCAGTGGCGCGACGTACTTCTCGACGAACTCGGTGCCGCTGGGCGCCCGCTCGGGATCGGGGAGCTCCCAGCCCGTGGCTTCGAGAAGGCGGAGGGATGCCGGATCGACCAGATGCTTCCAGGGGGAGAAGAGCCGGGTGTGCCCCCACGCGCGTACGCTCGCTGCGACCGTGTCGCCGGCCTCGAAGACGACGAAATCAATGCCGCGCTCGACCAGGTTCGCGGCCGCCGCGAGACCGATGGGACCCGCGCCGATGATGGCGACCGGCAACGTCGTCATTCGGTCGTTCGCGGCAACGCGAGGAGTGAGATCGAGCAGCGTCATGTCGGGTCCTCCAGAAGATGTCGACCGTGTGCGAGATTCATGATCTCCTGTCTATCGATGACTGTCAATATCGACTAGCATCGATGGATGGCCCCTGTTCTTGCTGTCACCGATGTCCGCGCGGCGGAATGTTGCGCGCCGCTCGTCCGGGAACCGATCGCGGCGGCCGAAGCGGAATCGATGGCGCTCACGATGAAGGCGTTGGCCGATCCCGCACGCCTGCGGTTGCTGTCGATCGTGGCGGCATCCGAAAACCAGGAAGCCTGCGTTTGTGACTTGATCGAACCGGTGGGTCTGAGTCAGCCCACGGTGTCGCACCATCTGAAGGTGCTGACTGCCGCCGGTTTCTTGACGCGGAGCAAGCGTGCGACCTGGGCGTACTACGCGCTGGTACCCGGATCGCTCGATCGCGTCGCGACCTTCTTCGGTGGCAGTTGACGGTCGCCGTGGCGGATTCTGCGGATTCGTTGCGGGGTGAGAGAGGAAAACCCAGGTCAGCCCGTCATTCTAACGGTAGTTGACGAACTGCAGATCGAGATCGAGGTCGGCCGCCTTGAGGAGGCGCTGAACCTCCTGCAAGTCGTCGCGCGACTTGGACTGCACGCGGAGCTCGTCACCCTGGATTTGCGACTTCACCGACTTGGGACCCTCGTCGCGCAGGATCTTGCTGATTTTCTTCGCGTTCTCCGACGAGATCCCCTCTTTGAGAGTCGACGTGATCCGGTACTCCTTCGACCCGACCACCGGGTCGCCGGTCTCGAGGCTCTTCAGCGAGATGCCGCGCTTGATGAGCTTCGACTGGAAGACGTCAAGGACAGCCTTCGCGCGCTCTTCGCTGTTGGCCTTGATGACGATCGCATCACCACTCCAGGCGATATCGGCGTCGGTGCCCTTGAAGTCGTAACGCTGCTCGACCTCTTTGCGGGCTTGGTTGAGCGCGTTGTCGGCCTCCTGACGGTCGATCTTGGAGACGATGTCGAAAGAAGAGTCAGCCATGCGCCCAATTTACTCGACGGGCGCGGCGAAGTGCGCGGCGTCTGGCGATCAAGAGGGTGCGGGGTTCGCCGTATTGATGAGCGTATCGAGGAACCGTGGCTTCATAGACTGGCGGGATGCAGCCGCTCACCGAAGACCAGGTGCGCTCGACGCTCGTGAACGCGACCGGCGACGAGCGGGCACACCTCGCCGTGCCCATGTCCTTTGTGCTGGCCGACTGGGACCACCTCGATTTCCTGGCGTGGCAGGATCCCGCCGCTCACGGGCGCGGCTACATCGTGATCGAACAGGACGGTGCGGCGATCGGGATCGTCGTGCGAGCCGCGAGCGGCGCGCGTTCGCACTCGGCGATGTGCAACATCTGCCACACGGTGCAACCGGGAAACCAGGTCGCGCTGTTCACGGCTCGACGGGCGGGGGATGCCGGGAGTCACGGCGACAGCGTCGGCACCTATATGTGTGCCGATCTGGGCTGTCATGAGAACGTTCGACTGGCGGCACCGCTCGCACCCAGCGAGATCCGTGCAAGCGTCGACCGCCGAATCGACGGAACGCGACGGCGCGTGGAGAGCTTCGTGGGACGCGTCATCTCGGCCGTGTAGCGACGCCGGTTTTTCGGACGGGGCGCGGACGGGTAAGATAATTGATCGCGCCTCCGATCGACTGGAAAAGCCGGGCGGGTGCGCACCTGGCGAGTTACCCAAGCGGCCAAAGGGATCTGATTGTAACTCAGCTGTCATCGACTTCGGGGGTTCGAATCCCTCACTCGCCACTCACCGAACGAAGCGCGCCCACGTGGGGCGCTTCCTCGTTTCCACCGGTCGTGCATGCCAGGATGGGGGCCACAGGCCACACCCGAGGAGGATCCCACGATGACCGAGCAGATCACGTCGCCGCCGACCAACAGGATCATGCGTGCGGCGCTCTGGGTGGCCATCGGAGCCCTCATCGCGGCTGCCATCGTCTGTGTCATCTGGGTGCTCGTCGGTGATGCGAACGGGATGGTCGGAAAGGCGTTTCTGACGATCCTGTTGCTGGCGGGCTTCGCCGGCGTCGCGATCGCCGAGGCGAACATGGCTCCGCGCCGACCGGACTGGCTGACCCTCGCGAGCATGATCACGTGGGTCGCGATCCTCCTGATCGGCGCCGTCCTGATCTGGATGCCCGACCCCTCCGACTACTACTACGGGTTCGGTGGCGACCGCTTCTTTCGCTTCATCCTGATCGCCCTGATCTTGCAGGGCGCGCTTCTGCACGTGCGGCTCTACCTGAAGGCACACCAGCGCTACGAAACGACGTTCACGACGATCGTCACCTACGTCACGATCGGGCTGGTCGTGATCCTCGCCGTCATGCTGGTCCTGCCGCTCCTGCTTTCTCAGGACGTGAACTTCCGTGCGATTTACTGGCGGGTCGTCGTCGCGCTCGCGATCCTCGCCGCGGTCGGAACTGCGCTCGTACCCCTCGTCAACGCCTTGTTCGCGCCCAAGAAGCCGCGCCCGGAGGCTCCGGTGGCCTACGCTGCCCCGTCAGCGATCGCTCAGTGGCCGACCTACGCCGACGGCGTGACCCCGTTGCCGGTCCTGCCGGACGGAGTGACCCCCGACTGGAACGCCTACTACACCGGACAGCCCACCTACGCGGCGCCCGACAAGTCCACTGACGCTCCGCGTTCGGGATACGAGGGTTTCCCGCCCCCGCCTCCCCTCCCACCGCAGCGCGGCTGATCCGGCACAACGGGCATCATCTGTCGCCACCCTCCCGCCGTGGCGACAGATTGTGCCCGCAACGCCGCCGGCCGACGCCTCAGCCGAGGAGCTCGAGCGCCGCCATGGCGGCGTTGTGGCCGCCGCCGACGATCACGGCGTCGTAGATCTCGCTCATGAGCCCACGGTAGTGCGCGTAGCGTGGAGGGATGCAGGAGCTTCTGACGTTGGCCGAAGAGATCGCGCGCGAAGCCGGAGAGCTGGCTCGCCGGCGCCGCGCAGACGGGGTGACGATCGCGGCATCCAAATCGTCGCTCGCCGACATCGTCACCGAAGCCGATCGCGAGGTCGAAGCCCTCATCCGAGAGCGACTCATCCGGGCGCGCCCGAAGGACGGCTTCTTCGGCGAAGAGTCCGGCGCCGAGCGGGGAACCTCCGGGGTCACGTGGATCGTCGATCCGATCGACGGCACCGTCAACTACTCCTACGGTATTCCGCACTACGCGGTCAGTATCGCCGCGGTCACCGGCGAACCGACGCCCGATGCATGGATGCCGGAGGTCGGTGTCGTCCACAATCCTGCGACGGGGGAGACCTTCACCGGCGCGCGCGGGGAGGGCGCGTGGCTCGGAAGCACGCGGTTGCATGTCTCGACGCCGTCGCCCGCCGGCGCGCTGCTCGCTACCGGGTTCGGATACGACCCGGCCCAGCACGAGGGTGACCTGACACGCGTGCGCGCAGTCATGCCGTTCGCACGTGACTTGCGCCGCGCCGGCGCCGCGTCGCTCGACCTCGCCTACGTCGCCGCGGGGCGGCTTGACGGATACTTCGAGAAGAACCTGCACCCCTGGGACCACGCAGCGGGTGGGCTGCTCGTGACTGAGGCTGACGGCGTGCTCGGTGGCGAGCCGGCCGGGCGTCCCGGGCGCGAGATGGTCATCGCCGCCGGGCGGGAGACGTTCGAGCGGATACACGCGGCGATATACTGCTGACCGTTCATCGCATTCTCAGATTGCCTCCTGTAGTGTTTACCCGATCGTTACCTTTGCCGCCCGAACGGTAGACGGTGACCTGAAGCCCCCGAGTTCTTCCCCGCTCCCTGCGAAGCGGCCTGACGAGAGCCTGCGATTTGACGCTCGACACCCCCTTGGCTGACGCCGCGCTCACGCGCCGCGACGGCCATCGACCCCCCGCGCTCACCGCGCCGGCGACGTCGGGTGTCATGACGCGTGCGGAGTATCGCCGGCTCGCCGCCGCCGCAGAGGTGGCTGCGGAGACCACCCCCGCCGCCGATCTCCCCGCGGGGTCGGTGTTCACGCCCGAGCCCGAGTGTGTGGTCGACGAATTCGAGTTCGCCGCGCGACTCTTCGCATTCACCGGGGAGACGGTCCAGGCGCCTCGTGTGGATGAGGACCGAATTCCTGCACCTGTCGCTGCATCCGACGTCCACCGTGCGCGGCGCGGCTCGCGCCACCGCGCCGGGGTGATTGCGAAGCGACTCGCCGCGACATCCTTCTCTCTCGGGGTGATGACCGTGGTCGGGCTCCTCGCTGTCGGCACCACAATGCCCGCAGCAGCGGTTGCCTCTGCGAGTGGCCCCGCCGCCGACATCACCGTCGCCGCTTCGTCGAGCTCGATCGCACCAGACGAGATCCAGGCGTTCGTCGCCTCGTCGGATGCCGGTGCCACGGACCTGGACCGTACCGAGACCTACGACGTCGCCTCCATGGTCGACGTCGCGGCCGACTCGGGCGTCACCCTTTTCGCCGGGACGTGGGTCAACAACTCCGAGGCGTCCATTCAGTGGCCGTTCCCCGTGGGTGTGCCCGTCTCCGCGTCCTACGGCTCGACGACCTACCTGTCGCAGTTTGCGTCACCGCACCGCGGCGTCGACCTGACGCCGGGGACCGGCGCCGAAGTCCACGCGGTCGCGGCGGGCACGGTGCGCATCGCCACCGAAGCCGGCGGCGACTACGGCGTTACGGTGCTGATCGACCACATCATCGACGGTCAACTCGTCTCGACCCGCTATGGGCACATGCAATACGGTTCGCTGAGCGTCGCTCAAGGTGACACCGTTGCAGCCGGCGACGTGATCGGCAAGGTCGGCGAGACCGGCAAGGCGACCGGGCCGCACCTGCACCTCGAGGTCTTGCTCGGCGGCTCGACGCACGTCGACCCCATGCCGTGGCTGTACGAGCACACGGTCGGCACGCACACGGTCGGCTGAACGGTTTTTTCGGACGCTCCGGCTCTGATAAGATCTTCTAGTTGCCCGCGCGCGGGCAGTACGCCCCGATAGCTCAGTGGTAGAGCACTTCCATGGTAAGGAAGGGGTCGACAGTTCAATCCTGTCTCGGGGCTCGCAGCATCCACATCTCGCCGTGTGGGTGCGGCGTGGCAGGGTAGCTCAGCTGGTCAGAGCGCACGACTCATAATCGTGAGGTCGCGGGTTCAAGCCCCGCTCCTGCTACAACGTGAATCCTCGGCATCCGCCGGGGATTTTTTCATGCGCTGAGACACCAGTGCTTGCCGATGTCGGCGGCGACTGGTAGATCTGTGAGTGGGGACGGAACCTGGGGGGTTCCGCATCATCGGCTTGGGGGCCAGATGAACGATGTCACGCTTGTGCCGGCGCTGTACCGATGCCCGGACCACGATCAGCAGGAAACAGTCACCGAGCGGGTGCGAGATCTGGTGCAGACGGAACGGGCGATCCGGGCGGACCTTCCGTCCGCGCCTTTCCGGGTGACCGTGACCTGTCCCGGGCATCCCGCCGATCCGACGACCGCCCACCGGCGCTCATACGACGGCACCTGGACCGCGGAGGTGCCTGCCCGGGTGTGACACCTCCCGATCGCACCCGTGTCGGCGGCGAGAGTTAGCATGGACCGTCCCTCCCTTCGCAGCTACGGAGTACGCGCATGCTCGGAAAGCTCCTCGTCCGCTACCTGGGCGCGTACAAGTGGTGGTTGCTCGGGGTGCTGGTCTTCCAGTTCATCTCAGCGATGGCCTCGCTGTACCTGCCTCGACTGAACGCCGACATCATCGACAAGGGTGTGGCCGCGGGGGACACCGCCTTCATCTGGTCGACCGGCATGTTCATGCTGACGATTTCCCTCGGCCAGATCACCGCCGCGATCATCGCGACGTACTTCGCGGCCCGCGCAGCGATGAGCGCTGGTCGCGACATCCGTCTGGACGTGTACCAAAAGGTGAGCGCCTTCTCAGAGCGCGAGGTCTCCACCTTCGGACCCGGCTCGCTCATCACCCGCAACACGAACGACGTGCAGCAGGTACAGATGCTCGCGATGATGGGTGCCACGATGCTCGTCACCGCGCCGATGCTCGCCATCGGCGGCATCATCATGGCGCTTCAGCAGGACGTCGGTCTCAGTTGGCTCATCGGTGTGTCGGTGCCGGTCCTGCT
The DNA here is from genome assembly GCF_947488465.1 of uncultured Microbacterium sp. Lineage (GTDB taxonomy): Bacteria > Actinomycetota > Actinomycetes > Actinomycetales > Microbacteriaceae > Microbacterium. The sequence continues at coordinate 6,544 of NZ_CANKZA010000006.1, read as the reverse complement.
CGTGCTCGTCGCCCTCATCATCAGCCGAATGGTGCCGCTGTTTCGCAGTTTTCAGACGAAACTCGACGCCATCAACCGCATCCTGCGCGAACAACTCACCGGCGTCCGCGTCGTGCGCGCCTTCGTGCGCGAAGACATCGAGGAGCAACGCTTCGCCGGGGCCAATCACGACATCATGGTCGTCGGCCGCAAGGTCGGTTCGTTGTTCGTGTTGATGTTCCCGCTGGCGATGTTGGTGCTCAACGTCACCGTCGTCGGCGTCATCTGGTTCGGCGGCATCCAGGTCAACGAAGGCTCGATCGAGATCGGCACGCTCTTCGCATTCATGCAGTACATCGGGCAGATTCTGATGGGCGTCCTGATGGCGACCTTCATGACCATCATGATTCCGCGCGCCGCCGTGTCGGCTGAGCGGATCGGAGAGGTGCTGGAGAGCGAATCGACGTTGACCAGGTCCGAGAACGCGACGAGCGAGTTCCCGACGCCCGGCACGGTGTCCTTCCGCGACGTCGAGTTCACGTATCCGGGTGCCGAATCGCCCGTGTTGCAGGGCATCAGCTTCGAGGCGCGGCGCGGTGAGACCGTCGCGATCGTCGGGTCGACCGGGGCCGGAAAAACAACGCTCGTCTCCCTCATCCCGCGCCTCTTCGATGTCACCGGTGGGGCAGTGCAGGTCGGCGGCGTGGATGTGCGCGAGGCGGATCTCGACCACTTGTGGACGGGCATCGGTCTTGTTCCCCAGCGCCCGTTCCTGTTCACCGGAACGGTCGCCTCGAACCTGCGCTTCGGTCGGGAAGAGGCCACCGACGACGAGCTCTGGGCTGCGCTGGCGATCGCCCAGGGGAGCGACTTCGTCAGGGAGATGGAGGGTCAGCTCGAGGCGCGGATCTCGCAGGGCGGCACGAACGTCTCGGGCGGTCAACGTCAGCGGCTGGCGATCGCCCGTGCGATCGTGCATCAACCCGACATCCTGGTCTTCGACGACTCGTTCTCGGCACTCGACCTCACGACCGATGCCCGCCTGCGGCAAGCGCTCTGGCGCGAGCTGCCCGAGGTCACCAAGATCATCGTGGCGCAGCGTGTGTCCACCGTCACCGAAGCAGACCGGATCGTCGTCCTCGAGGACGGTCAGATGGTCGGTCTCGGCACGCACGCAGAGCTGCTGCAGACAAGCGAGACCTATCGAGAGATCGTTCAGTCGCAGCTGGGGGTGGAAGCATGAGCACGCCTGAGGTCCTCACCGATGAAGAGCGACTCGAGATCGAACTCGCCGAGCAGGCTCGTCAGAATTCCGGCGATTGGGACAGTGTCGCACCCGGCAAGGCGGCGAACTTCGGCAAGAGTTTCGGACGGCTCGTCGGGCTGCTCAAACCGCACGCGTTCGCCTTCACCCTGGTGTCGATCTTCGGCGCGATCGGAGTCGTGCTCGCTGTCATCGCGCCAAAGGTTCTCGGCAATGCGACGAACATCATCTTCGAAGGTGTCACCTCGCTCGGACTGGTCGGCCAATTCCCGGCCGGCACCTCGCGGAGCGATGTCGTCAGCGCGCTGAACAGCGCCGGACAAACCGACATGGCGAACATGATCGGCGCAATGGATGACTTCGTCGTCGGGGCAGGGGTGAACTTCGACGCGCTCAGGGGCGTCATCATCGCCGTCCTCGCCATCTACATCGCGTCTGCCCTGTTGAACTGGCTTCAGGGCTACGTGATCAACGTGATCATGGTGCGCACCATGTACCGCCTCCGGGAGGCCGTCGAGGTCAAGATCAACCGGCTGCCGCTGTCGTACTTCGACAAGGTCCAGCGCGGCGAGCTCATCTCGCGCGTCACGAACGACATCGACAACATCACCCAAACGATGCAGCAGTCATTGTCGACGGTCGTCACTTCCGTACTCACCGTGGTCGGTGTGCTGTTCATGATGTTCACCATCTCGTGGCAGCTCGCGCTCGTCGCGCTCGTCTCGCTGCCGCTCATGGCGGTGATCTTCGGGATCATCGGTCCGAAGTCGCAGAAGGCGTTCGGCATCCAATGGCGCAAGGTCGGCCGCCTCAACGCGCGGGTCGAGGAGTCGTTCTCGGGTCATGCGCTCGTCAAGGTCTACGGGCGCGAGAAGGATTCCCTGGAGAAGTTCCAGGAAGAGAACGAAGAGCTCTACCAGGCAGCGTTCAAGGCACAATTCCTCTCCGGCATGATCATGCCGGGCATGACGTTCATCGGAAACCTCACGTACGTCGGCATCGCCGTCCTTGGCGGTCTGATGGTTGCCAGCGGAAACCTCCGACTCGGCGACGTTCAGGCGTTCATCCAGTACTCGCAGCAGTTCACACAGCCCCTGTCGGAGCTCGGCGGCATGGCGGCGGTCATCCAGTCGGGCACGGCGTCGGCCGAGCGCGTCTTCGAGCTCCTCGATGCGGACGAGCAAGAGCCGGATGCCGAGGACGCGCCGGAGGCGGTCGACGGGAGGGGAGTGATCGAGTTCCAGAACGTCGCGTTCGCCTACTCGCCGGATCGGCCATTGATCAGCGACCTGTCCTTCCGGGTCGAGCCTGGTCAGACCGTCGCGATCGTCGGCCCGACGGGTGCCGGCAAGACGACGATGGTCAACCTGATCATGCGGTTCTATGAACTCGACGGCGGACGCATTCTGCTTGACGGTCAGAACATCGCCGATCTCACGCGCGACGACGTACGCTCGCGTACCGGGATGGTGTTGCAGGATCCCTGGCTGTTCGCCGGAACGATCCGCGAGAACATCCGCTACGGCCGCGAGTCCGCCACCGACGACGAGATCGTCGCGGCGGCGACGGCGACCCGCGTCGACAAATTCGTCCATTCTTTGCCCGAGGGCTACGACACCGTCCTTGACGAGGATGCCTCGAACGTTTCGGCCGGTGAGAAGCAGCTCATCACGATCGCCCGTGCGTTCGTTGCCCGACCCTCGGTGCTGATCCTCGACGAGGCGACGTCGTCCGTCGACACCCGCACGGAGTTGCTGCTGCAGCACGCGATGGCGGCGCTCCGCGAAGGACGCACGTCGTTCGTCATCGCGCACCGCCTGTCGACCATTCGTGACGCAGATCTCATCCTCGTGATGGAGCATGGTGACATTGTCGAGAAGGGGTCGCACGACGAGCTCATCGCGGCGGAAGGGGCCTACTGGCGCCTCTACCAGTCGCAATTCGAGCACGCATCCACCGAGGTCAGCCCGCCGCAAGACGATCACTCTCCGGAAGAGTCGGGCGTGGCTGCGGCGGAGGAGACCGCGTGAGCGGGCGCCGCTCGCCACGCTTCATCCTTTCGTGCGTGGGGATTGGCCTTGCTGCAGGGTTGTTGTCTGGCCTGTTCGGCGTCGGTGGCGGCACGGTCATCGTGCCGATGCTCGTCCTGCTGCTTGCGTTCGATCAGCGCCGCGCAGCCGGCACCTCGCTCGCCGCCATCATCCCGACCGCGGCGGTCGGCGTGATCTCCTACGCGGTGCACGACTCCGTCGCCTGGATCCCGGCGCTCATCCTCGCCCTCGGCGCCGTCGTCGGCGCCCAGGGGGGGACGTGGCTTCTCGCGCGCGTGCCGCAGAACGCCCTTCGCTGGGGCTTCGTCGGATTCCTCGTGGTCGTGATCGTGATGCTCTTCATCGTCGTCCCGTCGCGTGACGCCGAACTGCTGCTGACGTGGGGGAGCGCGCTGGGACTGCTCGCTCTGGGGGTCATCACCGGAGTCTTGGCCGGTCTGTTGGGCGTCGGCGGCGGTGTCGTGGTCGTCCCCGCGCTGATGTTCCTCTTCGGCACGAGCGACCTGATCGCCAAGGGCACCTCGCTGCTGATGATGATCCCGACCGCGATCTCCGGGACGATCGGCAACATCCGACGTCACAACGTCGACCTGCTCTCCGCGGCGCTCGTCGGTGTGTCCGCCTGCACGACGACGGCCCTCGGCGCGTGGATCGCCACGCTCCTGAACCCCCTCACGGCCAACATCCTGTTCGCGGCGTTCCTCGCTTTCATCGCGGGGCAGATGGCGCTGCGTGCGATCCGGGCCCAGCGCGGACGCTGAGCAGCCTCGGTAGGATCGAAGCGTGTCCGTGAATACTGAGCTGGTGGGTCGTGCGTTCGCGCCGACCGAGCCCTACCTGGTCGGTCGTGAGAAAGTGCGCGAGTTCTCGCGGGCTGTCTTCGCCGACGATCCGCAACACGTCGACCCGACCGCAGCGCGCGCGATGGGTTACCCCGACGTCGTCGCGCCGCCGACGTTCGCGATGGTGATCCAAGACCTCACGCTGCAGCAACTGCTGGCAGAGCCGGATTCGGGCATCGCGTTGGAGCGCACGGTCCACGCGGAGCAGCGCTTCCGCTACACACGGCCGATCGTCGCCGGGGACGAGCTCGTCGCACAGTTGCAGATCACGAACGTCCGGCCGTTCGGGAAAGGCGCCATGGTCACCAGCGTCTCGGAGATCACGGATGCCGCCGGCGCCCACGTCGTCACCGCCACGTCTATTTTGCTGATCGGGGGCGAAGTCGCATGACCATGCTGACTGTCGGCGACGTGATCGCCGAACGTACCGTCCACCTCACGCGGGAAGCACTCGTGCGTTACGCCGGCGCATCCGGGGACTTCAATCCGATCCACTATCGCGACGACGTCGCCACCGAGGTCGGTCTGCCGGGTGTACTCGCGCACGGCATGCTCACGATGGGCGTGGCTGTCGAGACGCTCGTTCCGTGGCTCGGCGACGCTGGCCGCATCCTCGAGTACGGAGTGAGGTTCACCCGTCCGGTCGTCGTCGATGCCCGAGAGGGTGCCGATCTCACCGTCTCAGCGAAGATCGGTGCGCTCGAAGAAGGCGTCGCGCGGATCGATCTGACGGTGACGTTCGGCGAAACGACCGTTCTCGGCAAGGCGCAGGTGCGTGTGCGCCTGGACGAGTGAGCGTGATGACATCGGTCGCGCGTGAGATCACGCCTCGTCCGCTCTCGGAGCTGACGACTCTCCGCGCGGGTGGTGCACCTGCACGGATGCTGGAGGCCTCGACTCGCGACGAACTCATCGCGGCGATGACTCAGATCTGGGCAGACGGAGAGCCATGGCTGGTCGTCGGCGGCGGATCGAACCTCCTGGTCGGGGACGATGAGTTCGAGGGAACCGTTGTCCTCGTGCGCAATCGCGGCATCGAGAGGGTGCCCGCAGAACGTGACGGTGTGGTGCGACTTCGCATCCAAGCCGGACATGACTGGGACGACCTGGTCACCTACACCGTCGCGGAAGGTCTTCGCGGCATCGAAGCGATGTCCGGCATTCCCGGTACGGCCGGCGCCGCGCCGATCCAGAACATCGGTGCCTACGGCCAAGAGATCATCGAGACGCTGGTCGAGGTCGAGCTGCTCGATGAGGCGACAGGCGAGCTTGAGACCGTCTCGGCGGCTGAGCTCGAACTGGGCTTTCGCACCTCGGTGCTGAAAGCTCACTACGGCGTCGGCGCGCGGCGGAGCGGCGTCATCGTCTCCATCACGCTGGAGCTGACCGATGTGGGCCACGGTGCGATCCCGGTTCGCGGTGCACAATTGCGTCAGGCCCTCGGCTTGACCGCGGATGCCGAGGTTTCCCTCGAGTGGATCCGCGAGACCGTGCGGACAACGCGTGCCCGCAAAGGCATGGTGCTCGACGAGAACGATCCGGACACCTTCAGCGCCGGATCGTTCTTCCAGAATGCGGTGGTGTCGGCCTCCTTCGCCCGCACGTTGCCGGACGCGTGCCCCCGGTGGCCGCTGAGCGTCGAGGTGGACTCGGTACAGGTGATCCCACTCGAGTCGTATGACGGACTCGTCGTGCCGCCGGCTTCCACACAGCCCGACGTCAAGGTCAGTGCCGCGTGGCTCATCGAGAACGCCGGTCTCCGTAAGGGATTCAAACTGCCCCGATCGCGCGCCGCGCTGTCGACCAAGCACGCGCTCGCGCTGACGAACCGGGGCGGCGCGACAGCGGGCGAACTGGCCGAGCTCGCCCGCTACATCCAGCAGCGCGTGCAATCCGAATACGGCCTGCTGCTGCAGCCCGAGCCCGTCCTCATCGGCGTCGATCTCTAGCGGCGTCGCGCGGGCAGAGACGTGACACGCCCGGGCGGCCCACCGGATTTGGCAGGCACGTGGGCGCCGCGTAATGTTCTTGTTGTTCGCCCCAAAGGGGAGAGCGGAGAGGCTAAGAGCCCCGCAACCCTCAAGCAGTGAACAGGCCCCACCAACTATCAAATCCTCACCTGAGGGTGTGCTAGGGTAGGGAGTCCGGTTCGAGAGAGCCAGGTCAGGGACCACTGGTCGACGAAAGTCGAACGAAGCGCCGATCTGCCGACATCGAACGGACAAAAGAGAAGTTGCCCTGCGGGCGAGGCTGAGAGGCTGAGCAGTGGGAGTATCCGATCCTTGAGAACTCAACAGCGTGCACTTGTCAAATGCCAAATAACCTCAACTCCATTTCGGTGGGGTGAGATTCCTTTGGATCAAGTCCAGTCCTTCTTCCGGAGGGGCTGGCGTTATGGATTGTCAGTG
>NZ_CANKZA010000005.1 GCF_947488465.1 uncultured Microbacterium sp. | reverse complement strand
CTCGCTGGTACGGGGCAGATTGAGCCCCCTCGTCCTGCGCCCACCATCAGGGGGCGCATTCTGCCCACCCCACCCTCGTGCAGGGCAGATTGAGCCCCCTCCTCCAGGCACCCCCATCAAGGGGGCACATTCTGTCCACCCCCTCGCGGGTACGGGGCAGAATGAGCCCCCTCCTCGCACGGCGAGGGAGCGCAGCGCGCCGAATCGCCTACTGCTGAGGCAGCGGCTGCGACTGAGGCACGGGCTGCGCCCACGTCACCGGCGCAGGAACGGTCAGCACGAGAGTGCGCGGCAGGTGTGAGCGGCGGTAGAGCCATTCGACGACGGCGACGTATCCACCGATCAGCACCGCCGAGGACAGCAGACTGAAGACCCCCTGGTCGGTCGCCGTGGGGTCTCCTCCACCTGCGAGGCCCAGCAGGAATCCCAGCAGGTTGTTGACGACGTGGAGGGCAATGGCGGCTTCCAGCCCGCCCGTCCGCCACGTGAGCCAGCCGGCAGCGACGGCGAAGATCCCGACACCGATCTGGCCGTAGATGTCATAGAGGTGCCCGAGGACGAACAGCGGCACGGGCAGCAGGATCGCGAACGCCGGATGCTTCAGCCACCGCCCGATCGCCTGCATGAGGTAGCCGCGGAAGAGGTACTCTTCGGCCGCCGCCTGGACGGGCACGAGCAGAAGCAGGACGATGAGCGTTGCCCACCAGAGCGGGTTCTCCGCCGGCGGGGTGGAGGGCGCCGCATCCGTCGGAATGAGCAGGGACAACGCCGTGAGCACCACGGCGATCACGGCGGCGGCGCCGGTGCACAGCAGCATCCAGCGCCAGCGCAACCGGCCCGCGGCGGACGAGATCAGCCCGATGCGTCGTCCGTTCACGATGAGGGATGCCAGCACGTAGGCCGGGAGCATGAGCGCGATCGTCCCGAGCAGAATCGACACGAGGAACGGGTCGGTCAGATCGAACGTGGGGTTCACCGTCATGGCCTCGAGCTCGCCGAGGAGCGACGCATCAGCGAAGGCCGCGATCACCGTGACGACGAGCACGACCACGAGGAAAGCGATGTAGAAGGCCAGGGAGAGCAGCCCCGTCGCGAGGGGGGTCCACCACCCGCTCCGGCGGCGCGCGAAGATGAGTCGGTGGAAGGCCAAGCCTTCCGTGGTGGCGTCGAGGGGAAGCGTCATGAATCCATCATGGCTCACGCGCTCGGCCCGATATCCAGCAAACTGAACGATTCCGGTGCCAGACTGACCCTATGACTGCACCGCGCATCCTCGTTGTGGACGATGAACCGAACATCCGCGACTTGCTCGTCACGAGCCTCCGCTTCGCGGGATACCAGGTGCGCGCCGTGTCCAACGGCGCGCAGACCATCTCGGCTGTCCTCGAGGAAGAACCCGATCTCATCGTCCTCGACGTCATGCTGCCCGACATGAACGGCTTCAGTGTCACCAAGCGCCTGCGTGGCGCCGGGTACACCGCACCGATCCTGTTCCTCACGGCGAAGGACGACACCGAAGACAAGATCGAGGGCCTGAATGCCGGCGGTGACGACTACGTCACGAAGCCGTTCAGCCTCGACGAGATCGTCGCCCGCATCCAGGCGATTCTGCGCCGCACGATGCAGGCCGACGAAGAGTCGACGATCAAGGCCGGCGAACTGTCGATGGATCAAGACACGCACGACGTGCTGGTCGGCGATGTGTCGATCGATCTCAGCCCGACCGAGTTCAAGCTGCTGCGCTACCTCATGCTCAACCCCAATCGGGTGCTCAGCAAGGCGCAGATCCTCGATCATGTGTGGGAGTACGACTTCAACGGCGACGCGGGAATCGTCGAGAGCTACATCTCCTACCTTCGCCGCAAGATCGACCCGTACTCCAGCGAGCCGCTCATCCAGACCAAGCGCGGCTTCGGCTACATGCTGAAGGCCGGCAAGACGGCGTAGCCCGCCGTCATGGACACGACGGGCGCCCCGGCGCGGCACGCGAAGAAGAACGACCGGGTCACCCTGTGGTGGCGCGAGCTGAGCCTGCGGGCCAAAGTCACCGGTGTCACGGTCGCGGTGCTCGCGATCGGCCTGTTCGCCGCGGGGCTCGGAACGGCTGTGTTCCTCCGTAACGCCCAGATCGCCGAGCGTGACCAATCGATCAGCCAGACGGTGACCCTCGATCAGGCCAGCAGCCTGCTCGACGTCGTGGTCGTCGACGGGGTCGCCACTTTCGCCGCGCCCTCCCCCCTCCCCCTCACGACGTTCTACATCGCCGTCTACGGACCCGACGGCACGCGGCTGGCCACCGGCGGTCCGGCGTCGCAGCATCCCCCCGACTTCCCCGATACGTTCGGACTCGACAAAGCACTCATGCAGGGCACATCGACGTTCGACCTCACGTCCGCCGACGGCGAGACCGTCTTCCACGCCGCCGTCGACATCCTGCAGATTCCGGGGGCGCGCGAATCGAATGTGCAACTGCTGGCATTGCCGCTGACACCGGTCACCCAGACCGTGCGGAACTTCCTCGGGATCTATTCGATCCTCGCAGTGCTCACCATGATCGGCGGGGCCCTGGCCACACGGTGGCTGGTGACGCTCGCTTTCCGCAGCCTCGGGCAGGTCGAATCGACGGCGATGTCGATTGCGGCCGGCGACTTCAGCCAGCGCATGGGCGACATCTCGCCGCGCACCGAGGTCGGCCGATTGAAGACGGCGATCAACGCCATGCTCGACCGGATCGACCAGGCACTCGGCCAGCGCGACGCGACCGTACAGCAGATGCGCCGCTTCATCGGCGACGCGAGCCATGAGCTGCGCACCCCCCTCGTCACCGTGCGCGGCTACGCGGAGCTGTACCGGATGGGCGCGATCTCGGGCGACGACCAGATCGCCCAGTCGATGGAACGCATCGAGAAGGAAGCGATCCGGATGGGCGTGCTGGTCGAGGATCTCCTCGCGCTCGCCCGGCTCGACGAGCGCCGTGACATTGTGGTGCGGGACGTCGATCTTCGCCCCATCGCCCGCGACGCCGCATTGGATGCCCGCGCCACGGCGCCGGACCGAGACGTCACGTTCGTCACGCGCGAGGCCGAACGCACGCCCATTGCCCCGACTACCCCGATCGTCACGCCGACGGGCGCGATCCCGCGCCGCTCCGCAACGGGATTCGCCGGGCTCTTGCGTCGTCGCGGACGAGTGGTGCCGGACGGCGAGGTGCCGGCATCCGACGAACCGGCATTCTCCTTCGCGACCGCGGGGCCGCCGCCCATCGTCCTCGGCGACGAGAACCGCATCCGCCAGGTCGTCGCGAACCTGCTCGGCAACGCCCGGCGCTACACACCCGCCGGGTCTCCCATCCAGATCAGCGTCGGGGTCGACGACCAGGCCGGGATGGGGTGGATCGCGGTCGCCGACCACGGCGAGGGCATCCCCGAGCAGATCCGCGACAAGATCTTCCAGCGGTTTTGGCGGGCCGACACCTCGCGCACCCGCGAGACCGGCGGGTCGGGGCTCGGCCTGTCGATCGTCGCCTCCGTCGTCGAGGCCCTCCACGGGTCGATCGCTGTGACCGAAACGCCCGGTGGTGGCGCGACCTTCCGCGTCGCGTTCCCGCTCGCGCAGGCGCGGGATGCCGCCGACCACCTCCTGATCGAGACTCAGCCGCTCCCGCGGATCCGCGCTGTCGACGAGTAGGGCACGGGGCGCGGGCTCGTCGCTGGGCCCCGCTGGGCGCATCCGATCCAGGTGGCGCGATGTGCCCACCCCCGCAAGAACTCCCGGCAGATCGGGCCCCCTCCCCGCGCAGCGGCCTGGACGAGGTGGCACAATCTGCCCAGAGGTGAGCGCGCAGCGGGCAGATCGCGCCCCCTCGCGCGGCGGGCGAGGGGGAACCGACACGGCGCAGAGCCTCCTCCCCAGGAGCGGGACAGCTCGAGTTGTCCTCAGATGAGGGACGACGAGCGGGGGGATGCCGCGCTCCGGCCTAGCGTGGAGCCACATCCACCGGAAGGGACATCATGGCAATCTTCAGCGTCGACAGCGATGCGGTGATCACCGCGACCGCGGCGATCCGGGCGACCGGCGACCGCCTGCAGAGTGAGACGGCATCCATGCTCGCTCAGCTCACGCACCTCCAAGGGTCGTGGACCGGCTCGGCGGCGGCCGCCTTTCAAGGGGTGATCGAGCGCTGGCGCCACGCGCAGAGCGAGCTCGACGCGGCGCTCGGCGACATCGGCGGTGCGCTCGCGCACGCGGGCGACCAGTACGCGCAGACCGAGCTGTCCGCGGCCGGCCTCTTCCGCTGACCGCACCGCGCGGGCGCCCGCCCCACTCCCCCCGCCCCCGTGTCCCACTTGGGGCAGCCCATGTCCCAGAAAGGGTCGTTTTACAGCCGCAGGAACAACCAGAAGTGGGACACACTCGGGTGCGCCGGGCACGCAGAAGGGCCCCTCCGCGAGGAAGGGCCCTTCTGTCATAGCCGAAGCAGTGGACTTAGAAGTCCATGCCACCCGACGGGTCACCCATGGGGGCCGGAGCCTTCTCGGGCTTGTCCGCCACGACGACCTCGGTCGTCAGGAACAGACCGGCGATCGAGGCCGCGTTCTGCAGCGCCGAGCGCGTCACCTTGGCCGGGTCGATGATGCCCTGTGCGAACAGGTCACCGTACTCGCCCGTCGCGGCGTTCAGACCGTGACCGGTCGGCAGCTCCGCGACCTTGTTCGCCACGACGCCGGGCTCGAGACCCGCGTTGAGGGCGATCTGCTTGAGCGGGGCTTCGATCGCCACGCGCACGATGTTCGCGCCCGTCGCCTCGTCACCGCTGAGCTCGAGGCCGTCGAGGACCTTCTTGCCAGCCTGGATGAGCGCCACGCCACCACCGGCGACAATTCCCTCTTCGACGGCAGCCTTCGCGTTGCGCACAGCATCCTCGATGCGGTGCTTGCGCTCCTTGAGCTCGACCTCGGTCGCCGCTCCCGCCTTGATGACGGCGACGCCACCGGCGAGCTTGGCGAGACGCTCCTGGAGCTTCTCACGGTCGTAGTCGCTGTCGGTGTTGTCGATCTCGCGCTTGATCTGCGTGACGCGACCCTCGATCTGGTCGGCTTCGCCGGCGCCCTCGATGATCGTGGTCTCATCCTTGGTGATGATGATCTTGCGGGCACGACCGAGCAGGTCCGTGGTGGCGTTCTCGAGCTTGAGACCGACCTCCTCGGTGATGACCTGGCCGCCGGTGAGGATCGCGATGTCCTGCAGCTGGGCCTTGCGACGGTCGCCGAAGCCGGGAGCCTTGACGGCAGCCGACTTGAAGATGCCACGGATCTTGTTCAACACCAGCGTCGCGAGGGCTTCACCCTCGACGTCCTCGGCGATGATGACAAGCTCCTTGCCCTCCTGGATCACCTTGTCGACGATCGGCAGCAGGTCCTTGATGTTGGAGATCTTCTGGTTCGCGATCAGGACGTACGCGTCTTCGAAGACCGCTTCCTGGCGCTCCGGGTCGGTCACGAAGTACGGGTTGATGTACCCCTTGTCGAAGCGCATACCCTCGGTGAGCTCGAGCTCGGTGCCGAAGGTGTTGGACTCCTCGACGGTGACCACACCTTCCTTGCCGACCTTGTCGATCGCCTCAGCGATGAGCTCGCCGATCGCCGTGTCCGCAGCCGAGATCGATGCCGTGGCAGCGATCTCATCCTTGGTCTCGATCTCCTTCGCCGAAGCGAGCAGCTCGTCGGTGATGGCCTTGACGGCCTTCTCGATGCCCTTCTTCAGGGAGATGGGGTCGGCACCGGCTGCGACGTTGCGCAGGCCCTCGCGGACGAGCGCCTGAGCCAGAACGGTCGCGGTGGTGGTTCCGTCACCGGCGACGTCGTCGGTCTTCTTGGCGACCTCCTTGACGAGCTCCGCGCCGATCTTCTCGAACGGGTCGTCGAGTTCGATCTCCTTGGCGATGGAAACGCCGTCGTTCGTGATCGTGGGGGCGCCCCACTTCTTCTCGAGTACGACGTTGCGACCGCGCGGGCCGAGCGTCACCTTGACGGCGTCGGCGAGGATGTTCAGGCCGCGCTCGAGGCCACGGCGGGCCTCTTCGTCGAAAGCGATGATCTTTGCCATAAGTGTGTCGTCCCTCCCGGACGTGAGGATGAGTCTTTAGCACTCACGTGGAGTGAGTGCTAACCCATTCTGGCACTCGATAGGGGGGAGTGCAAGCCGCGAGCACCGATGCGTCACACGCAGAACGACCTCGGCGCCGCAGCACCGAGGTCGTTCGAAAGAGTGGGTGTCAGACGGGGCGCACTGCCTCGGCCTGCGGCCCCTTCTGGCCGGCGCCGACGGTGAATTCGACCGCCTGGCCCTCTTCAAGGACGCGGAAGCCGTTCATGTCGATGTTCGAGTAGTGGACGAAGATGTCTTCGCCGCCGTCTGCGGTGATGAATCCGAAGCCCTTTTCGGCATTGAACCATTTGACGGTGCCGCGGGTCTGTGCGCTCATTGTGGATCTCCTGATGCTGTGGGACCTCGCCATGCTAACGAGCCACTGCACGGCGAAATCGCGGAATCCGCAACTATTGACACGTGCGCATCGAAGTGTTCACACGCGTGAAACACGAGCCTTATCCGGCCGCGGCGCTCGTCCTATCGAGGCCGATCACGAGCACCAATTGCTTCGTGTTCTCGTCGCCCAGAAGGTCCGCGTACGCATCCGTCAGCGCGACCTCCGCTCCCCCGACCACCTGCGCGAGACCACGTGCGGCGCCCTCATCGGCGGGGTCGACGTAGAAGACCGTCGTTGTGGCGAAATCGTCCGATCCGGCTTCGCCCGCCGTGACGACGGCCGCATCCCAGCCGGCCGCGACGATCACGTCACCGAACTCCCGTCCGAGTCCCGACTGCGGGGTCGCGTTGAGCACGGTGATCTCGTAGGTCGTATCGACGACAGCCTCCGCCGGCGGCACGACCACGGCAGTTGCGGTCGGCGCTGGGAACACCGTGATCCGGCCGGTCGCGATCAGCGTGCCGAAGATTCCGATCGCCACCAGGGCGACCGTCGCCACCGCCGACCAGAGGAGGATGACCCCGCCGCGCATGCGCGGGTTCTCGGCACGGTGGGCGCCGATCCGGCTGTTGTCGACGGGAAGGTCGTCGAAGCGGTCCTGGGGTGGGGCAGTCTTCGGCACCTGAGAATGCTACCGGCCCGAACCTGTGGACACCGTGGCGCGGGCGCCGTGCTCCCGCGCACGCGCGTCACGCAGGCGCCGCAGCCGGTGCACGAGCAACGGGTCGTGAGCCACGGCATCCGCCGTCTCGATCAGACGCCCGAGCAACTGGTAATACCGTGCCGGGGTAAGGGACAGGTCGCTACGGATGGCTTCTTCCTTCGCCGCACCGTGCTGGTGCCACCGGGCTTCGAAGTCGAGGATCATCTCGTCGCGGTCGGAAAGGGGCACGTCTTCACGCTAACCCCGCGCGGCCGCCGCACCCGGGCGCGACGCGGGACTGTCGTGCAATCGCCACCATCCCCCGAGCGGATCGGCCGCCGCCTGCACCCGGCCATCGAGGGCGACGGCGAAGCCACCCGGCCACGCGTCGAGGTCGATCGGCTCCGTCCACCCGTCGTGAAGCGCCGGCGCGTCGATCGTGATCCACCGTCCGGCCACCCGCGCCGTCTCGATCACCATCCGCCGCCGGGCCCACGGGATATGCGCGAGCACGCCCGGGGTCTGGATCACGAGCGTCGCGCCGGCGGGGGCGGATGCCGCCACCTCGGCGAGCCGGTCGATCCCATCTCCGGCGACCATCAGCGGCGGGTCGGCCGCGGCGATCGCGAGGGCATTCCGCACGCGCGCCGCGCGGCCGGTCTCCCCCGGCCAGACGAGTCCCTCGAGCCACGCCGCCGTGTCGGGAGAGGCCGCATCGAGCGGGTCGAGGTCGATCCCCGCGCGCCAGACGATGTCCGGCAGGGCGATCGCCGGCATCCGCTCGCCGCGCACCTCGCAGTCGAGCACGACGCGCGACGGCCCGGATGCCGGATCGAGCGCGATCGTGCCGGTGGCGCCGGTGTAGCGATACGAGTAGCGATCGGGATACAGACACAATCCCGCGCTCGCACCGACCTCGAGCAGCGCGATCGGTCCCTCAATGCGGCTGAGCGCCGGCAAGAGTGCCGCGCAGCGCAGCGGTTCGTTGGTCTGCAGCGAGCGGCGCCCGCACTCCGCCACGACCTCGTCGGCGTGCGCCAGCATCCACTCGCGCCACCCGGGGAAGTCCGGTTCGCCGGAGCCGAGCAGCCGGGTCACGGCGAACACGAGCGGTGGCTGCCGGTGCCGCGCGGGGATGCGGGCCAGCACTGCCTGAACCTCGGCATCCGCCGCGATGCCCGCCGCCCACTGCGCGTAAAGCTCTGACCGTCCCGGGGCCTCGTCGCGGGCGAAACGGCCGAAACGCTCGGCGATGACATCGATCGGCTGGTCCACTCCCCCATTCTCGGGGAACACCCGCGCGCAGGTTCGGGTTGAATAGGGGTGGACGTAAGGAGTCTGTGATGACCTACCGCGTAGACAAGACCGATGACCAGTGGCGCGCCGAGCTGTCGCCCGACCAGTACGCCGTGCTGCGCCAGGCCGGCACCGAGCGCGCGTGGACCGGTGAACTGCTCGACGAAAGCCGCGCCGGGCTGTACGCGTGTGCCGCGTGCGGGTCGGAGCTGTTTCAGAGCGGCACGAAGTTCGACTCGCACTGCGGGTGGCCGAGCTTCTACGAGTCGGTGCGCCCCGACGCGGTCGAGCTCATCGACGACTCCTCCCACGGTATGCAGCGCACCGAAGTTCGCTGCGCGACCTGCGGTTCGCACCTCGGGCACGTGTTCCCGGACGGGTTCGGCACGCCCACCGGCGACCGGTACTGCATGAACTCGTTGTCGTTGTCGTTCACTCCCGAGCAGACCCCGTGATCGATGCGCTGACCGATCACCCGGCCTATGCGGCCGCGCGTGCGCGCCGGTCGTGGTCGAAGGTGACCGACGAGGCGCCTGATCGCGAGGAACTGCTCGCGCTGATCGCGGCGGCCGGCCGCGTGGCCGATCACTCGGCGATGCGCCCGTGGCGGCTGATCGAACTGCGCGGTGCGGACCGGGCCCGACTCGGCGCGGCGATCGCCAAGGCGGAGGGCGACAGCAAGCCGTCGACCAAGCCGATGCGCGCGCCCCTGCTGATCGCGGTCGTGGCGAGCTACGGCAAGAGCGACAAAGTCCCGCGCTGGGAGCAAGAGGCCGTCGCGTCGGGCGTCGCGCACATGCTGAGCCTGCTGCTGGACGAGGCCGGCTGGGGCGTGTTCTGGCGTACTGGCTCCTATACGCGGTCGAAAGCCGTCGCGAAGGCGCATGGTCTGGGTAAGAACGAAGAGCTACTCGGCTGGCTGTACGTCGGCGGCAAGCCCGCCGGTGCCCGCGCCGGCCGTCGCAAGCCCGTCGATGCGAAGAAGTTCCTCAGCCGGATGCCGAAGAAGGCCTGACCCGCCCTCGCGCGACTGCGCGTGCCCGCGCCCGCTCACGAGACTGCGCGCGCCCTCGCGCGACACCGCGCGTATGTACGGTTTCGGGCCGCGAAACGCGACACGCGCGCAGTTTCGCGGACTGGGACGTACGCCACGACGGATGCCTAGCCAGCGCCAGCATCCACGTCGCTGCGCGTCCCCGCTACCGCTCCAACCCGCGAGACCGCGCGTATGTACGGTTTCGGGCCGCGAAACGTGACACACGCGCGGTCTCGCGGGACGAGTTGCGCTCACGACAGGATGCCGGGCCCGCGCCAGCATCCACCTCGTCGCGCGTCCCTGCGTCACCCTCACCCCGCGAGACCGCGCGTATGTACGGTTTCGGGCTGCGAAACGTGACACACGCGCGGTCTCGCGGGACGGCGGGGCGAAGCCGCGCAGTGGGGCACGCGCAGCGGGGCCCGCGCAGTGGGGCACGCGCAGCGGGGCCCGCGCAGCGGGGCACGTGCAGCGGGACACGCGCAGCAGGGGCACGCGCAGCGGGGCACGCGCAGCAGGGGCACGGAGGCCGAGGATGACGCGTCAGCGGCTGCGGCGCCAGGGCGCGGCGGCCACGACGACCGAGAGCAGCGCGACGAGGACCATCACGAGCTCGGTCTCCCAGCCCTGCCCGGCATCCGCCGGCCAGAGCGCATCGAGCGCGAACGCCGTGAGCAACTGCCCCGCGACGGCGCCGAGACCGAGCAACAGCACCCCGGTGTGCACGACGAGCGCCGCCGACAGGAAGATGTAGGTCACGCCCAGCACCCCGCCGAGATAGAGCCACGGCTCGCCCGGCAGTGCCCGCGGCGCACCGACGATCGCGATGTGGATGCCGGCGACCACCGCGAGAAGCGCGGTCCCGCCGATGAAGTTCACGAGGGTCGCGGTCAACGGCGTCCCCACCCGCTGGCGCAGGCGACCGTTCGTTGCTTGCTGCCACGCGATGCCGACGCCCGTCAGGAGCGGGAGCACCAGCATCCACAGCGGGACACGGTCGAGCACACCACCCTGCACGGAGATGCCGACCGCGAGGAGAGCCAGCACGCCGCCGGCGACGCGCGGCATGGTCACGGCGACGACGCCGGCCGGACCGTACCCCGCGCGGTCGAGCACGAGCCCGTTGATGGTCTGCCCCGCCACCACGCCAACGGTGAAGAGTGAGACACCGATGACGGCGACGGCGAGCCCCTGGGTCGCCACCGTCAGCGCCCCGGCGGCTCCGCCGGCCAGCATCCACCACGGAATCGTCCGAGAACGGATGCCGGTGACCAGCGCCCGACACCCGCGCCGACCGGTAGGCATCGCCGCCGAGAGGATCGCGAGGAGCACCAGCCCCGATCCGAAGGAGAGGAAGGCCGCGGTGAGTCCGTCGTCGAGCCGCAGCCCGAGTTGCCCGTTGATGCGCGCCTGCACGGCGGTCAGAATGCCGACGAGCACCGCTCCGGCGAGCGCGACACCGGCGGGGAGGCGCGCGGGAACCGGGTACGTGGACATCCTCGTCAGCCTAACCGGGCCGGAGCGTACGATCGGAGGCGGCACTCGACGAGGAGACCCGATGAGCAACGCAGCCCTGTACGACCAGACCGGCGCCGCAGATGCGCTCTACATCGGGGAGGTCCCCGATGTGGCGCCCGGGCCCGGAAAGGTCACCGTGCGCGTGCGCGCCGCCGGCCTCAACCCCTACGACGCGAAGGTCCGCGCGGGCGTGATTCCCTCGAAAGCCCCCTTCCCCCGCCGTATCGGCGGCGACGTCGCGGGCACCGTGGACGCCGTCGGCGAGGGCTCCGTCTACGCCGACGGCACCGCGATCGCCGTCGGCGACGAGGTCCTGGGCCGGGCCTCCGGCGCCATCGCCGAGCGCGTGACCGCGTCGGCACGCGACCTCGCCCGCCGCCCTTCGGCACTACCGGTGGAGGTCGCCGGCAGCCTGTACGTCGCCGGACTCACCGCGGTCGCGATCGTCGACTCCGTACCGGTCGGCCCCGGCGACACCGTGCTCGTCGGCGGCGCGTCGGGCGGCGTCGGCCTGATCGCCGGGCAACTCGCGATGTCGGCCGGCGCGCGCGTGATCGGCACCGCGTCGCCTCGCAACCACGCCCTCCTGCGCTCGCTCGGCATGGAGGCGGTGGCCTACGGCGATGGCCTCGCCGAACTCGTCGCCGCGATCGGCACGCCCACGGCCGTCTACGACTGTCACGGACGTGACGCGCTGGATGCCGGATTCGCCCTCGGGCTATCGCCCGAACGGATGGTGGCCATCGCCGCGGGCGATGTCCCCGGCATCCAGAGCCCCGGGGCAGACGCCCGCACGGCGGCCAACCTCGCGCATCTCGCCGAACGCGTCGCGGTAGGCGAGATCATCGCGCCCGTCACCGCGACGTTCCCGCTCGATCAGGTCGCCGCCGCCTTCACCGCACTCGACAGCGCGCACACCCCGGGCAAGATCGTCATCCTGACCTGAGTGCCCTGAGCCCGCGGGGTCAGTCGCGCGCCGTCACGACGACCGTGAAGGTCAGCGCCTCGATGCCGGCGTCGGTGTTCGTCATCGTGACGTCGGTCGAGCCGACCGACAGCGCCACGCCGATAGACCCGCAAGGGCGAACACGAGGGCAACAGCGACGGTGGCGCGACGAAATCTCACGGCTTCATCCTGGCCCACGGATGCGCGCGCATCAGACAAACGGTGCCGGCTACAGGACTTGAACCTGCAACCCCCTGTTTACGCTGATGATTCTCTGGCCCTCTGAATGTGCCGCGATACCTAGCCTCGTGCTACCCAGAGTAGCCGTACCGGACCACCTGCTACCAGTCTCATTCGTCACCTATTCTTCACCTCTACGACGACCATTCGGCGAATCTTGTCGCCTTGCCACGAGCACCGATCAAGCGCGAATGCGCTCCTGGCGTCGCGATCTCGATGAAGCGTGTGCGTTGACCAAAGAGCATGAACTCCGAAACGCGCTACGAGGACTGTGCAGCATCTTCAACACTCAACTGCTGACGGACCGCCCATAGCGCCAACTGCGTTCGATCGGACAAACCTGTCTTCTTGAGTGCGGACTGAAGATGTGACCGTACGGTGTGGACTGAAACGCACAGGTGCTGCGCGATGTCCTCGTTGCTCGTGATCCCTCTCGCTAGAGTTACCGTCACACGAAGTTCAGCGTCCGAGAGCGTGGTAGCCGATACATCAAGCTGGGCACCGCGCCCACGTCGGACGAATTCTCGAAGAACGGGCGTCATCATGGTGGTCGAAACCACAGCGTCGCCTCGATGCGCAGTGCGTATTGCTTCCACCAGCCGCTCTGAATCGTGGCTCTTCAATAGGTATCCCACGGCGCCTGCGTCTAGAGCATCCCTGACGTACCCTTCTAGCGCGAAGCTCGTCATTACGATCACGGCGGGGCGGTGTGGCGACTCATCGAGAAGTCGCTTCGTTGCTTCCACGCCGCTCATTCCGGGCATCTGAAGGTCCATCAAGATCACGTCGGGCTGTTCGCTGCGACCAGCCATGACCGCGTCGATCCCGTTCCCTACCTCACCGACAACCTCGATATCCGGGGCATTGTCCAATTGCAGACGCATTCCGATCCGCACTGCGCGGTTGTCGTCTGCAATCAGCACTCGTATGCGTTGTGACTTCGTCATGAGATTGTCCTACTGAGTGGGTCGTCGATAAGCGGGATCCAGAGGCGCACGCGCCACCAACCCGGGCCGACTGGGCCAGCTTCGAGCGTCCCGTGCAGGAGCTCGACGCGCTCACGCATTCCTGTCAGACCCCAGCCCAGGTTGAAGCCGGCGGTAGGCGGCGTCCCATCGCCGACGAGTGAGTTCTCAACGACTACCTCCAACGCGGCATCGTGCGCGTTTATCTGCACTCGTGCTGCAGCGCCGGGCGCATGTTTCGCGACGTTTGTCATCATTTCCTGTAGTGCGCGATACGCAGTGCTCGACACCACGGCGGGAAGTTTGTCCAATGACCCCGAGGTATGGAGACTCGCTGCCATCCCGACTCGTCGCCAGTAGTCGGCCAGCTCAGGAGCGCGCAGAAGGTCCGCGGTACCCCCGGGTGCCTCGACGCCTGCCGCTCGAAGGTCCGCGAGCGCGCCGGCCAGGCTGGCCGCAGCAAAGCGACCTTCGCTACGAACGGCAGCCACCAGTTCAAGTGCCCGTGTCGGCTGCCTCGGAGCAATAGCGAGCGCTGCCTCCGAGAGGGTGATGAGACCCGCGAGATGCTGACCGGCGACGTCGTGCAGCTCCTGAGCGATTCGCGCACGCTCGTGTTGCTGTGCATCCGCGACTCGGCGAGCGTGTTCGTTAGTCGCACGCGTGGCCTCGTCTCGAGCTGCAGCGACCCGCCGTACACGCGCTCCCCACCAAATGCCTAATGCTGTCGCGCCTGCGGCGGGCGCCGCGAACCGCGCCGCTTCGCCAAGAACGTACCCCGTGGTCGACACCTGGCTCGTGCCCACGCCCGAGAGCAAGAGCCACAGCCAGAGACCCCCCATCGCCGCGACGACTGCGCCGGCGGACCACAGACAGCTCGCGATCACGGAAGCGCGTGCTGCGTGGACGAACAAGGAAGCCGCGATTCCGAGGGACATTCCAGTCAGCCACGAAGGAATGCCGAGACCGATCGCCAGCAGCAAGTACGTGACGACCGTAAGCACGATGGTGAGTCGGGGGAATCGGTCGGCCAATGTCAGAACGCCCGCCTGAACGGCGCAACCTACAACTAACAGGCTCACCACGACATCTTCTGGCAGAGCCAGCCCCCAGTGGATGGTTCCGCCAAGAAGCGCTGTCACGGGAATGGACAGCACCTGTATCGCAGTTGTCACGAAGATCGTCAGTGCAAAAATGAGAGCGGTCCGCCGCGAGCCGAGCAGCGGATCGTATCCCCCATCGGCGCCCAGCAGTTCGTGTTTGACGTCTTCAGTGCTCATCACAACTCCTCGTGCTCACAGTAGCCGCCACGCCGAATAACGTGTGCGCCAGCGGCTAACGGAGTCCCATGACCACCACCGCGCGGTCCCGCAGTGATAATGCCGCAGGGTGGCACCGGGGCTCTCCCGGTGCCACCGTGAATCAGCAGACCGCGGAGACGTTGCTCAAGCACACGGAGGCGCTGATATAGCTCGCGAACTGTCCGTTCCGCTGCTCATCGTGATCCCGCTCCATCGCCTGCAACGAAAGTAGATATCCCATTTGTCCTCACCTCCCTTGCCATGTTCTAGTCGGCCCGCTGACCGCGGACGCCGTCGGCTCCAAAAACGAGAGAGGCCCAAGGGCTCGGGCCTGGCCGGAGCGCCGAGCCAATACCGCAAGGACTCCCGCCGCACCCGACGCCAGATCGCACGACGCACGCAACAAACCGTTGCCAGCAAACCGTGTTCCCTGGGACTGGTGCAGCGAGTACTGACATGTCGCGAAGGTGCTTGAACGGGACACCACGGTCGTGACAGAACGCGGAGACATCGCGGAGCATCTCCTCGCCGCCCGACGGCGTCGTGCTGATGTGAATCTTCCAACCCTGTTCAGGAAGAGTCGCTCCAGGAGCAAGCCAGTGCACCCAATGGCGGTCCGAGCCAGACCTCCAACTTGTCCAGTCACGACCTTCGTCTGGCCTAAATAGGGCTGCATTCACCGCCTGAGTGCGGCCGGGTACGTCGTAGAACAACGGATGGCTCGTCGAGAATGCCGCATGAACCGGTACCACCCGACCCCCAAAATGTTCTCCGTGACGCATCCGTCGGAGCACATTGTCCGGTCTTCAGTACTCGTGACCCGACCAGCCGCGGTCCCCAGCACCCGCCTTCGCTCCGAGGTCTCTCGCCCCGCGCGCGGAAACACTGGTGTCTCTGTCGCGCCGATTCCGATAGTCCAACCGCGCCACAAAGAACATTCATTCAAATGAATGACGCCACTACGTGTTCGCTGGAGCGAAGATCTGTGACGGCGCGTAGCTCAACTCGGCGAACAGCACCTCCCCGGACGGTGGGTGTTGAACGTCGACCAACCAACGTCGGGAGTAATCGAGCTGCAGACAATGCGACAAGCGTGAGTTGAAGCTGCTACCGAGACAAGACCGGGCTCAACGAGGTCGATGCGCATCTGCTGGCCGACACCCGCGCGCGGTCCGCCCCGCCAGATACTCCGTTTGAATCGCTGACCATACCCGCCAGGGCGCCCCGAAGTAAGCGGCCCGCTGGCAGTCCCGGCCTCGAACTCGTCCTGGCGGTCGTCACGCCTCTCGTCTCAGTGACGTCCGAGCGGTGTGCAGCCGACAGGTGAATCGCAGAGGCAACCGAGCTGTCCGACGCGTCAGGATTCGTGCGCGGTCGCGTTTGGAACATGACACAAAACAACGTCACCCGCGGACATGGGGCCCGTCTTGCGGCGCTCACGGCTGGTGGGATCAGGTACGGCTTCAAGTTTTCCGGCGGACTCCACATGCTCGCGCGGGCAGAGGCGCGCGGAAAATAGTGGCTCCGGGCAATCAATCACTTCGCGCGATGCTGTCCGCGACGCGCACAACCGTGTCAACGACGACCCTGTCAGATGTGATGCTCGACTTCGCGACAGGTAGCTGGGCCTATCCGTCAATCACTCTTCGGAGTCCGGCGATCGTGGCGGTTGGATCACGGAGCGCGCTGATCGCGGTCGCTGTTATCGTCCAAATGAGTGAAGTCACCGACGACGTAGTCACTCGAAGGTGCGAGCCCTGACGGCTGGCGCACTCTCCCGACCGAGATCCGAGCTGGTTCTGCAAGGGTTTGGCGTCGTCGGGCACAGCAAAGGGAATATGCCATGCGATAGCTGCATCAGTCCCCGCATGTGCGCCGGTGTTAGCGTCGCACCATGATGTGCATTGTGACCCGCGGACGAACATGGCAGTAGAAGTCCGCGCGAGGGCATGCTCCCCGTGGGTTCGCCGCAGCCAGTCGTGCGCGGCCGGCGGAGCGCCGAGTGAACGGTAGCCACGCGAAGCGGATCGGCCCCGCAGTCGGCTGGTTTCTTGCCGGTACCGCGCTGACCGGCGCTCTGGCATGGTCGATGCTCGCTGTCGTACGTCCGCCTGATGATCCGACCAGCGCCGCCAAGTTCACGCTCGTGGAGGTGGTTGCCGGAGAGGTCGGATCAACGGTCCGCTTGAACACCGTCGCGGCTTGGACGACATCACCCGTCGGGACTAACCGCGCGGTCGGAGTCGTGACATCGATAGGTGCGGAAGCTGGCGCTGAAGTATCGCAGGGGTCCGCGCTCTACTCGGTGGACCTGCACCCTGTCGTGATTGCGCGGGGTGTCGTCCCTTCGTTCCGGGACATCAGTGAGGGTTCCAAAGGCGAAGATGTACGTCAGATCCAACAGCTACTTGCCGACCTCGGGTTCTATCGGGGCGAGGTGGGCGGCGAGGCGGGAACCGTTACGGCAGCTGCGATCCGCGCATGGCAGAAGAGCCTGAACGTCGAAGTCACGGGAACAGTCCGCAGCGGCGACGTGATCTTTGTCCCTACTCTGCCAGCGCGCGTTGCGCTGAACATAGAGGAAATCTATAGAGGGGCATCACTCGTTGGGGGTGAATCCGCTGTTTCCGGGCTCTCGCCCTCGCCGGCATTCAACGTGCCCGTTACCGACTCTCAAGCGTCACTCATGCCAGCGGGCACTCGCGTACTGATCACGTCGCCAAACGGGAGCGTGTGGGACGCTGTCGCGGAGGAACAGGTTCGTGACGAGGTGGCGGGATCGATCACGGTCAAACTCGGATCAGGCGGACAGGATCCTATTTGCAAGCAAGAGTGCGCACAGATTCCTGTTGACGACTCGATCACTCTGAGTTCCGAAGTCGTGACGGTGGAGACGGTGACTGGACTGGTGGTGCCCTCAGCAGCGCTGGTGTCCGCCGCAGACGGCCAACTGGCAGTCATTGATGAAGCGGGAATCCGTCGATCCGCCACCGTGATGGGCACCGCTCGAGGAATGGCCGTGATCGACGGCGTCGATGCTGGCGTTCGTGTTCGAGTCCCCGGGGAGGCGACCGGATGACCGTCATACTCGAAGCGTGTGATGTTTCGTTCGGCTACTCCGGCGGTCAGACAATCGTCGACGGATTCAGCGCCAAGTTCCATGCTGGAACGACGACCGCAATTACAGGACCATCCGGTCGAGGCAAGTCGACGATGCTGTACTTGCTAGGCCTAATGCTGGCGCCCCGCTCTGGCGAAGTCGTTGTCGAGAGCAAGAACGCGAGTCGGGCGCAGGACAAGGAGCGCGCGGACCTGAGAGCGCGGAAGTTCGGATTCGTCTTTCAGGACGCAGCGCTGGACTCATCTCGGACCGTACTCGACAACGTGACCGAACCAGCGCTATACCGCGCGCAAAGCCGCAAGGAACTGGAACCCGCCGCCCGAGATCTGCTGGCGAGGTTCAAGGTCGATGTGCCAGCGCACAGGAAGCCGGGACAGGTCTCAGGAGGGCAGGCGCAGCGAATCGCTCTGTGCCGCGCGCTGCTAGGCAGCCCAAAGATTCTGCTCGCCGACGAGCCGACCGGCAATCTCGATCCCGCTACTGCGCAAGTGGTTATTGATGCCTTACGAGAGCACGCTCACAATGGGTCCGCCGTGATCGTGGTGACCCATTCGCCGGACGTTGCCGCCGTCTGCGATGCAGAAGTGCGGCTATGAGGCGTCTCGCACTGGAAGCGTGGGCGTCCGCCAGGGCGCAGCCGGTTGGCTCCACGCTGACAATGCTCGTTATTGCCGGCATGGTGGTGACGGTCATGATGACTACGGGTAGGACCGTCGCTGCAGAGCAAGAAGTACTATCGTCTATCGACAGCGTCGGCACTCGCACCATCCAAATCCGCGCGGAGGATGCTGCGGGTGTCACTGGCGAGATCCTCGAGAGGATCAGAGCCATAGAGGGAATCGAGTGGGCTGGCGCGTTCTCGTCGGCCGTCGATGGTCGGAACGCACGTATTCCTGGCGGCCCCCCGGTCGCCGTTCGCTACGTTTACAGCGATCGGCTTGAAGCCTTGGGGATCCTCACCGAGGGGACAGTGGGGGCCAGTGCGTTTGCGTCGCAGGCCGCTCTCGACCTGCTAGGGCTTCCTGATGTTGCTGGTGCAATCACACTTACAGACGGTCTCACTGCCACCGTCTACGCACGACTGGACGCTCCCGATTTCCTGGACGAGTTCGAGCCCATCGTGCTTGTTCCTGGCGAAACGCCTGCTTCAACGCCAGTCAACCTAGTGTTCGTGATCGCGGAGTCCCCAGAGCTAGTCGCGCCCGTCGCCGACGCTGTGCTGTCGGTAGTTGGCGCGGACGACCCCAGTAGGGTGACCGTTCAAACCAGTGAGAGCCTGGCGGCGTTGCGGTCAATAATCAAGTCTCAACTCGCCAACTCCTCTCGAAGCCTTGTCCTTGGTGTCCTCGGAGTGGCATCGGGCCTGGTCGCCACGATCCTGTTCGGTCTCGTGATGAT
This sequence comes from uncultured Microbacterium sp., assembly GCF_947488465.1. GTDB lineage: Bacteria > Actinomycetota > Actinomycetes > Actinomycetales > Microbacteriaceae > Microbacterium. The sequence goes on along the minus strand of NZ_CANKZA010000005.1, from coordinate 251,967 downwards.
GCGGCGGAAGGACTTCGGGCGACGGCGAGCTCTTGGTGCTACGCGGGGCTTTATTGTTCGACTCCTGATCGCCCAGACGGCACTGCTGGCGACGGCGGGTGTGATCACCGGTGTCCTGCTATCAGTTGGCATCGCGGTGACCGTCCGTGACCCAATCCCCGGCCCGACGTTCGTGCTGGCCCTTGGGACTCTGGGTCTGGCCGCCGCGGTCGCCGCTGCCGTTCCGCCCGCTATGATCGCTAGCCGCAGGGAGCCTATACGCGAGCTACGTGTGCCCTGAATGCCTCGAGGGAACCTGCGAGGGCTCCGGGGCATACCTATCCGTCATACCGTCGCTCCGGGCGGGACGAGCGCGCTCGGAATTTTGTGCAACTAGAACCTAGCTCCGCCTTCGCCAACGTTGGTTTGCAGTGATGCTATGGAACCGCTGCTGCGCGGCCGCGCACGAGACTACGTGACCGCTGCGCCTGTTCCCCCGCCATCGTTCAGGTCGCACTGTCTGTATCCCTCCGTCAGCGCAGAAACGGCCGCACCCTCGACGGCGATCACATGGGCGCCGGTGGGAATGACGCAGACGAGGGTCGTCACCGCGGTCCGATCAAGCGCCATCTGGTGTCGAATACGGTTCCCTATAAGAAGCGGGTGTCGAGTGCCCTCGTCGGGTGCGCGTTTGCGAAGGTGGCAAAGGGCGCAATCGTGGCGTCGACCCGATAATCCGCCTCGATACCGCCAAGCCGAAGTTGGTTACACTCGGCCACTCTGTTCACTGGGACATCTCACGTGTCAGGAGGAAGCGCACCGTGGTCAAGTCCAGTCCGGACCAAGATGCCTGAATGCGATTCTCCACCAAACCGCAACTTCGAGTTCGTGCGGGCAGGGCTCATCAGGATCGAGGGTGCCGCCGATGGCCGAGAGCGCCTGCACAGTCCGCCACCGACGGGATCGCAAGGGCTCCGCAGTCACCACTCATGCCCCGCGCACTACAAGGTGTCGCTACCTACATGCTCGTTGTATCGACTCGGCGCTGTTCAGGGCGTGTAACAACCTGAGTAGGTGAGTTGATGCGATCCCCATGTGAAGTTCACGGCGCTCGCAGACGACTTGGTGGAGTAGAACTGCCTCGACCTCCACACACCGTCACCCGGCCACCACTTGCCTTGGTTGTTATTGATGCTCGTCCAGATGTTATGGGAGGTATCCCCCATCGTTGTAGAGCCCGAGTACAGCTTGCTACTTCCGCTGCATCCGAGCGGAGTCAAGGTGTTACTTCCCGCCCAAGTGGGCGATGCTGTGAGCAGCACCAGCCCAACGGCAACGAGCGCACCCGTCAATGCACGTGATCGTCGTTTCATATGATCTTTCCTTTCATGTGGTCGGACTAGGTGGATGACTCGACCGGTCGATGATCTACTACAGATCGGACGGCGCTTGAGGGCAGTCACGGCTGAGTTGAGACCGCTGGTCTTCGCTCAATGGGCCGCTGAACGCCTCCGCGAACGGTAACCAGGGCGCCGTGTAGTAGGTCTCTTTGAACACCTCACGAGACGGCCGGGGCGGGACCTCGTACTTCAGGTTCTGAAGACAGTCAGTGAGCTCGCCGACGTAATAGTCGTAGAGCTTGTCCAGTTGGGCTGGTGTCAATCGCCCCTGATGCGAGGGGTCCCGTGGAAACATGACGGTGCAGCTGTAGCGAGCAACGTGAAAGCTCTGCATCTGAGCTTGCGGTACTCCGCTCCACTCGATTGACCCGTCCCCGGGTGACGTGACAGCTGGAAATCCTTCGTCCCGAAGGCACTGAGATATCACGTCCGCCCATTCATCGGTGGTTACCGTGCGCACCGGCTCCACATCGGGCCGCAGCGCATCGGGATAGACGGAAACAACGTCGCTCCAAGCGCCGTCGGCGGCTGAGGATGCGTCGAGTTCACCGGCCTCCGGAGTAGACCCTTCGGCGGCGAGAGTTGGTGCGCACCCGGGGAGCCCCAGGAGAGCGACAAGCAGGAACGTCGCGCATCCAGCAACTTTTGATCCTTTGGTCTTGTTCACATGACCCCCTCGTCTGACGCATCCTGTCGCACAACCGGCCGCGAGGCATGAAGCTTGATCGGCCTCCGACGATGCCGCCGTCCCGTTTTCTGTTGCCATCAGCGCACTCACGAGCCGTCACAGCTTGGTTTCCATACCCACTGCGCTTTCGACTGCTCACTTTGATGGGCGGGCCAGGATTCGTCTGAACGGATGAGTTCTACTTAGGCAGCGGGCACTCACGCGTGTTCCTCGCCGCCCGCCAACCGCCGCCCTCTCGAGGCCCACCGATGACGAGCGTTCACTCTGAGACGCATCACGGCCAAGAGCAGAACGTGCGCGCCGGCATGCACCCCAGCGGAGGAATCATCCGTACGGATGATTCCTCCGCTGGGCGCTCGTATGACCCCGGCACGGGTTTCAGACCCGAACGCGCGTAATTGCGGGCGTTCACGCGTAGCTAGCCATCTCGATTGTCGTCGCCAATGGCCGCCAGCCGTTCGCGAGGCGAAGTTGGATCGTGGATCTCGCGCTTCCCGAACTGCTTCTATGTGCCCAACATCACAACGCCGAAGTCGAACGGCGCCGTCGATCCTGGCGGCTTCCTCAACGATGAAGGCCTACATCAACTGAAAGGCGAATCCGCACATGAAACAGCGCAATCGTGCATCCCCTCCGCTACTGGCAGTGTTCGCCGCCCTGGCACTCGTCCTCGCCCCCGCGGGCGCCGCCAGCGCGTCGTACTACCACGACCTGGGTAGCGGGTCGTGTACCACCGCTACCGCGTTCATTCGCAGCAACTCCACTGGATACACGGCCCACTACCGGCAGAACGTGATGTTGGCATCCTGGAACAACAGCGTGTTCGGTGCGACCAGACAATCATCGATGGCGCGCACCTGGAGCGCGGCCACCGTCACCGGCCAAGACGGAGGAACCGCGACACCAGCGCACCTTTCCTGGGCCTACACCGGATGCGGTGGTGTGTGATCGGCAAGCACCGGAGCCTGGCGGCGGCGGTTCTGATTCTGGGGGCGTCGCTGCTCGTCGGATGCGCGGGGGGCGCAGCCGCGGCGCCCCCCGCGCCAACTGTTGACGCCGCCACTGAGAAGCGGATGATCGACGAGGCCGCGAACCAAGCGTGGGGCGAAGTTCAGCGAATGTTTCCGGATGCGGAACGACCTCAAGTTGAGCAGGTGCGTGTCGTTACGGCGGCCGACTCAGCAAAAGTCGTCGCACAGTGCATTCAGGAGCTCGGCTACCCGGCGACAGCCCGCGAAGACGGCGGCATCTCGTTCGGTGCGACGCCCGAGGCACAGGCGGAACAGCAGAACATTGCCGTCTATACCTGTCGCGTGAAGTACCCCACAGATCCCGCGTTTACTCTGCCGCCAACGGACGATGAGATCGCCTATCTCTACGACTATTACGCCAACACGCTGGTGCCATGCCTAGCCGAACGCGGCTATGACATCGAGATGCCGAGCAAGGGTGCTTTTGTGGATTCGACGAATGTGAACGGCATTCCGTGGTCGCCCTACCAGGAACTGGCATCGGTGGGCGGCGGCGAACTGGACGCCCTATTACTCGAGTGCAAGCAGACACCTCACGGGTTTCGGGGCGGCGAGTAAATGCGATGTAGGCCAATGCGGACCGAATGTTGAGGCGGCCCGAGCTGACACATGGCAGCGATTGATGCACTCATGGGGAGAATCGCGCTCGCGGATAGCGTCGACCCGGTACGTTCTGGGGACTGCGATGACCTGACGACTTGTGCGGAGTAGCCACGTCGCGCAACATGCGGCGGGCTGATGCGTGACTTGCTTAATCCGCACACGCGTACCGCCTGCGTGCAATCCGGACCCTTTACTACGATCCAGCACCTCGGTTAGGGAGAGCGGGTGCTCTAGATGCGGTTGCGACGGAGTGTCTCACTCTTACTACGCCGCGTGGGGCGCCTGTGTGAGACACAGTAGTTGGATCTGGACAGAGCAGTTCTGCCTCAGCGTGGAGTCGGAGCGCTCCGAGCAGGTGATGCGCTAGCCGTCCGACTCGGTTTCAATCTGCGCACTCAGCTCACCCACCGGGGCGGAGTTGCGCTTCGGCGCGAAGGAACCAGGCGTGGACGACGCGGTGGTCTTCCGGCGGTGGACCCCGTCCTGGACCGTGATGGTCCCCGTTCGCGCTGTTTCGGAGGGCTTCTTCACCCCGAGGGCGACGTCCACGTTTCGATCGACCGCGTTGCGCACTAGTACCCCTTGATCTACGGCCAGGGTGGTCCAGGCGGATTCGTTGTGTTCGCGGATACCGGATGCGACGCTCATGACGATCGACTGCATCTCATCTTCATCGACGCCAATGGTGCGGGCGAGTTTGCGCCAGTGGTCGGGTCCCGCCGCTTGCGGGTGACGCGCCCCCGCGATGCGCATGGCGAGCTTCTGGTCGTATGTCGGGTAGAGCATGACAGGAACCGCGTCGTAAAGCGGCGCCAGGCGTGCCCCGCGTGATCCCAGCATGAGCGAGTAGTTCTTCGCGTGCGCGTCGGCGTTGCCGATGAGAGTGTTGAACGTCAGTTGTCGGAGGAAACTTCGCAGGATCGAGCCGTCATCGTCTACGGTCCCGATGATGTCCGCGACCTGCTTCACTGACACGTTGTACTTCGACTTGGGTCCGATACCGAGGGACTGGGCGAGATCCTCCGCGTGCAGCCTTCTCGGGATGTCCCCGTGGCTCCGGTCCCGGTCGAACCGCTCCACCATGAACGCCGTCTGATCTTCGGCGTTCAGGACTGTCGCTACGGGTGCGGGAACACCGGCTAGGGGTGCCAGTGCGAGTGCCGCTACCTCAGCTCTCTCGATGCCGTGGAGCTTTGGGTTTCCTGGCTTGATTATGTGAGTGGACGGTAGCGTCGCGTTCGACCAGTACCAGTAGCCATCGATTTCAGCGAGAGCGAACTTGCCTTGCGTGCCGGCGAGGGAGAACCGGGCCGGCACCTCGGAAGGGTAGAAGGAGTCCGGGTCCCGTTTGATGCTGCTGATACGTCCAGCGGTCTCCTCAACGAGGACCGGGTTCAGCTCCGCACGGTCGGCGGGTGTGGGCGCTTCTCCTTCGGGCAGGATTACGAGCCCACCCGCAATGTCGCCACCCGCAGCGTGCAGGAGGTCGAACGTGTCAGGTGATGATGCGCCGTACGCGGCCGCCATGCGAGCGCGTGTTGTGTCGTGGTCGGGAAGGATGTTCTCGAGGAAGTTGGAGGCACTTGCTCGTGTGCCTGACCCGTCACGCGGGAGGGACAAGGAGATCGGGGTGTCGGGTGCATCCTGGTCGTAGGTGAACGTCACGGCGCCGTCGTTGGCATGCACGAACTGCCCGGCGTGGGTACCTTCGAGCCACACCTCGAGGACCCGGGTCATTTCATTTCCAGGTCCGGCAGGGCGGTCGGTTGGACGCCTACGACGGCGAGAGCGCGGAGGGCTGCGGCAGGTGACGAGACGCGTAACCCCTTTTCCAGATGGCTGATGATCTTCGACTGCACTCCGGATGCGTCCGCGAGCTCGAGGACGCTGAGTCCGCGGACGGCACGCTCTGTTTTCAGGATGTCTGCGAGGCGTTCGCGGCTCCGCAGGTACTCGTTTGCTCTTGGTTTGACGAGTTTTGTGAGGTAGGCGTTGTTGCCTGCCCGAGCGTTCCGCACCAACGATCGGGTGAACGGGTCGCCACCTTCGTCTCCCTCGGGCCACCAGCTGGCGATGAGCGATGCTGGATCGGAAGTGTCGCGCAACGCGCGGAGGCGGTCGGCGGTACGCGCCCGCGTCTGAGCGGTGAGCGTGCCAAGAGACCGGGTGCGGAGCGTGTCGACGAGAGCTGTCCGGGAACTCGGAGAGAGGGGCCGCCGACTGCGCTGGGTCCGCGGGTTGTAGTCCTGGAGCTGCCAGCGTCCTTTCACCATTTGGGCAGGAATGGTGCCTTGGCTGATCATCGCGCGCACGCGTCGCGGCGACACGCCCAGCGCTTCCGAAGCCTCATTCACATTCATGACACAAGTATACCGATTGGTTAGTGGAGTCGTCCCTCGCGGGGTGATCAAATGCACATGCACGGTGCACTCACTCCCCGGTCGACCCGCGCGGGGAGGGGAATTCTCTACGGCAGACGGGCTTGGGTTACCGGAATCGCGAGGTAGGCGAATCTAGCCGCAAGATCGGCCGCATCATCTATGGCAGGTCAATACTCTCCAGGTTTCGTGTCGCGGTCCGCAGTCAACCGCCCAGTAGGTCGAGTACGCGCAATTTCTGAGTGCTGGCCGCGTACGGATAGAGCTCTACCGCAGCAACCTGTGGGAGCCGGTAGGAGGTTCATCGATCCAGCGGCAAAGTCATCGACGCGTCCGTAGGTGCGCGCAGCGTCTCGCTCCAGTGTGCGTAGAACCTCAAGGACAAGCTCGCCGATCGGGGTTGCGCCATCGATGGAGAGTGCGAGCTTCACCCCGTCATAGGCCCGGTAACCCTTCGCTCGGGACAGTGCCTCCAGCTCGAACGGAATAGCCGAATCGAGGTCAAAGAACGGGCAGAGAGATGACCCATCCTTTTCGCTGCTCTCGCCTCGGCCGACGCAAGGTCGCGGTCGAAACACCGAGGATGTAGGAGTAGCCGCCCGGCGTCTGACCGCCTGAGATCCGCTCCCCTGCAACGCAGAGACCTCCGGCACCGTGGCGTACGCTTGAGCGTCGCGCCACGACCGGAGGTCTACGCGTACCAACCCTCCAGACGGCGCCCAGGGGGCTACGTCGGCGAGGGTGTGCTTGTGATGCTCAGCCGTCCGAAGCGGCCAGTCGCTGTTCCCGGCGGTGCGTGTAGATCAGGACCACTACGCCGATGGCAATGGTCAAGAGGCCCAGAACGCCGAGCGGGAGCACGTCCGGCGCGAACATGTTGCCTCCGATCCCTTCACGGTCGACTCGATCCATTTGAGCGCTTAGGTTGAATTGCACCATCACGAGCAGGAATAGGCCGATCAGTATGAGCACGGTCCCCCCGGCCACTCCGAGTTTGTTACTCATTTCGAGCCTTCCTCATGACGGGTTACAAGCCGCTGCGACTGTCGCGGCTTCCCCTACAGTAGGTCGCCACAGCTCGATGTTCCAGGGATCCTTCAACGTGGCGTAGTACGCGTGGCACGAGACCTGCTGACGAGCTCCCGTGGTGTCCCAGGGCGAAGGGGTGATCCGGGCGAACTCATCGGTCACCTGGTTGCGCACCGTGATTGATATGACCGTGCCCCCGAACGTTGCCGTCGTCTTCCACCAGGTCGAGGTGTGAACCGAGAGCTCGCGCCCCGCGGCCGGATTGCGGGTCACGACCGAACTGATCAGCGACTCACCGTAGTAGGTGGGGTCGGCGATGATCGGATAGGTGAAGCCTCCTCCAATGTGGTCGACGACTTGCACCAGCGCACCGTCCTCGACGACGTAGTGCGTGGGAACTTCGACGCCGGCGGCGTCGACGGCCCACGGCGCATATGCACCGCCCACCACGTTGTCGTCGTCGAGGAAGAGGGCTCCTCCGTTGTCGCCGATCTCGATAAGGAGGTTCCCTGGACTCTGCAGGTCATAGCTGAATCGGTCCCGAGACACAACGCTCCGATGCGCGGGACGATCACGCCTCGCGCGGTGCGTGCATATGTTTCGGCTGACTGCGGCTTCTGCGCATTCCCTTCATCCGCGTCACTCAGAGTCGCGATCCATCGCTCAATTGCTTCCTCCAGCGTGGTCGATCGCGACCACACGTCCCCGAGGTAGACGAGCGACGCGGCCTTCATCCTGAGCTCGGCCTCTACTTCTACGCGGGTATCGCGCACGGCGACGACGCGCTTCGGCCTGTCGGCACCATCACGCGTGCGGGCGACCCCGCGGATCTTCCCCGGAGTGCGCTCATAGTCCCAGTCGATCCGTCCGATCGCTCCCGGCTTGATTCGCGTCGGCGACATCAGCTGGCCATCCGATCGGCGGACTGCTCGCATGCTTCAAGCCAGCGCAAGACGGAGACCGCCCGATATCGCGGCTTCTTTCCCTCGAGAATGAAGGGTGGGCCTCCCCCGTCCTTGCGCCAGCGCTGGATCTTGCGAACGTGGTAGCCCGTCCGTTTGGAGAACTCCACCTCGTCCCACATCTCAAAAGGGTCAATGCCAGTGTTCGAATCGCTCATGGACACCACATGCACGGTGTTCGACCGGTGTCTATGGTCGCCAACGGCGAGGGGCGGCGAGGTGTGCACCAGCGAGCTCGTATAAGGCGCCGCGGGACCCTCATTCGGCACCCATTCGACACCTCGGCGCGCACTCCGGGAAATCCGAAACAAGAACTGATCCACGATCCACCTCTGCAATTCCGCGGAAATCAGGTGGTCAGAGCTTCGTGAAAACGGTGCCGGCTACAGGACTTGAACCTGCAACCCCCTGTTTACAAGACAGGTGCGCTACCAATTGCGCCAAGCCGGCAAGGTGACCCAGTCTATCGGGCGGACCCCAGGATCACGGGGTCGGGCTCGGCGTTGCCGTCGGAGTGGCAGTCTGGGACTTCTGGTAGGCGCCGCTCGCACTCGTGAGAACGAACTGAGCGAATTCGGCGGCATCCGTCAGGTCGCCCACATACTGCTGCCCGTTGACGATGACCATGGGCGTTCCGGTGAGCGCGAGGTTCGTGCCGCTGATCCCGCCGACGGCCCGCTCGGTCGCCGACTTCACCCAGGTCGTGAAGGCGCCGTCCTGCACGCACGCGCGGATCTGCTTCGGATCTTCGGCGCCGGAGGCGATGGCCAGGTCCGCCAACTTGTCGTCGGAGATCCCGTCCGAATCGACCTCGGGCTGCTGGGTGAGTAGGGCCGTATGGAACTTGAAGAAGGTTGCGGGCTCGTAGGTCGCGACGCACGCGGCAGCGCCGGCCGCACGCAGGGAATATTTCGTGCCGTTGGACTTCGCCGTCATCATCGACACCGGGTGGTACCGGAGCGCCACCGCACCCTCGCCGACCCACGAGGCGAGTTGAGCCGAGTTGGCGAGCTGCCACTCGCGCGCGCCCGGCGAGAGGTAATCGACATACACCTGAATGTCGACGGCAGCAGGAGCGTCGGTCGCCGTGGGCGTGGGGTTCGCTTCACCCTCGGTCGTCGCATCCGGAGTGGCGGCTCCGGGGTCGGTCATCTCGGCCTGCGCGGGCGCGAGCCCGCTGACGTCGGTGATCACGAAGCCGTCGGCGGTCGTGTTCGCGGGCGACAACTGGGGGCGGCCCGCCGTCGAACCGATGGCCCACATCACGACGACGGCGACGACGGCGACAGCAGCGACGAGACCCGCGATGAGCGCGGAGCGGCGGAGCACGCGGGCCCGCGACTGCTGGGCCTGCACCTGCAGCGCCTTCTCGCGCACAGCCTCACGGCTGCTGCGGGATGCGGGTGCACTCGAATTGTCGTCGCTGGACATGGAACCTTCTGGAAAGAGCAGGGCGGACGCGTGATCGCAGTCCGATGGGTAGCCACCCGGGCGTGGCACTGTGACGATGCTAACCAGCCACCCTGAGAGAACCCAGACACCGAAACGCGGATGGAGGCCCGCTCATGCGATAATGGAGGTGCGCCCAATGGTGGGCGTGCGGGTCAAGCCCCCGCTCATTCCATTCACTACGGATCGTCCGGCACGTACCTGCCGGTGAAGGAGAAGAAAACATGGCATCTGTCACGTTCGACAACGCCACCCGCCTCTACCCCGGCGGAACCCGCGCCGCGGTCGACAAGCTCAACCTCGAGGTCGCCGACGGCGAGTTCCTGGTTCTGGTCGGACCGTCCGGTTGCGGAAAGTCCACGTCGCTGCGCATGCTGGCCGGCCTCGAAGAGGTCAACTCGGGCCGCATCCTCATCGGCGATCGCGATGTCACCGACATCCCGCCGAAGGATCGCGACATCGCGATGGTCTTCCAGAACTACGCGCTGTACCCGCACATGACGGTCGCCGAGAACATGGGCTTCGCCCTGAAGATCGCCGGCGTCGGCAAGGAAGAGCGCGCCCAGCGTGTGCTCGAAGCCGCGAAGCTGCTCGACCTCGAGGAGTACCTGACCCGCAAGCCCAAGGCACTCTCCGGTGGTCAGCGTCAGCGTGTCGCGATGGGTCGCGCGATCGTCCGTCAGCCCCAGGTGTTCCTCATGGATGAGCCGCTGTCGAACCTCGACGCCAAGCTCCGCGTGCAGACGCGCACGCAGATCGCATCGCTCCAGCGCCGCCTGGGCGTCACCACGGTCTACGTCACGCACGACCAGACCGAAGCCCTCACGATGGGTGACCGCATCGCGGTGCTCAAGGACGGCATCCTCCAGCAGGTCGGCACGCCGCGTGACCTCTACGAGAAGCCCGACAACGTGTTCGTCGCCGGCTTCATCGGCTCGCCCGCGATGAACCTGTTCCCGGTCGGCCTGACCGAGGGCGGCATCCAGTTCGGCACTGCCATCGTCGAGGCCGACATCGACAAGCCCACCAGCGCCGCACAGGTGACGGCCGGTGTGCGCCCCGAGGACATCGTGGTCAACCCCGCCGACGGCAAGGGTCTGTCGGTCACGGTCGACCTCGTCGAGGAACTCGGCGCGGACGGCTACCTGTACGGTCACACCGACATCGCCGGCAAGCGCACCGACATCGTGGCGCGCGTCGACGGTCGCAACCACCCGAGCGCCGGCGAGACCGTGGTGTTGGCCCCGGTGCCGCACCACGTGCACTCGTTCGACATCGAATCGGGACAGCGCCTCACCAAGAAGGCGATCGCGTCCGTCTGATCGGATATCTCACGACGCAACGGCGCGGGCGGGTCTTCGGGCCCCCCGCGCCGTTGCGCATGAACGGACGAAAGGCTTTCCGGTGGTGAACTCCCTGACGATCACGGCGAGCAGCATCGACGCCGGGCTCCTGGAACTCCCGTGGAAAACGCCGCTGGGCGAGTGGGGCAGCGACACCATCGTGTCGTTGCCGAAGGGGCTCTCTCGCCACCTCGTGCGGTTCGCGAACCTCTCCGGCAGGGTCGTCGCGGTCAAGGAGACCACCGGCGAGATGGCCCGCCGCGAGTACGAGATGCTCGGCTCGCTCGCACGTCTCGATGTCCCCTGCGTCAGCCGCGTCGCTGTCATCGACGGGCGCCGCACACCCAAGGGCGAACCGCTGCCGGCGGCGCTCGTGACGGCGCACCTGAAGTTCTCGCTCCCCTACCGCGCCCTGTTCACCCAGACTCTCCGTCCCGATACCGCCGGCCGCCTCGTCGACGCCCTCGCCGTGCTCCTCGTGCGCCTGCACACCGTCGGATTCTTTTGGGGCGACGTGTCGCTGTCCAACACGCTGTTCCGACGGGATGCCGGGGCGTTCGCCGCGTATCTCGTCGACGCCGAGACCGGTGAACTGCACGAGGGCGGCCTCACCCGCGGTCAGCGGGAGCACGACCTCGATGTCGCCCGCACGAACATCGCCGGTGAGATCATGGACCTCGAAGCCGGCGGACGCCTCGAAGGCGGAGTGGATGCTGTGGCGATCGCCGACGGCATCATGGCCTCGTACCACTCCCTGTGGGGCGCTCTCACCGGCCGCGAGACCTTCGCCGCCGACGAGGCCTGGCACATCACCGAGCGCGTCCAGCAGCTGAACTCCCTCGGTTTCGACATCGGGGAGATGTCGATCGAGACGACCCCGGACGGCACGCGCGTCTCCATTCAGCCGAAGGTCGTCGACGCCGGACACCATCAGCGGCGTCTGCTTCGCCTCACGGGCCTCGACGTCGAAGAGAATCAGGCCCGCCGACTCCTCAACGACATGGACGAGTTCAGCGCCCGCATCTCGCGCCTCGGAACCGACGAGGAAATGGTCGCCCACGAGTGGTTGACCCGCGTTTTCGAGCCCGTGGTGAAAGCGATCCCGTGGGATCTGCGCGCGAAGCTCGAGCCGGCCGAAGTGTTCCACCAGGTTCTGGAGCACCGCTGGTACATGTCGCAGGCGCGAGGCCGGTCCGTGCCGATCGCCGAAGTGCTCTCGTCCTACGTCGCCAATGTGCTCCGTCATCGCCGCGATGAGGCGACCCTGATGGGTCCCCCGACCGAGACGGTGGCCATCCCGGTCATCGCCGATGACACGCCGGACGAGGATGTGCCCACCGACACGGGCACGGTGGACTGGCGCGACCTGGTCTAGCCGCGCCAGTGCCGCTCAGTAGCCGACGGTGAAGCGCTGGCGTGTGTGCTGCGGGTTCTCGATCTCGTCGACGACGGCCACCGCAAGGTCTTCACCCGAGATGTACGAGACGCCCTCGGCGTCCGTCACCAAGACATCCCCGCCCGTGCGGTAGTGGCCGGTGCGTTCCCCCGGCGCGAAGGCGCCGAACCCGCCCGCCGGGTGCACGAAGAACCAGTCGCGGTCCGCCTGCTGTGCCTGCAGATCCTCGAGCACACCGATCAGCTCGAACGCTTCGTCCTTGAACTCCTCGGGGAAACCGCTGTCGATCACCCGGGGCCCGCCCGGTGCGACGAGGCTGCCCCCGGCACCGCCGATGACACCGATGCGCACCGAGTCCGGCAGCGCCGCCGCCAGGGCTTCGAGGTTGGGCCGGACGAGTCCGGCCATCTCGCCGCGGGGCGAGACAGCACTGATGACGACATCGACACCGGTCAGCTGCGCGACGAGCCCGGGGACATCCAGGAGCGTGCCCTCGATGTAGCTGGCACCCGGGACGCGCTCTCCCGGCACCGATCGGGCGATCGAGACGACCGTGTGACCGCGCTGGGCGGCTTCGGCGACGATGTGGCGGCCGGCGTAGCCGGTGCCACCGAGAACGGCGATGAGTGCCATGGGGTTTCCCTTCGGACGGTAGTGTCCTCAGGTCCAGCCGTGGGACCTCACCGGATATTCCCGACTATTCGGCCGCGGCGCGGATCGTTGCGACCTGGTAGAGCGCGACGGATGCCGCGATGCCGGCGTTGAGCGACTCGGTGGCCGCGGAGATCGGAATCGAGACGATCTGATCGCACGTCTCGGTGACCAGGCGCGAGAGTCCCTTGCCCTCGGAACCGACGACGATGAGCACGGGACGATCGGCGAGCTCGAGCGCGGGCAGCGACACGTCGCCGCCGCCGTCGAGACCGAGCACGAACACGCCCTGCTTCTTGAACTCCTTGAGGGTCGTCGTCAGGTTCGACGCCATCGCCACCGGCACGCGCGCGGCGGCGCCGGCGCTCGTCTTCCACGCTGCCGAGTTGACTCCGGCCGATCGGCGCTGGGGAATGATCAGGCCCTGGCCGCCGAACGCAGCCGTCGAGCGGATGATGGCGCCGAGGTTGCGGGGGTCCGTGATCCCGTCCAGCGCCACCAGCAACGGCGTCGCCCCGCGGTCGATGATCTCCTCGAGCAGGTCCTGCGGGTGCGCGTACTCATACGGCGGCACCTTGAGCGCGACGCCCTGGTGCACACCGTCGAAGCCGGCCATCCGGTCGAGCTCCGGTCGCGTGACCTCCATCACGGGAATGCCCCGGTTCGTCGCGATCGACAGCATCTCTTTGACGCGGTCATCCATCTCCACGCGCTGGGCGATGTAGAACGCCGTCGCGGGGATCTTGGCGCGCAGCGCCTCGAGCACGGAGTTCCGCCCGGTCACGTTCTCGGTGTCGTCGCCCGCCTTCGCCTTCGGCGCGCGCGACGGGCCACCCGGTCGCTGACCGGGGGCACCCTTTCCGCCCGCGGCGGCGTAGCGCTCGGCGGCCGCCTTGCGCTTGCCGGCCGGGTGCCACGCGCGGTCTTCGGCCTTCGGCGTCGGGCCACGGCCCTCCAACGAGCGCTTGTTCTTGCCGCCGGTGCCCTTTGTGGGGCCTTTGCCGCCCTTTGCGGCGCCGGGACGTCCTGGCTTAGCCATCGATACTCCAATGTGTTCCGTCCGGAGTGTCCTCCAGAGTGATTCCTGCCGCGGTGAGCGCGTCGCGGATGCGATCGGCCCCCGCCCAGTCCTTCGTGGCGCGCGCGTCGTGGCGCTGCGTGATCATCGTCTGCACGAGACGGTCGAGAGCCGCAGCGTCGGCGCCGCCCTCTGCGGCGCGCCACTGCGGATCGTCGGGGTTCATCCCGAGGATGCCGGTCATCCGCGCCACCTGCACAGAAGCCTGCGCCGCGCCGGCGTGATCGCCGGCATCGAGGGCCGCGTTGCCTGCGCGTACGGTCTCATGGATGACGGCGAGCGCCTGCGGCACCCCGAGATCATCGTCGAGCGCGTCCGAGAACGCGGTCGGCAGATCGGCCGCGGTCAGCCAGCCGGCGGTACCGAGCATCCGCTTCGCACGCTGCTGGAACGTCCGGATGCGGCCGAGCGCCGCCTCGGCTTCATCGAAGCTCGCCTCGGTCAGATCGAGGTTCGAGCGATAGTGCGCGGCGCCGAGTGCGTAGCGGATGACCAGCGGGTCGCGTTCGGTGAGGACATTGCCCGCCAGCCGGTAATTGCCCAGCGACTTCGACATCTTCTGGTCGCCCACGGTCACCAGGCCGTTGTGCACCCAGTAGCGCGCAAAACCGTCGCCGGCGGCGGTGGACTGGGCCAGCTCGTTCTCGTGGTGCGGGAAGCGGAGGTCCAGGCCACCCCCGTGGATGTCGAACTCGGGACCGAGATACCGCCGGCTCATGGCCGAGCACTCGATATGCCAGCCGGGGCGGCCCGCTCCCCAGGGCGATTCCCAGACGGCGTCGGCGGGTTCGTCCGCTTTGGCACCCTTCCACAGCGCGAAGTCCCGGGGATCCCGTTTTCCCCGAGGATCGGCGTCGGGCGCCGGCTCCATCGCGTCGATCGACTGATGCGTCAGCGCACCGTATGCCGGCCACGATTGCACGTCGAAGTAGACATCACCGGCCGCCGGGTACGCGTGCCCGGCCGCGATCAGACGCTCGATCATCTCGATCATCTGGGGAATCGACGCGGTCGCGCGGGGCTCATAGGTCGGCGGAAGAATTCCGATCGCAGCGTAGGCCCGCGAGAACTCCTGCTCCATCCGATACGCCAGCGCCCACCACGGTTCCGTATCGGTCGCGTTCTGGAGCACCTTGTCGTCGATGTCCGTGACGTTGCGGACGAACGTGACCCGGCCGTAGCGTCGCACGAGCCAGCGGCGGAGCAGGTCGAAGGCGAGAGCCGCGCGCAAGTGGTGGATGCCGGGCCCGGACTGCACGGTCGGGCCACAGACATACATGGTGACGTTCGCGGGGTTCAGAGGCGCGAAGTCTCTCAGCGCCTGCGCCTGGGTGTCATAGAGCCGAACCGTCACCGCCCCAGCCTACCGGCGCACGGTAGAACTAGTAGGTGCGCTCCGTTCTCGCTGTCCTTGCCGCTGCCGTCCTGTTCGGTACAACCGGCACGTCGCAAGCGATCGGGCCCGAGGGCACCACTCCCCTGTCGATCGGTGTCATGCGAATGGTGATCGGTGGCACGGTGCTCGCACTCGTCGCCTTCGCGCTCGCGCGGCGCCCCGCCCGCACGCCCACGGGTGCACGACCAGCTCTGACCGCGCGCGCGGTGCTGCTCATGCTCCTCACCGGACTCTGCCTGGCGGTGTACCAGCCGCTCTTCTTCCTCGGCACTGAGCGCAACGGAGTCGCGGTGAGCACCGTCATCGCCCTCGGCTCGGCGCCGGTCCTGGCAGGGTTGCTCGAATGGGCGCTCACCCGCCGACTTCCTTCGCGGGTCTGGATGGCGGCGACGGCGCTCGCGACCCTCGGCGTCGTCCTCCTGGGCGCCGGCGGGTCCTCGGGCGGCGGTACCGACCCTGTCGGCATTGTCGGAGCCGTCGGCGCGGGGGCATCGTTCGCGGTGATCGCCAACGTGCAGCGGCGTCTGCTGGATGAGGGATGGGATGCATTCACGGTCGTCGGCAGCATGGGAGCCAGTTCCGCCGCGCTCTGTCTCCTGGTCCTTCCGTTCGTCGATGTCACCTGGCTGGGAGACCCTCGCGGCCTCGTGATGGCTCTCTGGTTGGGCGTCGCGACGATTGCCGTCGCGTACATCCTGTTCACGTGGGGTCTGCAAGGGCTCTCGGCCGCGACGGCGGCGACCTTGACTCTCGGTGAGCCGCTGACGGCGGCGCTCCTGGGGATCACCGTGCTCGGCGAACAGCTCTCACTCCTCGCGGTGATCGGTCTGATCGTCCTCGGAACCGGGCTCGCTCTCTTGGCTTGGGGCTCACGTTCGGCGCGCGACCCCGCACTGTTTGCGATCGAGGCATGAACCGCGACGCGGAAACACCCGGGAAACGTCGTCACGGCATGCTGGACGCTGTGACGTTGGACATCCGCATCGACGACCTGTCGAGTGCCGCCACACGGCAGCTCATCGGCATCCACCTCGCCGGAATGTACGACACGTCACCCGCCGAGAGCGTGCACGCGCTGGGGATCGACGAATTGACGAGCCCCGACATCACGGTCTGGTCAGCATGGCAGGGAGAGGACCTTGTCGGGATCGGCGCACTCCACCAGCACGATCCCCTCAACGGCGAACTGAAGTCGATGCGGGTTGCCGACGCCTTCCGCGGCACGGGGGCGGGTCGCGCGATCCTGCGTCATATCCTTGAGAGCGCACGCATCCGCGGGATCCACACGCTGTGGCTCGAGACGGGGTCCGAGGATTACTTCGCCCCCGCCCGGGCGCTGTACGCGAGCGAGGGATTCGCCGAATGCGAGCCCTTCGGCCGGTACCTCCCCGATCCGAACTCGACCTTCATGACCCGGACCCTCTGATCCCGCGTCCCCCTCAGGCGGGTCGGGGAACGACCAAGGCGACCGCGAAGGCCGCGACCCCGTCGCCCGTCCCGGTGAAGCCGAGCCCGTCGGTCGTCGTCGCCGAGACGGTCACCGGCGCCCCGAGCGCTGCCGTGAGAGCGGCCTCGGCCTCACCGCGACGTGGTGCGAGCTTCGGCCGGTTGGATTGCACCTGCACCGACACATTCCCGATCGCGAATCCCGCTGCCGTGACGAGCTCGCGCGTGCGCTCGAGGAACGCCACAGCATGCGCCCCGGCGTACTCCGGCTGATCCGTGCCGAAATGGGTACCGATGTCTCCGAGCCCGGCCGCGGCGAGGAGCGCGTCGACGATCGCATGCGCGACGGCATCGCCGTCGGAGTGGCCGGACAGCGCCTTCTCGCCGGGCCATTCGAGCCCCGCCAACCAGAGCGCACCGTCGCCGCCGAACGCGTGCACATCGGTGCCCACGCCGACGCGCGGAAGGGGGACAGCAGGCGTCACAGCCACGGCGAGCAGCGCCCGCGCGCGGTCGAGATCGGCGGATGTCGTGATCTTGAACGCGAGGTCATCGCCCGGTACCGTCGCGACCTCGTGCCCGGCGGACTGCACCAGAGCAGCATCGTCGGTGTGGTCGGCCTCGGCTGTGGCGTAGGCGGCATCCAGCACCGCGCGACGAAACCCCTGCGGGGTCTGAGCTGCAGCGAGTTCCGACCGATCGAGGGCGGCGACCACCCGCGCGGCGTCGACGCGTTTGACCGTGTCGACGACGGGCATGACCGGCAGTGCGGCGTCGTTTCCGGCCTCGAGCGCAGCGACGACGCGGGTGAAGACGGCGGGGGGCGTGAGGGCGCGTGCGGCGTCGTGCACCAGCACGTACTGCACTCCGGGCCAGACCGCGCGCAACCCCGCCGCGACCGATTCCTGGCGCGTGTCGCCCCCGGGAACCACGCCGACGAGATCGTGACGGCGCCCCGCCACCGCATGGGCTTCCGTCAGAGCGTCGCCGAGACGTTCGGGCGGCGCGACGATCACCACCTGGGCGAGCGGGCCTGCAAAGACGCGTTCGAGCGCGTGGTGGAGAATCGAGTGCGCGTCGATTCCGACGAACGCCTTTGGAGCACCTGCGGCGAGGCGTGTCCCCGATCCAGCTGCCACGACAATCACGGCGACGTGCGGGGTCGGAAGCGCATCGGAACTCATGGCTCCGATGCTACCGATTCAGCTGGCGAGGACCTCGTCGAGCACGGCGGATGCGTGCTCTTCGTCGGCCTTGAGCGCGAGCGCGATCTCGGAGACGAGGATCTGGCGCGCCTTCGCGAGCATACGCTTCTCCCCCGCGGACAGTCCGCGGTCCTGATCGCGGCGCCACAGGTCGCGGACGACCTCGCTCACCTTGATCACATCGCCGGACGCGAGCTTCTCGAGGTTCGCCTTGTACCGGCGCGACCAGTTGGTCGGCTCCTCGGTGAACGGCGCACGCAGCACGTCGTAGACCCGCTCGAGACCGTCCTGTCCGATCACATCGCGGACACCCACGAGATCGACATTGTCTGCCGGGACCTCGATGATCAGATCACCCTGGGTGACATTGAGCTTCAGATATTTCTTGGTCTCGCCCTTGATGACCCGGTCTTTGACCTCGATGATCGTAGCGGCCCCGTGGTGCGGATAGACGACCGTCTCGCCAACCTCAAAAAGCATGCAGTTATGTCCTTTCGGCAACCTCAAGGATACCACAGGGGTTATACGCTAAGGTACGCGGGCTCAGGTCCCTCTCGCGTGTCCCCGACGGCCGGTTCCCATAGAATGAGCACGAACCCGTCTTGCCTCTGGAGGATCCGTGAAATCGCGTCTGCTCACCTCGCTCGCCCTCGGCGCAACGATCATCCTCGGCACCACCGGGTGCAGCATGATCACCGAGCAGGCGACGACGATCCCCTACTCCGCCTCCGACGGCGTCAACATCCCCGACTCGGGTCCGCTGAAGGTGCGCAACGCCCTGCTGGTCGCCGACGAATCCGGCGCATCCGCCAACTTCCTGGCCGCGGTCGTGAACGACACCGACACCACCGAGACGTTGCTCGTGGGCCTCGACGGCGCGACCGAGACCGTGCGCGTGCCGGCCCGGTCCGCCGTGAGCCTCGGCTTCGACGGCTCGGATCCCTTGCTTTTCCCCCGCCTCGACTCCGCGCCCGGCACGAACGTCGAACTCACGTTCCAGTCCGGCGACGGCGAAGGCGTCGCCTACTTCGTTCCCGTGCTCGACGGGACTCTGGACTATCTGGCGGACTTCGTCCCCCAGGACTGAGGCTTTCGCGGCACAGCCGCAACGAGGAGCCCCGACCGGTCAGCTGACGGGTCGGGGCTCTTTCACACTCAGCCCTCGAAGCGGTAGCCGAGCCCTCGGACGGTGAGGAGCATGACCGGCTCACTCGGGTTCTTCTCGATGCGCGAGCGGATGCGCTTGATGTGCACATCGAGGGTCTTCGTGTCGCCGAAGTAGTCGCTCCCCCACACACGGTCGATCAGCTGGCCGCGAGTGAGCACGCGACCGGTATTGCGCATGAGCACCTCGAGCAGTTCGAATTCCTTCAACGGCATCGAGATCACGGACCCATCGACCGACACCGTGTGCCGGTCCATATCCATCGAGACCCGACCGCCTTCGACGACCCGCTCGTCGATGCCGAGGTCCGGGCCCTCCGAGCGTCGGAGGACCGCCCGCATCCGCGCCAGCAGTTCGCGCGACGAGTAGGGCTTTGTGACGTAGTCGTCGGCTCCGAGCTCCAGACCCACGACGATATCGATTTCGCTGTCCTTCGCCGTCAGCATGATGACGGGCACGGCGGAGGTCGTCCGGATGATGCGGCAGACCTCGGTCCCGGGCATCCCGGGCAACATGAGGTCGAGCAGAACGATGTCGGCACCGCGCGCGCCGAAGGCGTCGAGGGCGGCCGGTCCGTCTTCAGCGATCTCGACCTCGAATCCCTCCCGTCGCAACAGATAGGCGAGGGGGTCGGCCAGGTCGGGTTCGTCCTCGACGATCAGCACGCGAGTCATGGAGTCTTCTCTCGGTTGAGGGCCGCGGCCTTCGCGGCTTTCTTCTTTTTCTTCTCACGGCGCTTCTTGTTCGGCAGATCCAGCGGCGGATCGACGGCCGGCAACCGCATCGTGAAGGTCGAGCCGCGCCCAGGACGCGACCAGAGTTCGATCTCGCCGCCGTGGCGCTGCACCGCGTGCTTGACGATCGAGAGACCGAGGCCCGTGCCTCCGGTACGACGCGAGCGGGCTTGGTCGGCCCGGTAGAAGCGCTCGAACACGCGGCGCTGCTCGTCTTCGGAGATGCCGATCCCGCGATCGGTGACGGCGATCGACACGACGCCGTCGATGAGCTTCACCCCGACGCCGACCTGCGCACCCGGCGGCGAATACGCGATCGCGTTGGCGACCAGATTGCCGACCGCCTCGGTGAGCACCTGCACATCGCCGCGCACGTAGGCGCGTCGCGAGCCCCCCCGCGAGACCGTGATGTCGGCTGACTGCGCGGCGAGGGACTGCGATTCGACCGCCGCCGCGACGACCTCATCCACCGAGACATCGCGCAGCTCCGTCAGATCGTCGGCGGACTGCAACCGCGACAGGTTCATGATGCGCGACGTCAATTGGCCGAGTCGCCCCGCCTCGGCGCTCAGCCGAGAGGCGAAGTGGCGTACTTGATCGGGGTCGTCGGCGGCCGATTCGATCGCCTCCGCCAGCAGGGTGACCGCACCCACGGGCGTCTTCAGTTCGTGACTGGTGTTGGCGACGAAGTCACGCCGCATCTCCTCGACGCGTTCCCGTTCGGTGATGTCGCGGATGACGATGAGAGTGAGCCGGGCCGTGATCACGCTCGCACGCGCGGTCACAAGGCGTGGTTCGATGCCCCGCCGCAGGCGGAGGTTCTCCGACTCGGGATGCTCGGCGCGTCGCGCCGCGCGCACCAGGAGGCGCAGCTCATCGCCGGGGAGGTCCTGCCCCTCCTGCATGCCGAAGAGTTCTGCCGGCGGGGAGGCCGCAACGATCAGGAGGGACGTGTCGACCACGACGGCCACGTCATCCATGCCCTGGAGGACTGACCGGGTGCCATCGGGCAACTCGAACGACGCCTCGATCCGCGCGCGGTCGCGCGCCCGCAGCGCCATGAGCACCAGGGCCGCGAGGGCACCGCCGATGAGGACGCCCACCACGAGGGCGACGAGCGCCGCCTGCGTCGAGTCCATGAACACCAGCGTAGAGTGGCGCGCGCAGAGGCTGCGGACGTTTTGCGCGGCCGCAGACCCGATCACCCGCAGTGTTCACGGCTCCGGCACCGTTCGTTAACCTTCGAAGGGGAAGATCGCCGAGTCTGCGCCAGGCGCCTGCCTGCCGCGAAAAAGAGAGGTTCCGAAGATGCGCGAAGTGTTCCACCAGTCGCTCGAGGACGTTCAATCACGTCTCGTGGAGATCGCCGAGCTCGTCACCGTCGCGATCGACCACGCGACGAAGGCTTTCGGCACGAGTGACGTCACGCTCGCCGAAGAGGTCATCGAGGCCGACCAGGTCATCGACAACAAGGCCATCGAGCTCGACGAGCTCGCGATCCAGATCCTCGCGCGGCAGCAGCCCGTCGCACGCGACCTCCGCATCGTCGTCGCCGCGCTGCGCGTCAGCGCGTCGCTCGAGCGGATGGGCGACATCGCCGAGCACATCGCGCAGCTCACCCGCATGCGCTTTCCGGAGCGCGCGATCCCGAAGGGGCTGAAGAGCACCTTCACCAAGATGGGCGAGATCGATGTGCAGGTCGCGAAGCTGCTCACCGAGATCCTCCGCACGGAAGACCTGTCGCTCGTCGAACAGCTGCGCAGCCTCGACGACCAGCTCGATGACCTCCATCTGTCGGTCTTCGAAAAGGTGCTCAGCGAGAACTGGCAGGGTGAGGCCGGCGCCACCGTCGACGCGACACTCGCCAGCCGCTATCACGAGCGCTTCGCCGACCACGCTCTGTCGGTCGCCAAGAAGGTGGCGTACCTCGCGACCGGCGAGTGGACGCCCGGCACCGACTCGATCGCCGTGATCGTCGCCTCCGACGCTGCCGCCCTTGCCGGTGCGGCCCAGACGGAGAACTGAGCGCACCTCAGTACTGACGAAAGAGGGGGATGCCGGCCGGCATCCCCCTCTTTCGTGCGTAGCAGGTTACTTCTTGCCCTGACTGGCGACCGCGGCGGCGCCCGCAGCGGCAGCCTCGGGATCGAGGTACGCGCCCGGCTCGAGCGGCATGAAGTCCTCACCGAGGCGATAGACCAGCGGGATGCCGGTCGGAATGTTGAGCTCGGAGATATCGGCGTCGCTGATGCCGTCGAGGTGCTTCACGAGGCCGCGCAGCGAGTTGCCGTGCGCCGTGACGAGGACGGTCTTGCCGGCCTGAAGGTCGGGGATGATCTCGGACTCCCAGTAGGGCAGCATCCGGTCGATCACGATCTTCAACGACTCGGTGCGCGGCACCTCGCCGTCGATGCCGATATAACGGGGGTCGCCGGACTGGCTGTACTCGGCGTCATCGGCGAGCTCCGGCGGCGGCACGTCGAACGAGCGGCGCCACAGCATGAACTGCTCGTTGCCGAACTCCTCGAGGGTCTCGGCCTTGTCCTTGCCCTGCAGCGCACCGTAGTGGCGTTCGTTGAGGCGCCAGGAGCGCTTCACCGGAATCCAGAGGCGGTCAGCCGTGTCCAGCGCGATGTTCGCGGTCTGGATCGCGCGGGACAGCAGCGAGGTGTGCAGGACATCGGGCAGCAGCCCCGCGTCCTTCAGGAGTTCTCCACCGCGGGCGGCTTCGGCCTTGCCCTGTTCGGTGAGGCGGACATCCACCCACCCGGTGAACTGGTTGGTCTTGTTCCACTCGCTCTGCCCGTGGCGGAGGAGGATGAGCGTGTAAGGAGCGGTCATGATCGTCATCCTACCCATCACAGCGCTGGCATCATGAGGGGATGACGCCGGAGAAATCACCCGGTTCGCGCACGACCGGCAAGATCACGCGCGGCACGACCAACACCAACCGGCTGCGCCGTGTCGACCGGTGGATCGCGCGGCATCCGGTGCTGCGCCGGACCGACGATCCGCTGGTGATCGACCTCGGATACGGAGCCAGCGGCGTGACCGCATTCGAGCTCGAAGCGCGCCTCCGACGAAGCCGCGCCGACGTCGAGGTCGTCGGGCTCGAGATCGACCCGGCCCGTGTGCAGCGTGCCACCGCACAGCTCGTCGAGGTGCGCGCGGGGCGCACTCCGTTTGCGCCGGATGCCCGCGTCTCGTTCGCACGCGGAGGCTTCGAAGTGCCCCTTCCCGCGCGGCGCCGACCCGCGGTCATCCGCGCATTCAACGTGCTGCGGCAATACGACGAGGCCGACGTCGCAGGCGCCTGGGCGCTGATGGCGTCGCGTCTGGCTCCCGGCGGCATCGTCGTGGAGGGAACGTGCGACGAGCTCGGCCGCATCTGCACGTGGGTGGAGCTCGGCGATGACGCCTCCCCGCGGAGTCTCACCATCTCGCTCCGACTCGCCCAGTTGGACTCCCCCGGCATCGCGGCCGAGCGCCTGCCGAAAGCCCTCATCCACCGCAACGTGCCCGGCGAGCGCGTGCACGACTTCCTCTCCGCACTGGATGACGAATGGACCCGGGCGGTGGCGGCGTCGAGCTTCGGAGCCGAGCAGCGCTGGCGGGCCGCTCTTTCGGCGCTCGCGGCATCCGGCTGGCCGGTCGGAAACCGTGCACGCTGGCGACTCGGCGAGGTCACCGTGCCCTGGGAGTGCGTCGCCCCGTCGTGAGCTCCGCTCGGTGGTGTCCGCGCCGCGCTCATCCGTCGAATGACCCGATGCCCCACATCACCGCACCGGGCCGCTACACGCGCGGGAGCGCGGCCCGGGCGTCGGCGGCGGGCATTCCGGCGGCTGTCATGAGATCGACGGCGAGCGGGCGCATCGCGCCGAGGAGATTGTGGTCGCTCCCGGTACGCCCGCCGGTGAGCGCTGCCGGGTCGAGCCGCGCCGCGACGGCACGCACGGCTTCGCGTGCGGGCGGCTCGAAGGAGATATCGGCAAGTGACTCACCGATCAGCCGGGCACCCGCCGCGAGTTCGGACAGCAGGTCGGCGGCGACCGGCCGGGACTGGCGGTCATCGCACAGGTAGACGACGCGTCGGGCGATCACGCGAAGATTGCGACTAGCGAGGTCGAGATGCGCTCTGACCCGCTCGTGACGTTCGAGTTCGAAACGCTCACGCCGCAAGAACGGGGAGATCCGCGCAATCGCCCGGCCGGACTCGAGGGAGACTCGCCACTCATCCACAAGCGGCTGAAGCGCACGGGCCTTCTCCAGACCCCGCTCGGCGCGCACCCGGTCGCCACGCCGGAGCGCCTGGACGAGCGTGGCCACCGCGCCATCGAACGCCGCCAGGAGCGCCGCTCCTTCACGTGTTGCGGCGCGCAACGGTCGGCGCGGCACGAGGGCTGTCACCAGCAGCGCCGCGATACCTCCGATGATCCCGTCGATCAGCCGGATGAACGGCACACTCGCGGGGATCACCATGACGATCGCGGATTGGATCGCCGCCGCGATCGCGAAGGCGGGTTGCGCCGACAGGAAGCGGGCGACGACCAGGGTCACCGCCAACGTGATCGCGAGCTGCCACCATCCGACCCCGGCCGCGAGGACGATCAGTTCGGCGATGAGGATGCCGACGATCATCCCGACGACCGTCTCAAGCACGCGGCGGGGCCGGGCGTCACGAACGAGGCCGAGGCTGGAGACCGTCACGGTCGCGGCCAGGAGCGGCGCCGGGTGCCCGAGCACGTAGTGCGCGAAGGCGAATGCGGCCGTCGCCGCGATGACGATCTGGAGGATCGCCGGCGCGGAGTCCCGCACACGGTCCAGGCCCGGACGGGGGTCGACGCGGTGGCGCCAACCGGTGGGCACCGGAGCCGTCGCCGGATCGACGTGATCGGTCACGTCAGCGGCGGCGAGACAAGCGCGGCAGACGCGGTACGGCAGCCGTGCGCCCGGCATCCGGGGGAACGATCATCTCGGCCGATGCAGCGACGACACCGTCCTCCGTCCGCACCGTGAGTACCGCTCCCTCGGCGAGCGTGCGCTTGACGAGCGCGAGCGCAATCGGACCCTCTTCGTAGTGGCGGGCGACGGAGGTGACCGCGCCGACCGGTTCACCGTCGGCCAGGACGTCCGCACCCGGTTCCGGCAAGACGGCGTCGCTCCCGTCGAGCTGCAGGGCGATCAGACGCCGCGGCGGATGCCCGAGGTTGTGCACCTTGGCGACCGTCTCCTGCCCGCGATAGCACCCTTTCTCCAGGTGCACCGCCGTCCGGAGCCAATCGACTTCGTGCGGAAGCGTCCGCCCGTCCGCTTCGGCGGAGGCCCGCGGACGCCACGCGGCCACCCGCAGCGCATCGGCTGCCCAGCGGCCGGCGATGCTCTGCTCGCCGCGCGCGGCGGCGCCCGCGAGAGCGGCGTAGTGGTCGAGATCGATGATCGCTTCGACCCAGTCACGCTCCCCGCCCGGGTGCGGGTCCGTCGGCGCGTACCCCCACCCTCCGGCGGCCACCCGTGGCCACGGGTCGATCCAGGTCGCCGCGGCCGCGAGGGGCGCCACGCCGGCCGCCGTTCCCCCGATGACCCGGTGAGACGAACCGGCATCCGTCAGGTCGACACGCAGCCGGAACCGCATCCGGGTCAGCCAGGCAAGAAGCGCCGGGGCGCGCTCGCGGTCGACGATGAGCCACGTGGTCTCGCCGTCATCGACGACGGATGCCGCGTGCTCGACGTGTCCCTGCGGATCGAGGATGAGCAGTTCCGTACTCTCGCCGGGGTGAAGGGCGGCGACGGCCTGCGAGGTGATCGAATCGAGCCACGTCAGCCGATCGGGGCCGGCGAGGGTCAACACACCACGGTCACCGAGAACGGCCACCGCGCGTCCGCCGACCAGGTCGCGCTGCTCACGGTGCGGCGAACCGAAGTGCACCGGGCCCGCGTCGTCGAGGACGGCGCCCGGAACCGCAGCGAACGGGTCGGTCATCAGTCGACTCGCGCAAGACGCGCCGACGCATGCGAGGCGAGTTCGCCGCCGAGGGCCGCGACATCCCACGCCCACAGCAGATGGCCGTCGACATATCCGTACATCCGCGACGCCGCGGCATACTCTTTCGCGCTGGCGGGGCGCACGATCGCGTCCGTCGCGATGTCGATGCGCGGACCGCGCGCCTGCCCGAGGTAGAGCTCACTGATGCCGTCGGAGTGCACGATCGCCACTTCGATGTCGAAGCCACCTTCCTCGGTGCGCAATGCCTCGACGTCGTCCACGGTGCGGGCGGCCCCCGTTGCCTCTGCCGGAGGCAACAGCGCGGGTCCGGCATCCGCCGCGGTCGCCGGACGTGCCAAGCGCCAGTACCCCGTCTCGGCCACGAGCGGCGAGCGCTCACCGTCTTCGCCGACAAGCCAGGCACTGGCGGCGTAATTGACGTAATCGCCACCGTCGTGGCTGAAGCTCACCCGGTGCGAGAACTCACCCGAGAACGCCGTGCCGTCGACGTCATAGTCGATGACACCGGTGCCTTCCCAGACGCCCAGAAGCCAGGACAGCGGAACGATGTCCGCCGGGAGGTCGGTGGGGAGATCGAGCACGGCGTCAGCGCTGGCCGCGGTACAGGTTCTTGATCACGACGCCGGAGACGAACACAATCGCCAGCGAGGCGAGTGCGAGCAGCCCGACGAAGAACAGTTCGAGAGCGACGAGGTCCATGCGCTCAGTCTACGCATCCGACGCGTTCAGGCGGCGAACAACGAGGCCAGCCCCAGACCCACTCCGATGAGCCCCATCACCGCAAGTCCACCCAGGACGCTCGCCGCCACACGCTGGATGAACCCGTGCGGGTGGCCGTGTGCCAGCTGGATCGCAAACGACGAAATGAGCACGAATCCCATCCCCACCGCCATCCACGCCGCCTGGGCGGCGGAAGGCACCGCGATCCCGATCGCGAGGGCGATGACCGCCGCGAGCACCCACGCCGCCACAATGCCGCGCACACCGCTGCGGGGGGCGAGCTCGGGAAGGGACATGGGTCTATTCTGGCCCACACCTCCGCGTCGATGCACGCTCGGCTTTGCCGGCCCGCACGACGCTCTAAGATGGGACTCGATCCGGGTCCACCCGAGTCCTCCCAGCGGAAGGGACCCTGTTGGCGCAACTGCTCGTGCTGAGCTCCGCCCCCGGCGGTGGTCCCGTCCTGCCCGCACTCGAGCTGCTCAGTCACCGCGTCCGCCAGATTCCCGCCGAGCCGGCATCGCTCGTGAACGCCCCGAGCTCGGATGTGATCTTCGTCGACGCGCGCATGGATCTCGTCGGCGCGAAGTCGCTGTGCAAGATCCTGAACACCACGGGCATCGACGCGCCCCTCATCCTGGTCGTCACCGAGGGTGGCCTCACCGCCGTCTCGACCGACTGGGGCATCGACGATGTCCTCCTCGTCACCGCGGGACCCGCCGAGGTCGACGCCCGCATCCGGTTGGCGGTCGGCCGAATGGCCAAGGAACAGGTCTCCAGCCGCATCTCCACCTCGGGGATCACGATCGACGAGTCGTCGTACTCGGCGAAGGTCCGCGGCAAGCCACTGGACCTCACCTACAAGGAGTTCCAGCTCCTGCACTTCTTCGCCACGCATCCGTCCCGCGTGTTCACACGCGAGCAACTCTTGAGCGAAGTGTGGGGCTACGACTACTTCGGCGGCACACGCACGGTCGACGTGCACGTTCGGCGCTTGCGCGCCAAGCTCGGCGACCTCGAGCAGCTCATCGGCACCGTCCGCAACGTCGGGTATCGCTTCAACGTGTACGAGGATGACCAGGTTCCCGCTCCGCGCGAACGCTCACAGGCCTGACGGTTAACGTTTCGGTCACCTCGCCCTGCAATGATGTGGGAATGATCGATACGGACGTGCTCGACTCCGGTCTGGGCGATGCAGACGACGACGACTTCGATGAAGCCGTCGAAGCCTACGACTCCCAACTGCCCGACAACCGCTACACAGACCGCGAGTTGAGCTGGCTGGCGTTCAATCAGCGTGTGCTCGAGCTCGCGGAAGACCCGCGGCTCCCGGTGCTGGAGCGCGCGAACTTCCTCGCGATCTTCGCCAGTAACCTCGATGAGTTCTTCATGGTCCGCGTGGCCGGTCTGAAGCGCCGCATCATCACCGGCCTCGCCATACCGACCAACGTCGGTCGGTCACCACACGACGTCCTCGCCGACATTTCCGCCGAAGCGCATCAGCTGCAGATGCGGCACGCCGCCGCGTGGGCGGAGCACGTCTCACCGGCACTGGCGGAGTCCGGCATCGAGCTGGTCTCGTGGGCGGATCTCGACGAGTCCGAGCGCCACACGATGTACGACTACTTCCAGGCGCAGGTGTTCCCGGTCCTCATGCCGCTCGCCGTCGACCCCGCGCATCCGTTCCCCTATATCTCGGGTCTCTCCCTGAACCTGGCGATCCGCATCCGGAACGCGAAGACGGGCCGCCAAGAGTTCGCGCGCCTGAAGGTGCCGCCGATGCTTCCGCGCTTCGTCGAGCTTCCGGCCAGCGGCCGCTCGCGGTATCTGCCGTTGGAAGAGCTCATCGCAGAGAATCTCGGCGACCTTTTCCCCGGCATGGAGATCCTCGAGCACCACGCGTTCCGCCTGACCCGCAACGAAGACGTGGTGATCGAGGAAGACGAGACCGAGAATCTCATCCAGGCACTCGAGGCCGAGCTGCTGCGGCGCCGCTTCGGCCCGCCGATCCGGCTGGAGATCACCGACAGCATGGATCCGGTGACCCTCGACCTGCTGCTGGACGAACTGGACATCACCGACCAGGAGGTCTACCGACTGCCGTCGCCGCTCGACCTTCGCGGCTTGTTCGATCTGGCTCGCATCGACCGGCCCGACCTGCACTACCCGCCGCACGTGCCCACGACGGCACCGGCGTTCCAACCGGCCGAACAGAACGGCCGTGCCGATCTGTTCGCCGCCATCCGGGCGGGCGACGTTCTCGTCCACCACCCGTACGAGTCCTTCACGACGAGTGTCGTGGCCTTCCTCGAGCAGGCGGCACGCGATCCTCACGTGCTCGCGATCAAGCAGACGCTCTATCGCACCTCCGGTGACAGCCCGATCGTGCAAGCGCTGATCGATGCCGCGGAAAAGGGCAAGCAGGTGCTCGCACTCGTCGAGGTGAAGGCCCGTTTCGACGAGGCCAACAACATCGTCTGGGCCCGCAAGCTCGAAAAGGCGGGCGTGCACGTCGTCTACGGCCTCGTCGGCCTGAAGACGCACTGCAAGCTCCTCCACGTCATCCGCGAGGAAGACGGGATGCTGCGCAGCTACAGCCACATCGGCACCGGAAACTACAACCCGAAGACGAGCCGCCTGTACGAAGACTTCGGGCTGTTCACGACGGACGAGCAGGTCGGCCGCGACCTCACCCGCCTGTTCAACGAGCTCAGCGGCTACGCGATCGAGAAGAAGTTCAAGCGGCTCCTCGTCGCCCCGCTCCACCTCCGCAAGGGGCTCCTGCGTCACATCGACAAGGAGCGCCGCAATGCCCAAGACGGCAAGGCCGCGCACATCCGCATCAAGGTCAACTCGATGGTCGATGAGCAGATCATCGATGCGCTGTATCGCGCCAGCCAGGCCGGCGTGCGGGTGGATGTCTGGGTACGCGGCATCTGTTCACTGCGCACCGACCTGCCCGGCGTGAGCGACACCATCACGGTGCGCTCGATCCTCGGCCGCTATCTCGAGCACTCGCGGATCTTCGCGTTCCACAACGACGGCGTGCCGCAGGTCTTCATCGGCAGCGCCGACATGATGCACCGCAACCTCGACCGACGTGTGGAAGCGCTCGTGCGCGTGGTCGCTCCGGCGCACGTACGCGAGCTCGTCGAGCTGTTCGACGCCGCGATGAGCCCGGACACCAGCGCATGGCATCTCGGCGAGGGCAGCGTCTGGACCCGGCGCAGCGTCGGCGCAGACGGCACTCCGCTCGTCGACCTGCAGGAGAAGACCATGGCCCAGGTGCAGCGGCGTCGCCGAGCCCGCGCGGTGCGATGACCGACACCGCTGTCTACGCCGCGGGCGGAGTCGTCTGGCGCGTGGTCGAGGGCAAGCTGAAGGTGCTGGTGATCCACCGCACCGCCTACGCCGACGTCACGCTCCCCAAGGGAAAAGTCGACCCGGGTGAGACACTCGCCGAAACCGCCGTGCGTGAGATCCACGAAGAGACAGGCATCCGGGTCGCCCTCGGCTTCCCCGTCGGCGTCTCGCGGTACCGCATGCCGAACAAGCGCCAGAAGATCGTGCATTATTGGGCGGCGGAAGCGACCGACAGCGCCCTGCGTGCCTCCGCGTTCGTGCCGAACAAGGAGATCGCGGCGCTCGAATGGGTCTCCCCCCGTCGTGCGCTCGGCTACCTCTCCTACCCGGTCGACGTGGAAATCCTGGAGCAGTTCCTGGCATTCGTCGATGACGGGGTGCTCGAGACCTTCCCGATCGTCGTCCTCCGCCACGCGAAGGCGCTGTCCCGCGACGAATGGACGGGCGCGGATGCCGCGCGCACGCTCACCTCGCGCGGCATCAAACAGGCGGCGTCCATCGTCGGGCCGCTCCGCGCGTTCGGCGTGCGACGGATCGTCTCCAGCGACGCGGTCCGGTGCCTCACGACAGTCGCTCCCCTGTCGGCGGCGCTCGGCAAGCAGGTCTCGTCCACCCGTCTGCTCGGTCAGGATGCGTGGGAGGACGGCACGTCGGATGTCCGCTCGATCGTCGGCAAGCGCGTGCGTTCCCGCAAGCCCGCCGTGCTCTGCAGCCACGGTCCCGTGATCCCCGGCATCCTGAACGAGCTCGCGCTGGCCACCGGCACTCTCCGCGGCTCGTACCTCGGCAGTGCCTCGGCTCTCGAACCGGCGGCGTTCTCGGTCGTGCACCTGTCGGCCACGAACCCCGGGTCGGGCATCGTGTCGATCGAGACGCACGAACCGAAGCCGTAGCGTGTCGGGCCTGCACCTGGCGTGGGCTCCCGCGCCGGCCGGACGGGCGGAGCGGCGCGCGGTCGCGTGGGGTCTCCTGCGCGACCTGGTGGCGCGTGCAGGCTACGCGGATGCCGAACTGTCGAACGCGTGTGCGCACTGCGGCGGGCCACACGGTCCGGTCGTCGTGACCGGGGCACCGTGGCGGGCGTCGGTGAGCTACGCCGGCGGGGTCGCGGTGGTCGGCATCCATCCCGACACGGTGTCGGCGTTCGGGCTCGACGCCGAGCGTCTGAGCGACCCGGTCCGCGACGCGGCGGGCGGTATCGAGGGTGGATTGCTCCGCTGGGTGCGCACCGAAGCGGTCCTCAAGGCGGACGGGCGCGGTCTGCGTGGCGATGCGGTCGTGAAGATCACCGAAGCCGGGACCGGCTGGGCGGCGCACCTCCTCGACGGACACGCGCCGTTCGAGGGGTGGGAGCCCGTGGGTCCCCCCGGCGTTCTGGTGGCCGTCGCGGTCAGTCGTGGCCGACGAGCTTGAGCCCCACGACACAGCCGACGAGGCCGAGGATCAGTAGCATCCGGACGAGCGAGAACGACTCGTCACCGGTGACCATCGCCCAGGTGACGGTGAGGGCCGCGCCGATTCGCGTTCCGGGTACTGATCCGTCGTCCGGGGGCCTGCTCCGGCCCAGGTCTTCAGCCTAGACCGCACACCTGGGCAGGCACTGATCACGGCGAGATCAGGAAGAACGCGTCGAGCAGGCCGGGATTGTGCGCATGAACGAGCACCGCGAAGACGACCGCGTCGAACAGGAGATGCACCGTCACGACATAGCCGAGCGAGCGCGTCTTCAAGAAGATGATCGCTTGCAGCAGGGCGAACGGGATCGTCAGCACCGGCCCCCACGACCGATAGCCGAGTTCCCAGAGGAACGACACGAACACGATGGTCTGCAGGATGTTCGCGGCACCGTCGGAGAAATGGCGTCGCAACAGCGCGAACACCGTGCAGATGAAGAACAGCTCGTCCCAGATGCCGACGGCCCCGACGCCGACGAACAGGCGCGCGATCAGGTCAGGGGTATCCACCACCGGCCAGTTCAGGTAGACACCGGAACTGATGAAGTAGAACGGCAGAATCAGCCAACCGAGCACCAACACGGCCGCCAGCCAGCCCCACTGCCAGCGTTTCCACCGCCCGCCGCCGCGCCACGGGAAGCGGATCGCGCGATCACGGTAGACCCAGCGTGAGATCGCGTACGGTACGAGCACGGCACCGCCGAGCGCCAGCGTGAAGCGCACCATCGACAGGTTGTCGAGTTTCGCGGCGAGGTCGATGACGCTCACGATCAGAAGCCCGACCGTGATGAGCGACAGGTCGCGCGTGAGCGAGGGGCCGGATGCCGCCACGCCCCGGCGTTCGATGGCGAGCGCGACGATCATCCCGACCGCGAGGAACGCCCACCCGAGCCACGGCAGTCGCGCGACGAACAGCGCGGGAGCGGCGAGACAGACCAGCACCGCCGGGAGGGTTCCGAGCGACACGTGCGGACGCATGCCCGTGGCGGTATGCGCCGGCACCGGTCAGCCTCGCGGACTGCGGCGGTAGGCGAGGTCGCGGATATCACGGCCTTTCGCGAGGCCCTTGCGCTCGAACGCCGTCATGATCCGGCCCTCGAACCGCTCGCCCCAGTCGCCGTCGAACATCGGCTCGAAATCGTCGGCCTCGCCGAGCACGTGCCGCATCTGCCGTGCGTAGTCTTCCCAGTCCGTCGCGAGCCGCAGGATGCCGCCATCGCGCAGCACGCGCGCCGCCAGCGCCGGGAACGGTGGTGCGACCAGGCGGCGCTTGGTGTGCTTGGACTTGTGCCACGGATCGGGGAAGAAGATCCACAGTTCGTCGACCGACGCCTCCGGCAGCAAATGTTCGAGGACTTCGGGAGCGTTCCCCTCCACGAGGCGGAGGTTTCGCACATCGGCTCGCTCGGCGTCGAGCATCGTGCGCGCGAGCCCGGCGACGAACACCTCGACCGCGAGGAAGTCGGCCTCCGGTCGCGTACGCGCCGCGTGCACGATGGCGTGTCCCTGGCCGGAACCGATCTCGACGATGAGCGGCGCCGACCGGCCGAAGACGGAAGCCGGAGTGATCGGCGTGCCGGGACGGATGCTGGTGACCGCTTCGCCCCGCTCGACCTCGATGACATAGAACGGCGCGTGCTCCGCCCACGCGCGTTCTTGCCCGTCGGTCATGCGCCCGCTGCGCCGGACGAAAGAGACCGGTTCGGCCCGGAACCGAGACTCGGCGGGTGGTTCGGGAGCGTCGGAATGCGGCATCCGTCCAGGGTATCGCCGGTGCGCGTCGGCACCGCCGCTCCTTACTGCGTGACGAAGTCGATCAGTTCTTCCACGCGCCCGAGGAGAGCCGGGTCGAGGTCCCGATAGCTCTTCACAGAGCGGAGGATCCGCTGCCACGTGCGTGCGATGTCGGCCTGATCGCGCGCGGGCCAGCCGAGGGCACGGCTCACGCCGACCTTCCACTCGATCCCCCGGGGGACGTCGGGCCACGCCGCAATCCCGAGCGCCTGCGGGGTCACGCACTGCCACACGTCGATGTGGGGATGCCCGACGATCCGCAGGTATTTCCCGTGCGGGCCGCGTTCGATCTCTTGCGCGACGCGCGACTCTTTCGATCCGGCGACAAGGTGATCGACCAACACCCCGTAGCGACGATCCGGTCCCGGCGGCTCGTCGTCGAGGGCCGCAGCGAGGAGGTCGACACCCTGGAGGTATTCCACGACGACGCCCTCGACGCGCAGGTCATCACCCCACACTTTCTCGACGAGTTCGGCGTCATGACGCCCCTCGACGAGGATGCGGGATCCTCGGGCGACCCGTGCCCGCGTCTGCGGCGCGGCGAACGATCCGGATGCCGTGCGCGCGGGACCGGTGGGGGCCGCCGGTTTCGGCAGGGTCAGCACGACGGCCTCGCCGTCGACGAGGAATCCTCCGCCGAGCGGGAAGAGCCGGCGGCGCCCGAGTCGATCCTCGAGTTCGACGGTTCCCGACTGGATGCGCGTCACCGCGCCGCAGAATCCGTCCGAGGCGACTTCGACGACGAGGTCGCGTTCGGCTGCGACCTCGGGCACGACGCGGCGGCCGGCGTCGCGCCATCCGCGGGCCAGCACATCTCCGCCGTATCTGTCGTCCATGATTCCTCCGACTGCGAAACATACCGTGCAGCACCGTCGAGGCCGGGAGCGACTCCCCGCTCCCACCGTCCTCACGTCGCATTCATCGACGCTGTTCATCTGCGGTCGATGAGGACTTTTGCTCATACGCCGCGGGGAATAGGGTGTTCGCGGGGGACGGTTTCCGGTGTCCCCCGTGGCGGAAAGGACCCCATGCGCGCGCACTGGCCTCTCACGTTGGTCGCAGCGGCGGCGATTGTCCTCGGGGGCGGTGCAGGGGCGATGGCGACCGACCCGGTGACGCTCGGCGGCTCCCCCGTGCTCGACCAGTCCGACGTCCTGAGCTCGACTGAGGAGACTGCCGTCGCGGAGCGTCTGAGTACCCTCCCCGCGTCGGGTATCGACCTGTGGGTCGTCTACGTGGATCAGTTCACCAATCCCAGCGACCCCGAAGAGTGGACGAATCAAACGGCGAGCAACAACGGCTTGGGTCCGACGCAGTACCTCTTGGCGATCGCGACCGACGGTCGGCAGTTCTACCTTTCGGGCGACTCGACGGGGCCGGTGAGCGCCGACCGCCTCACCTCCATCGAACAGTCGAACATCCTCCCCGAACTCCGCGACGAGGATTGGGCGGGCGCGGCCACGGCCGCCGCCGACGGCTTGGAAGGCGCCGTCACCGGCGGCGAATCGTCCGGCGGTTCGTCGTTGCTCCCGATCGTTCTCGTCATCGCGCTGGTGGCGCTCGCGGCCCTCGTCATCTGGATCGTGGTGCGCGCGCGCAAGAAGTCGGCACGTCCGGTAGATGCCTCCCCCTCGTCCACCACGGACGAGCTCGCCCAACTGTCGACCGAAGAGCTCAGTCGTCGCGCATCCTCCGCGCTCGTCCACACCGACGACGCGATCAAGACGAGCGAGCAAGAACTGGGCTTCGCCGAAGCGCAGTTCGGCGCCGAAGCGACCGCCGAGTATCACGCGGCCGTCGCCCAGGCCAAGGACGACCTCAGCCAGGCCTTCACCCTCAAGCAACAACTCGACGACGACGCCCCCGACTCCGAGGAAGCGACACGGCAGTGGAACGCACAGATCCTCGAGTTGTGCGCGCACGCCAACCACGAGCTCGATGACAAGGCGCAATCCTTCGACGAGCTCCGCAAGCTCGAGCAGAACGCTCCCGAAGCTCTCGCCCGAGTGCAGGCGCTGCGGGAGACCGTCGGCGGGGTGCACACGACCGCCGCGGCGCGCATCGCCACCCTGGCGCAGAGCTACGCGCCGCAGGCCCTGGCCACGGTCGTCGGCAATCCCGAACACGCGGCACAACTGTTGTCGTTCGCCGACGAGCAGTTGCAGAAAGCGCAATCGGCCATCGGCTCCGGTGACGGCGCACGCGCGGCAGTCGGCATCCGCGCGGCGGAGGATGCGATCGGCGAGGCGAAGCTCCTCCATGATGCCGTCGAGAAGCTCGGCGCCGACCTTGCTCAGGGTGATCAGGATGCCGCCCGCCTCCTCGCCGAGCTCGACACGGACCTCGCCACGGCCAGCGCCCTCCCCGACCCGGACGGTCGTCTGGCTCCCGTCATCGCCGCGACCCGCCAGCAGGTCGAAGCCGGCCGTGCACTGCTCAGCGGATCCGCGCGGCGGCCTCTGTTCGCACTCGAAGGACTCGACCAGGCGAACGCGCAGATCGATGCTCTTCTGGAAGGCGTCCGCGACGCCCAGCAGAAGGCTCAGCGGGCGAGCCAACAGCTCGGGATGCTTCTCACCCAGGCACAGGGCCAGGTTTCTGCCGCGGAAGATTTCATCACCTCGCGTCGCGGCGCGATCGGTGCCACAGCGCGCACCCGGCTCGCCGAAGCCGGCGCGTCGCTTGTGCAGGCGCGTCAGCTGCAGCACAGCGATCCCGCGCAGGCGCTGTCTGCCGCGCAACGCGCAAACGATCTGGCCGCGCAGGCGATCCACCACGCGCAGAACGATGTCGGCGCCTTCCAGGGCGGCGGCATGCTCGGCGGTGGCGGCATGCTCGGGGGCGGCGGCTCCGGCGGCGGCGGCAACATGATGAACGCCGTCCTCGGCGGCATCCTGATCAACTCCCTCCTCGGCGGCGGCGGCCGCAGTTCCGGCGGCGGCATGTTCGGCGGCGGGGGCGGAATGTTCGGGGGCGGTGGCGGCGGTGGCCCCCGTCCCGGCAGTTTCGGCGGCGGCGGCACGCGCAGCCGCCGCGGAGGGGGACGCTTCTGACCATCCGCATCACCCCTTCCTCACCGGCATCCGCCGTTCACCTCCATCCACCCGTATAGAAAAGGAAAACCGATGGCAAAGCAGTCCATTTTCGGTCGCATCTCCACGCTCATGAAGGCGAACATCAACGCCTTGCTCGACTCTGCGGAAGACCCGCAGAAGATGCTCGACCAGCTCGTGCGCGACTACACCAACAACATCGCCGACGCAGAGTCGGCCATCGCCGAGACGATCGGCAACCTCCGCCTTCTCGAGCGTGACCACGAGGAAGACGTCAAGTCGGCCACCGAGTGGGGCAACAAGGCCCTCGCCGCGAGCAAGAAGGCCGACGAGCTGCGCACGAGCGGCAACGCCACCGACGCCGACAAGTTCGACAACCTCGCGAAGATCGCGCTGCAGCGCCAGATCAGCGAAGAGAACGAAGCGCACGCGATCGCCCCGGCGATTGCGGCGCAGACCGAGGTCGTCGACAAGCTCAAGGACGGCCTCAACGGCATGAAGGGCAAGCTCGAAGAGCTGCGCTCGAAGCGCTCCGAGTTGCTCGCCCGCGCCAAGTCGGCGGAGGCGCAGAACAAGGTCCACGACGCGGTCAAGTCGATCGACGTGCTCGACCCGACGAGCGAGCTCGGCCGTTTCGAAGACAAGGTCCGCCGCCAGGAGGCCCTGGCCTCCGGCAAGGCGGAGCTGGCAGCGTCGAGCCTCGACGCGCAGTTCTCCTCGCTGGATGACGTCGGCGAGCTCACCGAGGTCGAGGCACGCCTGGCCGCACTGAAGGCCGGTGGCCCGAGCACCGCGGCGATCGAACAGTAAGACCGGTGGGTGCGCGCGGCGCCGGGCCTTCGGGCTCGGCGCCGCGTCGTCGTCCGTGCGCGAGAGGATAGAGCCATGACGCGATACCTGGTGGCCCCGCAGTGGCAGGGCTCTCCCTCCACTCGAGCGATGCAGTTGATCGACGGGGCCGAGGCGATCGCCGGCGACCTGCCGCGCGCGGCGACGGTCCGTGTCGACGTGCCGATCGAGGCCGGCGAGTCGCTGGGGACCGGCATCCGACGTTTCAGCGCGGTGAACCGCGTCGCTGAGAACGTGACGGAAGCCCTCGACGCATCCGACGAGCCGGCGATCGTCATCGGCGGCGACTGCGGGATCGCGGTCCCGGCCATCGCGCACGCCGCGTCGCGGCACGACGACCTCGTGGTCGTCTGGTTCGACGCACACGCCGACCTGCATTCACCCGCGTCGAGCGAGTCCGGTTCCTTGGCCGGCATGGCACTGCGAGCGACCTTCGACAGGGTCGATCTGCCGTCCGGCGGCGTCTCGCGCGACCGCGTCATCCTCGCCGGGGCGCGTGCGTTCGACGACGCCGAGTGGGAGTTCGTCCAGGAGCGGGGCCTGCGCACCGTCCGCATCGCCGATCTCGCCGACCCGACCGCACTGACCGCTGCCGTCCGCGCGACCGGCGGCACCTCGGTCTACATCCACGTCGACCTGGACGTCCTCGACCCGGCGGTGCTGGGAGCCGTGGCCTTGCCTGTCCCGTTCGGCCTGTCGCTGGAGCAGCTGACCGGCGCGATCGTCGCTATCCGTGGCCATGCGCACCTCGTGGGCGCCTCGATCGCCGGCTTCGCCCCTTCCTCGCCCGCTGCCGCCGTCGATGACCTCGGCACGATTCTGCGCGTTCTCGGGGCTCTCACGTGATCGCCGCACCGCCGGTCGGATGGCAGGACCGCGCGCAGCGCGCAGTCGACCGGGGCGCCCGCATGGATGCCGCACTCCCCTCGTTCCTGCTCGACTCACCCGTGAGCCTCGTCGGCTCCTGGTGGGGTACATCGGTCGGGTTCCTGTGGGGATCGCTGCTCTCGACGGGACGCATCGAGCACCGGGCCGGGCTGTGGGTGTTCACCGGCATGCCGAACTGGGCATTCCGGCGCGGCGGTGTCTGCGTCGGAACGTGCTTTCTCACCGGCGAGGCGCGCGTGACCGATGCGGTCCTCCGCCACGAGGCCGTCCACGCGAGGCAGTGGCGACGGTACGGCTTTCTCATGCCGATCCTGTATCTGCTCGCCGGGCGCAATCCGCTCACGAACAGGTTCGAGATCCTCGCGGGTCTCGAAGACGGGAACTACGTCCGCCGCTGATCAGCGCGCGAGGGCAACACTGAAGCGTTCGGGCACGTGGATCGCGTCGACGGCGACACCGCGACGCGTCGTGAGGTGCTCAAAGATGTCGGCTGTCCCGAGGAAGCCGCCCAGGAGGGAGACGCGAGTGCCGTCGGACCCATCGCACAGCATCTCGTCTGCCCAGGCCGTCACGGCGCGTGCGAGGGCTTGCCCGGGGGCGCAGGAGCGGCCGGATCCGGGGTTACCCGAGCGGCGGGAGCGGTCGAGCCAGGTGACGATCATCCGTGCCGGAACGGTGATGTCCCGGGCCGAAGCGGCATCGGTCACCTCGATGAACACGCGGCCCGTCGAGCAGATCGGCAACGTCGCCAGCAGCACCTCGAGCTCAGCGAGCGACGACTCGTCCGCCGTGATCAGGTGCTGCACCCGCGTGTGACGAGACGCCTTGCAGGCGGTGTCGTTGTGCGGGGCGAGTGCGGTCATCGTGCTCCCACTATACCCCCGAAGGAAGGGGAGCCTCACCTTAGCGTCGACCTCAGTGGACGTGCACCAGTACCCGACGCAGTTCGACGATCTCGGGGTCGGTCAGCCCGTGGGCGCGCAGGTACTCCACCGGCGCGCCGAAGCGCGCACTCAGGTCCGCGAGCATCCCCCGCATCACCGGCGCCGGCGACCGCGTGGCGAGTTCTTCGAGGTGGACAGCTTCGGGATGCAGCCCCCGGAGAAACGAGACGACCCGTTCATTGCGCTCCGCGGGCAGGAGGGTCTCGGTGCGCGCATAGTCGGCGATCACCGCTTCCTCGTCGACGCCGACGGCAGCGAGGATGAGGGCGACTGCCACCCCCGTGCGATCCTTGCCCACCGTGCAATGCACCAGGACGGGTTGATCGGCCAGCACCGCTCGCACGACCTCGACGATGCGTTCGGCGGCGTCGTCGATGAGACCCCGGTACATCTCAGCGAGCGACACATCGTGCGTGAAGAACGACGCCGTGGACCCCAGGAACAGGGGAGCGCGCACCGTCTCGATGTCAAGACCGCCGACCAGGCTGGGGTCCCGCGCGAGTTCATCATCCTCACGCAGGTCGACGATGCGGCGGATGCCGAGCGCGCCCAGCGCTCCGCGCCCGTCGTCCGCGAGCCGTGCCAGGTTGCCGGAGCGGAAAAGGACACCCTCGCGCGTGACGAACCCGGCGGCGGGGAGCCCGCCGACATCGCGGAAGTTGAGGGTGCCAGGGACCGTCACGCCGACGGTTCCGCCGCGGCCCCGTGCCGGCGCGGCACGGGATACTTCCCCGCAATCGTGATGCGGTTGAAGGCATTGATCGACACGAGCAGCCAGCTCAGCGCGACGTACTCCCCCTCGGTCAGGATTCCGCCGACATGGTCGTAGACCTCGTCGGAGATGCCGTCCTCGTGGATGAAGACGTACGACTCGGTCAATTCGAGAGCCGCGCGCTCACGGGGCGTGAAGACTCCCGACTCTCGCCACGTCGCAATCTGCGCGATCTCATCTGCCGACATCCCCGCGGTCACCGCACGATCCACGTGCACGCGCACGCAGTACGCGCACCCGTTGAGCTGCGAGGCGTGGATCAGCGCGATCTCCTTGAGGCGATCGTCGATTCCCGCATCTGCCGCGAGCGTGCCGACGGTCTGCGAAAAGGCCTCGAGCGCGTCGTAGGCCGGGCGCGCCGATCGGGAGAGATGCACGCGTCGTTCCTGGGTCATGACTCCAGCCTACGACCGCCGACCGACCTCGCCCTGGGATGGGCCAGAATGGCCCGATGGATGAATTCCAGTTCCTTCCTGCCCAGGCTCGTGACATCGACTCGGACCGAGTACCGCCGGTGCGGCGCCTGTCCTTCGACCTCCCCGACGGCCGCTCCGTCAGCGGATTGCACTACGGAGACCCCGTTTCCGGAGCATTCACTCCCCCGGTCGTGACGTTTCTGCACGGCGCGGGTTTGAACGCGCACACGTGGGACACGACCGTGATCGCACTGGGGCTCCCCGCGCTGGCACTGGATCTCCCCGGCCACGGCGATTCATCGTGGCGGGACGACGCCGCGTACACCGGACGACACCTGGCGCAGGACATCGCAGAGGTGGTCGCCGCGTGGACGCACGGCCCTCAGGTACTTGTGGGGCAATCGCTCGGCGGATTGACCGCGGCGGCGCTCGCGGCATCCCGCCCCGACCTCGTGCGGGAGCTCGTGATCGTCGACATCTCGCCCGGCATCGATCCGAACGGCGGCGCCAGCCAGATCGCCGCGTTCTTCGCCGGCCCGACCGATTGGGCGACGCGCGACGAGCTCGTCGAGCGCGCTGTGGAGTTCGGGCTCGGGGGAACTCGCGAAGCCGCCACCCGCGGGGTGTTCCTGAACTCCCGCATCCGCCCCGATGGTCGGGTGGAATGGAAGCACCACTTCGCGCACCTCGCGGCTGCGATGGCGGAAGATCCCCTCGCTGCACAGTCGGCACGGCAGGGACAAGATGCCCTCCGCGGAGTCCTCGCCGCCTCCGGCTGGGAAGACCTCGCCACGGTGCGCGCTCCCCTCACGCTCGTCTACGGCGAGCGCGGATTCTTGACCGCTCAGGATGTCGCCGACTACCGGACGAAGAACGCGGAGGCGACGATCATCGCGGTGGCCTCGGGCCACAACGTTCAGGAGGAGGCGCCGAGGGAACTCGCCGCGATCGTCGCCGCGATCGCGGGCGCGGACTCCGGGAAGAACTGAGGATCTGCGTCGGTTGATGACGGGGGATGCACGCCGCATCCCTGACGGACCTTAGGCTGTTACGCGCACCCGAGTCCGCAGACCGTGCCGGTTCAGCAACGACGCACGCCTGCTCCCTGCGAAAGGACCTCCCTCTCCATGTTCCGCCGAACTGCCTTGGCCGCGACCGCTCTGCTCGCGGCCGGCGCGCTCCTTCTCACCGCGTGCACGGGACCCACTGCACCGACACCTTCCGCCACGACCGGCACGCCCGACCCGGACGCGTCCGTCGTGATCCGCCTCGTCGCCGAACCGGGCAACCTCGACATCCGCGAGACCGCGGGCGCCGCCCTCGACCAGATCCTGATCGACAACGTCTACCAGGGCCTCGTCTCGCGGACCGACGAGCAGGAGATCGTGCCGACTCTCGCGAGCGACTACGACGTGTCCGCCGACGGCCTGACCTACACCTTCACCCTCCGCGAGGGTGTGACGTTCCAGAACGGCGAGGCCCTCACCCCCGACGACGTGGTGTGGTCGCTGCAGCAGGTCAAGGACACCGCCAGCTACCGCGACTCCGCGCGTCTGGCGAACGTGGCCTCCATCGCGGCCGAGGGGCAAACGATCACCCTGACCCTCAGCCAGCCGGACTCCTCACTCCTGTGGAACCTCACCGGTCGCGCCGGACTGATCCTCAAGAAGGACGATGCGACCGACCGGAAGACGGCCGCCAACGGCACCGGGCCGTTCACCCTCACCGATTGGAAGCAGGGCGACTCGATCACCTTCGCGCGCAACGACGCCTACTGGGGCGAGAAGGCTCAGGTCGCCGAGGTCGTCTTCGACTACATCCCCGAGACCCAGGCAGCGCTCAACGCCGCTCTGGCGGGCGAGATGGATGTGCTGACCGGTTTCGATGCGAACCTGACCGACCAGATCGAAGCGAACGGCGATTTCGCGATCACGCTCGGCAAGTCCACCGACAAGGGCACGCTGGCGATGAACTCCACCACGGAGCCGCTGAGCGACATCCGCGTACGTCAGGCGATCCGTCAGGCAATCGACAAGAACGCGATCGTCGAGGCGCTCGCGGCCGGTCAGACCCAATACGGCCCGATCCCCGAGCTCGATCCCGGCTACGAAGACCTCGAATCCGTCGCCCCGTTCGATCCGGCCGCGGCCAAGGAACTGCTCGCCGAAGCAGACGCCGAAGACATCACGCTGACCCTCACGATCCCCTCGTTCTACGGAACGACCGTGTCGCAGATTTTGGTGTCGAACCTCAACGACGTGGGCATCACCCTGAAAGTCAACGCGGTCGAGTTCTCGGCGTGGTTGCAGGACGTGTACGTCAACAAGAACTACGAGCTGAGCTTCGTGTTGCATACCGAAGCGCGCGACTTCGAGAACTGGGCGAACCCGGACTACTACTTCGCCTACGACAACGCCGAGGTGCAGAAGCTCTACGCCGACTCGCTGGCTGCCACCGACGACGAGGCTGCTGCCGCCCTCCTCCAAGAGGCAGCGAAGATCGTGTCGGAAGACATGGCCGCCGATTGGCTCTACAACGGTGCCTCCGTGGTCGCCATCGCCACGAATGTCGCCGGCATGCCGACCGTGAACGCCAACGAGCGCCTCAACCTGGCAGAACTGGTCAAGAGCGAGGGGTGATCCGCTACGCGCTGACGCGACTGGCCCTGCTGCTGCTGGGCCTGTTCGTCGCCAGTGCGCTGATCTTCCTCACCCTGCGGATCCTCCCCGGCGATGTGGCCCAACTCATCGCCGGGGTGGGGTCGACCCCCGAGCAGGTCGACGCGATCCGCGAGCGCCTGGGACTGGACACTCCCCTCCTCGCCCAATACCTGTCGTGGATCG
Source organism: uncultured Microbacterium sp. (assembly GCF_947488465.1). Taxonomy (GTDB): domain Bacteria; phylum Actinomycetota; class Actinomycetes; order Actinomycetales; family Microbacteriaceae; genus Microbacterium. Next base: position 208,934 of record NZ_CANKZA010000005.1, on the reverse strand, counting down.
CCGGCGTCCTGCGCGGCGATCTCGGCACGTCACTGCTGACCGGCGCCCCCGTCGGGGCGGAACTGGCCCAGAAGGCACAGGTGACCGTTCCCCTCGGCATCCTCTCCCTCACCGTGGCGTTGCTGATCGCTCTCCCCTTCGGCGTGCTCTCGGCGATGCGCCGCGGCAGGCCCGACGGCACCGCGCTCAGTGTCGGTGCGCAGACGCTCGCCGCCGTCCCGGTCGTGTGGGCCGGGATGATGCTCGTGCTCGTCTTCGCGGTGTGGCTCGGCTGGCTGCCCGCACAGGGTTTTCCGCGCGGCGGCTGGTCGGATCCGGGCCTGGCCTTGCGCTCGTTGCTGCTCCCGGCGATCACCATCGGCGTCGTGGAAGGTGCGATGCTGCTGCGCTTCGTCCGATCCGCGACGCTCCAGGCGGTCGGGCAGGACTTCGTCCGCACCGCGGCGGCCAAGGGCCTCACCCGCACGCAGGCGCTCCTTCGGCACGGCCTGCCCACCGTCGGCCTGTCGATCATCACGGTCCTCGGTCTACAGATCGCCGGGATCATCGTCGGCGCCGTCGTGATCGAGCAGTTGTTCGGTCTCCCGGGCGTCGGGCGGATGCTGGTTGCCGACGTCGGCAACCGCGATCTGCCGAAAGTGCAGGGCGAACTCCTCGTCCTGACGGGGTTCGTGCTGGTCGTCGGCTTCGTCGTCGATCTGCTTCACCGGGTCATCGACCCCCGGCAGCGGGAGGCGGAATGACCAGGAACGCACCACCCCGGTTCGCGTGGGCCGCACGCGTGTGGGCGTTGTCGACCAGCCGGTTCGGAATCATCGTGGTGGCCGTGGTGGGACTGGTCGCGCTGATCAGTCTCTTCTGGCTGCCCTTCGACCCGAAGAGTGTCGATATCACCCACCGGTGGGCGCCCCCCGGCTGGCCGCACGTGCTCGGCACCGACGGATCGGGTCGCGACATCGCGAGCCTGTTGATGGCGGGCGCCCGCACGACGGTCTGGGTTGCGATCGGCGCGGGACTCATCGCCACGATGATCGGACTGGCGCTGGCTGCCCTCGGCGCACTGACCCACCGCTGGGTGCGAGAGAGCGTCGCGGTCCTCGTGGACATCCTCATCGCGTTCCCCGTGTTGCTGATCGCGATGATGGTCTCGGCGGTCTGGGGCGGGTCGCTCTGGGTCGTGATCGTCTCGGTCGGCATCGGATTCGGCGTGAACATCGCGCGAGTGACCCGTCCGGAGCTTCGGCGGGTGCTGCACAGCGACTTCGTCGTGGCCGGGCGCGCGAGTGGCCTCAGCCCGTGGCAGAACCTCTGGCGCCACCTGCTTCCCAATGTCGCACCGGTCTTCATCGTGCAGTTGTCCTGGGGCATGGCCGTCGCGGTCCTCGCCGAAGCGGGCCTGTCCTATCTGGGGTTCGGCGCTCCCCCCACGGAGCCGTCGTGGGGATTGCTCCTCGCGGAGCTCCAGTCCTACATCTCCGTGCACCCGCTCACGGTCGTCTGGCCAGGGCTTGCGATCACGCTCACCGTCCTCGGTCTCAACCTCTGGGGCGACGGCTTGCGCGAAGCCACCGACCCGACCCTGTCTCGGCGCAACACGGCCGCACGCACCCACGTTCCGGTGGTGGTCGCATGAGCCTGCAGGTGACCGACCTCACGATCGACATCGCCGGCCGTCGGGTCGTCGACGGCGTCTCGTTCGACGTCCCCGATGGCGCACGCGTCGGGCTCATCGGTGAATCCGGCTCCGGCAAATCGCTCACCGCGCTGGCTCTGCTCGGCCTCCTCCCGGAGGGCGCCGTCGCCTCCGGGAGCATCCGCTGGAGAGACCGCGAACTGCTCGGCCTCCCCGACCGTGACCTCGCGCGTGTGCGGGGCGACGAGATCGGCATCGTCTTCCAAGAACCGCGGACCGCCCTCAACCCGATCCGCACGGTGGGGCGCCAGATCGCCGAATCGATCCGCATCCACGAAGGGCTCGGCCGTCGCGCGGCGCTCACCCGCGCGATCGCCGAAGCACAGCGGGTGCACCTGCCCGACCCAGCCCAGATCGTGCGGCGCTATCCGCACCAGCTCTCCGGCGGTCAGCGCCAACGCGTCGCGATCGCCATGGCGCTGGCCTGTCGGCCGGAGCTTCTCATCGCGGACGAACCGACCACGGCCCTCGACGTCACGATTCAGGCGGAGGTGCTCGATCTGCTGCGCACCCTCGTGGAGCGGGACGGCATGTCGCTCGTGTTCATCACCCACGACCTGGCGGTCCTCTCGCAGGTCGCCACCCACGCCGTCGTTCTCGAAGACGGAAAGGTCGTCGAAGCCGGCCCGCTCACGACACTCTTGACCGCGCCGGCGTCGCCGGTGACGCAGGGCCTTCTCCGCGATGCGACGGCGACGCTGTGGCGGCCGGGAGGTACGACATGACCGAGTCCCTCATTCGCGGACGCGCGCTGACCCGGCGCTTCCGGACGCCGCCCCGTCGCCTGTTCGAACGCCCGACGTTCACGACCGCGCTCAACGACGCCGACGTGGACGTACGCGCCGGGTCCGCGGTGGGGGTCATCGGCGAGTCCGGCTCGGGCAAGTCCACGCTCATCCGCCTCCTGCTCGGCCTGGACACACCGACCTCCGGAACTGTCGAGGTGGCCGGTCGCGCGGTCGACGCACGCTCGTCCGCGCGCGAGCTGCACTGGCTCCGGCGGCAGACCGGGATCGTCTTCCAAGATCCCTACGCCTCGCTCGACCCGCGGATGAACGTCGGCCGGATTGTCGCGGAGCCCCTCTGGGCTCTCGGCATTCCCGGCGATCGGCGCGCGCGTGTGCACGACGTGCTCGCCCAGGTCGGACTCGACGCCGACATGGCGGTCCGGTATCCGCACGAGTTCTCCGGCGGTCAACGCCAGCGCGTCGCGCTCGCGCGCGCGATCGTCCATCGCCCGCGCATCCTGGTCGGCGACGAGCCGTTGTCGGCTCTCGACGTCACCGTCCGCGCCCAGATCCTCGAGCTCCTGCGAGAGCTGCGCCGCACCGAAGACCTGACGCTCGTGATGGTCAGTCACGACATCGGCGTGGTACAGAATCTGTGCGACGAGGTCATCGTGATGAAGGACGGGCGCATCGTCGAAGAGGGGCCCACCGAGAAGGTGCTCCTCCAGCCGCAGGTGTCCTACACCCGGCGTCTGCTGGCGTCGATCCCCGTGATCGACCCGCACTGACACCCTGACGGGCGTCGGAGGCCCGGGCTAGCCTGTGGCCATGCCAGGAATCGTCCCGCCCTACCTGTTGTCCCGGCTCGCGGCTACGCACGAGCCCCATCTGGCCCGGGCAGCCGCCGCCGCGCGGGCGACGCTCGCCGCACCCCGGAGGTATCTCCCCGTCCGCGCGACCCTCGATCTGTCGGTCTCCGGCGGTGCGCTCGTCGTCGAAGCCTCGCCCGCACCGGATCGCGTCATCAGCGATGCGCAGCACCGCGAGGAGCTTCCCGGCATCCGCGTCCGCGGCGAAGACGACCCCGTCGGGGCCGATGCGGCCGTTGCCCAGGCTTTCGACGGACTCGGCGACACCTTCGCGCTCTACTGGGAGGCATTCGGTCGCTCGTCGATCGACGGTGTGGGCGGCACCCTGGCCGCGACGGTGCACTTCGGCGATCGTTATGACAACGCGTTCTGGAACGGTGAACGCATGGTCTTCGGAGACGGTGACGGCGAGGTCTTCACCGGCTTCACGCAGTCGCTGTCGGTGATCGCCCACGAACTCACCCACGGCGTGGTGGAACACTCCGGGGGGCTCGTCTACTCCGGCCAATCCGGAGCCCTCAACGAGTCGCTCGCCGATGTCTTCGGTGCGCTCACCGAGCAGCACGCGGCGGGGCAGACGGTGAGCGAGGCATCCTGGTTGATCGGCGAGGGCATCTTCACGGATGCCGTGCAGGGCACGGCGCTGCGTTCACTGAGCGCTCCGGGCACCGCCTACGACGATGATGTGCTGGGCCGCGATCCGCAGCCCGCCCACATGCGGGACTTCGTGGCCACCGCGGCCGACAACGGCGGTGTGCACATCAATTCCGGCATCCCGAACAAAGCGTTCCACTCCGTCGCACTGGCTCTCGGCGGCTATGGGTGGGAACGCGCCGGACGTATCTGGTATCTCGTGATGACGAGGGGCTCGCTGGCACCGTCCGCCGATTTCTCCGCGTTCGCGGCCGAGACCGTCGCGGTCGCGACCGAGGAGTACGGTGAACACTCGGAGGAGGTCGCCGCTGTCCGCGCCGCGTGGATCGGGGTCGGCGTGATCGAGGATGACGAAGAACCCTGAACCGCGCGACGAGGTGACGCTGTCCGTGGTCGTGGAACGCTCCGGCGGCTTCGCAGGCCTGACACGACGGTGGCGGGTGGAGGCGGCTCCTGGCGAGGCACCGGTCTGGGTCGAACTGGTGGATCAGTGCCCGTGGGACGAGCCAGGACGAACGCTTCCGTCGGGCGCGGACCGCTTCGCGTGGACGGTGTCGGCCCACCGCGGACGCGAGCGTCGCCACGCCGAATTGGCCGAGCAGGATGTCGACGGAGCGTGGAAGAGACTCATCGACGCCGTGCGGGATGCCGCCGACACCGCACGCAGATCAGCGAGTGCGCCGCCCGAAGAATGAGCGCTTCTTCGTGTTCGTGAGGTGCTTCTGGAGGTAGATCGTTCCGATCGGGCGGCCGAACTTGAACCCGACCCGGCCCATCCGGCCGACCTCGATGAAACCGAGGCGCTCGTGCAACGCGACCGATGCCTCGGCTCCCTTGTCACTGATGACGGCGACCATTTCGCGAATGCCGAGTTCTTCGCACGCGGCGATCAGAGCCTCCAGCAGCGCCCGACCGAGACCCTTTCCGGTCGCCGCATGCCCGAGGTAGATCGAGTTCTCGACCGTATACCGGTAGCCAGACGTGCCGGTCCACGGCGCGACGAGCCCATACCCGAGGATCTGCCCGGACGGTGAGACCGCGACCAAGAACGGCAGCGAAATCTTGGCGAGGAAGTCGAACTTGTCCAGCCACTGCTGGTGGGTCCACTTCTTCTCGTCCAGGGTCGCGACAGAGTTGGTGACGTAGTAGTTGTAGATCTCGCGCACGTACAGCATGTCGGTGCGGACCGCCGGGCGGATTTCATAGGCGAACGGATGTTCGGTCTCGGGCGTCCGGCGCAGGTGCCGCGGAGCGCGGCGGCGGGACTTGTCGTATTCCTCCTCGAGCATGCGCTTCAGCCTACGTGGCAGGGCCCGCGGGTGACAGGCGCCAGTCGATCGGCGGTGCCCCGAGGCCGCGGAGCAGGTCGTTCGTGCGCGAGAACGGTCGTGAGCCGAAGAACCCGCGCCGCGCGGACAGCGGCGACGGATGCGCCGAGGCGATGACCGGGGTCTCCCCGAGAAGCGGACGGAGGGTGCCGGCATCCTTTCCCCAGAGAATCGCCACGAGCGGTGCGGGGCGGGCGGCGAGGGTGCGGATCGCGTGCGCAGTGATCTTCTCCCACCCCCAGCCGCGGTGCGAGCCGGCCGCCCCGGGCGCGACGGTCAACACGCGGTTGAGCAGCATGACCCCCTCATCGCTCCACGACGAGAGATCCCCGTGCGCCGCGGGCGGGATGCCGAGATCGCTCTCGAGCTCCCGGTAGATGTTCGCGAGGCTCCGCGGAAGGGGGCGCACGTGCGCATCCACCGCGAACGAGAGGCCGATCGGATGCCCCGGAGTGGGATACGGGTCTTGCCCGACGATGAGCACCCGCACATCCGCCAGGGGGCGCGCGAAGGCCCGCATCACGGCGTCTCCGTGGGGAAGGTACACGTGTCCGGCGTCCTGCTCGGCCTGCAAGCGGGCCCCGATCGCGTCGATCTCACCCGCGACCGGTGCGAGCGCGTCCGCCCAGTCCGCCGCAATGGCACCGGTGGCGGCGAGGTGTGCGAGGGCAGACACGGTCACGGCGTCCCCTCCGGCCGACGTCGCGGCAAAGTCTCCCGCTGCACGCTCACACTGTCTCCTTCTCGCGAAAGGTCAGCCTACGGCGCTCCCCGATCGCGCGGCACCGCGCCTCTAGACTGATCGCCGTGTCCACGACCCCGTCCGCCTCTCTTCGCACGTCCGCTCTCGGCATCACCGCGGGGCTGGTGGGGTGGTTCGTCCTCGTCGAGATCGTCAGCGGAATTCTCCAGGGCTATTACGTGCCGCTGTTCAGCGACATCGTGGTGTCGCTCGGCATCCACGATTCGGACGTCAACTGGTTCGAGGCCGCGCAGCTCCTGCTCTCGGCCCTCGTCGTGCCGATCCTCGCGAAGCTCGGCGACATGTACGGGCACAAGCGCATCCTGCTGATCGCGGCGATCCTCACGGCGGGGGCGACCTGGTGGTTGGCGTTTGCCACGTCGTTCTGGAGTTTCCTGATCGCCTGGGCTCTGCAGGGGTTCTACGTCGTGTGGTTGCCGCTGGAGATCGCCCTCATCTTCGAGCGCGGACGCGTGCACAACCGGGGCGTTTCCACGACGCGGCGCGCGGCGGGCCTGCTCGTGGTCGGCCTGCAAGCCGGTGCGATCATCGGCGCGCTCGCGGCCGGGCGAATATTCGCCGCGACGGGCGGAAACCTCACCGCGACGCTCATCGTCCCCGCGATCGCGGTCACCCTCGTCGCCGTCGTGATCTGGATCGGCGTCCCCGAGTCGACCCCGGAGCCGGGCCGGACACTCGACTCGGGCGGATTCGTGCTGCTGGCGATGGCGCTGCTGCTGGTGACGAGCGCGCTGACGTTCCTCCGACTCAACGGTCCCAGCGCCGTGTGGGTGTGGATGCTGCTCATCGCCGGCATCGCCGGCTTCGCCGTCTTCGTCTGGTTCGAACTGCGCCAGGATGACCCCGCGGTCGATATCCGAGTGTTGCGTCGCCCGGAGATGTGGCCCGTGCAGGCCACCGCGTTCCTCGTGGGGATCAGCCTGCTGGGTGCGCAGGGTCCGTTGTCGACGTACGCGGGCACCGATCCTGCACTCGGCTACGGCCTCGGACTCGACGCCACCGAGCGCTCGAACATCATCGGGGTCTATCTCGTGTCGCTCATCGTCGGGGCGATCGTCTTCGCCGTGACCTCGCGTCGCGCGAGCCCGCGGGTCGTCCTGATCGTCGCGGCGCTACTCGTCGGGATCGGCTACGCCCTGTTCCTGCCGTTCCACCGGGAACTCTGGCAGGTGCTCCTGAATCTGTCGATCGCGGGGCTCGGATGCGGCGCGCTCGTCGGCGCCATGCCGGCGGCGGCCGCCGCCGCGGCGCCCCGCGGACAGACAGGGATCTCCTCCGCCTTGACCAACACCACCAAGACGATCGGCGGGACGTTCTCCTCCGCCGTCTTCGGCGTCGTGCTGGCCGCCGGAGCCGGAGCCGTCCTGAGCGAGACGGCGGCATCCCTCGGCGGCTACCTCACTGTCTGGGCGATCTGCGCCGCCGGAGGCTTCCTCGCGGCGATCCTGCTGGTGTTCGTGCCGAAGGTCGCGTTCGCCGATGCTCCCCCGGCCTGATCCGGCGCCGGGTCAGTGGTGCTTCGATGCACCGCACCCGAAAGGTGACCCGATCTGCGGCATCGCGCGGCGACACCGGGCAGAACACGCCACCTCCTCACCACGCGGCTCAGGGAGGTGACCCATCCTGCGGCATCGCGCGGCGAGACCGGGCAGAACACGCCACCTCCTCACCACGCGAGTCAGAAAGGTGACCCATCCTGCGGTCAGGGTAGAGGGGAGTGGGCAGGACACGCCACCTTCTCTGGGCGCAGATCGGCGGCGCGGATCAGCCCCGCGCGTCAGGTGCGCGGGCGCAGGGGTCCGCGCGCGAGCAGGTGCTGCGCGGACTGCGCGACGGGACGCATCGTGACGAGGTCGAGGTTGACGTGTCCCGGCGCGTCGAGCGCGTAACGGATCACATCGGCCACATCGTCGGCGACCAGGGGATGCTCGACCCCCTCGTAGACCTTTTCGGCGCTTGCCTGATCGCCGCCGAGCCGATTCACGGTGAACTCTTCCGTGAGCACCATGCCGGGAGCGACCTCGGTCACCCGAATGGGCTCACCGTTGAGTTCGAGCCGCAACGCGTGGACGAGCATCGCTTCACCCGCTTTGGCTGCGTTGTATCCGCTCCCGCCCGGATAAGCGGTCTGCGCCGCGGTCGAGGTGACATACAGCGCGTCGGCGTGCTCGCCGTCGGCCGCGATCGACGACCGCAGGAGCGGCAGCAGCGCCGCCGTGACGAGCTGAGCGGAGAGGACGTTGACCTCGAACATCCACCTCCAATCGGCGGCGCGCGCGTCTTCGACCCGGTCGGCACCGCGCGCACCTCCCGCGACGTGCACGAGCGCGTGGACCGGCCCGGTGGCCTGGAGATGTTCCGCGAGAGCGGCCACATCACCCTCGTTCGTGAGATCGGCCGCGAACGAGCGCGAACCGATCTCGGCGTCGAGGGCCTCGAGCCGGTCGGCGCGCCGTGCGACTCCCACGACATCCCAGCCCGCCGCGCGGAGCGCGCGCGCCGTCGCCGCACCGATTCCCGAACTTGCCCCTGTGACCACTGCACGTCGCGAACTCATCCCCCCACGCTACCGGCACCCCGCATTACGTCACATTTCCGGGCGGTTGTTGACTCCGACGTGCGAACCGTACAGTCGGTGAGGTCGCCGGCATCCGCCCGCGCCACCGACGAACACGCAGGAGCCGCCCCATGTCCGCACCCGAGAACTGGCGCTTCGAGACCACCCAGATCCATGCCGGCGCTGCCCCGGACCCTGTGACGAAAGCGCGCGCGACGCCGATCTACCAGACGACGTCCTACGTCTTCGACAACGCCGACCACGCGGCGAACCTCTTCGCACTCGCCGAGTTCGGCAACATCTACACCCGCATCCAGAACCCGACGCAGGCTGTCGTCGAAGAGCGCGTCGCGGCGCTCGAAGGCGGCACCGGCGCGCTCCTCGTCTCGAGTGGCCAGTCGGCGACGACCTTCGCCGTGTTGAACATCGCCGAGGCGGGCGACCACATCGTCTCGTCGAGCTCGATCTACGGCGGCACGTACAACCTGTTCAAATACACCCTCGCCAAGCTCGGCATCGAGACGACCTTCGTCGAGAACCAGGACGACCCCGAAGAGTGGCGCCGCGCCGTCCGCCCGAACACGAAGCTCTTCTTCGGCGAAACGATCGGCAACCCGAAGATCAACGTCCTCGACATCCGGGCCGTCGCGGATGTCGCGCACGAGGTCGGTGTTCCGCTCGTCGTCGACAACACGATCGCAACCCCCTACCTGATCAAGCCGTTCGAGTTCGGCGCCGACCTCATCGTCCACTCCGCGACGAAGTTCCTCGGCGGCCATGGCACCACGATCGGCGGCGTCATCGTCGACGGTGGGTCCTTCCCCTGGTCGGAGCACTCCGACCGTTTCCCGGGGCTCACGACACCCGACCCCTCGTACCACGGCGCGGTCTACACCCAGGCGGTCGGCGATGGGCTGGCCTACATCATCAAGGCGCGTGTCCAGTTGCTCCGCGACCTCGGCGCGGCCATCTCGCCGCAGAGCGCATGGCTGCTGATCCAGGGCATCGAAACGCTCTCGCTGCGTATCGAGCGGCACGTCCAGAACGCGCAGGAGATCGCGGAGTGGCTCGACAGCAGTGACGACATCGCCTCGGTCAACTACTCCGGCCTGCCGAGCTCGCCGTGGTACGCCGCCGCGAACCGCTACGCCCCGAAGGGTGTCGGCGCGGTGCTGTCGTTCGAGCTCAAGGGTGGGGTGCAGGCGGGTCGCGAGTTCGTCAACTCGCTCAGCCTGTTCAGCCACCTCGCCAACATCGGCGATGTGCGTTCGCTCGTGATCCACCCGGCATCCACCACGCACGCGCAGCTCACACCCGAGCAGCAGCTGACCGCCGGTGTGACCCCGGGGCTCGTGCGCCTGTCCGTCGGCCTCGAGAACGTCGAAGACCTGAAGGCCGATCTGGAACAGGCTCTCGCCGCCGCGCGCCGCCTCTCCGAGACCGCGCGCGCCTGATCCTTGCCCCCTGCGGGTCACCAACTCCGCAGAATGTCGCGAACTCCGCATCCATCACTGTCATCGGATGCGGAGTTCGCGCATTTCTGCGCCGTTCGCGCGCGACGAGGGGCGTAACACGACGGCGGGGACCCCTCCGGACCGAGAGAATGGATGCCATGGACTGGCAGACCTCCGAAGACACGGTGCCGAGCGCACCGATCACGGAGGCCGATGCGCGCCTACTCCGCGGTCGCCCGCCCACGACCGGGGCCTGGCGAGACGGCGACCCGGTGGGCGAGCGGCACTTCGCCGCCTTGGGCGCGTTCGCGACTGAGAGCGGGGCGGAGCTGCCCAGCATCCGCCTGGCGTACGAGACCTGGGGGAAGCTCAGCGCCACCCGCGACAACGCGGTGCTGGTCTTGCACGCCCTCACCGGCGACAGCCACCTGCGTGGCCCGGCCGGCCCCGGGCACCCCACCGCCGGCTGGTGGGGCGACATCGTGGGTCCCGGCGCTCCGATCGACACCGACCGCTGGTTCGTCGTGGCGCCCAACATGTTCGGTGGATGCCAGGGCTCGACCGGACCGTCCTCGATCGCCCCGGATGGCTATGAGTGGGCGTCACGGTTCCCGTATCTCACGATCCGCGATCAGGTCGCCGCGCAAGTGCGCCTCGCTGATGCGCTCGGTGTGGAGGTGTGGGCCGCCGTCATCGGAGGGTCGATGGGCGGGATGCACGCGTTGGAGTGGGGCATCGGCGAGCCCGACCGGGTACGCCGTCTCGCGGTGCTCTCGGCTCCGCCGATGACGACTGCCGACCAGATCGCCCTCAACGGCGTGCAGCTGGAAGCGATTCAGATGGATCCGCGGTTCGCTGCCGGTGAGTACTACGACTCCGGCGACGGCGACGGGCCGCATCGCGGCCTCGCACTCGCCCGGCGGATGGCGCTGCTGAACTACCGCAGCCCGACCGAGCTCAATCAGCGTTTTCAACGCTCCTGGCAGTCGGGCAAGAGCCCGCTCGGCCACGGCGGGCGCTTCGCGGTCGAAAGCTACCTCGACTTCCACGGCAACAAGTTCACGCGACGGTTCGATGCGAACAGTTACATCGCGCTCGTCGAGGCGATGGATTCGCACGACGTCGGTCGGGGGCGGGGGGGCATCGAAGACGCCCTGGCGCGAGTGCAGGCGACGACGCTCGTCCTCGGCATCGACAGTGACCGGCTCTTCCCGGTCGACGGCCAGCATCGCATCGCGCGCGGCATCCGCACGACGATCGATGCGGATGCCGTCGTCCTGTCCAGCGATTTCGGACACGACGGGTTCCTGATCGAGACGGCCGCAGTGGGCAGACACCTCCGCCGACTCCTGGAGTCCTGAGCTCAGGCGGCGACGAGAACCGGGCGGCGTGCTTCCCATCGGAAGCTGACGAGCGTGAGGGCAAGGCCCGCGGCCGCGAGGGCGACGCCGACCCACACCGGGGCGACGAATCCGAAGCCGGCCGCGATCACGACACCGCCGAGGAAGGCCCCGCTGGCGTTGCCGATGTTCAGCGCCGAGTGATTGAGCGCCGCGGCGATCGACTGGTTGTCGCCGGCGACGTCCATCAGGCGCGTCTGGATGGTCGGACTCAGCACCGACGAGACGAAGCCGACAGCGAAGACGAAGAAGCCGAGCGCCACGATCCACTGCGCGGTGAGTGCCAAGAGCACCTGAACCGCGATCAGCAGTACCATCCCGCCGAGGAGCGTCCTCTTCAGATCAAGGTCGGCCAGGTGTCCACCGACGAGGTTGCCGGCGGTCATACCGACCCCCATGACGACCAGAATGATCGGCACCACCCACTCCGGCGACCCTGCGACATCGGTCACGATCGAGGCGATGTAGCTGTAGGCGGCGAAGAATCCGCCGAAGCCGATCGCGCCGACACCGAGCGTCAGCCACACCTGTCCGATGCGGAAGGCGCCGAGCTCCGCCCGGAGCGTGCGACCGGGGTCGCCCGCGTGCGGGGGAACCGTGAACGCGATCATCACGGTGGCGAGGGCAAAGATCGCCGCGACGAGCGCGAACGCCATGCGCCAGCCGTACTGCTGGCCGAGGAAGGTGCCGATCGGCACGCCGACGACGTTGGCGACCGTCAGACCGGTGAGGACGAAAGCGACGCCCTTCGCACGTTTGCCGGGCCCGAGCACGTCGGCCGCGACGAGGGCGCCGATCCCGAAATAGGCACCGTGCGGCAGTCCCGCAAGAAATCGGGATGCCGCGACCAGCTCGAACGTCGGCAACACGAACGTCAGCGCGTTGAAGACGGTGAGCGCCGCCGCGAGCGCGAGCATCACGCGGTGCCGCGGATACTTCGCGACCGACGCGGCAATCGTCGGCGCCCCGACGACGACCCCGAGCGCGTACAGGGTGATGAGCCAGCCGGCGCCGGCGACGGCGTCCTCCGGCGAGGCCGCCCAGGCAGCCGGGTGGAGATCGGCCGCGATGTTGGGGAGAAGGCCCATCACGACGAACTCGGTCATGCCGATGCCGAACGAACCGATGGCGAGGGAGAGGAGCGCCCACATCGCCGCACCCCTCGAAGAGATCGAGGAGGTCACTCGCGACAGCCTAGCGGCCCGCGGGAGGGGTACGGCCTTCCTGCGCGCTGTCGCCCAGCGCCTGCTCGAGCCGGTCGATCTTCGCGTCGAGCTCTCCGGTGTATCCGGGACGGATATCGGCCTTCAGCACGAGCGAGACGCGCGATCCGAACGGAAGGACAGCGTCGGTGGCCGCCTTGACCACGGCGAAGACCTCATCCCACTCCCCCTCGATCTCGGTGAACATCGAGGTGGTCCGGTGGGCCAGTCCCGACGCGCGGACGACGGCGACGGCCGCCGCGACGGCGTCGTGCACCGACCCGTCGGAGCGGCCGGTACCGGAGGGGGCGACGGAGAAGGCGATCAGCATGGGAGCTCCCGAGGGGTGTCAGCGGACGAGGACGTGTGCCGGGGCGGCGCGCCCCACCGGCGAGCGCATCAGCCGGACGAGGCGGGCCAGCATCCACACGAAGATCACGACGAGGATCGCGTTGCGGAGGGTCAGGATCACGACCGGGACGAGCGCCGGGGCGAGGATGCCGGTGTACAGCAACGGGTAGACGAGTTGGGTGAGCAGCGCCACTGCCAGGGCAACCGTGCCCGGCACCGCCCAGCGGCGCCGGTCGATGACGAGCCCCAGCGCGATCGGCGGGATCAGCCAGCACAGGTACTGCGGTGAACCGACCTTGTTGAACACGATCAGCCCGCTCACGAGCGCGAGCGACAGCGCCGGGAAGAGCGACACGAATCGCGCGCCACGCGCGGCAGCCCACGCGCCGAGAACACCGACGGCGGCCATCGCGATCACGAGGATCGGTGTCATCGCGGCGATCACCGGGTCGATGCCGGCCCCCGTGACCTGGAACGTCACGATCCCGGGGTCCCAGTACACCCAGAAGCCTTCGAGTCCGTGGAGCGCGCCCCACAGGTACGGCGCACTCACGACGGCCTCAACCTGCAAGCCCCGGTCGCTCTGCTCCGTGAGGAACCCGAAGGCGTGCGCTCCCCCGCCCGCGGCGACGATCGCCAGCATGGTGAGCGTCGAGACCACGACCGCCCCGCCGACCAGCGCGCTCCGGCGACGGACGGCCACGACCGCGGCGAACAACACCGCGGCCGGCCACACTTTCATCCAGGTGGCCGCCGCGAGCAGGATCGATGCTGCCCATGGCCTCCCGACGAGCCACAGACAGGCCATCATCACGAGCGGCACGGTGACCCCGTCGAGGCGGTAGAGCCCGACGGGGCCGAGCACGGCGATGTAGGCAAGCCAGAACCAGGCCGCCGTCGTCCGGCCCACCGAATGGCCCGACCCCACCAGGACGACGAAGGCGACGGCATCCACGAGGGTCACGAGGATCGCCCACCCGACGATGTACCCGGAGATCCCGGAGAACGCGTGGGCCAGGATCATCGGCACGATCGCGAGTTGCGGATACACCCACTCCTCGGAGATCCCGACCATTCCGCCGCCGGCGAGCGCCTGGGTCGACCACGGTTCGTAGACGTTGTAGACATCGCCCATCGGCTGATTCGGCAGGAGGAATCCGAGCCACGCGACGCCGAGGTGGACCACGGCGAACGCGATCCACAGCACAGCTCGCCTCGACACGCTCCCATCCTAGAGAGCGCGTCACTCACGCCCGACGGGCGGCGAGCACTCCCCCGATGACGGATGCCACGGCTTCGGCGACCTCCACCGCCACGAGCGGACCTCCCGCGTGCGCCGCCGATGCGGCGGCGCCGGCGCGACCGTGCACCCACGCGGCGCTGGCCGCACACGCGAACGGATCGTCGCCGCCGGCCAGGAGGGTCCCGAGGATCCCCGCCAGCACATCACCGGTCCCGGCGGTCGACAGCCACGGGACCCCGGTCGTCACGGTGCGCTGTGCGCCGTCCGGTGCGGTGATGATCGTGGTCGCTCCCTTCAGCAGCACGACAGCATCCAGGTGCGCGGCCGTATCCCGCGCCGCCGCGCGGCGATCGGGGATGTCGGCCAGGCCGATCTGGGTGCGCAGCGCCGCGTGTTCGCGATCATGGGGAGTGAGCACGAGCGGCGCCGTAGCGGCGATGGCGAGATCGAGCGCGCCGGCATCCACGACGACGGGAACGTCCCCGGCGAGTACGGCATGCAGGGCCGCCGTCTCCTCCGCACCGCGCTGCACGGCATCGGTCCCCGAACCGATCACCCATGCCTGGACGCGACCGTCCGCCGTCACGGTCTCGGGACGGCGCGCGAGCACGAGATCCCGGGCCGGGCCGAGATAGCGGACCATGCCCGCGCCGGCCCGCCAGGCCGCCTCGACTCCCAGGACCGCGGCCCCCGGGTACCGCGCCGATCCGGTGCGGAGCCCCACGACCCCTCGGGAATACTTGTCGTCGTCGTCGGTTGGTTCACGCAGGAGCACGGCGACATCCGCCGGCGTCCACTCGGTGTCCACAGTCATGGCGCCACCCTAGCGATCCGAACCGGAGCACACGATGAGCCTGCTGCTGAGCCCCTACGACCTGGCCGGGCGCACGGTCCGAAACCGCCTGTGGGTCGCGCCGATGTGTCAGTACTCCGCGATCGACGGCGTTCCGAACGACTGGCATCACGTGCACCTCGCGCAGTTCGCCGCAGGCGGCGCCGGCGCCGTCATCGCGGAGGCCACCGCGGTGGTCGCCGAGGGCCGGATCTCTCCCGAAGATGTCGGGATCTGGACCGATGCCCAGCGGGATGCCTGGGTCCCGATCGTCGCGGCGATCCGTGCGCGCGGCGCGATCCCCGGCATCCAACTCGCCCACGCGGGACGGAAGGCCTCGACGTGGTCGCCGTTCGCCGGTGGACGGGGATCGGTCCCGGTCGCCGAGGGCGGATGGTCGACGCTCGCTCCGTCCGCGATCGCGTTCGAGGGGTACGCCGAGCCGAGCGCGCTCGACGAGGCGGGGATCGAGCGGATCATCGCCGCATTCGGCGACGCGGCGACCCGCTCCGTCGCCGCCGGGTTCGAGATCCTCGAACTCCACGCGGCGCACGGCTACCTGCTGCACCAGTTCCTCTCCCCCTTGTCGAACCAGCGCACCGATACCTATGGTGGGACCCTCGAAAACCGCGCGCGTCTCCTGCTGCGGGTCGTCGATGTGGTCCGTGCTGCCGCTCCGGATGCCGCGATTCTCGTCCGCTTCTCCGGCACCGATTGGGCTGAGGGCGGCTGGGACAGCGCTCAGACGGCGACCGTCGCCACCTGGGCCGCGGCGCGCGGCGCCGATTTCTTCGACATCTCCTCCGGCGGGCTGGTGGCCCACCAGAGCATCACGACCGGACCGGGTTACCAGGTCGCACTCGCCGCCGAGGTTCGCCGCGCGACGGGTCTTCCGGTGAGCGCCGTGGGCGAGATCACCTCCGGCCCGCAGGCCGAAGCGATCCTCGCGGCGGGCGACGCCGACATCATCTTGGCGGGCCGGGAATGGCTCCGCGATCCGCACTTCGCGTTGCGTGCTGCGACCGAGCTCGGCGAGCCTGCGGCCGCCCCCTGGCCGCCGCAGTACGTGCGGGCCCGCCCACACGCCTGAGCGCGGGGCGCGATCTGCCCGGTCTGCGGTGGCGGCCGGGCAGATCGCGTCACCTATCTTCCGAAATGGTGTCCGCGACGCGTCGCATCGTGGACCTCGCCCACGAGCTCCTCGATGATGTCCTCGAGGAACAACACGGCGGTGACCGAGCCGTCCGCTCCGCGCACCTGAGCGAGGTGCCGGCTGGAGCGCCGCATGAGCGCGAGCGCATCTTCGAGATCGGTCTGCTCGCCCACGGGCACCATGTGGTGGATGCGCTTGGGCTTGATGGGGGCGTTCGCGCGCTGGGCGCCATCGGGCCGCTCGGCGTCGCGGAGGATGTCCTTCAGGTGCACGTACCCCACGGGGGCGCCTTCGGCATCCACGATCACATAGCGTGAGAAACCGTGTTTGGCGACGGCTCGCTCGACGTCGTCCGGCGTCGTGCTCTCCGGCAGCGTCACCAGGTCCGACAGCGGCACCGCGATATCGCGGGCCTTCTTGTCGGTGAACTCGACCGCGGCCGCGACAGCGCCGGAGGCGTCGTTGAGGACTCCCTCGATGCGGGACTGGTTCACGATCGTGGCGACCTCGTCGAGCGTGAAGGTCGAGGCCGCCTCATCCTTCGGCTCCACACCCACGGCGCGCACGATGTGGTTGGCCACCCAGTTCAGGACAGCGATCACGGGGTGGAACAGCTTCGACACCCACATCAGCGGGGTCGCCAGCAGCAACACCGCGCGGTCCGGCATCGAGAACGCGAGGTTTTTGGGAATCATCTCGCCGAACACGACGTGGAGGTACGAGACGAGCACCAGGGCGATCGCGAACGCGACGCCACCGATCACAGGTTCGCTCCAGCCGGTGAGACCCAGCGGACCCTCCAGCAGGTGATGGATCGCCGGCTCGGAGACGTTCAGGATCAGCAGCGAGCAGATCGTGATGCCCAGCTGACACGTAGCCAGCATGAGCGTCGCATGCTCCATCGCCCAGAGCGCCGTCTTCGCTCCGCGGGATCCCCTCTCCACGAGCGGCTCGATCTGGGACCGACGCGCGGAGATCACCGCGAACTCGGCGCCGACGAAGAACGCGTTGAAGACCAGCAGCACGACGAGCCACGCAATTCCTGCCCAGTCGCTCATCGCACACCCCCCTCGTCATCGGCGCCGTCCGGCAGTGCGGCAGCCACGAACCTCACACGATCCACGCGACGCCCGTCGAGCCGTTGCACGGTGAGCGTGCCGTCCTCGATCTCGATGGCATCGCCGACGAGCGGAATGCGCTCGAGCGTCGACATGACGTATCCGCCGACCGTGTCGTAGACGTCACCCTCCGGAACACGGATGCCGGTGCGATCACGCAGCTCGTCCGGGCGCAGGTCGCCGGGGAAGACGACGCCGTCCGCGGTACGGACGATGCCGGCACGGTTGCGGTCGTGCTCATCGAGCACTTCCCCGACGATCTCCTCGACGAGGTCTTCCAGCGTGACGACACCGGCGGTGCCGCCGTACTCGTCGACGACGATCGCCATCTGGTAGCCGCGGGCGCGAAGCTCGGACATGACCGCATCGAGGTGCACGGCTTCGGGGACACGGAGGGGCTCTTCGGCGATCGCGGCTGCCGGCACGTCCGCGCGGCGGTCACGCGGCACGCTGATGGCCTGCTTCAGGTGGACGATCCCGGTGATGTCATCCATCGAGTCGTCGTAGACGGGGAACCTGCTGTGTCCGGTACGGCGGGCGAGTTGGATGACGTCCTCCACGCTGTCGCCGGCGGCGATCGCATGCACGCTCGGACGCGGCGTCATCACGTCCGCCGTCGTCAAGCGTGCGAAAGTGAGCGTCCGGTCCAGCAGAGATGCCGTGTCTTCCTCCAGCACACCGGCGCTGGCCGAGCGACGCACGAGGCTCGACAGTTCTTCCGCGGTGCGGGCGCCGGAGAGTTCCTCCTTGGGCTCGACGCCCATGCTGCGCAGCACGCCGTTCGCGCTGCCGTTGAGGACGACGATGGCCGGCTTGAACACCGTCGTGAAGGCCACCTGGAACGGCATGACGACCTTCGCGGTCTGTCGCGGCACCGCCAGCGCCAGATTCTTCGGCACGAGCTCACCGAGGATCATCGAGAAGATCGTGGCGACGGTGATCGCGACGACGGTGGAGATCGGGCTCACCGCCCCCTCCGGTACACCCCATCCGGTGAGGACGGGACGGAGCAGGTTCGAGATCGCCGGCTCCATCGTGTACCCGGTGAGAAGCGTCGTGAGCGTGATGCCCAACTGCGCGCTCGAGAGGTGCGTCGAGGTGATCCGCAGCGCCGAGATCGTCATCGACAGACGCGATTCACCGGCATTCCTGCGAGCTTCGAGGTCGGCACGGTCGAGATTCACCAGGGCGAACTCACTGGCGACGAAGAGACCGGTGCCGATTGTCAAGAGCAGCCCCACGCCCAACATGACGTAATCCATCACGCATCACCCCCGATCGTGCAGGGGAAGGGTCGGTGGGGCGAGCGTCTACTGGGAGGGTCGTCCATTATGCCGACAATTCTACGGCACGCGTGCGACCTTCGTCGCTCCGTGCTACCAGCTGACCGGAAGCGCTTTGCCCTCTTCGTATCCGGCGGCCGACTGCAGGCCGACGGTCGCACGCTCGTGGAATTCGGCCACCGTCGCCGCTCCCGCGTACGTGAACGAGGAACGCACACCGGACGTGATCATGTCGAGCAAGTCCTCCACCGACGGCCGCAACGGGTCGAGATAGATCTTCGACGACGAGATCCCCTCCGCGAACAATTCCTTGCGCGCGCGCTCGTAGGGGTCGAGGCGGCCGAAACGGCCGAGCACGGCCTTGGTCGACGCCATGCCCCACGACTCTTTGTACACGCGACCCTCCGGGTCGGTCTGCAGGTTTCCGGGCGCTTCGATCGTGCCGGCGAACCATGAGCCGATCATGACGGATGCGGCACCCGCCGCGAGGGCCAACGCCACATCACGGGGGTAGCGGATGCCACCGTCGGCCCAGACGTGCGCGCCGAGTTCTGCGGCGGCCTGCGCGGTCTCCCGCACGGCGGAGAACTGGGGGCGACCGACCGCGGTCATCATGCGAGTCGTGCACATCGCACCCGGGCCGACCCCGACCTTCAGGATCGTCGCGCCGGCGCCGACGAGGTCCTGCGCACCCTCGGCAGTGACGATGTTTCCCGCCGCGATCGGAATGCCGAGGTCGAGGTCGGCGACCGTGCGGAGCGCCCGCAGCATCCCCTCTTGATGTCCGTGAGCGGTGTCGACGACGAGCACATCGACCCCGGCCGAGGCGAGCGCGCGGGCTTTGGCGGCGACATCGCCGTTGATCCCGACGGCCGCGGCAACGATCAGTCGCCCGTTCGCATCCACGGCCGGTTGGTACAGAGTCGAGCGCAGCGCGGTGCGACGCGAGAGGGTACCCACCAGGAAACCGTGATGCAGGACGCACACAGTTTCGGCCTCCGCGGCGACGATGAGGTCGAACGCGTGCCGCGCGTCATCGACGTCGTCCGCATCGATGGATGCCGTCCGTCCGCGCACGATGTCGCCCAGCCGTGCGTCCGGGAGCGCCGTAGCCAGTCGGGTCGCCGCCACGATCCCGAGAATGTCATCGACGTGGATTCTCGCGTCCCGGGCGGTGGCGACGACGATGCCGTGACCTTCCGTGGCCGGAAGGAGCGTGGCCGCCTCGGCGACGGTCGCTTCCGGGCCCAGCACGATCGGGGTGTCCCACTGCGCCGGCTGCTCCTTCACCCAGCGGATCGCCGCGTCGATCTCCTGCAGGGGCATGTCCTGAGGGAGCACGGCGAGTCCGCCGCGGCGGGCGAGCGCGGCGGCCAGCCGCGGACCGGTGACGGAGTTCATGTTGCTGGCCACCAGCGGAATCGTCGCTGTCGTGCCGTCCCTCGGGGACAGGTCGACGTCGAGACGGCTGGTGACCTCCGACCGTCGGGGGACGAGGAAGACGTCCGAGTAGGTCAGGTCGACGGTGGGTTGCGAGCCGGAGAACTGCATATGTCCACGGTACTCGGGGTTCGAACCGAGGTAGCGGCCGGATTCCTGGGCTAACCTTGATAGCTGTGTGCGCGAGGGCTGGCAACGGTTCCGCACGATCTGAACTTCATCGATGAAAGCAGGCGCAACCGTGTCCAGTCAGGTGACCGGCGTGGGAACTTCCAGCGAGGGCGAATTCGGGGCCAACGAGTGGCTCGTCGCCGACATGTACGACCAGTTCACCCAGGACCGCAACTCGGTCGACAAGGCGTGGTGGCCTGTTCTCGAGGCGTATCAGCCAGAAGGCGAATCGGCCCCGGCCTCGGCAGCCCCCGCATCGCCCGCCGCCACGGAACCGCGCCCGGTGACCACACCCATCCCCGTGATCGGTGCGCCGCCGGTGGCCCGCACCACGGCACGTCCCGCCTCGCCGCAGCCTGTGCCCGCGCAGGCGCCGACCGTAGAGCCCACTGCGGCGCGCGACGCCGACGATGACGTCGTCACTCCGCTGCGCGGCATGCCCAAGACGCTCGCCGCGAACATGGACGAGTCGCTGACGGTTCCGACGGCGACGAGTGTGCGCACGGTCCCGGCCAAGCTCATGATCGACAACCGCATCGTGATCAACAACCACATGGGGCGCACCCGCGGCGGCAAGGTCAGCTTCACGCACCTCATCGGATGGGCCCTGATCCAAGCGCTCAAGGCGTTCCCCAGCCAGAACGTGTCCTACGCCGAGATCGACGGCAAGCCGTCCGTCGTCGCTCCGGCGCACATCAACCTCGGCATCGCGATCGATCTCCCCAAGCCGGACGGATCGCGCGCGCTCATGGTGCCCAGCATCAAGCGTGCGGAGTCGCTCTCGTTCAGCGAGTTCCTGTCGTCGTACGAAGACCTCGTCGCGCGCGCCCGGGGCAACAAGCTGACGGGCGCCGATTTCCAGGGAACCACGATCTCGCTGACGAACCCGGGCGGCATCGGCACGGTGCACTCGGTCCCCCGTCTCATGAAGGGGCAGGGCTGCATCGTCGGCGCCGGCGCCCTCGAGTACCCGGCCGAGTTCCAGGGCTCGAGCGAGAAGACGCTCGTGGAGCTCGGTATCGGAAAGACCATCACGCTCACCAGCACCTACGACCACCGGGTCATCCAGGGTGCCGGCTCGGGCGAGTTCCTCAAGATCGTCCACGAACTCCTCACCGGAGGCCGCGGCTTCTACGAGGGCATCTTCGCCGCGCTCCGCATCCCCTACGCGCCGATCCGCTGGGCAGGCGACATCAACGTCGACATCGCCGAGCGCGTCGACAAGACCGCGCGGGTCCAGGAGCTCATCAACTCGTTCCGCGTGCGAGGCCACCTGATGGCCGACATCGACCCGCTCGAGTACATGCAGCGGACGCACCCCGATCTCGAGATCGAGAACCACGGACTGACGTTCTGGGATCTCGACCGCGAGTTCGTGACGGGCGGATTCGGCGGCAAGCGGCTGATGAAGCTGCGCGAGATCCTCGGGGTGCTGCGCGACTCGTACTGCCGCACGATCGGCATCGAGTACATGCACATCCAGGACCCGGCCCAGCGCGCCTGGTTCCAGGCCAACGTCGAGGTCAAGTACCAGAAGCCCGGGCACGACGAACAGCTCCGCATCCTCGACAAGCTCAACCAGGCCGAAGCGTTCGAGACGTTCCTGCAGACCAAGTACGTCGGCCAGAAGCGCTTCAGCCTGGAGGGCGGCGAATCTCTCATCCCGCTCCTCGACGAGATCCTCCAGGGCGCGGCCGGTGCGCAGCTCGACGGCGCCGCGATCGGCATGGCCCACCGTGGGCGCTTGAACGTGCTCACCAACATCGCCGGCAAGACTTACAGCCAGATCTTCCGCGAGTTCGAGGGGTCGGTCGCGATCGGCTCCAAGAGCGGATCCGGCGACGTCAAGTACCACCTGGGTACCGAGGGCACGTTCGTCTCGGATGCCGGCCACGAACTCCCGATCTACCTCGCTGCGAACCCGTCCCACCTCGAGACCGTCGACGGGGTGCTGGAAGGCATCGTCCGCGCGAAGCAGGATCGGATGCCGATCGGTTCGTTCTCGTGGCTGCCGATCCTCGTCCACGGCGACGCGGCGTTCGCCGGTCAGGGCGTCGTGGTCGAGACGCTGCAGATGTCGCAGTTGCGCGGCTACCGCACGGGCGGCACGGTGCACGTGATCGTCAACAATCAGGTCGGTTTCACGACACTCCCCCAGGACGGTCGCACGTCGATCTATGCCACGGATGTCGCCAAGACGATCCAAGCTCCGATTTTCCACGTCAACGGCGATGACCCGGAGGCCGTGGCGCGCGTCGCCGAACTCGCTTTCCGGTACCGCCAGGACTTCCACCGCGACGTCATCGTTGATCTCGTCTGCTACCGCCGCCGCGGTCACAACGAGGGCGATGACCCCTCGATGACGCAGCCCCTCATGACGAATCTCATCGAGGCCAAGCGTTCGGTCCGGCGCCTGTACACCGAGTCTCTCGTCGGCCGCGGTGATATCACCGAAGAGGAATACGAGAACGCGAAGCAGGACTTCCAGAATCGCCTCGAGATCGCCTTCGCCGAAACGCACGCGGCAGAGACCGGTGCCACCGGCATCGTCTCCCCCATGACGGGTCCGATCGACGTCCCCGTCGGCGAGCCGGAAAGCACCGGCGTGGGAGCGGATGTGGTCCGTCAGATCGGCGACGCCTTCGTCAACAAGCCGGAGGGCTTCACGGTTCACACGAAGCTTCAGCAGCTGCTCGACAAGCGCAGCGACATGAGTCGCAACGGCAACGTCGATTGGGCCTTCGGCGAACTGCTCGCCTTCGGCTCGCTCCTCATGGAAGGCACGAATGTGCGCCTCGCGGGTCAAGATGCCCGCCGCGGTACGTTCGTCCAGCGTCACGCGGTGTTGCACGATCGCGCAAACGGCCAAGAGTGGCTTCCGCTGGCCAACCTCGGTGAGAATCAGGGCCGCATCTATGTCTACGACTCGCTGCTGAGCGAGTACGCGGCCATGGGCTTCGAGTACGGCTACTCCGTCGAGCGCCCCGACACCCTCACCCTGTGGGAGGCCCAGTTCGGTGACTTCGCCAACGGCGCCCAGTCCGTCGTCGACGAGTACATCTCGGCCGCCGAGCAGAAGTGGGGCCAGCAATCCGGTGTCGTGCTCCTCCTGCCGCACGGATATGAGGGCCAGGGCCCGGACCACTCGTCGGCGCGCATCGAGCGCTACCTGCAGATGTGCGCGCAGGACAACATGACGGTCGCTCGCCCGTCGACGCCGGCGTCGTATTTCCACCTCCTCCGTCGTCAGGCGTACGCGCGGCCCCGCCGTCCGCTGATCGTCTTCACACCGAAGGCGATGCTCCGCTTGCGCGGTGCGACGAGCAGCGTCGAGGACTTCGCCACGGGCCGCTTCGAGCCCGTGTTGAACGACTCCCGCGGGCTCGATGCGTCCGCCGTCACGCGCGTGCTCCTGCACTCGGGCAAGATCCACTGGGACCTCACGGCGGAGCTCGAGAAGAAGCCGAATCCTCAGGTCGCCCTCGTCCGGCTGGAGCAGCTGTACCCGGCACCGGTCGAACAGCTCAATGCGATCATCGACAGCTACCCGAACGCCGAGCTGGTCTGGGTCCAAGACGAGCCCGAGAACCAGGGTGCGTGGCCGTTCGTGGCTCTCGAGGTCGTGAAGCACCTCCACGGACGGACCATCCGCTGCGTCTCACGGGCGGCGGCGGCATCCACTGCGACGGGATCGCCCAAGGTGCACGCGCGCGAGCAGGCGGCCATCCTGGAAGCTGCGCTCACCGTCTGACCGCACCGCCGGACGACATGGACGTCGCGCTTCTCACCAACCCGGCTGCCCGCGCGGGTGCGCACACGGGCTCGGCAATGCGCGCCGCCGAGCGTCTCCGCGCGGCCGGCATCCGCGTCAGCATCATCTCCGGCGGGAGCGCGGCGGAATCTTCCGCTCTCCTGCGAGCGGCGCTGGAGGTGGGGGTGGATGCCGTCATGGTCGCCGGCGGCGACGGCACGGTTTCGCTGGCGATCCAGGAGCTGGCCGGGAGCGCGGTGCCGCTCGGGATCGTTCCGACCGGGACCGGCAATGATCTGGCGACGTCTCTCGGCATCCGCGACCTCGATGCCGACGCCGCGGCGGATGCCGTCATCTCCGGACGGACCCGCACGATCGATCTGGCTCGGGTCACCCGACCCGACGGATCGACCGTGCTCTACGGCACGGTGCTGGCGAGCGGTT
Organism: uncultured Microbacterium sp.; assembly: GCF_947488465.1. Classification (GTDB taxonomy): domain Bacteria; phylum Actinomycetota; class Actinomycetes; order Actinomycetales; family Microbacteriaceae; genus Microbacterium. The sequence continues at coordinate 184,500 of NZ_CANKZA010000005.1, read as the reverse complement.
TCGACTCGAAGGTCAACGATCGCGCGAACCGCATGACCTGGCCGCGCGGGCACCTGCGCTACACCATCGCGATCCTCGCGGAGTTCGTGCGTCTGCGCGGCATTCCGTTCGAGGTGGAACTGGACCTCGACAGCGGTGTCACCGAACGCGTGTCCGGCGACCATGTCATGGCGACTGTCGGCAACGGTCGCACCTACGGCGGTGGCATCCCGATCTGCCCGGACGCTGACCTCGAGGACGGACTCCTCGACGTGACGCTCGTCCGTCCCGCCGGCAGGCTCCGGCTTCTGCGCCTGCTCCCCCGTGTGTATCGGGGGACGCACACGTCGATTGCGCAGGTGTCGACGTTCCGTGTCCGCGCGGCGCAGTTGTCCTCACCGGGCGTGACTGCCTACGCGGACGGCGACCCGCTGGGCCCGCTTCCGCTGTCGATCGATGTGGCACCGAGCGCGCTCCGCGTCTTCACCGCGTAGCGTCAGTGGTGCGTGGCCTGCTCGCTCCGAAGACGCGAGAGAACCTGATCGCGCAACTCTTCGGGCGCGGTTTCCTTGCACGCACGCGCGATCACTGCGGTGAGCGTCGTCGCCACCAGGGCCTCATCGCGGCACGCCGGACAGTTGTCGAGGTGTTCGGTGATATCGGAGTGCTGCGTCTTGCAGACTTCGTGCCGCAGGTACTCTTCCAGGTCTTTGCGTGCTTTGTCGCAGCCGCAGTCACTCATGTCGCGCTCCTCGTGGCGGGCACATCGATGCCGCGCTCTCGTGCATAGTCGGCCAGCAGATCACGGAGCATGCGCCTGCCGCGGTGCAGGCGGCTCATGACCGTGCCGATCGGGGTTTTCATGATGTCCGCGATCTCTTGATACGCGAACCCTTCGACGTCGGCGAGATACACCGCCAGGCGGAAGTCTTCCGGAATCGACTGCAGCGCATCCTTCACGACGGATGCGGGCATGTGGTCGATCGCTTCGGCTTCGGCCGAGCGCGAGCTCGTGGCCGTCGTCGACTCGGCCCCGCCGAGCTGCCAGTCCTCGAGTTCGTCGATCGTGCCCTGGTAGGGCTCGCGCTGCTTTTTCCGGTAGGTGTTGATGTACGTGTTCGTGAGGATGCGGTACAGCCACGCTTTGAGGTTCGTGCCCTGCGTGAACGAGGACCACGACGCGAAGGCCTTCACGAAGGTCTCCTGGACGAGATCTGCCGCATCCGCGGGGTTGCGCGTCATCCGCATGCCCGCGGCGTACAACTGGTCCATGAACGGCAACGCTTGCTGCTCGAACTGGGCGCGGGGATCCGGTGTCTGCGAATCCGGCTGGGTCTGCGGGTCTGTTGCCGCCTGCTCTTCCATCACGCGCCAGTCTACGTCCGAGGGCTGCTCGAGCACCGGTGTCAGTGTCGTCGTCACGCGGGTCCTTTCGGGCAAGGTCGGAGGGGTTCGTTAGGGTAGAACCCGATGACCGCACCCGGGTATTCCCCAGACTCCTCCGAAGCCCTCGAACCGCTGCTCGCGGGAGGGCTCACGGGCGCGGACCGGCGCTGGCCGGCACCCGTCGCACCTGGCCCGCTGGAGGCGACCATCGCGGTCCCCGGATCGAAGTCACTCACGAACCGCAAGCTGGTCTTGGCCGCGATCGCGGACGGTCCCAGCACCCTGTCGGCGCCGCTGCACTCGGATGACTCGGCGCGCATGATCGATGCGCTGCGCGTGCTGGGCGTCGAGATCGAGGAGATCCCGGGAAGCGGGCAGTTCGGCCCCGACCTGCAGGTCACCCCACCCGCGCAGTTCCGTGGACACACGGTGATCGACTGCGGTCAAGCCGGAACCGTCATGCGGTTCATCGCCCCGATCGCGGGACTCGCGACCGGCGACGTCACCATCACCGCCCATCACACGGCCCTCCACCGTCCGATGGGCACCATGATCAAGGCGTTGCGTGAGATCGGCGCCGACATCGACGACGGCGGCTCGTGGTCGCTTCCGTTCACCGTGCGGGGTCGCGGGCACATCCGCGGCGGTGAAGTCACGATCGACGCGAGCAGCTCGAGCCAATTCGTCTCCGGCCTCCTGCTGGCCGCACCTCGTTTCGACGTCGGCTTGCACCTCATCCACTCCGGTGAACGCCTCCCTTCCCTCCCGCACATCGATATGACCGTCGAGACCCTCGCGCGCCGCGGCGTGCAGGTCGAACGTCCGTCGGCACACGAGTGGGTGGTTCCGGCGGGCACGCCGCGCGGGCGGGATGCGGCGATCGAACCCGACCTGTCCAACGCGGCACCGTTCCTCGCCGCCGCTCTCGTCTCCGGTGGCGTCGTCACGGTTCCGGGGTGGCCGGCGACCTCGACGCAACCCGGGGCACTGCTGCCGGAGATCCTGTCGCTGCTGGGGGCACGAACCTCGCGCCGAGGAGGCGCGCTCAGCGTCGCCGGGACCGGCCGCATCGCCGGGGTCGACCTCGATCTCACCGCCGCGAGCGAGCTGACCCCGACGCTGTTCGCGCTCGCGGCATTCGCCGATGCGCCGACGACCTTGCACGGCATCGGACACATCCGCGGTCACGAAACCGACCGCATCGCCGCACTCGTCGCGAATCTGCGCGCACTCGGCGGCGAGGCCGAGGAACTTCCCGACGGTATCCGTGTGGTTCCACGCCCTCTGCACGGCGGCGTGTGGCAGGCGCACCACGACCACCGCATCGCGACGGCGGGCGCGATCATCGGCCTCCGCGTGCCGGGGGTGGAGGTCGACGACATCGGGACGACCGCGAAGACCATGCCCGAGTTCCCGCAGCTGTGGCAGCGGCTCCTTACCGCGAGTAACTGAGCACCCGATGAGCTGGCTGGACTCCCCCGACGACGACGATAACGAGTTCGATGAGGCCGACATCCGGATGCGGCCGAATCCCAAAGCCAATCGGCCGCGGACCAAGAGACGACCCGCGCACGCCGATGCGCAGATCGCCCGCGTCGTGGGAGTGGACCGGGGGCGCTACACGGTGCTCGTCGACGAGGACGGCGCGAACGAGCACGTCGCGCTGGCCACTCGGGCGCGTGAGCTCCGCAAGCAACCCATCGTCACGGGCGACCGCGCCCGTGTCGTCGGCGACTCCACCGGCGACGACGGCACGCTGGCACGGATCGTCGGCATTCAGGAGCGCACCTCGCTCCTGCGCCGCAGTGCCGACGACACCGACCAGGTCGAGCGCATCATCGTCGCCAACGCCGACCAGATGCTCATCGTGGTCGCCGCCGCCGACCCCGAGCCGCGCCCCCGCCTGGTCGATCGGTATCTGATCGCCGCGTTGGATGCCGGCATCCACCCCCTGCTGGTCGTCACCAAGACCGATCTCGCCGACCCGACATCCTTCCTCGGACACTTCGAGGGTCTCGACACGCTCGAGATCTTCCTGAGCAGGCAGGACGGCATGCCCTTGGAGGCCATCGGCAAACGCCTCATCGGCCACTCGACGGTGTTCGTCGGCCACTCCGGGGTGGGAAAGTCGACGCTCGTCAACGCGCTCGTGCCGAGCGCCCTGCGGGCGACGGGACACGTCAACGAGGTCACCGGTCGCGGACGGCACACGTCGAGTTCGACCGTGTCGCTCCGCTACCAGAGCGACGACGGACGCGGGTGGGTCATCGATACGCCCGGAGTGCGTTCGTTCGGGCTCGGACACGTCGATCCCGCGAGCATCCTCGCAGCCTTCACCGACCTCGCCCTCGTCGGCGAAGAATGTCCCCGCGGCTGCACGCACCTGCGCGACGCCCCGGATTGCGCCATTGCCGAAGCGGTAGCGGCGGGACGGCTCGGCGACCGCGGGCCGGCCCGGCTCGATTCCTTGCAGCGCCTGCTGGCGACGTTCAGCGGGGGTCCCCGCGTAGGCTGAGCGCATGTCTCGCCTTGCACCCGGTACCCTCGCCCCCGACTTCACGCTGCCCGATCAGGACGGCACCGACATCACTTTGTCGAGCCTCCGGGGTACCGGCGTCATTCTCTTCTTCTATCCGGCCGCCATGACGCCCGGATGTACGACGGAGGCCTGCGACTTCCGGGACAGTGTCGTGCCGTTGCAGGCGGCCGGCTACACGGTGTTCGGTGTGTCTCGCGACAACCCGGCGACGCTGCGAGAGTTCCGCGAGCGCGACGCGCTGCCGTACGCGCTACTCAGCGACCCCGACCATACTGTCCATGAGGCGTACGGCGCGTGGGGCGAGAAGATGAACTACGGCAAGGTCGTCGAAGGCGTCATCCGATCGACCTTCGTCGTCGGCGGCGACGGACGCCTCGAACACGCGCTCTACAACGTCAAAGCCACCGGTCACGTCGCCCGGGTGCGGAGCCTGCTCGGCGCTGAGTGACCGACCTGACGGCGGCGTTCATCTCCCGCGGAGGCTCTCCGGGGGCGCCTGTCGGGCTCCGGCGCGGCGTGCCGCGGTGATCAGCGTCGCGAGCGTGGCGACGCCCGGAAGCGCCAGGAGAGCCGCCGTCGCCGGTTGCGCATCCCCACCGGTCAGTGCGCCCGCCGCGACGGCGAGCAGCAGCAACTGCGTCACGACGCCGCCGGATCGACCCCAGGAGTGAGCGCGAGCGATACCGATCGCGAAAGCGAGGACGGCAGCAGCGCCCACGACGGTGAGGACGAGCAGCGCGACCGCGCTCGTCACCGACTCGGTGTCACCGGCAGACAGGGCGACGATCTGCCAGCCCGCGAGGGCAAGGAGCGCCACGCCTTCGAGGCCGACCAACACCGACGCAAGACGTTCGGCAGCCGATATCGGCACGGGCTTTCCCCTCACTGTCACGGGTTCGGTGGAGCAAAGACACAGCAACTCCCCCAGGAAGTACCGTGTTCACTCTTGATTCATTTCGATGTGCGTGGGACGATTGTTGAAGCCGTGTGCTCCCACAGCGAAGTGGGGCGGGCGTTCCAGCTCGCACACCACCAGAGTAATCGACGCATCGCGTCGTACCCCTCTCTGACTTCGAATCCCGCATCAAGGAGCACCACATGGATTGGCGCGACAAATCCGCCTGCCTGACCGTCGACCCCGAACTGTTCTTCCCGGTGGGGAACACGGGCCCCGCCGTTGACCAGATCGAAAAGGCGAAGTCTGTGTGCGCGCGATGCACCGTGACCGAGATCTGCCTGCAGTACGCCCTGGAAACCGGCCAGGACTCGGGCGTCTGGGGCGGCCTGTCTGAGGACGAGCGCCGCGCTCTGAAGCGCCGCGCTGCCCGCGCGCGCCGCGCGTCATAACTCACACCCGTTCGCGTGATAGCGACCGTCGGAGCGGCGGCAGCTGCTTAGTGCGCTGAGCGGTCGATGTAGCGCAACGGGATCTCGATGGTCACTTCGGTGCCGCTTCCGGTGATCGTGTGCCAGTCGATCGTGCCGCTGAGTTCACCCTGGATGAGCGTGCGGACGATTTGCGTGCCGAGACCGCGACCGACCTGACCTTCGGGGAGTCCGATCCCGTTGTCGCGGACCCGCACTTCCAGGCGCTCGGCACTGCGCGCGGCAATGATCTCGACCTCGCCTTCCTTGTCGGCGAGGCCATGCTCGACCGCGTTCGTAACCAGCTCCGTGAGGGCGAGCGCGAGCGGCGTCGCATATTCGCTCGGCAGAGTGCCGAACGTGCCGGTCTTGAGAGTCCGTGCGCGCGTGTTGGGGGATGCCGCGACTTCGGCCACGAGCTTCATCACCTGGTTGAAGACCTCATCGAAATCGACGTCTTGCGCGAGCCCCGCCGAGAGCGTGTCGTGGACGACCGCGATCGCCGAAACCCGGCGCATGGCCTGCGTCAGGGCGTCACGGGCATCCTCCGAATGGGTGCGGCGGGATTGAATGCGCAGGAGCGATGCGACCGTCTGCAGGTTGTTCTTGACGCGGTGGTGGATCTCACGGATCGTGGCGTCTTTCGTGATGAGCTCTTGCTCCTGATGGCGGATCTCCGTCACGTCGCGGCAGAGCACGATCGCCCCGATGCGCGCGCCCTGGTCGCGGAGCGGAATGGTCCGCAGCGACACCGTGACTCCCCGCGCCTCGAGATCGGCGCGCCACGGCGCGCGGCCGGCCATCACGATCGGCAACGATTCGTCGTACTCCCGCTTGGCGGGCAGGATCGCCGACGCCATCTCGAGCAGCGATTCCCCCTCGAGTTCGTCCTCGAAGCCGAGCCGGTTGAAGGCCGACAGCGCGTTGGGGCTCGCGAACGTCGTCACTCCGTCGACATCGAGCCGGATCAGTCCGTCCGAGGCGCGCGGAGCGCCACGTCGAGGAGACGTCGGCGCCGTGAGGTCGGGAAAATCCGCCGCGGCAACCATGCCGAACAGGTCGTCGGCGCAGTCATTGAAGGTGATCTGCTGGCGGGACGGGGTACGCGCTTCACCCAGATTGGTGTGGCGGGTCAGGACACCGACGACCGTCGGCGGGCGATCGGCCGTGGCACGTTCCCGCACGATCGGAACAGCCCGCACGCGCGTCGGTGTCTCCTCGAACCAGTCGGGCGATGCGGAGTCGACGATGCGCGCGTGTGTGAACGCGTCCCGCACCTGGGTGCGCCACTGCGGGCGGACGAGATCCCCGACGATGTCACGGTAGAACAGCGTCGCCGCGCCCCCGGGACGGGTGTGCGCGACCGCGACGAAGGAGTCGTCGCTGGTCGGTACCCACACAACGATGTCGGCGAAGGCGAGATCGGCCAGAAGCTGTCCGTCACCGGCCAACCGGTGCAACCACTCGATATCGGCCTCACTGGAGAGACCCTGGGCGTAGACGAGATCGCTGAGTGCCGACACGCTCCCAGCCTAGGGCCGACGGCGCTCAGGCCGCGCGCCGCGCCAGACGCCCCCGTGTCGAGACACGTCCCTGTCGGCGAGGCTGTCGGACATCGCGCACGCGGACCGGAGGGTCGACCGCCTCGCCCACGAACCGCCGGAGCGCGGCCGAGAACGCCGAGCGTCCGGCTACCTGCGCGATGGGCTGCGCGGCGAGGAGTGCGGCATCCGCGGCTTTGACGTCCCACGGGACGAACCAGAGGTCATCAGCGCCCACATACCGTTCGAGCGTGCGGCGCACCTGTCCTCGGGCATCGATACCGAGAGCACCCGTGCGCGTCTTGTTGACCACGACCCGGACCGGGGTCGCGCCGGCGATGGCACGCATTTCCCCGTAGCCGCGCACGAAGCGCGACACACTCGTCGGGTCGGCGGCGACGACAGCGACGATCAGATCTGCTTCGGCGAGCACGGCGAGGGTGGCGGCGTTGCGGCGCGGACCGTCGAGATCGCTCACGATCTCCTCATCCCGCTCGAGCGACGAGGCGACATCCACGACCGCATCGCTCACCCACTGGCGACAAACCTCGAGCGCGCCACGCACCCGGTCGCGGCTGAGTTCGGGCCAGCGACCGGGGCGATTAACCCCGGTCAGCACCTCGACGGGGCCGAGCGGCACCGCAATGCGTGCGAGTTCGGCGACCGTCAGCGTGCCCCGTTCGGCGTGCCGGCACGCCGCCGCAAAACCCGGGCCTTCGTCCGCGAGGCCAGTGGCCACAGCCACCGACGGCGCATGCGAGTCGGCATCGACCAAGGCCACGGCGCGTCCGTCTCGGGCCAGCTCGCAGGCAAGCTCGACGGCGATCGTCGTCCGCCCGGGAGCACCGGATGGACCCCATACCGCGATGATCCGCCCACGCTCGGCGGCAACGGCATCCGGCACGCTCGCCGGAGCGCGGAGGAGGGATGCCGCATCCGCCTCCTCATCGGCGATCGGAACGCCGAACATGCTCGCGAGCCTCCGATGCTCGTCACGCGTGCACAACGCCACGATCCGCACCCCGAACCGATCGCAGGCCGCGACGAGTTGCGCGGTGAGGGCGGAGCGCTCGGCTGAGACGATGAGCATGTCCACCCGCGACAGTTCCCCCAGCAGTTGGGCCGCTTCCGGTCCCGCCATCGCATCCGCCACGGCCGTCGCCGGGTCCGCGGCCGGGACGACGAGGCGAACCTCCGCCCCCTCGAACGCGAGGTCCTCCGCCAGGGCGCGCCCGCGCCGGCCGTCGACGGCGACGATCAGGGCGGTCATCACTCGGCACCCGTCGTCGGCACGATCGACATACTCGCGCCCGCCGCGACCGCCGCGAGCGTGGCGGCGACATCCGCTCTCTCGATGACCAGTTCCACGACCGCACCCGCGCTGCCCATCATCGATTCGTCGTCGTCCACCGAGACCACGGTGGCCGCGGCCACCAAGATGCGCGGGGTGTCGAAGACGCCGCGCTCGAGCTGCGGCGCCGACCACACCTCAACCGTCGTGCCGGCGCCGACCACGGCAGGAATGGCCGTGGAGCTCGTGACCACGACCGTGGTGGTCCGGGCCTCGACCGCCGCCCCGATCGCGCTCTCCGGCACGAGTTCTCCCGCGGTGATGGTGCGGATCGCCACGGAGCCGGGTGCGAAGCTCGTCGGTGAGGCATAGGCGTCTTCCATCCGCCCGAGTGCGACCTCGACGACCTGCAGGTCGTCGGACGTGACGGCTTCTCCCGGCACGATCGTCCGCGATGCCGCGAACACCGGAACGGTCTGCCGGGCGGCCGCGACGACGAACCAGACACCCGCGACGCAGGCGACGATCAGCGTGATCCCGAGGAGGAAGCGCAGGTCCGACCAGAATGGCCGCGGGCGGGGGCGGGCAGGGACGGTCTCACTCATGCCGACCATCGTCGCCGAACCGGCGCGCCCACATCGGCCGTTATCCACAGGGCGGCGTGGGCCGACGATCATCAGGCCCGACCGGCACATAATGGCCTCATGCCCCACACGCCCGAAGCGGGGGCGCGCTTGTTCGCGCCCGCCCAAGTCGCGGAGATGCTCCAACTCCCCGTCGACGAGGTCGTCGCGCTCGTCCTGGACGGCCGTCTGCGGGGCGCGAAAGTCGGCACACCGGGCCGGTGGCGGATCGAGGCCGACAGCGTCGACGCCTATCTCGACGATCAGGCCGAAGAGGCCCGCCGCATCGCTCTGTGGCGCGAATCGAACGCCGCCAGCTTCCCCGAACTCTGGGGGCGTGGCAGCATCCGAAACCCCGACTGAGCCGCCTCTCAGGGCAGGTCGGCCGGCGCGTCCAGGCGGACCATCGCGACGGCGGTGAACGGGATGAGACGAAACCCCCGGACGCTGTCGACCCGGCGTGGCAGGCCCGGCTCGTGGAGAGCGAGATCGAGATGATCGGCGCCGGCCCGGTCGATCGTGCCGGCCAGCGCACGTCCGTCGGCAAGGTGGACGGTCGTCGGGATGCGGCGGCGCACGACATCGCGCAGCACGAATCCGAACGTCATCCGCTGCGCGAGCGTCGTTCCCGGCGCCGCTTCGCGGACGCTCGAGAGCACCGCCTCGGCCGCCGTGCCGAGGGTGACCACAGCGCACAGCGGAACAAGCGCGACAACCGGCCGACGCGCGCTCGTCTCGAGCGCGAACCAGTCCGCCCCGACCCGGCTCACTCCCCCGGTGACCGCGTGTTCCCCGACCGTCTCCACCGCAACCTGAGACCCGGCCGCGGCCAATGCCACGATTCGTTCGCGCAACGGGATGCGGGAGAGCCGCAACCGCTCGGCCTCCGTGTCCAGCGCAGCGCGCTCGGCCTCCCATTCGGAGTCGAGCTGATCTTCCAGATCTTCGAAGAACCGATCCCAGCGCACGTCGAGAGGCTAGGCGATCGCCGACGGCGACGTCGAGGCTCTCCACAGGTTGGAGGATTCTCATCCCATCGCCGCGCGCACTGTGTTGTACTCGTGCCACGTCGCCGGTCCGGCATCCCTTCCGTTGTCAGGCCGCCTCTCCCTTCCGAGGAGGTCAGCATGGTCCCCACCGAGCGCCACGTCGCCACCGCCCTGGAGGTCGAGGAGTACTTCGCCCCGCAGCGCAGCTCGACGGAGCAGTTGCCCGACCCGGGTGCACTCCTGCGCAACCTCACGATCGGCGTTCTGGAGGTGCTCGCAGGCGTGCGAGAGGTCGATCAACTCGCACGCTGGCTCGACGAAGACGCGTTCCGCGCCCTCGTCATCCGCGCCAATCTGACCGCCCGTGCCCGCAGCGCGCGCGGGGTCCCCGCGGCCCGGCCGGCGCACCGCATCCTCTCGATCCACTGCACCTCCCCCGCAGACGGAGTCGTCGAAGGTGTCGTGATTTCGGCCGGGCCGGCCCGCACACGCGCGATCGCGATCCGGCTCGAAGGATGGGATGGGCGCTGGCGCGCCACCTCACTCGCGTTGCTGTGAGGTGCGACGCTACTGGCGGTAAGACGACAGGAAGTTGCCGAGCCGCTCGATCGCCTCGGTGAGCACACGCGCCTCCGGTAGCGTCACGATGCGAAAGTGATCGGGCGTCGGCCAGTTGAAACCGGTCCCCTGCACCAGGAGAACGCGTTCGGCGACCAAGAAGTCGTAGACGAACTTCGCGTCATCATGGATCTCGTACACGTTCGGATCCAGCCGCGGGAAGGCATACAGTGCGCCCTGGGGCTTGTGGCATTCCACGCCGGGAATGCGCAGAAGCGCCTCATACGCGGCGTCGCGTTGCTCATGCAACCTCCCGGTCGGAGCGATCAGCGCGTCGATCGACTGCACGCCGGACAGCGCCGCCTGCACGGCGAACTGTGCGGGGACGTTGGGACAGAGCCGTGTTGAGGCGAGCAACTGGATACCGAGCAAGAATCCTTCGGCGTGCTTTTTCGGCCCGGTGATCACCATCCACCCGGAACGGAATCCGGCGACGCGATACGTCTTCGACAATCCGTTGTAGGTGAGACACAGGAGGTCGGGAGCGAGGGTCGCCAGCGGCACGTGCACCGCGTCGTCGAAGAGGATGCGGTCGTAGATCTCATCCGAGAGCAGCAGCAGGTCGTTCTCACGCGCGATCTGGACGATCCCTTCCAGCACCTCCCGGGAGTACACGGCGCCGGTCGGGTTGTTCGGGTTGATCACGACGATCGCCTTCGTGCGCGGGGTCACGCGCGCACGGATGTCTTCGAGATCCGGCTGCCACCCGTTGTCGTTGTCGCAGCGGTAGTGCACCGGTGTGCCGCCGGCGAGGCTCGTCATCGCCGTCCAGAGCGGATAGTCCGGGGACGGGATGAGGACCTCGTCACCTTCGTCGAGGAGTGCCTGCATCGTCATCGTGATGAGTTCGGACACCCCGTTGCCGAGGTAGACGTCATCCGGATCGAACGCCGGGAAGCCGGGGACCTGCTCGTACCGCGAGACGATGGCGCGGCGAGCCGGCATGATGCCGCGGCTGTCGCTGTAGCCGTGCGCGTGCGGGATCGCGTCGATCATGTCGCGCACGATCTGGAAGGGCGCCTCGAATCCGAAGACCGCCGGGTTGCCGGTGTTCAGCTTCAGAATCCGGTGCCCGTCGGCCTCGAGCCGGTCAGCTTCCACCAGGGCGGCGCCACGGATCTCGTAGAGGACGTCCTTCAGCTTCGATGACTGGTCGAGAATGCGGCGGCTCATCGGATCAGGATATCCCCGCTCCCACGGTGCCAATCGACCCCGCGTGGCCTGGGGAGCTACTTCTTCTTGCCGGCCGCGCGACGATCGGCGCGGTTCTGCGGAGCGGATGCCGGGGCTTCCGCCCGCTGACCGAAGGCGCCGCGGGGCGCCTCGGCGTCACGCGCGGGAGTCTCGGGAGTCTGCCGGAGTTTGTTGGTCGCCGCTTGCTGGACCTGGCCACGATCGTTGCGGACCTCGACCTCGCCGGCATCGTTGGGCGCGGTGTACTGCAGACGCTGCGCCTCGACCACCGGCGCATCGAGCCCCTTGGCCTCGACGTCCCCGGTGCCGGCTTGGCGCACCTCCACGTCGAGGTTGAAGAGGAAGCCGACGGACTCTTCCTTGATCTGCGCCATCATCGACTGGAACATCTGGTAGCCCTCGCGCTGATACTCGATCAGCGGGTCGCGTTGGGCCATGGCGCGCAGGCCGATGCCGTCCTTCAGATAGTCCATCTCGTACAGGTGGTCGCGCCAGCGGCGGTCGAGCACCTGCAGGATGACGCGTCGCTCCAGCTCACGTGTGGCCGGAGCGCCGAGCGTCTCCTCGCGCGCCGCGTAGGCGATCTTCGCATCCGAGAGGATCTCGCGCTTGAGGCCTTCGGGGGTGACGCGTCCCTTGTTGCCGCTCTCGGCGACGACCTCATCGATCGTGACGCCGACCGGGTAGAGCGTCTTCAGCTCGGTCCACAGTGCGTCGAAGTCCCAGCTCTCGGTGTGACCGCTGCCGGTGTGGTCGTCGATGACGGCGCCCACGGCATCCTCGATGAAGTGCTCGACACGGCCCGACAGATCGTCGCCCTCGAGCACGTGTCGCCGGTCGCCGTAGATGGCTTCACGCTGGCGGTTGAGGACGTCATCGTACTTGAGGACGTTCTTGCGGATCTCGGCGTTGCGCGACTCGACCTGCCCCTGGGCACTGCGGATCGCGCGGGAGACCATGGTCGATTCGATCGCGACGTCGTCCGGGAAATTGGTGCGCGCGAGGATCGCTTCGGCCGCGCCGGACTGGAACAGGCGCATGAGATCGTCGGTCAGCGACAGGTAGAACCGGCTCTCGCCGGGGTCACCCTGGCGCCCCGAGCGACCGCGCAGCTGGTTGTCGATACGGCGGGACTCGTGCCGCTCGGTGCCGAGGACGTAGAGGCCACCGGCATCCACCACCTTCGTCGCCTCCTCGGCAACGACATCGCGCATGCTCGTGTAGACCTCATCCCACGCGGTCTCGTACTCCTCGGGCGTCTCGACCGGGTCGAGGCCGCGGGACTTCATCTCCTGCACCGCGAGGAACTCGGCGTTGCCGCCAAGCATGATGTCGGTACCGCGACCGGCCATGTTGGTCGCAACTGTGACGGCACCGAAGCGCCCGGCGCGTGCGACGATCTCAGCCTCACGCGCGTGGTTCTTCGCGTTCAGGACTTCGTGCTTGATGCCCTTCTTCGCCAGCAAGCGGGAAAGGTACTCGCTCTTTTCCACGCTGACAGTACCGACGAGCACGGGCTGTCCCGTCTCGTGGCGACGGGCGATGTCTTCGACGACCTGGGCGAACTTCGCCTGCTCGTTCTTGTAGACGAGGTCGGCTTGGTCTTTGCGGACCATCGGCTTGTTCGTCGGGATCGGCACCACACCGAGCTGGTAGGTCGACATGAATTCGGCCGCTTCGGTCTCGGCGGTACCGGTCATGCCCGCGAGCTTGTCGTACAGGCGGAAGTAGTTCTGGAGGGTGACGGTGGCGAGAGTCTGGTTCTCGGCCTTGACCGGCACCGCTTCCTTGGCCTCGATGGCCTGGTGGATGCCTTCGTTGTACCGGCGACCGACCAGGATGCGACCGGTGTGCTCATCGACGATCATGACCTCGTCGTTCATCACGACGTAGTCGGTGTCGCGCTTGAACAGGGCGAGTGCCTTGATCGAGTTGTTGAGGAAGGAGATGAGCGGCGTGTTCACCGACTCGTAGAGATTGTCGATCCCGAGGTAGTCCTCGACCTTTTCGATTCCGGGCTCGAGCACACCGATCGTGCGCTTCTTCTCATCGACCTCGTAGTCGACGCCCGGCTCGAGCGTCTTCGCGATCTTCGCGAACTCGACGAACCAGCGGTTGGCCTCGCCCGAGGACGGTCCGGAGATGATGAGCGGGGTGCGCGCCTCGTCGATGAGGATCGAGTCGACCTCGTCGACGATCGCGAAGAAGTGACCGCGCTGGACGAGGTCGTCACGGCGCCACGCCATGTTGTCGCGGAGGTAGTCGAAGCCGAACTCGTTGTTCGTGCCGTACGTGATGTCGGCGTTGTACTGCTCACGACGCACCTCGGGCGTCTGCCCCGACACGATCGTGCCGGTCGTCATTCCCAGGGCGCGGTACACACGACCCATCAGCTCGGACTGGTAGGACGCGAGGAAGTCGTTGACCGTGATGACGTGGACGCCCTTCCCGGCGATCGCGTTCAGATACACCGCGAAGGTCGCCGTCAGGGTCTTGCCTTCACCGGTCTTCATCTCGGCGATGTTGCCCAGGTGGAGGGCTGCTCCGCCCATGACCTGCACGTCGTAGGGGCGCTGACCGAGCGTGCGCTGAGCGGCTTCGCGCACGGCGGCGAACGCCTCGGGCATGAGCGCATCGAGAGTTTCACCGGCTTCGTAGCGCGCCCGCAGCTCGGCCGTCTCGCCGCGGAGCTCGTCATCGGTGAGCTTCGAGTATTCCTCTTCGAGGGCGCCGACCGCCTTCGCGACCTGCTGGAGGCGCCGGAGGATGCGGCCTTCTCCGGCGCGAAGCAGTTTCTCGAGGGGATTGGCCACGGAGGATCTCCATACGTTCGGGCTTTCCGGCGGGTCGCCGATACCGAGCACGGCATCGGGCGCCTTGCGGGCATACCCACTCATGTTATCGGTCCGTGACCTTGGAGCGCCCTGAGTCGCCGGGAGAAGTCGGTGGACGCTTCCGGGTACGACTCCGATGTCGTCGCTCGACCATAGGATCGTTACTATGGCCGGAATCTGGGGCACCCGTAAGAAAGAACGTGCGCAGCTTGCCGCGCAAGACGCCGAACTCGGCCGACAGGCCGACGCCGCCCTCGTCGCGACGGACGAGCGCCTGCGCAGTACGGCCGATGAGCTGATGTTCGCCGAGATCGAACTCGGGCGCGAGGCGACGGCCGATCTCCGGACGGCCCTGACCGCCGTCCGCCAGCATCTCGGTGAGGCCTTCCACCTCAACCAGCTCAATCACGATGAGATCCCCGACACCCCGGAAGAGCTGCGCACCCGGAACGCCCGGATCCTTCAGCTCTGCGAATGGGCGGGTGAGCTTCTCGACGATCGGACGGAAGCCCTCGCCGCACCGATCGAGCGCGCCCGGCGAGCGCCGGAGATCATCGCGGGCATCCGCAAGGACCTCGTCACGCTGCGTGACCGCCTGCCGGCAGCGGAAGCGACCGTCGCCCGGCTCGCCGGACGCTACTCGGCGGAGGCTCTCCGCAAGATCTCCGGAAACCCGACCGAAGCAACCCAATTGATCGACTTCGCGGCGCACGGCTCGGACATCTCCGAGGCGCGTCGACAGTCCGGCCAGCGCGAGCAGGCGAACCTGGCACTGGAGACGGCGATGGAGGCGGTACGGCGCGCGACGACCCTTCTGGATGCCGTCGACGCGTACGAGGTCGAGGCGCTCCGCGCGGCCTCCACCCTCGCCGCGATCGTCGACGACTCGCGGGAGGACATCGTCACGGCCCGCGATCTCCGACACGTCCCCGAGGTCGCCGCCGCGAGCGTTGCGCTCGAGAAGGCGCTCAGCACGCTCGCCCCCGCCGGGACGCCGACCGATCCGTTCCTGGAGCTCACCTCCCTGCGGGAAGCGAACGGCACTCTCGACGCCGCCGTCGCCAAGGCCCGCCAGCGGGCCGCGCATCCGGCGCCGCCAGAAGCCCATGTGCGTCATGCGATCGACGACGCCGACCGCCAACTCGGTGTCGCCCGCAGCGTCATCTCCGGCCATCGCGGGTGGATCGGCGCCGACGCGCGCACCCGCCTGGCTGAGGCGGAGCGCATCCGACACGACCTCTCCGCTGTCGCCGGCGGCGGCGCGATCGATGAGGATGACCGCGAGAAGGCACTGGCCGACGCGCGCCGCTGCGGCCAGCTGGCGTCGGAGGCACTGCAGCTCGCCCAGCGCGACATCGACTCCTCCCGCCCGAACGACGGCGGGTGGGGTCCGCAGGGCGGCGGGCGCCGCGGCAACGGTGGCGGCGACATGATGGGCGGCATCCTCGGTGGCCTCGTGATCGGCAGCCTGCTGGACGGCATGTTCGACTGACACATCCCCGAGCCGCTCAGGGTGATCCCCCAATCATCCTTGAGACGGATACGCCGGACGGTTTCCACCTCCTAGGTTCGAGGTAGTTCACTCGCACCACGGAGGTTGTCCCATGCTCGTCTGGCGTCGCTGGATCTTTCCGCTCTTTCTCCTTCTGGTCTGCGCGGCCATCGCCGCCGCGCTCGTCAAGCTGGCCTTCTTCCCCAACCGTGTCGATGCCGCTGCGCTGAATCCCGGCGGCGAAGTGACGACGCCCACCGTGACGGTCGAACGCGGCAGCATCGTCGACGAGCTCTCCGTCGATGCGACGATCGCGCGCGACGACGACGTGATCGTGCGCGCGCAGGTCGAGGGAACCATCACGGCGGTCGCCGTCGCGTCGGGGCAAACCGTCGCCGCGGGCCAGGTGCTCGTGACGGTGAAGCAGACGTATCCCGTGAAGAGCATCGACATCGTGGCGCCCGAGGCGGGCGAGATCACCTCGTTCGAGCTGGTCAAGGGCCAGCCGGTCTCCCTCGGTGGCGAGGTGGCGAAGCTCACTCCCGCCCGGTATCACCTCGTGGGGACCGTTGACCCCGTGTTGCTCTATCGACTCGTCGGTGCACCCACCGATGCCGAAGTGACGATCCAAGGCGGGCCCGCCCCGTTCACGTGCACGGGGCTCGCCGTGCAGGTGGGAGAGGACGGATCCACGAGCGTCGCGTGCGCCGTGCCGACCGACCAGCAGGTGTTCGCGGGCCTGAAGGCGACGCTCGCCGTGCAGGCGGGCGCGGCCGACGACGCTCTCGTCATCCCTACGACGGCGGTGCGAGGAGGAGCCGGCACCGGCGTCGTCTGGGTCGACGCGGAGGGCACGCCCGAAGAGCGCACAATCGCGCTCGGCGTCACCGACGGCACGCAGGTCCAGGTCACGGAGGGGCTCGTCGAGGGCGACACGATCCGGCAGTTCGCACCGGGATCGACCGCGGGCGACGAGCCGGTCTGCTACGACGATGGCGCGGGCGGCCAGTACTGCGAAGATCCCGGGATGAGCTGGTGAGCCTCGTCGAACTGCGCGGGGTCACGCGGCACGTGCTTCTGCCGGACGACTCCCGGCTCGACATCCTGCACGGCGTCGACCTCTCGGTCGCCGCCGGGGATCACGTCGCGATCGTCGGGCGCAGCGGCTCGGGGAAGTCGACTCTCCTCAACATCCTCGGCATGCTCGACCTGCCGTCATCGGGTGAGGTTTCGTTCCGGGAGCAACCGGTCTTCCGCGACACCGGAAAACGTCTGCGCCGCAGCGCGCTGGACCGGATGCGGGGGCGCGAAGTGGGCTTCGTCTTCCAGCAGTTCAATCTGCTCCCGGGGCGGACTGCCACGGACAATGTCGCGATGCCCCTCGGATACGCCCGCGGAAAGCAGTTCTGGCGCCGACGGGAACTCGCGCGAGAGATGCTCGACCGTGTGGGGCTCGGCCATCGCCTCGACTCCGTGCCCGAGCGCCTCTCCGGCGGTGAGCAGCAGAGGGTCGCGATCGCGCGGGCGCTCGTCCGCCGCCCGGCGCTGATCCTCGCCGACGAGCCGACGGGCGCCCTCGATGTCGGGACCGGTGCATCCATCATGGCTCTTCTGGATGACGTGGCCTCCGAAACCGAGGCGGCACTGGTGACCATCACCCACGACCTGCACGTCGCTGCCCGCGCACGCCGGCACTACCGGCTGGAAGCGGGGGTCCTCACGGGCGTCGACCTCGACGCGGCGTCGCGCGAGACCGCGCTCGGCGCACTCTCGCCGACACCGATGACGCGACGATCGGCGATCACCGCATGAGCGGGTTCGTCGGTGCACTCAATGAGGCCTGGGCAGAGCTCCGCCATCACAAGTTGCGCGTGCTCCTGAGCCTCATCGGCATCGCCGTGTCGGTCGCCGCGATCGCCGCCGTCCTCGCCCTCGGCGACTACATGCGGCAGCAGACGATCGAGCAATCCGATCGCTACGGCGGCCGGGAAGCGACGATCGCCATCAGTGCGTACCGCACAGACGGCGGCGCGATGGACTGGGAGGGCCTCGATGCGGATCTGCGCACCGCGGCCGACCGGTTCGATCTCGCGCACGTCACGCGCCGTGCCGACTCGATCTCCACACCCGTCTCGGTGCAGATGTCGGACTACCTGCGCCCCGTGCAGACTCGCCTCGCCGACCCTGATTACGCCGTGATCCACCGGACCACGCTCTCCGCGGGCCGCTGGTTCGACGCGGGCGATGCGGAGTGGATGGCTCCCCCGGTGGTCGTTTCCTACGCCCTCTGGCAAGCTCTCGGGTCGCCGAACCTGGGGACGTCGCCGTCGCTGGATATTGGTGGGATCCTGGCCGGCACCTACCGGATCGTCGGAGTGAACACGGCGGAGTACCTCGGAGACACGCAGAAATTCATCACGCTCCTGCCGGACACCTACTTCGCCCGTGCGGAAGTCCTGTCCGACAGCGACGCGCTCTCCTGGGAGGTCTGGGTCGGGCCCGATCGGGTGAACGAGATCGGACCCGAGCTGGCCGCTCAGTTGCGGGCGGCGGCGGGACCGGACGTCGAGGTCACCCTCAGCCGCGCGGACTGGGGATCCCGCCCCGAGAATCAGGCGCAGGTGCAGATCTTCGAACTGACCACAGGGGTCATCGCCGGTCTTGTTCTCCTGCTCGGCGGCTTAGGCCTCGTCAACATCCAGCTCGTCGCGATGCGTCAGCGCATCCGCGAGATCGGTGTGCGGCGAAGCTTCGGCGCGACCGGCGGGCGCATCTTCACGACGGTGCTCCTCGAGAACGTCGTGGCGACCGCTGTCGCGGGCGTCGTGGGGATCATCGTGGCGATCATCGTTCAGCGGGCGCTCTTCACGTTCGGGGTGCTCACCCCGCTCCAGGACAACCCGCCGTTCCCGATGCACGCCGCTCTGGTCGCCCTCGCGGCGGCCGTCGGGATCGGGGCGATCGCGGGATTCCTCCCCGCGCTCGTGGCCGTCCGCGTGAAGGTGATCGACGCGCTCCGGTTCTGACCTTTTCACGGGGCACGAACGAAAGGAAGGGCGGATGCCGCAGCATCCGCCCTTCTGTCATTCTCAGCCGGTTACGAAGCGAGTTCCTCCGTGCCGGGTGCCGCGGTGGTCGTGAGCCCGATGACGCCGTAGTCCCAGCCCTTACGGCGGTACACGACACTCGGGTGGTCCGAACGTGCGTCGATGAACAGGAAGAAGTCGTGTCCGACGAGCTCCATCCGGTCGACCGCTTCCTCGACGGTCATCCACTCGGCATCGAAGCTCTTGGTGCGGATGACGACGGGGGTGTACTC
The DNA here is from genome assembly GCF_947488465.1 of uncultured Microbacterium sp. Lineage (GTDB taxonomy): Bacteria > Actinomycetota > Actinomycetes > Actinomycetales > Microbacteriaceae > Microbacterium. The sequence continues at coordinate 165,330 of NZ_CANKZA010000005.1, read as the reverse complement.
CTCGTCATCTTCACCGGAGGCGACGATGGGGACTTCCCCGGTCGCGACGGCGCGGAGCGCCTCGACGGATGCGGGCTCGACATCGATGCCCCGCAGCGATCCGCTCTCCTTGTCGAGCTTCGCGCCGCGCGGGTGGTTGCGGGCGTCCACCCGCTTGTCCTTTGCACGCCGGAGCTGCTCGGCGAGCTTATCGACCGCGAGGTCGAGGGCGACGAACTTGTCGCCGTCGGTCGCTTCCGCGCGCACGACGGGGCCCTTCCCGGTGACAGTGAGCTCGACCGTTTCTTCTTCGCGATTGCCGTTGTGATAGGCCCGATGGGTGACTTTCACGTCGAGCTTCTGCGCGCGCGGCGCGAGATTTTCGATGCGGGCGGACTTCTCTTCGGTCACGGTCCGGAAGCGATCTGTGATGCTCACTCCCACGCCGACGATGCTGGTTTCCATCCTTGACCTCCTTGTATCCGGGTCGCCCGGTCAAGGGCGGACCCTCGTTCGCCTTGTCCTGTCCACGCTATCCATCCGGACCGCTCCTGTCACGCACGAGTGCCGTGCGGAGCGTCGTGGCGATCGTCGCCGCGCCCAGAACCCGTGCGCCACCGCGCTCGAGTGCCCGCGCCGCTTCCCGCAGCGTCGCGCCGGTCGTCACGACGTCGTCGACGATAACGACGTCCAGGCCCGCGACCGCGTGCGCGCGCATCGTCCCGGCGACGTTGCGTTCACGATCTCCCCGTCCGAGTCCGCGCTGATCGGCGGGGGTGCCCCCGCTCGACAGCAGCCGCACCGGGCGCAACCCGCCGCGACGCGCGAGAAGCTCCGCGATCGGGTATCCGCGTCGACGCATCGCCGCCGCGGACGACGGCACCGGGACGACCACGGCCTCACCGATCTCCCCCGCGGCGGTCGCCAGCAGCGGGCCGAGCGTACCGGCGAGGGGTGTGCGACCGTCCTCCTTGAACGCACGGATCGTGCGGGCAGCGACGCCGTCGAACGGGACGGCGCTGACCACCGGCATCCGGTCGAGTCCTCGCTTCAGCCCGCGATAGGTCATCTGGCCGCGACACAGGTCGCACAGCGCCACATCTGGCACATCGCAGCCTGCGCACCAGGTCGGGAAGACGAGACCGAGTGCGTCGACGAACGCCCGATGTACGCGAGGAGAGAACACCATCTGCCGAGTGTGCGACAGACGCGCCCGGCGTGGCCGGCGGGAACCGGCATCCGTGGAGAACCTGCGCCTCTCCCCCGCTGGGGAGGAGAAGTCAGCGCGGCGACCCCTGCTGCGTCGCGAGCACCTGCACACCCGACGCGAGATGCTGCCAGTTCACGCCGCTCTGCACGTAGAGATCACCCGCGACGTCGCGCAATCGGGCTGCTCCCGACTGGTTTCCGCCGGCGACCGCGGTGACCCCGTCCGGCGTGCGGACGAACGAGCCGAAGCCGCCGAGGGGCTGGTCCCACAGGTAGGTGGCGCCGTCCAATGCGTAGAGGACAGAGACTGTTCCGGCATCCGACCACGCCACCTGCACGCCGGTCCCCGGGACAACCGCCATCGCCTCCGAAACGCCGAGCGCCGTCGGGACCCCGTTCCGATCACGAAGGATGCCGGCCACCCACAGGGCGTCGCGGGTGCCGTCGCGAACCACCGCCGCCACCCGGGTGCCGTCGCGCGATACCCGCATCGACATGATGCGCACCGCACCGGACCACGCGGCGGCGATCTCGTACACCGTGCCGTCGGGCGCGGCGGCCGAGACCGCGGTCGGCGCATCTGCCGGGACCGACCAGACGAAGCCGAGCGGGTCGATAGAAGGGGCGAGCACCCCCGGACGCTCATCCACCACGAGTTCGGTGCCGTCGCTGCGCACTTCGACGATCGCACCGTCGGCGGCCAGAACCGCCGCGGCGGTGCGCTCGGCATTGACGTCGATGTGGACGGCATCCATCGCCGTCAGCGCCGCGGAGAGCCCGTCGATCTCCTCGATCGCGGCGCCCGAGAGAAAGCCGAACGCATCGGCGGTCTGCACCAAGGGACGCGTGTCGACCCGGGTGGAGCGGGCGGGCGCCGGCACCGCAGCCACCATCTGGTCGTCGACGAACATGTCGACCCCGGTGATCCCGGCGGTCAGCAAACTCGCCTCGAGCTGGGCCTGCATGCGACTGAGCACCGTGGGCTCCAGCGACCGCGCCCCCTCTTCGAGAGAGACTTCGGCAACCCGCCCTGACCGCACCGGCACCGCAGGTTGCGCCAGCCGCGCTCCGTCGACGAACGACGTGGCGACGGCGCCGTCGAGCCACGGGCTGGGCGAGCCGCCGACGAGAGCCTGGGCGATACTGGTCGCGGCGTAGGTCTTCGGGAACCATCGCTCGTCGGGGACGAGATAGGTCCACGTGGGGTCGAAGAACATCAGCGCGTAGCTGCCGAAGACCGCGCGGAAGCGGTTCTGATCGAGCACGATCCCATCGGCGGCCTCCGTGATCCGCCACTGGCCGTCGGGCTGCATCGCCAACGTGAAGGCCAGCGGGATCTCGCCGTCGTCTCCGACGGTCGACAACGCACCGGTGTCATCGACCGTGGCGACGGGTGTCACCGAAAGGACGAACTCGTCCTCGGTCACCTCGGTGAGCGAGCGTTCCCCGGGCCGGTACACCGTGACGCCGGCCTGCGGCTTCCAGACCGTCCGGAAGTCCTCCGCGAGGAACTCCCGCGCGGTGTCCCAGTTGCCGCGGGGACCGGAGCCGGCGGCGATGAACCCCTCCACGATCTGCTGGGGGGTGGCGTTCGGGGCGGGTCCGTCCGGGATGAAGACGAAGTCGCCATCCGTCTCGGCATCGGTCACCGCCTGGCCCGCATTGACAGGCCCAGCCGTCGGTAGCCCCGCGCAGGCCGTCAACAGGACCGTGAGCAGGATGCCGAGGCCCACGAGGGTGGGGGTGGAACGTGTACGCATCATGACCGAGCTCCGTTTCCGGGCACCGTGGTGATGGGCTGGGTGAGGCCGAGGTCCTCGAGCGGGGCGTCATCGTCGCCCGGATCCAGCGGAACAGGCGACGATCCCTCGGCGAACTGGCCGTCGCGCGGCAGAGTGAGCACGAAGTTCGTTCCTCGCCCGGCCTCTGACCAGACGGCGAGCGTTCCGCCGTGCAGGCGGGCATCGCCGAGGGCGATCGACAGGCCGAGCCCGGTGCCACCGATCGTGCGCTTGCGCGAAGGATCGGCACGCCAGAATCGGTCGAACACACGCTCGGCATCGGCCGAGCTCATCCCGAGGCCGAAATCGCGCACGCCCAGCGCGACGGCGCGTTGATTGCTGTCGACGGTGACGACGATGGGCCTGCCCTCACCGTGTTCGATCGCGTTGCCGAGGAGGTTGCGCACGACGCGGCGCACGCGACGCGGGTCCATCTCGACGGGCGAATACCCGCCGGGGGCGACCAAGCGCACATCGGTGCCGTGCTGATCAGCCAGGTGCTGCATCGACGCGATGACGTCTTCGGCCAGGTGGGCAAGGCTCGTCGGCTCGTTCTCCAGCTGCACCGAGCCCGCGTCGTACCTGCTGATCTCGAGGAGGTCGGTCAGGAGAATCTCGAATCGCTGCACCTGGGCGTGCAGCAGCTCGGCGGCGCGCGCCATCGTCGGGTCGAAACTGTCGCGCTGGTCGTTGAGCATGTCGCTGGCCAGCCGGATCGTCGTCAGGGGAGTGCGAAGCTCGTGCGACACGTCGGACACGAACCGCTGCTGCACGAGCGACAACTCCGCGAGTTCCTTGATCTGCGATTCGATGCTGTCCGCCATCGCGTTGAACGACCGACCCAGCGTCGCGAACTCGTCCTCGCCGTGCACGGGCAGGCGCACACCGAGATCGCCGGCGGCAAGGATCGCGCTCGTCTCAGCGGCCTGCGCGATCGGCACGGTGACCGACCGCAGCACGAGCCAGGAGATCACCCCGATCAAGATGACCAGCCCGAACCCGACGAGCCACAGCGTGACCTGGACGAAGCGGAGCGTCTCCGCTTCCGAGGCCAGGTCGTAGGCGAAGTAGAACTCGTACGCGCCGACCTCGGGGAAGACCAGCTGCTGCCCGATGACGATTCCGGGGACCGCCCCGCCGTCGGCATCCGGGAGCGCGATGGACTGCCACCACTGCTGCTCGGCGTCACGCTGGACGGCCTCCCGGAGCCCCTCGGTGAGGAGTTCGGGCTCCATCCCCCCGCGCGTGAAGTCCTGCGGGGCGATCAGTGACGGGTCGGACGATACCCGGAACGCGGCGACCATATCGGTGCCGGCCTGGCGCGACGTGGCGGTCGTCGCGTTCTCCATGAGCACGCGGAGCGCATCGGAGTCGCCCTCCGGCTGGGCGACATCCAGCGATCGCTGTGCGGACTGCGTCGCCCGCTCCACCGACTGCTGCACTTGCTGGACGCGCGATTCGAACAGGTCGTTCTGGATCGCGAGGGCCATCGTCACGAAAGCGACGAGGATCGTCAGCGCCGTCAGCCCCAACGTCACCGCGAGCGTGCGGAATCTCAGCGACCGCTGCCAGGCCGACGCGATGCGCCGCGGCGCCGAGCGCCAGTCGCGCCAGAACCGCCAGTCGCCCGGCAACGTGACGCTGGTGGTCGTGGTGGCCATCGGTGGGCGGGCGTTCAGACGACCGCGCCCGCGCGGTAGCCGACGCCGCGGACCGTCGTGACGATCTTCGGATTGTCGGGGTCGATCTCGACCTTGGCACGCAGACGCTGGACGTGGACGTTCACCAGGCGGGTATCGGCCTTGTAGTGGTAGCCCCACACCTGCTCGAGCAGCATCTCACGCGAGAACACCTGCTGGGGTTTGGAGGCGAGCGCCACGAGCAGCTCGAACTCCAGCGGAGTGAGCGCGATCACCGTGTCGCCGCGCCGCACTTCGTGCGCGGCCACGTCGACGCTCACGTCGCCGATGCGCACGGTCTCCGTCTCGAGGGTGGATGCCGGCCGCAAACGCGTGCGGATGCGTGCGACGAGTTCCTTCGGGTTGAACGGTTTGACGATGTAGTCGTCGGCGCCCGACTCGAGCCCGCGGACGACGTCGGCCGTGTCCGTGCGAGCGGTCAGCATGATGATCGGGACGCCCGACTCGGCACGGATGCGTGTGCAGATCTCGATCCCATCCATCCCGGGAAGCATGAGGTCCAGGAGCACCAGTTCCGGACGCTCCGTGCGCCAGATCTCCAGCGCGGCAGCACCGTCGGCACAGAAGACGGGCTCGAATCCTTCGGTGCGCAACACGATGCCGATCATCTCTGCCAGAGCGGTGTCGTCGTCGACAACCAGAATCCGAGAAGTCATAGGCCTTCGTTCGTCTTTCGCCGGTGCGGCCGGTGCCAAGGGGCACCGCGCAATGTTGGTGCTCTCCCACAGTAGCGGACCGCCCTGGACACGGGCCGAGCACACCGCGCTCGACATTCCCCGACGCAATCCGCACATATCCCCCACCCGAACACGCTCGAGCGGCAGAATCAGCCTCAGGTCTTCCCTTCACGAAAGGACCTCTCATGAGCACGGATCCCATTCCCGACGCGCCGGTCACCCCGACCGCGCTCGATCACACCCCGGCGCCCGGCGGACCGTCCACCGGCCAGAAGCTCCTGGCCGAGGCCGCCGGTACCTTTCTCCTCGTCTTCGGGTCGATCAGCGCGGCACTGTTCGCCGCGGACTTCGGCGGGAGCGAGAACGGCACCTCACTCGGTATCGGCTTCGTCGGGGTCGCGCTCGCGTTCGGTCTGACCGTCGTCGCGGGCGCGTATGCCTGGGGCCCGATCTCGGGCGGCCACTTCAATCCTGCCGTGACCCTCGGGCTCGCCGCCGCCGGACGCTTCCCGTGGAAGGACTCGGTCGGCTACATCATCGCGCAGGTCGCCGGCGGCGCCGTCGGCACGAGCGTCATCGTCCTCATCGGTTTGTTCGGCCCCGAGGGGTGGCTGGCTGCCGCACAGAGCGGCGGATTCGCCAGCAACGGCTTCGGCGATCACTCCCCCGGCGGCTTCGGGCTGGGCGCGGCGATCACGACCGAGATCGTCTTCACCGCCATCTTCGTGCTCGTCATCCTCGGCGTGACACACGCCACGCGCGGCACCCCGGCGATGGCGGGACTCGTCATCGGCCTGACGCTGACCCTCATCCACCTCGCCACGATCCCGATCGACAACACGTCGGTCAACCCGGCGCGCTCGATCGCCACCGCGATCTACGGCGGCGGCGACGCGCTCGCTCAGCTCTGGGTCTTCCTGGTGTTCCCGATCGTCGGCGCGCTGATCGCCGGCTTCGCGCACCGCGCGCTGTTCGACCGCACGTCGACGGACTGACCCCGCGGCTCTCCGACGAAGGCCCGCTCCGAGATCCTGTGATCTCGAAGCGGGCCTTCTGTCTCAGCGGGCTCAGGCGTGCAGGTCGAAGCGGTCGAGCTCGGTGACCCGGCCCCACGCGGCGACGAAGTCCCGCACGAACTTCTCGTGCGCGTCATCGGATGCGTAGACCTCGGCGACGGCGCGCAGCTCCGAGTTCGAGCCGAACAGCAGATCGACGCGGGTACCGACGCCCACCTTCTCGCCGGAGCCATCCTTCGCACCGGCGAAGGCGTGCTTACCCGGGTCGAGCGGCGTCCATGTCGTCCCGAGATCCAGCAGGTTCACGAAGAAGTCGTTCGTGAGCACGCCGGGGCGATCGGTGAAGACGCCGTACGGCGAGCCGTCCCAGTTCGCGCCGAGGACCCGCAGTCCACCGACCAGCACCGTCATCTCCGGCGCTGTGAGGGTCAGGAGATTCGCCTTGTCGATGAGCAGATGCTCCGCGGGGAGTCCGGCGGCCGTCGCCTGCGGTCCCTGGTAGTTGCGGAACCCGTCGGCGGCCGGCTCGAGGTAGCCGAACGAATCGACGTCGGTCTGCTCCTGCGACGCGTCAGTCCGCCCCGGGTGGAAGACGACTTCGGCGGCGACACCGGCATCCGCCGCGGCCTTCTCGACCGCGGCGTTGCCCGCGAGGACGATGAGGTCGGCGAGCGAGACGGTGCGTCCGGTCGCGTCGAAGTCGGCCTTGATCCCGCCGAGGACGCCCAGCACCCTGTGGAGCTGGGTGGGATTGTTGACGGCCCAGTCCTTTTGCGGAGCGAGACGGATGCGGGCACCGTTCACGCCGCCGCGCTTGTCGCTGCCGCGGAACGTGGATGCCGCTGCCCACGCCGTGGAAACGAGCTCCGAGATCGACAGGCCGGAGTCGAGGACCTTCGCCTTGAGCGCTGCCGCATCCTCCGCGCCGATGAGCTCGTGATCGACGGCCGGTACGCGGTCCTGCCAGATGAGCTCTTCGGCGGGAACCTCGGGTCCGACGTAGCGCTCGATCGGACCCATGTCGCGGTGCGTCAACTTGAACCAGGCACGGGCGAACGCGTCGGCGAAGGCTTGCGGGTCGTCCTTGAACCGGCGCGAGATCTTGTCGTAGGCGGGGTCCATCCGCAACGCCACGTCGCTCGTGAGCATGCGCGGCTCGCGGCGGCCGGAGGAATGCGCCATGGGCACCATGTCGGCGCCGCCACCGTTGATCGGCCGCCACTGCTGCGCGCCCGCGGGGCTCGTGAACAGCTCCCACTCGTAGGCGTACAGAATGTGGAAGAACTCGTTGTCCCAGCGGGTGGGGTGATAGGTCCAGGTGACCTCGAGACCGGAGGTGATCTGGTCGTCGCCCTTGCCGGTGCCGTTGTTGTTCTTCCAGCCGAGGCCCTGCATCTCTACGCCCGCGGCCTCGGGGTTGTCCTCGAGGTTCGAGTCGGGCGCCGCGCCGTGCGTCTTGCCGAAGGTGTGCCCACCGGCGATCAGCGCGACGGTCTCCTCGTCGTTCATCGCCATCCGGGCGAACGTCTCACGGATGTCACGCGCCGAGCCGAGCGGATCCGGGTTGGCGTTCGGGCCCTCGGGGTTGACGTAAATGAGCCCCATCTGCACCGCCGCCAGCGGCTTCTCGAGGTCGCGCTCACCCGTGTAGCGCTCGTCACCGAGCCAGGTGGTCTCGGGACCCCAGTAGACGTCGTCGTCCGGCTCCCACACATCGGGGCGTCCGCCGGCATAGCCGAAGGTCGAGAAGCCCATGTTCTCGAGCGCGACGTTGCCGGCGAGGATCATGAGGTCGGCCCACGAGATCGACTGGCCGTACTTCTTCTTCACGGGCCAGAGCAGGCGCCGCGCCTTGTCGAGACCGACGTTGTCCGGCCAGCTGTTCAGCGGGGCGAAACGCTGCTGTCCAGCGCCACCACCTCCGCGTCCGTCCATGACGCGGTAGGTGCCGGCGGAGTGCCAGGCCATCCGGATCATCAGCGGACCATAGTTGCCGAAGTCGGCCGGCCACCAGTCCTGCGACGTGGTGAGCAGCTCGTTGATCTCGCTCTTGACAGCGGCGAGGTCGAGGGCCGCGAAGGCCGCGCGGTAGTCGAAGTCGCCACCGAGCGGATTCGCCTCGGCGGGGTTCTTCTTCAGGATTCGCAGGTTCAGCTGGTTGGGCCACCACACGTTGTTGGCCGAGCCCGAGGTCGGGTGCGGCTGCGCGTGGATCACCGGGCACGTGGCTGCTTCTTCGGCGTAGGCCTCGTCGGTGTCGGTGACGGTGATCGACTGGTCGATGTCCGTCGGGTTCTCGCCGATCGGAGCGACGCTGTCATCGCGTTCGGTCATGGTGTTCCTTCCTCGGGGATTCTGATGGGTCAAGACTCTGCGACCGCGCACGCGGGACAGACGCCCCAGAACGTGATTTCGGCGGACTGGAGGGTGAATCCGTGCGACTCGCCGGGCTGGAGGCACGGCGCGTGGCCAACGACGCAATCGACATCTTCGACGGCGCCGCAGACGCTGCACACGAGATGGTGGTGGTTGTCGTCGACGCGGAGTTCGAACAGCATCGACCGGCCCGCCGGCTCAATGCGGCGGACGAGTCCGGCCTCGGCGAAGTCGCCGAGCGCGTTGTACACGGATTGGATACTGGTACTCGGCAAGCCCTCCGCGATCGCGGCGAACACCGCATCCGCGCTGGCGTGCGGGCTGCGGCGCAGCGCGTCGTACACGGCCACCCGCGGCTCGGTCACCCGCAGCCCCGCGGCACGGAGCACATCGGCCGCCGGGGCGTGCACGTCGGGAGCTGTCATGCATCCACTCTAGCGCTAGTTTTGATTGATTTAAAGGAGCGGCCGCATCCCGCCGCCTCCCGGCGCCTCCTGGCGGTTGCCCTCGGGGTTTCGGGTCCCGTGTGGTCGCCGAGCAGCCTCCGCACCGACCACACCGGGCCCCGAAGATAGGGCGCCGCGGCAACAGGCGACCCCGAACCTGGATGCCGGTCAGCCCCGTGGATGGCGCTCGAGCGCGGCGCGCACGAGGTGTGGAGCTTGCGGACTGGATCCACGGATATGCCGGGACGTCAGCCGCACGACCTCCCACCCAGCAGCGGCGAGCGCCGCGTATTTGTCGAGGTCGCGGTTCCACTGCCGGTCGCTCGTACGGTGATGGCTCCCCTCGACCTCGACGGCGACGCGCTGCCGGCGATAGACGGCATCGCAGATCCCGATGAAGCGCCCGTCGGCAGCGCGCATTTCCACATCCAAGTCAGGTTCGGGAAGACCCGCGCGGGTCAGCACCAGGCGGCACTCGGTCTCCAGCGGCGACATGCTGCCGACACGGATCAACTCGAGCGCCGCCAAAAGCCGTTCCCGACCACGGCGCCAGGGAACGCCCGCGGCCTGCCGCAGCTCGTCGAGCGTCGCGCGCCGGCGCTCGGGATGCGGGCGACCCCGTTCATCCCGCGGGACACACACGAGCGCATCGCCGAGGACGACGAGCTGATCGCAGGACAGCCACGACCCGCAGAGGGCCCACGCCGTGACAGCGTCCGCGACGCGCAGCCCATCCACCTCACAGACCGACACCATCCGGGGCGATATCTTGACGCCGCGCACGCCGCGACCGCGCGGGGCATGCGCGGGCGGGTGCACGGCGACGGAGAGCGGCCGGCCGGTCCATTCGCTCCGCATCGGCAGACCGTGCGCGGCCAGCGCTGCGGCGCCGACGAAGAAGGATCCGGCCGGCGCGACGGACGCGTAGGCGTGGGCCGTACGCAGGAGCGCCCGGCGGATGCGGCCATCCAGCGCCAGCGGTTCTGCCGCGGCATCCCCGTCGCCTGCGGGCTCCTCCCGGCGGAGGCGTGCACCACGGAACGGCGCTTCGAGGTCAGCCGCGCGAAGGCGGCGCCGGGTGACATCCCGGGCGATCGCCTCGACGCACGTGAAGCTCTCGCCGAGACCTTCTGGCAGCGGACGTGCGCGGCTGGTCATCGCTCCACGGTGCAGGACAGCCACCGCGCGCGGACGCCATCACCCGCATATGTGGACAATCACCCTTCCCCTGGCAGCTGGGGAGGAAGACTGCTCACCCCAGTTTCGGGTTCCGTGTGGTCGGTGACGTCGAGCCCACGCGACCACACGGAACCCCGAACACCGGGTCCACCGACATCACGCGACCCCAAAGGCACTCGCGCGTGCCCGCGGCATCAGTAGCGGTAGTGATCCAGCTTGTAGGGGCCGTCGACCGGAACGCCGATGTAGGCCGCCTGCTCGTCGGTCAGCTCCGTGAGCTCGACGCCCAGCGCGGCCAGGTGCAGACGCGCGACCTTCTCGTCGAGCAGCTTCGGCAGCACGTACACGCCCACGGGATACTCCTCCGGCTTCGTGTACAGCTCGATCTGGGCGAGCACCTGGTTGGTGAAGGACGCGCTCATCACGAACGACGGATGGCCGGTCGCGTTGCCGAGGTTCAGCAGGCGCCCTTCCGACAGCACGAGGATGCTGCGGCCGCTCGGCAGCCGGTACTCGTGCACCTGAGGCTTGATCTCGATCTTCTCGACGCCCGGCACCGCCTCGAGGCCCGCCATGTCGATCTCGTCATCGAAGTGGCCGACGTTGCCGACGATCGCGAGGTGCTTGAGGCTCTGGAGGTGCTCGGTCGTGACGACCCGGGTGTTGCCCGTACCGGTGATCAGAATGTCGATGTCAGAGATGACCGACTCGAGCTTCGCGACCTGGAAACCGTCCATCGCGGCCTGCAGCGCGCAGATCGGGTCGACTTCGCCGATGATGACGCGCGCACCCTGGCCACGCAGGGCCTCGGCCGCACCCTTGCCCACGTCGCCGTAGCCGACGATGAAGGCGACTTTGCCACCGACGAGGACGTCCGTCGCGCGGTTGATCCCGTCGGGCAGTGAGTGGCGGATGCCGTACTTGTTGTCGAACTTCGACTTGGTGACCGAGTCGTTGACGTTGATCCCGGGGAACAGCAACTGTCCGGCCGCGTGAAGTTCGTACAGGCGGTGGACGCCGGTGGTGGTCTCCTCCGTGACGCCGATGAGACCCTCAGCCATCCGCGTGAAGCGCTGCGGGTCACGCGCGAGAGAGGCGCGCAGGGTCTGGAGCACGATCCGATACTCGGCGGAGTCACCCTCGGATGCCTCCGGAACAGTGCCGGCCTTCTCGAACTCCACACCCTTGTGCACGAGGAGGGTCGCGTCGCCGCCGTCGTCGAGGATGAGGTTCGGGCCGTCGAATCCCTCGGCCGACCAGTCGAAGATGCGGTCGGCGAGCGCCCAGTACTCCTCGAGCGTTTCGCCCTTGAAAGCGAACACCGGGATCCCTGCCGGACTTTCGACGGTCCCGTTCGGGCCGACGGCGACGGCGGCCGCGGCCTCATCCTGCGTGGAGAAGATGTTGCAGCTCGCCCAGCGCACCTGCGCGCCGAGCGCGACGAGGGTCTCGATCAACACGGCCGTCTGCACGGTCATGTGCAGCGATCCGGCAATGCGGGCGCCCGCGAGGGGCTGCGTGGGACCGAACTCTTCGCGGAGGGCCATGAGTCCGGGCATCTCGTTCTCGGCGAGGCGCAACTGGTGTCGGCCTGCCTCCGCGAGGGACAGATCGGCGACGACGAAGTCCGTAGCCTGGTCGAGACGCGGAGCGGAGACGGTGGGAGTGGCCATCCGACTATTCTCCCACCCGTGAGTGGCTCAGACGCGCAGCGTCTCGTGCCGGACGACGGTCCAGCCCTGGGGCATCGACATCCGGTCGGTGTGGATCGCGCAGAGATCGTGCGCGTGCGGGTCGTTCGCGCCGCCGAGCGGACCGACGACGGCCATCTTGTCGCCGTAGTCGTAGGTCAGCGTCGTCACGGCCTCGCGGGCACAGGTCACCTTGGAGCAAAGTCTCTCGCGCATTGCGCCCACGGTACCGGTGGCCTCGTTGCCCCGACGCATGCCGCGCCGCGGAACTAGGATGGCGTCATGGTGCGAGGGAACACGGCGACGCCGAAGCGACGGGTGCACCCCGTTCTCTCGGGGCTGGACTGTTCTCTCCCCACCGGAGCGGCGGGACGCTCGTGAGGCGGCGTGCGGCGCAGCCCGCGCGGCGCCCGACACGGCACGGCCGCCACGGGCGCGATGATCGCAGCCCCGTCGTGCGCCCCCCGCTCCCCCCGCTGGAGACGCGCGCCGAGCGCTTCGACCTCTCGGTCGGCACCGCCGCGGAGTTCCTCCGCAGCGCCTGGCCGGAGCTGCGCGACGTCCGCTTCGAAGTGGGAGCCATGCCGCCCGCTTCCGATGATTCCGGCATCCCCCGGTGGACCGTGCTGCCCGATGAGCGCCGCATCATCCTCTACCGATTGCCGATCGAACGCCTCAGCCACCTGCACCGCAACGACGAGTTGCACCGGCGCATGATGGTCGAAGGATGCGTGTTCCGCGCGGCGGCGGAGTATCTGGGCCGCGACCCGTGGGACCTGGGGCCCGACCGGTTCCATTTCTGAGGGCGCTCGCGCTCAGCGCGGGAACACCTCGATCGATGCCGCCTCGACATCACTGGCGGGGACCGGGTAGCCCGCCAGCTGGCCCGTACCCGCGTAACTGACGGCTGCGCGCAGGCCCGCGCCACCGGGAACGATCCGGTACACCGCGTTCTCCTCGATCGAAACGGTCACCGTACGTCCCGCCGGCACCGTCACCTCCTGCGTCGTGCCCTCACCGGCATCCGCGATGAGCTGCACCTGCTGATCGGCGTCGGAAGACGATGTCAGCGTCACGCGCGGTGACGGACCCGCCGGGGCGGCGACGAGCGCCGGGGTGGTGAGCGCGTCAGCGGCGGTGAACCACGCGAAGTCCGATCCCTCGCCGAACCCGGTGGTGCTCCATACCGCACCGGTCAGCGGGGCGACCGACGCGACGCGGACCGCATAGGTTCCGACCGCCAAGCCCGTCAGGTCGAGTTCGAGCGGCACGCCGGCCGTGAGATCTACCGACTGCGCGTCGCCCACCTGTCCGCCCGTACCCCACACGGTGACCGTCGCGGTGGCCGTGGCCGCCGGGGACAGCAACCGCAGGACAGCGGGGACTTCGCTCGCATCGGCCGCCCCCGGCGCCTGGGCGATCTCGACGCCCGGGATGACGAGATCCGGCTCGGGCGCCACCGACGGGGCGATCTGGTCGACCCCGCCGGGCAAGAGCACGCGAGTGATGCTGGCCTGCAACGAGGCACGCACGGGCGCTTCGGCGGCCGTCACCTGGATGACGGGGCTCGCTTCGCCGAGCGCCAACGCCGCAAGCGGGATCACCCGCTGCGCACCCGGTGCGATCCGAAGATCCTCGCCCGCGGTCGGGGTCTCGGCACCCTCGGCGCCGTACACCGTCAGGGTCACGCGCGCGGCGACGTCGCCGGGGTTGGCGAGAACGACGAGATCCGCGGCCCCGGTCGCGGCCGAGCCGCCGACGAGCCACGATTCCATCGATGCGCGCGTGCACGCGGAGGCCGCGTACCCGCGCAGGTCGCTCTCGGCGACGTGCGCGGAGCCGGCGGCAGCCACATCCGTGCGCACCCCGGCGACGGGTTCCGCGGTCACGGAGAGCGGTCCCACCCCGCCGCTGACGTTCACCGCACTCAGGGGGGTGGATGCCGGGATCACACCGTCCGATGCTCCGGACACGACGCTCTGCGCGGCGGCATCGGTCACCGTGGCGGCCGCGGCAGATTCACGGCCGGCGGCGAGCAGTGGCCCGCCGCAGGTGGCGACCGACGCTGCCGCGGGCGGTGCCGCGGTGATCGGCAGCGGCTCCCGGGAGAATTCCGGCCAGGGGGCGACGAGCACGCCGATCCCCGCGACGGCAACGGCGGCCGCGACGACGGCGCCGACGATCACCCGCGTCCGCGGGGTGCGCGCGAGCTGCGTGTTCGTCATCGGCGGCGTCCTCCGCCGATTCCCACGACGCGCGGCCACCGCCGGGCATCGGCGATCGATCGACGGGTGGGAACGGCCAGCAGCAGGGCGATCGCGATGATCCCGAGCTGAACGGCCGCTGTGCGCGCCGCCTCGGCCTGCGCCGTGGACGACACTGTGCGATCGGTGATCGGCGCGGCGACCCGCCAGAGCATGCCTTTCGTGGTTTCACCGACCTTCTCGAGGTCATCGCGCTGGTCGAGCGAGGTGACGGCCTGGATGCGGAGCTCTCGGGCGGCGTCGGAGTCCGGCGATCCGTCGGATCCGAGCATGACGAATGCGACGCCGTGCGCTGCCAGACGGGTGACCGCGTCGCCGCCGGGGTCGGAGATCAGAGCCGCAGCGAGCTGCGCCGCGTCGGCATCGCCGGCATCCGTCTCGGTACGGGCGGAGCGGAGTGTCGACTGCCCGCCGAGAGCGGAGGTCTCGCCCCACACGACGTCGACGACCGTGCCCGCCGGGGTGGGGGTCATCACGAACGTCGCCTGGTCCATGCCATCGCGCCCCTCGGCGGCGACATAGGCCGGCAGCGTGCTGGCCGTGCCTTCCGTGAGCGCGGCGGCACCGCGCAGCGGCGCGGTCACCGCGGGCGCCGCAACGACGACGAGAAGGAGGAGGAGGACCGCCGCGAGAGGCCCCCGCACGCGGGCGAACACGCGCCAGACGTCGAGTGTCGTCAGCGCCGCGCCCCACACGCCGATCCAATAGAGGCTGAGTGCGGCGCCGGGCCAGATCCCGACGACACCGGTCCCGTTCGCGCTCAGCACGACACCGATCGCGAGGGTTGCCGTCGTGAGGCCGGCGAGCGCGGCCAGAAGCAGCACGGATGCCGGGATCAGACGACCGGCGACCGGTGCGAGAAGTGCCAACAGGAGGAGGTGTGCCACCAGGAGCGCGACCCAGAGGGCGGAGGAGCCCGTGATGGCGGCCCAGCCGCCGGCATCCGTTCCGGGGAATCCGGCGGCAAGGAACAGGCGACGAACGAGATCGACACCGGCCTCCGGCGCGAGCGGGACGCCCGGGTCGGCCAGCAGCGACCACGGGTCGCCCGCACGGGCGCGCACCCAGATGAGCGGCGCGAACACGACCGCCGTGGGAATGACGAGCCAGATCACGCGGCCGAGTCCCACACCGCGGCGGAGGGTGGCGGTGAGCACGATCGCGATGATCCAGAGGAGGGCGAGGGCCGGCGCGAGCGAGGGGGCACAGGCGACGACGGCGACGAGGATCACCGAGGAGAGACCGGCCGCGCTCCAGGAGCGGTGGGCGATCGACGCGGTGAAGACCAACCAGGGCAGCAGGAGGTGGACGATCACACCGGTGGGGCGGCCCTCCATGAGCGCGGCGAGGAACATCGGTGCCAGCGCCCACGCCACCGCACCCACCGCTCGCACGCTGCTGCGTTCGCTGACGCGGGTCGTGGCGAACCACCCGCCGAGGGCCGCCACCGGCAACGCCAGGAACCACAGGACCACGAGGGCGCGTGACGGCGCCGCGGGCCACAGGGATCCGAGAAGGGCGATTACAGCGGCGAACGGGTCGGCTGGTCCCGAGGTCGCCCAGCCGAGGGCTCGCGGCCCGCTCGCGGCATCCGCCCACAGCTGCCCGATCGTCGCGCGCAGCGGCGCGAGGGCCCCGCCGCCGAGCACGGGCCACGCCAGCAGTGAGGTGAACGCGACCGCCGACACGACGAGGAACGCCAGGACGATCCAGGCTCCGCCGCCGCTGAAGAAGCGCAGCTCCGTGCGTCCGGGCCCGGCCGTGCGTGACAGGTCGGGGTCGAATCGCTGACGGAGCTCGGCCGACGTGACCCGCAACGGCGCGAGCGCCGGCCAGCCCGACCGTCGGGTGCGGCGGATGCCGGAGCGCGCCCGCGCGACGGATCCGACCCGGACGGCCGTGGTCGCCGCGGCGGCCCACTCCGGGCCGATCTGTCCGGGCCGCTTGGCCAAGAGGTGCCCGAGCGTGCGGACGAAGGCAAGCGGCAGGAGGCTCAGCCAGTGCAGCGGGGCCGCGGCCGCCGGCGCGTAGACGAGGCGGCGGTGCAGTTGCGCGGTGCGGGGTGCATAGGCACGCCGCGCCCAGCTTCCGACGGCGGACGGCATGCCGGCCACACCGTCGCCCGCGACCGCGATCACTGCGCCGGGGACGAGCACGACACGATCGCCGCGCAGGCGCGCCCGCACACCCAGGTCGAGGCCTTCGTCCGCCCCGGCCAGTGCCCGGTCGATGCCGCCGAGCTCGCGCCACGCGGCCGCACGGACGAGGAGACCACGGATGTCGGCGCCCATGACGTCTTCACGCGCGTCGTGCTGCCCCTGGTCGAGTTCGCCGTCGGCGAGGGCGACCGTGCGACCGAGCGAGGTCATCGAGATGCCGAGCGAGACGATCTGACCGGCATCGTCCCAGCGGACGAGCTTCGGCGCCGCGATCGCCACCGACGGGGCCGTCTCGAGCGCTCCAGCCAGACGCATCAAGGCATCGGGAGCAGGAGCGCAGTCTTGCGCCAGGAGCCAGACCGCATCGCCGTCGATGCGCCGACTCGCCATCGCGACGGCCTCGGCGAACGACGTGTGCCGGTCGGCGGTGATGACGGCCTCGGCGCCGGAGTCGGCCGCGAGACGCGAGAGGGCGTCGTCCGTGCCGCACAGTACAAGGGTCAGCGCATCGAGCGGGCGCGACTGCTCTTTCAGGGCAGTGAGCGTCCGCTGCAGATGAAGATCGGCCGGCACACGCCCGTCCGGGCGCACGACCAGCAGCGCGTGAACTCTGGCGGGCATGACCAGGTCAGCCTAGGCGCGGGGTGCGAACAGGGCCGACCATCCCCCGCGAGTCCTGAGATCGATGTCCGAGATCAGGCGCGGCGCTTGAGCTTGCGACGCTCGCGCTCGCTGAGCCCGCCCCAGATGCCGAAACGCTCGTCGTTGTTGAGGGCGTACTCCAGGCACTCTCCGCGGACATCACAGGTCGTGCAGACGCGCTTGGCGTCACGCGTGGAGCCACCCTTCTCCGGGAAGAAGGCCTCGGGGTCCGTCTGCGCGCACAGCGCATCGGACTGCCACGACAGCGTGGTGTCGAGTTCACCCTCAACCGGTCGCCGTACCCCGGGGACACCGAGGTTGACCGGGTCGACGAACCAATTGTCGGGAACGCCGGAACGGTAACCCGTCATATCGCTCTCCCCACCTTTTCCCCTCACGCTGTTGCGCGTGTTGGGATAATTACACCCTTGTCATTCGCCTGGGTCAAGTCGCAGATCGTAAAGCCTCAAGGCAAGATTGAAGCTTTACCGCGTTTTTGCGGCGTGTCGCGGCAGATTCGGACGAATCAGCGCCGGCCGGGCTGGGCGATGAACACCTCACCGGCCCCGGTGACGACGGCCTCCGGCTCGTCGGAGGAGAGGAACACCGCGCGCCCGGGGACGAGCGCAACCGCTCCGTCCCGTCCGGCGACCTGAACCTCGCCGCGCACGGCGAGCGCGATGGCGGGTCCGGCGAGCGCGAGCCGCACGGGGTCTCCGTCGACGACAACCCGCGCCAGGGCGAAGTCGGGCACATCGACCTCGAACGCCTCCACTCCGGGAGAAACCATGCGGGCGGGTACCAACGCAACGGCACCGGGGGTCGTGTCGACGATGTCCAGCAGCTCCGCGACGTCGATGTGCTTCGGTGTGAGTCCGCCACGGAGGACGTTGTCGCTCGCCGCCATGAGTTCGACGCCGAGTCCGTCCTGATAGGCGTGGAGCACACCGGCCGGGGCGAACATCGCTTCCCCCCGCCGAAGGACGACGAGGTTCATCAGGAGCGCGACGAGGAGACCGGCATCGCCCGGAAAGTCGGCGGCAATCGTGCGATAGAGGGCGAGCTCCGCCGCAAACTCGGCCGATTCGGCCCCCGCGAGTGCCTCCGCGATGTCCGCGACGGGCGCCTGCCCCGACAGCGCCCAGGCGATCGTGTCGCGCAGGACCACCGATTCGTCGGCACCGTTCAGGCGATCGCTGAGTGCCCGGATGCCGTCTGAATCGCCCAGCGCGGCGACGAGCCGACCCGTCTCGGCCAGGGGCCGGAGGCCCACGAGAGCCCGGAAGGTGTCGCTGACGGCGACGATGATCTCGGGCTTGTGGTTGTCGTCGCGGTAGGTGCGATCCCCGGCATCCCGAGCGATTCCGCGCGCCTCCTCACGCGCGAAACCCAGGGCCGCCTGCGCCTTCGTCGGGTGCACTTGGATCGACAGGGAGGATGCCGCGGCCAACAGCTTCATCAGATAGGGCAGCGGCGCCTCCCCCGTGTCGGCGAGTGCGACGTCGAGCGTCCGCCCCGTCCCGTCGTCCACGATGGCCGGTGATCCGGCGTAGTCGCCGTACCAGGACTCGGCTTCGGGCGCACCCGACGGGGTCCGGCCCTCCAACTCGGCGATCAGGGAGGTCGACCCCCAGGCGTAGGCGCGCGGTGTGTTCGAGATCGGCAGGAGCATGGTCTTCAGCCTAGAGCCGCGCGAACACCGGTCAGGGGGCTGCCTCGCGGTAGCCTGATCTGACCATGGCCGTCCACACGATGCATCCGATCTCGGCCCCTCCCGCGGCGCCGATCCGGGAGAAGACCGGGCACCTGCTGGTGCGCGGATGGTGCATCTTCGTCCTGGCCGGTGCGCTGGCCGGGACGTCGTGGCTGATGGCGTTCGGCGTCGTCGGCACCGCGGCCGTCGCCTACGGCACGGGGATCGTCTCGGTGATCCTGTGGATCGCGCTCCGGCCCGAGGTCCAGTGGCGCCGTCTGCCCTGGTTCGCGGCGGGCTACGTCGCGTGGGCCGCGTTCTCACTGCTGTGGAGCGCCTACCCGGCGGCCACCCTCCCGACGCTGCTCCTGCTGCTCAGCACGACCGTGCAGGCGATGTTCATCGGCTCGGTCCTCACCTGGCGGGAGCTGGTGCGCTCGATCGCCTCGGCGCTGAAATGGATCCTCGGCCTGTCGATCCTGTTCGAGCTGTGGGTGTCACTCGTCTGGGGAGGGCCGATCATGCCCGGCTTCGCGCGCCCGGAACCGGGTGTCGATCCGATCGAGATGTGGAGCCGCGACAACCTGTTCGACGGCGGACGCATCCAGGGCCTGTTCGGCAATGCGAACGCGCTCGCCTACGTCGCCCTCCTCGGGATCATCGTCTTCTCTCTCCGCATCGCCTCTCGAGCGCCCCGGCGCGGCTTCCTCTACGCCTGGATCGCGCTGTCGGTGTTTCTCTTCATTCGGGCCGGCTCGGCGACCGCATCCCTCGCCGCGGCTGGCGTCGCGGTCGTGTTGGCCACGGCGCTGCTCATCCGCACGAGCCGCCGACCCGGCGGCCGCACCCGCTACTACCTCGCCTACGCCGTCATCGCGGTCGGGGGGCTCTCGGCACTGTGGGTCGGGCGGGAACAGTTGTTCACCCTCCTCGGACGCTCGTCCGACCTCACCGGCCGTGAGCGCATTTGGGAAGCCGTCTGGGAGCGCGCTGCCGAGCGCCCCTTCCTCGGCTGGGGGTTCTCGACCCCGTGGGTGCCGACCGACCCGGCCTTCGACGGCTGGATCGTCGACCACGGCGTCACCGTCATGCAGGCACACAACATGTGGCTCGACGTCTTCCTGCAGCTCGGGATCGTCGGCGTCATCCTCATCGTCCTCACGATCCTCGCGTTCGTCTGGCGCTCCTGGTTCTTCGCCGTCGATCGGCCGCGGTGGGACCTCGTCGCCGATCGCCCCTACTCGGCCGTCACTCTCCTACCCACCCTCGTCGCCGCGGTGCTGCTCGTGCAGGGTCTCGCCGAATCCGGCCCGCTCCTCAGCTGGGGGTGGATGCTGCTGGTCGTCCTGGCGTTCAAGATCAAACAAGCACCTCTTCTCGGCCGCGGCCCGTCGGAACAGCGCCTGATCGGCGAACAGGGCGAGCGGCTGACGGAGTGATGGCAACGTCCGACGCGTCTGCCCCCGCCCGTGCGGCGGAGCTCCTGCGGTCTGCCGATTTCGCGCGCGCCTACACGCTCACCGTGTTCGCCGCGATGTTCGGCGGGCACCTCGTCGAACGCCTGGCCGGGCGGGTCACCCTCATCACGATCGTGGCCGGGCTGTGCGTGCTCGGCGTCGGCATTCTGGTCGCGCGGCGCGACGAGATCTCTTTTTTGCGGCTCGTTCCCTCCACGCTCGTCCTCCTGTGTGCGTGGGCGTTCGCGAGCATCTTCTGGAGCACGGATGCCGGGACCAGCTTCGTCCGGTGGCTCGCCATGATCGGCGTCGCCGTCCTCGCGGTCACGATCGGGCATATCCGCGACACTCTGCAAACCGTGCGTGCGCTCGGCGACGTCCTCCGCGTCGCGCTCATCCTCTCTCTCGCCCTCGAGATCCTTTCCGGCATCCTCCTCGACCTGCCGCTTCGGTTCCTCGGCATCCAGGGGAACCTCGCCGACCTCGGCCCGATCCAGGGGATCTTCGGCACACGCAACGCGCTCGGCATCGTCGCGGTCATCGCGCTCATCACCTTCGCCGTCGAACTGCGCACGCAGTCCGTGCGCCCGGTGGTCGGCACGGGGTCGATCGTGCTCGCCGCCGCCTTGGCGCTCCTGTCGGCCTCCCCCACCGTGCTCGTCCTCACCACCGGTGTCGGGGTCGCCACCGGCGCCCTCGCGCTCGTGCGCGCGGCCCCCGCGGCGCGGCGTCGCGGGTTGCAATGGACGCTCGCCGGGCTCGTGACGGCATCCGGGATCGCGCTCTACACACAGCGCGGAGCCGTCATCGCCGCGACCGGCGCGGCCGATGACCTGCAGTTGCGCACCGACCTCTGGACACTCGCGCAGTACTACATCCGACTCAAGCCGGTCCAAGGCTGGGGGTGGTTCGGCGCGTGGCCGCCCGCCGAACCGCCGTTCGCGACGATCAACATCCTGCTCGGTGAATCGCACCGCAGCGCGTTGAACGCGTACGTCGATGTGCTCCTCCAACTCGGGTGGGCCGGCGTCCTCCTCCTCTGCGCCGTCGGCGGTGTCGCGCTCGTGCGCTCATGGCTCGATGCGAGCCAGCGTCGCTCGACCGTGTACGCCTGGACACCGCTCGTGCTCATCGCCCTCGCGATCACCTCCGGCTTCGAGTCGTATGTCCTCACCGGTGCGGGATGGTTGCTGCTGTCCCTCGCTGCCGTCCGCGCGGGGCAGTCCCGATCGTGGCGCCGGCGACTGGATGCCGGGAGCGCGGCCGACACCGGGCTCGGACACGCGCCGGGATAGACTTCCAGGGCTATGAGTTCCTCCCCTGACGCCCCGATCGCCTTCGCTCCCGAGAGCGCGACGATCGCGATCGTGACGTTCAATCGCGCGCACCTGCTCACCCGTCTGCTCGAATCGATCACGGCGATGGACCCCCAGCCCGGGCATGTCGTCATCGTCGACAACGCGTCCACGGATGACACCGGCGATGTCGTCGAGTCGTTCCGCGACCGGATCGGCTCGGAGATCGTCTATCGCCGCCTCGACACCAACACGGGCGGATCCGGCGGGTTCAGCGAGGGCATGCGCATCGCGTACGAGCTCGGCTCCACGTGGATCTGGCTCATGGACGACGACGTCGAGGTCCTCCCCGACGGACTCGCGCGCATGGGCGCCTGGGCGCCGCGCTTCAAGTCCATCCAGGGACGGCGCTACGACTACGACGGCAGCGAGTTCTACTGGCAGTACCGCGTCGCCGAGCGGATGGGCATCCCCATCCCTTTCGCCCCGTCAGGTTTCGACGCATCCGGCTACAAGGAGATGAACTCGGGCTGCTTCGAGGGCATGTTCATCCACCGGGACATCGTCGAGCAGATCGGCCTGCCCGATCCGCGGTTCTTCATCTACTGGGACGACCAGACCTACGGGTGGCTGGCCTCCCGCATCACGACCTCCGTCATCGTCGACGAGTTCGTGCTCCGCCGCACGCGCGAGATCAAGCAGTGGGACATGGGCATCCGCCACATGAACGCATCATCCGATGCGTACCGCTACTACATCATGCGCAACCGCGCGCACATCAAGCGCTACCACCGGTCGCTCGGCGTCTACAACCCGGTTCTGTTCGGCGCCGGCACCGCGCTCACGTTCGGCAAGGAGATCATCCGCCTGCTGTTCGTCGAGCGGAAGGTGAAGGGGACGTCGAACCTCTTCCGCGGGTTGAGGGACGGCCGGAAGATCGCGCGCGACCCGCAGTGGCGGCCGATGCCGGCGCTGACGGCGCAGACTGCCGCCTGAGCACCACCCCGCTCTCTGCTAGATACAGCGGGTCGAGGCCGATCGCTGAGACCGGATCTGACGCTGGGGAGCGGTTATCGATGGTGCGCACATGGGGCCAACGGGGCGCTGACCGACGCAGGCATCATGCCGACGTCGAGCGACCGCTCCTGGCTGAAGTCACGCCTGCACCCGTCCTCCTTCCACTCGGCGAGCGACTGGATACACTTCAACCAGGCGGACCAGAGCGCGATCGCACGATTCCTCGCCCGATTCATCCAAGAGGGAGCGACGCGCACCCAGCAGCGAGCGCTCTTCAACGCGGAAGCCGCATTCCAGGTCGACGTCCACGGATCGACGATCACGGTGCGCGGGTGGGCCTTCGACCGCAGCGACCTCTACGACCGAATTCCCGTCGGCATCACGATCGACGATCAGTGGATGCTCGCCACTTTCGCCGATGCCCCCTCCCCCGAACTGGCGCGGTACGGGGTTCCCGGCGGGCATGGATTCCGATGGTCCAAGACTCTCGCGGACGGTGGGTCGTACAAGATCTGTATCGTCGGCGTGGGCATCGGCGCCGGGGCCAACGCCTATCCGTCCTGCACAACGGTCACGTTGCCCACGCTGTTGCCGCAGGGGGACATGTCGCTCATCGACGTGGGCGGAGGAACGATGGCGATCGTCGGCTGGGGCTTCGACCACGCCGATCTGTACGCTCCGATTCCCGTCGGCATCATCGTCGACGGCCGCTGGCACGCCGGCCTCACCGCGTCGCTGCCCAGTCCCTACCTGCGACCGTACGGCGTGCCCGGCAATCATGCATTCTTCCAAGGTGCTCACGTCGGTAGCGGCTCGCACTCGGTCTGCGCGGTCGGCGTCTCCGCGGGCCGACCTGAGAAGCCGACGCGAGCGCACGACCTCCGTGCGGCGACCGTCGGGCTTTCGGCCCGACATCCAGGGCCTGCGCGCGTTGGCCGTGACGCTCGTGCTCGTCTACCACCTGTGGCCCGACGTCCTGCCCGGCGGGTACATCGGCGTCGATGTCTTCTTCGTCATCTCGGGCTTCCTCATCTCGCAGCATCTCTTCCGCGAGCTCTCCGAGACCGGCCGCGTCGCCGTTCCTGCCTTCTGGGCCCGGAGGATCAGAAGGCTCCTGCCCGCCTCCCTCCTCGTCTTGGTCGCCACGCTCGCAGGTACGGCGATCTGGATGCCGGCGAGCGAGCGGATTCGCGCCTTCACCGACATCGGCGCCAGTGCTCTCTACGCCGTGAACTGGGTGTTCGCGCGCGAGTCGGTCGACTATCTCGCCCAGGATGATGCCCCCTCTGTCGTCCAGCACTACTGGTCGCTCGCCGTCGAGGAGTAGCTCTATGTGATCTGGCCGATCCTCATCGTCGGGATCACCATGGTCGTCACTGCCCTGCTCCGTCGACGCGCGGGCACCCTGCCCTGGGGCACGGCGCGACGTGCACTCGCGATCGCGCTCGGTCTGGTCTTCGCGACATCACTCATCTTCTCGGCGACCCTGACAGTCACGTCGCCCGGTGAGGCTTATTTCAACACGTTCGTCCGCGCGTGGGAGTTCGCCGGCGGCGCGCTCCTCGCGCTGCTTGTCTCCCGGTTTCCCGCGATGCAGGCGTCGGGCTCCGGAAGCCGCGCGGCGCTCGCGAGCCTCCTCGCCTGGGCGGGCGTCGCCGTCATCCTCGTCGCGAGCGTCACATACACCGATGCGTCGCCGTTCCCGGGAACGATGGCCCTCGTCCTCGTGGCGGGCGCTCTCGTCGTTCTCCTGGCCGGGGCGCAGCGCGGACGTGTCACGGTGAGCGGCGTCTCGGAGTTGCGACCCATCGCGAGCATCGGTACGTGGTCGTACTCCATCTATCTGTGGCACTGGCCGCTCATCGTTCTGGCGCCGTTCGCCTTGCAGCGTGCGATCGGAGACCTCGACAAATGGGTGATCGTCGGCCTGGCGGTGCTTCTCGGTGCCTTGTCCAGCCGATTCGTCGAGGATCCGGCCCGTTCGCGCAGATGGGGACGCCGCCCCTGGCGCGAGTTCTCCTTCGCCGTGGTCGTGCCACTCGTGATCGTTCTCGTTGCCGCACTTCAGGTCGCCGCCGTCCACGCCTCGATCGCTGAGGCGGCGGAGCGGGCCGAAGCCGCGCGGGCCGCCGCGGAGAGCGCGGCAGCAGAGAGCGCGGAAGATGCCTCCGAAGGCGAGCCGCGGGTGTGCTATGGCGTGACAGCGGCGCTCGAGCCCGAGTTGTGCATCGACCCGTTCACCGCACGTTCCGCGATCGATACGGCCTACGCGGCGACAGATCTCGACCCGAACTGGCGCTTGACGCAGCTCCACGAAGAGTGGCGTACGTGCACCTACGGTGATCCCATGGGACCCGCCGGAACACTCGCACTGGTCGGCGACTCCCACGCAGCCGCCACGATCCCCGCGTTCCACGAGTATTTCGCGAAAGCGGGATGGCGGGTGGACACCTTTACGAGGTTTGCGTGCTCCGCGGTGCACTCGGAGGCCGACAAGGTCTCGCACTGGGAAGAGAGCTTCCGGGAGGGATGCGCGACCTGGGGCGCTCGCGTCCAACAGGAACTGCGCGAGCGCACCGACATCAGCGTGGTGGTGTACCACGTGTTCGACAGTCGCGTGTTCATCCCGGGCGATGCCGCGCTGCAAGCGCAGCAGCGAGATGCGATGCGCGAAGTCTGGTCATCGATCGAGGCCACAGGCAAGCAGGTCCTCCTGTTGCGGGACATCCCCGTGACCGCTGACACCGACATCCCTACCTGTCTCTCGCAGATCACCGTTCCCGCGACAGCTCCCTGCTCCCAACCGGAGGACGCCGCCGTTCTCACGGACCCCATCACCGAAGCTGCGGGAGTGGACGTGCCGATGATCGACATCACTGACCTCTTCTGCGCAGACGGCACCTGCATGTCCTATATCGGCGGGGTGGTGGCCTACGCCGACAGCAACCACATCAGCGGAACCTACGCGCGCAGCCTCGCACCGATCCTCGGCGACCGCCTGCTGGCAGCACTGGAGTGATCCGCCGTCACCCCGCGTTGTAGTCCGCGTTGTAGCGGTTCAACACGTCGGCGATCGGAGCATCCATCGCCAAGACGCCTTTGTCGAGGTAGAGACCACGGGTGCAGAACCGGCGCAGATCCTTCTCGTTGTGACTGACGAAGAAGAGCGTGCGTCCCTCCGCGAGGAGCTCGTCGATGCGCTTGTAACACTTCTCCCGAAAGGCTTTATCCCCCACCGCGAGCACTTCGTCGACGAGCAGGATCGGCTCTTCCAGCTGCGAGACGACCGCGAACGCAAGACGGACCTTCATGCCGTTCGAGAGATGCTTGTACGGGGTGTCAATCGACTCACGGAGCTCAGCGAAATCGATGATCCCGTCGAATCGACGCGACACTTCGGCGCGCGACATGCCGTGCAGTCCCGCCGTCAGGCGCACGTTCTCGCGCACTGTCAGGTCGCCGACAAAGCCCCCCGTGATCTCGATGAGGGGCGCCACGCCTCCGCTCACCGTGACGTGTCCCTCATCGGGGAGCAAGACACCGGCGACGAGTTTGAGCAGCGTCGATTTACCTTGACCGTTGCGCCCGACGACGCCGATCGACTCGCCGGGCTGCACCGTGAACGAGACGCCCCGCAGCGCCCAGAACTCCCCCGGCTTGGACCGGCGGGATGAATCGGCGAACAGGTCCTTGAAGCTGCGCCGTCCCCGCCGGTTGCGACGGAAACGAACACCGAGATCGCGAACATCGATGGCGGTGCCCAGCATCACAGCTCCTTCAGCACGGGGCGCTCAAGGCGACGGAAGACGAAGATACCGAGCAGGAGGAAGGCGACGCTCATTCCTGCACCCACGACGACGCTGAGCGTGTCCCATTGGTCGGGGAAGAACCCGACCCGATAGAGAGTGAAGATCCCTGCGAGCGGATTGAACGCGGCGATCTGCGGGAACGGCGCCGGCAGATCGGCGACGCCGTAGATGATCGGCGACGCGTAGAACAATGCCCGGAGGATCAGCTTCGTCGTGCGTTCGAGGTCGGCGTACAGCACGCACAGCGGAGCCACGAGCAACCCCAGACCGACGAGCAGCGCCAGCTGCAGGAGAACAGCCACAGGGAACCACAGGATCCCCCAACCCACACTCGCGCCGGCGAAGACGGCGAAGAGCACGAGCACGGGGAGTGAGAAGAGAAACTCGATGCCCTTGCTCAACACGATGCGGTTCACCCAGATCGACCGCGGAATCGCGGTCGATCGCACGAGACGAGCGTCCTTGTTGAACGCGCGAGTGAAGTCCGACACGGCACTGTTGAACCACACCCACGGGAGCAGCGCCGTGATCAAGAACACGATGTACGGCTGCTCCCCCACTGTCCGGTCGAACACCTGGGTGAACACGAACCAGTAGATGAGGCTCATCACGAGCGGATCCAGTACGGACCAGAGGTACCCCAGGGCGCTCGTAGCGTAGCGCACGCGAAGGTCGCGCGCCGTCAGAAGCCACAGTGCGTGCAGGTAGCGGCGCGGAGATCCCGGGGCTCCGACGGCGGCTGTAGTCACACTGACGAGTCTATGGCGGCGAGCACGATTCGACGCTCAGACCCCGCTGAGCCGCGCATGTCTACCAATAGCAGGGATCGTTCGTGAACGGCAGGGTGAGAGTGACCGAGCCGTCCGGGTTGGTCACCCAGTCGGTCCCGTCGCCGGAGAGCATCACGTACCCCGCGGCGGCCGACGCGGTCACGGTGACCTGCTGGGCGCCGCCCGGGTAATACTCGTAGAACCACTCGCCTTCGAAGTACGTCAGGTTTCCCTGAGGGCTGTAGACGATACCCGGGCTGGCCAAGAGGATGAGTGAGTCCCACTCCGTGCCGCAGTCCTCGAAGTACCAGCCCGTCGGCCACACCTCGTCGGGTTCATCCGAGCTGCCGAGGAAGTAGCCGGCGACGTCGGCGATCAGGTGGACCGATCCCGGGGAGTTGTTCACAAGGTTGACCTTCCCGTTGAGGCCCACCTTCACGATCACGAGGTTGGGGATGCTCTCGCCGGCGGCGAAGTTCAGGTTCGAGGCGGTCGGCTGGCCCACGCCGTTCGGATGAACCGTGACGAACCCCCACGTCTGGGGGGCCGTCGCCGTCACGTTCATGACCACGGCAGCCGCATCGACCGCCGGGATGAACCCTCGGTCCGCGACCTGCGCTTCGAGCCACCCGCCGCCGCGAACAGCCACCTGCGCCGCACCGGTGCCCTCCCGGGTGTCCAGAATGCGCGCCGGAGCCAGGCTGGCAAACGCACCGGGGACGGTCGGCGTGCCGGCGAGATAGTAGCCGGCCACGTCGGCGATGAGGTGCACCGTCCCCGCAGAGCTGTTGCGAAGAGTGATCTTCCCGTCACCACCGACCCTCACCGTGACCAGATTGGGAATGCTCTGCGCCGCGGTGAAGTTCAGGTTCGACGCGTTGGGCGGTGTGTTGCCCGACGGATACACCGTGACGAACCCCCCGGCCGCCGGACCGGTCACGGTCACGTTCACGACCACCGCCGACACCCCCGAGGCGGGAATGCCGCCTCGACCGGTGGCCTGCACGGTGACCGTACCGTTCGCTGCGACCGCCGCTTGCGCAGCGCCGTTGCCGAAGCGCGTGTCCAGGACTCGAGCCGGATCCAGGCTCACGAACGCTCCGGCCACGGTCGGGGTCCCGGCGAGGTAGTAGCCGGCCACATCTGCGAGAAGCTGCACCCCGCCCGCCGAGTTGTTGGCGAGAGTGATCGTGCCCTGTGCACTCACTTTCACCGTGACGAGGTTGGGGATCGTCTGTCCCGGTGTGAAGTTGAGGTTCGACGCGGTGGGCTGCGCGCCTCCCGTCGGATAGACCGTGATGAACCCCGCCGCTGCAGGACCGGTCACCGTGACGTTGACGACCACCGCGGCAACGCCGGTGCTCGGAACCCCGCCACGCCCCGTGACCTGCAACACCACCGCCCCGTTCGGCGGCACCGCCGCTTGAGGAGCGCCGTTGCCCACACGCGTGTCCAGAAGCCGCGCAGGATCGAGACTCACGAATGTCCCGGGGTGGCTGGGCGCGGCGGCCTGGGCAGCGCCGGCCGCCGTCACGCTCAGTGAGGCCGCCAAGGCGACGGCAGCGAGAGCGACGAGGGATCGACGGATACGCAAGCGGGTGCGGTGACGCATCATGTGTTCCCCGGTGAATCATGGTCGGACAGGGCCTGCGACGCGACAGAGCCTGACGTCAGGATGCGTGCGCTACGCCAGTATGGAGCACGTCTGCGCGCCGCGCCACGGTGACACTCCCCCGACCGTCCGCGTGGTCGAGGGCTACTTCGCCTCGGTGCCCTTGAGGACCATCACCAGATCTCCGTCGACGGGCTTGCCGTTCTCGGTCGTCGGGAAACGGTCTTGATCGGGGTTGACCTGCACGTAGAGCGGTTCACCTTCGGACTGTGCTCCCGTGAGACGCACCGTGTATGTCTCACCGGCCTCCAACACGAGACCATCCGCGCGGAACGAGGCCAGGCCGACGCCGACGGCGTTCGCTGGGGTGGACCCGGCGAACACAGAGTCTCCGGTCGCGTCGACGATGCTCACGTTGATGATCGCCGAGTTGATCCACGTCACGGCCGAGGCGTCCATCCCGATCTGCACCTGGGTGACGTTCAGCGTCGTGTCGAACTCGACCTCCTCCGCGACGACGGAGTCCGGCGCGAGGACGTCGACCTCGGTGAGACCGGGGGCGGGGCTCACCGACGAATACACGGTGGGCGTGGCCGGGATCAGGTACATCCCGAACAGCAGGCCGCAGAATCCGAACAGCGCCGCCACACGGATCCAGACGACGCTGCGCTTGATCGTCTGCGCGTTCGGCATGCCCTCGATGAACGCCGGTCGCGGGTAGTTGATGATCAGGACGGCCAGCACGCACGCGATCATGAAGCCGACCATGAAGATGACGTTGTTGCCGCCGAGCCCGAGCCCGCGCAGGATGTCCCCGGGTGTGGCAAAGCGCTGCGGGTCTGCCGGCGGAATGAACTGGCCGAACAGCAGGTCCGTGAAGATTCCCGCGTTGTACATCGAGAAGCCCACCAGCATGTAGATGACGAACAGCGTCGTGCCGATCGCCACCTCCAACAGCGAGTTCAGTGTGAGGTAACGGGGGTTCGCGAAGATGATCAGGATCGAGAACGGTGCGACCAGGTTGATCCAGTACGGGTTCAGCGGCACGATCGCGCAGAACACCAGGAACGCAGCGAGCGACAGGTAGATGGCGAAAGCCTGAAGCTCACGCGTGCTCGAGGTGCGCTTTGCGTAGGCGAAAATGGCGAGTCCTACGATGAAGACCACGAACAGCGGCACCGGGATGCTCGATTGCCAGGTGAAGCCCGAGGTGCGCAGGCGATCGAGCATGAGGTCCGTGAAGCCGCCGGTGGACGCCTCGAACGCCAGATCGCCGCGGTACATCAACCGGCACAGCACGAGCCCGAGCACGCCGACGGCGAGCTGGCCGGCTGCGCGGAGCAGCCGCTTCTCGCGGAGCAGGACCAGCGGGATGAAGATGAACAGCGCGAAGAGCTTGAAGGTGATCGCAAGCAAGAACCACAGGAGGAACGACCGTGTTCTGCCCTTCATGTAGGCGAGAAGGCCAGCCAACATGAGCGTGATCGAGATGATGTCGTACTGCACGATCACCAGGACCGGGACGAACAGTGCCATCGACGACAGGAAGTAGAAACCCACCCACTTCGCGCGTTGCGCGCTCACACCGATCGTCTTCGCGATCGCCATCACGAGACGAGTCGCGACGAGCGTGAAGACGACCATCATCAGCTTCAGCCACAGGTGCGCGGGCGTGGAGTTCAGGTAGTCGAAGTCGCCGAAACGGTACATGACGTAGGTCGGCAGGTTCCAGAGGCCGAAGACCGCGTAGATCGGAACGTCATAGACGGCCGGATGACCGAACGTCGAGTTCTCGATCGCGATCTGGTAGAAGTCCTGCGGCCGTCCGGCGAAGACAGCATCGAGGAAGTTGAACGAATGCTCGAAGGTCGCCTTCACATCGCCGTAGAGGAAAGTGACGAAAGCGAGCGCGCTGATCGCTCCGAGAAGGGCCCAGTCGGCAGCATTGGGCTGCTCCACACCCTTGAACCAGCGTCCGACGGTGCTGTCGCGGACGCTGTCGCTCATCGAGATCCAGGCGCGATCCACGCGCTCCCACCCGCGATCGAGGGCACGCCCCAGGCGACCACCCTCGGACGTGGTCTCCTCGGCTCCGAGCTCGTGCTGCGTCATGACGTGATACCGCCTGTTTCCGGTGATCCACTCTCATCATCCCGAACCGCGGCCGGGCGCGCGCCGCGTGAGCGCTCGATGAGAAGTTTGCGGGAGATGAAGTTGTAGACCAAGACGACAGCCGTCGCGATGAGCTTGCCGACGAGCGGGTCGATGCCCAACCCGTCCACCGTCGCGAACAGGATGAGCTGGTTGAGTCCGAGAGCGATGATGTTCAGCCCGATGTAGATGGCGAACTCCGCCACGACATTGCGATCCGGCTTGGCTTCGAAGACGAATTTCAGTGTGAGGAAGTAATTCAACACGAGCGACAGCGAGAAGGAGATCGTGCTGGCGACGATGTACTGCACACCGAAGTACTGGAACAGGATGAAGAACAGCCCGTAGTCGAAGGCGAACGACACCAGTCCGACGACGAGGAACCGGGCGAACTGCCAGAACAGTCGACGCAGGCGTCCCTCGCCGGAGATCGTACTGTCGGCGCGCGCCGTCATTGGTGCTTCTCGAGCGGGTCATCCTTCGACGCCTCGACGACGACGTCCCGCTCTTCGAGGAGAACGGGCGATGCCGGCGCGGGCGTGCCGAAGTTCACGCGCTCGCCGACCACAACCCGGGGCTTGGCGGTAACCCTGCTGTTGATGCTCAGGATGTACTCGCCCAAGACACCGATGAAGAACAGCTGCACGGCGCCGAGGAAGAAGATGCCCACGGTCGTCGATGCTTCGCCGGCCTGATAGCTGTTCCAATCGACGAGCTTGTTGATGAGCACGAAGACGGCGAGCCCGAGGCAGATGAACGCGATCACGGCAGCGATGAACGTCGCCAGGCGCATGAGCAGCTTCGTCGACGAGGTGATGCCCTGCATCGCGAAGTCGTAATTGCGGAGGAAGTTGAAGTTCGACTTGCCCCGCGCACTCTTGCCCTGGTCGTACTGGATGATCTCGACGTTCAGCCCGTACTCGGCGACGACGGCCTTGAAGAAGGGCTGGATGTCATCGATGCTCTCGAGCACACGCACGAATTCGCGGTCGTACAGGCCGTAGCCGGTGAAGCGCGGAATCTGAGTGGTGTCGGAGAACCAACGGATCACGGCGTAGTACAGATGCCGCAGCCCGGTCATGACGAACCCCTCGTCACTACTGCGACGCTGTCCGATCACGACCTGCTTGCCCGACTCCCATGCCCGCACGAACTCCGGGAGGTTCTCGGGCGGGTCCTGGAGGTCGCCGAACAGCATAAAGGTCGCGTCACCGCTGCCGTATGTGAGCGCGGAGAAGACGTTGCGGTGGAAGCCGAAGTTGCGGGCATTGAAGACGGCCTTGACGCGTGCGTCTTCCGCGGCGATGCGGCGGATTTCGGCGCGGGTGCCATCGGTGGAGTAGTCGTCGACGAAGATGATCTCGTAGTCGTACTGCGGGAGATCGTTGCGGAAGACCGCGCTGAGCCGGTCGACCATCTCCTGAACGCTGCGCTCTTCGTTGTAGCTGGGGATGACGACGCTGATGGTCCGTCTTGACAAGCGAGTACTCCTCGGTGATTCGGGCGTCTTCTCGCGCCCGATGAAGTCTACCCGACCCGCGTCCGGGCCTCCGGGAGCACCCTCAAGCCAACCGGTTGTTCCACATCGACAGCGCCGATCCGATCGCCATATGCATGTCGAGGTACTGATAGGTGCCGAGTCGTCCCCCGAAGTAGACGCCCTCCTCGCCCCGTGCGCGTTCGCGATAGGCGAGGAGACCCGCGCGGTCCGCGGGGGTGTTCACCGGATAGTAAGGCTCATCCTGCGGGGTGGCGAACCGAGAGAATTCCCGCACGATCACCGTCTTGTCGGTGGGGTACCGGTCGGCTCGCTCGGGATGGAAGTGCCGAAACTCGAGCACTCGCGTGTGACGGGCGTCAGCATCGGCGTAGTTCATGACCGATGTTCCCTGGAAGTCGCCGACGGGAACGACTTCACGCTCAAAGTCGAGCGTGCGCCACGAGAGCGCGCCCTCAACGTCATCGAAGTAGCGGTCGACGGGGCCTGTGTAGACGATCGGCACCTGGCCGACCGTCGCTGCTTTGTGAAGCGGCTGGGACTCGTCGAAGAAGTCGGTGCCGAGTCGGACGTCGATGTTGGGATGATCGGCCATCCGCTCCAGCCACGCGGTGTACCCGTCTGTGGGCAGCCCTTCCCACGTGTCATTGAAGTAGCGGTTGTCGTAGGTGTACCGCACCGGCAGTCGGGAGATGATCTCCGCGGGGAGTTCGCGCGGATCCGTCTGCCATTGCTTCGCGGTGTAGTCGCGGATGAACGCCTCATACAGTGGACGACCGATGAGGGCGATCGCCTTCTCTTCGAGGTTCCCGGCATCCCGCGACTCGAACTCACCCGCCTGCTGGTGGATCAACGCTCGTGCCTCAGCCGGCGAGAAGGCCGATTGGAAGAACTGGTTGATCGTGCCCAGGTTGATCGGCAGCGGGTACACCACGTCACGATGCGTCGTGTACACGCGGTGCACGTAGTCCGTGAACGTCGTGAAGCGGTTGACGTACTCCCACACGGCCGGGTTCGACGTGTGGAAGAGGTGCGCACCGTAGCGATGCACCTCGATGCCCGTTTCGGGATCCGCCTCACTGTAGGCGTTGCCGCCGATATGGGAGCGGCGGTCGATGAGGGTCACTTTGCGACCCGATGCCGCAGCACGCTCGGCGATCGTGAGACCGAAGAGTCCCGACCCGACGATGAGAAGATCCATCAGCATCCTCCGCGTGTAGCCATCACAGAAATCCTAGGCGCTCGGTCGCGCCTCATGCGCGACGGTGGATCGTGCGGTTGTAGACCTGCACCTCGAGGAACCGCAGTCCGTGCAGTACCGCACACCGGAGGCGCTGCCACGGGGAGAGCGACGAGAGGAGCTCGGTAACGTAGCGGCGGTCCTCGTCGTACATCTCCTGATCCGCCGTCGAGCGGATGCTGCGCTTCTCGAACGCGATCGCACGAAGACCGAAGTACGCACGAGCCGGGAGAATGCCGTCCTCACGGGCGAGCTCGAAGCAACGTCCGTGCGCGCGGACGATGTCGTGGTAGTACCGCGTCGAGCGAAGGTTGTGGGAGACGCTGTCCGGGCGCTGGAGCCAGTAGTAGAGCCTGTCGTCGCAGGACGCGACGAGGTTCATCCGCCGGTAGAGGTCCATCGCCACGGCGACGTCCTGCGCATAGCGGCCCTCCGGGAAGCGGATGCCGTCGAAGAGCGAACGACGGTAGAGCTTGCCCCAGTTGGCTTCACTGAAGTAGTACAGCTCGCGCCGCAGGAGCGTGCGCAGGAACACGCTGAAGACGACTTGGTAGTACGTGCCCGGCTGTCCGAACGAGGTATAGCTGCCCGGCTGCTCCCCCACGTGCGAGTCGCGAACGGATGCTGCGACACTCGCGCCCACGTTGTGCCACCGGCAACAACTCATGTCGGCGTTCGTGGCTTCGAGGATCTCGACGAGGCGCCCGATCATGCGTGAGCTCATGAGATCGTCGTTATCGCAGAACGTGACGAACTCGCCGGTCGCCGCGTCGAGACCGCTGTTCTGGGCCGCGGCGATGCCCCCGTTGTCGCGGTGGACGACGATCACTCGATCGTCGGCGGCGGCGAAGCCGTCGCAGAGCGCGCCCGAGGCGTCGGTCGAACCGTCGTCCACCAGGATGACCTCGATGTCGCGATAGTCCTGCTCGAGGATCGACGCCACACAGGCGCCCAGATATCGCTCCGCGTTGTAGACCGGGACGATGATCGAGACCGTCGGAGCGATGGGGTGAGCGGTCACAGCGTGCCGTTCACGACGCGACGATGGAGGCAGCGACGGTGCCCAAGTTGCGGCTGTTGCCCTTCATCGTGAAGCGCGCGCCCTGCATGAGGACGTGCGTGTCGATGTCGATGACCTCCGACACATTGGCGTTGACGAAATACTGGCCGGCGCCGAAGTTCGCAGACTCGATGATGAAGTCCATCGACGAGTCGCCGACGGGGATCGCGGGGAGTTCGATGCCGAGACGCTCCGTGTTCGAGGCGAGGACCATCTGACCCATCGGTGTGTCGATGCTGAATCCCGTCGCCCAGGTCGGCATGGCCTGCTTCGCCCGCACGTGCACCCTGATGCACATGCGCGCACCGACCTGAACGTTCTTGATGCGCTTGCCGTCTTCGCCCAGCACCTCGATCCGGGTGACCTCGATCGGCTTCACCGGTTCGGGCGGAGGCTTCTCGCCGACGCGACGTCCTTCGAGCACATCTCGCAGCGCCGACACAGCCTCGTTCACGTCGCCGTCGAACACCATCTTGCCGTCCTTGAGGACGATGCCGCGATCGCACAGTTCCTGCACCTGAGCGGCGGAGTGCGACACCAGGATGATCGTGCGACCCTCCTTTCGGAAGCGCGCGATCCGTTCCATGCACTTGCGCTGGAACGCCTCATCGCCCACGGCCAAGACTTCGTCAACCAGCAAGACGTCGGGGTCGGTATGGACCGCCACGGCGAAAGCGAGACGAACGAACATCCCCGATGAGTAGAACTTGACCTGGGTGTCGATGAAGTCGCCGATCCCGCTGAACTCGAGAATCTCCTCGAAACGCGCGGTTGTCTCGGATCGCGTCATTCCCATGATCGAGGCATTGAGATACACGTTCTCGCGCCCGCTCAGGTCGGGGTGGAAGCCGGCGCCGAGCTCGAGCAGGGCGGCCATGCGCCCGCGGGTGAGGATCTGCCCCTCGGTGGGAGAGACGATGCCTCCGATGAGCTTGAGAAGCGTACTCTTCCCCGAACCGTTGGGCCCGAGGAGTCCGACGGTCGTTCCCGCGTGGATCTCGAGGTCGACTCCATCGACGGCGACGTACTCCTGCTTGTGGCTACGCCCGCGTCGTCCGGCGTGCACGATCCGCTCTTTGAGGGTGTTGTCCTTTCGGACGGTGAACTGCTTCGTCACGCCGTCAGCGCGCACGACGACGGGACCTGGCTGGGGTGAAACGACCATCACATCTCCTGCGCGAAGTTGCCCTGCAGGCGAGTGAACACACGATGCGAGATGAACAGCAAAACGAGACCGATGATGCCGGCGATCAGCATCCGCAGGAGGAGGTCATCGGGGTAGTCGGCGCCGGTTCCCGCTCCCCAGAAAGCCTTCCGGAAGCCAAGGACACCGAGGGTGATCGGATTGTTCGTGTACACCTCGAGTGCCCACGCGGGCAGTCCGAGAGTACGGAACGCGTCGCTGACCATCGTCCAGGCATACACGATGGGCGACCCCCACATCGCGAGCATCATGACCACGTCGGTCACGTACTGGACGTCGCGGAGGTAGACGTTGAGTGCCGAGAGGAGGATGCCGAAGGCCAAGCCGTAGACGAGGATCAGCAGCACCGCCGGGAAGAACCACAGCATGTCCACCGGAGCAGGCAGCGCTCGGAAGATGATCGCGCCCCCGAGCAGGACCACGCACTGCACCAGGAACATGAATCCCGCCGCGCCGACACTGGCCAGCGGAAAGATCTCACGCGGGAGATAGATCTTCTTCACGAGGCCCGCGTTCGCGAGGATCGACGACGTCGACCCCTGCACCGCCTCCGCGAAGAAGCTGTAGATCGTGAGCCCCGCGAAGAGGAAGATCGCGAACTGCGGAACCCCTTCGGCTGCGCGCAAGAACTGGCCCAGGACGAGGTAGTACATGAGGAACTGGACGATCGGGCGGATCAGCGTCCAGAAGAAGCCCAGCACACTGTCGCGGTAGCGCGCTTGAAGATCTCGACGAACGAGAAGGCCGAGGAGATCACGTCGGTCCCAGATCTCGCGGACTTTGCCCCCTCGGACCGGAAGGTCCAGACCCCGCGCGTTCGTCGTGATGAACGGGGTCTCGGCAAGTCGGGCGAACCGCTCCGTCGTATCCAAATGCTCCACCTACGTTCAGCCAACTGGAACACTATACCGGGTCGACCCTGGGCGAATTCGGCGCGGGGGGCAAGGCTCGGTACCCTCGGTGAAGCAACCCTTGCAGTCGGTGACCGCCCGATCTCGGAGCCATTCGTGCGACTGCATGCGAAAGGAACATCGCGATGTCCACTGTCGTCGTCACGGGAGCCGCCGGATACCTCGGCCCCCACGTCGTGAGCGCGCTGCTTGACCGAGGCCACGACGTCGTCGCGGCGGTGCGTCCCGGTCGCGGTGAAGGCCTGGACCCTCGAGCCGTCGTGTCGGAGGCCGACATCCTCGCTCCCGACTTCGATCCCGCAGTGTGGGGCGCTCTCCCCGATGCCGTGGTGCATCTGGCGTGGAAGGACGGGTTCCGTCACAACTCGGCCGCCCACATGTCGCAGCTGTCGGCTCACTTCACTCTGCTCACCGGACTCGCAGAGCGGGGGGTCCCGCGGATCGTTGCTCTCGGCACCATGCACGAGGTCGGGTACTGGGAGGGCGCCATCGAGGCCAGCACCCCCACAGCCCCCCTGTCGCAGTACGGCATCGCCAAGGAGGCCCTGCGACGCTCGCTGGCACTTGCGGTCTCTGAGACGACCTCACTCGCGTGGGCCCGCGCCTATTACATCTACGGTGATGACCGGAGAAGCGAATCCATCTTCCGCAAGCTCCTGGATGCCGCCGACGCCGGACGCACCGAGTTTCCCTTCACGACGGGAAAGAACCTCTACGACTTCATCCGCGTCGAGGAGTTGGGCCGTCAGCTCGCCGCACTGACCGATGCCGCAGACATCACCGGCACGCTCAATTGCAGCTCCGGTACGCCGATGTCCCTCGCGCAGAAGGTCGAGGAGTTCATCGCCGAGAACGCCCTCGGACTCACTCTTCAGTACGGCGCGTTCCCTGATCGGGCCTACGACTCCCCCGGCGTCTGGGGTGACGCCACGATCATCCGCGAGGTCATGGCACGCGATGCCGCGGAGCCTGCGGCTCAGTAGCCGGCCGTCACGCCCGGCGCGGGCGCGTTGACCAGGTGCCGTTCGGCGAGCTGGATGATGACGACATCCGGGTCATACTGCTCCACGAGCGAACGATAGTTCGGCGGGTTGGACCAGTCGTCGTAGCGGTGCTGGATCTGCCAGGTCTTCGAATACTGCTGCGTCCACAGGCCCGACAGAGCGTTGCCCATCGAGTCGCGCAGAATGAGCGCGCTCTGATCACTCCACGCGCCGTCAGTCACGGTCGAGGCGGGGAGGCGCGAAAGATCGACCGGCTGTCCCCCGTCGGCGGTGAGGGTGTTCGACGCCCCATCGGTCACCTGCACGGGCGACATCTCGTCAGCGAACACCGGCACAGTCCACTCCGGAGCAGCATCCGCGACACCGAACGCGGCGTACTCGTTGAAGATGCCCTCGCTGTCCACGCCGTCGACCGCGGGAACGACGACAGCGGGCGCATCCGGGTACATCGCCGCATGGCAGCGCGCATAGGACTGCCACCCGACGTACCCACCCCAATCGGTCCAGTGGCTGTTGACCGGGGTGAACACCGCATTGTCGACAGCAGCCTCGCGCAGGTCCGCGCGGAAGTCGACGATCGGGAGCTCTGGCGCGGCGATCAGCAGCTGATCGAGGGTCGTCGAGCCGCGCAACGGCATCGCCCACTCCGGGAGCTGCTCGGGGTACACGCTGGCGGCCGAGGGAGTGACCTGGATCGTCAGCTCGATACCCTGCTCGCCCAGCGCCGCCGACAATGGCGCGAAGTAGTCGTGCCACGCCGTGACTTCGGCTGTCGTCAGCAGGCGTCTCCCGACGGCTTGGGAGAAGTTCTCCTCCACCTGGTCGTTGTAGAAGGCCCAGCCGTCCTGGCCCAGCACAACCTGACCGGAAAGGTCATCGGCATGGTCCGCCCACGTCTGCTCCGCGGCGGAGGCGTCGTCGATCCACGGTTCGCCCGCGCCACCCGCCACCGGAGGACGGCAGGCATCGGCTCCGGCCCCCGCGGTGGCCGACGGGCCGGGCGTGACGGGGGCGACCGCGGCCGCCGCGCGGTCAAGATTTGCCTGGACGGTCCAGCCGACCACGGCGGCGATGACGGAGAGGATCGCCAGAACGATCAGGGGAGCGTCGCGGAACGGACGCCACCAGGGAGGTGTGGGAACACCCGCACCATGGACGATGTCGCCGCCGCCGGAGCCGCTCATGACGGCGCTCCCGTCGTCTGGGGTGTGCGGCGGGCGAGCCGAGCCGGATAACTCGGATCGACCGCGCTGATCACGCGGACACGGGCCGGCGCCGTCTTAGCGAGCACGCGTTCGAGCCATCGCGGCGTCCAGTCCTTCAACTGGAGCGCCGGCCGCTCGATCAGATGCCAGCTCAGGTAGGCGTACGCGTGGCATCCGGCGACGATGACGACGTGATAGACGAGCCATCCCGCGTCCTGCAGCTTGAAGTAGGCGGCGAACTGCATGAGGGGCCACGCGATGATGTAGATACCGTACGAGAAGTCGCCGTGCTTGTCCCAGTTCTTGAGGAACTGCGCGCGGATGGCGAACCAGATCAGTGCGTAGCAGAACGCGTACTGTCCGAAGGGGAGCCATCCGCCCTTGGCGTAGGTCCAGCCGGCGACGAAGATGCACACGATCGCGAGGCGGTTGTCAATGGGTATGCGGTCGCCGAAAAGGGCGAAGAGGATGCCGAACGCGAACGGCGCGAGCAGGAGAAGCTGACGGAAGTCGGCGAACACGATGCCGAACACGCCCAGGTTCCCGAACCCGAACCACTGCATCATCGCGAGCAGGATGATGGCCGACGCGATGATGCCACCGATCATGCGATGGGCGAGCGCACCGGCGATACCCAGAACTCCGACGAGGATGTAGGCGCCGAACTCGAACGCGAGCGTCCAGGCCGAGCCGTTCCATTCGAAGCCACCGTGGATCTGGAAGAACGGCAGGCTCTCGCCCATTCCGGCGATGTTGTGCTGCACGAGCGGAAGCCACATGTTGTTGGAGAAGTAGGTGAACGGGGACTCGCTCGTCGCGTTCCAGAACCCGTCCATGGTGCCGCTCTCGCGGTAGTAGGCAATCGGAGCCAGCGCGTAGGCCGTCACGATCAGAACGAGGAACCACCCCGGGAAGATTCGCATGATGCGACGCCAGAAGAACCGCGGCGTCGACGCGCGCCCCATCTTGCTCTTCGTGATGAGGAAACCCGACAAGAAGAAGAATCCCGCGACCGCGACGCCGCCCAATGATTGCTCATCACTGATCTGGGTTCCGAGGTCGTGCCCACCGTAGAACCCTGCCAACGGGCCCGCGTGCGAGAAGATGACCATGAAGGCCATGAGCCACCGAAGGAACCCGATGCTGTTATTGCGCGGGTCGAAGCTCTCCTTCAGCGATATCACCCTCCACCTCCTCTGGGTTGTTCCGCTTCCACGACTCGGGGTGACGGAGCTTCCAGAGTTGATGATGGGCGAAGCGCGCAGGCCGGTCGAGCGGGCCGAGGAGTTTCGCCACTCTCGGGTGGTTGAGCTTCAGGTACACCCGCGTGAGCGCGACGATTCCGCCATGACCCAGCCATCCCGCGCGATGCAGGAACTGAATCTGGTCGATCGCGTAGCCGGGCATGGTCGCGCCCATCTGATCGAGCTTGAACTCGAGCGCTGTATGGCTGATGCTGGCGTGCTCGGCCGATGAGATCGTCCGAACGTGGTAGCCGAGTTCGGCCGCCGCGTAGCCGACGATGCGCTCTTGCACGTGAGCGAGGCTGCCGTCGAAGTGCTTGTTCGGAGCGGCGTACTCGTTGTACTTCCACTCCCGCTCCACCATGAGTCGCAACGCCTCCGGGCGGGCGATCCACATGCACCCGTACGGTGCGAGCGGAGAGATGTCGTCGAACGGAACGCGGATCCCCAGCTCTTTGGCGAGCGCCTCGGCGGGGGCCTTGTTCGCGTACCAGCCGCGCCCCATGGTCGGGAACCCGATGTGGATCATCGGCGGGAACACCAGGCCGAGGCCTGGTTCCTTCTGGAACAGTGCGAGGGCGTTGGCCGCGTATCCGGGCGAGTTCAGCACGTTGTCCAACTGCTGAAGCTTGAAGTACCGCCCCGAGTTGAACGACCCCTGCACCGTCTGCTTCGAGTGGATCTTGACGACGAGGTCGTAGCGACCGGGTTCGAGGACGTCACGGCACGCGATGAAGAACGCGCTGAGATCGCGTCCACGGTTCGACGGAAGGATCCGGATGTCGACGTTCGAGAAGTTGCGGTCCCCACGCCGCTCCAGGACCGACCGGATCGCGTCGGCTTTCTCGGCGCTCGTCGTCGTGATGAAGAGGTCCATCGGCACCGGCAGCATGACCAGCCGGTCCATCAGCTCGTCGGTCATCTCTTCGTAGTAGATGTGGACGATTGCCGCGAGCGTCGGCGGGTTCTCCGCGTCGAAGGCGACATCGACGTCGGGGAGGATCTCGTGCATCGCCGCGTCGGTGTACAACGCGCGGGGCTGGGCATTGCGGACGATGTTCTGGTAGATCATCCGCACGGGGTAGCCGTAATGCTCGGCGCGCTCGATCGTCCAGCGTCCGATCACCGCGTGCTGGTCGAGATACGGCGGGTAGTGGAAGAACCCGCGGCGTTTCAACACCGGGCAGCCATCGTCGAGCAGCAGGTCCGCGTTGATGAGCGCGGGGTGTTCGGCGGGATAGTCGGCCTCTGAGAAGGCGACGGCCGAGCTGAATCCACGCTCCTCGAAGTGATGCGTGAACTTCGACTCGTGCTTGAGGATCGAGTCGGTGTAGGTCTCGATCATCGGCATCGTCGACCAGTACTCGCGCCATGCGGCGCTCGAGAACATCGGCTTGCGGACGGCGATCCAGTGCGACTGCAGGTGCCGGTGCAGCACCCCTTCCTTGGTGAAGGGGTTGGGCACGATCTCCGCGTGATCGGTCATGCCCCAGAAGTCGACGGGTTCGACATTCATGCGATCGAAGAGGTCCGCGAATGGCCGCACGGGACCGAACCACGTGTAGTTCATCAGGATGACTTCATCGAACTCCGCGAGGCGTTCCGCTCCGAAGTGCTCCATGGCGGTCTTATAGCCCCACACGTCGAACCCGACGTTCTCGCGGACCCACACCGTGTCGGCGACGCCGTCGAGTCGCTCTCGACCTGCGTCGGTCAGATCGCCGTTGACGACCACGAAGATGTGGTCGACGAAGGGTCGCAGCTCGGCGAGCTTGTAGACGATGTAGTCGTCGACCTCGCCACGGCTGTCGTGAAGCAGGTAGAAGACGATTCGTCGCCCGTCGACAGGATGGGATGCTGGCGCGACGGCATGTGGGCGTTGATCGGTCTGCAAGAACTCACTCCTCTTTCGTCGGCTGAGCGCTCGCTCACGATCCGACCCGCTGCGGCGGCGGGCCGCAGACCATACGGATTCTACCTGGCCTACGCGTCGCGTCCCTGTGCGAGGATCGCGAGCAGGTAAGCGCCGTACCCACTCTTGACGAGGGGCTCAGCGCGCACGCGCAACTCGTCGTCGGTGAGGAACCCGAGCCGCCACGCGACCTCCTCGGGGCTTCCGATCGACAGGCCTTGGCGCTTCTGCACGGTGCGGATGAACTCGGTGGCCTCGCTCAGCGAATCGAACGTCCCCGTGTCGAGCCAGGCGGTGCCGCGAGGCAGCACTTCGACCTGCAGTTCGCCGCGCTCCAGGTAGACGCGGTTCAGGTCGGTGATCTCCAGCTCGCCGCGGGCGGAGGGCTTGAGGTCCTTCGCGATCTCGACGACGTTGTTGTCATAGAAGTAGAGCCCGGGGATCGCGAAGTGGCTGCGGGGGTTCGCGGGCTTCTCCTCGAGCGTGAGCGCTCGTCCGGTGCCGTCGAACTCGACCACCCCATACGCGGTGGGGTCAGCGACCCAGTATCCGAAGACCGCCGCGCCCGTGAGGGACTCGTAGCGGCGCAACCGCGTTCCCATGCCGGGTCCGTAGAAGATGTTATCGCCGAGGACGAGCCCGGCCGTGTCAGAGCCGATGTGCTCTTCACCGATCACGAATGCCTGTGCCAGGCCGTCCGGCGACGGCTGCTGCGCGTACGTGAGCGAGATCCCGAACTGCGATCCGTCTCCGAGGAGACGCTCGAACTGTTCGGCATCGTGCGGTGTCGTGATCACGAGGATGTCGCGGATACCCGCCAGCATCAAGGTCGACAACGGGTAGTAGATCATCGGCTTGTCGTACACCGGTACGAGTTGCTTAGAGATCCCGAGCGTGATCGGGTGCAACCGGGATCCCGTGCCACCTGCCAGAACAATGCCGCGCATGTGTCCAGTTTCTCACACGCCGCCGACCGGTAAACTCCCCCTCATGGATAAACTCCTCGTCACCGGCGGCGCCGGCTTCATCGGCTCCGATTTCGTGCACTACATTCTCGAGAACACCGACAAGTCGGTCACCGTGCTCGACAAGCTCACGTACGCGGGCTCCCTCGCCTCGCTGAAGGACTTGCCGGCGGATCGCTTCCGGTTCGTCGAAGGAGACATCTGCGACGCGGATCTGGTGACGGGTCTGTTCGCCGAGCACGATGCCGTCGTTCACTATGCGGCGGAGTCCCACAACGACAACTCGCTGAGCGGGCCGGCGCCTTTCGTCCAGACGAACCTCGTGGGCACCTTCACGTTGCTTGAGGCCGCGCGTGCCACCGGTGTGCGCTACCACCACATCTCGACGGACGAGGTATACGGCGATCTCGAACTCGATGACCCGGAGCGGTTCACCGAGCAGACGCCCTACAACCCTTCCAGCCCGTACTCGTCGACGAAGGCCGGTTCGGATCTCCTCGTCCGAGCATGGGTGCGGTCGTTCGGCGTCGCCGCAACGATCAGCAACTGCTCCAACAACTACGGTCCTCGACAGCACGTCGAGAAGTTCATTCCGCGCCAGATCACGAACCTCATCGACGGGGTACGCCCCCGCCTCTACGGCGACGGACGCAACGTGCGGGACTGGATCCACGCCGACGACCACTCCTCGGCCGTCCTGCGCATTCTCGAGCGTGGTCGCATCGGTGAGACCTACCTCATCGGCGCCGACGGCGAGAAATCCAACCGCGACGTCGTGGAGATCATCCTGCAGACCATGGGTCGCCCGGCCGATGACTACGACCTCGTCACCGATCGGCCCGGTCACGACCTGCGCTACGCGATCGACTGGTCGAAGCTCCGCACTGAGCTGGGCTGGGAGCCGACATACCGTGACTTCAGCGCGGGCATCGCGGCGACGGTGGCCTGGTACCAGGACAACGAGGAGTGGTGGCGCCCCCAGAAGGCCGAAGCCGAGGCCAAGTACGCGACCGTGGGGCAGTGACCGCCGTGGAGTATGGCAAAGCGCTCGCAGCACACGACACGTCGATC
Source organism: uncultured Microbacterium sp. (assembly GCF_947488465.1). Classification (GTDB taxonomy): domain Bacteria; phylum Actinomycetota; class Actinomycetes; order Actinomycetales; family Microbacteriaceae; genus Microbacterium. The sequence continues at coordinate 121,093 of NZ_CANKZA010000005.1, read as the reverse complement.
CCCGGCTTGACCCTCTTCGACATCCCCGTGCACGGCGACAACCGGGGCTGGTTCAAGGAGAACTGGCAGCGGGAGAAGATGATGGCTCTGGGCCTGCCCGACCTCGGACCCGTCCAGAACAACATCTCGTTCAACCGCAACGCGGGAACCACCCGCGGCATTCACGCGGAACCCTGGGACAAGTTCATCTCGGTCGCGACCGGCAGTGTGTTCGGCGCCTGGGTCGACCTGCGCGCCGGTGAAGGCTTCGGGCGCCTGTTCACCGCGACGATCGATCCATCGATGGCGATCTTCGTCCCCCGAGGCGTCGGCAACGCATTCCAAACCCTCGAAGCGGACACCGCCTACACCTACCTGGTCAACGACCACTGGACGCCGCAAGCCGAGTACACCTTCTTGAACCTGGCCGACGAGACCACCGCCGTGCCGTGGCCGATCTCACTCGACCAGGCCGACGTGTCGGAGAAGGATCGCAATCACCCCCGCCTCGGCGCGGTGACACCGATCACTGTCTGACACTCACCCTCCATCCACGCCACAGGAGTTCCTGCATGCCCGAAAATGTGCTCATCACCGGCGGCGCCGGCTTCATCGGATCGGCTCTGACACGGCGCCTCGTCGACGCCGGGCACCGCGTCACCATCCTCGACTCGCTGGTCGCGCAAGTGCATGGAGACGCACCGCATGAGACCTCCGCGCTTCTGAGGTCGGTCGCGGACATCGCGGACGTCCGTGTGGGCACAGTGACATCCGAGGACGATCTTCGCGCCGCCCTCGTCGACGCGACCGTCGTCGTCCATCTGGCCGCCGAAACCGGCACCGGCCAGTCGATGTACGAGATTTCTCGCTACGTCGAGACCAACGTCGGCGGCACCGGCAAGCTGCTCGATCTCCTGGCGAACGAACCCCACTCCGTGCGGCGCGTCGTGATCGCATCGTCGCGATCGGTATATGGCGAGGGCGCCTACGAGACGGAGGACGGAACGACCGTCTTTCCCCCGCACCGTTCTTCAGACGCGATGGCGTCGGGTGATTTCGACGTCCACGTCACGGCGGGCGATGCGCTCACTCTCATCCCGACCCCGGAGACCGCGCTCCTGCATCCGTCTTCGGTCTACGGGATCACGAAGCAGTCGCAGGAAGCGCTCATCATGACCGCCGCGCCGACACTCGGGGTGGAGTCCGTCGCGTTGCGCTACCAGAACGTGTACGGGCCTGGCCAGTCGCTGAAGAACCCGTATACCGGGATCCTCTCGATCTTCTCGACCCTCATCCGCCAGGGAAAGGCCATCAACATCTTCGAGGACGGCCTCGAGAGCCGCGACTTCGTCTATGTCGACGATGTGGTGGAGGCAACCTTCCTGGCGTGCGTCGACCCCCGGGCCGCCGGACACACGTTCAACGTCGGCTCCGGCGTGCAGACCACGGTGCGCGAGGTCGTCGACGCGCTCATCCTCGCATTCGGGACCGAGGTTCCCGTCTCGGTCTCGGGGAACTTCCGACTCGGAGACATCCGGCACAATGTCGCCGATACGACGCGCATCCGGCAGACCCTCGGGTTCACGGCCGCCGTGCCGTTCGAGGTCGGCATCCGCCGTTTCGCGGAGTGGGTACTCACTCAGCCTCTCGAGACGGACGGGTACGAGCGTTCCCTGGCGGAGATGGCAGAGCGCAAGCTTCTGAAGTAGTCCCGCCCGGTCTTCCGCCCGCGTTCAGGTCACCTCAGCGCGGCCGCCGGCACGACCCACACCTTCGCGGCAACCCCGTAGGTTGCAGAGATCCAGGCGCGTGACGCGCTGTCCCCCGCGTTCATGAGGCCACCCGACGCCAAGTAGACCGGGTCGCCGGGCTGTTCGCGGATGAAGTGCGGGCGGAGCTCTGCGCCGGCCGCTGGGACGCCTTCCGAGCCCCGCGAACCGATGGCAGTGAAGGACAGCGGCGCGTAGTCGGACCTGTTCACGGCGAGCCATCCTTCACCCGTGAGGATGAAGGTGCCCGATCCGGTGTCGATCCGGGTCGGAAGGTCACCCTCAGTCCCGATCAGATCCACGGATGCCGGCGAGATCTTCCAGGCACCCGCTGTCACCGTGCCGATGCGCGACGCCGCAGGCACGGCGAACGTGCGTCCCGCTCCCGTGATGACGCGGACGTCTCCCGCGCGATCGTCGTACATGCCCACGCCGACGACGGGGGCGGCGAGGCGGATCTGATTGAGCACGTTCGCGGACACCGGTGTCGCCGCGGTTCCGATCCCATAGGCGGCGAGCACCCGGGGGTCGGGGACTTCGCGCTTCGTGCCGCTCTGGATGAGCCAGGAGTAGCCGTCGGGCGAGCGGAGGAGCCCCGCGAGTGCACCGCCGTCGCGGGTGGTCGACAGCTGGGCCGCCGTGATGACGCGCAGTGACGCACAGTCCTTGCCGAAGTCCGCCGCAGCGGCGCATCCGGACGTGCGGTAGCGCGTGTTGCCGTCCATGAGGAAGACCTCACCACTGTCACTCTTGACCATCAGGTCGTAGGAGATCGTGACCCCGGAAAGAGCTCCCGCAACGAGCACCCACACTTTCGGCGGCACGCCGTACCGCGCCGTGATAGCGGCCCGCTCCGCGGCTCCACTGACGACCTGAGCTGCTCCACTCGAGACCAGGAACTCCTGCCCACTGGCGGCATCGCGCACGAAGTGCGGCCGCGGCTCGTTCGCCGCGATCGGAATGCCGACGTAGGCGCGCGAGGACAGCGCCGTGAACGCCGCGTCACCGCCGTAGGTCGCCGACGGCACCTCCAGCCATCCTTCCTGCGTCAGCACGAAGGAACGCGCGTCACTGCGCATACGCGACGCAAGCGGTGCCGTGACCGACAGCATGCCGAAGCTCTGGGGGGTCAGCTTGCGCACGGCGCTCGCGACGACACCGGTGGCTTGATCAACGGTCAACGAATACTGTCCGCTCGACGTCACGAGGGTGCGAGCGGCGCCGCCGTCGGAGTAGACACCCGCGGCCAAAACGGGCACGCCGACCGGCAGGCGGGCTGCCGTCGCGGACGATACCGCGCTCGTCGTCGCTGGGATTCCGTAGATCGAGAGAATCGCAGGGTCCAGCACTTGCCGCATCTGCCCGCTCTGCGGAAGCCAGACCGTGCCCGCGGGCGTGCGGACCAGGTACGAGAGCGTGCCGACGATCGCATACTGCGCGAGCTCCACAGGCGTGATCGTCCGCGACGTGGTGCACTCCCCGCCCCAATCCGCGACCTGCGTGCAGTCGCGCAGTCGATAGGCGCGCGAACCGTCCAGCAGGTAATTCACGCCGGCAGCGGTGCGCACGACACCCTCGGCGGAGGTCGCATCTCCGATGGCGCCGTCGAGCACCGGCCACACGCGTGAGCTCACGCCGTACGTGCGCGTGACCCAGGCCTGATCCGCCGCAGAGACGGCCTGGAGGGTGCCCCACGACACGAGATACGTCTGACTGTCCGAGCGTTCGCGGACGAAATGCGGACCGTTCACCTGGCCCGCGGTCGGGAGCCCCGCGGCCGCCCCCGCGGGCAGTGTCGTGAACGGCAACGTCGCGGGATAGTCGGCTGCGTTCACCTCGAGCCAGCCGCCGTCCACCATGACGTACGAGCGGCCACCCGACGTCATCCGAATCGGCATCGTCGAGGACGAGGTCAGCATCGCGAACGACTCCGCCGTGAGTTCCCGTGCACTGCGAGCGATCGCGGTTCCGCTCGCGGCGTCCGGCACTCCGTAGACGCCGGCATCGGTCTGCATCCGGTACGGGTTCGTTGCATCGCGATACACGCCGACTGCGGTGACCGGCGCCGTCGCGGCGTAGTCGGCGATCATCGCTGCGGAGACCCGCGATACCGTCGCGGGGATACCGAACCGTGGCAGCAGATTCACATCGACGACCTCGCGCCGCGATCCGCTCTGGATGAGCCACGTGGGCCCTCCGGATGTGATGACGCGCGCAAGGTAGCCGGCATCCGGATAGCGCTCGACTTGCGAGTCATCCGCAACCGGGAGGGAGCTGTAGTCCCATCCGAGGTCGCCCACTTGGGCGATATCGTGCACCCGCAGACGCTGGCCACTGTCAAGGAGGTACGCAATGCCGGCGCGCGTCTTGATGCCTCGCTTGGCGTCACCCTTGTCGGTGTAGGCACTCAGCTCAGACGCAGCGACCTGGCGAGGGCTCGCGATCCAGGTGAACTGGGCGGCGATCTCCGCGGTCGCCAGTCGCCAGCGCGAGCCACCGCTGACGATGTACCGGTCAGAAGTGCCCGTCACGTGCAGGATCTGCAGCACGTCGCCCTGCGTCGAGCCGAACCACTGGGTGTAGTAGTTGTAGAAGTTGCGGTTGCCGTAGGCGGAGCATGCGTTGCCGAGCCCAAAGCCGGCCGCGAGCGCTGCCGCGTTCGGCTGATACGGCGTGTAGGTGTACAGCGCCGCCGTGGCGTAGTTCTGGATGTTCAGGTTCGTGCCACCGCACGCCGAGTTGGGGCTGTAGCCGATGAAGTTGACGCCGGGTTGCTTGCCGAATCGCGCAGCCTTGTACGTCATGAGCTGCTGGGTGCCCTTGAGGATCTGCGGGCCCACTCCGGCGAACGCCGGGTCGCAGGGCGCGGTGTCGGGGCACGATGCCCCCATCGCGGCCGAGAGGTTCCAGTCCGACGGGGCCTTGCTGGTCGTCAGCCCCTGCTCTTTCTGGAGCGTGACGAGGATGACCTTGGCCGAGATCCCGCAGGCGACCTGCACGCGGTAGATCAGTTCGGACACCTTCATGGTGCCCCCCTGGATCGCCGAGCAGATGAGGTTTCCGGTGGACTGTGACCTCACCTCTCCCCGCGACGAGATCCCCGCGTTGAGAACGTTGAGGCATTTTCCGTTGTTGCAGGTGCCGATCTTGGCGTCGAGGAAGGCCTGGATCTCCGCGGCAGTCATGGCCGCGTTGTCATAGAACAGCGCGTCGGAGATGATGTTCTCCGCGTTGAAGCCGACCACCGCGGCGGTCTTGACGATCCCCGAATCGACCGCCTGCGACGCGGGCTGAACCGCCTGCTCGATGTCGGCGCCGACGGCGGCATGCGCTGGGCTCGCGACGAGCAGAGATCCGACGAGCGCGATCATCGCGATCACCGCGCCAGCCAGGCTGGGCACCGGGCGGGCGCGGCCGGATGAGCGAATGATGATTCGGGGGATCATGTGACCATTGTTACTGAAGTCAACGCCTGATACCACCAAAGATCGAACGACACGCCCGAGACACGCCGCTCAAAGCATCCTCAGAGGTCGGCGTGCAGCTGCCACACACGCTCGGCCGCGCCGGTCCAGGAGAAGGCACGACCGCGGTCTCCCGAGAGAACCGCGAGGCGCTCGACGGCATCGCTCGAGGCAAGCGCCGTCGCCAGAGCCGCGCTCATCCCCCCCTCGTCGGCGAGCAGACCGCCGTCGAGGATGACCTCGCTGTGCACCGCACTGTCCGCCGCGACGATCGGCACCCCGAGAGCCAGCGCCTCGATCACGCGCCACGGGTAGGTGCTGTCGGTCCGCGGCGCGAGCAGCGCGACGGCATCCGCCAGGATGGCTGCGCGATCGGCGGCATCCAGCGCGCGTCGAACGGTGACCCGACCCGGCTGCAGACTCGCAGCCGTCGCGAGGTCATCCACCGCAGGCTCGTCGCCGTCGGGCACATCGAGCACAACCACGGGCAGGTCAGACCCGGCCTCGGCGATCGCGGCGAAGGCCGCATCCAGCCGCGCGGACGGGGCGGACCCGCCGGAAACGACCAGGCATCCGCTCGGCACATCCAGGGCGCGCCGACGTCCGACCTCGTCGGTCGGCACGGAGAAACCCACCGGCGCGGCGCCCGGGATGACCCGGATGCGCTCACCCAGTCGCGCGATCTCGCCGAGCCGATCCGCGAGCGCGTGGGTCGGGACGACCACCGCATCGGCGTGCTTCGCCGCGCGCTTGAGCATGCCCCGATGCCACGCGACCGCCATCTTCGAGAGTTCTTCCGGGTGCTCCCATGCGGCGAGATCCCACAGGGTGACCACGGTCTGATCGTGATCGTGGATGCGGTCGTGCTTGACGAGCGGCGCAAGGATCGTCGGCGAGTGGACCATGCCCCGAGGTGCCCCCGACGGCACACCCAACTGCCACGCGGCGGCGAGTTCGCGGCGCGGCAGTGTCATTCGGGTGATGTCGGACAGGCCCGGGACCTCCCGTTCGAGGGTGGCTGCGGCATCCGGCCCCGCGGGGACGACCGCGGCGACCTCGCACCCGGCCGGCGCCGTGCGCACGAGTTCACGGGCGAGTTCCCGCGATGCGGTGGCGAGGTCGGCATCCGTCCGCGCAACGACCTGGTCGAGCACGACGTGCAGCGTCGCGGTCATGCCTCACCCCTCCGGGGCCGGGGTCGCGGTGGGCGGGTGCAGCGTCGTCTGCATCAGATCGCGCACGAGCGCCCAGTCGTCGACAGTCGGCGCATCCGGGTCAACCCCCGCACCCTCAGGAGTGAGCTCGATCGTCGTGACCGGCTGCTCCTTCGCCTTGACGGCAAGCCCGGTCAGGAACGGCAGGAGCGACTCGGGGATGTCGGTCTGGACGAGATCCTCCCCCGCCGCGGCGACCTCCTGGAAGCGCACGAGCACGTTTGCCGGGGTCGCCTGCGCGAGGATCGCTTGCTGCAGCTCGCGCTGGCGACGCATGCGGTCCCAGTCGCTCGTCGTGTAGCGAGAGCGCGCGTACCACTGCGCCGTGTCGCCGTCCATGTGCTGCGGTCCGGCTTCGATCCAGCCGGTCGCCCAGTCCGCCGCGGGCTCGCCCTCATACGTGGGTCCGCCGCCCTCCGGCAGACGCTCGGTGACGGTGATGTCGACCCCACCGAGCGCGTCGACGATATCGGCGAAACCCTTCATGTCGACGAAGACGTAATAGGGGATCTCGATGCCGAGGACCCCGGATGCGGCATCCTTCGTGGCTTCGATCGCGGGCGACGAACCCTGATCGGCGGCATCCGGGTAGATGCTCTCGCCGCGATCGGGCTGGCAGACCTCGACGGCGTTGGTCAGCTGGTTCATGCCGGCGGCCCAGCCGCACGTCTGCGACACGTGCCCCTCGAACCCATTCGGATAGAGATCCTGCATGGGCCCCTCAGCGAAGGGGGCGTTCTGCATATCGCGCGGGATGCCGGTGATCGTCACCGCGCCGCTATCGGCGTTGACGGAGACGACCGAGATGCTGTCGAAGCGCATGGAGTCGCGGCCGAGGCCGCTGTCGGCACCCAAGAGCAGGATGTTGTAGTAGCCGTCGGACGGCGGGACGGACGGGCCGCTGTTGCCGAAGATCGTGGCGAGCGCCTCGCGGGCCGGCCCGATGAGCGACTGCGCCGCGTAGACCGCACCACCGCTGGAGAGGACGAGGCCGACGATCGCGACCACCGCCGCACCGGCCTTCGACCAGCCGCTGACCTTGACGAAGCGGACGAGCCTCAACGTGTCGATCGTGAGGACGAGCCAGAGCACGGCGTAGGCGAGCAGCACGAGCTGGACGACGAGGAGCGCCGCTCCGTTGGCGAGCGAATAGAGCAGCGTCGGCCAGAGGAGAGAGGTCAGCAGCGCCAGCAGCGCGACCGTCCACATCACGAGCGTCGCGGTGAGGCCGATGCGCCCCAGGCGCCGCGAGCCGGCGAGGATCTGCGCCGATCCGGGGATGAGGAAGTTCAGCGCCACGAGCCACCAGGCCCGGCGGGTCATCATGGCGGGCGACGACGCATCCGGTCGGCGCATCGGCTGCGTCTCGATGAGCGGAGCCGGCCGCGTTCCCGACCGCGGCGGTGCCAACGTCACAGGGAGTCCTTCAGCCGACGGTTCTTCTCGTCCACCTGAGCCTCGAGCGTGCGCGCGTACTCCTCGACGCGGTCTGCGAGGCGGTCATCACCCGTCGCGAGGATGCGTGCCGCGAGCAGTCCGGCGTTCTTCGCGCCGTTGATCGACACCGTCGCCACCGGGATGCCGGCGGGCATCTGCACGATGCTGAGGAGCGAATCCATGCCGTCGAGGGTGGCGAGTTGGACGGGCACACCGATCACCGGCAACGCGGTCAGCGAGGCCAGCATCCCCGGCAGGTGCGCTGCTCCCCCGGCGCCCGCAATGATGACCTTGAGTCCGCGCGATCGCGCCTCGCGGCCGTAGCTCAACAGCTTGTCGGGCGTGCGGTGCGCCGAGACGACCTCGACCTCGTGCGCGACGCCGAACTCCGTCAGCGCCTGCGAGGCGTCGCTCATGATCCGCCAGTCCGAGTCGGAGCCCATGACGACGCCGACGAGAGGAGAGTCTGAGGAATGCAGGGCGCGGGTCACCCGTCCAGGGTAGGCGGCTCGGCTGGAAGAATCCCGGAGCGCCACGCAACCCCGGCCGGCGGCTGGATCCCCGGCCGCGCGTCAGTCGCCGAAGCAGGCGGCAGCCGAGCGGGCCTCGTAGACCACGGCGTCCAGATCGTCGCCGGCGGCGTTCACGTGGCCGACCTTGCGGCCTGGGCGCGGCGCCTTGCCGTACGTGTGGACCTTGGCCGACGGGTGGGCGGTGAGCGCCGCCGGCAGGCGGCTCTCAAGGGTGTCCGCCGCCGGTCCGCCCAGGATGTTGACCATGACCGACCACGGCTGCCGGATGCCGGGGTCTCCGAGCGGCAGGTCGAGCACCGCCCGGACGTGCTGCTCGAATTGCCCGGTGATCGCGCCGTCCTGGCCCCAGTGGCCGGAGTTGTGCGGGCGCATCGCGAGCTCGTTGACGAGGATGCGTTCATCCGCCGTCTCGAACAGTTCCACGGCGAGCATCCCGGTGACGCCGAGCCCCTCGGAGATCGCTTCGCCGATCTGCGCGGCGACCTCGGCGAGGCGGCCGGTCGCGTGCGGCGCGGGGGCGATCACTTCGGCGCAGACACCGCCGCGCTGCACGGTCTCGACGACGGGATAGGTGACGATCTGCCCCGACGGGCGCCGCGCGACCTGCTGGGCGAGCTCGCGCGTGAAGTCCACGAGCTCTTCGACCAGCAGCGGTGTGCCGTCCGCGAGCCAGTCCGCGGCATCCTCCGGCGTCGACACCACGCGGACTCCCTTGCCGTCGTAGCCGCCGCGCGGAGTCTTGATCACGGCCCGCCCGCCGTGCGAGTCGAGGAAAGCCTGGAGGCCGGCGGCATCCGTGATCTCAGCCCACTCCGGCTGCGGCATGCCGAGCTCGGCGAGGCGTGCGCGCATGACGAGCTTGTCCTGCGCGTACTGGAGCGCATCGGGCCCGGGATGGACGGCGATCCCCTCGGCGACGAGCGCGCGCAAGACGTGCTGCGGGACGTGCTCGTGGTCGAAGGTGACGACGTCGACATCCTGCGCGAACGCGCGGACGGTCTCGAGGTCGCGGTAGTCGCCCGTCGCCGTCGCCGCGATCTGCGCCGACATTCCGGGCTCCTCAGCGAGCACCCGCACGTCGATGCCGAGTTCGACCGCCGGCGCGATCATCATGCGCGCCAATTGTCCGCCGCCGACGATTCCCAGAGTCAGTGCCATGCAGCCATCTTCCCAGGTCCGCGAGGGGCACGCCGTCCCGTCAGGGCAGCGGAGGTGGATCGCCGGGCATGATCGGGATGCTGTGCGAATCGCGGTGGGCGAGGATCTGGCTCACCTCGACCTGATCGGCAAGCGTCTCGTGGACCAGTCGCACGGAGGGGACGTTCGCGAGCCGAAGCGTGCGGTCCGCGCCGGTGAGGGTCAGGGTCCCCGCTCCCCAGAGCCGCTGCAGCGGCCCGCGTCGCTCAGAGATGGCGTAGCCGCGGGCGTGGCTGAGTTCGCTGCGGCGGCGGCCGAAGAATCCCGACCGCTCGATCACGCGCCGCGTGGTGATCGTGTAGGTGTGCGACAGCCACCGGACGTAGGGCACCACGACGAGCAGCAGGACGATGAGTCCGGCGGCGGTCCACAGCATCCAGTCCTCGAACGGAGCCGGGAGGTTCTGCCAGAAGTAGCCGACCGCGGCGGCCACCGCAATGAGCACGAGCGCCGACCACAGCAGGCGCCGGGCGTGCGCGCGCAGGCGCGCGACGCGCAGCTCCGCCGCCGCGCTGCCCGGAGCGGGCGTGACGGGGCGTCCCTGGTAGGCCGTCGGCTGGGTCACGGGTCCATTGTGCCCATCCGCGTGCCGTTTACAGGCTCGACCGGCCAGGAAACGCCGGATCGACCCGCAAAACGACGATTCATCCTGTAGGCGTCACGCGCGAATCAGCGCAGATGCACGATGTCGGCCGCAGCGATGACCGATTCGACCCCGTCCGCGGCGAGAACCAGGCGGCCTTCCGCGTCCAGGCGCTCCGCGCGGCCGTGCAGCACGGTGCCGTCCGGCAGAGATGCCGCGACGTCGGCGCCGATCGTCGCGCACAGCGCCGAGACGGCCGGCGCCACGGCCGCACCCCCGTGGACGGCGAGCGTCGCGATGTCGTCCCGGAGGAACGTCAGATAATCGGCAAGAAGCCGGTCCTCGTCGGCCTCGCGACCGAGCGCGGCGAACGACGTCGCGGTCGTGACGGGCAGATCCGCGGCCACCATCGAGGTGTTCACTCCGGCCCCGACGATCACGACGTGCGGATCCGACGGCAACACCTCCGCCAGGATGCCGCAGATCTTCTGCCGGTCCACGAGCACATCGTTGGGCCACTTGAGCGTCACCGGGAGCCCCGTGAGTTGTGCGGCGATCGCCCGGGTCATGGCGGCGCCGGCGATCAGCGGAATCCAGCCCCGGTCGGCGGTGGCGACGGCACTCACCCGCAGAAGGACCGAGACGGCGAGCGCCGAGCCGGCCGGCGTCGTCCACGACCGGTCGAGCCGGCCGCGGCCGGCGCGCTGATCGCGGGTGAGTAGGACCGACAGGTGCGGATGCCCGTGGACATCAGCCTCGGCATCTCGGAGGAGTTTCGCGTTGGTCGAGTCGACCTGATCGATCACCTGCAGGCGCGGGCTGACGGCGGCGGCACGCGGATATCCCTCGGGAGGCATAGACATGCGCCCCACCCTACGCCGCCCCCGCGAGAGTGCACAGCGGAATCGGGATCGCGTTGTCGATGTCCCCTCATGTCCGAGGCGACCCGGTCGCTAGGGTGGAACGCGTGACCGACAGCTTCGACATGTCCACGACCGCCGGCAAGATCGCCGACCTCCGCGCGCGCTATCAGGAGGCGGTCGTCGACGCCGAGACCGTCGCGCGCGACAAGCAGCACGCCAAGGGCAAGATGACGGCGCGCGAGCGCATCGAGCTGCTCGTCGACCCGGGTTCCTTCGTCGAACTCGACGAGTATGTCCGCCACCGCACGAGCGCGTTCGGGATGGATCGCGCGCGCCCCTACGGCGATTCCGTCGTCACGGGCGTCGGGACGATCCACGGCCGCACCGTCGCGGTCTACTCCCAGGACTTCACGACCTTCGGCGGCTCACTCGGCGAGGTCGCCGGCGACAAGATCATCAAGGTCATGGAGTTCGCTCTCCGCGGCGGCATGCCGATCATCGGCATCCTCGACTCCGGCGGCGCGCGCATTCAGGAAGGCGTGGTCGCCCTCGGCAAATACGGCGAGATCTTCCGCCTGAACACCGCAGCGTCCGGCGTCATCCCACAGATTTCGCTCATCATGGGCCCCGCGGCGGGCGGTGCGGTCTACTCTCCCGCGCTCACGGACTTCGTGGTCATGGTCGACAAGACGAGCCAGATGTTCGTCACCGGCCCCGACGTCATCAAGACCGTCACGGGCGAAGACGTCGGCATGGAAGAACTCGGTGGCGCGCACACGCACAACACCCGTTCGGGCGTCGCGCACTACCTCGCCGAAGACGAAGACGACGCGATCGACTACGTCCGCACCATGGTCGGATTCTTGCCCGATAACAACATGTCGGAGATCCCGGTCTACGAGAACGGTTTCGAGTGGGAGACGACGGATGCCGATCGCGTCCTCAACACGGTGATCCCCGACTCCCCGAACCAGCCGTACGACATCCACCAGGTCATCGCGCACATCACTGACGGCGGGGACTTCCTGGAGGTGCAGCCGCTGTTCGCGCCGAACATCGTGATCGGCTTCGGCCGGATCGAGGGGCGCACGGTCGGCATCATCGCCAACCAGCCGTCGCAGATGGCCGGAACGCTCAACATCCAGGCGGGCGAGAAAGCCAGCAGGTTCGTGCGGTTCTGCGACGCGTTCTCCATCCCGATCTTGACCCTCGTCGACGTGCCCGGATATCTCCCCGGCACCGACCAGGAATGGGAGGGTGTCATCCGGCGCGGCGCGAAGCTCCTGTATGCCTACGCCGAAGCAACGGTGCCGCTCGTGACCGTGATCCTCCGCAAGGCCTACGGCGGCGCGTACATCGTCATGGGTTCCAAGCAGCTCGGCGCCGACGTCAACCTCGCATGGCCGACCGCCGAGATCGCGGTCATGGGTGGCCAGGGCGCCGTCAACATCCTCTACCGCGGCGAGATCAAGAAGGCGGAGGACGCCGGGGAGGACGTCGCCGCCGTCCGCACCCGCCTCGCCAACGAGTACACCTACGACGTCGCCTCTCCGTTCCTGGCAGCCGAACGTGGCGAGCTCGACGGCATCATCGAACCCGCTCAGACCCGGGTGTACGTCGCCAAGGCCCTGCGCGCGCTCCGCGGCAAGCGCGCCAGCCTGCCCGCGAAGAAGCACGGGAACATTCCGCTATGAGCGGCCAGGGCGATGCGCGCTCGACCCCCCGCGAGCCGGGCGCCGAGCCGGTGCGCCTCCGCGTGCTCAGCGGCGAGCCGACTCCGGAAGAGCTCGCGGCGGTCATGGCCGTCGTCACGGAGGCCTATGAGGGCGAAGCCGCCGCGGCCGTGACAGAGGACGCTCCGCTCACCTCGGCGTGGCAGATCTCGGCGCGCGCCCTGCGGCCGACGCTGCGTCGCGATATCGCCTGGGGCCGGTTCGGCGGGTAGCGGACCACACCCATGTCCCCCAAAGTACCTACAGACAACGCGACCATGGGTCGCGAAACTAGAACTGCTGGAACGCTTCTGCGTTCGGTCGAGATGCTCTTCGAGCAGATCGACCTTTGCGAGTCGGTTTTCGGGTAACCACTCGCTCAGGCGAGGGGTGTGCGGTTCCGCCGCCCCTCGCCTTCCTCATTTCTTCGGCGCTCAGACGCTGGCGCCCCGGCGCGGGATCTCGTGCCAGAGATCCACACTCTCGTCGCCGTCGTCGCCGGCAGAGCGGCCGACGACGGTGACCGCCACATCTTCGTGGGTCGACGCGCGGATGTACACCCGCTCCGAGGTCGCGCCGCCGAGGATGACGGCGAGCTCCCGCCGGATGCGGAGGAGATCGGCTTCGCTCACGCCATCGAGGCCACCCTCATCGAGCACGGTCACGGCGGCGCCGCGACGCCGCGCGTCAGCCAGCCGCTCGCGCACGACATCATCGAGGAGGGCAGGGCCCCGGAGATCGTCGCGGAGAGTCCCCTCGGCGATCCGCGCCTGGACGCGTTCGTCCTCGCTGAGCCCGCCGTCCGACTCGATCGTGCGGACGAGCACGGGTCCGGCAACCGAGAGCGCCCGCTGAATGTGCGTCCGACGCTCGCGCCGCGTGCCCTCTTGCGAGGCGAGCCACTCCGAGGCCGCACGCTCCAACTCGGTCAGTTCGGCGGTATCCCGCGCGGCGCGCTCGACCAACCAGGTCAGCAACTGGGCAACCCCCACCCACAGCACGGCTCCGACGAGCCCGAAGGCCAAAGCATCCACAAGTCCGATCCAGGCCGTCGCGGAGACGGCCAGAAGCACGATCCCCGTCCACGCCGCCCACGGCCGACGGCGCACCATGACGATCGACATCAACGCGCCGATGGCCCCGAGGCTCCAGGTCGCGAAACCCTCCAGGCGCGCGCTCTCCCCCGCTGCCAACCAGGTGGCCGACGGAATGACGGCAGCGACCAAGACGCTCAGCGCCGCGGCCCACACGGGAAGCACCGAGCGGCGCCCCAGCCCACCGATGACCGCGTGTGCCACCTCCCCCGCGGGACGTCGAACATTCCAGAACGTGCACAACCACGTGGTCAGCAGGTAGAGGACGACCGCCGCGACGAGGAGCCAGGGATGCCTCGGCGGCGTGGTCCACAAGAGCGCCCCGACCGCCAGATACGTGGTGAATGCGACCGCGAGAGCCGTCAGCACGGAGCGGATCGCGACCGTCATCGCGCGTGCTCCCACGCGAGGGTGACAATCGTTCCCGTCCCATCACTGTGCACCCGCGCCCGCCCGCCGACCGCGGCGGTGCGCGCGACGATCGATCCACGGATGCCGAGACGGTCATCGGGCACCGAGGACGGATCGAACCCGCCCCCGGAGTCGGAGATCCGGATGCGGACGCCGGCCCGGTCGGCGATCACGTCTCCGCGCAGGCCGGTCGCCGTGGCGTGCTGCACGGAGTTCGCGAGCGCCTGCATGGCTGCCAGCACGAGGGCGCGCGCGACGCGGCCCGGCACGGCGGGGGAGGCCGCATCCACGGCGGAGTCGATGACGATCTCGACTCCCAGGTCTGACGCAGCCGACTCGATGCCCCGAACGATCACGTCGGGGCTCACGGGCTCATCCGACCCTTCCGCGGGGTCTTGGTCGGCGTTGGCCAATCGGGTGAGCGCATCGCGCGACATCGAGACGGCCAACGTCCGCTCTCGCTCGCTCCGCGCGCGCTCCGCGGCGATCAGCGCCGCGAGCACGCTGTCGTGCATGAGCGCGGCCACGGCGACCCGCTCCTGCTCGGTGGCATCGGCGGCGGCGGCCGCGGCGTACGAGGCGATGGCATCGCGCCGCGCACCGTCGATGCCCACGGAGACCGAGCGCAGCATCCATCCGATCGCCATGAGCACGCTGGCCAGGATGATCGCGAAGACGACGTCCAGGGCCACGCGGGTGAGGTGCTCGACCGCGAATCCGAGTTGCACGGCGCGCACAAGGCCGTACATCAGGGGGATGCCGATCGCCCACGCCACCTGCGCCGAGAGGCGGAACGTCATCGCGGCGGCGACCGTAGCGACGTTGATGAGATACCAGATCCAGGGCTGACCGAACGCTTCCGTTTCTCGCCCGGCCGTCGCGAGCGGCCAGACGAGAAGGACCAGGGGGAACACCACGGCGAAGACCGTGGAGGTGGTCCGGGTCAAGAATCCCCCGAAGAGCGCGAGGATCATCGCCGTCAGCGGCACGAACACGACCACGAGGAGGGGGCCGTGCCACCGAGGGTCTTCCTGCACCGACCCGAGTGCGTTGAGGAATGACTGCCCGCCCAGGACGGTCGAACCGATCGCGACGACGAGGGCGAGGATGCGCTCGACTCGGCGCTCGGTGAAACGCTCCGCACCCGACGAGATGTCGCCGAGCGGACGGCGCACCGCGGGATCGACCGCGATGGCGGGGGCGTCAGCGGCCACTCGCGCCGCTCGCTTCTCCGGCGACCAGGCCGTCCTCCATCGCACGCCGGAGGAGGTCCACCTTCGTCGGTGCGGGACGCCCCACCTCGACGTACTTGACCCGCACGCGCGTGATGTTCTCTTTCGCTGTCGAGTACGCAACACCGAGGCGGTCGGCGACGAGCTTCAGCGGGAGCCCGGCGGCGTAGAGACGGAGGACGTCCCGCTCACGTGCCGAGAGTTGCGCGTCGGCGAACGCGCGATCGCCCTCCACGGCGCTGGCCCATTCGACGTTGTCGAGGGGCTCTCCGGCGGCGACCGTGGCGATCGCCGAGATCACATCGTCGATGCGCGAGGCCTTGCTCACGACGCCGGCTGCGCCCGCCGTCAATGCTTCCCGGACGGCGGCAGGCCGGTCGGCGACGCTGTGGATGATGACCTGGGATCCGTCGCGAACGATCCGCCCGACGTTCTCCGTCACGGTCGTGCCGTCGCCCAAAGTGAGGTCGAGGACGACGACGTCCGCCGGCACTTCCCGTGAGAACGTGCGCCAATCGAGGTATGCCCGCACGGTACTGCCCGAGTAGACCACCTGGTGGATGCCGGAGCGCGCACACGCGGCTTCCAGCCCCAGGCGCACCGACTCGTGATCGTCGATCAGCGCCACCCGTGTCATCAGGCCAGCCTATCCAGGCCCACCCCGGGAGATCACCGAGAGAGGACGGCGACGGTCTCGATGTGGTGCGAGTTCGGGAAGAGGTCGAGCGCGTCGATCCGCTCGGGCCGATAGCCGAACGAGGCGAATGTCGCGATGTCGCGAGCGAGCGCGACCGGGTCGCACGCGACGTAGACGACGGATGCCGGCGCGATGCCCGCGATGTGCTCGACGACCTCGCGCCCTGCCCCCGCCCGCGGCGGATCCAGCAGCACGACGCCGCGGCGCAGCCGACCACGCTCCCGCGGACTGGCGCTGGCGGCCTGCGCCGCCAACCAGCGGTCGACCCGGCCGGTCTCGGCGCGAGCGCCGACCCACTCGGCGAGATTGTCTCCCGCGTGCTCGGTGGCCCGCGCGTCGGATTCGACCGAGGTGACCTGCGCGCTCGCGCCGGCCAGTTCCGCCAACGTCGCGGCGAACAGGCCGACACCGCCGTAGAGATCGAGGTGCTGCGCTTCGGGGTCGATTCGGTCATCGCCCGAGAACGCGGCGCGGACGACCGAGGTCAGCGCCTCCGCCGCAAGGCGGTGCACCTGCCAGAAACCACCGGCATCCACCCGGAACGCGCGGCCACCGACGATCTCGGTCACGATCTCGTGCGCGGTCGGGTCGACCCGAGGGCGCGGCGGGCGGGGTGCCGAGCGTGCACCTCTGCTCCGAGCGGGGCGGGGAGCGCGCGGGATCTCGGGCCGGAGGATCACTCGCACGCTGCCGTCTGCGGGCTGGACCAGGTCGATGCGCCCGGGCTCGAAGCCCTCGAGACCCCGTGCGACGTCCTCGATCTCGCGGGTCGCCAGCGGCAGATCGGTTACCGGGATCACCCGATGGCTGCGCGCCGCGAACGGGCCGATATGGCCGGACTCATCCACGTGCAGGCTCACCCGGGTGCGCCACTGCGTACCATCCGGGGTCTCTCCGTCGAGTCCACGCATCGTGACGTGGGGCTCGTCGATCCCTCCGAATCTCCGGAGCGCGTCTTCGAGCACGCGCTGCTTGAGCGCGCGCTGGTGGCCGAGCTCGATATGGCCGAGATCGGCGCCACCGGGACGCTCCTCCGGGGGCGTGTCGATGTCGGCAGCCCCCCAGACGTGCGGCTGGCGGTGCGGCGATGCGTCGAGCACCTCGACCGCTTCGGCCCGCCAGAAGGATGCTTTGCCGACATCGGTCAGCCGCACCCGCATCCGCTCCCCGGGAATCGCGTCGGGCACGAACACGACACGGTTCTCGTGGCGGGCGACGAAGACGCCACCGTGGGCGACATCCGTGATGTCGAGGTCGAGGAGGTCTCCGGGCTGCATCCCTCCACGCTAGTGCGCGCACGCCTACGCTGGAACGCATGCGCGTGTGCCTGGCCTCCACCTCCCCCGCCCGCCTGATGTTGTTGCGCAGCGCCGGCATCGAACCGCTCACCCGGGCGCCACAGGTGGATGAAGAAGCGGTCATCGCCGCCGTGGAGGCGCATGAGGGGCGCGCCCTCGCACCGGACGAGCACGTGTTGCTGCTGGCCCGCCGGAAGGCCGCCGACGTCGCCGCCACGATCGCCGTGGAGGATCCCTCCTTCGACGGGATCGTCATCGGTGGAGACTCGATGTTCGAGCTCGACGGGGAGATCCTCGGCAAGCCTCACGTTCCGGAGGTCGCCGCTGCGCGCTGGCGCGCGATGCGCGGACGCACCGGCATCCTGCACTCCGGCCACAGTGTCTTCCGGCTGCGCCCGGGTGCAGAGCCACGCGAGGCGCACGCGGTCGCTGCGGCATCCGTCAGCTTCATCGCCGACATCACCGACACCGAGATCGACGCCTACGTCGCCTCCGGCGAACCCCTCCAGGTCGCGGGAGCGTTCACCGTCGACAGCCTCGGCGGGGCCTTCATCGACCGTGTCGAAGGCGACCCCTCGACGGTCGTCGGGATGTCGCTGTCGACCGTGCGGCGCTTGGTCGGCGACCTCGGCCTCGTGTGGACCGATATGTGGAACGTTCCCGCGCACTAGAGGGTCCCCTACACGATTTCGGGGCGATCTTGTGCGAGTGATCCAAAGGGGACCACCCCTCTCTGAGTAGGCTGGCACCCATGCCTCTCCCCTCCGATGCGTCCGGCGTGCGTACTCCGATGACCAAAGTGCTCGTCGCGAACCGCGGCGAGATCGCCGTGCGCGTGATCCGCGCCGCGCGCGATTCCGGCAAGGGGTCGGTCGCGGTCTACGCGGATCAGGATCGCGACGCGATGCACACCGGACTCGCCGACGAGGCCTACGCGCTCGACGGCTCCACGAGCGCCGACACCTACCTCTCGATCGAGAAGATCCTCTCGATCGCCCGGCGCTCGGGGGCGGACGCCATCCACCCGGGCTACGGGTTCCTCGCGGAGAACGCCGATTTCGCGCGCGCGGTGATCGGAGCGGGCCTCATCTGGATCGGCCCATCGCCCGACGCGATCGACGCGCTCGGCGACAAGGTCACCGCGCGTCACGTCGCCGAGAAGGTCGGCGCGCCGCTCGCGCCCGGCACTCCCGGCCCCGTCTCCGGTGCCGACGAGGTCATCGCTTTTGCCGAGGAGCACGGGCTGCCGATCGCGATCAAGGCGGCGTACGGCGGCGGCGGACGAGGCCTCAAGGTCGCCCGCGAGTTCGACGAGATCGCCGAGCAGTTCGAGTCTGCGACCAGAGAAGCCATCGCCGCGTTCGGTCGCGGAGAGTGTTTCGTCGAGAAGTACCTCGACAAGCCCCGGCACGTCGAGACCCAGTGCTTGGCGGATGCCGCCGGCAACGTCGTGGTGATCTCCACCCGCGACTGCTCGCTGCAGCGCCGCCACCAGAAGCTCGTCGAAGAGGCTCCGGCACCGTTTCTGACCGACCAGCAGAACCGCACGCTGTACGAATCGTCCAAGGCGATCCTCCGTGAGGTCGGCTATGTCGGCGCGGGCACGTGCGAGTTCCTCATCGGCGCCGACGGGACGATCTCCTTCCTCGAGGTCAACACCCGACTGCAGGTCGAGCACCCGGTGTCGGAAGAGGTCACCGGAATCGACCTGGTGCGCGAGCAGTTCCGCCTCGCCGAGGGCGGCACGCTCGACTACGACGACCCCGCACCGGTCGGGCACTCTTTCGAGTTCCGCATCAACGGCGAAGACCCGGGGCGGGGCTTCCTGCCGCAGCCGGGCCGCATCCACCAATTCAAGACGTTCGGTGGCCCCGGCATCCGCCTCGACTCGGGCGTCACCGCGGGCGACAGCGTCTCGGGCGCGTTCGATTCGCTTCTGGGCAAGATCATCGTGACCGGCCGCGACCGCGCCGAAGCGCTCGAGCGCTCTCGTCGGGCGCTGGACGAGTTCGAGGTCGCCGGCATGCCGACGGTGCTCCCCTTCCACCGCAAGGTCGTCACCGACCCCGCCTTCACCGCGGAGAACGGCGATTTCGGCGTCTTCACACGCTGGATCGAAACCGAGTTCGTGAACGACATTCCGCCGTGGGACGGCGAACTCGAGTCGCCGGATGATCCGGAGCCGCGCCACACGGTCGTCGTCGAAGTGTCCGGCAAACGTCTCGAGGTGAGCCTGCCCGACCGCATCGTGCACGCCCCCGTCAAGGTCGGCCGGCCCGCCGCGGTGCCCCCGTCGCGTCGGTCGCACGCCGTCGCCGTTTCGGCCGGCGCCTCGGGCGATGCCGTCAAGTCCCCCATGCAGGCGACGATCGTCAAGCTCGCGGTCGAGGAGGGACAGCAGGTCGTCAAGGGCGACCTCGTCGTCGTCCTCGAGGCGATGAAGATGGAGCAGCCGCTGCAGGCACACAAGGACGGTGTCGTCGGCGCGATCGATGCGGCGCCCGGCACGACCGTCTCGGCCGGTCACCAGCTACTCACGATCTCCTGACGTGAACCGCCGCCTGGTCGCTGTCGCCGCGGGGACTCTCCTCGCCCTCGGACTCGCCGGATGCACCGGCGGACCGACCGAAGCCGACCGCTCCGCCTGGTCGGGCTGGTTCACCGAGGTCAGCAGCGCCGGGTCCGGCAACAGCGTCGGCGGGCAGGTGACCGACTCGAGCGCGGCGAGTGCGACCCGGATCGACTTCGCCGAGCCGGCGACGTTCACCTCCGTCGAACTGCGGTGCATCGGCAGCGACCGCGCCGCTTTCACGCTCACCTACACGGGAGCAGACACCACCCTCACACTGTCGCAGGACATCGTCTGCCATGGCGGAGAGCCCCTCACCCCGATCGCGGTTCCCGCGCAGGTCGGCGCCCTCACGGCGTTCGCCGCGGCGGCGACGTCGGCGCAGGCCGAGGGCTACTGGGTCGCCACCCTCCAGCCCTGATCCCGGAGGTGCTCCGGCGGGGCGTCAGGCGACGGTGTCCTCGTCGGTCGTGACCTGGTGCATCGCACGCGTCGCGTCGGTGATCGAGCCGGTCAGCGACGGGTAGACCGCGAACACGCGCGAGATCTGATCGACCGTGAGTCGGCGCTCGACGGCGATCGCGATCGGGTAGATCAACTCGGAAGCGCGCGGCGCGACGATCACGCCGCCGATCACCGTGCCCGATCCTTCCCGGGCGATGATCTTCACGAATCCATCCTTGACGCCCATCATCTTCGCGCGCGGATTCGCCGCCAGCGGCAGCTTGTGCACGTACCCGTTGATCGCACCGGATTCGAGGTCTTTCTCTTGACGTCCGACGGTGGCGATCTCAGGAGCGGTGAAGATGTTGGCGGTAATCCGGCGGCGCTCCAGCGGGATCACGGTGTCGCCGAGCGCGTGGAAGACCGCCGTGCGCCCCTGCATCGACGCGACGGATGCCAGGGGTACGAAGGTCGTGCAGTCCCCCGCGGCGTAGATGTTCGGCACCGACGTCCGGGCGACGCGGTTGACCTGAATGTGACCCGAGTCGGTGAGCTGGATGCCGGCGGCCTCCAGGCCGATCCCCGCAGTGTTGGGGATCGACCCCACGGCCATGAGGCAATGGCTGCCTTCGACCGTTCGACCGTCCGACAGTGTGACGATGACGCCCTCCCCCGACCGCTCCACCCGCTCGGCACGTGAGCGCGAGAGCACGGTCATGCCGCCGCGCGTGAAGACCTTCTCGAGGACGGCAGCCGCATCCCGGTCTTCACCGGGAAGAACCTGGTCACGGCTCGAAATCAGCGTGACTTTCGCGCCGAGGTTCATGTACGCCGATGCGAACTCGGCGCCCGTAACGCCCGAGCCGACGACGATGAGGTGCTCCGGAAGCGCCCGCATGTCGTAGAGCTGGGTCCAGGTGAGGATCCGTTCGCCGTCCGGCCGCGAGCTCGGCAGCTCCCGCGGCGATGCACCGACCGAGACGACGAGAGTGTCCGCCTCGATGCGATCGAAGTCCGTTCCGCCGGGGCCGGTCGACACGACGATCGAGTTGCGGTCTTCCAGCCGGCCGTGGCCGGAGATGATCCGCACTCCGGCGTCGACGAGCTGGGCGCGCATGTCGTCGGACTGCTGCCGCGCGAGCGAGAGCAGGCGCCGGTTGACGGCGGCGAGGTTGATGGCGATCTCGGGCTTCATCGGACGACCGCTGTCCGACTTCGCGAACAGTTGCACCCCGAGGTCTTCGGCTTCGGCGATCGCGACGGCGGCATCCGCCGTGGCGATGAGACTCTTCGACGGGACGACGTCGGTCATGACCGCTGCGCCGCCGACACCCGCACGCTCGACGAGGGTGACCTCGGCGCCCAGTTGCGCGGCAGCGAGTGCCGCTTCGTATCCGCCGGGACCGCCGCCGAGCACGGCGACGCTCTGGTTACTGACGAAGCTGGGGGACATTCCTCCATTCTCTCAGGCACGGCACACGCCGACGTGACCAGTGGCCCCGGATGCCGTCTCCTTCATAGAGTGGGACCCATGTCCGACACGATCACCCACCCCCTCGACGACCCGACCGCCGATCCGTTCGCCGTCGCCGCCGATGCCGCTGCCGATATCGCCCGCCTGACCGGGGTGGAGCGGCACGACATCGCTCTCACTCTCGGCAGCGGATGGGGCAAGGCCGCCGACCTCATCGGCGAGACGACCGCCACTCTCGCCGCCACCGACGTCACCGGTTTCAGCTCGCCCGCGCTCGCGGGTCACGTGGGGTCGATCCGCAGCATCCTCACCCCGTCGGGCAAGCGGGTGCTCGTCATCGGGGCCCGCACGCACTACTACGAGGGGCACGGCGTGCGCCGGGTCGTTCACAGTGTGCGGACGGCCGCGGCGACCGGCGCGCAGACGATGGTGCTGACCAACGGCGCCGGCGGCATCAAGCCGACGTGGACCCCCGGACAGCCCGTGCTGATCAGCGACCACATCAACCTCACCGGCGACTCGCCGTTGGAGGGCGCGACGTTCATCGACCTGACCGATCTCTACTCGACGCGCCTCCGCGACCTGGCGCGCCGCGTCGACCCGTCGCTCGACGAGGGCGTCTACTGCCAGTTCCGTGGACCGCAGTACGAAACGCCCGCCGAAGTGCGGATGGCGAAGACCATCGGCGGACACATCGTCGGCATGTCGACCGCGCTCGAGGCGATCGCGGCGCGTCAGGCCGGCATGGAGATCCTGGGATTCTCGCTCATCACGAACATGGCAGCCGGCATCCAGACCACCCCCCTCAGCCACGCCGAGGTGATCGAGGCAGGCCAGACCGCGGAGCCCGTGATCTCGGCGCTGCTCGCGCGCGTGATTGGTCAGCTGTGAGCACCGTCGCGGCCGCGCACGCGTGGCTCGCGCAAGACCCGGACCCGGTCACCCGCGCGGAACTGTCCGCGGTGATCGCCCGGGCTGAAAGCGGGGATGCTGCCGCTCTCGCCGACCTCGACGACCGCTTCGACGGCCGGCTGGCGTTCGGCACGGCGGGACTCCGTGGACGCCTCGGCGCCGGCAGCAACCGGATGAACCGCGTGCTGGTCGGTCAGGCCGCGGCCGGATTCGCCGGGTACCTCCGCGAGAAGGCGGCCTCCGGCGCGGTTCCCACGGTCGTGATCGGCTACGACGGCCGGCGCAACTCGGATGTGTTCGCGCGGGACAGTGCCGAACTCTTCGCCGGCGCGGGACTCCGGGCGATCCTGCTCCCCCGACTTCTGCCGACGCCGGTACTCGCCTTCGCGGTCCGCCACCTGGGCGCGGCGGCGGGCGTGATGGTCACGGCATCCCATAACCCTCCCGACGACAACGGGTACAAGGTCTACCTCGGGGGCGCCGACGAAGGCTCGCAGATCGTCTCTCCCGCCGACGGTGAGATCGCCGCGCACATCCAGCGGGTGGCCGATGCCGCTGACCTCGGCGCGCTCCCCCGTTCAGAGGCGTATGAGATCGCCGATGAATCGGTGATCGAGGCCTACATCTCCCAGACCGCGACGGTCGCCCCGGCGCCCGCGGGCGCTGCCGGGATGCGCTGGGTCTACACCGCGATGCACGGCGTGGGCTATGAGACGCTCGTCCGGATTCTGGAGACGGCTGGGTACCCGCTGCCGACCGTCGTCGAGGCTCAGATCGAGCCGGATGGCCGCTTCCCGACGGTCGCATTCCCGAACCCGGAGGAGCCCGGCGCGATGGACCTCGCGTTCGAGACGGCCCGGGTAGCCGGCGCCGAGTTCCTCCTGGCCAACGATCCGGATGCGGACCGGCTCGCCGTCGCCATTCCCGAACCCGCGGCAGACGGGGGCTGGCGCCGACTCACCGGCAACGAGGTGGGATTGCTGCTCGGCTGGCGCGCCGCGGAGCGCGCCACGGGAGGATCGCTCGCGTGTTCGCTCGTCTCCTCGCCGGGCCTGCAGGCGGTCGCCGAGCACTACGGCCTCGACTTCCATGCGACTCTCACCGGGTTCAAGTGGATCTCGCGCGCCCCCGGACTCGTCTACGGCTTCGAGGAGGCGCTCGGCTACCTCGTCAACCCGGGAACCGTGCGGGACAAGGACGGCATCTCGGCGGCGATCGCGATGCTCGGGATGATCGCCGAGGCGCGGGAACAGGGCGAAACCCTCGCCGATGTCATCACGCGCTTCCACGACACATTCGGTGCGTTCGCGAGCGGCCAGGTCTCGATCCGAGTCGATGACGTCGCCGTGATCGGCACGATCATGGCGGCCCTGCGGGCAGAGGCTCCGGCATCCATCGGTGACGTCGCCGTCGAGCGGGTCGAGGACCTCCTGGTCCCATCCGATGATGTGCCGCCGAGCGACGTGCTGCGGCTGTGGCTGACGGACGGATCGCGCGTGATCGTGCGCCCGAGCGGCACCGAGCCCAAGCTGAAGGTGTATCTCGATGTCCGCGGCGACACGCCCGCCGATGCCGCCGCGCGCGTCGCGGCGCTCGACGCGGGGGCCCGGGCTCTGCTGGCCGCCGCGCAGGCCTGACTCAGCCCGGTCGGGCTCGCCGGCAGGTCCGGCGCCCTCCGCCGCCGAGCTCCTCCGGCCCGCGGTCCCCCTCGGCCCGCGGTCCCCCTCCCGCAGTGGTTCCCCGGCCGCCCTCCCCGGCCGCCCTCCCCGGCCGCCCTCCCCCGGCCGCCCTCCCCCGGCCGCCCTCCCCCGGGGTCCTCCGCCCCGCGGTCCATATTCAGTCCGCCCGCAGGGCCGACCGCGCGACAGCCGCGCGACTCCGGGGCGGGACCGCGCGGCCGCGGCCGTCCAGACTGAATACGGACCGAGGAGTGCCGGCGGCCGAGCGCACGGTGAGCCGGTGCCGGTGGCGGTCGTGCCCGGGCGAGGGTTCCGAGCCGCCCCGCGCGAATGTGTCGATTACAGGACTTTCGCACGCCGAGGTCCCTGTCGATCGCGGTTTTCCGCGGGTGACGTCGCAGGCGGTGCCAGTTCGTCCTGTACACGGGACGGCGAGCGGCCTCGCCTCGGCGGCATAGGCTCGGATGCGTGCTGCTGAATGAACCCGTCGTGCTCGAGAACACCTATGTGCGGCTCGAGCCGCTGAGCCAGAGCCACGCAACAGACCTAAGGGACGCCCGCGAGGGGCTGGAGTACGCGTGGTACACCTCGGTGCCCGCCGCCGTGCCCGAAGAAATCGAGCATCGCCTCGCCGAGCACGCCGCTGGCCGCATGAACCCCTTCGCCGTCGTCCGCGACGGACGAGCCGTCGGTATGACGACCTTCTGCGGCATCGATCAGGCGAGCCCGCACGTCGAGGTCGGCTACACCTGGCTGTCACCGACGGTTCAGCGGACCTCGGTGAACACCGCCGCCAAACTTCTCCTTCTCACCCACGCGTTCGAGACCTGTGGCGCCATCGCAGTCGAGCTGCGCACACACTTCCACAACCTGCAGTCGCGCGCGGCGATCGCGCGACTCGGTGCACGCCAGGACGGCATCCTGCGCAATCACCGCCTCGGCCCCGACGGGAGCCCCCGCGACACGGTCGTCTTCTCGATCCTCCCGCACGAGTGGCCGGGCGTCCGCCGCGGGCTGGAAGCCCGGCTGGCGCGCGGCTGACCCTGCCGGCGCCGGCATCCGCACGCCCCCGGCCTCAGCCGTCGACGACCGCCACGAGCTCGTCGAGGAACGCAGTGAAGGTCGTTCCACGGCGCAGGATGCGGTGGACACTCTCCCGCTCGCTGAACACCTCCACGAGCTGCTCGAACACCGTCTGGAACGCTTCCCGGTCGGACTCGGAGAAGGCCACCATCGCCACGACCTGCACGCGCCCTTCACCCCACCGGATCGAGGACTCGGCGAGGGCGACCGCGATCGCGGTGCGCGTGGCCGTCATTCCGATCGCGTGCGGGACGGCGAGCGCGTCGGTGAATGCGGTCGACGACAGCCGCTCGCGTTCGAGCGTCCGTGTGACGTAATCGTCGTCGATGACTCCCCGGGCAACGAGCGCCGCGCCCAGCGTGCGGATGACACCATCGGCGTCGGCGTCGGCCGGCACCCCCGCGACGAACGCATTCTCGACGAAGTACCGCTCCAGTTCGCCTCGCAGGCGCGTGAGCCGGCGTCCCCGTCGCACGCGACCCGCCGCCGCCTGCACACGTTCGATGTCGTTCTCCGTCAGAAACGGCTGGATGCGCACGACTCGGTCGCCCGCGATCGGCGCATCGATCGTGGTGAGCACGAGGTCGGTATCCAACGCGTGCCAGTCGGGATCGACCCGCGTTTCGACGCCGACCACGTCGACGGCCTGCCCGAGCGAGCGGTCGATCGACGAGCGCAACAGCTCGTGGAGTTCGTAGTATCCGGGGCACACGATCGTCGCCGTCAGCACGGCGCTCGCGGCGCGGCGCCGTTCGAGTCGCCCGCCGACATGCATGGCGATGTAGGCGATCTCATCCTCGGCCAGGTCGATCCCGAGGAGTCCCCGCAGCCCGTCCGCGACGAAGACCGCAACTTCGAAGATCATCGGGTACGTCGACTTCAACGAGCGGGTGAGGGGGTTCCGTGACCACGCCTGCTCCTGCGCCCGCTGGCGGAGGTTCTGCACGTGGAGGGCGAGGCGGAGCACGAAATCCTCGTCGTCGATGTCGACGAGGAACTCGGCCGCCGCGCGCTGGACGACATCACGCACCGCGCTTTCGACGTCGGGTTCGATCCGGGACCGCATGACGGATGCCGTCTCCGCCACCCCCGGTGCCACGACGCGGCTGAGGATCAGTGCCGCGAGGTGGCGACGATCACCCGCGCCGAGACGGACATCCAAATGCTCCTGGCACAATCGGTCGAGCAAGTCGCCCACCTCGGGAGCGGATTCTGCTCCGGCGGACGCATCGGCCCCCAACGCGCGGTCGCGGGCCACGCGATCAGCGGTGATCGCGATGTGCATCATGACGTCGCCGATGCCGAATTCGTTCACGAAGTACCCGAGCGCGCCGAGGCCGGCGACGAGGTCGCTCTTGAACGGCCCGAACACGGCCGTCCCGATCGATCCTTCGCCGAGCGTTCGGCGGAGGGCGGCGAGGTCGAACGCGCCGTCCTCGGTCTCTTCGTGGGCGAGGCGGCTGAGCAACCGTCGCTGGGCCATCTCGGTCCCGCGGAGTTTGGCGAGGGATGCGGTGCGCTCGAGCGTCAGGTGCGTGCCGCCGAGCAGGGCCCGCACGCGCCCCAGGTCGCCCTCGAGGGTCGCCGGGCTGACGTGAAACTGCTCCGCGGTCGCATAGACGTCGATGCCGCCCTCGTCGGCCAGCAACGCCCGCACGAGACGGTGCAGGCGCTCGCGCGGAGTGGTGGCATCGACGGCGGAGCGCAGCGCCGCGGGGGCATCCGCGCCCGCCCGATAGCCGATCGGGCTCGACTCGACGACCGTCCCGCCGGGCACCCGGGCGTTCAGCGCCGTGACGTAACTGCGGATGCTGCGCGGAGTGACCCCGATCGCGTCGGCGAGTGCGCCCGCCGTCATCCAGTCGCCGTCTCGGGTCAACAGAGCCATGACACGGTCTTGGCGGGCTCTGCTCACCCACCCAGTCAACCATCTCGGCAGAAGACTTTCCGGTCCCGCGGAAAGAGGCCTGGTTGTCTCCTCCCAGCACTTTCACAAGAATGGCGGAGAAGGAGGCGGGTCAATGAGGATCCTCGTGGTGTGCGGCGCGGGAGCGTCGAGCACATTCGTCGCGCAGCGCGTTCGGCATGCCGCTCAGGCTGCGGGACGGGACATGAGCGCGATCGCCGGCACCGAGCAGTCGCTGCCGATCGATCTCGATGCGGCCGATGTCGTGCTCGTCGGCCCCCATTTGGTGCAGTCACTGCCACGAATCGAGCAGGATGCCGCGTCCCGCGGTGCGACGGTCGTCCTCTTGCCCGCGGACATCTTCACGGATTTCGATGGGACCCGCGCGCTCGCGCTCATCGACGACGCGCTTGAGAAACCACACCACCGAAGGGACCAGACATGACTGAGGCCACCCGCACGATCCGGATCGGTTCCTCCAACGGGCTGCATGCCCGGCCGGCGAAGCTCTTCGCCCAGGCGGTGAAGGACTCCGGCATCCCCGTGACCATCGCGAAGGGATCGGGGAGCCCGGTGAACGCTGCGAGCATTCTGGGGGTCATTTCACTCGGCGCGGAAAAGGGTGACTACGTCACGCTCACCGCCGAGGGCGAGGGCGTGGAGGAACTCCTCGACACGCTCGCCGACCTGCTGTCCACCGACCACGACGAAAACTGAAACCGAGGAGAGAGAAGAACATGAGCGAACTGCGCGGAGTCGGCATCGGACTGGGTGTTGCCCAGGGACCTGTGGCACGGATGGCTGAGCCCCTGCCCGCCCCCGAGGACACCCCCAGCACGCGAAGCGCCGACGAGGAGACGGCACGCGTCCGCGAGGCCGTCGCTGCGGTGGCCCGCGAGCTCGAAGAACGCGGATCGCACGCCGGCGGTCTGGCCCGCGACGTGCTGGAGGCCCAGGCAATGATGGCCGAGGACCCGAGCCTCGACGCCGAGATCGGCACGCGCATCGCGGCCGGCAAGACCGGCGAGTTCGCGGTGCACGACGCCTTCGCCTCGTTCCGCGACACACTGTCGGCCATGGGCGGCTATCTCGGCGAGCGCGCTGCTGACCTCGACGACGTCGCCCAGCGCGTCATCGCCCGCCTGCGGGGCCTGCCGGCCCCCGGCGTCCCCGATCCGGGCCACCCGTTCATCCTGGTCGCGAAGGACCTCGCTCCGGCCGACACCGCGCTCCTCGACCTTGACAAGGTCCTTGCCCTCGTGACCACCGACGGTGGACCGACCTCGCACACCGCCATCCTTGCCCGCGAGAAGTCGATCGTCGCGATCGTCGGCGCTGCCGCGGCGAAGGATCTCGTCGACGGTCAGACGGTCATCGTCGATGCGGCCAAGGGCGTCGTGACGCTCGACCCGACCGACGACGAGCTCGCACAGGCGCAGCACCGCGCCGACGCGCGCGCGGCGCAGGCCTCGGCACCGCTCACCCCGGGCGCTCTGGCCGACGGCACCAAGGTTCCCTTGCTGGCCAATCTCGGCAAGCCCGCCGGAGCGGCCGAGGCCGTCGAGCTCGGCGCGGAGGGTGTGGGCCTGTTCCGCACCGAGTTCCTCTTCCTGAGTTCGACGAATGCCCCGACGGTCGATCAGCAGACGAAGGCCTACACCGAGCTGCTCTCCGCCTTCCCCGGCCAGAAAGTCGTGGTGCGGGCGTTGGATGCCGGTGCGGACAAGCCGCTCGCGTTCCTCAACGACGCGCACGAGGAGAACCCGGCACTCGGGCTCCGCGGCATCCGTGCCCTCCGGGCAAGCGAAGACATTCTGCGCGAGCAGCTCACGGCGCTCCAGCAGGCCGACAAGGCCACCGAGGCAGACCTCTGGGTCATGGCGCCGATGGTGGGCACGGTCGAGGAGACCGAGTACTTCACGACGCTCTGCCGCGAGTACGGCATCAAGACAGCCGGCGTCATGGTCGAGGTGCCGTCCGCGGCGCTCATGGCCGAGAAGGTGCTCGCGATCGCCGACTTCGCCTCGATCGGCACCAACGACCTGACGCAGTACACGATGGCCGCCGACCGGCTGCTGGGCTCGGTCTCGAGCTTCCAGGACCCCTGGCACCCCGCCGTGCTGAAGCTGATCGGCCTGACCGGTGCTGCCGGAAAGGCGCAGGGCAAGCCGGTGGGCATCTGCGGCGAGGCCGCCGCCGACCCGCTGCTGGCCGTCGTGCTCGTGGGCCTCGGCGCCACGAGCCTGTCGATGGCGCCGACGGCGCTCGCCGACGTGCGGGCCACGCTCCTGCAGTACACGCTCGACGACGCCCGACGCATCGCGGAAGCGGCCCTCGCCGCCCCGGATGCCGCCGCGGCCCGAACCGCGGCCCAGGCGGCCGCAGACACCGAAACCTCGGCATAGGCCGCGGTCGACCCGAAGGAGAAGCAGCACATGACAACGGCGTCCACGACCACCGGAGGAGCCAACAGCGCACGCGTCGGCGTCCAGCGGTTCGGTACGTTCCTCTCGGGCATGATCATGCCCAACATCCCCGCGTTGATCGCGTGGGGAATCTTCACGATGTTCTTCATCGAGAAGGGCTTCACCCCCAACGCCGGCCTGGCGACCATCGTCGGACCCTTCATCCATTACCTGCTCCCCCTGGTCATCGGCTACACCGGCGGATACATGGTGTACAAGCAGCGTGGTGGCGTGGTCGGCATCATCGCCACGATGGGAGCGATCGCGGGCTCGGACCTGCTCATCGCGCAGTTCAACGCCGCCGCGGTCGCTGCCAACCCGGATGCCGGCGAGCTCGGACAGGTCCACATGTTCATCGGAGCGATGATCCTCGGACCCCTGGCCGCCTGGTCGATGAAGCGGCTGGACAGCCTGTGGGACGGCAAGATCCGCTCCGGCTTCGAGATGCTCGTGAACATGTTCTCGGCGGGCATCTGGGGCTTCGTGATGGCGATCATCGGCTTCTACCCGATCGCGTGGCTGGTCAACGGACTGATGACCGTGCTGAGCAACGCCGTGAACTGGCTCGTCGAGCTGAACCTGCTCCCGCTGACGAGCATCCTCATCGAGCCGGCGAAGGTGCTGTTCTTGAACAACGCCATCAACCACGGTGTGCTCACCCCGCTCGGCCTCACCGAGTCCGAGGCGGACGGCAAGTCGATCCTGTTCCTGCTCGAGGCCAACCCCGGCCCGGGTCTCGGTCTGCTGCTCGCCTTCGCCTTCTTCGGGATCGGCGCCGCCCGCGCCTCGGCACCGGGTGCTGCCGTCATCCAGTTCCTCGGTGGCATCCACGAGGTGTACTTCCCCTACGCGCTCATGAAGCCGAGCCTCATCCTCGCGCTGATCGCCGGCGGCATGACGGGAGTCACGACGAACATGCTGCTCGGCGGTGGTCTGGTCTTCCCGTCCGCGCCGGGAAGCATCTTCGCGGTGAGCGCCGCGGCGGTGGCTGGCGGTGTGCCGAACCTGCTCGTGGTGCTCCTGTCGGTCGTGCTGGCCGCCACGGTGACCTTCCTCGTCGCGAGCGTCATCCTGCGGGCGTCTCGTAAGCGCGACCTGCTCGCGCAGGGCGACCAGTTCGCCGACGCGATCGCGAAGACCGAGGTGAACAAGGGCAAGAGCTCCGACGCGCTCGCGAACCTGCGCAGCGGCGCGGCGGCCGACACGGCCGGTGTCGCCACCGACAAGCAGGTGCGCACGATCGTGTTCGCCTGCGACGCCGGCATGGGGTCGTCCGCGATGGGCGCGAGCGTGCTGCGCAACAAGATCAAGAAGGCGGGCGTCGAGTCGGTCTCGGTCACCAACAAGGCGATCGCGAACCTCGACGGCAGCGAAGACCTGGTCATCACGCAGCAGCAGCTGACCGACCGGGCACGCGCGAAGAACCCCGGCGCGTTGCACATCTCGGTGGACAACTTCATGAACTCGCCCAAGTATGAAGAGGTCGTGGATCTGGTCAAGAATCAGAACACCGACGGCGCCTGAGCGCCGGTGAACCGCTGCGGAGCCGGATGGCGTGATGCCCCGGCTCCGCGGCCCACACTGTTACACAGACACGAAGGAGACGCACGATGGCACACGAGGTTCTCAACGTCGGACAGGTCCGCATCCACTCCGGATCGGTCAGCCGCGAAGACGCGATGCGCGAAGCCGCCGACATCCTCGAATCGGCGGGTGCCGTCACCAGCGCCTACTTCGACGCGATGCAGCAGCGCGAGGTCACGGTCTCGACCTACATGGGCAACGAACTCGCGATCCCGCACGGGACCAACGAGACGAAAGACGCCATCCTCGATTCGGCGCTCTCGTTCGTCCGCTACGACGGAGGCGTCGACTGGGGCGGGGAGCCGGTGAGCTTCGTCGTCGGCATCGCGGGGAAGGGCGACGAGCACCTCGAGATCCTGTCGCAGATCGCCCTGATCTTCTCCGACGACGACGAGGTCGCACGGTTGAAAGAAGCGAACACCCCCGAGGAGCTCTACAGCCTGCTGTCGTCGGTGAACGAGCGATGAAGGCCGTCCACTTCGGCGCCGGCAACATCGGCCGCGGGTTCGTCGGCCTTCTGCTCCACGAGGGCGGGTACGACCTCGTCTTCTCCGATGTCGCCGCTCCCCTCGTGGATGCCGTGAACGCCGCGTCGAGCTACACCGTCCACGAAGTGGGCGAAGGCGGCACCGACAAGGTGGTCACGGGCTTCCGCGCCATCAACAGTCAGACCGATCCGCAGGCCGTCGTCGATGAGATCGCCGGGGCGAACGTCGTCACGACCGCGGTCGGCCCCACGATCCTCCGTTTCGTCGCGCCGCACATCCTCGCCGGCATCGCCCTGCGCGACCCCGCCGCTCCCCCGCTGCAGGTCATGGCGTGCGAGAACGCGATCGGCGCGACCGACATGCTGCAGGAGGAGATCAAGGCCCTTGCGGCAGACGCCTGGGACGGCCTGTCCTCCCGCGCGGTCTTCGCCAACACCGCCGTCGACCGGATCGTGCCGGCCCAGGCCCCCGGCGAGGGCATCGATGTGACGGTCGAGCCCTTCTACGAGTGGGCGATCGAGCGCCTCCCCTTCGGCGATGCGCCACCCCATATCCCGGGTGCGCACTTCGTCGACGATCTCGCGCCGTACATCGAGCGCAAGCTCTTCACGGTCAACACCGGGCACGCCACGACCGCGTACTTCGGTAGCCAAGCGGGCGTCGAGAAGATCTCCGATGCCCTGGCCGACCCCGCGATCGCCGCAAAAGTGAGCGCGACGCTCGAAGAGACCTCCACGCTCCTGGTCGCCACGCACGGCCTCGACCCGGCGGACCTCGCCGCCTATCGCGCCACGATCCTCCGCCGCTTCGCGAACCCCGCCCTGCCCGACACCGTCGGCCGGGTCGGACGACAGCCCTTGCGCAAGCTCTCGCGCCACGAACGCTTCGTCGGGCCCGCCGCCGCCGCTGCCGAACGCGGGCTGCCGGTCGGTGCGCTCGTCGCCGCGATGGCTGCTGCCCTCGAGTTCGACGATGCGGCCGACGAGCAGTCGGTCGACCTGCAGCGCCGACTGCGCGAAGAGGATGCCGCGCAGTTCACGGCATCCGTCACGGGGCTCGAGGCCGATCACCCCCTCTTCGGACAGATCGAGGACGTCGTCCGGGCACGTCAGGCGGACCTCGCCGGCTGAGTCCGACACGGGGCACGCGTCGTCGTCTGGATGGGTGCCCCCGAAACGCCGCCGCCGTGTTCTTCGCTGGATCTTCGGAATTCTGGGCGGGCTGGTCCTCGCCGCCGTCGCCGGCATCCTGATCTGGAGCCAGGTCGGTGTGATGGCTGCCGAACCCGAACCGCTCGCGGCCGTCCGCGCCGACGAACGGATCACGATCAGCGACGACAGCGCCGGCATTGTGCTCGCACCGCGTACGGGTGAGAGCAACGTGGGGCTCATCTTCATCCCGGGGGCGAAAGTCGATCCCTGGGGCTACGCCCCGACGCTCGCGGACCTCGTCGTCGACGAGCAGATAACCGTTGTGATCACGAAGCCGTGGCTCAACCTCGCGTTCTTCGATTTGCGCGGCCTGTCGAGTTTCACCGACCTCGCGCCGGACGTGGCGTCGTGGATGGTCGGCGGGCACTCGCTCGGTGGCGTGCGCTCGTGCCAACTCGCCGCCGATGCCGAGGCGCCCGTACTCTTCGCCTCGTACTGCCCGAACGATCTCTCCGGCATCGATCTGCCCGTTCTGAGTCTGGCGGGGTCGGAAGACGGCCTGTCGACCCCCGAGAAGATCGCGGACGCCCGCGATCTTCTCCCCGCTGACGCGGAGATGGTGGAGATCCCCGGCGCCAGTCACGCGTCGTTCGGCTCCTACGGGCTGCAGGCGGGTGACGGCACGCCGACCGCGAGCGCGGCCGAGGTGCATGCCGTCATCACGGCGCAGGTCGGCGAGCTCGCCGCTGCTCTCCGCTGATCGGCCCACCGCGCCCGCCCGCGAGCACTCGCCCCGGCCGCGGTCACAACTCCGGACGAATGGCGCACACGTCGGGTGTCGAGCACCAAAATCACCTCCCGGACAAGTTCACACCGGAGTTGCGGACAGCATCCGCGAACGTGCTCTCCCCAGTTCAGGTTCCGGGCGTTCTCTCCACATATCCCGCGTCCGGACCACCGACCTCCGCGTGCGGCGACGAGAGTTCCCTCATGCTTCGCCCACGAACCCCGCGACCGACTCTGCCGCCTGATGTCCCCCTGCGCTTCCTCTCTCGCCTCGACCTCCTCGCCGGCGGCGCGCGGCCACGCGAGATCACCACGGCGGTTCGCGCCGGCGACCTCCTGCGCCCCCGGCGCGGTCGATACCTGCCGCACGACTGCCATCCGACGGTGATCACCGCTGTGCGCGCCGGCGGCCGGGTCGACTGCCTGTCGCTGCTCGCACTGCTCGGTGTCTTCGTCGAGAGGCCCTCCCCTCCGCACGTTCAGGTCGATCCGGACGCAAGCCGTCTTCCGACCGCGCCCGACGGCGTCACTCGCCACTGGCGTGCGACCACAGCGGCGGAGGACGCCGTCATCACACCCCTGGTCGAGGCGCTCGCCGCCTCTGTTCGGTGTCAGGCACCGCGCGCCGCGTTGGCGACATTGGACAGCGCCTGGCATCTCGGTCTCGTCGACGAGACCGAGATCGCACAGGTGTTCGCCCTGCTACCGCGACGATATCGGCGCCTCCGCCCCCTTCTGGATCCTCGCGCGGAGGCGGGCACCGAGTCCCTCGTCCGACTCATGCTGCGCGGACTCGGCTGCGGATTCGACCTGCAGGTCGAGATCGACGGAGTCGGCTTCGTCGACATTCTGGTTGAAGGCTGGCTGATCGTCGAGTGCGACAGCGAGAAGCACCACGGCGGCTGGCAGGACCACAAGCGCGATCGACGGAGGGATGCGGCCGCCGTCGCGCTCGGGTACGTGCCACTGCGATTCATCGCCGAGGACATCCTGTTTCATCCGGAACGCGTCCTGGCCACGCTGCGCTCCGCCCTGGCGCACGGTCCGCGCCGCTGAGGCGCGCAGCGTCGGTGCCACGACAGGCGGCGCCCTTCGGGCCGACGCCGGCGTTCACAACTCCGGTGAATCGCGGCCCCGCCTGGCGCGGCGCCGACGCCACGCCAGCCGAGCACGACTTTTCCGGAGTTGTGAACGGAACCCGAACCCAACCTGCGCCGAGGCCTCAGGCCCGACGACTGGCCCCGCGGGTGCGTCAGGCGCCGAAGCCCTCTCCGATGAGCTCGATGAGCTCCTCGCGCTCCTCCACCGAGAGGAAGGCGCCCGCAGCAGCGTTCAGCTGGAACGCCTCGAGGTCCTCCAGGCGATAGTCGAACGTCTCCGCCAGCAGAGCCAGCTCGCGGGTGAGCGACGTGCGACTCATGGTGCGGTTGTCGACGTTCACCGTGACGGCGAACCCGAGCTGGTAGAGCAGGTCGAACGGGTGGTCTTCCAGCCCCGTTCCCCAGGCGGCGATCGCGCCGGTCTGCAGGTTCGACGAGGGCGACAGCTCGAGCGGAATCTCCCGATCGCGTACCCAGCGGGCCAGGTCGCCGAAGGTCACCAGCACTTCGTCGCCCTTCTGCTGGATGACCTCGAGGTCTTCGGCAATGCGCACGCCGTGGCCGAGGCGCAGCGCGCGACCGTCGATGAGGGCCGAGCGGATCGAATCGAGTCCGGCGGCCTCCCCCGCGTGGACGGTCGTCGGGAAGAACTGGGCCGCCAGGTAGTCGAACGCCGCGCGATGGTTCGAGGCGGGGAATCCGTCCTCGGGACCGGCGATGTCGAACCCGACGGCCCCGCGACCGCGGAAGGCGACCGCGAGCTCGGCGATCTCGAGCGATCGGTCGGTGTGCCGCATCGCGGTGATGAGCTGTCCGACGCGGATGTCGCGATCGGTGCCCGAGACGGCGTCCTCACCTTCCTCGATGCCCTCCTGAACGGCCTCGACGGCCTCTTCCAGCGACAGACCGCCGGCCAGGTGTTGTTCGGGCGCCCAGCGCACCTCGCCGTAGATGACGCCATCGGCGGCGAGGTCTTCGACGAACTCGCGGGCGACGCGGCGGAGGCCGTCGGCGTTCTGCATGACCGCGGTCGTGAGGTCGAACGTCTTCAGATACTCCACGAGCGAGCCCGAGTCGCTCTGATCCTCGAACCAGTCGGCGAGGTCGGCGGCATCCGTCTGCGGAACCTCGAGCCCGATCTCGTCGGCCAGCTCGATGATGGTCTGCGGGCGCAGCGCCCCGTCCAGGTGATCGTGGAGCGACACCTTCGGGAGGGACCGGATGGAGACGCCGTCGAGCGTCGTGTCACCGTGCTGGTCGATGGCCATGTGGATCTCCTGGAGGTTCGGGTTCGGGTAATCAGGCGGTGATGCGCTCGAGGACGAGCGGGGTGGATGCCGGGGCTTCCGCCCCGATCTCCCAGGCGCCGTCCAGGGCATCGAGCGCCCGGGCGAAACGGTTTCCATCATCGGCGAGCAGGGTGAACACCGGCTGTCCGGCCGCCACACGCTCACCCGGCTTGACGTGGAGATCGATGCCCGCGGCGTGGACGACGGGGTCCTCCGCGCGCGCGCGGCCCGCGCCGAGGCGCCACGCGGCCACACCGAACGGCAGCGCGTCCATGCGCGAGACGACGCCGTCTGCGTCTGCCACGACCGTGTGGGTCTCGCGGGGGGCGGGGAGGGCGGCATCCGGATCGCCGTCCTGGGCGCGGATCATCTGGCGCCAGGCGTCCATCGCGTGGCCGTCCTGCAGGGCCTCTTCGACGTCGGCGTCCGGCTGGCCGGCGAGCGAGAGCATTTCGCGGGCGAGCGCAACGGTCAGCTCGACGATGTCGGCGGGGCCACCGCCGGCGAGCACCTCGACCGATTCACGGACCTCGTTGGCGTTGCCGATCGCGAGGCCGAGCGGCGTGTTCATGTCGGTCAGCAGCGCCGTGGTCGCCACGCCCGAGTCGGTGCCGAGTGCGACCATCGTCCGCGCGAGCTCGCGGGCCTTGTCGACGTCGCGCATGAAAGCACCCGAGCCGAACTTCACATCGAGCACGAGCGCGCCGGTGCCTTCGGCGATCTTCTTCGACATGATCGACGAGGCGATCAGCGGGATCGCCTCCACCGTGCCGGTGACATCCCGCAGCGCGTAGAGCTTCTTGTCGGCAGGAGCGAGGCCCGAGCCGGCGGCGCAGATGACCGCGCCGACGCCCTCGAGCTGAGCGAAGAGCTCCTCATTGCTGAGGGCGGCGCGCCAGCCGGGGATCGACTCGAGCTTGTCGAGCGTGCCGCCGGTGTGCCCGAGGCCACGCCCCGACAACTGCGGAACCGCGACGCCGAAAGCCGCCACGAGCGGCGCGAGCGGCAGCGTGATCTTGTCGCCGACGCCGCCGGTCGAGTGCTTGTCGACCGTCGTTTTACCGAGGCCGGCGAAGCTCATCCGCTCGCCCGAGGCGATCATCGCCGAGGTCATCACGCGAATCTCGTCGCGCTCCATGCCGTTGAGCAGCACCGCCATCGCGAACGAGGCCATCTGCGCATCGGCGACATAGCCCCGGGTGTAGGCGTCGACCATCCAGCGCAGCGCATCCTCGGGGACGGTGCCACCATCGCGCTTGGCGCGGATGACATCGACAGCGTCGAACGGCTCAACAGCGGTCATCGGGCAGCCTCCAGATCACGCGGGCCGAACGCATCCGGCAGGACTTCGTCGATCGTCCGGATGCCGGAGACCGTCTCCAGCAGCATGCCCGGCAGCGCGAATTCGTAGAGCAGTTGACGGCAACGTCCGCACGGCATGATCGTCTCGCCGTCGTTGTTGACGCAGACGAACGCGACCAGCTGGCCCCCGCCCGACATATGCAGGTCGCCCACGAGGGCGCATTCGGCGCAGAGGCCCACACCGTAAGACGCGTTCTCGACGTTGCACCCCGAAACGATGCGTCCGTCAGCGACGAGGGCGGCAGCCCCCACCCGGTAGCGCGAGTAGGGTGCGTAGGCGCGTTCCATGGCCTGAACGGCGACGCTGCGCAGTTCGTCCCAATCGATGTCGGTCACGGTGTCTATCCCTTGATGTACGGTTTTCCGGATGCCGCAGGCCCCCGGATCTGCCCCGCGAAGCCGGCGACCGCGAGGATCGTGACGACGTACGGAAGCATGAGCATGAATTCGCTGGGGATCGGGGTCTTCAGGATCGTCAGCAGGTTCTGCAGGTTCGTCGCGAAGCCGAACAGGAGCGCCGCGAGGGTGGCGCGGATCGGGTCCCACCGGCCGAAGATCACGGCGGCCAGAGCGATAAACCCGAGGCCGGCCGTCATTTCCTTGCCGAACTGCGGCACCGACACGAGCGTGAAGTAGGCGCCGCCGATACCGGCGATCGCGCCCGCGAGCATCACATTCCAGAATCGGGTGGCGTTCACCTTGATGCCCACGGTGTCGGCTGCCTGCGGGTGCTCGCCGACGGCGCGAAGCCGGAGTCCCCAGCGCGTGCGGTACAGCCCCCAGGCCACGAGGGCGACCGTGACGAACATCAGGTACACGATGAAGGTCTGGTTGAACAGCACCGGCCCGATGATCGGGATGTCGCTCAGCACCGGGATCTCGATGCGGCCGAACCGCTCGGGACGGTTGAGCGTCGCCTCGTTGGGCACCAACAGCGCTCCATAGAGGAAGCCGGTGAGGCCGGTGACGAGCACGTTGAGCACGACACCGACGATGACCTGATCGACGAGGTACTTGATGGCGAACGCCGCGAGCACGAACGAGACGAGGACGCCGCCGATCATCGCGCCGATGAGGCCGATGAACGGGTTGCCGGTGATGCTCGCCAGCAGCGCCGCCGAGAAGGCACCGAGCAGGAGCTGCCCCTCGATGGCCACGTTCACGACACCGGCGCGCTCGCCGATCACGCCGCCCAGCGCGCCGAAGACCAGCGGCACCGAGAGGGAGACGGCACCGAACAGCAGGTTCGACACCGGGACGAGGCCACCGGCGGCGGCCCAGACCAGGAAGGCGAAAACGGCCAAGACGCTGAACGCGATCGTCAGCCACAGCGGGGTGCGGCGGTACGACCAGGCCACCCAGGTCGCCCAGAGCGCGAGGAGCGCGAGGAGCGCCCAGAGCGCCCAGCTGGTCGGTCCCGTCGGAACCTCCACATCCGGGAGTGCGATCGCCGAGGTCGGGTCCCCCAACCGGAATGTGGACACACCTCCACGCGGAGCGAAGACGAACAAAGCGCCGAGGAGCACCAGGACGATGCCGAAGACGATCGGCACTTTGAAGTGGCGTTCCTTGACGACGGTGAGCTGAATCGTGCCGTCATCGGCGACCAGCGTGGGAGCGCTCATGCCGCCACCGCCTTCTTCGCGGCCTTGGCTCGCGCCTTGGCCGCCTTCTCGAGGTCGGTCTTCGGGAGGAAGAACACCGCGCGAAGGAGCGGCGGCGCGGCAATGAACAGCACGATGAGCGACTGGACCACGAGGACGATGTCGACGGGAATCCCCTGCGCCTGCATCGAGAACGATCCGGCCTTCAGCGCACCGAACAGGATGCCGGCGGCGAACGTGCCCCACGCGCGGCTGCGGCCGAGGAGCGCCACGGTGATCGCGTCGAAGCCGATGCCCGCGTCGATCGTCGCACCGAACCCGGTCGTCACGTTGCCTTGAATCTGGTTCATGGCGGCCAGGCCCGCGAGACCCCCGGCGAACAGCATCGCGTAGACGTACAGGCGCTCGACGTTGATGCCCGCCGCACGCGCGGCATGCGGGTTCTCCCCCACCGCGCGCAGGCGCAATCCCAGGCTCGAGCGCTCGATGAGCCACCAGACGAGCAGGGTAGCCAGAACGACGACGACGAAACCCCAGTCGAGCGCCGGGAAGAGCGGGCCGAGCAGATCGGGGAACTGCGCGGAGGCGGGAGTGGGCTTCGTCTGCGGCTGATTGGTGCCGGGCATCTGGAGGAGGCCGGGGCTGCGCAGCATCCAGAGCAACAGGTAGAACGCGACGTAGTTGAGCATGATCGTGAGGATCACCTCGTGCGCACCCGTCTTCGCCTTGAGGAGTCCGACGATGCCGCCCCACAGCGCACCACCGAGGATGCCGGCCATCAGGGTGAGCGGAAGGTGGATCCACATCGGCAGATCCAGGTTGAAAGCGAACAGCCCCGCGAACATCGCGCCGATGAGCATCTGACCACGCGCGCCGATGTTGAACAGGCCCACGCGGAACGCGAGCGCGACACCGAGGCCGGCCGCGATCAGCGGCGCGGCGAAGCCGAGAGAGTTCGTCAGCGGGCGGATCTGCGCCGCGAAGTCGGCGCCGCGTGGGTTGAACACGGCACCGCGGAAGAGCGCCTCGTACCCGCTGTAGACCGCATTCCACACAGCGGCGAACGTGTCGCCGGGTCGGGAGAAGAAGTAGCCGGCGGCGGCCTGCACGTCTTCGTTCGTGATCGCGATGAGCACACCGCCGACGATCATCGCCAGGACGATCGCAAGGAACGTCGTCACGGCACTCCCCCGGAGCATCTCCTTCAGGACGACGTTCGACCGCGGCGGCGGCGGAATCTCTTCACCGGCCAGGGGAGTGCTGATGGGGGGGAGCTGCTCAGCGGGGCGCGCCGCGTCCGCGGCGCCGGGCGTCACGCCGCTCATGCGGCTACCTCCGGATCGGTTGCGCCGGCCATCATGAGGCCGAGGATGTCACGGGGGGTATCCCCCGGCACGATGCCGACGATCCTTCCGCGATACATGACCGCGATGCGGTCGGCAAGTGCGGTGACTTCGTCGAGCTCGGTCGAGACGACGACGACGGGGATGCCGGCATCCCGCGTTTCGATGATGCGCTTGTGGATGAACTCGATCGAGCCGACGTCGACACCGCGCGTCGGCTGTGCGGCGACCAGGAGGCGAAGCTCTCGGCTCATCTCTCGCGCGATGACGACCTTCTGCTGGTTGCCGCCCGACAGGGTTCCGGCGGGCG
Source organism: uncultured Microbacterium sp. (assembly GCF_947488465.1). Taxonomy (GTDB): domain Bacteria; phylum Actinomycetota; class Actinomycetes; order Actinomycetales; family Microbacteriaceae; genus Microbacterium. The sequence continues at coordinate 80,061 of NZ_CANKZA010000005.1, read as the reverse complement.
TCTCCGGACCCTGGGTGCGGATGTCGTACTCTTCGATCCGCGCGCGCGCGAAGTCGTCGAGCGCGGCCCGTCGAATGGTCCCCATCCGGGAGAACTCCGAGTCGGTCGACCGGTCGAGCACCAGGTTCTCCGCGACGGAGAAGTTCCCGACGAGCCCGTCTTCCTTGCGATCTTCCGGGACGAAACCCACACCGGATTCGAGGATGCCGCGCACGCTCTTGCCGACCAGTTCTTCGCTGTCGAGGCGGATCGATCCCTCCGTACGGGCGGCGAGACCGACGATGGCCTCGACGAGCTCGGTCTGCCCGTTGCCTTGCACGCCGGCGACGGCGAGGACTTCGCCCGGACGCACGTCGAAGGTGACGCCGTCGACGACGATCGCGCCACGGGTGGTCAGCACGCGCAGATCGCGCACCTGCAGACCGCCCTCGCGCACCTGGGGAGCGTTCTTGTGCACCGTCAGCTCCACTGCGCGTCCGACCATGAGCGAGGCGAGTTCCGCGTTGGATGCGGTGGGGGAGGCTTCACCGACGACCGCACCCAGACGGATGACCGTGATGCGGTCGGCGACTTCGCGGACCTCACGGAGCTTGTGGGTGATGAAGACGATCGAGGTTCCCTCGTCCCGGAGCTGGCGCATGATGGCCATCAGCTCATCGGTCTCCTGCGGCGTGAGCACCGCGGTGGGCTCATCGAAGACGAGCACCTTCGCATCGCGGGAGAGCGCCTTGATGATCTCGACGCGCTGCTGCACACCGACCGGCAGGTCGCCCACGAGGGCATCGGGATCGATCTGAAATCCGAAGCGGTCGGCGACGGCGCGCACGTGCGCGCGTGCGGCGCCGAGGTCGAGCCGTCCGAGCCCCTTCGTCTCCTCATGGCCGAGCATGACGTTCTCGGCCACGGTGAAGACGGGGATGAGCATGAAGTGCTGGTGCACCATCCCGATGCCGGCCGTCATCGCGTCGCCGGGGCCACGGAAATGCTGGACGACCTCGTCGAGCACGATCTCGCCCTCGTCGGCCCGGTACAGACCGTAGAGGACGTTCATCAGGGTGGACTTCCCGGCACCGTTTTCGCCGAGGAGAGCATGGATCTCCCCCGGCTGGACGAGCAGATCGATGTGGTCGTTGGCGACGAGGCTGCCGAACCTCTTCGTGATCCCGCGGAGCTCGAGCTTCATACCGGCCAATCTATCGAGAACGAACGTCTACTCACAGCGAAACGGGGCCGAGAGGACTGCTCCTCTCGGCCCCGTCATCGAGGCTGCTTACGGGGAGTTGTCGGACTCCACCGTGATGTCGCCGGCGATGATCGACGCCTGCAGGGCGGCGAGCTCGTCGAGCAGGCCATCGGGCAGCTGCGACTCGAAGTCGTGGAAGCTCGAGAGCTTGACGCCCTCGTTCTCCAGCGTGCCCACGTACGGAGCCGGGTCGAACTCTCCACCGGCAGCGGCGATGGTCGCGTCGTAGACGGCGACGTCGATCGCCTTCATGATCGAGACCAGCGTCACGTCGGTGACACTCGTGTCGGCGACGGCGAGGTCGCTGTCGACGCCGAGCATCAGCGTGCTCTTGCCGCTGTCGGCGATGGCCGCCGCGGCGCTCTTGTAGATCGGGCCACCCACGGGGAGGATGACGTCGATGCCCTGGTCGAGCACCGACTGTGCGGTCTGCTTGGCGGTGTCGTTCGCGTCGAAGGCGCCGGTGAAGGCACCTTCCTGCGTGGCGACGTCCCAGCCGAAGACCTCGACCGCGGCGCCCTTGTCTTCGTTGTACTTCTCGACACCGAGCTGGTAGCCGTCCATGAACACGGCGACCGACGGGATCTGCATGCCACCGAAGGTGCCGACCTTGTTCACGCCCGCTTCAGCCGACCACGCGGCCGCGGCGTAACCGCCGAGGTACGCGGCCTCGGCCGTGTTGAAGACGAGGGGCTTGATGTTCGGAGCATCGGTCGTGCCGTCGAAGTCGGTGTCGGCGTAGTCGTCGATGATCGCGAAGTCGATGTCGGGGTTCGCGTTCGCGGCCTCGACGGTCGCGGCGGCGAGCTTGAAGCCCACGGCGACGATCAGGGTGCAGCCCTCGGCGACCGCGGTCTCCATGTTGGGGGCGTAGTCGTTGTCGTTGGTCGACTCGAACTCGAGCGGGGCGACATCCAACTCGGCCGCAGCCTTGTCCATGCCGTTCTTCGCGGACTCGTTGAACGACTTGTCGTTCCAGCCGCCGGCGTCGGAGATCAGGCAGGGCAGGAAGCCATCCACGACAGCGCCGGCGTCGCCGGTGCTGGTGGGGGTGGTCTCCGGCGCCGAGCCGCAACCGGCGAGAGCGAAGATGAGTCCCGCGGCGGCGGTGATGCCGGCGAGCTTCTTGGTGGTCGAGATGGTCAATGCAGCCTCCACATTGATATGACCGCGGATTTCGCGGACGCACCTGTCGAAGGTACCCAGTGTGACCGCCGATTTGCACCCTGCACCCACCCGCCGGGCCCAATGGTTACAAAGACGCAATCAATCCGTCATGTGGGCGGCATCCTGCGCAATCGGGCCGGTCGTTAGAGGACGTCGCCGCGGCCCGTCAGTTTCAGCGCGTCGACGACACCTTTCACGCGCTGCGCGTGCTCGCTCGTGGTGACCAGCAGGGCGTCGGGAGTGTCGACGACCACGATGTCTTTCACGCCGATCAGGCTGATCACGCGGTTCGTGTGGCTGACCACGATGCCACTGGCGGCGTCGGAGAGGATGCGGGCATTCTCCCCCAGGATCGCGAGGTCGTTTTTGCGTCCCCCGGAGTTGAGCTTGGCGAGGCTCGCGAAGTCACCGACGTCGTCCCAGTCGAAGTGCCCCGGCACGACGGCGAGGCGCCCCCGTTCGGCGGCAGGTTCTGCCACGACGTAGTCGATCGCGATCTTCGGCAAGGTCGGCCAGATCCGGTCGACGGCGGGTCCGCGCAGGTCGCGATCGTCCCAGGCCTCGGCGAGGGCGATGAGTCCGGCGTACAGCTCGGGGTTGGATGCCGCAATCTCGGCCAGCAGAACATCGGCGCGCGAAATGAACATGCCCGCGTTCCACAGGTAGTCGCGATCGGCGACGTACTGCTTCGCCGTTTCGAGGTCGGGCTTCTCAACGAAGCGCTCGACCAGCGAGGCGTCGCGCGCGCCGTCGACGATGAGCTCACCCCCGCGCTTGATGTACCCGAATCCGACTGCCGGCTCGGACGGCGTGATCCCGATCGTGCACACGTAACCTTCGCGTGCCACTTCGACGGCATCGCGCACCGCGAACTCGAAAACGCGCGTGCCGCGGATGACGTGGTCAGCGGCGAAGGAGCCGATGATGACATCCGGTTCGCGGCGGTGGAGGATCGCCGCGGCCAACCCGATCGCCGCCGCCGAATCGCGCGGCTCGGACTCCAAAATGACGTTCAGATCGGCGATGCCGGGCAACTGTGCTTCGACCGCCGCGCGATGAGCGCGGCCGGTGACCACGGCGATCCGATCCGGACCGGTCAGGGGTGCCAGCCGGTCCCACGTGTCACGCAGCAGCGAATGCCCCGACCCGGTGAGGTCGTGCAGGAACTTCGGCGCATCGGCGCGCGAGAGCGGCCACAGCCGCGAACCCACCCCTCCCGCGGGGATGACAGCGTAGAAGTCCTTGATCGGGTGGGCCATGCTCCGAGAGTACCCGCCCCACCCGACTCCCCCCGGAAGTCGGGAGTTATCTCGACGTCGAGATAACTTAGGCGAACCTCACTCGCTCCCGGTCGACATCGGCGCATAGGATGACACCAGCGCCCGTGTGCGACGCCGAGGGTCGAAAACGCCCCGGGGATTTCATCCCCCGCCGTATCGAGGTGTCCCATCACACCCAGGGAGGACGAAGTGTCTGCACCAGCACGCGTCACGCCGGAGGTTTCCGAAACCACGTCCAAAACCCCGCGCGGCACGCTCTACCGCGGCCGCGAGGGCATGTGGTCGTGGGTTCTGCACCGCATCACCGGCATCGCCATCTTCTTCTTCCTCCTCGTGCATGTGCTCGACACCGCTCTCATCCGCGTGTCCCCCGAGGCATACGACGCGGTGATCGGCACCTACAAGAACCCCATCATGGGTATCGGCGAGGTCGCCCTCGTCGCCGCGATCGCCTACCACGCCTACAACGGCCTGCGCATCATCGCCGTCGACCTGTGGCCCTGGGCCACGCGCTACCAGCGCCAGCTGTGGTGGGGTGTTTTGGGGATCTGGGCCGTCACCCTCGCCGGCTTCGTGCCGCGCCACCTCATCAACGTCTTCTCGAACACCGGAGGGGGACACTGATGACCGCAGACACCCTGGCCGCACCTCGCTCCCCGCAGAGCCGCGAGCCGCACATCCGCAAGAAGGGTCCCAATCTCGAGAAATGGGGCTGGCTGTACATGCGCATCTCCGGCGTCGTGCTGGTCGTGCTCATCTTCGGCCATCTGTTCTCGAACCTGATGGTGGGCGACGGCATCAACGCGCTCGACTGGGGCTTCGTCGCCGGCAAGCTCGCGAACCCGTTCTGGCAGGTATGGGACATCCTCATGCTGTGGCTGGCGCTGATTCATGGCGCGAACGGCATGCGCACGATCGTCAACGACTACGTGACCGGCGAGACGGTGCGCAAGACCCTCGTGTGGGCGATCTTCGTGGCCGCAGGCCTGCTGATCGTGCTCGGCACACTCGTGGTGTTCGCGTTCGACCCCTGCAACGGCGTGACGACAGACAGTGCGTTCTGGGAGGCCTGCCAGGCTCTGTGAGTCCGGCACGGCGACGAGACGAAAAGTAGACGAAGAGGCATCCTGACGTGAGCACTTACCCCGACGCTGTCCTGAAGAACGGCGTGTACTACCACGAGTTCGACGTCGTCATCGTGGGTGCCGGCGGCGCCGGCATGCGCGCAGCCATCGAAGCCGGACCCGGCGCGAAGACCGCCGTGATCACGAAGCTCTACCCCACCCGCTCGCACACCGGTGCGGCGCAGGGCGGCATGGCGGCGGCGCTCGCCAACGTCGAAGAAGACTCGTGGGAGTGGCACACCTTCGACACCGTCAAGGGGGGCGACTACCTCGTCGACCAGGATGCCGCGGAGATCCTGGCCAAGGAAGCCATCGACGCCGTCATCGACCTCGAGAACATGGGCCTGCCGTTCAACCGCACGCCCGAGGGAAAGATCGACCAGCGCCGCTTCGGTGGACACACCGCCGACCACGGAAAGACCCCCGTGCGTCGGGCGTGCTACGCCGCCGACCGCACCGGCCACATGATCCTGCAGACGCTGTTCCAGAACTGCGTCAAGCTCGGCATCAACTTCTTCAACGAGTTCTACGCGCTCGACCTGATCACGGTGAAGGATGCCGACGGCAACACCCAGATCGCCGGCGTCGTCGCGTACGAACTCGCCACCGGCGACTTGCACGTCTTCCACTCCAAGGCCGTCATCTTCGCGACCGGCGGCTTCGGCAAGATCTACAAGACGACCTCCAACGCCCACACGCTCACCGGCGACGGTGTCGGGATCATCTGGCGCAAGGGACTGCCGCTGGAGGACATCGAGTTCTTCCAGTTCCATCCCACCGGTCTTGCCGGACTCGGGATCCTGCTGACCGAAGGGGCGCGCGGCGAAGGGGCGATCTTGCGCAACGCCTCCGGCGAGCGGTTCATGGAGCGCTATGCGCCCACGATCAAGGACCTCGCGCCGCGTGACATCGTCGCCCGATGCATGGTCAAGGAGGTCCTGGAAGGCCGCGGCGCCGGCCCCAACAAGGACTACGTCTACCTCGACTGCACGCACCTGGGCGCCGAGGTCCTCGAGACCAAGCTCCCCGACATCACGGAGTTCGCCCGCACCTACCTCGGTGTCGACCCGGTGACCGAGCCCGTCCCGGTCATGCCGACCGCGCACTATGCCATGGGGGGCATCCCGACCAACACCGACGGAGAGGTGCTGCAGAACAACGATCGGGTTGTTCCGGGCCTCTACGCTGCGGGCGAGTGCGCGTGCGTCTCGGTGCACGGCGCGAACCGCCTCGGCACCAACTCGCTGCTGGACATCAACGTGTTCGGTAAGCGGTCGGGACGCAAGGCCGTCGAATACGTGCAGACGGCCGACTTCGTGCCGCTCCCCGACGATCCCGCCAAGGAGGTGCGCGAGCTCATCGAGGGTCTCCGCAACAACCCCGGCGGCGAGCGGATCGCGGTGCTCCGCAAGAAGCTGCAGGAAGAGATGGACGCAAACGCCCAGGTCTTCCGCACGGAAGAGACCCTCACCAACGTCATGGGCACGATCCACGATCTGCGCCAGCGGTACAAGAACATCCACGTCGACGACAAGGGCAAGCGGTTCAACACCGATCTGCTCGAGGCCGTCGAGCTCGGGTTCCTCCTCGACCTCGCCGAGATCGTCGCGTACGCCGCGCGCAACCGCAAGGAGAGCCGCGGGGGCCACATGCGCGAGGACTACGAAGCGCGCGACGACGAGAACTACATGCAACACACGATGGCGTACCTCACCGGAGATCCGCACTCGCCGGACCCCGAGGACCACATCACCCTCGACTGGAAACCGGTCGTGTTCACCAAGAACGACAAGGGCGAGCTCAACTACCCGCCGATGGAGAGGAAGTACTGATGACCCTCGTCGCTGAAGAGGCCGCCGTCACCACCGATTCCGGCATCCAGTCGTACCTGGTCACCTTCATCGTGCGTCGCTTCGACCCGGAGGTCGACGACGAGCCGCGCTGGGTCGATTACGACGTGGAGCTCTACCCCACCGATCGCGTGCTCGACGCTCTGCACAAGATCAAATGGGAAGTCGACGGGTCGCTGTCGTTCCGCCGTTCGTGCGCGCACGGTATCTGCGGATCCGACGCCATGCGCATCAACGGGCGCAATCGCCTCGCCTGCAAGACGCTGATCAAGGACCTCGACATCTCGAAGCCGATCTACGTCGAGGCGATCAAGGGCCTGCCACTCGAGAAAGACCTCATCGTCGACATGGAGCCGTTCTTCGCGTCGTACCGCGAAGTGCAGCCGTTCCTCATCGCGAACTCGAAGCCCGAAGCAGGCAAGGAGCGCGTGCAATCGATCGTCGACCGCGAGGTCTTCGACGACACGACCAAGTGCATTCTCTGCGCGGCATGCACGTCGTCCTGCCCCGTCTTCTGGACCGACGGACAGTACTTCGGTCCGGCCGCGATCGTCAACGCTCACCGCTTCATCTTCGACTCGCGCGATGACGCGGGAGATGTGCGCCTCGACATCCTCAACGACAAAGAAGGCGTCTGGCGCTGCCGCACGACGTTCAACTGCACCGAGGCGTGCCCGCGCGGCATCGAGGTGACCAAGGCGATCGCCGAGGTCAAGCAAGCGGTCCTGCGGGGGCGCTGAGCCTCCGGTCGATAGTGTGTACCCGTGACTGAGCGGGGCGAGACGTCGGATGCCGACTGGCGCGCGCGCTGGGAGAAATCCGAGTTACGCGGGCGATGGGACGAGCCGATCGAGCGCGCCACCGAGCTGACCCGCAAGACGCTGGCGTGGTTCCCCATCCGGGTGTGGCGGCACTTCCTCCAGCACAACGGCTTCCTGCTCGCCGCGGCCATCAGCTACCAGTCGCTGTTCGCGATCTTCGCGGTCATCTACTTCGGCGGCGCCGTCGTCGGTGTGTGGCTGGGCGGCAGCGAACAGGCCATCGCCGGGCTGATCGCGATCATCAATTCCTATATCCCCGGTCTGATCGGCAGCGCCGACCACCCAGGCCTGATCCGCGCAGAAGACGTGGCGGCGATCGCGTACTCCTCCACAGGAGTCCTCGCCATCACCGGCGCCGTGGCCTTCGTGGTCGCGGTCTGGACCGCAATCGGCTTCGTCACTTTCACCCGCCGCGCGGTGCGCGACACGTTCGGCCTCTCCTTCGATCGCCGCAACTACCTGCTGCTGAAGGCGCGCGATCTGCTGGCCGCGCTGATGTTCGGGGTGTCACTTGTCATCGGCGCGGTTCTGGCGTGGGTCTCCAGCGGCGCCGTCGAGTTGCTGTTCGAACTGTTCGGACTCGCGGGTGCCTCGGGCTGGGTTTCGCTCGTCAGCCGGGTGGCATCGATCGCCGTCGGGTTCGCGATCAACACCGCAGCGTTGGCCGCGCTCATCCGGTTCCTCACCGGGACCTCCCTGCAGTGGCGTCTGATCTGGCCGGGCGCCCTCATGGGCGGCGCGGCGCTGATCGTCCTGCAGCTCGGCGCCGGTCTGCTTCTGTACTACACGCCGTCCAACCCCTTGCTGGCGACCTTCTCGGTCTTCATCGGGTTCCTGTTGTGGTTCCGTCTCGCCGGCATCGTGATTCTCGTCGCGGCCTCCTGGGTCGCCGTCCGCGCGAAGGACGAGCAGGTTCCGCTCGTCGAACTCACCGAGGAAGACCGTCGCGCTGCGGAGTATGCGGCGCTTCTCACCGCCGCCCAGGTGCGCCTGCGCGATGCGCAGATCGCTCGCGGCGAAACATCGTGGTGGCGAATGCCCTTCGCCCAGCGAGACGTGCGACGCGCGGAGGACGAACTTGCGCGCGTGGAAGCATCCCCACCCCCGCCGCGGCGCACCGGGCTGTTGGACTGAGTGTCCGCGGTGCGCCCTAGGCTTGTCCGGTGCCCCGGAACCTTCGCCTCGCCTCCGTCAACGTCAACGGCATCCGTGCCGCGTCCCGCAACGGGATGTCGGCGTGGCTCGACACCGCCGACGTCGACATCCTCACCCTGCAGGAGGTGCGGGGCGAGGCGGTACACCTCGCCGCCGCGCTCCCGGGGTGGCATGTCGTGGGCGACGAAGCACTCGCCAAGGGGCGTGCCGGGGTGGCGATCGCCGCTCGGGAGCCGCTCGATATCTGGCGCGTCGAGCTCGGCGAGGACACCCTCGACTCGAAAGGACGCTGGATCGAGGCCGACATCGACGTCGACGGAACTCGCGTCACGGTGGTGAGCGCGTACGTGTTCACCGGCGAAGACGGCACCGAGAAGCAGGTTGCGAAATACGCCTTCCTCGATGCTATGGAGGCACGGATGGCGCACCTCGGCGAGCTCGCCGTCATCACCGGCGATCTCAACGTCGGGCACCGCGAGCTCGACATCCGCAATTGGAAAGGCAACGTCAAGAAGGCCGGATTCCTGCCGCGCGAGCGCGCCTACTTCGACCGGTTCACCGGAGCCGCCGGTGAGGATGTCGCCTGCGTGGACGGATCTTCCGGAACCGGGCTCGGCTGGGTCGATGTCGGCCGGCGCTGGGCGGGTGACGTCGACGGACCCTACACCTGGTGGTCGAACCGCGGAAAGGCATTCGACACCGACACGGGCTGGCGCATCGACTACCACCTCGCCACGCCCGCTCTCGCCGAGCGGGTGACGGACTACCGCGTCGTCCGCGCGCCGTCCTGGGACACCCGGTGGAGTGACCACGCGCCCGTGATCGCCGACTACGCCTTCTGATGCGGGCGAGGCGCCGGCATCCGGTCAATAGACTGGACCGGTGAGCAAACCCCGCCTGTACTCCGGAATGCAGCCCTCCGCCGATTCACTTCAGATCGGCAACTACATCGGGGCGCTCATGCAGTGGCGCGACCTGCAGGACTCGTACGAGGCATTCTTTTCGGTCGTCGATCTGCACGCCCTGACACAGCCGAACGACCCGGCCGAGCTGCGCGCGAAGACCCGGCGCACGGCCGCGCAGTACATCGCGGCTGGCATCGAGCCGTCGCGGTCGACCCTGTACGTCCAGTCGCACGTGCGCGCGCATGCCGAGCTCGCGTGGATCCTGTCGACCATCACCGGGTTCGGTGAGGCCTCGCGGATGACGCAGTTCAAGGACAAGTCCTCGCGCTACGGCACCGATGCGACGAGCGTCGGGCTCTTCACCTATCCGGTGCTGATGGCCGCCGACATCCTGCTCTACCAAACCGACATCGTGCCCGTCGGCGACGACCAGAAGCAACACGTCGAGCTCACGCGCGACCTCGCCGAGCGTTTCAACGCGCGGTACGGGAAGACGTTCACAGTGCCCATGCCGGTGATCCAGAAGGACACCGCGCGCATCTACGACCTGCAGAACCCGACCGCGAAGATGAGCAAATCGGCCGAGTCCGACGCGGGCGTCCTGTGGCTGCTCGATGACCCGGCCGCTTCGGCGAAGAAGGTCATGCGTGCCGTGACCGACTCGGACGGGACCGTCCGCTACGACCGCGAGAACAAGCCGGGTGTCTCCAACCTGCTCGTGATCTACGCTGCCCTCACCGGTCGCCAGATCCCGGCGATCGAGGACGAGTACGCGGGTCGCGGCTATGGGGACTTCAAGAAGGGCCTGGCCGAGGTCGTCGTCGAGGAGTTCGGGCCGGTCCGCGCTCGTGCCCTCGAGCTGCTGGATGACCCCGCTGAACTCGATCGCGTGCTGGCGGCGAACGCCGCGCGCGCCGACGAGGTCGCCGACGCCACCCTCGCCTCGGTCTACGACAAGATCGGCCTTCTCCGCCGCCTGTAGCCTGGCATCCTCCCCCGGTTGCTGCGTTTGCCACCCGGCCGCGGCCCGCTCGGCACCCTTTCTCCCACCTCCACCGACCGTATTCAGTCTGCTGGTGGTGCACCCGGACGCAGGATCCGCGTGATTCCGAGCCAGAGAGTGCCGTGCCTGCGCAGCCAGACTGAATACGGTCACGCGGCCGCATGTTCACGCACACGGGTGACCAAGCCCCGAAGCGCGGCGAGGACGATCTCGGGGCGATAAAGGATGTCCTCCGCTGTCAGCCGCAGCACGCTGTAGCCGAGCGCAGCCAGCGCGCGGTCACGGCGGTAGTCCTTGAGTTGCTGCTCCCAGCTGCTGTGGAACTGTTTGCTGTCGCACTCGACCACGAGCCATCCATCCACGACGAGGTCCACGGCGCCCACGCCCGTGAAACCGACCTGCAGGTCGACTGCACACCCCATCCGCAGCAGCATGAGGCGCACGAGGGTCTCGGTTCCCGCTTGTGCTCGTGCGTCAACAAATCCCCGGAGGACGCGATACCGCGACGGGAGTACATCGAAGACACGCTCCAGGCCTTCGGCGGAGAGGCACCCCGTGTTCAGCGCACTGTCGAGCGTGGCGATCGCGTATCTCGGTTCCTGACATCGCACGGCGTGCGCGACAGCATCCACGACATCAACCGCCCCGGATCCTGGCGGCTCCACCAGAGCTCGCCAGTGCAGAACCACGCGCCGTCGCTGAGAGCGAGCCGCGAGATGCCGCTTTCCGACGGGGGCTCGCATCCTGCTGTCACCGCGCTCCATATGGACGTGTGTCACGGAATGGTCGAACACGAAAACGCCACACTCCGCGAGGAGCGAGACGCATCCGAGCCGCCCGCCCACTCGCCCTGCACGGATCAGAGCGTCGGGCGCGTCGCCTCGGACGTAGTGCCCCTTGCGGACACGGATGAGCACGCGATCGGCCAGAGCCTGGGTGATCTCGCGCCTGTTGATTCCCTCTGCGCGCAGTTCGGCGCGCGTCCATACCTCGAACATCCCGCAACTCTCGCCGTCTGCGCCTTGGCGTGGAGACCGCAGCGGCACATCGGAGGACACCCGAGAGAATTCGCGTGCTGTGGAGGAAGCTCCGCGCGCCACCCGTGCCGTATTCAGTCTGGCGAGGGTGCTGCCGTTGGCCTCTGCCGCGGAATCACGAGGGTGTGGGCGATTGGCCGCGACGCGGAGACTGAATACGGATCGGGGATTGTGGACGGGGCGGGGACCGGTGCCCGGGGACCGGGGACCTGGGACCGGGGACCGGGGGACCGGGGACCGGGGACCGGGGACCGGGGGACCGGGGACCGGGCACCGGGGACCGGGCACCGGGGGCCGGGGACCGGGACCGGGGACCTCGGTCCTGGAACGCGCTGACGGCGGGCTGACGGGGCCGATCGGCACGTGGGAGGATGAGGCCATGCCGGAGATGCCGGAAGTCCAGGGACTCGTCGACTTCCTCGCTGCGCGCGCGACTGGGCTCGCACCGACCAAGGCCACCGTCGCGAACATCGCGGCGCTCAAGACCTACGATCCGCCCCTCGACGCGCTCATCGGCTCCCCCGTCACCGCCGTCGCACGGCACGGCAAGTTCATCGATCTGGCGACGGATGCGGGATACCATCTGATCTTCCACCTGGCCAAAGCGGGCTGGCTGCGGTGGTACGAGCAGCTGCCACGCACCGTGATCCGTCCAGGCAAGACACCGATCGCCCTGCGCGTGGCGTTCGACGACGGCTCGGGATTCGATCTGACCGAGGCTGGCACCAAGAAGTCGCTCGCGGTGTACTCCGTACGCGATCCGCAGGATGTGCCCGGTATCGCGCGGCTCGGACCGGATCCGCTCGCCGACACCTTCACCCGTGACGCGCTCGCCGAACTCCTCGCCGGTCGCCGCACCCACATCAAAGGGGTTCTGCGCGATCAGTCCGTCATCGCCGGGATCGGCAACGCCTACTCGGACGAGATCCTCCACGCCGCGCGCATGTCGCCGTACGCGTTGGCGGCCAGCCTGGATGCCGCCGACATCGATCGGCTCGCCACGGCGGTGGATCGCACCCTCAGAGAAGCGGTGGCCGCAGCGTCCGGCAAGCCGCCCGCGGATCTCAAAGATGCCAAGCGCCGCGGGATGGCCGTCCACGGGCGCCGCGGCGAGACATGTCCGGTCTGCGGGGACGAGGTACGGTCGGTGTTCTTCGCGGACAACTCACTGGAGTACTGCCCGACGTGTCAGACGGGTGGGAAGCTGCTGGCCGACCGGAGACTCAGCCGACTGTTGAAGTGATCGGATGATCTCGATACACCGCGCCTGCGGCGCGGCACTCGATCAGCGAGGGGCGGAACGCGCGACTCAGTCGGTCGTACCCATCAGGATGCGGGCATCCTCGTCGACCCAATCGATCGACTTGCCGACGGCCTTCTTCCACTGGCGGTAGCGACGCGCGGCCTCACCGGCATCCATCTGCGGCTCGAACCGCACGTCCTCTTGCCAGTGCGAGCGCAGTTCCTCACGGTTCTTCCACACTCCCACCGCGAGCCCGGCGGCATACGCCGCCCCGAGCGCCGTGGTCTCGACGACCTTTGGGCGCACGACGGGGATGCCGAGAATATCGGCCTGAAACTGCATCAACACGTCGTTGCGCGTCATCCCCCCGAGGCCGAGCGCCTCGATCGCACCGCGACGACGGCGGCGCCTGGGGGTCTACGACCGCGGCGGTCAGCACGCACCTGATCCCGACGCGCACACACGGCAGCGTCATCGTGCAGCTCAACGGTTCGGGCAACACGCGCACGACAGGTCTGCTCTACGCGAGTGAGATTCTGCAGCGGTTCGCGCGCGCGTACGGAGCCGCCGTGCAGCAGTTTCCGGTACCCGCGTTCTTCGACGATCCGGCGACGCGACGCGCGTTCTGGCGTGAGTCGAGCACGCGCCGCATCCTCGATCTGCAAGAGCGGATGAACCTCGTCGTCTTCAGCGTCGGGGCGGCCGAGTCCGGCATCCCGAGTCACGTGTATGCCGCGGGATATCTCGACGCTGCCGAACAGGCGCAATTGGAAACGACCGGGGTGGTCGGTGACGTGGGCACCGTGTTCTACCGCGCCGACGGATCGACCGACGGGATTGCGCTCAACGACCGTGCGACGGGTCCGGATTTCGCGACCCTGCGGCGCGTGCCCCACCGGGTGTGCGTCATCGCCGGTACGGCGAAGCTTCGCGGGCTCCGCGGTGCCCTGGCCGCTGACCTCGTCACCGAGCTGGTCATCGATGAGGCCACAGCTCGCGCCCTGCTCGACGACACGGAATGAAATCGCGCGCCCGGTGTTGAGTAGGATCGGAGAAGTTACACGTGCTCCGGGGTCGGTGAGAATCCGAACCGGCGGTGATAGTCCGCGAACCCTTCGTCGTTCTGGCTCACGCCGGGACGAAGGGCCGATCCGGTGGAATTCCGGGACCGACGGTGATGCGACAGACATCTGTCGCTAGTCCGGATGGAAGGCAGCACGCAGCGTCGTTCGCGACGTCTGCGGTGTCGACCCTGCCCGGGGCCTCACAGGAGGAACACCGATGGCGACGACAGACCGCGAACGCGAGGCGATGCACCGTGCCCTCACGCTCGCGTTGAACGGTCCCCGCGGCCTCAACCCGCAGGTCGGGGCTGTGCTCCTCTCCCCCGCGGGTGAGGTTCTGGCCGAGGGGTGGCATCGCGGAGCCGGCACACCGCACGCGGAAGTCGACGCACTGTCGCAGGTACCGGCGGGCGCCGCCCGCGGCGCGACGGCCGTCGTCACGCTCGAGCCGTGCAATCATTCCGGGCGCACGGGACCCTGCACCGATGCGCTCATCGCCGCCGGCATCGCCCGGGTGATCTACGCCGTCGCCGACCCCGGCCACGACTCCGCCGGCGGTGGAGCCCACCTGCGCGCCGCCGGGGTGGAGGTCGTCTCCGGCGTGCTCGAGGATGCGGGTGTGGCGCTCCTGGACTCGTGGCTCACGGTGCAGCGACTCGGCCGGCCGCACCTCACCGTGAAGTGGGCGCAGTCCCTCGACGGACGTGCCGCCGCGGACGACGGCACGAGCCAGTGGATCACCGGGGAGACGGCCCGCGCCGATGTCCACCTCCGGCGAAGCGCAGCCGACGCGATCGTCGTCGGCACCGGCACACTGCTGGCCGACGACCCCGCCCTCACCGCTCGACACCCGGACGGGACCCTCTACCCGCACCAGCCGCGTCCCGTGGTCATCGGCACGCGAGCGATGCCGCAGGAGGCGCGGGTGCGCCGACATCCCCTTCCCTTCATCCAAGACGAGGGCGAGGATCTCCCCGATCTGCTCGACCGGCTCCGCGAACTCGGCGTCCACCGCGTCTTCATCGAGGGCGGACCGCGCGTCGCCAGCTCGTTCCTCCGCGCGGACCTCGTCGACGACGTGCTGATCTATCTCGCGCCGACCCTTCTCGGCGGCTCGCGCCTGGCACTTGCCGACATCGGGGTCGGGACGATCGCGCAGCAGCGCCGCCTCACCGTCTCCTCCGTCACCTCGCTCGGCGATGACCTCTTGGTCGTTGCCCATCCGATCCACCCCGAACAGGAGAACTGATGTTCACCGGAATCATCGAAGAACAGGGAACCGTGACCGCGGTGACGCCCTCCGGCGACGGCGTGCGGCTCACCGTCCACGCCCCCCTGGCGGTCTCGGATGCCCACCACGGCGATTCGATCGCCGTCAGCGGCGTGTGCCTGACCGTGATCGATCAGGGCGAGGACTGGTTCACCGCCGACGTCATGCGCCAGACCCTCGACATGTCGGCCGCCGGCGCCGCCCAGCCCGGCACTCGCGTCAACATCGAGCGCGCGATGGCCGCACACGGCCGCCTGGGTGGGCACATCGTCCAGGGCCACGTCGACGGGGTCGGCACGGTCCTCGAGATTCGCCCCGGCGAGCAGTGGCGCGTCATCCGGATCGGGATGCCGGCCGAGCTTGCCCCGCTGGTCGTCGACAAGGGATCGATCACGATCGACGGAGTCTCTCTCACCGTCTCGGACGCAAGTCCCGCCGACGCCGAGCAGCACTGGCTCGAAGTGTCTCTCATCCCCGAGACGCTCGAGGTCACGACCCTGGGCGCCCGCACCGTCGGCGAGACCGTCAACCTCGAGACCGACATCCTGGCGCGCCACGTGCAGCGCCTGCTCGCCTTCGCCCCCGAAACGAACGACGGAGAATCCCGATGACCCTCTCCAGCATCCCGGAGGCCCTCGACGCGCTCCGCGCCGGCAAGCCGGTCATCGTCGCCGATGACGAGAACCGCGAGAACGAGGGAGACATCATCCTGTCGGCCGAGCTCGCCACCGCCGAGTGGCTCGCCTGGACGATCCGCTGGTCCAGCGGATTCATCTGTGCGCCGATGCCCGCCGACTGGGCCGACCGTCTCGACCTTCCTCCCATGGTGGCCGTGAACGAAGACAGCCGTGGCACGGCCTACACGGTCAGCGTCGATGCCGCCGACCGCGTCTCGACCGGCATCAGCGCGGCCGACCGCTCGCACACGCTCAACGTGCTGGCTGACCCGGCCTCCGTCCCGACGTCGGTGATCCGACCGGGGCACATCCTGCCGCTCCGCGCCGTCGACGGCGGCGTGCGCGAACGCGCCGGTCATACCGAGGCCGGCGTCGATCTCATGAAGCTCGCCGGGCTTCAGCCCGTCGCCGCGATCGGTGAGGTCGTCGCGGAAGACGGGTCGATGATGCGTCTTCCGGGTCTTCTGGAAATGGGTGCGCGCGAGGGCATCCCGGTGATCACGATCGAGCAGCTCATCGCGCATCTCGACGGCAGCGAGGGCACCCCCGTCGAGCACGCGCGGAAGCGGCGGGTAAGCCTGCGCGCCGAGGCCGAAGTACCGACGTCGCACGGAACGTTCCGCTTCCTCGCGTACAAGGACCGCCTCAGCGGCACCGACCACATCGCGGTCGTCTCAGGCGACCTGAGCGAGGATGCTCCACTGGTCCGCGTGCACTCCGAGTGCCTGACCGGCGAAGCGTTCGGCTCACTCAAGTGCGAGTGCGGCCCGCAGCTCGATGCCGCACTCGACCGCATCGAGCAGGACGGCGGCGTCGTGATCTACATGCGCGGTCACGAGGGACGCGGCATCGGGCTCATCAACAAGCTGCGCGCCTACAGCCTGCAAGAGCGCGGGCTCGACACGGTCGATGCCAACCTTGCGCTCGGTCTCCCGGCGGATGCCCGCGACTACAGCGCGGCGGCCGGCATCCTCGACGACCTGGGCGTGCAGAATGTCCGCCTGCTCACCAACAACACCGACAAGGTCGCGCAGCTGCGCAGTCTCGGCATCTCCGTCGTCGAGCAGGTCCCCCTGCTCGTCGGGGTCGGGGCCAACAACCACCAATACCTCGTCACGAAGCGGGACCGCATGGGCCACATCATCGACGACGCAGATCTGGATCGCGCGCGGACCATCACGGAGGAGAACGCATGAGCGGGCACGGAGCACCCGAGACCCGGGCCGTCGATGCGACGGGCATCGAGGTCGTGATCGTGGCCGGACTCTGGCACGACGTCATCAGCGACGGACTCATCGCCGGCGCCGAGCGGGTGCTCGCGGCATCCGGAGCGTCGTGGCGCCTGGAGCGCGTGGCGGGGTCGTTCGAGTTGCCGGTCGTCAGCAAGGCGGTGTTGGATGCCGGGGCCGACGCGGTCGTCGCACTCGGCGTCATCATCCGCGGCGGCACACCCCACTTCGAATACGTGTCGGCCGCGGCGACCGATGGCCTCACGCGTGTGGCGCTCGACACCGGCAAGCCCGTGGGCTTCGGCCTGCTGACGCTGGACGACGAGCAACAGGGCATCGACCGTGCCGGGCTCCCCGGCTCGAAGGAAGACAAAGGCGCCGAGGCCGCCGACGCAGCCCTGCGCACCGCTGTCCTCCTCCGCGACCTGCGCGACTGAGCAATCCTTCAGGTAGGCTGATGGCATGGAAATCCTCCGGCACGCCGTCGTCCTCGTCCACCTCGTCGGCTTCGCCGTGCTTTTCGGCGCGTGGGTCGTGGAGGCGGTCGGCCAGCGCCGGTTCACGCGCATCATGAGCTGGGGCATGGTCATCGCCGCCGTCGCGGGGATCGCCCTGGCCGCGCCGTGGGGAATCTCGTACGAGCTGAACTACGTCAAGCTCGGCACGAAGCTCGTGATCCTGCTCGCCATCGGCGCCCTGCTCGGCATCGGCACCGCCCGCCAGCGGAGAAACGGTTCGGTCGCCCCGGCCCTGTTCTGGCTCGTCGGCATCCTGACCTTCATCAACGCCGCACTCGCCGTCCTCTGGCGCTGAGCCCGCGCGGTGCGGGACGGGCGAGAATAGAAGCGCCCCTCCTGGAGAAAGCCGCCATGTCCTCTGCCCCGACATCCACCACCTCCCCACGCCGCCGCGGTCGCCGCGCGGAACCCGAGAGTGGGCCGCGCGCGAGCCTGACCCAGCTCCTTCCTTACGTCTTCGAGCACAAGCCTGTCGTCGCGCTCATCGTCGTGCTCAGCATCGTCGGCGCGATCGCGACGCTGGCCCAGCCCGTCCTGGTCGGTCAGGTCATCGAGCGGGTGCAGAACGAGCAATCGCTGGGACTGTTGATCTGGGGCATCGTCGCGCTCGTGGTCGGCGGTTCGCTCATCACCGGCTACCAGCACTACCTCCTGCAGCGCACCGGGACTGCCGTCGTCTACTCGTCCCGCCGCAAGCTGATCGCCCGTATCCTGCACCTTCCGATCAGCGAGTTCGACTCGCGCCGCACCGGCGATCTCGTCTCTCGCGTCGGCACCGACACCACACTTCTCTACGCCGTCCTCACCCAGGGCCTGGCCGATTCGGTGGGAAACGCGCTGCTGTTCGTCGGTGCGATCATCGCGATGGCCGTTCTCGACCCGCTCCTGCTGCTCGCGATCGTCGTCGTCATCGGGGTGTCGGTCGTCGGCGTGGTCCTGCTCAGCGGTCGCATCCGCCAGGCAACCCAGGAGCAGCAGGAGAAAGTGGGCGAGCTCGCCTCCGGCGTCGAACGGGCGATCGGGTCGATCCGCACCGTACGTGCTGCCGGGGCGACCGAGCGCGAAGCGGAGGCGGTCACCACCGTCGCCACCGATGTCTTCGGCATCGGCGTCAAGATCGCGAAGGTCTCGGCGCTCGTCGTGCCGATCGCCGGAATCGCCCTGCAGGTATCGCTCCTCGTCGTGCTCGGACTCGGCGGGTTCCGCGTCGCCTCGGGTGCGATCTCGATCGCCAGCCTCATCACGTTCGTGATGTTCCTCTTCCTTCTCGTGGCGCCGCTTGGATCGTTCTTCGGCGCGATCACCTCGGTCAATCAGGCCCTCGGCGCGCTCGGCCGCATCCAGGAGGTCCTCGATCTGCCCGCGGAGGAGGACGGTGACGCCGGCCGTGCCCGCGGTGCGGTCGCGGCCGTCGACACCGACGATGCGCTCGAGTTCCGGGACGTCCGCTTCCGCTACCCCGAGCATGTCGTCGCGGCCCGCCGAAGCGCCGAGACCGCAGCCTTGGCTGCTCTCGAAGACGCCCACGTCGACTCGGCTGCCATCACCCTGCCCGCGGAGGATGCAGCGCACGGCGACGTGCTGCGCGGCGTGTCGTTCCGGGTTCCGCGTGGCGCGCGCGTCGCGCTCGTCGGCCCGTCCGGAGCCGGCAAGTCGACGATGCTCGCGCTCATCGAGCGGTTCTACGACCCGACCGCGGGCGCCATCCTCCTCGGAGGGCAGGATGTGCGCACGCTCGCGCGCGCCGACCTCCGCGCCCAGCTCGGGTACGTCGAACAGGATGCCCCGACGCTCGCCGGAACGATCGCGGAGAACCTGCGCCTCGCATCGCCCGACGCGAGCGACGCGGAGTGCGAGGCCGTGCTGCACGCCGTGAACCTCGGCGACGTGCTCGCGCGCAATCCGCTGGGGCTTCAGGCTCCGGTCGGCGAGGCGGGAGTCATGCTCTCCGGCGGCGAGCGCCAGCGCCTCGCGATCGCCCGGGCGCTCCTCGCCGCCCCGCCGATCCTGCTCCTGGACGAATCGACGTCATCGCTGGACGGCCTCAATGAGCAGCGGATGCGCGAGGCCATCGATGCCGTGGCCGCCGGCCGGACCCTCATCGTGATCGCCCACAGGCTCTCCACCGTGGTGGACAGCGACCTGATCGTCGTCCTCGACAAGGGTGAGGTCGTCGGCCAGGGCTCGCACGCCGAGTTGATCGAGTCGACCCCGCTCTATCGCGATCTGGCGGCGCACCAGCTCCTGGTTTAGCCGGCGGGAGGCGACGTGACGCGGACGGGAATCCCCCCTCTCCCGCCCGCGCTACGCCGCCTCGAGCGGCCGGGCTCACTTGCCCGTGAGGGCGTCCCCGATGTCGGTGCCGGCATCCTTCACGTCGGATGCCGCGTCCTTCGCGTGAGCCTTGACCTGGTGGGCCTTGCCCTCCGCGACGAGCTTGTCGTTGTCGGTCATGGTGCCGACGGCTTCCTTCGCCTTGCCGACGAGGTTCTCGGCGCCGTTCGTGATGTCATCTCCCAAGCCCATCGGCGTCGCCCGAGGCCGGGCTGACGAGGTCGCCCGCGCCGTGGCCGTGGCCGCCCGCGCCGTCCTCAACGACGACCACGCGCGCGTCACGGTGTGAGTCGCATCGCCGCCCCCCCGGCGCGGGTCAGGCCCGCGCGAGCTTGAGTCGGTACCGCAACGCCGCAAGCTCGGAGTACAGGGCCGCAGGAACCTTTCCGTCGAAGATCCGGTAGAACTCCTCGGTGAGGTCGGCTTCGTGCAACCACAATTCCGGGTCAACCGCGAAGAGTTCCGCGAGATCCGCCTCCGGCACCTCGATCCCGTCGAGGTTGAGGTCTTCGGTGCGCGGCAAGCGGCCGAGAGGGCTGTCGACGGCGGGCACGCTGCCGTCGAGCCGCCGGATGATCCAGTCGATGACGCGCGCGTTGTCGCCGAAGCCGGGCCACAGGAACCGACCGTCGGCACCCTTGCGGAACCAGTTCACCTGGAACACGCGCGGCGCGCGATCGAACCGTAGCTTCTGGCCGACCTCGAGCCAGTGCGCGAAGTAGTCGGCCATGTTGTAGCCGCAGAACGGGAGCATCGCGAACGGGTCGCGGCGCAGTTCCCCGACCGTTCCCTCAGCGGCGGCCGTGCGCTCCGACGAGATGTTCGAGCCGAGGAAGACCCCGTGGGTCCAGTCGGTCGCCTCGAGGACGAGCGGCACATTGGTGGCACGGCGGCCACCGAAGAGAATGGCATCCAACGGCACTCCCTCGGCCGCATCCCAGTCCGGTGCGATCTGGGGGCACTGCGCGGCGGCGACGGTGAAGCGCGAGTTGGGATGCGCGGCGGGGCGACCGGATGCCGGGGTCCAGGCGTTCCCTTCCCAGTCGGTGAGTTCGGCGGGGATGTCGTCGGTCAGCCCTTCCCACCACACGTCGCCATCGGGGCGGAGGGCGACGTTCGTGAAGATCGTGTTGCCCCACAGCGTCTCGACGGCGGCGACGTTGGTGGACTGCCCCGTGCCCGGTGCGACGCCGAAGAACCCGGCTTCCGGGTTGATGGCGTAGAGGCGGCCGTCGTCGCCGGGACGGAGCCAGGCGATGTCGTCTCCGAGGGTCTCCACGCGCCAACCGGGGATCGTGGGACGCAGCATCGCGAGATTCGTCTTGCCGCATGCCGACGGGAACGCGGCCGCCAAATGGTAGGCCTTGCCCTTCGGGTCGATCACGCGGATGAGCAGCATGTGCTCGGCGAGCCAGCCTTCGTCGCGGCCGATCACGGAGGCGATCCGCAGGGCGAAGCACTTCTTCGCGAGGATCGCGTTGCCGCCGTAACCCGACCCGAACGAGAAGACCTCGAGCGTGTCGGGGAAATGCACGATGTACTTCTCGTCGTTGCACGGCCAGGCCACATCCTGCTCGCCCGGTGCGAGCGGGGCACCGACGGAATGGACGGTCTTGACCCAGGGTTTGCCGGCGGCAATCTGCTCGAGCACCTCGGTGCCGACGCGCGTCATGATCCCGATCGAGGTGACAGCATAGGCCGAGTCGGTGACCTGTACGCCGATGTGCGAGAGCGGTCCGCCGACCGGCCCCATCGAGAACGGCACGACGTACATCGTGCGGCCGTGCATCGAGCCGCGGAAGAGTGGCGTGAGGGTCTCGCGGATCTCGGCCGGAGCGATCCAGTTGTTGGTCGGCCCCGCATCCGCCTCGTTCTCGGAGGCGATGAACGTTCGGGCCTCGGTGCGGGCGACATCGCTCGGGTGTGATCGGGCCAGGTACGAGCCGGGGCGCCACTCGGGGTTCAGCTTGATGAGCTTGCCCTCTTCGACCTGTTCGCGCAGGAGCGCTTCGTTCTCGGCGCGCGAGCCGTCGATCCAGTGGATGCGGGAAGGCTGCGTCAGCGCGGCGATGTCAGCGACCCACGTCTCGAGTTCGGCCATCGCCGCACCCGCAAGATGCGGGCGCTCCCCGTACCGCGGCGCCGGCGGGCGCTGACCCGTCGTGATGGTCGGGGTCGGGCGGGTGAAGATGTCGGCGATGGCCATCTCGATCTCCTTCGTGCGCGGCGTCGGCGCGGGCTGGTGTTTCGATTCTCGATCCCTTGATCACACTTTTATCGACCAATTGGCCAGCAAGAATTCGGATTCTTTCCGTATGATCAAAGAATGACTCCGAACGCTGTGGAACTGTCGACGCTCGGGCACCGGATTCGCCACCGCCGTCTCGCGCACGGCTACACGCTGGACGAACTCGGGGCGATCGTCGGCGTCGCCGGCAGCCAATTGAGCTTGATCGAGAACGGCAAGCGCGAGCCGAAGCTCTCCTTGCTGCAGGCCATTGCGGTCGCGACAGGGACCGACGTCACAGACCTCCTCTCCCCCGAGCCCCCCAACCGCCGCGCGGCGCTCGAACTCGAGCTCGCCCGCGCGCAGTCCAGTACGGCGTTTCGTCGGCTGGGCATCGCCCCCGTCAAGGCCGGAAAGACGATGAGCGACGAGACGATCGAGAGTGTGCTCGGTCTCCATCGCGAACTCGAACGCCGGGAGCGCGAAGCCATTGCGACGCCGGAAGAAGCGCGCCGCGCCAATACCGAGCAACGCCTGCGCATGCGCGCGCAACGCAACTACCTCCCCGACATCGAAAAGCTCGCCGAAAAGCAGCTCACAGCCGCCGGGCACGTCTCGGGCGCGCTCAAGCACCGCACCGTGGGGGTCATGGCCGAGCAGCTCGGTTTCGAACTGCTTTACGTGAGCGACCTCCCCCATTCGGCGCGGTCGGTCACCGATCTCGAGAACGGCCGCATCTACCTGCCACCCGCGTCGATTCCGGGCGGACACGGCTTGCGCTCGATGGCGCTGCAGGCGATGGCCCACCGGCTGCTCGGCCACCAGCCGCCCACGGACTACGCCGAGTTCCTCTGGCAACGCCTCGAGATCAACTACTTCGCGGCGTGCTGCCTGATGCCCGAGACGGCATCGATCGCGTTTCTCGACCAGGCCAAGAAAGACCGCAACCTCGCGGTCGAGGACTTTCGCGACGGGTTCGGCGTCACTCACGAGGCCGCCGCCATGCGCCTGACGAATCTCCTGACAGAGCACTTCGATATTCCGCTGCACTTCCTGCGGGTCGACGGATCCGGCGCGATCAATCGCGTGTACGAGAACGATGGGCTGCCGCTCCCGGAAGATGTGACCGGGTCTGTGGAAGGACAGATCGCCTGCCGCCGCTTCCTTGCGCGGTCCGCCTTCGAAGAGCACAACCGCACCACGGAGCACTACCAATACACCGACACGCCCGCCGGTACGTTCTGGTGCTCGACGCAGACGGGCACCACCGCCGATGGCGAGTTCTCGGTCACCGTCGGGGTGCCCTTCGACGACGCACGCTGGTTCCGCGGCCGCGAGACGCCGAAGCGCGCGGTCTCGCTCTGCCCCGACGAGTCCTGCTGCCGGCGCCCGCCCGCCGAGGTGACAGCACGATGGGCGGGAAAGGCCTGGCCGAGCGCCCGCGTCCACCAGCAGATGTTCTCGCCGCTGCCGCGGGGGGCCTTCCCGGGCGTGGATGACGGCGAGGTCTACGCCTTCCTGGAGCGCCACGCCGCGGAGTAGCCTCGCGGCGGGGTCGCCTCACGGCGCCGAGTCGCCTCGCGGCGCCGTACCGTGTACAGGATCTTTTCGCTGTCCGCTCCGGCACTCCCCCGTCGTTCCGGGTCGGCGCAGCGCGCGGGGGTGTGTTTCTCCTGCGCACCGCACAAGCTGCGCGCGGAACCGGGAATGCCGGGGCCTGGTTGCGCCTTGTGTCTGGGGCGCAGACTGGTCTCGTCGGCGGGAGGAGGAAGCCATGCAGGGTCTCGAAGTGACGGTCTTACTGGGCCTCGCCATTCTCGTCGGCACCGTGCTTGCGCCGCGCCTGCGAATAGCGACGCCGCTCCTCCTCGTCGTCATCGGACTCTTGCTCGGATTCTTCCCGGAGCTGCGAGAGATCCAGCTTCCGCCCGAAACCGTGTTGCTCCTCTTCCTCCCGGTCATGCTGTTCTGGGAGAGCCTGACGACCTCGCTCCGCGCGATCCGCCGGTCGTTGCGCTACATCGTCCCAATGAGCACCCTGCTGGTCGTCGCCTCAGCCTTTGCTGTCGCGTGGATCGCGACCCTGTTCGGGATGCCGTGGCAGACCGGCCTGCTCCTCGGCGCGGCGGTGGCGCCCCCCGACGCGACAGCGGTCGCCGCGCTCGGGCGCCTGCTTCCCCAGCGCATGTTCATGAAGCTGAAAGCCGAAAGTCTCACCAACGACGGCACCGCACTCGTGCTGTACGCGATTGCTCTCTCGCTCGCTCTCGGTGACAGCGTGACGGCGTGGTCGGTTACCGCCACCGCGCTCGTCTCCTACCTCGGCGGCGCCGCGGCGGGCATCGCGATGGCGGCGCTGACTTTCGTCGCCCTCCGCCGCTCACGCAACGCGCTCGTGATCAATATCACCACGCATCACGACGGCCGCATCCCGCCGGCAGGCGGGCGCCGCCTGGCCGTTCGGCGTCTACCTGCTCAACGGGGCGCTGTTCGTCCTGATCGGGCTCGAGGTGCAGTACGTCGTGAACGAGATCCCCCCTCGTCAGATCGGTGCACTTCTGCTGGTGACGGTCTCCGCCTGGGCCGCGCTGCTGGTGGTGCGCTACATGTTCCAACTGCTCTTCGCACCGTTCACGCGTCCTGCAGGCGGATCTCGATCCGGATCCCCACGTGGCCGGGTTGTGAGCACGGTTGCCGGTTTCCGCGGAGCGATCTCGCTCGCCATCGCTCTGTCGGTGCCGGCGACGGTGGGCGGCGCAGGTGACCTCTCCGGTCGGGATGCCGTGGTCTTCGTGACGGCCGGAGTCATCCTGCTGAGTCTGCTCGTCCAGGGGCCACTCCTGCCCGCGGTGGTGCGGTGGGCGCGCCTGCGTGATGACGGCGTCGAGGAAGACGAGTACGAACTCGCCCAGCGCACGATCTCGGGGGCGGCGCTCGCGGCGATCGATGACCTTGCCGCCGAGCATGGAATCAGTGACGGCGTGCGAGATCGTGCACGTCACGAAGGGTACGAACTGCTCGAGCTGTCCAATGCGCGGGCCTATGCGCGGCAGACCGCGAACGACAACGACCGCATCGCCGAGCTCGAGGACGTCCTCGACGATCCGGCAGCTCCCGACACCGGCCCCCTGACCGCCCCCGGGACGATCCGCCATGTCGTGACGCCGCCCGACGGCGAGACTTCGGCATCCACCCTGCACATGCTCGCCACGAGCTCGGGGATCGATCTGACCCAGCGGTCACCGATCACCCGGTTCGAGGAGGCGTCGCGACTCAAACTCGCTCTCCTGCAGCGCAAGCGGGATGTCCTGCTGCGCATGCGCCGTGATGGCACGATCGATGACCTCGTCGAACGCCGCGTGGAGACGCACCTCGACTTCGAAGAGCTCCGCCTGCGCGGCATCGAACACCCCGACTGATCCCGGACGGGATCAGCAGACGCACGGAACTTCATGTGAACGTCACCCAGCGAAGCCCCGCGCATGCCACTCTGGGACGATGCAGCGCACCGTCACGAGTCGCATCGTCCTGAACATCACCGAGACCGCCGATCTGGTCTTCGCCATCGCGGTCAGCCGCGCGTACACGCCGACCACGGAGACGCTCACGGCCACCGTGGCCGGAGTCCCGGTCGAGGTTCGCGAGATCGACGACATCCACGGCGGCCGACTACACCGCCTGACCGCGCAGCCGGGCGAGCTTGTCGTCGAGTACTCCGCGACGATCGATGGCACCGGTGCTCCCCTCGACACGGACGAAGCCGCGCCGCTCGTTTATGTCCGCCCGAGCCGCTATTCCGAGTCGGATTCGCTCGCCCCCACCGCCGCGGCCGAGTTCACCGGCATCGACGAACCGGCAGCGCTCCTCACCGCGGTGTCCTCGTGGGTCGGCACGCATCTGAGCTACGTCAGCGGTTCGTCGCTGCCGACCGACGGCGCGACTCGCACCTTGATGAACCGGCAGGGTGTCTGCCGCGACTACGCGCACCTGTGTGTCGCGCTCCTCCGAGCCTCGGGGGTGCCGGCACGCCTCGTCGCCGTCTACGCGCCGGGCCTGGTGCCGATGGACTTCCACGCGGTGGCCGAAGCATGGGTCGACGGCGCGTGGCGGGTCGTCGATGCCACCACCCTCGCGCCTCGTCAGAGCCTTGTGCGCATCTCGACGGGCCGGGATGCCGCCGACACCGCGTTCCTGAACGTCCTGAGCGGACGCGCCGACCTCGTCTCCACCGAGATCACTGCGGTCGCCGACGCACTGCCGGCCGACGACCTCGATCAGCTCGTGACAATCGGTTGAGTGGGATGAGCGCACGCATCGCGGTTGACGTCGCAGACCTCACCCGGCACTACGGATCTACCTGGCGGCGATGGTCGCCGCCGGCATCCTGCTCTCGGGGTTGCAGAATCTGGGCGTCGACATCGCGATGGAGCGCAGCGACGGCACGCTCAAGCGCCTCGGCGGCACGCCACTTCCCGTCGTCAGCTATTTCATCGGCAAGCTCGGGCAGGTGTTCGTCACCGCGACGCTCCAGGCGGCCCTCATCATTGCGATCTCCGCGCTGGTTTTCCAGGTGCCGTTGCCGACGGATGGCGGGTCGTGGGTGACGTTCGCCTGGGTCTTCGCGCTCGGGGTCACGACATCCGCCGTCCTCGGCATCGCCATCTCCGCGCTCCCCCGCAGCGGACGCTCGGCCACCGCGGTGATCATCCCGATCGCACTCGTGCTGCAGTTCATCTCCGGCGTCTATCTGACTTTCTCCATCCTGCCGAGCTGGCTGCAGTCGGTCGCGAATGTCTTCCCGCTGCGCTGGATGGCCAGCGGCATGCGCGCCGCGTTTCTGCCGGCATCCTTCGAATCGGGCGAACCCGGCGGAACCTGGGCGCTGATGACGGGCGCGCTGATCCTGGTCGCGTGGCTCGTGATCGGACTCATCGTCTGCCGGATGACCTTCCGATGGATTCGCAAGGACGGATGAAAACAGGGAACTACCCCGCGGGAACTACCTCGCAGGCCCCGCCCCGTGACACAGTGATCTCATGAAGATCTGGATCGTGCGATTCGCCTCGCTGTACGTGTTCAACCTCGTGGTGCTGTTCGTTCTCGGGTTGTTGTTGCCGAACGTCAGTGTCGGCTGGGCTGCGTTGTGGGCATCGGTGATCCTCACGGCGGCGACCCTGTGGCTGAAGCCGCTGATCTCGAAAGCGTTCACCGGCGCTGCACGGAAGTCCGCCGGCCAGCGCACCGGCCTCGCCGAGAAGCTCGTGCAGTACGGCATCGTGTTCATCGTCGAACTCATCGTCTGGATCCTCGTGGTGACCTTCTCCGGCGTCCGCGTCGGAGGCTGGTTCTGGGGCTGGGTGATCCCGCCGATCGCGCTCGCGATCGCCTGGATCGTCTACGACCTGGTCGACGACCGCATCCAGCGCACAGCGGGCGATCTCTACGACCGGGCGGATGCCGGCATCCGCGGTGCGCGCGGAAACACCGCGGAGGCGCCCACGCCGACCGCCGCTGGCCGCGAAGGCGCGGCGGAACTGCAGGACGGCCTGACCGCTGAGCAACGCACGATGCTGGACGACCTCGGCAAGAGCTGATCCACACGATCCGCGTGTGACGACCGCGTAACAAAGCGTCGCCGGATCGTACCGATGCGCGTGGGAGCGGCGAAGATGGATGCCGCCCCCCCCACACCCGAAGGAAGTCCATGACGCGTCCTGCCCTGCGCACCGTTTTCGCCGCTGCCGCCGCGGCCACCGCACTGCTGCTCGCCAGCTGCGCATCCGGATCGACCCCGGACGCCGGTGAGTCCGCCGCCGCCGACGACTTCGTCACGCCGGGCACGCTCACCATCGCCACCGGGGACATCGCGTACGAACCCTACGTGATCGGCGACGACCCGGCATCCGGCGAAGGATTCGAAGCGGCGATCGCGTACGCCATCGCCGACAAGCTCGGGTTCGCCGCAGAAGACGTCGAGTGGGTGCGTACGAGCTTCGAAGCCGCGATCGCGCCGGGCCCGAAGAACTTCGACTTCAACATCCAGCAGTACACGATCACCGACGAGCGCCGCCAGGCCGTCGATTTCTCGTCGCCCTACTACGCCGCCAGTCAGGCGGTCGTGGGCATCACCGGTGGGGCGACCGACGGTGTCGACTCGATCGCGGGGCTCAAGGGACTCTCCCTCGGCGCCATGGCCGGTTCCACAAGTGCGCAGACGATCGAAGAGGTCATCCAGCCCGACACCGCACCCCGGCTCTACGCGTCGAACGAAGACGCCGTCGCCGCCTTCAACGCGAACCAGTTCGACGCGTTCGTCATCGATCTGCCGACCGCGTTCCTGGCCACGGCGATGTACATCGAGAACTCCTACATCGTCGGCGAACTCCCCGTCGGCGGCGTGGCCGATGAGTGGGGTGTGGTGCTGGCGAAGGACTCGCCGCTGACCGAGCGCGTCAGCGCGGCGATCGACGAGCTGCGTGCGGACGGCACGCTGGAGGCGATCACCGACGAGTGGCTGGGAGCGGGCCTGGGCGTCACGCTGCTCCAGTGACCGGAGCGCACTGCAGCGCCTCGTCGAGTACCGTCGTTTCGTGACCGTGCACACCCCGAGCGAGCTCGAACTCGAGCGGCGCGCGTACCGCGCCGGGCGAGCTCGACGTTCGGTGTTGGTCGCGATCGCCTCCACGATCGCCTTCGCCCTGATCGTCTGGGTGACCGTCATCAACACACCCGGCTGGGCGTCAGTCCAGGCATCTTTCTTCGATCCCGAGATCGCGCTCGCCTCGTTCCCCCGCATCTGGGAGGGGTTCCTGCTGAATCTCACCGTGCTCGGGCTGTCGGTCGTCACGGTCGGAGTCTCGGCGCTCACGCTCGCACTTGTGCGCACCCTCCGCGGGCCGGTGTTTTTTCCGGTGCGCGTTCTCGCCGCCGCGTATACCGATATCTTCCGAGGTCTGCCGTTCATCATCGTGCTGTACCTGTTCGGTTTCGGGCTTCCCACACTTCTGGGAGAACGCATCCATCCGATCGTCCTCGGCACGATCGCGGTCACCCTGACCTACTCGGCCTACGTGTCGGAAGTGATCCGGGCGGGCATCGAGGCGGTGCACCCGTCGCAAACGCTCGCCGCCCGCGCGCTCGGCCTCGGCTATACACGGACGATGCGCACCGTCGTGTTGCCGCAAGCGCTGCGCAAGATGACCCCGCCGCTCATGAACGACTTCGTCGCCATGCAGAAGGACGTCGGTCTCATCTCCATCCTCGGTGCCGTCGATGCGGTGCTGGCGGCGAAGATCGAGTCATCGCAGACCTACAACTTCACGCCGTACGTGGTCGCCGGCATCCTGTTCATCCTGCTGGCGATTCCGACCGTGCGTCTGACGGACTGGTACACCGCGGAGTTGCGCGCGCGCGAGCAGGCGGGGGCGATCCTGTGACCGCGCTTCTGCACGCGGCGGACCTCTGGAAGTCGTTCGGCGCCCAGCATGTGCTCCGTGGCGTCTCGGTCTCGCTCGAAACGCACCAGGTTGTCGCCCTCATCGGGGCGTCCGGCTCGGGAAAGTCCACGCTGCTGCGCTGTCTGGGCCTGCTGGAACCCATCGACGACGGCCAGATCCTGCTGGACGGAGAGGACATCTCCGACCCGCGCGTCGACGGCAACCGCGTGCGCGCGCGCCTGGGCGCCGTATTCCAGAGCTACAACCTGTTTCCGCACCTCTCCGTGCTCGACAATGTGACTCTCGCCTCGCGGGTCGTCCATCGCGTGCCGCGCCGGGCCGCTGAAGAGCGCGCGATGGCGCTTCTCGAGCGCATCGGCCTGGCCCCGCTCGCCCGCGAGCATCCCGACCGACTGTCGGGTGGCCAACAGCAACGGGCCGCGATCGTGCGCGCGATCGCCACCGACCCTGAGGTGCTGCTGCTCGACGAGATCACCTCAGCGCTCGATCCGGAACTCGTCGGCGAGGTCCTCGAACTCGTGCGCGACCTCGCCGCCGAGGGCGCGACCATCCTGATGGCCACGCACGAGATGGCCTTCGCCCGCGATGTCGCCGACCGCGTGGTGTTCCTCGATGAGGGCGTGGTGCTCGAGCAGGGCACACCGGCCGAGGTGTTCGGCGCGCCGCGCGAGCCCCGCACCCGCGCATTCCTCTCCCGCTTCACCACCTGACCGCGGGACTTTCTGACGTGTCAACATGGTGACATCTCATTAAGTCAACTGGTTTACTCAGGGGATGACGACCCGCATCACGTTCACGCTGCACGAACTGGTCGCCGCCCTGGACAGCTACGCCGACCGCGTATGAGGAGAGCGGTTCGGCGTGAGCTTCAACCACTTCGTCTTCTTGGCGGTCCTCTCCGATGTCGAGCCCGCCGCGGAACCCACCCCCGGAGCCGCATCCTCATGACCTCGCCCGCGCACATCCTGGTCGTCATCGGCTCGCCGATCGCCGACAGCTTCACCCACGCTCTGGCCTCCGCTTACGTCGATGCCGCGCGCACCGGCGGCGCCGAGGTCCGCGTCGTCGATCTCTCCCGCGACACGGTCCCGCAGCATCCTGCCATTCGGGGCGAATTGCGGATGCCGCGCACCTCGGAAGACGTGCCGCTTCCCGATGACGTCGCGGCCTCTGTCGCCGGGGTCGCGTGGGCGGATCATCTCGTGTTCTTCTTCCCGCAGTGGTGGGGCGCGTACCCCGCCGCGATGAAGGCGTACATCGATCGCGTGTTCCTGTCGGGCTTCGCGTTCCGCTACCGCGAGCGGGGCAGCCTGTGGGACAAGCTCCTCACCGGGCGCACCGCCCGCATCGTCATGACGATGGACTCCCCCCGCGCGTGGAACGCGTGGATGTACCGCGACGCCGCGATCCGCACGCTGCGCACCGCGACGCTGGAATACTGCGGCGTCCGGGTGCGAGGAGTGACTCGCCTCGCCGCGGTGCGTCACAGCTCCGCGACAACGCGCGAGCGGTGGCTGCGTCGTATGGCCGCCTTCGGCGCGAAAGACGCTCGGGGTGTCACCGCGATGGCGCGGGACACCCTCGTGTCCGCGTGACCGTCAGCGCGCGGCGCGCTCTGCGGCCTCGACCACGTTGGTCAGCAGGAGGGCAACCGTCATCGGGCCCACACCGCCCGGGTTGGGCGAAAGGTATCCGGCGACCTCGGCCACGTCGGGGTGGACGTCACCTCGGACGACGGATGTCCCCGTCTCCGGGTCGGTCTCGCGGGTGACCCCGACGTCGAGCACAGCGGCGCCGGGCTTGACATCCTCGGCGCGGATGAGATGGGCGACACCGGCCGCCGCGACGATGACGTCCGCCTGCCGCAGGTACCGGCCGGCATCCACCGTGCCGGTGTGCGTGAGCGTGACGGTCGCGTTCAGCTCTCGGCGGGTCAGCAGCAGCCCGATCGAGCGTCCGATCGTGACGCCACGGCCGACAACGACGACGTGCTTGCCCTTCAGGTCATAGCCGTTGCGCAGCAGCAGCTCGATGACGCCGCGCGGCGTGCAGGGCAGCGGGGTGTCGATCGGGCTGTTGACGTTCAGCACCAGGCGCCCGAGATTGGTCGGGTGGAGGCCGTCGGCATCCTTCGCCGGGTCGATCCGCTCGAGGATCGCATCGGTGTCGATGTGCTTCGGCAGCGGCAATTGCACGATGTAGCCGTGGCAGGTCGGGTCGGCGTTGAGCTCGTCGATCAGCGCCTCGACCTGCGCCTGCGTCGCATCGGCCGGTAGCTCGCGCTGGATCGAGTTCATCCCGAGCGCCTCGGACTGGCGGTGCTTCATCCCGACGTAGAGCTGGGATGCCGGGTCTGCTCCCACCAGCACCGTCGCGATGCCCGGGACCACACCGCGCGCCGCCAGCGCCGCGATCCGCTCGGCGAGCTCGGCCTTGATCTCGGCCGCCGCGGCCTTCCCATCCAATGTGACAGCAGTCATGCTCTCTCCTCGTTCGTCGTCTCCACCCGGCTCCCCGGACCGCGAGACACCCCTTATGCCCCGAGACACTGAATGCCCGCGCGTGTCTCGGTGCACCAGACGTGTCTCGCGGACGCGCAGGACTGCCCGCGCGGGGGGGATGCCGGGTTACTGGTGGAGGTTGGGGTACAGGGGGAAGGCCGCCGCGAGCGCGGCAACACGGGCGCGGAGCGCGGCGACGTCGGCGCCGGGCAGAAGCGCCAACGCGATGATGTCGGCCACCTCGGTGAACTCGGCATCACCGAAGCCGCGGGTTGCGAGCGCGGGCGTGCCGATGCGGAGGCCCGAGGTCACCATCGGCGGGCGCGGGTCGTTGGGCACGGCGTTGCGGTTGACCGTGATGTGGATCTCGTGCAGCAGGTCTTCAGCCTGCTTGCCGTCGATCGCCGCGTCGCGGAGGTCGACGAGCACGAGGTGCACGTCGGTGCCGCCGGAGCGGACGGCGATGCCGGCATCCTTCACGTCCTGCTGCGTCAAGCGCTCGGCGAGAAGGGCAGCGCCGCGGACGACGCGCTCCTGACGCTCCTTGAATTCGGGCGTCGCGGCGAGCTTGAACGCGGTCGCCTTCGCAGCGATGACGTGCATCAGCGGACCGCCCTGCTGACCCGGGAAGACGGCGGTGTTGATCTTCTTGGCGAGGTCGGCGTCGTTCGTCAGGATGAAGCCCGACCGCGGACCGCCGATCGTCTTGTGCACGGTCGACGAGACGACGTGCGCGTGCGGGACGGGCGACGGGTGGATGCCGGCGGCCACGAGCCCGGCAAAGTGTGCCATGTCGACCCACAGCAGCGCGCCGACCTCGTCGGCGATCTCGCGGAAGCGCGCGAAGTCGAGCTGACGGGGGTAGGCGGACCATCCGGCGATGATGACCTTGGGCTGGTGCTCGCGGGCGAGGCGGGCGACCTCGTCCATGTCGATGACCGAGGTTTCGGGGTCGACGCCGTACGCGACGATGTTGTACAGCCGGCCGGAGAAGTTGATCTTCATGCCGTGCGTCAGGTGCCCGCCGTGGTCGAGCGAGAGCCCGAGCAGCGTGTCGCCGGGGCGCGCAATCGCGTGCAGCACGGCTGCGTTGGCCGTGGCGCCCGAGTGCGGCTGGACGTTGGCGAACTCGGCGCCGAAGAGGGCCTTCGCACGCGAGATCGCGAGCTCCTCGGCAACATCGACCTCTTCGCAGCCGCCGTAGTAACGACGGCCCGGGTAACCCTCGGCGTACTTGTTGGTCAGCACGGAGCCCTGCGACTGCAGCACCGAGACGGGCACGAAGTTCTCGGAGGCGATCATCTCGAGATAGCCGCGCTGGCGATCGAGCTCGCGCTCGAGGACCTCGGCGATCTCGGGGTCGACCTCCGCGAGCGGGGCGTTGAAGTAGGAGTCAGTCATGGGGTCCTCCGGTGGTTGAGTGCCGCCGCTCGATGGCTGCGGCAAATCGAAACCACGGCCGACCCAGGCGAACGGTCGAAATGCCATGTCGATCGCTCCCTGGTGGTGGCCCACCTCAACGCCAGTTGCGACCTGTCGAGCATATCGGATGCCCGCTCGATAAGCTCTCCTGAGGCCTTTTGTTAGGACCCTTTACTTGACATGATGGAGTGATCATGACTGCGCCGCACCTCGTTCCCACACCCACCTCGATGACCGCCCTGCCGGAGGCAGCGTTCCGCATAGGGTCCGGGGCTGAGATCACCGGCGATCCCGCCGCGGTCGCGGCGTTGCAGCGCCACCTCGATCCCCTCCCCGCCGCGCCCTCGAGCGGCTCCATCGACCTGTCGGTCCAGGCGGGCGGCCCGGCCGGGTCGTACCGGCTCGCGGTGGGTACGGCATCCGTCGCCGTGACGGGCGCGGATGCAGCCGGACTCTTCGCCGGTATCCAGACCCTCACCCAACTCCTCGCAGAGGGCCCCGACGGCTGGACGATCCCCGCCGTCCGTATCGACGACGCACCCCGGTTCCTCCGCGATGTGTTCGCGGAGGTCGCGGCTCTGACGCCCGGGCCATATCTGCACTTCGGCGGGGATGAAGCCCTCGGCACCGACCCGGCCGACTTCGCGGAGTTCGTCGCGCGCGCCTCGGCGCTCGTCGTCGCCACGGGCAGAACCCCGATCGCCTGGCACGAGGCGGGCGCGGCGGACGGCCTCGCGCCCGGAACCATCGGTCAGTACTGGGGCTTCGTGTCGCCGACCGACGGCATGGACGACAAGACGCGGCGATTCGTCGCCGGCGGCGGCCGCATCATCCTCTCCCCCGCCGATGCGATCTACCTCGACATGAAGTTCGATGCGGCCAGTCCCCTCGGGCTCACCTGGGCGAACGGCCCGACGAGCCTCCGTCGCGCGTACGAATGGGACCCAGCGACAGTGATCGATGGGATCGGCGACGCGGAGATCCTCGGCGTCGAGGCTCCGCTGTGGACCGAGACCGTGCGGGACCTCGCCGACATCGATGCGTTGGCGTTCCCGCGGATCGCGGCGGCGGCCGAGGCGGGATGGTCCGCACCCTTCGGGGCGACGCCGGAACGCACCTGGGAGTCGTTCCGCACGCGCGTCGCAGCACTCGAGCCACTCTGGACACGGCTCGGCATTTCGTTCACCCCCGTCGCCGAGGGCGAACCCGCATGAGCGTGGTCATCCACTCGGCGCGGCTCGTCGATGAGGGACAGATCACGACGGATGCATGGGTATCGTTCGCCAACGGTGTCGTCAGCGCGCGGGGCACGGGCGCCGGGTGGCGCGAGATCACCGCGGCGGCGGTCGTCGACGCGGGGGGCGATGTGCTGAGCCCGGGCCTCATCGACATCCACGGCCACGGCGGTGGAGGCGCCTCCTACGACGACGGCGTGGAGGCGATCCGCACCGCGCGTGCCGTGCACCTCGCGCACGGCACGACGCGCGCCGTGCTCTCCCTCGTCACCGCCTCGGTCGAGGATCTTGTCGCCCGCGTGGCCGTGATCGCCGACCTCGCCGAGCGCGACGTCACGATCCTCGGGTCGCATCTGGAAGGCCCGTTCCTCGACCCCGGTCACAAAGGTGCGCACACCGAGGGTCTGCTGCGTGCTCCGGATGCCGCATCCGTCGACCGGCTGCTCGACGCCGGGCGCGGCAGCATCCGTCAAGTAACGCTCGCTCCGGAGCTTCCCGGAGGGCTTGCCGCCGTCGCCCAGTTCGTCGCAGGCGGGGTTGCGGTCGCCGTGGGGCACACGAATGCGACGCGCGATCAAGCCGCTGCGGCCTTCGCCGCGGGCGCGACGCTCCTCACCCACGCGTTCAATGCCATGCCCGGCATACATCACCGCTCTCCCGGCCCGGTCCTGGTCGCGATGCAGGATCCCCGCGTCACGCTCGAGCTGATCGCCGACGGCATCCACGTGCACCCGGACGTCATCGCGCTCGCCTTCGCCGGGGCGCCCGGACGGATCGCGCTCATCACCGATGCGATGGCCGCCGCCGGCGCCCCCGAGGGACACTACGAACTGGGCGGCCTCGCGGTGACCGTGCAGGACGGTACCGCGCGCCTGGATGCCGACGGCGCGATCGCCGGGTCGACGCTGACGCAGGATGCCGCGCTCCGGCTCGCGGTGGAGTGCGGCATCCCTCTTCCCGATGCGGTCGCCGCGGCCACCGGGGTGCCCGCGCGCGCGCTGGGTCTGGACGACCGGTACGGATCGCTGCGTGTGGGCGCCGCCGCCGACGCGATCCGGTGGGATGACGGGTTGCACGTCCGCGACGTCTGGGTGGACGGCATCCGGCGCGTCGGTTGATCCACGCCGCGTAAACTGGGCGCATGGCCGATCTCCCCACTGTTCGCCCCGAGAAGCCGGCCGAGCCGCTCCCCGCGGGCACCCGGCCGCCGCTCGATGCCGTCGCGATCGTCGCTTTCCTGTGCGAGCTGTTCGCCTTCGGCACGCTCGCAGTCTGGGGCTTCACCGCCTGGCCGTTCCCCTGGAACATCGCCGTCGGCATCGCCGCCCCGGTGCTGGCGATTCTGCTGTGGGCCTTGTTCGTCTCGCCGCGCGCCGTGTTCGCCGTGCATCCGTTCGTGCGCGCGTTCGTCGAACTGCTCGTCTACGCCTCGGCGACGATCGTCTGGTGGACGAGCGGTTCGCCCTGGATCGGCCTCGCCTTCGCGGTCGTCGCGGTCACGGTGGGTCTCATCTCCGGGCGTCGCCGGCTCGCATGAGCGCCGACGTCGTCGCCCTTCTGCGCCACGCGCTGGGCGATCGCGTCGACACCTCCGCCGCCTCGCGGGAACACGCCCGCGCCGACAAATCCGGCCACGCGGCTGAGGGAACACCCCTCGCCGTCGTGCACGCGGCATCGGTCGAGGATGTCCAGGCGACGCTGCGGATCGCCTCGGCCACCCGAACTCCCGTCGTCACCCGAGGAGGCGCGACCGGCCTCGCCGGCAGCGCGAACGCGGGCACGGGCGAGATCGCCCTGTCGGTGCGGTCGATGGACCGGATCCTCGAAGTGCGCCCCGACGACCTCCTCGCCGTCGTGGAACCCGGCATCCTGAACGCGGACCTCGACCGCGCCCTTGACGCCCAGGGACTGTGGTGGCCACCCGACCCCGCGAGCCGCGAGATCTCGACGGTGGGCGGCAACATCGCCACCGGCGCCGGTGGACTGCTGTGCGCCAAGTACGGCGTCGTGCGTGACTCCGTCCTCGCTCTCGATGTCGTCCTCGCCGACGGCCGGCTGTTACGGCTCGGGCATCGAAGCGTGAAAGGCGTGACGGGACTCGACCTCACGGCCCTGCTGATCGGCTCGGAGGGAACGCTCGGGGTCATCGTCGGCGCGACCCTGAAGCTCCGCCGCCGTGTGCCGGGCGAGACGCGCACGCTCACTGCCATGTTTCCGGGCGTGCGCGACGCTGCGGTCGCGTCGGCCGCCGTGACCGCGTCGGGCGTGCAGCCGGCGATCATGGAGCTGATGGATGCCGCATCCCTCGCGGCCGTGCACGCGCTTCTCACGTTGCCGCCACCGAGTCCCGGCACGACCCAGCTGATCGTGCAGACCGATGGTCCGGCGGCGAGCGCCGAAGCGGAGGAGATCGCCGCCGTTCTCGGGGGCGCCGGCGGAACAGTGCGGATCGCCGCCGACGATGCCGAGGCCAAGCAGTTGTGGCGCGTGCGGCGCTCGATGCATCCCGCGATGGAGACGCTCGGCACGACGCTCATCGAAGATGTCTCGGTGCCGCGGAGCGCCCTGCCGGAGATGTTCGATGAGATCACTCGCGTCGAGCAGGCGTATGGACTCACCATCCCGACCGTCTGCCATGCCGGCGACGGCAACCTGCATCCGAATTTCGTGTTCACCGGCCCCGACGTGCCGGATGCCGTGTGGGCCGCCGCGGACGAACTCTTCCGGGCCGCGCTGCGCCTAGGCGGCACGCTCACCGGTGAGCATGGAATCGGCGTCCTGAAGCGCCGATGGCTGCGCGACGAGCTCGGCGACGACCAGTGGGAGCTGCAGCGCCAGATCGCTCGCGTGTTCGATCCGGCCGGCATCCTGAACCCCGGGAAGGTCTTCGCTCAGAGCGCCGACGGATAGATCTGCGCCGACGGTACCGCGATCTCGCGCGCGCCGCCTCGGCCGCGAACCCGCGCTTGTGTCACCGAATCCGGCCGTTCTGCGTACACACGCGCGGTCTCGCGCGCCCTTTGCGCCGACACGCTCGCCACCCGGCCGCGAAACTGCGCGTGTGTCACAGGATCAAGCCGCAAAGCGTACACACGCGCGGTTTCGCGGCGCCCTTGGCGCCGACACGCTCGCCACCCGGCCGCGAAACCGCGCTTGTGTCACAGAATCCGGCCGCAAAGCGTACACACGCGCGGTTTCGCGGCGCGGCAGCGCGACGGCAGCGCGCAGCGCGGCAGCGCACGGCGGCAGCGCACGGCGGCAGCGCACGGCGCGGCAGCGCGCGGCGCGGCAGATCCGACCCCTACAGCCCCTGCCAGGCGGGCTTGTTGGCGAACGCGTAGCGGTAGTAGCCCGCGTGCTCGAGCTGCGAAGCGGCGGCCTCGTCGACGACGACCGTGACGTGCTCGTGCAATTGGATGGCCGAGCCCGGCAGCGACGAGCTGATCGGCCCTTCCACGGCCCCCGCCACGGCACGCGCCTTGCCCTCGCCGAATGCGAGGAGGAACAGGTGCCTCGCCGACAGGATCGTCCCGAGACCCTGCGTGATGCAGTGCATCGGCACGTCGTCGACCGAGTCGAAGAAGCGCGCGTTGTCCTCACGCGTCTGCTCGATGAGCGTCTTGACCCGCGTGCGCGATGCGAACGAGGAGCCGGGCTCGTTGAACCCGATGTGCCCGGAGGTCCCGATCCCGAGGATCTGCAGATCGATGCCGCCGGCCGCCGCGATCGCCCGCTCATAATCCTCACCGGCGTGCGAGATCGTCTCGAGCGCGCCGTTCGGGGTCTGGATGCGAGTCGGGTCGAGCCCGAGGGGCTCCACGACCTCTTTCGTGATGACGGAACGGTAGCTCTCGGGGTGGTTCGGGTCGATGCCGACGTACTCGTCGAGCGCGAACCCGCGCACCTGCGAGACGTCGACCCCGGTCAGGCGCGAGCGCAGCGCCTCGTAGACCGGCATCGGCGTCGATCCGGTCGCAAGCCCCAGCACCGCGTCGGGGCGCGCCGTGACGAGCTTCACGATCTCGTCGGCGACCAAGACGCCGGCGGCCGCCGCAGACGGGACGATGATGACTTCAGCCATGAGGAACGGTCTCCTGTTCGTGGGTGTCGGCGCGGAGGAGCGCCGCCGCGGGCGAACCCGGCGGGAGCAGTTCGACCCGGTCGGCCAGGTGCAGCGAGCGTAGGAACGGGGATGCCGCCGCGCGTGCCTCGAGTTCGGTCACCACACGGCTCAGCATACGGTCGCCGAGGGCGCTGACGCCTCCCCCCAGCACCACGGATTCGACGTCGGTGGACAGCACGATCACGCGCACGGCGGCGACGACGCCGAACGCGAATCCGTCCCGGAGGGCCAGCGCGACCGGGTCCCCGGCATCCGCCCCGTCGAACACGTCACGCACGGGCAGCGCGCCGCTGGAGGTGAATGCTGCCGCCTGCGTGTTG
Source organism: uncultured Microbacterium sp. (assembly GCF_947488465.1). Classification (GTDB taxonomy): domain Bacteria; phylum Actinomycetota; class Actinomycetes; order Actinomycetales; family Microbacteriaceae; genus Microbacterium. The sequence continues at coordinate 40,856 of NZ_CANKZA010000005.1, read as the reverse complement.
CCCATCTCCACGATGTCCGGGCTGTCGCTGGAGGACAGACTGGTGGTGAGCTTGTCGACGAGACCGGTCCACTGCTGTTCCTCGATCGTGAGGGTGGAGCCCGGGTTTCCTCCTCGAAAGTCTCGATGAGGTAGTCGCGGGCATCCTGCGGTGTGTCGGTGCCGACGAGCCAGACGCGCAGTTCCGCAGGTTCGGGCGTGCCGCCATCGGTCGCCGTCGACCCAGTGGAGCAGCCGGCGAGAACGACAGCCGAAGCGCCGAGGAGCGCGATTGCTCCGAGCTTCTTGTTTATGGTGTCTTCCTTTTTCTCTCTTGGTGGTTCCCGGGGGTAACCCATCCGGGGGGATTGATGGGTGTCAGGACACCCCGAGCTGTCCTGACAGGACCATGACGGCAGCGCCGCGAAGGACGATGTCCTCGCCTTGCTCCGTCATTCGCACCTGCACGCCGTCGTGGAACTCGGCGAGCGTGCGGGTGCCCAGTGTCAGGGCGGTCGCCTGGGCGAGTGGTCCGTCGAGAAGTTCGTCGGGGCCGGAGAGGATGATCTCCGACAGGTCGAGGGCGCCCACGATCGGCGCGAGGGCAATACCCAACCGTGCCCCGGCGTCGCGCAGAACCGCGTCGCGATCAGCAGCGGGCTCACCCAGTCGCGCCGCGAGAGAGGGCGCCGACAGCCAGGCTTCCAAGCATCCGACCTTGCCGCAGACGCAGACCGGTCCCCCGTCGGTGCCGACGGTGACGTGGCCGATCTCGCCCGCGGCGAAGCGACTTCCGCGCAGGGGCTGACCGCCGGTGAGAAGACCCGACCCCACACCTCGACCGACGCGCACGAGGAGCACATCGTCGTCGGCGCCGCCGAACGTGTACTCGGCGAGGACCGCAGCATTGGCATCGTTGGCCACGAGCACGGGAAGACCGAGCTCGGCGTGCAGCACGCCCTCGAGGTCGACTCCCGTCCACCCGAAGTTCGGAGCGGTGAGGACGACTCCGCGGTCGTTGACGACGCCGGGGCTGCCGACACCGATCCCGAGGACCGGGGCGTGGGCGTCCTCGACGAGCGCCTTCGCCAACGCGGTCACGACCGCGAGGATGTCGGCCCTGTGCGCCGGAACAGGCACATCGTGACGAGCAACGATTTCACCGTCGAGCGTGAGGATCGCGCCGAGGAACCGCTCGCTGCCGGACAGGTCGAGGCCCACGATGCGGTGACCGTCGCGGTCGAGGTCGACGAGGATCGCGGGCTTGCCCGGGCCGGCGGCCTCACGAGTCCCCCGCTCGACCACATAGCCGTCGATGATGAGCTCGGCCACGAGGTCGGAAATAGTCACGCGGGTCAAGCCGGTCTCGCGGGCGAGATCGGCGCGACTCATCGCGCCCTGGTGAAACAGCGTCTGCAGCACGAGCGAGCGGTTGTGCGCACGGGCGTGCTCGGGCAGCACCTTGCGCGCGTGACGCAACGACCGTCCGGCACCGAAGGAGCGACCGGCGAGCGGAGCGACGGGAGGTACGCGGGATGTTTCGAGCTCGGACATGTTTGTTAGTAGACCTTACGAACCAGGAGGACACAAGTGCTTTTCCTAATTTGCGAGGAGCGTTTACAAAACTGTTACATTCGTGTGATCCTTCGTCCCGCCGCGCTCGACAACGGCAGGAACTGCGTCGATCTTGCGTTCAGCCGCCATCGCGTACCATGGAGGAGCGCAAATGCGCCAATCCGGGGGTGAGAAGTGACCGATCTGGCCACAAAGAATGAGGCTGACGACACGGCGCCGACAATGGTGACCAACACGACGTCAGCAACCGACGCCGCTCCTCTCGAGTGGGCCCCTGCGGAAGCGGTCACCCCCAGGAAGCGTCGACTGTGGCTCTGGATCGGCATCCCTGCGCTCGCCGTCGCCGGCGGCGCCGCCGCGGCATCCATGGTTCTCATCGCCCCGGGAACGTCCGTCGCCGGCGTCCCGGTCGGATTCATGACCGAAGGCGCCGCCACCGACGCCATCGGGCAGCGCCTGGCAGAGACGACCGTGACCCTCGGCGAGGGCGGCCCCACCGTGACCGGTGGAGACCTCGGTGCGAGCGTGGATGCCGCGGGCCTCGCCGCCAGCGCGTTCGCGGATCGCCCGCTCTGGAACGTCCCGCAGTGGTTCGGCGAACCGCTCGAGGCCGAGATCGCGCTCGAGCCGGGTACGGCGAGCGCTGCACTACGCGACGCTCTCCCCACCGCATACAGCGACCCGACTCCCGCAACCGTCGTCTTCACCGATGGGCAGTTCACCGTGACTCCGGCGGTCGACGGCACCGGCATCGATGTCGACGCGGTGTCGTCGGCACTCGCCGCCGGGTTCTCCACGGGTGCGCTCGCTTCCGTCGTCGCCACCGAACCCGCCCCCGTGGCGGCCGCAGCCACAACGGAGGCAGCACAGGCCGTCGCCGACAACGCAAACGCGCTCCTCGGAACGATCGGCTTCTATGTCGGCGACGAACGCACCGTTCCGGTCGACGCCGCCACGGCTGCGAGCTGGCTGACGATCACGTCCGACGAGACCGGTGCGTTCTCGATCACGGCGGATGCCGCCCAGATCCAGTCCACCGTCGACACTCTGCCCGCCGCGGTGAACCGCGAGCCGGTCAACGGGACCGCTGTCGTGAACTCCGACAACACGGTGCTCTCGACGAGTCTCGCGAGTCAGGATGGCCGTGTCCTCGGCGACACCTCGTCCATCGCGAACGACTTTGCCGCGCAGCTGGCTTCCGGCAACGGCGTGTACGCCCTTCCCGTGGAGGTCACCGCCGCGACGACCACGACCCTTGCACGTCTGCTCGAAGTGGACGTGGGAGAGCAGCGCCTGTACCTCAAGGAGAATGGCGTCGTGGTCGACTCGTGGTTGATCTCGAGCGGTCGCGTCGGCGCCGACACCGAGTTCGGTCGGTACCAGATCGGCTGGAAGACTCCCGTCCAGACGATGCGCGGAACGGCGCTCGACTCGGGCGTGGAGTACGAGCAGCCCGATGTGCGCTGGGCCATGTACTTCAACGGCGACCAAGCCTTCCACGGCGTGTACTGGCACAGCGCCTGGGGCACCCGCAAGAGTGCCGGGTGCGTGGGCATGCCGAACTCGCGCGCCGAGCAGATCTACGCGTGGGCGCCGCAGGGCACCGACGTCTGGATCCACGGCTGACACGAGGCCACTGACGCCGCGTCGCTGACGTTGGACGACTGGCGCGGCCATCCCCGAAGCGGTGCCACAGTTCCCGGGCCCCTACTCGTCTCGCGAAACCGCGCGTGTGTCACGGCATCCCAGCGAAAAGCGGACACACACGCAGTCTCACGGAGGTGGACGGTGACTGCAGGCGCTACCTGCCGCGCGAGCCGGTGCCCGATCCGGTCCGCGAAACCGCGCTTGTGTCACGGTATGGCGCCCAAAAGCGGACACACGTGCAGTCTCGCGTGGGATGGGGCGCTGCAGCAACCGCGACGCAGCGCGCGCGCAACGAACGAAGGACCGGATGCCGCGGCATCCGGTCCTTCGTCACGTGACGCTCAGAGGGCGTCGATGATCGCGTTCAACGTCGCGGAGGGGCGCATGACCGCCTCGACCTTCGCGGTGTCGGGGTGGTAGTAGCCACCGATCTCGACCGCGTCGCCCTGCACCGCGAGCATCTCATCGACGATGCGCTGCTCGTTCGCCGCGAGGTCGGCGGCGATCGGCGCGAATACCGCGGCGAGGTCGGCATCCACCGTTTGCGCAGCCAATTCCTGCGCCCAGTACAGGCCCAGGTAGAAGTGGCTGCCGCGGTTGTCGATCGTGCCGAGCGCGCGGCCCGGCGACTTGTCATTCTCGAGGAACGTGCCGGTCGCGGCATCCAACGTGTCGGCGAGGATCTTGGCCTTCGCGTTGCCGGTGTACACCGACAGGTGCTCGAGCGATGCGGCCAAGGCGAAGAACTCACCCAGCGAGTCCCAGCGCAGGTAATCCTCTTCGAGCAGCTGCTGCACGTGCTTGGGAGCTGAACCACCCGCACCGGTCTCGAACAGCCCACCGCCGGCGAGCAACGGGACGATCGAGAGCATCTTGGCGCTCGTGCCCACCTCGAGGATCGGGAACAGGTCGGTGAGATAGTCGCGCAGCACATTGCCGGTAACCGAGATCGTGTCCTCACCCTTGCGCATGCGCTGGAGGGAATATCTCGTGGCCTCGGCCGGCGGCAGGATGAGGATCGTGATGTCGTGGGTCTCCAGCGTCGCGAGAGCCTGGTGGACCTTGGCGATCAGCTGGGCATCGTGTGCGCGGTTGACATCGAGCCAGAACACGGCGGGCACTCCGGTCGCGCGAGCGCGTCCGACGGCCAGGCGCACCCAGTCGATGACCGCGATGTGCTTCGTCTGCGTGGCGCGCCAGATGTCTCCGGCCCCAACCTCATGCTCGATCAGCACGGTGCCGTCGCTGTCGAGCACCTGCACGGTACCCGCCGACGCGATCTCGTAGGTCTTGTCGTGGCTGCCGTACTCTTCGGCCGCCTGGGCCATGAGGCCGACGTTGGGAACGCTGCCGATCGTCGCAGGATCGAGCGGTCCGTTCGCGTTGACGTCGTCGAGGACCGCCTGGTAGACGCTCGCGTAGGACGAGTCCGGGATCACGGCGATCGTGTCGTCTTCGCTCCCGTCCTTGCCCCAGAGCTTGCCGCCGTTGCGGACGAGGGCGGGCATCGACGCATCCACGATCACGTCGCTCGGGACGTGCAGGTTCGTGATGCCCTTGTCGCTGTTCACGTACGACACACGCGGGCCGCTCTCGAGCCCTGCGGCGAATGCGGCAGCGATCTCGGCGCCGCCGTCGATGTCGGCCAGGCCGGCGAGAATCGCACCGAGTCCGTTGTTTCCGTCGAGGCCCGCCGCGCGCAGCTGCTCGCCATACGTCGCGAAGACGTCGGCGAAGAAGACCCGCACGACGTGTCCGAAGATGATCGGGTCGCTGACCTTCATCATGGTGGCCTTGAGGTGCACGGAGTACAGCACGTCGTCGGCCTTGGCCTGAGCGAGCGTGTCCGCGAGGAATGCATCGAGGGCGGATGCCGACAAGAACGTCGCGTCGATGATCTCGCGCGGGAGGACCTTCAGCCCGTCCTTCAGCACCGTGACGGTTCCGTCGGTCGCGGTGTGCCGGATCGTGAGCACGTCGTCGTGCGCGGCGACCCAGCTCTTCTCGTTGCTCTTGAAGTCGTCGTGGCCCATCGTGGCGACCCGGGTCTTGGATCCGGTCGGGAACGCCTTGTTGCGGTGCGGGTGCTTGCGCGCGTAGTTCTTCACGGAGAGCGGCGCACGACGGTCGCTGTTCCCCTCACGGAGGACCGGGTTGACGGCGGAGCCCTTGATGCGGTCGTACCGCGCGCGGACGTCTTTCTCTTCGAGCGTCGTCGCGTCATCCGGGTAGCCGGGGATGTCGTAGCCCTGCGACTGCAGCTCGGCGATCGCGGCTTTCAGCTGCGGGATGGATGCCGAGATGTTCGGCAGCTTGATGATGTTCGCTTCGGGGAGCGTGGCCAATCCGCCCAGTTCAGCGAGCGCGTCGCCGACCTGCTGCTCGGGGGTCAGGCGCTGCGGGAACGCGGCGAGTACGCGACCCGCCAGCGAGATGTCGCGGATGTCGACCTCGACGCCGGCCTGACCGGCGACGGCCCGGACGATCGGCAGGAACGAGGCGGTCGCGAGTGCCGGAGCCTCGTCGGTGTGGGTGTAGATGATGGTGGATTCAGACACGTCTGATCTCTCTCCTCGAGCGGCGCGGTTCGCGATCCAGCCTACCCCACCGGCCGAAAGTATCTTGATGTCAAGATATCTTCCGATGTCGGGCCGACATATTCACGACGGGTCGGCGGCCGCGCGTTTCGCATGCGCCGATCGCCCGCTACCCTGGGGTCATGACCGAGCTGCGCCTCGTGGAACTGTCCGCCTCGACGATCGTCGCGGTGAACACCATGTCCCTCAAGCCCGGGCAGGAGCAATATCTTGCCCCGACGAGTTATGCCGTCGCCGGCGCTGTCGTCAATCCGACGACCGCCTGGCAGCGTGTCGTGCTCGACGGCGATGAGGTGGTCGGCTTCGTCAGCGCGAACTTCGACCCCGAGGCGCCGCAGGAGCATTTCCGCTCCGTGCTGTGGCGTATCAACGTGGATGCCGATGACCAGGGCCGCGGCGTCGGCCGCTTCGCGGTCGACGGCCTCCTCGCCGAAGCGCGCGAGCGCGGCATCGACCACGTCGACGTGATCTACGAAGCGGGCGAAGAAGGCCCCGAGGCATTCTTCCGACGCGTCGGGTTCACCCCGACCGGCGAGACGGAGTTCGGCGAGGTCGTCGCCGAAATCCGCCTCTAGCCGGCATCGCGAATCAGACCAGCGATTCCCGCCAGGCAGCGTGGAGCCGCGCGAACTTGCCCGTTCCCGCGATGAGCGTGGCCGGAGCGTCGTCTTCGATGATCTCGCCGTGCTCCATCACGAGCACGCGATCGGCGATCGCCACGGTCGACAGCCGGTGCGCGATGATGATCGCCGTCCGGTCTGCCAGCAACGTCTGCAAGGCGTCCTGGATCTGACGTTCACTCGGGATGTCGAGTGAGGCCGTCGCCTCATCGAGGATCAGCACCGCCGGATCAGCCAGGAACGCGCGCGCGAACGAAATCAACTGGCGCTGCCCTGCCGATACACGCCCGCCGCGCTTGTTGACGTCGGTCGCGTAGCCGTCCGGCAATCGCTGGATGAACTCGTCCGCGCCGACCGCCCGTGCCGCCGCCTTGATCTCGTCGAGCGTCGCATCGGGCTTGCCGAGCGCGATGTTGTCGGCGACCGTGCCACTGAACAGATACGCCTCCTGCGTGACCATGACGATCGCGCGCCGGAGATCCTTCGGATGCAGTGAACGGAGGTCGACGCCGTCGAGCGTCACCTGGCCGCTCGTCGGGTCGTAGAACCGCGACACGAGCTTGGCGAGCGTCGTCTTGCCAGCCCCGGTCGTGCCGACAAGCGCGATCGTCTGCCCCGCGGGAATGTCGAGCGAGAAGTGCGGCAAGATCGTGCGGTCGCTCGCGTACCCGAAGACGACATCCCGGAACTCCACATGACCCCGCGCCTGCCAGAGATCGATCGGACGTGTGGGGTCGGGGACGGTGGGCTGCTCTTCGAGCACGCCCGAGACTTTCTCGAGCGCGGCCGTGGCGGACTGATACGAGTTCAGGAAGAACGCGACCTCCTGCAGCGGCGAGAAGAAGTTGCGGACGTACAGCACCGCAGCCAGCAGCGTTCCGATCGCGAGGGAACCCTCACCGACCCGGAGCCCGCCCCAGAGGAGCACGCCCGCCACCGCGAACGCGGAGACGACCATCATGCCGGGCTCGAACGTGCCGAACAGGCGGAGCGAGCGCATGTTCACGTCGCGGTACTGACCCGACAGGTCACCGAACTCGACGTTGTTGCGCTCTTCCTTCCGGAACGCCTTGACGGCGCGGATGCCGGTCATCGACTCGACGAACTTCACGATCACCTTCGCGCTGACCACGCGCGACTCCCGATACGCGCGCTGGGAGTTGCGATAGAACCAGCGCATCAAGAAGTACAGGGGGATGCCGGCGACAGCCAGGACGATGCCGGAGCGCCAGTCGATGAGGAGCAGCGCGATGAGCGTGAATCCGCCGTAGAGGATGCCGGAGACGAGCTCGTTGAGCCCCCCGTCGAGGAGCTCCCGGATCGAGTCGAGGTCGCTCGTCTGGCGCGAGATGATCCGTCCCGACGTGTACGACTCGTGGAACTCGAGGCTGAGACGCTGTGTGTGCAGGAATATCCGCTTGCGGAGGTCGAGCATGACGGCCTGCGTGAGCCGCGCGGCGACGACCGCATACCAGCCGATGAGGGCCGCACCGCCGATGCCCGCGACGAGGTAGACCGCGACGATCACGATCGTCGGCATCCAGTTGGCCTCGGCGATCACCTGCGGCAGAGCCGTATTGATGCCGTAGGCGATCAGCGCGGGGCCGGCGACACGCAGCGCGGTCGAGATGACCAGCACGATGCCCGCCAGCGCGAGCTGCATCTTCAGCGGCGTGACGAGCGAGCCGAGCAGGCGCAGCGATCGTCGGCGGATCTCCCGCGATTCATCGCGCGTGTAGTCGGAGCGGTCTTCGCCGCTGGTTCCGGTGACGGTCGTGCTCACAGGTCCACCCCCTCGGTGCTCGTCTGGCTGTCGGATCCGTGGGTCTGCCGCTCGGCATCCTCCAGGCTCGAGATCACGTGCCGGTAGTGCTCGCTCGTTCGGAGCAGTTCGCTGTGTGTGCCGACGGCGGAGATGCGCCCGGCTTCGAGCAGCGCGACGCGGTCGGCGAGCATGACCGTCGAGGGCCGGTGGGCGACGACGAGCGTCGTGGTCGCGACCATGACGCGGCGGAGGGCGTCCTCCACGAGTGCCTCGGTCTCGACATCCAGTGCCGACAGCGGGTCGTCCAGGACGAGGACAGCGGGGCGTGCCGCGACCGCGCGCGCGAGCGCCAGACGCTGCCGCTGTCCGCCGGACAGGCTGAGCCCTTCCTCACCGATGACGGTGTCGACACCGTTCGGCAGGTCCTCGACGAAGCCGGCCTGTGCGACCTCGAGCGCTTCGCGCAACACCGCCTCGGCTTCCGGGCCGCCGGCTGCCAGGTCTTCGCGCCCGAGCAACACGTTGTCCCGCACGGACTGGGAGAACAGCGTCGCATCCTCGAAGGCCATACCGACGTGGGTGCGGAGCTCGCGCAGCGACAGATCGCGCACGTCGACGCCGTCGAGAGTGACCCGCCCCGCCGTCACGTCGTAGAGGCGCGCGGGCAGCGTCGTCAGCGTCGTCTTGCCTGACCCGGTGAGGCCGACGAGGGCCATCGTCTCGCCCGGCTCGAGCACGAGGTCGATACCGTCGAGCAGGTCGCGCTCGCTGGTCGCGGCATCCTGATAACGAAAATGCGCGCCCTCGAACGCGAGCGCACCCCGCGCCTGCGGCAGTGTGGTGGGCGCGGCCGGGTCGACGATCGTGTTCTCCTCGTCGAAGACTTCGTAGATGCGGTCGGTGGCGGTGCGAGCATCCAGCAGGAACGAGAAGAGGAAACCGATGGATTCCATCGGCCAGCGCAGCACGGTCGCCATCGCGAAGAACGCGACGAGCTCCGCGACGCTGAGCTGGCCGAACTGCGCCAGCACGATGCCCACGCCGAGGCACAGGGCGAAGGCGATATCGGGGAGCAGCACCAGCCAGAACCAGATCCACCCGACTGCTCGGGCCTTGCTCAGCTCCGTCTCGCGGAGGGTCTCGGCTTGACGCGTGAACTTTTTCAGCGCGTGTCCGCCGCGGCCGAAAGCCTTGAGGACGCGGATGCCGTGGACGCTCTCCTCCACCGCGGTCGCGAGGTCACCGGCCTGATCCTGACTCTGCCGGGCGAGACTGCCGTAGCTGCTCTCGAACCGGTATCCGGCGTACCAGAGCGGCGCGCAGACCACGAGGAACGTCACGCCCAGCGCCCAGTGCCAGCGGAAGAGCAGCGCGGCACCCACGACGATCGTGAGGATGTTGACGACGAGCAACACGACGCCGAAGGCGAGCCAGCGGCGCAGCATGCTGATGTCCTGCATCATCCGGCTGAGGAGCTGGCCGGACTGCCACCGGTCGTGGAAGGCGACGGGCAGGCGCTGCAGTCGCTCGTAGAAGCTCGTGCGAAGCGTGTACTCGACCGCGGTCGACGGCGCCAGCACGAACCAGCGGCGAAGCCACACCATGAGCGCTTCCAGGAGCCCGAGGACGAGCACTGCGGCTGCGCCCCAGATCAGCTGGGTCTGGTCGCCCGAAGTGATCGGGCCCTGCACGAGTACCTCGAGCACGAGAGGGATCGACAACGCCAGGAGCGCAGCGACCAGCGCGCTCGCGGCACCCATGATCAGGCGCGGAAGGACGGGCTTGGCGAAGGGATAAAGCCGGGCGAGCGCACGCAAAGTGGACAGCCGGGGCTGCTTGTCGAGAGAAGAAGTCATGATCCTTGGCGGGGTGGTGGTGCGGATGCCGGAGACGGCGAAGGGAGGCGGGCGCAACGGCGCCCGAACGAAGCTCGAGGAGAAGGCGCGAACGGCGGATCGAGGCGCCGCGAACAGGTCGGAACTAGCCCTGGCGGGTCCGACGCCCGCGCGAGAGGAGGGCAGCCGGCTTCGTGGCAGTGACGATGGCCTGATACATAGCTACCTCCTCGGTGTGGCGGACACAGTGCCGGGGTTTCCGATCGGAAAACACCACAGCCCTCCAGACTATGTCTGAGAGTTCGCCGAAGGCAAGTCACCCACGCAGATCTCCTGCGGCTTCCCTCGCCAGGAGCGCGCGCTTCACGTCGGTACCCCACGCGAACCCGCCGAGTGAGCCATCGCCCCGCAGCACCCGGTGACACGGGACGAACAGGGCCGGCGCGTTGCGTGCGCAGATCGATGCCGCTGCCCGCGCCGCCGAGGGTCGCCCGAGCTCGGCGGCGAACGCGCTGTAGCTGAGCGGACGGCCGGGGGCGATTCGGCGCAGCGCCGCCCAGCCGGCAAGTTGCAGCGCTGTGCCGTGCTGATGCACCGCGACGGTGTCGATCGCCGCAAGGTCGCCCGCGTAGTATGCGTGCACCGCTGCGGCGGCCTCCGTCTCACCCTCGCGTACCTCGGCCGGCGGCGTGGTCAGTCGGCCCAGGAGCGCGCGGTGGTCGCCGGTCCACCCGCTCGCGAGCACGCGCTGGCGCGCATCGACGACCAGCGCGAAGAGGCCGTCGGGGGTGTCGAGTGTCTGGACGATCGCGGTCATGAGAGTTCCTTGTCGGCCGGGAGGGGTTCAGTCGCATGGCCGGTGGGGCCCGTGAGTGCAGGAGTGACGCCTGCGGTCGTTTTCGCGCCACGCGCCAGACGACTCGCCGCGGGTCCGGGCGCAGCGCGCCACAGATGCGCCATGAGGTAGCTGCGCCAGGGCGCAACGCGTGCGGCCCACGCCTCGAACCCACGTGGGTCGGCCGGAATGCCGGCCGCCCCCGCGCCGGCGCGCACCGCCACATCGCCCGGCAGGCACACATCGGTGTCGCCCAGCACCCGCATCCGCACGTAGTCGGCGGTCCACGGCCCGATCCCCGGCAGGGCGAGCAACGCCGCGCGTTGGGCCCGGCCGTCATCACCCGCGGTGAGCGTCAGGGTTCCGTCGGCGAGCGCGGCCGCAGCCCCCGTGATCGCGCGGATGCGCGCGCCCGGCCCGCGGAGCACCTCGTGGCCGTGCTCGGCGATCGCCGCCATCGTCGGGAAGAGCCGGTCGGTGCCTGCGTGCGGAGCGACCCGCTCCCCCAGCGCCTCCGTGAGGGCGGTGAGGGCGGTCGTCGCGGCCCTCACCGAAATCTGCTGGCCGATCATCGCGCGGATGAGCATCTCGTGCGGGTCGGCGGCGCCGGGCACGCGGATACCCGGGACCCGCACGACGAGGGGCGCCAGCTCAGGGTGTGCCGAGAGGGCCGCATCGACCGCAATCGGATCGGCGTCGAGGTCGAAGAGGCGTCGTGCGCGGGCGACGAGGACGGGCAGATCGCGCATCTCCGACACCTCCGCGCGCAGGCGCGCCCGGCCTCCGTCGTCGATCCTGAGTTCGAACCACGCATGTCCTCCCGGAAGGCGGAGGGTGCGCGCGAACGCGTCGGCTCGCGCCGTTTCCACGCCGCCCACCGCGCGAGCCGCCATCCAGGCGAACAATCCCGAGGCATCAAGCGGTCCGCGATGCGGTAGCACGAGGTCGATCGCCGCGCGCACACCATCGGGGGACGCCGTGTTCTCGATGACAGAGCGCAGCGTGCGGGCCGGCCGTCTCGCCCGCAGCTCGAGTGGCGGCATCCCGAAGACGTCGCGGATCGTGTCGTTGCACTGACGGATGCTGGAAAAGCCCGCCGAGAACGCGACGTCGGCGACCGGAAGATCGGTGGAGACCAGGAGCAGGCGCGCGGTGTGGGCGCGCTGAGCGCGGGCGAGCGCGAGCGGTCCCGCGCCGAGCTCGGCGGCGAGCAACCGCGTGAGGTGGCGCGCCGAGTACCCGAGCCGGGCCGCGAGGCCGGGCACGCCCTCACGCTCGATCACCCCATCGGCGATCAGTCGCATGGCGCGGGCGGCGACATCGCCACGCAGGTTCCACTCGGGCGATCCGGGCGCCGCTTCCGGCAGGCACCGCTTGCATGCGCGGTACCCGGCCTCGTGCGCGGCCGCCGACGTGGGATAGAAAGTGACGTTGGCCGGTTTCGGGGTGCGCGCCGGGCAGCTCGGCCGGCAGTAGATCCCGGTCGATCGCACCGCCGTGACGAACTGGCCGTCGAAGCGCACATCGCGCGCATCGATCGCCCGGTAACGCTCGTCGAAGGTCATGGCGGGGATCACCCCCCCAGCCTGACACGCCACCGGCATCCCCTCTAGCGGGATTCGGACACGGCAGTGCCGCCCTTCGCGTCCGCGAGACACGGGTTGTGCCCCGAGACACTGGACCGCAGCAGGTGTCTCGGGGCGTAGCCGGTGTCTCGCGGAGAGGTGGCGGGGGTCAGTGGAAGAAGTGGCGCTCTCCGGTGAAGAACATCGTCACGCCGGCCTCCCGGGCCGCGTCGATGACCTCCTGGTCACGCACCGAGCCGCCGGGCTGGATGATCGTGGTGATCCCGGCGTCGATGAGCACCTGCGGGCCGTCCGCGAACGGGAAGAAGGCATCGGATGCCGCGACCGAACCCGCCGCGCGCGCTCCAGCGCGCTCGACAGCGAGGCGGCACGAGTCGACACGGTTGACCTGCCCCATCCCGATGCCGACGGTCGCCGACGCCTGCGCGAGCACGATCGCGTTGGACTTGACCGCACGGCACGCTTTCCAGGCGAACGCGAGGTTCGCCTTCTCGCTTTCGGCGGGCATCTCGCCGGTGACGAGTTCCCACCCGTCGACGAGCGATTCGATCTCCGCCGGGAACCGGTCGGCATCCTGGAGCAGCAGACCGCCCGAGACCAGCCGCACGTCCATGCGCTCCTGCTGCCAGTCGGCTGGCAGGCGCAGCACGCGCAGGTTCTTCTTCAGGCGAAAGACCTCCAGCGCCTCGGGCTCGAAGTCGGGCGCGACGATGACCTCGGTGAAGATATCGCGGAGATTCTCGGCCATCTTCAGCGTGACCGTACGATTGGCGGCGATCACCCCACCGAAGGCCGAGACCGGGTCGCATTCGTGCGCGCGCAGGTGCGCCGACGCGATCGGATCGAGGGCGTTGGTGGATGCCGTCGCAATCCCGCACGGGTTCGCGTGCTTGATGATCGCGACCGCAGGCTTCACCATGTCGAACGCCGCGCGGAGGGCGGCATCCGCGTCGACGTAGTTGTTGTAGGACATCTCCTTGCCCTGCAGCTGGGTCGCCTGGGCGATGCCGTGTCCCCCGATGCGCGAGTAGATCGCGGCGCGCTGGTGCGAGTTCTCGCCGTAGCGGAGGGTCTCGAGGCGCTCCGCCTTGATCGTGAGGTGCTGCGGCAGGTCGCCCTCTTCACCCAGAGTCTCCTCGGCGAACCAGGTCGCCACGGCACGGTCGTAGTCGGCCGTGTGGGCGAAGGCCCGTGCCGCGAGCTCGCGGCGCTGCACGAGCGAGGTCCCGCCCTGACCGACGGCCTCCACGATCGAGTCGTACGACGCGGGCGAGACGACGATCGCGACGTTGGCGTAGTTCTTCGCGGATGCCCGCACCATCGCCGGGCCACCGATGTCGATCTGCTCGACGACCGCGTCACCGGTCGCGCCGGAGGCGACGGTTTCGACGAACGGGTAGAGGTTCACCACGACGAGTTCGAACGGCAGGATGCCGAGATCGCCCAGCTGTGCCTCATGGTCTTCGAGGCGGAGGTCGGCGAGCAGGCCCGCGTGCACGCTCGGGTGCAGCGTCTTGACCCGACCGCCGAGCGACTCGGGGAATCCGGTGATCTCGGAGACATCGGCCACCGTGAGTCCGGCCTCACGCAGGAGCGCGGCGGATCCGCCGGTCGAGACGATCTCGACACCGGCCGCGGCGAGGGCCTGAGCAAGCGGCAGCAGTCCGGTCTTGTCGCTGACCGAGATCAGCGCACGCCGGACGGGCACGACGTCGCGGGGGCGGTAGAGGACGGGGTCGATGGACGGACCGGCCATGCGGAGCTCCTGTGTTCGGGGATGTTCAGGTGGAGAACGAGGCGAGATCGAGCTCGCCCGAGCCGATGCGGCGGACCACATCGATCAGGAGGCGGCGCTCGACGGGCTTGATGCGGTCGTGCAGCGTGTGCTCGGTGTCGCCGGGCTGCACGGCGACGCGCTCCTGCGCGAGGATCGGGCCGGTGTCCACGCCGGTGTCGACGACGATGACGCTGGCACCGGTCTCGGAGACGCCGGCGGCGAGCGCGTCGCGCACACCGTGTGCACCGGGGAATTCGGGGAGGTACGCCGGATGCGTGTTGATCAGGCGTGGCGCCCACGCGTCGACGACACCGGCCGGCAGCAGACGCATGAGGCCGCTCAGGACGACGAGGTCGGGCGACCACACCTCGAGATGATGCTGGAGTTCCTCGCCCCAGGCCGCACGGTTCTCAAACTGCTCGAACGGAACGAGGAACGTCGGGATGCCGAACGCCTCCGCGTGTGCGAACCCGTCGGCCTCGCGGTCGGCGCCGACCACGACGATGCGCGCGGGGAAATCAGGCTCGTCAGCGGCCTCGAGAAGGGCCCGGAGATTGGAGCCGGTACCCGAGATGAGAACGGCGACCGTGAGCACCCCGTCAGTCTACCGGCGGGCGCGGGCCGGATTCAGCGCGGTCGTCGGCGCCGAGGTTGAGATCCAGGGGCACGGTGTCTCCGGCATCCCCCGCGGGAGGACGGTCGCGCTCCGATGCGGTCGTGCTCGGCGTGTCCTCGTGGTCGAACGGCACCGCGGCCGGGACGAACGCACGCTCGGCCGGGACGTACGTCTCCCAGGCGGTCGGCGCCGTATGGCGCGCAGGGGTCAACAGGGCGATCGCGGCGCCAACGCCGAGCTCCAGCCCGATCGCCAAGGCCGTCGGGCCCGGCTCGGGTCCGACATGATCGAGCCGCCCCGGGCCCAGAGAACCCGACGCCGCGACCGAGAGCACTGCCGCCGCGGCGCCGCCGAGCATCGTGATCGCGCCGAGAACCGTGAGCCGCGGCGCGGTCCCGACCGCGCCGAGGCGCGCCCGCGCCGCCCAGCCGGCAAGGAACCCGACGGCGATGACGGCGAGGATCGTGAGCAGCATCCACGACGTGGTCGTCTCGGGCACGATCCCGAGAATCGGGATGCCGGGGATCACGCCCAGGCTCGTACCGGCGGGGGACACATTCGTCCCGACCCCGATCGCGAACCCCGGACCGCCGGCATACGCCATGCCCCATACCGCGAGGGTTGGGAGATACGCGAGCTGACCGAGGGTGAACACCACCGCTCCGATGGCGTCGACGTGGGCCGCTTCGTAGAGGGCGACGACCTCGCCGCCGCGGACGATGAGACCGGCGACGACGAGCAGTGCACCGACGCCCAGCACTCCGGCGATCGCGATCCCGAGTCCGGCACCTGCGGCGGCCGCCTCGCCATGACGGCCAAGACGCGGGCGCAGCGCATCGACGATGCCGTCGTCCCCCACCCGCCAGGCGACGACGGCCGCGGCGATCAGGGCC
Organism: uncultured Microbacterium sp.; assembly: GCF_947488465.1. GTDB lineage: Bacteria > Actinomycetota > Actinomycetes > Actinomycetales > Microbacteriaceae > Microbacterium. Next base: position 25,132 of record NZ_CANKZA010000005.1, on the reverse strand, counting down.
GGCACCGCGAAGACCAGCGCGGGAGCGGCAACCGCCTGCCAGGTGAAGATCGCAGCGACCGGGTTCCCGGAGCTCAGGCGGACGAGGACGGCGATGGCAGCGAACACGAGTGCGCCGGACGTGACACCGAACAGGCCCGCACCGGCGCGCGCGGCGCGGGCCCCCGAGCGCGCCCCCGCGATCGCGCTGAATCCCGCGAACGCCAGCGGTGCGAGCGACAGGGTGAACTGCGCAGCATCGGCCGGGATGCCGGTGATCGCCAGATACTCCGCCGGCAGCGTGATGTGCAGCGGCACGAGGTGACCCAGTTGCCAGAGCCGCGCGGCCGCCGGCCAGAGGCCTCCCCAGTCGGCGCTCCCGCCGAACCCGACCACCCACAGTACGGTCAGCGGCGCGAGCGCGGCGACGAGTCCGACGGCCGCGGTGATGGTGGCGTCGAAGGCTGCGAGGAGGGTGACGAGGAGGCGATTCATGCGGGTTCGACCCTACCGACCGCCGGCTCCGGTCTCGGTCGGCCACGCCCCGGTCTCCGGCATCCGTTCGCACCCGCTACCTTTTCTCAAGGAGGATCCCCATGAGCGCACCCACGTCAGCCGATCGGGCTGAAGGCACCACCCCTACGAGCGGCCTCGACCGCTTCTTCGAGATCACCAAGCGCGGATCGACGGTCGCGACCGAGATTCGCGGGGGGCTCGTCACCTTCATCACGATGGCGTACATCGTGATCCTGAACCCCATCATTCTCTCCGGGGGTACCGACGTCGTCGGCGACAACCTGGCGTTCACTCAGGTCGCCGCCGTCACGGCGCTGACGGCGGGGGTCATGACGATCCTCTTCGGGCTCGTCACGCGACTGCCGTTCGCGTTCGCGGCGGGCCTCGGCATCAACTCCTTCCTCGCGGTCTCCGTCGTCGGGCAGGTGACCTGGCCCGAAGCGATGGGGCTCGTCGTCATCAACGGTCTGCTCATCGTGCTGCTGGCCGTCACAGGACTGCGCCGCATGATCTTCGAGGCCGTGCCGCTCGAACTGAAGACGGCGATCACGGTCGGTATCGGCCTGTTCATCGCGTTCATCGGTTTCGTCGACTCCGGCTTCGTGACCTCGACCGGTCAGGGCTCCCCGCCCGTGGGACTCGGAACGTCGGGATCGATCGCGACGGTTCCGACCCTCCTCTTCGTCGTCACGCTGTTGCTGTGCGGCGTTCTGATGGCGTTGAAGGTCAAGGGGGGCCTGCTCATCGGCCTGCTCTCGGGTACGGTCCTCGCGATCGTCGTCGAAGCGATCTGGAATCTCGGTCCCAAGTTCGGCGCCGACGGCGCCGTCAATCCGGGCGGCTGGAGCCTCTCGGTCCCCGAACTTCCCGCCTCGTGGGTCAGCCTGCCGGATCTCACCCTGGTCGGTCAGTTCGACCTCTTCGGCAGCTTCAGCCGGATTGGCGCCCTTGCCGCGACCATGCTGATCTTCACTCTCCTGTTCACGAACTTCTTCGACGCGATGGGCACCTTCACGGGCCTGTCGCGTGAGGCCGGGCTCGCCGATGAAAAGGGCAACTTCCCGCGGCTCAAGTCCGCGCTCGTCGTCGAGGGCATCGGCGCCGTCGCCGGTGGCGCGACATCGGCCTCCTCGAACACCGTGTTCATCGAGTCTGCGTCCGGGATCGGCGAGGGCGCGCGCACGGGGCTCGCAAACCTGGTCACGGGCGTGCTGTTCCTCCTCGCGATGTTCCTCACGCCGCTCACCTCGATCGTGCCGACGGAGATCGCGGCGGCGGCTCTTGTCATCGTGGGTGCACTGATGATGTCGCAGATCCGTCACATCGATTTGACCGAACTGTCGGCGCTGATCCCGGTGTTCCTCACGGTCACGGTGATGCCACTCACCTACTCGATCGCCAACGGCATCGGGGCAGGCTTCATCAGCTGGGTCATCATCCGTTCGCTCTCCGGCAAGGGCAAACAGATCAGCCCGCTGCTGTGGATCGTGGCGGCCGGCTTCGTCGTCTACTTCGCCCGCGGACCGATCGAAATGCTCCTCGGCTGAAGCTCGGTAGGCTCGTGCGGTGACCAGACGCAAAGACCCCGAGATCGCCGCCGAGTGGATCCGTGGCGCGTTCGGATGGATCGTCATCCTGCTCGCCGCGATCCTCGTCGTCCCCGTGGCGATCATCGCCGGAATCGGATTCGCCCAGGGGACCATCCCCTCGTCGGACGCCGGCGGCATCTTCGGATCCGGCCCCGGGTACCCCGCCTTCCCTCCGCCGTTCTGGCTGCTGTGGATCCCCGCGCTCGGCGCCCTCGCGCTCAGTGTGGCGACGTGGCGCTTCCGCGGCCAGTTCATGGACTCGATCTTCAGCGCGCGCTGGGATCTCGCCATCGTCGCGACCTTCGGCGCCTCCACGACCCTCGCCGCCTCCGTCACCTTCGGCGCCCCCTACCTGTGGGTCGTGCTCGGCGCGGTCGCGCCCTGGGTGCTGACGCTCCTCGTGGTGCTCTCCCGCGGCGTCTGGGACGCGTTCCGCGACGCGGCTACGGCGTTCCGCCCGGCACCGAAGGCCGATCCGCGCCGTCCGCGCGAAGCGCCGTCCGCGCGCGAATCGATCCCCGCTCTGCGCATCACCGCCGACGCCGACCGCTGGAAGCGCTCGCGACAGCACCTGACGCTGCAGGACGGCGATCCGCGCACTCTCGCCGTCGACGTGTACGACAGCGCGACGAACGACCTGGGCCTCGCCCGCGCCCTCGTGCGCGCGATCGACGGGGAGGATGCCGCACCTCCCCGCTCGACGCCGTTCTCCGGCGGGCCGGGCACCGCCATCCGCACGGTGCGCCAGGTCGCGGGCCGGGGGCGGGGTCTCGTCACGGCGACGTGGCACTGGGATGACGGCAAGCGCGCCATCCTGATGGCGACCTTCGACGTCGACCCCGACCGGTTCGCGGCGGTCGAGGCCGACCTCGACCGCCTCGCCGCCGGCATCCGCATCGGAACCGCGTGACCGACCGCCGGGCGGCGGGGTGTCGCGGAGGGCACTATGGGGAGTCCTCCCCATCGCCCCGCGACCACCCGGCGAAATAGCATCGTCGAGGAAGGGAGCAGCCATGGACCTGCCCACGACGATCGCCCCGATCCCGGGTGACCCGGCGACGATCCGCTCGCGCGCGTCGCGCTTCGAGCGCACCGCCGACGCGATCCTGGATGCCGTCTCGGGCCTCCGCACGGCGATCGCGGAGACCCGCAACCACCGCAGCGATGCGCTCGACGAACTGGCCGGGAACGCGACGAATGTGGCAGACAAGCTCGCCACGCTCGAGAACCGCTATCGGGTCGCCTCCGACGCGCTGGGCGACTTCGCCACGGACCTCGAGACGGCGCAGGCGCAGGCGGCGCCCATCGTCGAGGAGCAGAGCGACGCCCAGGCGCAGCTGAGCTACGCCAACGGGCGGATCCGTGAGTTCGAGCAGCAGCGCCTGTCGATCACGGATCCCACCGAGTTGATCGACCTCAATCAGCAGCTGATCCGCATGCACGCACGGGCGAGCACCCACCAGGGCACGCTGTCGTCGGCCCAGACGCGCTTCAACACGATCCTCGAGACGCTCCGGCAGTCGGGGCGGAACGCCGCCTCGCGCTTCGAGACCGCGACGAACGGCGACGGCCTCAACGACTCGCTGCTCGACAACGTGCTCGGCTGGGTGCAGGAGAACGCGGAGATCCTGCAGGCGATCCGGCAGGTGCTGCAGGTCATCACCGCCGTGCTGTCGGTGCTGAGCTTCGTCTTCCCGGTGCTCGCACCGTTCGCCCTCGCCGCGGGTCTGCTCACCGCGGGGCTCAGCCTGCTGCTCGCGGCCGCCGGCGAGATCTCGTGGGTCGATTTCGCCCTCGACGTCCTCGCGGTCGCGACCCTCGGCGTCGGTGCGATCGCCTCGCGCGGCGTGGGCCAGGTCGTGAACCTCATGCGCGCCAACCGGCTCGCCGTCGTGAGCAACGCCCTCCCCCAGGCCACATCGCGCGGCCTGAGTGCCGCCTCGCGCCTCGTGACGAACCAGTTCGACAACGTGCTCAGCGGCGCGCTCACCTCGGTCAAGACGCCGATCCCCGGCCTCACGCTCGGCCAGAACACGCCGGCCTTCCTCCGCCGGGCCGTGGAACTCATCACCGCGAAGGGCGGCAGCAACGCCGACTTCCTCCGGTTGCTGCAGAACCCCACCGTCACCGGGAGCAACGCGACGATCGAGGCGCTCACCGCGCTCGGCCAGACGCATCGCTTCACTCAGCAGCTCGCCACCAGCACGAACATGGTCTTCCAGCAGGCCGACGCGACGCTCGGCGAGCGTCTGCCCGCCCTCCTCGACGCCCTTCCCGACGGCCTCACGGACAACGTCGTGGGCGACGCGCTCCAGGGGGCCTCCGACTGGTACAACGACAACGTCCACCAGGCGAGCACCTGGCGGGTGGGTTCGTGACGGCCGCTGTCGCCGCACGGCGGCCCCGCTACGTCCTGCCGCCCGGCTGGGCGTCGATCCCGGTGGCCGCCGACAATCGCGATACCGCCCGCGAGGTCTTCACCGAGGCGTGGCGCCGTGGCCCGCGCGACAGCATCGGTCCGTTCATCCACCGCCTCGAGGAATGGCTCGTCGACGTGCTCGACGACGCGCGCGACGCCGACTGCTTCGCTGTCGTGCTGCCCCTCGGTGTGCCCTGGCAGGTGCCGGTGTCCACCGCGATCTCGCTCAGCCTCGTGCCGACGGCGACGGGCGCGCTGCCCGTGCTGCCGCCGGGAGGCGAAGCGCGGGAGACGGATGCCGGTCCCGCCCGCCGCGTCGTCACCGACGTCCCGACGGACGGCGCCGATCCCGAGTCGCTCGCGCTCCTGCGCACGATCGAGTACACCTGGCTCGCACCGGACGGCGGGCTGCTGGTCGGGTTCGCGTCGATCTCCGGCCAACCCGTCGCGGAGTTCGCCCCGGTGACGGACGCCCTGTCGCTGCTCGTCGAGACGATGCTCGAAGCGCTCGACTGGCCGACCGTGAGCGAGGAGCCCGCATGACCCTGCGCGTGGACGCCGACCCGGCACGCTGGATGTACATCCCGTCACGGTTCCCGTGGCAGGGATACGCCCGGCTGGAGGACTGGAGCGCGACTCTCGTGAGCGTGCTCAGCGACCTCCACGGCTACGACGCCGACCAGCAGGACCTCTTCCGTTCCTACGCGGAAGGGCTCTCCCGCGGGATCGACACGGGGGAACACCGGTACGGCTACCTCACCCAGCCGCACGTGGAGGTGGCGATCGCGAGCGTGTACGAGTGGCATCGACTCGACGTCTCCGATGAGGAGCTGCTGGGCGTCCTCGATGAGCGCGCGGTGCGCCCGCCCACGGTGGAGGCGTTCGAGAGCGACGCGCTCGGCACCGGCGCGGTGAGCGTCCGCCATGTCGCCGACCCGGACGGGACGGTGAGCGCCGTCGCGCACTGGGTCTGGCGGCAGCCCGACCGCGACATCATCCTCGTGATCGGGGACGCGGACATCCCGCGGTTCCTGCGATTGCGATCCGTTTACGACGAACTGGCCCGCGCGATCTCGATCGTGCCGGGCGATGAGGGAAGGAGCTCGATATGGCCGGCAGCCTGAGACTCGACACCGAGCAGGTCCAGCAGGTGGCGAACGACATGCAGCGGATCACGCGGACGCTGGAGGATGCCGCATCCGACTCCTCGAGTCTCGCCTCGGTGATCCCCGTGCCCGAGCTCTCCCGCGCCGTCGAAGACTTCGCGGGTGGCTGGGACGACAACCGCCGGAACCTCGTCGAAGAGGTCTCGGCGCTCCGCGAGCAGGCCGCCGCCGTGGCCCAGGCGTTCGACGACGTCGATTCGCAGCTCGTCGACGCCCTCACCCGGCCGCCGCAGCCGGAGTACCAGGCCATGCCCGCGACTCACAACGGCCCCATCGCCTACTGACCGGCGACCCGGTACGACGAAGGGGTGGATGCGATCCGGCATCCACCCCTTCGTCGTACGGTGCGGCTTACAGCGCCGCGACGACCTCGCGCAGGAGCGCAGCGGTCTCGGACGGCGTCTTGCCGACCTTGACGCCGGCGGCCTCGAGGGCCTCCTTCTTCGCCTGTGCCGTGCCCGCGGAGCCCGAGACGATCGCGCCGGCGTGGCCCATGGTCTTGCCCTCGGGGGCGGTGAAGCCGGCGACGTAGCCGACGACCGGCTTCGTCACGTGGGCCTTGATGTAGTCCGCCGCACGCTCTTCGGCGTCGCCGCCGATCTCGCCGATCATGACGATCGCCTTCGTCTCGGGGTCGGCCTCGAATGCCGCGAGCGCGTCGATGTGCGTCGTTCCGATGACGGGGTCACCGCCGATACCGATCGCGGTGGAGAAGCCCAGATCACGCAGCTCGAACATCATCTGGTAGGTCAGGGTGCCCGACTTCGACACGAGGCCGACCGGGCCCTTGCCGGTGATGTTGGCGGGCGTGATACCGACCAGCGCCTCACCGGGCGTGATGATGCCGGGGCAGTTCGGACCGATGATGCGGGTCTTGTTGCCCTTGCTCTGCGCGTACGCCCAGGCCTCGGCGGTGTCGCCGACGGGCACGCCCTCGGTGATGACGACGAGCAGCGGGATCTCGGTGTCGATGGCTTCGATCATCGCGTCCTTCGTGAACGCGGGCGGCACGAACGCGATCGACACGTCGGCGCCGGTTGCGGCGATCGCCTCGGCCACCGATGCGAAGACGGGCAGGTCAATCGCGTTGCCGTCCTTGTCCGTGTGCGCGACCGTCGTGCCGGCCTTGCGGGCGTTGACGCCACCGACGACCTGGGTGCCGGCCTTGAGCATGAGCGCCGTGTGCTTGGTGCCCTCGCCGCCGGTGATGCCCTGGACGATGACCTTCGAGTCCTTGTTGAGGTAGATAGACATGTTCCTGATTCCCCTTACGCGTTCGCCAGCTCGGCGGCCTTGTCGGCGCCCTCGTCCATACCGGCGGCGAGGGTCACGAGCGGGTTGTTCGCCGCCGCGAGGATCGCGCGGCCCTCCTCGACCTGGTTGCCGTCAAGACGCACGACGAGGGGCTTGGATGCCGCATCCCCGAGGATCTCGAGCGCCTTGACGATGCCCTCCGCCACGGCGACGCACGACGTGATACCGCCGAAGACGTTGACGAACACGCTCTTCACCTGCGCGTCACCGAGGATGACGTCCAGGCCCGCGGCCATGACGGTCGCCGAGGCGCCGCCGCCGATGTCGAGGAAGTTGGCGGGCTTGACACCGCCGTGCTTCTCGCCCGCGTAGGCCACGACGTCGAGCGTCGACATGACGAGCCCGGCGCCGTTGCCGATGATGCCGACCTGGCCGTCGAGCTTGACGTAGTTGAGGCCGGATGCCTTGGCCTTCGCTTCGAGCGGGTCGGCGGCATCCTTGTCTTCGAGCTCTTCGTGCTCGGGGTGACGCACCTCGGAGGCGTTGTCGTCGAGCGTGACCTTGCCGTCGAGGGCGATGATCGAGCCGCTCGCGTCGAGGATGAGCGGGTTGACCTCGACGAGCGTCGCGCCTTCGCCCTTGTACACGTCGTAGAGCTTGACGAAGACGTCGGCGACCTTCGGCGCCAGCTCGTCGTCGAAACCGCCAGCCTGGGCGATCTCGAGCGCCTTCGCGCTGTCGATGCCGGTCAGCGGGTTGACCTCGATCTTGGCGAGGGCCTCGGGGCGCTCGACCGCGAGCTCTTCGATTTCCATGCCGCCCTCGACCGAGCACAGCGACAGGTAGGAGCGGTTGGACCGGTCGAGCAGCACCGAGAAGTAGAACTCCTTCTCGATCTGGGCGCCCGCGGCGACCATGACGCGCTTGACGACGTGCCCCTTGATGTCGAGACCGAGGATCGCCTTCGCTGCCTCAAAGGCCTCGTCTGCGGTCTTGGCGACCTTGACGCCGCCGGCCTTGCCGCGGCCTCCGGTCTTGACCTGGGCCTTGACGACGACCACACCGCCGATTTTCTCGGCTGCGGCCTTCGCCTCCTCGGGGGTGTCGGCGATGATGCCGGCAAGCACCGGCACCTCGTACTTCTCGAACAGGTCTCGTGCCTGGTACTCGTAGAGATCCACGTGCAATCCTTCGCTGGGCGACTGTGGTTTCGGTGCCGAAAGTCTCTCGATGTCGAGAGATCGACCAGTATCTCAGCCTAGTACGCGAACCTGAATGCCCGTGCCCGCCCTGAGATGCCGAGCCTGGCACGCGCGTTAGGCTCTCCCCCATGAGTGAGCCCGCTCCGACCACCGCCCGCAACACCGTCGTTGCCGCCGCCCTCGACCTGTTCGCCGCCCAGGGATTCGAGGCGACATCGGTCGAGCAGATCGCGCAGGCGGCGGGGGTGTCACGGTCGACGTTCTTTCGCCAGTTCGGGGGCAAGGATGACGTCGTCTTCAGCGACCACGACGTCTTGCTCGCGCAACTGCGGACGTTCCTGGCCGACGCCGATGCGACAGCGACAACGAACCCGTGGGCGACGGCGTGTGCGGCATCCGTCGAGGTTTTCCGTCACTTCGCCGCGGAGCCCGAACTCGCCCGCCGTCGCTACGCCGTCGTGCGCCAGGTGCCGGCGCTTCGCGAGCGCGAGATCGTCACGGTCTTCCAATACGAGCGCCTGTTCGACGAGTACCTACGGGCGGCGTTGCCGGGGCTCGACCCGATCGACGCCGTCGCCTTCTCGGCCGCGGTGACGGCCGTGCACAACCACGTGCTGCGTCGGTTGCTGCGCGGCACGGACGACGTCGCCGAGTCGGTGCTCACCGACGCGTACGACGGCCTCCTACACCGCTTCGGCGTACACCCTGACGGCGAGGATGCGCGCAGCGACGACGTCGTCGTGGCGGTCTTCCCCCGCCGGATGCCGGCCGCCGAGGTCGCCCGCCGCCTGCACGACGCGTTCTGACCGGCCCGCGCCGCATCCCTCCGTCCGCGAGACACCCACCCTGCACCGAGACACCGGGCTGCAGCGCGTGTCTCGGTGCAGCGACGGTGTCTCGCGGCCGGCGCGGGGGGGCGGGGGGCGGGGGCGGGCGGGGGCGGGGCGGGTCAGACCGTCTCGCCGGAGGCGACGGTCTCGGCCAGGGCGTGCACACGGGGCAGGTGGTGCGCGCCGTAGAAATCCGCGGCGACCAGGCGCGCGGCATCCTGCGCGTCGGGGGTCGGATGTGCGAGCACGGCCGACACCGCGAGCGCGTGCATCCATCCGCCGGCGAGGGTGCCGAGCAGCATGAGGTACGGCACACTGACCGCATGCGCGTCGCGGGGCGAGCCGCCGAATCCGATGATGTCGCCCGTCGCGCGCCGCGCGGCAGCCACGGCGCGATCGAGGCGCTCGGCCGCACGTACGGCCACGGGCTCGTCGCTCCCTCGGAGGAGCGCGGTGGTCTCGTCGATCTGCGCGAAGAAGCGCTCGGCGGTCGCGCCGCCGTCGCGGACGACCTTCCGGCCGATCAGGTCGTTGGACTGGATGGCGGTCGTGCCCTCGTAGATCGGCATGATCCGCGCGTCGCGGTAGTGCTGCGCGACGCCGGTCTCCTCGATGAAGCCCATTCCGCCGTGCACCTGGATCGCGTCGCTCGTGAGAGCCACAGCATCCTCCGTCGCCCACCCCTTGAGGATCGGCACGAAGAACTCCGCGAGCGGCAGGAACGTCGGATCAACCTCCGCACGGTCGAACAGGTCGGCGACGTAGACCCCGAGCGCGCGCATCGCGAAGATGCGGCTCGACATCGACAGCAGCATCCGCCGCACGTCCGGATGCTCGGCGATCGGCGCGCCGACACCACGGCCCAGCACGCGACCCTGTGTGCGCGACTGCGCGTACGCGACGGCCTGCTGGTACGCCCGATCCGAAATGCCCGTCGCCTGGAAACCCATGCCGATGCGGGCGGAGTTCATCATGACGAACATGCCGGCCAGGCCCCCGCCGACCTCGCCGACGAGGTATCCCGTGGCATCTTCGTAGGAGAGCACACAAGTGGGGCTCCCGTGGATGCCGAGCTTGTGCTCCAGGGCGACCGTCTCGACGGCGTTGCGTTCACCGAGAGTGCCGTCCGCACCGACCAGCAGGCGCGGGGCGACGAACAGCGACAGCCCTTTCGCTCCCTCCGGTGCGCCCGGGGTGCGCGCGAGCACCAGGTGCACGATGTTCTCGGCGATGTCGTGGTCGCCCCACGTGATGAAGATCTTCTGTCCGCGAATGGCCCACGTCCCGTCGCCGCACGGCGTCGCGATCGTGCGGATGCCGCCGAGATCGGTACCGGCATCCGGCTCGGTCAGATTCATCGTCCCCGTCCACTGACCGGAGACGAGCTTGCTGAGGTAGATCTCGCGGATCTCGTCGGATGCCGCGGCATCGAGGGCGTGGATCTGCCCGGCGGTCAGCAGCCAGCACAGGGCGAAGGCGGCGTTGGAGGCGTTCCAGATCTCGCCCAGCCCGGCTCGCACGGCTCCCGGCAGGCCGTCGCCGCCGGCCGAGACCGGCGCTTCGGCGGTGACCCATCCGGCCTCGACGAACGCACGGTATGCCTCGGCGAAACCCTCCGGCATCCGCACCTGGCCGTCCTCGAGTCGCGCGCCCACGCGGTCGCCAACCGTCTCCAGAGGTGCGAGGACGGATGCCGCGAACTCCCCGGCCCCGGCGATCACATCGAAGGCGTCCTCAGCTGTGAGGTCGCCCCCGGTCGTGCGCGCGACGATGTCGACACCGAAGGCCTCACCGAACAAGAAGGCGTAGTCGCCGGTGGGCGGCTGGTACTCGGCGGCCATGGTGCTCCTCGGAGATCTGCGCGCGGGTGCGCGATGAGACTGCGCTCCATAGTAACTGACACTGAGTATCACCGCGGCCGTCGGACTCCACGGGGACGCCCCCTCCCCCGGGTTCAGGGTCGGGTGTGGCCGCTTCCCGCGCGGGATCACGACCACACGCGACCCCGAAGGCGTGGCGCCGGGCTGCGCGGGGCGCGAAGATGGGCGACATGTACGAGATCCCCACGCCGATGCTCGCGAAGGCCGTCGCCGGGATCCCCGACCCCGCGAAGACCCCCGGCGGACTGAGCTTCGAACCGAAATGGGACGGGTTCCGCGCGATCGTCTCGTGGGACGGCACGGAGGTTGTCATCGGCTCGCGGGGCGCCAAGCCCCTGACCCGCTACTTTCCCGAACTCGTCGACGCGTGTGCGCGGCTTCTCCCCGAGCCCTGTCTTCTCGACGGAGAGATCGTCGTCGCCGCGGGCGATCCCGCTCATCTGCAGTGGGATGCCCTCTCCGCGCGCATCCATCCCGCTGCCTCGCGGGTGGCGCTGCTGTCGGAGCAGACGCCGGCGATGTTCATCGCGTTCGACCTGCTCGCCCGCGGCTCGCGTGATCTCCAGACCGAGCCCTTCGCGGTGCGCCGTGCCGAGCTCGAAGACCTGGTCGGCGGGGTCCCACATCCCGTACACCTCACCCGCACGACGACGGATGCCGCCCTCGCTGCGCGTTGGCTCGCCGAGTTCGAGGGCGCGGGGCTCGACGGTGTCGTCGCAAAGCCGCTCGGTCAGCCCTACGCTCCGGGCAAGCGCACGATGCTGAAGATCAAGCACGCGCGCACGGCAGATGTCGTGGCGATCGGGTACCGCACCCACAAGAGCGGGCAGGGCGTGGGCTCGTTGCTCGTCGGTCTCTACGGCGCGGACGGCGAGCTACACGGCGTCGGCGGCGTCGCCGCCTTCAGCGACGCGCGCCGGCGTGAGCTCATCGACGAACTGGCGCCGCTCGTCGCCCGCGACGACGACGGCGATGCCCTCACGGGCGAATCGGAACGATCACGGTTCACCGCGTCGAAGGAGGTGTCCTTCGTGCGGCTGCGCCCAGAGCGCGTCCTCGAGGTCCGCTACGACCAGCTCGAAGGCCACCGGTTCCGCCACACGGTGCAGTTCACCCGGTGGCGTCCCGATCGCGATCCGCGCTCGTGCACGTTCGGACAACTCGAGACGGTCCCCGCCTACGATCTCGCGGACGTCCTGGACTGACGCCGAAAACGGGTTCGGGCCCGCAGCGGCGCCGGACACCGGCGGCCGGCCCTGCGGGCCCGGAAGCCCCGTCGAGGCGACTTCATGACCCCGAGATTACAAGAGCCCCGCGGCCGAGGCAATGGGGGCGGCCGTGAAAAACCGCGGTTCGCCAGATCCCTCCAGCGGTGCCAGGATCGAGGCATGACAGGCCTCCCCGGCGACGCCGATCCGGTGCCCACACACACCGAGGAGCTGCGACTGGAGCCGGTGCAGTTCATCGCACGCACCGACGCCGTCATGCGCCTCGGTGCTCTCATGCTCTCGGCCGGCGCGTCGTCGGCGCGGGTCCGGGACAGCATGGAGCGCACCGCGCACGCGGTCGGCATCGACGATCTCCACTGCCGCGTCGGGATGACCGACATCGTCGCGACCGCCAGTCGTGGTCAGATGTTCCGCACGCGAGTCGCCGAGGTGCGCCGCCCCGGCGTCGATGCGACCAAGATCACCGAGCTCAAGCGCCTGACGAACGACCTCACACCCGGCATGACCCACCGGGACGTGCAACGACGTCTCGATGCGATCGAGCACCTGCCACATCAGTATCCTGTTGCGTTGCGTGTGCTGGCCGCCGCGCTCGCGTGCGCGGCCTTTGCCCTCCTGAACAACGGCGGCTGGCAGGAGTTCGTCGCCGTCGGTGTCGCCGCTGCGGCCGGCCAAGGTGTGCGGATGCTCGTGCACCGTCTCCACACGAACGAGTTCCTCCTCGTGTTCGCGTCGGCCGTCACCGCGCTGTTGATCTACCTCGCCGTCGCGCAGGTGTTCACCCTGGTCGGGCTACCGGGCGGTCAGCACGACGCTGCTCTCACGAGCGCCGTGCTCTATCTCGTGCCCGGTTTCGCGCTCGTCACGGGAGCGCTCGATCTCGCGCGCCTCGACCTCAACGCGGGCATCGCCCGGGTCGTCTACGCCGCTCTCATCCTGCTTGCCACCGGCACCGCGGTCTGGGGCGTCGCCGCCATCTTCCAGACGACGGTGACGCAGACGGCATCCCCGCAGTTCGGCGAGCCGGTGCTGTCGGTCATGCGACTGCTCGCCGGGTTCGTCGGCGTCCTCGGCTTCGCGCTGCTCTTTTCGACGCCGTGGGCGATCGCACTCGCCGCCGCCGCGCTCGGCGCCGCCGCGAACGTCGGGCGTCTGTCCCTCGTGGATGCCGGAGTCACGCCACCGGCGGCCGCCGCCGCGGCAGCCCTGGCCGTCGGCCTGGGTGCCTTCTTCGTGTCCGATCGGCTCCGGGCTGCGCGGGTGACGATCACCGTGCCGGCCGTTCTCATCATGGTGCCGGGCGCCGCCGCGTACCGATCGATCGCCGGGATCATCGACGGCGACACCCTCGCCGCGATCCAGAACGGGTTCACGGCGGTGTTCGTCGTCGTCGCGCTCGCGATCGGGTTGACCGTCGCGCGGGTGCTGACCGAACGCGAGTGGTCTCGACCCCGGCCCTGAGTGACCCTTGTCAAGCCATGCGACGAAAACCCGCACGTCGGTTAGCGTCATCGCATGGGAATCTTCCGGCGTGACTCGTCTCCTCTCCCCGTGACGGGACATCTGACCGTCGACGCACGGCAGGATCGGGCGCTCGGGCGGTTGTGGGCCGACGGTTTCGGCTCGCTCGCGATCCGCTGCCTGCAGCTGATCCTCGTGGTAACGGTTGCCGGTGCGGTGATCTTCGGCATCCAGCTGATCACGGTCGTCACGATCCCCCTCGTCCTCGCCCTGATCCTGGCGTCGGCCTTCGCGCCGGTCATGCGATGGATGCGGGGGCACGGCGTCCCGTCGATCGTCGCGACGCTCGTGACGCTCCTCGCCATTGTGGCGCTCCTCGGCGGCGTCGGCTGGCTCATCGTCTGGGCCGTGCAGAACCAGTGGGACGATCTGGCCACGCAGGCTCAACAGGGCTTCCAGGATGTCGTGGCGTGGGTCAACACCCTGCCTTTCGCGCCCTCTCCCGCCCAGTTGGACGAGTGGATGGGTGCCCTCACCGACTTCGTCACGAGCGCGCAGTTCGGTTCGGGTGCGCTGGCCGGCGTCGGCGCGGTCGCCAACTTCGTGACCGGTTTCATTCTTCTCGTCACGGTGCTCTTCTTCTTCCTGAAGGACGGCCCGCAGATGTGGGCCTTCCTCCTGCGCCCCTTCCGCGGCGCGGAGTACGAGCGTGCACGCCGAATCGGCGATAAGACGGTCTCGACCCTCGGGTCCTACATCCGCGGGACGGCCGCCGTCGCCGCCGTCGATGCGATCGGCATCCTCATCGGACTCCTCATCCTGCAGGTGCCGCTCGCCCTGCCGCTTGCGGCACTCGTGTTCATCCTCGCGTTCATCCCGATCGTCGGTGCGACCGTCGCCGGCATTCTCGCGGCGCTCGTCGCCCTCGTCGCCAACGGATGGGTCGTCGCGCTCCTCGTGGTCGGCGTCGTCGTCCTCGTCAACCAGCTCGAGGGCAACTTCCTCCAACCGTTCCTCATGGGGCGCTCGATGAAGTTGCACGCCTTCGTCGTTCTGGTCGCCTTGACCGTCGGCGCGGTCGTCGGCGGCATCGTCGGGGCGATCCTCGCGGTGCCGATCACCGCGGTCGCCTGGGGCATCGTGCAGGTGTGGGACGGGCCGAACATGCCCGCCCGGTGGGCGCGCCCGAAGCATGCGGGCGACCCTGCACTGCAGGACTGATCAGGTCTTCTTCGCGCGGCTCGGCTGCACGCGCGGCGGCTCACCGGGCATCTTCGGGAACTCCGGCGGGAACGGCAGCTCCCCGAGCCCTGCGTCGACGTCGCGCTGCCACCACGCCAGGAGCGTGTCGATGCGGCCGGGGGCCTCCTGCAGATCCCGCCATGGGTCGCCGATCTCGGCCAGGCGCTCGGGTACCGTCCGCACGGTGAAAACGGCGGGGTCGACACCGGCATCCAGCTCGTCCCAGGTGATGGGTGTGGCGACCGTCGCGATCGGCAACGCGCGAGGGCTGTAGGCGCCGGCCATCGTGCGATCACGGTTCGCCTGATTGAAGTCGATGAAGATGCGTTCGCCCCGCTCTTCCTTCCACCAGGCGGTGGTGACCTTGTCGGGCAGGCGACGCTCGAGCTCCCGCCCCGCGGCGATGACGGCGTGACGCACATCGAGGAACTCATGCGTCGGCTCGATCGGGCAGAACACGTGGATGCCGCGGTTTCCGCTCGTCTTCAGCCACGGCTCGAGGCCCGCTTCGCGGAGCACCTCACGCAGGGCCGGCGCGACGGCCGCGGCATCGGCGAAATCCGTCCCGGGTTGCGGGTCGAGGTCGATGCGCAGTTCCACCGGATTGTCCGTGTCGTCCGCCAGCGATGCCCACGGATGGAAGACGACCGCGTTCATCTGCACGGCCCAGACGATCGCCGCGGCCTCATCGAGGACGACCTGCGGATGCTTCCGACCGCTGTTGTAGGTGCACATCACCTCATGCACATAGTCCGGAGCTCCGCGCGGTGGGTTCTTCGAGAAGAACGCTTCGCCGTCGACCGAGTCGGGGAATCGCTCGAGTGACACCGGTCGATGCCCGTTCGCCCGCAGGAACGGCTCCGCGACGGCGATCGTGTACTCGGCGAGCTCCCGCTTCGTGATCCCGAGCGCGGGCCAGATCACTCGGTTCGGGCTCGACAGCGACACGTCGCGGTCACCGACCTGCAGGGACACACGTTCCGAAGCCATGCCCCGACCCTAGGCGCCGCCGCGCAACCGCGATAGGCCTCGGACCGACGCGGTCAGTCGGCGAGGGTGAGCACGGGTGCGAGCTGCTCGCGGTCCAGCGCGATCCATGGACCGCCCGGGTCGACCACGATGCCCGTCAGGCCGACATCCGCCGTGAGCGCCTTGCCCAGCTGTGCGCCCGTCAGCGGCAGCGGCCGATCGCCGCGACGCATCGCGAGCACCTCGAGCGGGTGTGAGAAGACTTCGAGCCGGCGCTGACCGTCGGTCGTGCGCGACTCGGCGAGGCCGAGTCGGGCGCCGTCGTCCGAGTTGCCACCCGCGACCCAGAGCTTCACACGCGTGAGCGCATCGACCACGTCGAGGACCGTCAGTTCATGCCGCGGTGCGCTCAGGAGAGACTTGAGCGTGAGCTCGGGGTCGGCTTCGTCCAGTGCCTTCTGGATAAGAGGTGTCGGCAGCACGATCCGCGAACCGGTCACGGCGTGGTCGAGGATCATGCCGGCATAGGGGCCGGCCACGGCGTTTCGCAGAATGTTCACGGCCGGCTGGCTGATCGCCGACGTGGCCGAGTCGCCATCGGCGCGGATGCTGGCCTGCAGCGCCGCGCCTCCGCTGAACGCGAGAAGGAACCGGTTCTCCCCGATCGTCGACACCGCGAGGGTGAGCTGTTCCCCGGCGGCAAGCAGACTGCGGGCATCGCCGCGCACGCGGACGTACAGGTGCCCCTGCATCGCCTGGCGCATCACGTTCATGACGTCGAGGTTCTCGGGCTTGTCGGGCAGCGCATCGAGCGCGGCCTTGAGCACCACGTTGTCCACGAGTCCCGGAATCGTCTCGGTCGGAGTCGGTGCTTCGGCGGCCGCCGGCCGGCGCTTCACCGGCGTCGGCTGACCGAACGTCGACACCGAGATCCCGACTTCGGGGACGTACTCGTCCGGAACCGAGTCCGGCAGGTCAGCGGCGACAGGTGCCGGTGCGACCTCGACCGGCTCGGCCGGCGCGACCTCGGTTGCGGCGGCATCCTTCTTCGGGCGACGGGAGAACAGAGCCATTGTGCGAGCCTAACCCGGGTCAGAGTTTGCTGATCGGCGCGATCTTGATGAGGAGCTTCTTGGGTCCGGCCGAGTCGAACCGGACGTGCGCGATGCGTTTGGCGCCCTCGCCGGTCACCATGTCGACGCGTCCCTCACCGAAGTCGTCGTGGCGGATGCGGTCTCCCGCCGCGAGTTCGAGGTCGCTGTTGTCGCGCACCTTCGCGGGGATGCGGTTCGCGAACTTCGAGATGTCGCCGGCCGGGCGATCGCGCTTCGGCAGCGGGACGAGGTCGTCGCCGTAGCGATTGCCGCCGGAACCGGAGCCCCCGAACCCTCCGCCGGGCCGCCGCGCGTTGAGCGCCCGCGACTGCGTGCCGCCGCGCGAATTGACGTCGCCGGGCGACTGACGCCAGTCGATCAGATCGTGCGGAATCTCCTGCAGGAACCGGCTCGGCATCGCGACGGTGACCTCACCGAACTGGGCGCGGGTCATGGCGAGCGAGAGATGCAGACGCTGGCGCGCTCGGGTGATGCCGACGTAGAACAGCCGCCGCTCTTCCTGCGGCCCGCCCGGCTCACCGGCGGAGATCCGGTGCGGGAGGAGATCCTCCTCCACACCGGTGAGGAAGACAGCGTCATACTCGAGGCCCTTCGCCGTGTGCAGGGTCATGAGCGAGACCGAACCGGTCGCGTCGTCGAGGTCGTCGGCATCCGACACGAGCGCGACTTCCGTCAAGAAATCCAGCAACGTGCCCTCGGGGTTGTTCCGCGCGAATTCGCGGGTCACGGCGACGAGCTCGTCGAGGTTCTCCACGCGGGCTTCGTCCTGCGGATCTTTCGAAATGCGCAGCGCATCGAGGTACCCGCTCGCCCCGAGCAAGACGTTCAGCCCGTCGGTCACCGCCGTCGGGGGTGCAACCTCACCCGAGGCGGGGAGCATGATCGCGGTCGCCTCGACCAGGACGGCATCGAGATGGGCGATCGCCTTCTGGATCTTGGGCCCGACGCCCAGCGCCGACGCATTGGCCAGGGCGTCGCGGAAGGAGATCCCCTCTTCCGCCGCAAACCGGGCGATCGCCGTCTCGGTCACATCGCCGATTCCGCGCCGCGGCTTGTTCAGGATGCGGCGGACCGCGAGCTCATCAGCCGGGTTGGCGACCGCGACGAGGTAGGCGAGCGCATCCTTGATCTCGGCCCGATCGTAGAACTTCGTGCCCCCCATGATCTTGTAGGGCACGGCCGAGCGGATGAAGATCTCCTCCAGCGCCCGCGACTGCGAGTTGGTGCGGTAGAAGACCGCCATCTCGGCGTAGTCGACGCCCGCCTTGTGCAGGACCTCGATCTCGTCGGCGACGAACTGCGCCTCGTCGTGTTGCGAGTAGCCCGTGAAGCCGACGATCTTCTCGCCCGCGCCGACGTCGGTCCAGAGCTTCTTGTCTTTGCGATCGAAGTTGTTGCCGATGACGGCGTTCGCGGCGCTCAGGATTGTCTGGGTCGAACGGTAGTTCTGCTCGAGCAGCACGACCTTGGCACCGGGATAGTCGCGCTCGAACTCGGAGATATTGCGAATGTCCGCGCCGCGGAAAGCGTAGATCGACTGGTCGGAGTCGCCGACGACCGTGAGCGATGCGCCCTCTGCCTGCGGCGTCGGCGCGTCGAAGATCATCATCCCGCCGCTCTCGAAGTGGTCGCCGGCAGCGCCACTCGGCGGTCGGGTGAGCTCGTGGATGAGGGCGTACTGCGCGTGATTGGTGTCCTGATACTCATCGACCAGGATGTGCCGGAAGCGCCGGCGATACACGTCGGCGACGTGCGGGAACGCACGGAAGAGGTAGACCGTCTGCGCGATCAGGTCGTCGAAGTCGAACGCGTTGGCCTTCTGGAGCGCGCGCTGATAGTCGCCGAAGATCTCGACGAACAGACGCTCCGCGGGGTCGGACATATTCGCCGTGCGTCCGTACGACTCCGCATCGGCGAGTTCGTTCTTGAGCTTCGAGATACGCGACTGGACGGCTGCCGGGGTCAGACCGAACGCATCCGCTTCATGCTCCTTCACGAGACGCTTGATGAGCGCCCGCGAGTCGCCGGAGTCATAGATCGTGAAGCTCTTCGTGAACCCGAACTGCTCGGCTTCGCGGCGGAGAATGCGCACACAGGCCGAGTGGAAGGTGGAGATCCACATCCCTTGCGCCGTGTCACCGACGAGCTGCTGTACTCGCTCGCGCATCTCGCCCGCGGCCTTGTTCGTGAACGTGATCGCGAGGATCTGGCTCGGCCAGGCCTCGCGCGTGCGCAGCAGTGAGGCGATGCGGCGGGTCAGCACGCTCGTCTTACCGGAGCCGGCGCCCGCGACGATCAGGAGCGCCGCACCGCGGTAGGTGACGGCCTCGCGCTGCGGCGCGTTGAGGCCCGCGAGGAGGTCTTCGTCGGGGCGCCCCGAGCCCGGCGCGGATCCCGTGCCTGCGGGTCCGACGATGACGGGCTTGATGGCGTCGCTCATAACCTGACAAGTCTAGGTCGCCCCACCCCCACCACCTCCCGCGGGCCGCCGCCGCGGCATCCCGCCCGGGCTCGCCCCCTCCCCCCGTTCCGTATTCAGTCTCCAGGGCGCCGGAACCGCCCGACACGCCGCGATTGCGCCCCTCGGCTCCGCGCACAGACTGAATACGGATCGCATCGCCCTCGTCACCGGCCCAGCCGACGGGTGAGAATGAGTGCATGCGCACACTGCTCAACATCATCTGGCTGATACTCGCCGGGTTCTGGCTGTTCCTGGGGTATGTCCTCGCGGGTGTGCTCCTGTGCATCCCGATCATTACGATCCCGTGGGCGATCGCCTCGTTCCGCACCGCCGGATACGTCCTGTGGCCGTTCGGACGCACGATCGTCGCCAAGCCCACCGCCGGTGTCGCGTCGTTCATCGGCAACGTGATCTGGGTGATCTTCGCCGGCTGGTGGCTGGCGCTTGCGCACCTGATGAGCGGCATCGCCCTGTGCCTCACGATCATCGGCATCCCGATGGCGATCGCCGACTTCAAGATGATCCCGATCTCCCTCATGCCGCTCGGCAAGGACATCGTTTCCACGCGCCAGGGCGCCTTCGACCGCACCCTGTAGACGATCTGATGAATCCCATGGACAGCTCGCTGATCTCCACGATCGCCGCGATCGCCGTCCTCACCGCCGGGCTCATCGTGCTCGTCGCCACGCGTCGGCGCGGACGCAAAGACATCGCCGACAGCGCGAGAGCCGCCGTCACCACCGGGGCCGTACCGGTCAGCGACAGTGCGGATCCGGATGCCGCCGCAACCGTCGCGGCATCCGAGGCCCTCGGAATCGCGATGATCGATGCCGGCTACTCCGTGGAGACGGTGCAGCTCGCGCTCAGCGAGGTCGCCCACACCAATCGGCTGCCAGCGAGTGACGTGCTCGTCTTTCCGAACGGTTTGATGGTGTCGGCCAAGGGCGAGGGCCAGCGCAGCAGCGGAGCGATCAGCAGCGGCAACGGCGGGCTCCTCTTCTCTCAGATCGACGAAGTGCAGCGCACGGTCGATGCCGTGCGCATCGGCATCCTGGATCCCGCATCGACCATCACCCGCATCGAACGGATCCGCGCGATGGCGCCCCTGTACGCCTGGCCGCTCCGGGTGGTCGGCTACGGGTTCCTCAGTTCGGCGCTTGCTGTTCTTCTGGGCGCCACGTGGATCGGGGTCGCGCTGGCGAGTGTGCTCGGACTTCTCACCGGCGGTGCGCTCCTCGTCGGCGATCGCGTTCCCCGGCGCTACACCGCACTCATCACCGTCGCGGTCGCCTTCACGGTGTCCGTCGTGATCTTCGCGCTGCTCCGCGCGGGGTGGGGAGCCGGCATCCTCGCCGCATTGATCGCCCCGCTCGTGGTGCTTCTGCCGGGAACGCTCCTGACGACGGCAACGCTCGAACTGGCCACCGGGCAGATGATCTCCGGCGCGGGCAGGCTCGCCGCCGGCGCGATGCAACTCGTCTTGCTCGGTGCGGGGATCGTGACTGCGGCCGCGGTCGTCGGGGTGCCCGATTTCGACTTCACCGAGAACCCGGAGGCGCTCGGACCGTTCGCCCCCTGGGTCGCGGTGGCCGTCTTCGGCGTCGGGATCTCCCTCCACCGCAGCGCTCCACCCCGCAGCATCGGCTGGATCCTGTTCGTCCTCTACGTCGCCTACTCGGCACAGGTCCTCGCCGACCTCGCCGTCGGCGGTGTCCTCTCCGCGTTCGTGGGCGCACTGGTGGTCACCCCGGTCACCGCACTGGTCGCCCGCCAGCCGTCCGGCCCTGCCGCCCTCGTCAGCTTCACACCGGCCTTCTGGTTGCTCGTCCCCGGAGCGATCGGGCTTGTGGGAGTTGCCGATCTGCTCGGCGGCGATGGGGCTGCCGCGACGTCCCTGCTGACCACACTCTCGACCATGGTCGCCATCTCGCTGGGGGTACTGGCCGGATCGAGTTTTTCGAATCGGATGCAGCGCCCCGCCCTCTGAACCCCGGGATGCCCGATCGGGAGCCGACACCAATCGACACATCCCGCAACCCCGCGACACACAGGCGCACCGTGTCGGGGGATCGGGTTAGCGTGAAAGAGTTCCCGGGAGACCGGGGCATCGCGGCGATCCGGGTGGTCCCGGGCACCGGTTCATACCCGGTCGTGCTGTGGGTTCGACTCCCGCCGTCGCGTCTCTTCACGAAAGGCCGCGATCCCAATTGTTTCAAGGGAGCGTGGCCGCTTTGCTCCTCTTCGGTGACGACCATCCGGACACCAGGTCGACACACCTTGACCACGACGCCCAGTTTCGCGTTTTCGTCACGTGGATCACTCTTCCGATTTTCCTGTAATCAGGATTACATGTAGTCCCGTAACTGTGATCATTTGAATACCTGGAAGCCGGGAGAGCGATGAAAGGCAACGAGCTGGTGTGGCGCGCTCTCGCGGATCGCGCTCAGGATGTCGGTTCGCCACGAAGCCCGGCCGCGCGTCGGTGCGCCCTGCTATGCCGGCTCACCTGCCAGCCGCGCGCGACGATCCTCTTCACGCTTCGAGTACGCGGCCGCGCGGATCGCTTCGTCCGACTCCAAGCCCGTTCCGAGCGCACCGCCGATGGTCGCTACCGACGCAACGAACCAGGTGAGCACGAACAGATCGCCGTAGTCGAACTTTGTGCCGAGCGAATCGCCCATCACCGCCGGGTCGAGAACGAACAGCGCCCAGGCCAGATTCACTGCGTACAGGGCGAGGTAGCAGATGACGACTCCGACCGTCAGAGACAGCAGAGTCGAGGTGTTGTACAGACGGGACCTTTCCCGAGCCTGCGCTGAATCGCCTTCGGGACGGTCCCAGAGTTTCCCGTCGATCACGATCCAGGTGATCACGATCGCGATGGACGCGATGGTCGCCACCGCGAGGCGCCACCCCGACAGTGACGCGGCGAGCAGCCACACCGTCGGTTCGATCGTCGCGATCGCGCCGGTTGCCAATGCCGCAACGAGCCCGGACTTGAGTCCTGCTGCGAGCAGCCACGGGCGATTCGCCAGCACCATGCCCAGAAGCACCCGCCCACGGGCGCTGAGCCCCGGGAGGGGCAGGCGCTGCTCTTCAGGCATCGTGGGTTCTGCCATGCCGCTGACGAGTCCTCGAACGGCATGACGGGCACGGGTGCGGACTCGGAACCCGCCGAGAGCGGGGAGGGAGAGCACAGCCGACTGGCGCTGGGGGTCGAGCGCGGCAAGTAGGTAGCGGCCATCCACGTCGCGGAGCGGCAACTCGGTCACACCGATGACGAGGTCCCACTCCTTCTGCTCGGCATGCGCCCGTAGCCGTGCCAAGGCGATGTCAACGTCCTCAGACCCCCGGGTGAAGGGTTCGCTCACCAGCTCGATATCCCAGACCCCGGCGTCAGCTCCGACCGGCGGGACGAGGTCGGTCATTCGGCGAGCGACTTCGGTGGGCGAGGCCGGATCCGCCACGAGGCCCACGCGGATCGGCTCCATCTCCTCAACGTACACCCCGCGTCGAGGGCGGTGGGCTGAGCCCGCGTAGAGGCGTTCTCGACGTCGCGACGTTCCTAGCCCATCACCATGCTTGCGAAGCGCGTTCGGGGCGCGCGTACCCGCACTCGGCTGAGAGACGTCCGGACCCGCTCAGACGCCGGTCTCGGCCGGGAGGCGTCCGGATGCGACGGCGCGTCGCAGCAGCTCGAAGTCGGCCTCGGCGACATCGGCGTAGGCGGCCGACCATGCCGCCGTTGCCTCGGCGAATTCCTCAGATCGGCCGAGGTAGCCCACGATTGCGGCCGAGGCGGGCGACTGCCCGTGCGCCCGAGCGAGGAGTGCGGCGCACAGCGCGCCGTACGAGCGGAACTGGTCGGCGTCGAGCGAGTCCGGTTCGATCGACCCCTTCATGTCGCGGAACTGCCGCCAGTAGTAATCCACCCGGTGACGGTCTGCAGAGTCACCGGCCCAGCCACGCATCCATCCGACGAAAAGGTCGGAATTCGCCTGCAGGATCCGCTGGGCGGCGACGACGCGGTGGCCCTCGACGAAATCCGTCGTGCCCGGGCGACCGGGGATGATCGACCGCCGGCCCCCGTACGTTTCCAAGACGGACGGCGGAGCCTCCTTGGCCTGGAGGAACAGGATGTCGCCGGTGGGGCCCTCGACGGCGAGCAGGTAGCAGCGGGTGCCGACACTGCCGACACCGACGACCCGCAGGGCGAAGTCGACCACGCGGTACTGCTCCAGAAGGAACGCGATGTCCTCGCGCAGGGTCGCGCGGTACTGGGTGAAGAGGTCGGTGACCTCGCCCAAGGTCGCGTGGTCGACGTGACGCAGGACGGGGGGTTGATCGACGATGCGGATGCCGCCCTGCACCGAAAACGTCGTCAGGCGCTGCACGAGCCGCTCGGAAGTGCGCGCGCGGGCCTTCTTCGCCGCCTCGCGGACAGTCTTCTCGCCCTTCTTGCCCAGGCGACTGGCGACCGCGGACGTGTCGACCCGAGAGTAGTAGCGCTCCCGCGTAGAGAGGCGGCAATAGGCCTGCAGCGTTTCGCGGTAGGCGTCCGCCGCGGCGAAGGCCGCGCCTCGGCATGCGTCCTCGCTCATGCCGATGTCGCGCCCGCTGATGTGCACGCTCGCGGTGAGCCGGCGCACATCCCACTCCCACGGCGCGACGCCGCCCTCGTCGAAGTCGTTGAGGTCGAAAACGAGCGCGCGTTCGGGCGAGGCGAAGAAACCGAAATTCGAGATATGGGCGTCGCCGCACGAGACGACCTCGAGGTCGGTGGTGGGTGCGCCGCGCAGGTCGGCTGCCATGACCGCCGCCGTGCCCCGGTAGAACGCGAACGGCGATTGCAGCATCCGTCCCACACGAACCGGCACGAGATCCTTCAGTCTCGACGCGTGCTGTTCCTCGAGGATGCCGAGGGGATCCCGGTCGACGGGGAGGACAAGCTCGGCCAGGTCTCGCCGCGGAAGACGCTTGCGCACGCGCCGCCCGGCTTCGCTCGCGGATGACCGCCGCTCGCCGTTGCCCATGTGCGCAGGGTACCCCGGGACGGGGAGCGACAGGGGCGGACGGTCACATACACAGTTCCCACTCCTTGCCGCCCGCGGGGCGGGGCGCGCCATCGTGAGCCCCGCGCGAGAGTGCTGGTGACCAGCCCGATCAGCGACCTGTCGCAAATCGCCGACCAGGAATAGCCACGACCGATGGGGGGCCCCGGCGGGCCGGTTCAGGTGTCGGGTTCGTTCGACGGCGTTCCCACCGGCGGGCTGTCTCGCTGATGCAGCGACATTGACCGATTGCGGGCGTCGTTTAGCGAGACCGACACCGTGTCGAGGTCGTTGTCGAAGAGGTCAGCGTAGACGTCCAGCGTCATCGCCGCAGACGCATGCCCCAACATCCGTTGCACTGCCTTGACGTTCGCGCCCGAGCTGATCGCGAGTGACGCCGCGGTGTGGCGGAGGTCGTGGACGGTCATCCGCTCGAGTCCCGCCGCATCGAGTGCGGTCATGAACCACGACCGCGATGCGCCCGAGGAGCGCGGGCGGCCTACGTAGTCGACACCGTCGCCGAAGAGCAGGCCGTCGCGGGTCTTTCTTTCGCACATCATCGCGATCGACAGCTCGAGGAGCTCCGGAAGCGGAACGGAGCGCAGCTCCGCGCTAGTCTGCGGATTCGCAGCAGGGGATGCAAACTAGCGTGGAATACGCAACATTTATCCGGATCCGACACCGACGCCTAGATGTGATGTCCAGGCAGGTTGTTGAGTCTGCTGATGGGTGCGGCTCCGACTGCGGAGTGGTGCCTGTGATGATTGTAG
>NZ_CANKZA010000004.1 GCF_947488465.1 uncultured Microbacterium sp. | reverse complement strand
AGGGAACCTAGACAGCTCCAACTCGACTACGGAGGTCTCCCCTACGTCAACAACGATCCGGGTCAGTACACCTAGGCGAGAGCTAGTGAGGCGGAGAGCGACGCTGACATCGTCGGGCACCTTGTAACTTTCGAGTACGACTTCTGGCGCCGTCGAAGTCGTTTCGAATAGCCATGGACCCCACGTCAGTGAAACCTTCAGTGGGGCGGCAGCCAACTGAGTCGGTGAGACCGAGACCCACACAGCGCCCGCCCACGACGCTGGCCATCTGTGCCCGGCCTCTTGGACCTCTCGATGAAACGAAAACTGCGGAGGTTCCCGACGAGCGCGCTGAGCCTCATAGAGATCCACGAGTTCGGTGCCGGTGCCGAGCGCGGCATCCAGACTCCTTAGGTCAGGAAGCGTCGCGTGCGCGAGTCCCATCTCCATGCGCTGTAAGGATGACTTCGTCACCGGAACCGACTTCGATACACCAGCGATCGACAAGCCGGCCCGTGCCCGCGCGGCACGGATCGCGCGACCCATCATCACTCGATCGTCCACGAGCTCCCCCACCTCTGATGACTCAGATTCGACCCAAACTGTCGAGCAGATCTTCATCATTCCTGATCTGATCTGCATCCTGGAACTGGATGGTGACGGCGGGTTGCCATTCGCACCGAAGGAGTGACGCATGAGCACGAACACATCACCTCGGCGTACTATCGCCGCTGCGCTGGCCGTAGCCACGATTGCTGCCGCGATGCTGATGGGAACGACGTCAGCACACGCAAGTTCTGAGCGGTTTGAGGTCGCCTGGAGCCATATCGGCATCTATCCGCGCTCCACTCCAGAAATGCTCGAGTCAAACCGCGTTGGCGGAGCGCTCCCAGACGGCTCTTGGGTTGAAGTGGCTTGTGAGACACGCGGAGCCACAGTGACAAGCGATGCCGGAACGTCGAACGTATGGGAGAAGTTGACAGATGGAACCTATATCCCGAACGTGTTCGTAAAGACCGGACACGATGGGTTCACACCTGGATTGCCGCGTTGCTCTACGCCTGCAACGCCAGCGAAGGCTGAGCTTCGGAAGGCCATCACCGCCGACCACTTCTTGCCCAATCAGGATGTGCCCAATTCTCTGCTGAACTATTATTTCTCGGCGGCGGGCGGCACCGTCGAAGTCGATTTCGCGTTTTACACGTCCGACGCACGCCTCATGACGTGGGCCAAGCAGCTCAAGATTGATGGCATCGGCAAGCAATACCTGGCGACCGCGGAGGATGGAGACGTCTACTGGGCGAGCGGAGCGTTCTCCGTCGCTCGCACATCTGAACACTGCTGGGCAGTCAAGGACAACTACGATTTCAATCCCGATAAGCCCACGAACATACCCTTCATCGGCAACTGGGGGATGCAGTTCTTCGGCAATGCGAAGGAGTTCACCGTTCGCTCGTCAGGTTGCCTCTTCGATTAGCGTCACGCACCGTGGCCCGGCACGCGCCGTATTTGCGCAGCTGCCGGGCTGCGGCTCGCCCCACCCCGCGACTGCAGCGACCGTTCTCAGCGGTGCGCACCGGGCGTGGACTAGCGGCGATGCGCGCAAGTGGACGTCGCATGGAGGAACGCACGAAGGA
Organism: uncultured Microbacterium sp.; assembly: GCF_947488465.1. Lineage (GTDB taxonomy): Bacteria > Actinomycetota > Actinomycetes > Actinomycetales > Microbacteriaceae > Microbacterium. The sequence continues at coordinate 354,662 of NZ_CANKZA010000004.1, read as the reverse complement.
CGTTCCGCTTGCGTGCCCTGGGCGTGAGCCGATCCGCGACGAGCGCTAACACCCGCTTACGCGTGATGCTCGTTTAGGGATGAGGCATCGACCGGGGAGCTGCTTCAAGGGGTCACCATCTACGTCGGGACCGGCACACCGCTGCTGCCGGCACATTTTCGCCGGGGTTCGCATGCGCTACATGACTGCACCTGCGGTGCAGCGATGCTCAACTGGTCGACGACGCCGCGGACTGATGCGTGTCCCGTAGTCGCAAGCAGTTGACGGTAGATGCCCCGTCCCTGAGCGTCGCCGCTCAAGGACGGGGCATGCGATCCGTTCGTTCAGCTGCTGCGTCGGCGCGGGACTGAGCTCAACGCTCGTCGGCGCCACACAATCGTGAGCATCGCGAACACAAGCAGGGGCGCTGAGGCGATCAGCCCGGCGGCGCCCGAGTCGAAGCCCAGCCGGAACAATCCCCAGCCGCCGAGGAACGCGACGACCACAAGAGCGGCGAACCCTGCCCACCAGCGCCAATCAGCGAGTGGCTGCCGCACGTTCACCGTGTTCGTCATCTGCAGTAGCCTCCGGCGTAGGTCCCGTACCACTGGAAGGCTACTCCGAATCCGAGGGGAAGAACTGGATCCACCATTCAAGGCAGCGGCCGGCGTTGTAAGCATTCGACGCATTGAGCACCAGACCGACACCAGCGACGGCGCAGATGCTCGCACCGACCGCACCGCCGACGGGACCTGCGATTGCAACACCGGCTGCGGTGCATGCGGCGGTGAGAGCGGTTGCTCCGTAACCGAAGTCCTTGAGCGACTTGGTTTCACCGTGGGTCCAACGCACCCGGACCTGAAGGGGCGCGGTCACCACGGCCTGAGGATCGGCGACGACGGGATAGGCGACCTTTGAGTTGTGCTCGACGTGCTGGATCACGGCTCCGTCGACGACTTCGTAGTGGGTCGCGACCGGGTTCAGCTCGGCGTCAACCGCCCATGCCGGTTCGAGACGTCCAACTACCACGGATGCAACGCCGCTGCTCTCTCCATCGACGAACGCTTCCTCGCGCAGGAGGGCGACGGCGCCGTCCGGCTGAATTTCGGCCGTGGTTCCTTCGTTGAGGGCGTAAGAGAATTCGGTCGGCTGATCTGCGGAGCCAATGACGGTGGAGATGCGGAATCCGGTGTCGGTGTGAGCGACGGAGATGTCCGGGGTGTTCCCGACTCCCTCGAAGACAGCGGTGCCGTCTTCCGCTGTCTCGGGTCCCAGCACGTCGAGGTCGGGAATTCCGAGCGTGATGGGAAGCTGGTCCTCCCGCTGGATGACCACATCTCCTCCAGCCTCTGTCGGGAGACTGACGTCGACATCAGCAATACTGATGCTCCTTGCATGGCAAGCTCTGCTTGGGCAAGGAATCCGACGCATCCCTCGCATCAGCACATCGCCGCGATTACGCGCTTGCCTCGCAGGCCTCACCGCGGCCTCACTCATGGCGATGGGCGCTCAGGCTCTCATCGGGGCGTCGCAATAGAGGTCAGGTCGCGATCCGCCACCGCATCAGCCGCGGGACGACATTAACTGCCGCGACGACCGCGCCAGTTTTCGCCGCAAGTTACACAGGTGATCGCAATCGGTGGCAAGACCGTCGAAATCGATCGTTTTTGGCAGGCGCATCAAGTTCTCGTCGGGCTCGCACCGCTAGAAGGACCGAGTCACGCGGGAATGCGCGAACCGACCTTGAGTTAGATACCCCCAGGGGGTATCGTTTAACCATGAACGGGTACAGCGACGGCAAGGCAGATCTCGCTAAGCGGTTGAGTCGCGTCGAGGGTCAGGTGCGAGGGATCGCACGGATGGTCGACGAAGACAAGTACTGCATCGACATCCTCACGCAGGTTTCTGCAGCGACGAAAGCGCTCGAAACGGTGGCGTTGTCGCTGCTGAGCGATCATCTGAGTCATTGCGTCGCCGAGGCTAGCGCTGAGGGCGGCGAAGTCGCGGCAGAGAAGGTCCGCGAGGCTAACGAAGCCATTGCCCGCCTGGTCCGTTCATAACCGCCACGTCTGTCTACTTGAAGGAGCACACGATGACTGATCGCATTGAACTTGGCCTGAAGGACGAGAACGCTGGCTGCGCGTGTTGTGCCGTTCCATCGAACACCGAGGCATCCACACCCACTGCGGCCTCGCCTTCCTCGGAAGAGGTTTTGGTTGCGGGTATGACGTGCTCGCATTGCGTGTCGAGCGTCAGTGACGAACTGACGGCTGTGGACGGTGTCGAGTCCGTCGACGTCGACTTGAACGCCGGCGGCATCTCCCGCGTGACCATCCACAGCGCAGCACCGGTCGATCCTGCTGCTGTGAGGGCTGCGGTCGAAGAGGCCGGCTATACCCTCGCGACCAGCCAGGCCTGAGTCGCTAACTGTCTGCACCCGGCTCGACCGGGCGCATCTGAGCAAGGAGTTCCGATGAGCCAGCATGACGAACATAGCCATCACGCCGCGCACGAGAACCACGGCAGCGCGCCGACAACGGAGCATGACCACGCGGCGATGAGCCACGATCACGACACTTCGCCAGAGCATAGCGGCCATGGTGGTCACGGCGGACATGGTGGCCACGGTGATCATGTGGGCCAGTTCCGGCGGTTGTTCTGGATCATGCTGATCCTCGCGGTCCCGGTTGTCGGGTTCTCGATGATGTTCTCGATGCTGCTTGGATACCCACTGCCAGACACCGCCTGGGTCGGGTGGATCTCCCCGGTTCTCGGAACCGTCATGTATGTGTGGGGCGGTGCCCCGTTCCTCACCGGCGCGGTGAGTGAGCTTCGCGCCCGTAAGCCCGGGATGATGCTGCTGATCGCCCTCGCGATCACGGTGGCGTTCCTCGCGTCATGGGGTGCGAGTCTGGGCCTGTTGCACCACGAGTTGGATTTCTGGTGGGAGCTGGCCCTGCTGATCGTGATCATGCTGCTCGGTCACTGGATCGAGATGCGTTCCCTCGCGCAGACGACCTCAGCGTTGGATTCCTTGGCTGCGTTGCTGCCTGACGAGGCGGAAAAGATCGAGGGCGATACAACCGTCACGGTTGCCCCGTCTGATCTGCTGGTGGGTGACGTGGTGGTGGTGCGCCCGGGCGGGCGGGTCCCCGCAGACGGGCGGATCGTGCAGGGCTCGGCCAGCATGGACGAGTCGATGATCACCGGAGAATCCCGGCCCGTGCGCCGCAGCGACGGCGACCAGGTCATCGCCGGCACCGTCGCGACCGACTCCGGTGTGCGGGTGGAGATCACCGCGATCGGCGAGGACACTGCTCTCGCAGGTATCCAGAAGCTGGTGACCGAGGCGCAGAGCTCGTCGTCGCGGGCGCAACGGCTCGCTGACAAAGCTGCCGGGTGGTTGTTCTGGTTCGCGCTCGGCGCTGCCGCGATCACCGCGATCGTCTGGACGGTTGTCGGCATGCCCGACGCCGCGGTGATCCGCACGATCACCGTGCTGGTGATCGCGTGCCCGCACGCTCTGGGCCTGGCGATCCCGCTCGTTGTGTCGATCGCGACGGAGCGGGCGGCTCGTGGGGGTGTGCTGATCAAGGATCGTCTCGCGTTGGAGAGTATGCGCACCGTCGACACCGTCTTGTTCGACAAGACCGGCACGCTCACCAAGGGCACCCCCGCCGTCACCGCGATCGACCCCGTGTCCGGCACCGATTCTGACCAGCTGTTGGCCTGGGCCGCGGCTGCGGAAGCCGACTCTGAGCACCCGCTCGCTCGCGCGATCGTCAACGCGGCGAAGGAGAAGAACCTCACGGTCCCTGCCTCGTCCGAATTCGAGTCCTCGCCGGCGGTCGGGGTCCGTGCGCGTGTCGATGGGCACATCGTGCAGGTCGGTGGGCCGTACATGCTCGAGCAGGAGAACGCCCAGGAGCTGGCGGTTGCCGATGAGTGGCGCAATGAGGGTGCGATCATCCTCCACGTCCTCGTCGACGGTCAGGTCGCGGGCGCACTGCGATTGGCGGATGAGATCCGCTCAGAGTCGCGTCATGCCGTCGAGGCCCTCCACGAGCGGGGTGTGCAAGTCGTCATGATCACCGGTGATGCCGACGCGGTGGCCGCCTCCGTGGCGGGCGAGCTGGGTATCGACCGGTACTTCGCCGGGGTGCGACCGGAGGACAAGGCCTCGAAGGTGAAAGAACTGCAGGGCGAGGGCCGCAAGGTCGCGATGGTCGGAGACGGCGTGAACGACGCCCCCGCGCTCGCGCAGGCGGATGTCGGTATCGCGATCGGCGCGGGAACGGACGTCGCGATCGCCTCGGCCGGGGTCATCCTCGCCAGCGACGACCCTCGGTCGGTGCTGTCGGTGATCGAACTGTCACGGGCCAGCTACCGGAAGATGAAGCAGAACCTCTGGTGGGCCGCTGGCTACAACCTGCTCTCCGTCCCGCTCGCGGCCGGCGTGCTCGCCCCCATCGGGTTCGTGCTCCCGATGTCCGTGGGGGCCGTGCTGATGTCCCTGTCGACCATCGTCGTCGCGCTCAACGCGCAGCTGCTGCGCCGGCTGGATCTCCGCCCGGACGCAGTAGCGGGTAAGTAGCAAGAAACGGTCAGGGTGACGGACGTAGGCTGAGGAGAACGGGAGGTGAGTATGTCGCTGATCAACGTCGCACAACAGGTGCGGGGACCGCGCACGCTCACCCATACCGTCTTGGCCGTCCTCGCGGTCGCGGTGGGCGTCATCGCGGGTCTGCTGGCGATGCACTCCTTCAACTCGCACGCGACAACTGCCGGCCACCACGACACCGTCGCTGTCAGCACGCAGGCCGATGTATCTGCCCATCACCACGACACGTCCGAAGCCGCCGCCGTGCCGGACTCACCGACGGCGGATGCAGGATGCGCGACGTGCGGGGGCGGGGACCCAATGACGTGGATGACGTGCGTTCTCGCGCTCCTAGTCCCCACGATCCTGCTCGGGCGGATCGGGCTCGGCTGGCGGCACGCGACACTGATCGCAATACTTACGGCCGCGACCATGCGCTGGCCCGCCCGTGCCCACGCCCTTCCGCCACCCCCCTCTCTCACGGTTCTCTGCATCAGTCGCACGTGATAACGCGCTAGCCCGCTCTGCGGGCACGCACCCCTGGCACCAGCAGCAGCCGGGCCTCATCACCGACCCTTGGAGAACACTCATGAAGATTCGATCCGCGGCGATCGCCGCACTCACCCTCACTGCCCTTCTTGCCCTCACGGGCTGCGCCGGAAACACCGGTTCTGGCAACGGCATGGAAGGTATGGACCACGGCGGCAGCTCGTCCGCACCCGCCGAAACAGCGGACGCGAACGACGCCGACATCATGTTCGCCAGCATGATGAAGGAGCACCACGCACAGGCCATCGAGATGTCCGATGTCGTTCTCAGCAAAGACGGCGTCGATGAGCGCGTCGTCGCCCTCGCGGAAGAGATCAAGGCCGCTCAGGAGCCGGAGATCCAGAAGATGGATCAGTGGCTCGAAGACTGGGGCGCGGATATGGACAGCATGGAGGGCATGGATCACGGCAGCGGCATGATGTCCGAAGAAGACATGCAGGCCCTCGAAGATGCCACCGGTCCCGATGCTGGCCGTCTGTTCCTCGAGCAGATGATCCAGCACCACGAGGGCGCTGTCGACATGGCGCAGGACGAAGTCGACAACGGTCAAAACAGCGACGCCATCGCACTCGCTGAGACGATCATCGACACGCAAACCGACGAGATCGCCACTATGAAGGAGATCCTCGCAACTCTGTGATCCCATGGGTGGGGTGCGGAACTCCCGCACCCCACCCATCGATCTGTTGCGCACACCATCATGCGAACCCTCAAGAAGCTCACGTTGCCCACTTTTCGACAGCGACACCGAGCGGCACTCACGCTCTCCACAACGATCGCGGCCAGCATTGTGCTGGCCGGCTGCACGGCACCCGCCGAGCCCACCACCGGGCACGACCACGCCGCGTCCATCAGCCACGTCCACGCGATCGTGCCTAACCCCTCCGAGGACGGATACCTCCTGGGTGCCCATGACGGGATCTACACGGCCACACCGGATGGGGAGGTCGGCTCGCGTATCGAGACGACCGACTTCGACGCAATGGGCCTCATCACTGTTGGTGATGCTCTCCTCGCGTCCGGGCATCCCGGACCGACCACGGCCCCAGAACTCGGCTCCCCCAACCTCGGAATCATCCGGAGCGACGACAGCGCCAGATCTTGGACGCCTGTCTCATTCACCGACGAGAAAGACTTCCACGTGCTTGCCGTCGGGAAGAACGACACCCTCTACGGGATCGCCTCGGACTCTGCGGAGCTCCTCCGCACTGACGACCTCGGTGAGACCTGGTCGGCGGTCGGAGAAATTCTGGCGTTCAGCCTCGTCATCGACAGTGAAGGGCAACTGATCGCCGCCACCCCAGACGGGGTGCAAATCAGCACTGATGAGGGCACCACTTTTACACCTCTGAACGAGGCGCCTGCGCTCTATCTACTCGCCGTGTCACCTGACGGCAAACGGCTTGTCGGTGTCGGTCGCGGCGGACAGATCTGGGCCAGCACAGGATCCAAAGCCGAGTGGGTTCCAGCCGGCGTCACTCATGGCTCCGCGCAAGCGCTCGCGACCACGAACGACGGTGACATCTTGGTCTTCGATGACAGCGGCCTGGCGGCAATAGCCAAGTAAACGAGAGGACGATATCTCCAGCGAAAGACGCTCACCTGTCCCGCTACACGCCGAAACTGTCTGCCGATACGAGGTTTCGGCGAACCATAGCGGCACGCCTCAAGCTGTGGAGTTCGGCACCTCTTGGCGCCCTTTTGTGAGTGCTTAATGTCACTGGTTCCGACGACGAGCATGTCGGGGCTAAATCTCCTCGCGAAAACGCGGGCTGCGCGTTGCGTGGCGGCGTATGGTCAGAGCCCGCCCTTGACAACACCGTAATCTTCCACCGCGCGCGTGGGCGCTCCTCACGTTTCGGCCAATGCGCTGACCAGAAGACGATCAATCCGCCGAGCGGTACCGCGATGATCGCGGCGCTCCAGACGAGCTTGGCAAACCAATCGCCCGGTCCTCGGTGCAGGACTTGTAGCCGGTCGTCGAGGCCGCCGCCAGCATCCTCATGATCGGTAACTAGCGACACTGAACGATCACAGAACACCGCCAAAGAGCGACGAACTCCACACCGGGTCGCGGCGCGTTAGGCCGGGCGTCCGCAAATGATCGTTTCTGAAGCACGAACGCACATCCCGAGGGCTCGGTTCGCACGCCGTGGGTGTGCGCGTCGTGTCGATGCCCAGCCGTGAATGGTCCGCGGACCAGGATGCGGCGTACCGCGAAGGGGTGCTTCCGGGATCTGTCACAGCTGCGCGTGATCGTCGAGGCCGCCGCATCCTTCGGGTGCACGACATCGCCGGACGCGACGGCATCATTGTTGGCATCGACGGGTTCGGTGTCTCTGCTACAGCCGACCAGGCGCTCGTCGCGCGCGGGATGACACCAGCGCGTGTTCTCGCCGCGATCGACGAGAGCGTACAGCTCGCCGACCGGTAGCCGCGCGGATTTGAGTGTGGCGCGCCGCTAGTGCGAACCGCGCAGGGGTTGCCGGCGTCTGTGGCGGCGGCATCGAGAATTGCGAGGTCCCCCGCCGCTAGACCACAGGGAGGGTGCGCGAGTCGAACAAATGGCCGATTGAATCAGCATTCTGAGCGCTCGCGAGAGACGAGCTCGCCGACTGAATTTTCCGAGTTCCCGGCACATTCCCGGCACAAGCGGCCGCCGGAGTGGCTGCACCGCCATCCACTACGGCCGTTTCATGGTGCTTTGATTGCCCGACGTCCTAGAGGTCGGCGCCTGGCTCAACAGTGAAAACCACCACTGATCAGGGCAAAGCGAAACCCCCGCGAATAGAAGCTTCGCGAGGGTCTCTGGGATGACGTAATGATCATCCGTGTGGCTCCGACGGGCGTCGATCCCGTGACCTCACGATTTTCAGTTGTGTGACACGGGTTTACGGGTGTCAGTTGGTGCTTGTTTCCCGCGTGGTTCCGCGGAAGTCGTGCTGGTTGGTGATGGCTGGTTCTCGATGGTTTCAACCGAGTTCCCGGCCCGGGGCCGGCCCACGCTCATCGCGATCAGTCTGAATAGAGGATGTCCCGGACTCCGATCCGGGGCCCAAAATCCGCGGTCACCACCGTGCCGTGAAGAGTGCTTTTCGTGCTGATTATGAGCCCCTCGCCGAATCTCGGATCGTGGATCAAACCTTCATCGTGGACGGTGCCTCTTTTCGGCGCGGAGTCGGCGGCCGATGGAGAGTCTTGTTGGGTGCCTATTTGATCCTCCCAAGCCTCGATGAGGTAAATGCAAGCAGGGAGTACGACGCCGACGGTCAGGCGCGCTAGAGCGCCATCTATGAGCCCTCCACCACTTCGGCCGTGACCGGTTCCTCGAGCATTTCGCAGCTCGCCTGCACCGTTCAGGATGCTTGCGACCCCACCAAGAAGTCGTTTTGCAGACTGGGCTTCAACTCCCCCCGAAACTTGAGTCGGATCTAGGCCTAGGTGAAGGAGCGTTCGCTTCACCAAGCTAGGCAGGTCAGCGACTGCGTCCGCATCTCCGGTCATCCCCAAGATCGTCTTGCAAACAGTCTCGATCAGTTCCTTCGTCTGGCCGACGATAGCCTCTGGGTCTGCACTGAAGTCGCGTCGAATCCGGTCCACTTGCCGACGCATCTCAGCGACGTCGATGCGAGCCGCCGCGGACTCCGCCGCAGCGAACACGGCCCTATCCGGGGTTGCAACATGATGCCCACTGGTGAAGAGGCGACCGTAAAGATCCGGCTCGTTCGATGCGAGCCACGCATCGAGATCTAAGTGTTGCGCGACCTCATCGAGCTTCGGATAGCGAGCGCGAAGGTTGCGGGCGAGGGGCAACGACCGCGTTCCCGCTCTCGCACCGAGTACGGTCGGGACCAAATCGAAGACATGACCTTCGTAGTCCTCGTCGCCCCACCTAAGCGCTCGAAGTAATCGCTCGTGACCGGTGATTGTTTCCTTGGTGTCGGTGATGAGGCCAAGTTCCAACCACTTGCTGGCATCCATTTTGGCGATGAGGCATCGTCCAACGGCGAGCTCCACCAGGTTGGAGGGCGCGTCAGGACGCCACGGTAGGCTCATGGCTCAACAGTAGAAGTCGCTGGGGTGCTTGTCTCCGACAACAGTTCGTCGATGGACGTTTCGAGAGCACGCGCGATTGCGGCGACCTGGAAAACGCCGGGGTCGACTACTACGCCCTGCTCGAGGTTCCGCACCGTGCTTATTGAGATGCCTGCGCGTTGTGCCAGCGCTTCCTGGGTCAATCTGGCTTTTCTGCGAACCTGGCGAACGGACGACGCCAGGTGGTTGGCGTCGCCGGGGTCGCGCTTCGTGGATGCCGGCACGAGCCAAGACTACCTGAATCTAGATACCACGATTTGCTTAGTTTGTCGGTGGTCGGCGTGTACGATGAACCTATGGCAGGAAAGGATCTCAAGGACCTCATCGCTGCCTATGGGCGGCGAGATGATCTGATGTTTCGTCGTGCGGCCCAGGCGCTCATTTCCGAGGAGGAAGCGAAGCGTCACACCACTCTCGCGCGCGAACTGACACGGCTTCTGGCCAGCAGCTCGTCGGTAACCATGTTCGACGGCCCCGAAATCATCGAGCCGCCAGTCGATCGTGACTCCAACACGCCGCTAGCGACAGTGCGGCTGCCTGAGCGTCGCTTTGAAGCCCTCGTTCTCAACGAGTCAGTTACCAGTGCGTTCCAGAACTACGTGGAAGAAGTTCGTTACTGGCCACAGCTCGACAGTTTGGGGCTCCCCCGACGAAATCGCATGTTGCTTTACGGGCCACCCGGTTGCGGAAAGACTAGTGCTGTGGAGGCTCTCGCTGCCTCCCTAAACCGCCCACTCGTAACGGCGCGCGTGGATGCCCTCGTATCGAGCTATCTAGGTGAGACGGCTTCGAATCTCCGAAAACTGTTCGAGTACGCAGATTCAGATGCGTTTGTTGTTTTCCTGGATGAGTTCGACAGCTTGGGCAAGCTTCGGGATGATGCCGCAGACCACGGTGAGCTTCGTCGAGTCGTCAATGCAGTTCTACAAATGATTGACGCCTATTCCGGTCCTTCGATAATCGTTGCAGCGACGAATCATCCCGAAATATTGGACACTGCGCTCTGGCGGCGATTTGATCTCGTGCAGGAGCTTCCCTTACCGACCCAGGAAGAAATTCTTCGCGTTCTCATTCATGTTCTGCACGGGCGTGTGAGCCTGGAATGGCTGCACGAAATGGCTGGTGGGCTGGTGGGACTTCCGCATGCCGCTGCTGAGTTCGCCGCCCACGCGGCGCTACGCCGCGCCGTGATGGCGGGCCTTCGAGAAGTGGATGGACAGATTCTGCAGTCTGCGATCGCCGAGACGACGGCGCGCCGCTGGGCTTAGAGCCGTTTGCGCTTCCCATGCATGTGCACAGTGCACCCGTAGGATCTGAGCATGTCGGACCATCTACGCCTAATCCCACCTATCTCGACTGAGAGCAGGCGCCGTCCGCCGGGGGGCGGCGAGGAATCAGACGGAGTGAATCGTCCGCAGAAGGCGACGACACTGGCCGGCATCCTTGCGGGGTTGGAAAGTGGTGGTCGTAAGTGGTTTCCTGATTCGACCGGCGACAGCGACGAAGAAGACGATTTGGGGCGAGTTGTTCTCAAGTTCACAACCAAGGGCGCGCCGAAAAAGGGTCCTCTGGCAACGTTGTCGATGATCCCATTGGGAGAGAACGGTGAGAACGAGTTCTTTACCCTGTCGTCAGCGGAATCCCGCCGGCTTTTTGCGGAGCTGGTTCAGAGATACGGCGGAACAGCGCCTTCCAACATCGAAGATCCTGCGACGTGGTTCCAACTACTGGATCAGATCGAAGACATCGAGCTGTACGACCGATCTGATCGAATAGACCCTTCACTTGCCATTGATAGCGAAGCCTCACAAGCCGTGGACATCGTCCTGTGGCCGACTTCGATCTTGCCCGACATCAGGGCACGACGACTCGCGGCCGAACGAGTCGAGGAAATCCTCGCGGTCGTCACAGGCGCTGACGGCTCCGTGGTGGCAAGTGATCCTCGACCCGATGCGCCATTGGTCAGAGCGGTCGTTGACGCGCCGCTACTATCGCTGCTTCTGGATCATCCGGTCGTCGAACGTGTGCGTGGCCCGCTCGCGGCCACCATCGCGCCCAGCCACTTCATCGACGCAGCCTTTGAGCGCGAGATACCTACGCCTGCCGGAGCGGCGATCGGCGTAGTGGACGATCTCGTCATTCGCGCCAATCTTCTTATGGATTCCGCCGTTGTCGAATCTGCGTCATTCCCCGCTGGGAAAGTGTTTGGTGCAGCAACGGCACATGCCACGAACGTTGCGAGCATCGCTGCCTACGGCGGCTTCGACGAGACGGTGCGTGGCGGCGAACTCCCGATTCCGTTTCCGATCATTTCCGCGCGCATCGCAGAGTCGGATGCGGCAGGCAATCCGACAATCAGCGGGAGCGTGGTGACGCTTTTTGAGGACGCGCTCACATGGATTGCGCAGCGCGGGGCGCGGATCGCGGTCATCGCATTCGGATACGACCACGCAGACACTGACCCCCTGCCCACTGAGCTAACGGCGACCATCGATCGACTCTCACGCGACCTCAAGCTTGTGATCGTTGTTAGCGCCGGAAACTTGCGGCGCGTCACACCTCACCACTGGCGTGACGACTACCCGACCTATCTTGATCATGGTGACGCGCGCATCGCGGCGCCCGGTGCGGCGGCATTGGCGGTTACGGTAGGCAGCGTTGCCCTGCGCGATGTTGCGCATGACCAAACTCTGACGGCGATCGCACCAAGCAACGAGCTCTCGCCGTTCAGTCGCACTGGGCCGACTCGAGGCAATCGGTTTGGTAAGACTCGGAAGCCTGAATTTCTTGCACCCGGTGGCAACCTGGGCTGGCGCGATGGCGGATCATCGCCTGTCCACGGTGACACGAACCTCAGCGTAGTCACGCTCTCAACAAGCGCCGTGCCAGCCTTTACTTCAACGGCTGGGACCAGCGTCGCCGCGCCGTTTGTAGCTCACGAACTGGCGAAGATTGCAACGCGATATCCGAGCGCAGGTCCGAATCTGCTACGAGCCTTGCTTGCGCTCTCAGCGCATGCGCCTGCGGACAGGCCCGGCCAGGCTCTGAGCGAGGGGATCGGGACTGCTTACGGGGTACCTGACGCTGAGCGTATTTTGGAGAGCGGTGGGCACCGAGCGATTATGACCTTTGAGGGCGAGGTTCAGCGAGGGGGAAGGCACATTTTCGCGTTACCAGTTCCCGCTGAGTTCGCCAGCGCCTTTAGCGGTGCGCAACGTCGCCTTCGTGTCGCGCTCGCATTCGACCCTCCAGTTCGACGGAGCCGCCGCGACTACATCGCGGGACGCATGATCTTCGATTTCGTGAGGAACATGGACCTCGATCTGGTCAAGCGCACCTGGGAGGAGCAGCCCTCGATCGCAGAGGCGGCTTCGCAGGGCCTGGAGCGTCTGGAGTTGCCCTCAGACCGACGCCGCCCCAAGACGATTCCCGGTGTGGACGCGCTGCGGTCGAACACCATCGTCCGCCGTGATGTCGAGACAAACAACTGGAGCGAGGACGACGAAGACTACTTTTTGGTGGTGTCGCACGACTCAAGTCCATGGACGACGGCACAGCTCGATCAGTACCCGACGCAGACATATGCGTTGGCCATCGAGCTCATCGATGAAGCCCGAACTAGCCTTGACCTTCACGCGCTAACCGAGGCGCGCCTCGCGGCGCTCGCACGCCAGGAGGTCCGCGCTCGTGTCTCCTAAGCATGACCTCGCCATTAAATGGACAAGTAAGAACATCAGCTCGTCAACATTTTCTTTAGATGAGTTCGACGTGAATCTGGATAGCGTCGACCTCGTCATCGTCGAAGGCCCCTGTCCCATCTGTCACGGCGTGATCCGAACGGAGTGGCCGACACGCTTTGTCGCGGTCGACACTGACGCTCTTGTCGGACAGAGTTTTGACAAAGCCGCCGTGTGGGAAGTGCTTGTCGAGTGCAACTGCGGTCATGGTCACGGACGCAAACGGGAGACTGGTTGCGGCATGTCGACGAAGGTGCTGATTACCCGTGTCTGAGTCCAAGCCAGCGATTCGGCCTCTGCCGGCACCAACGAAAACAGAGGTGCTTCAGTCTCGGCGTTTAAAGCAGCAGTCGGCGATGAGTCTCCAGTCGGTGAGAAGTTCAGCGGAGCGTTGGCGGAATGCCGGTCTCGTCTCCGGCGCTCTTGCGATAGCCGGCACGATCGTCGGTGGATCTGAGCTTTTGGTCAACCTGCCGAGTGCAGCGAGAGGCATTGTCATCGCAATTGCGGGCCTGGCTTTCGCCGCCGGATTCGCGGCGATTGGGTTGGCCATTCGCGCATCGATAGGGTGGCCACGGTTTGTTGCGGCCGACTCTCCGGCAGCGCTCGAGCGTTGGGAGAGGAACGAGACGTCCACAGTTGTTCGCTGCCTCCAGTGGTCTATGTGGCTGACCGCTACTGCAGCGATTCTCGGGGTGTCAGGAGTTGGAGTCTCCGCGACACTTAGCGCGGTGCCGACTTACCTGAGCATCTCGACCGACCGAATCACGGTATGTGGGATTCTCGAGTCGTCAACGGATGAGACGTACGTCTTGGATGTCGGCAATGCACTCGTTGAGGTCCGCATCGTAGATATCGAACAGATGAGCACCGCGACAAAGTGCGCCTAGCATCCGCGCGTCCGGCTGGTATATCAACTGTCGCGGTGTGGTGAGCGGCCCGCGAGGAGCGCCCGGACCGGAGCGAAGCGAGGACCGGACGCACCGCAGCGAGCCGCTCAGCGGTGTCGCCGGCCGAAGGCCGGCCTTGAACGAGTAAGGAAAGTTCTCACAGCTCGGGACTCCGTGGTGGGCGTCACCTGTATGGACTAGCCTGTCTGGATATGAGCAGGATTGGGCTGTCGGACCTTGGCGAACTTGACCGCGACTCTGACGTGCCCTTGTATCGGCAGATCTCGGACCGCCTGCTGCGGCTGATCGAGGATGGCATTCTTATATCGGGGGACATGCTTCCGTCCGGTCCTGAGCTGTCCCGGCACTTTGCGGTCGCGCCGATGACTGTCCGCGAGGCGCTCAACTCCTTGCGGGCTGATGGACGAATTGTCTCGGAGAAGGGTCGGGGAGTCTACGTCTCTGCACCTCCGCCGCTGCGTACGGCTCTGAGGACAGTTGGGATTCACTCCACGCAGAGGCCGGCGCTCATCGGCGAGATGCCCTCCCCGCCAGACGAAGGAGACGCGGGGGACATCGGTGCGATCGACGTGAAGGTGGAGGCCTTCCCATCGGCGTCGTCGGAAGCGCGCAGTGGCTTCACGGGGCGGGTGACCCTCGAGTTCTCGCACGGTGACGGATATGCGCTCACCCGCTACGCGATCGACTGGCAGTCACCCCTCGCCGACGTGGGCGTCAACGCTGGCGACGCTTTGGAGCGCCTGCGTCTCACCCTCGAGCAGGTCGACAAAGTGAGCGAGTTCATCTCAGCTCGACCGGCCACTCCGAGAGAAGTCGCGGCGCTGTCAATCCCGCGCGATCTCCCGGTTCTGGTCACGACGCACCTGGGGTTCAGCGGCGCGGAAGAAGTCGTCAAGGCGGAGACGATTAGGGACAGCCGCTTTCCCGTGCAGCTATCTTGACAAGCCTATCTAGATAGGATCTACTTGTCGCAGGTGGACGAACCGGCACTCGCTGGTAGCAACCTATCTAGATAAGAGAAGCTAGCAAGGAGCTCAAGATGGCAATCCAGTCAGCAATCCCGGTGAACTTCGACGCGTTCTTTCCCAGCGGCGCCTTCGTCGTGGGCATCGTCGAGCCCATCGTCAAGTGGTCCGATGACGGCCAGCGTCAGGGACAAGATCTCGACAAGATCTCTGGACACCCGCTCTGGCAGGTCCGTGTCATTGATGCTGACCCCGACGCGAAGAAGGGTCAGGGCGAGGTCACTGTCAAGATCGCCAGCATTTCCGAGCCCACACTGCCGCCCGAGATGAACGGTCTGCCGTTCCGGCCGGCGGTCTTCGAGGGACTCACCGTCACTCCCTACGTCAAGGAGGGCCAGGGTCGGCCCCGCGTGGCCTTCTCGCTCCGGGCGCGAGAGATGAAGCCCGCCCCGAAGCAGCGCGGCGGCGAGTGATGGCTACCACCACGCCGCGCGGCCTGCGCACGTGGGGAGACGAGTTTGATCTCCTCTGGCGGCGCGGCTGGTGGGTGCTCGTTGTCCTTTGGGGCATGTGGTGGCTGGCCTTCATTCCAGCCGTTCAAGCGTCGTTCAGTTGGGCACTCGCCATCGTGGCGAGCCTCCTGGTCGTCTGGGTGGTGGTCACCCACAAGCGCATGCCGCGTGTCGACGCCGACAAATGGCGACGTGATGTGTCACGGAACATCGTCGCTTCGTGGCCAGACATCGCGATGCGTCTCGGGCTCTCTGCTCGCAGCATGTCCGGCGGCGTGGTCTTCGCGAGCGTGGGCTATCCGAGGTGGGAGGGGTGGACCTGTGTAGTGCAGGTCTCCATTCCCCAGGGGCTGGGTCGCGAGCACCTTCAGTTGCACACAGGCCTCCTCGCTCAGGCGTTCGGCGCGCGAGAGGCGATCGTTCAGGGGTCGCGCATCGGTGAGCTGATGCTCCGGCTCGAATACGCGGATGCTCTGGCGCAGCCTTTCAGCCTCGGCTACGGCGAACCGTGGGACGGGCGGACCGTTGTGATGGGTCGAGACAACACGGGCGCTGCGTGGCGGCTACGGCTTGGTCCGCACACCCTCGTTGCCGGCGCGTCGGGCAGTGGCAAAGCATCCCTCGTGTGGGGGCTTCTACTGGGGCTCGCGCAACCTATTCATGCCGGCGTCGTCGAGATCTGGGGGATCGACCGCAAGGGCGGCATGGAATTGGCCATGGGCCAGACCCTGCTGACCCGCTTCGCCGCCGACGCTCAGCGCTCCGTCATCCTGCTCGAGGAAGCCGTCGAGGCCATGCAAGCGCGAGCTCGAGAACTCGCTGGGCGCACACGGCAACATGTGGCCGCGCCCGGTAGCCCCACGGTCGTCATCCTGATCGATGAGCTCGCCGCCCTCACTGCGTATGAGACCGACCGCGAGCTGATGCGCCGCGCGAACTCCGCGATCGCGACGCTCGCCTCTCAGGGACGCGCTGTCGGCTTCATCGTCTTCGCATGCCTTCAGGACCCACGCAAAGAGACGCTGCCGGCTCGAGGTCTGTTCACGCAGACGGTCGGCCTTCGTCTTCGCGACGGCCTGGAGACAGCCATGGTTCTCGGCGACGGGGCGGTCGCGGCCGGTGCCCTCTGCCACAAGATCTCACCCGACTCTCCCGGTGTCGCCTACGTACTCCCAGACGGCGGCGCTCCTCCCGAGCGGGTTCGCGCCGGGCTGATCACTGACGACATGATCCGCGATGCGTCCGCCCGCTTCCCCGCACCGCGGCAGATCCCTGTCGTCATCCCAGAAACGCCCGAGGCTCCGGAACGTCCGGCCCGCGCACCGCGGCAACCCCGTCGCGCCCCACGAAAGGAAGCATCATGAACAGGTCCGCAACTCTCGTCACGGCCGCTGTCGCGGTCGTCCTCACCGCCTCTCTGTCCGGATGTGGTGTCCTCTCACCGAGCGAATCTGTCGCTTCAACGGCACCCGTCAGCTACCCGCAGCCAGCGTTCCGCACAGCTCCGTGCAACCTCGGCGAGTACTGGGACAGCACCGCGAAGGTCAAGCGGGCAGAGTTCACGGCGCCGACAGTCGACACCGACGAAATCGAGCTCTACGGGCCGATGATCGCGAACGACACGTGCTCGGATGCCGAGATCCTCAAGTGGCAAGAGCTGCGCCGCGAGCTGGGGGAGGCCGACGAGATCTGCCGGGTCGTTTGGTACGACGACTACTTCTCCGCCGTCACGTACGACATCGGCTGCGCTGTCCCTGTGGTGGTGACAGATGCCTCTCGCTGAGTCCGTCGCTCGCCGTCTGCGGAGCCCGGACTATGACCGGTGGATGGGCAACGCAGCAGCCACGGGCTACTGCCACAATCCCGTGCGGCTTGTCGGTTCGTCGACGACGCTGCACGAGCCCACTGGGGAGATTCTCGCCGACTACGCGTCGTCGCGGGAGCCGGACGGAATCACCTTCACCCGCTGCGGAAATCGTCGCGCAATCCGCTGCGCATCGTGCAGCCACGAATATAAGGGCGACACCTGGCACATGATCATGGCCGGCGCCGCGGGCGGGATGAAGGAGGTTCCTGAAGCGGTCGCAACTCATCCGATGGTGTTCCTGACGCTGACGGCGCCATCCTTTGGCGCAGTTCACACAACCGCCACTGATCGTCGCGACGGAACCTGTGAGCACGGGATGTCGAGAGGTTGTCGCTGCACCCACGCCGAAGACGACCCGCAACGCGGCGACGCCGTCTGCCCTGATTGCTACGACTACGTCGGACAGGTGGTCTGGCAGTACCACGCGCCAGAGCTCTGGCGCCGGTTCACCATCCGGCTGCGTCGGGAGCTGGCGCGCACACTCGGCGTAACTCAGCGCGCCGCTTCGCGACTTGTGCGGGTGCAATTCGCGAAGGTCGCCGAGTTCCAGCGCAGGGGAGTGGTGCACTTCCACGCCATCATTCGTCTCGACGGCGTCGACCCGGTCGATCCGTTTCCGCCGGCTCCCGCATCCGTCACGACGTCGCACCTCATCGAGGCGATCGGCGCCGCGGTGAAGAAGACCAACGTCATTGCCGCGCCGGCTCCTGGCGATGACGGGTCGCGGGAACTCCGGTGGGGCAAGCAGTTCGATGCCCGCGTGATCGTTCGCCGCGACGGACTTGACGGCTCTCTCTCCGATCGTGCCGTCGCTGCGTACATCGCCAAGTACGCGACAAAGGCAACGGAAGACCTCGACTCTGCGAGTGGCGGTCGTGCACACATCCAGCGCGTCAAGCAGACGGTGCGGCATCTCGCAAAGTTCGTGGACGCAGAGGGGCCATACGCGCAGCTGCACAAGTGGGACGGGATGCTCGGATTCCGCGGTCACTTCTCGACCAAGTCGCGCCGCTACTCCGTGACTCTCGGTGCGCTCAGGGGTGCTCGACGCGCGTGGCGTCTCAGTGCGCTGCTCGACAAAGTCAGGCCGAAGGAAGACGTCACTCCGGATGAGGTGCTGGTCATCGGCTCGTGGTCCTACGCCGGGATGGGGTGGCTCACGGACGGTGACAAGGTCCTTGCGACCGAAGCAGCTAACGCCGCGCGCGAGTGGCGCAACGACAGGGCACGTGCCCGATACCAAACCCACGAAAGGAGAACGCCATGACCATAGGAGCCACCATCGTCGCCGAAACTGGGGCGACGCCCGAGGTAGATGCCACGGGATACCTGACGCGTAGAGAGGCCGCCGCTCGATGCCGTGTGCCGCTGTCGACTTTCGACTCTCTGCGTCGGCAGAACAGGTTTCCATTTCCGGATGCGCACATGGGCAAGCACATGCTGTGGCGTTCGTCGACGGTTGACGAGTTCCTTGAGGCGGGTGGTACTCGTGGAGACGGGTGACGGCGTGGGGCGCATCGATCCGAAGACGCGTCGCGCGCTACCCGCTGGCATCCGATACCGCGAAGACCGCAAGAAGTACCAAGTGCGCGTGTGGGCTGTCGGGATGAACGGCGAGTGGCGGGAGCGCAGCTTCTACGTCGCAACACTGTCGGAGGCAAAGAAGCTCCGAGCCGAGACTCAGGCGCAGCGCTTCCCGGATGGAAGCCTGACCTTGATCGGGTGGCACGCGCGCTACTGGGCTGTCATCGCCGACAGCATCCGCCCGTCTACTTCCCGCGCCTACGAGCGGGCATGGCGTCTGAGGGTGAAGCCATGGCTGGGTCACGTCAAGCTCGAGAAGCTGACCGCCGGTGAGATCGAAGCGGCGATTGCGGAATGGTCGGGAAGTAGCTCCACTCGGATCGATGCGCTCTCTGTGCTCAGTCGACTTCTCGACGGCGCGGTGCGGGCGCGCATCGTTCCTCTGAACCAAGCTCGGCTTGCCCGTCGGCCGCGCAACGATGCTCCGAAGAGTCTGCGTTCACGAGCGCTCACGGCTTCGGAGGTGCCGTTGCTACTGGCGGCCATTGCGAGCGAGCCACATCGTCGTTACATCGCCGGTCTTGTCTATACAGGCATGCGCGCGAACGAAGCCACTGCGCTGCGTGTCGAAGACATCGATCTCGGCCAGCGAACCATTCATGTGCGGCGCTCCTTCACCATTGGGAACGACGGCAAGACACTCGAGGTGACGCCCAAGAGTCACAAAGAGCGGGCTGTGCCGATTCCTGCGGCGCTCGTCCCCTACCTGGCGGCCTCGGTGCTCGGCAAGGGTCGCAGCGACCTCGTCTTCACTGGACCTCGGGGCGGTCGGCTCAACGCGTCGAACGTGCGTCGGGCCATTGACTGGAGCGCGCTGCGCAAGGAGCTGCATCGCACTGATCTGCGGATTCACGATCTGCGCCACACGCTCGCCACGCTGCTCTTCGATGCCGGCGCCTCTGCGAACGACGTTCAGGCGATCCTCGGGCACTCGAGCATGCAGATGACTGAGCGGTACAGCCACGCCCGCTCCGACGTCGCGCAGCGCGCCGCTAATGCAATCGATTCGCTCTTCGATGAGCCTGAGCGATGAACGGCAACGAGCGTCTTGTGGCGCTGCTCGAGAACCCTGAGCTGTTCGCAATCCTCGCGAACGCCGTTGACGACTACCGCGCGACGCTGCTGGAACATCGAGACACGTTCGCTGACGGCCCGGAGACTGACTACTTTGCCCGCTCTGTCGATCAGATCGACGAACTGCGCTCTGCGCTCTGGGAATGAATCTCACGCTTTCTTGTCCGCGAACGCCGCAATCGGCGGCCTATATGCAGTGGGCGAATCCGCGCCTCACACAAGAAGGGAAAGGTCATGACAGACACTTCAGGAGCGCTGACGCGTCAGGAGCAGAGGTACTCGCCGCTGAGCGACTACTTGAGCGGCGTGAGTCCGGACCAATGCGCCGTCATGTCGTTCGCCGAGATCGAGAAGGTCATCGGCTGCCCCCTCCCGACGCATGCTCTCGAGAACGTGGACTGGTGGCGCCCCATACCGAAGACCCCTCAGGGCAGGGCGTGGTTGCGTGCCGATCGTCGCGCGGACGTCGACCTTCCCTCCGAGACCGTGACATTCGTGTTCGAGGTATTCAAGCGCGGTCAATCGCTGGACGAACTGAAGCTGATGCGGGACTACTGGCTGGCTTTAGCGCGGCGCGAGCTGGCTGCTCCTGGCAACTTCTCGAATGTGGAGCGTGGGTGGTGGGAGCCGCACCTGGTCTACCTCATCCACTTCGCTGCCGAGGCGACGTTCAAGGTAGGTCTTACTCGGATCGGCAGCACGCGCGTACACCGCTTGGCTGGCAGGCGCGGGCAACTCGTTGATTCCATCGAGGCAGCAAATCGGTGGGCTGCGCTCGTCGTAGAGCATCACGTTCTCGAGCTGGTCTGGGATGCCTGGAAGCGGCCCGATCGCTTCGCCACCGGTGATCAGGGGGAGACAGAGCGTTGGTCGGATTGGCTCGTGCCGCCGCCCCTGTCCGTGGTCCGTGATTCTCTCATCGAAGATCAAAAGTCGCCCGGCTGGGATATGAGCGTCTTCAGGAAGGAGTCGTGATGCGCGTCGAGTATGACGAGATCGTCATCATCGATCGGCTCGACCGACCCAAGAGCACGCCGACCGTCGAGCGCGCGAATGGCTTCGGCGTTCGCCTTGAGGAGCAGTGGTTCTGGTTCTCCGATCTGGAGGCGGCGTACACGTTCGGTCGCGCGGGCCGGACTTCCGTTCAGGTGCGGAGTTGGAATCTCGTAGAAGCGGCCACCGAAGCGCGGTTCGATCGCGATCTCGGCCGGGAGGTGTTCACGCTGTACGTCGTGGATCATTCCGGAGTGGAGGCAGGCTTGGGTAAAGGTCGAAAGCTCATCCGACGCTTCGCCGACGGCGCCTCCCCGCGGAGCGCACACTGGAACGCCTGAGGTCGAAGGGAGTGGATTGGATGCCCGCTGAACGTGGATGGTTCGACTTCGACGCGGTCGACTTCGTCACGAGCGACCACCACTTCGGCCACGCTCGCATCAGTGAGCTCGCCGGCCGGCCCTTTTCGACTGTCGATGAGATGGATAGCGCGCTCATCGAGCGGTGGAACTCAGTCGTTCCGACCGATGCCGTGGTGCTCCACCTCGGTGATGTCGCGCTCGGGCCGATCAACGACAGCGTGGCGTTGACCGCTCAGCTCAACGGGCGACGGCATCTGGTGCCGGGAAACCACGATCGAGTCTCGTCGGCCACGCAGTCGCGGAAAGCGATCGAGCGATTCGCGCCGATCTACGAGGCTGCGGGCTGGGTGATCCTGCCTGAGATCATCGAGGGCACACGCCGAGGCCATCGGCTCATGGCATCGCACTATCCGTACTGGGGCGACTCTCAGGAGATCGATCGGCACAGCAAGCACCGCCCGATCGATAAGGGGATCCCGCTGCTGCACGGTCACACGCATAGTCGGGATCATGGACCAGACGGAAACCAGTTCCACGTCGGCGTCGACGCCTTCGAGTTCCGCCCCGTCGCTATGGGCGTTATCGATCGGTGGCTCGGAGGCGAGCACTCGCCTACTCGGGTGGAGATTCCGAACGAGGTCGCGGCGCTGCTACATCGTCTTTACCGGCCTGAGGCGGCCGCTGCATGGCTCTGCGGCCACAACTCCCACCTGGTCGGCGCTCGTCCGATCGATCTACTCAAGTTGAACGAGATCGGCGACGTCGTCGATGCGCTCAACTCCGAGGTCCAGGGTGGAATGAGCTAAGTTCTCGCGACGCTTCGCCAAACGAGGCGAGCATCCTCCGACTGACCTCGGTCGAGCACGCTGTCGATGTACGAGATGACTTACGTTGATCTGCCCTCAGCACATTCGTGTCTTCGGTGGACATGTACTGAGTGAGACTGTCACCGCTGGAGGAAACCATGTCGATTGATCCGCTTGACCAGTTGCTTGAGGACGCTGCACCTCGGACGAGGTTCGATGCATCGGGCCGCGCTCGGCGCACGGTGGTCCGCGCTGCTCGCCGCGGGGCAGGGGTAAGGGCGCCTCGAGCGACGCGTGCTGTCACGGCGACTGGGCTGACTCTGGCCCTCCTGGGCGGCGGTGGTGCCGCTGCGTTCGCCAGCCCCGATGTGCGTGACTGGTTCTTCTCAGGCGTCCAAGATCCTTACGTGACCGTCCAGTACACGGTGCCCAGCGGCGCCGTCTGCACGGAGACGTCGGGAGACCCGATTGTCAACGACAAGGCAGCAGCCGACGCGCTACGCACCTGGTTGGCGTCCGCGGATGTGGTCTCGCTCGTCGATATCGACGCCGCGTTGGCACAGGTTCGCTCGTACGACGAGTACGACCGCTCACAGATCGGCTCCGACGATGAGTATCGCTTTGCGATGAGCATTGCCGTTGTTCTCGCGGCCCAGGCAGAGCTCGAACGGCAGGGCTTCCCGCCGGGGTCGATCGACATGTGGAAGGGCGAAGGCGAGTGTCTCGACCCGGACGCGTAGCGCGCGCTTCGGAACCCGCCCGCCGGCTGACTATCGCTCTCTCTGATGCGATGCCGGCCCTCGCGGCGTACTTCCAACGGCGCGTGGGACCCGACGATGCTCCTGATCTCCTGGGCGAGACAATGGTGGTCGCTTGGCGACGGGTCGCTGAACTCCCTGCCGACTCGGAGGGCGCTCGAATGTGGCTCTTCGGGATAGCTCGGGGCACGCTGCTGAACCATGCACGCGGTGAACGTAGGCGGCTGGCGCTCGTCGACCGTTTACGTAGCACCATGTCGCTCACCCGGGCCACAAACGGCGCGGACGAGGGCGCAGATGTGCGCGACGCGATCGATCGGCTCGACGAGAACCTCGCGGAGATCGTCAAGCTTGTGCACTGGGACGGCTTCGCACTGCCCGAAGTGGCAGACATTCTGGGTGTCCCCCTCACCGCCGTGCGTAGCAGGTATCGACGCGCACGCGACACGCTCCGTATCGCACTCAGCGTCGACTCAACGATCAATCTGAGTGAGATGAAGACGTAGCGGCCGCAACCGGGAATGTCATCGACGGTTGCCCTTTCTCCCTTCGCGAAGCACTGCGGCCGCCTGCGAAAACCCATTCAGAGAAGGAAACTACTGGTGTACGAACCGCGTCCGTCTGACCTCGAGCTGCCACCGACAGAACCCATTCACATCCCCGTACCGCCGGCGAGTCACACCTCGAGGTGATCTGCATCCCTTGCTGGGAGCGACTTCGCCCCGATAATGCGAGCCGCGTCTGGCAACACGACCTAGGAACTGCTCCAGAGCTCTAGCTGTTCCCATCCGACGGGGAACCCCATGTTCCTTTCTCGCGAGACGACCAGTGTGTCGTCCGGGGCTCTCAGCGTGATATCCAGCTTTCTCGCCTGCGTCTTGAAGCTCATGTGCCAGTTCGTGCCGGCGACGTGAGAGCGAAGCATGAAGGCGAGCACGGCGGCGTAGATGTAGACACGTTGCTGCGGCTTCGGTGAGGTCGTGAAGTCCTCGCCCACGACGTGATCGAGCAGAACGCCCTTGGTCTCGTGGCTCTTCAGCGACAGAGAGCGCTTGAATACTCGATTGAACAAGCGGGAACCGTGAGCACACGTGTTTCGGAGATCCACCATCATGCGGAGCACCGCTCCAAACGGGCGCGGGTGCTCGAAACCGAAGGACCGGGCAACCTCGCGGGCATCCTCCGTTTTCAGGAGCTCGAAAAGGAAGGGTAGCTTCCCGAAGCTCAGCGCCTCGGTGAGCGCCCAGATCGGTACCGGCTGCTCCGGGTACTTGAGGAGGTGATGAGCGATGAAGTCCTCATCCTCGGCCGCGGCCGTGATAGCGGTCTCGCACGTTTCCATCCACGCCACGAACTTCGTACCGTTCTTGGCTGGCCGACTGCACATCCGTTCGTCGAGGCAGTCGATGCGGGTGTGGGCCGAGATGTCGCGCGCCGCCAGAGTGTGAGCAATGGCCGCGCGAACGCGCACTTCAAAGTCCAACAGCCCCTCGAGGCAGACACGTGAAAGTTTGAAGTCGAAAGCCTCGAGCTGAACGACGTGATCGAAGCTGGCGCCCGCCACGTAACGGTCCGAGCGGAACTCTCGAAGCTTCGGGTTGATCTGCTCAGATGGCAGGAGTTCGCGCAGAACGTATCGGTACGCCCCCGAGCGGAAGTAGCCGACTCGAGTCAGGAACTGCAGTGCAGCTGGTTGATCCGGGACCTCGAGTCCACGCTCGACGAGCTGATCCAACAACTCGTTGCGTTCCCGGAAATCTTTGGTGTACTCCACACTCAACGTATACCGCACAATGAAAATCGCCCCCTTGAGCCGAAGCTCAGAGGGGGGCGATGTCTGATACCGCAAACGTAGCACAGCCCGCCGACAGAGGGCTGTAAAGAGTCAACAGCCCTCGCCGTGACGGGTGGTGTCCGATCTGATCCCGAACGGGGGAAGCGACGCCGGACTTACCGATCGCGCCAACTCTTGAGCCGCTCCCGGCCCATTTCCGGCCCAAGACGCTTGTCGAACTAGAGACGAGGCCATCCGACTGGGGTGTCCAGTGTAGATGCGCTCGATCAACGAGCGCTCGGAAATCAGGTCTGACCGGGCAAAATAAAAGACCCTCCTCCAGTAGAAGCCTGAAGAAGGGCCAGTGGCTCCGACGGGCGTCGATCCCGTGACCTCACGATTTTCAGTCGTGCGCTCTACCAACTGAGCTACAGAGCCGAGTGGCATCCGAAGAATGTCACTCCTGAAACGAAAGGCCCTCTCAAAGAAAGGGCCCGTCGCTCAGAGCGACCCTGACGGGACTTGAACCCGCGACCTCCGCCGTGACAGGGCGGCACGCTAACCAACTGCGCTACAGGGCCATGCGTATTAAATTATGTCGTAAGTGTGACCCCAACGGGATTCGAACCCGTGCTGCCGCCGTGAAAGGGCGGTGTCCTAGGCCGCTAAACGATGGGGCCGAGCGAACCCGGAAGTTCACGCTTACCGACGCTCAAGCATATGCAATTTTCTCCGGATCCGGAAATCGAGGGCGTGGGAGGCCTCGATCTGCCCGAGAACACGTGAGGATGAGGGGTGCTCGCCGTGCCGGCATCCGTCTCTGGTGCGAATGTGACGGGTGTTGTTAGTGTGGCTTGAGTTGCGTTCCCGACCGAAGGGCCCGAGGTGAGTGTCGACGACGGCGTGTCTGCGGAGGACTGCGGCTGCGCGCCGACGCCCCGAGAGCTTCGCGCGCTGCGTGGCCCCCTGAGTCGACGTGCGGCCATCGGCCTCGGTGTGCTGGGCGTGGGTGCGATGGGCCTCGCGTTCGGGCCGGCGGCGTTCGCCGCTGACTATCCCTCCTGGGATGACGTGCAGCGCGCCAAGTCCAACGAGGCGAGCAAAGCCGCTGAGGTGAGCCGCATCGAGGGACTCATCAACTCCCTGCAGGCCGATGTCGCCTACAAACAGGCCGAGGCCGAGCGTCTCGGCGCGGAATACGTCGCCGCGCAGGAAGCCTTCGAAGACGCCGCGTACCGCGCGACCGACCTTCAGGCTCAGGCCGACGCGGAAGCGGCCCGTGCGCAGGAGAGCGCCGGCAAGCTCGGGCGCCTGGCTGCCCAGCAGTATCGCAACGGCAGCGAAGATGCCTCGCTCGAGCTCTTCTTCTCGGGTTCTGCCGCGAGCGCCGACGACCTGCTCGCCAAGCTCGGCACGATGGACAAGCTCGTCGCGGCGAACCGGGGGATCTATGCCGACGCCGTCAGCGCGCGCGACAATGCCCAGAACCTGAGCAACCAGGCATCCGTCGCCCGTGATGAGCGCGACAAGCTGCAGAAGGAGGCCGAGGCGAAGATGGTGGCCGCGCAGGATGCCGCCACCGCCGCCCAGGCCGCTCTCGACGCGCAGACCGCGAACCTCGGTACCCTGCAGGCCCAGCTGGCGGCCCTCAAGGACACGACGGCCAAGACGATCGCCGACTATCAGGCTGGCGTTGAAGCCGAGCGCCAGGCGCGCCTCGCCCGAGAAGCGGCGGCCCGTGAAGCCGCACGCCAGGCGGCCGCAGCCGCAGCCGCCCAGGCCGCTGCCGACGCTGCAGCGGCAGCCGCGGCAGCCGCGGCAGGCGGCGGCGGTGGTGGCGGCGGAAGCAGCAGCGGTGGCACCGGCGGCCAGTCCGGCGGGAGCGGCTGGGCACGCCCGGCCTCCGGCTGGATCAGCTCGTGGTTCGGCGGTCGCGGCACGATCTGCGGCAACGGATACTGCGTGACCGACCATCGCGGAATCGACTTCGCGACGAACTGCGGCAACTCGATTTATGCCGCCGCCAGCGGACGCGTCATCTTCGCCGCCTACAGCGGCTCGTGGGGCAACTACATCAAAATCGACCACGGTGGCGGGATCGTCACCGGATATGCGCATATTCGCGCAGGTGGCTATGCGGTCGGTGTCGGCCAGTCCGTATCGGCAGGCCAGGTCATCGCATATGTCGGCAGCACCGGTGCCTCCAGCGGCTGCCACCTGCACTTCGAGGTGTATTCGGGGGGCGTCCGGATCGACCCCGCGCCGTTCCTGCGCAACCGCGGCGTCTCGGTCTGACAGCTGCCCGAAAACGAAGAAGAGCGGATGCCACGGCATCCGCTCTTCTTCGTTCACAGCTCAGAGGCTGTTGGGAGCTTCGCCCTCACCCTGGGTCTTGGTCTGACCCTCGTGCTCCTCGAAGCGGTCGAACGCCTCGCTGACGAGCCGCTCGGCCTCGGCCGCGTTCGCCCACTCGTCGACCTTGACCCACTTGCCGGGCTCGAGGTCCTTGTAGTGCTCGAAGAAGTGGTTGATCTCGCCCTTCGTCCACTCGTCGAGGTCGTCGACGTCCTGGACGTGCGCCCAGCGCGGGTCCTTCGCGAGCACGGCGACAACCTTGTCGTCGCCGCCGGCCTCGTCGCTCATCTTCAGCACGCCGACGGGGCGGACCTTCGCGAGCACGCCCGGGTACAGGTCGCGGTCGAGGAGCAGCAGCACGTCGAGCGGGTCGCCGTCTTCCCCCAGCGTGTTCTCGAAGAAGCCGTAGTTGGCCGGGTAGCCCATCGGGGTGAACAAGATGCGGTCGAGGAAGACCCGGCCGGTGCCGTGGTCGACCTCGTACTTGACGCGGCTGCCCCGCGGGATTTCGATGACGGCGTCGTACGCACCCATGGTGTTGCTCCTTCGGGAAAAGTCGTGGCGGAATGCCGTCGACCAGCCTAGTGCGCCGGGTCCCCGGGCGCCCAGGTGCCACCGGCTTGCGGACTGGCCGGTCCATATTCAGTCTCGCTGCTGACACGATGTCGCCGCACCCTCGTCCTTCCGGGGTTCAGCGGGATAAGTGGCATGCGCGCAGACTGAATACGGACCGGGGGGGGCGGGGGACAGCGGACGGCGCGGCCGAGTGAGAGGCGCAATCGCGGCGATAGCGTGGGGGCATGGAGCACCGACCAGGCCTCGATCCCGCCGTCGCCGAGATCCGCCGCGCCGTGCGGGCAGCGCTCGCCGGCGTCGACGGGCCGGTCGTGATCGGGCTTTCCGGCGGCGCCGACTCGCTCGCCCTCACCGCAGCGGTCGCCTTCGAGGCGCCGAAGCTTGGGATAGCGGCGACGGCGGTGGTCATCGATCATGGGCTGCAGTCCGGTTCCGACATCGTCGCGACGCGAGCGGTCGCCGCCGCACAGCAGCTCGGGCTCGAGGCCCGCACGGTCCGGGTCACGGTCGGCGGGGACGGCGGACTCGAGGCGGCCGCGCGTGACGCGCGTCGCACGGCTCTGCGGGATGCGGCATACACCGCTGGCGCGCGCACGATCCTGCTGGCGCACACGCTCGACGACCAGGCCGAGACGGTCCTCATCGGCCTCGCCCGCGGCTCCGGCGCCACGAGCCTGGCGGGGATGGCCCCCCTTCGCCACGACGACGACCTGGTCTGGCTGCGTCCGCTCCTGGGGGTCCGCCGCGAGGCGACCCGGGCCGCGTGTGTCGCGCAGGGGCTTCCCGCGTGGCACGACCCGCACAACCTCGATCGCCGATTCTTGCGGGTGCGGGTGCGTCAAGACGTCCTGCCGGTGCTCGAGGACGGACTCGGCCCCGGCGTCGCCGAGGCGCTGGCGCGCACCGCCGAGCAGTTGCGGGAGGATGCCGCGGCGTTCGCCGAGATGATCGACGAAACGATCGAAGACATCGTGGAGCCGGCCGAAGCGGGTATCGCCGTGTCGGTGGCGGCACTGGCGGCCAACCCCGCGGCGCTCCGGAATCGGATCATCCGGCACGTCGTCCACAGCGAATTCGGTCAGAGCCTGACCCGAGCGCAGACGATCGAAGTCGCGCGGCTGGTCACCGACTGGCGCGGGCAGGGTCCGATCGACCTGCCCGGCTGCCGTGCGTCACGCCGCGGCGCGGTGATCGAGTTCACCGCCGCGGCGTAACGCTGCGGCATCCGCTACTTCTTGCCGCCCAAGAGGCCCCCGAGCAGGCCACCGATGTCGAAGCCGCCGCCGGTCTGCTGACCGCCGCCACCCAGGAGACCGCCGATCAGGTCGCCGATGCCGCCGCCTGAGCCCGCCGAGGCCGCGCCGCCGGACTGGTTCTTGGCCAGCATGCCCATCACGACCGGCGCGAGCATGGGGAGGAGTTTGCCGAAGTCGATGCCCGCGGTCTGCGGCGCCTCGGTGAGGCTCTGCGCGACCTGTTGCTCCCGGCCGCCGAAGACGTGGCCGAGGATCTTCTCGCCGTCGGCGGTGTCCAGGGCATCCACATCGACCGCGTCGCCGACACCGGCGTGCTTGCCGAGCGCGGCTTCGATCGCCGACGCACCCTCGGGCGTCTCGGCGTTCTTCTGCAGGCCGCTGAGAATCGCGCCGCCGCCCTGCTCGACCGCGGCGGCGGCCGTTCCCGGGTCGACCCCGAGCTTCGCGGCGATCTGATCGATCGGCAGCATTTTGAGAATGTCATCCAGTCCAGCCACGCCAGGCTCCCTACGTTGTCCCCGCGGGCGTCCTGCCCGATTGCGCGACAGTCTAGGGGTGATGTGGGAGCGGTGTCACCCTGCGATGCTCGCTCGCCGGACGGGCGCAGTAGGCTCGATCCATGCGCGCGGCCGACATCGCTGACCAGCTGTCCACGGTTCTGGTGACCGAGGAACAGATCCACGAGAAGCTCGAAGAGCTCGCGACACGAGTGACCGCCGACTACGACGGCAGCGAGCTGTTGCTCGTCGGCGTGCTCAAGGGTGCCGTGATGGTGATGGCAGACTTCGCGCGCCGACTCCCGCGTCACATCTCGATGGACTGGATGGCCGTTTCCTCCTACGGCGCCGGGACGAAATCGAGCGGCGTCGTGCAGATCCGCAAAGACCTCGACACTGACCTGACCGGCAAGCACGTGCTGATCGTCGAGGACATCATCGACTCCGGCCTCACCCTCAGCTGGCTGCTGGAGAACTTCGCCTCGCGGGGGGCGGAGTCCGTCGAGGTGCTGGCGCTGCTGCGCAAGCCGGATGCCGCCAAGGTCGAGATCGACTGCCGTTATGTCGGCTTCGATATCCCCAATGACTTCGTCGTCGGCTACGGCCTGGACTACGCCGAGAAGTATCGCAACCTCCGCGACGTCGCGGTGCTTGCGCCGCACGTCTACAGCTGACGGGCGGCTTCCCGGCATCCACCCGTCACGATCACTGCAGATTGTCCACATCTCCGCACCGATCGGCCGGTTGGGCTGCGCAGTTCGCGACATTCTGCGGAGACAGTCATGACACCGGTGGGGGATGCCGTGCACGGCATCCGCTCGGGTTCGCCCTGCGCGAATGCACAGTCCCCGCATAGGCCCGCCGATGTAGCCTGAGCGGACCATGGATTTCAAGAAGCTCGCGCGCAATCCGTTCATCTACGTGTTGCTCATCGGCGCCCTTTTGCTCATCGGCATGTCGCTGATCTCGACCCTCACGGGTGCGAAGCAGATCACGACGCAGCAGGGCCTCGAGCTCTTGTCGGGCGACACCGTCACGGAGGTCACCAACACCGACGGTGACCAGCGCGTCGACCTGACGCTGTCGAGCGAGTTCGAAGGCTCGTCGAACGTGCAGTTCTACTACGTGAGCGCGCGCTCCGACGAGGTCGTCGCGGCGATCGATGCCGCCAATCCGGCGGACGGTTTCGACGACGTCGTGCCGCGCACGACCTTCTTCGAGAGCATGCTGTCGCTCCTGTTGCCGCTGCTCCTGCTCGGCGTGCTCTTCTGGTTCTTCTTCTCCGCCGCTCAAGGCGGCAACAGCAAGGTCATGCAGTTCGGCAAGTCGCGGGCCAAGCTCGTGACCAAGGAGACTCCCACCGTCACGTTCGCCGATGTCGCCGGCGCCGACGAGGCGATCGAGGAGATGCAGGAGATCAAGGACTTCCTGAAGGACCCGGCGAAGTTCCAGGCGGTCGGTGCCCGCATTCCGAAGGGCGTGCTGCTGTACGGCCCTCCCGGAACGGGAAAGACCCTGCTCGCGCGCGCCGTCGCGGGCGAGGCGGGCGTGCCGTTCTACTCGATCTCAGGCTCCGACTTCGTCGAGATGTTCGTCGGGGTCGGTGCAAGCCGCGTGCGCGACCTCTTCACGCAGGCCAAGGAGAACGCCCCGGCGATCATCTTCATCGATGAGATCGACGCGGTCGGCCGTCACCGCGGCGCGGGTATGGGCGGTGGCCACGACGAACGTGAGCAGACCCTCAACCAGATGCTCGTGGAGATGGACGGGTTCGATCCGAAGGCATCCGTCCTCGTGATCGCGGCGACGAACCGCCCCGACATCCTCGACCCCGCACTCCTGCGTCCCGGCCGGTTCGACCGGCAGATCGGTGTCGACGCGCCCGACCTCAAGGGACGCCAGCGGATCCTCGAAGTCCATGGGCGCGGCAAGCCCCTCGCGAGCTCGGTGGACCTCTCGGTCGTCGCGCGAAAGACCCCGGGCTTCACCGGTGCCGACCTCGCGAACGTCCTCAATGAAGCCGCGCTCCTCACCGCGCGGAGCAATGCGCAGCTGATCGACATGCGCGCCCTCGACGAGGCGATCGACCGAGTCATCGCCGGTCCGCAGCGCCGCACGCGCGTCATGCGCGACAAGGAGAAGCTCATCACGGCGTACCACGAGGGTGGGCACGCGCTCGCCGCCGCGGCGATGAACAACACCGATCCGGTGACCAAGGTCACCATCCTCCCGCGCGGCAAGGCCCTCGGCTACACGATGGTGTTGCCGCTCGACGACAAGTACTCCATCACCCGCAACGAGCTGCAAGATCAGCTCACCTACGCGATGGGCGGCCGCGTCGCGGAGGAGATCGTCTTCCACGATCCGACGACCGGCGCGAGCAACGACATCGAGAAGGCCACGGGGATCGCCCGCAAGATGGTCACCGAGTACGGCATGACGATGGATGTCGGGCCCGTCAAGCTCGGCTCCTCGTCGGGCGAGGTCTTCATGGGCCGCGACATGGGCCACGGCCGTGACTTCAGCGAGCGCATCGCCGAACGGGTCGACGCCGAGGTGCGTTCGCTCATCGAGCAGGCGCACAACGAAGCGTACGAAGTCATCAACGCCAACCGGGACGTGCTCGACAAGCTGGCCCTGGAGCTCCTCGAGAAGGAGACGCTCGACCACATCGAGCTCGCGGAGATCTTCAAGGACGTCAAGAAGCTCCCGCCGCGCCCGCAATGGTTGTCGTCGTCCGAGCGTCCCGTATCGACGCTCCCGCCGGTCGACGTGCCGCGCCGTCAGGATGCCGGACTCGCCGCGTCGACGTCGTACGAGGCGGCGCCGGCCGCCGAGAAGGCGCCGGCACATCACGCGACCGGGCAGGCGCGACCCGCGACCGCCTAGGCTTCGTCACGTGGCCGTCGATCGAGACCGCGTCGCTGCAGCCGTGCGCGACATCCTCGCCGCGATCGGGGAAGATCCCGACCGCCCGGGGCTGAAGGCGACCCCGCAGCGCGTCGCCGACACGTACGCTGAGTTCTTCGCCGGGGTGGGGGAGGATGCCGCGGCTCCGCTCGCGCACACCATCTCCGTCTCGCGGGGCCCGGCCCCCGACACGCTCCCCTCGGGCGCGGTTCTCCTGCGCGGCGTGCGCTTCCGCTCGGTCTGCGAGCATCACCTCCTGCCGTTCACCGGACACGCGCATGTCGCCTACCTGCCCGGGGAACAGGTTGTGGGGCTTGGCGCGCTGCCGAAGGTCATCGACACGCTCTCCGCTCGCCCACAGGTGCAGGAGCGTCTCGGCGAGCAGATCGCCGACACGATCGACGCCTCGCTCGACGCGCGCGGTGTGCTGGTCGTCCTCGACGCGGTGCACCAGTGCGTCACGACGCGCGGTGGCCGGCAAAGCGAAGCATCCACCCTCACGATCGCCGCGCGCGGCGAACTGGCCGACCCTGCGGCGCGCGCCGAGATCATTGCGCTCCTGACCGGATCGACGCCCTGATGACCCTCGTGATGGGGATCCTGAATGTGACCCCGGACTCGTTCAGCGACGGCGGACAGTTCCTCGGTCTCGACGAGGCGATCGCGCACGCGCGTGCGCTCGCCGCGGCCGGTGCGGACATCGTCGACGTCGGCGGCGAGTCGACGCGGCCGGGCGCGACGCGGGTGACCCCCGAGATCGAGCAGGAGCGGGTGCTCGACCTCATCCGCGCCGTCGCGGCGCCGTCAGCACCTCGTGTCAGCATCGACACCATGAACGCGAGCACGGCGCTCGCTGCCGTCGCCGCCGGCGCGCGGATCGTCAACGATGTCTCGGGCGGGCTCGCCGACCCCGACATGCTGCGCGCCGTCGCGACGACGGACGCCGACATCGTCGTGCAGCACTGGCGCGGCCACTCGGCCGATATGTACGCCCGGGCCCGGTACGACGACATCGTCGGTGAGGTCATCGGCGAACTCGGTGTGCGCGCGCAGGCGGCGATGGATGCCGGCATCGCCCGCGAACGGATCATCCTCGATCCGGGGTTCGGGTTCGGCAAAGAACCGGCCGACAATTGGCGGCTGGCCCGGGAGCTTGCGCGGCTCACCGTACAGGGGCATCGTGTGCTCGTCGGCACGAGTCGCAAGCGGATGATCGCCGAGGTCGCCGGCTCGCGGGAGAAAGACAAAGACCTCGCGACGGCGGTCACGAGCGTCCTGGCCGCACAGGCCGGAGCGTGGGCCGTGCGCGTGCACGACGTCGCAAGCACCCGACTCGCACTGCGCACCTGGCGCACGTGGGCCGGATCAGGAGAGGGATCATGACCGACCGCATCACGCTCACCGGCATCCGGGCGACCGGATATCACGGCGTCTACGACCATGAACGTCGGGACGGACAGACCTTCGTCGCCGACGTCGTGCTCGAGCTCTCGCTCCGCGACGCAGCGGCATCCGACGACGTCGCCGACACGATCCACTACGGCGACCTGGCCGAGCAGGTCGCGGCCGTGCTCGCGGGGGAGCCGGTGAACCTCCTCGAGACGCTGGCCGAACGCATCGCCGGGGTGGCGCTCGGTTATGGACGGGTGGATGCCGTCGAGGCAACGATCCACAAGCCGCAGGCGCCGATCACGGTCGCTTTCGGCGATGTCAGTGTGACGGTTCGCCGAGAGCGGGACAGTCGATGAACCGCCGCCTCGCCCAGGGGTTCAGCGGCGACGAACCGACCGAGGCTGCTTCGGACGTCGTGGCCGTGATCGCGATCGGCGCGAACCTCGGCGACCGGCAGGCGACCATCGCGGAGGCGCTGAAGGACCTCGCACGCCTCCCGCTGACGACGAATGTGCTCGCGGCCGAGCCGATCGAAACCGTCGCCGTGACCCCCACCGGTCCCGACGCCGACGCCCCGGCTTACCTCAACACCGTCGTGCTGCTGACGACCCGCCTCGCCCCGAGTGTGTTGCTGACGTATCTTCAGGCCATCGAAGCGCGCCACGGGCGCGAACGCACCGTGCACTGGGGCGACCGCACGCTCGACCTCGATCTCATCGCGCACGGCGATGTGCGCACCCGCTCGCCACGGTTGACGTTGCCGCATCCGCGCGCGGCCGAGCGCGAGTTCGTTCTCGAGCCGTGGTCGCGCATCGATCCGGAGGCTGTCCTGCCCGGTCACGGTGCGATCGTCGACCTGCTGGCCCGCCTCGGCGAGGACCGGTCGTGAAGCGCACCGGAACGGCCGTCCTGCTCGGCGCCGGAATCCTCGGTGTGGTGCTCGGGTTCGGCGTCGACCAACTGCTGACGGCGACGGGCCGGCCCACATTCACGCCGTCGATCCTGCTCCCGATCCTGTTGATCATGCTCGCCGCGGCGACGGTGCTGATGGCACTTCCGATTCGCCGCGCGATCACCGGTGCGAGCACGACACCGGTCGACCCGTTCCGGTCGCTGCGGGTGGCGATGTTGGCGAAAGCGTCGGCGATCGTCGGGTCCGTCGTGGCCGGAGTCGGGCTCGGGCTTCTCGCTTTTTTGTTCACCCGCCCCGTCTCGCCCTCGTTAGGCTCGTCCGGAGCGGTGCTCGCCGCGATCGTCGGAGGCATCGTCCTCCTGATCGCCGGTGTGATCGCCGAACGCCTCTGCACGATCCGGAAGGAAGACGATGACGACCAGCCCGGACCAGCCGACCCCGGCTTCGGATACACCCACCACGATTGAGCCCGAACCTCGTCCGCATGCCGACCCTGATTCGGGCGTCGATCCGGTGTTGGATGCCGGAACCTACGACGGCATCGTCGAACCGCGCAGCCCCCACCGGCTGCCGCTCGACGGCACGTGGCATCAGATTTCGCGCAAATACGTCACGGTGCAGCTGATCTCCACGGGCGTGTTCCTGGCGCTCGTCCTCGCGGTCGCGTTGGTGTTCTCCCTCGTGTGGCACCAGGTCTGGATCTGGATTCCGGCCGGCATCACCCTGGCGATCACGCTCTGGACGCTCGCGATCCTGCCGCGGCAGGCGCGGGCCTATGGTTACCGGCTGCGCGACGATGACCTCGTGTTCCGCCGCGGCATCCTCTGGCAACGCATCGTCGCGGTGCCCTACGGGCGCATGCAGCTCGTCGACATCACGCACGGGCCACTCGATCGCGGCTTCGGGATCGCCCAGCTGAAGCTCGTGACGGCAGCGGCGACCACCGCCGTCACGATCCCGGGGCTCGACCAGGCCGCGGCCGAGGTGCTGCGTGACACGCTCATCGCGGTGGCCGAGACCCGGCGGACCGGGCTGTGACCGACCCGTCGACCAGTCCAGTCACCGGCGCGCCGACGGGACCGCTCCCCCCGCCGTCCGCCGCGGTCCGCTCCGGACTGAGTGACGGCGAGTGGCATCGGCTGCATCCGCTCACCCCGCTCTTGCGGGGTGGGCTCTTTCTCCTGGTCATCCTCGGCATCGTGGTGACCAATCTCCGGGACCGTCTCATCGACCTCTTCCTGCCGGGCGACGTCGACGTCGATCTCAGCGGGCCCGAGGGTGACGCGATCGACTACATCATCGAGAACGAACTCATCTTCATCGCATTGCTCGCGGTGCTGGGAGTCCTCCTCGTCGTGATCGCGGTGCTCTACATCTCGTGGCGCGCCCACACCTTCCGCATCACCGGTGACGACGTCGAAGTGCGCTCCGGCGTGCTCTTCCGCACCCACCGGCGCGCGCCGCTCGATCGCGTGCAGGGCGTGAACCTGACCCGGCCGATGATCGCACGCCTCCTCGGCATGGCCAAGCTCGAGGTCGTCGGCGCCGGGCTCGACGCGAACGTCAAGCTCGACTATCTGTCCACGCCGAACGCCGAAGAGGTGCGCGCCGACATCCTGCGCCTTGCGTCGGGCCGTCAGCTCGACGCCGTCCGAAGTGCCGAAGCGCGGGGGTCGCGCACGGCCGCGGCGGCCGCCGCCGTCGAAGCCGGCGTCACAGGTCTCATCCTCGGCGCCGAGGGCCCGGTGCCCGAGCCCGAATCGGTCGTCCACATCCCGACCGGGCGCGTCATCGCCTCGCACCTGATCTCCGATTCGACGATCTGGCTGCTCCTCCTCATCGGCGGGCTCATCGCGGGGTCGATCTTCGGAACACCCTGGGTGCTCTTCACGATCATCCCGATGCTGATCGCCTTCGGGGCCTACTGGTTCCGTTCGATCACGCGCGCGCTGCGCTATGCGGTGGCACCGACCCCGTCGGGCATGCGGATCACGTTCGGTCTGTTCACGACGATCACCGAGACGCTGCCGCCGGGGCGCATCCACGCGATCGAGGTGCGTCAGCCGCTGTTGTGGCGCCCCGCCAACTGGTGGTCGATCCGGGTCAACCGGCTCTCCGGTCGCGCGGCGACCGACACGTCGAGCCAGCAGTTCGCCGACGTGCTCCCGGTCGGAACCCTCGTCGACGTCGATCGTGTGCTGCGGTTGATGCTCCCCGACGTGCCCGCGCAGGAGTGGTCCACGGCGGTGCCGACCGGCATCCTGGGCGGAACGAAAGTGCCGATGGACGCGGATTTCTACACCACGACGCCGCGACGCGCGCGCTGGATGCGGATCTTCTCGTGGCGGCGTAATGGCTTCCTCCTGACGGACGATGCCCTGTACCTACGCCGCGGATTCCTGCGCCGGACGCTTGTGATTCTCCCGCTCGCCCGGCTGCAATCGGTGCGGATCGCTCAAGGCCCGCTCGCGCGGCTCGCGCACACGGCGGCGGTGACCGGGCACACGGTGCTCGGGCAGGTGTCCGGATACCTCGGGGCAGTGGATGCCGGGGACGCCTACGAGCTGTGGTCGCACGTCGCGGCCGGTTCCGTCCGGGCCGCCGCGCAGGACCACTCGCACCGGTGGGATGCCGAGGCCGAGGAGGCGACGGCGGTCGCTCCCGTCGAGGAGCCGGTACCGGTTGCGGTGGTGGCGCCCGAAACTGTGGTGGCGCCGGAGGAGCGACCGTGAGCCGCGCCGGGCGACTGGGCGTCGGGGTCATCGGCGCGGGCCGGGTCGGACCCGTCTTGGCTGCCGCCTTCGCCGGCGTGGGCCATGCGCTGATCGGCATCACGGCGGGGTCGGACCCCGAGCGCGTCGAGGCGATCCTCCCGGACGTGCCCGTGCTTCCTGCCGATGAGATCGTGCGGCGGAGCGAACTGGTGATCCTCGCGGTGCCCCACGACGACCTTCCCGCCATCGTCGCGGGCATCGCCGAACTCGGCGGCTGGCAGACCGGTCAGCTGGTCATGCACGTCGATCCGGCGTACGGGACGGACGTCCTCGCGCCGGCCGCCCAGCGCGGTGCGATCCCGCTGGCCGTGCATCCGGCGATCAGTTTCACCGGGACGTCGATCGACCTGCGCCAGCTCCACGACGCTTTCGCCGCCGTCACCGCGCCGCCCGCCGTGCTCCCGATCGCGCAGGCCCTGGCCGTCGAACTCGGCTGCGAACCCGTCGTGATCGCCGAGGCCGACCGTCCTGCCTACGGGGAGGCGATCGGCATCGCGACCGATTTTGCGGCATCCCTCGTGCGGCAGTCGGCGACCCTTCTGCGCCACGTCGGCGTCGACGAGCCGGGGCGCTACCTGGCCGCGGTCCTGCACTCCACGATCGAGCGCGCGCTGACCGCCGCCGACGACTGACCGCCGCGAGAGCGGCCGGGAGGGGCGCCGGTAAGATGGGAGGGACTTCGAGGAGCCCGTACATGACGGACAACACCCCCGCCGCTGAGATCGATCCCGCCTCCGATGAGGACGTGTTCGAGCAGAAAGCCGTACGTCTCGCCAAGCGCGAGCGTCTGCTCGCCGACCGCACCGATGCCGCCGGCGGACCGTACCCGGTCGCGGTTCCGACGACCGACACGATCCCCGCTCTCCGCGCGCGGTTCGCCGACCTGGCCGCCGGCGACGAGACCGGGGTCACGGCATCCGTCGCCGGACGCGTCGTCTTCAGTCGCAACACCGGCAAGCTCTGCTTCGCCTCGTTGCAGTCGGGCGACGGCAGCCGCATCCAGGCGATGGTGTCGCTCGCCGAGGTCGGCGACGAATCGCTCCAGGCCTGGAAAGAGATCGTCGACCTGGGTGACCACGTCTCCGTGACGGGGCAGGTCATCTCCAGCCGCCGCGGCGAACTGTCGATCATGGTGACCGACTGGCAGATCGCCGCGAAGGCGCTGCTGCCGTTGCCGAACCTGCACAGCGAACTCAGCGAAGAGAGCCGCGTACGCTCGCGTTTCCTCGATCTGATCGTGCGCGATCAGGCGCGGGAGACGGTGATCGCCCGTGCGAAGGTCAACGCGTCGCTGCGCGCGACGTTCACGGCGCACGAGTTCATCGAGGTCGAGACCCCGATGCTGCAGGTCCAGCACGGCGGTGCGGCTGCGCGCCCGTTCGTCACGAACTCGAATGCGTTCGACGCCGAGCTCTACCTGCGCATCGCTCCCGAGCTCTTCCTCAAGCGCGCCGTCGTCGGCGGCATCGACCGGGTGTTTGAGATCAACCGCAACTTCCGCAACGAGGGCGCCGACTCCACCCACAGCCCCGAGTTCGCCATGCTCGAGGCCTACCAGGCCTACTCCGACTACCACGGCATCGCCGACCTCACACAGGAACTGATCCAGAAGGCCGCGATCGCGGTCGCCGGGTCGACCACCGTCACGTGGGCAGACGGGACCGAGTACGACCTCGGTGGTCAGTGGGACCGCATCTCGATGTACGCGTCGCTGTCGGATGCCGCTGGCCGCTCCATCACGCCGGAGACCGCACTCGCCGACCTCCAGGCCCTCGCCGCCGAGGTAGGCGTGGAAGTCCCCGAGAAGGTCGCGACGCACGGGAAGCTCGTCGAAGAGCTCTGGGAGCACTTCGTCAAGGGCGACCTCTCGCGCCCGACTTTCGTCATGGACTTCCCGCTCGACACGAGCCCGCTCGTGCGCGAGCATCGGACGATCCCGGGTGTCGTGGAGAAGTGGGACCTGTACGTGCGCGGGTTCGAGCTGGCCACCGGCTACTCGGAACTCGTCGACCCGGTCATCCAGCGCGAGCGTTTCGTCGAACAGG
This sequence comes from uncultured Microbacterium sp., assembly GCF_947488465.1. Taxonomy (GTDB): domain Bacteria; phylum Actinomycetota; class Actinomycetes; order Actinomycetales; family Microbacteriaceae; genus Microbacterium. Next base: position 315,378 of record NZ_CANKZA010000004.1, on the reverse strand, counting down.
CAAAGCTCGCCGCGCGCGGCGACGACGAGGCGATGCGCGTGGATGAGGAGTTCCTGCGCGCGCTCGAGCACGGCATGCCGCCGACCGGGGGCATGGGAATGGGCATCGACCGTCTGATGATGGCGATCACCGGCCTCGGCATTCGCGAGACGATCCTCTTCCCGCTCGTCAAGTAGCCGGGCGGAAGGCCCAGTCGGGGATGTGCCCGGCCTGCACGAACGACTGCACGATCTCCGATAGCCCGTGCGTGGGCTCGATCTTCAGCGCTTCGCGCGTGTAGTGGTCGGCGTGCGTCGAGCGCCCTAACGCCCACGACAGCCACGCGCACAGCGCGAGCGGTCCGGGGCGAAGCGGGCGCGGAGCGAGCGCGGCAACCTGGCGCGTGAGATCGAGCGCCGCCTGAAGCCGATCAGTGTCGGGGCGTGGCCCCTCGCCCCACATCCGCTCGGCGAGATCGGCCGGATACGGCGCACCGTCCTCCCACTTCTGTTGGGCGTCGAGCGCGCGGTCGCCGCCCGACAGGTCGCTCGCCCACTGCACGAGCGCCACGTCGCGTAGTGCGGGCCGGGCGAAGCACCAGGCCAGGGCGGCGGCGCGCATCGGGGTGAGGGCTCCGGCATCCCCCCTCAGCGCGTCTTCGAACAGGGTCGGCAGATCATCCAACTGGCACGCGGATTCGAGAGCGGCAGGGTCGACGCGGTCGACGCGCTCGGCGCGTGCCGGGATGCCGCAGATCACCTCCAATGCGGTCTCGAGCGAGCGCAGTGCGCCGCCGACCGCTCGCCGCTCCCCGCCGCTCCGCCGCGGCAGAGTCGCGCCGCTCGACTGGTCACCCTCCGGCACCGGGCCGGGGCCGGAGGCATGCGGGATCAGCTCGTCGAGGGGCCGGCCCTGAGGGGGAAGGCGGCGGTCGAGGTGGGAACCCCAGCCGTCAGCGGCGATCGTGAAGGCATCGACGAGCTTCAGCCCGCACGCATCCGCAGATCGGCCGATGGCTTCCGCCAGATCGCGGTGCGGAAGCGCGCCGGTGATCGCGGCATCCGTGTAGATGACGACCATGGCCGCGTCGGCCGTCGGGATGCGGCAGAGCATGCCCACGGCCGATGACGCCACCGAGTCGCTCAGGTCGTCGGGTGGGAGGTCGAGGCGCATCGCGCCGAGGCTGCGCCCGCGTGCGAGTGGGACGAGCACGACACTGCGCGTCGGGGTGAAGCCGAGCAGGCTCGGCACGAGGGACAGGAACTGGGCCGGCCCGGAGGCGGTGACGATGGTGGACATGTCGACGAGCTTGGGCCGAGCACGGCGGTCGTGGGAGCGCCGGATGCCGATCGGTGAGGAACTTCCGAGGAAGCCCGGTTGGGGAGGAAGCTGTGCGCCGCGCGTACCATGGAGACATGGACTCCTACTGGCTCGCCGTCATCTGGTCGCTGTTGCCGACCGTCGTCGTGCTGGGTCTGTTCATCTTCGTGTTGCGATCGATCCTGCGGATGGACCGCACCGAACGCCGCGTCTACTCCGAGGTCGAAGCGGAGGAGCGCGCCAAGCGTGGCCTGCCCATCGCGACGAGCAAGGATGCCGCGGTCTAACGCCGCCTGCGACGCGCACTCGCTACGCTGAGCGGACCGGCCCTCACGGGCGCGGGATGACAGAGAAGAGTGCGCAGTGGACATCATCGTCGATTGGACGACGACCTGGGCGGTCTGGGTCATCCTCGTGGTTGACATCATCATCCGCGTCACGGCGATCATCGTCATCCCGCGCAATCGTCGTCCGACCGCGGCCATGGCGTGGCTGCTCGCGATCTACTTCATTCCGTTCATCGGAGTCCTCCTTTTCCTGCTGATCGGGAACCCGCGTCTTCCGCGGAAGCGGCGCAAGAAGCAGGAACAGATCAGCGACTACATCCGAGAAACCAGTCGAGGGCTGGACTTCGGGACGCTCCGCCCCGACGCTCCGGCCTGGTTCACCTCGCTCGTCCGCATGAATCGCAATCTCGGCGCCATGCCGATCGCGGGGGACAACGCGGCCCGCATGATCCCCGATTACCAGGGGAGCCTCGATGCGATGGCGGAAGACATCCGTGCCGCCCAGCGTTACGTGCACGTCGAGTTCTACATCCTGCAGGCCGACGATTCGACCGACAACTTCTTCCGCGCGATGGAGGAGGCCGCGGCGCGAGGCGTGGTCGTCCGCGTGTTGCTGGACCACTGGGCGAACCGCAGTAAGCCCAAGTACAAAGACACCAAGCGGCGCCTGAACGCGATGGGCGCGCACTGGCACGTGATGCTCCCCGTGCAACCACTGCGGGGGAAGTACCAGCGGCCCGACCTCCGCAATCACCGCAAGCTCCTCGTCGTCGACGGGCGCGTGGCCTACACGGGATCGCAGAACGTCACCGATTCGACGTACAACCTGCCGAAGAACATCAAGCGGGGTCTCCACTGGGTCGACATGATGGCACGGCTGGAGGGTCCGATCGTCGCGTCGGTCAACGCCGTGTTTTTGTCCGACTGGTACAGCGAGACCGACGAGACCCTCCTGGAAGAGATCGACCTGTTCGACGTCGCACCCGGCCCCGGCGACCTCGATTGCCAGATCATCCCGTCCGGTCCGGGCTTCGAGTTCCAGAACAATCTGAAGCTCTTCATGGCGCTCCTGTTCGCCGCGCAAAAGAAGATCATCATCGTCAGCCCCTACTTCGTCCCCGACGAGGGTCTGCTCCTCGCGATCACGACCGCGTGTCAACGGGGCGTGCACGTCGAGCTCTTCGTCTCGGAAGAGGGTGATCAGGCGATGGTCTACCACGCGCAGCGCAGCTACTACGAGGCGCTCCTGCGGGGAGGGGTGAAGATCTGGATGTACAAGCGGCCCTACATCCTCCACTCCAAGTCGATGTCGATCGACGACGAAGTGGCCGTCATCGGCTCGAGCAACATGGACATGCGCTCGTTCGGTCTGAACCTCGAGATCTCGCTCCTCACCCGTGGAGAGGAGTTCGTGGAGCAACTCCGCGCCGTGGAAGACCAATACCGCTCGCAGAGCCGCGAGCTGACGCTGGAGGAGTGGGAGAAGCAGCCGCTGCGGTCTACGGTGCTCGACAACCTCGCCCGTCTCACATCGGCTCTTCAGTGACTCGTTACTGGGGCGTGACCGATCTTCCGGCACCCTCTCCGTACGCCACGAAAGGATAGTGGCATGACCACTCGACGCACCCTCGCCCTGCTCGCTCTCCTCGGAGCAGGCGCCCTCGCCTTCTCCGGATGCGCGAGTACTCCTGCCGCTCCGGGTGCCTCCGGTGGATCGGACGATTCCTCCACCGAGCTCGAGGTCGACGCCGCGTGGCTCGACGGCGGCCGCATGGTCGCGATCGTGACCCAGGGATCCAGCACGTGCGTGCCCACGGCATCCAGCGTCACTCTGCAGGCCGACGGTTCGGTCGCAGTGACCCTCGAAGACCCCGCCGGTGACACGGCGTGCACGCGCGACCTCGTGCCGCGCGCGACGGGCGTGCAGCTGCCCGAAGGGGTCAACGGCGACCTCGAGCTCGAGCTCGTCGTGACCTACGGCGACCTGCGCGGCGACACCGACCTCGACGCCTACTCGGGTGGCCCGGTCGAAGAGTACGCACCGTCTGCCGGCTGGATCGATGACGGACAGTTCGCTCTTCTGACCTGGGGTTCGTCCTCCTGTGCGCCGATGGTGCAGGACGCGACCGTTGCCGAGGGCAACCAGATCACGGTGACCTTCAGCGCCCCGCCGGCCGACATGGTGTGCACCGCTGACATGGCGCCTCGCGTGACGCTGGTCGCCGTCGACGATGTGGAGGACAACGTCGTCGATCTGACCCTGACCGGTGGCGGTGTCGAGTTCGAAACCCCCGTGCAGCTCGAGATTGTCGGCTGACCCCGATCGATTCAGGAGCGGGCGCCCTACTCGGGTGTCCGCTCCTTTCGCGTGTGGGGCGCGCGCGGGATAGCTCTGAGTGGGAGGTGGCGCAATCTGCCCTCTTCGCGCAGATCAACCCGCAGTTCGCGCCACCTCCTTCGCCGCTACGCCCACGCGGGGGCGCAATCTGCCCCGTCACGGCGCCCTGTGGGGCAGATCGCGACCCCTCGTCGGGCGCAACGGGCGCGGGTCAGTCGGCGCGGACGAGGAGGTCGCCGACCTCGCACTCCAGCACGCGGCAGATCGCAGCCAGAGTCGAGTAGCGGATCGCGCGGGCCCGGTCGTTCTTCAGGATCGACAGGTTCACCACCGACACTCCGACGAGCTCGGAGAGGCGCGCGAGGGTCATGCCGCGATCTGCGAGCAACTCGTCGAGGCGGCAGTGGATGCCGGTGACTTCGTCGTCGGCGGGGCTCACACCAGCCCCTCGGTGTCGCGCTGCAGGCGTGAGCCGTAGCGGAAGATCACGCCGATGCCGGCGACGGCTGTCGCTGCGAGTCCGATGACATCCATCAGACGAGTCCTTCCGTGTCGCGCTCGAGCCGCATGCCCGCGGCGATGACGTACGAGAGCGCGAGCAACCCGAAGCCGGCCACGATCGGGACGATGTCGAACGAGAACCCCACGACCAGGATGCCGCCGAGCTGATCGTTCAGGTCGGATGCCGCCATCATCTGCCCGAGGCCACCAACGCCTTGGGTGAGCAGACTGCCGAATGCCAGTGAGCAGGCCGCGAGCAGGATCGCCGGGCGCACCACCCGGTGGAACGGCTTGCCTCGCAGCAGCCGCTCGACCACCAGCCCACTGCCGATCAGGACGCCGGCGATCGTCAGAGCCTGGAGGAAATCGGCGGACGCAAGCATCCATACGGTGCCGGACGACAGCGCGTCGGACCGCACGGTGACGGTGTCAGCCACCGCGGAGATGACCTCCGTTCCGTGGTCGACCGGGGTTTCGGCGAGGAGCGTCACCGGATACCGCGAGGGGGCGATCACGCGGAACGCGGCCTGGATGAGGCCGCTCGTCGCCCACCAGGCGCCGAAGAAGAACGTCGCCAGGTAGAGAAGGAACGCGAGTGTGCGATCCCAGCGAGACATCAGCGTGTGGTCAGCCACGGCATCCTCCATATCGATAAACGTTGTTATCGAGAAACGATATGGTGCGAATGCTCCTGAGGTCAAGAGCCCAGTTCGGGGTCGCGTTGTGTCGGTTCCGAAGGCCGCAGGCGGCACGTCGCGACCCCGAACCTGGTCGGCGCACGTCGAGGGCTCTGATTCGTCAGGAGGAGGTATGCCGACGGCGAACACGGGCATACCGGCACGCATCCGTCGTTATCGTCGTTCGTAAGCACACCCGAGGACTGTGTGCTGGAGGAGCCCAAGATGTTCGAGAGATTCACGGATCGCGCCCGTCGCGTGGTTGTGCTCGCCCAAGAAGAGGCGAAGATGCTCAACCACAACTACATCGGTACCGAGCACATCCTGCTCGGCCTCATCCACGAGGGCGAGGGCGTCGCCGCCAAGGCCCTCGAGAGCCTGGGGATTTCGCTCGACGCCGTGCGCGAGCAGGTCCAGGACATCATCGGCCAGGGCCAGCAGCAGCCGACGGGTCACATCCCGTTCACGCCGCGCGCCAAGAAGGTGCTCGAGCTCTCGCTGCGCGAAGCCCTGCAGCTCGGCCACAACTACATCGGCACGGAGCACATCCTGCTCGGCCTCATCCGCGAGGGTGAAGGTGTTGCCGCGCAGGTACTCGTCAAGCTCGGCGCCGACCTGAACAAGGTGCGCCAGCAGGTCATCCAGCTGCTCAGCGGCTACCAGGGCAAGGAGCCCGCGGGTGTCGCCGCCGGAGCCGGTGAGCAGAACAGCCAATCCGCCCAGGGCGGTTCGGCGGTCCTCGACCAGTTCGGCCGCAACCTCACCCAGGCCGCGCGCGACAACAAGCTCGACCCCGTGATCGGGCGCGAGAAGGAGATCGAGCGGGTCATGCAGATCCTCTCGCGTCGCTCCAAGAACAACCCCGTCCTCATCGGCGAGCCCGGCGTCGGCAAGACCGCCGTCGTCGAGGGCCTCGCGCAGGCGATCGTGAAGAACGACGTGCCCGAGACGTTGAAGGACAAGCAGGTCTACTCGCTCGACCTTGGCTCGCTCATCGCCGGCTCCCGCTACCGCGGTGACTTCGAAGAGCGCCTGAAGAAGGTCACCAAGGAGATCCGCACGCGCGGCGACATCATCGTCTTCATCGACGAGATCCACACCCTCGTGGGCGCGGGCGCCGCGGAAGGCGCGATCGACGCCGCCTCGATCCTGAAGCCGCTCCTCGCCCGCGGCGAGCTGCAGACGATCGGCGCGACGACCCTCGACGAGTACCGCAAGCACTTCGAGAAGGATGCCGCGCTCGAGCGCCGCTTCCAGCCGATCCAGGTGGCCGAGCCGAGCCTGCCCCACGCGATCAACATCCTCAAGGGCCTCCGCGACCGCTACGAGGCACACCACAAGGTGCAGATCACGGACGGTGCGATCGTGGCTGCCGCGAACCTCGCCGACCGCTACATCGCGGACCGGTTCCTGCCCGACAAGGCGATCGACCTGATCGACGAGGCCGGCGCCCGCCTGCGCCTGTCGATCCTGTCGAGCCCGCCGGAGCTGCGCGAATTCGACGAGAAGATCGCCAAGGTCCGTGAGGACAAGGAACTCGCCAGCGAAGAGCAGGACTTCGAGAAGGCCGCATCGCTCCGCGACGAGGAGAAGTCCCTCCTCGCCGAGCGCCTGCGCCTCGAGAAGCAGTGGCGTTCCGGTGATGTCGCGACCCACGCGGTCGTCGACGAAGGTCTGATCGCCGAGGTGCTGGCGCAGGCCACCGGCATCCCCGTCTTCAAGCTCACCGAAGAAGAGACCTCGCGCCTCGTCTTCATGGAGAAGGCCCTGCACCAGCGGGTCATCGGTCAGGAAGAGGCGATCGCGGCGCTCTCGCGCACGATCCGTCGCCAGCGTGCGGGCCTCAAGGACCCGAAGCGCCCCAGCGGGTCGTTCATCTTCGCCGGCCCCACGGGTGTCGGAAAGACCGAAATGGCCAAGGCGCTCGCCGAGTTCCTGTTCGACGACGAGAGCGCACTGATCTCGCTCGACATGAGCGAGTTCGGCGAGAAGCACACCGTCTCGCGTCTGTTCGGTGCCCCTCCGGGATTCGTCGGATTCGAAGAGGGTGGCCAGCTCACCGAGAAGGTCCGCCGCAAGCCGTTCTCCGTCGTGCTGTTCGACGAGATCGAGAAGGCACACCCGGACATCTTCAACTCGCTGCTGCAGATCCTCGAAGAGGGTCGCCTGACTGACGGTCAGGGCCGCGTGATCGATTTCAAGAACACGGTCATCATCATGACGACCAACCTCGGTTCGTCGGCAATCGCCGGTGGCCCGGTGGGCTTCCAGGTCGAGGGCAACGCGCAGACGACGTATGAGCGGATGAAGGGCAAGGTCGACGAAGAGCTCAAGCGCCACTTCAAGCCCGAGTTCCTCAACCGTGTCGACGACGTCATCGTCTTCCCGCAGCTGAGCAAGCCGGAACTGCGCCAGATCGTCGGACTGTTCACGAAGCGCCTCGGGGAGCGTCTGCTCGATCGCGACATGACGATCGAGTTGACCGATGCCGCGAAGGACAAGCTGATCGAGATCGGCTTCGACCCGACTCTCGGTGCCCGGCCGCTCCGCCGCGCCATGCAGCGCGAGATCGAGGACCACCTCAGTGAGCGGATCCTCCACGGCGAGCTGAACAGCGGCGACCACGTCAAGGTGGATGTCGAAGACGGCAAGTTCGCGTTCGTGAACGGCCCGCGTGGCGAGAAGGTCGCGGTCGGTGTGACCGCTGCCGGCGCGATCGAGGCCACACCGGACATCGTCGCCGGGGCGTAGCCCTCACACCACGAAGAGCGGATGCCGACGGGCATCCGCTCTTCGTCGTTGTGGCGACGGTTGTCAGGGCGTCGGGCGGAGGGTGGAGACGAAGTCCAGCTTGTCGAGCACGGTCGGAGCCAGGACGAACGGGTACAGGTCGTCTTTGCCCATCGAGCGGTTGACGAGGTTCAGTGCCGTCGAGAGCTTCACCCAGACCCGCCCCACGAGATCGCGGAATCGCGCGTGTCCGAGGAGGTCCGCGGCGGGAAGAAGCCCGTACTCGATCGCCGTCTCCAGTGTGTCGCAGATGTGGAGGTAATGCGCCCACGTCTCCGCGAAGTCCTCGTAGGGATGCATCGTCGCGTAGGACGAGATGTACCGCTCGGTCCAGTGCGCCGGGGGCCCGTCGGCGTAGTGCCGCTGGATCTCGGCGTCGTAATCGACGCTCTCATCGCCGAACAGCTCGCGGTATCGTGCGAGCACCTCGGGGTCGTTTTCGACGAGGCGCCACTGGAAGTAGTGACCGACCTCGTGGCGGAAGTGGCCGAGCATCGTGCGGTACGGCTCGTCGAGTTGCCGGCGGATGCGCTCGCGGTGCGAGTCGTCGCTCTCGGCCAGATCGATCGTGATGATGCCGTCGCTGTGCGCGATCATGACGGGAGCCAGCGTGCTCGACAGCAGATCGAACGCGAGGCCGCCGCTCGGGTCCTCCCCCTTCGTGACGAGCGGGAAACCCAGCGCGTCGAGCTCGGTGATCAGGTGGCGTTTCGCCCGTTCGGCGATCGGGAAGTTCACGAGGCCGGCGGCATCCGAATCGGCGGGCCGGATGCGGGTGAGGTCGCACGAGAAGCACTGCCCGCCTGCCAGCGGCGCGAGCCAGGTGCAGCCGGACAGATTGAGGTTGCGGCAGACGTGCCAGATCCACCCGTCCGCGTCGACGTAGACACCGGACGCGTCGACGGGGACGATCTCACGCTCGCCGCGCGAGTAGCCGAGCGGAGTGCCGCATGCGACGCAGACGGAGTTCTCGAAGTACAGGGGATTGCCGCAGACGCGGCAACGATAGGCCTTCACCGCCCTAGCGTGTCACAGCGCACGCAGGGGCGCGCGGGGTTGACAGCGCCGCATCACTCCAGGACGGGTGCGACGTCGACCGAGACGCGAAGGGTCGACTTCTTCGCCTTCGTGAAGATGATGCCGCGCACCGGCGAGACATCGGCGTAGTCGCGCCCCCAGGCGACGGTGACGTACCGGTCGTTCGCCCACTGATTGTTCGTGGGGTCGACGGCGAGCCACTGGTCGGTGCCGGGGAGCCACACGGCGATCCACGCGTGCGAGGCGTCGGCGCCGAACACGCGTTGCTTCCCGGGTGGGGGCTGGGTGGCCAGATATCCCGAGACGTACCGGGCGGCGACGCCGTGTGCACGGAGGCTCGCGAGCGCGACGTGCGCGAAATCCTGGCAGACGCCGGCACGCTTGCGCATGGCATCGGCGACGCTGCTGGTCACCGTGGTCGCCGTCTTGTCGTAGTCGAAATCGCGGAAGATCCGTTGCATGAGCTCGGTCACGGCCTCGCCGATCGGTCGCCCCGGGGTCAGGCTCTCGGCGGCGTAGGCGGTCGCGTCGGCATCGTGCCGGGCGCGATCGGATTCCAACGCGTACTCCACCGCCGACCAGGCGCCGGTGAGCTCGGGGTGCAGGAGCGGCCGCGCGTCTTCCCACGGCCGGGCGAGTGCCTGCGGATCGTAGGTGGGTTCGGTGACCGTGACCTCGCTGGAGGCTTCGATCGACAGCGCCGAGTGCCCCCCGGTGAGATGGAAGTAGGTGGCGGAGTTGCCGAAGTAGTCGACATCCGGTTCGAGATCGGCCGGATGCGGGTCGAGGGTGACCGTCGCATCCGTCACGTCTTGCCAGGGCAGACTCCGCGGCACCAGATGGAACTGGCCGACACTGTCCTGCACGGGTTTGGAGTAGGTGTACTCGGTGCGATGCCAGACGCGGTAGCGGTTCACGCGTGCGCCTCCATGAGCTCGATCAGCGCCAGGTCGGCGATCGACAGGGCCGGCGGACCGCTCTCGAAGTGGAGGTGGCCGATCGCGTCGGACAGCTGTGCCAGCTGGGCGGAGATCTCTCGGAGGAACACGGAGAGGTGTTCGCGGCGCCCCGAGGTCACGGTGGCCAACTCCGCCAGGTCGGCGCTCTGCAGCTGGGTCTCGAGGTGGTCGAGCAGGCGCTCCGCGCGGGTGGAACCGGTTGAGGCCGGCATCGCAGCGAGGTGCGTGCGGAGTGCGGCCAGGCCGAAGGCGACCGAGCGCGGGTTGTCCTGGTCGCTCAGGAGCAGATCGAGGACGTCCGCGACGCGCATCGATCCGCGGTACCGGCGGCGGTGGGTGACGATGCTCTCGGATGCCGTCAGCACTGCTTCCAGCACATCCCGCTCCCGCCGCGGGTTGCGCGGCTCCACGAGACCCGCGGTCAGGAGATGGCACACTTGCAGGCTTCGTTCGAGGTGACGACCGGCCTCGATCATGCGCCACCCGGTGTCGCGGATCATGTTGGCTGTCACGCCGTAGAGCGACAGCATGGCGGCAAGCATGCGTCCCGCGGACTCCGCCGTGCGGTGCGGATGCGCGGAACTCCGCAGCGACCGCAGTGCACGGTCGATGTGCGCGAACACGCGCCACGTGTCGCCGGACAGCTGATCGCGTACCCCTTCCATCGCTTCACGCAGACGGGAGATCGAGTGGCCCGCCGAGCCGGGGCGACCGGCATCCATCAGCAACGAGCGGAACTCCGCTTCAGGGTCGAGCGACCGGGTACCGGCGAGCAGGCCGAGCGCGTTCAACAACACGCGGGAGCTGTCATCGGCCGTCGTCGCCGTGTGCCCGCCGTGTTGATCGAGCGAGGTCTGGGCGCTCAGCACCAGGCGGAGGAGATCCTCGGCGCGCTCTGCGTAGCGCCCGGCCCAGAACATGTCGGCGAGGGCGCGCGGCGCGAGCGAGGGGATCGATCGCCCCGACGGTGCCGGCACGATCTCCGACATTCCCTGGTCCGGGTCGGTTTCGGCCGACTTCAGCACCCACACGTCTTTCGTGGTCGGCGTGGAGTCGGCGGCGGAGCGCACGGTCGCCAGCCCGCCGATCAGCGGTCGGTAGGCAGATCCATAGCGGAGCGTGAACGCGCGGAAGGTCATCGGCATCGCCGACGCGATCCCGGAGCTATTCCAGACCGGAGCTTGCGAGAGGGGAAGCACGTCTTGTCCGACGAATCGGTGGGGGGCAGCCTCGATGCGAGCGATCACCTCGTCGGGTGAGAGATCGGCGAGATTGCGGCGCGGGGCATCCATGATCCGCACGATCAGTGACGGGTCGCCGGCGGCGATCCGGGAGACCACGAGGGTGCGATCATCCGGATTCCCGCACCACCAGGTCGGCGCGGACGGAAGGCGAAGTTGCTCGCCGAGGAGGTGCTCGCACGCGGCCGCCAGGAACGGCATGAGGGCGGGATTCTCGAGCACGCCGGCGCCGAGACCGTTGACGAGTCGCACGCGGCCGCGGCGGACGGCTTCGGAGAGCCCGGCGACCCCGAGCCGCGAGTCGCCGCGCAGCTCGAGCGGGTCGCAGTAGGCGGCATCCACCCGGCGGATGATCACGTCGATCCGTTCGGTCGGGCGCGTCCGCGGCCACCCGGATGGCTTCATCCAGACCCAGCCGTCGCGCACGACGAGGTCGCTGCCCTGCACGAGCGGGAACCCCAGGGCGTTGGCGAGGAAAGCCTGGTCGAATGCGGTTTCGGAGTGGGTGCCGGGGGAGAGGATGACGATCTGCGGATCGTCGAGCTGTTCCGGGGCAGAAGAGAGGAGGGCCGCGCGCAGAGCAGTGAAATACGGATCCATGCGGTGGAGGTTGCCCTCCTGGTACAGGTCGGGAAGCACCTGTGAGATCACCCGGCGGTTCTCGGCGGCGAACCCGAGTCCGGAGGGCGCTTGAGTGCGATCGGCGAGCACATGCCACTCGCCGTCGGCGTCGCGGCCGAGGTCGGTCGCCGAGAGCAGCAGCGGGTTCGGGTCGGTGGCGCTCGGCCGCGCAACCGGCCGTGCGAAGCCGGCGTGACCGAGAACGATCGCGGCGGGGATGATCCCCTCGCGCAGCAGCGTCTGGGGTCCGTAGAGGTCGACGAGGATCGCGTTGAGCAGTTCCGCGCGCTGCGCGAGCCCGACATCCAGTCGCGCCCATCCGGCCGCGTCGATGACGAGCGGCATGGGATCGAGCTGCCACGGCTGTGCGCCGGTGCCGGGGCGGATGTAGGAGACACCGTCGTCGGCGAGGAACCTCGTGATCTCGTCGTCGATGCGGTGGAGTTCTTGCGGGTTCAGCGAAAGAGCAAGCGAGGCGATCGACTTCCACGCGGGCCGGAGTGCACCATCGGCGCCCACCACTTCGTCGTAGCGCGCGACGACGCCGTCCAGGGACGCGTCAAAGGGCAGTGTCGGTTGCGACACTGCCATCGCGTAGTCGCGGAGCACACTCACGCCTGCGGAACCCTCCTGAGGTCCAGCGTACGGGGGTAGTCGAGCGTCGCCGCACGCGCGCCGGCCTCACGGGCTGCCGCGACGTCGAACGCGCCCGGCGTGTGACCGCGCGGTTCGAACCGGCCGGAGCGCCGCGCTTCGGCCTCGTTCGCGTTGATGGGGGGATGCTCGTACGCCCGCCCGCCGGGGTGGACGACGTGGTAGGTCGCCCCGCCGAGGCTGGCCGCGGCATCCACATCGACGACTTCGAAACTCAGCGGTGCGTGCACCTCGATCGACGGATGCAGGGCAGACCAGGGCTGCCAGGCGCGATAGCGAACGCCGGCGTAGTACTCGCCAGGCTTCCCCGTCGACGTCAGCGGCACGGCGACGCCGTTGCACGCGACGAGGTGCCGAGTCGGATCGATGCCGGAGACGGTCACTTGGATGCGCTCGACCGATGAGTCGACGTAACGCGAGGTGCCACCGGCCGTCGCTTCCTCGCCCAGCACGTGCCACGGTTCGATCGCCTGGCGCAGTTCGAGCTCGATCCCGGCGCTGCCGCCCAGGCGGGTGAACCCGATCCGCGGGAACCGGAACTCGACGAACGGCTCCATCCAGCTGTCCTCGAAGGGGATGCCGGCGGCGCGGAGGTCATCGATCACCTCGAGGATGTCGCGACGGGTTCCCTGCGGGAGGAGGAAATCTTCGTGGAGTGCTGTGCCCCAGCGGACGAGCGGCGCGATGAGCGGTTTCTCCCAGAACATCGCCACGAGGCTGCGGACAAGGAGCGCCTGGACGAGGGCCAGTTGCGGATGCGGAGGCATCTCGAACCCGCGCAGCTCGAGGAGGCCCAGGCGCCCGCGGCTTGTGTCGGGGCTGTACAGCTTGTCGATGCAGAACTCGGCGCGGTGCGTATTGCCGGTGAGGTCGGTGAGCAGGTGTCGCAGGGCACGGTCGATGAGCCACGGGCGGGGCTCGTCGGTTTCGGCGCTCAGGCGCCGCACCTCGCTCAACGCGATCTCCATCTCGTAGACCGCTTCCGGGCGCCCCTCATCGAAACGGGGTGCTTGGCTGGTCGGTCCGATGAAGCGGCCGGAGAAGAGGAACGACAGAGCCGGATGCCGTTGCCAATAGGTCACGAGTGACGCGAGCAGGTCGGGACGCCGGAGTAGCGGCGAGTCGATGGGCGTCTGCCCGCCGAGAGTGATGTGGTTGCCGCCGCCGGTGCCGGTGTGGGTGCCGTCGACATCGAACTTCTCGGTCGACAGTCGGGCCAGGCGTGCCTCGCCGTACAGATCGAACGTGAGCGCGCGCTGCTCCGCCCACGACGCGGTCGGCTGCACGTTGACCTCGATGACCCCGGGATCCGGTGTCACGACGAGCTGGGTGAGGCGCGCGTCCGGCGGAGGGCCGTACCCTTCGATCACGAGCCGTGTGCCACCCTGGGTCGCGGCTTGCTCGATGACCTGGAGCAGGCTCACGTAGTCATCGAGGCGGTCGGTCGGCGGGAGGAAAACGTAGACGAATCCTTCGCGGGCCTCCACCACGAGAGCTGTCGTGGGTTGCTCGTCCGGATCGACGATGGCGACACGGGGGATGCCGGGGACGAGGGGCGCCGAGGCCTCCAGATAGGTCGGTTCGCCCTGCCACGCGGGGTCCTCCCACGAGACGGAGTCGAGCGGCAGGCGGAGTCCGGCCGAGCTCGTGCCCGGAACGAGGACGAGGCGTCCGCGGCGGAAACGCCATGCGGGGCTCGCCCACGCCTCTCCCGTCACGAGTGGCAGGACCCAGGCGGTCGGGGTTCCGGCATCCGCAGCGTCGCTGTCGTCCTCGTCGCCGGGCCGATCGCCGGAGGGCAGTCGGACCTCGGCGAGCCGCGCCGCGAGGGCATCTTCCGTGGCGGGCAGCAGCTGCCCTTCCGGAAGGCCGAGGATGCCGGTGATGCTGCGCGCGAGGGCTTCGGCACGGTCGGGCGCGCTGCCCGGGTAGGCGGGTGTGCCCCACGGGTCATCGAACAGCTCGGCACGGTTCCAGAGGGGCACGCCGTCGGTACGCCACTGCAGAGCGATGTTCCACCGCGGCATGGGCTCACCGGGGTACCACTTCCCCTGCCCACGATGGACGATGCCGCCGGCGGCATATGTGCGCCGCAAGCGTTCGGCGAGCACGTTCGCGAGCTCGCGCTTCTGGGGGCCGTCGGCGTCCGTGTTCCACTCGGCGGCCGTCGCATCGTCGAGAGCGACGAACGTCGGTTCGCCGCCGAGGGTCAGCCGCACATCTCCCGCGCGCAGCCGCTCGTCGACGACCTCGCCGGCCGCGTCGATTCGGCCCCACTGGGCATCGGTGTAGGGCTTCGTCGTGCGGGGGTCCTCGTGGATGCGCCGCACCTCGTTGTGGAACGCGAAGGTCACGTCGACCGGCTCGGTGCCACCCTCGATCGGTGCGGCACTGGACGGATGCGGCGTCGCCGACAGCGGAATGTGCCCTTCGCCCGCGAACAGTGCGCTCGTCGCGTCGAGCCCGACCCAGCCGGCGCCGGGGATGAACACCTCGGCCCACGCGTGCAGATCGGTGAAGTCCTCGGCCGGGCCGCTTCCGCCGTCGAGGGACTTCTGGTCGGGCGCGAGCTGCACGAGGTAACCCGACACGAACCGCGCCGCGAGACCGTACTGGCGCAGCAAGCTCACCAGCATCCACGCACTGTCGCGGCACGAGCCGATCCCGGCGGCGAGTGTGTGATCGGGCGTCTGCACACCCGGTTCCATGCGCACGCTGTAGGCGACGGCACCGTTGACGGCCGCGTTGAGCTGGGAGAGGAAGCTGACCGTCGGCATGCCATCTGCCGGGAGCGGCGGAAGTCCCGCACGCCAGGCCTCCGTCCGATCGCTGTCGTCGACGGGGCGGAGGTAAGGCGCGAGATCGGCCGCCAGCGACGGCGCATAGGTGAACGGGAAACGCTCGGCGTACTCCTCGATGAAGAAGTCGAGCGGATTGATCACCATCATGTCGGCGACGACGCCGACCGTGATCTCGAGTTTGCTGACCTTCTCGGGGAAGACGATCCGCGCGAGCCAGTTGCCGAACGGGTCCTGTTGCCAGTTGAGGAAGTGGTTCGCCGGTGAGATGTCCAGCGTGTACGCCTCGATGGGCGTCCGCGCGTGCGGAGCGGGTCGCAAGCGCACGACGTGCGGGGTGACCGACACCGGACGCGCGAACTCGTAACTGGTGTAGTGCTCCAGTGCGACTTTGATCGACATTGCCCCAGCTTGGTCGAGCCCTGTTGCGGGCGGGTTACAGGTAACACTATCCCTGCGTTCGTGCGGGGTGGCGGGACGCGCAATACAGTGGTGCGGTGACGCCCTCGCACTCCGCCGACCCGCTCTTCCGGGTGAGACCCGCACGAACGGCTGATGTACGTGGCATCCTCGAGCTCCTCGACCCGTGGGTACAACGGCGCATTTTGCTCGGCAAAGAGGTCGTGACACTGTTCGAATCCGTTCAGGAGTTCGTCGTCGCCGAGGCGCGGGGACGCCTCATCGGGTGCGGCGCGTTGCACGTCATCTGGGAAGACCTCGGTGAGGTGCGCACGCTGATCGTCGCCGAAGACTGGCTGCACCACGGCGTGGGTGGCGCGATCGTCGACACGCTCGAAGAACACGCGCACGAGCTGGGGCTCAGCCGCCTTTTCTGTCTCACATTCGAGGTCGACTTCTTCACCCGCCGCGGGTTCGCGCCGATCGGGGAGCAAGTCGTCGATCCGGATGTCTACTCGCAGCTCCTCCGCAGCCCCGACGAGGGCGTCGCGGAGTTCCTCGACCTCGCGCACGTCAAGCCCAACACCCTGGGCAATACCCGCATGCTGAAGAGCCTGCAGGCGCGTCCTGACGCATCGGCGGATGCCGGCGCATAGCCTGGTTTCGTGAGCACTCCCTCTCGTCGGCCGTCGCCCGCCGTCTACCGTCGCCGCAGGCTGGTCGTGGTGGTGGTGGCGTTGCTCGTCGTCGCGGGCGTCGTCGCGCTGGTGATCTGGCAGCCCTGGCGGGGGATCGTGGCACCGGCTGCGTCCGCGAGCCCGACGAGCTCGCCCGTCGCGACCAGCCCCGCGGTCACGCCGTCGCCGACCGAGACACCGGCATCCACCGCACCGGAACCGACGGAATCGGCCACCGATGCTGCCATCGAGGCCTGTTCGACCTCGAACATCACCGTGCTTGCCGTCACCGACAAGGACTCGTACGGAGGTGGCGAGCTACCGAAGCTGTCGATCACGCTCTCCAACGACTCCGACAGTCCGTGCCTCATCAACGTCGGGACCGCGACACAGAAGTTCGAGATCTCCAGCGGCCCGGACATCTGGTGGCGCTCGACCGATTGCCAGGCCGAGTCGAGTGATCAGGTGGTTCAGTTGGATGCCGGGCAGACCGTCTCGAGCGTGACGCCGCTGGAATGGGACCGCACCCGGTCGTCGACCGAGACCTGCGCGGGGTCCCGCCCGCAGGCGCCGGCGGGCTACTTTCATCTGTCGGTGTCGATCGGTGGAATCGAAGCAGCGGACACGAAGGCGTTCGAACTGCGGTGACCTCGACCTTCCTGAGAACATTCTCATGAGTTATCTGGGGTTTTGGGCAGACGACCAGGCCTCGGGGTGCGTACCCTTGTAGGTAGTTCCCGGTGGCGGTCCCCGTTGTCCCCAGCAACGGTCGGTCGAAGCCAACCCCCAGTGGCCAGACGAAATCTTTCGCCCCGGTGAGCGATGGGCCCTTTCGATTACCGCAGTCCCCAATGAGGAAATCGAGAGGGCCCCTTCTTGTCTTCTAGAGTTGTCGTCATGGCCGGAAAGAAGCGCGCGAAACCCCCGCTGGAGTTCCGGAACACGCAGCTGGCGGACGCTCTCCAGACGCAGGACATGGCCGCGCTCGCGTTCGCGCTCCGCCACGGGCCGACGGTGGTCCCGCTGATGAAGCCCGGTCAGCGCGACAACCCGCTCGACAGCGGCGAGGTGTGGACGTATCGCGATCCGGCGTCGGGCGATCTTGCCCTGCTGCTGTTCAGTGATGCGGCGCACAAGCCTGCGGCGTTGCCGCCCGCGGTCGCGTTGCAGTCGCCGGCGTGGTTGCGTGCGTTTCTCGGCGCACACGCGGAGGAGATCACGACGGTGTTCTTCGACATCGCCGGGCCGCATCCGCTCCAGGCGACGCCCGCGGACCTGATCGCCGCGCTCGACGCGTAGCGGACGCTCAGAACGTCGGCGCGTCGCCCGGGTCGACCCGGTGTGCGCCGGCGAGCTCACGCCACGCCGTCGCGAGTTCACGCGAGGCGGTGTCGACGACCGTCCGATAGCCGAGGCGGGCCGCTTCGGATCTGCGCTGCGCATGCTGTGTGACAGCGCGGATCTCGCCCGCCAGGCTCAGCTCACCGATCGCGACGGCCCCTGCCGGGTTGCGTCGCCCCGTGATGGCGCTCGCGACGGCGAGGGCGATTGCGAGGTCGGCGGCCGGCTCGATCAGGCGCACGCCGCCGACGGTCGACACGTAGACGTCTTGATCCGAGGTTTTGACGCGCGCGCGCTTTTCGAGCACCGCGAGCACCATCGCCACGCGTGCACCGTCGACTCCGCTGACGATACGGCGGGGGTTCGGTCCGGATGCCGGCAACGTCAGCGCCTGGACCTCGACCGGGAGAGCGCGCCGCCCCTCGAGGGCGATCGTCACGCAGGTGCCGGGCTGCCGGGATCCGTGGCCGAGAAAGAGGGCGCTGGGGTCGGGGACTTCGGCAATGCCGGCACCGGTCATGTCGAAGCATCCGACTTCATCCGTCGCGCCGAAACGGTTCTTCAGCGCACGGACGAATCGCAGCGACGTTTGGCGGTCGCCCTCGAAGTGGCAGACGACGTCGACGAGGTGCTCGAGGATGCGGGGGCCCGCGATCGAGCCGTCTTTCGTGACGTGTCCGACGATGATGACCGGCAGATCGCGTGCTTTCGCGACGCGGATGAGTGTGGAGGCGACTTCACGCACCTGCGCGGGCTGGCCGGCGGCGCCGTCGATCAGGGATGACGAGACCGTCTGGACGGAGTCGACGATGAGCAGGTCAGGCGCGCACTCGTCGATGTGGCCGAGAACGGTGGCGAGATCGGTCTCGCTCGCGAGGAACAATTCGTCGTGAAGAGCGGCCGTGCGCTCGGCGCGCAGGCGCACTTGGCCGAGCGACTCTTCGGCGCTGACGTAGAGCACGCGCCGCCCGGCCCGCGCGCTCTGCGCGGCGACTTCGAGCAGGAGTGTCGACTTGCCCACGCCCGGCTCACCGGAGAGCAGGATCGCGGCGCCCGGGACGATGCCGCCGCCGAGCACGCGGTCGAACTCTCCGACGCCGCTCGTGCGTCGGGGCGTGTCGGCCGTGTCGACCTGGGTGATCGGAACCGCCGAGCGGATCGGGCTGATCGCGGCGACGTTCTGGACGATGCCGGTCTGGGTCGCCGCTTCGACGACGCTGCCCCACTGCTGGCACTCGCCGCACCGGCCGACCCATTTCGCGGCGGTCCAGCCGCACTCCGTGCACCGGAACGCGGTCGTGGTGGTCGCGCGCTTGGATGCCATGTCTTCAGGCTAGCCGCGCCCACCGACACCCGGCCCGCTCGAGCGGGGGTCAGCGCAGGGAGTCGGCGACCTCGCGGAGAGCCTCGGCCGAGTGTCGGAAGAGGCCGAGCTCGTGCTCCGAGAAGGTGGTCTCGCGGATCGGTACCGCGCCACGATTGCTGACGACCGAGGGCACCGACAGGGCGACACCGTTCACGCCGTGGAAGTCCTGTAGCACTGTCGAGACCGGCATGACCGTGTGCTCGTCGTTGAGGATCGCCTCGACGATGCGCGCACTCGACAGGCCGATCGCATAGTTGGTCGCACCCTTGCCCTGGATCACCTTGTACGCGGCATCGCGCACATCGACCGCGATCTGGTCGAGTTCGGCAACTGTGAACTTTGGCTGTCCGTCGAGGGGCTGCCAGTCGAGGATCGGGACCGTGCCGATCGTCGCGTGCGACCACAGGGGGAATTCGGTGTCGCCGTGCTCGCCGACGATGTAAGCGTGCACGCTCGCGATCGAGACCCCTGCGCGCTGCGCGATCTTCCAGCGCAGGCGGGAGGTGTCCAGCACCGTGCCGGAAGCGAAGATGCGCTCCGACGGCAGGCCAGTGTTCTCCTGTGCGAGCACCGTGAGCACGTCGCACGGGTTCGTCACGATGACGTAGACGGCGTCCGGTGCGACTTCGAGGAGCTGCGGCATCATCGACTTCAGGATGTTGGCGTTGACGCCGGCGAGCTCGATGCGTGTCTGGCCGGGGCGCTGCTTGGCGCCCGCGGTGATCACGACGACGTGTGAGCCGGCCGCGACCGAAATATCGGCGCCACCGATGATGTCGCTCGATCCGGTGAACTGGGCGCCGTGGGCGAGGTCGAGCACCTCGGCCTCGGTCTTCTCCGCGGCGATGTCGTACAGGGCGACGTGGCGGGCGGAGCCGCGGATCAGGGCGGCGTATGCGACGGAAGATCCGACCGCACCCGCGCCGACGACAGTGAGTTTGGAATTCTCGATCACGCTCATACGCCCAGTCTGGCAGTGACCGGATGCCGGGGCTACCGCCAAACGGTCGAGGTGGCGCCTCGTGATCGTGCGGCGCTGTCTACAGCTCAGCAGGGCCTCACTGGACAGTCGGCGGGTTGCGAATGCCGACGAGCGCGACCACCCCGCCGACGGCGAGCAGGATCGCGGTCACGATGGCCGCCCGGTGGAAGCCGTCCAGGTCGAGCGCGCCGCCCGTGATCGAGGCCAGTGCCGCGATCGGCAGGAGCCCGGCGACGCGCGCCACCGCATTGTTGACCGCCGAGGCGATGCCCGCCTGGGCGGGGTCAGCCGCCCCGAGGATCGCCGATGTGAGCGGCGACACCGTCACGGCAAGGCCCAGGCCGAACAGGAGCATGAACGGCAGCACCTGCCACCAGTAGTCGAAATCGGCCGAGACCGTGAGGAGAAGGAGGGTGCCCGCCGACATGATCAGCGGACCCGCCGTCATGAAGATGCGCGGACCCCAGCGGCCGGCGAGGGTGCCGGCGCGCGAGCTCAGCGCGATCATCAGGAGCGTGATGGGCAGGCTCGCGAGCCCGGCCAGCGTCGCCGAGAGTCCGGCGCCCTGCTGGAGGTAGACGGCGAGGACGAAACCGTTCAGCGACAGTGCGGCGTAGACGAACAGGGTCGAGATGTTGCCGGCGCTGAAGTTGCGATGGCGGAAGAGTGCGGGCGGGAGGATCGGGTGAGAGACGGTGCGTTGACGCCAGCCGAAGGCGACGAGCAACAGGATGCCGGCGATCCCCGGCATCCAGATCTCGGGCGCCGCCCATCCCGCGTTCGGTTCTTCGATCAGGGCATAGACCGCCGCGCCCAGGCCGAACGTGCACATCGCGGCGCCGAGCCAGTCGATGCGGGTCGTCTTCGCGTGTGCGCCGTCATCGGGAAGCTTCAGGCGCGCGAGGAGGACCAGCCCGAGCGCGATCGGCACCACATTGATGAGGAAGGCGAAGCGCCACGAAAGATAGTCGACCATCAGCCCGCCGATGAGCGGACCGATGACCGTGGCGCCCGTGGTCAGCGCGGTCCACATGCCGATCGCGCGTGCGCGGAGCGGGTCGCGCATCGTTGCCGTGATGAGGGCGAGCGAGCTCGGGACGAGAAACGCGCCGGCCGCACCCTGTACGGCGCGCGCGACGATGAGCACGGTCGGATCGGGAGCGAGGGCCACCGCGACCGAGGCGATGCCGAAGCCGATCAGACCGATCCGCAACACGAGGATGCGTCCGTAGGCGTCACTGACCGCGCCGGCCACGAGGATGAGCGCGCCGAGCGTGATGAGGTAGGCATCCACCGTCCACTGCTGCGTGGTGAGACCGCCGCCGAGTTCTTCGGAGATCGCGGGGAGCGCGACGTTCACAATCGTGGAGTCGAGGAACGCGACGAACGAGCCCAGGACCGCCACCGCGAGCACCAGTCGCTGCTGCGCGTTCATCTGCTCGGTCACGTCGTCACGCTACTCGCGCACGGGGCTATCCCGGCGCGATTGGCTGATCCGGGCGTCTCGTGCGGGTTGTTGAGGAGATTGCGCCGTCTGCGGATCGACACCGGTGGAATCCTCCTCAGCATCCGTCATCTCCTCAGAAACCCACCGGCAGCGGTCCCGGTTCGCGGCATCACCCCGCGTGTCGTAGGATTGACGGCGGTGACGTGTCCGAGCGGCCGAAGGTGCAACTCTCGAAAAGTTGTGTAGGGTAACCCCCTACCGTGGGTTCAAATCCCACCGTCACCGCCAGCGTCGAAGCCCCGCGATCCCTTGTAAACACTGAGATCGCGGGGCTTCTTCCTTTCCACAGTCGTCAAAGTGGGTAAAGAGCGGGTAAATCGCTTCGCCCGGCGGCGCCATGGCGAGTCCTATCAAGGGGCGCGCCATGCCCCCGGCGGTTCAGCTGAGGTTCCGAGGCGGCAGGTCGGCCATGCGCGCGCGACTCAGCGCCGCCGCGACCGAATCCAGATCGTCGTCGAAGAGGTCGGCATATGTATCGAGGGTCATCGCCGCCGAGGCATGCCCGAGCATCCGCTGCACTGCTTTCACATTCGCCCCCGCGCTGATTGCAAGGCTCGCCGCAGTGTGGCGTAGGTCATGGGGAGTCACTCGTCCGAAGGTAGGGTCCTTCGCCATCGCGCGTCGCACAGCCGCCGCGAACCAGCCGTCCTGGGAGTTCGGGCGAATCAAGTGCCCGCTACCGTCGCCGAAGAGCAGCGATTCCTGGCGTTTTCCCGCCATAGCGAGATCGATCTGGGCAACGAGAAAGTCCGGAAAGGGGACGGACCTCGCAGCGTGGGTCTTCGGCGTGCCGACGTGTATGACACTCCCGACCAGGACCGCGTTCTCCTGAACGAAGACGCGTCGCCGAATCAGGTCAACGTCGCGCACGCGAAGTCCAGTGACTTCTCCCCAGCGCATGCCTGTGTAGGCGAGGAAATACACCAAGTCCGGGAAGCGCGACTCTTTGGCGAGGAGGTCCACCTGGCGGTGGGACAGATACACGCGGCGCTTCGGGGTCTTCTTCGGAAGACGTATCCCGCGCACAGGGTTTTCCTGGATACGTCGGTCGCGAACGGCTATGTCGAGGATGGCAGCGAGAATTCCGTAGGACCGAATGACTGTTGACGCGCCCTTGGTTGCCGACAGCTCTGTGACCCAGGCCCGAACGTCGCTGTAGCGTATGTCGCCCACGGCGATGCGAGACCAACGCGGAGACACGTGTACTCTCCACGCCGACTCGAGCGGGCGAAGGGAAGAGGGTTTGAGGACAGCCGACTGGTCCTCGAGCCACACTCGTCCGAGTTCCGCGACCTGCACCTTCGCATCACGCGGGTCTATGTATTGATTCGCGCTGATCGCTACGGATACGGACGCGATGAACTCTTCTGCGTCGCGCTTGGTGCGAAAGCCGCGCTTGTTGCCGTGGCTCCCGTCCGGCTTCTTGTATCGGACGAGGTAACGCTTTCCTTGCGTGGTCTTGTAGGTCTGGATGCTAGCCATCCGCCTGGCGGCCGACGATGTAGCTCATGCCAGCCAGGCGCCCTTCTACGCGTGCCTTCTTGGTCCAATCCGATGCGGTGCGGTGCGGGATACCCAGTTCTTGCTGGATCGCCTGCACGGGCGGGTTCCCGCTGAGCGCGGCGATGCCGTAGAGCAGCTCGATCGCTTCCATCCGTTCGTCGCGGTTGCCGCGTGCGACCACCTGCGCCGCGAGCCACGCCGGCAGGATGCGACCCTCCGTGGTCGTCAGTTCGTGCGCCGTCATGTTCGGCGGACCGTCATCGAGGCTGAGGGCGATGCAGTGCGGCGCCGCCGCACGCATGATCGATTCGATCGAGACGAGTCGAAGCGCGCGGTGGGTGATCTCGCCCCCGTCCGCCACGAGTTCGAACTTCGTGATCAGGTACCGACCCTCATCTGCGCTGTAGTTCGCCTCGAGCTGCGCGTCGAGTCCCGGAGCGACGTCGAATGCTCGCGCGGTGAAGCCGGGAGCGATCCGCAGCGCTGTGCCGACCGGCTGGGTGGCAGCTCGCCACGTCATCTTCTCGCCGTTCAGTGTGTACACGTCGACCTTCACCTCCTCAGTGTGTCTTACCGTGCTGCAGATTCGCACATTCAACCTCTTGACAAGTGTATAGCTAACTGATCTACTCATGTCAAACGTGGTCGTGCATACGCGAACGGGGGTTGATGATGGCCACAGAAGTCGAAACCCGGGAAGAGATCGAATGGCTCTCCCCCCAGCAGGTCGCGGACATGCTGCCCGGCGGCGTGACGGTCGGAAAGCTCGAGCGCTGGCGCCGGCTCGGCGGCGGCCCGATCTTCCACAAGTTCGGCAAGACGGTCGCCTACCTTCGCAGCGAGGTCATCGATTACATCGGACAGACGGCATGTCGGTCGACGTCTGAGGCGTGGTCGCGAGCGAGGCGATCACGATGATCTCCGTGACCGTGTACTCGACGGGCGACGGATGCCGGTGGTGTGTCCGCACCTGCGCGTGCCTTCGGCAGGCAGGCATCCCGTTCACGATCATTGATCTGAGCGTCTCGGTGAATGCGCCGGCCCGCGAGTTCGTGACGGACGACCTGGGCTACAGCGCCGCGCCGGTCGTGGTCGTCGATCAGGACCAGCGGCACCATTGGTCAGGGTTCAGGCCCGACCTGATTCAGCAACTGTCGACCCGAATCGAGGCGAGCTCATGAACACTGAGCGCCCCGGCCTTGAGGCATCCTTTCTCGACATCGCCTCGTGGATCCGTGCGACCGTCCCCGGCGGCATTGGCGAAGACCGCCGCGCGCGTCAGGCCTTGATTGACGAGGTCCTCGACGAGCGGCGTGTGTGGCGACGCGAGTACACCTGGCACACCGCGCAACTCGACGACGGTCGCGTCATTCTCGCGCTCGGCGCATCCACCGAAGAGGCAGAACTCAAGCTCGCCGTGCTCCACGGCGTGGGATGCCAGTGGGTCGTTCGCGACCCCGAACACGCCACGTTCTTCGAGTACTTTCCTGAGGGGCACCGCCACCCCGAGGACGTCGACCGCGTGTTCCCTCTGGCGCCGCCGCGGCGACCGCGCGGTGAGTTCACAGCACCGGTGCACGGGTTGCCCACGCCGACTCCTGCCCCGACCTCGGGCCTCGGCAGGTGATCAACGGTGGACGAGCCGCAGAGTCGGGGGAAGCAGGGCGACGGCGCGCGTCGCGCGTCGCTGCGGGCTGCCAGAAAGCGCTGGCGGGACGCGAACCCAGAGAAAGTCCGGGCCGCTCGGCTGCGTTGGAACGCGGCGAACCCTGAGAAGGTCCGGGAGATCCGGCAGCGTTGGGTCGAGACGCATCGTGAAGAGATCAATACCGCGCAACGAGAACGCGAACTGCGCAAGCGCGATGCCGTCTTGGGCGACCGTCGCGCCGAGCAGCTCCGCGAGGAACGCAAAGAGGCCAAGCGTCAGTACGCGCGGGCGTGGTACGCCGCCAACAAGCCGCTGCACCAAGAGATCCAGCGGCGCTACCGCGAGCGTCAGCGCGCCGAGAACCCAGAGGAGTTCCGCGCCCGACTGCGGGCTGCCAACCAGCGCTGGCGGGACTCGCACCGTGAACAGATCCGCCAGCACCAGCGTGACAAAGACCGTGACGCCCCGGCGACGAAGCGCGAGAACGCCGCGCGCTACTACGCCGCCCACGCCGACGAGGTCAAGCAGCGCAAGCGCGAGAAGTACTGGGCCGATCACGAGAAGTCGCTGGCAGATCAGCGCCAGTACCGCGCGCGAGAGAAGTGGCGGCGTGCGAACGGGCTACCGCCGCAGCGCTTGCACCGCGTTACGGGGACAGAGCGAAGGACGAACCTGGCCGCAGCCGAGGCGTTCTTCACCCGTGTGCGCTCCGGCGAAGAAATCACGCGTCTGCGGAACGAACGTGGGACGCCCCGCTACCTCATCGATCAGTTCGAGCGTGCGAACGCGCGACATCGCGCCGCCGCGCACTATGCGGAATCGCTGACTCGCGGCGAGGGACGCCTTGAGCAACAACTCCGCCCGACACGGGCAGAGCGCAACGCAATGGCGCGAGCAGATGACGAAGCACGAATGGATGCCGTGGCGGCCGCGATCAACGACAGGCTGCGGACCCAGCCGAAGGTCGCCCCCCGGCCGACGCCCGTGACCGCGCCGGCACCACCGATGTCGTCGGCACGACCCGGCATATCGCGATGAACCCCCAGAAGAGCAAGGATCAGATCATGGTCGATCGTGCAGACGTCGAAGCGGTCATCTACCGCGCGGCGTTCGTCGCCGTGCGCTTTGGCGCCCCGGCATCCACGGCTCAGGCCGATCAGGATGTCGCCTGGTGTCTCGAACCGCTCACCATGCTGGGCAGAACCGAGCGCGCGAATCTCGGCGCGCTCGTACGCGACGTCGCCGCAGACCCGACGAGCAACCGTGAGACCTTCATCGCGACGCTCATGGAGATAATCGACGAATAGCTCGCAGCTTCCTCCGGACGCGAGATCGTAGCGGTGGGCGCGGCGCTCCGTTCCGGGCTTTCGCGGCATATGCTCGGGCCTCTGCTGCGCTCCGGCCCTGCGCTATTCCACGACCCGGCACTGCGCGCCGCGCCCACCGCTGAGATCGCTGAGTGTCCGAAGGATGCCGGGGACTGGTCAGCGATCGAGCCCGCGCGACGGGGCCCGCGTGGGGAAGTCGAGGGGTGCCGGGATGTCCCGCGTAGCGGCCAGTTGCTGATCGAGGCGCCCCAGTTCCTGCTCGAGTTGAACGCGCTGCCGAATCGCGGCATCAGAGTCCGGGCGCAGCGGCATGCTCGGCAGCACTGTGGTCAGCGCCAAACGGTGCAACTCGGCAAGCGTCTCGAGGACCGGCTCGACGTCCTCGCGTGCCTGGCGGGCGTACTCGGTGATGCGGCGCAACTCACTCAGCCACTGCACACCCTCGATCGACGAGTAGGGGCGGTGCCGCTCGGCATCCAACGCAGCGGTCAGCCCCTGGATCGACTCAGGATGCCGGCACGGCTCAGCTTCATGCAATGAGACGCCACCAGGGTTGAGCACCCGGACGCGATCGAACGGCCCGTCGGCCTCGAGGGAAGCCGTCAGATCTCGCGCCGCCGCAGCGGCCGTGCGATGGGCATCGGCCGTCGTCGGCTGCGTGGGGATTCGCTCTCGACGCTGATTGAGATACGCGGATGCCGCAGTCAGCAAGCTGTCGGGAGTGCGAGACGCCATCACGACGACTTCGGTCGTGAACCCAACCCCAGCGAAGGCTGCTGAGGCCCCTCGGGCCGCGTCCGCAGTGAGCGCCTCGCTCTCGAGAACGACGGAGCGGCGCTCGTTAAGCGCTGTTCCAACCGACTGCGCGATCCACCGTTCGACGGTGGGGCGCAGAGCGTCCTCGAGCTCGAACGGCCGGCTGCTCGCGAGCTCGAGATAGTCGGGGTGGAATGCGCGGAGCACAGCTGCGCTAACCACGGATCGTGGGGCCGGCGCGTGCTGGTCTCGGTACGCGGCGCGAGTGCGGCCCGATCCGGGTTCGCCAACCAGGAGCTTCAAGCTCGGCTCTGCGGGTGCGCCATTGTCCGCGAAGAGCGCGGGCTTGATGAGCGACTCGAACGTGCGATCGAGGTCGAAGGTCACGGCGCTACTCCGACTGAGAGTGCGCGGAGCTCCGCGCGGATGACGTCGACCGTCTCGGCTATCGAACGGGTCTCGACTGGCGCGGCGGCATCCGCGATCTTCGCGATCACGTCGGCTGTCGCAGTGTCGTACGCGACGAGGTCGCTCATCCGCCAGCCAGCCTTGACCGGATCCATATCGGTCGCCTCCTGACATCGATCCTACGGGGGGAGCCCGCGGTCGCGTTCGCAATGGGTCGCCGCCTGGATCACCACCACACTCATCGAACAGGGGTACACGCTGTGAACACCACGCTCAGCCTCAGCGACGCCATCGACCAGTTGCTCGCCGAAGACAAGATCGCCGGCCTCCCTGCCTGGGAAGGAACGCCCCTCGGGTTCACCAGCCGGTATTACTCCGCCGCGGACCTCGACGCGGCCGCGGAGCGCCGCGCGCTCGTCGACGCCACCAAGCCCTGGCACGATCGCACCCAGCACGGATGGAGAGCCGACTACTGCGGCGTCCGCGCCCAGTTCGGCACCCACACCATCGCGACCTACACGGCCGACACCAGATGCCTGTGGGACTACCACCAGCTGCAGGAAGGACAACGCCCCCGGCTCGTCTCCGAACGCATCCCCTGCGAATGCATCGGCGGGCTCCTCCACCTCATCGTCTGCGACACCTGCGAGCTGCACTGGATCCACGAAGACGAAAACGCCGTCGTCGAAGCATGGAACGACCACGCCTACCCCGGCTGGCGCAACCTCCCCATCCTCCCCGCCAAACTCCGCGGACAGATGGGCACCCGCAAGATGACCCCCAAACTCGAGGAATGGTTCGAAGCCAACTACCCCGCCCAGTTCCACGTCCCCGGCGCCCCCATCCTCACCGACCGAGGCGGATCCGGCACACGCCACGTCCCCGAATACAGTCCCTACGGCGGATACGACATCGCCGTCGACGGCATCCAGACCCCGCCTGCCGTTCTTTCCCAGGGTGCGCCGTGACGCCCGTGAGGGAGGACGCGGCTACCGTAATGAGGATGGGTACGGATTGAGCCGTCCATCGAAGGAGTAACGATGACGCTCGCCCCCGCGAACCCCGACTACCTCACCCAGCGTGAGCTCGAGCAGGCCCTTTGGGCTGCGGCGAACGCGCTCCGCGGGCCGGTCGACCCCGGGGACTTCAAGGCGTATGTGTTCCCCGTCCTCTTCTACAAGTGGATCAGCGACGTCTACGACTACCACCACACCCAGGCCGTCGACGAGCTTGGCGACGACTGGACGCAGGACATCGAAGACGAGGACTACCAGACGTTCTCATCCCCGACGGTGCCCACTGGGACGACACCTACGAGGTGACCAAGAACCCGGGGTCCGTCCTCAACAGGGCGCTCGTCGCGATCCAGGAAGCGAACCCCGGGAAGCTCGCCGGCGTCTTCGGCGACGTCAACTGGGCGAACACGGAACGCATCCCCGAGTCGGCGCTGAAAGCCCTCATGGGTGTGTTCGACCGGCTCACCCTCGACCCGGCGCACATGGCCGGGGACATGCTCGGGTCCGCGTACGAGTACCTGCTCCGCGAGTTCGCGGAAGCATCCGGGAAGAAGGCCGGGGAGTTCTTCACGCCCCGCCACGTCGTCCACCTGCTCGTGAAGATCCTCAACCCGCAAGCCGGCGATTCGGTGTGTGACCCGGCATGTGGCTCAGCGGGAATGCTCGTTGAGACAGTCGAAGCGGTGAAGCTCGCGGGTGGCAATCCCGAATCGTTGATGCTGTACGGGCAGGAGCAGAACCTCACCACCGCGGGCATCGCCCGCATGAACCTGTACCTCCACGGGCTCGAGGACTTCGAGATCAAGCGGGGCGACACGTTCCGGGAACCGAAGCTCCTCGACGAGCACGGGCGTCTCCGGAAGTTCGACATCGTCATCGCGAACCCGCCGTTCTCCCTCGACAACTGGCCGTCGGCAACGTGGGCGAAAGACCCGCATAAGCGTGCGCTCGGCGGGATCGTCCCGCCGGCGAAGAACGGTGACTGGGCGTGGATTCAGCACATGCTCTCAACGATGCGGGACGAGACGGGGCGGGTCGGGGTCGTCATGCCCCACGGGACACTGTTCCGTGGTGGCCGCGAAACGGACATGCGCAAGCACGTCATCGAGAACGACCTGCTGGAAGCGGTCATCGGGCTCCCCAACAACCTCTTCTACTCGACGTCCATCCCCGTCGCCCTCCTCATCTTCCGGGCGGACAAGCCGGCGGAGCGTCGCGGGCACGTCCTGTTCATCGACGCGCTGGCACGGTTCAAGCCCGGCAAGAACCAGAACACCCTCAGCGACGACGATGTCGATGCCATCACCGCCACCTACATGACTGGTGACGACGCCGACGGAGACGGCGGTGTGAACGTCCGCCTCGTCCCACGCAGCGACATCGAAGCTAACAGCTACGACCTCAACATCGGCCGGTACATCCAGACCGAGACGAAAGCCGAAGCGGACGTCGACGCGGCCCTCGCCGCGCTCCGTGAGGCGCAGGAACGCATGGACACCGCACGCGCCGCACTCGACCTCCGCCTCAAGGAAGCCGGATTCGATGCGTGACGAATGGCGGGACACGACGCTGGGGGATCTCTGCACCATCACGAAAGGGACGTCGCCCACCCAGAAGACTCTCCCCGGGCCCTACCCCCTGATCGTCACCGGACCCGAACCTCTTTCCTCGGATTCGTTCCAGTTCCAGGGCGAGGCCGTGTGCGTGCCGCTGGTCTCCTCGACCGGACACGGCCATGCATCGCTCAAGCGTGTCCACTACGCGAGCGGGAAGTTTGCCGTCGCGAACATCATCGCCGCGTGTGTGCCTCGAGCGGGAGCCGGTGTGGATGCGCGCTTCCTGTTCCACTACCTGCAGCACTTCAAGGATGCTGAGATCGTGACGCGGATGAAGGGAACGGCGAATGTCTCCCTCTCGATCACGAACCTCGCAACGGTGCCCGTCGCGCTTCCGCCGCTCGACGAGCAGCGGCGGATCGTGGACCTGATCGCGGCCGTCGACGACGCCGTGGACGCGGCCGAGGCGGAGGCCGCCGCCACGGAGGACACGACTCGCGCAACCGCGCTTCAGCTCATCGAGGAGACCCGCGGTGACGCACTGACCCTGGGGGACGTCGCAACGTGGCGCTCTGGTGGTACCCCGCCGGTATCGCAGCGTGAGTTCTATGAGAACGGGACCGTACGTTGGGCCAATATCCGTGATGTCCAGAACGGTCCGATCGCGGAGACCGCCAATCGCGTGACTGAATCCGGCGCCGAACGCGCGGGAGGTTCGTGCGCACGCGGCACCGTCCTAGTAACCATGTACGGTTCGATCGGTCGTAGCGCGCTGGTCGAGGAACCAATGGCGACGAATCGCGCTGAGCGGTGAGGTCTTGATCTGCGGTCGAGACCCTGGCATACCCAATCTGTATTGCATCCATGCGAACAGCGTGACGCGGCGTGACGCGGCGCGCGCGGTCGCGATCCCTATACGAACATCCGGCGTGCCCCGCCGAATCGACGACTGCGAGGGACTGAGGCGACGGGTTCGAGCTATAGGCTGACGCCGACGGAGCCCGATCAGAGACGACTGAGCACGTCTCTATCGCGCGACTTGGGGGGAACCAATGCCGACCGGAAAGACGAGAGCACTGTTTGTTGCATGCTCGATCATCGTGTTGAGCTGCGCGGGATGCAGCACCGCAGCGCCCAACGACGTTGCGATGCCAACAGCGAGTCAATCTGAAGGCGAGGTGGCATCGCCGCAAGAGACCGTCGCCCCGGACAGTTGCGAGACTTCGACGGCGGAATCGATCGAGCTTCTAAACGCAGCGATGGACCGGATGGACAGGGCCTCCTCAGCAGCTGAGGCCGAGGAGGCCTCAGCCCCGATGAATGATCTGTTCAGCCAAACGGGCGAGAACATGGGGCAGCATTGCGGGCCGGCCCGAGCGGGTGCGGCGGTCTCGGAACTGATCGTTTGGGCGTCTTCGTCCGCGAGCAGTCGACCACCACTGAGTTCGAGCTTCGCGGAAGGCTTCCTGGGATCCGTGTGCGGTCTCGATGTAGAACTCGGCATCGAGTTCACCCCGCCGGCTCAGGTCGCGTGCGCCGGCTGACAAGCATCTGCTTTGACGCGGGCGATAGCCGAACTATTTCCTGCTTCACCCAGTCGAGCTAGGGCGTGTTGATCAAGAGGTTCAGGCTCAGGATCGGCGAGTCTCGATGGTGTGACGCGTCAGGAGATCTCGGATGAGGTGTGGGCTGTTCTGGAGCCGCTGATGCCGGTGCCGGTTGGCAGGTCGCGGCCGTGGACGGATCATCGTCTCGCGGTCGAGGGCATGGCCTGGAAGTACCGCACGGGGGCGCCCTGGCGGGATGTGCCGGAGCGGTTCGGGAAGTGGAACTCGATCTACAAGCGGTTCGCGCGCTGGGCCGAGGACGGCACCTGGGAGAAGCTGCTCGCCGAGGTGCCTTCAGATCAGCGACCCGAACGAAGCGCCTGACGGCCCAGCCGAGAGATAGAGGGGGCCCGGGGGTTCGCGGCGGCGGTGCCCCGACGGGAAAACCGCGTATTGGTTACAGGAAACGCAGGAACAGCACCACGCCCCGATCCGCACCAGGACAGGTTGTGCCAACAGCCCACCATCGTCGTGTCTGCTGACCCGGAAAGTTCGCGCGTTCACGCGGCCGTAACACGGACGCAATCGTCCCGACGCGGACGTGCGTAACTCTTACTGTGATCACAAATCACAAGAGCGGAGCACGTATGGAAGCGCAGCCGGTCCGGATCGCCACGGTCAACGACGAGGTGTACACCCGTCTGCACAAGGCGATCACGAGCGGTGCACTCTTGCCGGGGATGAAGCTGACGATCCGATCGATCGCCGATTCGTTCCAGGTCAGTACGATGCCGGTGCGCGATGCCTTGCGCCGGCTCGAGGCCAACGGCCTCGTCGTGTTCGGCCGTCGGAGTGTCACCGTCACTCTGCTTTCACCTGACGAGGTCGAGCAGGTCTTCCAGATCCGGCTCCGGTTGGAGCAGCTCGCGGCGGAGTGGGCCATCTCCCGTGTCGGCCCCCACGATCTCGACGAGCTCGAACGGATCCTCGCCGACATGGATGAACCCGACCTGTCGGCCGAGCAGTGGCGCGTGCTCAACCAGCGCTTCCATCTGCGCTTCTACGAGGTGGCCGAGAGCGACCACCTGATCCGGCTCATTCGCGACGTCTGGAGCAAGGTCGAGCCGTACATGGCGATCTATGCCTCGCGCGTGGACGACTTCGCCGAGGCGCAGCAGCAGCACCGATTCCTGCTCGACCTCATCCGCCGAGGCGACCTCTCCGGTCTCCTCGTCGCGACAGCTCATCACCTCGATTACACGGCGAAGACGGTCGTCGCCGCCCTGGAGGAGCCCCCGGCTTCGTCCTGACCCATGACGTGCCGGCGCGGCGTACCCGGCTCGTGCACCACCGCTGAGCCCGCATCCGCGGGCGAGCGCATCCACCCCTTCGCAGGTTCCGCCTGCCCACTGGAGGTTTACGTCACCATGTCTCAGACACTCGAAAAAGAAGTCTTCCAAGACGAGTACGAGTCCACGCCCGTACCCGCAGACAAGCGCAAGTCGCTGCTGTCGGTGTCGTCCGTCTGGGCCGGCTTCCCCATGATCATCACGGGGGCGATGACCGGCGCGACGCTCGTCCACGGCCTCGGCTTCGGCGGCGGACTGGCTGCGATGATCATCGGCAACGTCCTGCTCTTCGTGTACGTCGGGTTGCTCAGCGGCCTCGGCG
The DNA here is from genome assembly GCF_947488465.1 of uncultured Microbacterium sp. Lineage (GTDB taxonomy): Bacteria > Actinomycetota > Actinomycetes > Actinomycetales > Microbacteriaceae > Microbacterium. Next base: position 282,470 of record NZ_CANKZA010000004.1, on the reverse strand, counting down.
CCAAGACGGGCTTCAACTTCTCGCTCCAGGCCTCGCAAACGTTCGGGCGCACCGGATACATCGTCTGCTCCGCTCTGCTCTCGACGCTGGTGATCGGATGGTTTGCGGTGCAGACCGGCCTGGTCGGCGCGAGCATGGAGAGCGCATTCGGCCTCAACGCGGCCGTCGTCGCCCTGGTCGCGGGCATCCTCTTCACCCTGTTCACCCTGCTCGGCATCCGCGCGCTCGCCATCATCGGGGCGATCTCCGTGCCCCTGTTCCTGGTGCTCGGCATCTACGCCGCCGTCCAGGCCACCTCCGGCGGAGCGGATGTCTGGGGTTACGAGGGCGACGGGACGACCTCGCTCGCGCTCGGCGTCGGGGTCACGCTTGTCTTCGCGCTCTTCGCCGACTCAGGCACGATGACGGCCGACTTCACCCGCTGGGCGAAGACTCCGCGTCAGGCGTGGATCGCCACGTCGACCGCCTTCCCGGTCGGCAACCTGTTCGCGATGATCATCGGCGGGATCATCGCCGCCTCGACCGCCGGCACTGGCGACCTGTTCGGGATCATCGCCGGGCAGGGCGGCATCTTCCCGATCCTCGCGATCGCCTTCCTGGTCATCAACCTGGGATCGGTCTGCACCCACTGCCTCTACAACGGTGCCGTCGGATGGTCGACCATCGTCGGGGGAAAGATGCGCGCGCTGACGGTCATCCTCGGCGCGGTCGGAGTCGTGGCCGCTGCTCTGGGCGTGTGGGGCTTCTTCATCGACTGGCTGAACCTGTTGGGCGTCATCGTGCCGCCCATCGGCGCCATCATCATCGTCGACCAGCTCGTCGTCCGTCGCGGTGTCGGCCTGGGCATCGCAACGGGTGCCGTGGCCGCCTTCCGCTGGCAACCGTTCGCGGCCTGGGCGGTCGGCTCGGGAGTCGCTCTCGCTGTCAACCTCGCCGCACCGTCCTGGTCGACCGTCGTGGCCGGGCTCGCCGTCTCGGCGGTCGCGTACCTCGCGCTCAGCATGCTGACCCGCACAGCCTCTCGCACCCCGGCTGTCACGACGGCCGCCTGAACCAGACGACCTCCCTCCCGAAAGGAATCCGCTGATGCCCCAGAACCACAACGTCGAAGAGCTCACCATCGCTCGCTTCCACGAAGGGATACGCACGGGGCAGCTGACCTCGCGCGCGCTCACCCAGTGGTACCTCGACCGCATCGCGGCACACAACGTCGACGGGGCCGCGATCAACGCCGTGGTCACGGTCAATCCGTCGGCGCTCGCCGAGGCGGAGGCGCGGGACGCCGCGTTCTCCGCCTCGGGGCAGCTCACCGGCCCGCTCCACGGCGTCCCGATCCTGGTGAAGGATCAGGCCGAGACGGCGGGCATCGCCACGTCGTTCGGATCGGCCGCCTTCGCCGATTACATCCCCAAGGCCGACGCGCGGGTCGTCGCGCTGCTGCGCGCGGCCGGCGCGGTTATCCTCGCCAAGACGGCCATGTGCGACTTCGCGGCCGGCTGGTTCTCGTCGTCGTCGCGGACGGGCCACACGCGCAACGCGTACGACCCGGCGCGCGACTCGGGCGGGTCCAGCGCAGGCACCGGCGCGGGTGTCTCGGCCGACTTCGGCCTCGTGGGCGTGGGCGAAGACACGGGCGGTTCGATCCGCATCCCCGCGTCGTTCAACAACATCTACGGCCTGCGGGTGACGACCGGCCTGATCAGTCGCACCGGATTCTCGCCGCTCGTCCACTTCCAGGACACCCCAGGTCCGATGGCGCGCACGGTCGAGGACCTCGCGACGCTGCTCGAGGTGATGGTGGGTTACGACCCCGCCGACGAGTACACGGCGGTGGCCGCCACGGAGTCGTCGGTCGGCGGATACGCCGCGGCCGTCGTCGACGCGCCGCCCATGTCGCAGTGGTGTGTCGGGGTGCTCGAGACCGCGTTCGGCACTGCGGGCGACGCCGAAACGGTCAACCGGGTGGTGCGCGACGCGATCGCGGCGATGGCGGATGCGGGTGCGACGATCGTCGAGGGCCTCGAGATCGACGGCCTGCCGGGGTGGATCTCCGACACGTCGGTCTACGTCAGGCAGTCGCGGAGCGACCTGAACCGCTTCCTCGGGTCACGGAAAGGCCCCGTCTCCTCCTTCGATGAGCTGACCGAGGCGGGCGCGTTTGATGAGCTGAACGACCTCATCCCCGCGATCGCAGCCGGGCCTGAACAGGTCGAGGGCGATGCCGAGGTGACACGCCTCCGCCTCAACCAGGAGCACTTCCGCCGCCTGCTGCGCACGCTCTTCGCCGACTCGGGTGCCGCCCTGATCGTCTATCCCACCGTGCAGGTGCCGGCGCCGACGCATGACGGGCTCCGCTCGGGCGAGTACACCGCCCTCACGTTCCCCACCAACACGGTCATCGCCTCGCAAGCGGGCTTCCCCGCCATCTCGATTCCGGTCGGGTTCACCGAGAGCGGGCTCGCGGTCGGGCTCGAAGTGCTGGGCACGCCGTTCACCGAGCAGCGCCTGCTGCAGTTCGCGGCTGCCCTCGCCCCGCTCGTCGACGCGCGTCGGGCGCCGGTCCTTGGCTGACGCGCGGCCGATGCAGGGGTCGGCGCCGCTCGCACGGCCCGCCCCGCGGAGGATGGACATCAACGCCGATCTCGGCGAGAGCTTCGGCGCGTACCGGTATGGCAACGATGACGAGCTGATGCCGCTCATCACGTCCGCCAACATCGCGTGCGGGTTTCACGCGGGCGACCCGGCGAGCATGCGCGAGGCAGTGCGGAGCGCGATCGAGCACGGGGTAGCGATCGGAGCGCACGTGGGCCTTCCCGACCGGCTCGGCTTCGGCCGACGCGAGATCGATATCAGCGTTGCAGACGCGTACGACTACACCCTGTACCAGTTGGCCGCGCTCGACGGGTTCGTACGGGCGGCCGGAGCTCGGATGCGCCACGTCAAGCCGCACGGCGCGCTCTACATGATGGCGTCGAAGAGCCCCGATCTTGCGGAGGGGATCAGCGCGGCCGTCCGCGACTTCGACCCCACGCTGGCGATGTACGTGCTGCCCGGTTCCCACGCCGAGCACGCCGCGGAGAGCGCCGGGCTTGCCGTACGGCGGGAGTTCTTTGCGGACCGCCCGTACGAGGGCAGCGACGTCGTCATGTTCGGGTGGACCTACGATCAACTCGGCGGTGAGCAGGGTACTGCCTCCCGCGTCGCAGCGATGCTGGGCAACCGCGCCTTCGGATCCGTCGAGACGATCTGCGTGCACAGCGATACGGACGAGGCCCCGGAGCTTGTGCGAGCCGTCCGATCTGCTTTGCGTCACCGGCAGGTCGCGGTCGGGCTGTCCGCACCTCGAGCGGAGGGCGAGTAGGAGTCACCACAGCGCTCGATCCGTCGTTCAGCCGCGTTCCTTTAGCCCACTGGCGCGCAAGAGGCCCGGAATTTCCACTGTCATCTCGCAGGACATCGGTGACAGTTCTGCATCAGGACATCGGTGACACTTCACGAGCAGGATCGCGCCGGCGATGACGTAAAGGACGACGCTGACGGTCACCCATACGCCGAACCGACGCCACAACGGCGGCCGCGACGACGGGGCTGCCTCGATCTCAGCCGGGGTTTGCGGGTCCTGTGCGTCGGGTTGTGCGTCCACAGCCCGATTGTGGGGCATCCCGGCTCGGGTGCGCGAGCGTGATTACCGACGCGCCTGCAGGGCGCGTGTGCGGCGGGCGAGGCGTTGCCGGCAGACGGGTGAGCACGTGCGACGTGGACGCCCGTTCGCAGCTTGCTCGATGGGTGCTCCGAGGATCCCCATACGCGCACCTTTGGCCCTGCGGTGCTGGTGATGTGGGCGTTGTCGATGTAGTCGAGTGTTGCTGCTGCGTCGCCGCCGGTCATGGCGCGATTGGGCCGGGCCGAGTGTGAGCATTGAAACGGCCGGCCTTCAAGAACTGGATGTCGGAACGTCGTGGTCTACTGTGAGACCAAGACAGCAGGAGGTCTCCATGGCACCCGTGATCGACGTCTCACGCGACGAGCTCATCGCCCGTCGCGCCGCAGTTCTGCGTCGTATCGAGTTGAGCGCGAGCGAGTTCGAGCGCGCGCGAGAAACCCGCAGCCTGTCTAGCGATGAGTGGGAAGCGAAAGAAGAGCTCGAGGAAATCGCGTTCCTCCTCGGTGACGAGGGCTAACTCCCGTTCGTGGATCTGAATGCCAGCGCAGGCAACTTCGCTCAGGAGGTTCAGGACACCCTAGAAGGAGTCCTGCCCGGTTCGTTCCAGATCGTGTCGATCTCTCATGCAGGTCGATACGTCGTGCGCCCGTCGGGTGACGACCCGTCAAAGCAGCACATTCCACTGAGCGTCGATGGCGCCGTCCTGGCGACCCTCGGGGTACAGATCTACCTCGGCCTGGACAGCTCCGGCAAGTACCTGAAGGCGTGGAAATCGAAGATTGCCGTCCACTCCACCCTCGATCGCACTCCGCTCGTCCGCCAGGAGTTCGACGCCGGCATGACGACCGCAGTGCCGATGGCACACTGGCACGTCCACGCCGATCGCGGATCACTCTCTCACCTCCTCGGTCGGGCCCACGCCGTCCGTCCCGACATCGTCACCAAGCCCCACGACATGTCGTCGCTGCACTTCCCAGTCGGTGGGGAGAGGTTCCGTCCCTGCCTCGAGGATGTACTCGAGTTCCTCGTTCGAGAGTTCGGGATCGACCGTCAACCTCAATGGGAGACGGCAATTCGCGACGGGCGCGAGAAGTGGCGCAGGATGCAGTTTCGCGCCACTGTCCGCGACCTCCAGGACGAAGCCGCGGATGTACTCGTGAAGCATGGGTGGACAGTGGCCGCGCCGGCCGAGCCACGCTCGCAGGGACAAGGAGTTCTGTTCCGCTGGTGATCCCCATCCGGGCACTGCCCGCAGGAGGAGCCGTTGCGGGCACGAACGACGTCAGATGCTCGGGCTTGAGGGCGGTACGGAGCGAGGATCCCTCCGCCTGTCTGCTTCGCGCGTCATGACGTTGGCGTGACGACTGACCGGGCAGCTGCCTACGCCGCGGTTGGCGCACTCGCGGCGTGGTCGGAGTGGGAGCCATTCGTGGTGGCCGCCCCACGCGCGCCGCTCGTCCCCGGCGACTATCAGATGCGCAGGCGAGCCGGAGAGGTCGGCTCTCGATCTATCGTCGCGGCAAGGGTGCCGTCAGCGGGTTCGGCGAGGCTGCCCTTGACCGTGCCCTTGCGGACGCCGCGTTCGTCGCGGAGCAACTCGACGGCGTCCGCGCTGGCAAGCCTGCTCGGGCGTCCGTGTGGGCGCGGGATGCAATCCGTTGGCTCGACGTCGAAGTCCGATGGGCTGAATGCGAGACCCTGATACTGCCCGGGCGCTCGAGACCGCCGCGGTGGGTTTGCTTCGGACGCACGAGATCTGGAATCGCGTTGCGTTGCGGGCATCGGCTGCTTTCCGGGTGCGTCGATCGCCCGTCGGGTCGGCTACGCGGAGTGCGGTCGATGGCGCCACGACAGCTGCGCGATTGAGTGCTGAGCTCGGCCGCGAGGATCGCGGCAAGGCCGTTCGTCGGGTACTTCGCGAAAGATCCCGGAACATGCTCATGGCAGCTCGTGGGATCCGCTCAGTGCAGTCCATGTAGCTCACGTGCGCTCACGGCTCGCTCAATGGCGCTGATCTGATCTGCTGGCCACGCAAATTATCCGGCGGTCGACGCCAGGCGGCGCGACCGCTACGATCGGTGCCACTAGATCGCTCGCACACGGCCCGCGAGAAACCGGCCAGGGTGGCGAGATTGACGACTTGGGGCACGTGATGCCGTGGCTTGAAAGGCCACGACAAAGTACCGCTGTTACCCGCGGTCGTTCCTGTTTCACGACATGGAGCCGCGGTGTCTACCTGCCCAAAAACCCCTCTTCCGTCCCTCTACTCAGCCGGCCGCGCACTGCTCGCGGCGCGCGCGAAGATGCTTGACCAGAACCGAGATCGGATAGTCGTGGGCGTCCACCCGTGCGCGCACTGTGACGCGTTCCATCTGACGTCCAATCCGAAGTCGGCCAGGTCGACATGGACAGTTCGCGCTCTTGCTCTTGCGGGCCAATGAGCCCGTACGGCATCGCGATCGTCGAGGCCGCTGCGCGGGCAGAAGTGGACGCGCGGCGCGCGAGCCTGCGGAGGCGACTAGCTTGCGGGGCGTTCGCTGGGAAGCCGGCGAAGAATCCAGTCAAGACGACTGGGCATCGGCTCGGAACGTCGACGGTCATACTCGCGAACCCATTCGTGATAGCGCTTCGGGCCAGCAAGCCACGTGCCCTTCTGTTCGCTGCGACCGATCCACCTGCCGACGAGGTCGATGTAGGCGATCGCAGTCTCTCGTCCGTCCTCAGTGAGTTCGCCAAGCGGCAAGGAACCCCACCTTGGGTCACGGTACGCCCGAGCGGCAATCCCAACATGCTCCGCGAGCGCGTCAACGATGCTATGCCCCACATGGAGAGCGTCCAAAGGGAACTGACTTTCGCGCCTGGTCACAGCATCACCCCAGGTGATGACGGCGGCCGACACATCCTCGCCATCAATCGAGTTCACCGGCAGCGAACGTTGCGTTACCGCCCGAACCGCCTCGAGTGCCGCGAGCAGCTCCTGCGCCGAGCTCCGAACGACCGCCCGATCCTCGACCTTCCGGGTATTGCTCGCTGTGAGAGCGGCGGTCGTAACCGAACCGATGAGAGCACCGAACAATGCCCCACCAACACCAACCAACGCGATCGCGAGTCCGGAGTCCATGGCGACGACGTTAGCCGCTGGGTACGACATCAGCCGCGGAGCGCGTGTTGACGCGCGGTACCAATGCGGGCCCTCGGCCGAAGATCGGACGTGGGCTGCATCAGGCCGTGTCACGGGGGCAGGTTCGGTCGGAGTCCCTGTCCAGCTGCACACCGCTATCTCGGCAGGTGTCGCCCCACCACCCGCGACGATGCGGGCATGTCGGAGCCCCTTCGTACAATTCTGGCCATGTCGCAATGCACAGCACCCCGCGAGGGCCACCGCACCGCGAGCGGTGCCGCGAATTGTCCGGTCTGCCGTTACCGCTCGTCGAGCCGTAGCCGCTACTCGTCGTATGGCGACTACACGCCGCCCCGACCGACGTACACGCCGCCGACACACTACTCGAGCTACGCCAGTCGTCGGTCCAGCGGCGGGAGCGGATCAACGAGTGCGAGTCGATCCCGCCGGACAGCCGTGTCATACTCCACAGCCGAGTACCGCACCCTCAATCCCGTTCACGAGCACGTGGTGCGGCTGGCTGACGCCGACCGTCGGGATCTCTTCCTCTGCCACGCATGGGACGACCGAGCTGGCGCGGCGCTTGAGTTCTATGACCTTCTCACAGGTCTTGACGTCAAAGTCTGGTTCAGCGAGAAGGATGTTCCTCTCGGGACGCCTCTGATGCGGCAGATCGACAAGGGATTGAAGAGTTCCCGCGCGGGCATCGTGCTCGTGACTCCGGCGCTCTTGAAGAGCCTCAACGCGGAGGGCATCGCGGACAAAGAGCTGTCGGTGCTGCTTGCGACTGGCCGCGTTATCCCAATCGCTCATGGAACGACGTTCCAGGAGCTTCTCGACGTGAGCCCGTTGCTGGCATCGCATTCGGGGCTGACGACCTCAGACTACGCGTCGCTCGACGAGGTAGCGACAAAGATCGCGGACACGGTGCTGCTTGACTAGAGCCGGATCATTCTGAGTGGAAGTCGCTCAGGCCGGGCCTCGCGGGCGCCACGCCTGAGAGCATCTATCACCCAATCCGCCATTCCAGCCCGAGCCCCGCATCGCACAGCGCGGAGGTGAAGTTCAGACAGCGTGCGAGCGCACTGCAGTTCAGGGTGTCGGCGTACGCCGAAGAACAACGGTCCGCGGACCGAGCAGTACCTGTGGCGTCCAGGATCTCAGCGAGATGCTGGGCAATCTCCTTCACCTCCGCTGCGGTGAGGAACCCGCTTACTGGGACCCACGCGTGACCCGGGTGGTGCGGCGGAGTTCGAACAAGGGCGGCCGCCGGACCTGCGTTGACGTTGTCGACGTCGAGCGCCTTTTGCATGCATCGCCAGCAAGCCCCGAGCTGTAGACAATCCTGAGTCTTGTCCCTCGACATGTTGGCAGGACTTGCGGGAGTTGCCGCGCCCTCCGAGCACGGGGCCCCGGGTTGCACGGCTCGCAGCTCGTAGCAGATTCCCATGGCGTGAGTCTCCTAGCGAAATGCCCCGCGTTGGCACGTCGCGGTTGCGATGTGAATAAGCCGCTCCCACGAGGGTCTGGGGAGGAGGCGCGGCATCCATCCGATGTCGGTAGCGGATGAAACCATCGCCCGTAAGCCATCCCCAGCTACTCACGTCAGAGGCGGCCGCAGAAACGTGCGCGGAGCGGCTGTCGCTTCCTCGATATGCGCACAAATCATCGACAATAGGAAGGTGACTATCGTGCCTGCCATCAACCCGGCTGACACGCCCACGCTGCGCAAGGCACGCGGCGCGTTCTTCACACCAGATGACATCACCGCCTTCATTTCCGCATGGGCGATCCGCGATGCCGCTGACCGCGTACTCGAGCCGTCGGCGGGTGATGCGGCGTTCCTGGTCTCTGCGGTCGACCGGCTCCGCGAACTCGGGAGTGACGAGAGCGCACGCCCGGTCGTCGACGGTGTAGAGATTCACGAGCACAGTGCGGCGGTCGGCACCCAGAGGGTCGCTGAAGCTGGCGGCGAAGCTCGCATCCGTCACAGCGACTTTTTCCTCGTCGAACCTGCTCCGAGCTACGACGCGGTCATCGGCAACCCGCCCTATATCCGCTACCAGGACTTCACAGGCGAATCGCGCACACGCGCGCGCAGGGCCGCGCTCGCCGCAGGGGTGACTCTCACGGGGCTTGCGTCGAGTTGGGCCGCATTCACGGTTCAGTCGGCGCTGTTCCTCCGGAAGGGCGGGCGTCTCGGGCTCGTGCTGCCGGCTGAACTCCTCTCGGTGAACTACGCGGCCCCAGTGCGCCGTTTCTTGTTCGACAGTTTCCGCACAGTTGAACTTGTTCTCTTCGACGAGCAAGTCTTCCCCGACGCTGAAGCGGACGTTGTTCTGTTGCTCGCCGACGGATACGGCCAAGGCCCCACAACTGGGGCGACGATCCGTCAGGCCAAGAACGCAACAGGGTTGGCCTCACTCGATGCCGGCCAGCTCTGGATCCCGACTGATCCCGCTGGCAAGTGGACAGGCAGCCTCGTCGCCCCGAACGCCGTCGAGCCGCTGCGGACGTTGATTCGCGACGGCAAGTTCACATCGCTTGAGGAGTGGGGAGACACCACCCTTGGGATCGTGACGGGAAATAACGCGTACTTCACGCTCTCACCGAAGCGTGTGAAGGAACTCGGGCTGCACCGCAACGAACTACTTCGACTCTCACCCCCCGGCAGCTCTCACCTGCGCGGGCTGCATCTGTCCGACGACATGCTCACTCGCCTCGGGGCTGACGGGAAGGCCACCTACCTGTTCTACCCGGGCGAGAAACTGTCCAAGGAAGCACGCGGGTACGTTGCCGATGGTCACCGCACCGGTGTTGACGAGGCGTATAAATGCCGCGTCAGGAAGACTTGGTACCGAGTCCCGATCATCCCTCCGGCGGACCTGCTGCTGACGTGTATGAACGCGGACACTCCGCGGCTGACGACGAACACGGCCCGCGCTCACCACCTCAACTCCGTCCACGGCGTTTACCTCAAGGAGCCCCAGCGCGACCTCGGGAACGAGCTCCTCCCGCTCGCCAGCTTGAACTCCGTCACGCTACTGAATGCCGAGATGGTCGGACGCGCCTACGGCGGCGGCATCCTCAAGATCGAACCCAAAGAAGCAGACCAGTGGGCCATGCCTTCCGCGACGCTCATCGAGGAGAACGCTCCCGCTCTCCGGGAGATCAAGAGCAAGGTGGCTCGCCTCCTGCAGGCTGGTCGTCTGCTTGACGCGGTTGCGCTCGTCGACCAGGTTCTCTTGACCACCACAGGGCACGTGTCCGCGGAAGAGATCGAATATGTCCGTCGGGCGCGCGCCGAGCTTGCCCGCCGCCGCACAGTGAGGGGCGCGAGTGGCCGCTGAACCCAGCGCGAAAGAGAAGGCATGGGTCCTCTTCGACCGCATCGTCGCCGACGCCGCACCGGACGGCGAACACACCAACCCTTGGGTAAAGGTCGCGAACGGCCAGCTACGATACTCGCCGGACTACGGCACCCTCATCAAACTCCTCGGCGTCCCCCTGCACTTGAATGCCGACACTCGGACCGGGGTGCCGGCCCTCGCGCTCGACGTATGGATCAGCTATGAGCTGCGCCGAGCAGGATTCGATTCCGACGCAACATGGCCGCGAGCCACCCATCCCCGCATCCTCCCGGCGTCCGTCGCGAACCTATTGAAGACCCTGCCCGTCAAGGAGCGCAGCGATCTTGAAGCACGCCTCACGAAGACAGGCGCGGTGCCCGGAGTAACCTCCGCCAGCGCCAACATTCTAGGCAAGAACTACCTCAAACAAGTCGACGTCATCATGACCGACTGGCACACCGGCCCAGAGCTACTCATCTCCACAAAGCGGATGGACTCGTCGTACGGGAAGAACGCCGCCAATCGAGTCGAAGAATCCTACGGGGACGCCAAGAACTTGCGCCTGCGTCACCCCCTCGCCGCGCTCGGCTTCGTCTTCGGACTCCGCTCCGACATCCTCCACAAGGAGCCTGACACCGCTGAGTGGCTCGTCGACCTGCTCGGCAAACTCGGTCGCGAAGACGACGCCTACCACGCCACCTGCCTCGTCATGATCGACTACGACGACACCGTCGCAGTTGCTGCCGATAGTGGTGAAGACCCCGAGGATCGACTCGTTGCTGCAGGGCTGGAGTCTGAACCGGAAGTCGCCGAACCGCTCGCCCTTTCGGAACCGGACATCGAGAGCACACTTGCGCAGCTCCCCACGGTACGCATCCGATCAGATGCAATGCCAGCGCACCTCACGCCAGAGCGTTTCCTGGCACTAATGATCGAACGTGTCCTCGACGCGACACCGGTGAACCTCCACCGAGAGGCGCGACGGCGGCGCGCGAGCGCACCCACAGACAACCCGGGCTGACTTTCGCGTCGAGCAGTTTCAAAGAATGGGCGGCGAAGCACGGCTGCGCACCGCCGAATGTGGCGCAGACCTCCGATCCCCGTTCGGCCCCCGGCGCGCCGAGCGCGTCTCGATGCGATCCGCGAGTGGCAGGACCACCGCCATCGGACTCGTGGCCCTGCGTCGTTTGCTTCGTGCTCTCGGGTTAGCGTCGTTGGCGTCGGAAGTGAACTGATCAGTCGGTCAAGTCGAACGGACCGGAACGGGCCATCGCTTGATCGCCGGTTGCAGTTCGATCTCATCGATCCGTGCTCGCGCGCGCTGGCCTGTGGCTCGATACGGGGACAACGAGTGAATCGTCACCTTCGAACAGACGGCGGCCGCTGCGGGGCGGCGCCGAGCACATCGAGCCCCGTCGGCGCCCCGCACGGTCAGCGCTGCACTTGAGGCAGTCAGGAAGTGTTGGCGCATCGATGCGTGTGCAATCTGGGGTGGGGTGGGCATTTACCCACACACTCAGTCAGGTCGGGGATCTCCCACACCCCCAGTCTGGGATGTGGTATGATGGTGCGAGGAGGTTGACATGGCCATCACTGCGGAGACACTCATCGAGCTGATTCAGTCTGCGATCGACGCGCGCGCGATTGCGGAGAGCAGGATAGACGCAAAGCGCGAAGAGCTGGCCGAGCTGGAGCGGGAACTCGACCTGCTCGAGCAGGAGGAGCAGGGCTACCGGCTCGCGCTCACTCGTCGATTCCCGGAGACCCCAAGCGAGGACGTGCCCGGTTCGATGCCGGCAGTCAACGAGGGACTCTTCCCTCTGGTGGACGACATTGCTTCGCAGGGTCGCTCGGATGCTGTCTGGACCGCGGTCAAGATGCTCTCGCGGACAGGTTCGACTGCTAGCCCCGCAGGCATCGAGGACTTCCTTCGTGAGCGAGGGCGTGATGACTCGCGAGACGCAATCGGGGCAGCGCTTGCGTATCTCAATCGCACGAAGCGAGTCGTCAGAGTTGGCCGCGGTCAGTGGCGGCCGCTGGAGGCTACATGAAGTCCCCAAACAGACTTCTGGCCCGCAATCCGTTCCAGGGATTCGGGCCAGAAACACCGACACGAGTGCACGGTGGTGACTTGAGCGTCACCAACACCATACCGGAAGGCCCGGGTGGCGAACCCGTGATTTCTCTCGTGTCCTCACCAATGAGGAGGTTTGCCCACCATGGCGAACATCACGATTCACTACGGAATCACGGGCCCTGTGCCCTTCATCGACGTGGACGTCGCAGCCGACAACCGGCTGTATGTCGATCCGCGCGCCATCCGACTGCGTCGGTCGCCGCAGCCTTTCGCTGATGAGGCGGTGCGGTGCTCGGATACGTTCCTCACCGCCATCACAGACTGCATCTTCGATGGGAGCTCGTCGGCGCTTCGCCGCGGCGAGGATCTCCTGTGCCACTTCATAGAGCCGTGGGAGACCCGCCTCGGTATGGCTGCGGAAGGATTCGGTGGTCATGGCGGCGCGGCGGTCGTGGGCGGCTGGATTTGGGCGACCCTGACAGGGGACGTCGAGGCGCTGGTGCGGCTGGGCATCCTTCATCAGCTCGAAGACCTCCCTGTCTTCGTGGACGGAGTCGACAAGGACATCACCAGCGACGTCGCGACCCGCATCATGTTCGAACCGCTGGCCCGATTCACCGAGCAGATGCTCGCGACGTACCCGGAATTCACATCTGACGGTCACGAGGTGCGGACCTTTCGCAAGCAGGTGTGGAACCCTGCCACCTACGGGTGGGACGAGAAAGACTTCACGTTGCCGGTCGTGGACGGCAAGGAGCTTCTTCTCGTCCCCACTGGATGGGCGCGGTCGACCCTCCTGATGTCGGCGGGTCGTTACTACGAGACCTCGGTGCTCTCTTTCGTACAGATGGAGCAGGCGGTACTGGGTAGGAACGGCAAGCCCCTGCGGACGCCTAAGCGCCTGCTGAAGAAGCGTCCCGATCTCGTTCGTGGACGTAGGACCAGCCTCGAGGTTACGTTGCGTGCCATTCGCAACAGGGATGACCTCCTGGCGATGTTCAAGCGGTTCGTCGACGAGCGGTACGACGACGGCCTCGGCGAAGCCGCGGCCTGAGCGGGCGGGTGTCGTCGCTCGTTCGTGGCGGCACCCCTGCTCCTCTGCCGAATATGCCTTCCAACCGATGGGTCGCGAACGGTACGTCGTCCGCCCGCAGACCGGTCCTCCTGAATGCAGCTCGTGGCGATGAGCTTCACGCCCTCGCGATTGATCCATCAGCGACGCGGCGAGAAGAGTCGCCCCGTAACCAAACCTCGCATGAGCTTGTGCGCGGCTCCGCCGGGACTGCTGCGACGACAACTTCAGGCCGACCGCCCGCCTGCAGTCGCCTCGAGACATTTGGTCCCCGCTCTTCGGACTAAGAGAAGAAGCCCCGCGTGCGCGTCACCGAATCTACGCGTTGTCGTGCGTGATCGATGGCTTCCATCAACTTGGCCCTTGCATCGAGCCTCGAGTGCGTGGACTACCACGGGCGCGTCGGATGGACGACATAATGGGGGTCCGTCGTGCTCGCAGACGCCAGCGTCGTGGAAGTGATTTTCCGCAGCGAGCGCAACCACGGGGTGTCTTTGCCGAGCGCGAAGCCCAGGCCGAGCGAAGAGGGACGGGATGACACGGGGTGACTTCGGGCGAACGCGCGGGAGCATCGTTGCGATCGCCATCGTCGTAGGGCTCATATCGCTCGGGGGGCTCGTCCTGCTTGAGTTTGCGAAGGCCGATATGCCGGCATGGCTTTACGCTGCCGGAACAAATGTCCTGGCGGTATTGTTCGGCCTCGCGGTCGTGTCTTTCGCTTGGGAGTTCCTCGTGCGCCAAAGCCACAGCACGGATCTGCGGCACTACCTAAGACTTGGCGCGAGCGTTGCCCAGTCGGGCCTACAGGAAGTGACGACGCGCTCTCAACTCGACTGGTCGCGGCTGCTCAGCTCCGCGAATGAGATCTCCGTGCTCACCCACAACGGCGAGTGGTTGGAGCGCAACATGTACACCCTGCGCGATATCGCCACGCGCCGCAGCCTTGGCGTGACGGTCGCGGTTCCCTCGCAAGGTAGCGCCGTGGTCGGACGGGAGGCAGTCAGGCGAGGGTCGAGCGCCGACAAGGTGTCCGAGGGCATCATCGAAGTGACGGAGCGGGCCGCCCGTCTCTGGCGTGAAGCGAAGGACGGTGGGGCCCCGCTGCGAGCCGGAAGCAAGCTCAGCGTCGTAGAGCACGATGTCGACGTCGACTATGAAGTCATCACGATCGACCGCGTCACCGTGGTGACGCTCGCGGCGCCTGACGTCAAGATGACTCTGCGGGACAGGGTCGCGTTCGTGTATGAGCAAAGCCCAGAGGAGTATCCGACGAGCTTCTTCAGGACCCACGTGAGCGGACTGAGCGCGCTGAACCGACTTGAGGAAGTGACCGCGTGAGCGCACTGGCCATCGATGCCAAGCAGATCCGGCTCGAAGATCTTCTGGATAGCGTCGAAGCGGGGACCGCAGTACTCCCTGCGTTTCAGAGAGACTTCGACTGGTCCAACTCGGATGTGGTGAGCCTGCTCGCCACACTCCTGTCGGACTGGCCCGCGGGCAGCCTCCTGCTTATGAGCGGACGGCCTGAGTTCTTCGAGGTTCGCGGCTTTGAGGACGGACCCGAGCTGAGCGACGCAATTCGGTTTGTCGTCCTCGACGGACAGCAACGACTGACCGCACTATTCCACGCGCTTCGGGGACGCGGGGACGTTACGTTCGTCGTGAACGCAGAAAAACTTGCCGCATCGGACGGATCCGCAGAGGCAATCGAGGAATCGATCGAAGTAATTGCGCGGAGCAAGTGGAAGCGAGAGTACGACCTCCAGCGCCAGGGCCGGGAGGGGCTTGTCCCGCTCCACGAACTCCGAACCGCCTCCGACTTCTTCGCGTGGCGAGATCGCGTCCTGGATGCATCGCCAGAGAGTAGCCGCGCGTCAGTCGGTAGACTGCTCGCAAACGTCTACCGGTCGCACCTCGGCCATCTCAACACTTACGCGTTCCCGGCGGTGCTTCTCGACAACAATCTTCCTCCTGCAGCAGTGGCGCGGATCTTCGAGCGCATCAATCTCACCGGTCTTCGCCTCAACACTTTCGACCTCCTCGTTGCGCGCGTCTACGAGCCGGACTGGAACCTGCGGGACCGGTGGGACATCGGGCGTCGAGAGAGCGAACCGATCGCGCATTGGCTGGGCGAGGATGGGTTGCCCGTCCTTCAGGTCGTCTCTCTCAGACTGGAGAATGACGTCCGGCAACCTGCGCTCCTCAAGCTCAAGGCCCGAGAGATCCGTTCAAACTGGGAGCCAGCCTTCGCGGCAACTGAAGCGGCTGTGCGAAAGCTCCGCGACGACATCGGTGTGCCAACCTCCTCTTGGATGCCGTATCGGGGTCTCCTCCTTCCTCTGGCCGATCGAGCGTTCAGGCTCGGCCACTCTTCGCTGAACGACGACGGCGAGCTCGCGAGCTGGTTCTGGGGAAGATCTTTCGGCATGGACTACGGCGTCGGCTCGAGCACTCGGATCGCCGGTGACGCGCGGTTGCTGGAACAACCGACACCCAACTGGGCAGAGGCCGCACTCGCCATAGATCGTCGCACCCTGCTTTCGGCAACCCGACGTCAGCAGTCCGCACTCTGGGCGGCGTTTGTCTCAAACCTCGCGTCGCGCGAGCCTTTGGACCTCTTCTCGGGCGAGCTAATCGAGAACCCGTCCGAGGATGCAGTTGTGGTTAGCCTGTTCGCTAGGTCGGGCACGGGCGGTTACCACCTTCGTGTCCTCGGACTCGCCCTAGCAACGCGCTCATCGGCTCGCATACTCCGAAACGATCGGGTGACGTTTCTGAACGCGGTCCAGGCGGATGCCCTTCAGTCCCAACTGCTGCCGACAAGGCCGCTGCTGGAGTCGCTCGCCGACCCTGAATCACTGCTTCAGCAACGCCTGGCTCTACTCGAGGATCGCGTCAACAGTTACTCGGAAGTTCCTATCAACTGGTTCGACGGGCGCGATGCCGCCGACCCAGACTCCCAGTAGTCGAGTCACGGGCCAAGTGCACACCGCAAAGCCGGCCGGAGGTTTTCGGCAGATAGGCCCATTCGGCGGTTGCGCCAATTCTCGGCGGACGCTCCTCATGTCGCGGGATCACCGCAACACGCCCGAAGCTCGCGCAGCAACTCGCACGATGGCGGGTCCTTCAACGGGCACGATGGTCAATGGCCGGCGAGTCCCGCTCTCCTTCGACGGGGCGTCTCAGTTGACCGGGCCGCGCTGAGTCGCATCAGCGGTGCGCCAAACGCTCTCTCGCTATGGTCAACCGTCGCACCAGCCGACACCTCATGCACGTCATCTCGACGGGGGTCGCCTGCTCAAGGGCAGCCGACCCCATTCAGAGAGAAGAGCAATGCACGCAGGCACTTTCTGTGAATCTATGTCGCGGATAGACGCAAGAGCGTAGGATGCGGACATGCGCGGGGGTCTGGAGCGCTGGAAGCGCGGCGTTGAATCGCACGGGGTGCGGTCGGCGATCGCCTACGCGCTCGAGGGCACGTGCGACGCGTCGATGCGACTCTCGAGCGGCGTTGAGGCGCTCGCCGCGTACAGCGAGACCGGGCAGCGGACGGTCACGAGGTTCGTGGTCGAAGACGGTTACATCGAGACCGATCAGCTGTCGAAAGGGCAGCTCTGCCAGTGGGTGGACGGCTTCGATCCGCTCACGGGCGAGCATCGCGGTCGCGTTCTCACCTCGCCGCAGGCGGATCTGCTGCTGGACGGGACTATCAATACGCCGAAGTCGTTCAGTCTTGTCGCGCTCATTCACCCGGAGCTCGCTGACGAGTTCGAAGCGCTGCAAGATCGCTTGCGCGACCGTGTCATCCGCATCTGGCAACGGGAGCTCAACGCGCGGAGAGGCGCTGGCGGGAAGATCCGTGAGAGCCTCCGCCGGCTTGAGGTCGTCGAGCTACAGCACCGCCGATCGCGGGCGCTCGATCCCCACATCCACCGTCACCTTTGGCTCAGCGTCAAGGTTCAGGGGGAGGACGGTGCGTGGTCGAACGTCGACTCGCGAGTCGCGATGAAGCTGCACACCCTGATCAACGCCGAGGGCGAGCTCGCCGCTCGCACCGACCCGCAATGGATCGAAGCCCTCGCGCGCCACGGCTACACGATCAACGACGATGGTGAGGTGGCCGAAGTCGCGGCCGCGGTCCGGCCGCTATCGCGCCGCTCCAACCAAATCGAAGCGAACCGCGCCGTCAAGCTCGCCGCATGGCGCGCGGACCATCCCGGGCAAGAGCCCGATCGCGACATCGTCCGCCAGATCGACCGATTCGCATGGTCGAAGGACCGCCCGACCAAGCCGCAACACGTGGACGAGGACGAATGGGAGCAGCTGGTTCGCGATGAGATCGCGGCCATCGACCCTGCACTGCTGACTGGAGGCGAACCTCGCAGGGCCGCTGTAACGGCACCGCCCGATCCAGACCGCGACCTGCTTGCCGCCAGAGCACTCGTGGATGCGGACCGGCGCTCAGCGGCATCCGGGGGCAGGTTCAGCCTCGTCGATGTGCGCGCCGGAGCGACGCGCGCGGTCGCATCGTCGGGCATCGTCGCGAGCCGTGAGGATCTTGCCCCGATGATCGATGACGTTGTTGCGCGGGCCACCAGTGAGGTCGTCGATGTACTGACCGTCGAGCCCGACCGCCCGCAGCATGTCAAAGGATTCATGACGACTCAGACCGCTCGTCTGAAGCTCGAGCTCGCCGAGCGATTCGACAGACTCAACGTCGCGGGCATCAACATCAGCGACGACGTGCTCGACCGTGTGGCAAACAAGACCCTGCCCGGCATTGACCTTGATCGCGGGCAGATCGATGCCGCCGCAGCGATCGCGGGCACCAACCGGCTCGTCGCGGTGACTGGCCCCGCCGGTGCGGGGAAGACGACGATGCTGCGGCTCGCGAACGAGGCGCTCCGATTGCAGCATCGCCGCATGATCGTCGTCGCCCCCACCAGGAAGGCCGCATCGGTCGCAGCACGCGAGATTGGGGCCGACGCCTCGAGCCTTCACGCATTGCTCGCAGACCACGGGTGGCGGTGGGATTTCGACGATGCGGGCCGCGAGGTCTGGACACGTCTGCGCGTGGGGGAGGTGGATGCCGCGGGCATCGCCTACCTTGGTCCGTGTCGATACGCGATCGAGGTCGACGACCGCGTTGTCGTGGATGAGGCCGGCATGGTCGACCTGCATACCGCGCGTGCGCTCGCGGAGCTCGTCGAAGAGGCGGGGGCGCAGATCGCGATGGTGGGCGATCATCTTCAAGCGATGCCCGTGGGGCACTCGGGCGCGATGGCGTGCATGGCGCGTCGCAGCGGTGCGGTCGTGGAGATGTCGGCGGTGCACCGCTTCCGTGACGCTGAGTACGCCGCGCTGACGCTGCGGATGCGCGACCCGGTGTCGCGAGACGCTGCCCTCGAGGTGGCGGATGAGCTGGAGCAACGTGGTCAGGTGCACGCCATCACCGATCAGCGCATGGCTCGAGATCTGATGCTGCACGCATACTTCGCGGCGGCTTCCGGTCGTCAGCGCATCGCGCTCGTCGTGGCGACCAATGATGAGGCTGACGCGATCAACGACGAGATCCAGCAACGTCGCGTCGACCGTGGAGAGCTTGACCTGCGTGCGATCGCGGTGGGGATGGGCGAGCAACGCATCCTGATCGGCGACGTCGTCCAGACGCGCCTCAACGACACCGGCGCCGGCGTCGAGAACCGAGCCGTCTGGATAGTGCGCGCCATCACCGCCGAGGGTGTCGAGTTGGTCAGCACGACCGACAGTGCGGACATCCGCCGTGTGAGCGCGGACTACACCGCGGAGCATGTGCACCTCGCCTATGCGTCGACGGTGCACGGCATCCAAGGCGAGACGACCGACGTGTCGATGGTGGGCCCCAGTGTGGATGCCGCGGGCTTGTACGTCGGCATGACGCGCGGTCGTCTGCGCAACGACGCGATCGCTCTCGTCAAGCCGCACCAGACGGCCGCAGGGGTGATCGCGGACGCGATGTTGCGCGGACTGCCGGAGGTGACGCTCGACGACTCGCGAGCGGCCGCACGCGCCGAGTTGGCACGCGCCGCACGCGACCCCGAGCCAGATGAGCAGGACGCCGCGGGCCAGATTGACCGATTGATCGCTGAAGCGACCAGTCTCTTGCAAGGGCTCGACTCCCGCATTGCCAGTCGAGCCGCAACCAGCCACGCGCGGGGAGCCGCGGACCGGGCGCTCGCTGACGAGCTCGAGAACCCCGCGCGAATCGACCTCGAGGCCCGTGCCGCCGCGGCAGAGCGTCTTGCACTGCTCGTCACCGGCGCGGCGTCTCCCGTGGGTTTGCCGATCGACGACGAGGACCAGTGGATATCGGGGGTGGCCGAGCGTCCTGCGGCATCCCTCGGCCGGTGAGCTGGCGATGGAGTTCGTACGACGTCCAGGCCAGCACCAGTGGTGAGAGGATCGCGGGATGACCCATGCCCTGCCTCAGACCCACTGGGTCAACGCCACCACCCCTATCGCCGTCCCGCCCGGAATGCGGCACGCGGTCATCTTCGGGAAATCAGACGATGAGGGCTGGGTAGACACACTCGCGTCCCTGACCACGCGGGGTAACTACGGCCCGCGCGTCACCGAGCTTGCCCGCGACGAGACGCCGGAAACAATCTTCGCTACGGATGAGCAACTGGCGACGGCAGCTCGCTATGAGCAGAACATCCGCGAGCTGATCGAGTGGAGCAAGCGCGACACCCACTGATCGTCGGTCCGCGCCGCTTGGAGCGCTCAGAACCGCTTCGAGGCCGGATACGATCGCGGCATGGGTGCCGACGTCCGTATTCCTCCTGAGGTCGCAGCTGTCCTGCGCTACTATGTCTACGCACTTCGGGACCCGCGCGACGGCAAGGTCTTCTACGTGGGCAAGGGCGTCGGGGACAGGATCAACGCGCACGCGCGCGAGGCGAGTGAAGACCCCGAGTCGCACGTCGCGAAGCTTCGTCGGATCAACGACATAGAGGCTGCTGGCCGTGACGTGGATCTGGTGTTCCTCCGCTCCGGCATCGACGACGAGTCGGACGCTTTCATGGTCGAGCAATCCGTCATCGATGCGTTCGCCGCCGACGGTCATGCTCTCACCAACCTCGTGCGCGGTCATCACTCCGGCACCCACGGCCTTGCGATGTTGCCGGCTGTCGTCGCGCGGTATAGCGCTGCCCCTTGCCCTCCGATTCCGTACCCCGTCATCATGCTGAAGATCCAGAACGGCTGGCGCGCCGATATGAACGAGCGCGACGTCTACGAAAAGACGCACGGCCACTGGAAGATCTCGGAGTGGACGCGAGGCCGGATGGTGGGCGGGTTCGCGCTCGGCATCGCGTACGGAATCGTGCGGGGCGCCTACACGATCGACTCCTGGTTCCGCTCCGAGCAACCGCACGACAGAGGCAAGAACCGGTGGGGATTCCACGGCACTCCTGCGATGGAGTTGGCCGACACAGTAGGAACGCACGTCCGTGATGTCTTTCCGAATCAGGTGATGTACCGCCGCTTCCTCGACGGTTACGCGGGATCCCCCGTCGCAGACACGAGCCCCGTCTAGCGAAGGTCGCGCCGAGACGCAGCGGAGCGGGCGAGAGTACGATGACTCTCGCCCGCTCCTGTTCCTGGCGGTTCAGCGAGCGATGCCCGAGTCGGCGTATCGCGCCGGCTCTGCTACCGGCCCCGTTGCTGCGGGGCCGCTAGCTTTTGGGGCGCGGTCCACTCCGACGTTGGTGAACTTGAGCGAAGCGCCCACGTTCTCGGCGACGACGTCGCGGGTCTCGCGCGTGACGCCGGATTCCTTGTCGGTGTACGAGCCGAACCGCAGATCGCCGGTGACCAGCACGCTGTCCCCCTTGCGGAGCGATGCGGCGACGTGGCTGGCCTGCTGGTTGAACACGACGACGCGGTGGAAGACGGTGCCGGCGTCTTCCCAGGTGCCTGTCGTCTCGTTGAGACGCCGGTCGTTGACGGCGACGGTGAACCTCGCCCATCGGTTGCCGGCGTCGGCCTCGCCGTGTTCGGGGTCAGCGGTGAGGTTGCCCTCGAGCGTGACCGGGATTCTGGTTGTCATCTCTCGTTCCTTTCGGTCAGGGGCGGCCGGGGCCGTCCTGGTGAGCATGGGACTGAGTGACCCATGCGGTCCATGCCTGCTCGTCGGTCGCATTCGCCCACGAGCGCGAGCGGTGTTCCCGGTGCTCACGCGTGCATCCGCCGCCCGCGCGCGTGAGGCGGGGGAGCGCGGTCGACAGGTACTGCAGCCACGCGCTTGGGCCCGTCCCGCGATCGGACGGGTCGAACAACAGCAGGTGTGCGGAGCGCAGTGCCGCGAGTTCCTCGACGATCTCGCCGTGCCGCCACCAGCAGTCGGGTACGACGCTGACCGGTATGTCGAAGCGCACCGTGAACCACTCGACCCACGCCCGCAGTGCGGCCCATTCGACCGGTGCGCGGTCGTCGGTCAGGGTCCTCCAGTCGACGGTGCGACTCGCATACGAACTCGGCCCCGGGTCGGGACGACCTGCGGACTGGTGGGCGAGGGCCTGCAGCATCTTCTCGTTCGGGTCATCGCTCATGCGTCCGCCTCCGTTCCCGTCGGCCCAGCAGCGGGAGGCACCGGAACGGCCGGCTCCGTGAACACCCGACGTTGCTCGCGCTCCGTCGCGGCCTTGCCCTCGCTGACCGCTCGCGCATCACGTCGGGCATCCCAGCCGGCGAGGTCGAGTAGCACCGTGCGCTGGTTGCGGTAGGCGAGCAGGCCGATCTCGGGTGGCATCCGTCTAATCTCGTCGACCGACATCAGTGGTCGGCGTTCGTTGACGAGAGTGGTGTTGTGTCCGGTCTGCTGGGTCGACCACGACCGTTGCCGCCGGCTCGTGTCGCGAACGCCGAGGAGGGCTTCGATGTCGCGCAGGTGTTCGACGTGGGATGCCCCGCCGAGCACCACCTTCGCGGTCGCCGCCGCCCAGATCGTGTCGGCCTCTGCCCGCGACCACGCGGTCTCAGCCTGGGACAGGGCCTGCAGCACGACGAGCGTGCAGATGCCGCGACCACCACCATCGGCCATGATGCGGGGCAGGTTCGCCCAGCGGAACATGTTCACGATCTCGTCGAGGATCAGTCCCAGTGGCAGCCGAAGGCGTGAGCCGGGGGTGGCGAGGGCTTTGGTCCGGGCGTCCTCGACGATGCTGTCGAGCAGGGCGCTGATCCATCCGCCCATCGCGGTCGCACCGGCGGCCGACCCGATCAGGTACAGCGTGTTCTCGCCGGCGAGGAACTCGTTGACGTCAAAGATCGCGTCTCCCTCGCGTGGTTGCAGGCTGTCGCGCACTTGCGGCACTGCGAGCGGTGCGACCGCGTTCTGCACGCCGAACCACATCGAGGAGAGCAGCTTCTCGTCGCCGTTGATGGTTGCCGCGAGGCTCTCCGCCCAGCCGGGTGCTCCCGCAGTCCTCAGAAAGGGCACGGCGTTGCGGGCTGCAAACGGGCTCGAGCCCCAGTCGTAGATGTCGTCGATCGTGCCGCCGCCGACGGCTGCGGCATGCAGCAGCCGGGCGAGGATGATGCCGGCGGCCTGCGCCCATTCCTCGTTCTGGTTGCTGCGCCCGAGGGCCGTGCCGGTGATGATCGCCATGCCTCGCTGCATGGCGATGAGGGGGTCGGCGCATCCCGCGATGGGGTCGATGCGGAGCGTGTCACGGATGCCGGAGAGGCCTTGCGGGTCGAACACGTGGACTGTTCCGCGGCGCGCTCGCATCTGCATGGTCGCGGTGAGGTTGTCGTTGGTGGTCGAGGTCGTGATGAGCGGCCCGGCCCAGTCGAGGATCGCGGAGATCAGGACGCGGTACCCCTTGCCGGACCGGGGTGGTCCTTCCAGGGTCACGGAGTCCTCGATCGAGACGAACACGTCCATGCCGCGCGAGGACCCGACTCGCCAGGCGACGTCGGTTGCTTTCGGATGCATGAGGTCGGGCCGAAGCTGCTTCGCCCGACGGATGGCCGCCTTCGCGGACAGGTGCGATCGGATGTCGGCGGCTGTCGCGAACCCGGGCCGCATCCGCAGGTCGGCGATGAACCCGCGGTCCGAGTGCCGGTAGCGGCGATACCAGACGATGAGCGCGAGGCCCGCGCCGACAACGATGAGGACGGCGAGAAGATCGGCCACACGGATCTGCCACACCGGCAGAGTGCACGCGCTGGATGCCTCGTAGACGTCGGTTCGTCCGGTAAGCGCGAGCCAGAGTCCAGAGAACAGATGGTGGGCGCGCGGTTTGGCGCCGCAGATCCAGGTCGTGACGAGTTCGGCGATGAACGCGAAGGCGACGCTCAGCACAAATGCGATCGCGATGCCGACCGCAGCGATCTTGCCGAGCACGCCGTCGTTCATGGCCTCCCTCCCAGTCCTGCAGCGGCTGCGGCCGCCGCGCGGATCCAGGCCTCGCGTGTGGGCGAGCGCAGGTCGTCGAATCGAAGCGGCCCGCGTTTGAGGACGGGGTCGAAGGGGATGGTGACGACGTCGCGGACGCGGTCCTCGAATCCGAGGATGATGTCGCGCAACTCGGCCGGTCTGGCGGGCTCGGACTGGGTGACGACGACAATCGCGTTTCGCGCGAGATCGCGCGACCGTTCGTCACGCGCCTCCAGCGCTTCGAGCAGAAGCGCGGCGGACTCCGCCGACTCGGGTGCGGTCAGGGTGGGAATCACCAATTGTGTGCTGTGGTCCACCATGCTGAGCCATCGGTCCGCCGACTCGTCGTTCCCGGAGTCGAAAACGACGAGCCGGTAGTACCTGGCCGCTACGCGCATGAGCAGCTCGAACTCGACCGAGGTGAGGCGTTGGTCGGTCGCGAGAAGTTCGGGGTTCGAGCGCAGCACGTCGTATCGGTCGACCGACTGGTGGTGCACGTAGCGGGTGATGTCGGAGACGCCGGCGTCGGCGGAGAGGAGGCCCGGTGCCGCGGGCAGGAGGTCACGGATCGTGGTGTCGTAGAGTCCCGCCTCGGTGCGCCATCCGAGTGTGCCGCGAGTGTCGTTGTTGTCCCACGCCAGCACGTTGCCCCCGCCATAGCGGCCGAACACGGCGGACAGCATGGCGGTGGTCAACGTCTTGCCGACGCCGCCCTTGCCATTGACGATCGCGATCGTGCGGCAGCCCGCCCAGTGGCGGGAGACAAGGTGAATACGCTCATGGTGCTCCAACTGCGACGGTGACGGTTTGATCGCCACGCCCCATGTCGCGAGCAGCGCTCGCCAGCCGCTGAGGTGCTCTTTCGGGTGGATGCTGTCGGGGATGAAGGAAGTCCGCCGCGCGGCCGGTGCTTGGCCGACGGATGGCGGCGCCTCGTCGATCGGATCCTCCTCAGCGGTTGCCGATCCGGGGATCGGGTAATCGTGCGCGACCTCGACAGGCTCGGTGCGCACGCGTCGCAGCGCCGAAGCGCCATCATCGACGGGCGAGGACGTGCCGTCCGGCGTGACACGGATGCGGTGGCTGCCGCGGTCGCCCGACGTTACGAGTTCCACGGGGGCGCCTGTGCGACGGGCTTCCGCGACCGCGCGCTGCACGATCGCGTGCCGGATATCGGAGCCTTCCTGCGCCGTGAGTTCCTCGCTGTGCCCGTCCAGAGTGGTGAAGCGCGCCGTCGACCCTTCGACGGTCGCGAAGGCGCGGTGGAGTGTCGTGCTCATTTCTGCTCCTCGGGGGAAGGGGCGGCAAGCCACCCGTCGATATCGGTTTCGACTTCCGTGTCGATCGGCCACAGGGCATCCAGGTCGACGGCGAGGCGGTCGACGAAGTCGTCGCGGTCGGCGGCGTCGATGGCGTCGATGGCGTCGTCGGTTTGGAAGAGGTCTCGTTCCCAGTCGGTGCTCGTCGCGAAGCAATCGACAAGGTACGAGTACTGCCCGACGTATGCGAGGAACTCACCCTTCCGCAGCTGCCGGGCGAGGTCAGCGTGCGCGGGTGGCAGCTGCAGCCGATCACGGAGCCCTCGGTACTCCTGTTGGTTCACGCGGAAAATGAACTTGTTCTCGATGTCGCCGATGATCGAGTAGGCGAGCGCTCGCTCCACCGAGTCGGCCTCACCCACGGCATCCAGGTCGCCGATCTTGTGCAGGATGACGATGTTGCTGATGCCGTAGTGGCGCGAAAGCTTGAGCCACTGCTGGAACATCTGCAGGGCGGCGAGTGAGGTCATGTCGCGCCACCCCTCTTCGCGCACGACGTACCGCGTTCGGTGTGCGCCGCGATCGCTGATGACGGCTTGGATCCATGCCGTCGTGCACACCTGCGTCAACTGCGCGGCGAGCTCACCACGCGCGAAGAGCTCGCTGGTGTCGGTCACGACGATCGGGGCATCCTGATCGAACTCCACCGTCGATTCGTCTTCGAAGAGGCCGGACAGGTCGCCGGTCACGAATCTCCGCAGCACGAACCGCGGTTGGAGCGCGCCTTCGTTCGCGTGGAACGGCGAGCTGACGTCGGAGGCCAGGGCGCCGAGCTCGTCGTAGACCCCGCGCAGCGTGGGGTGATCGCCGGTCCGATCGATGCAACGCTCCAGCGCATCGTGGATCGCCGCGTGCTCGACCGCGGTCAGCCGCACTGTGCCGAGCGCCATCTCGACGAGGGCGATCAGGGTGGCGATCCGGCGCTGCTTCACCATCTGCTCGTGCTGCTCGTCGCTGGTGCCGGTGCGCCGCGGTCCGCGCGCAAGCGGATTCAGGCGAGCGCCGGTGCCGCCACCGAGGCGGATGACCTTGCCGCCGGGGATCGCTTCAGCGACGGTGACCCATTCGCCCTTCGGGTCTGACGGGACGACCACCTGGTGGCCGAATGCGATCGAGCGCGTGGCCAGTGTCTTGACCGTTGCTGACTTTCCCGACCGATACGCGCCGAGAACCAGGATGTTGGTCGAGAACGCCCCGCGGTCGCTCGTGTCGACGTAAGCCTCCCACGGGGAGAAGTGCCAGAGCGCGTCGGCGTTGAGGTCGACGCCGACGATCGGACCCCGATGTCCGAGCCCACCGTCGGCGACGAACGGGTAGATGCCGGCGATGTGCTGCGACGTGGCTTGGTGCGGCGGGATCGCAGGTGCCGCAAGGTTCCAATAGCCGCCCTCAACGAGGCCCGGGCCGAACGGACCGGGCACAGCGGACTCTGGAAGTCGGCGATCTCGGCGGCTCGACGACTCGGAGGCCGGAGCGCGTTCGGCGGCGCGCGCATCCTTGCGCAGCCGGCGACGCTCGCGGCGGTCGGCGTCGCCGGGCTCGAAGATGACGGTTCGGCGTGACATCACTTCATCCCCAGCCCGAGCGGCAGCGCGTTGACCATCAGCGCCTCCGCCTGTTGGCAGTAGAGGGTCTGCGCCTCCATGCCCGCACGCGAGAGCGCGTTGCGCATCCCCGCGATCGCCTGGTCGAGCTCTTCATCGTCGGCGGCGGAGATCGTCAAGTAGGCCCCGTAGCGGTACTCGCCGTGCCCGGCGACGATCTCCTCCTCTTGCCGTTCGAGGGCCTCCCAGTCCGCGGCATCCGCCGCTGAGCCGTCGGTGCCGCGCTTGGTGCGCAACTGCTCGTTACCGCGCCAGATCTTCTTCTCGTCGCGGATGCGCTTGAGAGCCTTCGACACCGGGACTGGCGTCAGCACCAGCGTGAAGATGTGGCTCACCGCCTCCCCACTGACCGGGTGCCGAGCGTAGACGAGCGGCGACAGGAACCCGATCGGCGCGTCCGATCGCGGCCACTCGTGGATCCACATGGTCGTGTGGATGCCGGAGTCGGTCAGCACGACCGCATTGCGGTGGGCGGGCTCTTCGAGGTGCATCGGGCCGATCGCCGACGGATCGACACCTTCGAGGTCGCCGACCCGGTTCTGCGCGGTCGCCGCGAAGTCGGGGTCGAACGCGATGCGGGCGAGCGCAGCGATGTCGCGTGGCGCCAGCCACCGGCGCACACGAATCTTCGCCGCCCGCAGCGCATCCGCCAGGTTGGCCGCTTCGATCGCGGCGAGGGCGAGGATCGCGTCTTTGCCGCCGCCCAGCGCGCGCAGCTGGGCGCCCTGGCCGATGAGGTCGAGCGTGAAGGTCAGATAGTTGCGGTGCGCGACGGCGAAGCGTTCCGAGCCATCCATCACTTCGGCGTAGTTCTCGGCGACCGGGGTGTGCGGGTCGAGACCGCGTCGGTGCTGCACGTTCTCGTAGTGGTCGCGCGCGGCGCGGATCGTTGTCGGCAGCGTGCGCTCTTGCAGGCTGACGCGCTTGATACCGGGACGCTGAGTGAACGACGCGAGCACGCGCTCCCACTGCTGGGCGAGCTCGAACCGTTCGGGCAGGTCATTCATCAGGAATCCCTGCACTTCCAGTTCGGCGGTGACCGATACTGCGTGGTCGCGAGGGTTGTAGGCGGCGGCGAGTCCGTCGATCTCCCACAGTTGCACCGAGGCGCGAACGCCGGGCAGGTTGAGCGTGCCGGCGAGGTGGGGCTTCTCGGGCCGGTAGGTCTGCTGGGTTGCGCCCGTCGCGTGGCGTAGTTGCTTCATGGTCCACAGTCCGATCATTCGAGGGGCGGAGATGCCGTGCAGGGTCGTCATCGCGAGGATGCCGAAAGCGAGATAGAGCGGTGCTCCGTAGAGCAGCCCGAGTGGGCCGAACCGGTTCACGCAGATCAGCACGCACGCCGCGGCGATGCTGATGAACGTGAGCTGCCAGGCATCCATCCCCATGACGATCCCTTGACGGGAACGGCGGGGAAGGCGCACGGGGCGGGCGTAGTCGTCGAGGCTCATGAGGGTCTCCCGTCACGCGGTGAGGGATTGGGTATCGGCCGCCCAGCCCCGGCCGGGCGGGCGGGCGGTGTCGACGCGGGCTTCGGTGTGGTCGCCGAGCTCGGGGTCGATGACGAGGCTGCGGACGTCGGCGTGGTGGCGCGCTGTGCGGTCGACGTGGCAGGTGCAGGGCGTGATCCCGCGGTCCCGGCCAGCGGTCGGCTGCTGTCCGGGCGCCCGGCAGGTCCGGCCGGCGCCGCAGCGCCGGAACGACTGGCCGCGCCCGTTCGGGAGGCGACACCAGCCGGGCTGGCTCCGATGCGCGCGGGAACGCTCATAGCCGAGCGGGCCGCGCCAGAAGCAGTGCGGCCCGCGCGCGACCCGAGACTCGAGCCCGTGGCATCCGCCGTCACGGCGCCCACGAAACTGAAGAGACCGAACACCGCAAAGGGGGCGAAGGCGACGAGGACGAGGCCGATGAGCAGCGGCCACGCCTGGGGATTCCAGATCGAGTCCATGGATGCCAACCCGTTGATGATCAGCGTGACGAACCCGATCGTCAGCGGCGCGGTGAGCAGCAGGACGAGGAGCGCGGAAAGGTAGCGCACCACCCACTGCGGGCCGATGCTCCGAACGGGGAAGAGCATCCAGGCGAGTGGACCGACCATGATGAGCGCGGCGAGGGCGATATTGCGGAACGTGAAGACGAGCATGAGCAGCAGCATCGAGATCATCAGCAGCCCGTGGATCACGAATCCGAAGAAGTAATTGGCGCGGCCGCCGGCCCACATCACCTGCTGCAGGGTGCCGAACAGTGCGGCGGGCCCGTCGCGGTTCATGATGTACCAGGTGAGCTCGTCGACCGCGTTGAGCACGTGTCCGGTGAGCCACAGTGTCGCCGCCGTCGCCGGGAAGGCCAGGAAAGAGCGGACGATCGCGCTGACGAGTTCGCCTCGATCGCGCGATGCGACGGCGGCCGCGATCGCCCACACCATCGCGGCGAACATCACGGCCAGCACCGCCCAGCGCCAGAACGACCACTCGCCGCTGGCAGCGCCCCACAGCGCGGTGGACGTATCGAAGCGCATCACTTCAGCGACGGCGAACATCATGGCGGTGGTTCCCGCGGCCATGCCTCGTCCTGCGTTCTCGAACGTGAGGCAGACGACGTCACCGAGGCTGCAGCCGTACTCGACGATTCCTTCCTTGCCGCCGGCGGCTTGGATCGCGCCCGTGTGCCCGTCGTAGGTAGTGCAGATCGTCACACGATCACCGCCGGACAGCACGACGCGCAGGAAGCACTTCTGCGCGACGGCATCCGCTGTCGACGTGGGGACGCACGACACTTGGTTGGCGGTCTGGTCACATTTCACCGGGTAGTCGGGGGCGCTCCACGGTTCGCCGGTGACCTCTGCCGCGGCGGGAATCATCGGGGGCGCGGCATTCACTCGTTCCGCAGCCTGGGCGGACGGCGCGGTCACGATCATCAGCGCCCCAACGAGGGCGCCGATCGCTGCCACGCGGATGGTACGCATCAGAACCCGAAGTCGAACCCGACGAACCACTGGAACAGGCCGCTTGCCGACCCGAGCACGGCGGCGGCGATGAAGATCCAGAGGATGTTCTCGCCCGCCCATGTGCGCACCCGGTCGGAGGCCAGGCCGCGGAACGCGAGCGCTGCGCCGGCGATGATCAGCATGATCAGGACGACGAGCAGTGCACCCGCGAGGATGTACGACGCAATGGTCTGGAAGCCCGCGAAGAACGGTGCGGTGAAGTCGGGCTGGATATCGGGGACGTCGACGTCCGCCGGTCGGATGGGGTTCATGATTCTTCCTCTCAAGGTGGCTACTGCAGGGGGAGGCCGAGTGCGGCCATGAACGGTTCGGGGTCGATGGCGACCCCGTTCCGCTGGATCTCGTAGTGCAGGTGGCATCCGGTGCTCTTGCCCGTGTTGCCCTCGGCGCCGAGCGGGGCGCCGATGTCGACGTCTTGACCGACGGTGACCACGAGTGATCCCCACACCATGTGGCCGTACAGGGTGACGATGCCGCCGCCGTGGTCGATGCGGACGGTGTTGCCCCAGCCGGGCATGGGGCCGGCGTTGATCACGCGGCCTGCGCTCGCGGCGTGGACGACCGCGCCGCAGGGCATCGCGACCGAGGTCATGTCGAAGCCCTTGTGATCGGACGGGCAGTAGGCACACCCGCTCACGGGATGCCATCCGAATCCGCGACCCACCGTCCAGGTGCCCTCGAGCGGATACCCCCACGCGCCATTGATGGAGGGAACTCCGGCGGGGCCTGGAGCGGCGGCTCCGGCCGCGGGCATGGATTGCCCGGCGACGGCAAGCGGGATGATCCAGATCGGCGCGGATACGACGGCGCCCAGGGCGAGCACCACGATCAGCATGATCGCGAAGATCTTCCGGCCAGTCCTCGTGTTGCCGAGGGCGACTGCAGCTGCTGCAACCGGCGCGGGCATGTCAGGGCTCCAGCGGCTCCGTGAAGTAGCGCACGATCTTGCAGTCCCCAGCTTGCTGCGCGCTGTTCGACGTCGGGACAGATCCCGCACCGCACAGCACTTGCACGCTTACCCGAATGTTCTCGTCGAAGGAGAGTTCCCCAGAACTCCCGTCGCTGGACGTGGTGGTGAGCACCACGTCAGCAGTCCCGATTGTCATGTCGCCGGCCTGGTCAGCCGGGACGTCCTGGCGGCTGATGTCGCCGTCGACGCTGGCCGCGACGCGGCCGTCTTGTTCTGCGAGCGCGTCCCACTGCTCTTGCGGGATCACGATCGCCTGCCGCAGCTCGACTTTCACTGACTGCAGGTCCGCTGCCCGCTCGGACTCGTCGTAGCGCGTGTCAGGCGTGAGCCAGGTGTCGAGGTAGGTCAGCCACTCCTCCCGCGTCGACAGCGTTGTGTCGAAGGTGGATGCCGCAGCCAGCGCCGCGCGCATGTAGACGGCGGCATCCGTCGTGATGGGTTCGGGCACCCAGCCCTTCTTGGTCACGGTCGCGTCGACGAACTCGCCAGCGTTGTCGGTGGCGGGTGCGGTCGGAGGCGCAGGTGGTGTTGTCGCCGAGGGCGTCGGATCGGCCTGGTTCGTGCGGCCCGCGATCGCGGAGATGATGAGCGCGACGATCCCGATGAGGAGCACGGCGCCGCCGACGATTGCCCAAACGCGCGCTCGGTTCGCTCCTGCGGACATCATCGGCCTCCTCCGTGCGCGGAAAGGATGACGGCCGTTACCCCAGGACGAACCGTGGCGTACGGCCGTGGCCGCATGCTACGCGCGTCCCATGCACGCGTGCCAGGGGTTGTGGATAAACCAGGCACCCACATCGCCCCGTTCTGCGTGCTGGTCGTTGACATATGTGGATAGTACAGCGATACACTCTGCAAGTGAAGAACTAATTTGATCAGTTTGTTGGACGCGTGCATCCGCAGCCGCGACAATGGTTTCGTGCCCCGATACACCCGCCCCGCGAACAGCGAGCACGCGGAGGATCCCATCAACGCTCTCGGCAACCGAGTCCGAGCCATGATCATCGGCTACCTGCGCGAGAACCCCGACTCGCTCCGCGCAGAGATCACGGCTGCGCTCGATATCCCGAAGGCGACGACGGCGAAGGCCCTCGCGACGCTCGTCGAGTATGGGCTTGTCGTGCCGGACCCGCCGCGCGAGACCGCGACCCGGGGGCAGTGGGTGCGGTATCGCGTGGAGGCCACGGCGGTTAGCGAGCTGTATCTGCAGTTGGGGCAGGTTATCGGGGAGGTCTGAATGCCGCCGCACGGCTCGACGCGATTCACGAGGACACCTGGCCGGTCCAATGGACGTACGAGTTCACGACCCTGCTAACCCTGCTCACCCGCCTGGTGGCGGTTGGCGCGGAGCGGGCCGATCTGCTCGGCAAGATCCTTCAGTCCCCGTTTCCTGGGCGACGATCGTAGACACACTCGGGATCAGCGTCGACGAGACGATGCGGCGCTACGCCTGATCGGCGTCGCCGGCTCGCCATAGGCTGGAGCGCGTGACGTTCTCGTGGCGGATGGCCGAAGAGCTGGCGGCTGCGTACATGCGCGAGATCGGGTTCGCCGATGCGGCTACGACCCGCGCTTCGGTAGACGGCGGGCTGGATGTCATCGCGAGCAAGGCAGCCGCTCAGGTCAAACATCAGTCGGCACCCGTAGGCGCTCCCGCGGTGCAGCAACTCAAGGGTGCGGGGTGGCGCTATACCCATCTACTGTTCTTCTCGTCGTCGGGGTTCACCGCGCTCGCGCAGGCCGCAGCGAACGACGGCGGCATAGCGCTGTTCGCCTTCGACGAGCTGAACTCGGTGTCGCCGCTCAACGCGGTCGCCGAACGCCTCCCCGAGTTGCTCCGTGTTCTCGATGTCGAAGCAGACTGTCGAGCTCGCGACGAAGGAGCGTGGATCCGCAGTATGGCGTGGGGGCCGGTCGCCCTGCGCCGCGTCGATGGAAGTCTCGCGAAGTTCCCCGACCCGGTGATGACGACGAGCGAATACGAGCTCGGTCGCATCGTTCCCGATCGGCACGAGTTCCTGCGACTGCACGAGTTCGTCAAGGACGGTCGCTACCGCCGGGATTCCGAGATCGACGAGCTCAGACAGCGCGCCGAAGAGGCGTTGGAATCCTCGCCTGACGAGACGATGCTGTTTCTCGCTGAGGGCGACAGACTACGCACCGAGAACCTGCTGGACTTCGAAAGCGAGATTGGCGCGATGGTTCCCGATGTCGCCGCGCTGCGCGAGCTCTTGCATCGCGAAACACGACAGCGCCTCGACGCGCTCGGACGCGAGCCGGGCCCGTACACCTTCGCAGACGCGTTGACCGACCGGCTCGACCTCGTCTGAGCTGGCTGCATCGGCCGCTCGAAGCTCCCTGAGCACGGAGATCTACCTGCACGAGGGCGCAGTAGCCCAGATGGAGATGAGGGACCCCACCGCGCTCGAAAGCTGGCACTAGACCCCGGTCTTCGGCCGAGCGACCGCCGCGTCCGTCGCAGCCGATGCGCTGTCCATCGATGCCGATACCATCCGCGCATGGCTTCTCACCCCGATGCCCGCCCGTCGTACGAGGGCCCCAGACAGCCTCGGTCCGAACGCGCAGAGGCCGTGTGATGCTCCCATGACGGTCGACTTCGCCACCGGCGATCCGCGCTTCACCTATGCGATCCGCCGCGACGGTGCCCCTGGGCTGATCGAGCTGCCCGACGGCGAAGCCGGGGCGTACCGCGACATCGCTCGCTCTCTCCTGATGTGCCCGGTGCGCGGATGTCCCTCGCCGGAGATCACGACCGTCGGGGGCGACGGACGGAGGCATCACTTCCGGCATCTCGTCCGCTCGGCCGGGACCGATCACGGGCCGGAGACGTGGATCCATCTCGAGTCGAAGGCGGTGGCGGGGTCGATCTGGCGATGATCGAGCTCGCCAAAGAGTGCATGCTCGGCGACGACACCGTACGAGCTCTCGAGAATCGCTGCGCGCGCGAGACGCTGGAGTCCGTGCGTCCCCAGTTCGGCGGCTCCACTCCGTCGACGCTCGAGAGCGGCGTGAACCTCGCCGAGTGGTAACGTGAGCGGCCCGACACGCAGTGAACCCAGTGCGCGGTACCGGCCCAAAACGCTCACATCGCGGCGCCGATTCGAGGCCTAAGCGGTGGGTACGGTCTGGGAAAAGTCGAACGCAGATCAACCGCGGTGAACGTCGCCACGAGTGACGGCGAACCGCGGAATCGCGCGGCGAACGCACCCATCAGCACACCAGCGAGCCCCAGATTATTTGACGCGAAGCCCGTTACCGAACCGTTACCCTTGACCGCGGCGGGGACGCACCAGCACCCGCGGGGAGGGGTCGCGGGGCGCACCCGTTTCGGGTCAGGTCAAGGCAGACGACACAGGAATGTCAGTTCACTGGTGGGTTCGACGATCAGCGGTGTGAGCTCGGTGTTGAATGCTCGGCCGGCCGGGTGGCTGAGGTGGGCTTGGAATGCCGCCT
This sequence comes from uncultured Microbacterium sp., assembly GCF_947488465.1. Lineage (GTDB taxonomy): Bacteria > Actinomycetota > Actinomycetes > Actinomycetales > Microbacteriaceae > Microbacterium. The sequence goes on along the minus strand of NZ_CANKZA010000004.1, from coordinate 248,389 downwards.
CGTCGCGGTACTCCTCATAGACGAAGAAGTGGTCAGGGGCGCCTCGAAGACGGCTGGCGTCGAATATCACGTTGCCGGGTTCCTGGCGAACGACCTTGGAGTACTCAGCGAGGAGTCGCGCCGCGTGATCCTCCTCGCCCGTACGAGCGGTGAAGGTCGCGTGCAAGATGACGGGTTCGTTCATTTCAGTTGCTCCTCGGCGATCACTTCTGGGCTCTAGGCAAGCGCAGCGTGAACCTCAGTCCAGGTCGGCAGATCAGCTCCCGATCGTTGCACGGTTAGTGACGCCGCGACGGCTGCGAAATGAACGGCCTGTGCGAGTTCAGACTCGGTGGGGTCGTTCAGGAGGGTTGGCCGGACGATCAGGCCGTGGATGAACGCCGCCATGAATGTGTCACCAGCGCCCACCGTATCAACGACACTCACCCTCGGCGCCGACACGTGAACTCGATACTCCGTGGTTGCCGCGATCGATCCGTCGCCGCCGAGGGTAAGAGCAGCAATCGTGGCTCCGCACTCGAGCAGGTGATCGAGCACTTTGTCCGTCGAGGCGCCGGGCCACAGCCAGCTGGCGTCCTCGTCGCTGAGCTTGACAACGTCTGCGCGGGCGGCAAGGTGCTCGACCCGGGCCAGTGCGGACGCGTGCGATCCCACCAGCGCGGGACGGATGTTGGGATCGAACGTGACCAGCGCCTGCCCGTGGATCGTTTCCAGGAAAGTCGTGATGGCGTCGGCTCCGGGGGCGAGGAAAGCGCCGATCGAACCGAGATGAACGAATCGTGCAGCGCGCACCTGAATCGGCTCCCGCAGCACCCATTCAATGTCGAACTCGTACGAAGCACCGCCTGCCGGGTCGATGCGCGCGGCAGCAGTCGAGGTGCGCGAGAGCGACCAGGATGCGGGATCGATGGTGACGCCGCATGACTCGAGCTGGGTGGCGATCCTGCGGCCGCGGTCGTCGCTCCCTAGCGCCGTCAGCAGGCGTGGCGAATTTCCCAGGCGCCCAAGCCCAAGTGCAACGTTCGCCGGTGAACCTCCGACGACTTCGATGGAGTGCTCGCCCTTGTGGACGATGTCGATGAGGCTTTCACCAATAACGAGCACGTGGTCGGAGCGGTGTGCAGGTGGGTGAGGATGTGTGCTCATGTCGGAGGTCCAATGTGTGGTGTGGTTGTGCATTCGCTGCCAGGTGGCTACCGAATGACCAGGTGTGTGGGCAGCTCAGTGACTGTTGCAGGTTCGTTCAGTCCGTCGAGCCGATCGAATAGACGGTGGGCGGCGGTCTCGCCGATCACGGCGGGGTCTTGCGCAACCACGGTCATCGGGTGTGCCAGCAGGTCGAACAGCTCGTGGTCGTCGAAGGCCACGTGCTCGAGCCCGCTGCTGGGGAAGTTTGCCGCGCGGAGTGTGGCGATGGTGTTGAGGCTGTTGCCTGTGAACAGCGCTGTCGCCGGATCTGTGAGAGCCAGTACGGATGAGATGGCCGTCTCGGAGCGAGGCGACCCCGGCTCACCAAGGTGCACAAGGTGCTCGTCGTACGGGATGCGCGCCTGCGCGAGCGCATCCCTGTATCCCGCGAGTCGTTCACCGCCGGTGTGCACGCTCTCCTCATTGCCGATGAAGGCAATGCGGCGATGACCCCGGCCGATGAGGTGCTCGACACCCATCCGGGCGCCTTCGCGGTTCGCGCTGAGAACCGTGTCCGCAACCAATCCCTGCGGGGGTCGGTCAGCGAAAACGATCGGCAAGCCGCCGACGAGTTCGGACTGAAGGTAGCCATGGTCTGCGGGGGAGGGGACGATGATCAGGCCATCGACGCGCCGGGCCACGAATGATTCACTCAGTTCGCGCTCGCGGTGCGCATCCCCCGAGGAGGACGCAGTGAATAGGAGCGATCCCCGCTGCCGTGCCACGTTCTCGACGGCGTGCGCGATCGTCCCCTGGATTGGTTCCGAGATGTCCTCGAGGATCAACGCGATCGTGGACGATGATCCGTTGCGCAGGCTCGCGGCGCTAGCGTTGCGTTGAAACCGGAGCTGCGCGATCGCGCGCTCCACAATCTCCCGCGTCTCATCACTGACGTGTTTTTCCCCGTTGACAACCCGGGAGACGGTCTTCAGGCCGACGCCGGCGAGGGCAGCGACATCCTTCATGGTGGGCCGTGCCGCCCGTCCGGCGATTGAGTGTTCAATCATCCCGTATCCTCACTGTTAGTGACAACGTTATCTGATTTCCTTTGCGATAGCCGCATTTCTGTGCAATCATCATCCCGACAACGTTGTCGGTCGTGTTGACACGGCCATCGACACAGGAGAGGCACATCAATGAAGAGTGGAAGAATCGTCGCGTTCTGCGCGACTACGGCCGTCGGCGCACTGCTGCTCGCCGGTTGCGCGGGCGGTACCGAGGACGCAGCCGGTGATGGCAACGTCGAGCTTCGCTGGATCATGTCGGCCGATTCACAGAAGGAGGTCGACGTCTGGAACCACCTCGCGGACATGGTTCACGAGGAGTACCCGAACATCACGGTGAAGTTCGAGAGCACGCCGTTCAAGGACTACTACAACAAGCTCACCGCCCAGGCCGCCAGCAATGACCTGGCCTGCATCGCAGGTCTGCAGGCGCAGCGCGTTCCGGACGTGGGCTCGCTGTTCACAGACCTGACGCCGTCGTTCGAGACCACCGATTTCGACATCGCCGACTACGCACCGTCGATCGTGGAGGGCCTCCAGGAGGACGGCAAGCAGCTCGCCGTCCCTTACGACCTTGGCCCATACGTCCTGTATTACAACAAGGACATGTTCGAGGCCGCCGGGGTTGCGCTGCCGACGCCGGGTTGGTCAGAGGAGGAGTTCCTTGACGCAGCGAAGGCGCTCACCAAGGACGGCAAGTACGGCTTCGTTGCGGACGGCACACCGGACATGTGGCTCCCGTACGTGCTCAGCATTGGCGGCACCTACATCAAGGACGGCAAGCCCGACCTGACCAATGACAAAGTCGTTCAGGGATTCACCTGGGTGACCGACCTCGCCACGCAGGAGAAGGTCGCGCCCGCCCCCCCCGCCACCGGCGCCTCGAACTGGCCCGCCGACCAGTGGCGCAATGGCAACGCCGCGATGTACGTCGACGGTCCCTGGCAGCTGATCAACGCCAAGGAAAACGTGCCCTTCACCATCGGCCTCGCCACCACTCCGGCGTTCGACGGCACCTCCATCACGACGATGTCGGGAACTGGTTTCGGCGTGACGACGGGCTGCAAGAATCCTGACGAGGCCTGGAAGGCCATCTCGGTGATCATCGGCGCGGACGCGCAGAAGTACATCGCCGATGCTGGTCGCGGCTTCCCGGCCTACCTCGACGCTCAGGCGAACTGGTACGAGGTCGCCGGCGTCGAGGGAGCGAAGGAAGCCATCGACACGGCGCTCGCCACGGTGGACCCGTACCGCACCACGCCGAAGTGGAACGAGACGTCGGCGCTGCTCCAGCAGTACGGCGTGCAGGCGTTCAACGGCAGCGAGTCGCCTGAGTCCGTGCTGCAGCAGGTCCAGGCGCAGGTCGCCCCGTAATCACCTCAACCGCCGCCGGGAGCCCTCGACGAGGGCTCCCGGCGCACAGAGGAGCAACCTCACATGACCACGACTCTCTCACCGACACGCTCTAAGCCGCCGACCACCCCTCCCGTTCGGCGGCGCCGGCGCAACTCCGACGTCCGTTCGGCGCTCGGCTTCCTGTCGCCGAATCTGCTCGGCTTCCTCGCGTTCACGATCATCCCCATCGGCGCATCGCTTATCTTGAGCTTCTACGAGTGGCCGATGATCGGCGATGCCGTGTTCGTCGGCCTCGACAACTTCGTTCGGCTGTTCACGAAAGACCCCGTCTTCTGGCAGGTCGTAGGCAACACCCTCTACTTCGTCGTGGGATACGTCATCCTCAACCTGGTCGTCTCGCTCACGCTGGCCCTGTGGCTCACCTCCAAGATCAGGGCGAAGGGGCTCCTCCGGTTCGTCTTCTTCCTCCCCGTGGTCAGCCCGATGGTGGCCAACGCCGTGGTGTGGCGCCTTCTCTACGCCCCCGACGATGGGCTCATCGCCTGGTTTTTCCACACCTTCACGGGCACCAGCGGGCCCAACTGGCTCGGCAGCGCCGAGTGGGCGATGCCCGCGGTCATCATCATGTCCGTGTGGGCCGGCTTCGGCTACAACATGATCATCTTCGTCGCCGGCATCGAGGGCATTCCGCAGTCCCTGTACGAGGCGGCGGCCATCGACGGCGCCGGGTGGTGGCGCAGGCTGCGGAGCATCACGTTTCCGATGCTGACCCCGAGCATCTTCTTCGCCACCGTCATGACGATCATCTCATCGCTGCAGGTCTTCGCGCAGCCGTTCGTGCTGACCGGCGGCGGCCCCGGCTCGTCGACGACGACGCTCGTGTTCTACCTCTACCAGAAGGGCTTCCAGTCCTACGAGATGGGGTACGCCTCATCGATCGCGTGGTCGCTGTTCGTGCTGATCATGGTGATCACCTTCGTCCAGTTCCGCAGCCAGAAGAAGTGGGTGCACTACTCATGAGCGCCATACCCGTCTCCGGACACGTCGTCCGCCGCAGAATCGGCGGGTGGGTCTCGCAGACGCTCGTCATCGTAGCGGCGGTAATCACCATCATCCCGTTCATCTGGATGCTGTCCACCGCGCTGAAGCCGTCGGCTGAGGTGTTCGCCGATCCGCCAGTGCTCATCGGTTCTTCGGTGGAGTGGGGCAACTTCGCGAAAGCGTGGAACTACCTCCCGTTCGGACGCTTCATGCTCAACGGCCTGATAGTCGCGGGGATCGGCACGATCCTCGTCGTCTTCACCTCGGCGATGGCGGCGTACGCGTTCTCCAGGCTCAAGTGGCGTGGGCGTGACGGCGTGTTCCTGATCTACCTGGGAACGCTCATGGTGCCGCAGGAAGTGCTGATCGTGCCGATGTTCATCCTCATGCGCAACCTCGGATGGGTCAACTCATACCAGGCGCTGATCATCCCGTGGGCGTTCACGGCCTTCGGCACCTTCCTGCTGCGGCAGTTCTTCCTCACCCTCCCCGACGAGCTCGAGGAGGCCAGCCGTATCGACGGTGCGAGCAGGTGGACGTCGTTCACTCGCATCATCCTGCCGCTGGCCACGCCCGCGCTCGGAACGCTTGCGGTGTTCACGTTCATCGGGTACTGGAACAGCTTCCTGTGGCCGCTGCTGATCGTGAGCGACGTCAACATGGCGACCGTCCCGCTCGGACTCAACATGTTCCTGGGCCAGACCGGCAACCAGTGGAACCTGCTCATGGCAGCATCAACGATCTCCGTGATTCCCAGCGCCATCATCGTGATCGCTCTGCAGCGCTACCTGGTCTCCGGTATCGCTCTCAGCGGCATGGGTGGCCGCTGACAACCGGCTCCGAGACTCCCCATCACAATCGAAAGGAAATCCGTGCACCGTATCTATTACCAGCCCGAAGGGGTGTGGTTCGGCGACTGCATGCCGTTCTTCGCGAACGGCGAGTTCTACCTCTATCACCAGCGCGATACGCGCAAACCCGGGCCGTTCGGTGAGCCCTTCGGGTGGGCGTTGGCCACCACAACCGACTTCGTGTCCTACAAGGATCACGGAGAGTCCCTGCACAAGGGCGCTGACGATGATCAGGATCAGTTCATCTTCGCCGGCAGTGTCTTCGAAGCCGGCGGCACGTACTACGCGATGTACACCGGATACAACCGGGATTACCCCGAGCAGGGCAAGGCATCACAAGTCCTCATGATCGCCGAGAGCGACGATCTCGTGACCTGGCGGAAGTCGGACCGGAAGCTGGTCCCGCCACAGCCCGGTTACGACCCGAACGACTGGCGCGACCCGTTCGTGCTGTGGGACGACGACGCCTCAAACTACCTGATGATCCTCGGCGCCCGGAAGGCCGGTGAGAAGGTCCTCACGGGGTCGACGGTCGCCTTCCGCTCCGATGATCTTCAGGATTGGCGGTTCGACGGGGACTTCTGGGCCCCGGGGCTCTACAGCATGCACGAGATGCCCGACCTGTTCCGGATCGGGGACTGGTGGTACCTGCTGACGACCGAGTACAGCGACAAGTCGAAGACCGTGTATCGGATGTCGCAGTCGCTGGAAGGTCCCTGGGTCGCGCCGGTCGACGACGCATTCGATGGTCGCGCCTACTATGCCGCACGTTCCGCGACGGACGGCGAACGCCGCTACCTGTTCGGTTGGGTGCCCACACGAACCGACGGTCAGCCGCGCGGCGACTGGGAATGGGGTGGCACGCTTGTGGTGCACGAGGTCTACCAACGCCCGGATGGGTCGCTCGGCGTTGCCCCGCCGGCCGGAGTTCGGGCGGCGTTCGGTGACAGCGCGCGGCTCGACGTGGTTCAGGCCAGCAGCGCCGACGGTGTCGCCGAGCAGGAGGTCGCGAACGCCTCGACCGACCTGTTCCGCCTGAGCGGGAAGCTTAAGTTCACCGCGGGCACGCGTTCGGCATCCATCCGGTTCTTCGAGGACGCGGCGACCGGGCAGGGCTACGAGTTCCAGTTGATCTTCGGCGAGAACCGGCTCCAGTTCGACCGCCGACCGAACTACCCCTGGTACCGCTACGACAACCGCGGACTGGACCGCCCCATCACCTGGGAAGCCGACCGTGACTACCGGTTCGAGGTCATCGTGGACGGCGACATCGCCACGCTCTACGTCGACGGTGTCGCGCTCAACGCCCGCACCACCGACGCCCCCGGCGGATCGATCGTGCTCAGTGCGGTCGAAGGATCCGTCGAGTTCGACGAGTTGGAACTCTCACGCGGCTTGCGCTGAACTGTCGAGCGTGTCGGACGGACTCGAGCGGGTCCGTCCGACACGCTCACGCTCGACCAATACCCCATCAGGAGGACCGGTGCGGCCCCGATTCCACCTCACCGCTGAGGCTGGCTGGATCAACGACCCACATGGCATCACCTACCGCGAGGGCCGTTACCACGTCTTCTTCCAGCACGCTCCCGGGAGAATCACCTGGAACATCGGCCACATTTCTGCCACGAATCGAACCGAACTCACCTGATCGAACCGGATGCCGGCGAGATCAGAACCCGCGGATTCACGAGGTTTCAGCACTCCTCGGTTGTCATCGGCGCGATTTCAAATCCCTACGTCTTCCCATCGTCGGACCGCCGCAGAACGTGGGAACGGTTTGGGTAAAGTCGAGCGCAAGTCAACCGCTGTGAACGTCGCCGTGCATGGCGGCGAACCGCAGAATCACGCGGCAAACGAGTCCATCGGCACCCCAGTGACGTCCGTAAGCTTGGGTTCAAATCCCACCGTCACCGCCAGAAAAACCCCTGTTTATCAGGGGTTTTTCCATGCCCGAAGTGATACGCGCCCACATGGTGCCCACATTTGTCGGCTGGTTGAGTGCCGCGGACGGTGCTGCGCCCTGTCGGGTCTGAAATGCCTTGGTGAGAAGCGACCGAACTGCGGCACTCCGTGACTAGGCCTCAGCCGCAGGTGACTTTCGTCACGCCGGAGACATTCGCGCTGCCCGCACCGGGGCTCAGCGTCGCCCTGACAGTCGTACCCGCGTAGGCCCGGACTGTCGACGAGGTGCGAGCGTTCTTGATTGACCGCACTGAACCGATGACACCGAACGATGTTTGTGTGGCGGGGCAGGCCGTGAACGCGAGTTCGTTGCCGCCGTAGGTGATCTGCGAGTAGACGCAGTACTTGCCAGCTGTGCAAGTGGCTGCGGCCAGGGGTGCGATTGTGGCGGTGGGCCCGGCGGTGGGCGCGAGTGTCAGTACGGTGTCGCCACCGTCCCAACTCACTTGGTTCCACCCCGTCTGCTCGCCGCCGTGCTCCGCAACGACCTGCGCTACGCGCTCCGCCATCGATGGATAGTCCTCAGGGCCCACCGCCGTAGCGCTCACGGGCGCGAACACGCCCAGCGCCGCAACGCTCGCGGCCATCAGCACAGACAGAGCGGACTTCGATTTCATGCGCTTTTCCTTCTTCTCGGGTCAGCGTTCCCACGCTGTATAGCTGATGACGGCTGGGCTGGCCGTCTCAGCGCGATCGGGACCCACGTAGATCGTCTCCGCCGCGATGATCCGGCCGGATTCGGGCGAGATGATCAGCAGGTCTTCGAATTCCCCCGGCTCCCGATCGGTCGCACGGAAGGCGATGCCAGCGCGACCGAGACGATCCGTAGTCTCACCGGCTAAGGCCAGTCCTGGCAGGGTTTGCAAGTAGCCCAAGAGCGCGGCTTCCTGCGCGCGACTCAGCACGTAGTTGGAGAGGATGCCTGCGATCTCACGAAGAGCGTCGCCTGCCGTCAGCGACGGATTGCCTGAGAAGTTCGCGAGGTAGTCGGCAACCTCTGTCGAGTCAGCGGGTGGGCCTGATTCCGCAGGGAAGGCCCACTCCTCGCTTGTGTATGTCTCTTCAGCGAGGACAGTCCCAGGCAGAGGCAGATTCTTCCCCTCCTGGCCCTCGAAAGGTTCGGCGGCGACGAGCGTGAAGCGGACGCTCCCGTCCGCTGCAAACGTCGTTTCGCTCCACTGCGGCTCGATCTCTGAGTATTCGATCGACCCGTCTTCTGCGAGGGAGGTGCTCAGGGCCCAGGTTTGCGCGCGAATGGTTGAGCTGGTGTTCGGGCCGTTGAGTGTTGACATTCGGAGGGTCTCCAGCAGTTCGCTTGCCGCTGTCTGCAGGGGCGTGAGACTGAGCAACGGCGGCGTGCTCGCGACGGCTGCGTCAGGGCGCACGAACGTCAACACGAGAGCGACGACGATCATTAGTGACGCGGTCACGAGGCCAGTGATGGAGCGCAATCGCCGTACGCGGGGGGCCCGGAAGGCGCGAGCTCGGACATCGCGTGACGCGCGAACAGATTCTGCTTGCTCGTAGTACCTCAGTTCCCCCAGAGCTCGTTCCGACAGCGCGTCGGTACGGTGTGCGCTGCTGGGGTTCTCTTCCCGCATCCGGCGGATAAGCATGTCAGCCACGTGCGAGTTCACCTCTCTCGACCGCAGTGGGTGGCGCGGATCGGCCCGAGGAGTCAGGTGTGTCTAATGCCGCGCGGAGCATGTGGCGGGCCCGCATGAGACGCGCGCGCACCGCGACGGATGAGATGCCGAGTACGCCCGCTGCCTCTCGCGAGGTCAGCTGATCCCAGTAGGTCATGATGAGGATTTCGCGGTGGGGCGGAGCGAGGCGGTCAAGCGCATCGCGCACATCGGAGTAAAACTCTCCGTGCCCTGGCGACTTGAGTCGAAGGTCGTCGGTGACCTTCTCTGAGAGCGCTTCGCGGCGGTCGCGGCGACGATACTCGTTGCCGACGAGGTTGCGAACTGTGACGTACAGCCATGGCACATTGAGCTCTCCTCCTGACTGGTGGTGTTCCCACGCAAGGCGGAATGCATCGGTCGCCACTTCCTCGGCGTCGTGTCTAGAGCTCAGCCGGCGCTCGGCAACGCCGAGTAACAGGGAGTAGTTATCCCTGAAGAACGCCGCAAAGCTCTGCACACTCCGCCTCTCTGGGCAAGGTCCGGGCCGAACAGTCCGGGCCGGCTGCGTACATTCAAGATGCTTCCGGCCGACGTGAAAGTGTGACACGCGATCGCGAAATTCTATCTCCGCCCCGCTGATCCCAGTCCTCGAGACCTGATGTTCCTCGCAGTGTCACAATGCGCACCCCGTCGGAAACATCAGTGGTGGAACTCCCCGCATCATCTGGCAAAGGAGCAAGATCATGAAGAAACGCGGTTTCAGCAATATCCGGCGCGAGCGTTCGACCGGATTTCGACACAATGTCGAGCTGGACGGGGATGTGCTGACGTGACGAGCAGGGTCGACCTCCGGGATGTGAGCGTCTCGTTTCCCGACGGCGAAAGCCGCGTGACAGCGATCGATCACGCCTCTTTCGAAGCGGCGCCCGGCGAGCTGGCGGTGATTCGAGGGGCAAGCGGATCGGGGAAGTCGACCCTGCTCAACGTCATCGCAGGGCTACAGGCCGTTGACGACGGCACTGTTCGGGTCGGCGATGTGGACGTCGCGACCAGCGGCGAGGAAGAGCTCGCGATGATGCGACTCACCCACGTCGGCGTCGTGTTCCAAGAGAACAACCTTCTCACCGAGTTCTCCGCCTCCGAGAACGTGCAGCTACCCTTGCGCGCACGGGGCTGGGCGACCTCGCAAGTCACGACTGAAACCAACGCCATGATGGAGGCTGTCGGCTTGGGAGCGTTGGGGCGGAGGCGGCCATCCCAGCTCTCCGGCGGTCAGCGACAGAGGGTCGGGATCGCGCGGGCGCTCGTCGGCGGACGCAACGTGCTGGTTGCCGATGAACCCACCGGCGCCCTGGATACGACGACCTCTCATGCGGTCTTCGCGCTGCTGCGCGAGTTCAGCCGGCGCGGCGTGACAGTCATCGTCGCCTCCCACGACCCCGAGATCGACACCTACGCGGACAGAGTGGTCTTCATCAGCGATGGGACGATCTCGTGAGCTCTGGAGAACGATGGGTATGGCGGACGGCGCAGCTCTTCAGGCGCGCATGGCAGGTCCGGCTGGCCGCGGTCTTCATCGCGGTCGCCATCGCTGGGATCACGGTCACGAACTTCGCCGTATCCACCCTGCTGCTCTCACCCTCTCAGCAGGCTTCTCGGTATCTCGGGGAGTCGGACGCGATGTTTCAGCTGCCCACCGGCGTGCCGCTCGGCTCAGACACCGCGCCTCTGAAGGCTCAGCTACACGACGCCGTGAAGTCGGGCGGTGGGTCGAGAGTGTCCGTCGACTACCTGCTATTCGGATTGCGAACTGACGATGCGGCAAAGCGCGAGATCGCGCTCAGTGAGATCGGTGATCTTTCCACGGTCGCGAGCCAAGTGGACCTCGACTCACGGTACGAACCGGGGGCCGTTGGCGAAGCGATCGTCAGTACAGCGTTGACGCACGACTGGCCCGTAGGCAGCACGATCGAGCTCTTCGGCGGTGCGCTCCGACTCAAGGTGGTCGGTGTGTTCTCCGACGTCTACGACACCTCATCGCGTCGCGTCGTCGTCCCCGCCGGCACATGGGGCTCACTGTCGACCCTCAGCGCGGATGCTGCGGAGAAGCTGCACCAAGCAGCGGCCGTAAGTGTTCGCTGGGCCGGCCCCGATTCGGTAGACGCAGTCACCTCAGCGATTGCGGAAAGCTTGTCGCTGACGCCGGACCAACTCGGACAGGGCGGCCTCCTACAGACTCGGGCACAGGTTCAAGCAACCTCTCAATTCTCGGATGCTGCGCTCACCATTATTCTGTGGGCAGGTCCGCCCGTTGCTGGGATCCTCGCGGGAGTCATAGCCGGGTCCTTCCTGCGGCGGACTCGCCGGGTCATGTGGACCATCGGTGTTCCATACTCCCGGACACGCTCGGCCGCATTCCTCACCGTGACCATCGCGTCCACGCGCGGCGCACTGATCGGTCTACTTGTTGGCGTCGGCACGGGACTGGTTGCGCGCCCGCTGATCGCATCATTGGCCGGTCAGCCGTCTGGCGTCTACCCCTCAGCGCCAAGCCTTATCGTAGGCCCGGCTCTGGCCGTCGGCGGCTCGGTCGCGGGGTTCGCTCTCATTGACAGCCTTCGGCGCCGCGGCGATCGCGTCGCGACCCCGAGAGCTAAAGCCGATCGCGCGATCTATAGGAACACCCTGGCGGTTGTCTTGGGGGCGGCGGGAGTGTTCGTCGTCACGGGAGAAGCGAGCAGATCGGCCCAGACACTCGGTGCGGTCCTCATCTCCGTGGGGATCATCATCGCGGTGGCGGGTCCCGCTATCCGCGCCGTCGGCCGGTGGAACACTCGCTCTTTCAGTACTCGGCTCGCGGCGCGTCGGCTTGCTTCTGAACATCGAGAGTCAACGCTGACGGTGGTGCTCATCGCATCGCTCCAGGCAGTCGGACTCGTGCTCATCACGATCCTGAACTCCAGCCTCAGCGCAGCGAACGCCGAGACAGAATCTTTCGTCCCGCCCGACCAGATCCGCGTCGCCATTCCCTCCGACATCGACGCGGGGCCCATCCGCGCGGACATTGAACAGTACCTAGGCGTCACCGACCCGGTGGCGACGTCGACATTCCCCGGTCAGATCCAAGAGCGCAACGGATCCACCTGGATCGTCAGCGACCCGAACGACATCGAGCGCTTGATCGATCGAGCCCTCACCCCCGAGGAGCTCGCCTTCGCCGGGGATGGCGGGTACCTGTTGACCGGACCGGCATCGGGCTCGGAGGTGTCGCTCGTCCAAGGCGACAGTGTTGTGGCCATTGTCCCGGCGATGGAGCTTCAAGACCTCGATCCGAGCTTCAGTTTGGTAGCCGGCTTCCTGACGGAGAGTGCAGCTTCGAAGAGCGGCATCGTCACGCCGCCGGCGGACACGTGGACCTACGTGGGCGTGGACCCGTCGCTACTGAAGCGGGCCAGCACCATAGCCGCAGACCTCAGCCTCAACCCCGTGTGGGTCGAGACCTACGCCGCTCCCGAGGACATCACGGCATCCTTCCGGATGACCCTTATCGCCGCCATGATCTCTTCTCTGGCCGGGGTCGTACTGCTCGTGTCCGCAGGCGGGCAGTCCCGCGCTATGCGTCCTGAACTGTCCGGCCTGCGCGCCGTTGGGGTCAGCGGCCGGTTCCTCGCGCGGGTGACGTTCGTCCGCATCGGGATCACGATCGGCTTGTCGCTCTTGCTGTCTGCGGTCGCCGTCACGATCGCAGCGGCGATCACGCTCGCGATCGGGATCGGGATTCCGGTTGCACCGCCGCTTGATGGGTTTCTCGTCGCGGTGGTCTTCATGACAGGACTCGGCTGCCTCGTCGGATGGTGGACCACGCGTCGACTCGTGAACTCGGAGTGGCAGAACTGAAGCCCGTGACCGCACCAGCGTGCATCGCAGGGAACGCCACCGTCGAGCTCAGAGAGGATGTCCTCGCGGTTGTCGCGGACAGTCTCTGCCGCCCCACGAAGGTCTGTGGCTGATTCCGTATTCGTACCGAGGTGCCGTGCACACATCGTGCCCACATCTGAGACGGGTTCGGCGCGAATGGGATGGATTCGGAGCAGCTCCTGAACCGCCTGAACCCGCGGAAATCCGCGGATTCCGAGTCACGTGGATCGAGTCGGGTCGAACCTCATCGGGTTCAAATCCCACCGTCACCGCCAGCGTCGAAGCCCTCGATCCCTTGTAAACACGGGGATTGGGGGCTTCTTCATTTCTCCGTGGCGTGCTGTCGTCCCTTGCTGGCGCGGGTGGCGTGGAGGTTCCGCGAGCGACGGACCCGCGCAGCACCGATCGCTGCGCGGGGACGGTAGCCACGATCCGATGGCAAACATCTCCATATTGAGGTGGTGCGCGCTGGCGCACACCTGCTTTCCCGGCACGTTCCGTCGACGCGCGCCGAACCAGGCTGCCTCAGCGGGAGTCGCTTGGCTTGTCTCCGGTCACCCTGGGCGCGACTCGATGCGTCTCGCTTCGCCCCACCGGTCGTTTGCGTGTGACTGCGCTGGAGTCCAGAACTCGCCACTCCGCCCGCGGTCGCGGGGGAGGATTCGGGCCCCGGACGAGATCGCGTTCCGAGTCCCTCAACACCCACAGGGAGTCATTCGTAAGCACACTGTGGCACCGGCCGGCCGCGACGCGCGCCAGCGCCCTTACCGGCCCAGCGCGGCGGACCATGTGTCCCGGTGCCGCAGCGCGTAGCGCGTCACGGAGCGCCAGTGCTCGCCGTGGCCGTCGACATACATCGAGCCCCACGGTTCGATGCCCGTCTCGTGCGACGACCGCAACAGGTGGAGCATCGCTGCGGCGCGCTCGTGCAGAGCACGGGGGAGCTCTTCGCGGAGCGACCGGTCTGCGCCGTAGCCGTCGACGAACGCCGCGAGCATCACGGACGCCACTTCGGGATCCTGCGCCGGGTCGGACAGTGTGAACGCCCCCGCGGCGTAGGCGAGATCCCAGAGGCGCGTGCTGGGTGCCGCGGCATCCCAATCGATGAAGGTCCACCGGTCTCCGATGACGAGGTTCCACGGTGCGAGGTCGTTGTGGCAGACGAGGTCGTCCCCGGGAGCGGGGATGGCGCTGGTCCACCGAGCGTCGGGCGACGGGATGAAGGACGCGCTCGCATCGTGGATCGCGCGGACCATCGCGCCGACCCGATGAAGCTCCGCGGGGAGGAGCGGGCCCCTGTCGAGAGCGAGTGTCCCCGGCACGAACTCGATGACCTGGCGGCCCTCCGCATCCCGCCCGAAGGTCGCGGGAACATCGACACCGGCCTCCCGCACCGCGTCCATGAACGCGACGACCCCGGGCGTCGACGAAGCCCACGGCTTCCGGACCGTCAATCCGATGCGCACGACGACACCGCTGGCATTGCCGCCCTCGAGTCGTTGCTCCTCGTCCATCCTGCGATGCTAACCGGGGTCCCGGAGGACATCTGCGGCGAGGACGTCATCCTTCCGGGCGATCGCGGTCACCCGCCCGGGGGACGCGGATCGCGCCGCCGTTCGTCGCGTCGGCGCATGACCACGGCGAGCATCCGATTGCCTGGCGACTCCGCTTCTGCGCAGACCACTCCGTGGCGGGAACGCCTGTCGGCGGGTGGAGCCGCGGCCGTCTTCACGTGTCGCCGCGCGGCGTTCAGGCCTACGATCGTGCCATGGAGCACGAGGAGAGTGACCCGAGCAGCCGCTTCCGGCACATGGAGCCGCCGATCCCGCTGGACCAGATGGTGGAGACGGTCGACGTCGCCGAGCACACAGATCTCCCCGACGACGGCTATCGCGACCAGCAGTGGTTGATCCGCGCAGCTCTCGGGTGACGGCCGGCCAGGACTCAGGAAGAAGCCTGGTCGTATCCGCTGGCCGGCACCGCGGGCGTGTGCTGGGGGTTCCATGTGGAGCTATCCCAGGCGAGGATGCCGTACCAGACCGGGGTGAGGAACAGCGCAAGCAGGTAGAACACGCCGCCGGGCTTGCCGAAGGCGGTCTGGATCTTGATGCCCGCGATGATGAGGAATACGAGAAAAGCGATCCAGCCCACGACGGGGACGAGCGCGACCAGCACCCACCACCCCTTTTGCCCGCCGAGCTGCAGCACCCGCCACGTATTGAAGATGGGGACCCAGGCAGGCCAGGCTTTGAGGCCCGCCTTCTGGAAGATGGATGTGAGGGCGAATCCGTAGAAGAGATAGCTGATCACCGCGCCCAGCACGGAGTACACGGTGATGGCGGGGTCGATCGACGACAGAGCGTCCAGGGAGTTCCTTTCTGAGCAGCGCAGGCGCGCCGGGGGTGGGGGAGGTCAGGTGGCGAGAAGGGCCGTCGCCGCGAAGGCCGAGAGAGCAAACATCCCGACGTAGATGAGGCGCTCGAAGAGCCCGAAGAACGGACGCAGACGGGGGACGGAGGTGGCCGCCAGGGTCAGCGCACTCGCCAGCGTCATGCCCCAACCGAGGAGGGATGCGGTCGGGGCAGCCCATTGCAGGCCGGCGGCATCGCTGAAGGCGATGGCCACCATGAATCCACTGACTGAGGCTGCGGCGAACGCTCCGAACGCCAGCCACTCGCCATACGCGCGCCGAGGGGGCTTGACGGGGCAGGTGATGCCGCTTCACCACCCGGATGCGGCGACAACTGCCCCGCGAACCGGGTCAGGTGGGGAGGAAGTACTCGCGGGCCAGCGGCGCGACCTCGAGAGTGGCCGCATCAGCGCGCGTCACCCAGCGGAGTTCTGCGATCTCGGCCGCGGCGACCGGATGCTGCGCGCCGATGTCGACGGTGAACACATCGGCGATGACGAGGTGCCCGGGTTCGTTGGCGGCGGCGGCCGTGAACTCGCCGAGCGCGACGAAGTCCGCGGCATCCAACGTCAGACCCAGTTCTTCGCCCAGCTCGCGGGCGAGGGTCTCGGCAGCATTCTCCCCGACCTCTGGTTTGCCTCCCGGCTGCATGAACGCTGTCGTGCCGGACTTGCGGACGAGCAGCAGGCGTCCGGCCGCATCGGTGATGACGGCGGCCGAGACATGGATGCGGGCTTCGGGCACGCTGGAACGCTAGCATCCGACGGGCGGGCGTCCAGGCGCTCCGTGGGAGAATCTCCTGTGCCCGAGACGACCCCACCCGCTGATCTGCCGCCGAGCGGTATCGACCCCGACGACCTCGCCGCCACGCTCCGCGTGCTCGCGCAGTTGGATGCCGTGGACCAGGACCACCCCGACTTCGTCACCGTGCGCCAGGCCACCGGCAAGATGTTCAAGGCCGTGAAGGTCTCGCGGCGCAAAGCTGCCCGCGCGTTCGTCGCCGAGTCCGACCGGGCCGTGGTCGCGGCGACCGCCACGGGCGCTCCCGATCGCATCGACGATGAGACCCGCGGCATCCCGATTTCGACGTCGACGACGGCGCCGACCGCCGGGACCCTGCTGAAAGCCCGCGCCTGCTACATCTGCAAGCGGCCGTACACGTTGGTGGATGCCTTCTACCACCAGCTGTGCCCGGACTGTGCGGCGATGAGTCACCGCAAGCGCGAGGCGCGCACGGACCTCACGGGCAAGCGGGCGCTGCTGACCGGGGGGCGCGCGAAGATCGGCATGTACATTGCGCTCCGGCTCTTGCGCGACGGTGCGCATACGACTATCACGACGCGTTTCCCGCGCGATGCGGTGCGCCGGTTTTCGAGCTTGCCGGATGCTCCCGAGTGGATCGACCGGCTGAAGATCGTCGGCATCGACCTGCGCGATCCCGCCCAGGTGCTCGGACTCGCCGAGGATGTCGCCGCCAGCGGCACCCTCGACATCCTCATCAACAACGCGACGCAGACGGTGCGGCGCTCGCCGGGTGCCTATCAGCCGCTCGTGGATGCCGAACTCGCTCCGCTGCCGGACGGGCCACTGCCGGCGCTCGTGACCTTCGGACACACGAACGATCAGCATCCGCAGGCGCTCGAGCGCTCGGTGACGGCGCACCCGATCCTCGCGGCCGCAGCGTCCCGCGCGGATGAACTCACCGAGCAGGCGATGGCGGCCGGATCGAGCTCCCTCGAGCGACTCGCCGCCGGCACCGCGATCGACGCCGGTGGTCTCATCCCCGATCTGCACGACGTCAACTCGTGGACGCAGAGCGTGGATGAGGTCGATCCTCTGGAGATGCTGGAGGTGCAGCTGGCCAACACCACGGCGCCGTTCCTGCTGATTTCGAAGCTCCGCGCCTCGATGGCCGCGAGCCCCGCCGCGCGCACTTACATCGTGAATGTCAGTGCGATGGAGGGTGTCTTCAACCGCGGCTACAAAGGCCCCGGGCATCCGCACACGAACATGGCGAAGGCGGCCGTCAACATGCTCACCCGCACGAGCGCACGCGAGATGTTCGAGACCGACGGCATCCTCATGACGAGCGTGGACACCGGCTGGATCACCGATGAACGACCGCATCCGACGAAGGTGCGGTTGGCGGAAGAGGGTTTCCACGCGCCCCTCGATCTCGTCGACGGCGCCGCGCGCGTGTACGACCCGATCGTCCGCGGCGAAGCGGGCGAGGACCTTTTCGGCGTCTTCCTGAAGGACTACGCGCCCGGCGCGTGGTGATCGGGAAGGAAAAGCCAGACCCGCGCGCCCCCGAGCGGTGACTCTTCCAGGCCGATGCGTCCTCCATGTGCCTGTGCGATGCGCCGGCACGTCGCGAGCCCCAGACCGAGCCCCGGCGCCTGGCCCGTGTCGCCGCGTTCCATGAGCTCGAACATGCGCTCGCGCTGATCTTTGGGAACACCCGGACCGTTGTCGTCGACGGTGATGCGCCACCCGGTCGCGGTGGCGGCAGCGGTGATCTCGATGTGCGGATCGGCGCCCGCCCCGCGCGAGAACTTGACCGAGTTGGCGATGAGGTTCTGCAGGAGAACGTGGAGGAGCGTCGGGTCACCGGTGACGGTGAGCGCCGCGTCGTGGGTGACCGTGGCGCCGGCGGCGGCGATCGCGACGGAGAGGTCGTCGACGGCGGTCTCGACAGTCGCCGCGAGGTCGACCGGGATGCGGCGGAGTTCGCCGCCGCCGATGCGTGCATACGCGAGCAGCACAGCGACCATGTCGTCCATGCGGGCCGCCGCCGATTCGGCGTGCGTCAGCGCGCGCTCGACCATCGGATCGTCGTCGAGCGCGAGACCGTCGGCGGCGAGCTCGAGCTGTCCGATGAGCGCGGTCAACGGATTGCGCAGATCGTGGCTGATCTGACCGGCGAACTGCGAGAGCTCGTCGTTGGACCGACCGAGTTCACGGGTGAGTCGCCGCAGCTCCAAGACGTCGACGACCTGGCCGGCCAGGACGTCGAGCGCGTGGCTCTGCTCGGAGGTGAGGTCGCCCGGCTTCCGGTCGAAGACGCACAGGGTGCCGATGACGACCCCGTCGGGGGTCACCAGGGGACTCGACGCGTAGAAGCGCACGTCGTCGAGCCGGCCCGTGACGAACGGGTTGTCGGCGAAACGTTCGTCCGAGCGTGCGTCCGGAACGACGACGTGCTTTCCGTCTGCGAGGACGACGGCGCACATCGAATCCTCTATCGCGCACATGGCCGCCTCGGAACCGACGGTGGCGACCTCGTACTGCCACCGGTCGTCGATGATGTTCACCGTGGCGTAAGGGATGCCGCAGACCGTCGCGGCGATCTGGACCAACCCGTAGAGATCGGGCTCGCTCGCGGGCCGCATGGGTCCGTATCCCGCGATCGTGTCCCGTCGCGTCAGATCTTCCGCCGTCTTCACCGTGCCCCCTGTTGCGCCCGTCCCGGACCCACCCTACGGGTCCCGGGAGCAGGGGCGGCCGCGCTTTGGGTCGGCTCACCTTCGTGGCGCGCGTGCATCGGTCGGCCTACCGTGGTGGTATGACCACTCCGGCAGGAACGCACCTCGACGAGCCGCACCAGATGGGGATCGCCCAGCGGCTCAACTGGCTGCGCGCCGGCGTGCTGGGTGCGAACGACGGCATCGTTTCCACGGCTGCGGTCGTCGTCGGTGTGGCCGGGGCGAGCTCCGAGGTGATGCCCGTGCTCCTGGCGGGATCCGCCGCCCTCGTCGGTGGCGCGATCTCGATGGCTCTGGGCGAATACGTCTCGGTGTCCAGCCAACGCGACAGCGAGAAGGCGCTCATCGAGAAGGAGCGGCGGGAGCTGGCCGAAGAGCCGGAGGCGGAGTTCGCGGAGCTCGTCGGGCTCTACCGCGCGCAGGGCCTGTCAGAGGACACCGCGACGAAGGTCGCCGAGGAGCTCACCGAGCGGGACGCGTTGGCGGCGCACCTCTCCGCCGAGCTGAACATCGACCAGGACGACGTCGTGAGCCCCTGGCACGCCGCGTTCGCGTCGGCGGTGGCCTTCACGGTCGGCGCCCTCCTGCCGATGGCGACGATCCTGCTGCTCCCGCACCCGATGCGCATCTGGTTCACGTTCGTCGCTGTGCTCATCGCCCTCGCGATCACCGGGTACGTCGCCGCGTGGATCGGCGGCGCCGATCGCGGACGCGCGATCCTCCGGATCACGATCGGCGGCGCGCTCGCACTCGGCGCGACGTTCCTCGTCGGAACGCTCTTCGGCACTGCCGTCGCGTGAGCGTCAGAGGCGGCTCCACGCCTCGGTGAGCACGCCCCGGAGGATCTGCTCGATCTCGTCGAACTCCGCCGGCCCCGTCGTCAGCGGCGGGGCGAGCTGGATCACCGGGTCGCCGCGGTCGTCGGCCCGGCAGTAAAGGCCGGCGTTGTAGAGCGCCCCGGAGAGGAACCCGCGCAACAGGCGCTCGGATTCGTCGTCGTCGAACGTGGCCTTGGTGGCCTTGTCCTTGACGAGCTCGATGCCGAAGAAGTAGCCGTCGCCGCGGACGTCCCCGACGATCGGCAGATCGGTGAGCTTCTCCAGCGTCGACCGGAACACCGGCGAATTCTCGCGCACGTTCTGCAGGAGCGACTCCTCTTCGAAGATGTCGAGGTTCGCCATCGCGACGGCGGCGGCCACCGGCTCCAGGAAGACGGCGGCGATCGTGTCGGGGCCCTCGAACTGGATCATCTCCTCGATACGGTCGGCCGCCCAGACGCCGAATTCCTCGGGGGTGGCGCCGGTGAACCCCTGCGCGGCGGCCCGGTAATAGTTGGTGTTCGGCACGCGGAAGCCGCCCGGGGTGATCGGTTCGAACATCGCCTTCATGGCCGGGAGGCCGGTGATGGCGAGCGCCCCCTGCGGGGTGCCGTGATAGGCGATGTAGCGGGAGATCACCTTGTGCTTTCCTGGCTTGCCTTGCAGCTTCCAGTACTGCTTGGCGAGTTTGAACGCCGTCTCGACGGCTTCGCCTCCCCCGGTGGAGAAGAAGACATGGTTGAGGTCGCCGGGCGCCATATCGGCCAGTCGCGCAGCAAGCTCGATTGCCGGCGGATGCGCGTACGACCAGGGCCGATAGGCTCGGTCGTCATGGCCATCGGCGCAACAATCCATACTTTCTCCGTGCAGCTGGCTGACGTCGATCGCGGCGTCTATGAGGAGATCCCGCTCCGCGTTGCCCGGCATCCGTCCGAGACCGACGCGTACATGGTCACCCGGATCCTGGCCTACCTGCTGGAGTACCAGGAGGGCATCGTGTTCAGCGAGGGCATCTCGCAGACCGATGAGCCCGCCGTGTTGGTGCGCGACATGACCGGCAGACTCGTCGCCTGGATCGAGATCGGTGCGCCCGAGGCGGAGCGTCTGCATTTCGGCAGCAAGGCGGCCGACCGGACAATCGTCTACACGCACCGCGATCCGGCCAAGGTGATCACGCGGCTCGCCGGCAAGCGGATCCACCGGGCAGAGGACATCGTCGTGCGCAGCTTCGATCCGGGCTTTGTGGATGCAGCGGCGCGACTGCTGGAGCGGCGCAACGACCTCGTGCTCTCGGTCACCGAGGGGCAGTTGTTCCTGGACATGGGTGGGACGACGCTGAGCTCCGCGCTGCACGAGGACGCCATCGTCTGAGGCCTTCCTTCCGCGCCTCGAGCCGCAGAGTTTCGAGCGAGCCGCATGGCTATGTGCGCACGGATGCTGTCGGCTCGGGCGGAAGGTGTCGGCTCGGCGGGAGGCGGCTCACGCGCGGAGCGCGGGGGCGGTCATCCAGACGTCGACGTCGTCCTGGGAGTCGATGACGAATCCGTGCCGCTCGTACAACCGCCGGGCCGGGCTGCCCTGCAGGACGTTGAGGCGGAACGGCGTGCGTCCGGGCGTCGCCGACAGGAGCGTCTCCAATGCCGCGCTCCCGATGCCCCGGCCCTGGTGCGCCGGGTCGAGGGAGAAGTGCTCGATCCACCGTGCGTCGGGTTCGTCGCGGAGGGCGATGAGCCCCGCATCCTGATTCGCGACCTGGATGACGCGGGTGTCGGCAGGGGCACCGGTCCATTCAACCCGATGCTCCGGTGGGAGGATGGCGGCATGACGCAGACCCATCTCCTCACCGGCGCCGGAAGCGGCATCGGACTCGCGGTCGCCCGCCGGCTCGCCGATCGCGGCGACCGACTTGTCCTCGTTGCCCGCGACGACGATCGCGCGGCGGACCTCACCGCGCTGTTCGCCGGGTCGAGCACCGTCGTCGCCGACCTCCGGCATCCCGAATCTCTTGCGGCGGCCGCCGCGGGCCTGCCGCCAGCACTGGACTCCGTGATCCACGCGGCGGGGGTCGTCGACCTCGGCCACGTCGCCGATCTGCCCCTGGATGCCTGGGAATCACAGCTCGCGGTCAATCTCATCGCGCCCGCCGAACTCACGCGCATCGCTCTGCCCGCCCTCCGTGCGGCCCGCGGCCAGGTGCTGTTCGTCAACTCCGGAGCAGGGCTCACCGCGCACCCGCAGTGGGCCGCCTACGCCGCGTCGAAGCACGGACTGAAGGCGCTCGCCGACGCACTCCGCGGCGAAGAGGCACCACACGGAGTGCGCGTGACGACCGTGTACCCCGGTCGAACGGCGACCCCGATGCAAGCGCGCGTGCATGAGCAGGAAGGTGCCGCCTACGACCCGGCGCGTTTCATCGACCCCGAGTCGGTGGCGACCGCGATCCTCACAGCGCTCGATCTGCCGACGGATGCCGTCATCACCGACGTCTCGGTGCGGCCCGGTCCCCGCTGACACGCGCCCGGCGCGGCGATCGCCACCGCGTGCGATCACGGCATCCGAGGGTCTAGTTTTCGGTGAAAAGCCGCGAACCTCGCCCAGATCGCCTCGGTGTATTTCTGGGACCTCTTCGGCCTCGAACTCGAGAACAACGACTGGCGCATCATCCTCGTCGCCGTCGTCTTCATCGCCGCGATGACCTGGGTGAGCTGGCGCGGCGTCGAGATCGGCGAACGCATCCAGAACATCCTGCTCGCCATCCAGTACCTCGCCCTCGCGATCTTCGTCGTGGCGGCTCTCTGGCAGTTCTTCGCCGGAACGGCACCGGGCGCGACCGCATTCGACTGGGAGTGGTTGAACCCCTTCGCCTTCACCGACTTCGACGGGTTCACGGAGGCGGTGCTGCTGGCACTCTTCATCTACTGGGGCTGGGACACGTGCCTCGTCCTCAACGAGGAGACGAAGGATCCGAAACGCATCCCTGGCCGCGCGGCGCTGCTCACCACCGTCATCCTCCTCTTCACGTACGTCTCGGTGACGATCGCGGCGATGATGTACGCGGGCCCCGGCGAAGATGGCACGGGCCTCGGGAACGAGGCCAACGCCGATGACTTCTTCCTCGCCATCAAGGACGGCCTCCTCGGCCCCTGGGGCTGGCTGCTCGTGGTCGCCGTGCTCATCTCCGCGGTCTCGTCGACTCAGACCACGATCCTCCCGACCGCCCGCGGCACGCTCGCGATGGGTGTCTACCGGGCCCTCCCCGAACGGTTCAAGACCGTGCACCCGCGGTACAAGACACCGTCGTTCTCGACGCTCGTCGGCGGCACCGTCGCGATCTGCTACTACGTCGGCATGACGCTCATCAGCGACAACATCCTGCAGGACTCGATCCTCTCGCTCGGTCTCGCCATCGCGTTCTACTACGCCATCACCGGCTTCGCCTGCATCTGGTACTTCCGCAGTGACCTGGGCCGCTCTGCCCGCGACCTCTGGTTCAAGGGCATCTTCCCGTTGCTCGGCGCGCTCATGCTCACGTTCGCGTTCGTGAAGTCGGCGATCGACATGTACGACGTCGACTACGGCTACTCGGTGCTCCTGGGGATCGGCGGCACCTTCGTGGTCGGCATCGGCGCATTGCTCGTCGGGGTCGTCCTGATGGTGATCTGGTACCTCTTCCCCCGGTCGAAGCCCTTCTTCGGGGGCAAGAGCCTCAACCGGGAAACTCCGGTCATGGTGCCGGAAGAACCGGGCGAGTTCGTCCGTTCGATCGACGGCGGCATCTGAGATATCGGTACCGTTCCGGTATGGATGATCTCGACACGGCGATCGTGCTGATCCCGCTCCTGGCGGTGCTCGCACCGGTCGCGGCGCGCGCGATGGGCGCGTGGATACGCGTGCCGGTCGTCGTGTTCGAGTTGGTGCTCGGCATCGTCATCGGGCCGAGCGTGCTCGGCTGGACCGGTCCCTCCGAGTTCGTCGGGCTGCTCTCCGAGTTCGGACTCGCCATGCTGTTCTTCATCGCGGGCACCGAGATCGAGTTCGCCGTCCTCCGCGGGCGCACGGGTCGCCGCGCGATCGGCGGGTGGTTCGTCAGCTTCGCGCTCGGCGTCGCGCTCGGCCTTCTGATCGCACCGGGGCTCGGCGCGATCGTGGTCGGGATCGCCCTCGCCTCGACGGCGCTCGGCGCCCTGTTGCCCATCCTGCGGGATGCCGGGGAACTGCGGACCCCGTTCGGGCGTGCGGTCAGCGCGCTCGGCGCCGTCGGAGAATTCGGGCCGCTCATCGCGATCTCGATCCTGCTCGGCGCCACGGGGCTGCCGATCATCGTCGCGGACACGGGTATCGGCGTCGACCAGAACCTCATCTCCAGCGGCCTCGCCTCGGTACTCGTGGGTGCCGGGATGCTCTCGCTCCTGATCTTCCCTCTCGTCGGGATGTCCCTGCGCGGGGATCCGGTGAGCCGCGTCGAGCCGTCGGGCGAGGCGGTGCGATGAACGCGAGCGCTCTGATCGCCGACGTCCGCGCGCGCCTCTCGGCCGCGCCCCGTGAGCGCCTCGGGGAGTGGACGTCGTCCCGCAAGGTCCTCGGCATCGGGCGAGCCCCGCGCATCGTGCCGGCCGGCGAGGCCTGGCACCTCGGCGTGCTCCTCATCGGACCGGATGCCGTCGCCGCGACGGGGGAGATCGTCCGTGCGCGGACCGAAGTGATCCGCGGCTTCACCGCCGAGTCGCAACGTGCGCGTGCGGCGCTCGCCGCGGCGGCGCGCCGGGGCGGCTTCGCCGAGGGCGAGACCGTGCATCTCGGCTGGGAGGTCCTGGATCTCGACGTCGTGGATGCCGGAGGCACCTCCGGCCCGCTGTCGGTCGTCGTCGGCATTCCGCAGATCCGCTGGAGCGCGGGGGGCGGCATCCGCCCGCTCGGCGACTACCTCGACGAACAGGTGGCGTTGCGCTGAGCGACTGTCAAGGGTCACGGGCCCCCGATCTGCGCAAAGTAGGGTGGATGCTCACAGCACTGGGAGGCGCTCATGCAGGTTTGGCCCGGCTCGGCATATCCATTGGGGGCGACGTTCGACGGCAGCGGCACCAACTTCGCGCTGTTCAGCGAAGGGGCCGAGCGCGTCGAGCTCTGCTTGTTCGACGACGGCGGCGAGGAGACGCGCGTCGAGTTGCGCGATGTCGACGCCTTCGTCTGGCACGCGTATTTGCCCACGATCCAGCCCGGACAGCGCTACGGCTATCGGGTCTACGGGCCCGTCGATGCGGCCAGCGGCAAGCGCTTCAACCCGAGCAAGCTGCTCCTCGACCCGTACGCGAAAGCGGTCGACGGTGAGATCCAGTGGGGACAGTCGGTCTTCGGGTACGACTTCGGTGACCCCGACTCGGTCAACGAGGAAGATTCTGCCGGTCAGATGATGAAGGCCGTCGTCATCAACCCCTTCTTCGACTGGTCGGGCGACCGTCAGCCGAAGACGCCTTATGCCGAATCGCTCATCTATGAAGCGCACGTCAAGGGCCTCACGCAACTGCACCCCGACATCGCGGAAGAGATCCGCGGGACCTACAGCGCGATCGCGCACCCGGCGATCATCGAGCACCTGAAGAAACTCGGCGTCACCGCGATCGAGCTCATGCCGGTGCACCAGTTCGTCAACGACTCGACGCTGCAGGAGAAGGGTCTGTCGAACTACTGGGGCTACAACACGATCGCCTTCCTCGCGCCGCAGAACACCTATTCCGCCTCTTTCAGCGCGGCGGGAGACCAGCGCGGGCAACAGGTCCAGGAATTCAAGGGCATGGTCAAGGCGTTGCACGCCGCGGGCATCGAGGTGATCCTCGACGTGGTCTACAACCACACCGCCGAGGGCAACCATATGGGCCCCACCCTGTCGATGAAGGGGATCGACAACGAGGCGTACTACCGCCTCGAAGACGACGACAAGCGGTACTACACCGACTACACCGGCACCGGGAACTCGCTGAACGTCGGTAACCCGCACACGCTGCAGCTGATCATGGATTCGCTCCGCTACTGGGTGCTCGAGATGCACGTCGACGGTTTCCGCTTCGACCTGGCGGCCACGCTCGCTCGAGAGTTCTACGAAGTCGACCGGCTCGCGGCGTTCTTCGAACTCGTCCAGCAGGATCCGGTGGTCTCGCAGGTCAAGCTCATCGCCGAGCCCTGGGACATCGGTCCGGGCGGCTACCAGGTGGGCAATTTCCCGCCGCAGTGGACCGAGTGGAACGGTAAGTATCGCGACACCGTGCGGGATCTGTGGCGCGGTGAGCCGTCGACGCTCGCCGAATTCGCCTCGCGCCTCACCGGGTCCGCCGACCTGTACGAGCACTCGGGCCGGAGGCCCGTCGCATCCATCAACTTCGTGACGGCGCACGACGGCTTCACCCTCCGCGACCTCGTCTCGTACAACGAGAAGCACAACGAGGCCAACGGCGAGGACAACAACGACGGGGAGTCGCACAACCGCTCGTGGAACTGCGGCGTCGAAGGCCCGACCGACGACCCCGAGGTGCTGACGCTGCGCGCGCGTCAGCAGCGCAACTTCCTCGCCACGCTCCTGCTCAGCCAGGGTGTGCCGATGATCAGCCACGGTGACGAGCTGGGGCGCACACAGGGCGGCAACAACAACGGCTACGCGCAGGACAACGAGATCACGTGGGTCGACTGGGAGCACGTCGATCAGCCGCTCGTGGAATTCACCGCGGCCCTCGCGCGCTTGCGCCGCGAGCACCCGACGTTCCGCCGCAGTCGCTTCTTCGACGGTCGCCCCGTGCGCCGCGAAGAGGGTGCGCCGGTGCCCGACATCGTGTGGCTGCGGCCCGACGGCACGCAGATGCAGCCGGAGGACTGGGATTCCGGATTCGGCCGCGCGGTAGGCGTTTTCCTCAACGGGGACGGTATCCGCGAACGCGACCGGCGCGGTCAGGAGATCCATGACCGCCACTTCCTGATTCTCTTCAACGCCGGGGACGAGCACGTCGAGTTCACGATGCCGCAGTCCGAGTTCGGTCCGCAGTGGGAAGTGATCGTCGACACCGCTGGCGCGGCCGCCGACGGTGAGCCGCTGTCGGGGGGCGACCACGTCGACCTCCTCGGCAGGTCCCTGATGGTGCTGCGCGACCACGAGGTGGAGCAGCCCGAGGTCGATCACTCGGTCGCCGCCTCGCTCGCCGCGTTCACGACCCCGATCGATGTCGTGCCTGCGCCGGCACCGAAGGCGGAGCAGTCGAGCGGACGATGAGCCGCCGCCCCGTTTCGACCTATCGGCTGCAGGTGCGGCCGTCCTTCGATTTGGATGCCGCCGCCGAGGTCGTGCCCTACCTGCGCGATCTCGGCGTCGACTGGGCCTATCTGTCGCCCTTGCTGCAGGCGGCGGACGGGTCGGACCACGGGTACGACGTCGTCGATCCCACCCGGGTCGACGACGCACGCGGCGGACCGGAAGGGTTGGCACGCTTCAGTGCCGCGGCCCGCGCCGCAGGCCTCGGCATCCTGGTGGACATCGTGCCGAACCATCAGGGTGTCTCTGATCCGACCGAAAACCCCTGGTGGTGGGATGTTCTCCTGCGCGGCCGCACGTCGGTGCACGCCAGTGCGTTCGACATCGACTGGGAGCACGGCGGCGGGCGGGTCGTCCTGCCCGTGCTCGGCGGCGAGCCCGACGACATCGTCGGGGCGGGGGAGATCACCGTTTCACCCGGTGCGACGGATGCCGCTCCCTTCGGGACGGCGCGCTACTTCGACCTCGTGCTACCGCTCGCGGAGGGGACTGCCTCGGCCGAGGAGACCAGCGAGCCGGACCGGGTGCGCGATGTCCTGGCGCTGCAGCACTGGGCTCTGGCGTTCTGGCGTCGCGATGCCGAACGACTGAACTACCGCCGCTTCTTCACCGTCACCTCGCTCGCCGGGGTGCGGGTCGAGGTCCCCGAGGTCTTCGACGCGAGCCACATCGAAATCCTCCGGTGGATCGGTGAGGGCCTCGTCGACGGACTCCGCATCGACCACCCCGACGGGCTCGCCGACCCGGGCGGGTACCTCGACCACCTTGCCGAGGCCGCGGGTTCGCCGTATGTCGTGGTGGAGAAGATCCTCGAACACGGCGAAGAACTGCCAGGCTGGTGGCGAACCGCCGGCACGACCGGGTACGACGCGCTCGGCGAGATCGACCGGGTGCTCACCGATCCCGCCGGAGAGGCGGAGCTGACCGCGCTGGACACCCGCCTGCGGGGGGAACCGCTCGCCTGGAACGCGCTCATCCACGACACGAAGCGCACCGTCGCCGACACGTCGCAGGCGGCCGAAGTCGGCCGTCTGGTGCGGTGTCTACCCGCCGACGTGCGCGACAGATTCGATGACACGGTGCTGCGGGATGCGCTCGCCGAGGTGTTGACGGCGTTCCCCGTGTATCGGGCCTACCTCCCGGCCGGCACCGAGCACGTGGCCCACGCCGTCGCCGAGGCGACCGGGGCGCGTCCGGACCTTGCCGACGCGATCGCGGCGCTCGAGCGCGTTATCGCGGAGCCAGCCCGATTCGGCGCCGAGGAGTTCTCGCGCCGGTTCATGCAGACCACGGGTCCCGTGATGGCCAAGGGCGTCGAGGACTCCGGGTTCTACCGGTACACGCGGCTCGGGTCGCTGACCGAAGTGGGCGCCGACCCGTCGCAGTTCGCGCTCGACGTCGCGGGGTTCCACGCGGCATCCACCCGCCGGCAGGCGACGTGGCCCGCCGCGATGACGGCGCTGTCGACGCACGACACGAAGCGCTCGGAGGATGTGCGCGCGCGGCTCGCCGTGCTCGCCGAGCTGCCGGAGCGGTGGGCGGAGGTCCTCGAGGGCCTGCGCGCGGTCGCCTCGACCGGCGATGGACCGCTCGACGCGCTCCTCTGGCAGGCTGCGGTCGGCGCCTGGCCGGTGACGCCCGAACGACTGCACGCGTACGCCGAGAAGGCCGCCCGCGAGGGCGGGGTCGTCACGTCGTGGGCTGATCCGGATGCCGCAGCCGAGGCACGTGTGCACGCCCTTGTCGACGCGGCTTTTGGTGCGGTGCAACCGATCGTCGAGGAATTCGTCGCCGAGATCACCGGTCCCGGGCGATCGAACGCGCTCGCCGCAAAGCTCGTGCAACTGGCGGGGCCTGGCGTGCCGGATGTCTATCAGGGCACGGAGCTGTGGGACCTCTCGCTCGTCGACCCGGACAATCGCCGCGCCGTCGACTTCGCGGAGCGCCGTGCGCTTCTGGCCCGGATCGACGCGGGGTGGATGCCGGAGATCGACGCCACCGGTGCCGTCAAACTCCTCGTGACATCGCGCGCTCTGCGCCTGCGCAGGGACCGGCCCGATCTGTTCTCGCGCTACACCCCGATGACCGTCGTCGGAGAGGCGGCGGAACACGCGATCGCGTTCGACCGGGGCGGTGCGCTCGCCGTCGCGACGAGATTGCCCGTCGGGCTTGCCGCGCGCGGTGGCTGGGGCGACACGGTTCTCCTGCGGCAGAGCGGACCGACCATCGACGTTCTCACGGGGCGGCAGTACACCGGCGGTCCGCTGGCGCTCGCCGACCTCCTGGACACCTACCCGGTTGCGCTGCTGATCCCGGCGTGATCGCGAGGTGTCTCGTCTCGCTGTGCTCGCGGGGCGCGCGGGCGGCCACCGGTCGTTGGGTGAGGGAGCGAAGCGACGAGACGATACGTGCCCAGTCAGGTTCTCAGGAGATGTGCGCGGAGCCGGATCGGTGAGGTCGTGACGGGTCTCCACCTCATGGACGCGTCGAACCAGACCGGTGCCATGACTTCGGGGACGCCCCGGTTCATCCGAATCTTCCACCCGATGCGGTCGAGGAAGCGGTGGTGGAACCAACACAGCAGCACCCCGTTGTCGGTATGAGTCGGGCCGCCGTTGGCATATTCGAGGACGTGATGAATCTCGCACCACGCGGCCGGGGTTCCACAGCCCGGGATGACGCATCCGCCGTCGCGGAGCGCGATCGCTCTCCGCTGGTGCCGGTTGAAGACACGTTCGGTGGTGCTGATCTCGACGATCTTCCCGTCCCGGCGGGTCGTGACCCGTTGGATCGCACCAGCACACGCGATGTGCCGGGCAACAGTGATCGTGATCGGTTCCGCGCACCCCTGCGCGTACGCGTACCCGGTGTCTGATGCGAGATCCTCGGCAGTGACCGACACGACAAGGGTCGGCGCGTGCCCACCGATCGTGGGAAGGAGACCGCTGGACGCGGCGATTCCCAGCACGGCCGCGAGCGCGTCATGCTGCTGCTGCGCGTGCGTGCGGTCATCGAGCGGCGCGATCAACCGGCCCTCAGTGTCCCGTTCACCGTCACCTGGTGTGAACGACACTTTCGGCGACAGGAGGGCATCCCAGATGGTGCGGAGTTGCGCGGCGACTTCGGGGAGTAGGGTTCCCCGGATCGGGACACCCGACGGCGTCGCAACACCAAGCGTCACTGCACGTTTGCGGATCGCGGCTCGCTCCCGCGGTTCCGCCCCGTCTTGATCGAGCGCGATCGCCCACGTCTGCGCATGAATCTTCAATAGTTCCGCACACGCCGGCGGCGCCCCGTCGGGGCCTTCCCCGCGCGCTTCGGCGACGACCATGTCGGCTGCGTCCCGCCGCGCGGCGACAGCCACGCGCGGCGCCGTTGATTGCAACGGGTCGGTGATCGCCAGAACCCCGTCGACGCCGAGCACACCGGCGAGCATCGCGTCACGCACCGACGGAAACGCCGAGTCGAGATGCTCGCCGGTCGTGTCCGACAACGTGGGTCGCACGGCCTTCGCCCCGCGTTGCGCCCTCGCGGCGGCCTGCGAGCCGAGCCGGGTGATCTTCTGGACGAGTTCGGCGACGTCCCGGCATCCGAGGTGCGATGTCATCCGCGCGTCGCGCTCGGGGAGCTCCGAGCGCCGCATGACTTCACCGACCGCATCGAGCAGGAGCGCGTCCGCGAGCCGACCGACCTCGGCGACGAGCGCGAGTTGCTGCGCCAATTCTGTTTCAGTCGCCCGTTCGAATGCCCGGTCGTCGACCCCGTTCCGCAGCACTTCGCGGACCTGCGCCCGCAGGTTCTGAAGCGGCGTGGTGAGGAGATCCATACCCCTATTCTGCCGAGGGGTTCCGACACTTAGCCGGGCGAAAAGACCAGATCGAGAGAGGAAAAAAACCGACGGCGATGAGGGTTTTCTCATGTCGAAACGGCACCGACCGAGGAGGGTTGGCGCACCGCCTTTCGGCCGCGCTTCGGCGAGCGGGTCTGGGGATCGTCACTGCCGGAGCTGCACAGCACTAGCTCATAACTAAGCGCGCCAATCGGTCGGCTTCAACGAAACCCAAGCGCGCCTCGACTTGGGATCAAAGTTCCTCACTGGCACCACATCAACTAGTAGAAATCGACGACTGACATCACTCTCGTTGTCTGCTTGTTGAGCGACGGATAGGAATGCATTTCTAGCGGATTGATGAGGTAGCCGGTCGCGTCGATCGTGCTGAGCGATTCGAGCTCGCTGCCTTTTGCCCACGCGGCGGCAAACTGTGCCGGAGTATCGATTGCGTATGCAACTGTGCATTCGCCGATCTGCCCCATCACGATTTGCGCAGATTCACCGTTGATTGTGAGCGGCGCTGGTAACCAAAGCATGTCATTCATAGCCGCATCGATACCGGAGTTCGAGAGCAATTGCGCCCGCTCCAGCGAATTCGCAGCCATGAGTGCGGATAGTTGGGCGTCCCGCTCATCCATCCATAGACCCGACGTTACCAACGCACGTCCCGCCGGGGCTGAGGCTGCCAGGGTGACATCCCGGGCAGTCTCAGTGACTGGGCCGTTCCAGCCATATAGCCACCGCACAGTGTCGTTCTCGGAACGATGAAATCGCGCCTCGAGGAGCGGATACGTTGGCGGGTGGTAGCCCTCCATGTTATTTGGAGTAGTAGCCCGCACAGTAGCTGTACGTATTGGCCGGGTTGCTGAGAACAGCTCGGTAAGTTGACTTGCCCGTCGAGACGGCAGTGAACGGGACGTTAGCACCGCCACTATTTGAGGCATTCCCCTGGGCCAACAGCGACCCGTTCGGTCCGTACACGTTAATCAGTCGGTACGGATAGCTGGGTGGAAATACCGTGACGCCAACGCCAACCGCACGAATCTGGGTTCCGTTGCGCACTAGCTGCACCTGGTCGCCGCATGCCGGTGTCGGTTCGCGGAAGGGAACGATGGTCAGCTGCGAAGCGCTCGACGCTCCACCAACGACGCTTGCGCTCGTGGATGCTTGCGCCGGGTATGCACTGAAGACTGCGACTGCGACCATCGTGAGGCCGACCAGCCCGGAGGCGATTCTGGCTTTCATGTCATCTCTCGTCCTGCGACCAAGGTTCGCCGCTCGATCGCGAGCTTAGGTCGGTCCCCGCCTGACCGCCTGAGCCTATCGTCTACATCTTGGATCGTCGCCCGCATCTCACGCTTTGACGCGTGCGAATGATCGGCCGGCCAGTTGTAGAGCTGCGGCGTGCGGGTTTGGGATCGTCACGGGCGGTGCTGCACAGCACTAGCCCACAGCGTACGTCTTTCTGTGAGTGACTTTGATCGGTTCTCACTGACCATCGCACGATGGCTCACCAACGTCTACGACGAAGACAACCCGGCCAAGAACTACACCACCCCAGGGGACGTCGCCCCGCCGCCGCGGGCCGCCATCGCGCGAAACCGCCCGTATGTCCGATTTCACCGCCCAAAAGCGGCCACACGCGAGGTTTCGCGACGGGGGTGAGGGCTACGCGCGTGGGCGCTGCGCAGGCGGCGCGCGCCTCCATCGCGCGGGTACCGTCGCGTTGCGGACCCTCTCGCGCGAAACCGCCCGTATGTCCGATTTCACCGCCCAAAAGCGGACACACACGAGGTTTCGCGACGGGGGTGAGCGCAGGGGGTGTCGGCGGGGGCGTGCGCGGGCGGAGCCCGGCGCGGCAGGATGGATGCATGAGCATCGAGGTATGGGCACCGCGGGCCGAGCGAGTGCGGCTGCGCCGCCCGGGTCACGACGACATCGATCTGACCCCGAGAGACCGCGGGTGGTGGGGCGCGGAGGTCACGCTCGTGGCGGGAGACGAGTACGGTTTCGTCCTCGGCGCCGGTGACCGCGTGCTGCCCGATCCCCGTTCACGACGCCAGCCGCAGGGTGTGCATGCGATGTCGGCCGTCGACGATCCGGCCGCCTTCGCCTGGACCGACGGTGACTGGCGCGGCCGGCAGCTGGCCGGCGGCGTGATCTACGAGCTCCACATCGGGACCTTCACGCCCGAAGGCACGCTCGATGCGGCCACGTCGAAGTTCGCGCACCTTCGCGACCTCGGCGTGACCCACATCGAGCTCCTCCCGGTCAACGGCTTCAACGGCACGCACAACTGGGGCTACGACGGCGTGCTCTGGTACACCGTGCACGAGGCCTACGGCGGGCCCGAGGCGTACCGCCGTTTCGTGGATGCCGCGCACGCGGAAGGTCTCGCGGTCATCCAAGACGTCGTCTACAACCACCTGGGCCCCTCCGGCAACTATCTGCCCGAGTTCGGTCCGTACCAGCGCGACGCCCACGGCACGACCTGGGGTGCGAGTCTCAATCTCGACGAGCGGGCCGTGCGCGACTACATCCTGGACAACGCACGCATGTGGCTGAGCGACTTCCACGTCGACGGATTGCGGCTGGATGCCGTCCACGCGCTGCACGAATCTCCCGACAGCCCCACGCACATCCTCCGTGAGCTCGGCGAGGTCGCCGATGCCCTGAGCGCGCACTTAGGCCGTCCGCTGTCGCTCATTGCGGAAAGCGACCTCAACGATCCCGTCATGATCTTGCCGCGCGAATCCGGCGGACACGGCCTCGCCGCCCAGTGGGTCGACGACTGGCATCACGCGGTGCATGTCGCCGTCAGCGGCGAGACCGACGGGTACTACGCCGACTTCGCGGCCCTCCAGGCGGTGCCCAAAACCTGGACCGGTGGATTCTTCCACGACGGGACGCTGTCGACCTTCCGCGGGCGCGAGCACGGCATCCCGATTCCGCCCGAGGTGCCGTCGTGGCGGCTCGTGACCTTCGCGCAGGATCACGATCAGATCGGCAACCGAGCCGCCGGCGACCGGCTGTCGGCGACACTCTCCCCGCAGCGACTCGCGGTCACGGCGGTGCTCACGATGACGGCGCCCGGGACGCCGATGCTGTTCATGGGGGAGGAGTGGGGTGCGTCCACTCCATGGCAGTTCTTCACCTCGCATCCCGAAGCCGAGCTCGCCGCCGCGACCGCCGCGGGGCGGAAGGCGGAGTTCGCCGCCATGGGCTGGGATGAATCCGTCGTCCCCGATCCGAACGATCCCGCCACGTTCCTCCGGTCGAAGCTCGACTGGGCCGAGATCGACACGGAGCCGCACACCGAGCTTCTTGCGCTGTACCGCCGGTTGGCGCAGCTGCGCCGCGCGTACCCCGGCTTCACCGACCCGCGCGCCGTGAGCCGAGGGGCAAGCGTGGCGGATGCGATCGGCGGTCGCGTCTACGAACTCGAGCGGGGGGCCGCGCGTGTCCTCGTGAACCTCTCCGAGGCGCCGTGGAACGTCGCGCTCCGCGCCGGAGAGACGGTGTGGCTGGCCACTGAGGCGCTGGTGGCAGCATCCGGAACTCTCGTGATCGTGCCCGATTCGGCCGTCATCGTCGGGCCGGAGGATGCCGGTTCTTAACGGCGTGTATCAGGTGGGTCTGGCAGGACTCCTCTGGGTATGGCCACAATGGGGGTTATGACCGTCACCGACCCGCCGCACGTCCGCGGCGCATCGGGCGACGATGCGCGCGCGGGTGAGTCGGGGTCGATCTGGCAGCGCGCGTCTGCGGCGTTCACGCGGTGGCGTCAGGGTGACGCGCGCGCGATGGATGATCTGGTGCGCACGATGACGCCCGTGCTCTGGCACGTCGTCCGCTCGTACGGCCTGGAACGAGCGCTCGCCGAAGACGTCGTGCAGACGACGTGGATGACCTTCCTCCGCAGCCACGAGCGGATCGTCGACGCCGCCGCGATTGCCGGCTGGTTGACGACCTGTGCCCGCCGTGAAGCCTGGCGGACCGCGAAAGCGCATCAGCGTGTACGTCCCACTGAAGACGACGAGCTCGAGTCGCGACTGCCGGTGGCGGAATCGGCCGAAGAGCGTGCCCAGGCTGCCGACGTCGATCACCGGCTCTGGCGCGCGGTCGAGACCTTGGATGACCGGTGCCGACGGTTGCTGCGCATCGTCGCGTTCGAGGAGCGCCCCGACTACGCGCGCATCGCGGAAGACCTCGCCATGCCGGTCGGCTCGATCGGACCCACCAGGCAACGGTGCCTCGGCAAAATGCGGGCGCTGCTGAGCGCCGATGGATGGAGGGGAGACGCCGATGGCCACTGACGATGCCGTGTTGTTCCGCGCGCTGCGCGACACGTGGCAGCAGATCGACCCGGTGCCGGACGACCTCATCGACCGCATGATCGTCGCTGTCGCGACCGCTGACCTCTCCGCCGAGTACGCGCTTCTGACTCTCGTCGTCGACACGGATGCCGTTGCTGTCCGCGGTGAGACCGACGCCCTCACGCTGCAGTTCACCGACGGCACGGCCAGCGTCCTCGTGCATGTCGTGACCGACGAGAAGAACCGTCGCCGCATCGACGGCTGGGTGGACGCCCCGGCAACCGAGATCACTCTTGTGCAGGACGACGAGACCTGGACGATGACGCCCGATCACGGTCGCTTCTCGTTCGAGGACATTCCCGCGGGGATGTGTCACGTGCGGGTGCTTCTGGACCGCACGGCCGAGCCCGGGGCTTCCGCCGAACTGCGTACGCCCCGGTTCGATGTGTGATGCACCGGTCCGCGCGCCGCGCGGACGGTGCCGATGAGGGGATGATCCATGCCTGACGACACCCGCGACCCCCGCCCGCCGCAGCCGAAGGGATGGTCGTGGCGCGATCGCGCGCGGGGATCGGTGATCTCCGGCGTGGTACTCGACCCGGGCGCCGAGCCGCTCGACGGCATCGAGGCCTTCCAGACCGCGTA
This sequence comes from uncultured Microbacterium sp., assembly GCF_947488465.1. Lineage (GTDB taxonomy): Bacteria > Actinomycetota > Actinomycetes > Actinomycetales > Microbacteriaceae > Microbacterium. The sequence goes on along the minus strand of NZ_CANKZA010000004.1, from coordinate 212,641 downwards.
CGTGCCGCATCGGCTCCTCATCAGCATCCCGCCCGGCGACACCGGCCTTGAGAGCCTGGAGGGACCGTACGCCCGGGTGCGTGCCGCGGCGCGGGCGTTCGGGTGGGATGCGGTCGCCCAGCGCCTCGACGGTGCCGAACTGGCGGAGGTTCCCGAGGAACGCGTGCCTGGCGCGCCGCGCGTGCTCCGCGTGCAGTTGACGACGCCGGATGAGGTCGCCCGCGGAGTCTCGCCGTCTCTCCCCGATGCATGGCGCGTGCTCCAGCGTGTTCGCCGGACCGCGCTGGACGCCGTCGGCGAAGGTGCAGACGTCGGCGCCGCGCTCCGGAAGGCGGGAGCGGACCGTATCGGGCTCGACCACATCCTGACCCTCGATCCCATCGGGGTGAACCCGTTCATGAAGACCAATCCCTTCATGAAGACCAATCCCTTCATGAAGACGAACCCGTTCATGAAGACGAACCCGGTCGACGAGTACGGCTCGCGTGGCTCGGGTGGGCGCCAGCCTGTGGCGTGGGTCGGGCCCGGACCGACCCGGCCGCCGGTACCGGAGGGTCACCGACGTGCCGTCGTGGCGGTGCTCGACACCGGAGCCGGCGCTCACAGCTGGCTCCCCGACGACATCGTAGACCGCCGCGTCACGGTCGACGGCCGGGTGGTCGGCCTCGACGACGAGGCGAACCCGGAGATCTATCCCGACCTGTACGGACCGCTCGACGGACAACTCGACGATGTCGCCGGCCATGGGACGTTCATCGCCGGAATCATCCGGCAGGCCGCGCCCGCCGCCGACATTCTCGCCATCCGCGTCGCCGACGCGCACGGGATGGTGGAGGAGTCGAGCCTGCTCGCCGTACTCGAGGATCTCGCGCTCCTCGCGTACCGGGCGCGGCACGGCAAGGACGGCGGACGCCCGATCGACGTCGTGAGCCTTTCGCTCGGGTACTACCATGAGACGCCGCAGGACGGTTTGTACACCCGCGACCTGTACGACCTGCTCGCTGTCCTTCGCGGACTCGGCACGACGGTCGTCGTCTCGGCGGGAAACGATGCGATCGACCGCCCCACATTCCCCGCGTCGCTGTGGCCGTGGCCCGGGGCCGACAATGGCCTTCTCCCCGATGGCGGTGCCGCCCACCTCAGCGTCGGCGCCCTCAACCCGGACCGGCGCACGACCGCGCTGTTTTCGAACGTCGGGCCGTGGGTGCGGCTCTATGCGCCCGGCGCCGCGGTCGTCAGCACGATCCCCGACTTCTTCGGGGGCGTCCAAGCATCCGCTCGCGACGACGAGTACGGCCGCGAGCGCCTCACGATCGGACCCGAGGACTATCGCGGCGGTTTCGCCGTGTGGAGCGGCACCTCCTTCGCGGCACCCCTCGTGGCGGGGCGAATCGCCGCACGCCTCGCGGAGGGGGCTCTCCTGTCCGCCGGAGAAGACAGCGCGGTGGCGGCCGCGCTCGCCGCAACCCGGGCTGTGCTGGCCGGCGACGACGATTAGGCGCGCTCGCGCGGGAGGCGGCCGGCACGGCATGCTGGGGGGATGACGTCCCCCGACGAGCGCGAGTATGCGCGCGGGCTCGACTTGGCGGCGCAGCGGCGTTTCGCCGAGGCGATCGTCGTGCTCGACACCGTCGCGGCCGAAACAGCCGACCCCGATCTCCACGCGCGGGTCCTCGGAACGCGCGCGTACGTCTTCACGCAGACTGGTCGGTCTGGGGACGGCGAGCGCGATTGCCGTGCGGCGCTCGCCGATGACCGTATCAGCGCGCACACGCGCGGTGTCGTCGCCGGGCAACTCGGCAGTGTCCTCGTCAACCAGGGGCGCCTCGACGAAGGACTCGAGTGGCTGGGGCGTGCGATCGACACGATCCCGGATGATCCGCTTGCGGTCGCGAACCTGCGGGTCAACCGCAGTCTCATCCACATGCAGCGGCGTGATCTCGCCCAGAGCGCCGCCGATCTCCAGGCGTCGCTCCCGGTCTTCGCCGAACATGGCTCGGCATCCGATCTGGCCGAGGCGCAGCACAACCTGGGCTACGTCGCGCTCCTCGAGGGCGACCTCGTTCGGGCGATACGCGAGATGGCCACTGCCCGCCCGGTGCTGGCGGCGTTGTCGTCGGCGAACGCGGCCATCTGCGATGCCGACCGTGCCGAGGTCCTCCGCGACGCCGGTCTGGCGACGGAAGCCGAGCGGGTGCTCGCCGCTGCCGCCGCGTCGTTCGGTGCGGACGGGATGCCGCAAGCGCGCGCCGAGGCGGAATTGCGGCTCGCGACCTCGCTCGTCCGGCACGATCCGGTTCGGGCAGAGCGCGTGGCGCGCACGGCAGCCCGGCGATTCCGCGCGCTCGGCTCGCGGTCGTGGGCGACGAGGGCCGACGGTGTGCGCTTCCGTGCGGCACTGTCAGCCGGGGGGATGGACGAGTCCGGCCGCCTCCTTCCGATGCGCCGCCGCCGCCCCGACGACGCCGAGGTCGACGCGGTGGCGCGGGCGCTGCGCCGTGCCGGATTCACCGGCGAGGCCACTGCCCTGCGACTTGCCCGCGAACTCTGGCGTGCGCGGTATGGTGCACGCGGCGGGCGGATGCCGCCGATCACCGATCATGCGTCGCTGGATGTGCGCCTGCTCGCCCGGGAGGTGCGTGCGCGTCGCGCGGAACGCACGCGCCCGGCGCGCGCCCGCGCCGAGGCCGCTGCGGGGCTCGCAGAACGGGGGGCGGGACGCACGGCATCCGGCAGCCTCGACCTGCAGACCTCGCTTGCGATGCACGGCCAGGCGCTCCTGCTCGCGGGGATCGACTCGGCGGTCGCATCGGGCCGCCCCGACGTCATCTTCGAATGGTCCGAACGTGCCCGTCTCCTCAGTCAGCAGGTCGTGCCGGTGCGGCCCCCGCACGACCCCGCACAGGCGGCCGACCTGTCCGAATTGCGGATGCTGCGCGCCGACCTCGCCGGATCCGACTGGCTCGCCGACCCCCGCGTGATCGCACTCGGCGCGCGAGTGCGCGACCGGCAGTGGCAGACCGCCGGCGCGGCACGCGGTGACGCCGTCGACACACGCCTCGATCTGGATGCTCTCCGCGCGACGCTCGCTCCGGACACCGCGGTGCTGTCCTACGTCTACGGGACGGCAGGACTGCGGTGCCTGGTGGTCACCTCCACCGGGGCATCCGTCGTGTCGCTACCCGGATGGGAGACCGCGCGCACGGTCATCGCAGGGCTGCGGGCCGACCTCGACATGACCGCCACCGTGCGCACCGGTCCGCTGGCGGAGGTCATCCAGCGCTCCCTCCAGGAGCGCCTTGCCGTCCTGTCGCGCGCGCTCGTCGACGAGCCGGTACGTATTGCGGGCGTCCGCCGGTTGGTCGTGACCGCGCCGGGCGTCCTTGCCGGCATCCCCTGGAACATGGTGCCCGGCCTCGCGGAGTGCGCGCTGACGCTCGCCGGATCGGCGTCGCGGTGGGCGCTGACAGAACCGCAGCCGCTGCGCACCGCGGCATTCGCCGTGGGCCCGCGGATCGACCGCGGCATCGAGGAGGTCACGACGGCCGCCGCTGTCTGGGACTCGCCGCGCCTTCTCCTCGGACCCGCGGCGACCGTCGAGGCCACCTCGGCCGTGGCGGGAGAGGCGGATGTGCTCCATATCGTCGCGCACGGACGGCACGCGGCCGACAACCCCCTGTTCTCGGGTCTGGAACTCAGCGACGGCGTGCTGTTCGGCTACGACATTGACCGCATCGCCGCCATCCCGCGCACCGTCGTGCTCTCGGCGTGCGAAGTCGGGCGGTCGGCCGTGCGCTGGGGAGAGGAAGCGATCGGTATGACGCGGGCGTGGTTGCATGCGGGCGCAGACTGCGTCATCGCCGCGCCCGTCGTGGTCGCCGATGACGACGCGAGCGCGGTGCTCAGCGCCCTGCACAGCGGCCTCGCCGCCGGCCGGAGCCCCGCCGAAGCGCTGGCTGCCGCCCAGGCGGAGACCGGCATCCTGACGGCGTTCCAGTGTCACGGCGCAGGGCTCTGAAAAAACCCCGGCGATGTATCAGGGTGCCGCCGGGGTGCTCCTCTCTTGTGAACGACAGAGACGTGAGCGTGGGGGACGCGGGGCGTCGCACCTGTGGGGGAGGACAATCCGTCGTTCGAGAAGTCCGGAAGCTGGGGGCGACCGGTCTTCGGGCCGGCGGATGCGGGGGCTCCGCCGGCCTTTCTCTGCCCGCGACCGGCGTGTCAACCCGTGGCGAGAAGACGTCGGAGTGCCTAGCGTCGGGGTATGAGTGACACACGTGTGCATCGTCCCGCCGACCTCGGCCGCCAGATCGGGGTGATCTCCGCCGTGGTCTTCATGATCATCGCCGCGATGGTCGGGACGGGACTCTTCGGTGGCACGAACGTACGCGAGCTGCAGGGGGGCGCGCTCGACGCCGATGCCACCTACCTCGCTCCCGCCACGCAAGCCTTCAGCATCTGGACCGCCATCTACATCCTGATGGTGGCGTACGCGATCTGGCAGGCGTTTCCCGCGCAGCGGAGTCGGGTGCGTCAGCGCGCGGCCGGATGGTGGGTCGCCGTCACGGCTGTCCTCAACGGCGGCTGGCTGCTCGCTGCGCAGTTCTTGAACCTGCCGATGACCGTGATCGCGATCGTCGTCCTTCTGATCGCGCTGGCGGTGACGATCCGGGTGCTGACCGTGCAGCCGAGCGAAGGATGGCAGGATGCCGTGTTCCTCGACCTCACCGTGGGGCTGCACCTCGGCTGGGTGGCGCTTGCGACGGTGGCGAACGTCACCGCCTGGTTGACCGCCGAGGTCGTGCCGGCCTCCTGGGGTGATGCCGCGGATTTCTGGGGCATCGCCGTGCTGCTCGTCGTCGGGTTCATCGGCATCGCCCTTGCTCTCGGCACGAAGGGACGCCTTGCGCCCGCCATCGCCATGTCATGGGGTCTCGCCTGGATCGCCGTGGGGCGGTCGACCGGTGAGCCGCAGTCGCTCCCGATCGCGATCGCCGCAGGAGTCGTCGCCGCCGTCGTGCTTCTGGTGGCGGTGGCCATCCGCCTTATTCTGGCGCGCAGCACCCCGGATTGACCCTCGTCGAGGTTGCCCTCGCCCGTGCCGCGCGTGTCCCACTTTGGGTAGGGTATGTCCCACTTTCGGCAGGGTGTGTCCCACTATTGGCTGGTTTTCGCGGCCCAAAGCGACCATAAGTGGGACATGCCCCCGTGCCCCGGGCCCTCGGTGCCGCTCGCCAGGCCGCCGGCATCGCGGCGAGTCAGTAGGTCTCGGCGAAGGCGCGCAGGATCCGGGGCGGCTCGGTCAGCGACGACGCGAGAACCTTCGCCGCGATGCGGTCGTAATCGCCGGCGGCGAAGTAGCCGTCATCGCGGTACACGGCCATCCGCTCCGTGAACGCCTCGGCCGTAGGCTCCGGGTGGAACTGCGTCGCATAGAGGCGGTCCCCGATTCGATACGCCTGCACGGGGCAGTCGTCGTTGCGGGCAAGGAGGACAGCGCCCTCCGGGAGCGTGCCGGTGCCCTCCTTGTGCGCGGTCAGCGCCGTGAACATGTCGGCAAGTCCGCCGAACAACGGATCGCGGTGCCCCTCGTCGGTCAGGGCGATGCGGGCGGGCCCCGTATCCTCCGGGTACGCGCGCGTGACCTCGCCGCCGAGCGCACGGGTCACGACACCAATTCCGAAGCACGTGAACAGGGCCGCCGTCTCGGCCGCCGCGGCGCGGCGAGCGATGCGCGCGAGGTCCGCCTCGAGCCGCTGCTGTGACGCGTTCTTCGACGATTCGGGATCGCTCACGTTGAACGGGCTCCCGCCGACGACGAAGCCGCGCCAGCGGTCCCAGGCATCCGCCGGCAACGGCTCGTGCACGAGGTCCCAGCGCTCGAGAGTCGCGTCACGCATGGCGGTGCGGAAAGACGCGAACTCGGCCTCGGCCGCACCCTGCTGCGGGCGAGCGCAGATGTAGACCAGCGGTGCCATGGCGTCGAGTCTAGGCGTGTGGATGCCGCGCGTCACCGCGACGAGTTCGCCGTCCGGCCACGGACGATGCCGACGAAGGTGTCGACGAGCACATTGTCGGCGTCGGCTCGCCAGGCGATCGCGACGGGGGCGAGCGGACCGTCTACCAGCGGTCGCCACGCGGTGTCTTTGCGGTGGTGCAGGCGGGCGAGAGACATCGGAACGATGACGATCCCGATGCCGGTGGCCGCGATCGCGATCGCGTCTTCGGTCGTGTCGGGCGGAGCGAAGGCGGGGAGGCCGGCATCCGGCACGGGGGGAGTGAGGACCGCGTCGCGCGGCACGATGACTACTTCGCCCGCAAGGTCGGCGAGGTCGAGCTCGTCCGCAGCGGTCAGGTGCGAGTCGGCCGCACAGACCACGACGGCCGTTTCGTCGTAGAGCGCGATGACGTTCAGCCCGTCGCGATCGATCGGCACCCGCACGATCGCGACGTCGACACCGCCCTCGACGAGCGCGGCGTGCTGATCGGCCACGCTCAGCGGCACGAGCTCGAGACGTGTTCCCGGCATCCGTTCGTGCCAGCGGTCGATCCAGGTGCCCGGTGTCGCGCCGGGGGTCGCGCCCAGCCGGAGTGGACCGGTCGGCAGCGCCGGGGCGGCGGGCTCGGGGGGCTTCTTCTTCGCCGGGGTGGGCTTTTTCGCGGGCCGGGCTGCCGAGGCTCGCACCGGTCGGCGACCGCCGCGCCGGGGGCTGCCGCTCGTTTTCGCCATGGTGTCAGCGTAGCCGCGGGTGAAAGCGGTCACCGCTATGGTCAGAGCATGGTGCCGATCATCGCAACCGTCGTCGCGGCGCTCGCCGCGCTCCTGCACGTCTACATCTTCGTGATGGAGTCGATCCAGTGGACGCAACCTCGCGTGTGGAGGCGGTTCGGGGTCGCCGATCAGAATGCCGCCGACACGACCCGGCCGATGGCCTACAACCAGGGCTTCTACAACCTGTTCCTCGCGATCGGCGTGGTCATCGGGCTGACACTCTTCTGGGCCGGGGAATCCGGCACGGTCGCCGATGTCGCCGGGCGGACGCTCCTGCTTTTCAGCCTGGGATCGATGGCCGCCGCTGCGCTCGTGCTGATCACGAGCGGTGCGAAGTACCTGCGACCGGCGCTCATTCAGGGCACGCTCCCGCTGATCGGGTTCGTCCTGTTCCTCTTCGCCTGAGGCGGCTGAGACCGCCCCAGGTTTCAGGCGGCGAGGCGAAGACCGCGCTGGTCGGTCGCGACCTGCTCGCCGTCCGCGACCTGCTCGTCGTCGCCGATGAGCGAGTCCCCGGCCACCCGAGCGCGGGCTCCGATGAAGGCGCGCACCCCGATCTTCGCGCGGGCACCGATCGCCGCGCCGGCGCCGATGTGGGCGTGCGGGGCGATCTCGGCCTCCGGGCCGATGACGGCATCCGGCTCGACCCAGACGCCGCGGCCGATGTGCGCACCGGCCGCGATCTGCGCTCCGGGTTCGACATAGGCGCCCACTTCGATGAGCGCGGTCGCGTGCACTTTGGCGCCTTGCGCGATGAGCCCTCGCCCGTTCGCGTGCTTGCGATAGCGCAGCGTCTCGCCGTGGTCGTTCTCGATGTCGATGTAGTTCTTGCCCACTGAAACCTCCCGAGATTCAAGACAACGGCGTGCCCTGCCGATTCATTCCCGCGCATGCGCGCGAGTAGGCTCGCCGGGTGAGTACGCCCGACTCCGACGCCGTCGACCCGACGACCGGCCCGTCCCTGGTCTTCGACGGCAAGGCGAACGCGCACTCCGTAGCCGAGGACATCCTGGGTATTCTCACGGGGACGTTCCTCGCCTCACTCGGACTGCATCTGCTGCACGCGTCGGAAGCAGTCACGGGGGGAACAGCGGGCTTGTCCCTCCTGATCGGCTACGCGACGGGATGGCCGTTCTGGGCGCTGTTCGCGCTGATCAACGTTCCGTTCGCCTTGCTCGCGGTCTACCGGCGCGGGTGGGATTTCACGATCCGCACGGTCGTCTCGATCGGCCTCGTTTCGGGACTCGCCGTCGTCCATGACCTGTACTTCCCGATCTCCGACATCCAGCCGCTCTACGGGACTCTGGCGGGTAATCTGCTCGCCGGTGTCGGGGTGCTGATCCTCTTCCGGCACCGCTCGAGCATCGGTGGCATCAACATCATCGGACTCGAAGTGCAGGACCGCACCGGCTTCCGCGCGGGCTGGACCATGATGATCTTCGATCTGCTGATCATCGTGGCGGCGTTGCTGGTCGTGCCGTGGCAGAGCGTGCTGATGAGCGCAGCCGGAGCGATCCTCCTGAATCTCGTGCTCGCACTGAATCATCGCCCGGGCCGGTACCTCGGGCACTGACCGTCAGGTCTGGCATCGCGGGCACCAGAACACGGTGCGCGTGCGTGTCGGATCCGCCCCGAGCGACGTCCGAAGGATCAGCGTGCCGCAGCGCCGACACGGACGCCGGTCGCGGCCGTAGACCCAGGTCTGGTGGCCGCGGCGCGCGTCGCCGGTGAAGGTGCGCGGAGTGCGATCGCGATTGGCGCGGATCATGCGGGCGCCCGTCTCGACGAGAGAGGCAGCGTCGACGGCGGTCGCAGGTGTCGTCGGGAGGATGCCGCGGACGAAGAGCAGCTCGTTGACGTATTCGTTGCCGAGTCCGGCCAGGTGCCGCTGATCCAGGAGCGCGACGTGGATGGCTCGGGTGTCCGCGCCGACGCGCCGCGCGGCTTCCGCGGCATCCCAATCGGGTCCCAGGAGGTCGGGGCCGAGGTGGCCGACGACGCGGGCCTCATCCGCCGTGGGGAGGACCTCGACCATCGCGAGATCGAACCCCACGGCGTCGGCGCCGGTGACGCCGACGATCGCGCGGGCGCGGAATGCGGCGTTTCGCCACCGCTCGCCGGGCGCGTAGACGTGCCACTCGCCCTCCATCTTCAGATGGGAGTGGAGTGTCATCTCGCCGATCCGCAGGAGCAGATGTTTCCCTCGCGGGACGACCTCGTGCACGCTCGCGCCGACGAGGTCGGCGGTGGCACTCCCCGGCACGCGGATGTCGAAGCGTGTGACCTCGCGGCCCGCCAGCGCCTCGTGGAGGCGGCGCGCGGTGCGGAAGACGGTGTCACCCTCGGGCATCGTCGTCTCCGCCGTGCTCAGCCACGTGCCGGGGCCTTGCGGAGGGTGAGCCCGCGCGCAGACTCGACGAAACCGGCATCGCGGAGGGCCCGCCCGGCCGGAGTGCCGTAGACGAAGGCGCCCGAGACCTGCTCGATCGTGAGGGTCTCCAGGCGCCGGGCGCGCGCGGTCTCGACGAGACCCCGCGCCGCCGCGGCCAGCAGAGGCTCATCGTCGGTGAAGGCGAGGGCGGTTTTGCCCCCGCGTTCGAGATAGAACACGAGTGAGCCGTCGACGAGCGTGACGAGTCCACCGGCCTTGCGCCCGGGACGGTGGGTGATCCCCTCCAGGGCCGGCCAGCCGAGTGCGGCCCCGTACGGGTTCGCGGGGTCGGTGGCGGCCAGTGTGACGGCGTGGAGCGGGGCCGGGTCGGGGAGCCCGGCGAACGTGCGGAGGCGATCGACGGTCGCCGAGGCGGCGAACTGGGCGGCGCCCAGCTGCTCGATGAAGTAGCCCCGGCGGGCGTGGCCGGCATCCTCGAACCCGGCCAGCACCCGGTATGCCTGCGCGAAACCGCCCGCGGCGCCTTCGGCCTGCACAGAACCGCGAGTCAGGATGCCGTAGCGCTCGAGCAGGAGACCCGCCGATGCGGTGGCACGGATCGCCGGATCGCTCTCGGCTGTGGGCAGCATCGACCAGCGTCCGCCGATCAAAGGCGGACGCTGGGGTGCCGCGGCGCGCGGCGTCACAGCGAGCGACGTCCCGCGGAACATGCGCGCCCGCGGTGTGCGCCGGGCGGTCCGGTGGGCCTGCGAGCCCCCGGCGAGGAGTGCGCGGACGGGAGCGAATGTGTCGTTGGTCACGCGGCCCGTCCAGGTCAGGTTCCAGAGCGCATCGATGACGGCCTGCTCGGACTCCGCTGCCGTCATCGCGCTGAGCTGGGCGGCGAAGTACGCTCCACCGCCGGCGAGGGCTGCGAGCAGCTCCTGTTCCAGGGGTATCTCGGGTTCGGCCTCATCTGGCGCCGCCAGCGTCAGGGGCGCCGTGTCGATCGGGTGGAGCGCGATCCAGCCGTCCCGACCCGGGAGCGATCCGTGCCCCGACCAGATGACCTCGCCGGTCGAGGTGAGCTCATCCAGGAGCGCGGGCGTGTAGTCGGATACCCGAGACGGGAGGATGAGTGACTCCCAGGCGCTGGCGGGGAGCGGGATGCCGGCAAGCTGCTCGATCGTCGCGAGCGTGCCGTCGATGCCCTCCAGCCGCCGTCCGTCGGCATGCTGCCAGACCGGCAGGAAGCGCGCGAACGCCTCGGGGGAGACCGGTTCGACCGTGCCGCGGATCGCCGCGAGCGAGCGGAGACGCAACCGGCGCAGGACCTCGGTGTCGCACCATTCCAGGTCGCCGTCACCGGGCGCCGAGGCCGCGAGGAAGAAACCGCTCGTCAGGCGCCCCTGCGACTCGAGCCGCTGCAACGTCTGGCGCGCGACGGCCGCGCCGATTCCCAGGCGCTCGGCGACCGCGGCGGTCCGGAACGGCCCGTGCGTGCGGGCATGCCGGGCGATCAGATCGCCGAGGGGGTCGGGGAGCGGCTCGAGGAACGCGGTCGGGATCCCGACCGGCAGCGCGATCCCGAGCGCGTCGCGGAGGCGGCCCGCATCCTCGATCGCGGCGACCCGGTCGGTGCCGGCGATCGTGACACGGATCGCGCGTCGCGCGGCAACGAGTTCCTCCAGGAGCGTGTCGGCGACCGGATCGTCTCCTTCGAGGCGTGCGGCGGTGTCGTCGGCGTCCAGGGGGCCGAGGATACGCAGGAGATCGGCCACGCCCTCGAGGCCGCGTGCCCGCCTGCTCGGATCGAGGCGCTGGGCCTCGCGTTCGAACTGGGCGATGACCCCGGGGTCGAGCAGCTCCCGCATCTCGACCTTGCCGAGGAGCTCGGACAGCAGCGCGGGGTCGACGGAGAGCGCCGCCGCGCGCCGTTCCGCGAGCGGCGAGTCACCTTCGTACATGAACGCGCCGACATATCCGAACAGCAGGTCGCGAGCGAACGGCGACGGCTGGCTCGTGGTGGTCTCGACGAGGCGGATGCCGCGGTCACCGATCGAGCGCGCGATCCGCAGAAGCGCGGGAAGATCGTACACATCCTGGAGCACCTCGCGGAGCGTTTCGAGGATGATCGGGAAGGTCGGATGGTTCTTGGCGACCTCCAGCAACTGGGCGGATTTCTGCCGCTGCTGCCAGAGGGGAGAACGCTTGTGGGGGTTCAGTCGGGGGAGGAGAAGTGCTCGCGCGGCGCACTCCCGGAACCGCGACGCGAAGAGGGCGGACCCCCCCACCTCGTCCGTGACGAGCTGTTCGAGCTCGTCCGGTTCGAAGACGAACAGTTCGGCGCCCGGAGGTTCGGTCTCGGCATCGGGCACGCGGGCGATGATCCCGTCATCGCTCGCGACCGCCGAACCTTCGACGCCGAGACGCTCACGGATGCGGGCGTTGACGGCGAGCGCCCACGGTGCGTGCACATGCATGCCGTACGGGGAATGCAAGATCACCCGCCAGTCGCCGACCTCGTCGCGCGACCGCTCGACAGTCAGCGTTTTGTCGGTGGGGAGGGTGCCGGTGGCTTCACGCTGTTCGGCGAGGTAGGCCAGCAGATTGCCGATCGCGTTGTCGTCGAGCCCCGAGCCACGCAGCCGTTCGGTGGCTTTCTCGGGGGTCGCTGCGGCGACTTCGCGGGAGAATTTTCCGAGCGCCTCGCCGAGTTCGGCCGGACGCCCCAATCCGTCACCGTGCCAGAAGGGCAACTTGCCGGGCTGGCCGAAGGCGGGCAGGACGTTGACGCGATCGTGGGTGATTTCCACGATCCGCCAACTCGTCGTGCCGAGCGTGAAGATGTCGTTCACCCGCGATTCGTAGACCATCTCTTCGTCGAGTTCGCCGACGCGGGCATTGCGTGTCTCGCCCGCGACGAACACACCGAACAGGCCGCGGTCGGGGATCGTCCCGCCGCTCGTGACGGCAACCCGCTGCGCCCCGGGCCTGCCCGTCAGTGTTCCCTGATCGCGATCCCACACGACCCGCGGGCGGAGCTCGGCGAATTCGTCGGAGGGAAAGCGGCCGGCGAGCAGGTCGAGCGTGGCCTCGTACGCCGAGCGGGGAAGAGCTCGAAACGGTGCCGACCGCGTGACGGTCTCGAACCAGCCCTCGACGTCGATGGCCCCCAGTGCGCAGGCGGCGATCGTCTGCTGCGCGAGAATGTCGAGCGGATTCTGTGGAACCGCGATCGCCTCGATCTGCCCGGCCAGCATCCGTTCTGTGACGACGGCCGTGTGCAGGACATCTCCGCGGTGCTTCGGGAACAGCGCCGCACGGCTGACCTCGCCGACCTGATGGCCCGCGCGCCCGACGCGTTGCAGGCCGGATGCGGCGGACGGTGGTGCCTCGACCTGGATGACGAGATCGACCGCACCCATGTCGATGCCGAGTTCGAGGCTCGACGTCGCCACGACGCAGCGCAGGATGCCGGACTTCAGCTCGTCTTCGACGATCGCGCGTTGCTCTTTCGACACCGACCCGTGATGCGCCTTGGCGAGCTCTGGCGGCGCACCCGCGGATGCTCCGGCTTGCGCCATCATCGCCGCCGGCACCGTTCGGACGGCCGGCTCCGTGCCGAGTCGCTCGGCGTAAATCTCGTTGAGTCGGCCGGTGAGGCGTTCGGCGAGCCTCCGCGAGTTGGCGAACACGATCGTCGAGCGGTGCGCGAGCACGCGGTCCACAATCGCCTCTTCCACGTGGGGCCAGACTGAACCGGTGATCTCCGTCGGTCCGGGCGCCGCGAACCACTCGCCGTCGCCGTCCGGCGATGCGTCTGGTGTGTCGGTGCCGGGCGGAGGCGGCGGATGCAGCATGTCGTCCATCGGGACGACGACCGACAAATCGAAAGCCTTCGTCGCGCGCGGCGCCACGATCTCGACAGGGGCCGACCCGCCGAGGAAGCGGGCGACCTCGTCGATCGGACGGACGGTCGCCGACAGTCCGATGCGCTGTGCGGGCTTCTCCAGCAGCGCGTCGAGCCGCTCGAGACTGACGGCGAGGTGGGCGCCGCGCTTGGTAGCGGCGACCGCGTGGACTTCGTCGATGATCACGGTGTGGATGCCGCGCAGCGTCTCGGCGGCCTGGCTCGTGAGCATGAGATAGAGCGATTCGGGCGTCGTGATGAGGATGTCGGGCGGATCGGTGACGAGCTTGCGTCGATCCGCTGAGGGGGTGTCGCCCGAGCGGACCCCGACGGTGAGCTCGGGCAGAGGATCGCCGAGGCGCCTCGCCGACTGGCCGATGCCGACGAGCGGCGAGCGGAGGTTGCGCTCGACGTCGACGCCGAGCGCTTTCAGCGGTGAGATATAGAGCACGCGGGTGCGCGGCGCGGCATCCTTCTTCTTCGGCTTCGTGTCGATCGGGGCATCGCGCCGGTCGTGGAACACCCGGTCGATCGCCCAGAGGAAGGCCGAGAGCGTCTTACCCGAACCGGTCGGGGCGACAACGAGAGCGTGCTTTCCGCCGGAAATCGCCTCCCAGGCTCCCGCCTGCGCGGTCGTGGGCTGGGCGAACGCGCCACGGAACCAGTCCTGCGTGGCAGGACCGAACCGCTCGAGGACATCGGCCATCTCCCCATCTTCGCGCGGGGCACCGACATTCGGCTCCGGAAGGCTCGTTCTACTCCGGTACCGCGATGGCCGTGAGGCGCTGACGCAGGAACAGCGTGACATCGTCGAGCTCGTCCTGCGAGACGCTGTGTGCGAGCCCGGGATACACTCGGCCGCTCAGATCCACGTGCCCGGGAAGCCACTGGCTCGTGTGCGCGATGCGTTCCTCGGGGATCACCTCGTCGCGCGCACCGCGCCCCCAGAAGACCGGGGGGCGCACCGCGGCCAGTGCAGCATCCGTCGGGAGAGGTTCGTCGGCGACGAACCCGGCCAGCGTCACCGCGAAGGCGAATCGGGTGGGATGCAACCGGAGCGCCTGCAGAGCGATGACGGCCCCCTGCGAGAACCCGAGCAGGCCGATCGTGGCGGCATCAGACTGCGTGTCGAGCCACTCGATCAGGCGTTCGGCGGCTGCCGTCGCGGCGTCGCCACGGCGCGCGTGGAGACCCTCGATCGGAAACCACGACCAGCCCGGCGTCGGAAACGGCGGCGAGAGCGGAGCGCGGACGGCCGCGACGACGAACTCCTCGGGGAGGAACGGGGCGAGGGCGAAGAGATCTCCCTCGTGAGACCCGTATCCGTGCAAGAGGACCAGGAGCGGGCGCCCCGCGCGTTCATCGGGCGGAACGGACCAGCGGACGGCATCGGCATCCAGAAGGGGGACCTCGATCATGCGCCCAGTCTGACAGCCACCTCGGACGTCGCGGTGGGCTGGGGTATACATGAGGCATGGCCGTTCGCACCCCCGACCCCGATCCGAACGAGCGCGATGATGACGGCGCGGAGCGCGACCCGTTGCGCGGATATGGGCGCGCCGGGCATCCCGACGGGGATGGCTCGTTCGGATCACCCGCGCCGGGAAATGCCGCCAACCCGGGGTGGCTGACCGATATCGAGCTCGCCGAAGCACGCCGACGGCTGCCGATCCTCTACGTCGAGGCCGTTCCGGTGCGCACCGACGGAATGGGCGCGGTGACGCATGTGGGTGTCCTGCTGCGGTCGACGCCGATGGGGGAGATGACACGCACGATCGTCAGCGGCCGCGTCCGTTACGGCGAGACGGTGCGCGACGCCCTCTTCCGTCATCTCGAGAACGATCTCGGCCCAATGGCCTTCCCGCTGCTGCCGCCCCAGCCGGTGCCGTTCACGGTCGCGGAGTACTTCCCGATGCCCGGCCTCAGCGCCTATCACGACGAGCGGCAGCATGCCGTCTCGCTCGCCTTCGTCGTGCCCGTGACCGGGACGTGCGAACCGCGTCAGGATGCGCTCGAGGTGACGTGGATGTCGCCCGAGGAAGCGGCATCCGACGCGCTCGCCGCGGAGATGGAGGGCGGGCGACTGACTCTCCTGCGCCTCGCGTTGGCGAGCGTCGGGGCGCTGCGCTGAGGAGCTGGTCCGACGCGGCGTCGATGCCGCGGTGCGGGCCCCTGCGTCACGCGTGATGGGCGCGCTCCGGTGTCGGGTATTGTTCGATCGTCGGCTGACCCGCGCCGGCATCCCCCTCTGGTGTCGTGTTCCCGTCGCGGCACCCGCGAGAAGCGGAGACCGCTGTGTCCGATGTGCACTCCTCCCACGATGAGAACACCGAATCGTCGCCGTTCGATGAGCTGATCGCGGGGGCTCCCGCGGCATCCAGCGGCTCGTTCACGACGACGTTCCGTGGATACGACAAAGCCGAGGTCGATGCCGCCATCGCCGAGCTGACGGCGCAGCGCTCCGGGCACGGCGACGAGGTGGCAAAGCTCACGGACAAGTACCGTCGCGCGGTCGCCACGATCAAGACCCACCTGGCGACGATCGAGGAGCTCGAAGACAGGAAGGCCGCGCTCGAGGCGGATCTCGCCGTCGAAGCGGCAAAGGTCAGCAACGCGGAGGACAAGGTCTCGACGCTCAGCGCCGAGCTTGTCGGCGCGGCCGATGAGTCGTCGAAGGGACGCGAGCGCTTCGAGGAAGTGCTGCGTGTGGCCGAGGAACAGGCCAGCGTCATCATCAAGAACGCGAGCGTCCAGGCCGATCGCCTGCTCGAAGCGGCGCGCGAGGAGATATCCGCCCGGCGTGCCGACGCGCAGGCCGATGCAGAGACGCTCCGCACGCAGGCCGAGACGGACGCGCAGCAGGCGCGACTGCGCATCGAGACCGAGCTGACGGCGCATGAATCGCAGCTCGAGCGTGAGGCGGCGCACGCGGCCGAGAAGGTCGCCCAGGCGCAGCAGGAAGCTGCCGCGATCCGCACCGAGGCCGAGAAGGGTGCGGCCTCGCTCCGTTCTCTCGTTGCCCGGGAGAGCGAGCAGATGCGCGCCGAGGCCGAAGACGCGGTTCGTGAGCAGCGGATGCGTGCGCTCGAGTTCGAGGAATCGCTCACGCGCCGGCAGGACGACGCGCAGCAGGAGTTCTTGATGCTGCACAATCAGGCCGTCGCCCACGCCGAGCGCATCACGCAGGATGCCAACGACCAGGTCGCCGCGTCGCTGGATCACTCGCAGCGGATCACCGCGAAGGCCGACGACTTCGACAAGCTCATGCGCGCGCAGTCACAGCAGCTCGAGGCCGACGCGAAGTTGCGGGCGCGGGAGATCCTTGAGCGCTCCAGCGTCAAGGCGCAGAAGATCATCGACACGGTGACCGAGCACTCGCAGTCGGTCCTGCGCGACGCCGAGGATCGCACGCGCCAGTTGCGGTGGCAGCAGCAACAGCTCACGAGCTTCATGTCCGAGGTCAAGGAGCTCATGCGCGCCGAGTCGGCCGCCGCGGCGGCGCCCACGCCGGAGCCCGCGGAGGGCGCCGGCGACTGATCACCGTCGAGCCCGCGGAGGGCGCCGGCGACTGATCACCGTCGAGCCCGCGGAGGGCGCCGACGCTGATCGCGGCCGACTCGCATGGTCGCTGGTGCGTGTGGTGTCCGGTGTTGCGCGTGGGGCGCCCAACACCTCACGCGCCATACGACTGAGCCACCACCCGTCACAGTCCGCGCCGACAGCCGTCGCGAGCGGACGCTGCCCCGCGGGCCGTATTCAGTCTCCCCGCGACGACGGCGGGTACGTGGGGCGGACTTTCCGCGGCACGGCCGCGCGGTGACGTGCGGGCGGACTGAATATGGACCGGGGGCGCGAACCAGACCTGGCTCAGGTGAGGCGTGCGAGCTCCGCGACGAACGCGTCGACGTCCTGCTCTGTCGTGTCGAACGAGCACATCCAGCGCACTTCGTTCTTCGCCGCGTCCCAGTCGTAGAAGCGGAAGGCCGCGCGGAGCTGATCGGCCACGCCCTCGGGCAACGTTGCGAAGACACCATTGGCCTGCGTCGGCTGGCTGAAGGAGACGCCCGCGATCGTCCCGTCGGCGATGCCCGCTTCGACCCCGGCACGCAACCGTGCAGCCATCGCGTTGGAATGACGCGCATTGCGCAGATACAGATCACCCTCGAGCAGAGCGATCAGCTGCGCCGAGACGAAACGCATTTTGCTGGAGAGCTGCATGTTGAGCTTGCGGAGGAACAGAAGACCGTCGGATGCGGTGGGATCGAGCACGACGATCGCTTCCCCGAGCATCGCGCCATTCTTCGTCCCGCCGAAGCTGAGCAGGTCCACACCCGCGTCAGTCGTGAACGCCCGAAGGGGCAGGTCGAGGGCAGCCGCAGCGTTCGAGATGCGCGCCCCATCGAGGTGCAGGCGCATGCCCCGCGCGTGGGCGTGATCGGCGAGCGCCCTGATCTCATCGGGCGTGTAGACCGTGCCGAGCTCGGTGGACTGCGTGATCGAGACCACGAGCGGCTGCGCGCGGTGCTCGTCTCCCCATCCCCATGCCTCACGGTCGACGAGGTCGGGGGTGAGCTTGCCGTCGTCGGTGGGGATGCCGAGGATCTTGATCCCGGCGACCCGCTCGGGGGCGCCCCCCTCGTCCACGTTGATGTGCGCCGTGGATGCCGCGATCACCGCTCCCCAGCGAGGCAACATCGACTGCAACCCGACGACGTTGGCTCCCGTGCCGTTGAAGACGGGAAACGCCTGCGCGCTCTCGCCGAAGTGTTGCGCGAACACCTCCTGAAGACGCGCGGTGTAGGCGTCTTCGCCGTAGGCGATCTGGTGGCCGTCGTTGGCCGCCGCGATGGCCGCGAGCACCTCGGGGTGGATTCCGGAATAGTTGTCGCTCGCGAAGCCGCGGACGGCCGAATCATGCAGTGTGCTCACACGGTCCAGCCTACGAGCACGGGACCCGCTCCGAATGTCGGAGCCCTCAGCTAACCTCGGCCTCGTGAGCGAGCATCAGGGTGAACCGGACGCAGCCGCGTCCACGCGGGCGGTTCCCGAGAACGGGATGCGTGTCTTCCTCCATGTTCTGGTGAATACGGCGGCGGCGAACGTGACCACGAGCTTCCTCTGGTTTGCCCTCACGTTCTGGGTCTACCTCGAGACTCGATCGGTGCTCGCCACGGGGATCATCGGCGGGGCCTACATGCTGCTCCTCGCGATCTTCGGCATGGTCTTCGGAACCCTCGTCGATCGGCACCGGAAGATTCGGGTGATGGTGCTCTCGGCTGTGGTGACCCTGGCCGCGTTCACTTTCGCGGGGGCGATCTTTCTCGCCCGGCCCGAAGCAGAGTTGCTCGATCTCGGCGGGCCGTGGTTCTGGCTCTTCTCGGGCGTGATCCTCGGCGGGGCGGTGATCGAGAATCTCCGCAATATTGCCCTGTCGACGACGGTGACCCTGCTGGTCCCCACCGAGCGACACGCCAACGCGAACGGGCTTGTCGGGACCGTTCAGGGACTGGCTTTCCTCGTGACGAGCGTGTTCTCCGGCCTGTCGATCGGGCTGCTCGGGATGGGCTGGACGCTCCTCATCGCGATCGTGTTCACGCTCGCGGCGCTCATTCATCTGTTGTTCCTGCGCGTGCCGGAAGATGAACCCGAACGAGGCGAGCGCGGCGAGCTCATCGACATCCGGGGTGCGGCCGCGGCGATCGGAGCGGTGCCGGGCCTGTTCGCTCTCATCATCTTCTCGACCTTCAACAACCTCATCGGCGGCGTCTACATGGCGCTGATGGACCCGTACGGTCTCACGCTCTTCCCGGTCGAGTGGTGGGGCGTCGTCCTGGGTTTCAGTTCTACGGGCTTCATCATCGGCGGTGCGATCGTCGCCGCGCGCGGCCTCGGGCGCAACCCGATCCGCACGATGCTCTGGTTGGTCGCGCTGATGGGCTTCCTCGGGGCGATCTTCACGATCCGCGAGTGGCCATGGCTCTACGTCGTCGGCATCTGGCTGTACATGATGCTCATCCCGGCCGTCGAAGCTGCCGAGCAGACCGTGATCCAGAAAGTCGTCCCGTTCGAGAAGCAAGGGCGCGTGTTCGGCGCAGCGACGGCTCTCGAAGTGTCGGCGGCGCCGATCACGTCGTTCGCGATCGCGCCGATCGCGGAGCTCTGGATCATCCCGTATATGAAGACCGACGCGGGCTTCGCGACCTGGGGCTGGCTCCTCGGCGACGGGGAGGCGCGCGGGATCGCGCTCATCTTCCTGTTCTCGGGGTCGGCGATGGTCGTGCTCGCGATCGTGGCGTTCACGACGCGCTCGTACCGCATCCTTTCCGCCGGGTACTCGGAGGCGCCGGAAATCGTGGTCGAGACCGCTGATGAAGAGCCGCCCACGCCACCGGCCTCCGCCGCGCAGGCGCGGGGAGGCGTGGCGGAGCAGTAGGTCGATTCAGGCGTCGGTGCCGCGGATGCCCTCGGTCGAGGTGATCACCGGCCGCATTTTCTTCTCGAGCGCCTCGAAGAACATCGACAACGGGAACTCGTCGTCCAGGACCGCGTCGGTGTAGCCGGACGGCGGGCCCGAGAGCACGTCATCCGACAGACCGCGCGCCCACTGCGAGGCGGGATGCGGGGTGACGACCGCGCGGACGAGCTCGTACGCGGCCAGCCAGTGTGCGACCTTCGGCCTGTCGATCGATTCCCAGTAGAGACGGTCGATCGCGTCGGCGAGAGAGATCACGGCACTCGGAACATCGTCCCAGTCGAACGCGAGCGCGGTGTCGGTCCAGTGCAGCACGCCGCGCTGGTGCAGCCACGCGAACAGCAATTGGCCGCCGAGGCCGTCGTAGTTGCGCACACGCGAGCCGGTGATCGCGAAGCGGAAGATCCGGTCGAACAGCACCGCGTACTGCACGAGTCGCGCGTGGTCGCGCATCTCCGTCTCGGCATCGCTGAGGGCGGCGGCGGCCGACAGTCGCTGTTCGATGTTCACGCATTCCCGGAACGCCGTGAGATCACACCGCAGTTCTTCGAGCGAGTAGAGGAAGTACGGCATCCGCTGCTTGATCATGAACGGGTCGAACGGCAGGTCGCCGCGCATGTGGGTGCGGTCGTGGATGATGTCCCACATCACGAACGTCTTCTCGGTGAGCTCTTGATCGGAGAGCATTCGCTGCGCGCCCTCGGGAAGATCGAGCTTGGTGATCTCTGCGGCCGTGCGCACGACCCGACGGAACCGGGCTGCTTCTCGGTCCTGAAAGATCGCGCCCCACGTGAACGCCGGAATCTCCCGCATCGCGACCGTCTCGGGGAACAGCACCGCCGAATTCGTGTCGTAGCCGGGAGTGAAATCGAGAAACCGCAGCGAGAGGAAGAGGCCGTTCGTGTAGGTCGTCTCCAATTCGCCGATGAACTCGGGCCAGATCACTTCGCACAGGACCGCTTCGACGAGGCGGCTGCGCGAGCCGTTCTGGGTGTACATCGGGAAGACGACGAGATGAGCGAGCCCGTCGACGCGCTCGCGTTGCGGCTGGAATGCCTGGAGCGAATCGAGGAAGTCCGGCACACCGAAGCCCGCTGTCGCCCAGCGCTCGAAGTCGACGATGGATGCCGCGAGGTACGCCGCGTCGTGCGGGAACAGGGGGGCGAGCGTGCGGATCGCGGCGGTGATGGTCGTCACATGGGCGCGCGCCGCGGGCAGGTCGGCCGGGTCCGCGAGCGACCCGTCCTTGTGCTGGAGCGATTGCAGCTGGATGGCCGCATCCTTGAGGGCGAGCCACGCCGGCTGTTCCGTGAGGGCACTGCCTTGGGCAACGTGCGTGGTCGCTCGGTTGTCTTCGACAAGCTGCGTGGTCGCTCGGTTGTCTTCGACAAGCTGCGTGGTCGCTCGGTTGTCTTCGACAACCTCGGGCTCTCCGATGACGGTAGGTGCCTGGTGGGCGGTCAAGGACATGAGAACTCCGATCTTTCGACTCGCAGCAGGAAATATTCCGGCGATTGAACCCTTCATCCGTTATTCTTCCATTCATGCAGGATGCTGTCGACCTCTCGATCGTGCGCGAACTCTCCCGGGATGGGAGAGCCACGCTCGCCCACCTCTCCGACGCGGTGGGCTTGTCGGTGTCGGCGGTCCAAGCGCGATTGAAGAAACTCGAAGCGGATGGCACCATCACGGGATACCGGGCCGTCGTCGACCCGGAGGCCGCCGGGCGGCCTCTCGCGGCGTTCGTCGAAATCACGCCGCTCGACCCCGCCCAGCCCGACAACGCCCCCGAACTGCTCGAGCACCTCGATGCGATCGAGGCCTGCCACTCCATCGCCGGTGACGCCGCGTACATGCTCTTCGTCCGAGTCCCCACGCCACGCGCGCTGGAAGAACTCATCCGGGACATCCGGCAGGCCGCGTCAGTCAACACCCGGACGACCGTCGTGCTGCAGAGCTTCTACGAGCATCGTCCGCTCGTCCCCGTCGCAGAGCACCGATCACCGAACCCGAATACATCGCTGGGTGGATGATCCGGCATCCGTCCCCGCGTAGCGTCGGAAGGGTGTCCCGCCAGATTCCGCGCTACCAGTTCGTCACCGACGTCGTGGTGGCCGCAGCGTTCACGCTGATCGCGACGCTGACGACACTCGCGACGCTGACGACACTCGTGCCGTGGCGGGGCGTAGGGTCTCTGCTTCCGGACGAGTCGCTGACGATCCTTGTCGCCGTCGCGCTCACGCTCGTTTTCGGTGTCGCGCTCGCTCTCCGCCGGCGTGCTCCCGGAATCGCCGTGTCGGTCGCCTGGGCGGCCGCCTTCCTGCAGATGGCCGGCGGCCTTCCGCCGCTCCCCGGCAACATCGCGATCTTCGGCATCCTTTACACCACCGCCGCGTACGGCACTCGTTTCGTGTTCTGGGTGGGGTTCGCCTCGTCACTCGCCGGCGGCTTGTTGATCACGGTGTATCTGCTTGCCCCGCTGCTCCTCGCCGGGTCGTGGAGCCTCGAGTCCGTGGTGGGCTCGTACCTCGCGGTCGGCATCACGACGTTCGCGGCGGCAGTCTTTGCCCTGCTCCTGTCCTGGACTGTTGGGGCCCTCGCCCGCACGGCGATGCGCGCACGTGCCAACCGGGCCGCGCAGGAACTCGCCGAGGCCGAGACGGCTGCGGAGCAGGAGCGGGTGCGCATCGCCCGCGACATGCACGATGTGGTCGCGCATTCGCTGGCCGTCGTGATCGCGCAGGCCGACGGCGCGCGATACGCGGCCGAGCCCGCGGTAGCCACGGCCGCCCTCGGCACGATCTCGACGACGGCGCGTTCGGCGCTGGCGGACGTGCGGATGCTGTTGACTCAGCTCCGACACGCGCAAGCGCCCGGACCGCAGCCGCGCCTGGCCGATCTTGAGGCGCTGTACGCGCAGGTGCGCGCCGCCGGCATCGATCTGCGCGTCGACGTCGATCCGGCACCGCAGGGGGCGCAGCCGGCATCCGTCGAGCTCGCGGTCTATCGGATCCTGCAGGAGGCGCTCACCAACGCTCTCCGGCACGGACGCGCGCCCGTTGAGCTCACCTTGGCCTGGCGCGCCGATCGCGTCGATCTGTCGGTCCGCAATCCCACGGATGCCCCGGCGCGCGCCGACCCTGTCCGGGGGCACGGACTCATCGGCATGCGGGAGCGGGCGCACCTTGTGGGCGGGACGCTGGAGGCCGGAGCGACCCACGGTGCGTTTGTGGTGCGCGCGCAGATCCCGATCGTGGAGACGTCGTGATCCGCGTCGTTCTGATCGATGATCAGGCGCTGTTCCGGGCAGGCATCGGCATGGTCATCGATTCGCAGCCCGATCTGGAGGTCGTGGGAGAGGCGGGAGACGGGGTCGAGGGGCTCCGGGTCGTCCGCGCGGCCCGACCGGACGTCGTTCTCATGGACATTCGCATGCCTGTCATGGATGGCCTCACGGCGACGGCTGAACTCCTGGCGGACACCTCGTTCGGCGATGCGCCGCCTCGCGTGGTCATGCTGACGACGTTCGATCTCGACGAGGCCGCGGCTCACGCGATACGGCAGGGCGCAAGCGGGTTCTTGCTGAAAGATGCCGACCCCGAGTTCCTGCTCGCCGCGATCCGCACCGTCCACGCCGGATCGTCCGTGATCGCTGCCGCGGCTACCCGTGAGCTGTTCGCCCAGTTCGCGGCGCCGCCGAAGGAGGCGCCAGCGTCGTTCGCGTCGCTCACCGATCGCGAGCGCGACATCTTCGCGCTCGCCGCGCGCGGGCTGTCGAACGCCGAGATCGCCGGCCGTGAATACCTCTCCGAAGCGACGGTGAAGACCCACATCAGCCGCATCCTCGCCAAACTCGCGCTCCGCGATCGCGTGCAGCTGGTGGTCTTCGCCTTCGAGCACGGCCTCACCTGACACCGGCAGAGGCGGGCGGGATCATCCTCGCGATGTAGGCCCGCGCGACCCCAGGCCGATGTCCGCGATATCCTCCGCTTCGTAGCGTCGAGGACATGCAGATTTCGACGACAGACCTGGGCCTGGCGGCCCGCGTACAGCACCTCACCCGCACCTACGGCACCGGCGAAAGCGGCGTGCGTGCGCTCGACGACGTGAGCGTCGGCATCCGGCGGGGTGAATTCACGGCGATCATGGGGCCGTCCGGCTCCGGCAAATCGACCCTTATGCACATCATGGCCGGTCTCGACGCTCCCACGAGCGGCCGGGCCTGGATCGGCGACACCGAGATCACCGGGCTCTCCGACCTCGAACTCACCATTCTGCGGCGCCGCCGCGTGGGGTTCGTCTTCTAATCGTTCAACCTCGTGCCCACCCTCGACGCGATCGGCAACATCGTGCTTCCTTTCGATCTCGATGGGCGGACACCGTCGGCCCTCGAACGTGCCCGGATCGACGGCCTGGTGGAGACGCTCGGCCTCGGGGCGCGCCTGCGCCACCGTCCGCACGAGCTCTCCGGCGGACAGCAGCAGCGCGTGGCGATCGCGCGCGCCCTCGCGACGGCGCCGGATCTCGTGTTCGCCGACGAACCGACCGGTAACCTCGACTCACGTTCCAGCCGCGAAGTTCTGACGCTGCTGGCGGTCGCGGCCCGGGAGCACGGCCAGTCGATCGCGATGGTCACCCACGATCCCGTCGCGGCCGCGTTCGCCGACCGCGTGCTTTTCCTCGGTGACGGCCGGATCGTCGCCGACAAGCCTCGGCAGAGCGCCGAGCAGGTTTCGGCTTTCATGCTCGCGGCGGAGGTGTCGGCATGACCGCCGCCGGTCGGATGCCGCGGACGGTCGGCTCGTGGCACTGGCTCCGCGAGCGGGGGATGGGTGCCACGGTGCTCGTCGCCGCGATCTCCTCCGCCTTCGGCGTGCTGCTTCTGAGCGCGACGGGGTTCATGGGCGCGTGGGTGAAGAGCGATCCGTACATCGGTGGTGGTGAAACGGTGGCGATCGTCGTCGGGATCCTGAGCGTTTTGCTGGTCGGGGTCGCCGTCTACGTCGCCGCGATCGTCACCGCGAACACGTTCGCGACGATCGTCGCGGGGCGCACCCGCCGCATCGCCCTGCTGCGTCTGATCGGCGCCTCCGCCCGATCGCAGCGCGTGGAGATCGCGCGGCAGGGGCTCATCGTGGGCGCGATGGGCGCGGTTGCGGGCCTCGCCCTCGGTGTGGCGCTCACTGCCGTGCTCCTCTCCGGAGCGCGGATCGCGTTCGACATCACGGCCGACTACGCACTTGTCCAGCCGGTGCTGGTCCTCCCGGCAGTGATGGTCGCGCTGACGACGTGGATCGGGGCGTGGGCGGGATCGCGGCGTGTCCTCACCGTCACGCCGCTGCAGGCGCTCGCCGGAGCGACCGCTCGCACCCACGACGAGGTGTCGCGCGCCCGCGGCCGACGTGTCGCCGCGATCGCGCTCAGCGCCGGAGGTGCCGGTCTTCTCGCCCTCGGCGTGGCCGCAGGGCTCGTCAGCCCGCTCGGTGTCGTGATCGCCTTTGTCGGCGGCATCCTTTCCTTCACCGGACTCTCGCTCGGAGCCGTGCAGATCATGCCGCCGCTCCTGCGCCTGACCGGGCGTGTGTTCGGTCGTTCCGCCACGGCCAGGCTTGCCGCGGAGAACGCGCTGCGCTACCCGGAGCGGTCGAGTCGCATGGCGATCGGCGTCGTGATGGGGGTCACCTTGGTTTCGATGTTCGCGGTCGCGAATGAGTCGGTGAAGGGGGTCATGACGGCCTCGGCGGGCGGAGCGCCGCCCGCCGAGATGTCGCAGATCATGGACACGTTCGCCGGCATCATGATGGGCCTCGTGGCGGTGTCGGCCGTCATCGCCGGAATCGGCCTGGTCAATCTCCTCAGCATCGGAATCGTCCAACGCCAGCGCGAGCTGGGACTTCTCCGCGCGCTCGGGCTGACCTCGCCGCAGATCCGCCAGGTCGTGTTGCTGGAAGCGGTGCACGTGACGATCACGTCGCTTGTGTTCGGACTCGTCCTGGGTGTCGCGTACGGCTGGGTCGCCGCGCAGTCGCTCCTCGGCTCGGTCGCGGTGCCGCCGGCGTGGTCATCGCCGACGCTCGTCGCGCCTGCCATCCCGTGGATGCCGGTGCTCGTGATCGTCATCGCCACGGCCGTACTGACGGTCGCCGCTACCGTCACCCCGACCCGCCTGGCGACGCGGGTCGCCCCGATCGCCGCGCTCGCCGCATGAGTCAGCCGGCGGTGGTGTGGTCCGGGTCGTGCGCCCACGTGGGCGCGAGGGCGCGCAAGCGCACGCCGCGCCACTGCCAGGTGGCCCACAGGACGGGCCACAGCGCCAGCGCGGTCGGCCCGTCGATCACGAGCCGATCGCGCCACAGCGTCTTCGTCGCGTCGCCGGGCAGGGGTGAGACCGCCATCTGGTGATCCCAGACGTCGAGCGAGGCGAGCGGTCCGGTGAGGGGGATGCCGCTGTCGCGGAAGATGCGCACCGGGCCGTGCGCATCGTCGGTGTGCCGCTCGCTCACATGGATCAACTGCTGACCCACCGGGACGGCGCCGGCGAGGGACAGCGTGACGGGAACATCGGTCCCCGGAGTGAGGAAGGAGGGCATGCCGCTCGGCGACATCGGCTCCATCATCATGAGCGGTCCGTAAAGCTCCGCAATCGCGCGCGGCGAATGAAGGGCTCGCCAGGCCGCATCGGCATCACAGTCCAGGACGAGCTTCAACAGAATCCGCATACTGCAGTGTCGCACCATCGACCTGGGTATCCGGTAATGTGGGAGCGCTCCCAAGCCTCGCCGGGAGCCTGTTCGAAGGAAGATCAGTGCCGCTCACCCCCGCTATCGAATCCGGTGACCGCTCGCACGGCGCCGCCGCGATCGAGTCGGTCGCCCAGTTGTCGACGATTTTGGAAGACACCGACCCCACTCTTGACCCGGCGCTGGGCCGTTTGGCGCGGCAGGCCGCAGCCGAGGGGATCGTGCTGCTCCGCAACGACGACGCCGTCCTCCCGCTGGACGGGCGCACGGTCGCGGTCTTCGGGCGCACCCAGCTCGACTGGTTCGCGGTCGGCTACGGCTCCGGGGGCGACGTCAAGGTCCCGTACGTTTGGAATCTCGTCGCGGGACTGCGGGATGCCGGCGTCTCTGTCGATACCGAGGTCGCCGATCTCTATGCGGCGTGGTGTGCGGAGAACCCGGCGGAGCTCACCGGCACCTGGGGGCAGTGGCCGCATCACTTCCCCGAAATGCCTCTCGCGCCCGCGGTCGCCGCCGCAGCCGCGACGCGTGCGGATACCGCTGTCGTCGTCATCGGCCGGGCCGCCGGCGAAGCGCGGGAGAGCATCCTCGAGCCGGGGAGCTACTACCTCGCCGCGGAGGAGCGTGCCCTGCTGGATGCTGTCACAGCATCCTTCGCTCGCACGGTCGTGGTCCTCGATGTCGGCAACGTCATGGACCTGTCGTGGCTCGCCGATTACGGCGACCGCATCACGGGCCTGGTCGCGGCCTGGCAGGGCGGGATGGAGGGCGCCCGCGCTGTCGCGGCGGTCTTGGCCGGCGAGACTCCGGCCAGCGGAAAGCTCACCGACACCATCGCCCGCAGCTACGCCGATTACCCGAGTTCGGCGAACTTCGGCGACCCCGATGCGAACACGTATGTCGAAGACATTTTCGTGGGGTACCGCTACTTCGAAACCTTCGCGCCGGAGCGGGTGCTCTTTCCGTTCGGCTTCGGCCTCGGGTACACCACGTTCGCGGTGACGACGCACGCGGACGAGGCGGACGGGATCCTGCACCTGAGCATCGACGTGCGCAACACCGGCACGCGCGCCGGTGCGGAGACCGTGCAGGTCTATGTCGCCGCTCCGGATGGCGCGCTGAGTCAGCCCGCGCGGCGACTCGCGGCCTACCGGAAGACGGCTGTGCTGCAGCCCGGTCAGTCGGAGCGCGTGGACCTGTCGGTCGCGATCGATGACCTCGCGTCCTACGACGACGGTGGCGCGACGGGCCACCGCAGCGCGTGGGTGCTCGAGCCCGGGGACTATCACTTCTTCGTCGGCACCGATGCCCGCAGCGCCGTCGTGGAAACGACCGTGACGGTCCCCGACGTGCGCGTCGTCCGGCAGGTCACCGAGGCAGCGGCCCCGGTGACGGCCTTCGACCGTATGACCCTGACTCGGGATGCCGACGGTACGGCGCGCGTGGCCACCGCACCCGTGCCGACCGCGACCGTCGACCTGCGCGAGCGGATCACCCACCAGCTGCCGGCGGCCCTTCCCGCGTCGACCGCGCCGCTGACACTCGATTCCGTGGCGGCGGGCGAGGCGTCGCTCGACGACTTCGTCGCGCAGCTGACCGCGACAGAGCTCGCCGATATCGCGCGCGGCGACATCACGATGCACTCGCCGCTCGGCGCGGCCGGCAACGCCGGTGTCCTCGGCGGGGTCTCCGAGTCGCTGCGCGCCAAGGGTGTGCGCCCCGTGACGACGACCGACGGCCCGAGCGGCATCCGCCTGTCGGCGTATGCGTCGCTGTTGCCGTCCGGCACCGCCCTCGCCTCGACCTGGAACCCGGTGCTCGTGCGCGAACTGACCGCGCTGCATGCCCAGGAGATGATCCGCAAGGGATCCGACGTCCTCCTGAGCCCGGGGATGAACATCCACCGTGACCCGCTGTGCGGCCGCAACTTCGAGTACTTCTCCGAGGATCCGCTCGTCACCGGCTGGACGGCCGCGGCGGTGGTCCAGGGCATCCAATCGCAGGGTGTGGCGGCCTGCCCCAAGCACTTTGCGGCCAACAATCAGGAGACCAATCGCACGCGCAACGATTCGCGCGTCTCCGAGCGAGCCCTTCGCGAGATCTACCTGCGCGGTTTCGAGATCTGTGTGCGCGAGGCGCAGCCGCTCGCGATCATGACCTCGTACAACCAGATCAACGGAGTGTGGGCGCATTATCACCACGATCTCGTGACGACGATCCTCCGCGGCGAGTGGGGCTACACCGGATGCGTCATGACCGACTGGTGGATGGAGGAGGCGGTCGATCCGCTCTTCCCCGCGCTGGAGAACAGTGCGTACCGCGTGCGCGCGCAGGTCGACGTGCTCATGCCGGGCGGTGTGAAGACGGATGCCGGCCCCCAGCCCTACGCGGACGACTCGATCGCCGAGTCGCTCGCGCGACCCGATGGGCTCACACTCGGTGAGCTGCAGCGCGGGGCCCGCAACGTCCTCGGGCTCGTGCTCGCCCTCACCCCGGTGATCGACGCCCACGCCTGACCCGGGTCGGGGGGTCTGAGCCGTCACCAGATTCGGATATTTCCGCCCGATTCGGATGCGGGGTGGCCTCCGCGCCCGAATCTGCGGCATCCACCCGAATCTGGTGCGCGCGGGGCCGCCAGCCGCGCGCGGAACAGGCCGGCAGTGGGTGCCCGGCGTCGGCGGGCGGATGCCGGGGCTCTAGCCTGGAGGGATGGCTACACCGTTCGACCAGTCGCGCTACCAGGTCCGCTTCGAGTGGGGCGCCGAGGGGATTGATCGGCTCGCGACGGCTGACATCGTCGTCGTGGTGGATGTGCTCCGCTTCTCGTCCACGGTCGCCGCTCGCGTCGCCGGGGGCCAATCCGTCCCCCTTGACGAGGCAGCCCATGCGGTCTCGCGGAACGGCGCGGCGGTTGCCAACCGTGCCGGTGACGCGCTCATCGTGCTCGGATGCCTCCGCAACGCCCAAGCGGTCGCGCGCGCCGTCCTGGCCTACCAGCACGACCGCGGTGCGCGCACCTCGATCGCGGTGATCGCTGCCGGTGAGCGCGAGGGCCGGGACGGCCCCGTGCGCTTCGCCGTCGAGGATCAGCTCGGCGCCGGCGCGATCATCGACGCGCTGGGTCAGCTCGGCATCGACCACACGTCCCCCGAGGCCGCCATCACCGGCGAGGCGTTCCGGGGGCTCCGCCCGGCGCTCCGACACCTGCTCACCGCGAGCGGGTCGGGGCAAGAGCTCATCGACGGCGATCGTCGCGACGAGGTGCTCGCGGCATCCGTGCTCGACGACCTCGACGTCGTGCCGGTCCTGCGAGCGGGTGCCTTCGTCGCCTGGTGAGCCGCGCTGAGCCCCTGCGCTCAGCGCGGGGTCATCGCCGCGAGACGGGTCGCGGGGGAGATGTCGCGCCGAGTCCACACGAACAAGAATCGCTCGTCGAACGATCGCGAGCAGCGCGCGCACGACGTCGGCCGCGTCGCCTGTCGGTGCCGATAAGCCGTGTGGCCGGCCGGGCAGACACCCACCCAGGGTGCGAGCTCGGTCGCGGTCTCGCCGTGATGAGTCGTTCCGCCGGTGTAGCCGAGCGCCCGCGCGGTGCGCTTCCAGCCCGCTCCGTGCCCGGCGTGGGCACCCGCGAGCGCGTGGGCGACTTCGTGCAGGAGCGTCTGCCGGTTCGTCTCGTCGTCGTAGCGCGCCGAGAGATACCGCGAGACGGTGATGCGCTTCCGTGTGTAGTCGCACGCCCCGGCCCGGCGCTTGGCGTTGTCGAACGCGAACGACCACGACGCGTCCAGGTGCGCCGCGATCAGCTCCTCCGCCTCGCGGCGGACGTCCCGCAGGTCAGACATGATGCAGAGATTCGGTCATGCCCGGAAGAATAGAACAGATGTACGACACTCAGCTCGCGACGGACGACGACGCGCGTCGGTGCTCGGTCGCTTCGATCGCCAGCAGGGTCGAGGCGAGCTGGTCATCGGGGGCGCCGGCTTCCTGACGCAGGAACAGTTCCTTCTTGAAGTCGGCGCGCGCATCGGTGAAGTCGCCGATGTCGTAGCTGACCTTGCCGCGGTGCTGGTACGCGAAGGCCGCCAGCGCTGACCAGCCCTGCCCCTCGGCTTCTTCGGCGCACGTCGTCAGCTCCTGCAACGCCGCGGCGTACGCCCCACGCTGCTGCTGCACCGAGGCGTGCAGAATGCGGGCACGCAGGAGGTCCTTCCGGGTGCCGCCCATGCGTGCGACGCGCACCGACTGCTCCGAGATCACGAGCGCGTCGTCCAGGCGACCCAGCACCTTGAGGAGCCAGACCCGTTCCAGGAGGGCGGCGAGGCTGCGCTGGTCGCCCAGTTCGCGCAGCCGCTCGGCGCACTGATGGGCATCGACGAGCTCGCGCAGAGTCTCCGGGTCGTATCCCTTGATGTAGCTCACTGCTGCTCCTTCCGACGCGTCCGTCCAGTCTCACCCGGCCTGCGCAGGATCTCCTGAGGGCACGCCGCGTGCGCCGAGTCAGCGTTCGAAGACGGATGCCGCGGGCTTCGGCGAAGCGGTGGCATCGGCATCCGTCGCCGGCATCGATCCGCGCACGAACTCGTCGAGTTCGGGGCCCTGGGCGACCTTCGCGGGGTGGGGCCCCGCCGCCATCAGCCGTGGCAGCCACTCGGTGGGCAGAGGTGCGGCGGAAGCGGCGATGACGAGATTCCCGAACCGGCGACCCTTGAGCGTCTGCACCTCGGCGAGCACGATCACTTCCGTCAGCACGGCGCGTACGGTCGCGACTTGGCGCCGCGCGAACGCGAGCCCGGCGCCGTCGGCGACGTTGACGAGGAGCACGCCGTCCGCCGCCAGCAGCGCGGCCAGCGTGCGGTAGTACTCGACCGTCGTGAGGTGGGCCGGAGTCTGCGCACCGGCGAAGACATCCGAGATGACGAGGTCGGCGGCGCCCTGGAGCCCCGCCGGGAGGCGGCCGGCGACATCGCGCGCGTCGCCGATCCGTACCCGGATCTGGGCGCCGCGCGGCAGTGGCAGCTGCTCGCGCACGAGGTCGATCAGGGGCTGCTCCAGTTCGACCACTTGCTGCCGCGATCCCGGCCGGGTCTGTTCGACGTAGCGGGGGAGGGTCAGCGCGCCCCCGCCGAGGTGGATGGCCGTGATCGGCTGGCCCGGCATCCGGAGCCGGTCGATGACCGCCCCCATCCGCGCCACGTACTCGAAGTGCAGATGGGTGGGATCGTCGAGGTCGACGTGTGACTGCGGCGTGCCGTCGACGTCGAGCTCGAAGCCGCCCGCGAAGCGGCTGGGGACCACCCGCGCGATCGTCCCGTCGGACACGCGCACGGAGGCGCCGGATTCTTCGACGTGCGCTCTGGCCATGTGCCCACGCTACCGGCGGCCTCACCGCGCGGGCCGCCGGTAGCGTGGGGCCATGGCGACGATCGACCTGAACGCAGACCTCGGCGAGACCGTCGACGGGCAGCCGACAGCCGATGACCCGGCGATGTTCGCGGTGATCTCGAGCGCGTCGATCGCGTGCGGTGGGCATGCCGGCGATGCCGGGTCGATGCGGGATGCCGTGGCCGTCGCGGCGCGGCACCGTGTGACTGTCGGCGCCCATCCCGCCTATCCCGATCGTGCCGGTTTCGGCCGCACTCGAGTGCGGATGCCGGCGGACGAGCTCCACGCGGAGATCTCCGCCCAGCTGCGAGCACTCCGTGATGCCGGGGCGGACATCCGCTACGTCAAACCGCACGGGGCGCTTTACCACGCGATTCGGAGCGATCGCGCGGAAGCGCGGGCTGTCGCCGCTGCCACGGCGGACCTGTCGGCGGAGCTCGGTCGGGCCGTTCCCCTTCTCGGGATGCACGGAGCGATCGCGCGCGCGGCGGCGGATGCCGGGTTGCCGTTCCACGGTGAGGCTTTCCTCGACCGCGGGTACCTTCCGGACGGCTCCCTCGTGCCGAGGGGTCACGTCGGGGCGCTGCTGGATGACCCCGCCGAGGTTGCCGCCCGCGCGGTCGGCCTCGTGACCGAGCGGACCGTGGTGTCCGTGGCGGGAGAGCCCGTGACCGTCGACGCCGTCTCGCTGTGCCTCCACGGCGACTCGCCGGGCGCCGTCGCGATGGCCCGCGCTGTCCGCGCCGCGCTCGATGCCGCCGGGGTGACGGTGCGGGCGCCGTGGTGAACCGATGACAGGAGAATTTGCGCGCGAGCGCGCAGAAGAGGCCCTTTCGCCACCCGGGGGAGGAAATCTCCTGTTGCCGGAACATCAACATCCGCCGGAACGCCCGCGCGTCCTGCCTTTCGGCGAGTCCGCGGTGCTGGCCGAGGTCGACTCCCTCGCGGACGCGCTCGCCCTCCACGCACGCCTGGCCGCGTCCCTCCCGCCGGGACTGCTCGAGCTCGTCCCCGCCGCGCGGACGGTCCTCGTGCGGTTCGACCGACGCGTGCTTTCCCCCTCTGCTGTCCGCGCGTGGATCGAGGCCGATCGGGAGTCGATGGCGCGTGCACCGGTCGCGGCGCCGTCGATCGAGTTGCCGATCGTCTACGACGGGGAGGATCTGCCCGCCGTGGCGCGGGCAGTGGGCCTGACCGTCGATGAGGTGGCTTCCCGACACGCGGCCTGCACCTGGACCGTGGCCTTCACGGGGTTCGCCCCCGGCTTCGGCTACCTCGTGAGCAACGATTGGCCGTACGACGTCCCGCGGCGGGCCACCCCGCGCACGCGTGTCCCGGCCGGCGCCGTCGGCCTCGCAGGCGAGTTCGCCGGAGCGTACCCGCGGGCCACGCCGGGCGGATGGCAACTGATCGGCACGACGAGCGCCACCCTGTTCGACCCGGATGCCGCGCATCCCGCGCTCCTCGTTCCCGGCACGCGCGTGCGTTTCACCCCGAGATCCCGCATGTCTGCCGCCTCCTCCGCCTCCCGCGCCTCCGCGGGAGACCCGCCCCCCGAGCACGCCGCGCCCCCGTCGCAGCCCGCGCGACCGGCGATGCGCGTCGAGGCGGCGGGGCTCCTCGCCACCGTCCAGGACCACGGACGCGCGGGCCACCTGGCGGAGGGGATCTCCCTGTCTGGCGCGGCCGACCGCGGCGCCCTCCGGACGGCGAATCGGCTCGTCGGCAACGACGAGACCGCCGCGGGGATCGAAGTGACGATGGGTGGCCTTCGCCTGCGCGCGCTCCGCGATCTGTGGGTTGCGGTGACCGGTGCCTGGGGCCCGATCCGCATCGACGGGCGCGAGGTGGGGCCCTACGACGCGCACCCGTGGCCTGCGGGCACGGACCTCCACCTCGACTGGTTCACCCACGGCGCGCGCGGCTACCTTGCGATCCGCGGCGGGATCGGCGGCCCCCTCGTGGCGGGGTCCCGCGCGACGGATCTGCTCGCCGGGCTCGGGCCCGCACCGCTGTCGGACGGCGACGAGCTGGTCCTCGCCGATGCGGCGAGCACCGGCATCCCACCCGTGGCCGTGCACCCGTGGGGTCCACCCGAGCACGCGCTGATCACGGTCGATCTTGCGCCCGGGCCACGCGCGGAGTGGTTCACCCCGGCCGCGCGCGCCATGCTCTTCGAGGCGACATGGACGGTCTCCACCGCGGCCGATCGCGTCGGCATCCGCCTCGACGGGCCGGCGCTGGAACGCGCGCGGACCGGCGAACTGCCCAGCGAGGGGATGCTGCCCGGTGCCCTGCAGGTTCCACCCGACGGCCGTCCGGTGATCCTCGGCCCCGACGCCCCGGTGACCGGCGGCTATCCCGTGATCGCGGTCGTGACCGACGCGACGCGGGACCTCCTGGCCCAGGCGCATCCGGGCACCCGGGTGCTCTTCCGGCACGCCCGCTGAACACTCCCGCGGGTTTATACCGCAGCATCCGAAACTCGTCAAGGATTCCGCTTGCCATGGCGAGTCGCGAGGCATATAGTAGGTAGTTGCGCTCCCTTCCCCCATGCCCTCATATGGTGGTCGGCTTGTGCCTGCAGCCCCCGCCCCGGCGGCGCGTGCGACAGGCAGTGGGAATCGGGAGCACTCCACCTGACGACAAGGAACCGGCCCCTGCCCGGGCTCATGGAGGTAATCCCCTTGGCTGCTGCGCGCAACGCAACCAATTCCACCACCACCCCTAAGAACGGCCGAGGTGCTTCGCGCCTCTCGTTCGCCAAGATCTCTGACACGCTGACGGTCCCCGACCTTCTCGCGCTGCAGACGGAGTCTTTCGACTGGCTCGTCGGAAACGAGGGCTGGAAGGCCCGCGTCGCCGAGGCGACCGCAGCCGGACGCACGGATGTGCCGTCGACGAGCGGTCTGGAGGAGATCTTCGAGGAGATCTCTCCGATCGAGGACCTCGGCGAGACGATGCAGCTGAGCTTCACGAACCCGTACCTCGAGCCCGAGAAGTACTCGATCGAAGAGTGCAAGGAGCGCGGCAAGACCTATGCCGCCCCGCTGTACGTCGAGGCCGAGTTCATGAACCACCTCACGGGTGAGATCAAGACGCAGACGGTCTTCATGGGCGACTTCCCGCTCCAGACCGGCAAGGGCACCTTCATCATCAACGGCACCGAGCGTGTCGTCGTGTCGCAGCTCGTGCGTTCGCCCGGTGTCTACTTCGACAAGACCCCCGACAAGACGAGCGACAAGGACATCGTCTCGGCGCGGGTCATCCCCAGCCGCGGTGCCTGGCTCGAATTCGAGATCGACAAGCGCGATCAGGTCGGCGTGCGCATCGACCGCAAGCGCAAGCAGTCGGTCACCGTGTTCCTGAAGGCTCTGGGACTGTCCAGCGAAGACATCCTGGCCGAGTTCGCCGGCTACGAGTCGATCGAGGACACCCTCAGCAAGGACACCATCCTCACGAAGGAAGATGCCCTCCGCGACATCTACCGCAAGCTCCGTCCGGGCGAGCAGGTCGCCGCCGAGGCCGCCCGCGCGCTCCTGGACAACTTCTACTTCAACTCCAAGCGCTACGACCTCGCGAAGGTCGGTCGTTACAAGATCAACCAGAAGCTGGGCCTCGACAAGCCGCTGAGCGACTCGGTTCTGACCGTCGAGGACATCGTCGCGACGATCAAGTACCTCGTCGCGATCCACCGTGGCGACGTCTCGATCCCCGGCGTCCGCGCCGGCAAGCCGGCCGAGATCCGTCTGTCGGTCGACGACATCGACAACTTCGGCAACCGTCGCATCCGCGCCGTCGGCGAGCTCATCCAGAACCAGGTCCGCACGGGCCTCAGCCGTATGGAGCGCGTCGTCCGCGAGCGCATGACCACGCAGGACATCGAGGCGATCACGCCGCAGACCCTGATCAACGTGCGACCCGTCGTCGCCGCGATCAAGGAGTTCTTCGGAACGTCGCAGCTGTCGCAGTTCATGGACCAGAACAACCCGCTCGCGGGTCTGACCCACAAGCGTCGCCTCTCGGCGCTCGGACCCGGTGGTCTCTCTCGTGAGCGCGCCGGTGTCGAGGTCCGTGACGTCCACCCGTCGCACTACGGACGCATGTGCCCCATCGAGACCCCGGAAGGCCCGAACATCGGCCTGATCGGCTCGCTGGCCTCGTTCGCCCGCATCAACGCGTTCGGGTTCATCGAGACCCCGTACCGTCGCGTCGAAGACGGCAAGGTCACCGACACGATCGACTACCTGACGGCGTCGGAAGAGAACGAGTTCATCGTCGCCCAGGCCGGCGCCGAGCTGAAGAAGGATGGCTCCTTCGCCCAGGACCGCGTGCTCGCACGCCGCGGCGACGGCGGCGAGGTCGACCTCTTCCACGCCGAGGAAATCGGCTACATGGACGTCTCCCCGCGCCAGATGGTGTCGGTCGGTACGTCGCTGATCCCCTTCCTCGAGCACGACGACGCGAACCGTGCCCTCATGGGTGCCAACATGCAGCGTCAGGCGGTGCCGTTGCTGCGCAGCGACTCGCCGCTCGTCGGTACCGGCATGGAGGGCTTCGCGGCCATCGACGCCGGTGACGTGG
Source organism: uncultured Microbacterium sp. (assembly GCF_947488465.1). Lineage (GTDB taxonomy): Bacteria > Actinomycetota > Actinomycetes > Actinomycetales > Microbacteriaceae > Microbacterium. Next base: position 176,404 of record NZ_CANKZA010000004.1, on the reverse strand, counting down.
TCACCGCCGACAAGGCCGGTGTCGTCACCGAGGTCTCGGCCGACGTCGTCACCGTGCAGCTCGACGAGGGCGGCACGAAGGATTACTTCCTCCGCAAGTTCGACCGCTCCAACCAGGGCAACTCCTACAACCAGCGCGTCATCGTTTCGGCGGGCGAGCGGGTGGAGGTGGGCGAGGTCATCGCCGATGGTCCGGCAACCGAGAACGGCGAACTGGCGATCGGTAAGAACCTCCTCGTCGCCTTCATGACGTGGGAAGGTCACAACTTCGAGGATGCGATCATCCTCAGCCAGGAGCTCGTCAAGAACGACACCCTCTCCTCGATCCACATCGAGGAGTACGAGGTGGATGCTCGCGACACGAAGCTGGGCAAGGAGGAGATCACCCGTGATCTCCCCAACGTCAGCCCCGACCTGCTGAAGGACCTCGACGAGCGCGGCATCGTCCGCATCGGTGCCGAGGTGCGTCCCGGTGACATCCTCGTCGGCAAGGTCACGCCCAAGGGTGAGACCGAGCTCAGCGCCGAGGAGCGCCTGCTGCGCGCGATCTTCAACGAGAAGAGCCGCGAAGTCCGTGACACCTCGCTGAAGGTTCCCCACGGTGAGCAGGGCACGATCATCGCCGTCAAGGAGTTCGACGCCGAGGGTGGTGACGACGAGCTCGGCTCGGGCGTCAACCGTCGCGTCGTCGTCTACATCGCCCAGAAGCGCAAGATCACCGAGGGTGACAAGCTCGCCGGTCGTCACGGCAACAAGGGCGTCATCGCGAAGATCCTCCCCGTCGAGGACATGCCGTTCCTCGCGGACGGTACGCCGGTCGACATCGTGCTCAACCCGCTCGGTATCCCGGGTCGAATGAACTTCGGCCAGGTGCTGGAGACCCACCTCGGGTGGATCGCCAAGCAGGGCTGGGAGGTCGACGGTTCGCCGAAGTGGGCCGAGGATCTGCCGGAGGATGCCCGTGCGGCAGCCCCGGGGACCAAGGTTGCCACGCCGGTGTTCGACGGTGCGCGCGAGGAGGAGATCGTCGGTCTCCTGAACTCCACCCGCCCCAACCGCGACGGCGAGCGTCTGATCGACGGGTCGGGCAAGACCCTCCTGTTCGACGGCCGTTCGGGCGATCCGTTCCCCGCTCCCGTTTCGGTCGGCTACATGTACATCCTGAAGCTGCACCACCTCGTGGACGACAAGATCCACGCGCGCTCCACCGGTCCGTACTCGATGATCACGCAGCAGCCGCTGGGTGGTAAGGCGCAGTTCGGTGGCCAGCGTTTCGGTGAGATGGAAGTGTGGGCCCTCGAGGCTTACGGCGCCGCATACGCGCTCCAGGAGCTTCTGACCATCAAGAGTGACGACATCGTCGGTCGCGTGAAGGTCTACGAAGCCATCGTCAAGGGCGAGAACATCCAGGAACCCGGCATCCCCGAGTCCTTCAAGGTCCTCATGAAGGAGATGCAGTCGCTCTGCCTGAACGTCGAGGTCCTCTCGGCCGACGGTACCGAGGTCAACCTCCGCGACACCGACGATGAAGCCTTCCGCGCAGCGGAAGAGCTCGGCATCAACATCTCCAGCCGTTTCGAGTCCTCGTCCATCGACGAGATCTGATCTCGGCCACCCCTCAAGAGAATTCCGACACAGGAGAACCAGTGCTCGAGTCACACACCTTCGATCAGCTTCGCATTGGCCTGGCCACGGCCGACGACATCCGTCGTTGGTCCTTCGGCGAGGTCAAGAAGCCCGAAACCATCAACTACCGCACCCTGAAGCCCGAGAAGGACGGCCTCTTCGGAGAGCAGATCTTCGGTCCTTCCCGCGACTGGGAGTGCGCGTGCGGCAAGTACAAGCGCGTCCGCTTCAAGGGCATCGTCTGCGAGCGCTGCGGCGTGGAGGTCACCAAGAGCTCCGTCCGTCGTGAGCGCATGGGCCACATCGAGCTCGCCGCACCCGTCACCCACATCTGGTACTTCAAGGGCGTGCCCTCGCGCTTGGGCTACCTGCTGGACATGGCGCCGAAGGACCTCGAAAAGGTCATCTACTTCGCCGCGTACATGGTGATCTCGGTCGACGAGGATGCGCGTCACCGCGACCTCCCGACGCACGAGACCAACCTGCGCCTGGAGATCAAGAACCTCGGCGACCGTCGCGATGCCCGCATCGCGACCCGTCTGCAGAAGTGGGAAGAGGAGCTCGCTGCTCTCGAAGCCGAAGGCGCCAAGGCCGACCAGAAGAAGAAGGTCAAGGACGCCGCCGAGAAGGACATGGCCCTCATCCGCAAGGGTGCTGACGAGCAGATCGCCAAGCTCGAGCGCATGTGGGACGAGTTCCGTGGCCTGTCGGTCGGTCAGCTCAAGCAGGAGGACGACGTCTTCCACGAGCTCCAGGACCGGTTCGGTCAGTACTTCGAGGCCTACATGGGTGCCGAGTCGATCCAGCGTCGCCTCCAGGCGTTCGACCTGGCCGCCGAGGCGGAGAACCTGCACCTGCAGATCTCCGAGGGCAAGGGCCAGCGCAAGATCCGTGCGATCAAGCGTCTGAAGGTCGTGAACTCCTTCCTGCAGACCGGCATGAGCCCGGCCGCGATGGTCCTGGACGTCGTCCCGGTCATCCCGCCGGAGCTGCGTCCGATGGTCCAGCTCGACGGTGGCCGCTTCGCCACGAGCGACCTGAACGACCTCTACCGTCGCGTGATCAACCGCAACAACCGTCTTCGTCGTCTGATCGACCTCGGCGCCCCCGAGATCATCGTCAACAACGAGAAGCGGATGCTGCAGGAAGCCGTCGACGCACTGTTCGACAACGGTCGCCGTGGTCGTCCCGTCACCGGTACGGGCAACCGTGCGCTCAAGTCGCTCAGCGACATGCTCAAGGGCAAGCAGGGACGTTTCCGTCAGAACCTGCTCGGAAAGCGCGTCGACTACTCGGGCCGATCGGTGATCATCGTCGGACCCCAGCTGAAGCTGCACCAGTGCGGTCTGCCCAAGCAGATGGCGCTCGAGCTCTTCAAGCCGTTCGTGATCAAGCGCCTGATCGACCTCGGTCACAGCCAGAACATCAAGGCGGCCAAGCGTGCCGTCGAGCGCACGCGTCCCGAGGTCTGGGACGTGCTCGAGGAGATCATCCGCGAGCGTCCCGTGCTGCTCAACCGTGCACCGACCCTGCACCGCCTGGGCATCCAGGCCTTCGAGCCTCAGCTCGTCGAGGGCAAGGCCATCCAGCTGCACCCGCTCGTCTGCGCGGCGTTCAACGCCGACTTCGACGGTGACCAGATGGCTGTCCACCTGCCGCTGTCGGTCGAGGCGCAGGCCGAAGCCCGTATCCTCATGCTGGCCTCGAACAACATCCTGAAGCCGTCCGACGGCCGCCCGGTCACCCTGCCCTCGCAGGACATGATCATCGGCCTCCACCACCTGACCACGGTCAAGGAAGGTGCCACCGGCGAGGGCCGCGTGTTCGGTTCGGTCGGCGAGGCGATCCTGGCCAAGGACGAGGGAACCCTCGACCTCCAGGCGAAGGTCCGCATCCGCGTTCCGGGTCTGACGTTCCTCGAGGGCGAAGCGCCCGAGAACTACGAGCGTCACGGACTGCTGGATGCCTCGCTGGGTCAGGCGATCTTCAACGACACGCTCCCCAAGGGCTACCCGTTCGTGCGCGAGCAGGCCGACAAGGGCAAGCTGTCGCAGATCGTCAACAAGCTCGCCGAGGAATACCCCAAGGTCGAGGTTGCCGCGTCGCTGGACCGCATCAAGGATGCCGGTTTCTACTGGGCCACGCGCTCGGGTGTGACCGTCGCGCTCAGCGACATCCTCACGCCGCCGAACAAGGGCGAGATCATCTCGAAGTACGAGAAGCTCGCCACCAAGGTGCAGAACCAGTTCGACAAGGGTCTTGTGACCGATGCCGAGCGTCGCCAGGAGCAGATCAAGATCTGGACCGAAGCGACCGACGAGGTTCAGCAGGCGATGCGCGACAACTTCCCGGCCGACAACACCATCAACCGCATGGTGACCTCGGGTGCTCGTGGTAACTGGCTGCAGATCCGGAACATCGCCGGTATCCGAGGCCTCGTCAACAACACCAAGGGCGAGATCATGCCCCGTCCGATCATCTCCTCGTACCGCGAGGGGCTGAGCGTGGCGGAGTACTTCACCGCGACCCACGGTGCCCGTAAGGGTCTGGCCGACACGGCTCTGCGTACCGCCGACTCGGGTTACCTCACGCGTCGACTCGTCGACGTGTCGCAGGATGTCATCATCCGCGAAGAGGACTGTGGCACCGGCAAGGGCCTCGAGTTCACGATCGCCGCAGTGGATTCCACCGGAACCCTCGTGCGCGACGCGAACGTCGAGAACTCGGTGTTCGCCCGTACCCTTTCGGCCGAGGTCGTGACGGCCTCGGGTGAGGTCATCGCCGACGCCGGTGACGACGTGGGTGACGTGCTGATCGACAAGCTGGTCGCGGCCGGCGTCGAGTCGATCAAGGTCCGCTCGGTCCTCACGTGTGAGTCGGCCGTCGGTGTCTGCGCGCAGTGCTACGGCCGGTCGCTCGCGACCGGAAAGCTCGTCGACATCGGCGAGGCCGTCGGAATCATCGCGGCCCAGTCGATCGGTGAGCCCGGAACGCAGCTCACGATGCGTACCTTCCACACGGGTGGTTCGGCATCCGCCGACGACATCACCCAGGGTCTGCCGCGTGTGCAGGAGCTGTTCGAGGCGCGTACCCCCAAGGGTGCGTCCCCGATCGCCGAGGCCGACGGGTTCATCAAGATCGATGAGACCGACAAGGCCAAGAAGGTCATCCTGACGCCCGACAACGGCGACGAGCCGCACGTCTACCCGGTCCTGAAGCGCGCGACGCTGCTGGTCGAGGACGGCCAGCGAGTCACCGTCGGTCAGCCGATCCTGGTCGGCACGCTCGACCCCAAGGAGGTCATGCGTGTCATGGGTGCCCGCGAGGTGCAGAAGTACCTCGTGAACGGTGTCCAGGGCGTGTACCGCTCGCAGGGTGTGCCGATCCACGACAAGCACATCGAGGTCATCGTGCGCCAGATGCTGCGGAAGGTCACCGTGGTCGACCACGCGGACACCACGCTGCTGCCCGGCGAGCTCGTCGACTTCAAGCGGTACCAGCAGATCAACCGTGAGGCCGTGGCCGAGGGCAAGCGCCCCGCGTCGGGTCGCCCGGAGCTGATGGGTATCACGAAGGCGTCGCTTGCGACCGAGTCGTGGCTGTCGGCGGCCTCCTTCCAGGAGACCACCCGCGTCCTCACCGAGGCGGCCATGCAGGGCAAGAGCGACCCGCTCGTCGGCCTGAAGGAAAACGTCATCATCGGAAAGCTCATCCCCGCCGGCACCGGCCTTGCGAAGTATCGCAACGTCGTGGTCGAGGCGACGGACGAGGCCAAGAGCGAGCGGTACCCCAACCGCATCTTCGCTTCCGATGGTGCGTACTCCGACGCCGATCTGAGCTATGTCGACTTCGACAGCTTCTCGACGGACGACTTCACGCCCGGTACCTATAACTGAGCGCAGTCACACGAAGGGCCTCGGGATCTCACGATCCCGGGGCCCTTCGCCGTGTCCGTCGGGCGCGGGCGCCTTCGCGACGTAGCGTGGAGTCATGGCCCGAGTCGGCGGCAGGAATGCCCTCATCGCGTGGGTGGTCGGCATCGGATGCGCGGCGACCCTCGGCGCGTTGGCGTTTCTCGCGCTGCCGCTGTTGCCGGCATCCCTCACGTGGGTCGAAGACACCGCGCGCGGCCCCGCAGACGGCCAGGTCAGCGAAGCCCCCGTCGAGGGGGAGCAGGGCGGTACCCCCACCGAGTGCGATCAGCTCTACGGCGAGGCGCTCTGGGCGTCGCTGCGCTTCTCGGACGGCGCGATCCTCGCGCCCTCGACCGACGCGCCCACGACAACAGCGACGGCGCTCGTCGATGCCCTCCAGCCGCAGGTGCAGCTGACGTGTTCCTGGAACGCCGACGCCGGCACGGTCACCACGACCCTCGCCACCGTGGCGACGGATGCCGGTGCCATCGCCGCATCGGCCCTGCCGGGGTCGGGGTTCGCGTGCGAGGCGCGCGAGGAGCGCATCCGGTGCACGCGCACCGACGGTGACCTCATCGAGACGATCGAGTCCGGCGGTGGGCTGTGGGTGTCCACGAGCGAGAGCGGCTGGCATCCTGAGGGGTACACCGACCGCGTCGCCGCTCAGGTCTGGCCCTGAGCCGACCTCAGCCGGTGGGCCAGAGGGAGCGGATGATCGCGTTGGTGTAGCCCGCGGGTGCGAGGTTCGTGAACTGCGTGTCGACGATGACGCCGTCGCGATAGAAGAGCGTCCGTCCCTCTTCGATCCCGAGCGTCTCGCTCGTCCAGGTCTTCTCGCACCGGACGCCTCCGGTGGGCTCGTAGCACGTGAACCCGTCGTTGCCGAGCGCGTAGAGCGCGTCGAGCGCCTCACGCTCGGGCGAGTAGCCGATGACGGTCACGAGACGTGTGGCGAGGGCTCCCGGCTCACCCCACACGCAGACCCGGCTACTGTCGGGGCGGATGCCGCCACCCATGCCCGGGGCGTTCAGCGGGACGCCGTCGAGCTGGGTCAGGACGGTGCCGCTGAGGATCGATTCGCAGTCGGTCGGCAGGGCGGTCGTCGATGCGGACGGGCCGATCGGGAAGGGGCTGATCGTGGGCTTCGGCGTGGCGGCGGGGGAGGTGGCGATCGCCACGGGTGCGTCAGAGGTCGACGCCTCCGGGGCGGGGGTGCCGGCGCACCCGCTCACCAGGAGCGCCGCAAGGCCCAGCGCGGCTAGAGCGATGTGACCTCGGCGCGCATGCATGCCTCCACGATAGGCGCGGGTTGCCCCCCGCGGCGTCGAGACACGACGGCACGCCTACGCTGTGCTGTCGTGCCCGGGCGTTACGCTCGCTGTGCGGTGGCGTGCGCCCCGCGTGAGGAGCACCCGCCATGAGCGACCCCAAGTACGGCGATCCCGTCGACGAGACCCACACGGACGACGCCGCGCACGGCGATGACGTGGTCGGCCGCGTGAACGAGAGTTTGGCCGAGGCCGAAGCCGCCTCGCGGGATGCCGTGGACACCTCCGCCGCCGGTGAGTACCCGGTCGCTCCGGAACACGCCGACAACGTCGACCACGCAGACCGCGTCGAACCGGTCGCCACCCCGGACCAGCGTGAGCCGGTCGCTGCAGAGCCCGCCGATGACCCGCTGTACCGCGGCGACGACCTGTCGCTGGATTACTCCGCCGGAGCAGCCGCCGCACCGGCCACGGTCGCCGCGGCCCCTGTTGCCGATGCCCGCACCGAGGTTGTCACGCCCAGCGAGCCGGTCGCTCCCGTTGCTGCTCCCGCCCCGCAGCCCATTTTCGTGCAGGCGCCCGAAGCGCCGCGTCCGCGCGGCAACCGCGCCGCGGCCGGCCTGATCGGCCTGCTGGCGGCCCTGACGTTCGGCGTGCTCTACCTCGCCGCGGCGCTCGGATTCCGGGCGATCGCGGGCGACGTGACCGGCGCGAACGTCGGCACTGAAGCCCTCGCCGCCCTCACCACCTGGTGGTTCTGGGTGCCGGTCGTCGTCTTCTTCATCTCGTTCTGGTCGCTCGGCGCGATCATCAACCGCGGGCGCTGGGCGCACTGGGTGATCTTCGGGCTCCTCGTGGGCGTCGCCTCTTACGGCGGACACCTCCTGGGTCAGCTCTTCCAGGCTCCGTTCTGGTCGCTCACGGCGCGCGAGGGCGCGGAGCTCGTCGAGGGCCAGCTGCTCGCCCCGCTTGCGATCGCCGCGTTGGTCATCGGTCGCGAGATCACGATCTGGTTCGGCGCGTGGGTGGCCTCGCGCGGAGCGCGGGTGACCGAGATCAACAACGAAGCCCAGCGTGAATACGAGCGCACGCTCGAGGCGGGTCCCCGACTCCACCAGTCCTGATGGAGTCCCCGGGTCCGGGGGTCTCACCGCCATTGGCGGTGACCTTCGCGGTCGTCGGGTTCTTCGCGGTCGTCATCGCCGGGTTCGGTGTGACGAGTCTGGTGACGGAGACCGATGTCATCGCGGGCCCGGGCCACGGTCAGATCCCCGGGATGGTCGGCCTTGCCGCTGCGACCCTGGCCTTCGCTGCGGTCCTGTGGACCGGCATCCGCCGCGTGCCGCCGTCGTACGGCGTCTCGTTCACGGTTGCCGTCGGGGTGCTCGTCGCGTATGTGCTGGGGATCCTCGTCGGCGCGCTCATCGAGGGGTCCGACGTGGCGGCAGCTATCGCGACGGCGGGCACGTTCGCGGTGTCGTGGTTCGCGCTCGTTCTGGCGCTGGCGGGTTTTGCGGCGGCCTGGGCCGGTGTCGCGCTCGTGCGCACGCACGCCTCCCGCCCGCGCTGGCCGTGGGAGCGCGACGACGACGAGTAGGGGAGACCGCCGGCATCCCGCCCGTCGTCGGCTGTCCCGAGCATGCTGCTCGACGAGGTGGCGCAACCCGATGGTTCGGGGCCCTCGAGTGGGCCGCTCGCGCCCCCTCTTCTGGGCGTGCGCGACGAGGTGGCGCATTCTGCGGGTTCCGCCGCGAGGGGTGGGCCAGTTGCGCCCCCTGTTCTGGGCGTGCGCGACGAGGTGGCGCATTCTGCGGGTTCCGCCGCGAGGGGTGGGCCAGTTGCGCCCCCTGTGCTGCGCCCGGTCAACACGGGGACGCAATCTGCCCCCTCAGGCGCCAGGAACCCACAGCTTGCGACCCCCAGCGCCAGACGGACGCAACCGCGCGCGCGTGAACCTGGCGGCGCGTGCCAGGTGGGGGATGCCGGCATCCCCCTCCGAACGCCACACGGCTCCGCCCCACATCCCCCGCAGGGGCCACGTGCGGGGCACAATGGGCCTTATGGAGCGGTCGATCGAGACGCAGGTGAGCCAGGCGGTCGACGCCTGGCTGCGCTGGCTGCCCCGCTGGGAGCCCGCAACGCACCGCGGACGTGTGGCTCCGTGCCGCCGGTGCTTCGGTTCGCCGGTGCTGTCTGCCGCGGGGCTCGGCGCGGATGTCCCGCACGGCGTGCAGCACGGGTTGTCGACGCGCGTCAAGACGATCATCGATCACGCGGTCGCCGACTACACGGCGCAGAATCTGCCCATGCTGCAGTCCGAGCTGGATCAGCAGGCCGCGCGCAATCGTGCCCGCAGCTACCGGCCCGCGGAGGGGCTCGATCCTGAATTCGAAGGCCTGCCGATGGATCCCGACCCTGTGCCCGGGGCTCCCTTCCTCTTCACGATCTCCGGATTGGCCGATGAGGGCGATGCCGCCCTCCCCGACCTCCCGCCCCTGAGCGCCGAGGCGAAAGCGGCGCTCCGTCAGGAGGTGGCGCTCGCCGACGACTACGCGAACCTCGTCGGCCGCGAGGTGTGCACGATTCTGCTCCACCATCGCCTGCGCATCCAGTCCGCGGTGAGTCAATACGTCGAGCCACAGATCGCGGCGATGCTGGAAGAACTCACCCGATCGCTCGATGCCCCGTTCGCCGCCCCCGTCGACCCGCCGAGCGACGGCGATTCCGACCCGACCGGCGGCGCGAGGACCGGACCGTAGCGACGAACGTCCCCCGCGGCTTTGTTAGCATTGCCGGGATGTGAGGACGGCCGTGCCGAGAGAGCGACGAGGGATGCCATGACGCGCAGACTCCCGTCCGCCCCGCCGCAGCTTCCGGGGCTCACCTATATCCGCCCGCTCGGATCGGGCGGATTCGCGGATGTCTTCCTGTACCAGCAGGACATGCCGCGGCGTGCGGTCGCGGTGAAGGTCCTGCCGACGGATGAACGCGATCCCGATCTGCTCCGGATGTTCAACGCCGAAGCCGATGTCTTGGCGCATCTGTCGGCGCATCCGGCGATCGTGACGGTCTACCAGGCGGGGATCTCCGCCGATGGCAGGCCCTACATCGTGATGGAGTACTGCCCGGGCTCGCTCGCGCAGCGGTACCGCATCGAGCGGATGCCGGTCGATGAGGTCATGGCGATCGCCGTGCGTCTGGCCGGTGCGCTGGAGTCGGCGCACCGCGCGGGCCTCATCCACCGCGACATCAAGCCGAGCAACATCCTCGTGACGAGCTTCGGCGCGGCCGTGCTCGCCGACTTCGGGATCTCATCGTCGCTCCTGCGCGAATCCGCCGGGGACGTCGTCGCGATGTCGATCCCGTGGAGTGCGCCCGAAGTGGTCACCGAGCACACCGGCGGCACGATCGCGAGCGAAGTGTGGAGTCTGGGCGCCACGGTGTACTCGCTGCTGGCAGGCCACAGCCCGTTCGAGCGCCGCGAAAAGGGGCAGAACGCCCGTGACCTGATGCGGCGGCGGATCGCGCGGGCGACGTTCGTGCCGGTGCCACGCAGTGACGTTCCCGATGCGCTGCAGCACGTTCTGGCGACCGCGATGGCGCGCGATCCCGACGCGCGCTACCCGAGCGCGCAGGCGTTCGGTGAGGCCGTGCGCGCGGTGCAGCAGTCCGTGGGGACGGCCCCGACCCCGCTGGATGTCCCCACCGACGAGTGGGCCCCGGCATCCGAGGCCATCGACTTCACCGACACTGCTGCGCGCGGGCCGGTGCGCAGCCGACTCGAGACCACGACGCGCCGCGCCCGCGCCCTGCCGGAGGAGACCCGTCACCGCCGCGACGAAGACACGAGTATGACCGCCCCGCCGGCGCCCCGCCGCGTGTGGCCGTGGGTGGTCGGCGGTGCCGCCGGATTGGTGCTTGTCTCCGGCGCGGCCCTGGCGGCCGGTATCGGGTGGGGGCTGTGGTGAATCGCCGCCGCACCGCGATCGGGGTGTCGGCCGCCGCGGCGGCGATCGCTCTCGTGGCGGGCGTCAGCATCGCCTGGCCGGGGCTGGATGCGCAGGAGACGCCGGTGCAAACGGCCTCGGCGTGGGTGCTGCAGGCCGACGGGCTGCGCTATGCGCGGGTCAACAGCGCGATCGGTGAGCTCGACACCGTCCGCGCCGTGAGCAATCCCAGTCGCATCGCCGGGGCCTCCACCGGCGCCTACATGTTCACCGACAGCGACAGCAAGGTCATCCGGATCGATGACGCGGCCCCGGTGGATCTCGATGCCGAGGGGCTGAAGACGGCGTCCTCGGCTCCGCCCGGCACGGAAGAAGTCGACTACGCGGGTGATTTCGTCGCCTACCGCACGGATGCCGGCGCGGTCTACGCCGGCCGGCTTTCGACCGGCTCGTTGACGAGGATCGAGCCGCGGGTAAGCCCCACCGACGCGGCCGATGATGTTCCCGCGTACACGTCCGACGCGATTGCGATCGATGCCGACGGGCTGCTGGTCAGCTATTCGATCGGCGACCAGACGGTCGCCCGGGTCGATGTCACGACGGCCGAGGTGCGCGGGATCGATGCGGCGCCGGCCTCGTTCACCTCACCGACCGTGACGGCGGCGGGCGAGCAGTGGGTCGTGATCGACACCGCATCCGGACTGTACCTGCCCCGGGGTGCCGACACGATTGCGTCGGCCGGCACGAGCGGCACCGTCGCGGTGGCGCGTTCGGACGCCGAGGCGGATGCCGTCTACGTCGCCGATCAGAGCGGACTCGTGCGGATTTCGCCGGACGGTGCCGAACGGGTCTTCGGCGACAGTACGACCTCGCGCGGGACCGCCGCCCGCCCGGTCGTGCGGGCGGGCACCGTGTACGCCGCGTGGCTCCCCGAAGGTGCCGGCCCCGGGACGATGTGGAGTTCGGTGGACGGCGACGTGTCCCTCGACTATGCCGGGCTCAGTCTCGGCGCCCAGCGACGGCCGGTCTTCACGGATGCCGGCAACACCCTGCTCCTCAACGACGCCCGCTCGGGGTGGGTGTGGAGCGCGCCGTCGGGAGCGCTCCTGGCCTCCACGCAGAACTGGGACATCGACGATCGCGTCGAGACGGCCGCTCAGGTCAGCGACGATGAGCCGCCGCCCGTCATCGACCCGCGGCCGCCGGTCGCGGTCGACGATGCGTTCGGTGTCCGACCCGGAGCACTCGTCGCGCTGCCGGTGCTGCTCAACGACCATGACCCCAATGAAGACGTGCTGGCGATCGATCCGGCATCCGTCACCGGGCTCGACCCGGGCTTCGGCGTGCTGACCACGACGGATGACCGCCAGCGCCTGGCCGTGCGGGTCGCGGCGGATGCCGCGGGATCGGCCACGTTCTCCTATGCCGTCACCGATGGGACCGCGGTCGACGGACTGCTGTCGCCCCCGGCCACGGTGAGCCTGACGGTGGCGGGCGAGGCGGAGAACGCGGCGCCCGCCTGGTGCGCGGTCGAGCAATGCCAGCAGACGTGGCCCCGGCCGGATGTCGCGCGCGGCGGAACGTTGACGCTCCCGGTGCTCGGCGATTGGGTCGACCCCGAGGGCGACCCGATGCTGTTGCTGTCGGCCGCCGATGCCTCGGGATCGGGACAGGTCGCCGCGACCCCCGAGGGCAACGTCGTCTATCAGCACAACGACACGGGTGACAGCGGCGAGCAGCTCGTGTCGATCGTGTTGACTGTCGGCGACGCGCGGGGTGCCACGGCGACCCGGACCCTCGATGTGCGGGTCGTGGATGACCCGCAGCCGACGTTGCAGTCTTTCGCGGTGCTCGACACCGCGGGTGCGCGGGTCAGCGTCGACGTCGCGCCCCACGTGACCGGGACGGCCGGAGAGATCAGCGTGACCTCCGCGCGGGTGCTCGACGACGCGGGCGCCACCGCGACCGTCGTCGGCGGCTCGACCGCGTTCGATTTCACCGCGCCGGCGGCGGGGAGCTACCGGGTCGCCGTGACCGTGTCGGCCGCGGGCCAGGAGGTGACCGGTACGGTGCGGATCACTCTCCTGCCCGCCGATGCGCCCGCCGATCTCTCCACGGCCCCGGTCGTGGCGTTCGTCCGCCCGCAGGCCGACGCGACCGTCGACGTGTTCGCGGCCGTCTCCAACCCCACCGGCCGCGTGCTGCTGCTCAGCGACATCGTCCGCCATCCCGCGCCGGGCGCGAGCATGGATGCCGATGCCGTCGGTCAGAGTCAACTGCGGGTCTCGGGGACGACGGCCACCGGCGACTCCGGGCTCCTCGGTACCGTGACCTATCGGGTCAGCGACGGCACCGAGGACACCGGCTCGTCGGTGATCGGCGAGGCGACCGTGTACCTGCTCCCGGTCGCGTCGGAGCATGCCCCGATCGCGGTCGATGACAGCGTGGTGGTGCGGGCGGGGTCGCAAATCGACATCCCCGTGCTCGCCAACGACATCTCGTCTTCGGGCACGCGCCCCCGCCTCGATCCCGAATCGATCGTGTCATCGTCGACCGGGGTGCTCGCCTTCGCTTCCGGCGACGTCCTGCGCTACCTCGCGCCGACCGAGCCGGGCCAGTACAGCATCCAGTACCGCGCCTTCACGACCGGCGCCCCCGACCTCGGCGACCAGGCGACCGTGCACGTGCGGGTCGTCGCTGACGACACGAACCGTGAACCGCTGCCGCGCTCGTTGAGCGGCCGGGTGCTGAGCGGCCTGACGACCTCCATCGCCGTGGATGGCTTCGGGATGGACCCCGACGGCGATGTGGTCCGGCTCGCGAGCATCGTCGATCAACCGGCGCGCGGCTCCGCGGCGATCTCGGCCGACGGAACGTCGATCATCTACACGAGCGTTCCCGGCGACACCGGTCAGGTCGAGTTCCGCTACCGCGTCGTCGACACGTTCGGCGCGGCGGGCGAGGGGCGGGTCCGCATCGGCATCCTCGGTGGCGATGCCGACCCGAGCCCGATCACCTATACCGACTACGTGCACGTGCAAGCCGGCGCGGACAGCATCATCCGTGTGCATCCGTTGGCCAACGACCTCGACCCGACCCAGGGCGCGCTCACCCTCACCGGCGTGCGGCCGGATGTGCCCGAGACCGCCGAGGACGGCACCCCTTCTCCCGAGTATCGGCGGCTGGCAGCGCGCATCGTCTCGGTGACCGACGACACCGCCACGATCGCGGCCGGCGCGGAGCCCGGGACGATGGCTTTCCTCTACGACGTGGAGTCGTCCTCCGGCAACACGGCGCGCGGGCTCATGGTCGTCCGGGTCGTCGCCCAACGCGTGCCCGACTTCCCGGTCGTCGTGGACACCGTGCTCAGCGCTCAGGACCGCGATGATCTGCGCACGGGGGTCGACGTGCTCTCCGGCAAGGTGTTGTGGTCCGGCGGCGATTCCGCCGCGTTGACTGTCGGCCTGTGGGGCGATCCCGAGGGGGTGCGGGTTTCGGGATCGCGCATCCGGGGCGACGTCGGTGAGGACGCGCGTGTGATCGCGTTCTCCGTCACCGGAGAGACAGCCACCGGCCCCGTGACGACCTACGGGTTCTTGCGCGTGCCGGCCGCATCGGAAGCCACCGTCTCGCTGCGCCCCGGGGTCGCGCCCGTCCAGGTCGGCGAAGGGCAGGACGTCACGTTCGACGTGTCCGATTTCGTGTCGCAGCCGCGGGGCAGTGTGCTGGAGATCGGTGACGGGGTTCGTGCGTCCGGCGCGCGCGCTGCCGGAGTGTGCGCGCAGGAATCGGGCACGACGTTGCGCTACGCGGCGGGGACCGGTGCGCCCTGGAACGACGGATGCCTGGTTTCGGTCCGCCTCTCGGGGCAGGCGGCGTGGGCGGTGCTTTCCGTCCCCGTCGTGGTGACACCGATCGACCCGCAGCCGCTCGTGAGCGCCGCCTCGTACGAAATCGCGCCCGGCGAAAGCCACACGGTGGATCTCGGGACCCTGACCACCTGGCAGGGTGCCCCCGAACCGATCGTGTACCGGATCAGTGGCGACGCAGCATCCTTCGACGTGACGCTGACGGGCGCGACCTTCACGGCACGGGCGCGGGATGCCGCGGTTCCGGGCGCGGTGGAATCCGTGTCGGTGGAAGTCGCCAGTCATGCCGGGGTGGCCCCGGCCCGTGTGACCCTTCGCGTGGGCGCGGCTCCCTCTACCCTTCCGCAGGGGGGAACCGTCCAGCAGCAATGCAGTCAGGCCTCAGGGTCGTCCTGCGCGATCGATGTGATCGCCGCACCGGGCGAGATCAATCCGCTGCCCGCGACGCCGCTCACCCTCGTTGCGGCATCGTCGGCGAGTGCATGCGTGGGCGTGAGCTTCGCGGTGGCGTCCGCCACGCGCGTGGTCGCGAGTTGGACCGACGATGCGCCGGGCGCGACCTGCGTCGCCGCCTTCACCGTCCGCGACGCGCAGGGGCGCGAAAGTACGGGCGCCCGCAACGGGCGGATCACGCTCGACCTGCAGGGCTTCCCGAAGGCGCCGGCCAGCATGACCCAGAGTTCCTACGCGAACGGGACCCTGACCCTCCGCGTCGACCCGGGCGCCGCCTCGTCGGCCGCCCCGGCGATCACCGGTTTCGAAGTGCGCCAGGCTGGTGCGGTCGTCGCGACGTGCACTCCACAGGGGGTCTGCCCCGCGATTGCGGCGCCCAACGGCGAACAGCGCACCTACGAGGCCGTCGCCGTCAACGCCGTCGGTGCGTCGCGGACGGCCGTCCGGACGATCGCGTGGGCGTACGACCCGCCGGCTGCCCCGACGTCCGTGTCGGCGGCTCCGGTCGCCACGACTGGAGAGGGGGGCATGGCCGCGATCACGATGCGCGGGGTGGATGCCGCCGACACCGGCGCGCTGCAGGTCGCGAGCCCCGCGGGAGAGACGGTGTCCGTCGCCGTGAGCCCTACGCAGACAGAGGTGACCCTGCCGTCGTTCGGGGTGGGATCGAACACCGCCACCACGGTCACGGTGACCCCCGTCTCCCGGTTCGACGTGCCGCCGGGCCTCGGCGGCCCCGCGATCGAGTCGGTCAGTGTCTCCGCGCACGGCATCGGCGCACCGTTGTCGCCAGCACTCACCCTGACGGCGGTCAACACCGGCAACGGTCGGGCGGAGGTCACGGCTGTCGGTTCAGCCGCATCCGGCGGCGACG
This sequence comes from uncultured Microbacterium sp., assembly GCF_947488465.1. Taxonomy (GTDB): domain Bacteria; phylum Actinomycetota; class Actinomycetes; order Actinomycetales; family Microbacteriaceae; genus Microbacterium. The sequence continues at coordinate 160,454 of NZ_CANKZA010000004.1, read as the reverse complement.
GCTCGACGCTGCGGTACGGCATCGTGCCGGATGGCACGGCGTGCACGGTGTCGGACGGCGGTGAGCGGGAGGTCTTCCCGAATCTTCCCGACGGCCGCCAGTACACGTTCGTGCTGTGCGTGGAGTCGTGGTTCGACGGTACGGTCTTCGGGCGCGTGACAACGAGCGCCGACGTGCGCGCCGCGCAGAACGGCGCCGCCCCGCGGAACTACACGTTCGTCGTCGGCCCGACCGCGCGGGTTGCCGACGGGCGTGCGACATGGACGATCGACAGCACACCGACGTCCCCGGAGAGGCCGCCGGAGAGCAACGTCGCCGTGTTCGACGGATTCCCGACGGGCGTCTTCGACAGCGATCCGCGCATCCGCGTCAGGTACGAGCACACCGCCGGGTGGTGGCAATCCGCCTGGGGTGAGGTCACTCCGGCCCGCGGGAGCGCGCCGTATCAGGTGCAGGCGCGCTGGTCGCTCGGCGCCTGCACGGGGGGCTCGCTCCTCGAGCCGAGGGGGACCTCGACCGACGGTCGCGCGTCGATCAGCTTTCCCACCGATGCGATCACCTACACCGACGCGAACGGAGAGGTTCTGCCGACCGGTGGCGACCCCCTCCGGGTGCCGGATGCCGCTGTCCGCGTCACGGGTGTCGGCGTGCGCGTCGACTGGCCCGTGTGGAACCTCGACTCCGCGACCGCCGAGATGTCCGCCACGTGCACGCCGTTGCCGCCGACCGAACCCGAACCAGAGCCCGCCCCCGGAACCGAGGACCCACTCCCATGACGATCACCACCGAGCAGGCGACCTGGTTCGCGCAGACCTTCGCGCACCTGGCCGACAACGTCGAGCGGGCCGTGCTCGGCAAGCGCCATGTCGTCGAACTCATCCTCACCGCGATGCTGAGTGAGGGCCACGTGCTCATCGAGGACGTCCCCGGCACGGGGAAGACCTCGCTCGCGCGGGCGATCGCGCAGTCCGTGCAGGGGACGAACACCCGCATCCAGTTCACCCCCGACCTGCTGCCCGGCGACATCACGGGCATCACGGTGTACGACCAGAAGACCGGCGATTTCGACTTCCACGCCGGTCCGATCTTCGCCAACATCGTCCTCGCCGACGAGATCAACCGGGCGAGCCCGAAGACCCAAGCGGCGCTCCTGGAGGTCATGGAGGAGGGCCGCGTGACGATCGACGGCATCACGCGCGCCGTCGGCAAGCCCTTCCTCGTGCTGGCGACCCAGAACCCTGTCGAGCAGGCGGGCACGTACCGCCTTCCCGAGGCGCAGCTCGACCGCTTCCTGCTGCGCACCTCGCTCGGCTACCCCGATCACGCCGCGACGGTGAGCATTCTCGGCGGCGCGGCGGTGGCGACCGAGGAGCTCGCCGCCGTCATCACCCCGGATGCACTCGTGGGGATGAGCGAACTGGCCGCCGATGTCTACGTCGATGCGCTCGTGCTCGACTACATCGCGCGCCTGGTCGACGCGACCCGCTCCGCGGATGAAGTCCGCCTGGGTGTCAGCATTCGCGGGGCGCTGGCGCTCACCCGCGCCGCGCGCGCCAGCGCCGCCGCGCAGGGGCGTACCTTCGTGACGCCCGACGACGTGAAGCGCTTGGCCGTGCCGGTCCTCGCGCACCGCCTGATCCTCCACCCCGAAGCCGAGTTCGACGGGGTCACCCCCGAAGCGGTCATCGGACAGGTGCTCCTCGACGTCACGCCGCCGACGCGCCGGGAGGCTCCGTGAGCCTTCCCGACACCCGCCTGACCCGGACGTCCGCCTCCACCGGCGATCGCACCGAGCGCACCGAGGTCACCTCGGCGCGCTCCCGCGCGGTCGTCGGGGCGGCCGTCCGGGCCTCGCGGGCGTGGGCGGCGGTGCGCAGGGCGCTCCGCACAGCGATCGCGTGGTGCGCGCGGACGGTGCGCCCCGCGGGTGCGCTCGTGATCGCCGTCGCGACGATCGGGTTCCTCGCCGGGCTCATCTTCGGGTGGGTCGAGGCGCTCGTCGCCGGAGCGCTCGCCCTCGTGTTCCTTGTCCTCAGCATCCCGTTCCTCTTCGGGACGCGCACCTACGACGTCGACCTCACCCTCGAACACGAGCGCATCGTCGCCGGCAACGGCGTCTCGGCGACCGTGACCGTGCGCAACACCGGGGCACGGGCGGCGTTGCCCGGTCGCATCGACGTCCCGGTGGGGGCGGGCCTCGTGGAGTTCGGGGTGCCGCTCTTGCACGCCGGTCAGGAATCACCACGGACGCTCGAGATTCCCCCGCAGCCGCGGGGGATCGTCCGGGTGGGCCCGGCCACCACGGTGCGCTCCGATCCGCTCGGGCTCCTGCATCGCGAGCACGCGTTCGACGACATCCACGACCTCTACGTCCACCCGCGGACGCTGACCGTGCCGTCGTCGAGCGCCGGGCTCATCCGCGACCTCGATGGCAACCCGACGCGTCGCCTGGTCGACGCCGACATGTCTTTCCATGCCATCCGGGAGTACGCGCCGGGTGACTCGCGGCGGCAGATCCACTGGAAGTCGACGGCCAAGACCGGACGACTCATGGTGCGTCAGTACGAAGAATCGCGGCGCTCGCGCATGGCCGTCGTGCTGGGCCTGGCCGAAGACGAATTCGCGTCGCCCGATGAGTTCGAGCTCGCCGTCAGCGCCGCCGCCTCGCTGTCGCTGCGGGCCGTGCACGACGCGCGCGATCTCGAGATCGTCGTGGGCGCCGAGATCCCTCGTGTCGTCCGCGGGCGCCTGCGCGCGATCCGGCATTTGCCCACCGGCGCTCCGCGGGTCGTCCTCGACGGCTTCAGCTCGGTCGAGCGCCTGAGTAACACGATGGCCTTCCGTGATGTGTGCCGCCTCACCGCGGAAGCAGCCGAGCGCCTGTCGATCGCCGTCCTCGTGGTCGGCTCTGCGGTCTCGCTCACCCAGTTGCGTCAGGCGGCTTTGGCCTTCCCGGCGGATGCTGCCGTCGTCGGCATCGTGTGCGACGAACACGCGCACCCGCGCACCCAGATCGTGGGACCGCTGACGGTGCTCACGATCGGCACTCTCGAAGACCTCGCCGGGCTGCTGCTGCGAGGAGCGACGTCGTGAGAAGCTCCCCGCACATCACCGCCGGCTCCTTCTACGTGGGGGTGTCGGTCCTGCTGGCCGCGGTCGCCGCCTGGCCGATCTATCGGTCCGAAGCCTTCCTCGTGCTCGTCGGGGTGGCGACCCTGCTTGCCGTCGGCATCGCGGTGCTCGTCACCTGGCGGCGCTGGGGCGGAGGGGCGACCGCCGGGCTCCTGGCGGGAGCCTTCTTCGTCTTCGGGGTTCCGCTGGCCGTCCCCGGACGCCTGGGCGGGCCGAGCGAGCTCCTCCACGGCCTCGGCGAACTCGCCGCGGGGCTCGTGGTCGGGTGGAAAGATCTGCTGACGGTCCAGGTGCCGGTGGGGAGCTACCGCAACCTCCTGGTCCCCGCACTCGTGGTGTTCCTCGTCGTAACCACGCTGGCACTGCGGGCCGCGTGGCGGTCGGATGCCGGAGCGCTCGGGGCGGTGCCCCTGAGTCTCGGCATGGTCGGCTTCGGCCTGTTGTTCGGGCGTACCGACGTGAGCGCCCCGCTCACGCTCGGGCCGGTGACGCTGGCCGCGCCCGTCGAGACGGCGCTGGGCGTCACGTGGCTCGTGGCGGGCGTGCTGTGGCTGTCATGGCGGAGCCGGGAGGAACGCGTGCGGGCGCTCCGCCGCGCCGCGGAATCGACGGGCGTGCGCATGCGGCGGACCGCACCGGCCGATGCGCGCCGGCTGGCACTCGGGGTGGGCATGATCGCGGTCGGCGCGCTCGCGGTGGGCCTCGTCGTGCCGGCCGCCGCGGCATCCGCCCCGCGCACGGTGCTCCGCGACGCGACCGGTCCGCAGGTCGAGATCTCCCGCGAGATCAGTCCGCTCGCGTCGTTTCGCGCGCTCTTCGCCGACGGCACCTTCGGACAGGTGCTCTTCTCCGCCACGGGAGAAAACCCGCCCGAGCGCGTGAGGCTGGCCGTGCTCGACGCCTACGATGGCGCGGTCTTTCGCACCGATGCGACGGCCTCGGGAGCGCCTTTCGTCCGGGTGCCGGCCGGGCGCGACGCGGGCGACGGTGAGCCCGCCGAGGTCGATGTCGTCATCGGCACGCTGGAGGGCATCTGGATGCCCTCGGCCGGGTCGCTCGCGCGCGTCGACTTCGGCGGCGGGCGCGCCGTGTCTCTCGCCGACGGTTTTTACTACAGCCCGGACCTTTCGGCCGCGGTCCAGACCGGCACGTGGGCGGCCGGTGACACCTACCGCCTCCGCGCGGCGGTTCCCGCGGTGCCGGACCTGAGCGAGGTGAGCGCGCCCGGCGGACTCGAGGGCACGACCCTGGCCCCGGCAAGTCTGCGCGCGTGGGTGGAGGAGCACACCACCGGCACCGGGGGAGCGGCCCTCGCTTCTCTCGTCGAGCTCCTCCGGGCGCGCGGGTACCTCTCGCACGCGTTGGTCGGCGACGACGGCGGCGCCGAATGGATGCGTGACCTCGGCGACTATCGCTTCGCCCCGAGCGCATCGGGACACTCCCTCGCACGGATCGACGACATGTTCGCGGCGCTCGCCGAGCGTGAGGCCGATCCGCGGGCCGCCGCGACGGGCAATTACGTTGCCGCGATCGGTGACGACGAGCAGTTCGCGACCGCGGTCGCCCTCATCGCGGGCGAGCTGGGCTTTCCCGCGCGCGTGGTCGTGGGTGCGCGCCTGTCCTCGGCCGATCCCGGCGTCAGCGTCTGCGCCGCCACCGGATGCCGGTCGGGCGACATGTCGGCCTGGGTCGAGGTCCGCGCATCCACGAGTGAGTGGATCCCGATCGATGTCACCCCCCAGCACACCCAGGCACCGAGCCGCGAGGTGACCGAGCAGCCGGATCCGACGATCGGCACGGCCGTGCGGCCGGCCACGGTCGACGAAGTCCAGCCGCCCAAGCCCGCGCAGGAAGACACCTCGGGCGCGCCCCCTCCGGACGAGCCGGCTGATCTCGGCTGGCTCTGGGCGGGTCTGCGCATCGCGGCGTGGTCCCTCGGAATCCTGGCGGTGATCGCCGGGCCGTTCCTCCTCGTGCTCGGTGCGAAGGCGCTCCGTCGTCTCCGCCGTCGCACAGCCGAGCGTCCGGCCGACCGAGTCGCCGGGGGGTGGGAGGAGTATCTCGACGCCGCTGTGGATGCCGGACGCCCTGCGCCGGCGGCATCCACCCGCACCGAGATCGCGGCCCTGCACGCCTCACCCGGGGCCTCGGTGTTGGCCACGAGCGCGGATGAAGCGGTCTTCTCCGCCGCCGCCGTGGACGACCTCGACGCCGACGAGTTCTGGCGCATCGTCGATGCGGAACGCCGTTCTTTCGCCCCCGGGTTCTGGGCCCGCGTGCGTGCGGCCGTATCGTTGAGATCGTTCGTCCCGCCCGGGCGCCGGCCCGCACCGCAGATCGAGAGGGGGAGTCGCGTGTCTGAGACGTCGCGACACACCACATGACGCCGATGGTCGACGAATCGCTGCTCTCGCTTCTCGGGCTCTTCGGGCTCGTCATCGGCGTGATCGGGTACCTGTGGGCGGGCCTTGCCCTCTCAGCGATGTTCCGCAAGATGGGCGAAGAGCCGTGGAAGGGCTGGGTGCCCTTCCTCAACCTCGCGACCGTGCTCCGCTGGGGCGGGTTCAATCCCTGGCTCGTGCTCGTCGGCCTGTTTCCCGTGGTCGGACCGATCGTCCTCCTGATCCTCCTGATCGTCTCGGCCCACCGCATCAATCCCGGTTTCGGGTACGGCACCGGCATGACCGTGCTCGCGGCCTTCTTCTTCATCATCTGGGCGAGCATCCTCGGGTTCGGCCCCGCCCGGTGGTTGGGCGCGCGGGCGGCGGCCTGGCGCCCCGCGGTCACGGATCCGCTGGAGGCCGCGTCCGCTGCGTCGCCGGTCGAACCGGCCGCGCCGCCGGCACCGGTCGTCGCGCCGCCGTCCACACAGGTGGAGACCTCGCCCGACGCGTTCGCCCCGCCGCCGCCGCGCACCGGTCCGGTGTGGGTGCCGCCGGACATCACGACCTCCCCGCCCGCCGCGGCGGCGCCCCTCGCTCCTGCCGTCGAGGCACGTCCGGTCACGCCTGTCCCGCCCGTGACGCCGGTCGCTGCGGCGCCCGTGACGCCACCCGCACCGCCGGTGGCGGAGGAACCCGAGGAGATCTCGTGGCCGTCCGAGATCGATGACGTCTCGGCCGTGTCCCCCTCCCCGTTCCCGCCGAGCGCCGCCGCGGGACGTCGCTACGCCGCACCGCCGGTGCGTGAGGACGAGCCCGCCGACGACCACAGCGGCCCCATCGCCTTCGTCCCCGGGCGGCGATCGAGCGCCGAACCGGCGGCCGTCGAACCTCCCGTGACGCGGATGCCGGCTGCCGTCCCGGGCACCCGCCGGGCGGCACGCACCGACGATTCGGACGAGCCGGAGGCATTCCCCGAGCTCTCCGGCGAGGTCTCCGCGGTGATCGGCGCGCCCAGCGCCGGCACGCCGCGTTCGGCGATGAGCTCGGTCTCGGCCCAGCAGCGCCGCCAGGAACCGTTCGGCGACGAGGACGACGACCTCGAGCGCACCGTCATCGCCCGGCGCCTGAAACGCCCCGCCTGGGAGCTGGTCCCGGCATCCGGCGTGCCCCTGCCCCTGACCGCGGATGTCGTGATCCTCGGCCGACGTCCGGCTGCTGATCCGGCCTTCCCCCGGGCGCAGCTTCTCGCGGTCCCCGACAGCGCGCGCACCGTGTCGAAGACCCACGCGCGCATCGAGTTGCGCGGCGAACGGTGGCAGATCACCGACCTCGCCTCGACCAACGGTGTCCTGCTGCGCACCCTCATGGGAGAGGAGCTCGAGATTGAACCGGGCACCGAACTGCAGGCGGGGGAGCGGTTCTATCTAGGTGACGAGGAGTTCCTGCTCCACCGGGTCGAAAGCTGAACCCACGACCGTTTGACCGGGTTCCCGCGCACCCGTATGATAGAGCGGGTGTGCGCTCATGCGCGCCCTGCGTCATGTCTCGACACGACACGGGCCGAATGTGCGCTACATCACGGGAACGACCTGCGAACAGGTCGCCCCCACGGCATATCCACCACCCAAAAGCATGGCTCTTCTGCCGCGCCGGTGGATTTGTGGTGAAACCACGAACGCTGTCACCGTGCAGCACAACAAGGAGAGAACGTGCCAACCATTCAGCAGTTGGTTCGCAAGGGTCGCTCGCCCAAGGTCACCAAGACCAAGGCACCCGCCCTGAAGTCGAACCCGCAGCAGGCCGGCGTCTGCACCCGTGTGTACACGACCACGCCCAAGAAGCCCAACTCGGCGATGCGCAAGGTCGCCCGTGTGAAGCTCCGCAACGGTACCGAGGTCACCGCGTACATCCCCGGTGAGGGCCACAACCTGCAGGAGCACTCGCTCGTGCTCGTCCGTGGAGGCCGTGTCAGGGACCTCCCCGGTGTCCGTTACAAGATCGTCCGTGGCGCCCTGGACACCCAGGCCGTCAAGAACCGTAAGCAGGCTCGCAGCCGCTACGGCGCAAAGAAGGGTTGAGTTAGATGCCTCGCAAGGGACCCGCACCCCGCCGCGTCGTCGTCAACGACCCGGTCTACGGTGCTCCGATCGTCACCCAGCTGGTGAACAAGATCCTCGTCGACGGCAAGAAGTCGATCGCCGAGTCGATCGTCTACACCGCGCTCAAGGGTGTCGAAGCCAAGAACGGTCAGGATGCCGTCGCCACGCTGAAGAAGGCGCTCGACAACGTCCGTCCGACCCTCGAGGTCAAGAGCCGCCGCGTCGGTGGCTCGACCTACCAGGTGCCCGTCGAGGTCAAGCCGCACCGCGCCAACACGCTCGCGCTGCGCTGGCTCGTCTCCTACGCGAAGGGTCGTCGTGAGAAGACGATGACCGAGCGTCTGCAGAACGAGATCCTCGACGCCTCGAACGGCCTGGGTGCCGCGGTCAAGCGCCGCGAAGACACCCACAAGATGGCCGAGTCGAACCGCGCCTTCGCGCACTACCGCTGGTAATCAGCGTTTCCGATGGCCGGCCCACCTGGGCCGGTCATCCCCGCGACATTCCCCACCACAAGTAAGGACACCCCGTGGCACAAGAAGTGCTCACCGACCTCAACAAGGTCCGCAACATCGGCATCATGGCGCACATCGATGCCGGCAAGACGACGACGACCGAGCGCATCCTCTTCTACACGGGTGTCAACCACAAGATCGGTGAGACGCACGACGGCGCATCGACGACTGACTGGATGGAGCAGGAGAAGGAGCGCGGCATCACGATCACGTCTGCCGCTGTGACCTGCTACTGGAACAAGAACCAGATCAACATCATCGACACCCCCGGTCACGTGGACTTCACGGTCGAGGTGGAGCGTTCGCTCCGCGTCCTCGACGGTGCCGTCGCCGTCTTCGACGGCAAGGAGGGCGTTGAGCCCCAGTCCGAGACCGTGTGGCGTCAGGCCGACAAGTACAACGTCCCGCGCATCTGCTTCGTCAACAAGATGGACAAGCTCGGCGCCGACTTCTACTTCACGGTCGACACGATCATCAGCCGCCTGGGCGCCAAGCCCCTCGTCATCCAGCTGCCGATCGGTGCGGAGAACGACTTCCTCGGGGTCATCGACCTCGTCGAGATGCGGGCGCTCGTGTGGCCCGGTGACTCCAAGGGTGACGTGACCATGGGCGCCAAGTACGAGATCCAGGAGATCCCCGCCGACCTCGCCGAGAAGGCCGCCGAGTACCGTCAGCGTCTGCTGGAGACGGTCGCCGAGACCGATGACGCGCTGCTGGAGAAGTTCTTCGGTGGCGAAGAGCTCACGGTCGCCGAGATCAAGGGCGCGATCCGCAAGCTCACCGTCGCGAGCGAGATCTACCCCGTGCTGTGTGGGTCGGCGTTCAAGAACCGCGGCGTGCAGCCCATGCTCGATGCGGTCATCGACTACCTGCCGAACCCCCTCGACGTCGGCGCCATCGAGGCGCACGACCCGAAGGACTACGACGCGATCATCGAGCGCCACCCCGACGCTGAGGACCCGTTCGCGGCTCTCGCATTCAAGGTCGCGGTGCACCCGTTCTTCGGTCGCCTCACCTACATCCGCGTCTACTCGGGTCGCCTTGACTCCGGTGCGCAGGTCATCAACTCGACCAAGGGCAAGAAGGAGCGCATCGGGAAGATCTTCCAGATGCACGCCAACAAGGAGATCCCGGTTCCGGCGGTTTCCGCCGGCAACATCTACGCCGTCATCGGCCTGAAGGACACCACCACCGGTGACACCCTGACCGACCCGGCCGCGCCCGTCGTCCTCGAGTCGATGACCTTCCCCGAGCCCGTCATCGAGGTCGCCATCGAGCCGAAGACCAAGGCCGACCAGGAGAAGCTCGGCGTCGCGATCCAGAAGCTCGCCGAAGAAGACCCGACCTTCCGCACCGAGCTGAACGCCGACACCGGCCAGACGGTCATCAAGGGCATGGGCGAGCTGCACCTCGACATCCTCGTGGACCGCATGAAGCGCGAGTTCAACGTCGAGGCCAACGTCGGCAAGCCCCAGGTGGCCTACCGCGAAACGATCAAGAAGGCCGTCGAGCGTCACGACTACACGCACAAGAAGCAGACCGGTGGTTCGGGCCAGTTCGCGAAGATCCAGTTCGCGATCGAGCCCCTCGATCTCGCGTCCGACCAGACGTACGAGTTCGAGAACAAGGTCACCGGTGGCCGCATCCCGCGTGAGTACATCGAGCCGACCAACCAGGGGTTCCAGGACGCGATGAACGTCGGCGTGCTCGCCGGCTACCCCATCGTGGGCGTCAAGGCGATCCTGCTCGACGGTGCATCGCACGATGTCGACTCCTCCGAAATGGCGTTCAAGATCGCCGGATCGATGGGCTTCAAAGAGGCGCTCCGCAAGGCGAACCCCGTCATCCTCGAGCCGCTCATGGCGGTCGAGGTGCGCGTGCCCGAGGAGTACATGGGCGACGTCATCGGCGACTTGAACAGCCGTCGCGGCCAGATCCAGTCGATGGAGGATGGTTCGGGCATCAAGATCGTCCGTGCTCTCGTTCCGCTGTCGGAGATGTTCGGATACATCGGCGACCTGCGCTCGAAGACCTCGGGCCGCGCCGTCTACTCGATGGAGTTCGACTCGTACGCGGAGGTCCCGCGGGCCGTCGCCGACGAGATCGTCCAGAAGAACAAGGGCGAGTAACACCGCCTGGCCGGATGCTGTGCGCCACGGAGGCGCACAGCATCCACCCAAACTGAATACAGAACCGTCAACTACACTGACACCATCCCCGTAGAGCACCGGTCGCAAACCAGCGACCGGGACCTCTACACGAACGTCCTGAGGAGGACCCAGTGGCTAAGGCCAAGTTCGAGCGCACCAAGCCGCACGTAAACATCGGAACGATCGGTCACGTCGACCACGGCAAGACCACGCTCACCGCAGCGATCTCGAAGGTGCTTGCTGACAAGTTCCCGTCCGCGACCAACGTGCAGCGTGACTTCGCGTCGATCGACTCCGCTCCCGAAGAGCGTCAGCGCGGCATCACGATCAACATCTCGCACGTCGAGTACGAGACCCCGAAGCGTCACTACGCGCACGTCGACGCCCCGGGTCACGCCGACTACATCAAGAACATGATCACCGGTGCTGCTCAGATGGACGGCGCGATCCTCGTGGTCGCCGCCACTGACGGTCCGATGGCTCAGACGCGTGAGCACGTGCTGCTCGCCAAGCAGGTCGGCGTTCCCTACCTGCTGGTCGCGCTGAACAAGAGCGACATGGTCGACGACGAGGAGATCCTGGAGCTCGTCGAGCTCGAGGTCCGTGAGCTGCTCAGCTCGCAGAACTTCGACGGCGACAACGCTCCCGTCGTCCGCGTCTCGGGCCTGAAGGCTCTCGAGGGTGACGAGCAGTGGGTCAACTCCATCGTCGAGCTCATGGAAGCCGTCGACGAGAACATCCCCGACCCCGTGCGTGACAAGGACAAGCCGTTCCTCATGCCGATCGAGGACGTCTTCACCATCACCGGTCGTGGCACGGTCGTCACGGGTCGCGCCGAGCGTGGCACGCTGGCCATCAACTCCGAGGTCGAGATCGTCGGCATCCGCCCGACGCAGAAGACCATCGTCACGGGTATCGAGATGTTCCACAAGCAGCTCGACGAGGCGTGGGCCGGCGAGAACTGTGGTCTGCTCCTGCGCGGCACCAAGCGTGACGACGTCGAGCGTGGCCAGGTTGTCGTCAAGCCGGGTTCGGTTACGCCCCACACCAACTTCGAGGGCACGGCGTACATCCTGTCCAAGGAGGAGGGTGGCCGTCACAACCCCTTCTACACGAACTACCGCCCGCAGTTCTACTTCCGCACCACGGACGTCACCGGCGTCATCTCCCTGCCCGAGGGCACCGAGATGGTCATGCCCGGCGACACCACGGACATGACGGTTGAGCTGATCCAGCCCATCGCCATGGAAGACGGACTCGGCTTCGCGATCCGTGAGGGTGGCCGCACCGTTGGTGCCGGCACCGTCACCAAGATCCTGAAGTAATACCGCGTGATCTAGAACGCCCCCGGGAGCCTCGTGCTCCCGGGGGCGTTCTGTGCTGTGCGGGTGTGAGTGTGAGGGGTGTCTGTGCTCGTCCTCGCGCGTGCGCGCACGGGGCGCTGCCCCTGCGTGTACGCGGCGTGAGGAGATGTACACGCATGAGGGGGATGCTGCGGCATCCGCCCTCTGTTGTGTACTTCTCCTCCCGGTGTGCCAGCGCGCAGCGCACCCCGCGCGGGGCGCCTGTGCTGCCCCTGCGTGTACACGGCGTGAGGAGATGTACACGCATGAGGGGGATGCTGCGGTATTCGCCCTCTGTTGTGGTCATTTCCTGCCGTGGCGCCCAACTCCGTTGGCACTACTCAGACCCTGGTGCGCCGTGCACCGGGTCCGGGCGCCGGGCACGAGGACATGTGCGCGCATGCGGGTAGATGCTGCGGCATCCACCCGCTGTGCGGCGTCCAGCGGCGGTGGCCCGTGTTCTTCGCCCGGTGTGTACGCGGCATGAGGAGATGTGTGCATATAAGGGTGGATGCTGCGGCATCCGCCCTCTGTTGTGTACTTCTCCTCCCGTCGTGCACGCGCTCAGCGCGCCTGGTGCAGCCCCTGGGCGACCGCGCGCATGAGGAGATCCTGCACGGCGGGCCAGTCGTGCATCATCTGCCGATAGCCCACGCGGAAGACCGTATATCCCCGGAGACGGAGCTCGGCGTCGTGGGCGATATCGCTCTCCCGCTGCCGTCCGACGTGGGTGCCGCCATCGATCTGCAGCACGAGTCTGTCACCGATCAGGAGGTCGACGCGGTGACCGTAGAGCCAGGTCTGCCGACGGAGCGGTAGGCGCAGCCACCGCAGCCTCGGGACCACATAGGTCTCGAGCCCGGCATCGGACCACGGCTGCGCGTCGGCGAGTAGCCGCCGCGCAGCGGGCCCCCAGGTGAAGCCGCGGAGGAGATCGATGTCGGTGAGCTTCTGGTGGAGTGCGGATTCCCAGACAGCGAGCGCATGTTCATAAGGCTGACAGGTCGCCACGATCTGCAGCACGTTCTCGATGGGGTCAACAAGCGATGACGGATGCCGGGGGACAAGGGGAGCAGTCCAGTGCACACGCGCCGGGAGTCCTGCAGCGCGGCTGGAGTGAGCGGGGGCACCGACGTGCGGCGTCGCGATGCCCTCCGGCATCCACAACCCGCGCCGCGCGGCGGCGGTCACGCACGTCAGCACGATTCCGGCGCGCGCCGCGGCCACGAGGTACGGGTCGGCCCCGGGAAGCGCGACCCATCCCCGACCGGCGGTGATCAGGGCGCCATCCGCCCGCAGGCCGTCGATCGTGCGCCGCGAATGCCCCGCATCCCGCAGGTCGCGAAGGCGAGCCAGACCATCGCGGGTGGTGACAGTGCGCAGTGCGGCAGCGCGAGAGGAGGAACTCATCTGCACAGCGTGCCGCGCCGCCCGAAGCCCGGAGCATGCTGTGCGCGCATCTGTGGACAGTTTCGGCCCCCACCGACCTGTGGAGGCATCTCTGCGCATACTCCTGCCGCGCCTCTTCACTGCGTGCCCGCGCGCTCCCAAGGAGGAGATGTGCCGAGCGGAGGGTGGATGCCGCGGCATCCTCCTCGTGCGTGTACATCTCCTCGCGCGGTGCGCGGAGGACGAGCGGGGCAATGAGCCGCGTGGTGGACGGGCACGGCAGCTCGCGCCTCGCACTCCGCGGCGCGTGTATTGCGTGTCTTGTGTCTACCCGCGTGCTCCCCGGGAGGAGATGTACCGAGTGGAGGGTGGATGCCGCGGCATCCACCTCATGGGTGTACATCTCCTCGCGCGGCGCGCGCGGCAACCGCGGAAATCACGCGTGACAAGTCGCCCGCACTCACGCCAAGATGTCTTCTGTGTGCGGAGAGTCTGCGCGCGGGAGGGGCCGTAATGGGAATCGAAGATCTGGTCAATCAGGGCAAGGACTTCCTGGAGCAGAACAAGGCGAAGATCGACGAGGTGATCAAGAGCGATCAGGCAGAAGACGTGAGCGACAACGTCCTCGACGCCGCCGCTGAGTTCGTCAAGAAGGTGGCTCCCGACAGCGTCGACGCCCATGTCGACGGCGTGCGCGACAACATCGACAAGGCAGTCGGCAACGAGTAAGAATCCACTCGGAGAGGGGTCGGGGGCATCGCTCCCGGCCCCTCTTGTCTTGTCCGGCAGTGCTTAAAAACATCCTTCGAGACCACTCCGAACGCTTCAACAAGACCGGCTGCGGCACGGCGCCCACGTGCTACGTCCCGCTGCTGCAGACCGTCCACGACAACGTTCGCGCGGTCGATCCTGATCTTCCGCTGGTTGCGGGGTCGACGGCCAACTATGACGCGGCCTGGTTCGATGGCCTCTGGCAGGCCGGTGGCATGACGTATGCGGATGCCGCGAGCTACCACCCCTATCAGATCGTGACCGACCCGGCCGCGCTTGGGACGATCATCACGACGTCACGAGAGAGCATGCAGACCTACGGCGGGGGAACCCTGCCCATCTGGATCACTGAGCTCGGATCGACCTCCACAGGCGGCATGCCGTCGCAGCTCGAACAAGCGGAGTTCGCGTTCAAAGCCTCGATCACGGCATTCGGCAACGGAGTCGAGAAGTTCTTCTGGTACGACCTGATCAACGACAGCCCGGATCCCACCGTGCACGAGGGGAACTTCGGGCTCTTCGGCCAGCCGATCTCGGGTGTCACCGCTCTGCCGCCCAAGCCGGTCGCAATGGCCGTTGCACTGGTGATCACCCACCTCGCTGATCATGAGGCCGCCGCGGCTGAGCCCTTGTCTGCTGACGTGCTCTCGTACGCCTTCGGCGACGGCGACGATCTGACAAGATTCGCCTGGGCTCCGGCGGGTGCCACCACGGTGCAGATGAAGGCGGAGGGCGCCGTCGAGGTGACCGCCGTGAGCGGTCAGGTTACAACGGTGACACCGGTGGACGGCGTTGCCTCCGTGCCGGTCTCTGAGGAAGGCGTCGTCGTACGCGTGCTGCCGTGATCGCGTCCGTCGATTCGCTTTGAGTCGGGATGTCGCTATAGGCTCGTGAACAGTATCCTCCTGGGGGAGAGTCACGCCGGCTCTTCTGTGGGAGGGTCGTTCCCGTCGCATCCCGCACACTGCGGCGGCACCTTCTCGGGAGGGTACGTTATGCGCACGCCTGCACGGAACGGAAGCTCGTCGCGTCTTCGCGCGACGACGACTTCCAGAACCGTGCCGTTGAGCCGGCGCACGTACAACCTCTTCGTCGGTGTCCTGTGCGGCGCCTTGCTCTTTGCCGGAATGCCCCCCACCATCAGCAGCGCCGAGACTTTCATCCCCACGCCCGATGCGGCCGTCATCGAGGGCGACGCGCTGCCCGACTCCGAATCAGTTGGGTCTGTGTCCCCGCCCGCGGATGAGCCCGAGCCCGACGCCGCTGCGATTGCTGCCGAGCCGGAGGCGATTGAGACGCCCGACACCGAGTCAAGCGAGGTCGCGGAAGCTGTCGACGACGTGGATGCTCCGATCGTCTCGACGGAGTCGGGCGATGTGAATGCGAACAGCGACGCAGAGCCCGTGGTGAACGACGGAACGCCCACGGAGGAGGCCGCCGGACCGAGCGTCGCGCGCCTAGCGGCGGGCGCCACCTATTGCAGCGCTCCCGGGGTGTACTCGCTCGACACTCCCGCCGCGGCCACAAGCGTCCGTTCCCTCCTGCTGGAGGGCGCCGGAAGCGATGCGGTCACAGGAACTATCGGAAACCAGGCTGGCGCGCTCGCGATTTCACCGGACGGATCCGGTGCGTGGTCTGTGGCGCGTGTCGCGGATCAGCTATCGATCTATCGTCTTGCCGCGACCGGTGACATCGCATCGTCCGTCTACTCCGCAAATATCGGCAACGTCGCCAACCTGGGAACGCCCGTCCTAGCTGCCATGACACGCATCAGTGGCGTCGACTATCTCTACTTCGGCAACTTCACGCGCACGTTTCTAGGGCAAGTCCACCTCGAACTCTTTGCCTACAACGTCACCGCCGATAGTTGGATCGGGCAGGTGTCGCGCGTCACGCTGTTCACGAGCGACCAGATCAGCGCCGGTGCCGGAGGCGATATCGCTTTCGACGCTCAAGGCAACCTCCTGATCCTCTGGAGTCACGCGAACAGCGGCACGAGCAGTCGGCTCTACCAGCTTGCTGCGAACTCGGTGCGCACGACGGCAGGGACTACTGGCTTCACGGCCACAGTGCGCACCGTCGCGATCGGGACAACGACAAATCAGCCTTGGAGCGGCCTGGCTTACGATTCTTCCGGCAACCTGTGGGTCTCCCGAGCGAGCACGGCAGACCCGCCGACGAGCACGCTGGCAATTGTCAACGCGACGACGGGCGCGCTGACCAGCACTGCTACGAAGTCGGGGTATGCGATAACTGATCTCGCGAGCTGCGGTAGCGTGCCGCCGACGCTGACCCTGCAGAAGAATCTTCCGATCGGTCGCCTGAACTCCGGAGACCAGTTCACGCTCGATGTTCGGCTTTCCGGAAGTGGCGCGAATCTCGCGTCAGTGACGACTACGGGTGCTGCAGCCGGCACTCAGACGCCCGCTGTCGGACCGCTGTCGGTGACAGCCGGTGCGGTGTACACAATCGCCGAAACCGGCGCCAGCGGGGCGAGCCTCGCCGATTACATTCTGGGATACGGTTGCACGTGGGCGAACGGCGACATCTTCGTTGCTGCCGGGGCGACATTGTCTGTGAACAGCGGCCGCGCGCAGGCTACGCTCCCGCCGATCCCCAGCGGCCGCAACGCACAGGCGCTGACCTGCACGATCACGAACGTGGCCAAAGCCGTGGCGCTCACGCTCGAGGCGAGCCTGACGAGCGCGCGCTTCGCCGCAACCGACCAGTTCACGCTTGACATCCGGCAGTCCGGCTCGCAGACGAATCTTTCCCAGGCGACGACCACGACTTCCGCCGCCACCGGCCCTCAGGCGCCGGCTGCCGGCCCGCTCAACGTCGTCGCCGGGGCGGTGTACACGATCGCCCAGACCGGTGCCGCGGGCGCGAGTCTGGGCGCGTACACGTTCACTTACGGATGCGTGTGGGCGGACGGGAGCACTTTCGTCGCCGCGGGGTCATCGCTGACCTACAACATCAACACGGGGCGCGCCTCCGCGACGCTGCCGGGCATCCCGACCGACCGCGACGGGCAGGCACTCGCGTGCACCGTCGTGAACACGGCGAAGAACGCTGCCGATGTGCCGCCGCGTTTGGATCTTCAGAAGAACATTGCAAGTCGCACGGCCGGGCACCAGTTCCACTTGGCGGTCAATCGCACCTTCGACAACGCGCTCCTCACCGAGAACACAACGACCGGCACGACGAACGGGCTGCAGACCGCTACGGTCGCGCGGACGACGGCTGAACAAGGTGTGACCTACACGATCTCCGAGGGTGCGGCGGGGAGTGCCGGAACGCTGCTGGGATACGCCGCGAGCTTCGCGTGCACCTGGAGTGGGGGCGGAGAGCTTGCCCGCGGTGTGCTCTCGGTTGGCGCCAACGGGCGGTTGCAGTCGATGCTCCCCGCGATCCCCGCCGGCTACAACGGTCAGGTCCTCACCTGTACGATCACGAACCAGTTGACACCGCCGCAGGCACTCGACTGCAGCGTGGACAGCGTTTACGCGCTACACCGTACGACCGCCGGGCAGTATGCAAAGCGCGTCACGAGCTCAGGAATGTCAACCGGAACGACAGTTCCCAACCGGGTGAGTTTCGGCACAACCGACAACCAGAATGCGCTCGCGGTCAACCTGGACGGAAGCGCGGCGATCGCCGTCACACAGGCGCCCAACGGGAGTGGCCAACTGGTCATGAGAAAGTGGACGGCCGCACTCGGGAATGGCACGCCGACGGCCTCGATTCTCACCAGAACCGGAGCGACGACTCCCGCCACCCCCAGCGACTTTGTTGGCGGAGCGATCGATCCGACGACGGGCGACTACTACTTCGGCGGCTACAGCGGAAGTAACTTCCGACTTTTCGTCGTCCGCGCAGATGCCTCGACATTCCAGTTCGTCCGCAACATTTCCATACCGGGCGCCGGTACGGGAAATGCCAACGGTGACATCACGTTCGATGCCAGCGGCAACCTCTACTTGGTGTGGAGCTTGGGAACAACACACGTGCTGGCGCGCCTTGACGCGGGGAAAGTCAACTCAAACGGCGACGCCGTGCGTATCGCGTTCCTCGCGTCAAACGACACCTTCAACGGCATCACGTTCAACGGACGGGGTGAGTTGTTTGCCTCGGGAGGATTCGGCATCAAGCGGCTCGACCCGAGCACTGGTCAGCCCATGGGAGGGACCAACGGAAACGGGATCGTGGACACGACCACCGGCGTTGTTGATCTCGCGAGTTGCGGCCTTCCGCCCACGATGCGGCTTCAGAAGGAGGTCGACGGGCGCGTTGTCTCAACCGACCAGTTCGGCCTCGAAATCCGTGCCGACGGCGCCGGGACGGGCATCGACGATGTGGTGGTGCAGAGCGCGACGACCGCCGGCTCCACCACCGGAATCCAGACGCAGTACGCGGGCTCGATGGTCGTGACTGTGGGGAAGAGCTACGTGATCCGCGAGGTCGGTGCACCCGCCGACCTCAATAGATACATCGCGAGCTACTCCTGCCAATGGAGCGATGACACAGCACCCAGTGATGCTGCGGTCCTCTCCCCATCGGGCGCCGCACGCCAGGCGAGTGTGGGTCCCATCCCGTCAGCTGCCGACCTCGGCACAGCTCGAGGAAAAGCCGGTCAGCAACTCGTCTGCACCATCACCAACACGCCCGTGTTCGATGCGACCGTCGTGGCGACCAAGACGATCCTCGATCCGAGTGGGGCCAACCCGACGCCAGGTGTGGGGTGGGCCATAACCTCGACTCGTCTGACCACCAGCACGGCCGGGACGACGATCTCGACACCAGCGACGAAGACCACGATCTCCGGTGGAGCTGTGCCGACGCCGTGGACCGTGGGTATCCCGAACTCGAGCGCATTCGTCAATCTCCAGGTCGCTGAGGCGCAACAGCCCGGCCACGATCTCGTCCCGGGAACCGGGAGCGGCAGCTCGCTCGCGGGCAGCTACTGCACAGTGACCCCACCGATCGGTCAACCGCGTACGGTGCTGATCACCGCCACGACCGTGCAGGTGTCCGGCGTGAAGGCAGGCGACCGCGTCGAATGCTCCTTCGTCAATCGGCAGCGGGCCGGATCGGTCACCTGGCAGAAGGTCGACGCCGCCTCAACAACCACGTTCTTGTCCGGGGCGGAATGGGCACTTACCGGTCCGAACGTGCCGGCCGGAACGATCGTGGTCGACTGCATCGCCGCGAGTGACAGCTTGTGCGCGGGCAGTGGCACGTACGTCGACCGCGACGCCCGAGCGGGGCACTTCCGTATTACCCAGCTCCTTCACGGAACCTACTCGCTGACGGAGTCGAAAGCCCCCGCCGGGTTCATCAGGAGCGACGAAGTCCACACCTTCATCATCTCGCCGAGCGCGCTCGACTACAGCTTCGCTGCGTCGTTTGAAAATGAGCGGATTCCGATGCCGGAGATCCCGCTCACCGGCGGCACCGCCCGTGATGCCTTCGTGATTGCGGGCGGCATGCTCATCGGACTTGCTCTTCTCGGCGCCTGGATTCACCGAAGAAGAAGGCCGCGTGACTCCCCGATATGACTTCCCACGACATCTCTGACCGCATCAACATCCCGACCACATCTCAGAAGGGTCTCATCGTGAGTTCGCACACATCCCCCCGGTGGGGCGCCCGCATTGCGGCCGTAGTCGGAGTCGTGGCGTTGAGCGCCGTGGGCTTCGGTGCTCCCGCGCTCGCCGCCGACCCCGAGTACGGCAATATCAACGCCAACGCCGACGGCTCGATCACGATCCACAAGCACGAGCACCAGTCCGGGGGAACACCCGTGTCGGGTGATCCCCAGGCCCCGGGCTCGACCCTGCCCAACCCGATCGCCGGCGTTGTCTTCACGGCATATCAGCTGACAGATTTCTCGGTCACGGATGCCGCGGACTGGAACACGCTGAGCACGGTCGCTGTGCCGGCTGACGCCTGTGCAGCCCCGTCGCTGAGCGGTTGGACCCTAGGTGCCGGTACGGCATTGCCAGCGACCGATGCCAGCGGCATCGCAACGCTCTCGCTCGTCAACGCGAGCCCGGCTCAGCCCAACGCGCTCCTCGGCGCCTATCTGATCTGCGAGACCACGCCGCCTACCGACGCGACGGACATCGCCGTTCCGTTCGTCGTGACCGTTCCTTTCCCGGACAATCAGGCGGGGGCCCCCACCAACAGCAACGGCTGGTTGTACAACGTCCACGCCTACCCGAAGAACGGACTCGCGCCGACGATCACCAAGACTGTTGACGCGCAGACCGAACTGGGTCTGGGTGCGACCGCAAGCTTCGAGGTCGTCACGACTGTTCCGCGCATCGCCGATGGCAACCAGTTCACCAGCTACACGGTGGTCGACCCGATGGATCCGCGTCTGACCCCGACGGCGGTCGAGAGCGTGACCCTGGGCACGACCGCACTCGTTCGGGACGTCGACTACACGGTGGTCACCGATCGCAATGTGCTCATGGTGAGCTTCACCCAGGCGGGCCTCACGACGCTGAAGGCCAGCGGAGGACAGTCGGTCACGACGGTCTTCAGCGGCACCGTCAGCTCGATCGCCCCGGTCGCGAGCTTTGGCTTGGATGCCGGCGAGATCTACAACATCGCCTACCTCGTCACCGAAAACGAGCCTGGCACGACGCCGCCGGTGACGCCGGGAACCCCGCCGCTCG
Organism: uncultured Microbacterium sp.; assembly: GCF_947488465.1. Lineage (GTDB taxonomy): Bacteria > Actinomycetota > Actinomycetes > Actinomycetales > Microbacteriaceae > Microbacterium. The sequence goes on along the minus strand of NZ_CANKZA010000004.1, from coordinate 139,988 downwards.
CGCCGGGTGGCCCCGTCAACCCCAACGAGCCGTTCGATCCGAACGAGCCCGCAGTTCCGAGCATCCCGTCCCCGGCGGTCACCCAGAACTGGGGTGACGTGAAGGTGTTCAAGTACGACGCCGGCAACGGCAGCACGGCCGTCAATGGCGCGGTGTTCGAGGTCTACGAGGCCGCGACCCCGTATGCCACAACATGCACGACCGACGTCAGCACGGTAAACGTCGATCCGATCGAGGTCGACGGGGCAACGACCTTCACGTCGACCAACGGGCTGGTGCTGGTGCCCGGTCTGTTCGTCTCCGACAGCTCGAACGCGCCCGTCGACAACGCCACGCGGTGCTACGTGCTGAAGGAGACGGCGGCGCCCGCCGGCTTCGTCACCCCCACGGGTGCCGCGGCGCTGTTGGCCGTTCAGGTCGAGATCGGCGAGACCACGGTCACAGCCGGCGACCTCGCCAGCTATGACGGTGCGATCGGCAACGTCAAGAGCGATGTGCCCAACCTGCCGCTCACGGGTGGACAGGGGCAGGTCGTGCTCATGTCGTTGGGTGCCGGTCTTATCCTGATCGCCGGAGGCGCGGCCTTCGTCGCACGCCGCCGCAAGGAAAAGCAGGCTCAGTGAGAGCGACCGGTGCGGGTCGGGTGTGAGCCCGCTGCACCGGTGAGGCGGGGCGGGGAGGGAAACCTTCCCGCCCCGCTTCTCGCTGCTAGTGTCGTCCACGCCCATGATCCGAGGAGCTGCATCGATGTCCACGGCATCCGCCATTGCGACGAGCACCGACGATCGACGACGCTGGCGACCCCAGTGGCTGGCGATCGGCGCCGCTGTCCTCGCCTGGATGGGCGTGCTGTTGTTCGTGTACCCCGACATCGCTGCGTGGTTCTCCCAGTACAACCAGTCGCTCCTCATCGAGAACTACAGTGCCCAGGCGCGCGACAGTGATCTCGATCCGTCTGCGAGCGAACAGCTGTCACTCGCGCGCGAGTACAACGCTGCCGTCAATTCGGGTGCGCTTCTCGAAGTAGGCGAACGGCTGCCGACCGCGGAGGGGTCTGCGGCGGATGACGCGCTCGATTACGACACCTTGCTCCGCGCCACACCTTCGGATGTGATGGCGCGATTGCGCATCCCCGCCGTCGACGTCGACCTGCCCGTCTATCACGGCACATCCGATGACACGCTGCTACGCGGCGCGGGTCATCTGCGGGGCACGTCGCTGCCGGTGGGTGGCGAGGGTACACATTCGGTGATCACCGCGCATCGCGGTCTCGCGGAAGCGAAGATGTTCACCAACCTCGACCGGGTCCAGGAGGGAGACACGTTCACCATCGAGGTGCTCGGTGAGGTCCTCACCTACCAGGTCATCCGCACACAGGTCGTGGAGCCGGATGAACGGGAGGCCCTCCGACCGGTCGTCGGCGAAGACCTCGTCACCCTGGTGACCTGCACTCCGCTCGGTATCAACACCCAGCGCATCCTTGTGACGGGAGAACGGGTCACCCCCACGCCGGTTGGCGATATCGACGCGGTGGGGAAGCGACCCGATGTTCCTGGATTCCCCTGGTGGGTGATCATCATGGGCGGAGCGACCCTCGTTGTCGGAACGTACATCTATGTGTCGGGGCGTCCGAGTCGAGTGAAGCGAGCGAGCGGCGCTCTGTCTGAAGCGGACCAGGCAGGCGCGCCGCGCGGAGACGACGACCGGGGCGACGGGTAACCGCGCACGCTGGCCGGCTCGGTTTCACTGCGGTCAGCTCCGGCGGTCCGCTGCCGCTGTTGCCGCTTTGGCTTGCGCCACCCGCTGGCAGAGCGCGTGCCCCGGAGTACTCCCTGCGTACTTCCGGCGTACTCCCCAGGAGGATGTACGCAGCAGAGGGTGGATGCTGCGGCATCCTCCTCGTGCATGCACATCTCCTCGTGCGGTGCCCGCCCGCCGGGCCCGAATCGCGACACACCGAGCGCGACACGCCCGAGTTTGCGACACGCCCGGGCGACACGTAGACTAGACCAGTTCCACATTCCTGCGCCTCGGTGCGGGATCACTGTCACGGCAGTGCATAGGCGGCGCGAGAGCGCAGGGTCCTAGGCCGCGGGCAGTCAGAACACCACAACCCCACTCCCCCTGGAAACAGGTTCCGCACGCGTGCGGAGGAGTGGGTCTGACACCAGAACAGCGGTGCAGCATCCCTCGCAACCGCGCGGGAGAGTGCCCGGCACACCACCCCTGTGCCACGTGCGTCCGATGCCCTCGAGGTATGACGCGAGAAGAGAGAGAGCAGACAATGGCGGGACAGAAGATCCGCATTCGCCTGAAGTCGTATGACCACGAGGTCATCGACACGTCGGCGCGCAAGATCGTCGACACGGTGACCCGCGCAGGCGCCACCGTTGTGGGCCCCGTGCCCCTTCCGACCGAGAAGAACGTCGTGTGCGTCATCCGGTCGCCCCACAAGTACAAGGACAGCCGCGAGCACTTCGAGATGCGCACCCACAAGCGCCTCATCGACATCATCGACCCGACGCCCAAGGCCGTCGACTCGCTGATGCGTCTCGACCTCCCGGCCGACGTCAACATCGAGATCAAGCTCTGAGGCTCGCGATGACTGATATCAACTCCAAGATTTCCAAGGGACTCCTGGGCACCAAGCTCGGCATGACCCAGGTCTGGGATGAGAACGGCAAGCTCGTTCCCGTCACCGTGATCGAGGTTGCACCGAACGTCGTCACCCAGGTGCGCACCCCCGAGCGCGACGGCTACAACGCCGTGCAGATCGCCTACGGGCAGATCGACCCGCGCAAGGTCAACCAGCCGCTCACGGCTCACTTCGAGGCCGCTGGCGTGACCCCGCGTCGTCACCTCACCGAGGTGCGCACGGCGGATGCCGGTGACTACACGCTGGGCCAGGAGCTCACCGTGGACGCCACCTTCGAGGCCGGCCAGCTGGTCGACGTCGTCGGCACCAGCAAGGGCAAGGGCACCGCCGGTGTCATGAAGCGCCACAACTTCAAGGGTGTCTCCGCTTCGCACGGTGCGCACCGCAACCACCGCAAGCCCGGCTCGATCGGCGCCTCGTCGACCCCCAGCCGTGTCTTCAAGGGCATGCGCATGGCCGGCCGTATGGGTGGCGAGCGCGTGACCGTCATGAACCTCACGGTGCACGCCATCGACGCCGAGAAGGGACTCATGCTCGTCAAGGGCGCCGTCCCCGGTGCTCGTGGCCGCATCGTCTACGTCCGCAACGCAGTGAAGGGTGCCTGATCATGGCTGACTCGACTCTCGCGCTCGACGTCCTGAAGGCCGACGGCAAGAAGGCTGGCACGGTCCAGCTTCCTGCATCCGTCTTCGACGTCAAGACGAACATCCCCCTCATCCACCAGGTCGTCGTCGCGCAGCTCGCGGCGGCTCGCCAGGGTACTCACTCGACCAAGCGTCGCGGTGAGGTCTCGGGTGCCGGCCGCAAGCCCTTCAAGCAGAAGGGCACCGGTAACGCCCGTCAGGGCTCGATCCGCGCGCCGCACATGACCGGTGGTGGCATCGTCCACGGCCCGAAGCCGCGTGACTACTCGCAGCGCACCCCCAAGAAGATGATCGCCGCCGCCCTCCTGGGCGCGCTCAGCGACCGTGCTCGTGGTGGCCGTCTGCACGTCATCGACTCGTTCGCGATCGAGGGTGCGCCCTCGACCAAGGCCGCGTCCACGGTGCTGTCGACTCTCAACGCGACCAAGAACGTCATGGTCGTCATCGAGCGCGGCGACGAGATCACGGTCAAGAGCGTGCGCAACCTCGCGTACGTCCACGTGCTCACGTACGACCAGCTCAACGCTTACGACGTGCTCGTCTCCGACGACATCGTCTTCATCAAGTCCGCCTACGAAGCGTTCGTCGCTTCGAAGGACGGCGCGACCGAGGAGGTCTCCGCATGACCACCGCACACGCCGCTCTGAACAAGGACCCGCGCGACATCATCCTGAAGCCGGTCGTCTCCGAGAAGAGCTATGGGCTCATCGACGAGGGCAAGTACACCTTCCTGGTGGACCCGCGCTCCTCGAAGACCGAGATCAAGCTCGCGATCGAGAAGATCTTCGACGTCAAGGTCGCCGCGGTCAACACGCTCAACCGCACGGGCAAGGCGCGTCGCACGCGCTTCGGCACGGGAAAGCGCAAGGACACCAAGCGCGCCATCGTGACCCTGCGTTCGGGCACCATCGACATCTTCACGGCAGTCGGCTGACGGTCGGGATAGAGGACAACACACCATGGCTATTCGCAAGTACAAGCCCACGACCCCCGGTCGTCGCGGTTCGTCGGTGGCGGACTTCGCTGAGATCACCCGATCGACGCCCGAGAAGTCGCTGCTGCGCCCGCTTTCCAAGACCGGTGGCCGCAACAACCAGGGCCGCATCACGACCCGTCACATCGGTGGTGGCCACAAGCGCCAGTACCGCGTGATCGACTTCCGTCGTCACGACAAGGACGGCGTCAACGCCAAGGTCGCTCACATCGAGTACGACCCCAACCGCACCGCGCGCATCGCGCTCCTGCACTACTTCGACGGTGAGAAGCGCTACATCCTCGCTCCGGCGAAGCTGCAGCAGGGCGATGTCGTCGAGTCGGGCGCGTCGGCTGACATCAAGCCGGGCAACAACCTGCCGCTGAAGAACATCCCGACGGGTACCGTCATCCACGCCATCGAGCTCCGCCCCGGTGGCGGCGCGAAGCTGGCCCGGTCGGCCGGCACCTCGGTGCGTCTGGTCGCCAAGGACGGCAACTTCGCTCAGCTGCGTCTGCCCTCGGGCGAGATCCGCAACGTCGATGCGCGCTGCCGCGCGACCATCGGCGAGGTGGGCAACGCCGAGCAGTCGAACATCAACTGGGGTAAGGCCGGCCGCATGCGCTGGAAGGGCGTCCGCCCGACCGTGCGTGGTGTCGCGATGAACCCGGTCGACCACCCGCACGGTGGTGGTGAGGGTAAGACCTCCGGTGGTCGTCACCCCGTCACTCCTTGGGGCCAGGCTGAGGGTCGCACCCGCCACGCCAACAAGGAAAGCGACAAGTACATCGTCCGCCGCCGTAACGCCGGCAAGAAGCGTAAGTAGGAGTAGAGGAAGATGCCTCGCAGTCTCAAGAAGGGCCCCTTCGTCGACGAGCACTTGCTTCGCAAGGTCGCCTCGCAGAACGAAGCCGGTACCAAGAACGTCATCAAGACCTGGTCACGCCGCTCGATGATCATCCCCGCCATGCTGGGGCACACGATCGCCGTGCACGATGGACGTAAGCACATCCCCGTGTTCGTGTCCGAGACCATGGTCGGTCACAAGCTGGGCGAATTCGCGCCCACCCGCACCTTCCGCGGCCACGAGAAGGACGACAAGAAGGGGCGCCGCCGCTAACGCGGGGCGTTCCCAGAGAGGACAGAGGAGGAGACAAATGGTGGATTCCATCGCACGCGTCAAGCACATCCGCGTGACCCCTCAGAAGGCTCGTCGTGTCGTCGCGCTCATCAAGGGCAAGCAGGCTCAGGAGGCCTTGGCCATCCTGAAGTTCGCCCCGCAGAGCGCCAGCGAGCCGATCTACAAGCTCGTCGCTTCGGCCATGGCCAACGCCCGCGTCACCGCGGACAAGAACGGCGAGTTCCTGGATGACCAGGACCTGTACGTGGCGAACGCGTTCGTCGACGAGGGTGCGACGCTCAAGCGTTTCCGCCCCCGTGCACAGGGCCGCGCGTTCCAGATCAAGAAGCGCACCAGCCACATCACGATCATGCTGGCGACCCCTGAGGTTGCCACGGCAGCTTCGACCGACAAGAAGGCGAGCAAGTAATGGGACAGAAGGTAAACCCGTACGGCTTCCGCCTCGGTATCACCACTGACCACGTGTCGCGTTGGTTCTCCGACTCGACGAAGCCCGGTCAGCGTTACGCCGACTACGTGGCCGAGGACATCAAGATCCGCAAGCTCCTGCAGACGCAACTCGACCGCGCCGGCGTGAGTGGGATCGAGATCGAGCGCACGCGTGACCGTGTTCGTGTCGACATCCACACCGCCCGTCCGGGCATCGTGATCGGTCGCCGCGGCGCCGAGGCCGAGCGCATCCGCGCCGACCTCGAGAAGCTCACCGGCAAGCAGATCCAGCTGAACATCCTCGAGGTCAAGAACCCCGAGGCCGACGCTCAGCTCGTCGCGCAGGGTATCGCCGAGCAGCTTTCTGCTCGTGTGGCGTTCCGTCGTGCGATGCGCAAGGGTCTGCAGGGCGCTCAGCGCGCCGGCGCCAAGGGCATCCGGATTCAGGTCTCGGGCCGTCTCGGTGGCGCCGAGATGAGCCGGTCGGAGTTCTACCGCGAAGGCCGTGTGCCCCTGCACACCCTGCGTGCGAACATCGACTACGGCTTCTACGAGGCCAAGACCACCTTCGGCCGCATCGGCGTGAAGGTCTGGATCTACAAGGGCGACCTCACCAACAAGGAGCTCGCACGCGAGCAGGCGAACGCGCCGAAGGCACCCCGTGGTCGCGATGACCGTGGTGGCGACCGTCGTCGCGGCCCCCGCAACGACGCACCCGTCGCAGAAGGAGCATCGGCATAATGCTTATTCCCCGCAAGGTCAAGTACCGCAAGCAGCACCACCCCGGCCGTTCCGGCCAGGCGACCGGTGGCACGAAGGTCTCGTTCGGCGAGTACGGCATCCAGGCGCTCACGCCCGCGTATGTCACGAACCGTCAGATCGAGTCCGCTCGTATCGCCATGACCCGTCACATCAAGCGTGGTGGAAAGGTGTGGATCAACATCTACCCCGACCGTCCGCTGACCAAGAAGCCGGCCGAAACCCGCATGGGTTCCGGTAAGGGTTCGCCGGAGTGGTGGGTTGCCAACGTCAAGCCGGGTCGCGTCCTCTTCGAGGTCGCCGGTGTCAGCGAAGAGCTCGCACGAGAGGCTCTGACCCGTGCAATTCACAAGCTGCCGCTGAAGGCACGCATCATCAAGCGCGAGGAGGGCGACGCGTAATGTCTGTCGGAACCAAGACGCTCGCACCGAGCGAGCTCGACACGTTCGAGGACCAGCGCCTCGTCGAGGAGCTGCGCAAGGCCAAGGAAGAGCTGTTCAACCTGCGCTTCCAGTCGGCCACCGGCCAGCTCGAGAGCCACGGGCGCATCCGCGCCGTCAAGCGCGACATCGCGCGGCTCTACACCGTGATCCGTGAACGCGAGCTCGGCATCCGTGCCACGCCCGCTCCGGTCGAGGTCGCGACGAAGGCGAAGAAGACGAAGGCCAAGAAGGCGGATGCCGCCGACGTGGCCGAGAAGGAAGAGGCCGAGTAATGGCTGACGCAACTGAGAAGAAGGCGCCCGTCAAGAAGGCGCCCGCTGCCCCCAAGGCTCCGGCCGCCAAGAAGGCTCCGGCCAAGAAGGCTCCGGCTGCCCAGGCTGACGCCGTCGTGGAGGCGCCCGTCGTCGCCGCCGGTCACGAGCACGGTGCCAACGACGTTCGCGATGCGGACGCCCGTGGTTACCGCAAGTCGCGTCGCGGCTACGTGGTCAGCGACAAGATGGACAAGACCATCGTCGTCGAGGTCGAAGACCGCGTGAAGCACCCGCTGTACGGCAAGGTCATCCGCCGCACGTCGAAGGTCAAGGCGCACGACGAGGCGAACACCGCCGGCATCGGCGACCTCGTTCTCATCAACGAGACCCGGCCGCTGAGCGCCACCAAGCGGTGGCGTCTGGTCGAGGTCCTCGAGAAGGCGAAGTAAGAAATGATTCAGACTGAGTCCCGCATCAAGGTCGCCGACAACACCGGCGCCAAGCAGCTGCTCACGATTCGCGTGCTCGGTGGGTCCAACCGCCGCTATGCCGGTCTCGGCGACATCATCGTCGCGACCGTCAAGGATGCCATCCCCGGTGGCAGCGTGAAGAAGGGTGACGTGGTCAAGGCCGTCGTCGTCCGCACCGTCAAGGAGACCCGTCGTCCCGACGGCTCGTACATCAAGTTCGATGAGAACGCCGCCGTGATCCTGAAGAACGACGGGGAGCCCCGCGGCACCCGCATCTTCGGACCCGTCGGTCGCGAGCTTCGTGACAAGAAGTTCATGAAGATCGTGTCGCTCGCACCGGAGGTGATCTGACCTCATGGCCAAGATCAAGAAGGGTGACCTGGTTCAGGTCATCACAGGCAAGAAGCAGGACAAGGGCGGCGACCGCGGCAAGCAGGGCAAGGTTCTCGACATCCTGGTCGAGCAGAACCGTGTCATTGTCGAGGGCGTCAACTACGTCACTAAGCACACGCGCGTGGGTCAGTCCCAGCGCGGCACGAAGACGGGCGGCATCGAAACGATGGAAGCCCCGATCCACATCTCCAACGTCGCCGTCGTCGACCCCTCGACCAAGAAGCCGACCAAGGTCGGTCACCGCGTCGAGGAGCAGACGAAGGATGGCGTGAAGCGCACCGTCCGTGTGCGCTACGCGAAGAAGAGCGGTAAGGACCTCTGATGAGCACCACCACTGCCGCGGAGGCTGGCAAGATCCAGCCCCGCCTGAAGCAGAAGTACCAGGGCGAGATCAAAAAGGCTCTGCAGGAAGAGTTCGGCTACCCGAACGTCATGCAGATCCCCGGGATCGTCAAGGTCATCGTCAACACCGGTGTCGGTGAGGCAGCTCGCGACTCCAAGGTGATCGATGGTGCGGTCGACGACCTCACCAAGATCACCGGCCAGAAGCCGATCGTGACGAAGGCCCGCAAGTCCATCGCGCAGTTCAAGCTGCGTGAGGGCCAGCCCATCGGCGCGCACGTCACCCTCCGCGGGGACCGCGCGTGGGAGTTCCTGGATCGCCTTGTGAACTTGTCCCTGCCCCGCATCCGCGACTTCCGTGGCCTGTCGCCGAAGCAGTTCGACGGCAACGGCAACTACACGTTCGGCCTGCAGGAGCAGTCGGTCTTCCACGAGATCAACCAGGACAAGATCGACCGCGTCCGCGGCTTCGACATCACGATCGTCACCACGGCGAAGACGGATGACGAAGGGCGTGCGCTGTTGCGTCACATCGGGTTCCCGTTCAAGACGGACGACGCCCAGTAAGACCCCCATTGAAGGTCGGCTGCCGTGTAACGGCATCCGAAACCGCATGAACAAAGGAAACCACTCATGACAATGACAGACCCGGTCGCAGATCTGCTGACCCGTCTGCGCAACGCGAACTCGGCGCACCACGACTCCGTGTCGCTGCCGAGCTCCAAGCTCAAGACCCACATCGCGGAGATCCTGCAGCAGGAGGGCTTCATCGCCTCCTGGGAGGTCTCGGACGCACGGGTCGGCCAGACGCTGACCCTGACGCTCAAGTACGGCCCGAACCGCGAGCGGTCGATCGTCGGCATCAAGCGCGTCTCCAAGCCCGGCCTCCGCGTCTACGCGAAGTCCACCGAGCTGCCCACGGTCCTCGGTGGCCTGGGTATCGCGATCCTGTCCACCTCCTCTGGCCTCCTCACGGACCGTCAGGCTGACCAGAAGGGCGTCGGCGGGGAAGTCCTCGCCTACGTGTGGTGATCTGACATGTCGCGTATTGGACGTCTTCCCATCGACATCCCCGCCGGAGTGACCGTTTCGGTCGACGGCCAGGATGTGTCCGTCAAGGGCCCCAAGGGCGAGCTGAAGCTCACCGTGTCAAAGCCCATCCAGGTTCAGGTCGAAGAGAGCCAGGTTCTGGTCTCGCGTCCCGACGACGAGCGCGAGTCGCGTTCGCTGCACGGGCTCACCCGCACCCTGATCAACAACAACATCATCGGCGTGACCACGGGCTACACCAAGGGCCTCGAGGTCGTCGGTACCGGTTACCGCGTCGCGCAGAAGGGCACGGCGGTCGAGTTCGCTCTCGGCTTCTCGCACCCCGTTCTGATCGAAGCGCCGGCCGGCATCACGCTGACCGTCGAAGGTAACAACAAGTTGACCGTCGCGGGCATCGACAAGCAGGCTGTCGGCGAGGCAGCTGCGAACATCCGCAAGATCCGCAAGCCCGAGCCGTACAAGGGCAAGGGTGTGCGGTACGCCGGCGAGGTCGTTCGTCGCAAGGCCGGAAAGAGTGGTAAGTAATCATGGCTGTTAAGTCGAAGAGCGACGCGCGTACGCGTCGTCACCTGCGTCTTCGCAAGAAGGTCGTGGGCACCGAGGCGCGTCCGCGCCTGGTCGTCAACCGTTCGGCCCGCCACGTCTTCGTCCAGCTCGTGGACGACAGCAAGGGCGTGACCGTGGCATCCGCTTCGACGCTCGAAGCAGACCTGCGCGCGTTCGACGGTGACAAGACCGCCAAGGCCCGCAAGGTCGGCGAGCTGGTCGCCGAGCGTGCGAAGGCCGTCGGCGTCGAGGACGTCGTGTTCGACCGCGGTGGCAACCGCTACGCGGGACGTGTTGCGGCGATCGCCGAGGGCGCCCGCGAGGGAGGTCTGAACCTGTGAGCGATGCAACTGTGAATGTGGAGAACACCGAAGTGACCGAGCAGCCTGCTGCCGTCGCCGAGGCACCCGTCGAGCGCGAGCGTGAGCCGCGTCGCGGTGGCCGCGAGCGCAGCCAGACCCGCGACCGCGGTGGCCGTGACGCCGAGAAGAGCCAGTTCCTCGAGCGCGTCGTGACCATCAACCGCGTGTCGAAGGTCGTCAAGGGCGGTCGTCGTTTCAGCTTCACGGCGCTCGTCGTCGTGGGCGATGGCAACGGACTCGTCGGCGTCGGCTACGGCAAGGCCCGCGAAGTTCCCCTCGCCATCTCCAAGGGTGTCGAAGAGGCCAAGCGCAACTTCTTCCGCGTGCCCCGCTCCGGCTCGACCATCCCGCACCCCGTGCAGGGTGAGGCCGCTGCCGGTGTCGTGCTCCTTCGTCCGGCTGCCGCCGGTACCGGTGTTATCGCCGGTGGCCCCGTGCGTGCCGTCCTCGAGTGCGCCGGCATCCACGATGTGCTCTCGAAGTCGCTCGGTTCGTCGAACACGATCAACATCGTGCACGCGACCGTCGCGGCGCTCAAGCAGCTCGAAGAGCCCCGTGCCGTCGCCGCCCGTCGTGGTCTCGACTTCGACCAGGTGGCTCCGGCTCGTCTGATCCGCGCCGAGGCTGACGCCGCGGCCGCTGCGAAGGTAGGTGCCTGATGGCCGCCCGTCTGAAGGTGACACAGATCAAGTCCAAGGTGAGCGAAAAGCAGAACCAGCGTGACACGCTGCGTTCGCTCGGTCTGAAGCGGATCAACGACTCCGTCGTTCGTCCGGATGACGCGCAGACGCGCGGATACGTCAAGACCGTCGCGCACCTCGTCAAGGTTGAGGAGATCGACTGATGGCTGAGAAGGCCACGAAGGCGACCGAAGAAGTCGTCGAAAAGAAGGCCCCCGCCAAGAAGCCGGCCGCCAAAAAGGCGCCTGCGACGAAGGCTGCGGCTGCGAAGGAAGCGGAGACCAAGCGTCCCGGTGTGCTGAAGGTCCACCACCTGCGTCCGGTCCCCGGGTCCAACAAGGCCAAGACCCGCGTGGGTCGCGGTGAGGGCTCGAAGGGCAAGACCGCCGGTCGCGGCACCAAGGGTCAGAAGGCCCGTTACCAGGTGAAGGCCGGCTTCGAGGGTGGGCAGATGCCCCTCCACATGCGTACACCGAAGCTGCGCGGGTTCAAGAACCCGTTCCGCGTCGAGTACCAGGTGGTCAACCTCGACAAGCTCGCCGAGCTGTACCCGACCGGAGGCGACGTCACCATCACGGACCTCGTCGCCAAGGGCGCCGTGCGCAAGAACGAGAAGGTCAAGGTGCTCGGCACCGGCGACATCTCGGTCAAGCTCACCGTGTCGGTCGACAAGGTCTCGGGTTCGGCCAGCGAGAAGATCATCGCCGCGGGCGGTTCGATCAAGTAATCCACGGCAGGGGCCGGCCCGATCTCGATTCGCTCGAGAACCGGTGCCGGTCCCTGTTGCCGTACGCTGGGAAACGGTGCTCCCGAAGCACCCGCCACCCGCGGGCGGAAATCCCACTGGAGGAAATTCCTTTGTTCAGCGCTATTGCGCGGGTCTTCCGCACCCCGGACCTCCGGCGGAAGATCGGCTTCACCCTGGCCATCATCGCGATCTATCGTCTCGGCGCGCACGTGCCGGCGCCGTTCGTGAGCTTCCCGAATGTCCAGTCGTGCCTCGACCAGACCGGTTCTGCCAGCGAGGGCCTGCTCTCGCTCGTGAACCTGTTCTCGGGCGGCGCGCTTCTGCAGCTGTCGATCTTCGCGCTCGGCGTCATGCCGTACATCACTGCGACGATCATCGTCCAGCTGCTGCGCGTGGTGATTCCGCACTTCGAGACCCTCTACAAGGAGGGCCAGGCGGGCCAGGCGAAGCTGACGCAGTACACGCGCTACCTCACGATCGCGCTGGCGCTCCTGCAGTCCACGACCCTCGTGACGGTCGCCCGCTCCGGCCAGCTGTTCGGTTCGACGAACATCGCCGAGTGCAACGCGCTGCTGACCAACACCGCCTGGTGGGCGCAGCTGCTGATGATCATCACGCTGACCGCCGGTACCGGCCTCATCATGTGGTTCGCCGAGCTCGTGACCGAGCGTGGCGTCGGCAACGGCATGTCGATCCTCATCTTCACCTCGATCGCCGCGACCTTCCCCGCCGCCATGTGGTCGATCCAGCAGGCCCGTGGCTTCGAGGTCTTCCTCCTCGTGCTCGCCGTCGGCGTGATCGTCGTCGCGCTCGTCGTCTTCGTCGAGCAGTCGCAGCGGCGTGTGCCGGTGCAGTACGCCAAGCGGATGGTGGGACGCCGCACGCTCGGCGGCACGAACACCTACATCCCGATCAAGGTGAACATGGCCGGCGTCGTGCCCGTCATCTTCGCCTCCTCGCTGCTGTACATTCCCGCGCTGATCGCCCAGTTCAACCAGACTCCGGATGCCGAGGGCAACATCCCCGGATGGGTCACCTGGATCCAGGCGCACTTCACGACCGGCGACCAGCCGCTGTACATGCTCACGTACTTCCTGCTGATCATCGGATTCACGTACTTCTACGTCGCGATCACGTTCAACCCGGTCGAGGTCGCCGACAATATGAAGAAGTACGGCGGGTTCATCCCCGGCATCCGTGCGGGCCGCCCGACCGCCGAGTACCTCGACTACGTGCTCACCCGCATCACGCTGCCCGGCTCGATCTACCTGGGTCTCATCGCCCTGCTTCCGCTGATCGCGCTGGCAACCGTCGGCGCCAACCAGAACTTCCCGTTCGGTGGCGCGTCGATCCTGATCATCGTGGGCGTGGGTCTTGAGACCGTCAAGCAGATCGATGCGCAGCTGCAGCAGCGCCACTACGAAGGGCTCCTGCGATGACCGCCGCTCGCCTCCTGATCATCGGACCGCAGGGCTCCGGCAAGGGGACGCAGGGCGTCCGCATCGCCGAAGCCTTCGGGATTCCGGCTGTGTCGACCGGAGATGTCTTCCGGGCGAACGTCAAGGACGGCACCGACCTCGGTCGCCAGGTTCAGGCCATCATCGAAGCGGGAGACCTCGTCCCCGACGAGCTGACGTCCGCGATCGTGCGCGATCGCCTCGCGCAGCCGGACGCCGCCGCGGGGTTCCTCCTCGACGGATACCCGCGCAACCTCGGTCAGGTCGGTGACCTCGATGCGTTCCTCGACGAGCGCGGCGAACCGCTGACGGCCGTCATCGAGCTCTCGGTGCCGCGCGACGAATCGATCGAGCGCCTGTCGTTGCGGGCGGCCGAGCAGGGCCGCGCCGACGACAACGAGGAATCGATCGCCAAGCGCCTGGCGATCTATGAATCCGAGACTGCGCCGATTCTCGACGTCTACCGTTCGCGCGGAATCGCGGTCGAGGTCGACGGTGTCGGCTCCCTCGACGAGGTGTTCGAGCGCGTCGTCGCGGCGCTGTCCGCACGCGGCATCACGGCGTGATGGGGCTTCGTCGCTCGATCTACAAGACGCCCGCGCAGCTGCGGTCGATGGTGGAGCCGGGTCTGATCACGGCGGCATCCCTCGACGCGGTGCGGGCGTTGATCGCTCCCGGTGTGACGACGGGGGAGCTGGATGCCGCGGCGTTCGACGTCATCCGCTCGCGCGGTGCGGAATCGAATTTCCAGCTCGTGCGCGGCTATCGCCACACGACCTGCATCTCGGTCAACGACCAGGTGGTCCACGGCATCCCGGGCTCGCGTGTGCTGGAGCCCGGCGACATCGTGTCGATCGACTCGGGTGCGCAGTACGAAGGCTGGAACGGCGACTCGGCGATCACGATTGTGGTTCCCGGTGGGGATGCCGCTGTCGTCGATGCGCGTCAGCGTCTGTCGGATGTGACCGAGGGCTCGCTCTGGGCCGGCATCGCGGCGCTCGCGTCGGCCCGCCGGGTCGGTGAGGTCGGTGACGCCGTACAGGCCTACATCGAAGCGCAGGGGGAGTACGGCATCCTGCGCGACTATGTCGGTCACGGCATCGGGCGGAAGATGCACGAGGCGCCCACGGTCTTCAACTACCGCACGTCCGACCTCGGCGCCGAGGTGAAGCCGGGCCTGTGCCTGGCGATCGAGCCGATGGTGACCGCCGGATCCGACGCGACGTTCGTCGAGGACGACGACTGGACGGTGACGACGGTCGACGGCAGCGACGGCGCGCACTGGGAGCACAGCGTCGCGGTGCACGACGACGGCATCTGGGTGCTGACCGCCGCCGACGGCGGCGCCGCGTCTCTCGCCCCCTTCGGCGTGACCCCCGTCCCGATCCCCTAACCCCCGCCCGCAGCGCGCCCCGCCGAGCCGCATGGTTCTGTGCGAGCCGCATGGTTCTGTGCGAGCCGCATGGTTCTGTGCGAGCCGCATGGTTCTGTGCGCACAGAGCGTGTCGGCTCGCGCGGATGCTGTCGGCTCGGAGTTGCCTCCACAGTGAGGTTTCTGGCGGAGTTGTCCACGGATCATGGGGATGACGCGGAGGGGGAGTGCGTCGGCACGGCAGGGTCGAAGGATGCTCCTGCCCGACGCGCGCGCCATGCTCCGATCCCGCCGCGACCTCGCGCGGGCAGGACTCTCCGGCCGTGCGCTCGCGGCCGAGGTCAACGCCGGTGCCCTCCGCCGCGTGGGACGAGGGTGGTACGTGGCTGCGGGTACGTGGCAGGCGACCTACGCGGAGGGTCGACATCTCCTGCGTATCGCCGCGGCGGCCGAGAGACGCCCCCCGACATCGAGCCTTGTGTTCTCCCACTGTTCCGCTGCCGTCCTCTGGGGGCTCCCGCTCTTTCGCACGGAGCCGCGCCGCGTCCACGTCAGCGGCATCCATGCGAACGGGCACGTCGCTGCCGGTGACCCGCTGGTCGCGCGGCACGAAGTGGCCGTCCCCGGTCACGACATCGTCGAGATCGACGGCATCCCGTGCACATCTCTCGCGCGTACGGTCGCCGACACCGTCCGCATGGCTTCCGAGGAAGCCGCGATCGCGGTGGCCGATGCGGCCATCCGGCTCGTGGCGTGGGATGCGACCGAGCGCAGCTACGACACTGCCACGGCGGAGGCGTTCCGCGCGGGTGTGCGGGCGCGGCTTCCGCGCGGAGGACGTGGCGTGGTCCATGCGCGTGCGATTGTCGAATTCGCGGATGGACGCGCTCAGCTACCCGGGGAGAGCGTCAGCCGCTGGTACTTGTCGCTGCTCGGGTACGCTCCGCCGCGACTACAGGTGGCGATCCCGGGTCCGAGTGGGCGCGACTACTTCGTCGACTTCGGGCTCGATGACGTCGGCGCGTGGGGTGAGTTCGATGGCCTCGGCAAGTACTCCGATCCGGCGATGCTCGCCGGCCGCACGTCCGCCGACGTCATGATCGACGAGAAGCGGCGCGAGGATTGGATCCGCGGCACGACCGGACGCCCGTTCGCCCGCTGGGAGCTCGGCCACTTGCGATCACCGGCCGCGCTCGCCGCGCGTCTCCGCTCCTTCCACCTCAGCCCGGGTCGCTGACAGGCACCCGCGGCTACCCGCCGAGCCGACAGGTTTGGCGCGAGCCGACACGTTCGGTGCGTGCGCAACTTGTCGGCTCGCACCGAAGGTGTCGGCTCGGCGGAGAGGGGAGAGGGGAGAGGGGAGAGGGGAGAGGGGGAAGCGGCCCGGGCGAGGGAGGCGCTCACGGGGAATGCATAGCCGGGGATGGGGGAAGATAGAGGGGACAAGCGGCGGCGTGAGAAGAAGGCAACCCGAAACATGGCACAGGCAGCAGCAGGCAAGACCAACCGGTTCGCGATCTGGGTGAGCGTGGCCGTCGTCGCGATCGTCGCCCTCGTCATCGCCCTCGTCGTGTGGATGAACAACGCTGCCAATGACCCGGGCACGTTGCCGACAGGATCCGGCATCGACCAGTCGACCGGTGCGATCATCGTCGGCGACGGCGAGCAGACCCTCGACGAATACCTCGACTTCATGTGCCCGATCTGCGGCCAGTTCGAGTCGGCGTACGGCGAGGAGATCCTCGATCTCGTCAACGACGGCACAATCACCCTCAACATCCACCCGATCTCGATCCTCGACCGCTACTCGCAGGGCACCGCGTTCTCGACGCGCGCCGCGAATGCGATGTACTGCGTTGCCGAAGCCGATCCGGATGCCGCTGTCCCCTTCATGCAGGCGATGTACGACAACCAGCCCGAAGAGAACTCCACCGGACTCACCGACGAGCAGATCCTCGAGATCGCCAAGGGCGTCGGCGTCGAGAGCATCGACACGTGCGTCACGGACGGCACCTACACCGATTTCGTCGCCGCGATGACCCAAGACACTCCGGTCCAGCCGGGCTCGTCGGGCATCGGCACGCCCACGCTCGCGGTCAACGGCGAGGTCATCTCGAACTCCACCATCCCCGCGACGGGGCAGTTCGCCACGCTCTTCAACTGAGCGGATGCGGCGGTTTGCCGCATCCCGCACTATCACGTACACTAGATCTTTGGTGCGTTGCGCCTTCATTGGCGTGTCTCTGCACCGAACACAACCATCCACCGCAGACCGACCGGTCTGCCCAGCGTTAGCGAGCGTATGGCGAAAAAAGACGGAGTCATCGAGATCGAGGGTGTGATCTCCGAGGCACTGCCCAACGCGATGTTCCGCGTTGAGCTCAGCAACGGACACAAGGTCCTCGCGACGATTTCCGGCAAGATGCGGCAGAACTACATCCGCATCATTCCCGAGGACCGTGTCGTCGTGGAGCTCTCGCCCTATGACCTCACCCGCGGGCGCATCGTTTACCGCTACCGCTAGGCCGGTCGAGAAGTAACGAGCGAGGGGATGCCGCGGCATCCACCCGACTCGAAGACAGCGAAAGAAAAATCATGAAGGTCAACCCCTCCGTCAAGCCCATCTGCGACCACTGCAAGGTCATCCGTCGCCACGGTCGCGTCATGGTCATCTGCAAGTCGAACCCGCGCCACAAGCAGCGCCAGGGCTGACCCCACAATTCAATCCCCTCCGGGATCTCGGTACACCGGCTCCGCCGGCACTCGATCACCGGAGAACCACAGGCAGGTTCAGATCCTCTTCGGAGGGGACACCCCGGGCTGGAGGCCCGGGCACCGATCCTGCTCCACACCTCCACTACTCCTAGGAGAAACCGCATGGCACGTCTTGCCGGCGTTGACATCCCGCGCGACAAGCGCGTGGTGATCGCCCTCACCTACATCTACGGCATCGGCCGTACCCGTTCGGTCGAGATCCTCAAGGCCACCGAGATCGACGAGTCGATCCGCGTCAAGGACCTGAGCGACGACCAGCTGATCGCCCTGCGCGATCACATCGACGCCGAGTACAAGGTGGAAGGTGACCTTCGCCGTGAGGTCGCCGCTGACATCCGCCGCAAGGTGGAGATCGGCTCGTACGAGGGCATCCGCCACCGTCGTGGCCTTCCCGTGCGCGGTCAGCGCACCAAGACCAACGCGCGTACCCGCAAGGGCCCCAAGCGCACCGTCGCCGGCAAGAAGAAGGCGCGCTGACGCGCGGCCCTCGGCTTCTCACAGGTTTTAGGAGATAACGCACATGGCACAGGCCAAGTCCGCAGCGCGCAAGCCGCGCCGCAAGGAAAAGAAGAACATCGCACTGGGCCACGCCCACATCAAGTCGACGTTCAACAACACGATCGTCTCGATCACGGACCCCTCGGGCGCCGTCATCAGCTGGGCATCCTCGGGTGGAGTGGGCTTCAAGGGCTCGCGCAAGTCCACGCCGTACGCCGCCGGCATGGCCGCCGAGTCGGCCGCCCGCCAGGCGCAGGAGCACGGCGTGAAGAAGGTCGACGTCTTCGTCAAGGGACCGGGCTCCGGCCGCGAGACCGCGATCCGTTCGCTCACCGCCGCCGGCCTCGAGGTCGGCTCGATCTCGGACGTCACGCCCCAGGCTCACAACGGCTGCCGTCCCCCGAAGCGCCGCCGCGTCTGATTTTCTCGACAGGCTCAGGAACCCTTCGGGGGTTCCTGGGCCCGTCGATCACTTCTGACGGATGCCGCTGTCATCCGTCCTCACAAAACTCAACACCTCACCACCCACACGTGTCATATAGCGGTCACGTGATCGAAAGGAACACATAGTGCTTATTGCACAGCGTCCCACTCTGACCGAGGAGAAGATCGGCGAGTTCCGCAGCCGGTTCGTCATCGAGCCTCTCGAGCCCGGTTTCGGCTACACGATCGGTAACGCGCTGCGTCGCAGCCTGCTCTCGTCGATCCCCGGCGCCGCGGTCACCAGCATCCGGATCGACGGAGTGCTGCACGAGTTCAGCACCATTCCGGGCGTGAAGGAAGATGTCACCGAGATCATCCTCAACATCAAGACGCTTGTCGTCTCCTCGGAGCGCGACGAGCCGATCACGGCGTACCTGCGCAAGACCGGTGCCGGTGAGGTTACGGCTGCCGACATCTCCGCTCCCGCCGGTGTCGAGATCCACAACCCCGAGCTCGTCATCGCGACGCTCAACGACTCGGCCAAGTTCGAGCTCGAGCTGACGATCGAGCGTGGCCGCGGCTACGTCTCGGCGACCCAGAACCGCAACGAGTACGCCGAGGCCGGCCAGGTGCCGATCGACTCGATCTACTCGCCCGTGCTCAAGGTCAGCTACCGCGTCGACGCGACCCGTGCCGGTGAGCGCACCGACTTCGACAAGCTCGTGCTGGACGTCGAAAGCAAGTCGTCGATGTCGCCGCGCGATGCTGTCGCATCGGCCGGCCGCACCCTGACCGAGCTGTTCGGTCTGGCGCGCGAGCTCAACGTCGAGGCCGAGGGCATCGAGATCGGCCCCGCGCCGGTCGAGCAGGTCCTCACGAACGAACTGTCGATGCCGATCGAGGACCTCGATCTGTCCGTCCGCTCGTACAACTGCCTCAAGCGCGAAGGCATCAACACGGTGTCCGAGCTCGTCGCTCTCTCGGAGACGCAGCTCATGAACATTCGCAACTTCGGCCAGAAGTCGGTCGACGAGGTGCGCGACAAGCTCATCTCGCTCGGTCTGTCGCTGAAGGACTCGGTCCCCGGGTTCGACGGCGCACACTTCTACGGCGGCTACGACGACGAGACCGTCTGAGTCTCGGCCCTCGCTGACATCTTTCATCTGGAGTAACTGACATGCCCAAGCCCACAAAGGGTCCCCGCCTCGGAGGCGGCCCCGCACACGAGCGCCTGCTGCTTGCGAACCTCGCCGCGGCCCTCTTCACCCACAAGTCGATCACGACGACCGAGACGAAGGCCAAGCGCGTGCGTCCGCTCGCCGAGCGTCTGATCACGTTCGCCAAGCGCGGCGATCTGCACGCCCGTCGCCGGGTGCTGTCGGTCATCGGCGACAAGGGCGTCGTGCACGAGCTCTTCGCCGAGATCGCGCCGCTCGTCGCCGAGCGTGAGGGTGGTTACACCCGCATCACGAAGATCGGCAACCGCAAGGGCGACAACGCCCCCATGGCGGTCATCGAGCTCGTTCTCGAGCCCGTGAACCCGAAGCCGAAGTCGGCCAAGAAGTCGGCTGCTGCGGCTCCGGCTGCTGAGGCTGAGCCGGCCGAGGAAGCGCCCGTCGAGGAGGCTCCCGTCGCCGACGAGGCCGCCGAAGCCGGCGCTGAGTCGCCCGAGGAGGGCGCAGCCGCTGAGGCTGCGGCCGACGAGGCTGTCGAGGCTCCCGCCGACGAGAAGTAACTCTCCCGCTGTAGCCGAAGAGGCCCGCACCGTTTTTCGGTGCGGGCCTCTTCGCGCGCGTGGGACGTGGTCGCGGGGCGTGGTCGCGGGGCGCGGCGCGTTGCGGGCAGGATTCGTCGTGTTGCGGCATCCATGGCGACAAAAGGTGCCCGGGATGCGCGGGGGTGTGATGGTGACGCGGCGCGGCGCATCCCGGGCTGGATGTGTCGCCAACCGGCATCCGTGGCGACAAAAGGTGCCCGGGATGCGCGGGGGTGCGATGGTGACGCGGCGCTTTGCGGGCAGGATGTGTCGCCAACCGGCATCCGCGGCGACAAAAGGTGCCCGGAACGCGTGGGTGAGCGCGGCGAGACGCCGCGTCGGCCAGACTGGGGGAATGACATCTCAGGTGCTGGTGATCGGTGAGGCTCTCATCGACATCGTCGAAACTGCCGGCGGCAATCGGGAGCTCGTCGGCGGAAGCCCCGCCAACGTCGCGGTCGGTCTCGCGCGGCAGGGCCACGATGTCACGCTGCTGACACGCCTCGGCCGCGATGACCGCGGTGCGCGCATCGCCGCCCAGGTCGAAGAGTCCGGCGCCGTCGTCGCCGACGAGTCATGGACGGATGCCGGCACCTCCACCGCGCGGGCGCGCCTGCGCGCCGACGGCTCGGCCGAGTACGACTTCGACATCGATTGGACGATCGCCGCCCCGGCGCTCGGTGACGCCAGCGCCGTCCACACCGGCTCGATCGCCCTGTTTCTCGAGCCGGGCGGCACGGCCGTGCTCGACACCCTGCAGCGCGCGAAGGGCCGAGCCCTGGTCACGCTCGACCCCAATATCCGCCCGGCGCTCGTCGGCGAACACCGCGCGGCCCGCGCGCGCTTCGTCGCCGCCGCCCGCACGGCCGACCTCGTCAAGCTCAGCGACGAGGATGCCGCGTGGCTCTTCCCGGGTCTCGTGCCCGAGCAGGTGCTCGCCGAGATCGCCGCCTACGGCCCGCGCATCGCGGTCATCACCCGCGGCGGTGAGGGAGCGCTCGGACTCGGCCCCGGCGGAATCATCGAGGTCGACCCGTACGCCGTCGACGTCGCCGATACGATCGGCGCCGGCGATGCCGCCATGGCGAGCCTCATCTCCAGCGCTCTCGACGATCCGCTCCTGTTCGAGTCCGAGGCGGCGTTCGAGCGGGCGCTCCGCCGCGCCGCGGTGATGGCCGGGATCACGGTGTCGCGCCCGGGCGCCAACCCGCCGACCCGGGCCGAGGTCGATGCTGCACTCTGAAGAGCCGGGACGCGTGCGCCTGCGCCTCGATCTCGCGTACGACGGCACCGCCTTCCGGGGCTGGGCGCGCCAACCGGGGCTCCGCACCGTGCAGGGCACGCTGGAGGCGGCGATCGCCCGTGTCCTCGGCGGCGACCCGCAACTGGTCGTCGCCGGGCGAACGGATGCCGGGGTGCACGCGGCGGGCCAAGTCGCCCACCTCGACCTCACCGATGCGCAGCGCGACCGGCTGGCGAAGGGGCGCTCGCCCGAGCCCGAGGCGCTCGCTGCGCGGCTGAACGGCGTGCTCGGCCCGTACTCCGACGTCGCCGTCCACCGCGTGGTCGAGGCGCCCGCAGGCTTCGATGCCCGGTTCTCGGCCGTCTGGCGTCGCTACGAGTACCGCATCTCGGACGGGCCCTACGACCCGCTCGAGCGCGGCCGCACGACGAGCGTGAAGGCCCCGCTCGACGTCCCGGCGATGGATGCCGCGGCCCGCTCCCTGGTCGGCCTCCACGACTTCGCGGCGTACTGCAAGTGGCGCGAGGGTGCGACGACGATCCGCACGCTGCTCGAATTCGGGTGGCGACGCGATGAGCGCGGCATCCTGATCGCGAACGTCAAGGCGGATGCCTTCTGCCACAGCATGGTGCGCGCTCTCGTCGGAGCGTGCACGCGGGTCGGGGAAGGGCGGCTCACGGCCGCCGACATCCTGCGTCTGCGCGACGAGGGCCTCCGCACGAGCGAGTTTCCGGTTCTCGCGGCCCGTGGCCTCACGCTCATCGAGGTGGGCTACCCGGCCGAGGACCTGTTGGCCCTCCGTGCCGAGCAGACACGTGCCCGACGGGGCGTGGAGCACCTAGGCTGATCCGAGTGAAGGTCATCTCGTACAACCTCAACAAGCACAAGGCCGTCAGCGAGCTCGACGATCTCGTCGAATCGACGCACGCCGACATCCTCTGCCTGCAGGAGGCGGTCACTGAAGCGCTCCCCGACGAGATCGCCGGCCTGCAGCTTGCCGAGGCGACGGCGCGCAATCGCCTGGGCCTTGCCGTCTACTACCGCCGGAACACGTTCGAGGCGCGCGAGATCCGCACCCTTGCGTTGAAGAAATCGCTGCACGACCGCGTTCTGAAACCGGCCGAGGAGCGGATGCTGGCCGTGCGCCTGTACGACATCGACCACGGGTGTGAGTTCACGGTCGCGAGCTTCCACGCGGCGCCGCTGACGGCGCTGAACTCCCTTCGCCGCAAGCAGATCCAGGCCGCGCTCCAGGAGCTGTCGACGCTCGGCGACGACCTGCCGATCCTGATGGTCGGCGACTACAACTACCCCGTGTTCAAAGAGGCCCTCAGCCAGAAGGTGCGAGAGGCCGGGTACGAGCTGACCCTCAGCGACACCCGCACCTACACGCGGTACAAGTTCTTCAAGGGTCACTACGATTTCGCGACCTCGGTCGGTGTCACCATCGGTGACATCACGACACTGCCGCAGGGGCTGAGCGACCACCTGCCGATCCTCATCACCGCCGAGCTCACGCGGCGCTGAAGAGAAATCTCAGCGGTTGCTCCGGCTCCGTCGAACGGATGCTGCGATAGCGACAGCGCCGCCGGCGACGACGAGGAGTCCTGCACCCGCCCAGAGGCCGAGCGCGCTGGCGTCGCCTCCCGTGCTCGGGAGGCTCTCTTCGCCGGATGCGGTGACCGTGACACTGGCGGTGCCGCCTGCCGAGGAGGGCGAGACCGCGGCGATGTTGTAGATGCCCGAGGCGTCGCTGGGCAACGTGATCGAGACGTCACCGAGGGCGCCGTCGGCGCTGGACGTCGCGTCAAAGGACCCGGTGCTCACGGCGAACCGGACGAAGCCGAACGTCGCGTTGCCGCCGTTCTCGCCGGTCACGGTGATCTTGATGTTCTCCTCGGTGCCGAAGGTGTCGGCGGCGCACGAGAAGACGATGCGCGATCCGGGCGAGGTGGTGGTCGGCGTGACCGAACAGGCGTCGCGGGGAGGGTAGATCGTGCTGGCCTGCGCGGCAGCCGGAACAGCGAAGGTCGTCAGGCCGATGAGGGCAAGCGCGATCGCAGACTTCTGGATGCCGGGGGGCATGATGCTCCGATGTGGTAAGGCGGTGTGGCTGAAGTCTAGTCGGCGGTGCAGGAATCGCCAATTGACGTGGGAATGTCCGGGTGCACGGTCGGCGTCACCCACGCGACGGCTTTCTGCGCACCGGGCGTCTTCGTGCGGACGGTGAGACTGACGGTGGTCGCCTCACCCGGGTCGAGATCCGTGCTGAACGAGAGGACCTGCCGCCCCGCGTCGATGCCTCCGCCGAACCCGCTTCCGTCCGACATCGTGGCTGCGGTCAGCTCCGTCTCGGGGGGAAGGTAGAGGTAGCCGACGGTCTTCGCAATACCCGGTTCGGTGCCGAAACCGCCGCCGCCGGTGATGTAGTCGGGGAGGGACGTGGCGGCATCCGCCGGCGCCGTGTTGGTGAGCGTGAGAGTGAGGGTGATCGACCCCGTCGCAGTGTCGTCGGCGTTTCGCGTGCAGGTGTCCCAGACGAGCGTCGTGTCGGCGTCGACGTAGTAATCCATCTTGGAGCCGGTACCGTCGTTGAGGTAGACGCCGAAACCGAGCTGGTCCTCATTCGTGACCGGCAACGGTCCCACGAGGGTTGTGTCGGCGAGCACGGCCTGATCTTCCGGCAGCGCGCTCCACATCAAGAGACGCCGTTCTTCGCCGGCGCGACCGAGCGCGGTGACGAGAGCGGCAGGGTCCGCGACGCCGGCCGCGACCTTCGCGAACACCGCGGCGGCCGCCGCGGCGAAGAACGCATCCTGGTCGGCCGGGTTCTCGTAACGGAGGTACACCTCGTTCAGCAGCAGCGAGACGGCGTTGTCGGCGGTCAGCTGCTCCCCGGTGGGCAGGTCCACCGGGCCCGTCGCCGCGAGGAGGTACGAGAGCGCGACCGGGTCCATTGAGATGACTCCGTCGACGGCCAGGCCCTTCTCGCGGAGCCACATCTCGCGGGCGAGCTGGCCGGTGAGGGAGAAAACGGGCACCTGGGTGACGTTCTGAATCCACTGCGCCGGGCGGTTGCCGAAGATGCCGACGATCTCGGGGCTGAGGGGGAGAACCGGCCCGTCATAGCGGCGGAAGTCCGACGACGACCCCTGCTCGGTCAGCGACAGTGCGCCGTTGTCGGTCTGGATGACCGCCATCGCCCCGACGATGCCGCCCAGCGAGCGCCACTCCGCGTTGTTCTGGAAGACGATGAGGTAGTTGCGGGGCCCCGTCTCGCCGAGCATCGCCGGCAGCAGCGTGGTCGCACGGGCGAGCGCGTCGGTGGTCTGCGACGTCGAGTCGAGGAGATCCGACACCTCCGTCACGGCCTGTCGGACGGGGCCGAGCAGCGCGGTGTCATCGATCGCGCCGACCGAGGTCGCGGCGCGGGAGAGGCCGTCAGCGCCGGCGCGCGCGGCTGCGCTGATCGAGCTGAAGGCGGCCAGGTCGATGCGCCCCTCGACCGGGCGAAGGGCGTCGATCGAGAACCCCGCAGCGACGTCGGTCAGGGGGGTGAGGGCCTCGGAGGCGACGTCATCGATCGCGGCGGCGACGGTGCCCACGGCATCCAATTGCGGACCGATCCAGGGGAGGGCCTCGGCGGCCGTCCAGATCGGATCGCTCGTCAGGTCTCGGGCGGCCCGCGTGTCGGCCGAGAGGTCGGAGACGAGCGCGGCGGCCGCGGACGGGTCGCGCAGCACCTCGGCCGCACCGGCCGCGGACTGCTGAGCATCGCTCAGATGCCCGTACGCCAACGCTCCGCGCACACCGATCCATGCTGCGGCGAGCACGGCGAGCACGAGCACACCGCCGAGGATCCATGCGCACACGCGACCCACGGTCTGCGCCAGCGGGGGCAGGGGGGAAGTGCTCACCCGACAACCCTAGGCGTCTGCGCCTGGGTGATCACTCGGCCGCGGACCCACGTTGCGTCGGCGGCGTGTCGGCGCTCGCCAGCAGGTCGTCGATCGTGCCGGAGGATGCGGCATCCTGCCCGCGCGGCTCGGCGGGCGCCGGTGCGTAATACTCGCCCCGGTACTGGTAGCCGTAGTAGCCCGATTCGGCGCCGCGGCGCGGCACCTTGTTCAGCACGACGCCGAGTACCCGCCCGTTGGCGCGGCCGATGTTGTCGACGGCCTTGTGCATCATTTCGTACGTGGTTCGCCCAGCCGAGACGACGAGCAGCACGCCGTCGGCGGCCGTCGAGAGCACCGCGGCATCCGTCACCGGGATCGTCGGCGGCGAGTCGATGATGACCGTGGCGGCCTTCCCGAACCCGAGCAGCAGGTCGCGCATGCGCTGTGAGCCGAGCACCTCGCTGGGGTTCGGGGGAATGCGGCCGGCGGTGAGCACCGTCAAGTTGGGCGACACGGGGTGCGCGACGTCGTCGATCGTGGCGCGGGCGGCGAGCACGTCCGTGAGTCCCGCGCCGTCGGGGAGGGAGAAGATCGAGCCCACGACGGCGCGGCGGAGGTCGGCGTCGATCAAGACGGTCCGCTGTCCGGCGGCGGCGAGGCCCAGGGCCAGGTTCGCCGCGGTCGTCGACTTGCCGTCGCCGGGCAGGGGGCTGGAGACCACGATCACGCGGGGCGGATTGTCGACATCCATGAACTGCAGGTTCGTGCGGAGTTCACGCATCGCTTCGGTGATCCCCGACGAGCTCGCTTCTTGCGAAGGCCCGTCGAAGACGACGAGGCGTCGTGCGTCGGAGAGCTGCTTGTCGAGCGGGATCGTGCCGACGACGGCGACCCCCGTTTCGCGTTCGATGTCGCGCGGGTGCCGCACGCGGCGATCAAGCACGTGCCGGATGACCGCGTAGCCGATGCCGAGCGCGAGGCCGATCAGGGTGCCGAGCGCGAGGTTCAGCCGCACGTTGGGCGACGACGGGTCGGAGGGGAGCGAGGCGGACTGGCCGGCGACCAAGGTGACAGCACCGGGAGAGGAAGGGTTGCCGGTCTCGAGGGTGTTGATCTCGGCGACCATGCCGCCGATCCACGCTTCGGCGAGGTCGCGGGCCGCCTCGGGCGACGAGGCGTTCGCGGAGACGTTGATGATCACGGTGTCGAGCGGGTTGCTGACGCTCACGTGCGAGACGAGGCCCTGGGGGGTCGTGTCGAGCCCGAGCTCGTCGATCGCGTGCTGGGCGACCGAGCGCCATCCGCCGATGTCGACGTACGACGACACCTTGCTCTGGGCGAGCTGGTTGCCCACGAGCGCTGAACCCGTGTCGGTACCACCGCCGGTGGCCTGCACAATGCCGCTCGCCGAGGCCGTGTAGACGCGCGGCTGCAGGGCGGTCCACCCGAAGGCCGCCGCCGCTCCCAGAAACGTCAAGAGCAGAATGCCGACCCAGCGTGTGCGCAGAATGCGCAGGTAGTCCCGCAGTTCCATCGTTCCCCCACTTCTTCATCCAGACTACTGGCCGGGTGCACCTAGACTCGCCTCGTGTCTGCCCTCCTCACCATCGATGCGCTCGGCGTGCGCATCGATCTTGACGTGTCGGGATGCGGTGATGACGAAGCGCAGGCGGTACGTGCTGCATGGCGGGATGCCGGGGCCTCGAACGACGGCGCTGCAGAGGTCGAGCTGCGCGTCCGCGAAGACGGCGACACCGCGGACACGGCTCAGCTGCTCGAGCGACTGTCGCAGCGGGTGACCCTCGCCGCGATCGATGCCCGGCGCGGCGACTTGTGGATGCTGCACGCCGCGGGTCTCGCCCTCCCCGACGGGCGGGTGATCGTGCTCGTGGGGCCGTCCGGGCGCGGCAAGACGACGGCATCGCGCACGCTCGGCGCCCACCTCGGCTACGCGTCGGATGAGACGGTCGCGGTCGACGGTGACGGTCGGGTGTTCGCGTACCGCAAGCCGCTGTCGATCATCGAGGGCGGCGTGTACCCCAAGGTGCAGCGGGCCCCGTCAGATGTCGGCCTCGCAGCGCTGCCCGACGCTCCTCTGCGGTTGGCGGCGATCGTCCTCCTCGATCGTCGCGAGGATGCCGGAGACCAGCCGGTCATCACGCCCGTTGACCTGGGTGATGCGCTCGAGGAGCTCGTGTCGCAGTCGAGCTATCTGCCGAGCCTGCCCGAGCCGCTGCAGCTGATGGCCCGCCTGACCGCGTCGGTCGGCGGCGTGCAGCGCGTGATCTACCGCGAGGCCGCCACCCTGCTCTCCATCGTCGATATTCTCGCCGACGCTGGTAACCGAGCCGCCGCTGGTCGAGTGCCGGCGCGGAGCGCCGGTGTATCGAGACCACCCGACCCCGACCTCCCCCTCTGGAGTCGTACTCCCACCCTCGATGCGCTCGAGCTCGATGACCCCGACCGCATCGTCCTCCTGCAGGAAGACGGCGCCGACGGGGGCACGGTGCGCGTGCTCGCCGGCATCGCTCCGACGCTCTGGCGCGCGGCCTCCGCCGCGCCGCGTGACGAGCTCGTCGCGGCGGCGATCGCCGCGCACGGCGAACCCGCTGGTGCCGACGCGGGAGAGGCGGTCGACGCGGCTCTCGTCGAGCTCGTCGACGCCGGTGTGCTGACAGATGCGCCACCCGAGCCGGTCTGGCGCATTCGCGACGACGTCGCCTGGACGGGGTCAGCCCTGCGTTACGTGGTCTTGCCCCCGGGCAGTGATATTCAGCCGATCGTCTTGAATGGATCCGCTGCACTTGTCTGGCAGGTTCTCGCCGAGAGAGAGGGTTCCGCCGTGCAGATCTCCCGCCGAACGTCCCTCCTGGCTGACCTGGACAGTAACGCGGTGGAGAAGGACGTCAGAGAATTCTTGAGCGGACTCTTCCTCCGGGGGGTGTTGTCCGCAGCATCGTGATGCTAAACGCGTGCCGTGGCGGCTCAGTTCACAACCTTGGTGCCCGAAGCTGAGGCCAAGATGCCTGTCGGGACGAACTTCTTCCCTCCGACGATATCCGGCATCGCGATGACAGAAGAGAAAGACCACTCGACCTTCCAGCTTCCCTTGGACAGGCCCGTCACCTCTTTCCAGCCGGGTTGGAAGTTCTGGTAAGCGGGAGCCGTGCCTACGGCATTTTGCTCCACCACGATCGTCTCATTGCCCTTTGTCAACGTGACGGAGTAGGTGACGGTCATCTGACCAGGCGCAAGTCCGCTACCACCCCCCTGCCCCCACGCGAGGTAGGCGTATGCGAAGTCAAGTGCGTAGTACAGGTTCGAATTGTAGGAGTTGAGCGACAGCTTGATCGGAGTGATGAGGTTTGACGCTGGGACGTTAACCAGCGTGAGGCTCTGCGCCGCGGCGGGCGCGGCGGTCGCGAGCACGATGACGGGGGCGGCCCAGGCGCCCGCGCGGATGAGCTGGCGGCGGTCGAGGGTCGGCGTCTTTTCGTCGAAGGCGGGACCGAGGTCTCCGCGCGCGCGCACGTCTGTCATGGCTACTCCCCCAAAGAGTGGTCAAGCGGAGCGGTCCCCCCAGCGATTCGGGTGGCGGGAGGACCGCGCACGACCTCCCCAGAGAGGTCTCCGCGTGTCCACCGTATGGGGGACGTTCCGCCTTCTTGCGGGAGTGGCGTCAATGCTCAGATCGACCTGTGTTGATCTTGTGCGAATCTTGTGGGAGCGCTCTCAGCCCACGGTGACGCGGAACCATCGGTCGCCGCCGCGCTCTTGCGCGAGCGTTGCGGCGTCGGCGGCTTCGGAGATGAGCGCGTCGAGGTCGTAGCCGACCACATCGACTCCGGCCCATCCGACACTGGCGGACAGGCGCACGGCGAGATCCGATTCGGTCGTGGCGACGTTCTCCAACAGGTGGGCGAGGATCTGGCGCACGGCACCCTCGGGGCGGGGGAGGAGGACGACGACCTCTGCGCCGTCGCGGAGGTCGATGTCGGCTTCCGCCGGCAGCAAACCCTGCACGACGTCGGCGAAGCGCGCGCGCACCTGATCGAAGGCGTGCATGCTCGACGCCTCCCGGAGTGCGGTCGGGTCGTCGAGTCGGATGATCAGCAGCGCCCACCACTTGTCGTCCGCGGCTTCGGCGCGGCGGAGCCGATCGCGGGCGACACGCGTGAAGGTCGAGTCGCTGGCGGCGCCGCGCACGGGCTCATGGTCGCGAGTGAGCAGCAACAGGGTGACGGCGGCGCACACCACGTACAGCAAGGCGCCGAGGGTGTTCACGTCGCGGACGAGTGCGATTTGCTCGGGGCCCGCACCACCCCTCGCCAGCCGCACACCTTCGAGGACGACGTTGATCACCGCGAAGATGACGAACGCGGCCGAGGTCATCGCGAGCGGCAGGACCTCATCGCGTAGCAGCGGACCGAGCCGAACGAGCTCGGCGAGAATGAGCCCCGCGAAGACCGCCGCGATCGTGAAGACAGCACGCACGGCGGTCAGGTAGAGGTCGGTCTCCGCGGTCACGACCAGCAAGACGGGCATGATGACCATGGCCGCTGCAGCGACGACACCGTGACTTCGAAGCGCCGCGCGACGTACGCGGAGGCCGACCCAGACGAGCGCGATCGTACTGAACATCAATCCGGATGCTGCGCCGCGCAGCGGCGGTGACTCGATCAGGTCCGCGGCCACCCAGCCGTAGGACATGGTCATGAGCATGCCGAAGGCAGAGGTCCAGATCGCTCCCGCGCGACTCGGCCGCGGAAGGAATCCCAGCCCGATGAACAGGGCGGTGCACAGCGTCGAGAGCGCGACCAGCGCCGTCATGGGGCTGGATTCGATCACGGGGTCTCCTTGTCGCAGCGGGGAAGGGTGAGGGCGACGGATGTGCCTCGTCCGAGGGTGCTCGTCACGTCGAGGGTTCCGCCGTGCTGCGTGATGATCTCCCGCGTGATCGCCATGCCGAGGCCGCTGCCCGCGATACCGCTCGCGCGCGCAGTGTCGCTGCGGAACCCGGCATCGAACATGTGCGTCACGTCGCTCTGCGACATCCCGATTCCGGTGTCGGCGACGATCACCGTCAGGTCGGTGTCATCGTTGGTCGCGCTGATGCGCACGGTCCCGCCGCGGGTCGTGTACTTCACGGCGTTGCCGATCACATTGTCGATCGCTTGCCGCAGCCGGAAGGCATCGCCGATCACGCGCGGCGCCTGAGCGACGTCGTGGGTGATCACCACTTGGGACGAGGCGGCGACCGGCCCGAACGCCTGTGCCGACGCTTCGATCATGCGGGCGATGTCGACCGGCTCCGGGTCTGCCCCGACGGCATCCGTGAACTCGGACAGCGTGGACGTGATGAGGCGCTGCATGCGCTCGGCCGCATTGTCGATGACCGACAGCTGACGACGGATGTCGGCGGGCAGATCATCGCGGTCCTGCAGAAGCTCGGTGTGGCCGAGAATCGCCGTCAAGGGGTTGCGGAGCTCGTGCGACACGACGGTGCTCACTGTCCGGCGCTCGCGTTCGGCATCCACCGTCGCGGTCACGTCGTAAACGACCAGCAGGTTGCTGGGCGATTCGCCGGGGGCCGTATCGATGGGCCGCGACGAGACGTCGAGGGCATGCCAGCGGCCGGCCGCCGTGAAGAGCCACACCCGCCGGTCGTTGAATCGCTCGCCCCGAGCCGCGCGCGCGAACGCGGTCTCGTGCATCTCGAGTGCGCGACCGCGCCGATCGTCGTACTCGACGGCGGTCGTCGGCGTGAAGCTGGCGGCACTCTCGGCCGCGTAGAGAGTGAGGAACGCGGCGTTCGCGGTGACGAGCACGCCGTCCCGATCGACGCGGGCGACCCCGGTCTCGAGGGCGTCGGAGAGCAGAGACGCGCTCTCCGCCTGTGCCAGTGCACGCTGTCGCGTGCGGTCGAGCTGCGAGAACTGCCGCCGCAACAAGTGGCTGTACGCACGCGTGCGTCGCGTACCGATGTTGATCGTCACGCCGATGAACGCGAGTGACAACAGCACCGTGAGAAAGCGCTGCGTGACCATTGCGGTGATCGGCGCGGTGAAGGCCTCCACGATCAGGATGCCGGCGACCACCCCGATCGCGCCCATCAGCCACGGGAGGGTGTAGTGGGTGGCGATCCACGCCACCGGGAACACCCAGAGATGGCGCAACGGGGTGCCGTTGGTGCCCGCGGCGAGCAGCTCGATCACGATGATGTCGGCGAGCGGGAGCAGAGCGATCTCTCGGCGGCCCACCCGATGCCAGGGGAAAGCGAGGGCGACGCACGTGAGGAACACGATCCCCACGGCGCCGAGGAAAAACGTCGGCTCGGCGAAGCGATGCGGCTCGAGGATGGCGCTCGTACCGACCAGAGTGACGACGGTGGCGGTGAGGATCAGCTGCCAGCGCCAGATCGACCGTGAGCGTGTGTCTCCCCACCCGCGCACGGGGGAGGAGTCGGCTGTCACCGGCTCAGTCTACTGAAGCGATTCCGGCGTCAGCGGTTCGATGATCGCGCGGTAGCCGACGCCACGCACGGTTTCGATGAACCTCGGCTCGGCCGCGGACTCGCCGAGCTTCCGACGCAGGTTCGTGATGTGGGTCTCGATCGCACGCTCGTCGGCGACGCTGACGCGCATGTCGGGCACAGCGTGAGCAACGCGGACGAGGTCAGCTTTCGTGCGCACTTCGCGTTCGGTCTCGATGATCGTCGCGAGCAGATCGAACTCGGTGCGGGTGAGCACGATCGGCTGGCCATCGACCGTGGCGGTGCGGGTCTGCCTGTCGATGTGCAAGCCATTCCACCCGGTGGCCGGCGCGGTGCTCTGGCTGGGAGGGGTGGCCGTCTCGCCGCCGTTGGGGAGAACCGTGCGTCGCTGGGCGGCGAGCAGGCGCGCGCGCAGCTCCCGCGCGCGGAAGGGCTTCACGACGACGTCGTCGGCCCCGACGCTGAATCCGAGGACCGAGTCGGCTTCGTCCGTGAGCGCCGTGATCAGCACGATGTACGTGCCGCTGTTTCCGGCGCGGATGCGGCGCGCCGTCTCGAACCCGTCGATTCCGGGCATGTTGACGTCGAGTGTCGTGATCGCCGGATTGTGGGCGAGCACGGCAGCGATGCCGTCGATCCCGTTGTCGGCCTCGATGACATCGAAGCCGGCGCTACGCAGGATTTCGGCGAGGAGGCTCCGCACATCGTTGTCATCGTCGATGACCACGGCTGTCTCGTGAGTGGTGTTCACGGTGCGCCTCCTCCTGCCGGTGTCGGCGAATTGATTGTGTCAGATCGACGAGCGGCCGCGTGCACGCGCATCATCCTTTGAGCAGCGCCGCAAGCGCGGCAGGCAGGTGACGGATGCCGCGTGCCCAGCGCGCGATGCGCGCTTTCACCTGGGGGAGCCACCGATCGGGCACCTCGGGGTGGTTGATAGCAAAGTCGGCACGGGTCGGCCAGACGGCCTGTCGGATCACGCCGGGCTTGTCGCGCCAGCGCGCGCGGCCGAACAGCAGCAGCCACGAGGCGGCCGCGCCGCGCGCTTCGGCGGTCTTGCGGTGCCACTCCCGGTATTCGGGGGTGCGGAGGTCGTCGGCCGAAACCTCGACGACGACCCCCATCGCGGGGAGAATCTCGCGGAGCGCAGCGGCGGCACCCGTTTCGCGAGCCGCGTCGCCGAGATCGATGCGTTCGGCGTCGGTCAGTATCAGCGCTCGCACCGCCGCGAGCTCGTCGCGGTGCCTGGGCTGTTGGTCGGTTCCGCGCAGGCTGTGGAGCGCAAGAATCAGGATGCTGGAGGCTCGGTCGGGCACGGGGCAGCGGCGATGCGCGAACTCCGCCGTTGCCCGGCGTTCCCACAGTGCATCGAACGCCACGTCCGGCGCGACGAGGAAGCCGGGATAGTAGCTGTGGACGTCGAACGAGTTCGGCCAGCCGCTCCGGCGGAACGACCGCGAGTGCAGCGTGAAGGCGTCACTCGCGAACGTGCCCGGAAACTCTTCCCACCCCGCGTCGATGATCGCCGTGCAGTACTCGGCGAAGCGCGCGGGGTCGACGAGCACGTCCACGTCGGCGGACGTGCGGCGAGGGCGCAGACCATAGTCGCTCAGGGCGCGGCCCTTGATCAGCAGCATCCGGATGCCGCGTTCTTCTGCGCGGTGGCATGCCCAGGCGCTGAGCAGCTCATTGGCCTCATCGAGGCTGAGCTCTACCTGTTCGGGCATGCGATCAGGGTAGCCCGGTCTGCGCGAACGTCACGCGACGCCGACGCGTTCCCAGGGGTCGCCGCCGGCGGCCGATGCGGCTGCTGCCGCGTCGCAGGCCGCGGCCAACAGCACGTCGGCGTCGTAGCCGAGTTCGGCGACGCTGACCCACCCGACACTCGCCGAGCACTGCACGCCCATCATGCACGCGGGGTGTACTTCACGGCGTTGCTGATGAGGTTGTCGAAGACTTGGCGCAGGCGGAACGCATCGGCCACGACCGGTGCCTCGTCGCTGCCGGTGAAGGAGATCGCGATGTCTCCCGCGGCCGCGGCCGGCGCGAATGAATCGACGGATGCCGCAACGACCTCGCGGAGATCGATCCGCCGCCAGGGTTCTTCGACGAGACGCTCGCGACCGCCGGCGCGCAGGACCTCGGAGATGAGCTTCTCCATGCGTGCGCTCGCCGCGTCGATCAGTTCAAGCCGCTCGAGATTGCGCGGGCTGAGGTCTTCGGCCAGCAGAAGATCGGTGTAGCCGATGATCGCGGTCAGTGGGTTGGCGAGCTCGTGTGTCACGGTGCGCGCGAGAGTGCGGCGGGCATCGTCGGCGCCGATCGCGTCGGTGATGTCGACGATGACGAGGAGCGTCGTCTCGGGTTCGGTGGGAGCGTTCGCGAGTTCGCGGGTCGAGGCCGAGAGGGCGTGCCGCCGTCCTTCCGACTCGAACAGCCACAGGCGGTAGTCCGAGAACAATTCACCGCGCGCCGCGCGGGCGAAGGGCCGGTCGTACTCGCGCAGTGCGGTTCCACCTTTGACGTCGTATTCGACCGAGCGGCCCGGGCGGGAGGTGTCGCGCGGGTCGAGCCCGTAGAGCGAGAGCAGCGACTCATTGGCGCCCAGCAGCCGACCGTCGCGATCGACCCGGGCGATCGCGGCATCCAGTCCGTTGAGCACTTAGATGACGCGACGCTCCTGCGCCCGCACGCGCGTGAGGGTCGTTTCGAGCCGGTCGCTCTGACGGCGCAGCAATCGGATGACCGCGCGGTTCTTGCGGGCTCCCGCGTGGATCGTGATCCCCAGGAAGGTCAGCGAGACCAGCACGACGACGAATCGAAGAGTGCTGTCCGCCGACGGGTCGTGGCTGAGGGCATCGACGACGATGATCACGCCGATCAGGGCGAGGATGCCGCTCAGCCCGCGCACCGTGTAGTGCGTCGCGATCCATGCCACCGGAAACACCCAGAGAAAGCCGAAGCGCAGATCGGAGCCGAAGGCCATGAGGCCGATCGCCAGCACGTCGACCGCGGGGATCACCGCGATGGCGGGGCGGCCGACGCGATCCCACGGGACGATCATGACGACGACGGTCGCGGCGATGACGATCCCGACGCCGATGGCGACCGTCGCGCTCGCAAACATCTCGGGCGCGATCGCTACCACCACGAGGGCGATGAGTATGACCACGCCGGCGAGCGAGAGCTGCCACAGCCAGACTGATTGGGTGCGTGTAATGAATCGCGGCGCCTCAGAGGTCACAGGCGCAGACATGGGGTGGAGTCTATCGAGGGCCCACTGGTACAGCCTGGGTGATCGGCTTTCTTCTGGCTCGCGCCGTGGCCGTGCGGGCGCGGGCGGCGTAGCGTGACAAAGACAGGCAGTTCCAATGGAGGGACACATCATGGCTGAGAAGATCATCGTCGGGGTGTCGGGGGCGCCGGTCTCGGACCGCGCCGTCGATTGGGCCGTTGCCCGCGGGAGAGCGCGCGGCCAGAGCGTCGAGCTCCTCGCGGTCGTCGGGGGCGTGGTGGGTGCCGTCGGCGAGGCGTCGGTGCTCGAACGGGCGATGGCTGCCGCGCAGGGCATGCTCGACGAGCAGGCCGCGCGGGCCGGTGGGGGTACCGCCACTCGCGTGCTGGCCGGCAACCCGGTCGCGCACCTGATCGATGCATCGAAGGATGCTGCCCTGCTGGTTCTCGGCAGCGACTACCGCGGGCCCGAGAGCGGGCCCGCGCGCGGCGCGCACGGCATCCGGATCGCCGCCGGCGCGCACTGCCCCGTGGTCGTCGTGCCCGACATCGACGTGGATGATCGTGCGGGTGTCGTCATCGGGCTCGACGGTTCGGCGGTGTCGGAACGAGCCCTCGCGTTCGCGGCGGGCGAGGCCGATCGGCTCGGCGAGAAGCTCATCGCGGTGAGCGTCTGGACGCCGCTGACGGCGCCCCGCAACGCCCTGGCGGTCTATCCCGAGATGTATCTGGCGAACATGCAGGCGGTGACCGAAGAGATGCAGGGGCTTGCGCTCGCCGGGCTCGCCTCGGAGTACCCCGACCTCGTGATCGAGCGGGTGGTGGAGCGGGGGTATCCGTCTCACATCATCAACGCGCACGCCGCGAGAGCGCGCCTCATCGTGCTGGGGTCGCACGGGCGCGGCGCGCTCGCGCGGTTCCTTCTGGGATCGATCAGTCAAGAGGTGCTCGAGCGACTGGCGACGGTCACGGCCGTCGTGCGCTGAGCTCAGACCGTGACGGACCTCGTCGCGGGCTGGAAGACGACGCCGTCGATGAGGAACTGGATCGTGCACGTGCGAGACGCGTTGGACCCCGCGATGTGGACGGGGAAGTCGAAATCGCCAGGCTCATCTGTCAGCCTTCGCGACGCTGTCCCTCGCGTCCGGCCCCGGGCAGCCGTACGTGACGCTCCCGAGTGTGTTCCCCGTCCATCAGGACTCTCCGTTCGGCTTCCCCGTCGTCAACGGTTACTCCGACATCGTCGCCGAGGTTCCCGTCACTGCTGGTCTGCGTCCGCAGTTGCGGTTGTTGCTGGGCGTGATCGTCGGAGTGCGTCAGGGAGGGCTCCGGCTTTTGCTGACGAGTGTTCTCGGCGCTCGCCGGTTGGGGACTCACGACGCGCCCGGCTCCGGCATGTTCGAGTACCAGTACGCGTAGGCCTCGTCGTCAGCGACCGACGACGAGGTGTCGCGGTGGGCCTTCCATGCGCGCCACGGCGATCTTCACCTCGACGAGTTCACGCTCGACGCTGGCGATTCGGGCGGCAAGGGTGTGTTCGACGCTATCCACCCGGGCGCCGAGATTCTGCGCCAGTCGCTCGAACTGGCGGTCGGTGCGGGTGACCAGCCAGCCGATCACCGTGATGAACCCGAGCAGCAGCGTCAACGTGCTGATGATCAGCGCGAGGAGTTCGACGGACATGTACACATTCCTATTCTGAACGGGATGCCTCGACACGGAAAGTGGGTGAGGCCGCGAGGCTACACGGCGAGCGTGTAGCGCCGTCGTCCGCCGGGTCGTGGGGTCTGATTTCGGTCTATCCAGGGTGGGGGGATGAACCAGATTTTCGCGTCGGTGCCGGTGCCGTCGATGTGGATCTCCCAGCCGTCGTCGTGGATGCGGTGGTGGCAGGCGGTGCAGAGGAGGATGCCGTTGGACAGGTCGGTGGGGCCGTTTTTACTCCACCATTGGATGTGGTGGACTTCGGTCCAGGCGACGGGTGCTCCGCAGCAGGCGCATCCGCCGTCGCGGAGGGCGAGGGCGAGTTTCTGTGCGCGGGTGAATCCGCGCTTGTCGCGTCCCCAATCGAGGATCTCGCTGTCGCTGCCCATGACCCAGGGGATGACCTGCAGGTCGCAGGCGAGGCGGCGGAGCGCCCTGGCGGGGAGGGGCTGGTCGATCCCGTCGATGGTGGCCGCGCCGACACCGGTCTGCAACTCCTCGAGGGTCACCCGCACGATCACGGTCGTCGATGGCCCGGTGGGGAGTTGGTCGCAGCCGATCGCGTGTCGGCAGAGGGTGGCGAGCGCGTCGGCGCGCATCTGTTTCATCGACCGCTGGTCGCGGGTGGCGTCGTCGGCGTCGTGGTTGGCGCGGATAGCTTGGGTGACCATCGCGTCGATCACAGTCTTGATGGGGGCACCGGTTTCGATGTCGACTTCTCCGGTGATGCGCATCCGGCCGTCGCGTTCCCGGATCTCCAGGAACCGTTCCGCGCGGGCCTGCTCGTGCCGGGGCTCAAGCCCGTCGGGGTCGAGGGTGGCTTCCGCGCGCGCGAGGAGCCGGGCAAGTTCATCCGCGCGGAGCCCCGGCGCCATCAGAGCGAGCTCCCGCTCAGTCGCGTCGAGGCGAGAATTATCCACTCGTACCTCGATGCGGTCGAGCATCGACACGATCGCTGACGCGGTCGCGACGCTCAGCAGGCCGGAGCGGACCCCGTCCGCGACGTGCGGGTGCTTGGCCGGCAAATGCTTACCCGTCAGCGTCAGGCGGGTGGCGGTGGCTTCACCGACCTGCACGAGTTTGACCGCGTCGCCGATGCTGGACCCGGTGGTGGCTTGGATGAACGTGACGGGGGACCGGAACCCCTGTTTCTTCGCGAGGGAGTCTTTCCCGAGTTCGACCCGCGACTGCCGGGCGATCTCGGCCGCGACGGGCGCGAACGCGGCTTCGACCCGCCGCCGCAATGCACCGAATGCCTGGTTCACCGCAACCAGCTCACCCGGGCTCAACGCTCCGGGAGCATTCCCGCCCCCGGCCGCGGCCAGCGCGTCGAGCGCTTCCGCGATCCCGGTGAGCTGGTTCTCTTCCATGTCAAAAGACTAGAACATACCTCCGACACTCGCCCGAGTTATCCCCAGGCCGTGCCGACCGCTTCGCCAAGGAGCCACCGCGAGCGAACACCCGCCCCGACACGTCCACCCCACCCACCCACAGACACGCCCCGAAGCCGAAGCTCCGGGGCGCATCCCGATATCGCCGACGTCGCCTTACGGCAGCGCGGGGTACATCGTGGGGCTCGTGCGGTAGTGGGTCGCCTGCTCGAAGTCGTACGCGAGCCCCAAGAGGGTGCCCTCAGAGAAGTCGCGGCCGAGCCATTCGAGGTTGACGCCGACCGACGATCCGCTCTGGCCCTCACCCGTGATTCCCATCGGCAGCGTCACAGACGGCATGCCCGTGTTGGGGCTGAGGCGCATGTTGGTGCCGATCGTGCCGTAGGTGTTGGTGCTCGGGTAGATGAGGGCATCCAGGTCGTTCGCGTCCATGAACTCGGTGACGAGCACCTTGCCCGCCGCGAGCTGGGTCGTGTGCGAGCCGGTCGGGCCCGCCCACGCCTGGTAGGTCGCGTCGGTCACGTTGTTGCGCTGGACGTAGACGCTGCGGCGCGACGTGACGAAGTTGCCGCCGTCGAGGACCTGCTGCAGTGTGCGCGATTCGACCGCCGGTGACAAGTGGGTCGCGACGTAGATGTCGAGGTCGTGCTTGAACTCGTTGGTCGAGCCCGAGCCCTCGTTCAGCACGGCGCTGAAGCCGGTCGGCGCGGTGAGCTCGACGAGCGTCGCGCCCTGCGCGGCGAGCGTCTCGCGAGCGGCGGCGAAGAGCCCCGACGTGGCCGAGTTCGAACCGACCATCGACGGCAGGTAGCCGATGCGCGCACCCTCGAGGGAGGCCTCCGACAGCTCTGACGTGTATGACTCGGGGACGAGTCCGGCCTGGCGCGAGGTCACGGTGTCGGCCGGGTCGACACCGACGACCGCATCGAGCGCGACCGCCGCGTCGAGCACCGAACGGGCGATGGGCCCGCCGGTGTCTTGCGAGAGGGCGAGCGGGATGATCCCGTCGCGGCTCGCGAGCCCGACCGTCGGGCGAATGCCGACGAGCTGGTTGTACGACGACGGCACGCGGATCGAGCCGCCCGTGTCGGTGCCGAAGCCGATGCCCGACAGGTTCGCGGCGATCGCGGCGCCCGTGCCGCCCGACGAGCCGCCGGCCGTCTTCGTGGTGTCGTAGGGCGAGGCGACGAGCAGCGTCGATCCCGGGTCCTGGAACGACGAGAACTCCGAGGCGAATCCGTAGGCGAACTCGTCAAGCGACGCCTTCGCGAGGATCACGGCGCCGGCGTCACGCAGGCCCTCGACCATGAACGCGTCGGTGGAGGTCTGGTTGGCGTTCCAGCATCCACACCCACCCGTCGTGACCATGTCGGCGGTGTTGTAGTTGTCTTTCAGCGCGATCGGCACGCCGAGCAGCATGCTCGTCATGCCGTGCTCGGCGCGTTCGGCGTCGGCGGCGGCCGCCACCTGCAACGCGGCCGCGTTGACGGTGATGATCGAGTTGAGTGCGCGGGTCGCGCCGGCCGGGATCGTGCGGTCGTAGGCGGCGATCCGGTCGATGTAGTCCTGCGTGATCTCGACCGATGTCGTGACGCCGGCGTTCATGGCCGCCTGCATGTCGAGGCTCGATGCCTCGACCAGTTCGAACGGACCGTCGTCGTAGACCATGCGCTGCGAGAGCGCAGCGATGTCGGCCACCGTGATCACGAGATCGGCATCGAGGTCGATGCCCGCGATCGCGGCCCAGTCGGCGTCGGTCGCGGTCGTGCCGAGGGCGGCGGATGCCAGGTCGAGATCGGCCGTGGTGACCTGCTCGTCACCCGTGAGGTCGAGCTCGGTGTAGTACGGCGCGAGCAAGGCGGGTGTTGCCATCGCCGGGGCGTCGGCGAACGCGGCCGGCGCGCCGGTGGCGCACAGCGCCACGACGCCGACAACGGCGGTGCCGGTGAGCAGGCGGCGGCGGGATGAGAGGGAGTGGTTCATCGGACGATCTCCTTGCGGCGGCGGATGACGAGGACGGCGCCGAGCGCGAGGAGCGCCACGGCGAGCGAGCCGACGACCAGCGGAACGGTGAGGTCGGAGCCGGTCGAGGCGAGCGGCGCGGCGGCGGGGGTGCTGGTCGCGCCAGCCGGTGCGCCCGTGACGGTCGGTGTCGGGGTGGGCGTGACAGTGGCGGTCGGGGTGGGGGCGACGACGACCGGAGCCGCGACGAGCGTCACGCTCGTCGAGACGGGCGCGGCGAGCGGGGTCGACGCGCCGAGCGAGTCGATGAACGTCGCCGACGCGAGCTCGATCGTGGCAGCGCCACCGTCCACCACGGTGAACGTGAAGGTCGCGAGCGCCTGCGCGCCCTCGAGCCCGGGAGACGACCCGAGGCGAGTGTGCGTCAGCTGCACGCTGCCCGCGCTCTCGGTGACGCTGTCGTACCCGCCGGCCGGGAACGTGGCGGAAGCGTCGTCGAACGCGAGGAGTGCCTCATCGAACGTGACGACGAGGTCGAACGCGAAGAGATCGGTGCTGGTGTCGACCGGGATCGACACCGAGATGGTGTCGCCTTCGTCTGCCGTGGGGGGAGCGGTGATGGTCACCGCCCCGACGGGGGCGGCGAAGGCCGCGGGGGCGAGGGCGAGCGAGACGCCGAGCAGCGCAGCGGTCGTGGCAGCAAGTGCTGCCACACGACCGCCGACACCGCGCAGGCCCGCTGTCATGCGATGTGCAGACATGCGAGAGCCATTCCTTTCGGGATGCGGAATGGACCGCCGACACGGCGTGATGCTGTGTCGCATCGGCGCGTCCGGGGGGATGTCTGGACTCTGTCAGCCGGACGTTTCCCGGGTGTTACCCCACGTTGCTCACTGGAGACGATGGCATCGTGAACATCGGTCCGACCGCGATCCTTGCGGCGATGCCGACGTCACCCGAGATCAGGCGCAACAGTGTGATGGTCGTGCGCTCGCCGGTGGGCTCGGAGCCTTGGTGCACGGTCGACAGCTGGGGCGTGACGCGCGTCGCCCAGCGAGTCGTCGAACTCGACGACGCCGACGCCGGTCGGCACGCGGCGCCCGGCCTGTTGCAGCACGTCGATTGCCCGGCCTCGTGGCATCGGAGGTGCCCGCGTCGGCGGCGACGTCGACGATCGTGGCGCGCCGGCGCTTCTGCTCACCCACGGTGTCCCCGATCTGCCGGCGAGGCGTGCTCAGCCTCATGACGAGCGTACTGAGGCAGTCGACGTCAGATGCGCGTTGTGCGTTACGGGCGACCCATGCCCAGATACGTCCAGCCGGCCGCACGCCAGGCCGCGGGGTCGAGGCCATTGCGCCCATCGATCACGACGCGACCGTGGGTCAGGGTCGAGGCGTGCTCCGGGGCGAGCTCACGCCGGTACTCATCCCACTCGGTGACCAGGATGATCGCGTCTGCATCGGCGATCGCCTCGTCGCGGTCGGCGACGTAGGTGAGCTGCGGGTGCACGCGCTGCGCGTTCGCGATGGCTTCGGGGTCGGTCACGACGACGCGTGCTCCGAGCCCGTGCAGTCGCACCGCGACGTCGAGGGCGGGGGAGTCGCGAATGTCGTCGCTGTACGGCTTGAACGCGGCCCCGAGCACAGTGATCTTCTTCTCGAACACCTGCCCGCCGAGGCCTTCGATGACCAGCTGCACGGCGCGTTCGCGGCGACGCAGATTGATCTCGTCGACTTCGCGGAGGAAGGCGACCGATTCGCCGCGGCCGAGTTCTTCGGCCCGGGCCGAGAAGGCGCGGATGTCCTTGGGCAGGCACCCACCCCCGAAGCCGATGCCGGCGCCGAGGAACTTGCGACCGATGCGGTCGTCGTGTCCGATGGCTTCGGCGAGCTGGGTGACGTCGGCGCCGGTGACCTCGGCGATCTCGGCCATGGCGTTGATGAAGCTGATCTTGGTCGCGAGAAACGCGTTCGCGGCGACCTTGACGAGCTCTGCCGTCGCGAGGTCGGTGACGAGGAAGGGTGTGCCCTTGGCGACGGCGGGGTGGTAGACCTCGCGCAGAACGTCGGCCGCGTCGGCAGAGCCGCCGACGACGAGCCGGTCGGGGTCGATGGTGTCTTGCACGGCCCAGCCTTCGCGGAGGAACTCAGGGTTCCAGACGAGGGTGGCGCCCGCTGCGTCGATGCGCGGAGTGAGAGAGGCGGCCGTGCCGACCGGAACAGTCGATTTGCCGGCGACGATGTCACCCGGCGAAAGATAGGGCAGGAGGGCGTCGACGGCCGCGTTGACGTAGGTCAGATCGGCGGCGTATCCGTCTTTCTGCTGCGGCGTGCCGACTCCGATGAAGTGGACCTTCGCTCCCAGTGCCTCGGCGATGTCGGTCGTGAACCGCAGGCGCCCCGACGCGACGCCGGCCGAGAGGATCTCGGGTAGCCCGGGCTCGAAGAAGGGCGCCTCACCGCGAGAGAGGGCGTCGATCTTGCGGGGGTCGACGTCGATGCCGACGACCTCATGGCCGATCGAAGCCATCGCCGCCGCGTGCACGGCCCCGAGATACCCACAGCCGATGACGGAAAGACGCATGATCTGAGCCTATCCGGGGCGCACGCTCGCATCGATCACGTTCCACCTCTCGATGCTCCAGGCACACTCAACATGCACAGACCAGCGCGAGGGTAGTAACTAATAGATGCGTGAGCGACGATAACCGACAGTAGCCAACGTGTTAGATACATCGCGAACGACGATTCACATGGCATGCCGCTCTCATCATCTCGTTCGCTTCGTCCATCTCTCGACTGGGGTGCTCGTCGTCGCGATCTTTGCAGCTCAGTCATTTCCGTCGCTGCTCCACCGGTAGAGTGGGAGTTTCGGGCGAGGTGATTGAAACTCGGGAGGGCCTCAGGCCCATCAGCAAACGGACGGAGTCCCGTTGTCCCAAGGGCATCGCGCCGTTGCTGTCACGCTAGCGGGACAGTGGGGGAAGTACATCCTTCAGATCGGCGCCGTCGCAATCCTCTCTCGGCTGGTCGCTCCGGAGGCCTTCGGGTTGGTGGCGATGGCATCGGCCTTCGTAGGCTTTGCGATGGTGCTTTCAGACTTCGGTCTTTCAATGGCAGCCGTGAGGGACCGTGACGTATCTGGGGAACAACACTCGAATCTCTTCTGGGTGAATGTAACGGTTGGCGCCGCTCTATTCGTGTTGATGTGCGCGATCAGCCCGCTGATCGCTGGGTTCTACTCAGAAGATGACGTCGAGATTATTGTCATCGTGATGTCGTCGTCGTTGCTCTTGAACGGCGTGGCTGTCCAGTTTCGTGCTGTACTAAACCGCGCTGATCGCTATAGCGATCTAGCTGTGGTGGATGTAGTCAGCCAGCTCGCGGGATTGCTTGTCGCGGTCGCGGTCGCGGTCGCATCGTCGGATTCGTTCTGGGCGCTCGCGCTCATGCCGGTAACTGTTTCTTTGGTTGGTCTCGCGTTGGTCATGATTCGATCACGATGGTTGCCTGGGATGCCGTCCCGTTCCGGCAATATTCGCACCCACCTAACTTTCGGACGGGACACGCTCTTCGTGCAGATTCTCAATTACGTCAGCACGAACATTGATCAGGTTCTAATCGGACGTACTCAAGATGCAGCTGACCTTGGTGCCTACAATCGCGCCACCTTGATCGCACGGATGCCCGTTCAACAGCTAGCTAGCCCATTGACGCGAGTAATGCTTCCTCGCCTCGCAAGACTGCGGGGGGATGTCGCGGGGTACCGCGAGGCGGTGAGGGTTGCGCAGACGACACTCTGCTATTTCTTGACCGCGCCACTTTCATTTGTAATCGTGGCGCCGGATCTTGTGATCGGTGTGGTGCTGGGGCCCGGCTGGACTGGAGCCGTCGAACCGCTTCGCATTCTCGCGATCGCAAGCATCGCGCAAACGATTGGCTACGTTCTCTACTGGATCATGCTGGCGGAAGGAACGACCGGTAGGTTGCTGGCTACCGAATCTGCTGGACGTATCGTAATGATCGTTCTCGTGATTGTGTTCGCGCCTTTCGGCATGGGGCCCGTGGCGATGGCGATCGCCGTGGGGCAGGTCATTATCACGGCGACCGGCTACGTCATCGCGCTGCCAAGGCCGGTGCTCACTGCTCGGGCTCTGCTGCAACCGGCGGGACGCGCAGTTGCTTTCGCCGCGGGGGGGATGTTGGCCTCCTTTATAGGGCGCGAGTTGATGCAATCTCTAGCGCTCACCGACCTAGCGGAAATTGGCCTGGTCGCTGTGTTCTGGGTCGCCGGCGCTGCGTCTACGGTCGTGTTTCGTGGGATTCGACTAGATCTGCTTGCCTTGTCTGCTGAAGCTAAGCGCCTGAGGCGTTGACTTCCCCGAATCGGTGGGACTCTTCAGTAGGCGCGTTGCTGGGACGACGACGATGCCCCGAAGCTACGCCCACAAAAGTCCAGAAGAGAACCGCGGTGAAGTGCCACCAAAGCGCATCGTAAGAGAAGAAAAAGACGACGAAGGTAGCGAAGGCTGGGCGCAAGACCCCCGGAGACCAGTAAAAGGTGTAGATCATGAGCCCGACGAGCGCGAGGAGCGAGAGGAGACCCGAGGTCACGAACGTCATGATAAACGCATTGTCTAGCGCTCCTGTCGCGGAAGTCTCGAGATAGCCCTGCTCGAACACACTGGCGTGCGAGTTCAGCCCACTCCCGAACAAAACAATGTTTAGAGGGCGATTCAGGAGCGCGAAGAATCCTGCCGCCACCGACCATCTGTGAGTCAGCGAAAAATCATCAGCCTCAGCAGCGGCCCCGATAAAA
This sequence comes from uncultured Microbacterium sp., assembly GCF_947488465.1. Lineage (GTDB taxonomy): Bacteria > Actinomycetota > Actinomycetes > Actinomycetales > Microbacteriaceae > Microbacterium. Next base: position 95,073 of record NZ_CANKZA010000004.1, on the reverse strand, counting down.
GCGTCCACCGCCCACAACGCCGCGCAGCCCGCGACGGTTGCGGCGAACCTTCCTCCGAAGCCGAGCTTCGTCGAGTTCCACAGGGCAACCACGCTGGCGACCGCGATTGCGATCAAAGCGGTCCGGGTGCCGGTCAGCACGATGGCCAAGCCGAAGGAAGTAAGCAAGATCACGCGAGAACGTGGGCCCACCTTCAGCCACGATAGACATAGTGCAAAGCACAGTGCCATGTAATTGCCAGCTGCGATCGGATACCCCAACGTGCCTTGAGCCCGATTCGTCCAGTCGCCCAGAATCAGATTTGGCCGAATGATGTAGGGGGAGTCGGTGGTCGCCGCAATCTGGTCACGCACGATCGCAAGCGGGACGACGCTCTCGAACACCATAACTACTACCTGCAGCAACCCAATGATCACCAGGAACCGCAGGACTTGATCTCTCGCAACCGGGCTGAGGTTGGATGCGAGAAGGAAAACTGTCGCCCAAAGCAGTGCAATCCCGGATGCCTTCACAAAGTCTGCGGTATCTCCTGCCGCGCCGGTACTTAAGGCGAGGAGTACTCCCATCGCAACGAGTGGAAGTGAATCTGCGTGAACGCGGAGTGATGCCAACCTGGGCGAAGCGACAGTGATCAGGATGCCCGTCGCGGCGATGGGTGTTATGAAGGCAATGGATTCCGGCACTAGGGCCGAGCGTGCGATCGCGACGAACGTCACAGCGATGCAGATGGCGATGACTAACGGTCGATCCGACAGGCTAGGCCTACGCTTCGCGTAGGTCACAGGCGGGCCCAGCTCTCTAGAATCAGTGCGTTGTAGGTCTCGTAGGTGTGGGCATCGGTCGGAAGGGGCTCATTCCTAGTGCGGACCGCTAGGCGTGCGCTCTCGACAAGCGCTTGGCCCCAGGCTGCCGCGGTCTGAGCTCCAACCACACGCGTGCCTTGCGCTGCCAGTCCCCCGATGTCTGCCACGACGATCTGGAGACCGTAACGTGCGAGAAGCGCAGCCACACCAGATTGTGATGCGACCTCGTACGGTAGCGCGACGGTTCCAACACAGCACGCGATCGCAACGAGCGTGTCGAGATCTATGTAGCTATCTATGATGTGAACATTCTGGCCCTTGACAATCTCGCCGCGGAGCTTGGAGGCCTCTTCTCCCACACTTTCGCCGGCGATGAGAAGGCCTAGTCCGGCATCTGCGCACGCCTTGATTAGCAAGGAGTAGTTTTTGTCCGCTCGGATCTGACCGATTGCACAGACCTGCACGGTTTGATCCCGAGCGAAACGGCGCCAATAATCCATGACGGCTTCGTCGGGGACAGGAGCATACTGAACTAGCGGAAGCTCCCGCCACTCGATGCCTCGCTGATCGAGAAACCGTGTGTCGGGCTCGTTGTACACGACCACCGTGCTTGCAGCGCGGCACGCATTCTCAATATGTCGTTGGGCGCGTGCACCTCCGTAGCGTGCAAATAGGTTGTGCGGGCTGAAAAGCACCTCGTTCCCGCGTCGCCGTGCGATGGCGGCCATGAGCCAGGTAATTTTGGGCTTATAGGTTCCTTGAATCCAAATCACTTGTCCGCTACGGAGGAGCGCTGGAAGAACGCGGAAAGATAGGTTAGCCAAGAGACGAATCGCGCGCCACGCCCGCGGGCCGCGGCTCGAAACGACGCCGACCTTGACGTGAATTCCTCGCGGGGCTGCGATCTCTGGCTGGGAGACCGTAAGCAACGTGACACTGCAGTCGCCGCTAAAGATCAATTCTGCTACGGCGAGGGTGTGCTGGTAGACCCCGCCGCGACCGCCCAACTCAACCAAGAGGATCGATAAGTCGTCGGTTTTAGGCATAGCCATCCGTTTTCCCCTCCCCGATGGGCAACCCTAGCGAAATGGTGTGTGCCGTAGACCAATCGGAAAGTGTGTGTTGCTTGGCCCAAGCGAGCGCGGATGCTCCCGATGCTCCATGTTCGCTGTCATCGAGGATGGCGACGGCCATCGCTTCGGCGTCGGGCTCCGTAACGACGCCACCTGCTGACTTGACCATCGTTGCAAACCCGGAGTCTGATGCGGCAACGGTCGGTACTGAATGCCAACTAGCTTCGAGAAGAACGGTTGGGAATCCTTCGCCCACACCATCCGATGTCCAAAGGTGGTAATCCGCGGCAGACAGGAGAGATGAAACGTCGTCGGTTTGTCCGATCAGGTGAACATCGGGGTTGTTTCTATAGAGCGACTCAAGTCGGGCTCTTTCCGGGCCGTCCCCCGCGACAAGGATCACCGCTGACGCGGCGAGTGCCGCTTCGATGGCGAGCTGTGGCCGCTTGCGAGCAGTAAGACGCCCGACAAAGACGCACAATCGAGCGTCGGTGGTCACACCGTATTTGGCCCTCGTCGCTTCACGGTCAGACGGGTTTGGTCGCGCTACAGCAGACTCGATCACGCTGATCGGGGTTGATCTAGATGCTCGCTGCGCGATGCTTCGGGCGACGAGCTCTGACACGCAAACGATTTCTGACACTTTTCTCGATGCGAGCCAATATAGAGGACGAATGATAATGCCGAACAGTCCGCTGGGGAATGTACCGTGTTCGACCCAAACTGTGCGCGCCCTCTTAGTAAGTAGACGTGTGTATGCAATCTGCTCGCGCTTGAAATGGAGGCTAAAAGCCGCAAATGGTTGGTCGGAGTTTAAGGCCGAAAGCAATCGGCCGCGTTCCTGGGGCAGCGAAAGCAGGCCTACCGTCAACGTGCGAAGTCCCCATTTTGGGCCAGCGCCGATCGAGCGTGACTCGCCGTCGAAGCCTACTAAGTCACCGAAGAGGGTGACCGCGTACCCCTTTTCTTCAAGCTGCTGCTTTAGCCGCTGGATGTAGATCTCAGCACCGCCGTGGTACTCGGTAGTGGCGACGATTGCCACCCTTTGCGTCGGAGGTTCATCGATCTTCATAGCAGACTCCGCATAAAGCTCTCGAGTTCCGCTGCTCGCGACCGCCACGAGTACCCTCGGGCGAGTTCCCGGCCCGCAATATTGCACCCAGGATTCGCCGCGGCGGTCTCAAAAGCTTCACTCAGGCCAGCGCGCTCGCGGTAGGTGTAGATACCGCGGCCAGGGTCTGACCTAATCCCAGGTGTCTCTCGACTCACGACACGCAGTCCCGTCGCTAGGTACTCGTACAATTTCATTGGGCTTCGCCCCGCGTTGCTGGGGTGATTCGACAATGGGATCAGGCCGACGGAGCACTCTTGAAGCAATGCTGGCAGTGCTGCGTACGGCACTGGACCGGGGAGTATCACGTTGGTCGGGAGTATCGGAGGTTGAACGGTGCCCTCGCCTGCAACGATGAATGTCCAATCGTGGAAGTCGGTGGCAAGTTGGCGCAGCGCATCGAAATCTAGGCGCTCGTCGAATGCGCCGACGTAAACAGCTGTCCTGCTTTGGCCCGCGGTGACGATGTGTCGCTCGTACTCGACGCCGTTCTCGAGTACGAGCTGGGGAACGCTGAGACCACCGAGTCCGCGCAACACCTCTCCAGACGTTGCCACTACGCCGTCAGCCTCGCTGAGGATCTGTCGTTGGCGCTTCGCTTTCACTCCGTGGGGATAAGTGTCGGTTGGCCGATAAATGATACGGCGCCCCAGTTTGCGAAGGCTTCGATCCCAAAGTAACGGTTGGTCAATCAGGACGAAATCGGCGGGCGTAAAATCAGCCGAAAGCCAGCGCTCGAAGGGTAGGCGAAGCCCGATGCCTGCTGGCAGCACAGTCGTCGGGATGATGTGCGTAACCCCTTCGGGCGCGTGAATCGGTGATCGCTTTGCTGCTACTGCCCTCGCTTCATTCGCGCGACCAGCAATGCGGTGCGCAACGGACAGCGGTGTTGAGAGATGGACGACGTTCAAACCATTGCGCGCCAGTGCTGACGAGAGGTGATGGCTGCCGACGCGAAATGTTCCGAATGCATCGGTGTGGCTCACAAAGAGCACCTTCTGTTGAACTTCCTTCATCGAGCAAGATCCGCTAGACGTTGCGACACAATCTGGGCAGACGCATCCCAGGAATGTGTGTAGCGCGCCAATACTGGATCGACCTTCGGAGGGTTGGCGAGTACCCGGCTAAGCGCGTCCGACCACTCCTCTGCGGACGAAGCAGCATCGCAGGCGATACCCATACGGCCGACGATTTCCGCGACACTTTCACAACCCCTCCAGTACACGACGGGTGTACCCGAGCAGATGCTCTCAAGCGCAGGAAGTCCAAACCCCTCGATTAGCGAAGGGACTACAGTGGCGCCAGCATTTGCGTAAAGCTCTGCCAGGTCCCGATCGTCGACATCGCTGAGCACACGCACCCGATCGCTCACACCCAAGGCTGCTGCAGCACGTCTGACCAGATCGACGTTCGGCGTCACAGCAACGAGCTTGACGTCTCGCAACAACGCGAGCGCCTTGAGTAGTGTTGTCAGATTCTTGTGAGGCTTCGTGTTGCCAACAAATAGCAAGTACCCCTGCTCTGCATCTCGCCTTCGCGCAGGGCTGAACTCATCACTGCACCCGTTTGTGGCCACGACCACCTCGACAGAGTCGTCGGCAAGCCATTCGTGGATCGCATTTCGTGAAGTTTCAGACACAGTAAATACGAGTCCTGCTTTTTTGATTGCCGGTTTGAGGATCGCGGAGTAATAGCCCTGGTACTTCTTGCTCGCGCTCTCGAGGTGGATCAAGTCGTGTACGGTAACGGCTTGTCGAGACTTCGAAAGGCCTGCGTTGTACCCAGGGGAATAGATCCAGGAACGCGATGATGTCTGCCGAGGTAGGAGCAAGTTTAGGGGAGTACCGGGCGTCCCAGGATTCGATAGTGCCGTCCAAGGCACGCTGAGCCGCTGAAGAATCTCGTGGGAGTATCTGCCGATGCCGTGAGGGCCACGCCACCCCACATCTACTAGCACAGGCTCCAAGGCATCCCCCTTTTCAAGCGTAGTCACGTACCCAGCCCTCGATTGATGCCCTGAAGCTCTGCCGTGAGAGAAGTCGTGTTCTCCGGGCAAGGCTTTTGCCGTCTATCGCCGATGCCAGATCGATCGCGTGCCGCCAATCTCCAGGCGACTCGCAGTCCGCAGAAACCCCGCCTGCGAGCAGACGAGCGCTTTCTGCTGCGCCGCCTTGCGAGCTGACGACAACGGGAGTACCTGCTGCCATAGCTTCAACGGGCATGATACCGAAGTCTTCGATCGCAGGAAAAATGAGTACGAGCGCGCGCTGGTACAAGGCGAAAAGCATCTCGTCGGTCGGTTTCAGTACGAAGGTCACGGGCACGCTGGCTCGCGAGGCGTGTGCGCGTAGGTTAGCTTCGTCCGCACCCCCGCCGGCTATCACCACTGGCAGTCCGGCCGCGTCGCCCGCGTCTATCACCGCCTCGAGGCGCTTGTAGGGTACGAAACGCGAAGCGCCAAGAACGAAGACCTCCGGGAGTTTTGCTAGCACATCAGCCTCAGTAGGTGCGACCTGCTGAGCCCAGTCGTCGGTCCCTTGTATACGCTCCACGTCTACCGGAGGATGAATAACTCGAGCAGAAATTCCCCACACGCGCTCGATTCGCTCGCGCGTATAGTCGCTGTTCGCCGCGACACTGGTTAGTTCTTGCGCGCGTGCCCTGTCGAAGGGCTTTAACGCGGCCGCTGCCATTCGAGCAAGTGGTGATGCCCCTCTGCGGTCGACCGAGGGTTCCCAAATGTATCGGGCAGGCGTGTGGACATATGCCAGCCTGGCCAAACCGGGCTGCTCCCGCAGTCGGGCGTGGTGAGCGAATAGATGCGAACTTATTAGCATCCAATCGACCTCTGACGGCTCCCTCAGATGTCTCCAAGTCGCAGGCATCGCTGGCATCGCGAGTAGTTTCGAATTGCGGAGCGGAGTCCGCGCCATCCACGATTCCCTTACGCCTTCAAAGCGTGTCGGGTCGTCATTCCAAAGAGTGCGAACAGACGCATCCGGGAAGGCTCTCAACATCTCTAGAGCGACCTGCTCGGACCCGCCATTTGGTGCGATCCATTCTTGAACAATGAGACCGGCCACTAGTGCGCGGACTTTCCGGGTGCGAGAACAGCCTTGCCTGTCTTAGCCAAGATCGCCAAGTCGCCGACAAGAGACCAATTCTCCACATAGTAGAGGTCCAGCTTCACCGCTTCCTCCCAGCCCGTTTCAGATCGCCCGCTGACTTGCCACAATCCGGTGATGCCGGGTCGTGCCAGCAGACGTCGGCGTGCAGCATTCGTATACAGCGCGACCTCGTCTGCGATCTGAGGGCGCGGGCCGACCAAGCTCATCGAGCCGCCGAGCACGTTGAAGAACTGTGGGAGTTCATCAAGGGAGTACTTACGGATGAAGCGGCCGATCGGCGTGATGCGCGGATCGTCCTTGATCTTGAAGAGCGGCTGGGTGTCGGTGCCTTGTGCCTCGAGCAGGGCCTTCAGCTCGGCGTCGGCGCCGATGCGCATCGAGCGGAATTTCAGCATGCCGAAGGGACTGCCGTGGAGGCCGATCCGCTCCTGGCGGTAGAGGATCGGACCGGGACTGGTGAACTTCACTGTCAGCGCCACCGCGATCAGCACGGGTGACAGCACCACGACCAGAACCGCGGCTCCCAAGAGATCTACGCTGCGCTTGAGGAAACGTTGACCCGAGCTGAAGCGCGGTGTTTCCACATGAATGAGGGGAAGCCCGGAGACCGGCCGACTGTGCACACGCGGGCCGGCGATGTCGGTGATGCTGGGGGCGAGAACGAGATGCTGGCGACCCGCCTCAAGCCCCCAGGAAATCTCTTTGACCTTGTTCGGCGGCAGGTCGTCGGTGCTCGTGACGACCACTGTGTCGGCGCCCGTGACGGCCAATGCGCGGTCGATCGCATCGACGCTGCCCATGATCGGCAGGTTCGTTCCCTCGATCATGTCGGCCACGGCACCATTTGGCACACACGCGCCGACGACTTTGTACCCGGCGTCGGGGGTCCGCTGCAGATCCCGTGCGATTTGGGTGACCGACTGCCGAGAACCGACTAGTAGCACTTTCGCTGAATATCGACCCATCGAGCGCTGAGCTACGAGCCATTGCCGCCAGAGCCAGCGGGTGAAGACGAGCAGGATGATGCCGGCGGGCAGCGACATCAGCAGGTACCCACGCGCGACATCGATGCGCACCAAGAAAGCGATGATCGCGATCGCGCCGAACAGGCTGAAGCTTGCCCGGGTGACCCGGACGTATTCTTCGGTTCCGGTGCCGATCACCCGGTCGTTGCGGGAGTCGGCGAGGGCGAGGGCGAGCATCCACGCGACCACGAGAACGCCGGAGAACGCCCAGTAGGAGACGTCGCTGAGGCGCGCGTCTTCGCGCACCGACACGTCGACTTGGCCCAGCCCAAACCAGATGATCTGCGTGCCGTAGACGACCCAGATCAAGACGAGCAGATCGGAGATCCGCAGGATGCGCGCGTAACGCGCGCGCCAGTTGTCGTGTGCGGGCGGAAGGATGATACGGCCAGACGCGGTCGTCGGCGTCTCGTGTCGTGCCTGCGCCGGGCGCGTGCCGGCATCCACGCTCATCGCGTCATCATTCGTTGCATCCGAAACATCGGGCATGACGGTATCAGGCTCATGCAACGGGGAAGTTTCGTGTGACGACATGAAAGTTTCTTGAGGGGGAAGGGCGTACTCAGAGTACCGGGTTCGATGAAAACGGTCTCATGTCGGTCATTTGGGGGACACGGGCGGTGGCGTGGTGCGGCTATCGCGGAGGGTCTCGACGAGAACGGCGAGCAGGATGCCGACGCACGCTCCCGCGGTATTCGCGACGATGTCGAGCAGGCTCGGCGTGCGGGCGCCGAGCGCCAGAGCCTGCACGCACTCGATCGTCACCGTCGCGACGAAGGCAATCGGCATCACCAGCCAGCGCTTCGTGGTGAAGATGAGTGTCAGCAGCAGGCCCAGGGGGATGAAGAGCGCGATGTTCGCGGCGAACTCGATGCGGGGGTACGTGAGCGCGGGGATCAGGCGGGTGATCGCCCGAAGGAGAGGGCCAGCGCCCTGGTCGACAGGTGAGGGCCAGAACGCGATCGCCGCCAAGATCGCGAGGTAGATCGCGAGATAGGTGCGGGGGTTTCTCGCGAGCGAAGCGGGGCGCTTGGCGCCGGTTGGTTCGCTCGGCGACTGCGGAGGAAGCGGCGGGCGCGGCGGCACGTGGATCGTGGGGTCGGTCATCGGGCCTCCTCGAGTGCGGAGCGCCGCGACGATGTGCGCTTGATCTGGCGAGTGTAGCCGAGTGGTCACGCACGGCGGTGCGCGGCGAGGTCGTCGCGAATCGCCGCGATGACCTCGGCGGCCAGCACATTCGAGGTCCAGGCATCCGCCGTGCGCCGCCGCTTGAACGCCGGGCGCGTCAAGAACGAGCGGGAGGGTGCCGTCGAATCCTTCGGCTTCACCCAGCCGAACCACTGCGGCAGAGCGCCCCACTCGCTCGCGCCGATCGAATAGGCCGGCTTCGCGTCGGTGGCAGCGAGGTAGAAGTCGAGCGCGATGCCCCCGCGATCCTTGCCGCTGCGCTGAATCGCCTTCGTGCGCCGCACCTTCGCGATGCCGAGCTTCTGCAGCTCACCCTGCGCCTTCGCCTCTGACCCGGGCTGCAGGCCGCTGGAGGTGAACTCGGCAGCGAGGGCGGCGATCAGATCGCGGGACTGCTCGTACGAGCCCTGCGTACTCTCTGCCTCTGCCTGCTTCTGCTCGGCAGTGAGGGCATCGTGAGGGAAGATCCGCCGCGTCTCCTCGGCTCCCGGGAGGTGGTGCCGGGTGCGCAGGCGCTTGACCGGCTTGTCGCGATGGCGCACCCAGCGCCGGTTTCCGAGCTCGAAGCTCAGCTCTTCGACGGTGAACGAGCCCGTGCCTGCGGTTTCGACCCACGGCGTGAGCTCGAACTTCTTGGGTTCATCGTTCTTGCGGAGCTCGACCTCGAGGCGACCGTCGGTTTCGGTGCCAGCAAGCATCCAGTACGGCTGGAATTGCTGCTGCTGATCGGGTGTCCACTGCTGCGTGGGCTGGCCGGCGGAGTCCTTGTCCTGCACCTGGAGAGTCAGAAATTGCGTGCCCGGCGGTACCACCGGATAGACATCGCGGAGGGTGAGGTCGCCCATCTTGGTGGTCACTGCCCCATTGCGCGCCACCTCGCCGGACGTATTGGTGATGACGACCCCACGGATGCCGGCCGACTTCACGCGGTCGTGCGGAATGGCCGTCCAGACGGCGAGCCGCGATGCTTTGTCGACGGCGGCCCGACGGATCTCACGGACCACCGTGATGGCCGCGATGACGAAGGCCGCGGCCGCGAGCACATCGCCGATCGAGAAGGTCGATTCGAAGTTCATCGGAGTGGTTCCCTCTGTGGCGGTCTGGACTCTGCGGACTCGGGGAAATCTATCCCGCGGGGGTGCCCGGTTGGGGTCGGTGGGTGAAGTCCGGACAGACCCGGACAGCTTTGGTGCTCGGGCTATCCACAGAAGGGTCGCTTATATCATCGAATGTCGGAGGCTAGTGCCAGACTCTAGCTATGACTTTCATCGAAGATATGCGCGGAGCCGTCGACCGGCTCAGCGTGTTCGGTGAGCTCTCGGTAGAGGCTGCGGGGCTACCTGCGTCGGTCCAGCAACTCAGCGATGACTCGGTGCGCGCTCTCATCGCCGAGGTCGGGCAGATCGTCACCTCGTGGCAGACGCTCCAGACGATGCTGGCCGGAGTCGTCGCCCAACGATCGACCCGCGACCGGGGTCACGGAGGAATGGCGGCAACGGGCGGATTCCGAACACCCGTCGAGATGGTGCGCGTGATCACCGGGGTGACAAAGGGTGAGGCGACGCGCGCGGTGAAGATCGGCGAGGCGTTGCTCGACGGCGTGCCGACTCCCGGGTTGGACGCGGGGGATGCTGTGGTCTCGATTCCGTGGCATGCCCCGCTGCGTGAGGCAATGCTGTCCGGTCGGCTGACGCAAGCGCAATACGACGCGATCCATCGAGGGCTCGGCGAGCCGCCGGTGCGCGACGAGTCGGACGAGCTGGTGGAGGCGTGGCGGCTCGCGGCCGAAGAGCTGTCGTGGGATGCGCCGCAATGGACCGTCGAGCAGTTGCGGGATCACGCGCGCACGCTCCGCGACATGCTCGATGAGGAAGGGGCGCAGGAGCGGTTGCGTGCCCAGTACGACGCACGCTCCATTCGGCTCTGGCGCGACGCCGATGGGCGGCGGCGCGGCGACATCACGTTCGACCCTGAGATGGGTGAGTGGTTCGAGGCGATCTTCGGGGCCGCGCTTCGCCCGCGACGGGGTGGCCCGCGCTTCGTCGCGGAAGATGAGAAGGATGCCGCGGCCGCGCTGACGGACGACCCGCGCACCAACGAGCAACTCGCGTACGACCTGTTCATCGATGTCGTGCGTGCAGGAGCGCTCGCCGATGCGAAAGACGTCTTCGGTGCGCGCGAGCCCGGCGTGCGATTGATCGTCATGAAAGATGCCCTCACCGGGGAGGACGTCCACCGCGACGCCCTCGGACGATTGGTCGCGATCGGCCACACGGAAGACGGTGGCACGGCGGTCGACGGCGGCGTCATCGAACGCGCACTCTGTCTCGGCGGAAGCGTCGATGTGGTCGTCGATACCCACGGCAAACCGCTTAACCTCGGTCGTACCGTGCGGACCTACAGCTCCGCGCAGCGACTCGTCTTGGCCGTTCGCGACGGGGGATGCATGTGGCCCGGCTGCGATCGTCCGCCCGCGATGACCGAAGCTCATCACATCGTGCCGTGGTCGGAAGGTGGATGCACCGACGTCGACGACGGGATCTTGCTCTGTCGCTATCACCACATGCACCTGCACTTCTGGGGCTGGGCGATTCTTCGTGACGGTGCCGGTCGATTTCTGCTCGTGCCGCCGCCCGAGGCGGGCGTTGGCGCGAGTGCCCGCGAGGTGATCCGCCTCGAGTCGAAGTCAGCGCTGCGGTGGTTGTGGGATCCACCACCCGATCGGCCGCGATGGCGGCACGCGCGCGTAGCCGCGTAGGCGAGAAGCGAGCAGGCGCGGGGGAGTGAGAGTCCCAGTCAGTCCAGGCCGAAGACGTTGTCGCCCGACCAGAACACGAGGTCATCGCCGAGGACGGAAATCGCGGCGGGGGATGCGGCATCCACATCGGAAACGCACCCCAGCTCGTCGCCAGAGGTCCCGGTGAACTGCGTCACCGTCACACCCGAGCGGCACGCGTCGGACACGTGTGCCACCACGATCGTGCCGGCCACCGCGTCCAGGGCCACGGCACCCGCCGCGAGGCTCATCCACTCGCCGTCAGCCCAGAGGAACGCGGTTCCGTCGCAGACGATTCCTGTCGCGGTGCGACTTGTGCGGGCGCTACGCGCATCGGCACACGGTGCCGTCATCGCCGCACCGGCCACGACGACCGTCGACCGATCGGTCGGTGACACAAAGGTCGCGCCGGCGAGCATCTGCGGATACGACTCCCAGGCGCGCCCTGCGGTGTACGTGCGCAGCGCGGCCGGGGTGCACGCGGCGTCGGTCGCCGCCACAGCCTCCGCCTGACCCTCGCCGAACGTCGCGAGGCTCATCACCTGCACGGCCGCCGCCGGAGTCACCTCGGCCCACGACTCGCCGCCGTCGGTCGAGTACTCCACCTCGGGCGCTGCACCCCCGCACGCGCCGCTTGTCGCGCGCCACAGGTCTGAGCCGTCGACTGCCAAGAATCGCTCCGGCGTCGATGTCGTCGACGTCGACGTCGGCGACGGCGTGGCGCTCGCGCTCGGGGAGGTCGTCGCGCGGTCACCGAAGTCGAACGTGGGCGCGGGCCCCGCGCTCTCTGGCGATTCCGACGACGCGGTGCTCTGCAGAGCCAACACCGACAACACACCCACACCGATCGCCAGCACCCCGACGGCCACGACAGCCGTCACGCGTGCGAAAACTCCCGCAGACATCCGGGGACTACGAACGCCGGTGCGTCGTCGAGTCGGTCGGGTCGATCACCGTCTCGCCGGCCAGCAGCGCATCGAAGTCGGACTTCGCCGCAGCGTCGGCGTGCGGCGTCGAGACGACCTTCGGTGGCTCGCCAACCGTCGGGCGCGCGGGGGCTGGGGTCGAGCGTGACGGCGCAGCCGCAGCGCGTGCGGGTGCCGCCGCGTCGGGTCCGGCCGCCGCGGGGCGTGCCGACGCTTCTGACGACGCGCGCGTCGGCGCTGCGGCCTGCGGCAGCAGCGGATGCGGACGGCGCGGTGCGTCGGGCGTCGCGATCGGACCCGTCGGCGCCATCGGCCCCGGCACATCGGACGGCGAACGCTTGCGGCCGCGCGGTGACGCCGGTGCGGTCTTGGCCTCGGGCTGCCGGTATCCATACCCGCCGTAGCCGCCGCCGTACTGGCTGTAGTACGAGTCCGGACCGCGCGTGGGGACCATGGTCATCACGACACCGGCGACCTTCGCGCCCACCGTGTGCAGCGCGTCGACGGCGCCCGACAGCTGGTGGCGAGTCGTGCGGCCCGTTGCGACACCGAGGATCGCGCCGCTGGTCGACTTCGCGAGAATGGCGGCATCCGTCACCGGCAGAAGCGGCGGCGCATCGCACAACACCACATCGAAATCACGCTCGAGCACATCGATCAGCGTCTGCATCTGATGCGAACCCAGCAACTCACTCGGGTTCGGGGGAATCTTTCCCGCCGGAAGCACATACAGCGACCGGCCGCCCCACGGCAGCATGACATCGCCCACCCGCACCCGACCGATCAGCACATCGGTCAGCCCCACGCCACCCTCGATGCCGAGGTATTCGGCGACCTCCGGCTTGCGGAGGTCGGTGTCGATCAGCGCGACGCGCTTGCCCGCATCGGCCAGAGCGATCGCCAGGTTGATCGTCGTGGTCGACTTGCCCTCGTTCGGTACCGAGCTCGTGACGACGAACGACGCGCGGCCGCCCATGTCGAGGAACTGCAGGTTGGTGCGCAGTGCGCGGAACGACTCGGCGCGGGGGCTGAGCGGGTCGGCGTGCACGATGAGGGGGCGTTCTTTCGCCTTCGTGTCGAACGTGATCGCACCGATCAGCGGGCTCTCGGTCACCTGTGCCACATCGCGGGGCGTGCGCACCCGGTTGTCGAGCACGCTGCGGAGCACGGCGAAACCGATGCCGAGCGCGAGGCCCACCAGGGCGCCGAGCGCAAGGTTCAGCGGCACGTTGGGGCTCGAGGGCTTGAGTGGCGGAAGCGCATCGCTCACGCGGGTGAGGCGCACCGGGCTCGCACCTTCGGAGACGGTCGGCTCGATCTCGGGAACGACGCTCGACAGGCTTGCGGCGACCGCGTTGGCGATCTCGGCGGCCTGCACAGGATCGGAGTCGGATGCCGCGACCGTGATGAGGGTCGTGTTGAGGGCCGACGACGCCGTCACCTGCGCGGCGAGCTCGTCGGCGGTCATGTCGAGGTCCATGGCGACGATCACGGGGTTCAGCACGATCGGGGTCTGCACCAGGCCCACGTAGGTGTTGATACGCGTCTGCGCGAAGCTCGAGCCCTGCTGGAGCTCGGCGACCGTGCCGCTGCCCTGCGTCGAGACGGCGATCGTGCTCGACGCTTCGTATTGGGGAGTTCGGCTGAGCGAAAACGCCGCCGCCACGCCGATGCCCACAAGAGTGGCGACGATGATGATCAGCCAGTTCTTGCGCAGGATGCGGATGTAATCGCTCAGTTCCATGGTGGGACCAGTGTGCCACAGGGGGTGTGAGGGCTTATCTCGCGCGGAGGGCATCGAGGGGGTCTCGGTACACCGGCGCTGCGCGCCGGCACTCGACCAGCGGGGGTAGGTCAGGGGGTGACGAGGCGGATGACGCGCTCCACCTCGGCGAGAGCGGGCACAAGCTGCTGCGCAGAGAGCTGGTAGATCTCCCACTCGCGGCGGTACGGGTCGATGACGTCGTCATCAGCGGGGTCTGCGGGCGGAGGAACGATGCCCCGGTGCGCAGCGACGACGGCTGCGGCAGCGCGGATGCGGTCCCCGGCATCCGCCCCCACCACATCGGCGGCGGCGAGCAGCTCCTCGTCAGAGACCGCGGCGGCCAGGCGTGCGAACTCGCGCACCGTGAACGTCGAGCGCAGACGCGCCGGAGCGAGCTCGGCGATCGCGCGGCGGTGATCGCGCGTCATCGCGAGGATGAGGTCGGGGCTCGACAGCATGCCCTCGGTCAGATACCGCGACCGGTGCGCGTCGGCCACGTCTTCGGGCACACCGAAGTGGACGGCCAGATCGACGGCCTCGGGGGTCATCGTCGCAGCCGGAAGCCCGCGCACGCCGGCACTGTGCACGGCGGGGGTGAGGTCGGCCAGACGCGTCGCCAACAGCACCTCGGCCAGCGGGGAACGGCAGATGTTCCCCGTGCAGACGGTCATGATCTCCATCGCGCGTCCTCTTTTCTCATCGTCGTGCCGGGTAACGTGGGCGCGTGCCGGAACCCATCGACAACACCGCCCCGCACTCTAGCGGGAGTGCCGTAGCGACAGCTGACGCGGCCGCGCCCGTGCAGCGACGGTCGCGCCGGACGGCCCGCACCGACTGGCGCCTCGGCAGTCGCACGGTGCAGTCGTGGCGCGAAGGCCTGCTCGCGATCGCGCTGCTCAGCCTGGGCGGCGGAATCCTTGCGGGCACGGCTGCGCTCACCGCCGGTGCGTCGCCGCTCATCGCGACCCTGCTGATCTGGCTCGGGATGCTGGTGCCCATCGCGGTCGGCTTCGCTCGCTCGCGGCCGGTCGGTCTGCTGCGCTTCCGCGCGATCGACCTGCTCTGGGGGTTCGGGCTCGGGGTGGTTCTGCGGGTCGTGCAGGGATGGGCGGCGGGCGCCGAGGGCGCGCCCGTGCCGTTCCCGACGCTCGTCACCGTCGACGGCGCTCTCGCCGACGGATGGTGGTTCGGCGACGTTCTCGCTCCCGTCGTGATCGCGCCGCTCGTCGAAACCTCTCTCTTCTCGGGGGTTATCCTCGTCGCCCTCTACACGGTGCTCCGTCGCCCGCTCGGAGCCTTCACGGCAGGACTGGCCGCGACGTTGGCGAGCACCTCACTGTTCGTCTTCGCGCACCTCGCGGTCGGTGCTGGCGCGGTCGCCGACATCGTCGCGATGGCGGCGCTCGGACTCGTGTGCGCGCTGCTGGTGATTTTCACAGGGCGGATCTGGGGAGCGGTGCTCGTGCACGCTGTGTTCAATGGGGCCGGTGTCACGCTGGCACTCGTCGGCACGGTTTTCGGATAGATCAGCGGCTGTTCGGGCGTGTCGCTGTTCAGCAACTTGTTACCCACTGGTAACAGCTTCGATTTTGCTGAGAATTCTCTCATCCAGTACGGTGGGAACTCGGGTGGAGGAAAATCCAGCTTGTTCGCCGCGATTTTGCACACGAACTAGAAGGAAAACACATGATGAAAAAGGCTTTCGCCGCGGCTGTTGTCGCCGGCGCCATGATCTTCGCCGGTGCCTCTGCCGCGAACGCAGTCGAGTACCCCGCTGAGGTCACCGTCAGCACCAGCGCGTCGTCGATCACGGTGAACGGCACCGCGACCATCACCGCGACGTTCGAAAACACCGAGGCGACGTCCGCCACTTTCTCGGTCTCGCCCACCACGGGTGCAGGCCTGTCGTCGATCGTTGCCGCGGCGGCTGGTTCGTCGACCACCAAGCCCATCGTCAATGACGTCGCCACGGCGACCTTCACCGGCTCGGCCCCCGGCACCTACACGGTGACCGCAGCCGCGGACGGCGTCTCCAGCACGGTCACCGTCACGGTCACCGCTGCCGGTGCAGCCGCCGGTGGCGGCAACGGAACGCTCCCCAGCACGGGTGGCGAAATCCCCGCCGCCGCACTGTGGATCGGTGGCGGCGCGCTCGGCCTCGGCGCTCTCGCCGTTGTCGCCGCGACGGCTCGCCGCCGCGCTGCTCAGCGCTGAATCACTTCATGACGACGACCCCGGGCTTCGGCTCGGGGTCGTCGTCTTTTTATCGGCGGCCGGGCGTCGCGCTCGCCGTCGCGGCGATCTCTCTCGCCGGGTCCGCGGTGCTCACTCTCACCGGACCGCAGGTGCGCGGCCCGGTGGGGGAGTGGCCCGCCTGGCTCGGCATCGCGGTCGACTATCTCGTCACGCTCGGCCCCCTGCTCGCCGGCGCACTGGTGGCCGCGCGGCTCGGAGGACCGGCCCTCGCGCGAGCGCTCGGCATCCGCTTCGCGCCGATCGACCTGCTGCTCGGCGCTCTCGTCGCGATCATCGTGCGCGCCGTCGTCGAAGTCATGACACCCACGACCGGGTCGCTCATTCCTCCCTTCGCTGACGCGGATGCCGATCGCCTCGCCGGCACCGCCCTCGCGGTCATCGCGGCGGTGCTTTTCGCCCCCGTCGTCGAAGAGGTCTTCTTCCGAGGAGCGCTGCAGCGTGCGCTGCAGGCACTCGTCGGACCGGGTGGGGTCGGTGCGACACTTGCCATTGCTGTGTCGACCGCCGGGTTCACGCTCATGCACGCTCTTCCGTACGGAGCGACCGTTCCCGTGGCCGCGCTTCTCCCGCCCATCCTCATCGGTGTGGGCGCCGGGGTGTTGACGGTGGTGACCGGGCGCATCAGCGCCGGTCTCGTTACGCACGTGCTGTTCAACCTCACCGGAGTCGTCCTCCTGCTGGTTTGAATTGTCGACATCCCACATCTGGGGTGTCGGCCGGGCCGCAGAGCTTGTTGACGATCCCATAGGCGCGCGTCGAAGTTGCTGGGACCGCTCCCAGTGCAATATCGTCGCCGGTGCATCCCCCGATTGATGCATCTGAACGCTGAGTGGACCGCTTCCCCCCGCGGTCCACTTGGCTTCTCGGTTTGTCCCCGGCATCCCCATGCCGTACTGTTGACCTTTGGTGTCTGGCTCAGCTGAACCGGCACCGCGAACGTGAGCCCTCCACTGGACTCCTTCGTTGTGTGATCTCGGTACACCGCCTGCGGCGGCACTCGATCAGCGAGTGCGGTTGCCTGCGGCGAACTCGATCAGCGAGTGCGGTTGCCTGCGGCGGCACTCGATCAGCGAAGGTCCCCGGAGCGGGATTCACGAACACCTCCGTTCGAATCAAGAAAGCAGCACTACTGTGACGCGCACTTACACCCCCAAGGCCGGTGAAGCCACCCGCGAGTGGTTCGTCATCGACGCAACCGATGTCGTCCTCGGACGCCTCGCCACGCACGCTGCGGTTCTCCTCCGCGGCAAGCACAAGGCCACCTTCGCCCCGCACATGGACATGGGCGACCACGTCATCGTGATCAACGCGGGCAAGGTTGCTCTCACCGGCCAGAAGCTCACGCAGAAGAAGGACTACCGCCACTCGGGTTACCCGGGCGGACTCCGGTCGACCACCTATGCGGAGCTCCTCGAGAAGAACCCGATCCGCGCCGTCGAGAAGGCGATCCGCGGAATGCTCCCCAAGAACAGCCTGGGTGCCCAGCAGCTGTCGAAGCTCAAGGTCTACACGGGCGCCGAGCACCCGCACGCGGCCCAGCAGCCCACCCCGTACACCTTCGACCAGGTCGCCCAGTAAGCGCGCCGAGAGATATAAGGACAACTCATGGCGAAGATCGCTGAAACCATCGAAGACGCTCCCGAGAGCTACACCACCGAGACCGAGGCAGCCCCGGCCGTCTCCGCTCCTCGCCCGGTGCTCTCCGTTCCCGGCTCTGCCGTCGGCCGCCGCAAGCAGGCCATCGCCCGCGTGCGTCTCGTCCCCGGCACCGGCGTGATCACGGTCAACGGCCGCACGCTCGAGGACTACTTCCCCAACAAGCTGCACCAGCAGCTGATCAACGACCCGTTCACGGTGCTCGACCTGGTCGGCGCGTACGACGTGATCGTGCGCATCTCCGGTGGTGGCCCCTCGGGCCAGGCCGGTGCGCTCCGCCTCGGCATTGCGCGCTCGCTCAACCAGATCGACGAAGAGAACAACCGCGCCACCCTGAAGAAGGCCGGATTCCTCTCGCGTGACGCTCGCGTCATCGAGCGCAAGAAGGCCGGTCTCAAGAAGGCCCGCAAGGCTCCGCAGTACTCGAAGCGCTAATCCGCTCCATGGCGCTGTTCGGTACGGATGGTGTGCGAGGGCTCGCAAACGGCCCCCTCACCGCTGACCTCGCGCTCACCCTGGCCCAGGCGACAGCTGTCGTCCTGGGCCAGGGGCGTATCGCCTCGGCACGGACGGCGGCCGGCAAGCGGCTGACCGCGGTCGTCGCGCGCGACCCGCGCGTGTCGGGTCAGTTTCTCTCGGCTGCCGTCGAGGCGGGGCTCGCCTCGTCGGGCGTGGATGTGTTGGATGCCGGTGTGCTGCCCACCCCGGCTACCGCGTTCCTGATCGCCGACATCGACGCCGACTTCGGCGTGATGATCTCGGCATCCCACAACCCGGCACCCGACAACGGCATCAAGATCTTCGCGCGCGGGGGAGTCAAGCTCCCCGACGACGTCGAGAAGCGCATCGAAGAGGCCATGACGGGCGACAAGCTCCGGCCCACCGGTGCCGCGGTCGGTCGTGTCGAACGATTCTCGGATGCCGAGGACCGCTACGCGATCCACCTCCTCGCGTCGCTCCCGCACCGGCTCGATGGCCTGCACGTCGTGCTCGACTGCGCGCACGGCGCGGCATCCGGGGTCTCTCCGGAGACGTTCCGCAACGCCGGCGCGCGGGTGACCGTGATCGGCGCCGACCCCGACGGCATCAATATCAACGACGGTTACGGCTCGACGCACCTCGAGCGCCTGTCGGCGGAAGTGCTGCGCACCGGCGCTGACGTCGGCATCGCGCACGACGGTGACGCTGACCGCTGCCTCGCGGTGGATGCCGACGGCACCGTCGTCGACGGCGACCAGATCATGGCGGTCCTCGCGGTCGCGATGAAGCGCGAGGGGCGACTGAAGGACGACACGCTCGTGACCACCGTCATGAGCAACCTCGGTCTGCACCGCGCGATGGAGGCCCAGGGCATCCATGTCGAGACCACGGGCGTCGGCGACCGCTACGTGCTCGAGCGGATGACCGCCGGCGGCTACTCGCTCGGCGGCGAGCAGAGCGGCCACGTCATCATGAGTCGTTTCGCGACGACCGGCGATGGTGTGCTGACGGGCCTGCACCTCTGTGCCGAGATGGCTCGGACGGGGAAGTCGCTCGCCGAGCTCGTGTCGGTGATGACCGTGTTCCCCCAGGTGCTCATCAATGTGCGCGGTGTCGAGCGCTCGCGCGCTCAGGATGCTGATGTGCTCGCTGCGGTCTCCGCGGCGTCGGCCGCTTTGGGTGACGCGGGCCGCGTGCTGCTGCGCCCCTCCGGCACCGAGCCGATGGTGCGCGTGATGGTTGAAGCAGCCTCGCAGGACGATGCGCAGCGCGTGGCCGAACAGCTCGCCGAGGTCGTTCGCGGCTGACTCTCGTGGATGTCCCCTGAACCCGCTACAGTGGGGCCAGTTCGTGTCACCTGCCGCGGACTCGTTCGGGGGGACGACGATGGGGACATCACACAGGGTCATTCGGTTCGGTTGCGTTGCGGCATCCGTCATTCTCGTGCTGACGGGCTGCGCGGCGGCCGAAGAGTCGGGGCCACCGCCGACGACCGAGGCGACGCCGTCGGCGAGCCCCACACCCGAGCCCGCGCCGGAGCTGACGGCGGCGGACATCGCGGCCTGGGCTGCCGGTACCGAGTGGTCGTATGCGCCCGACGGGCTGGGGACCCCGTACACGGTCGCGCTGAGCGGTGGCGTCGGCACCGATGACCTCGGACGCCCATACACCCTGGGTGAGGCGGTCGGCGCCGACCTCGACGGCGACGAGGTGATGGATGCCGCGATCCCGATCACGATGGTCGACGGAAACGCCCTGCACGAGCTCTGGTACATCTGGCGAGGACTCGGCGCCGACAGCGAGCCGGTGGCAGAGCAGGTGATCTATCCGATTTCTCGGACCACCCGGTGCGGCGACGTGACTCGCGCGGTGACCGCCGTCGACGGGGGCCTGCAGCTCGATGTCGTCCTGTGGATGCCGCACACCGATGCCGCGCGCTCCTGCGCCGAGGGCGGGAGCGGCGTGCTCACCCGCGTGATCGAACTCACCGAGATCGACGGCCAGTTCTACCCGGTGCAGACGGCGCCGGTCACCGCGTGGGGTGGGGTGTGCCCGCCGACGGAATGGCTCGATGGATCGCCCGAGATGGGTCTCGCGACCCGCGTCGCTCCTCCGGCGTCGGCACCCGCTGCGACCGATCCGACCCGCGACGTCGCCGTCTTCGGGCTGCGCGAGGCGCCGCTGCTGACATCCGGGGGCGGATCGTTCTTCGGGTTCATCCAGGACTACGTCGAAACCGATCCGGTGCGCATGCACTGCGCCTTCGCCGACTGACGCGGGGTTCGTGCGGCGTGAGACTTCCCTCGCGCGACGAGACGTCACGCGGTGCGTGCCGTCTCGTCGCGCAACTGGAGTCTCACGCGGTGACAGCGCACGGGCCCGCTCAGTCGGGCTCGGACCAGCTGAGCGATTCGATGTAGCGCAGCAGCACGCCTTCGCGGAGCGCCCAGGGTGACACTTCGAGCTCGTCGACGTTCATGGCCGTCATCGCGGTGTGGAGGACGACGGCGGCCGCGACGATCTGGAACGTCCGGTCGGCGGTGATGCCGGGAAGCTCTTGGCGGGCGGATGCGGGAAGGCGCGCGAGCCGCGGGATCCAGGAGCCGAGCGCGGCGCGGGGGAGCAGCATCCGCTCGCTGCCGCTCCAGCCGGGCGCGGGGTAGCCGGCGAGCTTCGCGAGCGAGCGGATGGCCTTCGACGAGCCGACGACGTGGTTCGGGCGGGGCTGGTCGGCCATGAGCTCGACGACCGGAGCGAGGGTCGCGCGGGCGTGCGCCCGGAGGAGCGCGACCGCCTCTTCGCCGGGCGGATCGTTCGGGAGGAACTCGACGGTCGACCGCCCGGCGCCGAGCGGGACGGATGCCGCCACTTCGGGCAGCTCGTCGGAGCCGGCCGCGAGCTCGAGCGACCCGCCGCCGATGTCGAAGAGCAGAATCTGTCCGGCCGACCAGCCGAACCAGCGGCGGACTGCGAGGAACGTGAACCGTGCCTCGGATTCGCCACCGAGGACCTGCAGCTCCTGCCCGAGTGCCTCTTCGATCCGGGCGATGACCTCGGCGCCGTTCGCGGCCTCGCGCACCGCGCTCGTGGCCGTCGCGAGGAGTTCGGCGACGTTCTCGGCTTCGGCAGTCGCGCGCGCCTGGGCCACGGCATCCACCAGCGCAGCGACGCCCGTCTCGCTGATCGAGCCGTCCGGCTCGAGATAGCGCATGAGGCGCAACACCGTGCGCTGCGAGGTCGTCGCGTGCGGGCGGCCGCCCGGGCGCACATCGGCGACCAGGAGATGGACGGTGTTCGAGCCGATGTCGAGGACTCCCAAGCGCATGGGGTCGAGCGTATCGGTCGTTCGGCGTTCACAACTCCGGTGATCGCTGCGCAGACCCGGCGCGCCGGGGGCGCATCGCCGGGTGGCGGCGCGAATCTCCGGAGTTGTGAACACGTGACGGCGGCAAGACCCCCGATAGAGTGGGCCCGATGTCCACCGAAGACGCCACCGCTGTCGACTCGCTGTATCGCGAGGTCGATCGCTCGGAATGGGCGCGGCTCGCCGCGGGAGTAGCCAATCCGCTGAGCGAGACCGAGGTTGTGCAGCTGCGCGGCATCGGCGATCGGCTCGATCTCGCGGAGGTCCGCGAGGTCTATTTGCCGCTCAGCCGGCTGCTGTCGACCTACGCCGAGAACACGAAACGGCTGGGCGCGCAGACGGCGAATTTCCTCGGCGAGCCCGACTCGACGACGCCGTTCGTCGTCGCGGTCGCGGGATCGGTCGCGGTCGGGAAGTCGACCATCGCGCGGTTGCTACGCGAGCTCATGAGCCGCTGGCCGGGCACGCCCCGGGTCGAGCTCGTGACGACCGACGGATTCCTCTACCCCAACGCCGAGCTCGAACGCCGCGGGATCATGGATCGCAAGGGCTTCCCCGAGTCGTACGACCGACGCGCGCTCGTGCAGTTCTTGATGGATGTGAAATCCGGCGCCCCCGAGGTGCGTGCGCCGTTCTACTCGCACGTGCGGTACGACATCATGCCCGACGCGCAGGTGACCGTGCGCCGGCCGGATGTCGTCATCGTCGAGGGTCTGAACGTCCTGTCACCGCCGCCGAGCCCTAACGAGATCGCGGTCAGCGACCTGTTCGACTTCTCGATCTATGTCGATGCCGACATCGACGACATCGCCTCGTGGTTCGTCAGCCGGTTCTTGGCTCTCCGCCAGAGCGCGTTCAACAATCCGAACTCGTTCTTCACGGCGTTCGCCGCGCTCTCGGACGACGAGGCCGTCTCTACCGCGATGGGGTTCTGGAACGAGATCAACCTGCCGAACCTGCGCGAGAACGTCGAGCCGACGCGGCACCGCGCGACGCTCGTGCTGAAGAAGGATGCCGATCACTCTGTCGAGCGGGTGCAGCTGCGCAAGCTCTGAGCGGTCTTGGCTGATCACGCCGTGACGCGGTCGACGATGTGCTCGGCGATCGCCAGCGATGAGGTCGCGCCGGGCGAGGGCGCATTGCGCACGTGGGTGGCGGCGGCATCCGATTCGATGACGAAATCATCGAGGAGCCGGCCCGCGGCATCCATCGCCTGCGCCCGGATGCCGCGCTCGATCCGCGTCGCGGTCGCACCTTCCAGCGAGGGCACGTAGCGGGCCGCTTCGCGGAGGAAGTAGCGCTGCGACAGCACTGTCCGCGCTTCACGTACCGCACTCGGCATATTTCGGCTGGAGAAGCGCCAGAAGCCCGGATCCACGAGGGTCTCCGCCAGATCCCGGGGCGACAGCCCGAGTCCGCGGTAGCGCTCCCGCGAGAGCGAGAGGAAGGCATTCGGGCCGACCGTCATCTCGCCGTCGAACCGCTTGGTCAGGTGCACGCCGAGAAATGGATACCGCGGATCGGGCACGGGATACACGAGCCCGGTCAGGATGTCGCGGTATGCGGGTTCGAGCAAGAAGTACTGACCGAAGAACGGCACGATACTCGGATGCCGTGGTCCGCCCGAGCGGCGCGACACGCGATCGGACTGCGCGCCCGCGCACACGATGACGTGATCGGCGGAAAGTGTGCCGGTGGAGGTATGCACGATACTGCGGTCGCCGCTTCGCTCGATCCGGACGACCTCGCGGTCGAATTCGACGCGGCCGCCGCCCGTGGTGATGTCGTCGGCCAGCGCACGCGTGATCGCGGTGTAGTCGACCACGGCGGTGCCGGGAGAAACGAGCGCGGACCGGCCGACTGCTTCGGGCTCTCGTTCGCGGATGCCGGCTGCGCCGATCATGTGCACGCCCGGGACACCGTTGGCGACGGCGCGCTCATGGATCGCCGCAAGCCGCACTTCTTCCGTCTCGTCGAGCGCGACGACCAGCTTGCCGCACTCGAGATAGGCGAGGTTCTTCTCGGCGCAGAAGTCTTTCAGCAGCCCGACGCCGCGGCGGCACAGACGTGCTTTGAGGCTTCCCGGTTCGTAGTAGAGCCCGGCGTGGACGACTCCGGAGTTGTGCCCGGTCTGGTGAGCGGCGACCCGGGATTCCTTCTCCAGCACCGTCACGTCGCTGCCGGGAAAGCGGCGGATGAGTTCGCGGCCGACGGCGGCGCCGATGATCCCCGCGCCGACGACGATGTACGAGGTGCTCATTCGAGAGCGCGCAACCGCTCGCCGTCCTGCACGTAGCGCTCGCCGGTGTCGGGGCAGACCCAGACCTCGCCGTCGAGGGTGAGCGGACGCCCGGTGCGCCCCACCCAGCCGACACGTCGCCCCGGCACCCCGACGACGAGGGCGTGTGCTGGGACGTCCTTCGTCACCACGGCGCCGGCAGCGACCAGCGCCCATTCGCCAATGTGGACGGGCGCGATGCACACCGCCCGCGCCCCGATCGATGCGCCGCGACCGACCGTCACCGCGACCGCGTGCCAATCGTCCGCGCCCTTCGGCGACCCGTCGGGGTTCGCCGCGCGCGGGAACTCGTCGTTCGTGAACACCGCCGCCGGCCCGATGAACACCCCGTCGCCGACGACGGCCGGTTCGTAGACGAGCGCGTAGTTCTGCACTTTGCACGCATCTCCGAGCACAACACCCGGTCCGATGTAGGCGCCGCGGCCGATGTTGCAATCGGCTCCCAGCCGGACGTTCTCCCGAACCTGGGCGAGGTGCCAGACGCGCGTCCGTGCGCCGAGCACAGCAGTGTCATCAACGTCGGCGGTGGCCTGAATCGTCGGCTCATCGGTCATGGGTTCCCCTTCCCGTGACGGTGAGTTACGGCATCCGTCGAGATGAGTATGGCGCGCGGGGGTGATCTGTGCCTATAGTGACCGCGGGGACATCGATCGGGATCCGCGCCTCTGGGGGGAGCGGATCGGTTTCGGCCAAACGATCGATACATGAGGCTCGTCGCGCTTTACTCACGCGGCGGGCGACAGGGGAATGAGTATGGGGAACCGGGGAAATTCCGCCGTTGCGGCGACGCCGTCGAGGCGTGTGCGCGGGGGCGCGCACGCATCCGTCGTCGACGCTTATCCGGCCGACGGTACCTTCATCGATCGCCCCGCCTCGCGCGTCCACGGCGAAGCGCCGTGTGTCGACGCGCGGGGCGGGGTGGTCATTCCCCTCCCCGATGAGCCCATGGGTGTACGACGGGGGAACGTGTAGATGAAGACGCATCGAGGACTCGGCGCTCGTCGACAGCGGCCCGTGCGCGCGCTCGCCGGCGTGGTGCTCGCAGGACTGGTCGCGACGATGCTGGCCGTCGTTGCGCCTCCGGCGCAGGCCGAGGCGGCGGGAAGTCCTTGCGGCGCGGACATCAACTCCATCGTGTGCGAGAACCAGCAGCCCGGCACGGACCCCTACATCTGGGACATCGACGGCGCGGGTGACCCGTCGATTCAGGGGTTCGCGACCGACATCAGCGTCAACGTCGGGTCGACCATCGATTTCAAGATCGACACGGATGCCGCCGCCTACACGATCGATATCTATCGCACCGGCTGGTACCAGGGGCTCGGCGCCCGGAAGATCACTTCGGTGCCCGTCACCGCTTCGCTTCCGCAGAGCCAGCCCGAGTGCATCTCGGACGTGACGACCGAGCTCTACGACTGTGGGACGTGGGGTGTCTCGGCATCGTGGAATGTCCCGGGGACAGCTGTGTCGGGCGTGTACCTCGCGTCACTCAAACGCACCGATACCGGCGGGCAGAGTCACATCATCTTCATCGTCCGCAACGACAGCAGCACGTCGGATGTCGTGTTCCAGACGTCGGACACGAGCTGGCAGGCCTACAACACCTACGGCGGGTCGAGCTTCTATCAGGGCGCCGGCAACGGACGCGCGTACAAACTCAGCTACAACCGCCCCTTCGCGACGCGCAACTGGGTCGATGGCCGCGACTTCTACTTCAGCGCCGAGTTCGCGACCGTGCGGTTCCTCGAGCGCAACGGCTACGACATGTCGTACATCGCCGGCGTCGATACGGATCGCGATGGAGCGGCCCTGCTGAACCACAACGTGTTCCTCTCCGTGGGTCACGACGAGTACTGGTCGGGCGCGCAGCGCGCCAACGTGGAGCAGGCGCGCGACGCGGGCGTGAACCTGCAGTTCCTGAGCGGAAACGAAATGTACTGGCGCACCCGGTGGGAAGCGGACAGCACCGGTCGCGATCGGCGCACGCTCGTGTCGTACAAAGAGACGTGGTCGAACGCGAAGATCGACCCGTCGTCCGAATGGACGGGAACGTGGCGGGACCCCCGCATCGCCGGAGCCGAAGACGGCGGGCACTCTCCCGAGAACGCCGTCACCGGCACGATCTACACGGCCAACAACACCGACCTTCCCGTCACCGTGTCGTCCGCCGAAGGCAAGACTCGACTCTGGAGGAACACGTCGCTCGCGACGCTGCCGGCAGGATCGTCGGCCGCGCTGGCAGAACACACCGTCGGATACGAGTCGAACGAAGACGTCGACAACGGGTTCCGCCCCGACGGGCTCATCCGGCTGTCTACGACGGTCGGGCCGACACCGGAGTACCTCACCGACTACGGCAACATCGTCGTTGCCGGCACGACGACACACCACCTGACGATGTACCGCGCGGCCAGTGACGCGCTGGTGTTCTCTGCCGGCAGCGTGCAGTGGGGCTGGGGCCTCGACGCCACCCACGACGGCGCCGGCGCGCCCGCCGACCCGCGCATCCAGCAAGCACAGATCAATCTGCTCGCTGATATGGGTGCGCAGCCCGGATCGCGGATGACCACGCTCG
Organism: uncultured Microbacterium sp.; assembly: GCF_947488465.1. Classification (GTDB taxonomy): domain Bacteria; phylum Actinomycetota; class Actinomycetes; order Actinomycetales; family Microbacteriaceae; genus Microbacterium. The sequence goes on along the minus strand of NZ_CANKZA010000004.1, from coordinate 68,648 downwards.
CCGCCGCATCCGCCAGCGTCGACACCACGGCTCCGGTGGTGGCCTTCACGAGCCCGCTGGCCGGCGCGTCACTCACCGCCGACCGCAGTGTCCTCGTCACCGGCACCGCATCCGATGTGGGCGGCGTCGTGGCCGCGGTCGAAGTCTCCCTCGACGGCGGAAGCACGTGGCATCCGGCAGCGGGGACGAGCCAGTGGTCCTACTCCGGCATCCTTCGCGGAACCGGGTCCACCGCCGTGCGGGCGCGGGCGATCGATGACAGTGGCAACTTCACCGCGGCGGGCGCATCGCTCGCCGTGACAGCGGCGGGGCCGCACACCTTCTTCGGTGACGCGACGCCGTCGCTCGCCTCCGCCGACGACTCCCAGGCGGTGGAGCTGGGGCTCCGCTTCACACCGGAGTCGGACGGGTTCATCGCCGGCGTCCGTTTCTACAAGGGCGTCGCGAACACCGGCATCCACACCGGTTCGCTGTGGGGCCCGGACGGCGTCAAGCTCGGTTCGGTCGTCTTCGCGGGCGAGACCGCGACCGGGTGGCAGACGGCCGCCTTCACCGCATCCGTGCCGGTGATCGCTGGACAGCAGTACACCGTGTCGTACACGGCACCCAACGGTGGGTATGCGATGCAGGCCCGGTATTGGCCGTATCTGTCGACGCCGGCATCGCCGTTGTCGACCGGCGCGCTTCTCGGCGAGCAGGCACCCGGGGTGTTCGGCGTTGCCGGGCAGCGCCCGACGAGCACCTGGCATGACTCGAACTACTACGTCGATGTCCTCTTCACTTCCGCCGACACGTCTCCGCTGCGGTTGCTCGACCGCGTACCCGCGGCGGAGCACAGCAGCATCGACCCGTCGACACCGATCACGGCGACACTGACCCGCCCGGTGGTGCCGGCCACCGTCGGCATGACGGTCACGGGCCCCGGGGGTACCACGGTGGCCGGCAGCGTCACGTACGACGCCACGACCCGCACGATCCGGTTCCTGGCAACTGACCCGCTTTCCCCGCTCACCCGCTACACGGTGACGCCGACGGCCAGCGATTCGACCGGCGCGGCGCTCGACGCGGATGCGGCGTGGTCGTTCACGACGCGCGCGCTCGACACGCCGGAGGGCACCTGCCCGTGCTCGCTGTTCCCTGCCAGCAGCAGTCCGTCGATCGCCTCCGCGGCGGATGCCGACGCCGTCACCCTCGGCGTCCGTGTCACGGTGGCCGGAGCGGGCACGATCACCGGGTTGCGCTACTTCAAGGGCGCTGCGAACAGTGGGGTCCACGTCGGAACGCTCTGGGATGCTGCCGGTGGGGAGTTGGCGCGCGTGACGTTCGCCGATGACTCGGTTCAGGGATGGCAGACGGCGACATTCGCGACGCCGGTGGCGGTGCGGGCCGGTCAGTCGATCGTCGCCTCGTACGTCGCGCCGTCCGGCGGATACGCACTGACGGCGGGTCGGTTCGCCGGCACCTACGTCCGTGGGCCGCTGAGTGTGCCCGCCAACGGAGCGGTCTACTCTTACTCCGGCGGGTTCCCGGCCTCGCCCTCGAGCAGTGACTACGGGGTCGACGTCGTGTTCGAACCCGCGACGTCAGCTCCCGCGGTGGTCTCCACCACGCCAGTGAACGGGGCCTCGGATGCGCCGATCTCGACGACGATCTCGGCGACCTTCTCCGGCACGATCCAGCTGCCCACGTCGATGAGTGTGACCGTCGACGGGGTCGCGGTTCCCGGCTCTTGGGCGCTGGATTCGACCGCCTCCACGGCGGCGTTCACCCCGACGACGGCGCTACCGGCGGGCGTGCCCATCGATGTGGCGATCAGCGGCATCCGCTCCGCGTCGGGCATGCCGGGCGCGGACGTCGCCTGGTCGTTCACCACGGCACTGCCCTCGACCACGCTCAGCTTCTTCGGCTCCACCACCCCCGCGGCGGTGGACGTCGATGGGTCCGCGGTCGAGCTGGGCCTCGCGTTCACGGCGTCTGCGCCGGGCGAAGTCCGAGCGATCCGGTTCTACAAGACGTCCGGAAGTGGTGGCACCCACACAGGTTCGCTCTGGGGTCCGAACGGACAGCGCCTGGCGACGGTGATCTTCACCGACGAGACCGCGTCCGGCTGGCAACGGGCTGTCTTGGATTCTCCCGTCACGCTGACACCCGGCCTGGTCTACACCGTGTCGTACTTCGCGCCACAGGGTCGGCCGGGGTACACCGTGAACGCGCTGCAGACTCCCGCAACGAGCGGCCCCTTGTCCACTGTCGCGGTCGACAATGGTCGCTACCGTTACGGCAGCGGTGGGGTCATGCCCGCCGGGACTTGGAACTCGACGAACTACTTCGTCGACATCGAGTTCGTGGCCGACGATGCCGGCGCACTCGAGGTGTCGTCGGTCGCGCCCGCCCGTGGTGCCATCGACGTCCCGACGACGATCACCTCGATCTCAGCGTCGATCATCGGAAGCCCTGGGCTCCGCACTCTGAGCATGGGGCTGAGCGGTCCGAGCGGTCCGATCGCCGGAGCGTCCCATTTCGACGGCACGACCGGGATGCTGACCTTCACGCCGACGGCGGCTTTGCCGGGTGAGACCACGTTCGAGGCCCGCATCCGGCTGGGCGCGAGCGTTCTGGACAGTTGGGCGTTCACGACGGCCCCGAACGTCCAGACGCTGTTCGGGGAGTCCGTTCCCGCGGTCGCCGCGGTCACGGACACGGATCCAGTGGAAATCGGGACGGCGTTCTCCGTCTCGCAACCGGGCACCGCGACCGCGATCCGCTTCTTCAAGGGCGCCGCCAACACCGGATCGCATCGGGGAACACTGTGGGGACCGGACGGCGCGGTCTTGGCGCAGGTGACCTTCACGGATGAGACAGAGTCGGGATGGCAACGGGCAGCGCTGTCGTCGCCCGTGGCTCTGGCGCCGGGTGAACGCTACGTCGTGTCGTATTTCTCCAGCAGCGGACGCTATGCGTACACGAGCGGGTACTTCGCCGCGGCGCGGACGAGCGGATTCATCACGGCACCGGGCGGTGCAAACGGCCTGTTCGTCTACGGCTCGGCCGGAGGGTACCCGACGTCGTCGTGGGGGTCGACGGGGTACTTCGTCGACGCGGAGATCGGATTCGGCGCGGCTACGCAGGTGCCGACGCCGACTGCGACACCGACTGCGACACCGACACCGACGGCGACGCCCACGCCGACGCCGACCGCGACACCGACGCCGACTGCGACACCGACGGCGACGCCCACGCCGACGCCGACCGCGACGCCGACTGCGACACCGACACCGACTGCGACACCGACACCGACGGCGACGCCCACACTGACTGCGACGCCGACGCCGACGCCCGAGCCTGAGCCTGTTGCATCGGTGATCTCGGTGACGCCGGCATCCGGAGCCGTTGATGTCTCGCCGACGACACCAGTCGCTGCGGCCTTCGACATCGCTGTCAGCGGCGCGGCGCTCGAGGTCAGTCAGAGTGGGGTGGCGATCGCGGGGACCACGACGTACGACGAGCAATCCCGCACGCTGACCTTCACGCCGACCGACCCGCTGGCCTGGGGGACCACCTTCACCGTCCGCGTGACCGTGAACGGCGCGTCGGTCGCGGGAGGAGATGCAGGCTTCACAACCAGCGCGGCCCCGGTCGTCCTGAGCGCCGAATCGATCTTCGGCGCGGCGACGCCCCAGAACGCATGGTGGAACGATCCGGACTCGGTACAGGTGGCGACGCGGTTCACCGTCAGCGTTCCCGGGCAGGCGACCGGTATCCGCTTCTACAAGGGCGATGCGAACACCGGTTTGCACACGGGGTATCTGTGGGGCCCCGACGGGACACCTCTCTCCGAAGTGACCTTCATCGGAGAGACCGCATCGGGATGGCAGGAGATGGCCTTGGCGACACCCGTCGACCTCGTGGTCGGCACCGAGTACCGCGTCGGGCTTCACAGCACATCCGGACGATACGCGATCGATCTGAACGGACTCGCCGACGCCACGACGAGGGGCAATTTCACAACGCCACAGCAGGGAGCCGCGTACACCTATTCGGCTTCCTATCCATCGAATCTGTCGAGCCACAACTATTGGGTCGACGTGACATTCACACCAACCGAATAAACCGATCGGAACAATCACGAGCCTCGTGGGGAGCAGCAACGTGACAGAAAAACTGAAAGTGGTGGTCGTGGGGGCCGGGTACTGGGGTCCGAACCTGGCGCGCAACTTCCGCGCGAGTGGTGACTGGGAGCTCGCGGGCATCTGTGACCTCGATATCGCGCGTGCGCAGCAGATCGCCGATGGCATCGGGGGCGTGCCGGTCACGGCGAGCCTTGACGACGTGCTCGCAGACCCGGGTGTCGACGCGATCGCCATCGCGACGCCCGCCCGCACGCACCACCCCATCGTGCTCAAGGCACTGGATGCCGGTAAGCACGTGATGGTGGAGAAGCCTCTCGCCGATGACCGCCTGCGCGGCGAAGAGATGGTCGCGCGGGCCGCCTCGAGCGGCCGGGTGCTCATGGCCGATCACACCTACTGCTACACGCCGGCGGTGTTGAAGATCCGCGAACTCATCGCGGAAGGATCGCTCGGCGAGATCCTGTTCATCGACAGCACGCGCATCAACCTCGGGCTCATCCAGCCCGACGTCGACGTGTTCTGGGATCTCGCCCCGCACGATCTGTCGATCATGGACTTCGTCCTTCCCGGCGGGCTGGCCACAGCGTCCGTGTCGGCACATGGTTCCGATCCGCTCGGCACGGGCAAGGCATGCGTGGGGTATCTCTCGATGCCGCTCGCCGGCGGTGCAATGGCACACGTCACGGTCAACTGGCTCAGCCCCACGAAGATCCGCCAGATGGTGATCGGCGGCACGAAGCGCACGCTCGTCTGGGACGACCTCAATCCGCAGCAGCGCATCAGCGTCTACGACCGGGGCGTCGATATCGCCGCCGTCTCGAAAGAGACGACGCCCGACCGCCGCGACGCGAACATTTCGTACCGGCTCGGCGACACGTGGTCGCCGGCCCTGCCTGAACGGGAGCCGCTCGCCGGAGTCGTCGCCGAGTTCGCGGCGGCGATCCGCGAGGGCCGACCCGCCCGCACGAGCGGCGAAGCCGGACTTCGTGTGCTGTCGGTGCTCGACGCCGCACAGCGCAGTCTTGCGGCCGGCGGTGCGCCGGCGCCCATGAAGCTCGACATCCAGCCCCGGAGGGCAGCCGCATGACTCAGCTCGAAGGAGCGCGTGTGCTCGTCACCGGCGGCGCCGGGACGATCGGTTCGACACTGGTCGACCAACTCCTGGGCGCGGGCGTCGCCCATATCGACATTCTCGACAATCTCGTCCGGGGGCGTCTCGCGAACCTCGACGAGGCGCTCGCGACAGGACGCGCCACTTTGATCGACGGCGACATCCGCGATCGCGCGCTCGTCGACGAGCTCGTCGCGGGAAAGGACGTCGTCTATCACCAGGCGGCGATCCGCATCACGCAGTGTGCTGAGGAGCCGCGGCTCGCGCTCGAAGTGCTCGTCGACGGCACGTTCAATGTCGTCGAAGCCGCGGCGAAGCACCGCGTCGGCAAGCTCGTGGCAGCATCCAGTGCGTCGGTGTACGGCATGGCCGAGACCTTCCCAACCGACGAACGCCACCACCACGAGAACAACGACACGATCTACGGGGCAGCGAAGACCTTCAACGAAGGGCTCGTGCGCAGCTTCCGCGCGATGCAAGGCCTCGACTACGTCCTGCTCCGCTACTTCAACGTGTACGGCCCGCGTATGGACGTGCATGGTCTCTACACCGAAGTCCTCGTCCGCTGGATGGAACGTATCTCAGACGGGGTTCCACCCCTCATCTTCGGTGACGGCAATCAGACGATGGACTTCGTTTGCGTGCCCGACATCGCGCACGCCAATGTGCTGGCGGCGCGAAGTGACATCGTCGAAGGGACGTACAACATCGCCAGTGGCACCGAAACCAGTCTGCTCGAACTCGCGCAGGCGCTCCTCCGGGTGATGGATGCCGAACACCTCGGCGTCGAGCACGGTCCTGAACGAGCCATCAACGGCGTGGCTCGCCGTCTCGCTGACACATCCGCGGCCCGCCGCGACTTGGGGTTCGAGGCGACGATCGGACTCGACGAAGGCCTGCGGGAGCTCGTCGAGTGGTGGCGGCCGCTCCGCTCCGAGATCGCCGCGAGCCGTTCGGTGGTGACGGCGTGACCGATCGCATCAACGTGATGATCCCCTGGCTCGGCCAGGAGGAGACCGACGCCGTCGCCGAGGTGATCGCGTCTGGTTGGGTCGCACAAGGACCACGCGTCGCGCGCTTCGAAGAAGAGTTCGCCGCCGCGATGGATGCCTCGTTCGCCGTCGCCACGAGCAGCTGCACGACGGCGCTCCACCTCGCTCTGGTCGTTGCGGGGATTGGACCGGGGGACGAAGTCATCGTGCCATCGTTCTCGTTCATCGCAACGACGAACGCCGTGACCTACGTGGGCGCAACGCCCGTGTTCGTCGACGTCGACATCGTCACGGGGAATATGACCGCGGCGGGATTCGCGGCGGCATTGACCTCCGCAACCCGGGCGGTCATCGTGGTCGACCAGGGTGGCGTCCCGGTGGACCTTGCGCCGATTCGTGAGATCGCAGATCCGCTCGGCGTCGTCGTCATCGAGGACGCCGCCTGCGGCGCCGGGTCGACGTATCGCGGGCGACCGGTGGGGGCCGGCGCCGATATCGCCGCCTGGTCGTTCCACCCGCGGAAGCTGCTGACGACCGGTGAGGGCGGCATGCTCACCACCTCCCGCGCGGACTGGGCGGCACGCGCGCGTCGGTTGCGGGAGCACGCAATGACAGTCTCCGCAGCTGATCGGCATCAGAGCGTCTTGCCCCCTGCCGAGGAGTACTCCGAGGTGGGATTCAACTTCCGGATGACCGACCTGCAGGCCGCCGTAGGTATCGTGCAATTGTCGAAACTGCCCGCGATCGTGCGTCGCCGCCGCGAGATCGCAACGCGGTATCGTGCAGGGATTCGCGGGGTCGAGGGTTTGCGCACGGTGGCTGATCCGGACTATGGGACTGGCAACATCCAGTCGTTCTGGGTCGAAGTGCAAGAGGGCTATCCGACCGACCGCGACGGATTGTTGATCGCGCTCGCGGAGGCAGGAATCTCGGCGCGTCGCGGCATCATGGCAACGCATCGTCACGCGCCTTACCGCGAGTTGGCTGCCGACGGATCGCTGCCGGTCACCGAGTGGCTGACGGACCACACGCTGATCCTCCCCGTGTATCACTCGCTCAGCAATGCCGATCAGGATCGCGTGATCGATGTGCTCCTGCACCCTGTGAAGGGCGTCACAATCGGAGACGTCGCGGAGAGGCAACAGTGACGCATGCTGCGGGTTTTGCCCTCCCGAGACTCGCCCGGCTTGTTCGCGAGTCGGTGGAACGGATGGAGATCGACCTCGCCGATCGCGAGGTGCTCACCGAAGCCGCTACGGGCGCTTACTTGGTCACACCAGTCGTTGCGGCGCTGTCCGGGGCGCGCGTGACGGCCATCACGAAGGCGACGCGGTACGGAAGCGTCGATGACGTGACATCTGCCACATCGGCCTTGGCGCACCTGCTGGGCGTCGCAGATCGAATCCGGGTGACTGGCGAGCATGACAAGAACGACTTCGCCCGGGCAGACGTGATCACCAACAGCGGACACGTCCGGCCGATCGTCGGCGCCTACGCCGATGCGATCCGGGACGACGCGGTCGTTTCCCTCATGTTCGAGACGTGGGAGATCCAAGCGGGGAGGGTCGATCTGGACATCGATGGGCTCCTCCGGCGCGGTGTGCGTGTAGCGGGGACGAACGAGCGGCATCCGTTTGTGGATGTTTTCTCGTACCTCGGGATCATGGCGGTCATCCAACTCGCGGATGCCGGCGTTCCGGCGTACGGGAGCACCATCGCGCTCTGCTGCGACAATCCCTTCAACGACTACATCGTCCACGGGCTCGAGGCGGCGGGCGCCAGGGTGGTTTCCGCGAGGAGTCTCGACGGGCTCGATGTCACCGCGGCGGATGCACTGCTCGTGGCCATCACACCGACCGGTGGGTCGGTGCTCTCCGACACCGATGTCGCGCGGCTGGCTACGGCGCGGCCGGATCTCGTGGTGGTGCGGTACTGGGGGGATATTTCAACGGACACGTGCGACACGGTGGGCCTCTCGGTCTGGCCACGCGAGAACGTTTCCGGCGGCCATATGGCGGTGTTGCCCTCGCGCGTGGGGCCGGACGCCATCGTGCGCCTTCAAGCAGGAGGACTCAAAGTCGGCGAGCTTCTCCTACGCGAGCCCGCGTCACTCACGAGCGCCGAACGGCGGTACATCGATGAGCTCTGACACGCCACGGGTGATGCTGATCGGAGATGGGCCCACAGCAGACTCCGCCCTTCAGGCGCTGGTCGATCGCTTCGACGTCGTCGGAGTCGTCCGGAACGAGCCCGCGGAGGATGCTGTCGTTGCGCGAGCGCGCCGATGCGGCGTGCCGGTGCTTGCCGGGCCCCGACCCCAGGACGTGGAGCACCATGTGCAGCGAGAGGCGCCCGACATCGTGGTCGTGTCTTCGTTCGCCCGTATCTTGCCGGCCGCGATGGTCGAGACGACCCCGTACATCAACGTCCACTACGCGCCGTTGCCCGCATACCGAGGACGCGCCAACGTCAATTGGGCGATCATCAACGGTGAACACGAGACTGCGGTAACCGTGCACAGCATCGTTCCAGGGCTCGATGCAGGACCGATCCTGATTCAGCGCCGAGTGCCCATCGGGCCGAGGGACACGGTGACCGACTTGTACCGGGAGCTGAACGCGACGCAAGCCAGCATTCTTCCTGATGCCGTAAAGCTTCGACTGACGGGCAAGGTGGGAACGGCGCAGGACGAGAGCTTAGCCACATACTGTTGCGGTCGCGTTCCTGACGATGGCCTCATCGACTGGTCGGACTCTACTGAGTCGATCGATCGGCTGATTCGTGGACTCACCTCGCCCTACCCCGGGGCATTCAGCTACGTCGCGGGGAATCGGATCGTTGTTGAGCGGGCTTCGCCCGTCGACGACCCCCCGACATATGTGGGGCGTATCCCGGGCCGCGTCGTACGTGTGAACCGCGACGAGGGCTCGGTCGATGTGCTCACCGGCGACGGCCTGATCCGTGTCGAGGCTGTTCGTGTCGGCGGGGAGGCTCAACGGCCTTGCGAGATTGCGGGTTCCCTGCAGCTCACCTTCGCCGACTTTGATTCACGGGACGGGAGGGGTCCTCGTGACGCATGAAGTTCCGTTCGTTGATCTAGCCGCTCAACAGGCGGAAGTTCTCGACGAGGTACTCCCGGTCTGGGCGCGTCAGTTGGCCACGGCCGGGTTCATCGGCGGGCCTGAGGTCGTGGCCTTCGAACACGAATACGCCGAGTACATCGGTGTCGATCACGTCGTCGGCGTCTCCAACGGCACCGATGCGCTCGAACTCGCGTACCGCGCCGTCGGCGTCGGCCCCGGCGACGAAGTCATCATGCCCGCGAACACCTTCATCGCGACGGCCGAAGCAGCATCACGGATCGGCGCGGTCCCGGTGTTCGTCGACGTCGACGACGAGTACTTGCTCATCGATCCCGAAGCCGTCGAGGCCGCGATCACCCCGCGCACGCGCGTGATCGTGCCGGTGCATCTGTTCGGGCAGACCGCGCCGATGGGCCCGATCACAGCGCTTGCTCAGCGCCACGGACTTGAGGTCATCGAGGATGCTGCTCAAGCGCAGGGCGCATCGGGCGCGGCTGGGCGCGCGGGCGCTGTGGGGCGGGTCGCCGCGACGAGTTTCTATCCAGGCAAGAACCTCGGAGCGGCCGGCGATGCCGGGGCTGTGATGACGAACGACGCCGACTGTGCCGCCCTCATCCGGAACCTCTCCGCACACGGCAGTTCGGTCAAGTACGTCCACGACCACGTCGGGATGAACGCCCGACTCGATGCCGTGCAGGCGACGGTACTGCGGGCAAAGCTCCGTCGGCTCGAGACATGGAACTCAGCGCGTCGGGCCGCCGCCGAACGCTACGGCCACCTCCTCGGCGGCATCGACGGCCTACGCCTGCCGGCGGTTCGCCCAGGAAACACCGATGTCTGGCACCTCTACGTCGTACGCGTGGACGATCGTGATCGCGTACTCGCGCGTCTCGGCGACGCAGGAATCGGGGCCGGCATCCATTACCCGACCGTCGTGCCGTCCACCGAGGCGTACGCATCTCTCGGGTACCGTCATGGGCAGTTCCCGGTGGCTGAAGCGGCTGCCGCGAGCATCCTCTCGCTGCCGATGTTCCCGCATCTCACCGAGACGCAGCAGATGCTGGTGGCGGCCACTCTGCGCACAAGTGTGGGCGGCTGAGTGGCCATGCGCGTCCTCGTACACCTGAACAGCCTCGAGCTCGGCGGCACGCAGATCAACGCGGTCGATTTCGCTGTCGCCGCGCGCGCGTTCGGGGTCGAGTCGATCGTTGTGGGCATGGGTGAGACGCTGCCTGCGACGCCGAATCTGCTCGACTACGCCCGCGACCAGGATGTCGACATCGAGGTCTACGACGCTGCGGTGGGAATGCGTGCGCACGCGGCACAGCTGAGCGATATCGCGCATCGCCGCAAGGTCGATCTCATTCACGTGTACGGCATGTGGGGCGCGGCGCGCCAAGTGTATTGGGGCCCCGCCCGATGGGGCCGCACGCCGTGGGTTCATACCGTGTACGAAATGAGCATCGCGCCCATTGTGCTTCGTCATATGCCGCTCGTCCTCGGGACAGGGTATCTGATCGAGGAGCAGTCGGGTCGCGCGGGTGCGACGGAGCTCATCTCTCCCCCCGTGGACATCGAGCGTGACGCGCCCGGCCGAGCCGGAGGCGCCGACTTCCGAAGGGACACAGGCTTGGGTGATGGTCCGCTGATCGGGGTTGTGAGCCGACTGGACAGCCGCATGAAGGCACGTTCGTTGGAGATCGCGATCGACGCCATGGAAGAGCTGGATGGCTCGGGCGCCACGCTATACATCGTGGGCGGCGGCGATGCGGCGGAATCCCTGGGGGACCGTGCGCGTCGGGTGAACGATGCGCTCCGTCGTGAGGCGGTTCGACTGCTCGGACCGATGTCAGATCCACGCCCAGCGTATGAGGCAGCCGACGTGATGCTGGGGATGGGAGGATCGGCGGCCCGGGCTCTTGCATTCGGCAAACCTCTCGTCGTGCAAGGGGAGGCGGGGTGGTCGCAGACGTTCGAACCCAGCTCCGCAGAGGAGCTCGCGCGATCGAGCTATTGGAGTCCCGACACACTTGACGACCCGATCGGCCGCCTCGCCCGTGACGTCGGCGCGCTCCTCGAAGACCCGGCTCGCCGCGTAGCGCTAGGCGAATTCGGACGCACATTTGCCGTCGAGCGGTTCGGCCTGCCGGCGATGACCGAACGGCTGTGTGCCGTCTACGAAACCGCACTGTCGACCTACGGCGTCACACAGTGGGTCGCGGATCTCCCCCGCGAGGGAAGGCGCCTGACCAAGAAGGTGGGTCGCGCGGTGGCGCGTGTCGTCGGGGGCGGTGGGCAGACATGAGCGTTCCGGTCTCATCGGGCGGTCCTGGCGTCGGACGCCGCGCTACCGCGGGAGTCTTTTGGCTCACCGCGCAAAAGTGGGCGACACGCGTGCTGGGCTTCGTCACGATCGCCGTGCTCACACGGTTGCTGAGTCCCGAAGACTTCGGCACGGTCGCGGCGGCCTCGACGGTGTTGCCCTTCTTCTTCCTTTTCGCTGACCTGGGCTTCGCCGCCTATATCGTTCAGGCGAAGCGCGTCGATCAGCGAATGCTGAGCACGGCTTTCTGGTTCTCCCTAGGGGCGGGTGTCGCCCTGTGTCTCGTGATGATTGCGCTGGCACCTGCGCTGGGACTTCTCTTCCGGAACAACGATGTCGTCCCGATCATCCAGGCGCTGTCGATCTGGGTCGTCCTCACTGCCTTCGGCTCGGTGCCCATGGCGATCCTTCGCCGTGACATGCGGTTCTCGGTCATCGCCCTGCAGGGTGCGGGCGCTGCCGTCGTCGCGCAGGTCATCGCCCTGATCCTCGCGTTCTCTGGGGCGGGGGCGTGGACGCTTGTGGTGCAGAGCCTGGTGGGGCCCGCGATCATGTCGGCCCTGGCGTGGATGACGACGCGATGGCATCCGCAGCGCACGTTCGTGCGGTCGGACTTCTTCGCGATGGCCAGTTTCGGCGGCAAGGTGCTCGTCGTGGAGTTCGTCGCGATGCTGCGCGCTCTGGGCGAAGCCGTCGTAATCAGCGCCACCCTCGGCGTGGGCGCCTTCGGCTACATGACAATCGCGCAACGCCTCGTTCAGGTCGTTCAGGACATGAGCGGGAGCGCGATCGTGCCCGTCACCCAGGTGGCGTTCGCCAAGATCCGCGACGACGCCGAACGCTTGCGCAGTGCGTATCTGCGCGCCTCGCGACTGATCTACTTCGCCCTCGCGTTGCCTTTGACGATCGTTGCCGTCGCCGCGCCGCTGATCATCCCCATCATCTTCGGTGACGGGTGGGAGCAGAGCTATCAGGTCGCCCAGATCCTCGCACTCACGGGCATCATGTCGGTGAGCGCCTGGCTCGATCACGGTTTGTTCTACGGAACGGGCAAACCGGGTGTGTGGCTCCTGTACGCGCTTATCATCGACGCGCTCACTCTTGGAACGACGCTGGCGCTCGCGCACATGGGACTCGTCGCCATCGCCTTCGGTTTCCTCGGCGTGTGCATCGTCGCCACGGTGACCCGCTGGTTCCTGACTTCGCGGCTGCTCGCCACGCGGGCCGGTGTCGTTGCGGGACCATTTTGGTTCGTTGCCGTCGTGGTGATCGCCTCGGGGACCGCGGGGTGGGCAGTCAAGGAGGCGACGGCCGCACTTCCGCCCTTCATCTCGCTGATCTTCATCGGGTTTGCGGTGTTGATCGTGCACCTGGTCGCCACGCGTGTGATTGCTCCGCAGGTGCTCCCTGAAGCGGCATCCATGCTCGCCCGGTCAAAGGCCGGAGCTCGTGTCCCCTACCTCCGGAGGTTCGCGTGATGATGGAGCGATCAGATGATGTTCGTGTGGGACGGCTCAACGATGACCGCGTGATGGCGCCCGCGTCGCTGAGCGGATCGCGGATCGCGATTCTCGTACAGAACCTGCCGGTCCCCTTCGACCGGCGAGTCTGGCAGGAGGCGACCTCGCTCGCCGCGGCGGGCGCCGACGTGACGGTCGTGTGCCCGAGCGACGAACGCCACCCGGTGGGCGACTTCGTCATCGACGGTGTCACCGTGCACCGCTATCTGGCGCCGCGCGAGGCGAAGGGAGTCGCCGGGTACGTCAACGAGTATGGGGTGTCCCTCCGCCGCATGTCCGCCGTCTTCGAGAAGGCGCGACGCGAGAAGCCTTTCGACATCGTGCACTTCTGCAACCCGCCCGACCTGCTGTATCTGGTGGCGCGTCCGGCCCAGCGCACGGACGGCAGCATCCTGGTCTTCGATCAACACGACATCGGGCCGGAGCTCGTGGCGGCCAAGAAACTGCCTCTCCCGTGGCTGTTCCGCACCGTGGCTCGTCACTTCGAGCGCCGCACCTATCGGTGGGCGGATCACGTGATCTCGACGAACGAGAGCTACCGCGCCATCGCGCGCGGACGCGGCGGGTTCGACGGCGACGACGTGACGGTCGTGCGCTCAGGGCCGTACCGGTCGTGGGCCGCATACCGGTCCACGGGCGAGGATTGGCATCGCGGCCGCAGCTTCCTGCTCGGCTACGTCGGCGTGATGGGGCGCCAAGAAGGCATCGAGTACCTGATCGATGCGGTCGCGATCCTGGTGTCGGAGCGGCACCTCGATGTGCATCTCGCGTTGATCGGTTCGGGTCCCGACCGCGAACGCTTAGAGAACATCGCGCGTACCAGGGGTGTGGCCGACCGGGTCGAGTTTCACGGGCGTGTGCCCGATGAGCAGATGAAGAGCATCTTGTCGGACGCGGACGTGTGCGTGAACCCCGACGAGGTCAACCCCATGAACGACCTCTCGACGATGAACAAGATCATCGAGTACATGGCACTTGGCCGTCCCATCGTGCAGTTCGACGTGCGCGAAGGTCGCTATTCCGCTCAGGACGCGTCGCTGTACGCGGTTCCAGCGAACCAGGCGCAGAGTTTCGCCGACGCCGTCGAGCAGGTGCTGAGCGAGCCCGAGCGTGCGGCAGTGATGGGCGCGGCCGGCCGCGCGCGGTTCGAACAGGTCTTGTGCTGGGAAATTCAGGCGGAGAAGCTCACCGCTGCTTACGCGCAGTTAATGGCCGAACGATCGAGAAGGAGTGTGGCGAAGTGAAGGTAGCGGTGTTCGGACTCGGATATGTGGGCAGTGTCACGGCGGCGTGCCTGGCGGATGCCGGGCACGAGGTCGTCGGCGTTGACCTCGCAGAGTCGAAAGTTGAGGCGATCCTGCAGGGTCGTGCGCCCCTGGCCGAACCCGGCCTCGAGACACTTACCCAGCGTGTCGTCGGATCGGGGCTTCTGACAGCGACAACGGATGCCGGAGCAGCACTGCACGGCGCCGATGTTGCGATCGTCTGTGTCGGAACGCCATCCGCCCCGAACGGCTCGCTCTTCACCGGCTTCGTCGAAGGCGTTCTCGCGCAAATCGCGGCATTCATCGAGGCGGGCGTCAACGAGCCGCATCTGACGGTGGCCGTCCGCAGCACACTCCTGCCGGGGACGACCGATCGAATCGTCGAGTCACTCATGCCGCGCGGCAGGGAGGAGCAGTACAGCGTCGCCTACTGCCCGGAATTCCTTCGCGAATCAACCGCGATTGCGGATTTCCGGCATCCCCCATTCACGATCATCGGCACTGACGACGATGCGGCACTGCGCGCCGTGACCGAGATGGTCCGCGCCGTCGACGCGCCAATCCGCCACGTCACCGTGTCGACGGCGGAATCCATCAAGTACGCGAGCAACGCCTTCCATGCGGTGAAGATCACGTTCGCGAATGAGATGGCACGGTTCGCTGACGCCTACGGCGTCGATGCAAACACACTGATGGCGGTGTTCGCGGAGGACAAGATTCTGAACGTATCCGAGCGGTACCTCCGACCGGGTGGGTCGTTCGGTGGGTCGTGCCTTCCGAAGGATGTCCGCGCGCTGACCTACGCGGCGCGCCGCGCCGACGTCTCCGCGCCGCTACTGGAGAGCTTGTTGGCGAGCAACGCCGCGCACACGCGCCGGGTCGTCGATCACGTGCTCGCCCTCGGATGGCGCAAAGTGGCGTTGCTGGGACTCGCGTTCAAGAGCGGGACCGACGACCTTCGCGAGAGCCCGTATGTCGATA
Source organism: uncultured Microbacterium sp. (assembly GCF_947488465.1). Taxonomy (GTDB): domain Bacteria; phylum Actinomycetota; class Actinomycetes; order Actinomycetales; family Microbacteriaceae; genus Microbacterium. Next base: position 53,243 of record NZ_CANKZA010000004.1, on the reverse strand, counting down.
TCGCCGAGACCCTCACCGGGAAGGGCGTCGATGTGCGCATCTACGATGATGTCGTCAACCCGGCGGAGCTCATCGGCAGTAACGAGTCGTATATCCGCCTTCGGTTGCCGCACTTGGAGCGCCTGCTCTCCGAGTCGCGCGCGGTGGCGATCGACGGGGTCGACGGCGTCATCCTCGGGTCGGATCGCGTGCCGGAGGGCACCTTCGAATCTGCGGGGTTGCCGGTGCTTGACGCCAACGTCCCGGCGCGACACTGGCCCGACTATGCGCACGCGGTGGTCTGATCCGCATGAACGAACTCGCTCACCGGATCCTCGCCGTTCGCGCGGGCCGCTCCGACGCTCGCGCGATCAGTGATCCGAAGGACGCGCTCACGAACCGCGAGCTGATCGCGGCGGCGCACGTGACCGCAGCCGACATTCGACGCTCCGCGTTGCGCGAGTCGCCTCTCGTCGCGGTCAGTCTGCCGCTGTCCAACCGCTCCGTCGTGCATCTGCTCGCCGCGATTCTCGGCGACTACTCGATCTGCTTCCTCGACCCGACGACTCCGATGGGCCGTCGGGGCGGGATCCTCGCTGCGCTTCAGCCCGACATCGTCGTCGGGGCGGACGATGCGCGGGAGGCGTCCGTGCGGCACCTCGACTCGCTGCAGGTCGCCGCCGCCGGCTACGTCGCGATGTCGTCCGGATCGACGGGCGGCGGGCCCAAAGGCGTGCTGTCGACCTGGACGGCGATCGCGGCGTTCGTGGCGGCGGGCGCGGATGCACTCGAACTCGACCACGAAGGCCGATGGGCGGAGGTTTCCAACCCCGCGTACGACATGGCCATCACGAACCTCCTGATCGCTTTGGCCAGCGGCGCCGAGATCCACGTGTCGAGCGCGTTGGGTGATCAGCTGAGACCGCTCCGCTTCATCGACCGAGTCGCTGCGACGCACGTGCGCCTCGCGCCGCGCTTCATCGAGCTCGGTGTCGCCGAGCGTCGTGCGCACGCCGGCACCGCACTGCGGGTGTGGGGTTCCGGCGGCGATCGCCTGCCGATCGGCCACGTCAATCAGGTGTTCGGTTTCGGGGTTCCGGCCGTCGTCAACACGTACGGCACAAGTGAGACGATCGGCTTCGCCAGCACCGCCCGGTTCGCGGCATCCGACGACGTGCCGTCTGAACGCGGCACCGTGCCCATCGGGCGGGGGTCCGTCGGGTTGTGGGCCACCGACACCGTCGACATCGACGGCATCCGCATGCTGACGATCGCCTCCCCGCATTTGCCGCGTGGGTACTTCTTCGGTGAGACGGACGACTATCCCCGATGGCAGAGTGACGGCAGCGTGCTCACCGGTGACGTGGGGGAGCGGGTGAACGGATCGCTCTATTGCTGGGGGCGTGCCGGCCGCCGCGTGAAGAGAAGTGGCAGTTTCGTCGACCTCGATGAAATCGACGAAGCGCTCCGTGACGGACGGACGATTCCCACCTTCACCGTCATGACGCTCGCTGGGCAGCTGGTCAGCCTGGTCGAAGGGCCGGGGGGCGAGATCTCCGGCCTCCGTCGTGATGCGGCGTCCGTGCTGCGACCCGAAGTGCTTCCCGATCTCGTCGCGGTGCCTCGCTTGCCGCGCCTCGCCAACGGCAAAGTAGATCAGGGTGCGGCCTCAGCTCTCGCCGAAGCGCTTTTCGCGAGCCAGCCCGTCCCGTCGCCGGATATGTCGCCGCAGAGAGGGGAGTGGTAGCCCGTGGCCGTCGAGCTTGGGCCCATCACCGACGCGGATCTGCCGGCAGTCGCCCGCTTTCTGAACGAGAACCTCAATCACCGTGTGAGCGCCGCCGCCTGGACCGGCGCGCTCCAGGTGCCGTGGGCGGTCGCGGCACCCAATCACGGTTACTTCCTCCGCAGCGACGGAGACGTGGTGGGTGCCTATCTGGCCTACTACTCCCAACGCGTGGTCGGCGGTCGCGTGGAGCAGTTTTGCAACCTCGGCGCATGGTGTGTCCTGGACTCCCACCGGGCGCAAGGTCTTCGGCTCCTCATGTCGCTGCTGCGTCAGAAGGGATACCACTTCACGGACTTCTCGCCGAGTGGCAATGTCGTGCCGTTGAATCGAAAACTCAACTTCGTCGACCTCGACACGACGACGGTGATCATGCCCAATCTTCCCTGGCCGACGTTCGGCCGGGTGAGAGTCAGCGACGACCCGGCCGTCCTCGCGTCGGTGCTGACGGGCGCTGACAAGAAGATCTACGAGGACCATCGCGAGACCCGTGCCGCCAAGCACGTCGTTCTGGTGTCGGGTGACGAGGTCTGTTATGTCGTCTTCCGCAAAGACACGCGCAAGGGCGTGCGTGCCTTCGCCTCGATCCTCCACGTCGGTGACGCGGCCCTGTTTCGCCGGGGGATCCGGCCGCTGGGTAGTCACCTGCTTCTCCGGCACGGCGTGGTGGCGACGCTGCTCGAGCCGCGCGTCGTCGGCGGAAAACCCTCGGGAGCGATCCTGCTCCCGCGTGGCCGACCGAAGATGTTCAAGAGCGACACCCTGTCCGCCAGCGATATCGACTACCTCTACAGCGAGCTGACGTGTCTCGAATGGTAGACGGATGCGGGCGCGACCATGAATGCTGAAGTCCGAAGGAGACATCTGTGACCCATAGACACGAGTTCGCGACCAGCGGCGGCGGCATGCTCGTCGGCGGTGTCCCCGTGGAGCGCCTTGCCCAGCGGGTGGGGAGCACCCCGTTCTTCGCTTACGACCGCACGCTTCTCAGTAATCGGATCGCGCTGTTGCGAGCTGAGCTCCCGGCGGACCTCGAACTGAGCTACGCCGTCAAGTCCAATCCCATGCCGGCGCTCGTGCAGCACCTCAGCGGGATCGTCGACTCGCTCGATGTCGCATCGGGCGCAGAGATGAAGCTCGCGCTCGACACCCCGATCGCGCCCGGGGAGATCAGCTTCGCTGGCCCGGCGAAGTCGATCGCGGAGCTCACCCAGGCGGTGGCTGCCGGCGTGATCATCGAGCTCGAATCGGTGACCGAAGCCGACCGTGTCACCCGCATCGGCGCCGAACTGGGCATCCGCCCGCACGTGGCGATTCGTGTGAACCCCGATTTCGAGGTGAAGGGCTCGGGAATGCGTATGGGGGGCGGCGCTCAGCAATTCGGCGTCGATGCGGAAGACGTGCCCGCCCTGATCCGACAGCTCGAACTCGCTGATGTCGATCTCACGGGCTTCCACGTCTTCGCCGGCTCACAGAACCTGCACACCGAGATCATCCTCGAGGCGCAGGCCAAGACGGTCGACCTGCTCCTTTCGCTGGCGCGGGAGATGTCCTCACCGCCGGTCTATCTCAACCTCGGGGGTGGCCTTGGCATCCCGTACTACGCGAACGAAGAGCCGCTCGACCTGCACGCCGTCGGACAGAATCTCGAGATGCTCCTGCGCGAGCGAATCCGCCCGGTGCTTCCCCACGCCCGTGTCGTGCTGGAACTCGGCCGGTACATCGTCGGGGAGTGCGGCGTGTACGTCACGCGCGTCGTCGACCGGAAGGTTTCTCGGGGCAAGACCTTCCTTGTTGTCGACGGAGGGATGCACCACCAGATGGCGGCATCGGGCAACTTCGGTCAGGTGATCCGGCGGAACTATCCGATCGCCGTCGCCGACAGAATCGACAGCGACGACGCAGAGCGTGTGCAGGTGGTCGGATGCCTGTGCACCCCCCTCGACATTCTCGGCAACGGCGTCGAACTGCCGCGTGCCGACGTCGGAGATCTCATCGTGCTGTTCCAGGCCGGCGCCTACGGATTGACCGCCAGCCCCACCGCTTTTCTCAGCCACCCGATGCCGTTGGAGGTGCTCGTATGATGATGCTCGCCGGTTCGCACACGAACAATGGGGATGAGAAATCATGAGCGTGAACGTGAACAGCACGACCGTCGAACGGGTCACCGGGGTCATCGCGACCACCCTCGACATCGCCGACAGGGCGGACACTCTGGACGTGCACACGGAGTTGTTCGGCGTCATGCCCGAGCTCGATTCGCTGGCACTGCTCGAACTGGCCGCGGCTCTGGAAGAGGAGTTCGGGTTCGTCATCGGCGACGAAGACTTCACCGAAGAGGTGTTCTCGACGATCGGATCCCTTTCGCAGTTCGTCGACGAACGCCGGACCTGACATCGAGAGCGCTGCTGCAAGCTCATGTTCAGCGTGATCGTCGCTGCCCACAACGAGGAAGCCGTCATCGGACGCACCCTCGACGCGCTGCGCGCCCAACAGGGGGAATACGAGATCATCGTGAGCGCCAACGGCTGCACCGATGAAACGGTGGCAGTGGCGGGCAGTCGTGGCGTCCGTGTGGTCGATCGGCGCGCGCCGGGCAAGGCTGCCGCGCTCAACGCGGCCGACCGCATCGCCCGCGGGTTCCCACGCGCCTACGTCGATGCCGACATCGTCCTGCCCGCGGGGGCGTTCACGACGATCGCCGCGGTATTCGCCGCGCGACCAGAGGTGCTTGCGGTCGTGCCCCGCCGAGTGCTCAACACCGTCGGCCGGCCGTGGCCCGTACGGTCCTACGCCGCCATCAACTCGCGGTTGCCGGTCTTCCGCGCCGGTCTCTTCGGGCGTGGCGTGATCGTCCTTTCGGAGGAAGGGCGGAAGCGGTTCGCTGAGTTTCCTCCGCTGATCTCCGACGATCTCTTCCTCGATGCACAGTTCGTGGAGTCTGAGAAGGCCGAGGCGCAGGGTGTCGAGGTTGTCGTCGAGACGCCCCTGACCACGCGGGCGCTTATCACCCGGTTGGTGAGGGTGCGGCGCGGCAACGCGCAACTACGCGCGGCGTCGGCCGATGGGCAGATCGAGGGAGCGGTGCGCGAATCGAACCGCTCGGCATGGCTGTGGGTGGTCGTGCGCGACCCTCGTTTGATCCCAGCGGCGGTGCCGTACGTGGCGATCACCCTGATGGCCGCAGTGCGCGCGCGGCGGGACCGCCAAAGCTCCGCATGGGAGCGGGACGACAGCACACGTAACAGAGCAGAGACGACGGAGACCGTGAAATGACGATCCATGTGTGTTTTCACGGAGTGGGCACCTGCATGAACGAGCGGGAGCCGGGCGAAGCACAGTACTGGATGCCGCAGTCGGAGTTTCTGCGTGTGCTCGATGTCGTCGCCGGCAGTGACGGCGTCGAACTCAGCTTCGACGACGGCAATCGGACGGACGTCGACGTTGCCCTTCCTGCCCTGCGTGAGCGAAATCTGCGCGCGACGTTCTTTCCACTCGCCGGCCGACTGGACGATCCGATGAGCCTCGGCCGGGACGACCTACATGAACTGCGCGCACACGGCATGACGATCGGCAGTCATGGGTGGGATCACGTACCCTGGCGCCGTCTGGGTCCTGATGCTGTCCGCCGCGAGTTCGACGAGGCCAGGACAGTGCTCGCCGACGTCGCGGGCGCGCCGATCGACCTCATCGCCGCGCCCCTCGGCCTCTACGAACGGGCGACGATCCGTGAGGTGCGCGCGCGCGGCTATCGGGCGCTGTACACGAGCGATCGACTGCCCGCTCGGCCGGGGACCTGGTTCCAGCCGCGCTACAGCGTGACGGCCGCCGACACCGCGGTGACGGTCGAGGGCATCATCGGTCACCGATCGCGGGCGCGGGAGATCCGAAACGCCCTCGCGTCGCAGGTCAAACGTCGCCGATAGCGACGTGCGCATCGCGCGCTTCGCGCAGGGCATCCGCGTGACCGCCGATCATCTCCGCAGTGCTCGTGCGGATCGCTGGCGGAACCCGTCGCTCCGGGTCGGCGCGTACGCGGCTCGCGACCGCCGCGAGCGCCTTGGCGAGATCGGCCCGGTTGGACTGATGCCGAGAGTGTCGCCGCGCTGAGACGACACGCGCATCGGTGACCGACCCGGCGTCCCCGACGGCGTTCGGGATGAGCACGGATCGCTCGCCATCGAATGCGATGAGCTCGGCCGCACCCCCGACCTCGCTGAGTACCAGCGGCATCCCAGACGCGGCGGCTTCGGTGGCCGCCACGGCCCACCCCTCGAAGAACGAGTTCAGGAGGAAGACATCGGCGGCCAGGAGCAGGGTGCTTGCGTGGGAGTTGCCGAGCAAGTGAACGCGGTCGCCGTGCGCACTGCTGAGTCGAATCGCGTCGGCGCGCCGCAGTTCCGCCCAATCGGAGGGGTCGCCGGCATAGACCAGGCGCGCGCCGGTGAGGCCTGATTCCACCGCGTGCAGGAAGGAAGCCACTGTGCCCGCGACGTTCTTCTGCGAGTCGTAGCGCGCGAGGCACGCGAAGACGACATCGTCACGGAGGGGCGTGTTCACGGCCGCGGCGAGTGCATTACGAGCGGTGTCCCGTTCCCGCGGGTGGCCGGCGGTCTCCGCGGTCGCGCCGTTGGGAACGACACGGATGCGGGTGGCGATCTCTGCGGGCACGTGCCGGATGTGGAACTCGCGGACGGTTTCGCTGACCGCCACACCCGTGACGGATCGACTCAGCAGTTCGCGGAAGGTGATCCAGCGACGCCGAGTGAAGTGGATCTCCGTGTTGTGCATGACGGTTACGAGCGGCAGATCGCTCTCGATCGCGCAGCGCTCCAGATGATCGGGAGCACTGTGGAGCGCGATGACGTCCACGCCGCGTAGCGCGTCGACGGCCTCCTGCGCGGATGCCGCGCAGCGCACCTCCACGCCGTGCGCACGTAACCGCGCTGCTCGTGCGCCGTCTCCGGGGCACACCACGATGGGTCGTACGCCGTAACGCGGAAGTCCCCGCGCGAGTGTCTCGATGACCGCGCCGATGCCCCCGACATCCAGATGGTCGGTGACGAGCGCGCCCGTGAGGTCTGCCGGCACCGAAAGGGTGTCCACGGCCTCGCGTCCGGCGGGCATCCTTTCTATCGCAGGGAGCGTGGGCAGCGGGCGGCTGAAGATCTTGGTGGTCACCCGATGGACGTAGCCATAACGGATGCGGGGCGGTAGGAGATCGGTGAGGGTTACGACCGCGCCGAATCCTCTTGCTGCCAATCCCGCACCCCGGTGCGCGCCTCTCACGCGGGGCTCGACGACGCTTGTGCCGGCTTGCGGGATCCCGCCCACCCGGCGAACGGGCGGCTACGGCGGGTCGACCACAGAGGCTGGAGTGTGGGGGCGGAGGCGCCGACGAGCACCCAGACGCCCGTTTCGCGCGTGTGCCCGATCACGTGCGGGTATGGACCCAGTGGGCCGAGGAGGGAGATAGCGGATCGAGTGGGCGCGGTGATCAGGAGGAGTTCGCCTGCCGCGCGGTTACGGATCGCCTCGCGTGCGACCTGCGCCGTCCCGGTCGCGGCGGAGAACGATCGGCCATACCTTGAGAGACCATCGGCCGCCGTGGGAGCGCCGTCGTCGACCAGATCCACCACCCGCAGGGACGTCATCCCCGCGCGATCCATCGCCTCATCGACGACAAGCCGCACGTCGGCGAGGACGACGGTACTTGTCGGTGCGACCTTGGCCACCGCGCGGGCTTCGAGTGACTCGCGCCACCAGATTCCGGCATTCCGGATGCGCCGGCGTAACAGCGTGGTGCGCTTCGGCGCCCGGTCGCCGTGGATGGTGCCGCACGTCGTCTGAATAGGCAGGAGACGTGGATAGATCTCTCCCACCCGATGGTGAGCGAGGTCAAGATCCTTCAGGTTCGTCGTGAGGCTGTTGTGCGTGAGGGGTGCCTCGAGCGCCACGGCCCGCAGGCCCGCGTGCCGTGACCGCGCACAGTATTCGACTCCGTACGCGTGCCACGCCAGAAGCGGATCCTCGCTCAGCGGTTCGCTCAGAATACGGTCACGGCTCACGATCAGAAGGACCTCGTCGAGAGTGTCGACGTCGAGTGGCTCGAGCGCCACTTTCCCGATCGGTACGACGCGGTCACGGATGCGGCCGAGGATGTGGTGGCGCGCGTCGATGCCGACCGCCCCCGCAACGCCGATGTCCGGGCGTGTCAGAAGGACGGCTGCCGCCCGTTCGAGGGCGATGAGCGAGTGAAGGACGACATCCTGGTGCACGAAAACCACGACATCGTTGCGTGCGCGCTGTGCCCCCTCGTTGAGTGCACCTCCGGCGGTCGAGAACGCGTTGTTGCGGTTGTCGATCGGGAGGAACTCGGTCGCCGGCGCTGAGTCGAGTAGCTCGCGGATGGAGCGAGCGAGACAACTCTCCAGCACCTCCGGATCGTTGTACACGCAGACGATCGAGACGGGCACCTTCGTCTCTTCAGCGGTCTCTTGCACGCTTCACCCCCATGACGCGACGGGGTCCCCATGCCCCTCCTCGAATCCTAGCGGGACCGCATTAGTTTCTGTTCATGTGGTGAATGCGGCCAGAAAGCCCGAACTAGCATCGGCGGTAGTTGCCCGAAACTGTCTGGACGTGATATGTCATCCCGTAGTCAACGCCGCCACGCAGCGGCGCGTTCCTTTCGCACCCGCCTCGCCGTCATCGTCGCCGGGGTCCTCAGCCTCACGGCCCTCGTCGCCGTACCCAGCGTCGCATCCGCATCAAGCACCGTCGGGATCTTCGCCGACGATCTGAAACCCAGCAGGAGTGCCACCCACTCCCGGTCGGCGGTGGAACTCGGAGTTGCCTTCACGCCCCGGAGCGACGGCACCGTCACCGCGTTGCAGTACTACCAGGGCCGCTCCGCATCGGGCGTCACCCAGGCTACCCTGTGGTCTGAGGGTGGCACCGTCCTTGCACGCGCTACCTTCGATGCGTCGAGGACCGTCGGCTGGCGGACGGTGTCGCTGACGGCGCCGGTGGCGCTGAAGGCGGGCGAGACCTACACCGCGTCGTACTACGCGCCGCAGGGCCGTTACCCGGTCACAAAGCGCGACCTCACATCGTTCCGCACGCAGAATGGATTCGCGCTCTCGCGCGGGGCGGGCGTGTACCGGCACGGTGAGAGCGGCTTTCCGCAGAGGTCCGCTCGCGGATCGAACTTCCTGGTGGACATCGTTTACCGCCCGACCTCGAAACCGGTAGTAACCTCGAAGCCGGCTGCCACGCCGAAGCCGACGGCGACCTCGCAGCCGATTGCGCCGCCGAAGCCGACGTCGACCTCCGCTCCCGAGCCGACGGCGACTCCGACCGTCACCGCGGCTCCGAAGCCGACGGCAACCACGGCTCCCGCTCCGAAGCCGACGGCGACTCCGTCGCCAACGGCCACGCCGAAGCCGACTCCAGCTCCGACCGCGCCTCCGACCGTCGGTGCTCAGCTCAACTGCATCACCGTTCCGAGCGCCTGCGGATATCCCGACGAGACGAACACCGGCGTCTCGCCCGGTGCAGTGCTCATCAACGTCCCTCAGGATGCGACGAGTGGTCCCGGCTGGACTTACCGGTCGGACATCCGCGCGATCCAGACCACGGGTGACAACGCGACCATCCAGAATGTGCGGTTGGTCGGCGGTCTGATTCTCGTGCAACACAAGGGTGTGACGGTGCGCGATGTGTATCTCGAATCGGGTGGATATTACCCCATCGACTGCGACTACGCGGGCGCGACGCGTGCGGCGCACAGCTGCCTCGGCCTGACTGTCGAGAACACCGAGATTGCCGGCCAAGGGGCCGATTGTGCGGTAGGCCTTGCTTTCAACGGTTACACGGCGCGGCGCGTGTACGTGCACGGGTGCCAGGACGGCTTCCGCGCCGATTCGGACGTTCTCATTGAAGACAGCTACGTCACCGCGCTCGCCTACTCCCCGGAGTCGCGTCCCGGTGCGGGCGATGAATCACACAATGACGGCCTCCAGACGACCGCATCCGGCAATGTCACTGTGCGGCACACCACGTTCAAGCTCGGCAATCAGTCGAACGTCAACTCTGTCTTTCAAGTCGGAGTACAGGGACGAACGGGCAAAGGCCTCACGATCGAGTCGAACCTGATCGACGGCGGAGCCTGGATGATCAACGACTCGAACAGCCCCGTGCAGGGAGTCTTGGTCAAAGACAACCGCTTCACCCACCGGGCGGCTTACGGTATCGGCTACATCGCAGGCGGGTCGTGGGTCGGGAACCGCTGGGATGACACGTTCACGCTGATCCCGGCCAACGGCTGAGTCTGGACCCGCCACGCCTCACCCGCGTGTGATCATTCAGGCACACCGGAGAAATTCCGACTACCCTGTCGATCACGTGCGGGGGAGCGCGGTGGGGAGGTGGCTGTCATGACAGTGGGAGAGATTCTCAGCGTGGTCGCACGACGCTGGTATACCTCTGCTGTCGCGATCGTTCTCGCGACCCTGTGCACGATGGCGATGGTGCACGACTCCGGCACGTACGCGACGCGCACGGTGATCGAGTTCCGCTGGCCGGGTGCCTCGCGGATCGAGCCGCTCAACGGGTTCGTGGATGAGAGTGTCATCTCCTTCGTGGGCCTTGTCGCGCGGCAGGTCAACGACGGGCATGAACCCCAGCGCTATTCGACCGAGGAAGCGCCGCTTTACGGCGCGGGGCGGCGTGAGGCAGATTTCGTCGAGGCTGCTTTCGTCGGAAGTCAGTTCACCACGGCGTACCCGAATGCGGCCATCGAAGTGCAGGTCATCGGGCGCGACGAGGACGATGTGAGAGTGCGCCAGGTGGCACTCGTCGATGAGGTGCTCCGCACGGCGGTTCAGCTGCAGGCAGATGCCGGCGCACAGCGAAGTGACTTCATCGAGCAGGAAGTCCGGCCGCTGTCGGCCGCGATCGACTACATCACGCCTTCCCGGCTGAGTCAGACAACGGCATTCGGCGCAATGGTCGCCGCCGGCGTGATCGTTGGCGTCGGTAGCGCGCTCCTTTGGGAACGTTCGACGGTGCGTCGTCGCCGGCGCACCACACGGAATGAAAAGAGAGCGTGAACAATGAAGCCTGCTGAAACTCTGGGGCGGTTGCTCCGCAGGTGGTACATCGTCGTCCCGGGTCTGATGCTGGCGGCTATCGCTGCCGTTGGTGCATGGAACTTTGTCGGCCCCGAGTACGAGCGTTCCGGTACGCAGATGCTTCTCCCGGGCGAGGGCAATCTTCCCGAAGGGGTGACCAATCCCTTTCTCTTCATCGGTGGACTCGCTCTCCCCGCGGACGTCATCGTGCAATCGGTGAGTGGGCAGGGCGCACTCACTGACGTACTTGCAGACCACCCGGGCGCAGAAGTCGTGATTCAACGCGCACCGGGGTCCGCTCCGGTGATCAAGACCACCGTCACGTATCCAGACGACGTAGGAGCTGCGCGCGCCCTCCAGCTGGTGATGGCACATACGGTGGCCACGCTGGAGGAGCTGCAATCGACCGAGGGCGTCGCACTGGACTCGCGCATCGAGATTGCGACCCTCACAGTCGACAATGAGAGCACACTGCTTCAGCGCACCCGCATGGTCGTTGCGGCGGTCGTCGGTCTCGGTGTTGTGGTGGTTGTGCTCGTCTTCGCCGCTCTCATCGACGGGTCAGTGCGACGCCGACCGCGCCGCACTCGCCGTCGGATCCGTCCATCGACGGATGCGGCGGATCCCGCCGAGTCCCCGTCGGATCAGACGCAGTCGATGATCGATGCGACCGAGTCGACCGTCGACGAACCTGAGCTCAACGACAGTGAGACGAAAACCGTCGCTAGATGAGCATGCCGCATCGAGCGCCCGTCCCGGCCCTTCACCATGTCGGGGTTGCCGGAAAGCTGCCCTGGGATTCCGTCCACCTCGTGATGGTGTACGTCGTATTGCTTTTCGCTGTGCCCTCTTACGCAACAATCGGGAGCCTGGGCTCGTACGGACGTCCTTCGTTTGTGTGGGGGCTCCTGATGCTGGGCTTTTGGATACTGTCGCGGCTCCAGATCCGCAGCGTCGATGTCGCCAGCGTTTCTCAACCGATACGTGTCGCGTACGTGGTTTTGCTCGTGATTGCTCTCGTCAGTTTCGCCGCGGCGATGCTTCGTGGTCAGCCGGGAGATCAGGTGAGTCCTCTGATCTCCTCTTTGCTCCGTCTTCTGTCCTTGGGCGGTGTGCTTCTTGTCATCCTCGACGGGGTGCGCACGCTCCGCGACCTGACGAGATTGATGCGATTCGTGGCCGCGGGCGCCGCGCTCCTCGGTGTGCTCGCGCTTCTTCAAAATCTGACCGGCCAGACCCTTCTCGATTTTTGGGGCAGTATCCCGGGCATTACCCTCGGAGACGGCGGCGTTGTGGAACGCGGGGGTCGGACGAGAGCCGCTGCGACTGCGCTGCATCCGCTTGAGTTCGGCACTGTGCTTAACGGTGCACTGCCGTTGTGCGTGGCGGCGGCACTCTCCGGAGGATTCCGTGGCGGGCGCTCGTGGCGAACAGCACTGATGTGGTGGGCAGCGAGTGTGCTCCTGGCACTCATGGCGCTGATGAGCGTGTCCCGTTCCGCTATCGTCGGATTGGCTGTCGCGGTCGCGCTGACGATCCCGATGGTGCCTGTCAAATATCGAACGTGGGTGATCCTTTCGGGATGCGTGGTCGTCGCGGGACTCATTGCCGTCGTCCCCGGGCTCGCGGGCACCACGTTCGGGCTATTCGCGAGTAGCGACGGGAGCACCCTGTCGCGGACGGGTGCTCTCGCCCGGCTTCCAGAATTCGTCTCGGCATCGCCGCTTGTCGGGATCGGGTTCGGTCTGTTCCTCCCGCGCTATTACATATTCGACAACGGGTGGGCAGGGCTCGCCATCGAGCTGGGACTGCTCGGTGTAGCAGCATTCGCGCTCCTCATCGCGTCGGCGGTCTGGAGCGCATGGCGGGCAGCGAACGTCGACACCCGCAGCGAGCTACGGCTCAGCGGCCGGGCACTAGCGGCGTCGGTGATCACCGCCGCCGTCGTCCTCTCCTTCTTCGACGGACTGTCGTTCGCGATGTCCGCGGGATTCTTGTTCGTCATGATCGGACTGTGCGCCGCATCCCGCACGGTCGCGAGTGCGGATGCGACGTGGATCGATCGTGGGCCGACATCTGCGGTCGAGTTCGGAGACAACGAGGACAAGGACGCCATGAACTACGTCAGCCGCCCCGCGATCACAGACTTTCGGCGCAGGCACTAGTCACCGAGGCGAAGCGGAACGCGGACAGTCGGGTCACATCCCCTCATCTCTTCGTGGCCGCTTCTTCGGCGATGAAGCGAAGGACCGCGTCATCAGTCGACGTGTTCGACTGCACGTGCACGGCGATGTCGTCGTCATCCAATGCCTGGACGAAGAGGTGTGCGGTCGCCATCGTGAGGGGGGTCGGCCCCCAATGGCTGTGACTCAGGCTCCGGTCGCTGACGAACGCACGTCGACTCGGCTCGGCCAGCGACATGACGTAGGTCCCGTAGGTGATGAACTCGGAGAAGTCGAGGCTTCCTCCGACGCAGTCCTGCCATCGCCGACCGGTGGTCGATTCGATCCGGGCGAGCAACGTGCGCACCAGAGCCGGATCCCAACTCACGATCCCGGCGATGTAATCGGGCGAGTCCGTCTCTGCCCGGTCGAGGCCCAGCAGGCTCAATGCCTTCGCCTGCTGCGTGCGATGGCGCGTCATGTCTGCCGTGATCCCGCCCGGGAGTCGGTACAGTCGGGCGACCCCGTCGTTGTCGCGGAACATCGATTCGTCGAGTCGCCCGACCAGCAGCACATCGGAGTCGATGATGACGGCGACGTCGGTGTCGAGTTCCGACACCAGGGCGAGCTTGACGATCTGCTGGAAGATCCAGCCGCGGATCGGGGGCCACGGATGCTGGACGTTCACTGCGGCGATACGCAATCCTCGCGGGATCCGCGGGATACGGGCGAGTCGTGTCGCGGCGACGAACCGTCGGGGCAGGACCTCCCGTTCGCTCAATACCTCGAGTCGCGGCGATCCGATCGACTCGAACAACGGCACGTCGATGTGCGGGACGACGACGATGTGCCGTGTAGTCGAATCGGTGTGCGCGACGACCGATGCGTGCAGCCGTGCGAACGTGGCCGCATCCGGCCGATGACTGGTCGTGACGATCGCCATGCTCATCGTGGTCCGCCTCCGTCGTGGTCGGGTCCGCCGGTCGACTTCTGCGCATGCGGAAGGCTCCGCCACGATCGCGGTGTTGCCACGGTGCGCAGGATCGCCCGATGCCGGGGATCGGAGCATCGCGTGATCTCGTTCAGCACGGCCGTGCCATGGAACAGGGTCGTCGTCAACCGGCCGTGGTGCTTTGCGAAGTAGCGGATGCGGTTCACCGCGAGCAATTGTTCGAGCGCGAGTGATGCGCCCGATCCGCCCTCCGAATGCCTCACGATCGCGGTCGGTTCGAACCAGGTCGCGTAACCGGCGTCGCGTGCGCGGCGGAAGTAGTCGGTCTCCTCGGAGTAGAGGAAGAACTGTTCATCCCATGTGCCGATCGCCGACGCGGCCTCACTGGAGATGAGGAGCGCCGCACCTGTCGCCCAGTCGATGGGATGCGCAACGGCATACGCGTCCGGCGCGAGCACCAGCTCGCTCAGATATCCCGGTCGGCGCCGTAGTCGTGAGCCGAACAATGCGTCGCCGAACGACCGCAACACGGAGGGTTCGCGGCGTAGCGAGATCGTGTCGTCGCCGGTGCCGTCCAGAATCAGCGGGACGACGATGCCGACACCGGGCTGGGTGAGACGCTCGCGCAGAGCAGCAATGGCGCCCGGGTTCACCACCAGATCTGGATTCAGTACCAGGACCGCATCCGCCTCGCCCGCGAAGGCCATTGCGGCGTTGATGCCGCCCGCATACCCGAGATTGCCGCCTGTATGAACGGCGATGACGTCGGCGTGCGCACGCGCGCGACCGAGGGTGTCGTCGGGGGAATCGTTGTCTGCAACGATGACACGCAGGCGGTGTGCGGAAGCTTCACTTCGTAGGGAGGTGAGGAGCCCGTCGACATCGGCTTCGTTGCGGTAGGTGACGGCGATGATGACCACATCGGCCTTTTCGCTAGACCCCACAAAGCGTCCGACGGGAATCGACTCGACCGAGTCTCGGGTGGTGTTGGACTCGCTCTGCGTCACGACGCATCCCTCACGATCTTCTTCGCGTCGCCGGCGCCTGGTCGTGCCAGAGTTGTCCCATGAGAGACCCTGCGAAGCCGGCGCCCGCGGTGTGGTGGGGGCTCGGCATCTACCTGGTCGGTATCGCCGTCGTGGTCTTCAGCCCGGTGTCCTACAGCGGGATCGTGGCGGCGATCGGCCGTTGGCTCCATGGTGACCTCGGCCTTGCGTTCTTCGGGTCGGGGTGGATCGAGTTCGCCGCGAACGTCATCATGTTCATTCCGCTGGGCCTGCTGCTCACGCTTCTGGTCCGTCACCATTTGGGCGGGGCTGCGATCGCGATCGCGCTGTCGGTCGGCGTGGAGCTCGTCCAGGTGTTGCTGCCCGCGCGAATGCCGAGCGTGCGCGATGTCGTCGCGAACGGACTCGGAGCCGCGATCGGTGCGGCGATCGCCTGGCTGGTCGTGCTGCGGCGTTCCCGAGCGGCGGCGCGTCGAGAGAGCTGAGGTGTCGTTCATCACCGCACCACCGCCGGCGACCAGGCATGTTCGATGAACACTGCGGAGTCGCCCGTCCCGTCGGCGGCGAGTGACCACACATCGGTATCGCCGGGAACGCCCTCACGCGGTATTCCATACAGAATCGTGTCGTCATCGAGCCATTCGATCTGGTCGTCGATGCTGCGCTGCTCCGGGAGAACCGTGATGTCGCCGGAGGCGATGTCGTAGATCGCGGGAGTCCAGTGCACGGTCGGCCCCGCGCCCGCTGTGACCCGCTTGAACGCGATGCGTGTTCCATCAGGGGAGAGCGAGGGGCACTCGACGTTCTCCGCAAGTGCGGTGAGGGTCCGAGTCGCGACATCGCCGCGGACGAGGTAGGTCGTGCCCTCCGTGGTGATCCCGGCGGTGGCATAGAACGACGCATCGTCGATGAAAGTGATGCCCCAGTAATTGCGATCGACGGGCGCACTCTCGCTGCCGTCGATGAGGAGGGTCCAGTCCTCGAGATTGCCGAGGTCCACCCCGGCATCGGTGTGGATCGTCGTCTCGGTCGAGAACCCGATTGTCGCGTACGAGTGCCCCGTGACGAAGGCCGTGGACGCGATGAGATCTCCGGCCGGCGAGATCCGTGTGCGGCTCGGAACGCCCGACAGCGCCCACGCGGATCTCTCCGCGCCGTCACCGTCGTACAGCGTCGCCGTGTATGTCGGTGTGATCCCCCGCACGATGCGCAGGCAGGAGATGAGGGCGTTGGTCGCGTCGATCCGGTCGCACGCGAGGTCGCTGACGGTGCGGGCCCCCGCCGGGTCGTCTCGAGGAACGGACGCGACGTGGCCGTACCCGGCGCCGGATGCGGTGCTGCGGAAGACGATGCGGTCGCCCGTGGCGGTAGCGGTGGTCGTCTCGACTTCGCTCGGTGCGGACTGGCGCGCCTGGAACTGTGCCCACGCGACGGCGCCGACCACTCCCGTGCTGCCGAGCGCGATGACCGAGATCACGATGACGAGAACCCAACGCACTCGCACGCTCACATCGCCACGCTGTCGTGCGGCTGCGGCGCGCCCAGAAGCGGCCGTAGGAGGATGGCGACGAGCGGGATCGCGACCGCCAGCACGATCGCGACGATGAGCATGGCGGGTTCCCTCCCGAGCGCGTACCAGAGGATGCCGAAGCCTGCGGCGGACGCGAAACGTGTCACGGCGATGACGGTCTGGGCGGTCCCGATAGCGGTCGCGCGTGACTCGGGCCCGTTCAGCTGCGAGACCAGTGCGGAGAGCACGCCGTCCGTCGCGGCGTAAAAGGCCCCGAGGAACACCAAGCAGAGAATCGTCGCGGCGATGTCGGCGAACGGCAAGGCGGCGACGACGTAGGCCGCCAGGAGCCCCACGTGGCCCCAGACGAACACACGCGCGCGCCCGACTCGGTCCGCGAGGCGGCCGAGCGGCACGGCCAACGCGAGAAAGGCGACATTCGTTCCGACATAGAGCAAAGGGAACCAGAGGGCCGCGAAATCGCTACGCGCCTGCAACACCAGGTAGACGAATCCGTCGCCGATCGTCACGAGCCCGAGGATGCCTGCGGCCGCGAGTACCCGTCGCATCGGACCGCGCACGATGCTCCGCCACGGCACTCGCGGGGGGCGCGTCCCGGCATCCTCACGACGACGGCGTCGCACGTTCGGGACGAGGAGCGCGAGTACTGCCACACCGATCACGGCGAACGCGAGCGAGGCGACGAAGACGATGTGGAACCCATCCGGAACGACCAGCAGAATCACGAAAGCGATGAGCGGGCCGAGGGCGGCGCCGATGTTGTCGAGCATCCGGTGGATGCCGAAGGATCGGCCGAGATACGCAGGATCCGACGTCGCAGTGATGAGCGCGTCGCGTGGCGCCGTGCGGATCCCCTTGCCGATCCGATCGGCGGTGATCACCGCCGAGAGCGCCGCGAAGCCCGACCAGAACAACAAGCCGACGCGGGCCACCGCTGCCAGTGCATAGCCGACGAAGGCGACCCACTTCGGCTGGTCGAGACGATCCGAGGCGTACCCGCCCGCGATGCGTACGACTGCGCTCACGCCTTGGTACATGCCGTCGAGCACGCCGAACGCGATCGTGGAGAGCCCGAGGAAGCCCGTGATGTACAGCGGTAAGATGGCCGACACGGATTCCGACGAGATGTCGGTGAGCATCGACACGATGCCGAGAGTGATGACCGTTGACGACACGGTCCGCACCCCACGCGGCGGATGGGGCGTCGTCGCAGCGGGGGAGTTGTCGAGTGAGATGTACACGGTCACTCCGTCCGCAACGTCGCGTACACCGCGTATACCGTGCCGGTGCCCGAGCCGTCGGTGAAGGCGAGGGTGATGGATGAGAACGGGCTGGCATAGGCGAGCGCGTCCTCGCCTCCGGCATCGGACAGCCCGAGTCCCGCCCAGAGGGATCGGTAATGGGCGGTGACGTCCTCCAGTGTCGCGTCCGTTCGCGCCGTGAGCGCAATCTGCATCACCGTTCCGCTCGAGGAGACAGAGCTCTCGATCACATCGGTTCCCGGGGCCGGCCCCGCTACGGCGATCGGGAATCCGGTCACGAGTTCGCCGCGCGCCGACGACGTCGCCGGCAGCGGGGCAGTCACCAGTGGCACCGCGACCGGGAGGGGCGGAAGACGGTCGGACGGCGCAGACTGATCTGCGGGCGGTTGGACCTCGCTGCCGTCGACGGGTGTTGCGTTCGGTGCCGGGCCGGCCGTGGTCGATGTCGATGTCGATGGCGTCGCCGCTTGCGGTGTGGTTGCTGGCGCGAAAAAGAGCATGAGCGTAGCCACGACTCCCGCCACCACGACCGCGCCTACCGCGGCGAGCGTCCAGCGCATCGCCGTGGACAGCTTCCCGGTCTGTGGACGCGCGTGCGCATCTGATCGTGTCCCCATTACACGTTCCCCCATTGACGACCGGGACGAACCCGATCTTTCCCCACCGACTTCTGCACAGCCCCCGTCCCCCGACGGAAAGCCCCCACGTGCAGTGCCTGTGGGCCGAGATTACCGCGCCGACCGCCGGAGCGGAACAGCTACCGCACAATTCGTCGCGAGATGTTCGACGCGCCCGCCCAAGGTGTGGGGAACCGGGCGGGCGCGCCGCTCATGTGGACTTCTCCTGCTGTCAGGGGAGAGCCGCGGCCGGCGCACAGCGAGGCAAGCGGGTGGCCTGTCCACCCGATACCTCATCGCCGGTCGTCCGGGCTCGAGCATGAGCCGCCACATCTGTGTCGCGTGCAGATCGTCGCGCCAGGCGACGCAAACTGCACGAGACGGGTTTCGGGTGCCGGTGCGCGACGCGCCCCCGCATCAGTACGCTCCCTTGGGCCGGACCATGACCGCAGCGGTCTGCAGCATGATCTTCAGATCGGCAGCGACCGACCAGTTCTCGACGTAGTGCAGGTCGAGGCGCACGCTCTGCTCCCAGGTGAGGTCGCTGCGGCCGCTGATCTGCCAGAGACCCGTGATCCCGGGCTGCACATAGAGCCGACGGATCATGTCGCGGTCGTAGTCGCGCACCTCGTCGGGGAGGGGCGGTCGAGGCCCGACGACGCTCATCTCGCCCATCAGGACGTTCCAGAATTGCGGCAACTCGTCGAGGGAGAACTTCCGGAGGATCGCGCCGACGCGCGTGACCCGGGGATCGTTCTTCAGCTTGAAGAGCGGACCGGATCCCTCGTTCTGAGCCGCGAGCTCCGCGCGGCGAGCCTCGGCATCCACCCCCATCGTGCGGAACTTGAGGATGTCGAACTCGCGACCATCGCGGCCGATGCGCCGCTGGCGGAAGAACACGCCGCCCGGCGAATCGAGCATGATCGCGAGGGCGATGAGCGGTGTGACCAGCCCGATCGGGATCAGTGCGAGGGCTGCGACGACGACGTCGAGCCGCCGCTTCGCTCGCATCGTCGGGCGGTCGAACCGGGGCAGGCTCACCCGGATGAGGGCGAGGCTCTGCGCGCGGTCGAAGCGGATGCGCGACTGCGCGACATCGGCCAGCCGCGTCGCGAGCACCAGGTCGGTGGCGGCTCCCTCGAGACTCCAGCTCAGCCGACGGACGTAGTCGGGATCGTCCGTCACGCCGCCGGCGACGACGACCGTCTCGATGCACTGATCGCGGGCGACCTGGGCGACGTCCACGCTTCCGCCCATGACGGTGAACGGCGTCCCGTCGACGGTCAGGGGTTCGAGTCCGCCGTCATCGACGACGACCACGCCGACGATGTCGTGGCCGGAGCGGCCGCCGCGGAGCGACTGAATGGTGTGGGCGATGCCGGCGCGACTGCCCACGATGAGCGTGCGCGAGGCGAGCGTCGCGTGCGAGGCCGGCCGTGAGGACCAGGCGTGCTGGGCGAGACGCGACGTCACGAGGATCGCCACACCCGCCGGGAGTGTGAGGGCGATGTGCGGGGCGAGGACCGGCCATCCGGTCACTCCTGCAACCACCGCCAAGGCCGCTGTCCCGATCGCCGCGGAGTGCAGGATCGGCCACAGCTCCAGCCGCTCACCGGCGCCGCGGCGGTGCGCCTCCCGGCGCAGAATATAGAGCGCGATCGTCCAGGCGGATGCCAGAACGATGGCGCTGTAGAGGACGGGCCCGGCGGCCGTAACGGCTCCGGTCGTCAGTTGGAGCGTGACGGTCGCTGCCGTCGCGGCGATGATGATCGCCGAGTCCAGGGCCCCCGAGCGCGCGTGGTGCCGCCGACGGTTGATGATCCGCTGTTCCAGCAGTGGCATCGCCCGAGGGGCACCCACGGCGCTGATCCCGCTCAGGGGAAGCGCCGGGGCGGTCATGTCCGCGGCCCGCGATCAGATGTTGATTGTCGTGATTCGACAGTGTGTGCACGCGAATGCGTACGGCAAAGCTTCCCCATTGCTGTTCCCCGTGTCCCCAGTTCGCAAGCTCGCGCCCGCAGTTCCCCCGTGCGGACCCCCGTCCGCATGTCGTCAGCCGTTCCGGCTCCCAAGCTGGCGTGTGTGCGGATTCCGACCCCTCGGTACCCGCCACCCCGAAGGCTGACGGGTTGAGTATTGCACGGCGTCCGCGCGGGGGGAAGAGTCGCCGCGCGATTTTCATGAATCGGCGCGCGTCCTTCGGTGGAACGGGTGCCATGTGAACGATAGAATCGACCCGTCCGCGTAATTCCCCCCGAGTTGCTCCCCGCAACGCTACGGCGACGACATCCCCCGGTGTCCCGCCGCGGGCACGTGGCGTGGGACCCCTGTGAGACGCCCTTCCCCAAAGGGCGTCAGTTCCAGGGGTCCCTTCTTCTTTCTTCCGACGTCGGCGCGACGGTCGGGGTGCCGGATGCCGCCTACGATGGTTTCCATGTGTGGAATCGTCGGATACGTCGGCCCGCGGCCGAGCCAGGACATCTTGATCTCGGGTCTCGCCCGCCTCGAATACCGTGGTTACGACTCGGCCGGTATCGCCGTGATCGACGGCGACGGTCAGCTCGGCCTCCGCAAGCGCGCGGGCAAGCTCCAGGTGCTGCGCGACGACCTCGCCGCCCACCCCATGGCCAACGGCACGACCGGCATCGGCCACACGCGCTGGGCCACCCACGGCGGCCCCAACGACGCGAACGCCCACCCCCATCTCGCCGATGACGGCAAGCTCGCCGTCATCCACAACGGGATCATCGAGAACTTCGCCGAGCTGAAGGACGAGCTCTCCAGCCAGGGCTACACCTTCCGCTCCGAGACCGACACCGAGGTCGCCGCCGTCCTCCTCGGCCGCGAGTTCGACGCATCCGGCGATCTCGTCGCAGCCTTCCGCGCCGTCGCTTCCCGCCTCGAGGGAGCATTCACCCTGCTCGCCGTCCACCAGGACCAGCCCGGCGTTGTCGTCGGCGCCCGCCGCAATTCGCCGCTCGTGATCGGCCTCGGCGAGGGCGAGAACTTCCTCGGATCCGACGTCGCCGCCTTCGTCGAACACACCCGCAACGCCCTGGCGATCGGCCAAGACCAGATCGTCGTGATCACGCCGTCGAGCGTCGAGGTCTCGACGTTCGACGGGACCCCCGTCGAGGCGGAACCCTTCGAGGTCGTGTGGGATGCCTCCGCCGCCGAGAAGGGTGGCTGGTCGTCCTTCATGGCGAAGGAGGTTTCGGAAGAGCCCGAAGCCGTCGCCAACACGATTCTCGGGCGCCTGCACGACGGGGCCGTTGTCATCCCGGAGCTTTCCGGCATGGACGAGCTGTTCGCCGGCATCCGTCGCATCATCATCGTCGCGTGCGGCACGGCCGCCTACGCCGGCCAGACCGGCAAATACGCCCTCGAGCAGTGGACGCGCGTGCCCGTCGATGTCGAGCTCGCGCATGAATTCCGCTACCGCGACCCGGTGATCGGCGAAGACACGCTCGTCGTCTCGATCAGCCAGTCCGGCGAGACGATGGACACGCTCATGGCCGTCAAGTACGCGCGTGAGCGCGGTGCGAAGACGCTCTCGATCTGCAACACGCAGGGGGCGACGATCCCGCGCGAGTCGGATGCTGTCGTCTACACCCACGCCGGACCCGAGGTCGCGGTCGCCTCGACGAAGGCCTTCGTCGCCCAGATCACCGCGCTGTACCTGCTGGCGTTGCACATCGGCCGCGTGCGGGGCGTGCTGTCGGCTGCCGAGTCGGCCGAGCACGTGCGTGAGCTCGAGGCGGTCCCCGACAAGATCTCTCGCGTTCTCGCCGAGGAGCAGACACACATCGAGCAGTTTTCGCGTTGGATGGCCGACACGCAGTCGGTGCTGTTCCTCGGCCGTCACGTCGGATACCCGATCGCGCTCGAGGGTGCGCTGAAGCTCAAAGAGATCAGCTACATCCACGCCGAGGGCTTCGCCGCCGGTGAGCTCAAGCACGGTCCGATCGCCCTGATCGAGCCCGGGCAGCCGGTGTTCGTGATCGTGCCGTCGCCGCGCGAATCGGCCGAACTGCACAAGAAGGTCGTCTCCAACATCCAGGAGATCCGCGCCCGTGGCGCCCGCGTCATCGTGGTCGCCGAAGAGGGTGATGCCGCCGTCCTCCCGTTCGCCGATGAGGTGCTGCGCATCCCGCTGGCCGGACCGTTCTTCGAGCCGCTGCTGGCCGTCGTCCCGCTGCACATCTTCGCGATGGGCCTCGCGACCGCGAAGGGCCTGGACGTCGACCAGCCCCGCAACCTCGCGAAGTCCGTCACCGTCGAGTAGCCGGCCCCCGCCCGCCCGCCCGCGAGCCGACACCCTTTCTGCGAGCCGACAGGCTGTGCGCGCGACGAGCGTGTCGGCTCGCGCGGAAGCTGTCGGCTCGCGCGGAAGTCCAGCGGCGATAGGCTGGCGGGATGATCGTGGGCATCGGCGTGGACCTCGTCGACATCCCGCGGTTCGAGCGCTCGATCGAGCGCACGCCGCGGTTGCTCGATCGGTTGTTCTCGCCCGCGGAGCGCGGCCTCCGGCCCCATTCGCTCGCGGCGCGCTACGCGGCCAAAGAGGCCTTGATCAAGGCCCTCGGCGGTTCGGACGGCGTGCACTGGACCGATATCGAAGTGGCGTCCGAGCCGAGCGGCAAGCCCGTGTTCGCCCTGTCCGGATCGACGGCTGCCGTCGTGGCCGCGCGCAGGATCAGCGCCTTGCACCTGTCGCTCTCGCACGATGCGGGTCTTGCCGCGGCCTATGTGATCGCGGAGTCGGCCGCATGAGCCCGATGCCGGCGGGAGTCCTCCGCGAAGCCGTCATCGACACGGGCGCGATCACCGCGAACGTGCGGCACCTGCGGCGTCTCACGGATGCCGAGGTCATCGCCGTGGTCAAAGCCGACGGCTATGGGCACGGCGCCGTCCGTTCGGCCGCCGCGGCCCTCGACGGCGGCGCCTCGCGCATTGGCGTGGCCGACATCGGCGAGGCGCTCGCGCTCCGGCGCGCCGGGATCGACGCGCCGGTGGTGGCCTGGTTGCACGCCCCGGAAACATCGTTCGTCGACGCGGCGGCGCAGGGGATCGAACTCGGGATCTCGAGCTTCGATCAGCTCCTCGCGGCCGCAGCGGCGGCATCCGCCGTGCGCGCCGTCGGCGTGCACCTGAAGGTCGAGACGGGGCTCGGCCGCAATGGGATCGCCCCCGCCGACTACGCCGTGGTCTTCGCTGAGGCGGCACGCCTCGAGCGGATCGGCAAGATCCGCGTCATCGGCATCTTCAGCCACCTCTCCAACACGACGCCCGAGGATGACCGCGCGTCGCTCGGCCGCTTCCGCGAGGCGCTCGCGCTCGCCGCGTCGCACGGGCTTGCCCCCCAGCTGCGACATCTCGCGGCGTCGCACGCCGCGATCGCCCTGCCGGAGGCGAGGCTCGGATGCGTGCGCCTCGGCATCTCGATCTACGGCCTCTCGCCCTTCACCGACCGGACCTCGGCCGAACTCGGGCTCCGGCCGGCGATGACGCTGCGCGCGCCGGTCGCGGCCGTGCGCCGCGTCCCCGCCGGGCAGGGCGTGTCCTACGGGTATCTGCACCGGACCGAGCGCGACACGACGCTCGCGCTGATCCCGCTGGGCTACGCGGATGGGGTTCCGCGCAACGCCTCGGGCGGTGCGGCGGTGCGGATCGGCGGGTCGACGTTCCCCGTCGCCGGACGGATCGCGATGGACCAGTTCGTAGTCGATGTCGGCGATACCCCCGTCACGGTGGGAGATGAGGCCGTCCTTTTCGGCGACCCGACGCTCGGGATGCCGCCGGTCGAAGCCTGGGCCGACGCGGCCGGCACCATCAACTACGAGATCGTCACGCGGATCGGTCCCCGCGTCCCGCGTCGGCAGGTGGCGCAATGACCGGGCGTTCCGTCTACAGGACAATCGGTGAGCGCCGGACCGACCTTTCGCGTGATTGCGGGGGTCGCGCCGCGCTCGTTGACCACATCTCCTGTACAGCGAACGGCGTGGCGCAATGACCGGGCTGGATGCGTTCCTGGGGGAGCGCGAGATCACCTCGGCTGAGGAGATGGAGACGCTCGGCCGCGAGATCGGCGCCGCCCTCACGGCGGGCGACCTCGTCGTGCTCACGGGCCCGCTCGGGGCCGGAAAGACCACACTCACCCGCGGGATCGGGGAAGGGCTCGGCGTACGGGGACCGATTCAGAGCCCGACGTTCGTGATCGCGCGGACACATCCGTCTCTCCGCGGAGGGCCGTCGCTCGTCCACGTCGATGCGTATCGGCTCGGCACCGACGGCGAGCTCGATGACCTCGACATCGACTTCGCCCGCTCGGTAGTCATCGCCGAATGGGCGGCACCCTTCGCCGCCGCGGTCGCCCACACGTGGTGGGAGATCGAGATCGATCGGGGCTGGAGTGGCACGGGGCTCGATACCGCGTGCGGCACCGGCGGCCCGCACATCGCCGACATGGAGGATGCCGCGCCGCGGCGCGTCCGCGTCTCGCGCCGACCGTGAGCCACCGCCCGGATACCCTGGAGAGGTGATCCTCAGCATCGACACCTCCCTCGGCACGGCCGTCGCCGTAGTCGAGGCAGATGGAGTGGTCCGCGCCGAGGTGTCGAGCGACAATCCCCTCGGGCATGCCGAGGTGATCGGCGTGCTGCTGCGAGAGGCCCTCGCCGACGCGGCGCACGGCGCGATCGGCGCGACCGTGGCCGCCGCACCGGTCGAGGTGACACATGTCGCCACCGGCATGGGGCCCGGGCCCTTCACCGGCCTGCGGGTCGGGATCGCCGCCGGGCGGGCGTTCGCCCTCGGTCGGGCGCTACCCGTGATCCCGGTGCCGAGCCACGATGCCGCCGCCCTCGCGATCCTGCTGGCCGACCCGTTCGCCGAGATGCCGCGGTTCGGGGTCGTGACCGATGCGCGTCGGCGCGAGTTCGCCTACTCGATCTACGAGGGCCTCGACGACGACGGCCTCCCGATCCGGGTCGTGGGTGCCGCCTTGACCCCCCGCGATCAGATCGATGTGGTGCTCGCCGAGCACGGTGCTGCGCGCCGCGATGTGACGGCGATCCCGGCGGCGATGATCGGTCTGGTCGCTGCCCGCGCGCTCGCCGCCAGCCGCGACCTCACCGGCCCCGAGCCGCTGTATCTTCGTGCGCCGGATGTCACGTTGCCGTCGGCGCCCAAGCGGGTGGGGACATGAGTCTGCGCGACGCGACGACGGAAGACCTCGCCGCCATCATGGACCTCGAGCGCACGTCTTTTCCGACGGATGCCTGGAGTGACGCGATGATGCGCGACGAGCTCGCTTCGCCTCACAGTCACTACCTGGTCCTCGAGGAGGCCGGCCTGTTCCTCGGGTATGGCGGTGTGCGTGCCGTTCAGGGCGGAGCCGACGCCGATATCCAGACCATCGCGATCGCCGTGACAGCTCGAGGGCGCGGCCGAGGTCGTGAGCTGCTCACGGCGTTGCTCCGCGCCGCTCGCGAGCGCGGCGCGCGCGAGGTCTTCCTGGAGGTGCGCGCCGACAATCCGGTCGCGACAGCCCTCTACGCCTCGGAGGGGTTCCTCGAGATCGCCCGCCGCCCGCGGTACTACCAGCCCGACGATGTGGATGCCGTGGTCATGAAGCTCGACCTGGTCGGATGGGCAGCCCGCGCCGCCGCGGATGCAGGGGTGTGCTCATGATCGCGTGCGAGAAGCAGGCTTCGATCCCTGTGAGCCACACGGAGGCCACGACATGAGCCGCGACGAACCCCTGGTTCTGGGGATCGAGACCAGTTGTGACGAAACCGGCATCGGAATCGTCCGCGGACGGACCTTGCTCAGCAACACGATCGCCAGTTCGATGGACGAGCACGCCCGCTACGGCGGCGTCGTGCCCGAAGTCGCGGCGCGCGCGCACCTCGAGGCGCTGCAGCCGGCGATCGAGGCGGCTGTGGCCGAAGCCGGGATCCGGCTCGGAGACCTGGATGCCGTCGCCGTCACGAGCGGCCCGGGCCTCGCGGGCGCGCTGATGGTCGGCGTCGGCGCAGCCAAGGCGCTCGCTGTCAGCCTCGACAAGCCGCTCTACGCCGTGAACCACCTCGTAGGCCATATCGCCGCGGACCTCCTTACCGGCGAGGAGGTCGAGTACCCGACCGTCGCCCTGCTCGTCAGCGGTGGGCACACCTCCCTCCTCCTCGTCCGCGACCTCGTCAGCGATGTCGAGATGCTCGGCGAGACGATGGACGATGCCGCCGGCGAAGCGTTCGACAAGATTGCACGAATCCTCGGACTGCCCTACCCGGGCGGTCCCGAGATCGACCGCGTCGCCGCGACCGGCAACCCGGACGCCATCCGTTTCCCGCGCGGCCTCTCCCGCGCATCCGACATGGCCACTCGCCGGTACGACTTCTCGTTCTCGGGGCTGAAGACCGCGGTCGCCCGCTGGGTCGAGCAGCACGAAGCCGACGGGGTCGACATCGCCGATGTGGCCGCGTCGTTCCGCGAAGCCGTCGTCGATGTGCTCGTGACGAAAGCACTGGATGCGTGTGCCCGCCACGATGTTCCCCGTCTGCTGCTCGGCGGGGGAGTGATCGCCAACCGGCGCCTGCGCGACGTCGCGCTCGAACGCGCCGCGGCCGCCGGAGTCGCCGTCCGCATCCCTCCGCTCAGCCTCTGCACCGATAACGGCGCGATGATCGCGGCGCTCGCGTCCGAGCTCATCCGCAGCGGGCGGCCGGCATCCACGCTTGCCTTCGGCGCGGACTCCACCCTTCCGGTCACCGAGATCCAGGTGGCGGTGCAGGCGTGAACGAGGAGCAGAAGATTCCCCGCGTCGAGGCGCCGTCCGAAGCCGTCGCAGCGGTGTCGGCCGACTCGGCGTTGCCGGGCGAGCACCGCGGCGGATTCCACCGCCCGATGACCGAGCCCGTCCCCATCACCGAATCCACCCACGTCGTCGACGTCCAGTGGGCACCGGTGGCGGCGCCGCTGCCGCGTAGCGCCGCATGGGCGCTCACGTTCGCGATCCTCGGTCTGATCGTGTCGTTCCTGGTCGGCTGGGGATTCCTCATCGGGCTCGTCGGTGCGGGCCTCGCCGTCGTCGCGCTGCGGCGGCCGTGGGAATCGCGCAGCACATCCGTCTGGGCGCTGTGCCTCAGTCTGCTGTCGGTCCTCTACAGCGCCGGGTGGCTCTGGTGGGCCTCGACGCAAGGCCCGCTCTTCGGCTGAACGCCGGCGTCGCTGAACGCCGGTGTCGCCTCAGACGCGGTCGGCGAGGAGCGCGAGTCGCGTCGAGCCGACGCGGGTCAGGATCAGCGTCGCCGACTCCGGACCTCGGAGCTTGAGCTTCGTCCGGAGCACGGCAGGGTCGATGTCGACGCCGCGCTTCTTGATCTCGAGTGTCCCGATGTCCCGCTCCTTCAGGGCTCGCGCGAGCGCCTTCACATCGGACGGCAGCTTCTCGCGCACGCGGAAGCTCTGCACAAACGGGCTCGTGACCGCGGCATCCGAGGTCAGATACGCGATCTTCGGATCGAGCATGCCCGCCTCGAGTGACCGAGCCACCTCGCCGATCAGCCGTGCACGGATGACCGCTCCGTCCGGCTCGTGCACGTACTCACCGAGCCCGCGCACTGGGGCATCAGCGGTGTCTCCTGCCGCGGTCAGCTCGTGCGCGGCATCCCCACGGATCACGAGCGCCGACCGACGGATGCCGTCTCGCGCCAGCGTCCCCGACCACAGCACGAGTTCGATCGTCGACCCGTCGACACTGATCCACTGCGCCTCGACGTCGTCGGGGATCAGAGTGCGATCGAACGCGGGGCCGAGCTTCACGCCCGTGGGCATCCGGCTCATCAGGTCGAACACCCAGGCCAGCGAGGGAGACCAGTCACCGGCGCCGACCCGGGTCGTCTCGGTGTGCCCCACCGTGCGGCGCGCGGGGTCGAGCCAGACGGCATCCACGCCGGAGAGGTCGACATCTTCGGCGCGCGCGGATGTCACCGTCGCCGCATCGCCGAACGGCGCCAGGTTGTACGCCGCGATCGCGGCGGTGATCTCATCCGCATCCACGGCCAGCACGTCCAGGCCGATGCCCGCGAAGCCGAGCGCGTCGCCCCCGATCCCGCAGCCGAGGTCGGCGATGCGCCGGACGCCGTTGTCGCGGAACCGGCCGGCATGACGAGCCGCGACCGACAGTCGCGTGGCCTGTTCGAGGCCGGCGCGGGTGAACAGCATCCGGTCGGCGAACGGACCGAACTTGGCGCGCGCGCGGGCGCGGAGTCGCGCCTGCCCGACGGCGGCGGAGACGAGGTCGGGGGAGAGACCGGATGCGCGCAGGCGCGAGACTGCCCCGGTCACATCGCTGGCGCCGTCGAGCTCATCGACCAGCCGAAGTCCCTCGGGGGTCAGCAGTGCAGTCAACTCGGCGTGGTCCACTCGGCCAGCCTAGGCGGATCACCGGAGAATTGGCACTCGCGTTGCACGAGTGCCAACTGCGCCCTAGACTTGAGTTAGCACTCCACCGGTGTGGGTGCCAATCAGTCTTGAAGTTCTACGCCCAGCAAGAAAGAGGTAGACCGTGTCGGTTTCCATCAAGCCACTCGAAGACCGCATCGTCATCAAGCAGGTCGAGGCTGAGCAGGTCACGTCCAGTGGCCTCGTCATCCCCGACACCGCGAAGGAGAAGCCCCAGGAGGGTGAAGTCCACGCGGTGGGCCCCGGCCGCATCGACGACAACGGCAACCGTGTGCCGCTCGACGTCGCCGTCGGCGACCGCGTCATCTACAGCAAGTACGGTGGCACCGAAGTGAAGTTCGGCGGCGAGGAGTTCCTCGTTCTGTCGGCTCGCGACGTGCTCGCCGTCGTCGTTCGCTGACACCGCTTTTCGACGAAGGCCCCCGGATCCGTCCGGGGGCCTTCGTCGTTTCCTCCCGGCGCTTTCGCCCGACCCGACACCTTGCGCGCGATCCGACAGCTTCTTTGCGGGATGATCTTGTCGGCTCGCGCGGAGTTTGTCGGCTCGGCGACGAGGGGCGGGTCGGATGCCGCGTGGCCCGCGAAGTGTCACGACCGTTCTAGGCTTGGACCCATGACACCCGACGAGCATACCCGCGACCAGCGACTCGGCGGGGTCTACGCGTTCGTCGCCTACTTCCTCTGGGGCTTCATGCCCCTCTACTTCCTCACGCTGGCGCCCACGGGGCCGTGGGAGGTGGTCAGTTGGCGCATCCTCTTCTCTCTCGCGTTCTGCGCGATTTTGCTGACAGTCACCCGCACATGGTCGAACCTCATCGCGATCCTCCGCGACCGGCGCCTCGTGTTCTGGACGATCATCGCCGGACTGCTCATCTACGTGAACTGGCAGGTGTTCCTCATCTCGACCCTGACGGGGCACGTGATCGAGGGAAGCCTCGGCTATTTCATCAACCCGATCGTCACGGTGCTTCTCGGCGTGCTCGTGCTGAAGGAACGGCTCCGCGTCGCGCAGTGGGTCGCGATCGGCATCGCCGCGCTCGCCGTCATGGTCATCGTCGTCGGCTACGGCGCCTTCCCCTGGATCGCCCTCACTCTCGCGGCGTCGTTCGGCACGTACGGGCTCGTGAAGAAGCAGATCGGTCCGCAAGTGGATGCCGTCAGCGGCCTCACGCTCGAATCCCTCTGGCTGGCGCCGATCGCCGGCATCCAACTCGTCGTCGTGGGCGCGACGACCGGCCTCACGATCGGAACGCTCGGACTCGGGCACACGACGCTGCTCCTGCTCGCGGGTGTGGTGACCGCGATTCCGTTGCTCCTGTTCGCCGCGGGTGCGCGCCGCGCGCCGCTGAGCGTCATCGGCTTGCTGCAGTTCGTCGCCCCGATTCTGCAGTTCATCACCGGTGCGTGGCTGCTGCAGGAGCCGATGCCGCTCGAGCGGTGGATGGGATTCGCCCTGGTGTGGGTCGCGCTGATCATCCTCACCGTCGACTCGCTGCGGGCCGCGCGCAAGGTGCGCATCGCCGCGATCGGACCCGTGGTGTGAGAACGCTCCCTTCCGCGTGATCGCGCGGCAAAGTAACGATTGAGTCGCGTTACATGTCGTTAACACATTGCAACACTCGCGAGACCGCCCTGCGGTTAGGTTTATCCCACTGGGGCCGTTCCTGAGCTGTCCCGTGTTCACCTACACCAAGGAGCAAAATGAGCGTCTTCACACGTTCACGCGCCGGCAAGACACTCGGCGGCATCGCCGTTGTCGCTGTCAGCGCGGTCCTTCTCGCCGGCTGTGCCGGCGGAGGAACCACCACCACCCCGTCCGAGAGCAGCGCTCCCGCCGAGGACCTCACCCTCTCGATCGGAAGCGTGCTGCCCCAGACGGGTAGCCTCGCTTTCCTCGGCCCGCCCGAGGAAGCCGGCGTGCTGCTGGCCGTCAACGAGGTCAACGAAGCCGCAAAGGGCCTCACGGTTGACTTCACTCCGGGTGACTCGGGTGACGCGGACAACAAGGCGTTCGAGACCACGGTTCCCAAGCTCCAGAACGCGGGAGTGTCGGCCATGATCGGCGCCGCCGCATCGGGTGTGACCAAGCTCTTCCTCGACTCCAACGTCGCGGCCGGCATCATCACCTTCTCGCCGGCGAACACCTCGCCGGACTTCACCACGTGGGAAGACGACAACCTCTACTGGCGTACCGCCCCCAGCGACCTGCTGCAGGGTGAGGTGCTCGGAAACCTTGTCGCCGAAGACGGCCACAAGAACATCGGCATCATCTACCAGAACGACGCGTACGGCACCGGCCTCTTCGGCGTCGTGAAGGAGGTCTTCGAGTCCACCGGCGGTACCGTCGTGGCCGAGGCGTCCTACAACGACGGCGACAGCTCGTTCGACGCGCAGGTGGCGACCGTGACGGCGGCCAACCCCGATGCGATCGTGCTGATCACGTTCGAACAGTTCGCGACCATCGCGCCGCTGCTGGTGAACGCCGGCCAGAGCGCCGAGAACTTCTACCTGGTCGACGGAAACCTCAAGCAGTGGGGCGACGGCGTGTCGGTCTCGCTCGAGGGTGCCAAGGGCACGACGCCCGGACCGGTGCTCGAGGACGACTTCAAGGAGCGCCTGAACGCTGCCTGGGTCGAGGGTGGCAACACCGACCTCGAGGACTTCTCGTACGCGGCTGAGTCCTACGACGCGGTCATCCTGCTGGCGCTGGCTTCGCTCGCCGCCGGTTCGACGACGGGTCCGGACATCGCGACCAAGCTCCAGGAAGTCTCCGGCGGCAGCGGTGAGGGCACGACCTGCACCTCGTTCGCCGAGTGCGCCGACATCATCCTCGAGGGTGGCGTGGCCGACTACGACGGATACTCCGGACCGGTCACGTTCGACGACGCCGGCGACCCGACCGAAGCATCCATCGGTATCTTCCAGTTCGGTGCCGACAACATGCACGAGCGCGTCGAAACTCGCTGAGTTTCTCACGCACGGAAGGGCCCCGGAGCAATCCGGGGCCCTTTCCGCGTGTTGCCCGGCATCCCGCCCCGCGCCTCCTCGTGAGAGACGGCACATTCCCGGTGAGACGCCCTGCGCGACGTCGCGTCTCACCGCAGATGTCGCGTCTC
Organism: uncultured Microbacterium sp.; assembly: GCF_947488465.1. Classification (GTDB taxonomy): domain Bacteria; phylum Actinomycetota; class Actinomycetes; order Actinomycetales; family Microbacteriaceae; genus Microbacterium. Next base: position 21,230 of record NZ_CANKZA010000004.1, on the reverse strand, counting down.
GCGGGGGAGGGGCGGCGCGGGTGCGGCGCGAAAAAGAGGGGGGTGGATGCCGGGAACCGGCATCCACCCCCCTACGCGCGCTGTGGGCGCGTCAGTGCTTCTCGTCCTCGCCGAGGGTTCCCAGGTACAGGCCGATGACCTGGGGATCGTTCAGGAGGTCGCGACCGGTGCCGTGGTGCGCGTCGCGCCCCTGGTCGAGCACATAGCCGCGGTCGCAGATCTGCAGGCAGCGCCGCGCGTTCTGCTCGACCATGATCGTCGTCACGCCGGCCTTGTTGATGTCGGAGACCCGGATGAACGCGTCGTCCTGGCGGACGGGCGACAGACCGGCCGAAGGCTCGTCGAGGAGCAGCACCGACGGATCCATCATGAGTGCCCGGCTCATCGCGACCATCTGGCGCTCACCACCGGAGAGCGACCCGGCCCGCTGCTTCAGGCGCTTGCCGAGCTCGGCGAAGATGCCGGTGACGAACTCCAGGCGCTCGGCGTAGATCTTCGGGTTCTGGAAGAGCCCCATCTGCAGGTTCTCTTCGATCGACAGCGACGGGAACACGTTGTTGTTCTGCGGCACGAAGGCCACGCCGCGGTGCACGAGCTTGTCGGCCTTGAGTCCGACGATCGACTCACCGTTCAGGGTGATGTCACCACCGCGCACCTTCACCATGCCGAAGATCGACTTCAACAGCGTCGACTTGCCGGCACCGTTGGGCCCGATGATGCCGATCAGCTCACCCTTGCGGGCGACGAGGTTGGCGCCGTTGATGATGTTGATGCCGGGCAGGTAGCCCGCCGTGAGGTCCTTGACGTCGACGACGATCTCAGCCGTCGACGGACCCTCGGTGGGCGTCAGTACAGGAGCAGTCTCGCCGGTCACTTCTTCTCCTCCTCGGCGTCGGCGATCGCCGCGGCCTCGTCCTCTTTGATCTCTTCCAGGAGAGCGATCGCGGACGTGTCGAGTTCGCCCGAGACGCGTCCGGTGACGACACCGAGGTCGACGTCCTGATGGCTGCCCAGGTAGGCGTCGATGACGGCCTGATCTTCCATCACGGTGTCGGGCGGCCCCTCGGCGACGACCTTGCCTTCGGCCATCACGACGACCCAGTCGGCGATGTGGCGGACCATGTGCATATCGTGCTCGACGAAGAGCACGGTCACGCCCAGGTCCTTGAGGTCGAGGATGTGGTCGAGCAGCGACTGGGTGAGGGCGGGGTTCACCCCGGCCATCGGCTCGTCGAGCATGACCAGGTTGGGATCGCTCATCAGGGCGCGGGCCATCTCGAGGAGCTTCCGCTGGCCGCCCGAGAGCGACGCGGCGAAGTCCTTCTCTTTGGCATCGAGCTTGAAGCGCGCGAGCAGGCCCCGGGCCTTCTCCTCGTTCGCCGTCTCCTGGCCACGCCAGGTGGCCGGCAGGAACGACTGCCAGAAGCGTTCGCCCTTCTGATCGGGCGCGCCGAGCTTCATGTTCTCGAGCACCGTGAGCAGCGACAGCGCCTTGGTGAGCTGGAACGTGCGCACCTGGCCCATCCGCGCCACCTTAAAGGCGGGGATGCCGGCCAGATTCTTGCCGTCATACGACCACTCGCCGGTGTTCGGCTTGTCGAACCCGCAGAGCAGGTTGAACAGCGTCGTCTTGCCGGCGCCGTTCGGGCCGATGAGGGCCGTGATGGCGTTCCGCGGGATCTCGAGGTGCTCGACGTCGACGGCGGTCAGGCCCCCGAAGCGCCGTGTGACACCGTCGATGACCATGATCGGGTCGACTTTGGCGACACCGGGCACGGCGTCGCCTTTCGCGAGCCCGGTCGCCTTGGGACGGGCGATACTTCCCGTCGCGGGTGCCGTGACGGCATCCGCATTCTGATCACTTGACAAAGGTCATCTCCCTCTTGTCGCCGAGGAGTCCCTGCGGCCTGAAGATCACGAGGAGCATGAGCGCAACGCCCACGAGGATGTACCGGAGGGTTCCGGCCTGGATGTCGGTCATCGGCAGCCATCCGGCCTTCGCCATCTCGGGAAGCAGGTTGCCGAGCAGCGCCATGACCATCCAGAAGATGACGGCACCGACCGACGGTCCGAAGATCGTCGACGCGCCGCCGAGCAGCAGGATCGTCCAGAGGAAGAAGGTCAGGGCCGTCGTGTAGCTGGACGGGATGACCGCGGAGGGCAGGACGTAGACGATGCCACCGAGAGCACCGATCACACCACCGACGACGAGGGCCTGCATCTTGTAGGCGAAGACGTTCTTGCCGAGCGAGCGCACGGCATCCTCATCTTCACGGATGCCCTTGAGCACCCGGCCCCACGGGCTCTTCATGAGCGACCAGACGACGAAGAGCGACAGCGCCAGCGCGAGCAAGCCGAACACGATCACCCAGAGCTGCTGTGCCGTGTACTGCCACGGTCCCCAGCCGTACCGGTCGCCCGTGGGAAGCACGGGGAAGGGGTTGGATGACTGGAAGCTGCCGTTGTAGTTGCCCAGGCCGTCGGCGGAGTTGGTCCACTCGTCGAAGACCTGCGTCGTGAACAGCAGGCGGACGATCTCGGCCGCCGCGATCGTCACGATCGCGAGATAGTCGGCGCGCAGACGCAGGGTCGGTACACCGAGGACGACGGCGAAAATTGCCGCCAGCACGAGGCCGAGGAGCATGGCGAGGTACCACGGCAGGCCGAAGGTGAGGATGCCGATGGCGTAGCCGTAGGCGCCGAGGGCCATGAAGCCGGCCATACCGAAGTTCAGCAGGCCCGCGTAACCGAAGTGGACGGCCAGACCCGTCGCCGCGAGGGCGTAGGCGATCGTGACCGGGCTGAGCAGGTAGCTGAGCGTGTTGGAGAGGATGGAAGCCCAATCCATGGCGGTCACCCGAGCCTTTCTTTACGACCGAGCAGACCTTGGGGTCGCACGAGAAGAATCAGGATCAGCACCACGAGCGCTCCGGCGTACTTGAGGTCCGACGGGATCCAGAGCGTCGAGGTCTCGACCACGACACCGACGATGATCGAGCCGATCAGCGCGCCGAACGCGGTGCCGAGCCCGCCGAGCGTCATCGCGGCGAAGATGAGCAACAGCATCTGGGTGCCCATGTTCCACTGCACGCCCGGGCGGAAGTAGGCCCACAGGACACCCGAGATCGCGGCGAGCATGCCCGCCATGACCCAGACGATGCGCACGACCCGGTCGACATCGATTCCGGATGCCGCAGCCAGCTGCGGGTTGTCGGAGATCGCGCGCGTGGCCTTGCCGATGCGGGTGCGCAGCAGGAAGTACGCAACCGCGCAGATGACGACGATGCTCACGCCCATGCTGATCAGGTCGATGTAGGAGAGCGAGATCGGCCCGAATTGGATCGGGGCGGGGCTCGCACCCGGCAGCTGGTAGGTCTTGCCGCCGATGAAGAACTGATAGACGTAGCGGAGCGCGAGCGACAGACCGATCGACACGATCATGAGCTGTACGACGCCCAGCCCGCGACGGCGCAACGGCCGCCAGAGTCCGGCATCCGTCGCCAACCCCAGGGCGGCACCGCCGATCACGGCGGCGGAGATCCCGAGCCACAGCGGCAGCTGCCACGTGGTGGAGAGCACCATCGCGACGAGCGCACCCCAGGTCACCATCTCGCCGTGGGCGAAGTTCGACAGGCCCGTCGTGCCGTAGATGAGGGCCGCTCCCATCGCCGCGAGAGCGAGGAGAAGGCCGAAGTTCAGCCCGTTGACGAGGCGGACGGCGAGCTGATCGACGAACGACTGTGTGATGCGCTCGCCCTGACCGAGGAAGAGGTTCACGATCTTCGTCTTGGTGAGGCCGAACTCGACTTCGAACGATCCTGTGGTGCCCTGGATCGGCTGGAGGCCCTCGGTCAGCTGTGTTGCGTCGACGATGACGCCTTCCGGCAGGGTGTCCTCATCGATCGTGAGCGTGTACGTGTCCTTCTCGGGGACGTACAGCCGCCATTTGCCCTCGGCGTCGGTGATCGTCTCGGCTTCGAATCCGCCGCCGGAAATCGACATCGTCACGTCGGGAACGGGCTTCTCGTCGAAAGTGATCACACCGCCGAAGTAGAAGTCGGTCTGTTCCTGGTCGGCTCCCGGGGTGTCGGGGGAGGCGGCATGCGCGGCGATCGGGCTGCTGAGCAACAGCAACCCGGCGGCCAGCATGGCGCCCAGGAAAAGCACGATCCATCTCATCGGATGGCGTGCGGTGACGGTCGTGGGACTCACGAATCCTCCAGTCCGGCGCACCTGTATTGGGTGATGCGGTCGCAGTCGGCAGTGACCACGACGGTACGAGCGTAATGTGTCGGCTTTGTTTCGCCTATTGGTCTCCCCGGTCTGTCGCGGCGCAATTGCCTGGTTTCTCGGCGGTTCGGCTGGAGAAGACCGGAATTGTTCGGGTTCTGCGCGACTTAGAATCGGTACATCCCGAGAGCACGCAGGAGAGCGCATGGATTACAACGACCCCTTCGGTTTCGTCGGTTTGACCTACGACGACGTGCTCCTCCTCCCGGGACACACCGACGTCATCCCTTCCGAGGCCGACACGTCCTCTCGGGTCACCCGCCGCATCACGGTCGCGACGCCGCTCCTGTCAGCCGCGATGGACACCGTCACCGAAGCGCGCCTCGCGATCGCGATCGCCCGTGAGGGCGGTCTCGGCATCATCCACCGCAACCTCTCGATCGCCGACCAGGCGGCGATGGTCGATCGCGTCAAGCGGAGCGAGTCGGGCATGATCACCGATCCGATCACGACGACACCGGATGCCACGATCGAAGAGGTCGACAACCTCTGCGCCCAGTACCGCATCTCCGGTCTCCCCGTCGTCGACGACGACGGGCGGCTGGTCGGAATCATCACGAACCGCGACATGCGGTTCGTCTCGGGTTTTGAGCGTCAGACCACGAAGGTTCGCGACGTCATGACCACCGAGGGGCTCGTCACCGGCCGCGTCGGCATCGCTGCGAACGAGGTCATCGCACTCTTCGCGCACCACCGCGTCGAGAAGCTGCCGCTGCTGGACGAGGACGGAAAGCTCGCGGGCCTCATCACGATCAAGGACTTCGACAAAAGCGAGAAGTATCCGCTCGCCACGAAGGATGAGCAGGGTCGGCTGCGGGTCGGCGCCGCGATCGGCTTCTTTGGCGACGCGTGGGAGCGCGCCGAGGCGCTGCGCGACGCGGGTGTCGATGTGATCGTCGTCGACACCGCGAACGGACACTCCGCCGGCGTCATCGACATGGTCACGCGCATCAAGTCCGACCCCACGTTCGCCCACATCGACGTCATCGGTGGCCAGGCCGCGACCCGCGAGGGTGCACAGGCACTGATCGACGCGGGTGTCGACGCGGTCAAGGTCGGCGTCGGCCCGGGATCGATCTGCACGACCCGCATCATCGCCGGCGTCGGCGTGCCGCAGGTCACCGCGATCTGGGAGGCGTACAAGGCCGCGCGCGAAGCCGGCATCCCGATCATCGCCGATGGAGGGCTGCAGTACTCCGGCGACATCGCCAAGGCCCTCGTCGCCGGCGCCGACACCGTCATGCTGGGCTCGCTACTCGCCGGCACCGATGAGTCGCCCGGAGAAGTCGTCTTTCAGGGCGGCAAGCAGTTCAAGCTGTATCGCGGCATGGGCTCGCTCGGCGCGATGCAGACGCGTGGCAAGAACACGTCGTACTCGAAGGACCGCTATTTCCAGGCCGATGTGCCCTCCGACGACAAGCTCATCCCCGAGGGCATCGAAGGTCAGGTCGCCTACCGCGGCCCGGTCTCGGCGGTCGCCCATCAGCTCATCGGAGGCCTGCGGCAGTCGATGTTCTACGTCGGCGCCCGCACGATCGAAGAGCTCAAGGCCAAAGGCAAGTTCGTGCGGATCACCTCGGCAGGTCTCAAGGAAAGCCACCCCCACGACGTGCAGATCGTCGTGGAGGCCCCGAACTACAAGCGCTGATCGGAGGACGAGTGGTGCATCCACCCGTCGATCTGCAGGGCGAGTCGCTCACCCACGAGGGCGTCGACCGGCTTGCCCACGATCCACACCTGTTGCCGCACGCGCACCCCGAGGGAGCGCAGCGGGCGGACGACGATCACCTCGAGCCCGGAGTCCGCGAGTCCGGTGGTCTCGGCAGCGATCTCGACGGCCGCGCGGGATGTCCAGCGAATCGCGCGCAGCGCCTCCGGAGCGAGACGTTCGGAGCGGGCCGCCGACTCCCAGAGGATGAGGGCCATCTGCAGGAGCGCCGCGCGATGCGCGATCCCGACCGCACTCATCTGGGCGAACAGGTCCTCGAGCGACTTCCGTGGCGCGGACATACCGGCATCCTGTCGCTGGCATTCTTTCCTGCGGCTGTCGCACCTCGCGTGTGGGGACAACTCGACGGCGCCCCGCCCTGGGGAGGAAACGACGATCGCCGCAGAATGTCGTCATTCCCGCAGGGGATGCCGGCATCCGGTGCGGAGATCGCGACATTCTGCGGAGATCGTGCGACCGGAGAGCGGTCGAGCAGGAACAGCGGCCGAGCCGGAAGAGCGGTCCAGCCGGAGCAGCGGTCGAGGCGGAAGGCGCGCTACGCCGGGAGGCGGAAGGGCGCGGCGGCGCGCGCGGTCGGATCCAGAGCGAGGTCGGCGAGTGTCGCTCCCACACCGGGAGCGAATTTGAAGCCCTGGCCGGAGAATCCGGCGCCGATCACCAGAGGGCCGACGCGATCGAGCACGAAGGCTTCGGTCGGCGTCGTCGTGTAGGTGCACGAGATCGGCACGGCCGACTCCGGATCGAGGCCGGGCAGCCACTCGCCCACATAGGCGGCGAGTTCGCGTTGCCACGTCGGCCGGTGGGGCCGGGCATCCGGATCGATCTCGTCGCCGACGCCGTGGAACCCGACTTTGATCCCCTCGCCGGGTGTCGGCATGCCGTACACGTTCGCCGGTTGCGCGCCCGGTGCGACGAACTGATTGAACGACGGCCACGGCCCCGCGATCCGCGCGGTGAAGTGCGCGGGTGTCTCTTCCGTCACGCGCAGGCGCGGCAGGCGGATGCCGCCATTCACCAGCCCTTCGGTCCACGCGCCGGCCACAACGATCGCGACGTCGGCGCGGAGGACACCGGCATCCGTCACGACGTCGACGCCGTCCGCGTCTGGTGAGACCGCCCGCACCCGCGTGTTCCAGCGCACCTCGCCGCCTGCCTCGACGGTGCGTCGCTCGAGTTCGCGGAGCGCGGCCGCAGCCCGCGCGACGCCCGCATCGGGCGAGTACAGCACGGTGTCCTCGAAGCGCATGCCCGGCCACCGCCGCGCGGCTTCGGCGCCACCCAGGAGCTCCGCCGGGATCCCGCGCGCGGTCAGTCCGGCCGCGATCTCCGCCAGCCCCGCGCCGCTGCCAGACCCGAGCGCCGCACCGGCCCCGTGCGACACGAGCCCGTGTAGCCGCAGCAGCGGCTCGCCGTCGACGGTGCCGAGCGCGTCCCATCCCTCGCGGGCGCGCGCGAGCAGATCGAGGTAGTGATCCTCGCCGTACGCGTTGTTGAAGTTGCGGGTCTCGCCGTGCGACGCACCCTCGTGATGCCCGCGCGCGAAGCGCTCGAGCACGATCGGGCGCTCGCCGCGGCGGGTGAGCTGCCACGCGGCGGACAGCCCCATCACACCGCCGCCGATGATGATGATCCGCATTCTGACCTCCGGCATCCATCCTGGCGCACGCGGGCACCCGGGTAGGCTGAGGGGGTGAGCATGGAGATCGAGCTCGGCCGCGCCAAGCGCGCCCGCCGCGCCTACGCATTCGACGACATCGCCGTTGTGCCCTCGCGGCGCACGCGCAACCCCGAGGACGTTTCGACGTCCTGGTCGATCGACGCGTTCGGATTCGGCATTCCGGTGCTCGGCGCGCCCATGGATTCGGTCATGAGCCCGCGCACAGCGATCATGCTCGGACAGCTCGGCGGCCTCGGCGTGCTCGACCTCGAGGGCGTCTGGACGCGCTATGACGACCCCGAGCCGTTGCTCGCCGAGATCGCGGGGCTCTCGGATGCCGATGCCACGCGCCGCATGCAGGAGCTCTACAGTGAGCCGATCAAGCCCGAACTGGTGCGCGATCGCCTTGCCGAGATCCGCGACGCCGGGGTCACGGTCGCCGGTGCGCTCACGCCTCAGCGCACGCAGGACCTGTACGAGACGGTCGTCGCTGCGGGCGTCGACCTGTTCGTGATCCGCGGAACGACCGTGTCGGCCGAGCACGTCTCGAGCGAGCTCGAACCCCTGAACCTCAAGAAGTTCATCTACGACCTCGACGTCCCCGTCATCGTCGGCGGCGCCTCGACCTACACGGCGGCGCTCCATCTCATGCGCACGGGCGCCGCGGGCGTCCTCGTCGGGTTCGGCGGGGGAGCGGCATCGACGACGCGCGCCACCCTCGGCATCCACGCGCCGATGGCGACCGCAGTGGCGGACGTCGCCGGCGCGCGCCGCGACTACCTCGACGAATCCGGCGGACGCTACGTGCACGTGATCGCCGACGGCGGCGTGGGCACGTCCGGCGACATCGTCAAGGCGCTCGCGATGGGGGCGGATGCCGTCATGCTGGGCGTCGCCCTCGCCCGCGCGACGGATGCCCCCGGGCAGGGATTCCACTGGGGTCCCGAAGCCCACCACGCCAAGCTTCCCCGCGGCAGACGCGTCGAGGTCGGCCAGGTCGGCCCGCTCGAGCAGATTCTCTACGGCCCCGCGCCCGTCGCGGACGGCACGGCGAACCTCATCGGCGCGCTTCGCAAGTCGATGGCCACGACCGGGTATTCCGACCTCAAGGAGTTCCAGCGCGTCGAGGTCGTCGTCGCGCCGTATACCGCCCAGTGATGGCGTCGAGCGTGAGCGAGGCATCGCCGGAGGCCGTCGAGGTCTTCCCGCCGACGCTCCGCGAAGTCCTGCTGCGTCCCTGGTGGATCGGGATGCTGGTGTTCGCCCTCGCCGTCGCCGCCGTCTTCGCCTGGCTCGGTCAGTGGCAGCTGGGGAACGCGATCGATACCGACCCGGCGCCCCCCGGCGCCACCGAAATCGTCCAGCCTCTCGCCGACGTCACGACGCCGGGGGAGTACCTCCCCGAGCCGCTCGTCGGACAGCGCGTCGAGGTGAGCGGGACCTGGCATCCGACCGACTTCCTGGTCGTCTCCTCACGCTTCAATGACGGCGTCGAGGGGTATTGGGTCACCGGACAGTTCCGCACAGGCGATGGCCCGGCCCTCCTGGCGGTCGCGATCGCCTGGGCGCCGACGCGGGATGCGGCCGATGCCGCGGCATCCGCTCTCGCCGCCGATGGCGACGCAGCGACGGCCACGCTGACCGGACGCATCATCTCGGACGAGGGCCCGGCGCTCCCGCCCGACGGTGCAGCGGCGACCGAGATGACGCGGATGTCGCCGGCGGCCCTCCTCGGGCAGTGGTCCGACGTCGAGGGTCTCGATGTCTACAGGGCGTACCTCGTCGCCGACATCGACACTACAGGCCTCGCTCTGCCCGACGACCTCGTCGCGATCGACTCGCCCGCACCCGTCGAGGGGTCCAGCGTCAACTGGCTCAACATCTTCTACGCCGTGGAATGGGCGATCTTCGCCGGCTTCGCCTTCTACATGTGGTACCGCCTGGCCAAGGATGCCTGGGAGAAAGAGGTCGAGGACCTGGAAGAGGCCGCCGAGCCGGTTCAGTAGACTGGACCGCATGCCTCAGCCCAAACTCGCCACCTTTCCGGCGATCCGCGGGGCGCTGACCTTCTACCAGATCGCCTCGATCGTCACCGGTGTCGGGCTCCTGCTTCTGCTCGCCGAGATGATCTTGAAGTACACGCCTCTGCACGTCGAGGTGTTCACCGGCGGCTCGGGCGGGCTGCTGTGGCTGGCGCCGGTCATCGTCGGCGCCGACTGCCAATGGTTCTCCCTCTTCCTCCCCGGCGGAAGCGGATGCGAACTGACGTCGGCCGGCGACGGGTTCAACCTGTCGCTCGGCATCCTCGTCGCGCACGGCTGGTTCTACGTGGTGTACCTGTTCGCCTGCTTCCGGATCTGGAGCCTGATGCGCTGGCGCTTCCCGCGCTTCATCATGCTCGCCCTCGGCGGCATCGTCCCGCTCCTGTCGTTCTTCATGGAGGCCCGCGTCGCCCGCGAGGTCAAGACCTACCTCGCCGAGCGCGAGGCGGCATCCGCTCTCATCACGGAAGGCACCCGGTGACCACCGAGACTCAGACCGACCAGCGACCTGTCCTGGTCGTCGACTTCGGCGCACAATACGCGCAGCTCATCGCGCGACGCGTGCGCGAAGCCGGCGTCTACAGCGAGATCGTGCCCCACACCGTCACGGCCGACGAGGTCGCCGCGCGCAACCCGCTCGCGCTGGTCCTCTCCGGCGGCCCCTCCTCGGTGTACGAGCCGGAAGCGCCCACGTTGGATGCCGGCGTGCTGGAGCTCGGCATCCCGACTCTCGGCATCTGCTACGGCTTCCAGGTGATGGCCCGTCAGCTCGGCGGCGTCGTGGCCAACACGGGACTCCGCGAGTACGGAGCGACGGATGCCGTGCTCGAAGGCGACGGCGGCGTGCTGCTCGGCGGCCAGCCCGAGACCCAGAACGTGTGGATGAGCCACGGCGACCAGGTCTCCGAGGCGCCCGCCGGCTTCGACGTGCTGGCCTCGACGGCGGCGACCCCGGTCGCGGCCTTCGGCAACGCCGAGAAGTGCTTCTACGGCGTGCAGTGGCATCCCGAGGTGAAGCACTCCGATTACGGCCAGGACGTCATCGTCAACTTCCTGCACAAGGCGGCGGGGCTCGCGGCCGACTGGAACAGCGGCAACGTCATCGCCGAGCAGGTCGCCCGCATCCAGGACCAGATCGGGAGCGGCCGCGTGATCTGCGGCCTCTCCGGTGGCGTCGACTCCGCGGTCGCTGCGGCGCTCGTGCACAAGGCCGTCGGTGACCAGTTGGTCTGCATTTTCGTCGACCATGGGCTGCTCCGGAAGGACGAGCGCGAGCAGGTCGAGCAGGACTATGTCGCCTCGACCGGTGTGCGCCTGGTCACCGTCGACGCGCGGGAGCAATTCCTCACGGCGCTTGCCGGCGTCAGCGATCCCGAGCAGAAGCGCAAGATCATCGGGCGCGAGTTCATCCGTTCCTTCGAGGCGGCCGAGAAGGCGCTCATCGCGGAAGCCGCGGCCGACGGCGAGCCGATCCGCTTCCTTGTGCAGGGGACCCTTTACCCCGACGTCGTCGAGTCCGGCGGCGGTACCGGCACCGCGAACATCAAGAGCCACCACAACGTGGGCGGCCTGCCGGAGGACCTGCAGTTCGAGCTCGTCGAACCGCTGCGGACCCTCTTCAAGGACGAGGTGCGCGCAATCGGGCGCGAACTGGGACTGCCCGAGGTGATCGTCGGACGGCAGCCGTTTCCGGGGCCCGGCCTCGGCATCCGCATCGTCGGTGAGGTTACCGCTGACCGTCTCGAGATTCTGCGTGACGCCGATGCCATTGCCCGCGCCGAGCTGACTGCGGCGGGCCTCGACGGCGAGATCTGGCAGTGCCCGGTCGTGCTGCTCGCCGACGTCCGCTCCGTCGGTGTGCAGGGCGACGGCCGCACCTACGGCCACCCGATCGTGCTGCGTCCGGTGTCGTCGGAAGACGCCATGACCGCCGACTGGACCCGCCTGCCCTACGACGTGCTGGCGCGCATCTCGAACCGCATCACGAACGAGGTGCGCGACGTCAACCGCGTCGTCCTCGATGTGACCTCCAAGCCCCCGGGAACCATCGAGTGGGAGTGAGCTGACCGGATGCCGGGGCCTGATCTGCGGATCGACCCCGGCATCCGTCGTTTGGTCATGCCCCGTCGGTCCTCCCGCCTCCGGTGGCGCCGCTCCCGCTGGCCCGTATTCAGTCTGCGCGTGAATTCAGCGGGGAATCCCCCGCGGAATTCCAGGGCGCCGAGGCAGGTGCCGCTCTGCGCAGACTGAATATGGACCGAGCCTTCTGAAGACGGACCGAGCCTTCTTGCGGAACACGGGTGCGCCGGCCGACGAGGCCGGGTCGGCCGCAGCCCGCTACCGTATTCAGTCTGCCGGTGACCGCTGCGCGCACTGGCCGCCGATTTGCGCGGAGTCGTGCGCGGCACCCCTTCGAGCAGACTGAATACGGGGAGGCGGCGGGTCCGCAGGACGCAGGACGCAGGGCGCGGGCGGCAGGCGCGGGCGCAGGCGGCGGGCGGCAGGCGCGGGCGCAGGCGGCGGGCGGCAGGCGCGGGCGCAGGCGGCTGGCAAGCCCCAGTCCCGCAAAGCCCCCAGGCCTGAGCGGGCACGACGAAGGCCCGCCCGGCGTGAGCCGGACGGGCCTGTCGGTCAGTGCGAGATCAGTTGTTGCCGCGGATGATGGCGATCATGCGCAGGAGCTCGATGTAGAGCCAGACGACCGTGACCATGATGCCGAAGGCGCCGAGCCAGCCGTACTGGCGCGGGGCGCCGTTGCGCACACCCTGCTGGATCGAGTCGAAGTCGAGCACGAGCGAGTACGCAGCCATGATGACGACGAACACGCCGATGATGACGCCCCACGGGATGCCGAGGATGAAGCTCGGCTGGCTCGAGATGCCGAACGGGCCGGCGCTGTTGTCGCCGAAGGCGCCGAACATCATCATGACGAGGTTGACGAGCGAGAAGACCAGGTACCCGACCATCGCGATCATGAAGACCTTGGTGGCCTTCTTCGACGCGCGCACCTTGCCGCTGGCGAAGAGAGCGAGCGTCACGCCGACAACCGAGAGGGTCGCGATCGTCGCCTGCAGCACGATGCCGGGCCAGATGAACTCGAAGTACGCCGAGATGCCACCGATGAAGAGACCCTCGAACGCGGCGTAGCCGAAGATGAGCGCGGGGCGGATCTTCTTGCGCGACGTGAAGATCACGACCATCGACAGCACGAAGCCGCCGAGCATGCCGATGATCCACGGGGCCATGTTGACACCGGTGGGGTTGTCGGCCGTGACTCCGGACATCGTCCAGATCCAGCCGACGACGGCGGTGACGAGGAGGATGCCGAACAGGGCGAGGGTCTTGATGACGGTGTCCTCGACCGTCATGCGGCCGGTCTCTACCGACCCGGCGGCGGGGGAGGCGTAGGCACCTTCCATCTGTGCCTGCGTGGCGATGTCGACGGACTGTGCGGACGCGGTGCCGAACTGGGTCTGGGCAGCCGGCGGGGTCAGCCCCGGCCGCTGTTCCTGGAACGCGGGGTTGCTGAATGCGGGGTTGCTGCTCGAGGCCATGGTGGTCTCTCTCCAATGCGAAGTGTGCCGCAGTGAAATCCTGCGGAATACCAGAGTATCGAAATCCTGTCCGGGGCGGCAGATCTTGCGCTGTGAGGGCGCTATGAAGGGAAGCGCCGTCGCCGCTGACTACCCTGGAGACATGCCGCGCCGTCGTCCTCTCGTGATCGGTCACCGCGGTGCACCCGGGTATCGGCCCGAACACTCGCGGTCGTCCTACGATCTGGCGCTGGCGCTGGGTGTGGATGCCGTCGAACCCGACATCGTGCTGTCGCGCGACGGGGTGCTCGTGGTCCGGCACGACACCGAGATCGGATCGACCACGGATGTCGCCGACCACCCCGAGTTCGCCGAGCGCCGCACGACCAAGACCGTCGACGGAGCGGAGCTGACCGGCTGGTTCGCCGAGGACTTCACCTGGGCCGAACTCAGCATCCTCCGTTGCCGCGAGCGTCTGCCGCGGCTACGGCCGGGGAGTGCGAGCTTCGACGGGGAGCAGCCGATTCTGCGCCTGCGCGATGTGCTCGACCTCGTGGCGCAGGCCGCACTCGACCAGGGCCGGGAGATCGGGGTCGTGCTGGAGATCAAGCACGCCACCTATCTCACCGGGCTGGGCTTCGACTACGCGGGGATCATCGCCGACGAGCTCGGCGCGGCTGGCTGGGACGGCGGTCGCTGGCCGCTGACGATCGAGGCATTCGAATCGAGCGTCCTCACACAGCTCCGCGAGCGGGGCGTGCGCGCGAGCTACATCTATCTCCTCGAGGCCGCGGGACAGCCCGCCGACCTCGTCGCGGCACAGGGAGCGTCGGCGCCGACCTACCGCTCGGTCATGACACCGGCGGGCCTCGACGCTCTCGTCGGGCGGGTGGACGGGATCAGCCTCGATAAGAGGAGCATCCTGGCGCCGGATCGCCGGGGCCGCGTCGGTGAGCCGGCACCCGTTGTCGCCGATGCCCACGCGCGGGGGTTGCGTGTCTTCACCTGGACGTGCCGCCCGGAAAATGCCTTCCTGGTCGGCCAGTTCCGTCGGGGTCGAGACAAGGCTGCCTTCGGCGAGTACGAGGCGGAGTGGCAGTTCCTTGCGGATGCGGGAGTCGACGGCTTCTTCGTCGACCATGCCGATCTCGGAGTCGCGTTCTTCCGCGGCACGCAGTCGTCGCGGTGACGCCGCCCCGCACCCGTAGGGTGAAGACATGACAGACGCCGGCATTGTCGCCCGTGGCGTGCGCCGTTCGTTCGGGAACGTCCACGCCGTCCGCAACGTGACCCTCGACGCCCGGGAGGGCGCGGTGACCGGGCTCGTCGGACCCAACGGGTCGGGCAAGACCACGCTCCTCCTCATGCTTGCCTCGCTCCTCGCCCCCGACGCGGGGGAGCTCCGGATCGGGGGTGTCGACCCCGTGGCTGATCCGGCCGCGGCTCGCGCTCTCCTCGGGTGGATGCCGGACGCGCTCGGCGCGTGGGGATCGTTGACGGTGCGAGAGACGCTCATCACGACCGGGCGCCTCTACGACCTCGACCGTGATCAGGCGACCGCGGGCGCGGCGCGACTGATCGACGAGGTCGGGCTCGCGAACCTCGCCGACGCGCCGGCCCGGGTGCTGTCGCGGGGGCAGAAACAGCGTTTGGGACTCGCCCGCGCGCTCGTCCACAATCCGCGCGTGCTGCTGCTGGACGAACCGGCCTCGGGGCTCGACCCGCAAGCGCGTATCGAGCTGCGCACGCTCCTGCGCCGCCTGGCGGCCGAGGGCCGGACGATCCTCATCTCCAGCCATATCCTCTCCGAGCTCGAGGAGGTCGTCGACGACGCCGTCTTCCTCGTGCAGGGTGAGACCGTCAGCGCCGACCGGGTCGCCGCGGCCGCCGGGCGTCAGCGCACCTGGCGGGTTCGCATTGCCGATCTCGACGCGCGCGCCGCCGTCGTTCCCGTCGCCCAGGCGCTCGGCCTCGACGCCGCACTCATCCCGATCGACCGGCGCGATCTGCTGGTCGCGTTCGATTCGGATGCCGGTGCCGCCGGCGGGCTGGCCGCCCTCGTGCACGCCGGACTCCCGGTTGCGGAGTTCTCCGCCGCGACGGGCTTGCTCGAACACACCTTCCTCGACCTCGAAGGAGGTGCGCGATGACCCTCTCGCGGCTCTGGACGATCTCCCGCCTCGAGCTCACGCAGCGGGTGCGTACCGTCGCCTGGTACGTGCTGTTGGGGATCTTCGCGCTCCTCCTCCTCGGCGTGACGGCGCTCGCATTCCTCTCGTACGGCGGGTGGGGCGCGGGAGGCCCCGGTGTGTACTCGATCGTCGTCTACATCACCCTCCTGCTCGTCGTGCTCGTCTCGCCCACTCTCTCGGGAAACTCGATCAACGGCGACCGAGACGCGGCGACGCTCGCCCCCGTCCAGGTCACGCTCGCCACGACCGGCGAGATCCTGCTCGGCAAGTTCGTCGCCGCCTGGATCACCGGTCTTGCCTTCACCGCCGTGGCGGCACCGTTCCTGGTCGTCGCCACCTTTGCCGGAGACGTCGACCCGCTCACCGTCATCGTCTCGCTCGTCGTGCTGATCGTTCAGACCGGGGTGATCTCGGCGATCGGGGTGGCACTGTCCGGCATCCTCGCCCGCCCGCTGTTCTCGGTCGCGGCCACGTACCTGGTCGTGATGGCGCTCGTCGCCGGATCGGTGATCGGTTTCGGCCTGATCGGGGCCGCCGTCTCGACCGAGTACACCACCAGTTACCGCACCGCCGAATACGATTCCGACACCGGCAACCCGGTCTGCCGCGACGGCTCGGACGACTGCTGGGGCGACCCGGACCAGATGGTGTGCGGCGAATGGCAGGAAAGCACCTCGCGCATGCCGCGCTACGACTACGTCTGGTGGATGCTGGCCGCCAACCCGTTCGTCATCCTCGCCGACGCCGTGCCGACCCGCTTCGACGAGTCCGGATATCCGGTCGACATGTTCGGATGGCTGAAGTACAGCGTGCGCTCCGCCCAGATCCCGATGTCCGAGCAGTCGGGCTGGGACGAATGCGATCCCGAGTACTACACCGACGGGGTCTACTCGGGGCCGGACTACGAGGAGACCATCGCGAACACGGTGCCGAGCTGGTTCGTGGGACTCGGGGTGCAGGTCGTGCTGGCGGGCGGGCTCCTGTGGTGGGCGTGGGCGCGCACCCGCACCCCCGCGCGTGCACTGCCGCCCGGAACCCGGATCGCCTGATGTCGCAGAAAGACCAGACGCCGGTCTTCCAGCGCAACGCGCTCGCACCGGGCATCCTCGCGGCGATCGTGCTGTTCCTCGCGCCGGTGCTCTTCACGCTCGAGTGGGACATGTTCGTCCGCTATGCGGTGTCGATTCTCGCGCTGATCATCGCCTGGTTTTCCGGTCAGGCGAAGCAGTGGTGGTGGATTCCGGTGTTCGTGGTCATCGCCGTCGTCTGGAACCCGGTCTCCCCGTTGCCTCTCGACGAGGGACTGTGGAACGGCATCCAACCGGCGGCCGCCGTGGTTTTCCTCGCAGCGGGCGCGCTCATCAAGAGCCCGCGCGTCTGAGAACCGCGCCGATCATCGATGGCCCCGTGCCGTGGATCCTCCTCGACCTGTCCGTGGTGCTCGCGCTCGTGCTCCTCGTGCGACGCCTGAATGCCCGACAGGCAATCGGGACAGTTGTGGCGGTTGCCGTCGGCGCCGTTCGGCCGTCGTCGACACCGCCTGCGCAGATTCGACGGCGTACGGCAACGCGAAGACCTACATCACCGAGGATGTCGTGGCCTGGGTGCGCAACAACCTGCACGTCATCGACGATCCTCGCTACTGGGTCATCGGGGGCTATTCGAACGGCGGAGGGTGCGCGATCACGTTCGCGGCGGAAGACCCTCGCGCGTGGAGGAACGTGATGTACATCTCCGGCGAACCGTACCCCGGTTCTGAACAAGCCGACAATGTGACCCAGACCATCTACAGCGGCAGCCAGGCCGCATTCGACGCATCCAAACCGGTGAATATCTTCGCCGCCAACCCAGGGGCGTATGCCGGGATGACCGCTGCCTTCACTGCCGGCGGAGACGACCCCGACTACGAACAGGCGGCCGAAACCGTCTCCCCGCGGCGAAGGCCGCGGGGATGGCCGTCACCTACGACGTCATCCCCGGCGCGGGGCACACAGGCGACGCACTGACGGCAGGGCTGGAGATCACCGTCGGAAAGATGTAACCGGCGCTGGGGCTGTCCGCGCCCTGAGCGACGGGTCCGGCTCAGCGCTTGCGCGTGCCTGTCTTCGGCTTCACGGTCTTCTCCACCAGCGCCCACAGGTCACCGTAGGCCTGTGCTGCTTCGGCGCGGGGCGCATAGCTGCCGACGGGTGCCCGCTCCGTTCCCATCCGCTCCACCTGCACCGTGGCGGGAACCACAACGGCGCTGACCGACTTCTGTGTCGCGGGCAGCTTTTCAACCGCCTCACGATGCAGCGTTTTGCGGCGGTCGACCATCGACAGGAACGCGACCATTCGCGCCTTCGACACCGATTCCGCCAGGAACGCGCTGACCTGTTCGAGGGACCGCATCGACAGCGGTGACGGCACGAGGGGGACCACGACAGCATCCGCCGAGAACACTGCGTTCTCCGCGACGAGAGCGGCGCCGGGCGGGCAGTCGAGGATCACGACGTCGTAGTCGCGGTCGACCTGCGCGAGAATCTTCGCGATTCGCTGCTCAGACTTCTTCGCGTGGTCGAACACCAGGTCGAGGTCTCGGTAGCTCGCGTCGGCCGGCAGGACGTCGAGATTGTCATAGCTGGTGGAGCGGATCGCGTGGGACACCTTGCTCTGGCCGGCCACCAGGGCGCTGACACCGCCCTTGACCTTCTTCGGTTTCACCTGGAGGAGGAAACCCGTGGCTCCTTGCGGATCGAGATCCCACAGCAACACCCGAAAGTTCTTCGCCGCCTCCCACGCGAGATTGACCGCCGCGGTGGTCTTACCGACTCCGCCTTTCGTGCTGTAGACCGCTACGACCTTCATGTCCGGACGCCTCCTGGAATCGTGGGCCGATGCGGTCCCGCGTCCACCGTAGCGACGGATGGCGTGGTCGAGGGGACCATTCTGACCCTGTCGCTTCGCGCGTGATCGGAGGAAAATGGGTGTATGAGCCACACGAACCCCGAGAACGAGTTTGAGGCGCTCGTCTACTTGGCGGAGCGTCTGGGCCATCGTTTCCCCTTTCTCGCGGAGGAGGAGGCCTTCGCGCTGATCGCGGAAGAACTCGAAGCGTTCGACGCCGTGCGACTGCGCACCTATGTACCGGTGCTCGTCGAGCGCAATGTGATGCGGCGGCTCCGGGCAGGTTCGAGCACGGCAGCCTAGAGCGGTCTGCGCTGTGGGCGCCTGACCTGGACTGTCTGCATTCGGTAATGACTTTCTGCGGCATGGTCCACGACGAATCCGGCGGCGCGCAGGTACTCGGTGACGACTTCAGAGACCGTCGGATCATCGTCCACCACGAGGACCCGTCGATCGGTCAGGGACACAGTGCCGATCCCGCCCGGGGGTTCCGCCATCACGCACTCAGGGTACGCCCGCTGCGGACGAGTGCGGCGGCCAGATCCTCGCTCGTTCGCGGATCGTAAGAAGTCGCTTTCAGAGACGCGACGGCGGGAGTCGAAACTGCGGTTGCGCTGATTTCGTTGACGCTCGAGAAGCGCGGAATCACGCCGGTTGTGCCGTCACGCCTCGGAAAATTAAGAGAGTGCGAGCTGCGATCTAGTCTCGTGTCGTTCGGTTCTGATCAGCGGAACCGGTCTTGAGCTACGCGGCTTGTGTCCACATTGTGTCCACGCGGAGCACGTGGGCTGTGGGTCCTCCATGGTGCAATCGAGAGCTCCTATTGAGGCGAATCAGCTTGACGTATGTTCCAGAAATCGATATGTTCCAGTTTATGCGGAACGGTAGAACTCCTGGAACGGAGGGTCTGTTTCAGAGTTTCACGAAGGCCCTCTTCGATGTGGGCGGTCGGCTCGGCTCGGTGCAGCGCGAGGGCGCGGGCGGTTTCGCAGACTACATCGCGATGGTCGAGTTCGGCGACGCTGCCATCACCTTGAACGTGGAGGTCAAGCTCATGCCGCCCCGCACGCGCGCCGATGTCACGAGGCTCGCCAAAAGGCGCTCCACGGCAGTGAACGCCCTGGTCGCGCCATTCCTGTCACCGTCGGTGCGTGACGAGCTGAGGAAGTCGGGGTGGTCGTACTGGGACGCCACCGGGAACATGCTCATCCGCAGCGTCGAACCCCCCGTATGGATCGACCGAATCGGCGCATCTCGAGATCCTGATCCTGATACCAGCGGCGACCAGCAAAGTCTCCGATCCCTGAAGGGGAAGGCTGCGTCGGAGGTCGTTGTCAGCCTCCTCTCTGACGGCGGCGCTACATCAGTGCGAGAAGCCGCTCGTAAAACAGGAACTGGCGTGGGAACGGCGAGTCGCGTCATCGACCTTCTTCGCACCGACGGAGTGCTCGAGGTGAGTACGGCGGGCATTCGCGTTCCCGATCGCATCGCGCTGGCGACGCGGTGGGCGCAGGACTACGGGTTTGTGTCGACGTTCAAACCTGGCCGCTACCTGTCGCTGCTGGGAGAGGACCTCGCGATCGAACGTCTCCGCCGGTCCGACATCCGGTACGCGCTGACGGGCAGTCGTGCCGCGGCGGCAGAGTTCACCAGGAATGGTCGAGTGGCGCCGCTTCCCCCGGTGGGCATCTGGCTGTACACCGACGACATCGCGAGCGTCGAACGGACAATGGACCTTGCGCCTGATCGTCGCGGTGGCATCCTCGTTGCCGGCTGCGACTTCTTGAGCGACGGACGTGAAGGATCGCAGGACGCTGATCCTGCCATCGCGCGACATTGGCGAATCGTCGGGGATCTGCTCGCCGCGGGAGGTCGACTTACGGCGATGGGCGAAGATCTTGCCATGCTGACTGACGCAGAGGCAACGGAATGAGTGACGGGTCAGCGAGCCCCGAGTACGTCGTAGCCCGCCGGGTGCTGTTGGACGCGCTCGAGTCGATCCACCCGCACCTCGACGCCGTGGTGCTCGTCGGCGCGCAGGCCGTCTATGTAAACGCGCCACTCGGAGATCCGAGACCGACTTACACTACGGATGCCGACCTTGCGCTCGATCCCGAACTGCTCGCTACGCAGCCCGACATCTCCGAGGCGCTCAGCGATGCGGGATTCACGCCGTCACCGTCAGGCAATCCTGGCAGCTGGGTCTCCGCCGATGGCGTCGTCGTAGATCTGATGGTGCCCGAAGGGGCGCTCAGCCCCAGCACCCGACGCACGGCACCACTCGATGGACACGGTCGGCGCACCGCCCGTCGGACCCGCGGCTTGGAACTCGCGCTCTTCGACAACTCACCCGTCCTGCTCACCTCGCTCGTCCCGGCCGACACTCGTGAGGTGCTGGTTCGCGTCGCGGGACCTGCAGCGCTCGTGGTGGCCAAGTCGATCAAGATCCAAGAGCGCGTCGAGGACGACCGGAGAGACCGGCTGTCGTCCAAAGACGCCGGAGACCTCCTCCGTCTTGTTCGAAACATCCCCGCCGACGACATAGGACGATCTCTCCGTGACCTGGTCGACGCGCATCCAGATCTCTTGCCCGTCACCACGGCAGCGGTCGACTGGCTCAGTGCGCAGCTCCGCGACCAGTCACCGCTCGCCCGACTCGCGATCGACGACCGTGCTGGCGTCGAGGATGCCGCACAGGTCGCCGCCGCCGTTCGCGGCTTGGTCGGACGGATGCTTGACGCCTATCGCGGCTGAGTTCATCCGGTCGTACTGCTGTGACCGTGTCCGCCTGGTTTCCAGCGAACGTTTTCGGCGCCCAGCTAACTGTGATGTCCAGGGACGTTGTTGCGTGAATCGCTCGTGATTTCTGAGGGGTGAAGGCCTCCGGTTGCGAGAGTGGAG
>NZ_CANKZA010000003.1 GCF_947488465.1 uncultured Microbacterium sp. | reverse complement strand
CACCGTTCGACTTGCATGTGTTAAGCACGCCGCCAGCGTTCATCCTGAGCCAGGATCAAACTCTCCGTAAAAGAATGCTGCATCAACAAACCGGAATAGGTTCATCTCCGCGAGTTTGAACTGACCAAAAAGATGCCATCACTGACAATCCATAACGCCAGCCCCTCCGGAAGAAGGACTGGACTTGATCCAAAGGAATCTCACCCCACCGAAATGAGGTTGAGGTTATTTGGCATTTGACAAGTGCACGCTGTTGAGTTCTCAAGGATCGGATACTCCTGCAACTCAGCCTTCCAGCCTCGCCCGCAGGGCAACTTCTCTATCTTACACTTCGCTCGGCGCTTGTCAAACCGGCGATTTCCGACTGAACGTCGTCGATCCGGCGATGACAGAGCATCTCACGAAGTGTGATCCCGACCTAGACCAAAGGGTCTTGTTCTCTCTCCGAGAGGTTTGGGTTGGGGTGGCTCTCCACTTGAGGGGGCGAGGCCTTCCGGCCTTTCGCTCTTCCCTGTGGGGCGAACAAGTAATAAGTTACGCGGGGGTTACAGATCGGGCAAATCCTGGTCTCATCCCGGGCGTGTCGCCTCGAATGCTTCCGCACGTTCTCCCAGATCGGGAGCTGAAAGTGCGCCCTCGGGACTATCGTGTGGCCATGAACGGCCCGGTCCCCCTGCCCTCGCGGACGAATGTTGCGGCGCTCGCGGAGCGCGCTGTTTCCGCGGTCACGCGGGCCGCCATGCGCGCAGCCGACGTGGTGGGGCCCGTCCAGCTCGACGCGGACCGTGTGGCCACGGCCTATACGAGCGAGCGCTGGCTCCGCGTGGGCGGCCGCCCACCTGTCGCCTTCGCTCCCTTGTCTGCGTTCTTCCGTGTGGCGGACGGGTGGGTGCGCACCCACGCGAACTACCCCCACCATCGCGCCGCACTCGCGAGTGCTCTGCGGCTGAGCGAGGATGCCGACGTCGACGCGGTCGCGCATGAACTCGCCCGCTGGACATCCGCATCCGCCGTGCGTGCGATCAGCGTCGCGGGCGGCCTGTGCGTCGCGGTGCGCGTACCGGATCCCACCGTCGATGACGCGCTGCGTCGGCATCCCCTGGTTGCCGTCACTCAGCTCGGTGCGGCGCGCCCTCGTCCCCTCCCCGATGCGGCGCGCGCCGCTCCCCTCCGCGGGATCCGCGTCCTCGACCTCACCCGGGTGATCGCGGGTCCGATCGCGACCCGCACTTTGGCGCTTCTCGGTGCCGATGTTCTCCGGATCGATCCACCCTTCCTGCCCGAACTATCCGCACAGCATCTCGACACGGGCCACGGCAAGCGGTCCGCCCTCCTCGACGTGGGAAGCGACGAGGGCGCAGCGCAACTCACCCGACTTCTCGCGGACGCGGACGTCGTCGCCCTGGGCTATCGTCCGGCGGCGCTCGCACGGCTCGGCCTCTCCCCCACGGCGCTCGCTCTCGCGCGCCCGGGCGTCATCGTCCTTCAGCTGAGCGCCTGGGGTGATCCGCAGCGGCGTGGCTTCGACAGTCTGGTGCAGGCCGAAAGCGGTATCGCGCTGCTCGAGTCGGCCACGACCGCCCCCGGCGCGCTCCCGGCGCAGGCGCTGGACCATAGCGCCGGCTACCTCCTGGCCGCTGCCGCGATCGATCTCCTCGTACGGCGAGCAACAGAGGGTGGTTCGTGGCTCGCGGAGACGTCACTGCGACGCGTCGCCGCAGAACTCATCGGGTTGCCGCGGCACACCACACCGACGGCCGACATCCGCGACAGCGATTCGCAGGCGCACCTGCAGGAATTCCTGGTGCAGGGGCAGCTCCTCCGCACCGCGGCGCCGGCGGTGCAGTATTCGGGAGGGCCCGCAGCCTTCCGCGCTCCACGGCCCTGGGGCGGCGACGAACCCGTGTGGCGCTAGAGCGAGCGCCGAACGGCCCCCGCTTGCGAGAAGCGAGGGCCGTCCGATGAGACGAGAGGCCGCTTACTGCGCGGCGTTCACGATCTCGAGGAGCTTCGGGCTGTTGGCGTATGCCTCGGCCGCGTTCTCCCCCGTGACGATGACGGGCGGCAGCAGGAAGGCCGGAACGACCTTCACACCGTTGTCGTACTGCTCGGTGTCGTTGACCTCGGGCTCTTCACCCTTCTGGAGCGAGATGATCATGTCGATCGTCTGCGCAACCAGGAGCGTCGTGTCCTTGTTGATCGTCGAGTACTGCTCGCCGGCCATGATCGACTTGACCGACTCGGCTTCGGAGTCCTGACCGGTGACGGTGAACTTCGTGATGTCGGTACCGGCCTGCTTCACCGAGGTGATGATGGCGCGTGCCAGCGTGTCGTTCGGCGAGAGCACACCGTCGATCGGAGTCGACGCGTAGTTCGCGACCATGAGCGAGTCCATGCGGCTCTGAGCGTTCTCCGCCTTCCAGCCCTGGGTCGCGGTCTGCGCAACCTCGGTCTGGCCCGAGACGACGACGAGCGTGCCGTCGTCGATCTTCGGCTGCAGCACCTTCATCGCACCATCGAAGAACACTGCGGCGTTCGCGTCGTCGGGCGAACCCGAGAACAGCTCGATGTTCCACGGAGCGCCGTGACCCGAGCGCGCCTCGAGACCGTCGAGGAGCGCCTGACCCTGCAGCTCACCGACCTTGAAGTTGTCGAACGCGACGTAGAAGTCGACGTTCGGCGTGTTCTCGATGAGGCGGTCGTAGGCGATGATCTTGACGCCGGCGTCGGCAGCCTGCTGGAGCTGCGTGCCCAGCTGCTTGCCATCCTTCGCACCGATCACGATGACCTTCGCGCCGTTGGTGATCATGGCCGAGATCTGGTTCTGCTGCTCGGCGACCGTGTTCGTGGCCGGTGCGTACTGCACGTCCGGCTTGAATCCGGCATCCGTCAGGCCCGACGTGAACAGGTCACCCGCGAGCACCCAGTTCTCGGAGGTCTTGTCGGGGAGCGCGACGCCGATCGTGGCGTCTGCGGCGAAGCCGGTAGCAGCAGCGTCCGTGCTGGCCGCGTCGGTGCGCGCACCGCCGGAGCAGCCGGTGAGCGCCAGCGCCGCGACGGCGGCCATGGCGGCAGCCGCGAGAGCGATCTTCTTCATTGATTCGTCACTTTCTCTTGTGAGGGGTGAGGCGAGCTTGCCCCGGGACTAGCCCTTGGGAAGGTCGGCCGGCTGGCTCGACTCGTTCGTTCCCGACGTCGGAGTGACGGCGGGGACACTGGTGGGGAACTCTGCGGTCTTATCGCGGCGACGTGTGAGGAGTCCGATGATGGACGGACCACCGCGACGCTTGCTCATCACGTCGACCGCGACCGCGAGAAGCAGAACGAGCCCCTTGGTGATCGACACGGTGTCGGCACCGGCTCCGACCAGCTGGAGTCCGTTGTTGAGGAATGCCATGACGAGACCGCCGATGATCGACCCGATCACGGTGCCGATGCCGCCCGAGACCGCCGCTCCACCGATGAAGACCGCGGCGATCGCGTCGAGTTCCCAGCCGTTTCCGTCCTGCGGACCGGAGGCCGTGGCGCGCCCGACGTAGATCATTCCTGCCACGGCGGCGAGCACCGACATGTTCATCATCACGAAGAAGTCGACGCGGCGATCCTTGACGCCCGAGAGCGCTGCGGCCATGCGGTTTCCACCCACGGCGTAGATGTGACGGCCGAACACGGTGCTGTTCGTGACGAACGAGTAGACGACCACAAGCACGAGCAGAATCACACCGGAGATCGGGAAGCTGGTTCCCGGGCGGCCCGTCGCGAACAACCACGCAGCCCAGAGAATCGCACCCGAGAGAACGATGACTTTGAGCGCCGAGACCCACAGCGGTGCGGACTGCGTGCCGATCCGGGCCTGCTGGCGGCGCAGACGGAGCTCGTTGTAGACGATCCACCCGACCCCGATGAGGCCGAGGAGCATGGTCAGCACGTTGAAGGGGACGGCGATCGGCAACTCCGGCAGATATCCAGACCCGATGAAGCTGAACTCCGGTGGTACCGGCGTCGTGGTCGACTGACCGATCGCCTGGTTGGCACCGCGGAAGATCAGCATGCCGGCAAGAGTCACGATGAACGCAGGCACACCCACGTACGCGACCCAGAATCCTTGCCAGGCTCCGACGAGCACGCCGACGACCAGGCCGATGGCGATCGCGAACGGCCACGGCACGTTCCACTCGCTCATCGACTTCGCGACGATGATGCCGACGAACGCGGCGACCGACCCGACGGACAGGTCGATATGACCCATGATGATGACCATCACCATGCCGATCGCGAGGATCAGGATGTAGGACTGCTGACTGACGACGTTGATCAGGTTCTGCGACGACAAGGTGGTGCCGCCGGTCCAGACCTGAAAGACCAGGATGATCGCGATGAGTGACGCGAGGATGCCGAACTGACGGAGCGAGGACGTGCCGGCTCCGAACATCTTCTTCAGGTCGGCCAGGCCGCCTGTGCTTTTCGTGGGGACCGTTTCGGTGCTCATCGCCCTGCCTTCTGTCGTGCGGAGGTCATGCTGCGCATGAGGTTCTCGGGTGTTGCTTCGGCTACGGGGAGGTCATCGGTGACCTGCCCCTCGAAGATCGTGTAGATCCGGTCGGAGATGCCCAGGAGTTCGGGCAGTTCGCTCGAGATGAGGATGACGCCCTTCCCCTGTGCGGCCAGCTGCTGAATGATCGTGTAGATCTCGTACTTGGCTCCGACGTCGATCCCGCGGGTCGGTTCGTCGAGGATCAGCAGATCGGGATCTGAGAACATCCACTTCGCCAGAACGACCTTCTGCTGGTTGCCGCCGGAGAGCTTCGAGACACCCACGTCCACGCTCGGGGTCTTGATGCGCAGCCGCTTACGGTAGTCGTCCGCGACATCGCTTTCGGCGTACGGGTCTATCACGCCGCGCTTCGCGATCTTGCGCAACTTGGCCGAGACGATCGATCGCTTGATCGTGTCCAGCAGGTTGAGGCCGAGCACCTTGCGGTCCTCGCTCACGTAGGCCAGTCCGTGATCGATCGCGGATTGGACGTCCTTCAGAGCGACTTCCTTGCCGTTGATCAAAATCTGACCGGACTCGTACACGCCGTAGGAACGGCCGAAGAGGCTCATGGCGAGCTCGGTGCGGCCGGCGCCCATCAGACCCGCAAGGCCGACGATTTCGCCCTTGCGCACAGAGATGCTCGATCCCTTGCACACGAGGCGCTCGGCGATCTGCGGGTGCCGCACAGTCCATCCGCGCACTTCGAAGAACACGTCGCCGATGTGCGGAGTGCGATCGGGGTACCGGCTCTCGAGCGACCGACCCACCATCCCGCGGATGATGCGGTCCTCGTCGACGCCACCGGCGTGGACGTCGAGCGTCTCGATCGTGCGGCCGTCGCGGATGATGGTGATCGCGTCGGCGATCTGCTCGATCTCGTTGAGCTTGTGGCTGATGATGATCGACGTGATGCCTTTGCCCTTGAGGCCCAGGATCAAATCGAGCAGGTGCTGCGAGTCGTCTTCGTTCAGCGCCGCAGTCGGCTCATCGAGGATGAGCAGCTTGACGTCCTTCGCCAACGCCTTCGAGATCTCGACCAGCTGCTGCTTGCCGACACCCAGGTGCTTGATCTGGGTGTCCGGATCGTCACGCAACCCCACCCGGGCCAGCAGATCGACCGCACGGCCGCGTGCGGCCGACCAGTCGATGATGCCCGCGCGTTCGATTTCGTTGCCGAGGAAGATGTTCTCGGTGATCGAAAGCTCCGGGATCAGCGCGAGTTCTTGATGGATGATCGCGATGCCGGCGTTCTCGCTCGCTCGGATGTCCTTGAACTCCACAACGCCGCCGCGGAACCAGATCTCCCCCGAGTAGGTGCCGTGGGGGTAAACACCGGAAAGCACCTTCATGAGCGTGGACTTGCCGGCGCCGTTCTCGCCGCAGATCGCGTGGATCTCGCCGGCACCTACGGTGATCGACACGTCGGACAGGGCTTTGACCCCGGGGAATTCCTTGGTGATGGAGCGCATCTCCAGAATCGGGACTGCGTCGGTCATGCGGCGCGACCTCCTCGTCTTCCGTTCCGCGTTCGTTGCGGGGCGGCTAAATGTGACCGTTCACATTGCTCACTCATCGTGCACCTTTCCACCCGTGGTGTCAATCCACGGATGGGGCCGTTATCGAAGCGTCACTTTTGGTGGCCGAACGCCGGCGCCGTGGAGGCGCGGACCACCAGACTCGGTTCGATCGAGGCGACCAGCGGCGGCGCGTCGTCGGCGTTGATCAGTCGCAACAGTTCGGCGACGGCGCGACGGCCGAGGCTCGCGAACTGCTGGTGGACGGTCGTCAGCGGAGGCCAACTATGTGCCGCGAGAGGAATGTCGTCGAACCCCACGATGCTCACGCGTCGAGGAACATCGATGCCCACGTCACGGAATCCGTGCATCAATCCGATCGCCATCGCGTCGTTGGCCGCGAAGACGGCCGTGAAATCAAGACGATGCGACAGTTCCAACGCCGCGCGGTATCCGAAATCCGCCGTCCAGTCCCCGAGGATCGGCGCGCGCGTGGGGAGATCGGCGTCGGACAGGGCATGCAGATATCCGCGCATCCGACTCTCCGCCTCGATCCAGTCCTGGGGGCCGGCCACGTGCACGATTTCGACGTGTCCGAGTTCGATGAGGTGTTCGGTCGCCATCCGACCGCCCCGCACCTGGTCCTCGGCAAGTTCGACGATGCCGCGTTCAGCGGTATTCAGGCCGAGATAGGGAATATCGACGTTCAGTTCGGCCAGGATGTCGAAGACCCGCACTTGCGGCGCGTGGACGACGATCCCCTCGACCGATTGTCGGCGGAGATGTTCGACGGCGGCCCGGATTGTTTCGGGCTTCGTGTCGCGCAGATACGCGGAGTTGACCCAGTATCCCTGCTCCCGCGCAGAGTCCTCGAGCGCGGCGAGGGACGAGGTCGGGCCGTATTCACCGCGCGAGCCGAGGATCACACCGAGCGTGCTCGATCGACTCGTCACCAGAGCACGCGCGGCCTGGTTGGGCCGATAGCGCAGTTCCTCCATCGCATCCAGGACACGCTGCTTGGTAGCCGGCCGGATGCTCGGATGATCGTTCAGGACGCGCGACACGGTCTGATACGACACATCGGCGGCGCGGGCGACATCGCGGATACTCGCCGTCCGCGTGCGTTCCTCGCCAGTTTCGTTCACGCGCCTCACCTCGATGTGTACGTTCACATTACCGCGCCACCCGCGCCGTCGCTATTTTCGAACGGCGGTGCGACGCACAATCAGGATGCCCACAGCCAGCGCCAGCGTGAGGACCGCCCAAACGGCACACGCCGGGGGGAGCACCCGGTAGGCCAGGTGTTGCGGGGTCCACTCGGATGTGAATGCGCCGAAGGTGATGCTCCCCCACACCCACGCGACGACCAGGATGAGCGGAAGGGAGATCCACCACAGCGCCCGCGCCGCATCGGGAAGCACGCGGCGGACGTCCGATGTCGGTCGTCGCCGTAGCCACACGCCACCGATGACGGCGAGCAGGAGAAGGCCGCCCACGCCCGATCCGTACTGCACCCACTTGCCGGCCAGCGGGCCCCACTGCTGGGCGAGCGCGGGGAATACGCTCAGCCCCCACCGACCCTCGTGCGTGAACGCATCCCACGCGATGTGCGAAAGCACTCCCAGCAGGAGCGACACAGTCACGCTGATGACCCACACGAGCGGACGCCCCCAGATCGGCCGCTCGGCGCCCGGGCGCGACGCACGCACGGCAGACCACGCGGCTGATCCGGTGGCATCCCACTCCCCCGGCAGGCGAGCGGCGATCGGCCTCGGCGTCAGTTCCCGAACGGCAGGCCGCAGCACCAGATACCACAGTGCCAAGAGAGCCATGGCGAGCATGGTCGAGAGCACCACGTTGGTGTGGGTCGCCTGGTAGCTGATGGCCGTCCCCCGCACGAACAGCGGAAGGTCCGGCGCCATTGCGCCAATCGCCATCGCGGCCGGAAGCAGCGGAGTGCGCAGGAACGGCAGCGCGACGACGGCGTGCGCGGGGGTGAACGGCATCCGTCAGCGGTCAGACGGCAGTGACGAAGAGGCCCGCGAGGGTCTTCTTGCCGCGCCGCAGCACGGACACCCCACCCGGCAGCGAACCCGCAACGGCCGCCGCCTCATCGTCGACCTTGACACCGTCGAGGCTCACGCCGCCCTGCGCGATCGCCCGGCGCGCCTCCGAGAGCGACGCGACGAGCTGCGTGTCGACGAGCGCCTGGACGACCGCGGTTCCCGCGGGGATTTCCGCGTTCGGCAACTCCGCGAGCGCCGCGCGCAGAACCTCCGGATCGAGGGTCGTGAGATCTCCCTGACCGAACAGCGCATCGGATGCCGCGACGACGGCAGCGGTGGCCGCTGGCCCGTGGACGAATGTCGTCACCTCTCGCGCGAGCCGCTTCTGCGCTGCGCGACGGAACGGCTCGGCAGCGACGAGGTGCTCGTGCTCCTCGATCTCGGCGCGCGTGAGGAACGTGAAGATCTTCATGCGGGCGATGACATCGGCATCGTCGGTGTTGAGCCAGAACTGGTACATGCGGTACGGGCTGCACATCGCGGCATCCAGCCAGATCGCGTTGCCCTCGCTCTTGCCGAACTTCGTGCCGTCGCTGTTGGTGATCAGCGGCGTCCCGATCGCGTGGACCGACGCACCCTCGACGCGGTGGATGAGGTCCGTCCCGCTGGTGAGGTTGCCCCATTGATCGGATCCGCCGGTCTGCAGGACGCAGTCGTACTGTCGGTACAGCTCGAGGAAGTCCATCCCCTGCAGAATCTGGTAGCTGAACTCGGTGTAGCTGATGCCCGCATCCGAGTTCAGGCGGGCGGCGACGGCATCCTTCTTCAGCATCGTGCCGACCCGATAATGCTTGCCGATCTCGCGGAGGAAGTCGATCGCACTCAGCGGCGCGGTCCAGTCGAGGTTGTTGACCATCCGCGCGGTGTTTTCACCCTCGAAGCTCAAGAACCGCTCGACCTGCGAGCGCAGGTAGCCGACCCATTCCGCCACCGTGTCTTTCGTGTTGAGCGTGCGCTCGGCAGAGGGACGCGGGTCACCGATGAGACCCGTGGATCCCCCGACGAGCCCCAGGGGCCGGTGTCCGGCGAGTTGGAGCCTGCGCATCGTCAGCAGCTGGACGAGATTGCCCAGGTGCAGGCTCGGGGCCGTCGGGTCGAACCCGCAGTAGTAGGTGATGGGGCTTCCGCCGAGGAGTTCCCGGAGCTGCTCTTGGTCGGTCGAGACGTGCACGAGTCCGCGCCAGACGATCTCGTCCCAGACGTTCTCGAACGCCGGGTCGTTGGCGGGTTCCAGGGCGGTCGGTGCGGTGTTCACGGCGGGTTCAGACACGCGCTCCAGGCTATCAGCGGGGCCGCTGCCCGCCGTGTGGCACCCGGACGGCGTCGGGAGGGCGTGTCAGACTGACGACGTGGCTGCCTCTGCCGACGTCCTCACCACGACCCTGGTCGTGATCTTCCTGTTCCTCGCGCTGTGCGGGGCACTGGTGCTGGTCACCGTCTCGTTGCGCAGACCCCGCGGTGTCCCCCTCGTGATCGCCGCGGGCCTGGTGGTGCTCTGTCTCATCTCGGTGACGGTCCTCCCCTACAACGTGCCGCTGCTGTTCGGCGCGATCCTCGCTCTCGTGGGGACGGCGCTCGGAACCGTCGGCGGTGACCCGTTCACGCGGTGGGTGCTCGCCGTCGCCGACGGCGGCCGCACCGCGGAGGGAACGCGCGGAGGGATCCTCGTCGAACTCATGTCCGAGAAATCGAGCCCGCGCCAGGAGGAAATCCTGCGCGGCGGCCTCACGATCGGCTACCTCGAACGCCTCTCGGTCATCCTGGGGGTCCTTGCCGGCTTCCCCGCGGTGATCGCCGTGGTCGTCGCCGTCAAGGGAGTCGGACGCTTCACGGAGCTGGCGACTCCCGCCGCACGGGAGAGATTCATCGTCGGGACGTTGGCGAGCCTGCTGTGGGCATGCGCGGTCGCCGGAGTGCTCCGACTCGCGATCTGGTGATCAGGATTCGCCCGCCGCTGTTCCCGCGATCTGCAACTGCGCGAAGCCCTCGATGAGGGCCCCGGCGCCGGCCGTCGCAAGAGCCTGGGACACGGCCGACTGGGTGATCCCCTCGCTGCGAGCAAGCTCACCCTGGGTGCGGCCGAGGAGCCGGCCGTAGGTGAGCCGCCTCGTCCGCTCGCTCATCTCGCTGATCACCTGGTCACGCGCGAGCACGTAGGCGTTGGCGACGTGAGTGCCGACAGCATCCGCCTCATCTGCAGCCACGATCCACGTGCGCGACCCCCGAACGGATCGCGCCTGACGTGCGTGCACGATGTCGATCGCTTCGCGCGCCGCCCACCATCCCGGTCCCTCGGCCAGCGCACCGACCCGCGACGGCACCTCGATCAGCGCTCCGATGCCGATCCCGTAGCGGCAGTCGATCCCTTCCGGCAAGACCAGCCGCAGCAACAGGAGCCCCGACATCGCGGCGGTCACCGTCGGGTACACGCCTTGAAGTTCGTCACCGACCGTGGGTTGCAGCGGACGCTCTGCGGACGGGAAATCCTGCTCGACGGTCAGGACGCTCTGGTCGATGATGCGCTGCGCCACCGCTCGATCGGCCAGGCCACGGGAGCCGACGATGTCGGCGATCACAGCGACACTCATGACATGAGAGTATCACTGATAAATCACAAAAATAAGCCTAAAGTCGATATTCAGGATTGATCAGGGAGGCAGCCGCACTCTGGGCCCGTGCAACCAATTCCGCGCGCTGTTCACCGACGCGCACGGGAGCCGTGCCCCCGACCCCCGTACGACTGGCGACTGATCCCTCGATCGTGAGAACCTCGCGTACCTCGGGGGAAAGATGCGTCGACACCTCTGCGAGCAGAGCGTCGTCGGCATCCTCGAGGCCGATCGCGCGCTCTTCGCACGCGCGGACAAGAGCACCCGAGATCTCATGGGCGTCACGGAACGGCACACCGCGCTTGACGAGCCACTCGGCGACGTCCGTCGCCAGCGAGAAGCCCTGAGGGGCGAGCTCGGCCATCCGATGGGCGTCGAAGCGCAGAGTGGCGATCATCCCCGCGAATGCGGGCAGGACGACCTCGAGCGTCTGCACCGAATCGAAGACCGGCTCTTTGTCTTCCTGCAGGTCACGGTTGTACGCCAGCGGAAGCGCTTTGAGCGTCGCCAGCAAGCCCGCGAGATTGCCGATCAGACGGCCCGCCTTACCACGGGCGAGTTCGGCAATGTCGGGGTTCTTCTTCTGCGGCATGATGCTGGAACCCGTGGAGTACCCGTCATCGAGCGTGACGAAACCGAACTCGCGCGTGTTCCACAGGATGATTTCCTCCGCGAAACGAGAGAGGTCGATGCCGATCATGGCCGTGATGAAGGCGAACTCCGCCACGACATCGCGTGCCGCCGTGCCATCGATCGAGTTCTCCGACGGCCGGGCAAGGCCCAGCTCATCCGCAACGAGTTGCGGGTCCAGGCCCAGCGTGGATCCGGCGAGCGCTCCCCCGCCGTAGGGCGAGACGGATGCTCGCACGCTCCAGTCCCGGAGCCGCTCCAGGTCGCGCACGAGCGGCCAGGCGTGCGCCTGGAGGTGGTGGGCGAGCAGGACCGGCTGTGCGTGTTGCAAGTGTGTGCGACCCGGCATGATGGCCGCCGGATGCGCCTCGGCCTGCGCGACGATCGCGTCGATCACGCGGAGGACGTCGCGGGCGATGACCGATGCATGATCGCGGAGGTACAGCCGGACGAGCGTGGCGATTTGGTCATTGCGACTGCGGCCGGCGCGGAGCTTGCCGCCCAGCTCGGCACCCACTTCGGCAATCAGGGCGGCTTCGAGCGCGCCGTGCACGTCTTCGTCACCGGGCTGGGCGACGAGAGCGCCGGACTCCACCGCACCAGCCAGGGCGTCGAGGCCGGCATGCATGCGGGTCTCTTCGTCGGCGGTGAGGTATCCGGCAGCGGCCAGGGCCACAGCGTGCGCGTGAGAACCGGCCAGATCGTAGGGAGCGAGGACCCAGTCGAAATGGGTCGAACGACTGAGCGCGGCCAGTTCGGGAGAGGGGCCGGAGGCGAAACGGGCACCCCAGAGGGCGCCGTCGTTCGTGCCGTGGGAGGTCGAGGAAGTCACCTGCTCAGCCTATCGGCGGCGGCCGTTCACCCCGATACGGGCGGGGACGGCGCCAGTCAGCGCGCGGCCGGAACGAGGCGACGGGAACAGACAGCCAGCAGCCCCTCGAGGGGACCCCGCCCGACAACGAGCGCCCAGGAGGTGCAGAAGAGAATCGTCGCGATCACGAACGGCCAGAAGGGCGACAGAGATCGGAACCCCGTCAGATCCTCCACGTCACCGAGGAGCAGCGCGGCCACGATGACCCACGCGACCAGTTGGCCGACGTATGCCGTCAGGGGCATGGCGCCGACCGCGCGGAGCGGGAGGAGCACGGTGGAGACCGGCGTTCGGCACAGCAGAAGGCACGCACCGATCGTCGCGACCGCACCGCCGCCCGAGCCCACGACCTCGAGGAGGCCACCGGTGTGTTCCTCGGCGGTCCAGACTGCAGCCAGGTAGGTGTCCGGTTGTGCGGTGAAGACGGCATCCGCGATCGCCGCCAGCACGACCGCCGCCGCACCCCCTATCAGGAGCCACACCTGGGTCCGCCCCGCGCGGAGAGAGGACCGGCCGATCGCGAGCCCCGCCACCAGAAAGACGATCCACAACGTGAACGGGTAGTGCCAGCCGAGCATCAGCGACAGATCATTGCCGACCATCCCCTGCCAGATCGGCAGGGCGTTCCACACCGGCTGCAGCCAGGGCAGCGTGAGGGCGCTCGCTCCCGCGATGATCCAGAGCGCCCTGGCGCCCCACCCGAGCAACGGCAGCGCGAGGACGAAGAGCAGCGCATACGCCGGGAGAATGACGTAGACCGGCACGGCGGTGGCGATCAACAGGATGCCGATGATCCAGAGCAGCGCGGCACGCACGACGATACGCAACCGCGCCGTCGTGCGTGCGGGACCCGTGATGGGTGTCGGACCCCCCGTGATGAGCGCGAGCGAGACGCCCGCCAACGTCGCGAACAGAATCGAGGATCGCCCCCCGGCCACCCCGATCCACGTGGCAGGATCGCCGATGACAGGAAGCGGCAACGCGATCAGATGCGCCGCGAACATGCCACACACGGCCAGGGCGCGCGCCAGGTCGATCCCCTGCAGCCGGGACGGGCCGTCGAGGAAAGACCGACCGCGCTCGGCGGTGTTCACGTGATCGTCACTGCTGACGCAGCAGCCATACCAGGAGCGCCTTCTGCGCGTGCAGACGGTTTTCGGCCTCATCCCACACGACGCTCTGCGGTCCGTCGATGACGGCGGCGTCGACCTCGTACCCGCGGTCAGCGGGCAGACAGTGGATGAAGATCGCCCCGGCATCGGCGTGTGCCATGGTGTCGGCGGTGACCTTGTAGGGTCCGAGGTCACGCAGGCGCGACGCCTTCTCCTCCTCCTTGCCCATCGAGACCCACGTGTCGGTGACGATGACATCCGCACCGGCGGCCGCCTCGAGCGGATCGGCCGACAGCGTGACCGAACCGCCCGTCTCCGCAGCGATCCGCTGCGCGTCGGCCACCACGTCGGCCCGCGGTGCGTAGGCCTCGGGCGAGGCGACGCGCACGTGCATGCCGGCGGTCACCCCGGCGAGGAGGTACGAGTGTCCCATGTTGGAGCGACCATCGCCGAAGAACGTGAGGGTGAGCCCGGCGAGCTCCCCCTTGTGCTCCCGAATCGTCAGAAGGTCGGCGAGCAGTTGGCAGGGGTGGAAGTCGTCGCTCAGCGCGTTGATGACCGGCACGCGTGTGCCGCGTGCCATCTCCTCGAGCCCCGCTTGAGCGTACGTGCGCCAAACGATGGCCGCCACCTGACGCTCCAGCACGCGCGCCGTATCGGAGGGCGTCTCTTTGCCGCCCAGCTGGCTGTTGGCCGTCGAGATGATGAGCGGCGATCCACCGAGGTCCGCGATGCCGACCGCGAACGAGACCCGCGTGCGCGTCGACGACTTGTCGAAAATGACGGCGACGGTCTGCGGCCCCTCCAGGGGAGTGAGCTTCCAGCGGTCCTTCTTCAATGCCAGCGCGAGATCGAGGATCTCGGCCTGCTCGGCCGAGGTCAGGTCATCATCGCGCAACAGGTGACGGGTCATGCGGGCACCTCCGTGGGTGTCGTGGATGCGGGCTGGTCCAGGAGCAAGGCATCCTCGACCGTCCGCAGGGTCTGGGTGAACAACGTGAGGAACTCATCGATCTCGACGTCGCCGATCGTCAGCGCCGGGGCGATGCGGATGGTCGTGTCGTTGGCCGCGTTGATGATCAGGCCGTGCTGCTGCGCCGCCGCGACGACCGCCCCGGCGATCGGGTGCGCCAGGGCGATCCCGATCAGCAGCCCTCGGCCCCGGCATCCGACCACGAGCGACGAGTCGATCGACGTGATCGCTGCCCGAAGCTGCTCCCCTCGGACGGCAGCGTTGTCGACGAGCCCGGCCTGTTCGATCTCGCCGAGCACGGCCGAAGCCACCGCCGTCGCGAGCGCATTGCCACCGAACGTCGAGCCGTGCGTGCCGGGCGAGAAGAGCTCGCTCGCCGCGCCGAACGTGATCAGCGCACCGATCGGGAACCCGCCACCGATGCCCTTCGCGACGGTGATCGCATCGGGCGTGATGCCGTCGCGCTGGAAGGCGAACCACTCACCGGTCCGGCCCGCGCCGGTCTGGATCTCGTCCACGATGAGCAGGGCGCCGTGGCGGGTCGTGAGCTCCCGTGCGGCCGCGAGGTAGCCGTCCGGGAGGTCGATGACTCCCGCCTCGCCCTTGATGGGCTCGACGAAGAGCGCGGCGACACGCTCGTCGAGCGCCTCTTCGAGCGCCTCGACAGTGGACTCGATGAACTCCACCCCAGGCACCATTGGCAGGAACGGCGCCTGCATGTAGTCCTTGCCGGTGAGCGCGAGCGTTCCCATCGTGCGACCGTGGAAGGCGTTTCGCATGGCAAGGATGCGCGGGCGCTCGGTACCACCCTGGAGTCGGGCGAGCTTGAAGGCTGCTTCGTTGGCTTCGGCGCCGGAGTTTCCGAAGTAGACCCGGCCCGATTCTCCTGTGCCGGCGAGCCGCTTCAGATGGGCGGCGAGCGCAAGCTGAGGCGGTGTTGCGAAGAAGTTCGACACGTGCGTGAGGGTCGCCGCCTGCCGGCTGACCGCCTCGACGAAGACCGGATGCGCGTGCCCGAGCGAGGTGACGGCGATGCCGCCGAGGAAGTCGAGGTAGCGCTTATCGTCACCATCCCACAGGTGTGATCCCTCGCCACGAGTGAAAAGAGCGAAGCGATCGCCGGCGTTGCGCACCAGATCGCGTGCGGCATCGTCCCGCCAGCTCGTCGCCTCTGTTGCCGCGCTCATCCCGCCACCACCTCTGTTCCGATTCCGTGTTCTGTGAAGATCTCCACCAGTACCGAGTGGGGCTGACGACCGTCGATGATGGCGGCCGTATCGACGCCGCCGTCGACCGCATCCAAGCACGCCTGCATCTTCGGGATCATGCCCGATTCGAGCGTCGGCACCATCTCGCGCAACTGCGTCGCCGTCAAATGCGAGACGAGCGAGTCACGGTTCGGCCAATCCGCGTACAGGCCGGGCACATCGGTCAGGACGACGAGTTTGGTCGCCTGCAGTGCGATGGCGAGAGCCGCCGCGGCCGCATCCGCGTTGACGTTGAGCGAATGCCCCGGGTTATCGAGGTCGGGGGCGATCGACGACACCACCGGGATACGCCCGGCGGCCAACTGATCGAGGACCGGCTGCGGATCGACCTCCACGACATCGCCGACATACCCGAGGTCGTGTTCCGCGCCGTCGACGATCACCCCGCGGCGGCGTCCGCCGAAGAGCCCGGCATCCTCACCGGAAAGCCCCGTCGCGAACGGACCGAACGCGTTGATACGGGCGACAAGCTGCGGGTTGATCTGTCCGGTGAGCACCATCCGGACGACACTGATCGCCTCGGTGCTCGTGACCCGGTATCCGCCCTTGAACTCGCTCGGAATCGACAGACGGTCCAGCATCTGCGAGATCTGCGGTCCCCCACCGTGCACGACGACGGGCTTGACTCCGACGAACCGCAGGTAGGCGATGTCCTGAGCGAACGCGTCCTGCAGCTCTTCGGACACCATCGCGTTGCCGCCGTACTTGATGACGACGATCTGGTCGCGGAAGCGTTGCAGCCACGGGAGTGACTCGATGAGCACGCCGGCTTTGACCGCCGCCTCTTCCGGAGTGGTCTGCTGAAGATCGGTCATGAGGAGTACGCGCTGTTCTCGTGGACGTAGTCGTGCGTCAGGTCGTTGGTGAGGATCGTGGCGGTATCCGTTCCCGACTTGAGGTCGATGAGGATGCGGGTCGCGCGCGGAGTCAGATCGACAT
Organism: uncultured Microbacterium sp.; assembly: GCF_947488465.1. Lineage (GTDB taxonomy): Bacteria > Actinomycetota > Actinomycetes > Actinomycetales > Microbacteriaceae > Microbacterium. Next base: position 360,619 of record NZ_CANKZA010000003.1, on the reverse strand, counting down.
CCTCGCGGGGCCGGTCGGGGCCGCCGGCCGTGCAGACGCGCACACCGTTGAACGAGACGTCGACGTCATACGGATCGAAGGCCGCCGTCGTCGTGCCGATGGCGGCCAGAACCCGGCCCCAGTTCGGGTCGTTTCCGAAGATCGCGGCCTTGAACAGGTTGTTGCGGGCGACCGCCCGGCCGACCTCGACGGCATCGCTTTCCGAGGCGGCACGCACGACCTCGATCGCGATGTCGTGGCTGGCGCCTTCGGCATCGCCCTGCAGCTGCTCGGCGAGATCCAGGCAGACGCTCGTCAATGCCGCCGTGAACACGGGCAGCTCGGGGTGAAGGCCGGAAGCCCCGCTCGCGAGGAGGGTCACCTGGTCGTTGGTCGACATGCACCCGTCCGAATCGAGCCGGTCGAAGCTCACCCGCGTCGCATGGCGGAGCGCGGTGTCGAGTTCGGACGCCGAGAGATCGGCGTCGGTCGTGATGACGACGAGCATCGTCGCAAGCCCCGGCGCGAGCATGCCCGCGCCCTTGGCCATTCCCCCGACCGTCCACCCCTCGTGCGTGTGCACAGCGCGCTTCGCCCGTGAGTCGGTGGTCATGATCGCCTCGCTGGCAGCGTCGCCGCCGGTCGGCGAGAGTTCCGCGATACCCCGCTCGACGCCGTCGAGCACTCGCGCACGGAACACCTCGTCGCCCGTGCCGATCAGGCCTGTCGAGCAGACGATGATGTCCCCGGCGCTCACACCCAGCAGTTCAGCCGCCCGCTCGGCGGTCTGGTGTGTGGTCTGGAAACCGAAGCTTCCGGTGAAGCAGTTCGCTCCGCCGGAGTTCAGGACGACGGCCTCGGCCACGCCGTCGGCGATCGCCTGCTGTGACCAGAGAATCGGGTTCGCCTTGGCACGGTTGCTCGTGAAGACGGCAGCTGCGGCCTTCCGCGGTCCCCGGTTGACGACGACGGCGACGTCCTTCTTGCCGGTCGACTTCAGGCCGACCGCGACGCCGGATGCGTCGAAACCCTGTGGTGCGGTGACGCTCACGGTGCCACTCCGTTCACGCTCAGGCCCCGATCCTCGGGGAGGCCGAGGGCGATGTTCATCGATTGGATGGCGGCACCAGCGGTGCCCTTGACGAGATTGTCGACCGCGGTGACGACGACGACCCTGTTCGCGGCCCGGTCGATCGCGAGGCCCATAAGAGCGGTGTTGGCGCCGAGGACATCCGCCGTCCGCGGGAAGTGTCCTGCGGGAAGAACCTGCACGAACGTCTCCTCGCGGTAGGCGTCTTCCCACGCGGCGCGGATCTCGGCATCCGTCGCCCCGTCGACGATCGGCGCCGTCGAGGTCGCGAGGATGCCGCGACTCATCGGCACGAGCACCGGAGTGAAAGAGATCCGAATGTCCTCGCCACCGGCGGCAGCCAGAGCCTGTCGGATCTCGGGGATGTGCCGGTGCGTGCCCCCCACGGCGTACGGGTTCGCGGAGCCGAGGATCTCGCTCGCCAACAGATTCGCCTTGAGACTCTTTCCCGCCCCCGAGGGGCCGACGGCGAGGACGGAGACGATGTCGCTCGGATCGATGACTCCGGCCGCGACACCCGGCGCGAGCGAGAGAGCGATGGTCGATGCATTGCAGCCCGGCGCCGCGATCCGCGTCGCGCCGACGAGGTGTGCGCGCTGGTGTGCGCCGCCGACCGGAAGTTCGGGGACGCCGTAGGCCCACGGCTCGTGGAAGTCTCCGCCGTAGAACGCGTCCCACGCATCCGCCGAGGTCAGGCGATGATCCGCACCCGCGTCGATGACGAGCGGCACATCGTCGAGCGCGTCCGTGTACTGGCCTGACTGCCCGTGCGGGAGCGCGAGGAAGACGATGTCATGGCCGGCGAGAATCTCGGGTGTCGTCGCCTGCAGCGTCAGGTGCGCAAGTGACCGCAGGTGCGGCTGATGCTCGATCAACGGCTGACCCGCGTTGGAATGCGCCGTGACGGTGCGGATCTCGACGTCGGGGTGCGCCGCGAGGAGCCGCAGGATTTCTCCCCCTGCATAGCCGGAAGCGCCGGAAACGGCGACCGAATAGGTCATTGTCCCACCTTATTGTCTCGTGACGTGTCGTCTGGATAGGGCCCGAAGCGGCGAACCGACGGCTCGACCCGTACAGGCGGGGAGCGCGCAGGGTCGCCTAGAGTCGGCGGCCGGACAGACGTCGACGCGCGCGCAACACCGTCGAGACGACGGAAGCTGCGGTCGAGGACATTCCGCGAGGTTAGCGCTGCGACCTTCGGCATCGCAAATCGAGGAGCGCTGCTCAGCTGGTCGGAAGCGCCTTGATCTTCATGAGGAGATCGGGGCCGGTGCGGTTGAGCGTCCGCCCGCCGATCGCGATGCCGGCCGCCGCGATCCCTCCCCCGACGAGGAGCCCGGTCACAAGCGCCACCCAGCCCAGGGCGGGCTGCCCCACCGCCGCTGACAGGATGGCCAGCACGATCGCGGGTGATGCCAGCAGCATGCTGGCACCCCAGACGAGGAACACCAGCAGACCGCCGACGAAAGTCTGGCCCGGCACGCTCTTGAACGGGCTGTCGCCCGGTGCCGGCACAGGCGCGATGACCATTGCAGACGACACCGCCGTTACCCCGTAGCCGGTCAGCAGGATCCCGAGCGCCGCGCCCGCGATGGCCGGCACATGTCCGAGCGCTCCGGCGAGCGTGGTCGTGACGACGGCCGTGAGCAGCGTCAGCGGGATCCCGATGGAGGCCGACCCCAGCGCGCGGCCGAGACGGTCCGCCGGCCCGGGGATGCCGGTCGCCAACACCGACGCATACGCCGTGCCGTCGTACGAGATGTCGGCGTAGCCGGCGATCGCGATCACGAAGGCGACGATGACCGCCGAGGAGACGAACATGGCGCCGTCGATCCCCGACGTGAAGGCGAACAGCACGGGAAAGAGCGGCACGACCAGCAGTTGCCGCAGATAGCGGGGATCCCGCGTCCATGCCGTCAACGACCGCGCCCACGTCGCGCCGATGCCGCCGGTCGGCATCCATCCGAACAGGCCCAGTGCACCGGGTCTCGCGACACGGGGAGCCGGGCGCGCGGTGGCGGAGGTGGAGCGCTCGAGGGCACGCGCCCAGAGGAACCACACCACACCCAGGGTGGCGAGCGCGATCGCCGCCTTCGCGAGCGCGGCGAGCAGGTCACCGGTGGCGATGTCGGCCGGGACAGCCCACGTTGCGCCGAGCGGTGTCCAGCTGAGTACAGCCGCGGCTTGCGCGAATCGGCTCCCCAGATCATTCGTGCCACTGACGAGTGCGAGCACGCCCGTCAGGATCGGCCCCGTCATGATGAGAACGGCAAGAACCACCGTGCCGATGAGTTCTCGGCCGCGCCGGCTGCCGCCCAGGCCGGCGCTCAGGGCGACCATAGCCTGCGTCGCGACGACGCACGTCAGGACACCGACGAGGGCTGCCGGCACGGCCGCGAGCGCGGCCACGGGCCAGGCGATCCACACGATCACTGTCGCGAGCGCCGCCAGAGTCGTGACGATCCCGGGAACCCCGGTGAGCCCCGTCGCAGCGAGCGCGCGCATCACCTGCGCGGTCGTCAGCGGGAACGGCGCGAGGCGCTTCGCGTCGACCGTCGATTCGGTCCCCGCGATCAGGAGCGGTCCGAGGAGCCAGCCCAACAACAGCGCCGATCCCCCGACGACCACGACAACGCGCGACAGTTCGGCGGAGTCGGCGACGGCGACACCGACGAACGTCGCGACGGCGAGGGCGAGGGCCGAGAGGGCGCCGACAATACCGAAGCAGAAGCCGACGAGCTGCCACGGTCTGCGGGCGAGTGAGTTGCCGAGGATCCGGTATCGCAGGCTCAGGACTGTCGCAACCACTGCGGCCCCTCGCTCGTGTGGCGTCCACCGACCAGCGAGACGAACCGATCCTGCAGGCTCTGCTCGCCACGCACCTCATCGACGGTTCCGGCGGCCAAGACACGGCCGGCAGCGATGACCGCGACGTGATCGCACATCCGTTGGACGAGATCCATCGAGTGACTCGAGACGATCACACTGCCACCCGAGGCGGTGTAGCCGCGCAGGACGTCTTCGATGTTCGCCGCCGAGACGGGATCGACCGACTCGAACGGCTCATCCAGCACGAGCAGCCGCGGCGCATGCACGAGGGCACACGCCAGCGCGACCTTCTTGGTCATGCCGGCGGAATAGTCGGCGACGATCGTGCCAGCCGACTCGCGGAGGTCCATCATCTCGATGAGGTCCGACACCCGCCCGGGGATCTGCGGCCGCGGCAGAGAGAACATCATCGCCGTGTAGGTGATCAGCTGCTCCCCCGTGAGACGGTCGAACAGGCGCACACCGTCGGCGAGGTTGCCAATGACCGACTTGGCGCGCACGGGATCAGCCCAGACGTCCACGCCGTGCACCCAGGCGGCACCGGCATCCGGTCGCAACAGCCCCGTCGCCATCGACAGCGTCGTCGTCTTGCCGGCCCCGTTCGGACCTACGAGGCCGAAGAAGGATCCCGCCGGCACATCGAGGTCGATTCCGGCCACCGCGGACTTCTCGCCGAACCGTTTGACGAGGCCGCGAAGCTGCAGAGCCGGCGGAGACGAGGAGGCCGCGGAGAGATCAGTCACACACTCGACACTATCCGGCGGGCACGTCGGAGGCTCCTGGCACAGTGGAAGGATGCTGAAGACCCTCGCCGTGGCCGGCTACCGATCGCTGCGCGATGTCATCGTGCCGCTGGCGCCCTTGACCGTCGTGACCGGACCGAACGGCTCCGGAAAATCCAACCTGTATCGCGCGCTGCGCCTGCTCGCTTCCGCGGCGCGTGGCGAGCTCGTCGGCGCGGTCGCGCGCGAGGGCGGGCTCCCGTCGCTGCTGTGGGCGGGGGCGGAGTCGGGCGGCACGCAGGGAACCGTGCGGAAGGGACCCGTTGCGGTGCGCCTCGGCTTCGCGTCTGACGAGCTCGGCTATCTCGTCGACCTCGGCATCCCGCAGGCGGAGCGAGGCGATCCGTTCGCCCGTGACCCCGAGATCAAGCGCGAGCAGGTGTTCGCCGGCACGGTGGCGAAACCGTCGACGCTGCTGATCGACCGGACCCGACAGAACACGCGGGTGCGTGAGGGCGCATGGACGAATCTCGACCAGAAGCTCGCCCCGTACGAAAGCATCGTCACCGACCTCGCCGACGGCGACACCGCCCCGGAACTGTTGGGGCTGCGCCGGATGATGAGCGGGTGGCGGTTCTACGACCATTTTCGCGTGGATGCCGATGCTCCCGCCCGCCGGCCTCAGGTCGGCACGCGGTCACACACCCTCGCCCACGACGGATCGAACCTCGCCGCCGTCTGGGAGACCGTCGTCCAGGCGGGTTTCGGCGCCGATCTCGACCGCGCAGTGGACGAGGCATTTCCGGGAAGCCGCGTGCGCGTCGAGAGTTCCGACGGGCTGTTCCGGCTGACGTTGCAGCAGCCGGGTCTTCTGCGCCCGCTCGAGACGGCGGAGCTGTCCGACGGCACGCTGCGCTACCTGTTGCTCTGCGCCGCCCTGCTTCCGGCGCGCCCCGCGCCACTCATCGTGCTGAACGAGCCGGAGTCGAGCTTGCACATCACACTTCTTCCCGCGCTCGCACGGCTCGTGGTTCGCGCGGCGGAACGCACACAGGTCATCGTCGTCTCGCACGCGCCGGCGCTCGTCGACGGCGTCGGCGAGCGCGCTCGCATCGAACTGACGCCAGGGCCTGCCGGTACCGACGTCGCCGGCCAGGGGTTCATGGACGTCCCCGCGTGGAATTGGGGTTCGCGCTAGTTCCTCCGCGACTACTCGCGGATCGCCGCCCCGAACCGCTCCGCAGCCGCGGCGACGCCAGCGAGCTTCGCTTCCGACGCCTCCGCTGCCGTCAGTGTCCGGTCATCGGCACGGAAACGGAGCGCGAACGTCAGGCTCTTCGTCCCCTCCGCAAGACCCGCACCGCGATAGTCGTCCACCAGGCGCACAGACTCGAGCAACGACCCGGCGCCGTCGGCGAGCGCAGCCCGCACACCGGCCGCCGGGAGTGCGGCATCCACGACGAGGGACACATCCTGCGTCGCCGCAGGGTATCCGGACAGCGCCGCAGCGACGACCTTCTCACCCGCGAGGTCGAGCACGAGATCGAGGTCGAGCTCGGCGACGATCACCCTCCCGGGCAGATCGGCGGCCGCCGAAACGGCCGGCAGGAGTTCGCCCACGTAGCCGACCTCGGTGTCGTCCACCAGAAGCACACCGGTGCGACCGGGATGGAGCGCCGCGCGGGCCGCTTGCGCGACAGTGATCTCGACCCCGGCCGCGACGGCGATCGTGCGGACGGCGTCCAGCGCATCGGCCACGTCGAAGGGTTCTGCCGGCTGACCCGGCTGCTTGGCGACCCGGAGGCCGGTCAGCAGGATGGCGACATGGCGCGGCTGCGGCGGGATCGCGGCATCGAGTGCGGCGAGGGTCGCGGCATCCGGTCGCACGGCTGCCGGCGGCACGGTCTCGGTGCCGTATGTGACACCCACCTCGGGGAGGAAGACGGCGCCGGTTTCGAACAACGCCAGGTCCGTCAGTCCGCGCGCCTCGTTGCGGTGCGCGACCTGGAGGAGGCCGGGGACGAGCGAGCGCCGAAGGAACGGCGCCTGGCCGTCGAGCGGATTCGCGAGCCTCATCGAGGGCAGGTGCTCTCCCGACGGTGACCCGTGCAGGTCATTCTGTGCCTCGGTGGTGAATCCGAACGAGGGCGTCTCGACGAAACCGGAAGCGGCCAGTGCGTTCGCGACGCGACGCCGGCCGGCCTGCGCGGACGTGAAGCCGCGGCCCGAGGGCGGAATCGGCAGCACGGACGGGATGCGGTCGTACCCCGTGATGCGGGCGACCTCCTCGGCGAGCGTCCACTTGTCGGTGAGGTCCGGACGCCACGACGGCGGGATCACGGTGAGGGTCTCGCCGTCCTCCGTCACCTCTGCGCCGATGGTCTCGAGCGCGCCGATGACCTCGGCATCCGTGTAGTCGACACCGATGAGACCCGCGGGGAAGCCCCGCGGCAGGTCGATCGCCTCGAGGAAGACCTCGGCGAACAACGCGCCGCCCTCCTCGCCGAGCGTGCCGCCGGCGTGGGCCACCATCAGGTCCGCGACGCGCCGGGCGGCCACGAAGGGAATGAGGGGATCGACGCCGCGCTCGAAGCGCTTGGATGCCTCGGAGGGCAGCTTGTGTCGACGGGCGCTGCGCGCGATGGTCACGGTGTCGAAGATCGCCGCTTCGATCAGCACGTCGCGGGTCGCGTCGGTCATCTCGGTCGTCGCGCCGCCCATGACTCCGGCGAGCCCGATCGGACCGGAGTCGTCGGTGATCAGGAGATCCTCGGCCGAAAGCGCGCGGTCTTTGCCGTCGAGCGTCGTGAGGTGCTCCCCCGCTCGCGCGCGCCGGACGGTGATGCCGCCCGTCAGTCGATCAAGGTCGTAGCCGTGGATCGGATTGCCGAGCTCCAGCATGACGTAGTTCGTGATGTCGATGAGCACGCCGAGCGAGCGGATGCCGGCGAGCTGGAGCCGCGCGATCATCCACGCCGGCGTCGGCTGGGTCGGATCGACGCCACGGACGACGCGGACGACGAACTCGCTCGCGCCCACGCGGCCGCGGATCGGCGCATCGTCGACGACGGCGACGTCGAACCCGCTCGTCGGCTGCGCGAGATCCTCGAAATCCCGGTCTCCGGGATCGCGGAAGGCCGCACCCGTCGCGTGCGCGTACTCGCGGGCGACGCCGCGCAACGACAGCGCGTATCCGCGGTCGGGGGTGACGTTGATCTCGACCGCGACATCATCGAGGCCGAGCAGCGCGATCGCGTCGGTACCGATCTCGGGGTCGAGGCCGAGTTCGACGAGCCGCAGGATGCCGTCGTGCTCGTCGCCGAGGCCCAGTTCGCGAGCCGACGCGATCATGCCGTCCGAGACATGACCGTAGGTCTTGCGAGCGGCGATCGGGAAGGGGCCGGGCAGCACGGCTCCGGGCAGGGTCACGACGACCTTGTCACCGGCGAAGAAGTTGCCGGCACCGCAGACGATGCCGCGGACTCCCCCGTGGGAAGCACCGACATCGACCTGGCACCACCGGATGGTCTTGCCGTTGGACTGCGGTTCAGGGTCGAAGGAGACGACCTGCCCGACGACGATCGGGCCGGTCAGCCCGAATCCGTGGACGTCCTCCTCCTCGAATCCGACCGACACGAGCGAGGCCAGCACGTCCTCGGGTGTCGTGCCGGCGGGGACATCGACGTACTCACGAAGCCAAGACAACGGGATGCGCATCAGACCACCATTCCGAACTGCTCGCTGAAACGCACATCGCCTTCGGCCATGTCGCGCATGTCTTTCACATCCGAACGGAACATGAGCGTCCGTTCGATTCCCATGCCGAACGCGAATCCGGAGTATTCCTCCGGGTCGATCCCTGCGGCCCGCAGGACGTTCGGGTTCACCATGCCGCATCCACCCCACTCGATCCACCGGGCACCGCCGGTGAAGGTCGGGTGCCAGAGGTCGAGTTCCGCGGACGGCTCGGTGAAGGGGAAGTAGTTGGCGCGCAGGCGGGTCTTCGCCTCGGCGCCGAAGAGCGCACGGGCGACGTGATCGAGCGTGCCGCGGAGGTGCGCCATCGTGATCCCCTTGTCGATCACGAGCCCCTCGAACTGGCTGAAGACGGGGAGGTGGGTCGCGTCGAACTCGTCTGTGCGGTACACGCGGCCGGGCGAAACGATGTAAATCGGGAGGTCCCGCGTCAACATCGACCGCATCTGCACAGGGCTCGTCTGGGTGCGTAGCAGCAGATGCGCGGCAACGGGATCGACGTAGAAGGTGTCCTGCATCTGCCGTGCCGGATGGTCGGCGTCGAGGTTCAGCGCGTCGAAGTTGTACCACTCGTGCTCGAGCTCGGGGCCTTCCGCGATCTCCCAGCCCATCCCGACGAAGATGTCGCCAACCTGGTCCTGCAACAGAGTGAGCGGATGCCGTGCGCCCACCCGCGCGCGCTGGGGAGCCGCGGTGATGTCGATCCGTTCGGCTTCGAGCTTCGCCGCCGTCTCCGCCTCGGCCAACTCGGCCTCTCGGGCGGCGAGCGCCTGCGTCACGCGGCCGCGGCCCGCTCCGACGAGCTTGCCGAATGCGGCCTTCTGATCGTTCGGCACATCCCGCATCCGCGCGTTGAGCTGCGCGAGCGCAGAACTCTCACCGATGTGCGCCGAGCGGGCGGCCTTGAGTTCGGTTGTGGACGATACGGCGGCGAAGGCCGCGAGCGCCGCGCTCACGGCGGCTTCGACGGCGTCGGCGGTGATCTCGGGTGCGTCAGACACAAGAGAGGAGTCTACCGGCGCGCGCAGCCCGCTCCGGGCTCGAGTGGATCAGCCGCGGCGACGCCGGCCTTGCGCCCGCTGAGCCGCGATGAGCTCCGTGTTGGTCGTGCCCTCGTGCGTGAGCGGTGCGAGATTGTCGGCGGCAGCGACAGCGCGCGGCGAGCGACGGAGACGGATCTCCACCCACTTCGCGATCCCGGACAGGATGAGGCAGAGGCCGATGTAGATGGCTGCCGCCACGAGCGCCGCCTGCAGGATCGGCCGGTTGTACGTGCCCTGGCTGCCGATCAGCTTCGCGAACGAGAGCAACTCGGGATACGTGATGATGAACCCGAGAGCGGTGTCCTTCAACGTGACGACGAGCTGCGCGATGATCACGGGGAGCATGGCGCGGATCGCCTGGGGCAGCAGGATCAGCTGCATCACGCCGCTCTTGCGCAGACCGAGGGCATAGCCCGCTTCGCGTTGCCCGCTGGGCAGCGCTTCGACGCCGGCGCGGATGACCTCGGAGAGGACCGAGCCGTTGTAGAGCATGAGCGGGATCACGACGGCCCAGTAGACCTCGACGTCCACGCCGAGCACCGGGAGCCCGTAGTACATCAGAAGCATCATGATGAGGACCGGGACGGCACGAAGAACCTCGACGATCGCCGTGATCGGCACTCGCACCCACGCGTGATCGGACATCCGCCCGATCGCGAGCACGAATCCCAACAGCAGGGCGAGCACGGCCGCGGCTCCGAACGCCGCGAGGGTACGACCCGTCGCCTCGGCGATCTGCACCCAGACGGTGGAGAACGTGAAGACGTACCACTTCTCTGCCGAGAACTGACCGGTCTCCGCGAAGCGGTAGATGATGAAACCGAGCAGCGCCAAGATGACGAGAACGGTCACGACACCGATCAGCCGGTTCCGGAGGACCGCCCGCGGTCCGGGGACGTCGTACAGCACGGAAGTCATCGCGCCACCCTCCATCGGTTCTCGAGAGATCGTTGCACCCACGAGAGCAGCAGCACGAGCGCGACGAAGATGGCCGCGACCCAGAGGAGCACTTCGAGCGCGTTCTCGCCCTGCTCGCTCATGACCGCGCGGATACGACCGAGCTCGGCGACGGAGAATCCGGCGGCGACCGTCGTGTTCTTCAGGAGCGCGATGAAGACGCTCATCATCGGCGGCACAACCGAACGGAACGCCTGCGGGAGGACGACGAGCGTCATCACCTGGCCGAACGGCAGACCGATCGCCCGGGCGGCTTCCGCCTGTCCGACCGGGACCGTGCCGATACCGGACCGAAGGACTTCGGCCACGTACGTGGCCGTATAGATGCCGAGCGCAACGACGCCGAGGAGCGTGAAGTCGAGCTTCGGAAGCCCGAGTTGCGGGTAGCCGAAGGCAAAGAAGAAGAACACCAGCGTGAGGGGCGTGTTGCGGATGGTGTTCACGTACACCGTGCCTACGGCCCGGGCGATCGGCACCGGCGACACGCGCGCGGCACCCACGATCGTGCCGAGCACGAGAGCGATCACGGCGCCACCGAAGAACAGGATCAGCGTGTTGGTGATCGCCTCTCCCCAGATGGGGAGGTGATCGAAGATGACGCCCATGCGCCTGCCCTTCTCGGATGGAGCGGAGAGCGCCGGTGACAGGAGCGGCTCACGCTCCTGTCACCGGCGGCACTGTCAGTCGACGGCGGGCTGGGTGACTTCGATGCCCGACGAACCGAGGTTCTTGTCGAAGATCGCCTGCCAGATCTCGCCCCCGTCGGTGAAGAGGGTGTTGATGTGGTCCTGCAGGACGGAGTCGCCCTTGGTGATGCCGACGCCGTAGCGCTCTTCACTGAAGGGCTCACCGACGACCTTGAGCTCATCCGGCTGCTGCGCTGCGTACCCGATCAGGATCGCCTGGTCGGTCGTGACGGCAGCGACCTGTCCGTTGACGAGCGCTTCCACACACTCGGAGTAGCTGTTGAACTCCGTGGTGGGGACGTTCGGGTAGTTCGTTCGGATGTTCTGGATCGGGGTGGAGCCGGTCGCCGAGCACACGTTGGTGGTCTCGTCGAGGTCACCCTCGCCGGTGATCTCGCTGTCGCTGGCGACGAGCAGTCCCTGACCGGTGATGAAGTACGGGCCGGCGAAGTCGATGACGTCCTTGCGCTTGTCGGTGATCGAGTAGGTGCCGACGTAGTAGTCGATGTCGCCATTGACGATCGACTGCTCGCGCGCCGACGAGTCGACACGGATGAACTCGATGTCCTCCTCATCCATGCCGAGCGACGCCGCGATCCAACGGGCGATGTCGATGTCGAAGCCGGTGCGCTCACCGCTCACGACGTCGAGGTAGCCGAGACCGGGCTGGTCTTCCTTCACGCCGACCACGACCTTGCCGGCCGAACTGATCTTGTCGAACGTCGGGCTGCCTTCGAGCGCGACATCGGAGGCGACCTCGAACCAGGCCGTTCCCTCGTCCGTGCCTTCGTCCGTACCGCCGTCGGAGGGAGCGGCGCCCGGCGTTCCGCTGTTGCAGCCCGCGAGGGCGAGTGCGGCAAGTGCCACTCCCGCCAGAGTCATGCTGATCCGTGTCTTACGCATGTGGAGTCCTCCTGGTTTCGTTTCTTTCAGAGCTCCGCGACCGGTACAAGGCCGCGGACATCGATCAATGCGTGATGAGTTTGGAGAGGAAGTCCTTGGCCCGATCCGTCTTCGGGTGGGTGAAGAACTCTTCGGGAGTGTCGTCTTCGAGGATCTTGCCGTCCGCCATGAAGACCACGCGATCGGCGGCTTTTCGGGCGAAACCCATCTCGTGGGTGACAACGATCATGGTCATGCCGTCTTGGGCGAGTCCGACCATGACGTCGAGTACCTCGTTGATCATTTCGGGGTCCAGTGCGCTGGTGGGCTCATCGAAGAGCATCACCTTCGGCTGCATCGCAAGGGAGCGCGCGATCGCGACGCGCTGCTGCTGACCACCGGACAGTTGCGCAGGAAGCTTGGATGCTTGGTGCCCGACGCCGACGCGTTCCAGAAGCACCATCGCCTCGCGCTCGGCATCCGCCTTCTTCATCTTTCGAACCTTGATCGGCCCGAGCGTGACGTTGTCGAGGATCGTGAGGTGGGCGAAGAGATTGAACGACTGGAAGACCATTCCGACGTCGGCACGGAGCGCGGCGAGTCCCTTCCCTTCCTTGGGGAGTTCGGTGCCGTCGATGGAGATCGAACCGCTCGTGATCGTCTCCAGGCGGTTGATCGTGCGGCACAGGGTCGACTTCCCTGAGCCGGAGGGCCCGATGACGACAACCACCTCGCCGCGATTGACCGTCAGGTTCACGTCGGTGAGCGCTTGAAACTCGCCGTAGTGCTTCTGCACGTCGCTCACCACGACGAGCGGGTCGCCCCGACGCACGGTGATGTTCGACGTCGCGGGGGCAGGATCGGGTGTCGCCATGGGGTCAGCCTAAGCAGAACGCTCAGAAAAAACTCAAGCTCTCCACAGGATCTTGACCGAGTCGTAACCCGCCCGGAACAATTCGCTCAGCGATCGGCGCGCTGCGCGAAGGCGGTTTCGTACAGGCAGACGCTTGCCGCAGTGGCGAGGTTCAATGATTCGGCGCGGCCGTAGATCGGCAGCCGCAACGAGAGATCGACCAGCGCGAGCGCATCGTCTTCGAGACCCCGTGCCTCGTTGCCGAAGAGCCATGCCGTCGGCTCACGAAGGACGTCCCGTCGAGTCAGGAAGTCGTCTCCTCCGACGTCGGCCGCAATCACCCGCAGGCCCGAGGCGTGCGCGCGCTCGATGGTCGACACGAGGTCGGCGCCGACGGCGACAGGCACGTGGAACAGCGAGCCGGTCGTGGCGCGGACCACCTTGGGGTTGTACGGATCCACAGTCCGCCCGGTGAGGACCACCGCGTCCGCGCCGGCCGCATCCGCTGCTCGGATGATGGTGCCGAGGTTGCCTGGATCACGCACTTCTTCGCAGATCGCGATGAGTGTGGGCGTGCCGTCGAAGATGTCTTTCAGCGAGGTCGGTGATTGGCGCGCCACCGCGACGATGCCCTGCGGCGTGACCGTGTCGGCCATGGCATCCAGAACCGCCTCGGTCGTGAACTCGACGTCGATACCCGCGTCCCGGGCGGCGTCGCGGAGGTCGGGATGCCGCTCCATCGCGGCCGGCGTCGCAAACACCTCGATGAGGGTATCGGGACGGTACGCCAGCGCTTCGCGGGCAGCCTGCGGTCCCTCGAGGAGGAAGAGTCCGGTCTCTTGCCGCGCGCTTCGCTTGGTCAGCTTGGCAACCGCGCGCACGCGGGGGGAACGCGGGTTCTCGAGCACGATCTCAGCATAGGGCCGCACAGCGACGTTCTCCGGATGCGACGAAGGGCGCCTTCCCGGAGGAAGACGCCCTTCGATGATGCGGCGACGTGTCAGACGCGCGGAGCGTTGACGTCGGCCGGCAGTGCAGCCTTGGCGGTCGCGATCAGCGACGCGAAGGTCGCCGGCTCGTTGACCGCGAGCTCGGCGAGCATGCGACGGTCGACCTGGACACCGGCGAGGCCGAGACCCTGGATGAAGCGGTTGTACGTGAGGCCGTTCTGGCGGCTCGCAGCGTTGATGCGCTGGATCCAGAGGCGACGGAAGTCGCCCTTGCGCTTGCGACGGTCACGGTACGCGTAGACGAGCGAGTGGGTGACCTGCTCCTTCGCCTTGCGGTACAGGCGCGAACGCTGACCCCGGTAACCGGAGGCGCGCTCCAGGATGACGCGACGCTTCTTGTGGGCGTTTACCGCCCGCTTGACTCTAGCCATTTCTTCTATTTCCTAACGTGCGTCGGTACTCAGTGACCGAGGAGTTTCTTGGCGACCTTGGCGTCACCGTGGGCCAGGACCTGCTCGCCGTTGAGGCGACGCTTGCGCTTGCTGGCCTTGCCCTCGAGGTTGTGGCGCATCCCGGCCTGCTGCTTCATGAGCTTGCCGCTTCCGGTGACCTTGAAGCGCTTCTTGGCACCCGAGTGGGTCTTCTGCTTCGGCATGATTTTTCCTTCGTTGTGGATCCGGCGGGCCGGAGTCTGTGGGGATTACTCCGCGGAAGCGGATTCGTCCGTGGCGTCCGTGTCCGAACCCGTACGCGCCTGGCGTGCGGCTTCGCGGTTGGCAGTGCGCTGGGCGTTCTGCTCGGTCTTGACCTCGGACTTGTTCTTGTGCGGCGCGATCACCATGACCATGTTGCGTCCGTCGATCGTGGGGTTGGACTCCACGGTGCCGAACTCAGCCACATCCTCGGCGAACTTCCGCAGTAGGCGCACGCCCTGGTCGGGACGGGACTGCTCGCGACCGCGGAACAAGATCATGGCTTTGACCTTGTCGCCGGTCTTGAGGAAGCCCTCGGCGCGCTTGCGCTTGGTTTCGTAGTCGTGATTGTCGATCTTCAGGCGGAAACGAACCTCTTTGAGGATCGTGTTCGCCTGGTTGCGGCGCGCTTCCTTCGCCTTCTGCGCGGCTTCGTACTTGAACTTCCCGTAGTCCATGATCTTGACGACGGGAGGCTTCGAGTCCGGAGCGACCTCGACCAGGTCGAGATCGGCTTCCTGAGCCAGGCGCAGCGCGACCTCGATACGGACGACGCCGACCTGCTCACCTGCGGGTCCGACGAGGCGGACCTCGGGAACGCGGATGCGGTCGTTGGTGCGGGGATCGCTGATGTGCGGAACTCCTCTTCGTGCGGTGGCGGCCACCGGACACACAGGAGTGTGTCTCGGGCGGAAGAGCATCACGACCACCCCGCACGACGCACGCGTCGGCTTCGTCCTTCTCGCACCCGCATCCGATGTTCTGGACAGCCTCGCGGACGAGGCGGAGTGCGTGACCCGGTAGCCTGGAGCGGCAAGCGCGGGTGGGATGTGATCCTCTTTCGATCCGGAGTAGAACACTCCGGTGCCCGCTGAGTCTAGCAGAGAGCAACCCGTGGCCACGAACCCCGCATCCTCCGACCGCGACGATCCTCAGGATGCCGAGCGCATCGCCCGGTGGGAGGAACAAGAACGGGCCGCGTCCGCGGCATCCCGCGATATCGCCGACGTGCCGGCGGTCGAAGTGATCACCGCCGCCGCCGTCCACCTGCTGAGCGCCGCGGCGGTGAAGGTCGGACTCGCCGACGATCCCGAGACCCAGCAGGATCTCGACGAAGCGCGCAAGCTCATCAACGCGCTCGCGGGCCTCATCACCGCCGCCGCGCCCGAGATCAGCGACATGCACGCCCGGTCTCTGCGCGACGGACTCCGCTCGGTACAACTCGCGTTCCGCGAGGCATCGGTCATCCCCGATGAGATCGGCAAGGGACCTGGCGAGAAGTGGACCGGCCCCGTCACCTGACCCTCCCGGTCACCTGACTGGCGGTTTCGCGGCAGATCTGCGCGGAAACCGCAGGCGGGCGCCGTCCCTCATTTCGCGAGACCGCGCTCGTGTCCCGATGTCCGCGGCTTTAGCGGACACACGCGCGGTCTCGCGGGACAGGCACGGGAGACAAGGCGCGGCGGTCAGGCGCGGACGAGCTTGACTGTCAGGGAATCCACGAGCACCGCAATGCGATCATCGGCGGCCCAACGCGCCGCGAGGCGCTGGAGGACGGCATCGAGCTGTGCCCTGTCGAGCCCGTCGACCAGGTGCAGGCGGACGATCAGTTCGGGCCCGTGCAAGCGTCCTTCCGGATCGCCGGACGCAACGGCGAGGTCGAGAACGGCAAGCTCGCTCCCGATGCTCTCCTGCAGCGCCGTGAACACCTCGGGAGACTCGTGCGCGGGCTCCCAGGCCTGCCCCTGGCCCAGCGCCCACACGGCGGGTCGCCGCAACACGAACTCGTTCTCAGTGCCCGGGTCGATCACGATCAGATCCGTGTCGTCGGCCGCTGCGGAGAGGGCCGTCCGCACACCGTCGGCGGGGACGGGGCGTGCCAGCGGATCCCACGCCGACATTGCGGCGACCGAGGTGAACACGGGGAGCACACGCCGTCCGTCGGGCGCAGCGACCGTGACGATCGACAGTTCCTGCGTCTTGTCGACGCGGAGCCCCGTCGGCCCGACGCCCTCATCGCCCTTGTCTGCAACCAGGGGGATCAACACGCGCGCGCGAGCATAAGCCGCGACGATCGCGGACGCCGACCCCGCACCACTGCGGAACGCCGTCAACGCCGCCTGCAACGTCGGGTCCGCCGATCCGTCGTCACCGGCGTGCGGGTTCGCGTCGAAGCTGCGCCCTTCCCACGGAACTCCGGCAGAGTCCGCGGAGTGATCAGTCCCCGGCGACATCCAGCGCCTCGGCGAGCGTGAACGCGCCCGCGTACAGCGCTTTGCCGACGATCGCGCCCTCGACACCGTGGGGCACGAGCTCACGCAGAGCCGCGATGTCATCAAGGCTCGAGATACCGCCCGAGGCGACGACCGGCTTGGTGGTGCGCGAGGTCACTTCGCGCAGCAACTCGAGGTTGGGGCCGCGCAGCGTGCCATCCTTGGTCACGTCGGTGACGACGTAGCGGCTGCACCCCGCATCTTCCAGCCGGTCCAGCACCTGCCAGAGGTCACCGCCGTCGCGGGTCCACCCACGCGCGGCGAGCGTCGTGCCACGGACGTCGAGTCCTACGGCGATCGCTTCGCCGTACCGCCCGATCACATCGGCCGCCCACTCGGGGTTCTCCAACGCCGCGGTGCCGAGATTGATGCGGGTCGCACCGGACTCCAGCGCCGCTTCGAGCGTCGCGTCGTCACGGATGCCGCCGGAAAGCTCGACCTGCACGCCCTTGAGCTGCTTGATCGCCTTGCGGATGACCGCGGTGTTGTTGCCCCGACCGAAGGCCGCATCGAGGTCGACCAAGTGGATCCACTGCGCACCGTCGCGTGCCCAGGTCAGGGCCGCATCGACGGGGTCGCCGTAGCTGGTTTCGGTTCCGGCGGCGCCCTGGGTGAGGCGGACGGCCTTCCCGTCTGCGACGTCGACCGCCGGCAGCAGGATCAATTCAGGGGTGGACGCGAAATCGTTCATGGCTCCAAGTGGGGGTCGATGAGCGCGCATGGGGTCGCGCATGCACAGTGAGAGAGACTACCCCGCCTGCGGAAGGGTGGACATCCAGTTACCCAGCAGACGGATGCCGGCATCCCCGCTCTTTTCCGGATGGAACTGCGTTGCCGTCAGCGGCCCGTTCTCCACCGCGGCCAGGAAGGGCGTGCCGTAGTCGCACCAGCTCAGCACGGGAGCTCGGAACGGCTTGATGACATCGAGGTGCCACTGCTGGGCGCCGTATGAGTGCACGAAATAGAACCGTTCCTGCTCGATCCCGCGGAAGAGTGTGGATCCCTCCCCCGCGCGCACCGTGTTCCAGCCCATGTGCGGGAGCACGGGAGCATCGAGCTCCGTCACGACGCCTGGCCACTGCCCCAGACCCTCGGTGTCGACGCCGCGTTCGACACCTCGACCGAACAGCACCTGCATGCCGACGCAGATCCCGAGGACGGGGCGACCTCCGGCCAGCCGCCGTTCGATCACCTCGTCGCCACGACTCGCACGCAGGGCGCTCATGACGGCTTCGAAGGCGCCGACGCCGGGAACGAGAAGCCCCGCGGCGTCCTGGATGAGTCCGCGATCCGCGGTGAGTCGGGCGTCGGCGCCCGCGGCGACGAGCGCCTTCACCGCAGAGTGGACGTTGCCGGAACCGTAGTCCAGGACAGCGACGAGGGGCCGCGAAGCGTCTGTCACAGAGCGCCCTTCGTGCTCGGGATGCCGGAGACCAGCGGATCGAGAGACTTGGCCTGGCGGAACGCGCGGGCGAATGCCTTGTACTCCGCTTCGGCGATGTGGTGCGGGTCGCGGCCACCCACGACGCGGATATGCACCGTCATCGCCGACTGGAACGCGATGGCCTCGAACGTGTGCCGCACGAGCGAGCCGGTGAAGTGGCCGCCGATCAGGTGGTACTCGAAGCCCGCGGGTTCGCCCTCGTGCACGAGGTAGGGGCGGCCGCTGATGTCGACGACGGCCTGCGCGAGGGCCTCGTCGAGCGGCACCAGAGCATCGCCGTACCGCGATATTCCGACCTTGTCGCCCAGCGCCTGGCGGATCGCCTGCCCGAGAACGATCGAGACGTCCTCGACCGTGTGGTGTGCGTCGATGTCGGTGTCACCGGACGCCCGGACCGTGAGATCCGTCAGCGAGTGCTTGGCGAACGCGGTCAGCAGGTGGTTGAAGAACGGGACGGATGTATCGATGTGACTCTGACCCGTGCCATCGAGATCCAGATCCAACTCAACGGTCGACTCGCTCGTCGCACGCCGGATCGACGCGGTACGGGGCGCGGAAATGCTCATCGCCCCACTCTATCGAGACGGGTGCGTCCTCACTGTCCGAGTGATGCCAGTGCGTCGAGGAACAGGGTCGACTCCGACTCGGTCCCGGCTGTGACACGCAGGCTGTGCGGGATCCCCACGTCGCGGATGAGGACACCACGGTCGTAGAGACCCTGCCAGGTCGCTGCGGGGTCATCCACTCCACCGAACAGAACGAAGTTCGTCCAGCTCTCGTAGGGCTCATAGCCGAGAGCAGCCAAGGTCGCCGAGATTCTGTCCCGTTGCCCGACGATGTCCTCGACCATGCTCAGCATGGCCGGCGCGTGTCGGAGCGCCGCCGTCGCCGCAGCCTGAGTGAGGGCACTGAGGTGATAGGGCAATCGCACGAGACGGAGCGCGTCGATCACCGCGGGGTCGGCGGCCAGATATCCGACGCGCGCGCCAGCGAAGGCGAAGGCTTTGCTCATCGTCCGCGAGACCACGAGTCGCTCCCGCCCGGGGAGGAGCGTCAACGCAGAACGCTCGTCGCGAGGCGCGAACTCCTGATACGCCTCATCCACGATCACCATGCCGCGACTGGCCTCGTACACCGCCTCGATGACATCGAGCCGCAGGGGCGTGCCGGTCGGGTTGTTCGGAGCGCAGAGGAAGATGACGTCGGGGTCCGCCTGGTCGATCTGATGTGCAGCGTCATCCGCGTCGATCGTGTAGTCCATCGCGCGAACACCGGAGACATACGAGGCCCCGGTCGCACGTGTCAGCAACGGGTACATCGAATACGTCGGCGAGAACCCGAATGCCGTACGGCCAGGTCCGCCGAAAGCCTGCAACAGATGCTGCAGCACCTCGTTCGATCCGTTGGCCGCCCAGATCTGATCCCGCGTGAGTCCGTGTCCGAGATAGCCGGCGAATCCCTCCCGCAGCGCGGTGAATTCACGATCCGGGTAGCGGTTGACGTCCCGCAGCGCGTGTGCGATGTCATCCAGAATGTCGTCGGCGACGTCTTCGGGAACCGGATGCGTGTTCTCGTTCACGTTCAAAGCGACCGGGAGCGGAGCTTGCGGTGCTCCGTAGGGCGTCAGACCGCGAAGGTCATCGCGGAGGGGAAGGTCATCGAGACGTACAGCCACGTCTCCATCGTAGGGCGCGTCAAGCGTCACACTCCCCGAGCTCAGTTGCCCGCAGTGTACTCGAGCGGAATGCTGATGGTCTGCCCCGCCTCGAGCTGACCCGACGCGAGCGCGTTGAGGCGCACAATCGCGTCGACCACATCGCGCGGATCCGCCGTGGGCGCCGCGGACTCGGCAATCGACCAGAGCGTGTCACCCGGCATCACGGTGACGTGTTCGAACGTTCCCGCGAGCGCGTTGGTCTCCTCCGATGCCAGCGCACCGCCGCCCGAGACGATCGCGATACTCAGCGCCACAACGGCGGGAAGAGCGGCGAGGAATGCGAGCACCCGTCGACCGCGGACGGTGAGACGCAGTCGCGTCGGACGCGCGGCTCGGGGCGGCGCGGTGATCGACGGTGCGGTGAAAGCGGCGAAGTCGATGGTGCTCATGTCTGCTCCTCGGGGCTGTGCCTCGGATGGGTGGAGAGATTCGCATCCGAGTTCTCGGCCGGGAGAACTGGATGCGAACCTCTCTTCCAAAGCTATCTTCGAACTAGGACAACTGTCAAGACCCTCCGGATCGCACATGAATCGAAGACGACACGCGAAGGCTTGCCGGGCGAGTTCTGCGATACCGGATACGGTTTCGATAACAAGACCCCATCACTGACCTCCGACATTCGAAGACGATGTCTTCCCCACCGCCACAGAGCCGCAACAAAAGGAGCGCGACATGGACAGCACCGGAGCTTCCCGCGAGAAGCCGCAAACCCGCCGGCGCAAGAGCCTGAGCGAAAAGCAGCTGGCCATCCTCGAGGTCATTCAGCGCTCGATCGCGCGGCACGGTTACCCGCCGAGCATGCGAGAGATCGGCGACGCCGTGGGGCTGAAGTCGCTGTCCAGCGTGACCCACCAGCTCAACCAGCTCGAGCTCAGCGGCTACCTCCGCCGGGACCCCGGCAAGACCCGCGCGATGGAGGTGCTGATCGATCTTCCAGGGAGCGCCACGGAGAATCCCGCCGACGAGGCGCCGGCGGTCGCCGACGCCGCGATGGTGCCCCTGGTCGGGCGCATTGCGGCGGGCGTGCCGATCACGGCCGACCAGCAGGTCGAGGAGATCTTCCCCCTCCCCCGCCAGCTCGTCGGAAAGGGCGATCTGTTCATGCTCAAGGTCAGCGGCGAATCCATGATCGATGCCGCGATCTGTGATGGCGATTGGGTGGTGGTGCGGTCGCAGCCGACCGCCGCGAACGGCGAGATCGTCGCGGCGATGCTCGACGGTGAAGCGACCGTGAAGACATTCCGTCAGCGCGACGGCCACACGTGGCTGCTGCCCCGCAATACCGCGTTCGAACCGATCCTCGGCGACGACGCCGTCGTGCTCGGGCGTGTTGTCGCGGTCCTCCGCGCCGTGTGATCATCGCGGCTCCGCAGACAAGCACGCGCGGCTGGGCCTCAATGGCGTCATGGCCACCACCGATGACGTCTCGGATGTCTCGTCACTTGCAGCACGCGTGCGCGAACTCGAGGCGGAGAACGCTCGCCTGTCCCACGCGATGCCCGGCACACGACCGCCGCATCGTCGGCGGTGGCGCGCCGTCCTGTCGACCGTCCTGATCGTCATCGCGGCGATTCTCGTACCCGTCTCGATCGTCGCCGCGTGGGCACGGGTGATCCTCGCCGAGGGCAGACGCGCTCGACCTTTTGCGCGGCCCGGCGGCGTCTGGTGTGGAAGGACTGGTCGCCCGCGGCGTGACCGAGGTGGTGCGCTCGGATGCCTTCACCGACGTGTGGGCCGCGACGTTGCGCGGCGCACACCAGGCCCTCACGACAACCGCGACCTCGGACGGCGGCGGAATCGTCGTGCAGACCAGCGAGGGGCTGGGAATTCAGCTCGGCGAGATCGTGTCACGAGTGCAAACCCGTCTGGTCGATCAAGGCGTGGGCATCGCGGGCCTCATCCCCGCGGTCGACAGGGGCGTCATCATCGGCACCGGCGAGAACGTGGCGCTCGTGCGGACCGTGTACGCCCTCGCGGTGGCCGTCGGCTGGTGGCTGCCGATCGTGAGCCTCGCGTTCTTCGTCGCGGGCATCCTGGTCGCGCGACGCCGTAGCACCGCGATTCTCGGTTCGGGCATCGGTCTGGCAATCGGGGCAGGCTCCCTTGCGGCGACCCTCGGGATCGGTGCCTCGCGGGCGTGGTCATCGCGATCGCGGGTTGGGTGTCGGGCGGGTCCACCGCGGCGAACAGAACCCGCACGTTCACCGATGGTGTCAACGCATCTGCCCGCCGCCATCTCGCCGCGCTGGGCCTGAACACCGGCAGGTTCGGTGAGTGGCTCGGCAGATCGCGTGCGCTCGTGCGCGGCCTCGTGATCGCTCTCGCGATCGTCTGGCTCCTGGCGTTGCGCCCGCTCATACCGGGTCTGGTGCGGGTGGTGGTCATCGTCGCGCTCGTGGTCGGCTGGCTGCTCGAGCTCGCCCAGCGGCGACCCGACGAACTCGCGATCGCGAGCAACGACGCGCCCGAGGTGCCCGACGCCGACGAGGGAGATCTCATCGACGCCGGGCGCGGAGAAGCTACGCGCTGACGACGGCGCGAACATCTCCGATCACTTCACCGCGACTGCGCGCTGCCTCGATCGACATGACGTCGGCATCCCCTGCCGCAATCGCCTTTCGTCGCGGAGGGCGAGCGCCACCTGGTCGGCGGTCTCACCGAGCGGCTGGTCGTCGCGAATGGATGACCCTTGAGTTCGCGGCGATGGCCGATACGCGGGTAGCCGAGAATCGTGCCGGAGGGGAATTCGGCGGTCATGCGGAGCTCTCCTGGGTATGGAGGTGCGGGGCAAGCTCCGCGTCGCGGAGGACCGCGAGCACCGTGTCGTGGTTGTTGAAGGCGTAAAGGTGGATGCCGGGCGCTCCCCCGTCGACGACATCTCGGGCGAGAGCGGCCGCGTGAGCGAGGCCGATCCTGCGGGCGGCTGCGGCATCCGGCGCATGTTCGAGCGCGTCGGCGAACTCGGTCGGCCGCGGGTCTCCCGTGAGCTCGAGCACCCGACGCAGTCGCGAGGGCGACGTCAGCGGCATGATTCCCGGCAGGATCGGAATGGTGACGCCTTCCGATCGCGCGCGGCCCACGAAGTCGAGGTACTCCTCAGCACGGAAGAAGAGCTGGGTGATCGCCGATCGAGCACCGGCCGCTTGCTTGGCCAGGAGCGCATCGATGTCTTCGAACCGGTGCCGCGACCGCGGATGCCCGTTCGGAAACGCGGCGACGGAAATCTCCACTTTGGTGGGGGCGGCCACGCTCACCGCTCCCGGGGCGCCCGGAATGTCTCGTTCGGCATACGCCGCGCGTTCGGCCTGCACCCGATCGATCAACTGGACGAGCTGAGCGGCGCTCTCCAGATCGCCGAGAAGCGGCTCGCCGTCCACCGCCCCGGCGGGGGGATCACCGCGAAGCGCCAGGAACCGGGTGATGCCGGCATCGAGGAACGTGCGGATCACCTGAGTCGCGTCGGCATACGTCGACCCGACGCACGTCACATGTGCGAGGGGCGGCACGGCGGTCGTGTGCAGGATGTGCGTGAGCACCTCGAGGGATCGGTCGGTCGTCGACCCGCCTGCGCCGAAAGTCACGGAGATGAATTGCGGGCCCGCGGCGGCCAAGTGGCCGATCGTCTCCCGCAACGCCGGCATTCCCTCCGGATGACGCGGCGGATAGATCTCGAACGAGAAGGGCACCGCGGATGCGGGGGTCTCGACAGGCATGATGCACTTTCGGTCAGGGTGATCAGATGGGCCGGCGGCCGCGGACGCACGCCCGAAGGCGGTGTCATCGCGGACGGGTGCCGGGCTCGGCTGTCGCTCCTGCCCGGGCACGAGGCCGGCGGGCTGCTCGGCTCCCCGGTCGGGGGTTCGAGCGTCGATGGCACCACTTTACGACCGGCGCGGGGCCGCTGCAGCCGTATGACGCGGTGTGACGTCGCGTAGCGTGGAGGAATGGTCACCGTCTTGCCCTTCGGCTCCTGGCCCTCCCCGCTCAGCGCCACCTGGGCCTCGAGCTCTGCTCCGCGACGGGACGGCGGCGCCCTCGTGGAAGACCAGGTCTGGTGGGGTGAATCGGTGCCGACTGAAGGCGGACGGACGACCGTGCGGCGGCGGCACGCCGATGGCCGGATCGAGGACATGTTGCCGGCCCCGTGGAACGCCCGATCGCGCGTGCACGAGTACGGCGGCGGATCGTGGGCGGTGACGGAGGACGGCGACCTCTTCTTCGTCGAGAAGTCCGACCAACGCGTATGGATGAAACGCCCAGGTACCGCCCCGCGCGCGCTCACGCCCCCGGCGCCCAATGTCCGCTACGGCGGGCTGCGCTGGCAGGTCGGGGTCCTGCTGGCCGTGCAGGAGCGCCACGACGACACACCCCTCCCCGCCCGAGCGATCGTCGCGATCGGCACGGGTGACGAGCCCGAGATCGCCGCACTCGTCGCCGGGAGCGCGTTCGTCGCCCAGCCGGTTCTCTCACCCCGTGGTGACCGGCTCGCCTGGATTGCCTGGGACCACCCGGATATGCCCTGGGACCGCACACAGGTGTGCGTCGGGCGTATCGAGCACGGCACCGTATCGGAGTGGACGACGATCACATCCGGTGGCACTGCCGCTCTGCAGCCCGAATGGATCGGCGACGAGGTCATCCGGTATCTCGACGATCCGACCGGGCGGTGGAATCTGTGGGAAGTGCGGCTTGATGCCGACCTTGCGCCCACCGCGCTCGCACCCGCCGACGCCGACACCGGCGGACCGCTCTGGGTCCTCGGCGCGCGCTGGCATGCTGCCCTCGCCGGGGGCGATGCCCTCGCCGTCCGGACCCACGGTGACGACAGTCTCGTACGGATCTCCGCCGAGGGCGAGGTGACGCCGGTGTCGCTCCCCGCGCGCTCCCGCCTCACCGTCGAAGCGTGCGACGGCACCCGTGTCCTCGTATCCGGTTCCGCACCCGGGACGACGGGGCTCTGGCTCGTCGACGCCGACGGCACCGCGCGCCAGGTCGTCGGCGAGACCGTGGATGCCGGCATCCTGCCTTTCCTTCCGACCAGCCGCGCCGTGAGCTTCGACGGCCCCCACGGACCGGTGCACGCGTTCGACTATCCACCGACGAACCCCGACATGCGGGCGCCCGAGGGGGAACGACCGCCCTATATCGTGTTCGTCCACGGCGGACCGACGGCACACGTCGCGGGCGTCGCCGACAGCAAGATCGCCTTTTTCACGAGCCGGGGCATCGGCGTGCTCGACGTGAACTACGGCGGGTCGACCGGGTACGGACGCACCTACCGAGAGCGGCTGCGGGGACAGTGGGGCGTGGTCGATGTCGACGACGTCGCCACCGCCGCGACCGGGCTCGCTGACGACGCTCTGGCCGACCCCCGCCGGATCGCGATCGAGGGTGGATCAGCCGGCGGGTGGACGGTGCTTGCGGCGCTCGTCGGGACCGATGTCTTCAGCGCGGGCATCTCCCGCTACGGCGTCGGCGATGCCCGGGCCCTCGCCGCCGACACGCACGACTTCGAAGCACACTATTTGGACGGGCTCATCGGGCCACTTCCCGACGCCGAGCCGATCTACCTCGAGCGGTCCCCCCTCAGCCGGCCGGAGCGCTTCCGCGTCCCGCTGCTCCTCCTGCAGGGCGCGGAGGATGCCGTCGTCCCGCCGGCGCAGGCCGAGGCCATCCGTGCGGCGCTGACGGTGCACCGCGTGCCCCACGCGTATGTGCTCTACGCGGGGGAAGGCCACGGTTTCCGTCGGGTCGAGACGATCGTGCACGCGCTCGAAAGCGAACTCGCGTTCCTCGGTCAGGTTTTCGGTTTCGGCACGCCGGGAGTTGCGCCCATCGAGCTCACAGCCGGTCGCTGACCACCGCGGCGTCAGCTCGCGTACGGCGCCAACTCGGCGGCCAGCCGCTCGCCGACGTGGGCGTGGACGGCGGTGCCGCCTTCCTCGTGCGACGTCGAGATGATGTGTCCGCTCTCGTGTACCGCGTTGACGAGGTCGCCGCGGTCGTAGGGAACGAGCGCGCGCACCTCGATCGCCGGCAGCGGAAGGGCCGCTTCGATCACCGCACGCAGCTCGTCGATCCCCTCACCACTGCGCGACGAGACGAACAGGGCGTCCGGTTCGAGACCGCGCAACACCAGTCGATCATCGTCGTCGACGAGGTCGGCCTTGTTGAACACGACGATTTCGCGAGTCGACCGCGCGCCGACGTCGCCCATGACATCGCGAACGGTGGCCAGTTGCGCCGCCGGATCGGGGTGCGAAGCATCCACCACGTGCACGAGGACGTCTGCCTGTCCGACTTCTTCCAGCGTCGAGCGGAATGCCTCGACCAGCTGGTGCGGAAGGTTTCGGACGAAGCCGACGGTGTCGGTGAGCGTGTAGACCCGCCCGTCGGCCGCCTCGGCCCGGCGCACGGTCGCATCGAGAGTGGCGAACAGGGCGTTCTCGACGAGCACGCCGGCGCTCGTCAGTCGGTTCAGCAAGCTGGATTTCCCGGCGTTCGTGTACCCCGCGATCGCGACGGAGGGAATCGTGTTGCGCTTGCGCTCGGAACGCTTGGCTTCGCGCGCCGGGGCAAAATCCCGCAGCTGGCGGCGCAGCTGCGCCATCTTGGTGCGGATGCGGCGGCGATCCAGCTCGATCTTCGTCTCACCGGGACCGCGCGAACCCATGCCCGCGCCGCCGGCACCGACCTGGCCACCGGCCTGACGACTCATCGAATCGCCCCACCCACGCAACCGCGGCAGCAGGTACTCGAGCTGGGCGAGCTCCACCTGCGCCTTTCCTTCCCGGCTCTTCGCGTGCTGGCTGAAGATGTCGAGGATGACGGTCGTCCGGTCGATCACCTTGACCTTGACGACATCTTCCAGCGCACGGCGCTGACTGGGGGCGAGTTCGGTGTCGGCGATCACCGTGTCGGCACCGACGGCCGCGACGAGGTCGCGGAGTTCGGCGGCCTTTCCGCGCCCGATGTACGTCGCTGGGTCCGGATGCGGGCGCCGCTGCAGCACGCCGTCCAGAACTACCGCGCCCGCAGTCTCGGCGAGCGCGGCCAGCTCGCGGATGGAGTTCTCGGCGTCGTTCTGTGATCCCTGCGGGTAGACGCCCACGAGGACGACGTTCTCCAGCCGTAGCTGGCGGTACTCGACTTCGGTGACATCCTCGAGCTCGGTGGACAACCCGGGCACCCGGCGCAGCGCCGCGCGCTCTTCGCGATCCCACTGATCGCCGTCGGTGTCTCCGTAAGAGACCGTGGACTTCTCCTGCAACGCTTGAGCCGCGCCGAACACGTGCACGCCCGACCGCGACTCCGCGCGCGCCAGCACACGCTCCACCGGATCCCCCGGGGTCTGGTCGGCGTCGTCGGTGTCTGTCGTGTCGGTCATGCGGTCCTTTCGTGGTCAGCCTTGCAGTCTACCTCCCGCAGACCTCGCCGGACCCGGTACGCTCGCAGGATGGGGAGCGACCACTACTTCACCGCGTCCCCGTCCAGCGCCGAGAATCTCCGCCGCATCCGCGTGACCCTTGCCGGGCGCGTCGGCGAGGTCACGACCGCGGGCGGGATCTTCAGTCCCGATCACGTCGACGCAGGGACGGCGGTGCTGTTGGCCAATACTCCTCCCGCCCCGCCGGGGGGTCACCTTCTCGACCTCGGGTGCGGCTGGGGGCCGATCGCGTTGAGCCTGGCCTCCGAATCGCCGCACGCGACCGTATGGGCGGTCGATGTCAACGAACGTGCGCTCGATCTCGTCCGCCGCAACGCCGAGGAGTGGGGGCTCGAGAATGTGCGCGCGGTGCTCCCGAGCGACGTCCCGAGCGATGTGGTGTTCCGTGGCATCCGCTCGAACCCGCCGATCCGCGTGGGTAAGAACGAGCTCCACGGCCTTCTCGAGACCTGGATCCCCCGTCTCGATGAACGCAGCGACGCGTGGCTCGTGGTTCAGCGCAACCTCGGGTCCGATTCGCTGCAGCGCTGGCTGGCGGCAACGTTCGAGCACGGGTACAGCGTGACCCGTGCGGCCACAGGACGCGGCTTTCGTGTGCTGAAGGTGCGCCGACACGGCACACCGGTCACCGGGACCATCACCCTCCCCTGAGCTACTCAGGCGAGGGTGATCTCTCCCGAGAAGGCGAGGGATGCCGGTCCGGACAGCAGGACGTGCTCACCGTCGTCGTGACGGATGACCCGCACACCCAGTCGTCCACCGGGAACGTCCACGCTCCAGCGATCCGGGGCGGCAGATCCCGCCCAGAGGCGCACCGCCAGTGCGGCGGCAGCGACGCCCGTCCCGCACGACAGTGTCTCGCCCACACCGCGCTCGAACACCCGCATCCGGATCGCGCCGACACCGCCCTGGACGAGCGGATCGGCCGGCACGACGAATTCGACGTTCGCTCCGGCCGGCTGCACCGGATCCAGCACGGGGAGGACGGTGAGGTCCAGTCCGTCCAGTTCGGCGATGCTCGACAGCGCCACGACGACGTGGGGATTGCCGACATCGATTCCCTGCCCGGGGCGCGCGACGGGCAATCCCTTCGCGCGTACGAGCACATCATCCGTTTCGGGGCGCCAGACCCCGAGATCCACTTCGAAGCCGTCATCGGTGCGGGACACCGTCTTCACGCCGGCCCGCGTCCCGATGCGCACCTGGGGGACAGACTCGACGTCGATAAGCTCGGCGCTCAGCAAGTATCGTGCGAAAACCCGGATGCCGTTGCCGCACATCTCGGCGGCGGAGCCGTCCGCATTGCGGTAGTCCATGAACCACTCGGCATCGGGCGTCGCCGCCCCCTCGGGGAGCGCCGACGAACGCACGACCCGGAGGATGCCGTCGCCGCCGATCCCGAAGCGTCGATCGCAGAGCGCGGCGACCTGCGCATCACTGAGGTCGAGGGCGCCGTCCGGATCCGGCACGATCACGAAATCGTTTCCCGTGCCCTGGCCCTTGGTGAACGCGATGGTCTGCGGCATTCCCCCAGTTTAGGGCGGGCGCCGGTAGCGGATCCCGCACCCACCTGTTGATCCGGGTGGCCGTCAGCGCGAGTCAGCCAGGGCGCCCGCATCGGCACGGGGGTCGGTCCACGCCACTTCGGCGTAACGGCGGAACCACGACACTTGTCGGCGCGCGTAGCGGCGCGTCAACGCCTGGGTCTCGGAGATCGCCTCAGATTCCGTCAACGCGCCGTCGAGCTGCGCGAGCGCTTGGGCATAGCCGATGGCGCGCGGCGCCGTGACGCCGCGCTCCAGCCCCTCGGAACGCAGGGAGCGCACTTCGTCCAGGAGGCCCTGCGCCCACATCCCTTCGACGCGTGCATCGAGGCGCGCGACAAGTTCCTCGCGCTCGATCTGCACGCCGATCACGGTGGTCGGAACGTGCCACAGCACCGGCGCGCTGGGGAGCGAAGCGCCGTGCGTCGGTCCCCCCTGTCCGAGGACTTCGAGCGCACGGACGACCCGACGGGAATTGCGCGGATCGATCCTCTCCGCCGTCATCGGATCCGCTGCCCGCAGTCGCGCGTAGAGCGCGCCGGCACCCTCGCGCTCGAGCTCGGCTTCCAGCTGTGCTCGGAGGACATCATCGTGCGGGGGGAAACGGAAGTCGTAGATGACGCCGGACACGTAGAGCCCCGATCCACCGACCAGGATCGCCTCTCCGCCGCGAGCGAGAATCGCGGTGATCTCCTCCCGCGCACGTCTCTGATACCAGGCCACGGCGGCCTCGTCGGTCACATCGAGTGCGTCGAAGAGGTGGTGCGGGATCCCACGACGCTCTGCCTCGGGCAACTTCGCCGTGCCGATGTCCATACCGCGATAGAGCTGCATGGCATCCGCGTTGACGATCTCCGCGGGGCGGCCGCGCGCGACCAGGGCTTCCGCGAGCCGCAGCGACAGATCGGTCTTCCCCGTTCCGGTCGCACCCACGACGGCCCAGAGTCGCCCGGTGCGCGCGGTCGCAGCGCGGGCCACCGTCACTCCGCGGCGCGGAGGGTGGGGATGCCGAGACCCACGGATCTCGGCGCACCGCCGACGGTTGCCGGTGCGGGCACGCCGCACGACTCGGCCTGCGTACGGTCCCAGGCGTCGCCTGCGCGCGTGCGGCGTACTCGCAACGGCGCTCCATCCGGACTGTCGGCGAGCAGATAGAACGGCGCGGCGTGCGAGATCACAACCGAGACGACGTCGCCCGGACGCGGGAGGGGACTGCCGGCGGGCAACTCGAAGTGCACCAGACGGTTGTCCTCTGCGCGACCGGTGAGGCGATGGGTCGCGGAATCCTTCTTGCCCTCCCCCGTCGAGACCAGCACGTGGACCTCACGTCCGACCTGTTTTTGGTTCTCTTCCAGGCTGATGCGGTCCTGCAGAGCGGCGAGACGCTCGAAACGCTCCTGCACGACGGCCTTCGGTACCTGGTCGGGCATGGTCGCCGCGGGTGTTCCCTCGCGGATCGAATACTGGAACGTGAATGCACTCGCAAACCGCGCCTGCTCCACGACACGCAGAGTGTCTTCGAAATCTTCGTCGGTCTCGCCCGGGAATCCGACGATGATGTCGGTCGTGATCGCGGCGTTCGGCATGCGCTCCCGCACGCGGTCGAGGATGCCGAGGAATTTGTCACTGCGGTAGGAGCGTCGCATCGCCTTGAGGATACGGTCGGAGCCGGATTGCAACGGCATATGCAACTGCGGCATGACTTGCGGCGTTTCAGCCATCGCATCGATCACGTCGTCCGTGAATGCGGCCGGGTGGGGACTCGTGAACCGCACACGCTCGAGACCGGGGATCTCACCCGCCGCACGCAGCAGCTTGCCGAAGGCGTGCCGGTCGCCGAATTCCACTCCGTAGCTGTTGACGTTCTGGCCGAGCAGCGTGACCTCGATGGCACCGTCGTCGGCGAGCAGCTTGATCTCGCTCAGGATGTCGCCGGGGCGTCGGTCCTTTTCTTTGCCGCGGAGGCTCGGGACGATGCAGAAGGTACAGGTGTTGTTGCACCCGACCGAGATCGAAACCCACCCGCTGTACACCGAGTCGCGCTTGGTCGGGAGGGTCGAGGGGAAGACATCGAGCGACTCGAGGATCTCGAGTTCTGCATCACCGTTGTGGCGTGCACGTTCGAGCAGTCGGGGAAGAGATCCCATGTTGTGGGTGCCGAACACGACGTCGACCCAGGGGGCCTTGTCGAGGACGGCGTCTTTGTCCATCTGAGCGAGACACCCGCCGACGGCGATCTGCATGCCCGCGCGCTGGTCCTTCCGGCTCTTGAGATACCCGAGGGTGCCATAGAGCTTGCCGGCCGCGTTGTCGCGGACGGCGCACGTGTTGATGACGATCACGTCCGCTTCGTCACCGGCATCCGCCCGAACATACCCGGCACTCTCCAGCGACCCGGACAACCGCTCGGAGTCGTGCACGTTCATCTGACAACCGAACGTACGCACCTCGTAGGTGCGAGCACTGCCGTCCGCAGCGTGGGCTGCGGGCGACGGCGCGATGAGCGTGGGTGCGGCGGACGGGGAAGTCATGATGCCCCCATTCTATGAGGCCGGACGCGAGCGGACGCCGGTCACTCACTCGAAACGCACGCCGCGCGCAGCGGGGCGGTCGAGCTCGTCGAGCGCACGCCGGGCGGTGCTCAGCGCGACACTACCGAATCCTCGACGAGACAGCTGCCCTACCAACCGGCGAACCGCGGCTTCGCGGTCGAGACTTCGCATCGCTTGCGCCTTCTGGCGCGCGAACTCGAGCGCGCGTTCGGCGTCGTCGTCAGCCAGCTCGGCCAAGGCCGCGTCGGCCACCTCGCGGGGAATGCCCCGCTGCCCAAGGGCGAGGGAGATCGCCTGACGCCCCTGCCCTTTGCGCGTCGTCCCGGCATGGATGAGCTGCTCCGCCAGGCGAGCATCGTCGAGGTAGCCATGGCCCCTAGACGCATCGATGATCTGCTCGATCGCCTCGGGGCCGACCTCCTGCTCGCGCAGGAAGGTGCGCGCCTCGCGTTCGGAGAGGGAACGCACCCGCAACTTCTTCAGCAGGCGCGTCTCCGCCAGGTCCCGCGCGTCCGCCTCATCCGCGCGGAGCGATGGGTCGACGTGCGGCCCGGGTTCCGTCCACGTCATATGCCACGAGCCGTCTGCGGACTCGGGTGATCTCGATACCCCCGCACGTCGCGCGGGCACTCGATCAGCGGAGCGAGAGCGCGCCGCGAATCGCCCATCGGCGGGGACAGCGCGTTGCGCGCGTGTCTCTTGGCCACTCCCGGAGTCCCCGTGGTCGGCGGGCGCGGCCGAAGCCGGCCCGCCGAACAGCGGGATCACCGGAGCGAGGTGATCGTCGGAAGTCACGCTCAGGCGGGACGGCGGGCAGCCAGGTCGTCGGCGGGCTCCGCGACCTGCTTGGGCTGGCCGACGCCGAGCTTCTGCAGGATCTTCGTCTCGATGTCGGCAGCGATGTCCACGTTCTTCAGCAAGAAGTTGCGGGCGTTCTCCTTGCCCTGCCCGAGCTGCTCACCTTCGTACGTGTACCACGCACCCGATTTTTTCACGATGGCATGCTCCACGCCGAAGTCGATGAGGCTACCCTCGCGAGAAATGCCCACCCCGTAGAGGATGTCGAACTCGGCCTGCTTGAAGGGCGGTGCCATCTTGTTCTTGACGACCTTGACTCGGGTGCGGTTGCCGACGGCATCCGTTCCGTCCTTCAGCGTCTCGATACGACGGATGTCGAGGCGTACCGAGGCGTAGAACTTCAGCGCCTTACCGCCGGCGGTCGTCTCGGGTGAGCCGAAGAACACGCCGATTTTCTCGCGCAGCTGGTTGATGAAGATCATCGTCGTCCCCGTCTGGCTGAGCCCACCGGTGAGCTTCCGCAGCGCCTGCGACATGAGTCGCGCCTGCAGGCCGACGTGCGTGTCACCCATCTCGCCTTCGATCTCGGCCTTGGGAACGAGGGCGGCTACCGAGTCGATGACGACGAGATCGATCGCGCCCGAACGCACGAGCATGTCTGCGATCTCCAGAGCCTGCTCACCTGTGTCGGGCTGGGAGACGAGCAGCTGATCGATGTCGACACCGAGCTTCTGCGCGTAGTCGGGATCGAGCGCGTGCTCCGCGTCGATGAAGGCGGCGATTCCACCGGCGCGCTGGACGTTGGCGATCGCGTGCAGCGTGAGCGTGGTCTTACCCGACGATTCCGGGCCGTAGATCTCGATGATGCGGCCACGGGGAAGTCCCCCCACACCGAGGGCGACATCGAGGGCAATGGAGCCGGTCGGAATGACGGCGACCGGCGCACGCTCGTCGCTACCCAGTCGCATGACCGAGCCTTTTCCGAACTGCCGGTCGATCTGGGCGAGGGCCGATTCGAGGGCCTTCTCGCGGTCTGCGGGTGAGGGCATGACGTGCTCCTTCGTGCTCGTGGTTCTGCGGCCTGTAGGCTGTCGCGACCCACCCCGACGGGGAAGATTCTGCGACAAGGCGTGGGATGTCTGTTGACGTTGTCCACGTTAGGGAGGGGCTCCGACATGGGTCGGGGTTCCCCGCGAAACGGTGGACAACGCGTCTCAGACACCTCTTGTGCAGGAGACTACGTGCCAATCGAACAGAATTACGAAAGCGACACGCCGCGCGGCGTCGTCAGCGGGTGTTCTTGTTCGCATCGAGAAGACCGACGCCATGACGTCGGGAGAGCGGGACGTCGGTGGCGGCGCAGAGAGCGATCCATACCTCGCGAGGCGGAACACCGTCGCGGAGGGCTTCCGCGGCGGTGCGATACTCCAGCGGGGCCAGAGCGAGGTCTGCGACGAGCGAGTCACCGCGCGCGCCGAACTCATCGTCGACCGCACGGCCGAATTCGCTCACGCGCACGTCAGTGCAGCGACAGCTCAGGCTGAATGAGGTCGTCCTCGAGCGCTGCCAAGTCGTCGGGAACGACGTCGGGGAACACGTGAAGACCCTCGAGAACGGAAAGACGATCGCCGACTTCGCGCATGATGATCGAAATGGGCACATCCAACGCGTCGGCGACCGACGCGAGGATTTCGCTGGATGCTTCCTTCTGACCGCGCTCGACCTCGCTCAGATAGCCGAGTGCCACGCTCGCGCGGCCGGCAACCTGGCGGAGGGTGCGCCCCTTCTGCAGGCGGAAGTCACGCAGGACTTCGCCGATCTCTTGACGAACCAGGATCATGTCGGGCCCCCTCCTCTGACAGTGATTGCGCGCCCCGGGTGGACAACAGTACCGGATGTGCTGGTCACACTATCCCCCGTGCGCTGTGGAATGGTTGGGAATCGCTCGTACGTAACCCCGTCGTCACAGCGGGTATTCCCACGGACATCGACGATCAGAGCGCATCCAGCGCCAGCCGGATGGCACGGGCGGTGGCTTCGGCGCGGATCGAGTCCCGATCCCCGCTGAGTTCGAGCGACTCGACCCGCGACCCCAGTGGCGTGGAGACGGCCAGATGCACCGTACCCACCGGCTGGCCGTCGGGCGACAGCGGGCCGGCGATCCCGGTCGTCGCGATCCCGACGTCTGCCGTGACCCCATCATGCCCCAGGGCGCGACGCACGCCGTCGGCCATTTGTCGCGCCACACGGGGGTGGACCGGGCCATGCGCCTCCAGCAACGTCGGATCGACCCCGAGAACGCTCGCCTTCACATCGGTCGCGTAGGCGACAACTCCGCCGCGGACGACCTGAGATGCGCCCGAGATCGCGACGAGGGATGCGGTGACCAGTCCCCCGGTCAGCGACTCCGCGATCGCGACCGTCCAGCCCAGATCCTTCAATCGATCGATCAGCCGTTCGGACTCGTTGCGACGACCGGAGGACACCAACGTGCTTTCCACGTCTTCGGGAAGATCGGGCAGATCGGGCAGCCCCGCGAGTGCGGTCACGATGCCGATCCCCGTGACCGCGTGGTGCGCGCTCCGCGTACCTCGGTGAGGACATAGTCGATGCCGCTCGCGATCGTCAGGATGACCGCGATCCACATCGCCACGGTGTTCACCGTGTGAATCCACTCGCCCACGATCGTCCAGAGCGGCAGGAGAGCAAGGGACAGGGCGACAGCTTGGGCGACGGTCTTGAGCTTTCCCATCCACGCGGCTGCGACGACGTGTGTGCTCGCGACCAGCAGGCGGTGGACGGTCACGCCCACCTCCCGCACGAGGACGACGATCGTGACCCACCAGGGTAGTTCCGCAAGGATCGACAAACCGATGAACGCGAATCCGGTGAGCACCTTGTCGGCGATCGGATCGAGAAGCTTGCCGAGGTCGGTCACGATCTCGTACTTGCGCGCCAGATATCCGTCGATGCCGTCGGTCGCGATCGCGACGATGAAAAGCACCGCCGCCCACCAGCGGAGCGCCCCGTCGGAGCCCCCGTCTGCCAGCAGCATCCAGAGGAAGACCGGCGCGCACAGAATGCGCACGATCGTGATCGCGTTGGGCAACTGCCGAGGGATGCTCACGCGCCGAGCCTACCGAACTGCCGGGCTCAATCCCCGGTCAATCCCGTCCCGTCAGACCCCAGGCATCCTCAGACCCGTCGTCGCTCTCGACGACCTCATAGCCGTCGAACTGGGTGTCCACGGCATCCGGTCCGTACCCGTCGGCCGGCGCGGCCGCAGGTGTCGCCGGAGCGACGCCCCGCAGGCGCGCCAGGACCTCGGGAAGCTGCTCGGGAGTGACGAGGACGTCGCGAGCTTTCGACCCCTCGGAGGGCCCCACGATCTCGCGCGATTCGAGCAGGTCCATCAACCGCCCCGCCTTGGCGAAGCCGACGCGGAGCTTGCGCTGCAGCATCGAGGTCGATCCGAACTGGGTCGAGATGATCTGTTCCGCCGCGGCCAGGAGAAGTTCCAGATCGTCACCGATGTCGGCGTCGATCTCCTTCTTCTCCGCAACGGCGGCGACGTCGGCCCGATAGTCCGGACGCGCCTGTTTCTTGACGTGTTCGACGACCTTTTCGATCTCGCTCTCGGCGACCCAGGCGCCCTGCACACGGACCGACTTGGACGCCCCCATGGGGAGGAAGAGGGCATCGCCCTGGCCGATGAGGCGGTCGGCCCCAGGCTGATCGAGGATGACCCGCGAATCGGTGACGCTCGTCACGGCGAAGGCCAGGCGAGAGGGGACGTTCGCCTTGATGAGCCCTGTGACGACGTCGACCGACGGTCGCTGGGTGGCAAGGACGAGGTGGATGCCGCTGGCTCGAGCGAGCTGCGTGATGCGGACGATCGAGTCTTCGACATCGCGCGGCGCGACCATCATGAGGTCGGCGAGCTCATCGACGACCACCAGCAGGTACGGGTAGGGCTTCAGGACGCGTTCGCTGCCCACCGGCAGGTTGATCTCGCCCGCGATGACAGCCTTGTTGAAGTCGTCGATATGGCGGAACCCGAACGACGCGAGGTCGTCGTAGCGCATGTCCATCTCTTTCACGACCCACTGCAGCGCCTCGGCCGCCTTCTTCGGGTTCGTGATGATCGGCGTGATCAGGTGCGGAACGCCGGCGTAGCTCGTGAGTTCCACACGCTTCGGGTCGATCAGCACCATCCGCACCTCGGACGGCTTGGCGCGCATCAGCAGGCTCGTGATCATCGAGTTGACGAAGCTCGACTTTCCCGATCCGGTCGAACCGGCGACCAGCAGGTGGGGCATCTTGGCGAGGTTGGCCACGACATAGCCGCCACCGACGTCCTTGCCGACGCCGATCGTCATGGGGTGCGTCTGGCTGACCGCGGCGTTCGACCGCAGCACGTCGCCGAGCGTGACGATCTCGCGGTCGGTGTTGGGGATCTCGACGCCGATCGCGCTTTTGCCCGGAATCGGTGCCAGGATGCGCACCTCGTTGGAGGCGACCGCATAGGAGATGTTGTTGGTGAGCGCGGTGATGCGCTCCACTTTCACGCCCAGGCCGAGCGAAATCTCGTACTGCGTGACGGTCGGCCCCCGAGAGAAGCCCGTCACCCGCGCGTCGACCGAGAACTGCTCGAACACGCCCATGATCGCGCGGACGATGATGTCGTTCGCCTCGGAGCGGGCCTTGTGCGGCGTTCCCTCTGCGAGCGCCGCGACCGACGGAAGCCGGTAGGGCGGAACCGGCGGGCGACCGTCGTGGTCGTCACCGAGGCCCGAGATTCCGGGCAGGATTCCGTCGTCGAGGATGATCTCGCCACTGTCTTCCCGGATGCCGGTGTCGGTCTTGCGCGCATTCTTGGCGTGCGCGATGACGGCGGGGTCGATGATCTCGGTCGCCGCGTCGGGCATCGGCGGAACCGGCGGGACCGCGGGAACCACCGGAGACGCGATCGCCTGTTCGAACCCGCCGGCACCCGAGGGTGTCAGCAGTGCCGTGAGGTCATCGGAGCCGAGGTGGCCGTCGACGTCCTCTTCACGGCCGGTCTTGTTGCGGCGCCACCAGGGGGTCCCGGCATCCTTCTCGTCCTCATCGGCGCTGGTGAAAGCGACCGTCGGCGCCGTGCCGGACGGGTCGGCGGGTTCGGGGCGCTCGGCCCCGAACATCCAGGCGTACAGGTCGCCGAGACGGCGCCCGATACGGTTCGGCGGGGTCTTGGTGAGGATCAGAATGCTGAGCACCGTGAGGATGCCGAGGACCAGGTATGCGCCGATGCTCGTGAGGAGGGTGAGCGGCTCGCCGATCATCCAGCCGAACAGCCCGCCCGCCTCGCTCAGGGGCGGCAGGCCCTCTTTCGGCTGCGGCCGGTTGCCGGCGACGTGGCAGAAGCCCGCGATCGAGAGGACGAACAGGCCGAAGCCGATGCCGATCCGCCCGTTGTCGTGCACGGACGACGGATGCCGGAACAGCCACCCCGCGAGGAGCAGCAGGAGCACCGGCATGATGAACGCGACACGGCCGATCATCGCACCCGCAGTGTAGGCACTGATATTGGTTCCGACCTCGGTACCGATCAGGAACCACTCGACGACCGCGCCGGCGACCGCGAGCAACACCAGCAGGAACGGGAAGCCATCGCGGCGCTGGTCTTTCTCGAGGGTCTCCGGCCCGAACGCGCGGAACATCCCGCCGGTCATGTGGGCGAGGCCCATCCATGAGCGGACGATTACCGGCGGCTTCTCCGCCTCGTCGACGTAGCGCTTCGGCGCCGGCTCGCTCTTGCGGGCGCGCGGGGAGGAGCCCTTCGCGGACGCGCGGGCGTTCGTGGGCGTGCTGGTGCTCCTGGCCATTACCCCACGGTAGGCGCCGAACCCGGGAAACCCGCGGATTGACGCGGCCCGCGATCGTCGGCGTCAGCGGAGACGCTTGACCATCGTGTCGCGTCCGATGCCGGGCGTGGTGACCGCGAATCCCTCGCTGCGATAGAGCGAGGATGCGAAGTTTCCGCGCTCGACCGACAGACTGATCCGGGCGAATCCCTGCGTACGCGCGTGCGCACACAAGTGCTGCAGAAGCGCGCGGCCCACACCGTGGGCGCGCCAGATCGGCCGCACGCCGATGATGAGCTCGGGAACCCCCGTCCCCACGTAGCCGAATCCGGGATCGGTGCGCGGCAGCATCCGGTACCACGCGGCACCGACCGCCTCCCCGTTGCCGTCGATCGCGACGAATCCGGCATCGCCCGGCCGCATCCAGCCCGAAACGTAACGGCTGTGGTCCGGATGGGCAATGATGTCGTGTCGGGGACGCGCCCCACCCTGGCGCCAGTTGGCGGCCTCGACGATCATGTCCGCCAGGAACGCGCCATCCGCCTGAGTGGCGGGACGAACACGGAACGAAGCGGGCATGTCCAGACAGTAGCTCGCCGGTGTTACGCCTCGATGACGAGCGGCACGATCATCGGGCGTCGACGCAGGCGCTGGTTGACCCACCGGCCGATCGTGCGACGGACGACCTGAGAGAGGGCGTGGGAATCACGGACGCCCGACTGCGCAGCCTCGGCGAGGGCCGCGGCGATCTTCGGCTTGACGTCGTCGAACACCTTGTCGTCCTCGGCGAAGCCGCGCGCGTGGATCTCGGGGCCCGTGATGATCTTGCCGGTGGCCGAATCAACCACGACGATGATCGAGATGAAACCCTCTTCGCCGAGCGTGCGGCGGTCTTTGAGATCGGCATCGGTGATTTCACCGACGGTCGAGCCATCGACGTAGACGAAGCCGAGGTCGAGCTGGCCGACGACCTTCACGATGCCGCCCTGCATATCGACGACCGTGCCGTTCTCCGCGATGATGACGTTCTCCTCGGGGATGCCGGTGTCCTGCGCGAGCTTTGCGTTCGCGATCAGGTGACGGTACTCGCCGTGGATGGGCATGACATTGCGCGGCTTCAGGATGTTGTAGCAATAGAGAAGTTCGCCAGCGGCCGCGTGGCCGGATACGTGTACCTTCGCGTTGCCCTTATGGACAACGTTGGCACCGAGCTTCGTGAGTCCGTCGATGACCCGGTAGACCGCGTTCTCGTTGCCGGGGATGAGGCTCGAGGCGAGGATCACGGTGTCGCCCGCGCCGATCTCGATCGCATGGTCCATGTTGGCCATCCGACTGAGGACGGCCATCGGCTCACCCTGGGAGCCCGTCGACATGTAGACGATCTTGTCGTCAGGAAGGTCCTTGGCCTTTTTGTAGTCGATCAGCACACCCTGCGGCACCGTGAGGTAGCCGAGGTCCTCGGCGATGGTCATGTTGCGCACCATCGAGCGGCCGAGGAAGGCGACGCGGCGGCCGTTGGCCGCGGCGGCGTCGATGACCTGCTGCACGCGGTGCACGTGGCTCGAGAAGCTCGCGACGATCACTCGGCGCGGGGCCTTCGCGATCACCTGGTCGAGTACGGGGCCGATGGCCCGCTCGAGCGGCGTGAAGCCCGGGACGTCGGCGTTCGTCGAGTCGACCATGAAGAGGTCGACTCCGTCCTCACCGAGGCTGGCGAACGCGCGGAGGTCCGTCAGGCGGCCGTCGAGAGGCAACTGGTCCATCTTGAAGTCGCCGGTCGCGAGCACGGTGCCGGCATCCGTGTGGATCGCGACGGCGAGCGCATCGGGGATCGAGTGATTGACGGCGATGAACTCGAGGTCGAACGGGCCGATCTCCTCTTCTTGGCCTTCCGCGACCGTGAGCGTGTACGGCTTGATGCGGTGCTCCTTGAGCTTCGCCTCGACGAGCGCGAGGGTCAACTTCGAACCGATCAGCGGGATGTCGCCCTTGAGACGCAGCAGGTAGGGCACGGCGCCGATGTGGTCTTCGTGGCCGTGCGTGAGAACAACCCCGACGATGTCGTCGAGCCGGGTCTTGATCGGCTCGAAGTCGGGCAGGATCAGGTCGACTCCGGGCTGGTGCTCCTCCGGGAACAGCACGCCGCAGTCGACGATCAGCAGCTTGCCGTCGAATTCGAAGACGGTCATGTTGCGACCGATTTCGGCGAGGCCGCCGAGGGGAATGACGCGCAGGGTGCCCTTTTCGAGGGCGGGCGGGTCGTAGACGTTCTTGGGCATCGGGTGCCTCCTTCAGATGCCTCAGCATCCGCGTTCAGATGTTGCGGTGTCAGCGGGTCGTGCCGTGCACCTTGGGTAGTGCTCCACCGGCGGCCGCATTGCGGTCGGGGCGGAAGTTCGAGAAGTCGGCGCCAGCGACGCCGGTGACGAGCGCCAGCTCGTCTTCGATGAGGGCGGCCTCCCACTCCTCCGGCCCCACGAGGGGCAGGCGGACGCGGGGGCTCGAGATACGTCCGAGGCCGTGCAGGATGTACTTCGCGCTCACGGTGCCGGGGACGTGGGTCATGACGGCGCGGACGAGAGGTTCGAGGCTCTTGTGCGCCGCGGTGGCGGCAGCCAGGTCCCCGCGGTTCACGGCATCCACCATCACGCGGTACGGCGCTGCGGCGACGTTCGCGGTCACACCGATGAGCCCCGTCGCACCGATCGCCATGTGCGGGAGCGCGTTCGAGTCATCTCCGGAGAAATACATGAGGTCGGTCTGGTTCAGCACGCGACTGACCTCGCTGAAGTCGCCCTTGGCGTCCTTGATCGCGAGGATGTTGGGGTGTTTGGCGAGACGCAGAATCGTCTCGTACGTGATGGGCACACCCGTGCGTCCGGGGATGTCGTAGAGGATCACGGGCAAATCGGTCGCGTCGGCGACAAGCCGGAAGTGCGTCAGAATGCCCGCCTGCGTCGGCTTGTTGTAATAGGGCGTGACGATCATGATGCCGTCTGCGCCGGCCTTCTCGCTCGCCTTGTAGAGCTCGATCGCGTGGGCGGTCTCGTTCGATCCGCCGCCGGTGATGATCTTGGCGCGACCGGCCGCGACCGACTTGCCGATTTCGACCAGCTTGAGCTTCTCCGGGTCGGTGAGGGTGCTCGTCTCCCCGGTCGTCCCCGTGACGACGATGCCGTCCGCACCTGCAGTGATGACGTCATCCATGTGCTTCTCGACGGCAGCCCAATCGACCTCACCGTCGGCCGTCATCGGAGTGACGAGCGCGACGAGGACCTGTCCGAAGGGGTTGCCCGTGTGCGTCATGTTCCCAGGGTATCGGTCAGCGCCGCCTGGTGCTTCCTCTGGCATCCGCCGCCTCGTCGGGTCGAGGGGGTGGCTCGGTCGCATGGCCGGTGGTGCGGAAGCTGTCTCGTGGGTCGGATGCGCCTCAGCGAAGAACACCGGCCATACGACCGAGTCGCGAGCCGAGCAACCGTCGCCGGGCGAGGATCGCCGCCTCGACCACCGGCCAGTCGTGGATCACCATCGCGTAGTCGAAGCGGAGGGTGTCGAAACCGAGTGCCGCCGTACGCGCATCCCGGAGGAGATCCTGGTGACGTCGAGAGGGACCATCGTGATTCTCGCGGCCGTCCGTCTCGAGAATCAGGATGCCGTCGAGGAGAAAATCCACACGCCCAGCTATCTCGGCGATCCACACCTGGGTCTGCAACGTGATGCCGATCCGGTGCAGGCGCAGCCGGAGCAGCGACTCGAGCCCGCTATCGGCGTCGGGGCGCGCAAGATCGACGAGGTACCGCATCGACGCCGACAGACCGGCCCGCACCTCTTTGCGCATCCGGCGGGTCAGGAGTCCGAGGTGCCATGCCGACTCGAATGCCGCGAAGAAGCACTCAGCACCCTGACAGCGCGCGACCTGGACGAGCGCCAGCACGATCGACGTGCGCCCGAACCCTGAGCTGCCGGCGTCGTTGTGGGTGATGCACGCACAGGGACCATGACGATGCCGACGGCCGGATCCCCCCACCCACACATGGAGCGCGTGAACCGGGCGCGTCGGATCGAGCGGGTCGAAGATCCACACGCCCACGCGACGCAGCGCGCTGACACACGCGACCTCTCCACCGTGGCGGGCGGCATCCCGTACCTCCGGATCGGCGGACGGGAGCGCGAGCACGCCTTCTCGAAGTCGCACGAGCTCACCGGTGCGGAGCGCCCGTCTGATGTCGGATGCGGTGGCCCCCAGCCTCCGCAGAGCCGACGTTCGGACCACGCCGCCGCGCAGCTGCAGAGCATCGGTGAGATCCGCCGTGTACATGAGCACATTTCAGCTCGCCGCCGGTCCGCCGCGGGCGCCCGCTCCCCGATCGGTGGAGAGTCCCGGACATCGGGGACCTGGGGAGGAGGCGATGCGTGAGATCGCGCACGAGTCGTATGGTCCGTGGTGCACGTGGGGCCGGGCGGGACCGATGAGGCGCGTTGACCGGAACG
This sequence comes from uncultured Microbacterium sp., assembly GCF_947488465.1. GTDB lineage: Bacteria > Actinomycetota > Actinomycetes > Actinomycetales > Microbacteriaceae > Microbacterium. Next base: position 318,068 of record NZ_CANKZA010000003.1, on the reverse strand, counting down.
GGCCATGCGACTCGACACGTGGCGAGACGACAGCGGCCGGAGGCGCTGTGTGGTCGCGCTATGTGGCCGCAGCGGGGAGCTCGTCCCGCAGGTCGTCAGGGTCGGATCAGGGTGAGGAAGCGGTACGGCACCCCGGTTCGGGAGACCTGCCACTCCCCCGCGTCCGCGAGTTCCCACCCGTCACGAACCGGGGCATACGTGTCGCCGTCGACCTCGAGATCGAGTTCGGTGACCTCCAACACGTCGGCGCCGTCGATCGCCGCCGCGTACAGGCGGCCGCCGCCGATCACCCACGCCGCCTCGTCATCGGCGACGAGGGCGAGGGCCGCCTCGAGCGATGCCGCGCGCTCCGCACCATCGGCCGCCCACGAGTCGGTGCCGGTCACGACGATGTTGCGACGATCGGGCAAGGGGCGAAAGCGCGGCGGGAACGACTCCCACGTGCGCCGCCCCATGATCACCGGATGTCCGGTGGTCACCGCCTTGAAGCGGGCCATGTCTTCCGGCACGTGCCACGGCATCCCGCCGGCCGCGCCGATGACACCACCCCGGGCTTCGGCCCAGATGAGCCCGATGCGTGTCATACCGCGACGGCTCCGCGGATGCTGGGATGGTGCTGATAGTCCTCAACGAGGATGTCATCGAAGGTGTAGTCGAAGATCGAATCGGGCGTGCGCGCGAAACGCACTCTCGGGTACGGATACGGTTCGCGCGACAACTGCTGCCGAACCTGCTCGACGTGATTGTCGTAGATATGGCAATCGCCGCCGGTCCATACGAAATCGCCGGGCTGGAGGCCGGTCTGCTCGGCGATCATGAGCGTCAGCAGGGCGTAGGAAGCGATGTTGAACGGCACCCCGAGGAACATGTCTGCGCTGCGTTGGTACAGCTGACACGAGAGCTTGCCGTCGGCGACATAGAACTGGAAGAGCGCGTGGCACGGCGCAAGGGCCATGTTCGGGATGTCCGCCGGATTCCAGGCCGACACGATGAGGCGGCGCGAGTCGGGGTTCGCGCGGATCTGGGCGATCACCTCACTGATCTGATCGATCTGCTCCCCCGAGGGCGTGGGCCACGAGCGCCACTGCACGCCGTACACCGGCCCCAATTCGCCGTCGGCATCGGCCCACTCATCCCAGATGGTCACACCGTGCTCCTGGAGCCACCGGACGTTGGACTCTCCCCGCAGGAACCAGAGGAGTTCATACGCGATCGACTTCATGTGCACGCGCTTTGTGGTGATGAGCGGGAAACCCTCGGCCAGATCGAACCGGATTTGGCGACCGAAGACGCTCGTCGTCCCTGTGCCCGTCCGGTCGTCCTTGTGCACGCCATCGGCGAGCACCTCCGCCAGCAGATCCTCGTACGGGGTGGGGACGACATCGACAGCGCTCACGCAGGCCAGACTACCCGCGCTGGTCGATCAGCCGACGTGCGTCATGCGCGGAGGTCATCTGTGATCGATCTCAGACAGGGGAGCATTCGAGCGGATAGAGTACGGAGTTGTGAATCTGACGGATGCCGCCCTCGTCCTCGCCGCGTTGCTCGCGGCGACGATCGGCGTCGGTGCGTACCTGCGTTGGCAGCAGAATCGTCCGCGCCGTCAGGATCCGAGCGAAGTCGTCGAGCCGCACCGGCTCGGTGCGGGCGCACTGGGCGAGCGCGCCACACTGTTGCAGTTCAGCACCGAGATGTGCGCGCGGTGCCCCGGGGTTCACCGCACCCTCACGGAGATCGCGGACGATCGCGACGGCGTGGTGCATCTCGACATCGATCTCACGCACCGTCCGGACATCGCCAAGCACTTCCACGTGTTGCAGACGCCGACCACCTTGATCCTGGATGGCGACGGCGTGATCCAGACGCGCTTCGGCGGCACACCCCGACGCGATGTCATCGAGCTCGAGCTCGCACGCGTGACCGCCGTCGGCGTCGGGGTCTGATCCCACCTCGACGGGAGCTCCCCGTCTGTTCCCCTGCCCCGGCCTGCGGTCTAGGCTCGACGCAGGCGCGCATGCGCCGGCATCCACCCCGCAGATCCACCAGGAGGACACGATGAGCGTCACGAGCGAAGCCAGCACCAGCTGGAAGGGGAGTCTCGCCGAGGGCTCCGGGGAGGTTGCTCTGGAAAGCTCCAACCAGGGTCCACTGCCGGTGAACTGGAAGGCGCGCAGCGAGGGCTCAACCTCGGTCACGACCCCCGAAGAACTGCTCGCCGCGGCGCATTCCGCCTGCTTCAGCATGGCGCTCTCGCACGCACTCACCGGCAACGGCACTCCGCCGGACAGCGTGGAGACGACCGCATCGGTCACCTTCATCCCCGGCACGGGCATCACCGGCTCTCACCTCAACGTCAACGCTGTGGTGCCGGGCCTGTCGGCCGAGGATTTCGCGCGGATCGCCGACGAAGCCAAGACCGGATGCCCCGTCTCGGCCGCGCTCACCGGAATCGAGATCACACTCGAGGCGACGCTTGCCTGACGCCCCCATCGAGGTGCCCGGCCGGGTCGTCGTCTCCGGCGCATCCGGACTGATCGGTCGCGCTCTCGTGGACGCACTGCGCGCCGACGGCGTGGCCGTCACCCGGCTCGTGCGGCGTCCGGTCGAGGCGCCGGATGAGCGCTCGTGGAACCCGGGGCACACGCTGCTCGACCCCGAGGTCCTGCGCGGTGCGCGCGCCGTGGTCAACCTGAATGGCGCGAGCATCGGCCGCTTTCCCTGGACCCCGCGGTACAAGCACGAGCTGCTGTGGTCGCGACTGTTGCCCACGCAAACACTCGCCACAGCCCTCACCGCGCTTGGCGCGGAGGCTCCGGCGTTCGTCTCCGCCTCCGGAGCCGGCTACTACCCGTCTGCCCCGGGAGCCGTCCTGACGGAGGCCTCTCCGCGCGGCGATACCTTCCTCGCGGATGTCTGCGGCGAGTGGGAGACCGCCGCGCAGCGCACGCCCGGGCGAGTCGCCCTCCTTCGGACCGCGCCGATCATCCATCGTGAGGGAGTGCTGAAGCCGCTCTTGCTTCTGACGAAGTACGGCGTGTCCGGACCCATCGGTCCGGGGACTCAGGCGTGGCCGTGGATCTCGCTCGAGGATGAAGTGCGGGCCATCCGACACATCATCGACCACGAGGTGGCAGGGCCCGTGAACCTCACCGGCCCGACTCGCGCGACGGCCAACGACCTCGGCTTCGCCCTGGCCCGGCGCATGAATCGGCCGTTCCTCGTGCGCGCTCCCCTGTGGGCGATTTCGCTCGTGCTCGGTCGCGATGCGACACAGTCGCTTCTCGCAAGCGACTCGCACGTCGTGCCCGGGGTTCTGGAGGCATCCGGCTTCACGTTCACCCACACCACGGTCGAAGACGCTGTGGCAGCGGCCGTCCCGGCTTAGCGTGCCCGCTCGAGGGTGATCGCGGTGCGGATCGCCTGACGTGCGCGGCTGCGATCGCCCGCGCCGTCGTAGGCGAGGCCCAACCGGAACCAGGCGCGCCAGTCCTCCGGGTGCGCCTCGACGTCGGCGCGATAGGCCGGGAACAGCTCATCGGCTTGCGCCCGTTCGGGGCGTCCGCTCGGTCGGACGTCGAGTTCCTCCGCCGGAAGACCGCCCTCGGTCTCGAGGCGCGCGGCGAGCGCGGAGGCGCGCACGCCGAAGCGGATCTCACGCCACATCGCCCAGACGGCGATGAGTGGCAACACGATCAGGGCAACGCCCATCACGATCCCCACAGGCTCGGCGGATGTCACCAGCAGCCAGGCTCGCTGCCCGACGAGCACGACATAGAGCGTCAACAGCACCGCCATGACGGCGACGCCGATCCGAGCGCTCATGCTCCCGTGGTGCGGGCGACCTGACCGGGCACGCCGCCCTCATCGATCGGCGCCACTGCACGCGCAGAGGGGGCGCGCAGACCGATGTCGATGAGCGAGTCGAGACCCACGGTCACTCCACGTGCGTCGCGTGCGGCAGCGAGCGCCACTCGGATGCCGGGGCCGTACGCGGCGGCCGGTTCCACCGTGTCGTGGACGAGGGTGAGTGCCTCACCGGGACCGGAGAGGATCGTCTCCTGTCGCGCGATGACGCCGGGGCGCCGCAGCGAGTGCACGGGGATGCTGGCCACCTGCTGTCCGCGGGCGCGCTGATCCGCGTGCGGCGACTCGACCGGACCGGCATCCTGACGGGCCGCGGCGATGAGCTCCGCCGTTCGGACGGCGGTGCCGCTCGGCGAATCGACCTTCGTCTCGCGGTGCGTTTCGACGATCTCGATCGAAGGGAAGAACGGTGCAGCTGCTGCGGCGAGCGCCGAGCCGATGACCGAGCCGAGCGAGAAATTGGGGATGAACACGGCGCCGGTGCCGGCTGCCTGCACGAGGGGGCGAACGAGCGCGATGCGCTCGGCCGACCAGCCGGACGTGCCGACGAGGACGTTGATCCCCCGTTCGATCGCCGCACGGACCACGTCGATAGACACGGCCGGCGTAGAGGCGTCGACGACGAGGTCGGCGCCGTCGATCTCGTCGAGATCGCTCGAGGAACCGAGCACCGCCACCGTCTCGAACTCGTCGCTCGCCTCGATGACGGCCGCGATGATCGCCCCCAGCTTTCCGGTTCCGCCCACGAGGGCCACGCGCGTCATGGTCATCCCCTCAGCCTACGCGGCGACTGCCGCGCGTTACGCTCGAACACATGGTGAGCCTGCAGTCGATCTCCGCCGACGACCCCCGCGCTCGTGCGCTCCTGACCGAGTATTTCGAGATGCGAGGGGAAGCATTCCCGAAAGGGCAGACCTACCGTCCGGTGTTCCCCGACGCATCCGTCTTCGCGCCTCCCGCCGGCGTCTTTCTGATCGTCGTCGACGATGAGGGAGACGATGTCGGGTGCGGCGGCATCCGCCGGATCGCCGACGGGCCGGACGGCTCCCGGTACGAGGTCAAGCACCTCTATCTGGCACCGGAAACCCGTGGCCGCGGCTGGGGGCGTGTGCTGCTCGAGGGCCTCGAGGCGAAGGCGAAGGAGTGGGGTGCCGCGGACCTCGTGCTCGATACCCACCACACCCTCGAAGCGGCCGGCAGCCTTTACTCGCGCAGCGGTTTCGCAGCAATCGAGCCTTACAACGACAACCCGAACGCGACCCGCTGGTACCGGAAGGCCCTCTAACTGCGCAGACGGGGACTCTCGCCACGTCCACGACGAATTGTTGGCTCAAATTGTCGCGTCGGGGATGCGGAAACGACCGTTTGCACCCGCAATTCTCAGGCACCCGCCAACGCGACGCGTTGGTATGGCAAGGCGAGAGGCGCCGGACGTGTCCTCGCTCACTGGGCACCGCTCTCTGCGAGCGTGATCGTGTTCAGCCCACAGGAGAATCTGTCTGCGTCGAGTCAGGAACCCCGGAATCACGCGGCGGCGGCCGTCGTCACCACAACATCTCCTGTGGGATGAACGCGGCGGCGCCCGGACCCCCGTGCGTCAGCCCCGCAGGAGCTGATCTGCGGTGTGACGGGCCATGGCCTGCGGGCCGGGGCGGTCTGGCGACGGTGAGCTCGGCAGGGGGCTGGGACGCGGCGGGACCGCGGTCAGACCGGCGGAACCTCGGGGAGACCGGTGCGCAACTCGAACGGCAAGTGGGCGAGGTCGTTGTGCGAGACGAGAGCCCAGGGCCGGCCGGGGCGCTGCGCGAGGACAGTGAGCCCGCAGTGGGCCTGATTGACCGTCATCCAGCGCCACTCCGGCGCGTCGAGAGCCTCACGGACGAACCAGGCGATCACGAAGTTGTGGGTGATGAGCAGCTCGTGCGCATCGGCCTTGCGGGCGAGGAACTCCGAGACGGCATCGGCCATCTGCGCTCGGCCCGCATCGACTTCCGCCTCGGTGAACGAACCGAAGAACGACTCGTATATCGCCGGCGTGTCGGGTGTCATCCCCGTCGGTATGCAGTCGAACAGCAGCGGCGACGGTCGGGGGTCGACCGCGGGGAGGCGATCGGCAACCGCGCGCGCCGTCTCAGCCGCTCGCTCGAGCGGCGAGTGCCACACCGCATCCAACGGCACGCCCGAGAGCCGATCGGCCAACAGCTCTGCCTGGCGACGCCCGCGCGGAGAGAGCGGTCCATCCTCAAGCCCGTGCTCCGCGTCAAGATGCTCCCCGTGGCGCACAAGGTAGAGATAATGCGTCACGTCACGCTCGTCTCATCGCAGCCGGGGGTCTGGGGGCGGGTACTTCCCACCCTACGTCAGGCCCCGGGCGAGGAGCCCAGCGCTACTGAGCGGCGCGGGCGATGTCGGCCAGCTGTGCGCGGCTGAGCCGCGCGCCGACGCCCTGGACGAGTTCCTCGATGTGACCGACGGCGTAGGCGTTCACGATGGGCGCCGCGACCGTTCTCTGGGCCAGCAACCACGCGATCGCCACGGCGGCCGTCGGAACGGACAACTCGGCTCCGACCTTGTCGAGGGCCCGAAGCGCGCGCGTGCCGCGCCGGTTCATCGCTGCGGCCAGCTGCGTTCCTCGCACCGACAGTGCCACGCCGGCACGCGAGCGGTGAACGCCGGCGAGGTACCCGTGCTCGAGAGCCTGCGACGGCGTCACCGCGATTCCCTGCGCGCCGGCGACGAGTTTGAGATCACCGTCGAACTCATCGCGACGCAGGACGTTGTACGGCACATCGAGCACCGTGAGGCGCGGGTACCCCGCCGAGGCGAGAATACGTGCCTCGACGAGTTGTGCCGCCGTGTGGCCGTGGGCGCCGAGCGCGCGCACCTTTCCCGCTTCGACGAGCCACTCCGCCGTGGCGAGAGTGTCTTCGAGCGCGGTGGCAGAATCTGCCGCGGCATCGAGGTAGAGCACATCGATGCGGTCGGTCTGCAGCCGGGTGAGGGATGCCTCGACCGACCGGATGAGGTTGACCGAGCCGAGGCCCGGATGATCCGGATGCGTCCCCACTCGCACCGCGACGACTGTGTCATCACGCACGCCGCGGGTCTGCAACCACTGACCGACGATGTGCTCGCTGCGCCCGGCCGAATAGCCGTCAGAGGTGTGGATCGCGTTGCCTCCGCGACTGCGGTAGACGTCGAGGATCATGTGGGCCGCGCCCGGATCGACGTGCCACCCGAACTCCGCCGCCCCGAGGATGAGGGGGAACACGCGCAACCCGGTCTCGCCGAGCGCCACACGCACGGCTGCCCCGACGGGAGCGCCCTGCACGGGAATGGGTGCCGAGGGATGCGTGGCCGTCGATACGATGTCCGCGCGCTCGGTGGGGGCTGACGTCCCGACGCCGAAAAAGCCCATCTCACACCCCTTGCTGCTGGGGAGTGTCCAGGTTCTCGCACCCCCCGATGCGTACCTCCGAGGGTAGAGCAGGGCGGGGACACGGACGCCCATTGACCCGAACGCGCGGTAAACATTGCATAACGGTTCTCTCTCATCGCCCGGTCAGGTGCAGTTTTGTCCCCCATTGGGAGGACACGAGCCACACGCACGGATGCCCGCCCCTCCGACACGGGAGGAGGCGGGCATCCGCACAGTCAGGAACCGTCAGGTTCAGCCTTCGGCGGGAGCGTCTCCGGGACCCTCGCTGGCCGCAGCCGAGCCTTCCTGGTCAGCTGCTTCGTCGAGCACGGGCTCGAGTGACAGCTTGCCGCGGTCGTCGATCTTCGTGATCTTCACGAGGATCTTCTGACCGACCGAGAGCACGTCATCGACGTTCTCGACACGCTTGCCACCGGCGAGCTTGCGCACCTCGCTGATGTGGAGCAGGCCATCCTTGCCGGGCAGGAGCGAGACGAACGCACCGAACGCGGCAAGCTTGACGACGGTTCCGAGGAACTGCTCGCCGACCTCCGGGTTGGTGGGGTTCGCGATCGCGTTGACCTGCGCACGGGCGGCCTCGGCCGAGGGACCATCGGTCGCGCCGATGTAGACGGTGCCGTCCTCCTCGATGGAGATCTGCGCGCCGGTGGTGTCCTGGATCGAGTTGATCGTCTTGCCCTTGGGCCCGATGAGCTCACCGATCTTGTCGACGGGGATCTGCACGCTGATCACGCGCGGAGCCGTCGGCGCCATCTCGTCCGGACCGTCGATCGCGGCGTTCAGGACGTTCAGGATCGTCAGGCGTGCGTCCTTGGCCTGCGTGAGCGCCGCGGTCAGGACCGCCGTCGGGATGCCGTCGAGCTTGGTGTCGAGCTGGATCGCCGTGACGAATTCGCTCGTGCCGGCGACCTTGAAGTCCATGTCACCGAGCGCATCTTCGGCGCCGAGGATGTCGGTCAGCGCCGCGTAACGCGTCTGGCCGTCGACCTGGTCGGAGACGAGGCCCATCGCGATACCGGCCACGGGAGCGCGCAGCGGCACACCCGCGTTCAGCAGCGACAGGGTCGAGGCGCAGACCGAGCCCATCGACGTCGAGCCGTTGGAGCCGAGAGCTTCGGACACCTGACGGATCGCGTACGGGAACTCCTCGCGGCTCGGCAGCACCGGCACGAGCGCGCGCTCGGCCAGGAAGCCGTGCCCGATCTCGCGACGCTTCGGCGAACCGACACGGCCGGTCTCACCGGTCGAGTACGGCGGGAAGTTGTAGTGGTGCATGTAACGCTTGCTGGTGACGGGCGACAGCGAGTCGATCTGCTGCTCCATCTTGAGCATGTTCAGCGTCGTGACACCCAGGATCTGAGTCTCGCCACGCTGGAAGATCGCCGAACCGTGCACGCGCGGGATGACCTGAACCTCGGCATCCAGCGGACGGATGTCCGCCAGCCCACGACCGTCGATACGGACACCCTCGGAGAGGATGCGCCCACGGACGATGGTCTTGGTGACCGACTTGTACGCCGCGGAGAACTCCAGCGTCGCGACGGCCGGAAGCTCACCGGACTCGACGGCGGCGAGCAGCTCGGCCTTGACGGCATCCTTGATCGCGTCATCGGCGTTCTGACGCTCGACCTTGTCGGCGATCTGGTAGACCGGCACGAGCTTGTCGTACGCGCGACCGGCGACGAAGTCGTAGGTCTGCTGCGCGTACGGCGGGAAGACCGGGTAGTCCTGGATCTCCTTGGCAGCGGTGCGAGCCACGACGTTCTGTGCCTCGACGAGCTGCTTGATGAAGGGCTTGGATGCTTCCAGACCCTGCGCGACGATCTCTTCGCTCGGCTTGACAGCACCGGCCTTGATGAGGTTCCAGCTCTGCTCTGTGGCCTCGGCTTCGACCATCATGATCGCGACGTCGCCGTCGTCGAGCACGCGGCCCGCGACGATCAGGTCGAAGACGGCGTCCTCGAGCTGGGTGACGGTCGGGAAAGCGACCCACTGGTCGGCGTGCTCGCCCTGGCCGGGGATGAGCGCGAGGCGCACACCGGCGATCGGGCCAGAGAACGGCAGACCCGAGATCTGCGTCGACAGCGAGGCCGCGTTGATCGCGAGCGCATCGTAGAACTCACCGGGAGCGATGCTCAGGACGGTGATGACGATCTGAACCTCGTTGCGGAGGCCCGCGACGAACGACGGGCGCAACGGCCGGTCGATCAGACGACAGACGAGGATCGCCTCGGTGGAGGGGCGTCCTTCGCGGCGGAAGAACGAACCGGGGATCTTGCCGGCGGCGTAGGAACGCTCTTCGACGTCGACGGTCAGCGGGAAGAAGTCGAAGCCTTCACGCGGGTGTTTTCCGGCGCTGGTGGCCGAGAGGAGCATCGTCTCCTCATCGAGGTACGCGGCGACGGCACCCTGTGCCTGCTGCGCGAGTCGGCCGGTTTCGAACCGGACAGTGCGGGTACCGAAGCGGCCGTTGTCGAGGACGGCTTCGGCGGCGGTGATTTCAGGACCTTCCAAGAGGTCACTCCTTCTTTGTTTAGCCTCGGTGTCCGCCCGTGTGGCGGCCGAGGTTCCTGCGAAGAAGCAGGAACAGACAGATATGAGCGCGCGGAGGTCCTCCGCGAAGTCCGCCTACGCTGGTCACCAGTGAAAAGCCACCATTCGCGATCGAATGGGAACCCACCACAGGAGACCAGCTTCCTGCCGGCCTGCTCCATGAGCTCAGCTGAGCTCTGTTGTGTAGTTGTGGATGCCGTGGAGGCAACCCGCACAAGCCTACCAGTCGGCCTCTGACCTGCGGATCTTCTGACCGCGTATCCTTGCGACATGAGCACCGAAGAGAACACCTCGGCATCGGACGAGATGAAGCGCAAGTTCAAGGAAGCGCTCGACAAGAAGAATGCCCAGCACCGCAACGGCGAGGCTCACCTCGACGGAGAGTCAGCCATCCAGGGCGCCCATGGCGCCGTGACCCGCCGAGAGTTCCGCCGCAAGAGCGGCTGAACCCCACGAGAGGAGACGCCCACCATGAGCGATGCATCCGGGCAGGCAACGAACCCCGATCCCGACGAGGGCACCGAGCTGGACGAGGCGGAGAAGATCGACTTGCAGCGACAGCTGGCGTTCGAAGTCGAACAGTTCGAAGGCGGCATCGAGGGCTGAGGCCACAGCGCGACCCACGAAGATGGGAGCATGCCTCCTCGAATCGCGATGCCTGCACGTCTCTCCGACCCGATCGGAGCTGATGCGCGCGTCGGTCTCGCGAATGCGATCTTCGACGACGTCGCCGCGCTTGTGCGCGCGGAAGACCTCGACGTCCTCGTCGTGCGCGATGCGGACCTGACGGGTGTCGACGGTGTCGTCCTCCCCGGCGGTGGCGACGTCGACCCCGCACGCTACGGCGGCGACACGGCAGCCCCCTGCTATGACGTCAATCCCGCACAAGACACCCTCGATCTGGAGATCGCGCGGGCCGCGCACGCGCGTGGCATCCCGATTCTCGGCGTCTGTCGTGGACTGCAGGTGCTGAACGTCGCCTTCGGGGGCACACTCATCGAAGATCTGCCCGTGAGCTCCGTGCGCCATACTCCCGGTTCGGACGGATGCGGCGGCCTCGAATGGACCTGGCATTCGGTGACCGTCGCAGCCGGTTCACGCCTGCGCGCAGAGGTCGACGCAGATGAGATTTCGGTCGCGTCTGGGCATCACCAGGCCATCGGCCGGCTGGGTGAGGGACTCGTCGCCACCGCCGTCGCCCACGACGGCGTCATCGAGGCCATCGAGCACAGGGATGCTCCGATCATCGCTGTCCAGTGGCACCCCGAGGCCGACGGCACACCCGCACTCCTGGCGGCAGCGCCGTTCGCGGCGTTCGCCGAAATGGTGCGCTCGCCGGCTTTTCGCGCGTCCTGATCCGGGCTACTCGCCCGCGAGGCCGCCGAGAAGGTGGCCGCCGCCCGAGGAGCCGAGCATCCGGGTGAAATTGTCGAGATAGTTCTCGGGATCCAGCGGATCACCGCCCACAGCCGGGTCGCGACGAGCGATCGCCGCAGCGAGCTCACGCGCACCGCGATCGACGCGCGCACTGAGCGGCGCGACCTCATCGGCAGCGTTCCCCCAGTCGCTGGATGCCGCGAGCACACCGGTCGGCACGGGTTCGGCGTGAAGGTAGGTGAACAACGGGCGAATCGCGTAATCGATCGCGAGAGAGTGGCGTGCCGTTCCGGCGTTCGCGCCGAGAAGAACCGGCATCCCGGTCAGCGCGTCGGGGTCGAGCACGTCGATGAACGACTTGAACAGTCCCGAGTAGCTGGTCGAGAAGATCGGGGTGACGGCAATGAGCGCATCGGCCGAGATCACCGTATTGATCGCGGATTCGAGGGCGGGCGGGGCGAATCCTGTCAAAAGGTTGTTCGTGATGTCGTGCGCGAGATCACGAAGTTCCACCGTGTCGACGGTCGCTTCGATGGCGTCGTCGGCGAGCTGCGCCAGAGTAGCGGCGGCCAGACGGTCTGCCAGCATCCGGGTCGATGAGGGGGTGGATAGACCCGCCGAAATCACGGCGATCCGACGCCCCGTCATCGCACGCCGCCTGTCGCGGCAGCGCCGAACGCGGCCCCCGCCGGGGCCGGGGCATCGGCGTAGGGGGACGGACCGCTGAGATTGTCGCCGCGGTTGGGGCGGGGTGTTGCCTGGCGGGCGGGCCCGTCCCCATACGTGGCGGCGACGCGGGCGGCGTGTGTCGGCGCATCCGGAACTGCCGCCGGGCGATCCTTCGCGAACTCCTTGCGGAGGGCGGGCACGACCTCGCCGCCGAGCAGATCGAGCTGCTCGAGTACGGTCTTCAACGGTAGCCCCGCGTGGTCGATCAGGAACAGCTGGCGCTGATAGTCGCCGTAGAGCTCGCGCATACCCGCGTAGCGGTCGATCACCTGCTGCGGCGACCCGACGGTGAGCGGGGTCATCTCGGAGAAGTCCTCCATCGACGGTCCGTGCCCGTAGACCGGCGCGTTGTCGAAGTACGGCCGGAACTGTGTCACGGCATCCTGCGAGTTCTTGGCCATGAAGGCCTGACCGCCGAGACCGACGATCGCCGTCTCGGGCGCGCCGTGGCCGTAGTGCTGCCAGCGCTGACGGTAGAGCCCGATCAGGCGCTGATAGTGCTCAGCCGGCCAGAAGATGTTGTTCGCGAAGAAGCCGTCACCGTAGAAGGCGGCCTGTTCGGCGATCTCGGGAGTGCGGATCGACCCGTGCCAGACGAACGGCGCGATGCCGTCGAGCGGGCGCGGGGTCGAGGTGAAGCCCTGCAAGGGGGTGCGGAACGTGCCCTCCCAGTCGACGACATCCTCGTGCCAGAGCTTTTGCAACAGGGCGTAGTTCTCGATCGAGAGCGGCAGGCCCTGGCGGATGTCCTTGCCGAACCAGGGGTAGACCGGCCCGGTGTTGCCGCGACCGAGCATGAGGTCCATGCGGCCGCCCGACAGGTGCTGCAACATCGCGTAGTCTTCCGCGATCTTGACCGGGTCGTTGGTCGTGATGAGGGTCGTCGCCGTGGACAGCACCAGGCGTTCGGTCTGGGCGGCGATGTAGGCCAGCGTCGTCGTCGGAGAGGACGACCAGAACGGCGGATTGTGGTGCTCGCCGAGCGCGAAGACGTCGAGGCCGACGTCTTCGGCATGCGTCGCGATCTCGACCGTCGCGCGGATGCGCTCCGCCTCGCTGGGAGTACGGCCGGTGGTCGGATCCTCCGTGATGTCGCTGACGGTGAAGATGCCGAACTGCATCTGCGGGCTCTGCTCGTTCACGTCAGTCCCTCGCCTTCCGGATGCCGCGGCATCCATTACATGCAAATGAATATACCCTGTGCAACGCGGCGCCCTCCAGGGTATTCCCGCCGGGTAGGGTGGCCTGCGACATGAGCACACCCGCCCCGCCCACCGGACCGGTCGGCACCACGAAGCGACGCGTGCCACTCTGGGACAACGCGCGGTTCGCGTGCATTGTGCTCGTTGTCCTCGGGCACGCGACTCAGCGCCTCACATACGACAGCGATTTCGCCCTCGCGCTCTACCTGCTCGTGTACGCGTTCCACATGCCGGCGTTCGCGATCATCTCGGGCTACTTCTCGAAGTCCGACTCCCCCAGCCGTCGCCAGATGGCGCGGGTGCTCACCGACATCGTCGTGCCGTACGTCATCTTCGAGAGCCTCTGGACTCTGACGAAGTGGATCGTGGAGGGCCAGGCCAATCCGAACCCCACGCAGCCGTCATGGACGCTCTGGTTCTTGCTGGCCCTGGCGATCTTCCGGCTCGTGCTGCCCTACCTCGTGCTCCTGCGGTGGCCCCTCGCGTGGACGGTGGGAATCTCCGTCCTGGTGGGTTACTGGCCGAACATCGACTCGACGCTGTCACTGTCGCGCACGCTGGGTTTGCTCCCGTTCTTCACGCTCGGCTGGTGGCTGCGACATCACAGCATCCTGGAGCGACTCGACCTGCTGCGTCGCCAGCGCTGGTGGGTGCGCGTCGCGGCTCTCGGCACCTTCGCGGCAGCCGCCTTCGTCGCCTGGTTCTTCGTCGACGTCTGGCGCGATGTGAATCTCCGCGAATGGCTGTTCTACGACGAAGGCTATGCCGCGCTCGGCGGGACCGAGTGGTGGGCCGGCGGCGTGCGTCTCGGTCTCATCGTGATCGCGCTCGTGCTGAGCATCGCATTCCTGGCTCTCGTCCCGCGCGGACAGCACCGGTGGACGCACTTCGGCCAATTCACGATGTACGTCTATCTGCTGCACTCGTTCGTGCTGTATCCGTTCCGCGAGACCGGAATCCTCCGCCACGCCGAACCCACGTGGCTCTGGTTGCCCGGGGTCGTGATCCTGTCGGTGTTGACCGCGCTGTTGCTGGCGACGAAACCCGTGCGGACGGTGTTCCGCCCGCTCATCGAGCCGCGCCCGGGCTGGTTGTTCGCGGACCCGACTCTCGCCGCGCGCGAAGGGCGTCGCAACGACCCGACCGGATCCCGTCGCCCGCGCGAGACCCCGCGCCCCGACGACCGGCATCCGCACTCGCCCCGGGAATGACGAGAGCCGCCCCACACCGTGGGGCGGCTCTCTCAAGAATGTTCTGCGCGATTGAACGCTAGACGCTGATGCTCAGCGACGCAGGCCCAGACGTTCGATGAGCGAACGGTAGCGCGTGATGTCGATGTCCTGGAGGTAACCCAACAGGCGACGACGCTGGCCGACCATGAGGAACAGACCACGACGCGAGTGGTGGTCGTGCTTGTGCTCCTTGAGGTGCTCGGTGAGGTCTTTGATACGCTGCGTCAGCATCGCGACCTGCACCTCGGGGGATCCGGTGTCACCGGGGTGCGTCGCGTACTCTTCGATGATCGCCTTCTTGACGTCTGCTTCCAGTGCCATAGGTGATCCCCTTCCTCTTTGTTGCGCGGCGCCCGACACCTGATGTGAGGGCTCTCTTTATCCGCGGCCGATCCAACGGCAACCTGAAGAGTCTACCAGCCCAGCGCGACACCTACTGCCGCGTCGTCGGACTGCCGGACACCAGCGGTTTTCGGCCGTCGTACTCGAGATCGGTCCCGAGTGTCGGCACCGGGTCGTAGAGTCACGACGTGAGCGCCACCACCCGCGATGCTGTGACCGGCTCGCCCCTGTCGATCGCCGTGCAATTCGTCCTGTGCGGCGTCATCTGGGGATCCAGCTTCCTGTTCATGAAGGTCGCGCTGACCGGTATCTCGCCGGCTCAGGTCGCGTGGTCTCGCCTGATCCTCGGAGCGCTGACGCTCGGGATCTTCGTCGCGCTGCGCCGCGACCGGTTCCCCCGACGCCTGGTCGTGTGGGCGCATATGACCGTGCTGGCGGTGTCGTTCTGCGTGATCCCGTTCCTGCTCTTCTCGTGGGCACAGCAACACGTGACGAGCGGCCTTGCGAGCATCTACAACGCGACGACGCCGATCATGACGGCGCTCATGGCATGGGCGGTGTTCCGCGTCGAGAAGCTGAAGCCGATGCAGATCGCCGGCATCCTCGTCGGCATTTTCGGCGTCATGGTGATCATCGCTCCGTGGCAGGGCCTCGACTTCTCCCAGAGCCTGGCGGCGCAGCTCGCCATCCTCGGTGCGACCGCCTGCTATGGCTTCAGCCTCGCCTACATGCGCCGATTCACCTCGAACACCGGCATGACGGCACTCATGTTCTCGTTCCTGAACATCGGTCTCGGCGCCGCGATCATGCTTCTGCTGACCCCGGTCCTCGTGCTCTCGCCCGTCCGGCTCGACCCGTGGATCATCGGAAGCATTGCGCTCCTGGGATGCCTGGGCACCGGCGTCGCCTATATCTGGAACCAGAACACGCTGCGCGCGTGGGGGCCGACCCGTGCATCGACCGTGACCTACATCACTCCGGTTGTCGGCGTCCTTTTGGGGGTGCTGATCCTGGGAGAGACTCTCACCTGGAACGAGCCTGTCGGTGCCGTGATCGTGTTCCTCGGCATTCTGCTCGCACAGGACCGCCTACGGTTCGGCGAACGCACGAAGAAAGCGGGGGCGGATCCCGCAGCATCCACCCCCGCTTCAGACCGTCAGATCACGCCTGGACGGAGCCCTGCAGGTCGAGCGTGATGGTCACGTCCTTGCCGACCAGGACGCCACCGGTCTCGAGTGCGGCGTTCCAGGTCAGGCCGAAGTCTTCGCGGTTCACGACAGTCTTCGCCGTGGCGCCGGCCTTGTAGTTGCCCCACGGGTCAGTGCCGAAGCCACCGAACTCGACCTCGAAGGTCACGGGCTTGGTCACGCCGTGCATGGTCAGGTCGCCGTCGACGAGGAAGTCGCCGCCCTCGGCGCGGACGCCGGTGGAGACGAAATCGATCGTCGGGAACTGCTCGGCGTCGAAGAAGTCGGCCGACCGCAGGTGCGCGTCGCGGCCCTCGTCCTTCGTGTCGACCGATGCGACGTCGACGGAGGCGGTGACGGACGCCTTGAGCGGGTTCTCGGGGGCGACGATCGTGGCGGACTTCACACCGAAGGTGCCGCGCACCTTGGAGATCATCATGTGACGGACGGAGAAGGTGACCTCGCTGTGCGCGGGGTCGAGCACCCACGTGCCCGCCTTGTAGCCGGGGATCTCGAGGAGCGTGGTGTCGGTCATGGGAGGCCTTTCGAAGAAGTAACGGGGGACGTTCTGCGGGGGTTCAACACGCTGCTCGAGGATCTATTCCTGCGAATGGAAAAATTCTCGCACGGCGCTCGGCCGACGCTGGGCGGATGCCGGGGAAACGACCCGGCATCCGCCCTGCATGAGGAGAAGGCGTCTCAGCCGACCTTGAGCAGGTCGATGATGAAGATCAGCGTCTTGCCGCCGAGGAAGTGCCCGCCCGCCGGGCCGTACGCGAGGTGCGGGGGGATGACGAGCTCTCGACGCCCGCCGACCTTCATGCCCGGGATGCCGTCCTGCCAGCCCTGGATGAGGCCGCGCAGCGGGAACTGGATCGACTCGCCGCGGCCCCAGGAGGAGTCGAACTCCTCGCCGGAGTCGTACTCGACGCCGGCGTAGTGCACGGTGACGGTGTCGCCGGGCTTCGCCTCGTCGCCGGAGCCTTCGATCAGGTCGCGGATGACGAGCTCGGACGGCGCGGGGCCGGTGGGAGCATCGAATTCGGGCTTGGTGCGCTCATCAGTCATGCCTCCATCCAAGCACGGGACGCCCCCGACCGGCACCCTTGACAGGGTCCGCACTCCGCACGGACAATGGGCTCAGGCCAACTCAGCGCCCGGGAGACACGCAGGCATCGCCGCGGCACCGGGCGCTGAGTCATTTCCAACCGCCCCCCCCGCGAAGCCCTCCCGGGTCATCGCCGCACAGCCTCGCGTAGTCTGGCGGGATGCGTGTGGCTCATGTGATCGTGCCCGGAGACTCCGATCACCAGCTGGCGGTGATCCGCGGTGACGAAGCGGTTCTCGTCGCCCCCCTCTTCGACGGGGCTCCGCACCGGTTGCAGCAGCTCATCGACGGGGACGACGACCTCCGGCACCGCGTGGAAGGTGCCGCCCGGGGCGCCGCCGGCATCCCGCTCGACGGCCTGCGCTTCGGACCGGCCGTCGACGCGCCGCCCCTCGTGCTCGCGATCGGGCTCAACTACGCCGCCCACTCCAGTGAGCTCGGCTTGAAGACCGACTCCGCGCCGACCGTGTTCGTGCTCTGGCCCGGATCGCTGTCGGCGCACGAGTCGACGACGACCTGGCCGCGGACCCTCAGTGAGTCGGTGGACTACGAAGCAGAGCTGGGGGTCGTGATGGGGCGCCCCGCGAAAGACGTCAGCGAGGCGGACGCGCTCTCCCACGTCTGGGGGTACACGGTGGTCAACGACATCACCGCTCGCGACATCCAGTTCTCCGAAGCGCAGTGGTCGCGCTGCAAGTCGTTCGACGGGTTCACGCCGAACGGACCGTTCGTCGTCACTGCCGATGAGATCGCCGACCCGCAGGACCTGCACATCTGGGCGGTCGTGGACGGGCAGACGGTGCAGGATGCCTCCACCGGGCAGATGGTCCGCTCGGTCGCCACGCTCATCTCGCATCTGTCGCGTTCGGCGACGATGCTGCCCGGCACGTTGATCTCCACGGGAAGTCCGGGGGGCGCGGGCTATTCCCGCGACCCCCAGATCTTCCTGCGCGATCGTTCGACCGTGACCGTCGGGGTCGACGGCATCGGAAGCCTCACGACCCACTGCCGCATCCTCGACTGAGGGCGCGGCGAGCCGCTCAGCGGTTCGACTGCTCCAGCAGTTCCTGGCAGCTGATCGTGACGCCGTTGAAGACGACCGAACCGGTCGGGTCGGCTTGGCACTGGGCGACCTGATTGACGAGGTCGGCGCCGCCGGCGGCGTTGAAGAGGACGACAGCCAGGATGATGCCGAGGATCGTCAGCACGATGAGGATGGCGCTGACGATGATCGCCGCGAGGGCGATGCCGTTCTTCCGCCCCGCCTTGCGGCTCTGGACCAGCGCGACTATGCCGAGGATGAGCCCGACGATCTGCAGACCGATCGGGACGATCGCAAGCACCAGCGCCACGATGCCGAGCGTGCGGCCGGGCGCAGCCGGCTCGGGGTACCCGGCCGGGTACGACGGCGCCGCCGCGTAGCCGGGGTCGCTGTAGGCCGGAGCCGCGGGCGGAGCGGCAGCGTACTCGCCGTAGGTCGGCGGAGCCACCGGGGGTGCCGCGGGCGGTGCCGCCGGAGGCGTGTAGGCGGGGTCGGCCGCGGGAGCGGTGTAGACGGGCGGCTCGGCCGGCGGCTGGGCGCCGGGTGCGGGGGTGTTCGGATCGGTCATGAGGGCCTCCGTGTCGTATGCAGGCGCTCGGCGCGCCGACCTCCGACGCTAGTCGGACCCGCGCGCGGATGCCAGCCTCCGCGCCGTCAGCCCTCGACGAGGTTCTCGACCGGTTGGATGATCGGGATCGCCTGCGTCACCGCTTCCAGACCCGAGAGTCGCGCGGGTGACAGCTGCTTGTCGACCTCGTCGCGCGACATGAGACCTGCCTCCACGACGAGATCGCCCACGTTGCGGTGGGTGAGGAGGGCGGTCTTCGCGAGCGCGGCGGATGCCGCGTAGCCGATGAACGGGGTCAGCGCGGTCACGACGCCGACCGACGAGCCCACCATCGCGCCCAGCCGATCGCGGTTCGCGGTGATGCCGTCGACACAGTTGATCCGGAACGTCCGCATGGCGCGCCGCATCCACGTGATCGACTGGAAGATCGAGTGAGCGATGATCGGCTCGAAGGCGTTGAGCTGGAGTTGTCCACCCTCGACGGCCATGGTGACGGTCAAGTCGGCCCCGGCCACCGCGAACGCGACCTGGTTGACGACCTCCGGGACGACCGGGTTGACCTTTCCGGGCATGATGCTGGAGCCCGCCTGGCGCGCCGGCAGGTTGATCTCGCCAAATCCGGCCTGGGGACCACTGGAGAGCAACCGCAGGTCGTTGGCGATCTTCGACAGCTTGATCGCGTTGCGCTTGAGGGTGGAGGAGAACGACATGAACGAACCGGTGTCGCTCGTCGCCTCCACGAGGTCGTCCGCCGTCGCGAGGTCGAGTCCGGTGATCTCGCGCAGGTGGCGGAGCACGGCCGTCGCGTACGCGGGATGCGTCGTGATACCGGTGCCGATCGCCGTCGCTCCCATGTTGATCTCGAAGAGCAGGTTGGCGTTTTCGGTGAGGCGTTGGTGGTCGTATCCGAGCGTCGTGGCGAACCCGTGGAACTCCTGACCGAGGGTCATCGGGACGGCATCCTGCAGTTGCGTGCGACCGATCTTCAGAATGTCGTGGAACTCGACGGCCTTGGCGAGGAACGAGCGGCGCAGCAGGTCGAGTTCTTCCAGGAGCGAGCGGAGGTCAAGGCTGAGTCCGACTTTCACCGCCGTCGGGTACACATCGTTGGTCGACTGCGACCGGTTGGTGTGGTCGATCGGCGAGAGGAAGGCGTAGTCGCCCTTGGGGCGCCCGGCCATTTCGAGCGCGATGTTGGTGATGACCTCGTTCGCGTTCATGTTCGTCGAGGTGCCCGCCCCGCCCTGGACGACACCCACGACGAACTGGTCATGGAACTCCCCCTCGATCACCCGCTGGGCAGCCCGATCGATCAGATCAGCCTTGACGGCATCGAGGACCCCGATCTCCAGATTGGCGCGGGCGGATGCCTGCTTCACCATCGCGAGAGCCTTCACCAGGTCGCGGTAGACCGAGATCGGCCGCATCGAGATCGGGAAGTTCTCCAGCGCCCGTGCGGTGTGGATGCCCCAGTAGGCGTCGGCGGGGATCTCGAGGGAGCCGAGCGAATCTGTTTCGGTACGCGTCGTTGCGTCCAGTGCCATGGTGGTGTCCTTGTGGGTCACGTCTGCGGATCGGATGCGTCGAGCCTAGCCGCGGCAGCGCCACCTGCCGATAGACGCCGCGTACACCGGCACTGCCGTGTCCTACGCCGCGGTGAACGTCAGACCGGCTTGCGCGAGAACGCCTCGAGCCGTTCACGCGGGCTCAGCGCGGCCATCGCCTCGATCCACTCCGCCGAGAAGAAGTCGGCCGTGGCCGCCTCGACCACCGGGACCACGGCATGCGTGATGGTGTCGTCGTAGACGTGGACCAGCTGGAACGACTGTCCGGCATCCATCCCGTTGACCTCGGTCGCCGGGCGCTGCAGATTCATCGTGTAACACGTCGCTGAGGCGACACTCACGGGGATGCCGGAGAACGTACCGGCGGTGGCGTAGTGCAGGTGGCCGGCGAGGATCGCTCGCACGTCTGATCCGGCGATGACGGCGGCGAATGCCTCTTGGTCGCGCAACTCGAGGATGTCGAAGAACGGGATGTGGCTCGGCAACGGCGGGTGATGGAGTGCCAGGATCGTGCCGAGCGGAGCCGGTTCGGCGAGCACCTCGCGCAGCCAGGCGAGCTGAGCCGGGTCGAGGTGGCCGTGGTGCCATCCCGGGACCGTCGAATCGAGAGCGATGAGCCGGAGCCCGCGGAGATCCCAGACGCTCGTCACCGGTTCCTCGGTCGGTTCCGCGTCGAGCAACCCCGCGCGCAGCGCCGGCCGCTCGTCATGATTGCCCGCCACCCAGATCAGCGGAGCACCCAGGCGCTCGGCCACCGGTTCGACCGCGGCTCGCAGGGCCGCATACGCTCCGGGCTCGCCAAGGTCGGTGAGATCGCCCGTGAACACGATCGCGTCCGGCCGGATGCGTATCCGCTCGATCGCCTCGAGGGTGCGTGCCAGGTTCTCGGCGGTGTCGTACCGCCCGCCGAGGAGACGCCCGTCGGCGAGCAGATGCGTGTCGGACAGATGGAGGATCGTGCGCCGCGCGGGGGCGTGCTGCCCGAACTGGACGGGTGTTCCGGGAGCAGCAGACACGTCGGGCATGCTGTCAGCCTAGAACCGTCCTCCGACGATCAGTGGATGACGATCAGTGTCAACCCGCCGAGGACGGCGAGCGCGCTGACCGCGAACGATGCGTACGCACCGACGAGCGCGACCTGCTTCTGTCCCGTCGTGAGGGGACTCCTCTTCGCTGCCTTCGCCGATGCTTTGGCTGCGCGCCGCGCTTCCTTTTCCGTGATCACGGTGATCGCGTCGGTGAACTCGGCCGGGGCCACCACAGGCGAACGTCCGGCGCGAACGAGGAGCCGCAAGCCGATCGCGTAGAAGCCGACGATCAGCGTCGCACCGGCCAAAGCCGCCGCGAATACGTGCAGGAATGCGAGCCAGTCGATCATTTCTCGTCCTTCCGTCTCGGCTTTCGAGCGACCGCCCGCTGCTTGCGGGTGGGAGGCGGGTTGCGCGTGACCTTGACCGCCAGTCCCGAGTCGGCGACCTCACTCATGGCGTTGCCGGCATCCACCGCGTTGCGACGTGACCGCGCGAAGATCCCGAGGATGATCGCCACCGCGATCACCGACCCGACCAGCACGCCCCACAGCGGACCCAACCAGACGACGATGAGCGCCGCCGCGGCACCGACCGCGCCGGCGGCGGGAAGCGTCAGCACCCATCCGACGGCGATGCGCCCGACGGTGCGCCAGCGGACGATCGAGCCGCGGCGACCGAGACCCGACCCGATCACCGACCCTGATGCCACCTGCGTCGTCGACAACGCGAACCCGAAGAAGCTCGAGGCGAGGATGGTGGCGGCCGTCGACGACTCGGCGGAGAAACCCTGTGCCGGCTTGACGTCGGTGAGTCCCTTGCCCAGCGTGCGGATGATGCGCCAGCCGCCCATGTACGTGCCGAGGGCGATCGTGAAGGCGCAGGCGAAGATCACCCAGGTCTGCGGATCGCTGTTGTCACCGTCCTGCAGGCCCGCGGTGATCAGGGCGAGGGTGATGACCCCCATGGTCTTCTGTGCGTCGTTCGTGCCGTGCGCGAGGGCGACGAGGGACGATGTGAAGATCTGTCCCCAGCGAAACCCGTCACGACCGTCGGGCTTGTTGTCGTAGCGACGTGTCATCGCGTAGGCGAGGCGGGTCACGAGGAACGCGATGACACCGGCCGTGAACGGCGCGATGAGAGCCGGTAGGACGACCTTGCTCAGCACCACGCCGAAGTCGATCGCAGCCGCGCTCGCTCCGACCACCGTCGCCCCGATCAGACCACCGAACAACGCGTGCGATGAACTGGACGGCAGCCCCAGCAGCCAGGTGAGCATGTTCCAGGTGATCGCGCCGACCAGGCCGGCGAAGATGATCGGCAAGAACGTGGTCGCATCGATCCCGTCTTCGTTGATCATCCCGTGCGAGATCGTCTTGGACACTTCGGTCGACAAGAACGCGCCGACGAGGTTCAGGACGGCCGCCAGCAACACGGCGACCTTGGGCTTGAGAGCACCGGTCGCGATGGGTGTCGCCATCGCATTCGCGGTGTCGTGGAAGCCGTTCGTGAAGTCGAAGAACAACGCCAGGGCGATCACGAGCACGACGATCAATACGGCCGTTTCCACAGTTCGCTTTCCGTCAGAGGAGGTGGGAAATGCCGAAGCGATCGGCGGTGCGAACGAAGAGTTCACCGGAGATTCATGTTCCGGCAACCGGACGAGGAAAATACTCGCATATCCACGGGCGATCGCAGAACACGGGTCGCCTGATCCGGGTGTCGGCTACCGTTGCAGAGTGACCACGCTTACCCCGCCCGTCGCCCCTGTCCGCCCCATCACCCGCATCCATCACGGCGATGAGGTCGTCGACGAATACGAATGGTTGCGCGCGAAAGACGACCCCGAGGTCATCGCGCACCTGGAGGCGGAGAACGCGTATACGGATGCCCGCACCGCGGCTCTGGAACCTCTGCGGGAGCGCATCTTCCAGGAGATCAAGTCACGCACGCTCGAAAGCGACCTTTCCGTGCCCACCCGCGAGGGGAACTGGTGGTACTACGGCCGGTCCGTCGAGGGCCAGCAATACGGCATCCACTGTCGCGCGCCCCTCACGGATCCCGACGACTGGACCCCGCCCATCCTCTCCCCCGGCGTCGATGTCCCCGGTGAGCAGGTGCTCCTCGACGGCAACATCGAGGCCGACGGGCTGGAGTTCTTCTCTCTCGGCAGCTTCGACGTCTCCGCCGACGGCGGCCACCTCCTGTACGGCGTGGACAGCGAGGGCGATGAGCGCTACACGCTGCGCATCCGCGACCTCGCAACAGGCGAGGACCTGGACGACGTGATCGACCAGACGTCGTCGGGCGCGATGTTCTCTCCCGACGGACGCTTCGTCGTCTATACGACGGTCGACGACGCCTGGCGGCCCGATACCGTGTGGCTGCACGAAGTGGGCACGCCCGCCTCCGACGACGTGACGCTGTTCCACGAATCCGACGACCGGTATTGGGTCGGCGCGGGCTTCACCCGCAGTCAGCGCTACCTCGTGATCGAGGTGGGCTCGTCGATCACGACCGAGGAATATCTCGTGGATGCCGCCGATCTGCGCGCCGAACCGCGCTCGATCTGGCCGCGGCGCGACGGTGTCGAATATTCCGCGACCCACGCCGTCGTGGACGGCGAGGATGTGCTCTACATCCTGCACAACGACGGGGCACTCGACTTCGAGTTGGTGCGGGTGTCGGTCGCCGACCCCACCGGCACGCGAGCGGTCGTGCTCGCCCACGAACCGGGCCGGAGGCTGCTGGACGTCTCGGCCTTCCGCGATTGGGGTGTCGTGTCGTATCGGCGCGATGGGCTCGCTCGGATGGGCATGCTCGACTACGCCACGGATCGCGTGGACGAGCTCGACTTCGCCGAGGAACTGTACTCGGCCGGCGCCGCGGGCAACCCGGAATGGGCGCCGCCGCTCGTGCGGCTCGGATACGGCTCGTTCGTGACGCCGGGCACGGTGTACGACTATGTCGTCGCGACCGGCGAGTTCCTGTTGCGCAAGCGCCAGCCGGTGCTCGGCGGCTACGACGCGGCGGATTATGCGCAGTCGCGGGTGTGGGCGACGGCATCCGATGGCGTGCGCGTGCCGATCTCGCTCGTCTGGAAGACCTCATTCGGCACGCCGGGCGATGCCCCGCGGCCCGTGCACCTGTACGGGTACGGCTCGTATGAACACTCGATCGAACCGGGATTCTCGGTCGCGCGGTTGTCGATGCTGGACCGCGGCGTGATCTTCGCCGTCGCGCACGTCCGCGGCGGCGGCGAGATGGGCCGCCAGTGGTACGAAGACGGCAAGCTCGGTCACAAGCGCAACACCTTCACCGATTTCGTCGCGTGCGCGCACGAGTTGGTCGCGTCGGGCGTCACCACCCCCTCCCGCATGGTCGCGGAGGGTGGGTCGGCGGGCGGTCTTCTGATGGGTGCGGTCGCGAACCTGGCTCCGGAGATGTTCGCCGGCATCCTCGCGGACGTGCCGTTCGTCGATGCACTGACGACGATCTTGGATCCGTCGCTGCCGCTCACCGTGATCGAGTGGGACGAGTGGGGCGACCCGTTGCACGACCCCGAGGTCTACGCGTATATGAAGACCTACACGCCCTATGAGAATGTGCGCACGGATGTGGCCTATCCCCGCATCCTGGCCGCGACATCGCTCAACGACACGCGGGTGTTCTACGTCGAGCCGGCCAAGTGGGTGGCCCGGCTGCGCGCCGTCGGCGCCGATGCGCTGCTGAAGTGCGAGATGGTCGCCGGCCACGGCGGAGTCAGCGGCCGCTACAACGCCTGGCGACAGCGGGCGTTCGAGCTCGCCTGGCTGCTGGACGTCCTCGACCTCGCCGACTGACCCCCGCCGCCGCGGGACGCGTGCTCGTCCCACTTCGGGCGGTGTGTGTCCCACTTCGGGCGGGGCGTGTCCCACTTGTGGCTGGTTTCGGCGCGCACATTCAGCCACTTTTGGGACATGCTGTCTGCGGCGACGGCGGCCAGTCGGCGAGACAAGCGCGCGACGGGCTGCGCGCCGGCCACTGATCGGCGTTCAGCGTCCCGGCGTCCACCCGGCGCGTGTGAGTGCATCGCGGGCAATCGCTATGGCGGCACGTCCACCCTTGCCGATGTGATGCGACAGCACTCGCCGGTGGTCCCACCCCATGTCCCGGATCGCAGCCCACCGGTCCGCATCCCGTGCGAACTGTGCGGCATCCTCCGCGTGCACGCGACCATCGTATTCGATCGCCACGCGATAGCGCGGAAACGCCAGGTCGAGTTCAGCGACGAACTCGCCCCGGTCGTCGAAGAGATTCCAGCCCACGTCCGGCTCTGGAAATCCCGCATCCCCGAGCAGGAGCCGCAGTCGCGTTTCACGCGGCGACCGCACACCGAAGCGCACGGCGCGTAACGAGCGGGCGAGGATGCCGCTACGCACATCGCCCATGGTGGCGATCTCGGCGCGCAGATCCTCGACCGCCGCGAGAGGACGATCCCCGGAGATGAGGAAGTCAGCCGCTGCGACCAGATCGGCGAAGCTCCATAGCCTCCCCACCTGCCGCCATGCGCGCACCGGATCCTCGATCGGTAGACCGCCGATGACCGCGAACGCCGGTTCACGAAGCTGCAGCCGATGTCCGGTGACACCGCGGGTGCGTGGCTCGCGTGCGGGACGGTACGCGGACACATGCACCGCCGGCCGATAAGGCCACTCCGGCATCGGCACGCCGAGCAGAGCGAGCGCCGTCTCATGGCTGAAGAACTGTCCGTCCGTCAACCGCGGCGCGAATGCGAGACACGAGGCCGCGAGCGAATTCGCCTCCACGGCGCCCCGCACTCGGACGGAATGGAACGGGGTGGTGAAGGCTGCC
Organism: uncultured Microbacterium sp.; assembly: GCF_947488465.1. Classification (GTDB taxonomy): domain Bacteria; phylum Actinomycetota; class Actinomycetes; order Actinomycetales; family Microbacteriaceae; genus Microbacterium. The sequence goes on along the minus strand of NZ_CANKZA010000003.1, from coordinate 291,978 downwards.
CCGCGCAGTCGCCCTCGCTCAACCCCGGCTGCGCGCGCGTGCGCAACAGTGAACGCCGCCGGAAGGAGTACGGCAGGATCGTCGGATGCCGGCATCCGCCCATCGTCGCCTATGCGCCCGCCGAGCAGGCACCGTGGGCCACGATCGGTGGATGACGCGGCGAGGCCTCACATTGTGGAGGAAGCTCCGCAGCCACATCACAACCGACCCATGTCCCACTTGTGGTTGGTTTCTGGCGTCAAAATCGACCACAAGTGGGACAGGGTCTACCGAAAGTGGGACAAGGCATGCCCCAAGTGGGACAACGGAGAGGGGTCAGCCGAAGAGGGCGGCGGCCTCTTCGTAGCGATAGATCGGGACGGTGTTGAGCTCACCGAGGGCCTCTTCGAAGGGGACACGGACGATGTCAGTGCCCTTCATCGACACCATCTGGCCCCACCCGCCCTCGACGACCGCATCCGCGGCGTGCAGGCCCAGCCGGGTCGCCAGGACACGGTCGAACGCCGACGGCGACCCGCCGCGCTGGATATGGCCGAGGACCGTCGCACGTGTCTCGATGCCGGTGATGCGCTCGATCTCGGGCGCGAGGATCTCGCTGATCCCCCCGAGGCGCGGGCGGTTGAACGCGTCGAGCCCCTTGTCGCTGTAGGCCTCGTCCATCCCGGAGAGCGTGAAGCCCTCCGAGACGACGATCAGCGGCGCGCGGCCGCGATCGTGGGCCTTCTGCACCTGCGCGGTGATCTCGTCGAGCGACATCGGAACCTCGGGGATGCAGATGACATGGGCGCCCGCGGCGATGCCGGAGTGGAGGGCGATCCAGCCGACGTGACGGCCCATGACCTCGGCCACCATGCAGCGCTGGTGCGAATCACCGGTGGTCCGCAGGCGGTCCATCGCCTCGGTGGCGATGTTCACGGCGGTGTCGAACCCGAACGAGTAGTCGGTCGCCCGAAGGTCGTTGTCGATCGTCTTGGGCACACCCATGACGTTGATGCCGTCGTTGTACAGGCGGTTCGCAGCCGCGAGGGTGCCCTCGCCGCCGATCGCGACGATGCCGTCGAGCCGGTGCCCGTACATCGTGGCCTTGATGTTCTCGGCGCCGCCGCGCGGGCCCTCGTACGGGTTCGTGCGGCTCGTGCCGAGGATGGTGCCGCCGACCTTGGAGAGGCCCTTGACCTCGTGCCGGGTGAGCGGGAAGAAGTCGCCGTCGACGACGCCACGCCAGCCGTCGCGGATGCCGACGAACTCGACGTTGTAGGTGGTCGTGCCCTTGAGCACGAGACCGCGGATGACGGCGTTCAGTCCGGGGCAATCGCCGCCGCTCGTGAGGATGCCGATCTTCATGTGGGGATCCTTTGTTTCAGTGATCTGCGTACGGCGTCGCTGCCTCCCCCGACACTATCGCTCCGGAGCACCGCACGGCCATCCGCACGACCGGCAAAAAGACCGGCCGCGCGGACACCGTTTCAGCGTGAACCGAGCGACTGACGCAGCAGGTGCATGAGGGCCGACATCTGCACCGAATCGCTCGAGGTGGGGTCGAGCTGCTCGCCGTCGAGCGCGCGGGCAGCCAGCCCCTGCTTCGAGTCGATCAGTTCGGCGATCTTCGTGTCGATCGTGTGCGCGGCGATGATCCGCCACGCCGTGACGGGCTCATCCTGGCCGATGCGGTGCACGCGGTCGATGGCCTGCGTCTGCTCGGCGGCGGTCCAGCTGAGCTCGGCGAGGACGACGTTGGAGGCCGCTTGCATGTTGAGACCGACGCCGGCAGCTGTCAGCGAGCACACGGCGATCGCGACCCCTGGATCGTTGTTGAACGCGTCGATCGCGAGCTGGCGAGCGGGAGTCGTCTGGTCACCACGGATCGAGATCGTCCGCAGCCCCGCCGCAGCGAAGTGGGCTTCGGCGGCATCCATCACGTCGATGTGCTTCGCAAAGAACACGACCTTGCCGACCGAGCGCTGCAGCTGCACCGCGTAGTCCGCCGCCAGGAGGGCCTTGGCCTGGCCGATCTTGCGCACCATCGTGAACACGTTGTCGCCGCCGGTGCCGGTCGCTTTGGAATCCTCGAGCTCGCCGTGCGCGACGAGGCGCACGATGTCCTCGTCGAACTCGCCGCGGAAGACCTTGTCGCCGCGCGCCTCGATGATCCGGCGGTACTTCACCGCCATGCGGTCACCCAGCTCCCGTTCGGCCGCCCGAATCGAACGACCGAAGTCGTCGTCGAGCTCCACCGGAAGATCCGCCACGAGTTTGTCGGGCAGGTCGGCCGCGACGTCCTTCTTCTTGCGTCGGACGATGCCGAGCGAGATGACGGCGTCACGCGCCTCGGGATAGAACGCCTTGTCGGCGGGCGTGAGGCCCGTCGCGTCGAGACGTTCCATGAGCTCGGGGCCGGGCTTCTCCCCGTTGGTCCACCCGAGGAACCGCCAAATGGCGTCGAAGTCCTCGACGTCGTTGATCAGCGGGGTACCCGTGAGGGCGAGCATGAGCGGATCGCGGACCTGTTCGCGGATGCGGGCGGCGAGCCCCAGGACGTTCTGCGACCGTTGCGACGTGAGGTTCTTGATGAAGTGCGCCTCGTCGACGACCATCCCCTTGAGCCCGATCGAGCTGAGCCACGCCAAGTGCCGGTCGAGCACCTCGTAGTTGACGATGAACACGTCGGCGAACGCATCGATGTCGCCGCCATCGCCGGAGATCACGGTCGCGCGCCGCTGCGGCGTCCACCGTTCGACCTCGCGGGCCCAGTTCATCTTGACGACGTTGGGGACGACAGCCAGCAGCGGGTACGCATCCGCGATGGATGCCGCCAGGACCGACTGGGCGGTCTTGCCGAGGCCCGGTTCGTCGGCCAGGAGGAACGATCGGTGCCCGCAGCGGACGGCCTCGAGGAACCGCGACTGGTGCGGCATGATCTCCAGGCCCTTGGGCGACAGTCGATCGAACTCGGGGACGGGCGGCAACTCCATGGATGCCGCCGAACCGCCGGCACCCGTTTCGAATGCTTTGTACAGCGGCCCCATCAGCTCCCAGCCGTCCAGGCGTCGACGGGCGGTGGATGCCGGCGCACGCAACGCCACATCGGGCGCGAGGAACGGATTCGCTTCCCGTCGAGCCTCGATCTGGGCGGGGATGACCTGGCGTTCCGCAAGCGCCGCAGGCACGACCTGGGTCTGCACGGGGGCGACGTCGGTGATGATGAGCTCGTCTTCGGCGAGTTCGGCGCCGGATTCCAGCAGCCAATCGCGCCGCATGCGCTTGGCGACTGGCGTCGTGGCCTGATCGACCTCGAGCAGCTGAATGAGCGAGGTGTCGCGCGCGGCGGTCTTGGCGAGGATCGTGGCGACGCCGTCGAGCCGCTTGAGGAGTTCGGCGCGCGCACCGGCGGGTACCGACTCATCGGCTTTGACCCGGGCGCGCTCCTCACGGACGAGGAAGGCGATCACCTGGAACTTCACGCGGTTCGTCGGACCGAGCTTGCCGCGCTGGGCCTTGGCCTCGACCTCGCGCACCTTGCGCGCAAGGATCGGGATCAGCGGCGCGTCATCGTCGCGTCGCGCCGGAGAGCTCTTGCGTCGTCTGGTTGACGCGCGCTGAGCGGATGCGGTGGATGCCGTGGGCGGCATGCTCCTCCTGAGCGTGGATGCCGGTGAGAGCCGGCGGAACCGGCCTGCGCGACCGGTCGGTCGGAGTCCGCGACTGTCGCCGCGGGGGAATACACGAGGATCGTTCCACCCGGCTGCGGGTACTCACTTCAGCGAGCTGCGGCGACAGACGGGACGGGCCCTCGGCGCCAGTCTAGCGCGCCCGACCCGGAGCCGCCCGCAGACGCAGGCTGTTGAGCACCACGAAGACGCTGGAGAACGCCATCGCCGCGCCCGCGATCATCGGATTGAGCAGGCCCAGCGCCGCCAGCGGGAGCGCCGCGACGTTGTAGGCGAAAGCCCAGAACAGGTTGCCGCGGATGATCGCCATCGTCCGGCGGCTCAGTCGGATCGCGGTGACCACCGGAGTGAGCCCGATGCCCGTCACGGCGATGTCACTCGCGTGGACCGCGGCATCCGTCCCGCCCCCCATCGCGATCCCGAGGTCGGCGGTGGCGAGCGCCGCGGCGTCGTTGATGCCGTCCCCGATCATGGCGACGCGCCGACCTTCCGTCTGTAGACGGCGGATCTCGTCGACCTTCCCCTCGGGAAGGACGCCGGAGATCACATCGTCGATGCCCGCGGCGCGGGCCGCTGTGGCCGCGGCGCCGGCGTTGTCACCGGTGAGGAGCAGCACCTTGAGCCCGAGATCCTGCAGGTGCGCCACGGCTGCGGCGCTGTCGGGGCGGACGGTGTCGGCGACGCTCACGACGGCGCGGACGCGCCCGTCCCACCCCGCGACGACCGCGGTCGCTCCGGCCTCTTCCGCACGGCGGACGGCGGACGCCGCAGCGTCGGACGCGGTGCCGGTCAGCGCTTCGGCAAAGTCCGGGCGACCGGCGAAGACCACGCGCCCCTCGACGACCCCGGTGACCCCCCGTCCGGCGTGACCGGTGAAGTCGGTGACGGATGCCGGCGATTCGCTCAGTGCGGCGAGCGCCCGCGCGACGGGATGCTCGGATGCCTGCTCGAGCGCAGCGACCCGTCGGGCGACGGTATCGGCATCCGTGCCCTCGTCGAGAACCTCGATACCGCGCACGCTCATTTCTCCCGTGGTCACGGTGCCGGTCTTGTCGAGGATGACGGTGTCGATGCGATCGGCGCTCTCGAGTGCTTCGGGGCCCGTGATGAGGATGCCCAACTGCGCGCCCCGCCCCGTGCCCACCAGAATCGCGATCGGCGTGGCGAGTCCGAGAGCACACGGGCAGGCGATGATGAGGACGGCGACGGCGGCGGTGAATCCGGCCGCGATGCCTCCCCCGGCGAGAACCCACGTGAGCAACGTCAGGATCGACAGTGCGATCACAATCGGGACGAACACCGCCGAGATACGGTCGGCGAGACGTTGCACCCGGCTCTTTCCGGCCTGGGCGTCTTCGACCAGTCGCGCCATGTGCGCGAGTCGCGTATCGGGGCCCACCGAGGTGGCGGTGACGATCAGTCGGCCGTCGACGGCGAGAGTGCCGCCCGTGACGACATCGCCCGGGCCGACCTCGACGGGTGCCGCCTCACCGGTCAGCATGCTCTGATCGACGGATGCGCGCCCCTCGACGACCCGGCCATCAGAGGCGACCTTCTCGCCCGGGCGCGTGACGAAGGCATCACCGACACGCAGGTCCTCCACCGGGATCCGGGTGCCGTCGATCAGGTCGACGTCGGCTGCCGACAGCGCCAGCAACGCCTGCACCGCGGCCCCCGCCCGGCGCTTCGAGCGCTGTTCGACGAACCGACCGAGCAACAGGAACACCGTGACGGCTGCGCTGACTTCGAAATACACGAGCGCACTCGGGTCATGGACAGGGCCGAAGAGGTTCGCATCGTGGGTGAGACCGATGCGCCCTGCGGTGCCGAAGAGCATCGCCCACACGCTCCACAGATAGGCCGCGCCGGTGCCGAGGGTGATCAGCGTGTCCATCGTCATCGCACCGTGACGCCCCGCCGCGAACGTCGCGCGGTGGAAGGGCCAGCCGCCCCACACGACGATCGGCGTGGTGAGTGCGAGGGCGACCCACTGCCAGCCGGGGAATTGCCACGCGGGCACCATGCTCACGGCGATCACGGGCACCGCGAGCGCCGCACTGACGATCAGCCGGGTCTTCAGCGTCGTGCGCCCGGGGACATCGCCGTGGTCGTGCTCGTGGGTGTCGACGGCGGCACGCCTCTGGTCCGGGAGGACACGCGTGCGTACGACGGCGTCGTAGCCCGCCGCACGGACGGCCTGTACGAGCTCTTCCTCGTCGAGTGTCGCCGGGAAGCTGACGCGCGCCGTCTCCGTCGCGAGATTCACCGTGGCCTCGACGCCGTCCACGCGACTGAGGCGCTTCTCCACCCGCGCGACGCAGCTGGCGCAGGTCATCCCTTCGATGTCGAGGACGGCCTCGGTCCGCTCATCGGTGCGGGGCGCGGTCACTTCCGACCGACCAGGGTGTAGCCGGCCTCGCTGACCGCGGCGGCGATCTCTGCGTCACGCGTGCCGTCGGTCGAGACGGTGAGGGTGCCCGCCGCCACATCGACGGCGATATCGTCGACGCCCGCGACGCCACGCACCTCGCGCGTCACGGCGGCCGCGCAGTGGCCGCAGGTCATACCGGTGATTTCGAAGGTCTGGTTCGTCATGTCATCTCCTGTGCGTACGAGCGGATGCCGCTTAAACGATGACACCCATAATACCCCCCAGGGGTATTCCCTACCCGTCGGCCAGGTTGTCCTGCCAGGAGTAGAGCGTCGCGGTGGGCACTTTCGTCCCGGCGAACGCCCGCGAAAACCACGAACCGGCATCGAGCTGACGCACCTCATCGAGCGTGAGTGCAGCCACGGGACCGTGTCCATCGGTCGTGCGATCGACGGTTCGGTCGTGCATCAGCACGGCGTGGCCGTCGGCAGTGAGCGCCAGATCGACCTCGACATACTCGAAGCCCCGCGCGCAGTGCTTCGCGCACCGCAGGAAGGGTGTTTTCCGGCGCCACTGCCGTTCCCCCGCGATGACCGGCGACGAAGGCCGCCTCGCCCGGGTCACGCGCCGCGCCGAGAAGCTCTTCCGCGGTCACGCGACTGGGCGTCACACCCATCGCGTCGATCACGACGCTCACCACAGCCAGGACGCACACGATCAAGAGGGCCGGCAGTCCTTCGGTCCGCGGCGGTGCGGTCATCGGTGCCCTTCGTACGGTGACAACGTCGTCTCGGCCACCTTAACGGGCCGCGTTACTCTTTCGTTATCTTTTGTTCATTCCGCCTTCACCAGATCTCCGCGCACCCCACGCACGCGCGTACGCTGGAGGGATGGCCACCATCACCGAGCGCGCCCTCGCCGCGACCCTCGACCACGCGATCCTCAAACCCGAACTCACCCGCACCGAGGTCGACAGCGAACTCGACATCGCCGCCGAATGGGGCGTGTTCAGCGTCTGCGTCCGCCCGAGCGACATCGCCCATGCCGTGTCGCGCCTGGCCGGCACCGGCGTCGCCGTCGGCACGGTCATCGGGTTCCCACACGGCACCACGTCGACGGCCGCGAAGGTCGCCGAAGTCCGGCAGGCGTTGGCCGACGGCGCGACGGAGTTCGACATGGTCGTCAACATCGGCGCGTTGCGCTCCGGCTTCGACGAGGTCGTCACCGAGGACATCCGCGCCGTCGTGGCGGCGGCATCCGGCCACATCACCAAAGTGATCCTGGAGACGGCACTGCTCGACGACGAACAGATCGCGCGCGGCAGTCGGCTCACCGAAGCCGGCGGGGCGGACTTCGTCAAGACCTCGACCGGGTTTGCCGGCGGCGGGGCCACCGTCCCCCACGTCGAACTCATGCGCGCGAACGTCGGCGCCGATGTCCAGGTCAAGGCCTCCGGCGGGGTCCGCAGCTACGCGGACGCCCTCGCCATGCTCTCCGCCGGCGCGAGCCGACTCGGCACGAGCGGTAGCGCGGTCATCCTCGGCGAGGCACGTCGAGTGGATGCCGGAGAGCAAGCTACCGGCATCGTCGACGCGTCGTCGTACTGAGTTCCGCCGGTCACGTCAGGACGCGGCGGATCTCCGCCACGTCCTGATCCATACGATCGATAAGCGCCTCGACACCGTCGAACGCCAGCATCCCCCGCACGCGGTGGGTGAACTGAATCTGCACGCGGTGCCCGTACAGATGGAGATCGGTTTCGTCGAGCACGTATGCCTCGACTTGCCGCGCGTGCACGTCATCGAAGGTCGGGTTCGTCCCCACGGAGATCGCTGCCGGGTAGCGGGTCACTGCACCGATCGGCTGCGCCCCCTCGGCCGCCGGGCCCTCATCGATCAGCCAGCCGGCGTACACGCCGTCTGCCGGGATGAACCCCTCGGCGGCGGTCGACAGATTCGCCGTCGGAAAGCCCAGCTCGCGCCCCCGTTTGAGCCCGTGCACGACCTCTCCCTGCACGGTGTGCGGCCGGCCGAGCAGACGCGCAGCGCCCTCGACATCACCGGCATCCAGCAGGTCGCGCACCCAGGTCGACGACACCCGACGGCCACCACCGTGCACGTCTCCGACGACGTCGACGGCGAAGCCGAACTCCGCGCCCAGTGCGGTCAGCAGACCGGGATCGCCCGCGCCGCCCCGGCCGAACCGGAAGTCGTCGCCGACCATGAGCGTGACGACCCCGAGCGCGTCCACCAGCACGTGCTCGACGAACGCGCGGGGTTCGAGCGCGGCCAGCTGTGCATCGAAACGGAGCACGAGCACCGCGTCGATGCCCTCGGCGGCGAGGAGGCGCAGCTTCTGATCGAGACTCGCGAGCGGCTCCGGGCACAGTTCGGGACGCAGCACGCTCAGCGGATTACGGTCGAAGGTCACCGCCACCACGCGTGCACCGGCATCGGCGGCCGCCACCCGGGCGCGATCGATCACGGCCCGGTGGCCGGAGTGCACACCGTCGAACTTTCCGATCGCCACCACGCTCGGGCCGAACCCGGGAGGTACCTCGGACGGATCACGGAAGACGATCACCAGCTGGATCCTTCCACGACGGGAGCGGCCGCCGGTTCTGTGCGTCCGGACATCACGAGCCACCAGATCCCCACGAACGGCAGCACCAGGGGAATCCAGAAGTACCCGTAGCCATAGCCGGACCACACCGTAGCGTCGTGCGCGAAGAGCTCGGGATGCGTGAGGCTCAGCGTCCCGACGACGAGGACACCGGCCAGTTCGAAGCAGATCGCGACCCACGCGATGAGGTACCAGACGTGTGAGTCGGAGCGGACCAGTGCGACCGTCGCCAGGATGTAGACGAGGGCAGCGATCGCCGACAGCGTGTAGGCGATGGGGGCGCCGGCGAAGTCCTGGACGATCTGCACGAAGGAGCGACCCGTCGCTGCGAGGGCCATGATCGCGTAGACGATCACGAGGACCCGGCCGATGCCGGTCATACGGGGACGGGGCGTTGACATGACCTGTCCATGATAATCGCGCGGCGTTGCGGCGATCACAGCGCGGGCAGGGTCCAGATGACCTGCATCCGCCAGACCATAACAGCCACGGCCAGCGATGCGATCCCCATAATCACGGTGCTCCACCGGCTGCGTTCGATCAGCGCCCAGAAGACTGCAGCGGGAGGCAGGAGGACAGCGGAGACCAGATACACCCAGAACTCCAGGGCACTTCCGGTCGGCGGGTTCCCCGCGAGGGGCGCGACGACCGCGACGACGACCTGTGCCACGAGGAGGACGAACACCAGAGCGAGACCGCCGACGCTGAGGTCGCTCGGGCGACGCCCGGCGAGACCCAGCGCGATGCAGGCGAGTCCGACGACGACGGCCACGACGACCTGCACAAGGGCGAACCACTGGATCATGCGTCACCCTGCGGCATATTCATCATGCTCTTGACGTCGTTCCCGCGGCGCTCGACGATGCCGACCAGCTCGCCGTCCGGGGCGATCGCTGCCGGCGTCGTGCCCGTCAGCCGTGATGCGGCTCCGGCCAGCCGCTTGCCGTGTCGGAGATCCCGCGCCTCCTCGGCGGAGACCGCGAACACACCGAGCAGGTCGGCCGCCACGGACGCATCCGTCTGCAGCTCCACGTCGGGGACGAGCTCGGCGACAGCGTCGGCCACGTCGAACGGACCGATATGCGTGCGACGGAGTGCTGTCACGTGTCCCCCGACCCCGAGTCCCGCGCCGAGGTCGCGTGCCAGAGCCCGGATGTAGGTTCCGCTCGAGCAATCGACGGCGACGTCCACGTCGATCATCCCCGCCTCGCGGCGTATCCCCAAGACCTCGAAGCGGCTGACGGTGACCGCGCGTGCGCTGAGCTGGACCGCTTCCCCCGCCCGCGCGAGGTCGTACGCACGCTTGCCGCCGACCTTGATCGCCGACACCGTGCTCGGGACCTGCGAGATGTCCCCCGTCAGTGCGGCGATGCCGGCGCTGATCTGCGCATCGGCGATGGCCGCGGCATCCGTGCGCGCCGTCTCGACGCCGTCGGCGTCGTCGGAGTCGGTGGTGACGCCGAGGCGGATCGTCGCCTCATAGGTCTTGCCGAGCCCGACGATGTAGGTCAGCAAGCGTGTGGACGGGCCCACGCCGAGGATCAGCAGCCCGGTAGCCATCGGGTCAAGGGTCCCGGCATGGCCGATTTTGCGGGTGTTCAGCGCCCGGCGCGCGCGGGCGACCACATCGTGGCTCGTGATGCCCTGCGGCTTGTCCACCAGGAGGATCCCGCGGGGCTGCGGAGGGGTCTCAGGCATGTCTTCCAGCCTACGTGCCCCGCTCCAGCCGCCGCTCTCGCCGCCGTCCCCCTGCCGTGCATCCCCTGACCGTATTCAGTCCGCCGGGCACAGGCCCGCCAGAGTGCGCCCGGGATTCCGCGGCCGACTCACCGTCGTCCGCGCGTGCGGACTGAATACGGCACGCGGCGGGGCGCGTAGGCTGTTCGGATGCCCGATCTCGCCGCCCCGCTGATCGAGTGGTACGGCGGCGCGGCCCGCGATCTTCCGTGGCGCCGACCGGGGTTCGGGGCGTGGGGCACGCTCGTGAGCGAGTTCATGTTGCAGCAGACTCCGGTATCCCGCGTGGTCCCCCACCTCGAGGCATGGCTCCGCCGATGGCCGACCCCCGCGAACCTCGCCGCGGATCCGCCGGCCGAAGCCGTGCGGCAATGGGCGAACCTCGGGTATCCGCGCCGCGCGCTGTGGCTCCACCGTGCGGCGGTGGAGATCCGCGACCGTCACGACGGCGTCGTCCCCCGCGATGTCGATGCGCTCCTCGCGCTGACCGGGATCGGCGATTACACCGCACGGGCGGTGGCGGTCTTCGCCTACGGTGATCGGCACCCGGTTGTCGACACCAACACCCGGCGCGTGATCGCCCGCGCCGTGGACGGGCGTTCCCAACCCGGACCCCCGGCAAAGACCGACCTCGCCGCGATGACGGCGTTGCTTCCGGCGACCGACACGGATGCCGCGCTCTTCAACGCCGCGACGATGGAGCTCGGCGCGGTCGTCTGCACCGCGCGAGCGCCCCGGTGTGCGGAATGCCCCATTGCGCACCTGTGCGCCTGGCGCGCGGCCGCCTACCCGGACACGGGCGACGACCGGCGGCGCCAGGCCCGCTACGAAGGCAGCGACCGCCAGGCGCGCGGAGCCATCCTCAGAGCCCTGCGCGACTCCTCAGACCACGACATCCCGCAGGATGGGGTGATCCCGGATTGGCCCGACCGTCGTCAGCGGGATCGCGCGATCGACTCACTCATCGCCGATGGTCTTGTCGAAGCCTCCGACGGGCACCTTCGCTTGCCGCGGTAGGCGCCGATCAGTCCTCGTCGTCGCTCGCCGCGGCCGGAGTGTCTTCGTCGCGGGGCTTCACATAGGGGTCCGCGTCGCCGGCATACGCTGCACCGGTCGCGAGACCCGCGACGGCCGCATCGCGCTCGCGCGCCTCACGAAGGAGGTCGGCGATGTGGTCGGCACTGTCCGGAAGCGCATCGGGGATGAACTCGAGCGACGGTGTCAGCCGGATGTTGAGGTGCTTGCCGACTTCACTGCGGAGCATTCCGGTCGCCGACGTCAACGCCTCCGCAGACGATGCGCGCTCCTCATCGGAGCCGTAGACGGTGTAGAACACGGATGCGTGCTGCAGGTCACCCGTGACCCGCACGTCCGTGATCGTGACGAAGCCGAGCCGCGGGTCTCGAAGCCCTTTCTCGAGACGCTCCGCAAGGATGACGCGGATGCGGTCGCCGAGGCGTGCCTGACGTTCACTGGCCATGTCTTACTCCTTCGGGGTGAGTGAGGGGCGCTCGTCGTGATGACAGGCGCCCCTCACATCCAACATGCGGATCAGCCGCGCGGCTTCTCCACCATCTCGGTCGTCTCGATCTCGTCGCCGATCTGGATGTCGTTGAACTTACCGAGTCCGATACCGGCCTCGAAGTCCGTGCGGACTTCGGTGACGTCGTCCTTGAACCGGCGCAGCGACTCGATGGCCAGACCATCTGCCACCACGACACCTTCGCGGATGACGCGGGCCTTGGCGTTGCGCGTGATGGTTCCCGACCGAACGATGACACCGGCGATGTTGCCGAACTTGGAGGAGCGGAACACCTCGCGGATCTCGGCGACACCCGACTGGATCTCTTCGTACTCCGGCTTGAGCAGGCCCTTCAGCGACTGCTCGACATCGTCGATCGCGTTGTAGATGACCGAGTAGAACCGGACATCCACACCCTCGCGAGCCGCGCGCTCGCGGGCCTTCGGGTCGGGGCGGACGTTGAAGCCGATGACGATCGCGTTGTCGATCGTCGCCAGGTTGATGTCGGATTCGGTGACGGCACCCACACCACGGTGGATGATCCGCAGCTGCACGGAATCGTCGACCTCGATCTTGAGGAGCGACTCTTCGAGCGCTTCGACAGCACCCGACACGTCACCCTTGATGATGAGGTTGAGCGACTCGACCTTGCCGTCCTCGAGAGCGCGGGTGAAGTCCTCGAGCGAGATGCGCTTGCGGGCCTTGGCCAGCTGCGCGTTGCGCTCGGCGGCTTCACGCTTCTCCGCGATCTGACGGGCGAGACGGTCCTCTTCCGTGACGATGAAGGTGTCACCGGCGCGCGGCACCGAGTTCAGACCCTGCACCTGCACCGGACGTGACGGGTAGGCCTCGAGAACAGCGTCGCCGTTTTCGTCGGCCATCGCCCGCACACGGCCGTACGCCGTACCGGCGACGATCGAATCACCGACGCGCAGCGTTCCGGACTGGATGAGGACGGTGGCAACCGAACCGCGGCCCTTGTCGAGCTTCGCTTCGATCGCGACACCGCGGGCCGCCTTGTTCGGGTTGGCCGTGAGGTCGAGCCCGGCATCCGCCGTGAGGAGGACCGCGTCGAGCAGACCCTGGATGTTGAGGCCGTCGCGGGCCGAGACATCCACGAAGATCACATCTCCGCCGTACTCCTCGGCGACCAGACCGTATTCGGTCAGCTGCTGACGGACCTTGGCCGGGTTGGCGTCGGGCTTGTCGACCTTGTTGACCGCGACCACGATCGGCACGTTCGCGGCCTGAGCGTGGTTGAGCGCCTCGACCGTCTGCGGCATGATGCCGTCGTCGGCGGCGACCACGAGGATCGCGAGGTCGGTGACCTGCGCTCCACGGGCACGCATCGCGGTGAAGGCCTCGTGGCCCGGGGTGTCGATGAACGTGATGGCCCGCTCGATACCCTCGTGCTCGGTCCACACCTGGTACGCACCGATGTGCTGGGTGATGCCACCGGCTTCACCCGCCACGACGTTCGCGTTGCGGATCGCGTCGAGAAGGCGCGTCTTACCGTGGTCGACGTGACCCATGACCGTCACGACGGGCGGGCGGATCTCGAGGTCGTCTTCGTTCTCGTCGGCGAGCTCCTGGTCGAGGTCCAGACCGAAGGTCTCGAGGAGCTCCTTGTCCTCGTCCTCCGGAGAGACCATCTGGATCTTGTAGCCGAGCTCGGCTCCCAGAACCTCGAAGGTCGCTTCGTCGAGCGACTCGGTCGCCGTCGCCATTTCACCCAGGTTGAACAGGATGGTGACGAGCGTTCCGGGCTGCACGGTGTAGCCGGTGATGTTCTCGATCTTGTCGGCGAAGTCCGAGATCGATGCGCCGCGGCGCATCCGGATGACCTCGCCGTTACCGCGCGAAACGTTGACGCCGCCGACGGTCGGGGCATCCCGCATTTCGAATTCTTGGCGCTTCGCCCGACGCGACTTGCGCTGCTTGGACTTGCCGCCGCCCTTACCGAACGCGCCAGCGGTACCACCGCCGGGACCACGGCCACGACCACCACCACCGCCGGGACGTCCGGCGAAACCGCCGGCCGGAGCACCGGCGCCGGGAGCACCCGGACGCTGGAAGCCACCCGCGCCGCCGGGACGACCGGGGCCGCCGGGACGCTGCTGGAACGGGGCGCCGGGACGACCTGCGCCACCGGGACGACCCGGTCCACCGGGACGCGGGGCGCCGGGACGGGGGGCGCCGGGGCGCGGCGCCTGGGGACGCGGGATGTTACCGGGCGTCGGGCTCGGGCGCTGGCCCATGCCCTGTGCCGAGGCGAACGGGTTGTTGCCGGGTCGGGGTCCAGCGGGACGCTGTCCCATGCCCTGCGCCGAAGCGAACGGGTTGTTGCCGGGGCGCGCTCCACCGGGACGCGGTGCAGCGCTGTCGCCGGACGCCGCGGGAGCGTCGGCGGGTACCGAGGGCGCCGGAGCAGCCGGCGTGGGCGTGGATGCCGGAGCTTCGGCAGGAGCCACGTCAGCAGCCGGAGCCGCCGGGGCAGCGGGCGTGGGAGCCGGAGCGGGCGTCGGACGCGCCGGACCGGGTCGCGGGCCCGAGGACGGACGCGCCGCAGCCGCCGGCTTGGCCGGGGCCGTCTGCGCGGGCTTGGCTGCGCCGTCTGCTTCGAGGGCAGCGCGGAGCTTCCGAGCCACGGGGGGCTCGATGGTGGATGAGGGGCTCTTGACGAATTCGCCGAGCTCCTTCAGCTTTGCAAGTGCGACCTTGCTGTCGACGCCGAGTTCGGAAGCGATCTCGTGCACGCGCGGTTTGGCGTTTGCCACAATTCTCCTGTCTGAGGTCTCCCCCGGACAGGGCAGACCGTTATTTGCGGACGGGTCTCATTTCGAGCCGTTCACTGTGAGTCCATAGCCGTTCAGCCGTTTCGCTGGTAGGTGGTGGGAAGGGTCTGCGTGTCCAGCGGACCGGACACACGCAATGCACGTTCGAAAGCGCGACGTTGGATGGCTGTACTTACGCACGCATCCGTGGCATGCACCCACGCGCCTCGCCCGGGGAGGACGGCTTTCTCGTCAGCGACAAGGACACCGGCCTGTTCCACGACTCGCAAGAGAGCAGAACGGGGAGCGCGTGCGCGGCATCCCACGCACGTTCGAACAGGTTCCATCCTACCCCGTTACGCGTCTTCCAAGATGCTGTCGGGCTGGATGTCGATCTTGGCGCCCGTGAGCTTGGCGGCGAGGCGGGCGTTCTGGCCCTCCTTGCCGATCGCGAGCGACAGCTGATAGTCGGGGACGAGGGCACGGACGGCCTTGATGGTGGCATCGAGCACGAACGAGGACGTCACCTTCGCCGGCGACAGCGCGTTCGCGACGAACTTGGCCAGCTCCGGGTCGTAGTCCACGATGTCGATCTTCTCGCCACCGAGTTCCTCGGTCACGGCGCGGACGCGGCGCCCGAGTTCACCGATGCACGCACCCTTGGCGTTGATCGCGGGATCGTTGGCCTTGACGGCGATCTTGGTACGGTGCCCGGCCTCCCGCGCGAGCGAGACGATCTCGACGAGGCCGGAGGCGATCTCGGGTACCTCGAGGGCGAAGAGTTTGCGGACGAGCCCCGGGTGCGTGCGCGACACGGTGATCTGCGGGCCCTTGGTGCCCTTCGAGACACCCGTCACGTAGACGCGCAGACGCGCGCCGTGCGGGTACTCTTCGCCGGCGACCTGCTCTTCGGGCGGGAGGATGGCCTCGATCGTGCCGAGATCGACATGCACCATCCGCGGGTTCGGACCCTGCTGGATCACGCCGGCGACGATGTCGCCCTCTTTGCCCTTGAACTCGCCGAGGATCGCGTCATCGGCGATATCGCGCAGACGCTGGCTGATGACCTGCTTCGCAGCAAACGCGGCGATCCGACCGAAGTCGTCGGGGGTGGACTCTTCCTCACCGATGACGATGTCGTCCTCGTCGAGCAACGGCATGAAGATCGCGACGTGACCGGTCTTGCGGTCGAGGACTGCACGAGCGCCGGTGGGCAACTCGCCGTCCGGGGAGGTGTGCTTCGCGTAGGCCGTCAGAATGGCCTGCTCGATGATGTGGACCAGTTCGTCGAAGGGAATCTCCTTCTCGCGCTCCACCGTACGCAGCAGTCCCAGATCGATATCCACTTTGGCCTCCCTATTCAGCTCTCGACCTCGGGTCACCCCGACGCCATCCCATCAACGTTACCCGATCGCCGCCGGGAAGAACCCCGGTAGTGCTGTGGCCGCCGGTGCCGCAATACTGGGCCGATGGATGCGATCAACGAGTGGCTGCTGACGTGGGGCGATTACCTGTGGACGTGGGCCGTCCTGCCGGTGGTGGTGATCCTCGGTGTGTACTTCACACTCCGCTCGGGAGTGGTGCAGTTCCGCCTCATCCCGGAAATGTTCCGCACTCTCACGGACAAGACCCCGCGCACCGAGAGCGGTGAGCCCCAGTCGGTCTCCGCTTTCCAGGCCTTCACGATTTCGGCGGCGTCCCGGGTGGGCGTCGGCAACATCGCCGGCGTGGGCACCGCGATCGCGATCGGCGGTCCGGGTGCCGTGTTCTGGATGTGGTTGATGGCATTCGTCGGGGGCGCGTCAAGTTTCATCGAGTCGAGCCTCGCGCAGCTCTTCAAAGTGCGCGCCGACGGCACGTTCCGCGGAGGACCCGCCTACTACATGGAGCGCGGGCTGAAGGCGCGGTGGCTCGGCATCATCTTCGCGGTGATCCTCATCATCTGCTTCCCGTTCGCATTCAGCTCACTGCAGGCCAACACGATCACGGCCACCATCACGGGGGGAATGGGCGACGTGCCCGACTGGCTCCCCTGGCTGATCGGCGGGGGGATCGCGGCACTGACGGCGCTCGTCGTCTTCGGCGGGGTCCGGCGGATCGCCTCGGTCACCCAGTTGCTCGTGCCGATCATGGCGCTGGCATATCTCCTGCTCGGGCTTCTCGTGGTCGCCCTCCACGTGGAGCGTCTGCCCGACGTCTTCGGCCAGATCTTCACGCAGGCGTGGGGACCGAACGAAGTGGTCGGCGCCGCCTTCGGATACATCGTGCTCACGGGTGTCAAGCGCGGAATGTTCTCGAACGAGGCCGGGCTCGGCTCCGCTCCGAACGCCGGCGCCAGCGCGGCCGTCACGCACCCCGTCAAGCAGGGCCTCGTGCAAACCCTCGGCGTCTACTTCGACACGTTCCTGGTGTGCTCGATCACGGCCTTCATCATCCTGGTCTCGGTACCGGACCTCGCGGGAGCCACGCGCGGGATCGGGTTGACCCAGGGCGCCCTCACCTCCACGCTCGGATCCTGGGCCAACGTCGCCTTGAGCGTCATCGTCTTCCTCCTCGCGTTCTCCTCGATCCTCGGCAACTACTACTACGGGCAGTCGAACATTGAGTTCATGACGAAGAACCGGAGCGTGCTCACCGGGTATCGTCTTCTGGTCGTCGCCGCCGTTCTCCTCGGCTCGATCGCGACGGCCGACCTGGTCTGGAACTTCGCCGACGGCGTCATGGGGCTCATGGCTCTGCTCAACCTCGTCGCCATCGGACTGCTCTCCCCGATCGCGTTCCGCCTACTGAAGGACTACACCCGTCAACGCCGGGAGGGACTCGACCCCGTGTTCACCCGGAATCTTCTTCCGGACGTCACCGGTGTGGAATGCTGGGAGGATTCGCTCACCGTGACGGGACCGATCTCGGTGGTCACCAGCACGCGCCACGCGAAGAAGCACCGCGATCACCTGCATGGAGGCACACAATGACGAGGTCACCGGTAGGAACCTCACGACAGATGGCGGATCCCGGCCTGATCGGGCTCCTCGGCTTCGTCATCGCCACTCTCACGGCGCAGTTGGCACACCTCGGCGTCCAGAACGAGAGCGCCGTCTTCTGGGTCGGTGCCGTCTTCGGCGGGGTCGTGCAGGTGACGGCGGGGATGCTGTCGTACTTCATCGGCGATGATTTCCACTTCATCGTCTACAACGCGTTCGGCTGGTACTGGATCTGCATGCCGGGCTTCCTGCTCGGCGGCGAACTCGGCTTCTTCGAGGTCTCGGGGCCGGCTCGCCCCCTGTTCTCGATGATGTTCGCGATCCTGGCCTTCGGGTTCATGTTCGCCGGAGCACTGCACAATACGGTCCTGCCTCTCACGCTCCTGTTCGTCTCGATCGGCCTCGGTCTCGAATCGGCGGGATATTTCGCGGCGTCCGATGCGCTGGGCATCATCGGGGCCTGGTTCTTGCTGGCGGCCTCGGCACTGGCGGCCTACATGCTGCTCGAGAAGTTCTACTGGCGCACCATGCAGCGCCGGGTCGTCCCCCTCGGACCGCCGTGGTTGACGGCCGGAACGCGTGATCCGGTCGACCCGGAATCGTGACGTGAGCGAACACCCGGTCAAGGCCGCGGTGCGCGAAGCCGAGAACAGCGCCCCCCTGCGGGCGCTGGCTCGCGGCGGGTATGCGGCCAACGGGGTGGTGCATGCACTCATCGGGGTGATCGTTCTCACGATCGCATTCGGCGCGCGCGGCGAGAGCGATCAGGCGGGCGCCTTCTTGGCGATCGCGGCCGCCCCGCTCGGCTTCGTCGCGCTGTGGATCCTCGCCGCGTTGCTGTGGGCGCTCGGGATCTGGCACGTCCTGGAGGGGGTCCTCGCCAGTCGCGCCTCGGACGTGAAGAAGTGGGGCGTGCGCGTGTCGGAGTGGGGTCAGGCGGTGGTGTTCGTGGCGCTCGGGACGATTTCCGCCTCCGTCGCCCTCGGCGCGAAACCCAGCGGCGACGGTGCGGCGAAGGCCGTGAGCCGCGGGGTGCTGAATCTTCCGGGCGGGTCGTGGCTGCTCGCACTCGCCGGTGTCGGGATCGGAATCGGCGGAATCTCGTTCGTCGTGATGGGAGTGCGTCGGAGCTTCGAGAAGAAGATCTCCCTTCCGTCCGGGCCGGAGGGCGAGGTCGGAAGGGCCCTGGGTGTCGTGGGTTTCGTCGCGAAGGGCGTCGCGCTCACGATCGTCGGCGTGCTGCTGGTGGTCGCCGCGGTGAAAGTCGACGCCGAATCGGCCGGCGGCCTCGACGGGGCGATCCAGGCACTGTTGTACGTCTTCCTCGGGCCGCTTCTGGTCGGCCTCGTCGGCGCGGGATTCATCGCGTACGGCGTGTTCTGCTTCTTCCGTGCGCGCTACGCGCGTCTGTGACCTCAGGCCGCCGGATGCGGCGGGGCCGCCGGCTCCGGGGCACTTCCGAGCGCGTTGACCGCGCGGATGAGGTGGAAGAGCGAACCGACCCGGAACTGCTCGTACCGCATCACCAAGCGGGGGAGATCGACGCGGTCGTCGTCGTCGCGCTCGACGCGCAGCGGTCCGCGGAGCTCGATCTCGCCACTGGCAAGGAGATGACCGAACCGTGCGTTGAGATCGACCACCTCAGCGGCCGTCGGCTCTGCACGCAGGCGCAGAACCAGTCTCCCACCGACCCACCGCAGCGAATCGTAATTGCGCCAGAACCCGGTAATCTCGGCCGCCGCCTGCTCCACCGAGTCGGTGATGAGGACCCGCTCGAGATCATCGGGCGAGATCACCCCGGCAGGGATGAGTTGGTCCGCGACGTATCGCTGGAATCCCGCCCAGAAGTCTCCGCCGGGCGCATCGAGGAGCACGATCGGAGTCGGCTCAGCCTTGCCGGTCTGCTGGAGCGTCAGAAGCTCGAACATCTCGTCAAGCGTGCCGAACCCGCCGGGCACGCAGATGAAGCCGCTCGATTCCTTGACCAGCATGAGCTTGCGCGTGAAGAAGTACTTCATCGCGACGTTGTTCGCCGTGGAGGCGATCACCGCGTTCGGCTTCTCCTCGAACGGCAACCGGATCGACACGCCCAGCGAGCGGTCTGGCCCTGCTCCCTCGGCCGCTGCCTGCATGATTCCGGGACCGGCTCCCGTGACCACCATCCATCCACGCTGCGCGAGCACCGCGGCCACCGCCGATGCCTGCCGGTAGAGCGCGTCATGGGGTTGTGTGCGCGCGGAGCCGAACACCGTGACCTTGGGGATGCCGCGGTACGGCGCGAACAGGCGGAAGGCCGCACGCATCTCGGTCAACGCTGCGGACGTGATCTTCAGGTCGAGGCGGTCGGTGCCGTCCAGGCCCAGTCCGACTCCGGTCGTGAGGATACGGGCGACCAGGTCGGGATCGTGGGTCACCCCGGCATCCGTCAGCAGCGCACGGATGTCCTCGGTGGCTTCGGGCGGGATGGAGCTCTCCGTCATGCACTCAGCCTGGCACGTCGGACGAGCACGCGGTGTCCGATGAGTGAACGGGGCCCCTGGCGGGCGGCGCCGGATTTCGACGAGCAGAACCTTCCCGCGACGTTTCCCCGACTGGTCGGCAAGAAGGGTTTCAGCCAGCTCCTGATCAACATGGAGGATCTCTTCATCGCCACGACCCCTGCGCAACTCGACGGCTCGCTGCCCCCGAGCCCGTTCCGCGTCCGTCCTGGTGGGGCGACCCGCGCAGCTGCTCGAGGCCTTCGCGACGTGACGACTGGCGGAGAGGCAATATTGAGCGCTGTGATATTCGCCGGTTTCGTCTTGATAGGTCTCTTGGAGGATCGACGCTTCCGTAGGGTCGACCTCGCCAGGCGTCGCCACCTTTTGGCTGAAGAAGCGCACCACACCGATACGTGATGCACGACGCAACTCGAGAGCCGCGTCAGGCGTCTGTCCGTAGATTGGGGCGATTCATCTACTCACCCTGAGAGTCGGATCCTTGCCGGTGGCGCCGCACATCCATCTTCTGGTTGAGATCTTCGTCGGTGAAGCGTGCGATGTGCCCGGGGGTAGCCGCGCGCTGTGCTTGAGGTGTGAGCACTCTTTCTCAATCCTTGTCTCGTGTCCTGACCTCTCGCCGTGGCGCGTGGCTCTCCCTGGCGTTTGGCGTTCTCGCGCTTGTCGCGCTGTTCGGTCTGTTTGGCCAGGCGGAGATGACTGCGACCGCTCAGAGTGCACCGCCGGACTCCGAGTCTGCGCGGGTGGCAGTCGTTGCAGAGGACTTCCCCGACGCTGACAATCGAACGGTGATCGTCGTGGCGTCGAGCGCCAACGACGGCCAGCTCTCGCAGGGCGAAAGCGAAGGGGTCGCGGCGCTGGGAGATGACTTGAGTGCTGTCGAGGGGGCGGAGGTGCTCGGGCCATTCCCGAGCGGGGACGGCATCGCGCAGGTCATCCAGTTGACTGCGCCGGTGGACGGCGATGACTCGGCGGCTGATCGAGCGCTTGTGGAGAACGTGCGCGATGTCGTCGCGGATCACGACATCGACGGAGTTCAGGTGCAGGTGACGGGCGGCCCGGCGTTCGGCGCGGACGTCGCATCGGCGTTCGACGGTGCCGACTTCACTCTGCTCCTGGTGACGATCGCGATCGTCGCCGTCTTGTTGATCTTCACCTACCGTTCGCCTGTACTGTGGTTGATTCCGCTGGCCGTGGTCGGATTCGCCGATCAGGCCGCGAGCAAGGCGACCGCAGCGCTGGGCAGCGCAATGGGTTTGCAGTTCGATACCGGCATCGTGAGCGTTCTCGTGTTCGGAGCGGGAACGAATTATGCGCTGCTGATGATTTCGCGGTACCGCGAACAGTTGTTTGTCGACGAGGATCATCGGAACGCGCTCGCGGTCGCGTGGCGTGCGACCGTGCCGGCGATCCTGGCGTCCAACGTGACGGTCGTGCTCTCTTTGCTGACGCTCGTCCTGGCGGTCATTCCGGGGACACGTGGGCTGGGGGTCGCGTGCGCTGTGGGCTTGGTGATCGCGCTGGCTGCGGTATTGCTGGTGCTTCCTCCGGTGCTGGCGGTGTGCGGGCGGGGCGTGTTCTGGCCGTTCGTACCCCGTCCGGGCGACACGACCGCACGACAGGGGCGTGTCTGGCGGAGGGTCGCGACCCGCGTCGTGCGGCGCCCCTGGCTGCCGCTGGCGGGTGGGCTCGCGTTGCTCGGGGTGATGTCGGCGGGGCTGCTGGGCGCTTCTGTCGGCCTCAGCCAAGTTGAGAAGTTCCGGGTGCCGTCCGAGTCAGCCGTCGGCCTCGAGGTGCTTGGTGCCCACTTCGACGCAGGCCAGGCGCAGCCCTTCGTCATCGTCGCAGCCGCAGCCCAATCGCAGGCGGTCCAGGACGCGGCCGCCTCTGTCGATGGTGTTGTGCGGGTCACAGAGTCAGCAACCAGTACCGGAGGTAGCCTCGTCAGACTGTCGGTCGTCGGTGAACCGGCACCGGGAACAGCTGAGAGCCGCGAGCTGGTCACCGAGCTGCGATCCGCCGTGCACGCCGTGCCGGATGCCGACGCCATCGTCGGCGGACAGGGCGCAATGGATGTGGATGCCCGAGACGGCAACCTGCGAGACTTCCTGCTTGTCGCACCACTCATCCTGCTCGGGACTCTCCTCGTACTCATCGTGCTGCTGCGCGCCGTGGTCGCACCACTCATCCTGCTCGCCGTGAACACGCTTAGCGCGGTCGCCGCGATCGGGGCGGGCGCATGGCTGGGCCGCACGCTATTCGGCTGGAACGCGCTCGACCTGCAGGTTCCGCTGCTGGCATTCCTCTTCCTGGTCGCGCTGGGGGTGGATTACACGATCTTCCTCGTCCACCGGGCACGTAGCGAAGCTCTGACGAGCGGGACGCGAGCCGGCATGGTCACCGCGCTTGCGACGACAGGCGGCGTCATCACCAGCGCGGGGATCGTGCTGGCGGGTGTGTTCGCAGCCTTGGGTTTGCTCCCGCTCGTTACGCTCGGGCAAATCGGGCTCATTGTCGGTGTCGGAGTACTCGTGGACACCCTGGTCGTGCGCACCCTCGTCGTACCGGCACTGTTCTCCCTCGTTGGGGACCGGATGTGGTGGCCTGGACGCCTTCCGGCTTTCCGCTCTCGCGGCGGCACGGGAGAATCGGATCATGTCGAAGAAGCTGTCTCGCCGGTCGCGCGCTGACGCACGCGGCGTGCGTGGCAATGGCGGGCGGGTGATCTGGGCCATCCGGCTCGGACAGGTGGCGATTACGGTCGTGCTGCTCGTGATCGCCGCCATCCGGGCAGCGGCGGACGGCGTGCCGTTGCCGTGGGTGCTGGCGCTCTCTCTCGTGTTCGCCGGCTGGTACTTGGGAGGACTGATCCTCGGAGATCGCACCCGCGACCTCGCCCTTGCGATCTGGTGGCTCGTGGGCCTCGCGCTCATCTGGACAGGTGCGGTCGCGGTCTCGTCAGAGTTCGTCTGGCTCGCCTTCCCGCTGTGGCTGCTGGCCGGCTTCATCCTCCCGCTGACATGGGCGCTCACACTCAGCGTTGTGATCCTCGCCGTGGTCATCGCCGCGCCGATCCTGCACACCGGCGCCACATCGTACGCGAACGTGATCGGGCCGGTCGTCGGGGGTGTGTTCGCGCTCGGGATCGCTCGGGGCTACCTCGAACTGGTCCGCGACGGCAGAGAGCGTCGCCGTCTCATCGCGTCGCTCGTGGCCGCACAGGAGGAGACCGCGCAATTGCAGGACGAGCTCGCCCGCAGCCAGCGCGAGACCGGCGCCGGTCTGGAACGAACACGCGTGTCGCGCGACATCCACGACACCGTCGCGCAAAGCCTCTCCTCCATCGGCATGCTCGCCCGATCCGCGCGCAGCACAGAGGCAACACCCCAGAACGAGTCGCTGGCGCAGATCGAACAGCTAGCCCGGGAGGGTCTTGTCGATGCCCGCCGCATCGTCAACGCGATGACTCCGGCCGAACTGGAAGGCTCCGCCCTCGGCGACGCGCTGAGACGGATGTTGATGCGGATGGAGGAGGAAACCGGCATCCGCACAGATCTGCACATCGACGACAGCATCCCCATCCTGCCGATGGCTGCCGAGGTCGCACTGCTGCGCACCGCGCAGTCCGCGCTGGCCAACGTCCGCAGTCACGCGACCGCGGAGCGCGTCGTCGTGACGTTAGCCGACGCCGGCGATACCGTCCGACTCGACATCGTCGATGACGGGGTCGGCTTCGACGCGACGCGGTGGAACGCGAAGCAGCCTCGCCGAGACGACGGCGGATACGGGCTCCGCGCCATGCGCGCCCGGCTGCGGGATATCGGTGGTGACCTGGACGTCGAGAGCGTCCCGGGTGAGGGCGCTGCCTTGTCGGCCTCGCTCCCGTTGGCGACGGCAGCGGAGCACCGATGATGACACTCCGGGTCCTCCTGGTCGATGATCACCCGATCGTTCGCGCGGGCCTGCGGTCATTGTTCACACCGACCGCGGACGTCGAGATCGTCGGCGAAGCCGCCACGGGCGAAGAAGCGATCGCCCTCGCCCGCCACCTGCACCCCGACGTGGTGCTGTGCGACCTGCGACTCGGCGACGGCATGGACGGCGTGCAGACGACCGAGGCGCTGCGCACTCTCGACCCCGCCCCCGCGGTCGTCATCCTGACAACATTCGACCGCGACGCGGAGATTCTCGGCGCAATAGAGGCCGGCGCGGCAGGTTATCTGCTCAAGGACTCGCCGTCCGAACAGATCGTCGCCGCGATCCGAAACGCCGCGGCAGGGCAGCTGGTCCTCTCCCCCGAACTCACCGCCCGGATGGTACAGGTGATGCGGGCGCCGCGCGTGAAGCTCACCGATCGTGAGCTGGACGTGCTACGGCAGCTGGAGACCGGCGCGTCGAACCGCGAGATCGCGAAGGAGTTGTTCGTGACCGAAGCGACCGTGAAGACTCATCTCGTGCACGTCTTCGACAAGCTCGGCGTCGACAGCCGATCCCGCGCCGTCGCAGTCGCCCGCGATACCGGGCTCCTCTGATCCGCCGCGATCTCAACCGTTCGAATGATCCCCCCGTCGTCAGAAGCGACGAACGCGGAAGATGACTTCGAAAGGAAACTCATGCGTCGCCTCTTCTACTCCTCATTCGCCTACATGGTCATCGGTGTGCTGTCCGGCTTGTTCTACCGGGAATTCACCAAGCTCAACGATTTCCCTGAGGGACAGTTCACGCAACTCGGCCTCGCGCACACCCACCTGCTCACGCTCGGTTTCCTCGTGCTGCTCATCGTGCTCGCACTCGAGAAACTGTTCACGCTCTCCAGCAGCAAGCTGTTCGGGTGGTTCTTCTGGCTCTACAACGCCGGCGTCATCCTCACCTCAGCGATGCTGATCTGGCACGGCATCCTCACCGTGCTCGGCGAAGAGTCCACCAAGATGATCGCCGGGATCGCCGGAACCGGCCACATCCTGCTCACCACTGCGATGGTGCTTCTGTTCCTCGCTCTCGGCCGCGCTATCACGCGGGACCGCGCCCGTGGTGGCATCGCTGTCGAGTCGTGACACCCGGCATGCCACTATCGCACTGCACACTCCCCGAGAGTGGCTCGCGCTGACTGTCCTCTCCGCCGGTCTCGATCGGTCGGCCACGGGTGTGATGACTCAGGACATCGGTGGGCTACGGGTTCGTCCGCGCGACGATGTACTCGATACTGTCCCGTTGGGAAAACTGAGCCCATCGACTCGTGGTCTGGGCGGTGAGGCCCAGCTGGGTGGCCACGACGGCTGCGGGCAGGTCTGTGGCAAGGGCGAGCATGGCATAGTTGCGGGCGACTCGGGGGCGGACCCCGGCCCGGGCGAGCTTGCGTCCGAGCGTAGTGGGGTGGACCGGCTACGGGCTCGATGTCCATGACGAGCCGATCTAGCGGGACGTGGTGAGTCGGGCGACAGCCTCGGCGACGGCAATGACCTCACGCTCGCCCGTGCGGCGGTCCCAGAGCTCGACTTCGCCGTCGGCAGCCCCGCGGCCGACGATCACGATCAGCGGCACGCCGACCAACTCGGCATCACCGAACTTGACCCCGGGAGAGACCTTCGGCCGGTCGTCGTAGAGCACGTCGAGGCCCGCCTCGTCGAGCTGCGCCGACACCTGCTCGGCCAACGCGAACGCCGCCTGGTCGCGGCCCGTAGCCACCACGTGCACGTCGAAGGGGGCGATCGACGCCGGCCAGACGAGACCCTTGGCGTCGTTGTTGAGCTCGGCGAGGATCGCGAGGATGCGCGTCACGCCGATCCCGTACGACCCCATCGTCACCGTGACGAGCTTGCCGTTCTCATCGAGGACTTTGAGCCCCAGCGTCTCGGCGAAGAAGCGACCGAGCGCGAAGACGTGACCGATCTCCATGCCGCGCGCGATCTCCACGGGACCCGAGCCATCCGGCGCCGGGTCGCCGGCGCGGACGTTCGCCACCTCGGCGAATCCGTCGCCGACGAAATCGCGGCCGGCGACGAGTGAGTGCACGTGCTTCTGGTCGACGTTGGCACCGGTGATCCACGCGGTTCCTTCCACGACCCGCGGATCCAAGAGGTAGCGGATGCCGGTGGCCGACTCCTCGCCGAGGATCGCACCCTCCGGCGACCAGGGACCGATGTATCCCTTGACGAGCAGCGGGTGCTTTTCGAAGTCCTCGGGCGTCGCGGCTTCGACCGCCGCGGGAGCGAACGCGACCTCGGCGCGCTTGTCATCGACGTCGCGGTCGCCGGGAAGACCGACGACGACGAGCTCGCGCGATCCGTCCAGGTGCGTGAGGGCCAGCACGACGTTCTTCAGCGTGTCGGCGGCGGTGTACTCCCCCTCCAGCACGGCGTTCGAGTGGGCGACGAGCGTATCGATCGTGGGCGTGTTCGGCGAGTCGAAGATCACCGGCGCAGGCAGTCCCTCCACCGGAGTCGGTTCCGGGGCGACCGTCGTGAACGCCTCGACGTTGGCCGCGTAGCCGCCCGCCGAGCGGACGAAGGAGTCTTCGCCCACCGCGATCGGGTGCAGGAACTCTTCGCTGCGCGCCCCACCCATCAGGCCGTTGTCGGCAGCGACGATGACGTACTCGAGCCCGAGCCGCTGGAAGATGCGCTCGTAGGCGTCCCGTTGCGACTGGTAGGAGGCATCCTGACCGTCATCGGTGTAGTCGAAGGAGTACGCGTCCTTCATCGTGAACTCACGACCACGCAGAAGGCCCGCGCGGGGACGCGCTTCGTCGCGATACTTGTCCTGGATCTGGTAGATCGTCAGGGGCAGGTCCTTGTAGGACGAGTAGAGATCCTTCACGAGCAGCGTGAACATCTCCTCGTGCGTGGGCGCGAGCAGATAGTCAGCGCCGCGACGGTCCTGCAGTCGGAAGATCCCGTCGCCGTAGGAGGTCCATCGTCCAGACTGCTCGTACGGGTCACGCGGCAGCAGAGCGGGAAAGTGCACTTCGAAGGCACCCGCCGCGGCCATCTCGTCGCGGATGATGCCCTCGATCTTCGCCTTGACCTTCAACCCCAGCGGCAACCAGGTGAAAATGCCGGGGGCGGCGCGACGGATGTATCCGGCGCGCACGAGGAGCCGATGGCTGGTGACTTCGGCATCGGCCGGGTCTTCACGGAGCGTGCGGAGGAAGAAGGTGCTGAGACGGGTGACCACGAGGACCAAGCTTAGCCAGCCGTTCCCTCTCCGTCGGCGGGGCTCCGCCTACACTGGCCCCGTGCTTCCTCGCCGCTCGCGCCTCGTCCCTCCGATCGCCCGCGGCGAGCTCACTGCCGCCCTGCAGGCACTGCGCGCAGAACTCGACCTGCCCGCAGCCTTCCCTCTCGAGGTGGAGGCTGCGGCCACACACGCCGCGGAGACGGTTTCCGCCGACACGGTCACCTCCGGCCTCGCCGACCTCCGCGGCATCGAGTTCCTCACGATCGACCCTGAGGGCTCCACCGACCTCGATCAGGCGCTGCACCTGGAACGGACGGCATCCGGCGCGGTGCTCCACTACGCGATCGCCGATGTGCCCGCGTACGTCACGCCGGATGGCCCGGTGGACGCCGAGGCCCGCCGACGCGGCCAGACGTTGTACGCGCCGGACGGGCGGATTCCGCTGCATCCGCCCGTCGTCAGCGAGGACGCCGCGTCGCTGCTCCCGGACCGCGACCGTCGCGCGTACGTCTGGCGGTTCGACCTCGACGAGGGGGCACGCCCACGGGAGACGACGCTGGTGCGCGCGATCGTGCGCTCGCGTGCGCAGTGGAACTATCACGACGCCCAGCGGGCGATCGATGCCGGTGATGCGCCTGCATCGATCGCGGCCCTGGAATGGTTCGGACACCAACGGGCCGAGCGGGAGCGTGATCGCGGGGGCGCGAGCCTGAATCTCCCCGAGACGCGGGTGGTCGCCGAGGGCGACGGGTATCGGATCGAGCAATCGGAGGGCGTGCCACTCGAGGACTGGAACGCTCATGTGTCGCTACTGACGGGAATGGCCGCCGCCGAGATCATGGTGCGTGGCAGAGTCGGCATCCTGCGGACGATGCCGCCGGCCGATCCCGCGGCCGTCGCGGCTTTCCGCGCGCAGACCGTCGCGCTCGGGGTGCCCTGGCGGGAGGGCGTGCCCTACGGCGATTACCTGCGCGACCTCGGACGTGGCCCCCTCGAGCGCGCCGTACGAGAGTACGCGGCCGGCCTCTTCCGCGGCGCGGGGTACGTCGCCTTCGACGGCGCCGTGCCCGAAGAGATCACCCAGGCCGCGATCGGCGCGGCCTACGCCCACACCACGGCGCCGCTGCGCCGGCTCGTCGACCGGTGGTCCCTGGTCGTTTGCGAGGCGCTGGCGAACGGACGGGAGGTCCCCGCGTGGGCTCGCGACAGCCTCGAAGCCCTTCCGGACCTGATGGCGCGGAGCTCGCAGAAAGCCAGTCAGCTCGCCGCGGGCGCCCTCGACCGCGTCGAAGCAGCCCTGTTGCAGGGGCGCGAGGGCCAGGTCTTCGAAGGGATCGTCCTGCGCCAGAGCGGCGACGGCACCCGCGTGCAACTGACCGATCCGCCGGTGGTCGCGAAGGTGAAGGACCTCGATGCCGAGCCGGGCAGCGACGTGCGCCTCCGGCTCGCGTCCGTGTCGATCCCGGATGGAACGGTCACGCTCGTCCCCGCGTGAGCCGCTGGTCGGACCTGGTCGGAGAACGGCACACTCGCCGTTCGGCTGACAGGAGATTTCGGACCGCACCCCCTCGACCTGGCCGGTTTGGGGGCATCGGGCCAGAACTTCCTGTCGTCCGAACACACGCTCGGTGCACCTGCGGGCGAAAGAACGGCGACGATCGTGCGATATATTGCATATCGTGCCCATCCCGTCTGAGACCCTGCCGCCGCGCGGACTTCTCCGCGACGATGTCTTCACGCGTCTCCGCGATGCGATCGTCGACGGCACTCTGGCCCCCGACGAGCAGCTCCGCGACGGCGAGCTCGCTACCTGGCTCGGCGTCAGCCGCACCCCTGTCCGTGAAGCGTTGCTCGAACTCGGCCGAGCCGGACTCGTCCGAGCGATCCCCGGGCGTTCGACGGTCGTCACCCCGATCGACCAACGTAGTGTCCGCGATGCTCGGGCGGTCGTGGCGGCGATGCACGCACTCGCGGTGCGTCAGGCCGTGCCGCTCCTCGGCGACCGCGACCTGGATCGCATGCGGCGCGCGAACGTCACCTTCGCCGCCGCGCGGTCGGCCGGCGACATCGACGCCGCGCTCCGCGCCGACGCCGACTTCCACGCTGTGGCGCTCGAGGTCTCGGACAACGGTGCCGTCCGCTCGGTCATCGCACAGTACGAGCCGGTGCTCCACCGCGCCGAGCGGTTGCGGTTCGCCTCCCACGAGGGCGCCGAATCGGTCGAACGCCACGAGCGACTGATCGCCCTGTGCGCCGCGGGCGACGCCGACGGCGCCGCCCGGCTCGCCCAGCAGACCTGGCAGACGCTCGGCCCTCTCACCGATCCCCCCGCCGACCCCGACCCCGAAGGACCGCGCGCATGAAGTTGCACGAATTCCCCCGCTACCCGCTCACGTTCGGGCCGAGCCCGGTGCACCACCTGAAACGCCTGACGCAGCACCTCGGCGGCGCACAGGTGTGGGCCAAGCGCGAAGACGTCAACAGCGGCTTGGCCTTCGGCGGCAACAAGGTGCGCAAGCTCGAATACATCGTTCCCGACGCGCTCGCCTCCGGCGCCGACACGCTCGTGTCGATCGGTGGCTACCAGTCCAACCACACGCGTGCCGTCGCCGCCGTCGCCGCTCACCTCGGCCTGAAGGCCCGACTTGTGCAGGAGAAATGGGTGCCGTGGGACGACGACACCAACGACAAGGTCGGCAACATCCTGCTCTCGCGCATGATGGGAGCCGACTCGCGCCTGGATGACGCCGGGTTCGACATCGGCATCCGGGATTCGTGGAAGCAGGCGCTCGAAGAGGTCGAGAGCGCCGGCGGCACGCCCTATCCGATCCCGGCGGGCGCGTCCGAGCACCCGCTCGGCGGCCTCGGCTTCGCGAACTGGGCGTTCGAAGTTGCCGAGCAAGAGAAGCAGACAGGGGTGTTCTTCGACACCATCGTCGTCTGCACCGTGACCGGCTCGACGCACGCGGGGATGATCGCCGGCTTCGCCGCGCTGGAGGACCTCACGGGGGTGAAGCGTCGGATTCTCGGCATCGACGCCTCCGCCACGCTCGAGAAGACCCGCGATCAGGTCGGGCGCATCGCCCGCGACACAGCCGCGCTCATCGAGCTCGGCCGGGATCTCCGCGATGACGAGATCCAGGTACTCGAGGGGTGGGCGGGGGATCTCTACGGCATCCCGGTCGATTCCACGATGGAGGCGATCGCTCTCGGCGCTCAGCTCGAGGCCATGATCACCGATCCCGTCTACGAGGGAAAGTCCCTCGCCGGCCTCATCGATCTCGTCGGCGCACGCGACATCCCGAAGGATTCCACGGTGCTCTACGCGCACCTGGGTGGGCAACCCGCGATCAACGCGTACCACTCACTCTGGAGCTGACGTCAGGCGGTGATGACCTGCGCGGTGCCGATCTGAGCGTCGGGGCCCATCTCGTCGGCGATGCGCCGCGCTTCCTCGATGAGGGTCGCGACGATGTCGGCCTCGGGCACGGTCTTGATGACCTCGCCCTTGACGAAGATCTGCCCCTTGCCGTTGCCCGACGCGACTCCGAGGTCGGCCTCGCGCGCTTCACCCGGACCGTTGACGACGCATCCCATGACCGCGACGCGGAGCGGAACGGTGACATCCTTCAGACCCTCGGTGACGTTGTCCGCAAGCGAGTAGACGTCGACCTGCGCGCGGCCGCAGGAGGGGCAGGAGACGATCTCGAGCTTGCGCTCGCGGAGATTGAGCGACTGCAAGATCTGGTGGCCGACCTTGACTTCTTCGGCCGGGGGCGCGGAGAGAGAGACGCGGATCGTGTCGCCGATGCCCTCCGAGAGGAGGATGCCGAACGCCGTCGCGCTCTTGATCGTGCCTTGGAAGGCGGGACCGGCCTCGGTCACACCCAGGTGCAGTGGCCAGTCCCCCATCTCGGCGAGCAGGCGGTAGGCCTTCACCATGACGATCGGGTCGTTGTGCTTGACCGAGATCTTGAAGTCGTGGAAGTCGTGCTCTTCGAAGAGGGATGCTTCCCATCTCGCGCTCTCGGCGAGCGCCTCGGGCGTCGCCTTGCCGTACTTCTGCAACAGACGCGGGTCGAGCGATCCCGCGTTCACGCCGATCCGCAGCGACACGCCCGCGGCCTTCGCGGCGGCGGCGATCGACCCGACCTGATCGTCGAACTTCCGGATGTTCCCGGGGTTGACCCGCACGGCGGCGCACCCGGCGTCGATCGCCTGGAAGACATACTTCGGCTGGAAGTGGATGTCGGCGATCACCGGGATCTGACTCTTCTTCGCGATGATGTGCAGCACATCCGCGTCGTCCTGACTGGGAACCGCGACGCGCACGATCTCGCAGCCGGATGCCGTCAGCTCAGCGATCTGCTGCAGCGTGGCGTTGATGTTGGTCGTCGGCGTGGTGCACATCGACTGGACGCTGATGGGAGCGTCACCGCCGACGAGGACTTTTCCGACCTTGATCTGACGGCTCTTGCGGCGGGGGGACAAAACCTCCGGCACGCGCGGCATCCCGAGATTGACTGCTGGCACGCCCCCAGCCTACGACCCCGAGAAGCTTGTCGGCCGGTGTTCACCTGAGCGGATGCCGCGAACCTCCGGTGCCGGATCGACGCCCCCGCTGCGTGCTAGGGTGACCGCATGTTCGCATGCGCCTCGTGGTGGCCCACCCGCTGAAGCGGTGTGTGCGTTCGAACCAGCAGACCGCCCGCCGAGGCGGTCTTTTCGTTTCCGCGACGATGGCCCGCCCGATGACACGAAAGGCCCGGCGATGATCCCGAGCCCCCCTCACCTGGACGCGCTCCGACGCTCCGGTCGCCCGTTCGCCCTGATCGCACGCGACGGCGCGACAGTCGAGGTCCTCACCGGCGATGTCGTCGACGTCGCCCTTCTCGCCGACATTCCGTTGACGGATGCCGCCGGCACCCCGCGCGAAGTGCTCGCCCTCGTGCCGTTCCGCCAGGTCGTCGAGCGCGGGTTCGAGTGCCACGACGACCACGCACCGCTGCGGTGCCTCGTCGTCGACGGCCACACCCACCTTCCGCTGGGTGACGCGCTCGCCGCGCTCCCCTCCGCCCCTGTCCCGCTCCACGACGCGGGCTTCGACATCACCGATGAGGAATACGCCGACATCGTGCGGCGGGTGATCGCCGACGAGATCGGTCGTGGGGAGGGCGCGAACTTCGTCATCCGGCGCGATTTCACGGCATCCATCGACGAAGACCCGGTCACCGCCGGACTCACCTGGTTCCGTGCGCTCCTCGAGCATGAGCGTGGCGCGTATTGGAC
Source organism: uncultured Microbacterium sp. (assembly GCF_947488465.1). Classification (GTDB taxonomy): domain Bacteria; phylum Actinomycetota; class Actinomycetes; order Actinomycetales; family Microbacteriaceae; genus Microbacterium. Next base: position 259,340 of record NZ_CANKZA010000003.1, on the reverse strand, counting down.
CTTCCTCGTCGTCACCGACGGGCATGTCGCCGTCGGCGCGAGCCCGGAAGCCCATGTGAGCGCGCAGGCCGGCGTCGTCACGATGAACCCGATCTCGGGAACGTTCCGCCACCCGGCCGGAGGGGCGACGGCCGCGACGCTCACCGAATTCCTCTCGTCGACGAAAGAGACCGAAGAGCTCTTCATGGTCGTCGACGAAGAGTTGAAGATGATGTCGGCGGTCTGCAGCGACGGCGGCCGGATCACCGGCCCGCACCTGAAAGAGATGTCCCGCCTCACGCACACGGAGTACATGCTCCGCGGCCAGAGCACGATGGATCCCCGCGACATCCTCCGGGAGACCATGTTCGCGCCGACCGTGACCGGCTCCCCCATGCAGAACGCGTGCACCGTCATTCGGCGGCACGAGCGGGCGCCGCGCGGGTACTACTCCGGTGTCGCGGCACTCTTCACGCCGCGCGCCGACGGCACGCACGATCTGGATGCCCCGATCCTCATCCGCACGGCCTATCTCCAGGACGGCACACTGCGGGTGCCGGTCGGCGCAACGCTCGTGCGTCATTCCGATCCGGACGGCGAGGTCGGCGAGACGCACGGGAAGGCTGCCGGCGTGCTGGGCGCGATCGGAGCGGTCCCCCGCGACACGGTCGCGGTGACCGCCATGGACCTCGACGCACCCACGGCTCCCGCGCGAGCCCTCGCGGATGACCCCGCGATCGCCGACCTGCTCGCGTCGCGCAATGCCCGCCTGGCGGCGTTCTGGCTCAACCCACAGGGCGGAGAAGTCCCCGCGACGGGGCGCACCGCGGTCGTCGTCGACGCCGAAGACCGATTCACCACGATGCTCGCCCACCAATTGCGTCACCTGGGCTTCACCGTCACGATCACGCCCTGGACCGAGGCGGATCCGGGGGCGCTCGACGCGGTCGATCTGGTCGTGGCCGGCCCCGGGCCCGGCGATCCACGGGACGACGACAGCGCGCGCATCGCAGCGATGCGCGCCGTCGTCCACGCCCGGCTCGCTGCCGAGCGACCGCTGCTGGCGGTGTGCCTCAGCCACCAAATCCTCGCCGATCGCCTCGGAATCTCGCTCGCACCGCTCGATGCCCCGCATCAGGGCCTGCAGAAGACCGTCGACATCTTCGGGACTCCGGCATCCATCGGTTTCTACAACACGTTCACGGCGCGGGTCCCGGCGGGCACGGAAGTGATCGGCGAGACGACGGTCTCAGCCGATCCGTCATCCGGCGATGTGTATGCGCTCCGCGGCCCGGGCTACGCCTCGGTGCAGGGCCACCTCGAGTCGATCCTGTCGCGCGACGGGCTCACCACACTCGATCGCCTGGTCACCCACGCGCTCGGCTGAGCGGGCCGCTCAGCCGAGGAGCGAGATCGGGTTGACGACGTCCGCCAGGATCAGGATGCCGCCCATCACGATCAGGCCGACCACCACGACGAAAGTCACCGGGACGAGTTTGGTCGCGTCGACCGGTTTCGGCGCCGGTCGGCCGAAGATCTTCGCCCATGCGCGCTTGACGCCGTCCCAGAGCGCCACCACCACATGGCCGCCGTCGAGCGGCAGCAGGGGAATCAGGTTGAAGACGAACAGCGCGATGTTGAGTGACGCGAGGAGTCCGAGCAGACCCGAGACGCGGTTCAGGATGGGCGCATCGACCGACGCGACTTCACCCGCGAGCCGCCCGGCACCGACGACGGACAGCGGTCCGTTCGGGTCGCGCTCCTGCCCGGTGACCATGTCGGCGGCCGTCTGGTAGATCTTGGCGGGCAGCTGCCAGATGATCCCGGCCACCTGCTGCGTCTGCTCGAGCGCTGCGTCGGGGCCCGACCAGATCGGCTGACGGACGTACTCGACGGTCGCCGTCATCCCGACGAATCCGACCTCGGCGGTCGTGACCTGCCCGTCGGCGCCCTGCACCTGGCGCTCGGCGAGCATGGGGGTGGCCTGCAGGCTCCGCTCGGTGCCGTCTCGGACGACGACGACCTCGAGAGCGGTGCCGGGCGAGGCCTGGATGATCGCGGACGCCTCGGCGAACGTGTCGACCGGGGTCCCGTCGACCGACACGAGAACGTCCCCGGGCAGGATGCCGGCCGCAGCCGCCGGTGACGCGGGATCCGCGTCCGTGCACGCGCGATCGGGGTCATCGTCAGCGGTCAGCACGCACTGGTTCACCGACGCGATCGTCGTCGTCGCGGTCTGCACGCCGATGCCACTGAAGACGATCGCGAACAGCACGAACGCGAGGAGGAGATTCATCACGGGCCCGCCGAGCATGATGACGACACGTTTCCAGACCGACAACTCGTAGAAGTTCCGGTGGGTGTCGGCGGCCGCGAGCGTGTCGTCATTGGCAGACCGCGCGTCCTGGACCATGGTCGCGAAGAAGCCGCCGCCGGCCTTGCTGTCACCGGTCGCCGTCGGCGAGGGCGGATACATGCCAGCCATCGAGATGTACCCGCCGAGCGGGATCGCCTTGATGCCGTACTCGGTTTCGCCGAACCGCCGCGACCACAGGGTCGGGCCGAAGCCGATCATGTACTGCCCCACGCGGAGGCCGAACTTCTTCGCCGGCAGGAGGTGTCCCATCTCGTGGAGCGCGATCGAGACGGCGAGCCCCACGACGAGAAGGACGACCCCGATGATGAAGGCAATGACGGTCACGAGCGATCACGCTACCTTCCGACGCTTGGAATTGGCCCAGCCGGGGCTGCCCTGCTCGGCGGGTAGGCTTCAGGCGTGCAGAAAGAGCGGATGCGGGCACGCCGACTGCGGGTGCTCCGCGGGTCGGCCGCGGCGTTCGTGGCGACGATCGTCGCCGGGGCGGCACACACGCTCTCCGGTGGCGGGGCACCGCCCTTCTGGCTCCTGCTCGCGGTCGCCGTGCTCGCCACACCGATCGCGGTCGCCCTCATCGGCCGTCGTCCTTCTCTTCCCCGACTGGCCGGCACCGTCGCCATTGCGCAACTGATGCTGCACACCGCCTTCGCGGCCGTCGGCACAGACGCTCCGGCGACCCTGCACGGCCACGTCCACGGCCTCCTCTCCCTCACGGCCGGGTTCTCCTCGGCGGACGCGGGAATGACTGCCGGCCACGCCGTGGCCGCGGTCGTCACCACGATTCTTCTCGCGAGCGGCGAACGGATGCTGGCAGCCCTCGGGCGCGGCATCCGACGCCTGCTGCTCCTCCCCGAGTCCCCACTCCTGCCGGCCGCCGCCCCGCGCCGCCCGGTCTCGTGGCAGCCGCGCCCGCACGCGGCCACGATCCTCACGTGTGTCACGACGGGGGCCGCCGGCGTTCGCTCACTGAGCAACGCCGCTCCGGCGGCATCCCCTTTTTCACAGACACAGAGAGATCTCATGAACACCACGACCCCTGCGCGCCGTCGCGCGCGCCTTTTCGCCGGCATCCTTGCCGGGACCGCCCTTGCCGTCGCCGCCCCGTTGGCCGCCTCGGCACATGTCCACGTGACGCCGGAAGACTCGAGCGCCGGCGCGTCGACGCGCCTGGCCTTCAGCTTCAGCCACGGATGCGAGGATTCCCCGACCACGGCGCTCGTGTTCGATCTGCCCGAGGGCATCGACGGGGCAACCCCGGTGCTGGACGGCGCGTGGACCATCAGCCGCGTCACCGGCGACGACGGCATCCCGACGCAACTGACCTACACGGCCGTCACTCCGGTCGAGAACGGGATCGCGGCGAGCGTCGAGATGGACGTCATTTTCGCGTCGTCCGTCGCCGATTCCGACGTCGCGTTCCCGGTCCTGCAGGAGTGCGTCACCGGCGAAACCGAGTGGGCGGAGGTCGCAGCGGACGGTCAGACCGCGGATGACCTCGAGGCGCCGGCTCCCATCGTCGCCGTCGGCGCGGTCGCGGCCACAGACGGTCATGGCCACGCCGAGGCGGATGCGGATGAGCACGCCGAGGCGACCGACCACGCCGAGGCTGCCCCCGCCACCGACCCGACGGCCCTGTGGCTGTCCGGCGGCGCGCTGGTCGTCGCGCTCGCCGCCCTCGGCGTCGCGCTCTTCCGCCGCCGCGCGTGAGCACAGCGAGGCGGGGATTCGCGTCCCCGCCTCGCCGCCCCCGGATGAGAGGATGGACGAGATATGCCCAGTGATTCGACTCCCGCCCAGTTGCCTCCCGTCCTCCGGCCCTCCCGCCCACCGGAGCGCCGCCTCGTGGAGCTCGCCGAGCGGTTCGGCGGCCTGATCGAGGGCGATGCCACGGACGTGATCCTCAGCGGCCTCACCCTCGCGACGGCTGACCTTCGCGCCGGCGAGGCGTTCGTGGCGATCCAAGGCGTCAACCGCCACGGCGCCGACTTCGCCGCCACGGCAGCGGAACAGGGCGCCGTCGCGATCGTGACGGATGCCGCCGGCGCCGCCATCGCCGCCCCGGCCGGGCTGCCGATGGTCGTCGTGGCGAACCCGCGCGCGATCCTCGGTGACCTCTCGGCCTGGGTCTACGGAACGTCCGAGAACCTCCCGGTGTTGCTCGCGACGACCGGGACCAACGGCAAGACAAGCGTCTCCCATCTGCTGGAAGGCATCCTCGGTCAGCTGAACGTCGTGACGGGATTGTCCTCCACCGCCGAACGTCACATCGCCGGCGACGTCATCGTCTCACGCTTGACAACCCCCGAAGCGAGCGAATTCCACGCACTTCTCGCGCTCATGCGCGAGCGGGGCGTCGAGGCGGTCGCCGTCGAGGTGAGCGCCCAGGCCCTCAGCCGTCACCGTGTCGACGGCATCGTGTTCGACGTCGCCGGATTCACCAATCTCACCCACGATCACCTCGACGACTACGCCGACATGCGGGAGTATTTCGAGGCGAAGCTTCCGCTGTTCCGTCCCGACCGCGCCCGTCGCGGCGTCGTGTGCCTCGATTCGACCTACGGTGTCGAAGTCGCCACGCGCAGCGAGGTGCCCGTCGTGACCATCATCACTCCGGACATCGCCGCCGACCCGGACGGTCCCGCCGACTGGACCGTGGACATCGTTGCGGAGCGTCAGGATGGGACCGAGTTCACCCTCACGGGCCCGGCCGGGACGCTCACGACAACGGTCCCCGTGATCGGCCGGCACATGGCCGCAAACGCCGGGCTCGCGATCGTCATGCTGCTCGAAGCCGGCTACGACTGGACGCGTCTGGTCGACGCACTCGATGGGGGCCGAATCGACGCGCATCTTCCGGGACGCACCCAGCGGGTCTCGGGCGATACCGGCCCCGCCGTGTACGTCGATTTCGGACACTCACCGGACGCCTTCGAGAAGACGCTCGCCGCGGTGCGCCGGGTGACACCGGGACGTGTCGTCATGCTGTTCGGCGCCGACGGCGACCGTGACAAGACCAAGCGGCACGATATGGGGCGCACGGGTGTGCTCGGCAGCGACGTCCTCATCGTCACCGACCATCACCCTCGCCATGAGGATCCGGATGAGATCCGGCGCGCCCTCATCGAAGGCGCTCGGCGCGCGCAGCCGGATGCCGAGATCCACGAGTATTCACCCCCGGAGCGCGCGATCCTCGAAGCGGTGAAGCTCGTCGGTGACGGTGATGCCGTCCTATGGGCCGGTCCCGGCCATCAGGACTACCGCGACATCCGCGGCGTCCGCACGCCCTACTCGGCGCGAGAGCTTGCGCGGCGCGCGCTGCGCGATGCGGGCTGGGCCGTCCCGGAGCCCTCGTGGCATGTTCCGTACCCGGATGAGTCGACCCCGCTTTCGGACCCCACGCGCCCGCTGTCCTGACACCATTCCGAGAGCGGGATGCTTGTGGACTGACTACGAGAATCTTGCCGTCATCGACGTTTTCATTGTCGATTCCGTGCACCTTCCGGTGTGGTCGGACCACAAGGTTTAACCTGAGAGCACGACTCCCTTGAAGAGCCGATCCCACGAGGATAAGGAAGCGATCCCGATGACTACTCTCACCCCCGCCGCACAAGATGTGCAGCCCGCCGCCTGGACCGGATTCACCACCGGACCGTGGCAGGACGACATCGACGTCCGCGACTTCATCCAGCGCAACTACACGCCCTACACCGGTGACAGCGCCTTCCTCGCCGGTCCCACCGATCGCACCACACGCGTCTGGGCGACCCTCAGCGACATGTTCCCCGCCGAGCGCGAAAAGGGAATCTACGACGTCGACACGCATACTCCCGCCAGCATCGTCGCTCACGCGCCGGGGTACATCAGCGACGATGACACCGTGATCGTGGGCCTGCAGACCGACGCACCGCTCAAGCGGGCGATCATGCCCAACGGCGGCTGGCGGATGGTCGAAGGCGCCCTGAACACCTACGGATACGAGGTGGACCAGAGCCTCAAAGAGGTCTTCACGACCTACCGCAAGACCCACAACGAAGGCGTGTTCGACGCCTACTCCCCGAATGTGCGCGCCGCACGCAGCTCACACATCATCACCGGCCTTCCCGACGCTTACGGCCGTGGCCGCATCATCGGCGACTACCGCCGCGTCGCGCTCTACGGCGTCGACGCGCTGATCGCCGCCAAGAAGGTCGACAAGCTCGGCCTCGACACGACGCCGTTCACGGAAGAAGTCGTGCGGATGCGCGAAGAGCACGCAGAGCAGATCCGCGCGCTCGGCGAGCTCAAGCAGATGGCTGCCTCCTACGGCGTCGACATCTCCGGCCCCGCCAAGACGGCCCGTGAAGCCGTCCAGTGGCTGTACTTCGCGTATCTCGGTGCCGTCAAGGAGCAGAACGGCGCGGCGATGTCGCTCGGCCGCACCTCGACCTTCCTCGACATCTTCATCGAGCGCGATCTCGCCGCCGGCCTCATCACCGAGTCTGAGGCCCAGGAGATCATCGACGACTTCGTCATCAAGCTCCGCATCGTCCGGTTCCTGCGTACTCCCGAGTACGACGCCCTCTTCTCCGGCGACCCGACGTGGGTCACCGAGACGATCGGCGGTATGGGCGAAGACGGTCGTCCCCTCGTCACAAAGAACTCGTTCCGCTACCTGCAGACGCTCTACAACCTCGGCCCGGCCCCCGAGCCCAACATGACGGTGTTCTGGAGCCCCAACCTTCCGCAGGGCTTCAAGGACTTCTGCGCTCAGGTCTCGATCGACACGTCCGCCGTCCAGTACGAGTCGGATGAGATCATCCGGCCGGCGTGGGGCGATGACGCGGCGATCGCGTGCTGCGTGAGCCCGATGCGCGTCGGCAAGCAGATGCAGTTCTTCGGCGCTCGCGTCAACCTCGCCAAGACCCTCCTCTACGCCATCAACGGCGGCCGCGACGAGGTCTCGGGCAAGCAGATCTCCCCCGTTGCGGCGCCCGTCGCCGAGGGACGACTCGACTTCGATGACGTCATGGCCCGGTTCAACCTCACGATGGACTGGCTCGCGGAGACCTACGTCGAGGCGCTCAACTGCATCCACTGGTCGCACGACAAGTACGCCTACGAACGCCTCGAGATGGCGCTCCACGACAAGGACGTGCTGCGTACGATGGCCTGCGGCATCGCCGGCCTCTCGGTCGCGACCGACTCGCTGTCGGCGATCAAGTACGCCTCGGTCACCCCGGTGTTCGACGATCGCGGTGTCGTGGTCGACTACATCACCGAGGGCGAGTACCCGACGTACGGCAACGACGATGACCGCGCCGACGACATCGCCGTTGACCTGGTCGAGCGTTTCATGGCGAAGATCCGTCGTCACCCGATGTATCGCAACGCCATGCCGACCCAGTCGGTGCTGACGATCACGTCGAACGTCGTCTACGGCAAGGCCACCGGCAACACGCCCGACGGCCGCCGCGCCGGAGAGCCCTTCGCTCCGGGTGCCAACCCGATGAACGGCCGCGACACCCACGGGATGCTGGCATCCGCTCTCTCAGTCGCGAAACTCCCCTACGACCAGTCTCAGGACGGCATCTCGCTGACCAACACGGTGGTCCCCTCTGGTCTCGGCCGGACGAAGGACGAGCAGATCGCCAACCTGGCGGGTCTTCTCGACGCCTACGTCGGTTCTCAGGGCTACCACATGAACGTCAACGTCCTCAACCGGGACACTCTCGAAGACGCCATGGAGCACCCCGAGAACTACCCGCAGCTGACGATCCGTGTGTCCGGCTACGCCGTGAACTTCGTGCGACTGACGCGCGAGCAGCAGCTCGATGTCCTGTCGCGCACATTCCACGGCGCGATCTGACGCGCGGGATCAACAGAGAGAGTCGATGACATGGCTGCGACGATCCTGCGTCGCCCCGAGTGTGACGTCGCGGTGAAGAGCGACGTCCCCGCCGACGCGGTGCGCCTGGAGGTCCCCCTCCAGGCGCCCGCGCTGCGGCGCGCGGGCGCCGGTCTCGATGGGCTCACCACCTCGGACGCTTCACACCACGACCGCCTCACGGCGATGCGCGAAGGACGCCTCGGATCGGTCCATTCGTGGGAGCTGGTGACCGCGGTCGATGGTCCCGGGACCCGCCTGACGACGTTCCTCAGCGGTTGCCCGCTTCAGTGCCTGTACTGCCACAACCCCGACACGATGGCCATGAAGAACGGGCGGAGCGTCACCAGCGACGAGCTGCTGACCCGCATCCGCCGCTATCTCGCGGTCTTCCGCGCGACCGGCGGCGGCATCACGCTCTCCGGCGGCGAGGTGCTCATGCAGCCCGCGTTCGCCGCGCGCATCCTTCGCGGAGCGAAAGACCTCGGCGTGCACACGGCGTTGGACACGTCGGGCTATCTCGGCGCTGCGGCGACGGATGCGATGCTCGACGACGTCGATCTCGTGCTCCTCGATGTCAAGAGCGGCAACCCCGACACGTATCGGAAAGTCACCGGGCGTGAACTCGAACCCACGCTGGAGTTCGGACGCCGACTCGCCAAGCGCGCGGACGGACCCGAGGTCTGGATCCGTTTCGTGCTGGTGCCGGGCCTCACCGACGACGTCGACAACGTGGAGAAGGTCGCGGAGTACGCAGCCTCGCTCGCCCTCATCCGGCCCGGCATGGTGACACGGGTCGAGGTCCTGCCGTTCCACCAGATGGGTCGTGACAAGTGGGATGCGTTGGGCCGTCGCTATGAGCTCGACGGAACGCCGGCGCCCGCACCCGAGCTGACCGAGCGCGTGCGGGCACAATTCCGCGCGCACGGCCTGCCGACGTACTGATCGCGGTTCCCCCGACACCGATCAGTCGCACGACGACGTGCAGCGATCGGCCTGCCGCCCCCCGGCGGGCCGATCCGCGTCGTCGACACTCGGGTCCGCGGCCTCAGGCGCGCGCGATGCGCGCGTCGGCCGCGCGGCGCGCCCAGCTCTCCGCATCGACGAGCGCCTCTCGAGACAGCACCGCGGGCGCGTCGTGGGCGTCCACGGTCGCGGAGACCGTGTCGACGATGCCGGTGAAGCTCAATCGTCCCTCGTGGAAGGCATCGACCGCTTGCTCGTTCGCGGCGTTGAAGACGGCAGGGTAGGTACTGCCGGCGCGGCCGACCTGCTTGGCCAAGGCGACCGCCGGGAAGGCCGTCTCATCGAGCGGCTCGAAGGCCCACGCCTGTGCGCGCGTCCAATCGAGCGGCACGCCGACGCCGGAGACCCGGTGCGGCCAGTCCAGACCGAGCGAGATCGGCAACCGCATGTCGGGGGGCGACGCCTGGGCGATCGTGGAACCATCGACGAACTCGACCATCGAGTGGACGATCGACTGCGGGTGCACGACAACGTCGATGGCGTCGTAGTCGACACCGAAGAGCAGGTGGGCCTCGATCACTTCGAGGCCCTTGTTGACGAGCGTCGCAGAGTTCGTCGTGACCATTCGCCCCATGTCCCACGTCGGGTGCGCGAGCGCTTCCGCGGGCGTCACGGACGACAGCTCGTCTCGCGTGCGCCCTCGGAACGGACCGCCGGATGCCGTCAGGACGAGCCGGCGCACTTCCCCGGTGTCGCCGGCGCGCAGCGCCTGCGCGATCGCCGAGTGCTCGGAGTCGACGGGCACGATCTGTCCCGGTGCGGCGAGCCGGGTGACCAGATCGCCTCCGACGATGAGGGACTCCTTGTTCGCCAGGGCGAGCGTGCGTCCCGTCTCGAGCGCCGCCAGCGTCGGCCCGAGGCCGACGGAGCCGGTGATGCCGTTGAGGACGACGTCGGCATCCACATCACGCACAAGCTGCTCGGCTTCGTCGGCGCCGACCGCCGTGTGCGCGACGCCGAACTCGACGGCCTGCGCCGCCATGGTGTCGGTATCACGACCGACTGCGAGACCGACGACCTCGAATCGCGCGCGCCGCGAGCGGATGACGTCGAGGGCCTGCGTGCCGATCGAGCCGGTGGAACCGAGGATCAGGATGCGGCGCATGCCGTCAGCCTACCCAGCGGCTCTTACGGAGCGGTGGCAGCAGCGGGTGTCGCCGTACCCAGGATGTCGATCACGAAAACGAGGGTGTCGCCCTTCAGATCCGTGGTGTTGATCTCGCCGTCTCCGTAGCCGTCGGCCGGTGTCATGCTGACGAGCACTTGCGACCCCACGGTCTGGCCCTCCAGCGCCTGGCGGAAGCCGGAGACGACACCGGTCGTCGCGAGCGGGATCGGCACGCCGCCCTTGGACCACGTCGAGTCGAATTCTTCGCCGTTGGACCACCGCACACCGCGGTACTGCAGCAAGACCTGGTCACCCGGTTCGACGGTGGCCCCGTCACCCGTCTTCAGCGCCACCACGGTCGTCTCGGCGAGTGGATCAGCGTCGGGGATGGTGATCGTCGGCGCGCCCGACTCGTCGAGAGTGACGGTCGGCAAGCCCGCAACAGGCTCCTGCTCGGTGCCCCAGGCAGTCGTGGGTGTGACGCCGAGGATGTCGATGATGTAGACGAGCGACGGGTTCGCCTCGTCCGAGGTGGCGGCGGCGAGCGCCAAGCGAGAGCCCACCGTCGCGCATCCGAAGATCTGCCCGCCGCTTTCCGGCGAGATCTGCTCCGGAAGCACTTCGCCCGCCGTGTAGCCACTTTCCGACAGCACCTCGCCGGTCGCCCCATCCACGATCGTCGCGGCGTAGTCCACGAAGTTCCCCGCCGCGAGCGGCTCGCCGTCACCTTCGACCATGACCGTGCGCTGAATCGTCAGACCGTCGATGTCGATCGGCTTCGCGAACTCCAGCGTCGGGACCGACCCGACCTCACCGGAGGCAGAGATCGCATCGGAGATGTCGCCGCTCGGTGCCGCTGCAGCACACAGATCACCGGTGACGCCTCCGGAGGCACTCGGCGAGGCCGAGTCTCCCCCGTCTCCGGCGCAACCGGCGAGCAGGACGACCGCGACAGCGGCGACGGACAGGGCGGCGAACGGGCGCAGACGCACGAGAAACCTCTCGGGTGGAGTAACGGGGGTGCTCACTCATCCTCTCTCAGTTTCTTCTGTCCGGGCTGTGAGGCCGTCATGCCGGCGGCGGCATGAATCGGGAGTAGCCTCTTGTGGTGACCGAAGCGCAGGAGACTCCGCCCGACGAGGCCGCGCCCGCTCCCGAGCGCGTGTCCGGTGTCGGAGCGACCTACTACGTCATCCGTTGGCTCCTCGCCCCGCTGGCCCGTCTCATCTACCGCCCCCACATCGAGGGTCGGCGCAACGTCCCTCGTACGGGACCGGTGATCCTCGCGAGCAATCATCTGTCGTTCATCGATTCCTTCCTCATCCCCGCGTTCGCGCCCCGTCCGGTGTACTTCTTGGCGAAGTCGTCGTACTTCGAAGGATCCGGCCTGTCCGGATGGTTCAGCCGCAATTTCTTCACCGCGATCGGGGCGACGCCCGTCGAGCGCGGTGCAGGTCAGGCAGCGCTCGAAGCCCTCGACCAGCAGCGCCGCATCCTCTCGTCGGGACGTGCGATCGCCCTGTACCCCGAAGGCACGCGGTCGCTCGACGGGCGCCTCTACAAGGGACGCACCGGGGTCGCCTTCCTCGCCCTGGAAACGGGCGCGCAGGTCGTGCCGGTGGGCCTCGTCGGGACGAACGAGGCGATGCCCGTCGGGGCGAAGTGGCCCCGGATGTCCCCCCGCGTCACGGTGCGCTACGGCGAGCCCATCGATCTCTCCGGACACGGGCCGGCGACGTCCGGGCGCGCGCGGCGGATGGCCACCGACGAGATCATGTCGGCGATCCACGCCCTCTCGGGGCAAGAGCTCGCGGGCGCGTACAACGAGGCCCCCGCAGCCACTCCGGTCGAGCGACTCAAGCAGGTGCTTCCGCACGAGCGGCGGTGATGGTCGCCTCGTGCCGCACGGGGAAGTTCACACTGTTGGCGATGAAGCACTGCGCGTGCGCCTGTGCGTGCGCCGCGTGCGCCGCGTCGATCATGGATACCTCGGCCACCACGACCGTGGGCTGCAACAGCACATCGGTGAACGCGCCCCCACCTCGCCCGTCTTCGACCATGGTTCCGGTCGCGGCATCCTCGTAGGACACGACGACGACGCCGGCCTGCACACAGGCATAGAGATAAGACAGCAGATGGCACTCGCTGAGGGCCGCCAGGAGTAGGTCCTCGGGATTCCACTTGGCGGCATCGCCCCGAAACGGCCGATCGGCCGACGCGGCGAGGGGGGTCTTTCCTTCGATCTCGACAGTCACCGAGCGATCGTAGTCCCGATATCCGCTCGTCCCTGTGCCGCGGTTGCCGTCCCAGCGGCTGCGGAGGCGATAGCTGTGCTGCCCGATCATGCGGCCAGTCTGCCACGCCGCGCACCGTCTCTCTTCGGCCGGGCCGAAGCCGGGCGGTAGGCTGGCGCGGTGGCAGTCGTAAGCGGAACCGTGAGTGTGGCGTCGTCGGTGGAGCTTGCCGTGGTCGAACGCAACGGCTTCGTCGAATCGCGCCACGCGGGCGCCGCAATCGTCTTCGGCCCGGACGGTGTGCCCGTCCTTACACTCGGCGACGTCGAGACTCCGGTGTTGCCCCGCTCGAGCCTCAAGCCGCTGCAGGCGCTGGCGTGCGCCTCCGCGGGAGCGGGCCTCGACGACGAACGCCTCGCCCTGTCGACCGCAAGCCACTCGGGAACCGACCGGCACGTGGACGTCGTCCGCAGCATCCTTGCGACCGGAGGCCTCGGCGAGGATGATCTCCAGTGCCCTCCGGCGTGGCCCACCCACCGCGCGACGCGCGACGAACTCGTGCGCGAGCTCGGCCAGCCCTCCCGCATCCGCATGAACTGCTCGGGAAAGCATGCCGCGATGCTCTTGACGTGTGTCGTCAACGGGTGGGACACCGCGACGTACCTCGATCCCGCGCATCCGCTGCAGCTCCACATCCGCGACGTGATCGAGCGCCTCACCGGTTCGCGGATCACCACCACGGCGATCGACGGGTGCGGCGCTCCGGTGCACGCGATGAGCCTGTCGGCACTCGGACGCGCGATCCATCGCATCGGCACGTCATCGGAGCGTTCGCCGTTCGCTCTCCACCGCACGGCCGGCACCCTCGTGCGCGCCGTCCGCGACAGCCCCTGGGCGATCGACGGGCCCGGTGGGCAGGACACCGTCATGATCGAGCGGCTCGGCGTATTCGCCAAGGGGGGCGCCGAAGGCGTGCAGGTCGTGGTCGCACCGAACGGCACGACCGTGGCCCTCAAGGTCCTCGACGGCGGTGACCGGGCGAAGGCGGCGATCGCCCTCGCGCTCCTCGCACGGGTCGGCGCCGTGCCGGCCGCCGAGGTCGCCACCACCATGGCAGAGCTTCCGCTGACCGTCTTGGGCGGCGGGCAGGTCGTCGGGTCCATCCGGCCGACGGTGTAGCCGCCTCGCCCTCACAGAAGGAGGCAGGGGCGCAGAAAGGGTAGCCATGCGCATCTGTGTTCCCACCGAGATCAAGAACAGCGAGTACCGGGTCGCATTGACCCCCGCGGGCGTGCACGATCTCATCACGGCCGGCCATGAGGTCAGTGTCCAGAGCGGCGCGGGTGCAGGCTCGTCGATGACGGATGCCGAGTATGCGGACGCCGGCGCCATCCTCATCGACGACCCCGCCGAGGTGTGGGCACGCGCCGAACTGCTCCTCAAGGTCAAGGAGCCGATCGAGAGCGAGTACGAGTATTTCCGCGACGACCTGGTGCTCTTCACCTACCTGCATTTGGCGGCGGATCGTCCGTTGACCGATCGCCTCGTCGCCTCCGGGATCACCGCGATCGCGTACGAGACCGTCGAACTTCCCGGTGGCGGCCTGCCGTTGCTCGCCCCGATGAGCGAGGTCGCCGGCCGCCTCGCGCCGACCGTCGGTGCGGCGACCCTCCTGCGCTCGGCCGGCGGCCTCGGACTTCTCATGTCGGGTGTCCCGGGCACCCGACCGGCCGCCGTCACCGTGATCGGCGGCGGCGTCGCCGGCGCCAACGCAGCTCTGATCGCGGCGGGCCTCGGCGCGGATGTCACGATTTTCGACACCAACATCCAGCGGTTGCGCTTCCTCGATGATCACTTCCAGGGGCGGGTGAAGACAGCCGCATCGAACCCTCTGGACCTCGACCGCGCGGTCGTTGGCAGTGACCTGGTGATCGGCTCGGTGCTCATCCCGGGCGCGAAGGCCCCGAAGCTCGTCACGAACGACATGGTCGCGCAGATGCGGCCGGGCTCGGTCCTCGTGGACATCGCCGTCGACCAGGGCGGATGCTTCGCCGATACGCGTCCGACGACGCACGCCGAGCCGACTTTCCCGGTGCACGGGAGCGTGTTCTACTGCGTAGCGAACATGCCCGGAGCCGTACCGAACACCTCCACCTCGGCGCTGACGAACGCGACACTCCCCTACATCCGCCGCCTCGCGGGCAGCGGCTGGCGTCCGGCGCTCGCCGCCGATGCGGCCCTGGCCGCCGGGCTCAACGTCGCTGGTGGCCGGGTCGTGAACCCGGGCGTCGCTGCGGCGCACGGCCTCGAGGGCGCGCCCCTGGCAGAGATCCTGGCCTGAGCCGCCTCGCCCCTGGCAGCCACGCGCGCGGAATAGTGGGCGCTTGTTGCCCCTTCCGGAGGGGAAAGCATCCATGTGCGCCCACTCTTTGGGGGTAGAGAGAGTCAGAGAAGGCGCACGCGAGAAACCGGGCCCTCCGGGAGAAGGCGCCAGGCCCGGTATGCGCCCGGGGCCGCGAAGGGTGGGAGATCGCGTCGTCCCGTGAGCGTGCGGTACTCGGCGGCGCACGCGGCGTCGACGATCAGTTCACCCTCGGCGCGGCATGCCGCGAGCACCGCCCACCGTCCGAGCCAGGCCTCGGGACTGCCCCACAGCAGCACCCCCGGACGGGGCGTCGCTCCGGGCTCATCGACGGGGCGGGTAGGGATGCCGGCGCTCGCGCACGACGCGAGAAATTCGCGCAGGCGCGGCCCCGCCGGGGCGATCATCCCCAGGGAGCGCGGCCCCGGGATCCACGCCGGCACCGACGGGACCGTGAACGGAGCGGCCGGAACATCGACGAACTGCACGAGTCTGCGCGCCCACCAGCCGCGTCCGGGTGGCAGATCCATCAGGAAGTCCCCCGCGTCGCCTCCCGCCGCGACGTGGTCGGCCCGCGAGGGGAGCCTCAGCAGCGCGCGCTGGGGAAGGAGATCCGCCACGCGGGCCACGGCGCCGCTCAATCGCGCCGTCGAGACCACCAGCCGGATGCCGCGTCCGCGGGCCTCGCGGGCGGCGCGCTCGAGCATCCCGAGCCATGGCGCCGCGTAGTCGATCCCGAGGCGCCCCGCGACGACATCGGCGTCGTCGACGATCACCGTCGCACCACGCTCGACAACGTCGATGCCGGCGAGCGCATCCCAGGCGTGTTCAAGGTCCGCCGACACCCACACCACCGAGCCCGCCTGAGCGGCGACCGCACGCAGGAGAGTGGTCTTGCCCGATCCGGCGCTCCCGACGACGGTGAATCCAGCGCCCTCGGTACCGAGACGCAAGAGCGGCTGCCGCTGTGCGGCGGGGTCGTCTGCCCGGCCGAGAATGATCTCGCCGTTCCGGCGAACCTCTGCCAGCGGCACGCGCCCCGGGAGCGCGGGGAGCCACGGCGCGCGGGCACGCTGCGGCGCGGAGGCCGCGATCAGACCGGCGATCGTCTCCGGCGCACAGAGCGCCACGCGGACCGTGAGCGGTGCGAGGTCGGCGGCGCGTCGCACGAGCGCCAGGCCACGGGCGTGCGGCAGTCCGGATAGGTGCGCCGCGTCATCGGTCCCGAGCACCGCACGTGAGTCCGCGGCATCCGTCACCCGCATCGCGATGCGCAGCGGCGCATTGGCGAGCACGGCGTCACGGAACGATCCGGCCGCACGCTGCGAGGCGAGGATCAGGTGCATGCCGAGCGCTCGCCCGCGCGCGGCGATGTCGCCGAACAGATCGTGCAAGCGGGGATGGGCCGCGACCAAAGCAGCGTATTCGTCGACGACGATCACGAGACGCGGCAGCACTCCGGGTACCGCCGCCACATCGCGCGCGCCGTGCTCGGCCAGCGTCCGCTCCCTGTGGCGGATCTCGGCGTGCAGACTGTCGATCGCACGCAGGGCCTGTGCGTCGTCCAAGTCGGTCAGCACACCCGTCACATGCGGCAGCCCCACGAGCGCGTCGAACGTGCGCCCACCCTTGAAATCCACGAGCAGGACGCTCACCTCCTGCGCAGATCGCCCTCGGCACAGCCCCGCGACCCACGTGGTGAGTAGCTCGCTCTTTCCTGAGCCCGTCACGCCGATCACGACGGCGTGCGGACCGTCCTCGACGAGGTCGATCACGACGGGCTCCCCTGCGGCAACCCCGATCGGCGCCGAGAGACGACCGCTCTCCTCCGCGACGACGCGGAACACCTCGGCGAGCGCCGTCGCCGCGTCGGCTCGGTGCCCGAGCGAGCGTTGAGCGCGATCGGCGAGGTCCGCCACCATCCGCGCGGCCTGATCCCTCGAGAGCGCCTCCACCTCGACGCTCTGCGACCTCCCCGCGTGATCGAGCCGGGCGCTTCGCGGCGCGAGCACCGTCAGCACGGCCGCGCACCGTGGGGGCGGCGGCACTCCCGGGTCGAGACGGATCACGGGAATGTCCACACCCGCCGGCAGCGCGCGTCCGCCGTCGCCGATGTAGACGAGCGCACCGTGCGTGGCCTCGGCGTGCGGAAGCCCGTCCGGGAGTCCGGAGCCGGCGACCCGAACGTCGCCCGGCGCCTGCGCGAGGCAGATCTGTACCGCGAGCGCACGAACCACGGCCGCGGCCAGGATCGGTGGTCCCGTCACGGCGATACCCGCCGTCACCGGAAGGACGACGGGGGCTGCGGTGAGCGTGCGGGCCGCCTGCCGGAGGGCACGCTCCCGGTCGCTGTGCGGCGTCCCCTCGAGGCGCAGATCGCTCGCGCCCTGGCCGCGACCGACCACCATGACCTCCGCCCGTCCCGGTACCGGGCGCCAGATCTCCGCGGGACGAGCCGCGTACCCCGCGACGTCCGGATGCCGCGCCCACCGTGCGTCGCGCTCCTCACGGTGACGCTCGTCGACGGCGGCGGACACCGCATCCATCAGTCGCTCCGCATCGCGGCGCGCGGTCCGCCGAGTCTTGCGCCGGCCGCGCAGGGCATCGCCGAGAGCCGCGATCGCCAGCAACGGCCCGAGGGCCGCGAACCACAATGCGTAGATCGAGCCGGTGAGCAGCCACAGCACCACAGCGCCGATCACGGGCACGACGGCGGACAGGAGCGGAAGGGGCGGTCGCGGACTCTCCCCGGGGGCATCCGGAAGTCGCAGCGGGCCGTCGGTGTCGAGATCGATGTCTGAGCGCACGGAGGCAGTCAATCGCGCCGACGTTGTCCCTGGGACTGCCGATCCTCGATCGGTGGAGGAGGCGCGTCAGATCTCGTTTGGGGAGGAGACGGTGCGCCGCACGTTCAGGACGACGATCGTGACGTTGTCGCGGCCGCCGTTCTCCAGCGCCGCTTCCAGCATGGCGTCGGCGGCATCGGTCGGGTCGGCGTGCTGCAGCAGGAAGTGCAGGATGCCGTAGTCGGTGAGTTCCTTCGTCAGACCGTCGCTGCACACGACGAACCGGTCACCGTCCAGGACGTCGAGTCGGATGTAGTCGGGGGCGACTCCGTCGCTCGGGCCGACGGCTCGAGTGATGACGTTGCCGTACGGGTGGTTCTCGGCTTCTTCCGGCGTGAGGCGACCGGCCGCCATCAGCTCCTGCACGACGGAGTGATCCGTCGTCACCTGAGCGAGTCCACCGTCGCGGAAGAGATAGACGCGCGAGTCGCCGATGTTCAGAGTGACCCAGGTCGGTTCGGGGGTCGTGGTGTCGAGGTAGACGCCGGTGACCGTCGTGCCGGTCCCTTCATCCGTCGTCTCGGGGTGCGTGGCGATATCGGCCACGGCGCGGGCCAGTGCCTTTTCGATGGTCTTCGGTGAGACGTCGCCCTTCTCGGCGACCGCGCGCAACCGATCGACGGCACTGGCACTGGCGATCTCGCCACCGATGTGTCCGCCCATCCCGTCGGCGACGACGAACAGCGGGAAGTGGGTCAGGACCGCGTCCTGGTTGATCTCGCGCCGGCGACCGCGGTGTGTGATCTGCGACCACTCGAGCGACAGCTCACCGTCCGCAAGGGGGACGCTACGCGAGACAGTGGCGGATTCGGGCACGGTCACACTCTAGTGGACGCCCCGCCCCCGCCCGCCGTTGCCGCCCGCAACGATCCGGCACCCGTGCTCGCCTGATCAGTCGTTCTGGTCACCGGCGGGAGCGGGCGGAGCGGGCGGCACATCACCGGCGGGCGGAGCGGGCGGCACATCACCGGCGGGCGGAGCGGGCGGGCTCGCCGCGGGCGGCGCGGCAGGCGGTGCGTACCCCGTCGGCGGCGCAGGCGGCGCGTACCCCGTTGAAGGCGCGGCAGGAGTGTACCCGGCCGGCGGCGCGAAGCCCGGTGCGGGCGCTGACCCGGCAGCCGGCTGCGGCTGGACAGGAACGCCCGCCCAGACCGTTGCGTCGGCAAGGAACGCGTTACCTGCCCAGGGCGCCGGACCAACGACAGGATTCCAGCGGGAACGGTCGAAGGCGTTGATACCCAACCAGACCAGGGCGAGGAAGATGTACAGGACCACCCACGGGGTTTCCTTCTGAAGCTTCAGCCCCACGCGCCACGCGGCCAGGGCGCTCACCGCCAGCGGCAAGAGACCGAGCAGCGGACCCAGAACCGGAACCTGGTTCAGCACCGCCGCGGCACCGACGGCGATCAGCATCACCCACGGGCTCACATCGCCGAGCTTGGCGAAGATCATGACGTTGTAGACCGGCACCCAGGCCCGCCACTTCCCCTCCACTCCAGCCTTCTCGAAGACCTTCATCAGGAAGAAGGAGCCGATCACGTAGGCAGCGATCGCCACGACGAAGAGGAAGAACCCGAAAATCAGGAGTGCGGCGGCGGCAGCCGCCGAGCCTGTGGTGTCGCCCATGGTCACTGTCCTCTCGCGGCGATCTGCGTCGCCTGATGTGCACCGCCCCGATGGCCGTGCTGAGTCACATCGTAGTGAGCGCGCGTGTCGCCGTGATGCCACGTTTCGGCCGCGTCGGATGCGGGTGAGCGCCACGGCTCGCTAGCCTGGCCACAGCATCCATCGAAAGGACCCGCCATGAGCGACTCCACGCCTCCCCCGCTGCCCCACCAGCCTGCCGCCGAGGCCGCAGCCGCACCCGCGCCCGGAGTGGCCGGAGTGGACGACACCGGAGTGCGGCCCCTGGGCGGGGAGATCGACACGATCGGCCGCGGGTTCCTCTCGGCACTGTTCGATGTCAGCTTCACCCACTTCATCACGCGGCGGCTCGCCAGCGTGTTCTACCTCGTCGGACTCGTCGCGATCGGGATCGGCTTCGTCTCGGCTTTCGTCGGGGGCATCGTCTCGGGCATCAATGCCCTGTGGTGGAACCCCGGCGGGGGCATCGCTCTCATCATCTCGACCCTGATCGTCGTTCCGGTGCTCGCGTTCCTCGCGATCGTCGTCGTGCGCTTCGTGATCGAAGCGGGGGTCGCCCTGGTCGCGATCGCCGAGAACACCGAGCGGACCGCCGCGCACACGAAGCGCGTCTGAGCTCAGACGACGAGCTCGAGCTCGCCGGGTCGGCCGGGTCGCAGCATCCACCCGCGCGTCTGCGCCCAGCGACACAGTCCGGCGGGCGTCTGGGCGGCGGGGCGTCCCTCCGCCAGGGTGCGCACGAACGCTCCCTTGGCATGCTTGTTGAAGTGGTTGAGTGCCCGCACAGCCGAGCCCTCAGCTTCGGTCACGACGCGCACATACGCCGATGGGATGCCGGCTGGCACCGGTCCGAGAGCAACGTATGCCTCTGAACGCATATCAAGGACGAAGGACGGGGCCGCACCCTCCAACGCCGAGCTCACCACATCCGCCCACACGCGCCGGAGCGGCGCGATGCCGGGGAGAGACGCCCCCGCAGCGAGGCGGTAGGAGGGGATGCCGTCAAGAGCCCCCACCGGGCCGAACGGGGCGGAGTGGATCATCGTGTGGGCGCCGAGCCACCGGCGGGCCGCGGCGGGAAGCACAGCGGCATCCATCGCGTCGTAGAGCACACCGGTGTAGCGATCGACCGCCGGCATCGTGGCGGCGCTCCGCAGCACCGCGTTGTGCGCGATGTCTCCCCGCTGGCGTGCGGAGAGCTTCAGTACCCGCGCCGCCGCAACGGGATCCGCGCTGAGCGCGACGAGCGCATCGATGACTACCGAGCGCTGAGGCGTGAGCACGGACAGCGCGAGCGCGTCGAGATCGATCGCGGGGCCCTCGCCGCCCTCACGCTTGGTCTCGCTCGGGGGCAGCAGGACGAGCATGGTACTTCTCCCGGAAACAGCGAGAAACCACCCCCGCCCCACGTGCCACTGTGCAGTGGCGGCGTGCGCGGGGGTGGTCTCTCTGCGGTGGTGTCTACTCAGGACGCGAGCGAGGCGTGACCGGCGACGATCGTCAGCTGGTCGGCTTCCATGGAGAGGAAACCGTCCTCAGCCGTCGCGACGACCTTCGTGCCATCGGCCTGGGTGATGCGCACCTGACCTTCGGCGAGGATCGCCAATACGGGCTCGTGGCCGGACATGAAGCCAATTTCGCCCTCGACGGTCTTGGCGACGACGAGGCTCGCCTCGCCGTGCCAGACCTGCTCCTCGGCGGAGACGAGGGTGACGGTCAGCGCCACTTCGACTCTCCCCGCTCGCTCAGTGCACGCATGTCAGCCGTTCTCCTTCTGGATCTTCGCCCACTTCTCTTCGACGTCGGCGATGCCACCGACGTTGAAGAATGCCTGCTCGGCGACGTGGTCGAAGTCACCCTTGACGATCGCGTCGAACGACTCGATGGTCTCCTTGATCGGGACTGTGGAGCCCTCGACGCCGGTGAACTTCTTGGCCATGTAGGTGTTCTGCGAGAGGAACTGCTGGATGCGGCGCGCACGCGACACGACGATCTTGTCCTCTTCGGAGAGCTCGTCGACACCGAGGATCGCGATGATCTCCTGCAGTTCCTTGTTCTTCTGGAGGATCTGCTTCACCGCGGTGGCGACCCGGTAGTGGTCGTCGCCGATGTAGCGCGGGTCGAGGATACGGCTCGTCGAGGTGAGCGGGTCGATCGCGGGGTACAGACCCTTCGACGCGATCTCACGGCTCAGCTCGGTCGTCGCGTCGAGGTGCGCGAAGGTCGTCGCCGGGGCCGGGTCGGTGTAGTCGTCGGCGGGGACGTAAATGGCCTGGAGCGACGTGATCGAGTGTCCACGCGTCGACGTGATGCGCTCCTGGAGCACACCCATCTCGTCGGCCAAGTTCGGCTGGTAACCGACCGCGGAGGGCATGCGGCCCAGAAGGGTCGAGACCTCGGATCCGGCCTGCGTGAAGCGGAAGATGTTGTCGACGAAGAGCAGCACGTCCTGCTTCTGCACATCGCGGAAGTACTCCGCCATCGTCAGGGCCGACAGGGCCACGCGCAGACGCGTTCCCGGCGGCTCATCCATCTGGCCGAAGACGAGGGCGGTCTTGTCGAAGACGCCCGCCTCTTCCATCTCGGCGATCAGGTCGTTGCCCTCACGGGTACGCTCACCGACACCGGCGAACACCGACACACCACCGTGATCCTGCGCGACACGCTGGATCATCTCCTGGATCAGCACGGTCTTGCCGACACCGGCACCACCGAACAGGCCGATCTTTCCACCCTGGACGTACGGGGTGAGGAGGTCGATGGACTTGATGCCCGTTTCGAACATCTCGGTCTTCGACTCGAGCTGGTCGAAGTTCGGCGCCTGACGGTGGATGCCCCAGCGCTCGGTGATCTCCACCTGCTCGCCCGGCTCCAGGTTGAGGATGTCACCGGTGACATTGAACACCCGGCCCTTGGTGACGTCACCGACGGGCACCGTGATCGGGCCGCCCGTGTCGCGCACCTCCTGGCCGCGGACCATGCCGTCGGTGGGCTTGAGGGAGATGGCGCGCACGAGGTCGTCGCCGAGGTGCTGAGCGACCTCGAGCGTGATCTCGGTGGAATCGCTGCCGATCGTGATCGTGGTCTTCAGCGCGTTGTAGATGTCGGGAATCGAGTCGTGCGGGAACTCGATGTCGACGACAGGCCCGGTGACGCGCGCGACCCGGCCGACGACCGTGGTCGGGGCTTCGGCGGTGGTGGTCATTGTTGTCTCTTTCGGTTGGGTATTACTTGCTGCTCGACAGAGCGTCGGCGCCGCCGACGATCTCTGCGATCTGCTGAGTGATCTCCGCCTGGCGCGCGTTGTTGCGCAGACGCGTGTAATCGGTGATGAGGTTGTCCGCGTTGTCGCTGGCCGACTTCATGGCCTTCTGCGTCGCGGCGTGCTTGGCAGCGGAAGACTGCAGGAGTGCGTTGAACACCCGACTCTGCACGTACACCGGCAGGAGCGCGTCGAGGACGACCTCAGGGCTCGGCTCGAACTCGTACAGCGGGTAGACCTGCTGCGGCGCCGCCTGCTCGGCAGCAACCTCATCGGCCTCGACGACCTCGAGCGGCAGGAGCCGGACAGTCTCGGGCTCCTGCGTCATCATGCTGACGAAGCGGTTGAACACGAGGTGGATCTCGTCCACGCCGCCCTCTTCGTCGCCGCCGCGGTCGTAGGCGTCCAAGAGGGCGCCAGCGATCTGTTCCGCGGTGTTGAAGTGCGGGGTGTCGGTGTCACCGCTCCACTCGCCGGCCCACGGCATCTGCCGGAACTGGAAGTAGCCGACGGCACGACGCCCGACGAGGAAGTAGACCGGCTCGCGGCCCTCGCTGCGCAGGAGTTCACCCAACTGCAGACCCTCGCGGAGGATCTGCGAGTTGAAGGCACCGGCGAGGCCCCGGTCCGACGCGAAGATCACGACGGCCGAACGCTTGATCACGGCGCGCTCGGTGGTGAGCGGATGCTGGATGTTGGAGTGGGTGGCGACGGCCGAAACAGCACGCGTCACAGCCCGCGCGAACGGCGAGGATGCGCGCACGCGCGTCATCGCCTTCTGGATACGCGAAGCCGCGATGAGTTCCATCGCCTTCGTGATCTTCTTGGTCGTCTGAGCAGAAGCGATCTTCTGCTTGTAGACCCGGAGTTGTGCGCCCATGGCTGAAGAACCCCGGCGTCAGCCGCGGCGACCCTTGACGATCTTCTCCTGGTTCACGTCTTCCGCGTGTGCCGCGGCGATCTCCTCGTGACCCGGCGCGTTGATCGCCTGTCCCTTGCCGCCCTGGAACTCCAGGACGAACTCGTCCGTGCGCTTCTCCAGCTCGGCGAGAGTGTCGTCGTCGAGAACGTTGGTCTCACGCAGAGTGTCGAGGATCGACGTGTTGCGCTTCAGGTAGTCCAAGAGGTCACGCTCGAAGCGGAGGACATCCTCCACCGCGATCGTGTCGAGCTTGCCGTTGGTACCGGCCCAGATCGACACGACCTGCTCTTCGACCGGGTACGGGTCGTACTGGGGCTGCTTGAGCAACTCGGTCAGACGCGCACCACGCTCGAGCTGACGGCGCGAAGCCGCGTCGAGGTCAGAGGCGAACATCGCGAACGCCTCCAGCGAGCGGTACTGGGCCAACTCCAGCTTCAGGGTTCCGGAGACCTTCTTGATCGACTTGACCTGAGCATCACCACCGACACGCGACACCGAGATACCCACGTCGACCGCGGGACGCTGGTTGGCGTTGAAGAGGTCGGACTGCAGGAAGATCTGGCCGTCGGTGATCGAGATCACGTTGGTCGGAATGTAGGCCGAGACATCGTTGGCCTTCGTCTCGATGATCGGCAGACCCGTCATCGAGCCCGCGCCCAGCTCGTCGGAGAGCTTGGCGCAACGCTCGAGCAGACGCGAGTGCAGGTAGAAGACGTCACCCGGGTACGCTTCGCGGCCCGGCGGGCGACGCAGGAGCAGCGACACCGCACGGTAGGCCTCAGCCTGCTTCGACAGGTCATCGAAGATGATCAGGACGTGCTTGCCGCCGTACATCCAGTGCTGGCCGATGGCCGAGCCGGTGTAGGGAGCGAGGTACTTGAAGCCAGCGGGGTCGGATGCGGGAGCAGCGACGATCGTCGTGTACTCCATGGCACCGGCATCCTCGAGCGCACCCTTGACGGAGGCGATCGTGGAACCCTTCTGACCGATGGCGACGTAGATGCAGCGAACCTGCTTGTTGACGTCGCCGGACTCCCAGTTGGCCCGCTGGTTGATGATCGTGTCGATCGCGATCGCCGTCTTGCCCGTCTGGCGGTCGCCGATGATGAGCTGGCGCTGTCCGCGGCCGACGGGGATCATGGCGTCGATGGCCTTGATGCCGGTCTGCATCGGCTCGTGCACGCTCTTACGGCTCATGACGCCGGGCGCCTGGAGCTCGAGAGCGCGACGGCCTTCGTTGGCGATCTCGCCGAGACCGTCGATCGGGTTGCCGAGCGGGTCGACGACGCGGCCGAGGTATCCATCACCGACGGCGACCGAAAGAACCTCACCGGTGCGGGTGACCTTCTGGCCCGCCACGATGCCGGAGAACTCGCCGAGCACGACGACACCGATCTCGTCTTCGTCGAGGTTCAGCGCGAGACCCTCCACGCCGTTGTCGAATCGGACGAGCTCGTTCGCCATGACGCCGGGGAGGCCCTCGACGTGGGCGATGCCGTCCGCGGCATCCACGACGGTGCCGACCTCGGTCGCTGCGGCCCCGGTGGGCTCGTATGCGGCGACGAAGTCTTTCAGCGCGTCACGGATGACATCTGGGCTGATGGACAGTTCTGCCATGGTGTTCCTTCTTCTGCAATGTCTTTCGATGAGAGGGAATCTCACCGCGACCGCCCCGGTGGAGCGGGAAGTTCTTAGCTCGCGAGCCGCTGGCGCAGGTCGCTGAGGCGGGAGGAGACGGTGGCGTCGATCACGTCGTCGCCGATCTCTACCCGCAGTCCCCCGACGACCGTGGGGTCGACGACGACGTTGAGTTCGACCTGACCGCCGTAGCGCTGGCCGAGCGACGCACCGAGGCGCGCCACCTGAGCGTCGCTCAGTGCCACGGCCGAGTACACGGTGCCGACGATCCGACCGCGCTGCTCGGCGACGAGTTCCTTGGCCCACGTCAGCAGCGAACGCACTCGACGATCGCGGGGCTGCCGCACGAGCGAGGAAGCGATCAGCACCGTCGCCACACCGGCGCGTCCCGCCAGCAGCGTCTCGATGAGAGCGCTCTTCGCGGACGGGTCACCGAGACGGCTTCCGAGCGCGAGCTCGAGCTCCGGGTTGGCGGCGACCGTGCGCGAGACCTCGAACAGCTCCCCCGCAATGTCGGTGGCCGGTTCGGCGATCGACGCGGCACGCACAGCGAGCTCTTCCACACCCTCGACGAGATCGGTCGACGACGACCAGCGCTGAGCGGCGATCGCGTTCAGCAGGGTCACCGTGACCGGCGCCGAGCCACCGAAGACGTCGGCGACGACCTTCTGCCGCGCGGCGACCGGAGCCGCCGCGGCAGCCAGCGCGCCGCTCAGCTGGGGGGTGTCCCCGAGGGCGCGCGCGGCCGCGAACAGCTCGCGTGCGACGTCGAGGTCGACTCCGGTCGCGGCGTCCAGCGCCGCGGCCGAGGCCGCCCGTGCCTGAGTGGTCGCGCTGCCCATTACTTCGCCGCCTCGGATGCTTCGAGTTCAGCGAGGAAGCGGTCGACGACCGCCTGTGCCTTGGCGTCGTCGGAGAGGGTCTCACCGATGACTCCGCCGGCCAGGTCGAGCGCGAGCGTGCCGACCTCGCCGCGCAACGAGACGAGAGCGGACTGACGCTCAGCCTCGATCTGCGTGTGCGCGGCCGCCGTCAGACGCGATGCCTCGGTGGAGGCGGCATCCTTGGCTTCGGCAACGATCTTCTTGCCGTCCTCGCGGGCGGCATCGCGGATTTCGCCCGCTTCCTTACGCGCTTCGGCGAGCTGGGAGGTGTACTCCACGAGCGCCGCCTCGGCCTTGCGCTGGGCCTCGTCGGCCTTGGCGATGTTGCCCTCGATGGCGGCAGCGCGCTGGTCGAGCATGTCCTTCATCTTCGGAAGAGCGATCTTCCAGAAGACGAACAGGATGATGACGAAGCACACGGCCGACCAGATGATGTCGTACCACGCGGGGATGAGCGGGTTGGGTGCCGCTCCCTCCTCCGCCGCATACGCGACAAGATTCAGCATCCTGTCTCCTTAAGACTGGTAGGCGTGATCAGAAGCCGAAGATGAAGGCGGTGGCGATACCGATGAAGGCGAGCGCCTCGGTGAAGGCGATACCGATCCACATCAGGACCTGCAGGCGACCGGCCAGCTCGGGCTGGCGGGCGACGCCCTCGATCGTCTTTCCGACGACGATGCCCACACCGATGGCGGGACCGATGGCGGCGAGGCCGTAGCCGACCGTCGCGATCGAGCCGGTGATGTCAGCGAGAACCGTAGTTGCGTCCACGGGTGTTTCCTTTCGGGGTTGGGTGGGTGGGCTAACGCCCGCCCGCTCAGTGCTCTTCTGCTACCGCGAGCTGGATGTAGACCGCGGTGAGGATGGTGAAGACATACGCCTGGAGGACAGCCACCAGGATCTCGAACAGGGTGAAGACGAATCCGAACGCGAGCGAACCCGCGGCCAGTGCCGACCACCACCCGCCCATGTCGAGCAGGAAGAACTGCGTGGCGGCGAAGAACAGCACCAGCAGCAGGTGACCGACCATCATGTTCATGAGGAGTCGGAGCGTGAGGGTCACCGGTCGGATGACGAAGGTCGAGATCAGCTCGATCGGCGTGACGATGATGTAGATCGGCCACGGAACGCCGGACGGGAAGAGCGAGTTCTTGAAGAAGTTCTTCGGGCTCTTCTTGATGCCGGCGTAGATGAAGGTGACATAGCTGACGACGGCCAACAGGAGCGGCACCGCGATGATGCTCGTGCCCGCGATGTTCATGAACGGGATGATTCCCGTGATGTTCATGAACAGGATCATGAAGAAGATCGTCGTCAGGATCGGCAGGAACCGGCGGCCGTCCTTCTTGCCCAGCAGGTCTTCGGCGATGTTGACGCGGACGAAGTCCAGGCCCATCTCGACGAGTGACTGACCGCGGCCGGGGATGAGACGCATCCGGCGGGTGCCGAGCCAGAAGATCAGGACGATCGCGATGGTCGCGATGAACTGGATCAGGTGGATCCGGTTGATGACAAGGGGTTCACCGAAGAGGACGATGCCGGGGAAGGTGAAGACCGCCTCGGGGAAGAACTCATTGATCGACGGTCCGTGGAACTCGGGTCCGTCTTCGGCAGTCTGTGCGATCAAAGTCGCGGCTAGATTGAACAGCGCTGGCTCCAGCTTCGGGGCGTCGGCGTGAACCGATGCGACGATGGTCGGTGTGAGCGTCACTGCGCACGCACATCGCGGGTGCGAGCGGGCGCAGGACTAGCGTATCAGCCCCGAGACGGGTTCTCGTCCGCCGCGGGCGCCTTCCCTTCTTCCGGGAGGTCGGCGAGGGTGGGAAGGGTCACGTCACTGGCGTGCGGGATCCGCATCCGCGTCATGACGAGCACGTCGATGACGAGCGACACGACGACGCTGATCACGAGCGCGACGAAGAACACCCCCTGGTTGAGCCACGGTTGTCCGCGCAGGACGAAGAGCACGACGATGAGCAGGACGAATTTGACCAGCCACGCACCCATCACGGAACCGAAGAAGATCGGAATGTAGAGCGGGTCGCCGAACCAGCGGTTCGCGAAGAGGATGCTGCCTCCGGTGAGGCCGAGGAAGACTGCGGTGAGCATGACGGCGATCAGCGCACTCCACAGGCCCTCCGATCCGCCGACGAGAAAGCCGACCACGGCGCCGATCACGGCGAGGGCGCCGGTCGCGACGGCCGACCACATCAGGGTCGTGCGCAGGACGGGCGTGCTGGAGACGGTCGGTCGGGACATCAGACTCTCTGTTCGATCGAAGCGGGCACCGCGGCCGGCGAAGGCGGCGTCGCCCTAGAGGGAAGGAGCGTGACGACCAGGCAGGCCGCCGCACCGAGCACAAGATAGGCGACGCCCAGCACGTAATCGCCGGGCCATTCCTCGGTCGTGCCGATGTACATCAGCAAGACGCCGAGGCTCACGATGGAGGTCCACGCGTAGAAGATCAGCACGGCGTCGCGGTCGCTGTGCCCCATGTCGAGCATCCGGTGGTGCAGGTGCTTCCGGTCGGGCGAGAAGGGCGACTTCCCGCGCGCCATGCGGCGGACGATGGCCATGCCGAAATCGAGCAACGGCAACAGCACGACGACGACCGGAAGCAGGATCGGGATGAAGGCACCGAGCAGCTGCGAACGGCCGAACACATCGTTGTCGCCGAGGAGACCGGGATCGAGGCTGCCGGTGACCGCGATCGCCGACGCGCCCATGAGCAGACCGATCAGGAGCGCACCGGAATCACCCATGAAGAGTTTTGCCGGATTCCAGTTGAGCGGCAGGAAGCCGATGCACACGCCGATCAGCACGATCGCGATGAACGGCGCGAGATCCGAGTAACTCGAGGACCCCAGGTCACGCAGCACCAGGTAGGTGTAGACGAAGAAGACACCGTTGGCGATGAGCGCAACGCCGGCGACCAGCCCGTCGAGCCCGTCGATGAAGTTCACGGCATTCATGACGATCACGATCGCGAGCACCGAAAGCGCGAAACTCACCCAACTCGACACGATCACCTGGACGCCCAGGGGGATGGCGTAGATCTGGATGCCGCCGAACCCGACCACGATCCCCGCCGCGAGGAACTGGGCACCGAGCTTGATCATCCAGTCGAGATCCCACAGGTCATCAGCCACACCGACGATCACGATCAGCAGGCAGGCACCGATGATCGACCAATTGACAGCCGGATCGGTCCAGATGATGTCGAAGTACGGCACCTGTGATGACAGCGCGAACGCCGCGAGCACACCGAGGAACATGCCGACGCCGCCGATGCGGGGCTTCGGCGTCGTGTGGACGTCGCGTTCGCGGATCTCCGGGTAGATCTTGTACCGCATGCCCACCCGCCACACGATCCAGGTGAAGGCCAGGGTCGCGACGGCCGTCAGGATGACGGTGAACAGGTAGAAGGTCACGCCGGTCCGCCGGCGACCCCGGGCTGAGCGCCATGACCTTCGTGCAAGTGGTCCGGGTCGGGCTCGAGAAGATCGCCGAGAATGGTGCGCAGGGCCGCGCGCGAGACGGCACCATCGCGGAGCACGCGCACTCGTCGTGGCTCCTCGGCGGGACCGACGAGTCCGGTCGCGTCGATGATCGTGGAGGCGATGCCCGTCGTCGACATGCCGCCGTCGAGGTAGACCGCGACGCTGTCTCCGAGCATGTCGCGCGCGCCGTCGATGTCGATCGCCGCCGATTTACCGGTCAGGTTGGCGCTGGACACCGCCAGCGGTCCACACTCTTCGAGCAGTTCGAGCGCAATGCGCTCGGCCGGCATCCGGATGGCGACCGTACCGTTCGTCTCTCCCAGATCCCAGGAGAGCGACGGCTGGGCCGGCAGCACGATGGTGAGCCCCCCGGGCCAAAACTCCTCGACGAGCCGTTCGATGGGTTCGGGAACCTCGGCCACCAGGGCGCGAGCAGTCGCCAGCCCCGCCACCAGCACCGGCGGCGGCGATTGGCGTCCACGCCCTTTCGCCGTCAGCAACCGGGCGACAGCGGACGCGCTGAACGCGTCGGCCGCAACGCCGTACACCGTGTCGGTGGGCATCACGATCAGCTCGCCACGACCGATGGCCTGACGGGCCTGGCGCATTCCGGGCAGGAGCTGCTCGGGATCGCGGCAATCGAAGAGGGAGGACATGGCGCGTCCATTCTACGGCGGAGCGCCGCAGGCTCCCGCGTCAGGGCCGGATCGCCGTCGTTGCGCGGTCGCGGGTGGTCAGATCCGGATGCGTGGCCGCGGCGCGCCACCCGTCCGCCGTGAGCAGGTCGCGGATCGGCGCGCCCTGCCACTCCCCGTGCTCGATCACGAGCGTTCCGCCCGGATGGAGGAGCCGCCGAGCCACCCCCGAGAGCACGCGCACGACGTCGAGTCCATCGGCGCCACCGTAGAGCGCGGTCGGGGGGTCCCAGAACCGCACTTCCGGGTCACGCGGGATGGCGGCATCCGGAACGTACGGCGGGTTCGACACGACGACCGAGACCCTGCCGTCGAGCTCCGGGAACGCAGCGGCAAGGTCGATGAAGGCGAGGCGTGCGTGCGGAGCATGCTCGGCGAAGTTCTCCTTCGCCCAGACGAAGGCATCCACCGCGTTCTCCGCGGCGTGGACCTCGGCGTGCGGCACTTCGGTCGCCATCGCGAGCGCGAGGGCGCCCGACCCGGTACCGAGGTCGACGGCGATCGGCGCATCGCCCGGCATCGCACGGAGTGCGTCGATGGCCAGCTGGGCGACCATCTCGGTTTCGGGCCGCGGCACGAACACCCCGGGCCCGACCCGCAGTTCCAGGTGCCGGAACGGGGCACGGCCGGTGAGGTGCTGGAGGGGTTCACGCGCAGCGCGGCGCGCCACCAACGCCTCGAACTCCGGCGTCTCCGCCGGGGCGGCGTCACCACGGAACGCCGCTGCGGCCAGTTCTCCCCTGCTCTGCCCGAACACGTGGGCGGCGAGCAGTTCGGCATCTGCGTCCGGCGTGGTCACGCCGGCGGCGGCTAGGATCGCGGAGGCGCGGCGCAACAGCTCGGAAAGGGCCTCGGGCGCACGGGAGTCGGGCACGGCGGTCATGGGTCCCCTCAGCCTAGCCGTGTTGATTCGTCACATTCGGCCCGGGTGGTGCAGGCCGAATTAGGCTGGAACGACTCCCGTATGAAAGGCAGACCCATGTCCGGCATTCACCCCGACATCACGAGCGCGTTCGGCAACACCCCCTTGGTCCGTCTGAATCGCATCAGCGAAGGACTGCCGGGCACGGTGCTCGCCAAGCTCGAGTTCTATAACCCCGCTTCCTCCGTCAAGGACCGCCTCGGGATCGCGATCGTCGACGCGGCCGAAGCGTCCGGCGCACTGCAGCCCGGCGGCACGATCGTCGAGGGCACGAGCGGTAACACCGGCATCGCGCTGGCGATGGTGGGAGCCGCCCGAGGCTACAAGGTCATCCTGACGATGCCGTCGTCGATGTCGATCGAGCGTCGCCTGCTTCTGAAGGCCTACGGTGCGGAACTCATCCTCACCGAACCTGCGCTCGGTATGAAGGGCGCCGTCGCCAAAGCCGAAGAGATCGCCGCCGCCACGCCGGGCGCCGTCCTGGCGCAGCAGTTCGCCAACCAGGCCAACGTCGAGATCCACCGCAAGACCACGGCCGAAGAGATCCTTCGCGACACCGACGGCCAGATCGGCTATTTCGTCGCCGGCATCGGCACCGGCGGCACGATCACCGGCGTCGGCCAGGTACTCAAGGAGCGCGTGCCGGGCGTGCAGGTCGTCGCTGTCGAGCCGGCCGACTCCCCCCTGCTGACGACCGGAACGCCGGGTCCACACAAGATCCAGGGCATCGGCCCGAACTTCATCCCGCCGATCCTCGACCAGTCGGTCATCGACGAGGTGCAGGACGTGTCCTTCGACGACGCGATCCGCGTCGCGCGCGAGGTGGCGACGAAGGAGGGAATCCTCGTCGGAATCTCCTCCGGCGCCGCGATCTGGGCCGCACTCGAGGTCGCCGCGCGTCCCGAGTCGGAGGGCAAGAACATCGTCGTGATCGTGCCCTCCTTCGGTGAGCGGTACCTGTCGACGGCGCTCTACGAGCACCTCCGCGACTGACGTGGCGGGCATCCACCCCGATATCACCACGGCGTTCGGCGACACCCCGCTGGTTCGCATCAATGCCCTGACCGACGGGGTGGGTGCCGACGTCCTCGCCAAGCTGGAGTTCTACAACCCCGGCGGCTCCGTCAAGGATCGTCTCGGGTTCGCACTCATCGAGGCGGCGGAGAAGTCCGGGCAGCTCCGACCCGGCGGGACGATCGTCGAGTCCACGAGCGGCAACACGGGCATCGCGCTGGCGCTCATCGGCGCGGCGCGGGGATACCGCGTGATCCTCACCATGCCGGCGTCGATGTCGAAGGAGCGCCGGACGCTCCTGAAGGCCTATGGCGCGGAGCTCGTGCT
Source organism: uncultured Microbacterium sp. (assembly GCF_947488465.1). Classification (GTDB taxonomy): domain Bacteria; phylum Actinomycetota; class Actinomycetes; order Actinomycetales; family Microbacteriaceae; genus Microbacterium. The sequence goes on along the minus strand of NZ_CANKZA010000003.1, from coordinate 226,737 downwards.
CACGAATCCGCACAAGGGCATGACGGAGGCGGTGGATGCGGCACACCGGATCGTTGCCGAGACTCCCGGCGCGGTCCTCGCGCATCAGTTCGAGCACGACGCGAACGCCGCGATCCATCGGCAGACCACAGCCGAGGAGATCTGGCGGGACACCGACGGACAGCTCGACTGGTTCGTCGCGGGTTCCGGCACAGGCGGGACGATCACCGGAGTGGGCCAGGCGCTCAAGGCCAAGAACCCCGCGTTGAAAGTCGCCCTCGTCGAGCCGAAGGACTCCCCCGTGCTGACCGAAGGGCGAGCCGGCGGACACCGCATCCAGGGCATCGGCCCCAACTTCGTCCCCGAGGTCCTCGACCGCTCCGTCGTCGACGAGATCTTCGATGTGGAGTTCGACGATGCGATCCGCGTCGCACGCGACCTCGCGACGCGTGAGGGGATCCTGGCGGGGATGTCGGCGGGAGCAGCCGTCTGGGCAGCGCTCGAGATCGCTGGCCGACCCGAATCGACCGGGAAGAGAATCGTCGTGATCGTGCCGGATGCCGGGGAGCGCTATTTGTCGACTGCACTGTACGCCCACCTTCGCGATGAGGAGGGTGCCGCATGAGCGCCTTCTCCCGCCTCCGCGAAGACCTCGCCGCTGCCAAGCTCCGCGATCCGGCCGCCCGCAGCGGGCTGGAGATCGCGGTGCTGTACTCCGGCCTCCACGCGATCTGGTCCTACCGGGTCGCGCACCTCCTGTGGGAGCGCGGGTTGCGCTTCCCCGCGCGGGCGCTGTCGCAACTGACCCGATGGCTCACCGGAGTGGAGATCCACCCCGGTGCGACGATCGGACGCCGCTTCTTCATCGACCACGGGATGGGCGTTGTCATCGGCGAAACCGCCGAAGTCGGCGACGACGTGATGCTGTACCACGGGGTCACCCTGGGCGGACGCACCCGCGAGGGCGGGAAACGGCATCCGACCCTCGGCAACGGAGTGGCCGTCGGCTCCGGCGCGAAGATCCTCGGGCCGATCACGATCGGCGCGGGGTCCGTCATCGGCGCGAACGCGGTCGTCACCCGCGATGCGCCCGAGGACTCCGTGCTCGTGGGCGTGCCCGCCAAGGCCCGCCCCCGGACCACCGGCGAGGACACCCGGAGCATCTTGACTGCGCCCGAGTACTTCATCTGACCGGTCCCACTTATGGTCGGTTTACGCCGGTCAGAACGACCGAATGTGGGACATTCTCCGCCGTTAGTGGGACACGCAGCGCCGTAAGTGGGACATGCAAAGGGTCAGACGGCGCAATACACGGCATCCCGAGACGGATGCCGCGATCTCAGCTGGATGAACCCCGCGCTCACGCCGCGCGGGAACCTCGCGCGCGGCGGCCCGATCAGCGCGCAGATGTCAGTCTGCGGCGAGTGCCGCGAGCTGGGCCTCTTCGTCGGCGCTGATCGCGGACTGGATGATCGGCTCGAGCGCGCCGTCCATCACCTGATCGAGGTTGTACGCCTTGTAGCCGGTGCGGTGGTCGGCGATGCGGTTCTCCGGGAAGTTGTACGTGCGGATCCGCTCGGAGCGATCCATCCCACGGATCTGCGAGCGCCGGGCATCGGATGCCGCAGCATCCAACTCTTCCTGCTGCTTGGCGAGGATCCGCGCACGCAACACACGCATGCCGGCCTCGCGGTTCTGCAGCTGGCTCTTCTCGTTCTGCATCGACACGACGATCCCGGTCGGCAGGTGTGTGATGCGCACGGCCGAGTCGGTCGTGTTGACGGACTGTCCACCCGGGCCGGACGAGCGGAACACATCGATCTTCAGATCGTTCGGGTCGATCTGGACTTCTTCGGGCTCGTCGACCTCGGGAAAGACGAGCACGCCCGTCGTCGACGTGTGGATGCGGCCCTGAGACTCGGTCGCCGGCACCCGCTGGACGCGGTGCACACCGCCCTCGTACTTCAGGTGCGCCCAGACGCCCTGCGCAGGATCAGTGGAGGATCCCTTGATCGCGACCTGGACATCCTTGTAACCGCCGAGGTCGGATTCGTTGCGCTCGAGGAGCTCTGTCTTCCATCCCTTGGATGCCGCGTACTGCAGGTACATCCGGAGCAGATCCGCGGCGAACAGCGCCGACTCGGCACCGCCCTCGCCGCCCTTGATCTCCATGATCACGTCGCGGGCGTCGTCCGGATCCCGCGGGATCAGCAGACGCCGCAGGCGCTCCTGCGCCGCGGCACGATGTTCCTCGAGGGACGGCACCTCCGCCGCGAAGGCATCGTCTTCGCGGGCGAGTTCGCGCGCCGCCTCGAGGTCGTCAGAGGCCGCCACCCACGCATCGTAGGCGGCGACGATCCGACTGAGCTCGGCGTAGCGACGGTTGACACGCTTGGCACGCCGGGCGTCGGCGTGCAGCGCCGGATCGGAGAGCTCCTCCTGAACGGCGCGGTGCTCGTCGATCAGTCCCTTGACGGACTCGAACACGTCGATCAGCGGATGCTGTTCTCGTGCCCGTGGCTGTGCCCACCGGCGGCGGGTGCGGGCATCGACTTCTGCATCTGCACGAGGAACTCGACGTTGCTCGAGGTCTCCTTCAGCTTGCCGAGGACGACTTCGAGCGCCTGCTGCGGGTCGAGACCGGCGAGGGCGCGACGCAGCTTCCAGGTGATCTTGACCTCGTCGGCGCTGAGCAGCATCTCTTCGCGACGCGTGGACGATGCGTTGACGTCGACGGCGGGGAAGATGCGCTTGTCGGCCAGCTGACGCGACAGGCGCAGCTCGCTGTTGCCCGTGCCCTTGAACTCTTCGAAGATCACGTCGTCCATCTTGGAGCCGGTCTCTACGAGCGCCGTGGCGAGGATCGTGAGCGATCCACCGTTCTCGATGTTGCGCGCCGCGCCGAAGAAGCGCTTCGGCGGGTAGAGCGCCGACGCGTCGACGCCACCCGTGAGCACGCGGCCCGAGGTCGGGGCCGAGATGTTGTAGGCGCGGCCGAGGCGCGTGATCGAGTCGAGCAGCACGACGACGTCACGACCGAGCTCGACGAGACGCTTGGCGCGCTCGATGGCGAGCTCGGCGACCGTCGTGTGGTCCTCGGCGGGACGGTCGAACGTCGAGGCGATGACCTCACCCTTGACCGTGCGCTGCATGTCGGTGACCTCTTCGGGCCGCTCGTCGACGAGGACGACCATGAGGTGGACCTCGGGGTTGTTCGTCGCGATCGCGTTCGCGATCTGCTGCAGGACGATCGTCTTGCCGGCCTTCGGCGGCGCGACGATGAGTCCGCGCTGGCCCTTGCCGATCGGGGCGACGAGATCGATGATGCGCTGGGTCAGCTTCTCCGAACCCGTCTCCAGGCGCAGACGCTCTTGGGGGTAGAGCGGGGTGAGCTCGCCGAACTCGACGCGGCCGGCGGCATCCTCGACGGACAGACCGTTGACCGAGTCGACCTTGACGAGCGCGTTGTACTTCTGGCGGCTGGACTGCTCACCCTCGCGGGGCTGCTTGATCGAACCGACGACGGCGTCACCCTTGCGCAGGTTGTACTTCTTGACCTGACCGAGCGATACGTACACGTCGCTGGTACCGGGGAGGTAGCCGGTCGTGCGCACGAACGCGTAGTTGTCGAGGACATCCAAAATGCCGGCGATCGGGATGAGGACGTCGTCCTCGCCGATCTCGGTGTCGAACTCGTCGGTCGGACCGTTCTGGCCGCGACGCTTGGCCGGGCGCTGACGACCACGACCGCCACTCTGGGGCTGGTCGTCGTCGTCCGTCTTGTCGTCGGCGGCCGCAGCGGGCTGGTTCTGCGCGGCGGGCGCGTTCTGGGCGTTGCCGTTCTGAGCGTTCTGGGCGTTGCCGTTGCGGTTGCGGCTACGGCTGCGGCTGCGGCCGCGCGACCGACCACTGGTCTCACCCTCGGCGGGCGCCGGGCCGTCGGTCGAGGCCTCACCCTCGGTGGCGGACTGCTCATCGGTCGACGGCGCGTTGTCGACGGCGGGCGTCGCCTCAGCGGACGCGGCCTCTTCTGCAGGCGCGGCGTCGGACGCGGGTGCGTCGTCTGCAGCAGGTGCGACGTCGGCAGCTGACTGGTCGGATGCCGGCGCGTCGGCGGAGGCTGCCTCGACGGGGGCGGCGTCCGCGGCGGGCACGTCGGAGCTCTTGGCGCGACGCGGCGCGCGCTTGCGGGGCGCCTTCACGGCAGCGGCCGGCTTCTCGGCGGGAGCCTCGTCAGCGGCGGGAACCTCGTCAGCAGGCGCCTCGTCAGCAGGCGCCTCGTCAGCAGGCGCCTCGTCAGCAGGCGCCTCGTCAGCAGGCGCCTCGACGGGAGTTTCCTGGACGGATGCGTCGGCGGCGGGAGCCTCCTCAGCGGGAGCCTCCTCGGCGACGGGGGCCTCCTCAGCGACGGGAGCCTCCTCGACGGGCGCTTCTTCGGTGGCGGGGGCTTCGGCGGCGACGTTCTGGGCCGCGGCATCCTCGCCGACGATCTGGTTTTCTTCGGTCTGGGTCTCGGAGAGGGACTCCATGAGTTCTCCTTCAGTAGAACGTGGACAGGGCAACTGCATCGTGCGCCGTCCACGACAGGCGCGTAGTCCCGTGCAGACATCGTGAATCCGAGACGGATATCGGATGGCGGCGCGACGGGGGGTGATGCAGGGGTTCGCAGATTGCGACGGAGGCCAGATTCACGCGCGAAGCGTGGAACCCTCCGGATAGTCCCTCACTGTACCACCCCGGACGTCGACGGCCAGCATGCGGGCCTCCCACGGGGTGTCGGTGACGGATGCCGCAAGCTCCGCGGCGGCCAGGCGCTGACCGGGACCATCGGCGAGCACGAGCACACTCGGCCCCGCCCCCGAGACGACGGCCGCGAAGCCCTCGGCACGCAGGGCGCGCACCAGGTGATCGGTCGCCGGCATCGCGTGCGCGCGGTAGGACTGGTGCAGCTTGTCTTCGGTCGCCGCCATCAGGAGTTCCGGGCTCTGGGTGAGCGCCGCAATCAGCAGGGCCGATCGCGAGACGTTGAAAACGGCATCCTCTCTCGTCACCTGGAGGGGTGCGAGGCCGCGCGCAACCGAGGTCGACATCGTGAACTCCGGGACGAACACGACGGGCGAGACACCGCGGTGCACGAGCAACTTCTTGTGCTGCGGTCCGGACTCGTCCATCCACGCGATCGTGAGCCCGCCGAACAACGCGGGGGCCACGTTGTCGGGGTGACCTTCCATCTCGGTCGCCACACGGAGCAGAGTGGCGTCGTCGAAATCAACCTCGCCGGCGAGCAAGCCCTTCGCTGCCAGAAGACCCGCGACGACGGCCGCACCGGACGAGCCCATGCCCCGTCCGTGCGGGATCGTGTTGTGCGCCTCAAGACGGATGCCCGGGAGCGTCCGCCCGACCGATTCGAAGGCATACGCCATCGCGCGCACGACGAGGTGCGACGCGTCGGTGGGAACGTCGGCGGCTCCCTCACCCGAGACGACGATCTCCAGCCCCGGCTCCGAGAGCTGAGTGACCGTCAGGTCGTCGTACGAGCTGAGCGCGAGGCCGAGCGTGTCGAATCCGGGACCGAGGTTCGCGCTCGTCGCGGGCACGCGAACGGTGACCGGCTCGGGCAGGCCCGTTGCCTCGCTCGTGGTCATGCCTGGGGAGCGAGCTCGAGAACGGCGGCGACCTCGCTGGTCGACGCGTCGACGACCGTGGGGGCCACTTCCGAGCCGTCCGCGTTGCGCAGGGCCCACTGGGGGTCCTTCAGCCCGTGGCCGGTGACGGTCAGCACGACCTTCGAGCCGGCGGGGATGACTCCGGCCTCGGCGCGGTCGAGCAGCCCTGCGACACTGATCGCCGAGGCCGGTTCGACGAAGACGCCGACGGTGCCGGCGAGCAGCTTCTGCGCAGCGAGGATGCGGGTGTCGTCGATTGCGCCGAACCAGCCGTCGGTCGCGTCGCGCGCCTCGAGGGCCAGCTCCCACGAGGCCGGGTTGCCGATGCGGATCGCCGAAGCGATCGTCTCCGGGTTGCGCACGATCTCACCGCGGACAAGGGGAGCCGACCCCTCGGCCTGGAAGCCGAACATCCGCGGCACGGTGCTCGACACGCCGCGCGCGACCTCTTCCCGGTAGCCGCGGGAGTACGCCGTGTAGTTGCCGGCGTTGCCGACCGGGATGAAGTGGAAGTCCGGCGCGTCGCCGAGCTGTGAGACGACCTCGTAGGCGGCGGTCTTCTGACCCTCGATGCGGTCGGGGTTGACCGAGTTCACCAGGTGTACCGGATAGTGCTCGGCCAGCTCGCGCGCGATCTCGAGGCAATCGTCGAAGTTGCCGCGCACCTGGATGAGACGCCCGCCGTGGATGACGGCCTGGCTGAGCTTGCCCATCGCGATCTTGCCCTCGGGCACGAGAACGGCAGCCGTGATGCCGGCGTGCGCGGCATAGGCCGCAGCCGACGCCGACGTGTTGCCGGTCGAGGCGCAGATGACGGCCTTCGCTCCGTGCTCGACCGCGCGCGAGAGCGCGACCGTCATGCCACGGTCCTTGAAGGAGCCGGTCGGGTTCATTCCCTCGAACTTGATGTAGACGTCGGCGCCCGACATCTGCGACAGCGATGCCGCCGGGATGAGCGGCGTGCCGCCCTCCCCCAGGGTGACGACGGTGGATGCGTCGGTGACGCCCAGCCGGTCGGCATACTCGCGCATGACGCCCTGCCACACATGAACCATCTTCGTGTTCTCCGCCATGTCAGTCTCCTTCTACTCGCAGAACCGAAACAACCCGCTCCACGACGCCGCTCGCGGCGAGGTGGTCGACCGTTTCGCTGAGATCCTGCTCGAGCGCTCGGTGGGTTCCGATGACGATGCGGGCCACTCCCGGATCGCCGTTGTTCTCTGTCAAGACGGTCTGTTCGACCGTCGCGATCGACACGCGGCCGTCGCTCAGGATGCCGGCGACCGTCGCCAGGACACCCTGCTCGTCCGATACCTCGAGCGTGATCTGGTAGCGGGTCGTGACCCGCCCGATCGGCAGCACGGGTAGGTTGGCGCGCGTGGATTCGCCGACACCGACGCCACCGGCGATATGCCGGCGGGCGGCGGAGACGACGTCGCCGAGCACGGCCGACGCGGTCTGCACTCCGCCAGCGCCGGCACCGTAGAACATGAGGTTGCCGGCCGCTTCGGCCTGGACGAACACGGCGTTGTTCGCGCCATGGACGCTGGCCAGCGGGTGATCCCGAGGGACGAGCGCGGGGTATACGCGGACCGAGATCGCGTCGCCCGCGGGCTGGGATGCGTCGTCCCCGACGATCCGCTCACACACCGCGAGGAGCTTGACGACGAAACCCGCGTGACGGGCAGCATCCATCACGTTCTTGTCGATGTGGGTGATGCCCTCACGGTGCACGGCCTCGAGCGGAACCGCCGTGTGGAAGGCGAGAGAGGCGAGGATGGCCGCCTTCTGCGCGGCGTCGTAGCCTTCGATGTCGGCCGTGGGGTCGGATTCGGCGTACCCGAGCGCCTGCGCATCGGCGAGGACCTCGGCGAAGTCGCTGCCCTCGCGGTCCATCCGGTCGAGGATGTAGTTCGTCGTGCCGTTGACGATGCCCATGATGCGCTGCACGCGGTCACCGGCGAGCGAATCACGCAGCGGCCGGATGATGGGGATCGCACCGGCGGCGGCGGCCTCGTAGTACACCGAGGCGCCGACCTGATCGGCGGCGTCGAAGATCTCCGGGCCGTGGGTGGCCAGCAGCGCCTTGTTGGCGGTGACGACGTCGGCTCCCGAGTTCAGCGCCTGCAGGATGTACTCGCGTGCGGGCTCGATGCCGCCCATCAGTTCGATCACGATGTCGGCGCCGAGAATCAGCTCACTGGCGTCGGTCGTGAACAGCTCACGCGGCAGATCCGTTTCCCGCGGCGCGTCGAGGTCACGCACGGCGATGCCGACGAGATCGAGGGCCGCACCGGCCCGGTCGGCCAGTTCGTCCCCGTGCTTGCGCAGCAGGTCGGCGACCTGGGAGCCGACGGCTCCGGCGCCCAGCAGCGCCACGCGTAGGCGGCGATATTCGGTCATGCACGCTCCTTGATGGTGACGCCGGCGTCGCGCGCCAGCAGATCGTCGATCGTCTCGCCGCGCACGATCACGCGCGCCGCACCGTGGCGGACGGCGACGACGGGAGGACGGGGGACGACGTTGTAGTTGCTCGCAAGCGAGTAGCAGTAGGCACCGGTCGCGGGCACGGCCAGCAGATCGCCGGGAGTGACGTCTCCCGGCAGATACTCGGCATCCACCACGATGTCACCGGACTCGCAGTGACGCCCGACGACGCGCGTGAGCGCGGGCTCCGCGGTCGAGGTCCGCGACGCAATGCGCGCGGAGTATTGCGCACCGTAGAGCGCGGGGCGCGCATTGTCGCTCATCCCGCCGTCGACACTCACGTACAGGCGGGTGAGGTCGTCGCTCACCTGCACGGGCTTGACTGTGCCCGTCTCGTACAGCGTCACGCCGGCGCGGCCGACGATCGTGCGGCCGGGCTCGAAGGCGAGCGTCGGCAGCGGGATGCCGCGGACAGCGCACTCGCGGGCGACCGCGTCCACAATGCCGTCGGCGAGCTGCTCGATGGGCGTCGGGGTGTCCACGGAGGTGTAGGCGATGCCGAACCCGCCACCGAGGTTGAGGACCGGGATCTCGCCGCCGACCGACAGTTCCGCGTGGAGCTCGACCACACGCCCCGCGGATTCCTCGAAGCCGGCGGTCCCGAAGATCTGGGAGCCGATGTGACAGTGCAAGCCCAGGAAGCGCAGCGACGAGAGTTCGCGGATGCGGGAGACGACGGCCGGCGCGTCCGCCAGCGCGAAGCCGAACTTCTGGTCTTCGTGCGCGGTGGCGAGGAAGTCGTGTGTTTCCGCGTGGACGCCGCTGTTGACCCGGATGAGCACCGGTTGGACGACTCCGCGCCGCTCGGCGATCGCGGCGAGGCGCTCGAGCTCGATCTCACTGTCGAGCACGACCGACCCGAGGCCGAGCTCGACGGCCTGGGTGAGTTCGGCGACCGACTTGTTATTGCCGTGCAGACCGATCCGCGCCGGATCGGCGCCGGCCGCGAGCGCCACGGCGAGCTCACCCGCGGTGGCGACATCGACCGCGAGTCCTTCGCCGGTCACCCAGCGCACGACCTCGGTCGACAGGAACGCCTTGCCGGCGTAGTAGACCCGTGCTCGCGTGCCGTGGCGGGCGGCGGCGGTCTCGAACGCCTCGCGCACCTGCCGGGCGCGGGCGCGGACAGCATCCTCGTCGAGGACGTAGAGCGGAGTACCGAACTCTTCGCGAAGGTCCGTGACCGGGACGCCGGCGATCTGCAGGACCCCGTGCTCATCGCGGTCGGCGGAAGCCGGCCAGACGGCAGCGGCGAGCGCGTTCGCGTCGTCCGGGACGGCGAGCCAGTCGGGCACGAGCGGGCGGTCGGGGGCGACGGACACGAGGGGCACCAATCGGATGGGATGCGGACGGCGGGCGGCGTGTTCACGCTCCGGCCATCCGGGCAGACGGTCCTTGCAGTCTAGGGCACCGGCGCGCGGCGGCCCGCCGTGTGACGCTGTGCGAATCAGGAGCAGGTGCCCCGCGGCACGGACCCGCTCTGCTGAAGGATGGCGCTGTCGATCTCGAAGTCCGCGACGACCTGCTCGCGCTCGACGGCGATCGCGGTCAGCGTGAGCGCGCTCGGCAGTTGATCGGCGATGCAGACATCCCAGTCCCGGAGGACGGTCGATGCGATGGCACCGAACTGCTGGGTCAGCGCTTCCGCGGAGAGCTCCGCGCCCCCCACCTGGAGCGTCGAGGGTGTCAGCACGATGTCGCCGCCCTCCGCGCGGGGAGTGAGGGAGACACCCACCGGCACGCTGAGGGCGAAGAGTCGGAGCTCGAAGCTCGCGGCGACGTCCGGCGCATCGAGCGTGACCGAGTCGGCGGGAAATCCCTCGACCTGCGCGAGGAGCGAACGGAGCTGGTCCTCGTCGAGCGCGACCCTCGCGTACGCCCCGCTCCAGTCCCCACCGCGGAGCGGGACATCCTGCGCGGTCACGCTGATGTCCGCGGTGATTCCTTCCAGGAGCACATCCTCCGACGAGATCGACAGGTCGGCGAAACTCCCGACGATCAGCTGTGGGATCAGCGGGCCGGGCACATCGATGTCGATCTGCTGATCGGCCGGCAGGGAGAGCTGGGTGACCACCTGGTCGCGGATCGTCTTCATGACGATGCCGCGGGCGATGTACTCCCCCGCGAACCAGGCACCGATGATGAGCGCCACGACGGCGAGCACCGCGATCAGCCACGGCCAGCGGCGGCGTTTCGCGGGCGCCGCGTCGCGGGAGAGCACCCAGCGCGCATCCGGGTCAGGGAGAGGCTGCGTCGGATGCTCGTCGGTCACGTCGTCACATCCGTTCGGGCGCGCTCACGCCGAGAAGATCGAGGCCGTTGCGGAGCACCTGACCGGTGGCATCGTTCAGCCACAGGCGGGTGCGGTGGAGGTCGGTGACCTCCTCGTCACCCAGCGGGGTGACGCGGCAGTTGTCGTACCAGCGGTGGTAGAGGCCGGCGAGCTCCTCGAGATAGCGCGCGACACGGTGCGGTTCGCGCACGTCCGCGGCGAACGCGACCACCCGCGGAAACTCCTGGAGCGCGCCGAGGAGGGCGGACTCGGTCTCGTGATCGAGGAGCTCCGGCACGAACGCCTCGCGGGTCACGCCCGAATCCGCCGCGTTCCTCCCCACGTTGTGCGTACGGGCATGGGCGTACTGCACGTAGAAGACGGGATTGTCGTTCGTCCGCTTCGTGAGCACCTCAGGGTCGAGCGTCAGCGGCGAGTCGGCCGGATAGCGGGCGAGCGAATAGCGCAGGGCGTCCGTTCCCAACCATTCGCGCAGATCGTCGAGCTCGATGATGTTGCCCGCGCGCTTGGAGAGCTTCGCGCCGTTGATCGACACCAGCTGCCCGATGAGCACCTCGATGTCGCGATCCGGGTCATCGCCGGCCGCGCCGGCGAGGGCCTTGAGGCGGTGGACGTACCCGTGGTGATCGGCGCCGAGCAGGTAGATCTTGTGTGCGTAGCCGCGGTCGCTCTTGTTGAGGTAGTACGCGGCATCCGCGGCGAAATAGGTGTACTCCCCGTTGGAACGGCGGATGACACGGTCCTTGTCGTCGCCGAAATCGGTCGTGCGCACCCAGACCGCGTCGTCCTGGTCGAAGACATGGCCCTGTGCCCGCAGGCGATCGACGGCGTCGTCGACGAGACTCGGCTCACCGTTCGCGCCCTTCGCATGGAGCGTCCGCTCGCTGAAGAAGACATCGAAGTGCACGTTGAACTTCTCCAGCGACGCCTGCAGATCGCCCAGCTGGAGCGCGTAGGCGAGGTCGCGGGCCTCGGCCACCTGCTCGTCGGCCGGAAGATCGAGCAGATCGGGGCGCTGATCGAGCACCCGGCGCGCGAGATCGTCGATGTACGACCCGGGGTATCCGTCCTCCGGTGTCGGCTCCCCCTTGGCGCGGGCGAGCACCGACCGCCCGAACCGTTCCATCTGGGCGCCGGCGTCGTTGATGTAGAACTCGCGAACGAGGGTCGCGCCACTCGCGAGCAGCACCCGGGCGATCGCGTCGCCGAGGGCCGCCCAGCGCGTGTGCCCGATGTGCATCGGACCGGTCGGGTTCGCGCTGACGAACTCGAGGTTGATGGTCTGGCCACGCTGGGTGTCGTTCGAGCCGAAGGCAGCGCCGGCATCCACGATCGTCTTCGCCAGGGCACCCGCGGCACCGGCTTCGAGGCGGATGTTGATGAAGCCGGGACCGGCGACCTCGACGCTCGCGACGCCGTCGGTCGCGGCGAGGGCGGCGGCGATCTCCGCGGCGAATTCGCGCGGGTTCGCGCCGAGGCCCTTCGCGAGTTTCATCGCGGCGTTGGAGGCCCAATCGCCGTGATCGCGGTTTTTCGGGCGCTCGATCACGAAGTCCTCGGGCGTCCATCCCGCGCTCGCGCCCGGGCGTCGCGCCTCGGCGAGCGGGCTGACGACGGCGAGCAGGGCGGCGGAGAGCGCTTCAGGATTCATAACCCGGCAATTCTACCGGCGCTCTCGCACCGGTCCCGTGTCCCAACCTGTCCGGTCGCACGGTCCCTACGCCGCACGTCGCCCCTGGAGCCCCAACAATGCGCGCCAGCCCCGCCATCCGGCTGAACCGACCCCGCGCCGCGGCCCGGCGCCACCCCGACATGTTCCGTATTCAGTCTCCCCGCGAACTGCCCGGCGCTACTCCCCCGTCATGACGCGGAGCACGGGCCCGTGGGCCCGCGTGCAGACTGAATAAGGGCTGCGGACACACGCGGTCGTGCGTGCTTCCGGACGGCGGGAGGTCCGGGGGTGGGTGTCCGGTCGTATGATCCGATCGCCGCAAGCCGACCCGTGGGCCTCAGGAGTTCACACCAGCCCCAGGTGCCATGCCACTGAGCAAAGTGCGGAGGTCAGGTGAGCTGGATCAGTTCGGCGATGTCGTCGGCGGCGGGGTCGGATGCGGTGATCGCGGCGTCGAGCGCATCGACGTCGGCCGCGTCGTCGGGGAGGATGCAGGCGTCCACCTGCATACGCTGCAAGCCCACGTGCCCGCCGTGATAGCTGAGGAACGCACAGTCGGCGGCGTCGCGGCCGGTCGCGATGCGCACGAGTGAGCGGCGATTGGCGAGCCGCGTCGCATCGATGACGTACCAGCTGCCGTCGAGGTAGGCCTCGGCGACCGCGTGGAAATCCATCGGCCGCAGGCCCGGAGCAAAGCAGGCCGCGTAGCGGGCGGGCATGTCCATGGCACGCAGGAGTGCGATGACGACGTGCGCATAGTCGCGACAGACGCCTTGACCGGTCATCAGGGTCGTCACGGCCGAGTCGGTTCCCTGGCTGAGCCCGGGCGTGTAGGTCGTGCTGGAAGCGACGAACTCACTGACCGCTGTGATCAGATCGATGCCCTGGAGCCCGCGGAACTGCCGCCGCGCTTGGGAGAAAACCTCGTCGGACTGGCAGTACCGGCTCGGACGCAGGTAGGTGATGGCCTCGAGGTCGCTCGTGGACCGCTGCGCGACCTGGCCGTCGATGACCGCTTCGTAGCGCACGTGCAGAGGGCCCGCTTCGCCGAGCACGCGGTGCAACCGACTGCCGGACTGGTCGACGACTTCGGTCGGCGTGTACACGCGATCACCCTGGGTGAACGTCAATTCCTCGCGCACGACGGGCGCCGGTTGAGCGGCCGAGATCTGAAAAATCAGGTCGACGGACGACCCCAGTTCCAGGTCGAGTTCAGCGGTCAGGATGCGTTGCACCGAAGTATCCTCGCATGCCCGGAGGGGTGCTTCTGCACCGGCGGTTTCCGACCCACAATCACTCCGGTCACACGAACGTTTGGGTGCGGGGAAGCGGCTGACATACCCTCTACCCATGACGGCGTCCGGCATCCCTCTGCGACGAGTTCCCGCGTGGGTTCTCGCCGGCCTCGCCGGGATGCTGACATTGGCCGCGGTCGTCGCGATCTGGCGCCCGTGGGCGACCCCCGAAGCGACCGTTGCCGCCGGTGCCGGACAGTCCGCCGTGCAGGTCACTCCCGAGGATCTCGACCTTCCCGAGAACCCGACCGTGCTGATCTTCGGCGACTCGTGGACCTACGGCTCAGCCGCGACGGTTCCCGAACTCGGCTACGCCTATGCCATCGCCGATCTTGCGGGGTGGACCACGGTCGTCGACGGCGTGCGCGGGAGCGGGTATCTGAAGGCCGGCATCGATGGGCCAGCATTCGGAGAGCGGATCGCGGCACTCGACCCCACGATCGCGCCGGATCTGATCGTCGTCCAGGGCTCAATCAACGATCGGCTGTTGTATCCGACCGGTTACGCGGATGCCGTGGACGCTGCCTGGGATGCGCTTGCAGCGACCTTTCCTTCTGCGCGGGTCGTGATCCTGGGCCCCGCCCCGCACGTCCTCCCGGTCGAAGCGTCGACCGCCGCGATCGACCGCGACCTCGCGGGGCTCGCTGCGGAACGCGGCTGGTGGTACATCTCACCCGTGGACGACGAATGGATCACTCCCGAGAACTATGCCGACGTGATCGACGCGGGTGTGGGTCGCCAGCATCCGTCGACGGCGGGTCATCGCTACCTCGCCGAGCGACTGAGTGCGGCGGTCAACGCGATCTCGCGGTGATAGTCTCGATCGGTACGCCTCCGTAGCTCAGGGGATAGAGCGTTGGTTTCCGGTACCAAAGGTCGCTGGTTCGATTCCAGTCGGGGGCACGTAGAAAACACGGGGATGGCGGGGCCTTCGGGCCCCGCCTTTCTAGTCCCGTGACATCAGAACAGATTCCTGCGGGATCGTGTCCACGATTCGATCCTCACCACCATCGATCACCCCCACCGCCAACATCGGTTCGAACACCCGCCCCCTCGTCGCGGCGGGGAGCCTGCTGAGGCCGAAGTGGGGTCCTGTACCGCCGGTCCGCGAGAGAGAACGGTCGCAGGCATGGCTAACGAAGACCCGGTGGTGACGGACCCGGAGCATTATCGGACGGTTTTCGAGAACGAGTATGTTCGCGTGCTGGAGTACCACGACGAGCCGGGCGACCAGACGCATCCCCATGTCCACCCCAACAGTTTGATGATCACGCTCAGCGGTTTTCGCCGCCAACTCGAGGTGAACGGAACGGTCCGCGAGGTTCAGCTCGAAGCGAGTCGCAGTGTCTGGCTCCCCGCCCAGCGGCACACCGGCCGAAACATCGGGACCACCCCGACTCACACCATGCTCGTCGAGCTCAAGGGCCCAGCGGCCGGCATCCCGACCGAAGGGATGCTCGGGCCCGACGTCCCGTAGATCGAGATCACCAGCGGTAGCGCGTGATGTCGATACGCCCGCTCTGCGGGCTACTCACTCAGCGAGAGGGTTCCTGCTCGATCAGCGCGGGCGAACGGGGAGCGGGGGCAGGAGCGGCGAATCCAGCCAGGCGGCGAAAAGGCCGCTGAGATCGACGCCGCTTGTCTGCGACGCGAACGCACGGAAGTCGTCGCTCGTGACCAGTGCGTGGCGGTGCGCCGCCGTCCACTCGCGCACGAGGGCGGAGAACGTCTGCGTGCCGAGGGCGCATCGCAGCGCATAGAGCGTGAGCGCGCCCCGCTTGTAGACCCGGTCGTCGAACATGAGGTCGGGGCCGGGATCACCGAGCACGAGATTCTGCGGAAGCGTCCGCAGCCGCGCGTGGTACTGCGCTGCTCTCTCGGCGACCGTCGGACCTCCGGATGCCTCCGACCACATCCACTCGGCGTAGCAGGCGAACCCCTCGTTGAGCCAGATATCGCGCCAGCGGGCAAGACCCACGCTGTTGCCGAACCACTGGTGCGCGAGCTCATGGGCGATCAGCCGCTGTTCCGCCGGGACGAGGTGATTGACGCCGAACACCGCCATCCCCTGGGCTTCGAGCGGGATCTCGAGCTCATCCGCCGTCACGACGAGCGCGCAATCCTCTTGCGGATAGGCACCGAACTCGGCGTCGAACAGGGCGAGCATGCGCGGAACGTCCTGAAAAGCGCGCCACACGTCCGCGCGCAATGCCGGCGGGGCGAACACCCGCACGCGGTCATCACCCGCGAGCGCCGTCTGCTCGTACGCGCCGATGTGGACAGCAGCGAGATACGTGGCCACCGGCACGGTCGACTCCGCGATCACCGTCACCCGGCCACCGCTCAGCGACTTCCCCACGGGACGACCGGTCGGCACGGGCAGGTAACCAGCATCCGTCGTCACCGACACACGCATGCGCGCGCGGTCGTCGGGGCGGTCATTGCAGGGAAACCACGTGGGAGCACCGGTGGGCTGGGCCGCAACCAGCGCGCCGTCCTCGAGCTCTTCCCAGCCGATCGTGCCCCACCGCGATCGCCGCGGCCCGGGGCTCCCCGCGTACGTGATGTCGAGCGAAAAGCGCTCCCCCGCCTGCAGAACCCGCGGCGATTTCACCCGCAGCTTGCGTGGTCCCGGCGTGAACTGCGTGCGGCGATCGCCGTCGAGACGCACGCGCGTCGCGCGGAGACCCACGAGGTCGAGACTGATCGCGGAGACCGCCTTGGTCGCGACGGCGTTGATGATCGCTCGCCCCTCGAGCCGGTTGGTGCGCACGCGGTAGTCGATCTGAAGGTCGTACGACTCGACATCGAAGGCCGGGTCACCACTCTCGGGCGTGTACGGGTCGTGGCCACTCACGATGTCGACTGGTAGGCGCGCGCCTTGACGGCACGCCAGGGGCCGATCGGGTTGCCACTCCATCGCGAACCGACCGGCACCGACTCACCACGCATGACGAGGGATGCCGGACCCACCGTCGCGTGTGCGCCGATCGATGCAGCGGGAAGGATCACGCTGTGGGGCCCGAGGGTCGCCCCGGCTTCCAGTTCGACGGTATCCATACTCATGATTCGATCATGGAACAGGTGGGTCTGCACAACGCACCCGCGATTGACCGTCGATCCGTCGCCGAGGGTGACGAGGTCCGGCTCGGGGAGCCAGTAGCTGTCACACCACACTCCGCGCCCGATCGTTGCGCCGAGCGAGCGCAGCCACACAGCGAGAGCGGGAGTACCGGCAGCGGCACGGGCGAACCAGGGTGCGGCGACCATCTCGGTGAACGTGTCGGATACCTCGGTACGCCAGACGAAGCTCGACCAGAGGGGCTGTTCGCCGGCGCGAATCGGGCCGACGATGATCCACTTGGCGATCGTCGAGAGGCCCGCCGCGAGCGCTCCGGTGAGCAGCAACACGAGCCCCGACAGGAGGACCGCCCAGACCAATCCGAGCGTCTCGATCAGGGCGGCAAGCGCGAACATCACGAGAAGCCCGATCCCGCACGTCACGATGACCGGAACGATGCGACCGATCTCCCACAGCGCACGCGCGACCCGCAGCCGCACGGGCGGCTGGTATGTACGGGTCTCATCGCCTTCGGCCGAGAGTCGGCGCAGGCGCACGGCGGGCGAGCCCAACCATGACGATCCTGCCTTGGCCTTCGACGGAGCAGATGAGAGGACGGCGACCAGACCGTCACGGGGCACGCGGTGTCCGGGGGCGGCCATGCCGGAGTTGCCCAAGAACGCACGCTTGCCGATGCGGACCTGCCCCAGGCGCATCCACCCGCCGCGAAGTTCGTAGGACGCCACCATCGTGTCGTCAGCGAGGAATGCCCCGTCTTCGATGCGGGCCATCGACGGGATCAGGAGCACGGTGGATGCTTCGACATCACGCCCGACGCGCGCGCCCAGCATCCGCAGCCATACCGGCGTGAACAGGCTCGAGTACAGGGGGAAGAGGACCGTCCGCGCTGAGTCGAGCAGACGCTCGGTCGTCCAAGCCTGCCAACCGACGCGGCTGCGCACCGGATGCGTGCCCTCGGTGAGTCGGATCGCCAGAAGCCGCACCGAGATCACCACAGCGGCGGCGTAGACCGCTCCCGCGACGAGCACGCCGGGAACGAGCCACAGCAGGGCACCACCGAGAGCCGTGCCGAGCGTCGGCGCATCGACGATGCCCCGCGCCACGACGAGGCCACCGGCTGCGAACGAGAGGATCGGCAGGATCGCCAGGAAAACGGCCGACAGCGCGTACGCCCACAACCACCGTGTGGGAGCAGGCGCGCGCTCGGTCGGCCACTCCCCCGACCGGCCGCCAGTGCGCTCAGCGGGGGATCCGGCCCACGTCTGATCGGCACGAACCCGGCCGAACACAGCGGAACCCGGGGCGATCTCGGCGCGTCGGCCGATGCGGGTACCGGGAGCCAGCGTGCTGCGCGAGCCGATCGTCGCTTCGGCGCCGATCCGGATGCCCCCGATGCGCACCACATCGCCGTCGATCCAGTAGCCGGACAGATCGACCTCGGGTTCGATGGCAGCGCCGTCGCCGGCTTCCAGCATCCCCGTGATCGGAGGCAACGCATGCAGATCGACGCCGGTGCCGATGCGTGCGCCCAACGCACGTGCGTAATAGGTGATCCACGGAGCGCCCGCGAGGCCGACCGCGTCGACCTGATCGGCGATCTGCTCCGCGAGCCACAGCCGCACGTGCACCCATCCGCCCCGGGGATAGTCGCCGGGTCGGAGGCGCCTCAACAGCACACGGGCCGCCGCGGCAGATATCGCCATCCGCCCGAACGGCGTCGCGAAGACGAGCAGCCCCACGACGAGCACCGGCCACGGGGTCGCCGGCAGCACGTCGAACCCGGGCGCGAGGCGCAGGAGGGCAGACGCGGTGAGGAGGTAGAGCAGCCACCGGATACCGGACAGGATGAACAGCGGCACGCCCAGGAGCGACTGCACCCACTGCATGCGCCGTGGCGTCGGCGCGGGACGGTGGAAGGTCGCGTCGGTGTCGTCCTGCAGCGCCGCACCGAGCGCCGTCGCCATCGCACCGAGGCGCGGAACGTCGTAGATGTCCGCGACGGAGAACTCCGGCACACGGGTGCGGATGCGGGAGACCAGTTGCGCGGCCGCGAGCGAACCGCCGCCGAGATCGAAGAAGTCGACCTTCGTTCCCGTGACCGGCATGCCGAGAACCGCCTGCCACTGCTCCGCGAGCCACGCTTCGCCCGGAGAGAAGTCCGTGTGCGGCAGTTCGACGTTCGGGAGCGGCCACGGAAGAGCCGCCCGGTCCACTTTGCCGGAGGTGCGGATCGGCAGATCGTCGACAACCGCGAGCAGCGGAACCATCGGCGCCGGGAGCCGGGCCGCAAGGTCGGCGCGAGCGGCGAGTCGATCGAAATCCGGCGGCGCAGCGAGATAGCCGACCAGAACAGGCACGCCTGCGTCGGTCATCCGCACCGCCGCGGCAGCACCGGTCACCCCGGGGAGGTCCTGGAGGGCAGCCTCGACCTCACCGAGCTCGATCCGGCGTCCGCCGACCTTGACCTGGTCATCGGCGCGACCCTGGAAGATCAGGCCCGCGCTCTCGAAGCGCACCAGGTCACCCGAGCGGTAGGCGCGTTCCCACCCGAGCGTCGGAAACGGTGCATACTTCTCGGCATCCTTCGCCGGATCGAGGTAGCGCGCGAGCCCCACCCCACCGATGATCAGTTCGCCGACACCTCCCTCGGGCACGGCCTGTCCCTCGGCATCGACCACCGCGAGGCTCCAGCCGTCGAGCGGCAGGCCGATGCGAACCGGTCCCGGCACGCCCAGCGGAGCGGCACAGGCGACCACCGTCGCCTCGGTCGGGCCGTACGTGTTCCAGACTTCGCGGCCTTCTGCCGCGAGACGGGTCGCGAGCTCAGGCGGGCAGGCCTCCCCGCCGAAGATCAGCACGCGGACGTTCTCGATCGAATCCGCGGGCCACATGGCGGCGAGCGTCGGAACAGTGGAGACCACCGTGATCCCCTGCCGCAGCAGCCACGGTGCGAGGTCTTCACCGGAGCGCACGAGGGAGCGCGGTGCGGGCACAAGACATGCGCCGTGACGCCAGGCGAGCCACATCTCTTCGCACGACGCGTCGAAGGCGACCGAGAGTCCGGCCAGCACACGGTCTTTCGGCCCCAAGGGCTCGCTCTGCGCGAAGATGCGCGCTTCGGCATCGACGAATGCGGCTGCCGAACGGTGCGAGACCGCCACCCCCTTCGGCACCCCGGTGGACCCGGACGTGAAGATGACCCACGCATCATCGTCGACGGTAGGTGGCGGCACGGTCACGATCGCATGGGTGGACGGATGCGGCGCATCACCGGCGAAAAGTGAAGATTCCGCGGGCGACATATCTTCCGCGGATTCGGGCGCGTAAGCTCCCGCGCCCGTGATCACACCGCGCACACCCGCCTCGCCGAAGACGAGCCGGGCCCGCTCATCGGGATCGTCCACGTCGACCGGCACATAGGCAGCGCCGGCCGCGAGAATCGCGAGGATCGCGATGTACAGCTCTTTCGAGCCAGACGGCATCCGCACTCCGACCCGGTCGCCGCGGCGCACTCCGGCTTCGTGCAGGCGTGCGGCAGTCGTGCCGACGCGCGCCATCAACTCTCGGTAGCTGAGCGCTCCGGAGCCGTCGTCGATCGCCGATGCCTCCGGGTATTGCGCCGTCGTCGCGCGGATGATCTCCAGGAGCGTGCGAGGCTCCGGCGCCGCGGACGAGCGATCCAGAATCTCCTGACCGGATGCCGACACGTTCAGGAGAGGAGATCGATCAGCTGCGTCTTGGTCAGACGCGAGTACCCCGTGTGACCCGCCTCGCGCGCGCGCCCACGCAGCTGCACCACGGTCAAAGCAGCGAGCTCGTTGTCGGCAGCTCCAACAGTGGCGTCATCGGTCGCGCTGTCTGCGGCGGGCGCGGACAATTCTGCAGCGAGAGCGTCTCCCGCCGTCGCAGCGTCGAGCTCCGCACGCGCGGCAGCCTTTTCGGCGCGACGCGCGGCCTTCTTCAGCGACTTCGCCTCGGCGGCGCGCACGGCGGCATCCTCAGCGGCCCGCTCGGCCGCGGCGGCAGCGGCGCGGGCGTCGGCGCGCGACTGTGCTTTCCGCTCGGCCGCAGAGACGGCCTTGGCCACGGCGCGCTCCAACCGGCGCGCCGCGCGCTCGGCATCCTTCACGACCTTCTTCGGCTTGCGGCGCACCTTCTTGGTGGAGACGTCGGCCGCATCCCGCGCGTCATCGATGTAGGCCGCGAGACCGGATGCCTGCTTCTTCGGCAGCCGCTTGGCCGTCTTCTTCGCGCGCGACACCGCAACAGAGGTCTCTTCGATCGCCTCGAGCGCCGCGCGCTCGGCCTTACTCGTCTTCGCCATGGCGCACAGGATAGCCCCGGCGGGTGAACCGCAGAAGAACAGACGCGGGAATCGGCGCGCAAAACGTCGTACCCGTTCACCTGTCGTTTACCGGCACAGCGCACTCTCGTAAGAGTCGGTGTCTACGGTCATGCCTGGCCCTGCACCAGGGCTGCCATCACAGGACAATCCCGAAGGACACACACGTGAAGCTCACCCGCCTCGCCCAGCTGGGCGCAGTCGCCGCCATCGCGGCACTTACGCTCACCGCTTGCGCATCGAACGAAGGCACTCCTGCTGCCACCGACGGCGCGACCGATGGCGCCGTCGCGCTCTCCGGTGAACTCGCCGGTGCCGGCTCGTCGGCACAGGACGTCGCCGTGCAGGCTTGGGCCGCCGGCTTCCAGACGGCCAACCCGGACAGCACCATCACCTACGACCCGTCCGGTTCGGGCGCGGGACGCGAGTCCTTCCAAGCCGGCGCTGTCGGCTTCGCCGGCTCCGACCGCGCGTTCAAGACCGATGAGATCGCCGAGGGCCCGTTCAGTGCCTGCGTCGCCGACACCGGCATCATCCAGATCCCTTCCTACATCTCGCCGATCGCCGTGATCTTCAAGCTCGACGGCATCGACACGCTGAACCTCGACGCCGACACCCTCGCGGGCATCTTCGCCGGCACGATCACCAACTGGAACGACCCGGCGATCGCCGCGACCAACGAGGGTGTCTCGCTGCCCGACCTGGCCATCACGCCGGTTCACCGCGCCGACGACTCGGGTACGACCGAGAACTTCACCGACTATCTGTTCCAGGCTGCACCCGACGTGTGGACGTGGGAGGCCGACGGCGTCTGGCCGGCCACGCCGGTCGCCGGTGAGGCTGCTCCGCAGACCTCGGGTGTCGTCGCTGCCGTTGAGGGTGGCACGGGAACGATCGGCTACGCCGACGCGTCGCGCGCCGAAGGCTTCGGTCAGGTCGCTGTTCAGATCGGTGACGAGTTCGTCGCGTTCTCGCCGGAGGCCGCTGCCGCCGTCGTCGACGCATCGCCGGTCGAAGAAGGACGCACCGCGGGTGACCTCGCGATCGCTCTCGACCGCACGCCCGACACCGCCGCGTACCCGATCGTGCTCGTGAGCTACATGGTCGCGTGCGAGGAATACACCGACGCCACGATGGCTCCGCTGGTCAAGGGCTTCCTCGACTTCGTCATCAGCGCCGAGGGTCAGGATGCCGCTGCCGCCGCAGCCGGTAGCGCACCCATCTCCGACTCGCAGCGCGAGTCGATGCAGGCCGCGCTCGATCTGATCGTCACGCAGTAATACCCCCGTACCCGGCCCGGCATCCTGCCGGGCCGGGTACACCCCTGAGCACACCGACGAGGGAAAAGGACCCATGACCACGACAACCGAAGCGGCTGTCACTGCGAAGCCGAAGCCGCCGCAGCGACCGGGCGACCGTTGGTTCTCGGGCACCGCCCTGGCCGCCGGCGCAATGATCCTCGTCACTCTTGCGGCGGTCGCGATCTTCCTGATCATCCAGTCGGTCCCGGGCATCTCAGCCACCAACGAGACCGCCTCGATCCTCCGCAGCGACTTCTGGGACTACGTCTGGCCCCTTGCGTTCGGTACCATCTGGGCCGCGCTTCTCGCGCTCGTGATGGCCGTTCCTCTCTCGGTCGCCGTGGCCCTGTTCATCTCGCACTACGCACCGCGCCGCCTCGCGCAGACGCTCGGCTACATCGTCGACCTCCTCGCTGCGGTGCCCTCGGTCGTCTTCGGCCTCTGGGGCATCCTGGTGCTCGCCCCGGCCGTCCTCCCGGTCTACATGTGGCTGAACGCGAACATGGGATGGTTCCCTCTCTTCGCGGGCACCGTCTCCGGCACCGGGCGCACGATCTTCACCGCGGCCATCGTGCTTGCCGTGATGATCGTCCCGATCATCACGGCCATCTGCCGCGAAATCTTCCTCCAGACCCCGGTCCTCCACGAGGAGGCCGCCCTGGCCCTCGGCGCCACCCGCTGGGAAATGATCCGCATGGCGGTCTTCCCCTACGGCCGCAGCGGCATCGTCTCCGCGTCCATGCTCGGCCTCGGTCGCGCCCTCGGCGAAACCATGGCCGTGGCCATGGTGCTGTCGGTGGCGAACGTGATCAACATCCGACTGCTCACCGCCGAGAACCCCGGGACCATCCCGGCCAACATCGCACTGACCTTCCCCGAGGCCTACGGCACGAACATCAACGTGCTCATCGCCACCGGTTTGATCCTGTTCATCGTCACCTTCGCTGTGAACGCCGTCGCCCGCTGGGTCGTCGACCGCCGCAAGGAATTCTCGGGAGCCAACTGACATGACCATCACCACTGCTCCCTCCCAGACCCCGACGTCGGCGCCGCGCACCTCGAGCGGGCTGACAAGTGGACACCTTCCCCGCTGGGCTCCCTGGGCGCTCCTCGGACTCAGCGCGGCCGTCAGCGCCGCGATCTTCGGTGTCATCGCTCTCGCCGAGAGCGGATCGTTCAACATCCCGGGGTGGGCCGTCGTCTCGGTCCTCGCCTACCTGATCTTGATCGCGGTCATCTCGACCGTCGTCGAAGGCAGCCGCAAGGGTGTCGACCGGCTGGTCGTCGGCATCGTCTCGGCTGCGTTCGCTCTCGCGATGGTGCCGCTGATCTCGGTCACCTTCACCGTCGTCACCAACGGCGTCGCGGGAATCTCGGCAGAGTTCTTCACCTCTTCCATGCGCAACGTCGTGGGTGAGGGCGGAGGCGCTCTGCACGCGATCGTCGGCACACTACTGATCACTCTCGCCGCCGCGATCGTCTCAATCCCGATCGGCCTGTTCACCGCGATCTATTTGATCGAGTACGGACAGAGCAGCCGCCTCGCGCAAGGCATCCGCTTCCTCGTCGACGTGATGACCGGCATCCCGTCGATCGTCGCGGGTCTGTTCGCCTTCGCCCTGTTCGCGCTCTTCTTCGGACCGGGCGTGCGCATGGGCATCATGGGCTCGGTCGCCCTCGCGGTCCTGATGATTCCGGTCGTCGTCCGCTCGAGCGAAGAGATGCTCCGCCTCGTCCCGAACGAGCTGCGCGAGGCGTCGTATGCGCTCGGCGTGCCGAAGTGGCTGACGATCGTCAAGGTGGTCCTTCCCACCTCCATCGCCGGCATCACGACCGGCATCATGCTGTCGATCTCGCGCGTCATCGGCGAAACCGCGCCGCTCCTGCTGACGGCAGGCGTCGCGACATCGATGAACTACGACCTGTTCAACGGCCGCATGGCGACTCTTCCCGTGTTCGCCTACTCGCAGTACATGAACCAGGGCACTCCCGCGTCGGCCTACATCGACCGCGCATGGGCCGCCGCGCTGACGCTCATCGTCATCGTCATGGTCCTGAACCTCGTGGCCCGCCTGGTCGCGAAGCTCTTCTCCCCCAAGCTCGGCCGCTGAGCCCCGGCATCCCCCGCATCCTCTCGAAATCGAAATCACAGGTACCCCGTGTCTAAGAGCATCGAAGTCAACGACCTCAACGTCTACTACAGCGACTTCCTCGCTGTCGAGGGTGTCTCCCTCGACATCCAGCCGCGCAGCGTGACCGCCTTCATCGGTCCGTCCGGCTGTGGAAAGTCCACGTTCCTGCGCACCCTGAACCGCATGCACGAGGTGATCCCCGGCGCACGCGTCGAGGGCGAGGTCCTCCTCGACGGTGACGACCTGTACGGCCCCGGAGTAGACCCGGTGCTCGTGCGCCGCCAGGTGGGTATGGTCTTCCAGCGCCCCAACCCGTTCCCCACGATGTCGATCAAAGAGAACGTGCTCGCCGGGGTCAAGCTCAACAACAAGCGACTCTCGAAGAGCGACGCCGACACGCTCGTCGAGCAGTCTCTGCAGGGCGCGAACCTCTGGAACGAGGTCAAGGACCGCCTCGACAAGCCCGGCTCCGGCCTCTCAGGCGGTCAGCAGCAGCGCCTCTGCATCGCGCGTGCAATCGCGGTCTCCCCCGACGTGCTGCTGATGGACGAGCCGTGCTCCGCGCTCGACCCGATCTCGACGTTCGCGATCGAGGAGCTCATCCAGGAGCTGAAGAAGGACTACACGATCGTCATCGTGACGCACAACATGCAGCAGGCGTCGCGCGTCTCCGACAAGACGGCGTTCTTCAACATCGCCGGCACCGGCAAGCCCGGCAAGCTCATCGAGTACAACGACACGAACTCGATCTTCACGACGCCGGCCGTCCAGGCCACCGAGGACTACGTCTCCGGCCGCTTCGGCTGAGCCCCACCTCCTCACGCGCATGTCCCACTGGGGGCAGCCCTTGTCCCCATTCGGGCGAGGGTTGTCCCCATTTCGGTTGTTTCGTGGGCGCAAAAGCAACCGAAAGTGGGACATACCACCGTCACGCCTGGGACCGTCGGCGCGGGCGAGGGTCAGTCACGTCCGGACAGCAAGTACGCGTTGAGGGATGCCGTTGGCTCGCGCTCGAGGGGCAGCGAGTGGCCGTCGATGTCGATGATCGGCGCAGCCAGGCGCACACTCGACACCAGCCATGCCGCATCCGCTGACGCGAGCGTGGATGCCGGAACCTCTTCGTACGCGACGGCGAACCCCTGAGCGGCCAGACGCGCGAACAGACTCACCTGCGTCGTCCCGTGCAGGATGCCGCCGGTCGGTGCCGGCGTGACGAACGTGTCGCCGCGACGGAGAATCAGCGATGCCGTCGGCGCCTCGAGGACGAACCCGTCGCTTGTCGTGAAGATCGCATCGTCTGCGCCGCGACGTTTCGCCTCGCGGAGAGCTGCCATGTTCACGGCATACGACAGTGTCTTCGCGCCCGACAGCAGCCACGGAGCACGCGCAGGGGCATCGAGAGGGTACCCGCGATCCAGCGTCACGACGCGGATGCCGTCCGCGCGCGACGCGGCGAAATCGGTGGCCGGGGCGACAGTGACCCACCCCGTGGGGCTCTGCCCACCCTCGACACCACGACTGAGGACGAGCTTGATCACTGCTTCGCCGGCGCCCGCATGCGCGGCCACCTGCGCTACCGCCTGTCGCCACTGCGAAAGGTGCGGTGCGGGCAGATCGCACAGCTCGGCCGAGTGCGCCAACCGCTCCAGGTGAGCGGTGACCTCCTGCGCATGTCCGTCGATGACACCGATCGACTCGAACACCCCGTCGCCGCGTTGGGCACTCAGCTCCCCCACCGGCAACGCCGGCTGTGCCGGGTCGATCACCGTGAACGTGTCCGCGAAGTCGGCGCGGTCAGCGTCCGCCGGTGCGATATCGATGAGGAGGGCGGAGCTCGGTGCCATGAAGCGAGCCTACGCCGCGGGAATACCGCACCCGGTGGCATTCGTTACACTGGAACAGCCGGGCCGCAGTAACCCCGGGCTCCATCTTTTGCCGCTTCGAGCGGCACCGCGCCGAGAGGCGTTCTGCGGCCCGGCACTATTGGCTCCAGGGACTGATGCTCAGGTCAGCGCGTCCCGTCGCCAGAGGCCTGCCGCGGCCGCGAGTTCCTCGGCATACGTCGCCAACCGTAGCGCCCGTGTCGTGAACGTGCGTGCCCGCTCGGGCTCGCTGGCATCGTAATCGTCGGCAAGATCGGTCGCACCGGCCGCTTCGACGCGGCAGAAGGATGCCGCGCGCTCCAACGCGATGGCGAAATCGCCGGAGAAGATCCCGCGGAGGATCTCATCGCTCAGCGAGACCAGCTCATCCGGCCCCGCCGGTGTCGGTGCTCCGGCGACGACATCGTCGACCGAGGCGAGACGTGTCCGCCCCCGCTCGTAGAGCAGCGCGGCGGTGCGAGGGTCGTCGTGCACCATCAGCTGCAGCAGGTAGAGCCGCCACAGTGCCCCGGGGAGGGAGCGGGCGGGTGCACGCGACCAGAGGTCGGCGATCGTGTCGATCCCGTTCTCGTCGGTGAAGGCGACGAGCCGCTCGATCACGGCATCCGCCGGCGCTTCCCGTACGCGGGTCAACAGTGCCGCGGCAGTCGCATGCGCGACGCGCGACACTTCAGCCGGATCCTCTGCGCTGAACAGGCGGTCGAACAGCTCGGCGGGGCGCCGAACGGGCTTGTGGAACGGGCGGGAGTCGTCACTCATCGCCGTCCAGGCTACCCGGCGCATCGCGTGCCGAGGCCGAGCCCGAAGAGCGAAGGGTCAGACGCCGGTCGTCGGGATCAACACGATCGGCTCGGTCGTCGGCGCACCCTCGGGTGCCCCTCCGGCCGGCTCGATCGTCACCGCGATCGTGTCTCCGGCTTCCATCCCGGACGCGAGTGCTGCCGTCGTCCTGCCGTCACCGGCGTCGAACGTGCCGGCGGAGATCGCCCCGTCACCGCGGACGTACCACAGCTCGAACGTGCGGTCGTCCGGGATCTGCGGGAGTCCCTGACTGACCAGGACGACCTGACCGAGCGACTCCGACCAGTGCACCGTCGCGGTGCCACCATCGACGAGGTCGCCGGATGCCTGTGCCGCATCAGGAGCCGCTTCGATCTGGATGAGCGTGTTCTCGGCAGGCGTCCGGTTGAGGATCTCCGAGATACTGCCCGCACCCCAGCCGATCCCGACGAGCAACACCATCGAGGCGACGAGAGCGAACAGGCCACGCGACCAGTTCCGCCGCGCGACGGTCTGGACAACCTCGGTCGACGGAGCGGATGCCGCAGGAACGTCGACCTGCTCCGGAGCGGAAGACTCTTCGCCCGATGCCTGACGGATACGGTTCAGAATCTGCGAGCGTGCCGCGAGCGGCGGTGCAACCTCTTCTGCCCCGTCGGCGAGCGCCGCGGCAGCACGGAGGTCGGCCTCGGCGATAGCGGCCCATTCGGGGTGTGCCGCGAGCGCAGCGGTGTACGCGCGCTCGTCCGCCGGCGACAGAGCGGAGAGGGCGTGCCCGGCCGACAGTTCGGCGAACTCCTGCTCGTTCACGACATCACCCCCATTTCCGTCCTCAAGCGTGACAGCCCGTCACGCATTCTCGTCTTGATCGTTCCCAGCGGCGCCCCCACCAGCGCCGCAATCTCACTCTGTGAGTATCCGCCGTAATAGGCCAACGTGATCGCTTCGCGCTGCGGTTCTGGCAGAGTTCCCAGTGCCCGCGTCACGCGCCTGCTGTCCAGTCGCAGCTCCACCTGCTCCTCGACTCCGGCGACCGGAGTATTCAGTTCTCTCATCCCGACCCGCACGTCACGTTCACCTGCGGACTGCGCCGAACGGACACGATCCACGGCTCGTCGGTGTGCCATCGTGAGAACCCACGACCGGCCTTGTCCCTTATTCGGAGCGAACGCGCCGGCGGATTGCCAGATCTCGAGGAAGACTTCTTGGAGGACTTCCTCGCTCTGCGCGCGGTCCACGAGGACCCGGAGGATGAGGCCGAACACGCGGGGAGAGAGGGAATCGTAGAGGCTGGCGAAAGCTGCCTCGTCGCCCCCTGCGGTGCGCACGAGAAGCTCACCGATGCGGTCCGATTCGGGACCGTCCTCGGGTACTTCCATGCCGTCGATGACCATCTCTCCCAGCATGCACCATGCCGGCGCTGCGACGTGTACATGTGCTCGCCCTGTCGTCATCCGAAGGTGAACGAGTACACTTCCACCCCAGCCGGGATGGTGAGCTCGATCAGGCCGGTCCGCGAGCCGCTCTCCTTGAGAACCTCGTACGATTTCGGGGTGCCGCCCACGGAGATGTCGTCGGCATCCTTTCCATCGATCGTGACGGCCACCTCCCCTTCACCGGCGGCGACGATGCGCACTTCCGACGCCCGGTAGGTGAGTCGGATGCCGGCGGAATCGCCGGTCGGCGTCGCGAACTGGGTCTGCACGGCCCAGTCGCCCTCGAGCGAGAAGGTGTCCTGCGCTTGATCGGCCGGGTAGGTGAACTCCGCCTCCCCCGCTCCGTAGCGCTCGTCTCCGCCGTAGTTGACGTCCTTGGATGATCCGATGAAGGTCTCCGGCGTCGTCGACCCGACGTCGGGCGTGTCGTCTTCGACATCCGTCGTCTGCGGCAGGGTGACACCGGGGTCGGCATCTTGCAGCAGCTCACGGATCATCTTCTCCGTCGCGGCGTAGTTCCCCTCGCCGAACGAGATGTGGCGGACGGTTCCGCTGGCGTCGATCAGGTAGTGCGCTGGCCAGTAGCGGTTTCGGTACGCGGTCCACGTCGACAGGTTGTTGTCGAGGGCGACCGGGTAGTCGATGCCGAAGTTCGTCGCGCCATCCGCGACATTCCCGGCATCCTTCTCGAAGGCATACTCCGGCGAGTGGATGCCGATGACCTCGAGGCCGGCATCCTGATAGGTCTCGTCCCACGCCACGACGTGCGGGATGGAGCGCTGGCAGTTGATGCACGAGTACGCCCAGAAGTCGATGAGCACGACCTTGCCTCGAAGCTCTTCGAGATCGACCCCCGCGCCATCGGGAGTGTTGAGCCACGACTCGATACCCCGGATCTGCGGAGCGGTGCCGCAGGACTCGAGTTCTTCCGCACCGTTGGTGCAGTTCGCCAGCTCACGGTTCTCGTCGGTCACGAGACCCCCGAGTCCGAGTGCCTCGGCCGCCTGCTCGTTGTCGGTCAAGTCGGTCTGCAGTTGCGCCGTGTAGTCGGGCAGTAGTCGTTGCAAAGCCTGCGGGACGTTGAAGACGAGACCTACGGCGAGCGCGAGCATCGCAATTCCGGCGGCAATACGCAGGCCGCGCTCGCGCTTGCGGAAAGCCTTGATGCGCTCGATCAGACCGCGGCCCGCCAGTGCGAAGAAGAGGAGCGGGATGGCAACGCCCACCGCGAAGGCCACGGTCAGCAGGATCGTGTCGACGCCGATGCGTCCGGTCGCTCCGGCGACGATGATCGCGGCGAGCACCGGGCCGGCGCACGGCACGAAGACGGCACCGAGCGCGAGTCCGACGCCGAATCCGTTTCCTCCGTTGCCGATTTCACGACGCGGGATCCACTGGAACGGGCGCTCGAGCAGTTGCTCGACCTTCGGGATCAGCAGCCCGACACCGATGAGAATCAGCACGATGATGCCGAGCCACCTCATCAGGTCTTGCGGCAGGTTCAGCACCCCGAGAACGAGCGAGCCGGCGAGCGTCACGATCGTGAAGCTCAGCACGAGACCGAGGATCACGAGGAACGGCCGACTCCGTGGCGGCGAGGCCATCGGCTGGCCTTCGATCCGCGCCGACTGCGCACCTCCCGTCAAGAAGATGACCGGTAGAACCGGGAGGATGCACGGGGAGATTCCCGTGATCAGTCCGCCCAGCAGACCGATGATGATGACGTCCATGAGGGCCTCGTTCCTGTCGAGGAGTGTTCGTCACTGGGGCCCGATCGGATTGGCACGATGCCGTCCCGGAATCTTTTCTCGATTTCTCCCATCCGATCTCCCCCGCGCTCCGAAGAGCTTGGTGAGGCCGCACCCAGCGACCCATGAGTCACGGAGGACATCATGCTCAGCACCAAGAAGAAGATCACGGCAGCTCTGACCCTTGCCATCGCCGGCACGTTCGCCCTTTCGGCATGTTCGATGGGTTCCACCACGGCCGAGCCGTCGAGTGAGCCGTCGGCCACGATGGAAGCCACTCCCGAAGCAATGGAGATGGACCCTGCCGCCAACCTTGTCGGCCCCGCCTGCGCGGCATACGCCGAAGCAAACCCGACCGGCGGCGGCTCGATCCAGGGCATGTCGCAGGACCCGGTGGCGGTCGCGGCATCCAACAACCCGATGCTCACGACGCTGGTCTCGGCGGTCAGCGGTCAGCTGAACCCCGACGTCAACCTCGTCGACACGCTCAACGGCAGCGAGTTCACCGTCTTCGCTCCGGTCGATGACGCCTTCGGCAAGATCGACGCGGCCACGATCGAGACGCTCAAGACCGACAGCGATCTGCTGTCCAAGATCCTCACGTACCACGTGGTCGAAGGTCAGATCGAGCCGGCAGACATCGCCGGCATGCACGCCACGGTGCAGGGCGGAAGCCTGGAGGTCACCGGATCCGGTGACAACCTGATGGTCAACGATGCGGCCGTCCTTTGCGGTGGCGTCCAGACCGCCAACGCCGTGGTTTACCTGGTCGACACGGTGCTGATGCCGCCGGCCGAGTAATCAAGAACCCGAGCCGCGCCCGGGTGTGGGGGGGAAACGCCGCCGGAGGTCTACGGACCTCCGGCGGTTTCCGTGCGTGCGGTGGTGTTCCCGGCAAGTAGGCTGGGAGATCTAGGGCCTCTAGCTCAGTCGGTAGAGCATCGGACTTTTAATCCGCGGGTCGTGGGTTCGAGCCCCACGGGGCCCACCCTTCTTCACCGCCCCGATCCCTTGTATCCACTGGGATCGCAGCTGTCACGGGACACCCGAAATGGCCCCGTGACAACACTTTGACAACATCTGAACGCGGCTTTGTGGCGCGGGAGGGTCGCGGTTGTTGTCACACGCTGTTGTCACGGTTGTTGTCACGAGACAGAACGGCGATCACATCGGACGATGCCGCCGCCATCCCGAGAGCCTCCGACACGGTGTCGAGGTCGTCGTCGAAGCGGTCGGCGTACGTGTCAAGGGTCATCACCGCCGAGGCGTGGCCCAGCATCCGTTGCACTGCTTTGACGTGCGCTCCGGCTGAGATGGCGAGCGACGCGGCAGTGTGACGGAGGTCATGCGGCGTGACGCGCGGAAACGATGGCGGGGGCTGCCGGCCGGCCGCCAGCGCGTCGGCGATCGCCTGGTCGGCAGAGACTTGCGCTCGCGTCACCAGTTCAGGTTGCGACGACTCGCGCGCAAGGTCGGCGACCTGCTGATGGGTGAGGTAGGCGCGAGGCTTCGCGACCTTCCGCGGGAGTTTGATACCGCGTGCCGGGTTCGACGCGATGCGACGGTCCCGGAGGGCGACATCGAGGATGCCGGCGAGTACTTCGTGCGCCCGGCGCACGGTCGTCGGGCTGTGCGTCTTGGCAAGCTCGGAGGTCCACGCCTGGACCTCCGAGTGCCGGATGCTCCCGACCACGCGTCGCTCCCACTTCGGTCGCACGTGGATGCGCCACGCGGAGTCGATGCTGCGGAACGTCGACGGCTTGAGATCCGCCTGTCGCGCCGCGAGCCACTCCGTCCCCAGCGATCCGAGCGGGGCCCTCGAGTCCGAGGGGTCAACGAACTCGCCGCGGTTCTTCGAGATCTCCACTTCGGCGAGTCTGATCTCCGCCTCGTGCTTCGTGCGGAGGCCGCGAAGAGTCGCCTGCTGCCCGCTCGGCTTGCGGTAGCTGATCCGGTATCGCCGGCCGACGGAGGTTGTGTACGAGTGGATGCTGCCCATGGCTCAGTCCCGGTCCATCGCGACGACCATGCGTTTGGTGAGCGCCTGGCGACTAAGGCCGGTGCGCGCGGCGAGGTGCGTCCACGGGACCTCGACCTCGCGGAGTGCGAAAACGAGATCGTCGCGCTCGGCCAGCAACCGAAGCTCCTCAGCCCTCATCTCATCGAGCCGGCGCGAGATCGCACCCATGCGGTCAAGGGCTCCGAGCCGACTCCCCCACCGTTCGACCAGCACCTGCTCCTTCGCGGTCGCGGTCGCCTTCGCCGCAGCTTCTTTGCGGCGAGCCTTGCGTCGGTCGGTGGCGTTCTTGCTCACGTAACCGGGTTTACACGCGATCGTTGATTTTCCGCAAGAGGGTGTGTCAGCCACCATT
This sequence comes from uncultured Microbacterium sp., assembly GCF_947488465.1. Taxonomy (GTDB): domain Bacteria; phylum Actinomycetota; class Actinomycetes; order Actinomycetales; family Microbacteriaceae; genus Microbacterium. The sequence continues at coordinate 194,269 of NZ_CANKZA010000003.1, read as the reverse complement.
TGGTGCCTGCGTGCGTTGTCATCTTCTACTTCGTGGTCGGAGTCGTTGGCTTCGTCGTCTTCATGCCTCTGGGCTCGACTTCTGGTAATTCGATTGACGGGGCCTCTTCGGGCTTTTCCTCGGGCGGGCTAAACGTTCTCTAGCTACGTCAACCGTCGGATGACCCGATTGCACGACCATGCGTGCGCTCGACCACGGTGCTGTCACACCCTTCCTCTTACTTGCGCGTCACGCTAGTATTGTGGTGTGAAGTTCACGGATCGGGACATCGAGGAGTACTGGCTCGGTGGTCCGGCACCGCGACGCGTGCCACCAGACGTCCGGAAGCGTCTGGCGCGCAAGCTCCAAATGCTCGAGGCGGCGGCGGAGCTGCAGGATCTGAGGATCCCGCCCTCACACCATCTCGAGAAGCTGCAGGGTGACCGGGTGGGCACGTACAGCATCCGGGTCAACGACCAATGGAGACTGGTCTTCGACTGGGACGGAGGGGAAGCAAACAATGCCGCATTCATCGACTATCACTGACGAGCTCTCGACGCCGGGTGAAATCCTGCTCGAGGAGTTTCTCGAACCGTTCGGGCTGAGTCAGTATGAGCTCGCCAAGCGCATCGGCGTCGATCAGGCACGCGTCTCGCGGATCGTCCGCGGCAAGCAGGCGATTACCGCGGACACCGCGTTGCGCCTCGGCGCGTTCTTCGGCACCACACCGCAGTTCTGGCTCCGGCTGCAGGAGGGCTACGACCTCGCGCTCGCCCGCACCAAAACGCCGACCAGCGCAATCCAGCCACTGAGCGCCTGACACATCAATGCCCGCAAGACGACCGGCAAGCGCGCAGGATCGCAGAGCGCAACTCGTCCACTTTGCGGGCTGTGCGACCGCGCCCGACTTGCTCAGTCCGGTAGCCTCGGCGAGGTGATTGAACCGTCGATGGAGACCAAGCCATCAAACGCGGCCGCGCCCGGGCGGGACCGCGAACAGTGGGCCGCAATCGCGGTCGCATCCGGCGGACTCCTGGCCTTTCTTTGCGCCGGTTTCAGCTTCGGCTTATTCCGCGAAACCCTCCATTACAACTGCTCGTGGGGTATCGGCGAGTGGGGTGAGAACGGCACGTGGTCGTGCGGCGACGGAATCGGATACCTCGTTGTTGCGGTCGGCCTCGGGGGAATGTCGGCGCTACTCCTCCTTATCGGGCTGTTCACCGCGATCGCCCGGCCGTCTCCCCGGCGCACAACCGCGTTTCTGGCGCTCGCGACCGTCTCGCTGGGCTGGGTCGCGTGGTGGACCTTCTACGCGGCGACGGTGTATACCGGGCCGCGGCCGGAGGGTGAAACAGGATCAGGGGTGTGGGTGATGACCGTGCTGCCTGCTGTATCCCTGTGCACGCTCGGCCTGCTGCTCGGAATCGTCGGCAGCGTGACGCAGCGCCGACGGTCGGCGACCGTGCTGTACAGCGGGATCGGCCTCATCCTGATCGGCACGACGCTGCAACCGGGAATCGGCGTCGCAACGCTCGTATCAGCGGGGATGCTGGCCGCCGCAGAAACCAGCCAGTCGAGCGCACGCTGAGCGACCGGCATGCGAACCTGTTGCTGCGGGTTGCCCGGCCGAACCGCGGTGTGGCAGGTTGCTCACATGCGGATGATCTTGGCGGTTCTTGTGATTGGGCTCGGTGTGGTGACCACCGTCGCGGGCGGAGCCGCGTCGTACAACTTCGGCATCATTGCGGATGAGACCGGAATCAGCGGCTGGAACCCGATGCTCTGGCTTCTCATGTTTGCTGGGATCGCGACCACCTTGGTAGGCGCGGCGCAGGCCGCGATCACGGCCAACGATCGACCAGCACCAAGCACCAGCCGGCCAGTCCAGCGCTAGCCATCACGGTCGCTCTCAGCCTGCCGCTTCGATTCCCCGCGGTGCCCGCGGAAGGACCGTCTCGGATCTATGGCTTTGGGTGAAGAGTTCCGCCATCGTGGACAGATGGCATCCGCAGAACTCCCGCTCATTGTCGTCCTGATCGCTGGGCCCCAAGCGTCCGGGAAGAGCACACTCGCAGCGGCCGTCGCGACCGCGCTACGTGAGCAGGGCGAGGCGGTCGCGCTTATCGAGCTCGATCAGATCGCCGCTATGGCACTACCCACCTTGCCGAGCTGGGACGACGCTCATCGAATATTCGAGTCCGTCACCGGAATGTGGGCAAGGACGGGCCTTACATGCGTTGTCGCTGAAGGCTCAGGAACCTATGACGAGTTGCGAAGGCTTCGGAGCCAAGTGCCGGAAGGTGCAGCAACAGTCACCGTTGCCGCCACCGCTCCCTTCGCCGTGGCTTTCGATCGCGCACAGGCAGATCCCACGCGCGGCGTCTCGAAAGAGCGAGAGTTCCTGGGCGGCGTCTACGAGCGGTGGCCGCGCCAACTGACCCGGATCGATCCGGATGTGCTGATCGACACGAATGCGGTCCCCGTCGACCTGGGCGTCGCACACATCCAAGACGCGATCGCATCCGCACGTGCCGATCTGAGTACGCACTGAGTAGTTCGCTGAAGGACTGTCTTGCGCGCCTTCTGAACGTCTTGCGAGGATGACTGGGTGAGTACAGTCGCGGCGCAGGAGTCAGCAGCTGCCACCAATGAGCGGGCCGATTCGAGTGGTTCCTGGGTGGCATTGATCGCAGTCGGCTTGCTTATGACTGTCTTGGCGGCGGCGAGCGGCTTTCTCTTCGGGACGATGCAGGGGGATATCCCGTGGCCCGCCACGCCGGCTGAGGAGACGATTTATTACACGGCACAAGCGCTCGAATGGGCAGCCATCCCGGTCCCATTGTTAGGTGCGATTGCTGTTGCGTGCTTTCCTCCGCCGCGTGTGCGCGGCAGCCGGTGGTTGTGGACCACGGTCGCGTTGGTCGGGTCAGCAATCCTGGGCTTCGTCGTATTCTTCATTGCCTTTGGGATCGCTCAAGAGAACTACCTCTCCCTGTTCACCTCCTGAGTTGGGGTGCGGGGTTAGATCGCTGGTTTCCTTGCGAGTACGAAGTCGAGAGGGTCCGTGCTGCAATCTGGGTTCGGGTGCCGCTCGCAAAAGGACCGGCTTGCGTCCGGCACGCGTCGATCAAGCTCGGGTGTCAGCGCCGGCGTCGGTCACCCGTGAGATCCTTAGCGAAGAATGGGCTTGACGGGGAGACAGGGTGGCCAAAGGCGTGAGTATCAACCGGCAGGCGATCGCGAGAATGCCTAAACTCAAGCCATGCACATGGATCTGCGTCGATGGCTGATCGTCTCGACCGCGATCATCGCGGTCGCCGGAGGAGCAGTCGCCGTCGTGTACTTTTTCCAGCCCTGGCGAAGCTGCGACTATGAGGACTCCTCGGTTGGCTGCGCAATGCTGCCCGCGGATTCCGCGGTCATGACGGGCGCCGCGTTCGCAGCGCTCATATCAACTGCGCTCCTCGTGATTGCACTTCTCGCCAAGGAGCAACGACCCGCCCGTTGACGGACCGTAGCGAACGGTATCGTTCGGTCATGCACCGCCCGTCATTCAGAGCAGCCATCGCAGCGATCAGCTTTGGCGTACTTACGCTCGGGGGCGTTATCATGTTCATCGCCACGGCCGCGACGGCGACGGCTTCCTTCGGCTGGTTCGCCTACCAACCACTCGCCGCCGAAGCATATTTCCCGGGCGCAGTCGTCGTACTTACGCCGCTGATGGCGACCGCAGTCGCCATCAGCATTGTCGGCATCGCGGGTCTCAGCTTGGTGGCCGGATACAGCATCAGCCAGCGCCGCGACGGCGCACGATAGTGGACCGGCTTGCGCGCGGCGGTTTCGCCGGCACCGTACTCACGTGTACCGTCGATGAGCTGGTTCCTGAGACCATGCGTGGCGTGCCGCTGCGCACATCGGGGTCGTGAGGATCAACCCCCGAAAGATGTCAGCGAATCCCCGCCGAACGCGCCGGCAGGGTGATCTCTACATGCTCTTCCCTTGCTACCCGTGGCCCCTTTGCCTGCCGTCGCCGCGGCGACTCAACGCCCGAAACCCTGGCGACACTTCCCAAGCGATTCGCGAGTAGATACCGCAGCACACCGATAGGTTGAGCCTCGTGCCAGGGGACCACGTTTTCATTTCCTACATCAACGAAGACTCCGATGCGATCGACGAGCTTCAAGGTGCGCTGGAGGCCGCTGATTTCATCGTCTGGAGAGACAAGGACAAGCTCTGGCCGGGTGATGATTGGCAACGCGAGATCCGAAGCGCCATCCGGAGCGGGTCGTTCGTATTCCTGGCATGCTTCTCCTCCAATCTCGCTAAGCGAGAGAAGTCCTACCAGTTTGAAGAATTGACGCTCGCCGCTGAGGAGTACCGCACTCGTCCGCCGGGCGCCTCCTGGCTCATGACGGCGCGGCTAGACGAATGTGAAATCCCCGAGTTCGACCTAGGAGCGGGGCGGACGCTCGGCCGTTCTATCCATCGGGCCGATCTGTTCGGCCCACAGAAGATCGCTCAGCTGAGCCGCCTGGTCGTCGCGATCCAGCGGGCGATCGGCGCGACGCCGGGGGTAGCACCTGCATCGGTATCCACGGTCGCGGCCGACGCGGGTCGCGCACAGAGCGACGTCGTCGAGCGGCTTCGCGGTCTGCTTCGGAACCCGTCGCTCATCATGGACTTCGATGAGTACATGTCGGAGATGCGCACACCTCTTCGCGTCGCGCTGAGCAACCGCGATGAGTTTCCGCTGACCGTCACAGCCGGCACCAAGGTGGACGCAGCGTACGCCCGTGGCTGGGTCCGCCGAGTCCGCAACTATGACGACCTGCTTGCTCCCGCTCTAGTGCCGCTGAAGCTGATCGCGATGTACGGCTCGCAGGCGCACGAGCAGGAACTCACCCAGACGCTTCGCGTACTCGCGCAGGAGTCAACGCAGCGAGATGGAGTTGATCTGCTCACCTCGCTCCACCAGTACCCGGCCGTCGTCGCGACCTTTGCGACGGCGCTCGGCGCGGTCGCAAAGCAGAACTACTCCATGCTGCGAGCGGCGACCGCCGACGTCCTCGTGTCGACGCTGAACGGAACGCGCGTTCCGTTCATTCTTACCTCCGGCAGCCAGAGCGTTGTCGGCATCGATCAGTGGACAGCGCTCGGCACGCTGCTCTGTCTCGAGGACGATCAGAAGCCGATGAGCGACGAAGAGCTGGACTCGCTCCTCACGAACGGTGGCGGACGTAGGTACACGCCAGTCTCAGATCATCTGTTCACGGTTCTAGCCCCGCTCTACAGGCAGCAATTTGCGAGCGACGCTGACTACGCGGATGCCTTCGACCGAGTCGAAGTGTTGCTCGACGTGATCTCGGAAGACGCTCGTGCGCAGTCAGATCGGTATTACGGGTCGCACGGGGGCTACGGCCGCTATACCTGGCGACACCGCCACAGCGACAAGGGGCCGGAGGTCGTGATGCTGGATGAGGCGCGGGCGCAAGGTGCTGGATGGACCCCGCTACTAGCCGGTCTCTTCGGCGGTGACTCTGAGCGCGCAATCGCCGCACTGGAGAACGTCGCGGACCTCGCGGGTCGCATCAGGTCTTCTCGCTGGTAGGTGCTGGTTATTCAGGGCAGCCCGTGCGGGGGACTGCCCGCAAACGGATCGAATGCGTCCCCCGCCGTTCCCGCGTCGAGCATTGCCCGAGTGGGGATTGCTGCCGCCCGCCGAGCCTTCACGCACGGGTCTCGGCTGGCAATAGTCTCGGAGGATGAGTCGTCGCAAGTCGGGTGATGCCCTAACTGTCGCGTATATCCCGAGTGCGAGACTTGAGCCTCTGATCACGATCAAGGACACCGATGATTTGATTAAAGCGCGCACCGAAATGGAGCTGGGGGACTTCTCTCAGCTGCCCGTGTTGCGCGGTAAGAAGCCCGTCGGAGTGGTCAGTTGGCAGAGTATGGGGCGTGCATTGGCCCGGAACCCAGCGGCAACTCTTGCGGACTGCCTTGACATCGACTTTCCGCGATTCCGACTTGATGACGATCTGCTTCAAGCGATCGGTGACGTGAACAGGCACGGGTACGTACTCGTGATGGGCGATCGGGAGCAGATCGTCGGGATCGTGACTAGCGCAGACCTCGGAGAGGCGCTCGCTGATCTCACGCAACCATTCCTACATTTCGAGAGGCTTGAGGACATCCTTCGCCGGATCTTCGATGCTCTCAAAGCCCGTGGTGCGCTGTCCAGCGAGGATGTCGGACGCGCCTTGCCACGCAGTTCTCGCGAGCTCTCCGCACCCGCCCAACAGTTCACGCTCGGCGACCTGGTCTCGGTCCTGACAGAGAAGGCAGTTTGGCCCCGCATCACAAGCATGTTCGAACGCGTCACCTTCCAGCGCTCGCTTCAGGAGGCGGTCGCGGCGCGGAACAAGATCATGCACTTCCGGGAGTTGGCGGCAGCGGACGAGAGAACGGTCGCGGCGCTGCCAAACCTCATACGTGTGTCCGCACAGCTACTTGTCGACCTTGCCAACGGGTCCGAGTAGCTCCCGCTGCTGCCGGCGAGGGAGGGAGGGATTCGACTTCCTTCGTCCGGAGCCCACCTCCCCAATCACATCACGCTGGTGTCCGAGCTGATCCACCCGGAATGGCTTCGACACCGCGCGGGTCAGAACCCGCTCAAGCAGGCCGCTCATCCGCGCGGTGCACGTTCAGGGATCCCCTTACGGGACATCTCTTCCGACCGTGCCCGCTCTCAGCGGGGAAGCCAATGGCTGGAACCGGAACGCGGTTGACACGCATGCGGCCAGGAGCGGAACCTGCGACCCGAGCTCCTCCGTGCACCCAGATCACCAGTGGCGATATGCCGCTGGGTTTCGGCATCACTTCGTCAACTAGCATTGACGCATGGAAGTCGACATCGAGAGATGGAAGACGCTGGTCGATTCGATGCCTGACAAGGGTCCAGCGGAGGCATTGCAGATCGTGACCGAGCTTCGCCGCGAGATCGAGCGCGGTGAGGCCGTCTACGTCCGACGCGCCCGGCAAGCCGGGCTGTCTTGGGAAGCGATCGCGCTGAGCCTCGGCGTGACCAAGCAAGCGGCGCACCGGAAGTACGGAAAGCGATAGGGATCCCGTGGTCGCATTCCGGTCGCATTGACGGCACCGAACAGCCACCGATCAGCCTTCAGGGGTGCGCGGCGAGGACGGCCGCGAACCGGGGTGGGCGTCGCAGCGCGTGTCGAGACAGGGGGGGCGAACGTCGTCAATATACGTTGACCAGGCGAGTCGTTGTCAACTATTCTTGACGAGCAAGCATACGAGTGCGTCGGTGTCCGACTGGGGCTTCGGATCGAGGCTGCTGGCGCCGAAGGAAGGACTGCCTTGGGAAGCACATGGGGTGGGGACACTCAACTCATTCGCACGGTGAGCCGCACCTTCCGTCCGGAACGACCAGCAGCAGTTGCGGCGGTCACTCGGGAGGGGGACGGCACTGCGACAGCAGGAGCGAGCGGCGATGAGACGTTCGAGATCGGGTCGATCTCGAAGGCCATCACCGGCATGTTGTATCGAGACGCGGCGGAGCGTGGCGTCGTCTCACCGACGACCACCCTTCGGGAGTTGCTTCCCCTCGACGATCACGGGCAGGTCGGGTCAGTGACCCTCCACTCACTTGCCATCCACCGATCCGGGCTCCCCGGCTTGCCGCCAGGGATGCGCCCCCTGAGCAGAAACGTCAGGTTCCTGCTCAGGGGCGAGAATCCCTACGGCGACTCGCTCGCAGAACTTCTCGACCAGACGCGGAACGTGCCGGTCGGCGCTCCCCGCGCCCGCTACTCGAACCTCGGCTTCCAACTACTCGGACATGCCGTCGCGGCAGCGGAAGGCCGCACCTTCGCCCAGCTCCTCCACGACAGCATGGGAGTCGAATTCTCGGCTCCGAGTCGCGAATCGGACCTTCGGGCCTCGGATGTGATCGGCCACGGTCGATGGGGACGACCCGCAGCCGCGTGGATCGGTGAAGCAGTGGCGCCCGCCGGCGGCATCCGCGCCTCGGTCGTCACAATGCGCGACTTCCTGCGATCCGTGATCGATGGAACCGCGCCGGGGCTCTCCGCATTGGAACCGACCTCGGACTTCACCCCCCAGGTCGGGATTGGCGCGGGCTGGATCACGGTCAGCCACCGCGGGCGACCGATCACCTGGCACAACGGCAGCACCGGAGGATTCAGCAGCTGGATCGGCGTCGATCGTGCAGCCGGCGTCGGGCTGGCCGTTCTGTCGGCACGTCACAGCCCAGTCGACCGGCAGGGCTTCCGACTGCTGACGGAGCTCACGACAGGAACGAACCCGAACGAAGGGAGGTAGCGGCCGACGCCCCTGCGGCCCTGGCAGGCTGAATGACCCCGAACGGTGGACGTCCATCGACCCGAGGGCGCTCGAGCACGCGGGAGCGCCCCGCTGGACGATCCTTAGCGCTTGGGGCTGACGCTCTTACGCACGAAGCTGATCTGCACTGGCGAGAGGGGGTCCCATCGACTGTTCTTCGGATGCCCCGGGAAAGCCTTGCGGAGGGCGGCGCGAACGGCTCGCCCCTCGTCGTCATACCCGAGTTCGCGCATGAGGTCCTTCACCGTCACGACATCATCCATGGTGGTGAGCATACGGCGGCAACCTTGCTTGAGTTGAGGTGCGATGAGCGGCGTCGCTGGGTCGCCTTCTCTTGCAGTGTTCGCATGCGGATCGTCAGCGAGCGCCGCGCCTCCATGATCTGCCGAGCGCCTTCTCATCGCGAGGACGGTCGACTACGCTCAAAGCATGACCGGCTGGAGCAACTACCTATTTGGCGCTGTGGTCTTCTTCGGAGCCGGCAGCATGATGCTTAGTCGCACAGTGTCGGAATGGTGGACGACCACCTCGATCGCCGTTACATTCCTCGCAGCGCTGGTCTTCCTGGTTCGCAGCATCATCGAATACCGCAGCTCCCGCAGCGCCCCAAAGGATTCGGAACACATCTCGCTCATTTGAGTGGCGTGGACCGCTGTGCGGCTAGCTCTTTCGGCGACCCGTTTCGAGCCAGGGCCCTGCGACCCTCCTGCGTCCTGTCAGGCGACGACCAGAGGCTGCACGTCGTGTGACTTGTCCTCGAGTTCGCGCGCGAGGTCGTAGGCGGTCTGCATGGCCATCCAGGCCCGCGCCGTACTGACGCCTGACCGTTCGAGGCGGATCGCAAGGTTCGGGCTCACTCCGGAGTGTCCGTGGATGACCCGGCTGAGCGTGACGCGAGCCACGCCGAGCCGCGCGGCAGCCTCAGCGACGCTCAGGCCGAGTTCGCCGATCACATCTTCCCCAATGATTTCGCCGGGGTGGGGCGGGTTCTTCATCATGGTCTTCTCCCCCTTCAGTGGTAGTCCTGGTAATCCACGAGTTCGACGTCCTGCCCGACGAACCGAAAAGTCACTCGCCCGTTGCCGTTCACCCAAACCGACCAGTGGCCGGCCAAGTCGCCCCTCAGCTCATGGGTGCGGAATCCGGGGATCGAAAGATCGGCCGACGCCTGAGCGACATCGAGCACACCCAGGATGCGGATGAGCTTTGGAGCATGCGCAGGCTGTACACCCTTCTTCGACCCCGACTCGTAGAGAGCTTGCAGGCCCTTATGCCGGAAGCCGACGATCACCCGGCGAGTGTATCGCGTATCGCATCGCGATACAACCGATCCGGACTGACCCACCGTCCGCAAACGGGTCCCGAAGCCTCACGTTCCGTGACAACATTTTGACAACATCTGTTCGCATTTCGATGTTTTCATCTGTTGCCGAGCATGCCAGAAAACCGCGGAAAATCAACGATCGGCGTCAAATGTCAACGGGTCGAAATCCGCCTGCGTGGGTTCGAGCCCCACGGGGCCCACCCTTCTTTCACCGCCCCGATCCCTTGTAACACTGGGATCGCGGCCTGTCGACGCGATCCGCGCAGATGGTTGACCGAACCCGGTAATCGCAAAGTGGTACGCTTTGACGTACTACTTAGGGAGGCAGAGATGACTGCAATCACCGCGACTGAGGCCCGTAAGACTCTTTTCGGCCTCATCCAGCAGGTCAATGAAGACCACACGGCCGTCGAGGTTGTTTCGCGTCACGGAAACGCCGTCCTTCTGTCGAAGGACGATTACGACGCGATGACCGAAACTGCGTATCTGCTCCGCAACCCTGCCAACGCTGACCGGCTGCTCGCCGCAATCGAGCGCGCCCGTCGCGAAGATTTCGAACAGCACGACCTCCTCGACGCGTGACGCGAACGATCGGGTTCGACCCGAACGCGTGGGAGGACTACGTCTACTGGCAGACGCAGGATCGCAGGACGCTGAAGCGCATCAATCAGCTGATCGCAGCCGTAATTCGGGATCCCTTCGCGGGGATCGGCAAACCCGAACCGCTCAAGCACATTCTCTCGGGCGCGTGGTCACGCCGAATCGATGACAAGAACCGCCTGGTCTACTACGTCACCGATAGCCACGTCATCATTCTCCAAGCCCGCGACCACTATTGACTCCCGACACGATTCCTCCGCCGCTGGAATCGACGTGTGCCGACCATACGTGGTTCGATCATGATCCGCGTGGCAGATCTCACAGGGCCCGATAGCTGCGCCGTCGCTCGTCTCGGTGAGGGGCACCTGACGCAGACCGAACGCGAGGAAGCCCTACATCTGGGCGACTCTGCCGAGGCCCCAGGGCTTCCCGCGCGATATCGCTCAGCGGTTGATGAGCCCGTGGGCGACTGCGCAGATTCCGTCGCCTACGTCGCCGAATTGGACTCAACCGGTTAGACACCCTGTCTGACAGTCCACCAGATAGCGACTGGCCCGGTCGAGGTCGGCGGCACGGGGATCACAATGATCGAATGGAGTACGAACTCGACGATGACCCTGTCCGCATCCAGCTCGACATGATCTGGGGCTGGCTGTCGACAGAGGCCTACTGGGGCCGACAGCGCACTCGTGTCGACATCGACACCCAGATCGCCGCTGCGTGGCGCGTTGTCGGCGTCTACTGCGGCGACACCGGAGAGCAAGTGGGTTTTGCTCGCGCCGTATCTGACGGCGTCAACTTCGCGTATCTCGCCGACGTCTTCGTGATCGAGGCGCACCGAGGCCAGGGGCTCGGCAAACGCATCCTGCAACACATGATCGACGACGGCCCTGGACGCGACTTCAGATGGACGCTCTTCACCGGGGATGCGCACGGGCTGTACCAGCAGTTCGGTTTCACAGCCCCCGATACGACCGCGATGGTCCGATCAGCGCGATGACGGAGTGCCTGCGCCGAGATGTCACTCCGCGGCGACGGTGTACCGCACAGGGACAGTGGTCTGATTCGAGGTGTACATGATCACAACGTCTCCGAAGATCACGGAGCCGTCTCTGGCGAAGAAGACGAGCTCGTTGTTGTCCGGCCGCAACGTGGGTTCTCCTTGGGTGATCGCCGGAATAATCTCGTGCCAGGTGCGCTCGACTTCGATCGCTGCTTCCCGAACTCGGCAAGACGAATCCGCCGGCCGTCTCTTCAGACGCCCGGTAGCGGGCGACCTGGGTGACCTCGGTGCCAATGGGCCCGCGGCTTTCGATGGTGGACATGAGCTCAGCTCTCTTTCGACGTGAAGCTGTTCGCGCACGCGAACGGCGTTGTCAGTTAGAAGTAGTGCCCTGCCAGCTTGTAAATACGTCCACCACCGGCAACCACCCGCACTCCCCTCTTGCCTCGAGTGCCTTTCGACCAGCACACCGACCTACCTCGGGTCGACTACCCTTCTCGACATGACGAATCAGCCGCCCATCGACGACATCCCAATCGGGGGCGACAGCATCCGGCTCGGTCAGTTCCTGAAGTTCGCGGGAGTGCTCGACTCGGGCGGCGAGGTGAAAGAAGCCATCATCGACGGCTTCGTCACCGTGAACGGTGAGGTCGATCGACGCCGTGGACGACAGCTACAGATCGGCGATGTCGTCAGCTTCGAAGGGCGCTCGGTCCGCGTCCGTCCGTAGAACGGATCAGTTGTAGGTCATGGAGGGGCCGAGCGCAGAGAACAGCGCCCCCAAGAACCAGAAGACCCACGCGAACGCCGCGATGTAGCAGGCGGCCGTCGCGGCGATCCAGACCCACAACGGCGCCCATGACCCCCGTACCGTGCGCGCACCCAGCACGACTGCGCGCCCGATCATGTACACGGCGACACCGAAGCTCAGCAGGCCGAAGAAAGCCCAGGCCCAGTGGAACGGGCGGACGATTCCGCGCCTGCCCAACTCTCGCCAATCGAGCCAGCTGAAGAGGATGAAGAGGGCTATGGCCCCCCAGCTGACGAACGAGATCAGCAGCGAGTTCAGCTGCCAGGTGACCAGGTACGACGAATCGGCCCCGGTGGCAGCGGTCGCCGCGATCGCGTCGATGAAGCCGGGCCAGTCCATCAGGAAGATCGTGAAGAACGGCAAAACCGAGGCTGCGATCGCCAGCCACACCCACACCGTGGAGGTCGGCACATCGATCTTCGCCGGCGCCGAGGGAACGGCGGCGTAACCGGCCACGGGAGACGCGTGCGCCGTCCACTGCCCGCCGTCCCACCACCGTGTACCGGGCGCGCCGGACGGATCGGGATACCAGCCGGCGGGGATGCTCATCGGATGCTCTCCTGGAGTTCGGCGCCCGCGTGGGCGAGTTCGGCGAGGGCGGCGGCGCTGGATTCTGGGTGCACTCCGGCGATCAGATCGGTGAAGACGCGGATGCGGCGACCCGCCGCGACGGCATCCAACGCGGAGGCACGCACACAGTAGTCGGTGGCGATCCCGACGATGTCCACGTCGAGAATCCCGTGTTGTTCGAGCAACTCCCTGGCCGTGCGCCCGTCATCGGCGTGCCCCTCGAAGAGCGAATAGGCCGGCTTCCCCTGCCCCTTCTTCAGGTGGTGCGTGACCGCGGCGGTGTCGAATCCCTCGTCATACTCGGCACCATCCGTTCCTGCGACGCAGTGCGCAGGCCAGGTGTCGATGAAGTCGGGCTCGGCAGAAAAATGACCCCCGTTGTCGGACTCACCTTCGTGCCAATCACGCGAAGCGACGACGATCTCGTAGTCGGCGGCGTGCTCCGCCAGAAAGGCGGTGATGCGCTCTGCGACCGCATCACCCCCCTCGACGCCCAGCGCACCGTGCTCGGTGAAGTCATTCTGGACGTCGACGATGAACAGTGCCCGGGTCATTCTCCGAGCGTAGCCCGGTACTCCGCTCGCGTCATCGCCGGAGTCGACTCCGACGCCGGCGGGTCGGTGCGCGCCAGTTTCGAGGGCCACCAGATCGCCTTGCCGATGTCGTACGAGACGGCCGGAACGAGCAACGACCGCACCAGGAAGGTGTCCAGGAGCACACCGAACGCCACGATGAAGGCGAGCTGGGCGAGGAACAGGATGGGGGTCACGCCGAGCGCGGCGAACGTCGCCGCCAGCACGAGGCCGGCCGACGTGATCACGCCGCCGGTGGCGACGAGTCCGCGCAGGATCCCCGGTCTCGTGCCGTGGACGAGAGACTCTTCCCGCACGCGCGACATCAAGAAGATGTTGTAGTCCACCCCGAGCGCGACAAGGAACACGAAGCCGTAGAGCGGCACCGCCGGGTCACCCCCCGGGAAGCCCAGGACATGGTTGAACACGAGCGCGCTGACGCCGAGCGCGGCGCCGAACGAGAGAATGACGCTCAGCATCAGGAGCACGGGTGCAAGGACCGCCCGCAGCAGCAGCATGAGGATGACGAGGATCACGACGAGGATCGTCGGAATGATGATCGTCCGGTCGCGGATCGACGTGTCGTTCGTGTCGACGTCGACGGCGGTCGTCCCACCCACGAGCGCAACACCCTCGCCCAATGTCGACGTGAACTCAGTGCGCAGCGAGCGGATCGTGTCTTCCGCAGCGATCGAGTCGGCGGCATCCGTCAATGTGCCGACGACCAGCACGTCCCCGCCGGAGACCGTGGGTGCGGGCGCGGCTGTTCCGGGCGGCCCCTGCACGGTGAACACCGGCTCTCCCGCGTCGAGGGTGACGCCGACCTGACCGGTGGGGCTGTCCGCCGAGACGACCGAGACCGCATCGACTCCGGCATCCGCCTCCAGGACACCGACCGTCTCCGCCAGGTTGTCTTCCGCGACCATGACGTAGACGGGGCTGCCCGAGCCTGCGGGGAAGTGCTCGGCGAGCACGTCTTGCCCGTCGCGGGCCTCGGAGACACCCAGGACGAGGTCGCTCGCGGGAACGCCGTCGGCCTTCAACTGCAGCACGCCGACGGATGCCGCCAGCAGAACAACCGTGCATGCGATCCAGATCGGTCGCGCATGCCGGGCGACGAAACGCGCCTGGCGAGGCCAGAGACCCGCGATCGGCTGAGTGAGGGCGTCGGGGAGGTCTGTCGCCCCCTTCTTCGGGATGAACGGCCAGAATGCGGCCCGACCTACGAGTGCAAGGAGGGCCGGCAAGAAGGTGAGCGCCGACAAGACCGAGAACACGATGCCGATCGAGGCGATCGGCCCGAGCGCCCGGTTGCTGGCAAGGTCACTGAGCAGAAGGCAGAGGAGCCCGGCGATGACCGTGCCGCCGGAAGCGACGATCGGCTCGAAGGCGCCCTTCCACGCCGCGACCGTGGCGTGCCATCGCCGCAGCCCGGCGCCGATCGCCTCGCGGAAACGTGCGACGTACAGCAGCGCGTAATCGGTGGCCGCACCGATGACGAGGATGAAGAGGATCCCCTGCACTTGGCCGTTGAGCACGACGATCTCGGCTTTGGCGAGCCAGAACACCGTCAACAGGGCCACGCACAGGGCGAACACCGATGTGAGCAACACGAGGATCGGGAGCAGAGGTGAGCGGTAGACGATCACCAAGATGATGAAGACGGCGCCGAGCGCGACACCGAGCAGGAGTCCGTCGATCCCCAGGAAGCCCTTCACGAGGTCGGCGGTGAAGCCCGCAGGGCCCGTGACCCACGCTTCCAACCCATCCGGCAGGTCGTCGGTGAGCGCGGTCCGGATGGCTTCGACGGTCTCGCCGACGTCGCCGGTCGAGTCGATCGGCACGAACACCTGCGCCGCTTCACCGTCTTCCGACACGAGCGCGGGTGACAGCTCCCCCACTCCTTCGACGTCGCCGAGCGCCGCGACCGCGTCATTGATCTGCGCCTGCTGGTCGCTGGACAGCTCGCCGTCGCCGGTGATGACCACGACAGCCGGAATCGTGTCTCCGCCGGTGAAATCGGCGAGTCGCTCCTGTACCTGAGTGGCTTCGGCACTGGCCGGCAGGAACGACGACTGGTCGTTCGTGGCCACCTCGTCGACACGGCCGAAGGTCGGGCCGCCCACGGATCCGCCGATCAGCCAAATGAGGACGAGCAGTGAGGGGATGCCGATACGCAACCAACGCGAGGGAGTCGAGCTCATATTGCTAGCTTATCTAGCAATATGAGCTTCTCGTGCAATCTGTTTTCGATCGGATCAGGCGGCGAGAACGATCCATCCGGCAATGAAGGACACGATCCCCAGGGCGAGCATGGCTGCCGCACCGATCATCGTCGCGCGCAGCGCCGGAGGGCGAGGAGTCAGTCGCATCCGATCACGCCACCCGTGTCGATACCAGATCGGCACCGTGGCCCGCGATGCGATCGCCGCATGGTCAGACGAGGCCGGCACTGCGCTGTTGGGGTCGCCGTCAGCGTCGAACCATCGCAGAATCGGTTCACCGCTGTCACGATCCACGATCGCTTCGGCCGGCATCCAGGTGCCGTCCGCGGCCCAGACGATCACCGCGACCACAGCGAGCGTGAGAAAGCCGGCGACACCGACCCACGTGAAGATCTCGAAGAGGATGTCGGCCGTGCGATCCACGGAGTTCTCCTCCCGGGGGAACCATTGGAGCCACCTGTCAGGATCGAACTGACGGCCTGCTCATTACGAGTGAGCTGCTCTACCACTGAGCTAAGGTGGCGCACGTCGCCGGAGCGCTATGCACGATCATCGATCCTACAGGGTGGATCGGTCGGCCGCGAACCAGCGCGGGAGCCTACGGTGTCGACATGTTACGTCCGGATTGGCCCGGTCCCCGGCATCCGTCTACCGTCGAAACGGCACCGCGATGAGGCGAGCGCGGTCTTCACTGGACTCTCCGCGCTCCGCGGTGCCCCGATCCACAAGGAGCACCACCATGTCGAAGCCCACCATCTTCCGCGGCAAGGGCCTGGCCGCCGCGGCCCTCGCTCTCCCGCTGGCTCTTCTGCTCGGCGCGTGCGCGGGGGGATCCAGCGATCCGGCCGCCAGCGGCGACGCAACCGCCGAACCCGTCCGGATCGGCGTCGTCGGGGCCGGAGAGCCGTACTGGGAGACCTACACCGAGGCCGCCGCTGCCGAAGGAATCGAGGTCGAAATCGTGAACTTCGACTCGTACGACCAGCCGAACCCGGCGCTGTCGGCGGGCGAGCTCGATCTCAACCAGTTCCAGCACATCATCTACCTCGCGACCTACAACGTTGCCGCAGACGATGACCTGCAGCCCATCGGTGCGACCGCGATCTACCCGCTCGGCCTCTACTCGACGAAGTACTCCGACGTTGCCGACATCGCAGAGGGCGACACGATCGCCGTGCCCAACGACGAGTCCAACCAGGCGCGTGCGCTGCTGGTCCTCCAGTCGGCCGGCCTCATCGAACTGAAGGACGGCGGCTCGATCTTCTCGACCGTCGCCGACATCGAAGACGGCTCGAAGGTGAAGGTCGAAGCCGTCGCCGCCGACTTCACCGCCTCGTCGCTCCCTGACTTCGCCGGCGCCGTCGTCAACAACGACTTCGTCGCGAAGTCTGGACTCACCAGCGACCAGCTGCTGGCTCAGGACGACCCGACCGATGCGTCAGCGTTCCCGTACATCAACATCTTCGCGGCGAAGGCGGAGGATGCTGAGAACCCGACGTACCTGAAGCTCGTCCAGATCTACCAGGAGACGCAGGCCGTCACGGACGGCGTGGTCGAGGCTTCCGGCGGCAGCGCACTGCTTCTCACGACACCGGTCGCCGACCTCGTCGCTTCGCTGACGGAGACCGAGGAATCGATCCGCGGCCAGCAGTAACACCCCGTTCCGGATGCGGCCCGTTCCCCGAACGGGCCGCATCCGCGTGTCATCCCAGGAGTCACCATGACCCTCATTCGCCTCACCGGCGTCACGAAGGCGTTCCCCCCGTCCGGCCCGGGAGCCGAGCCCGTCGTCGCCGTAGATGACGTCACACTCGAGATCGCCGCAGGCGAGATCTGCGGCATCATCGGCTACTCCGGCGCCGGAAAGTCGACCGTCCTCCGGCTCGTCAACGCGCTGGAGACACCGTCTTCCGGTGCGGTCGAGATCGATGGCAGCGACATCACCCGCCTCAGCGAGCGCAACCTGCGCCGGCTGCGCGGCGACATCGGCATGATCTTCCAGCAGTTCAATCTCTTCGACTCCCGCACTGTCGCGGGTAACGTCGCCTACCCCCTCGAAGTCGCCGGTCGCCCCCGGGCGGAGATCCGCGCGCGCGTCGCCGAACTGCTCGCGTTCGTCGGGCTGGCCGACAAAGCCAAGAACTACCCGGAGCAGCTGTCCGGTGGGCAAAAGCAGCGCGTCGGCATCGCTCGCGCACTCGCAACGAGCCCCCGCATCCTCCTCGCGGACGAGGCGACCAGCGCACTCGACCCCGACACGACCGGCGAAGTGCTCGCTCTGCTGAAGCGGGTGAACGTCGAACTCGGGATCACGATCCTCGTGATCACGCACGAGATGGATGTCATCCGACATCTCGCCGATCGTGTCGTCGTGATGGAACACGGGCGCGTGATCGAACAGGGCGCGGTGTTCGACATCCTCTCCGCACCACAGCATGCGGCGACAGCCCGTTTCGTCTCCAGCATCATCGAAGACGTCCCCACGGGTGAAGATCTTGCGGTGCTGCGCGAGCGACACCCCGGTCGCATCGTGACCCTCGACGTCCGCGAAGGAACCGCCGCGCAAGCCGATGTGTTCGCCGCGCTCGCTGATGAAGGCGTGCGCTTCGAAGTCGTACACGGGGGCATCAACGACATCCGCGGCCGCGTCTTCGGTCATCTGACGCTCGCCCTTACCGGCGCGCAGGATGCCGTGGATCGCGCACTCGTGGCCGCGGCTGCGTTCGCCACCCTGTCCGAGGAGGACAGCCGTGGATAGGCTCATCGACCTGCTGCCGGAACTGTGGGCAGCCACCGCGGAAACCCTCTACGTAGCCAGCGCCGCACTCATCCTCGGCGGTATCGGCGGACTCATTCTCGGGATGGCCCTGTACGCCACCCGGCCAGGGAGCCTCTTCCCGAACCGTGCCGTCTTCGGGATTCTCAACGTGATCGTGAACACGATCCGGCCGATCCCGTTCATCATCCTGCTCGCCGCGGTACAGCCACTCGCCCGGAGCGTCGGGATCCCCGGAATCGGCGTGACCTTCGGAATCTTCGCCATCACGATCGCCTCGCTGTTCGCGATCAGCCGCATCGTCGAGCAGAACCTTCTGACGGTGCGCCCGGGTGTGATCGAGGCGGCACGAGCCGCTGGCGCAAGCAGGTCGCGCATCCTCTTCCGCCTCGTGCCCCGCGAAGGCCTCGGCCCCCTCATTCTGGGCTACACGTTCGTGGTTGTCGCCCTCGTCGATATGACGGCAATGGCCGGGGCCGTCGCGGCCGGCGGCCTCGGCGAGTTCGCGATCAACTACGGGTTCAAGCAGTTCAATCCGTGGGTGACGTGGGCAGCCGTGCTCATCATCATCGTGATCGTGCAGGCCGTGCAGTTCTTCGGAAACTGGCTGGCACGCCGCATCCTTCGGCGCTGACCCGCGCGTGGATCACGCGCCGCAGGTCACATCGGCGGCGGGGACGGTGCCGTCGATGAGATAGGCCTCGACGGCAGCATCCACACACGCGTTGCCCTTGTTGTACCCGGTGTGCCCTTCGCCTTCGCGGGTGATCAGCACGCCGGAGGCGAGCTGATCGGCGAGCGAGACCGACCAGGCGTAGGGCGTGGCAGGGTCGTTCGTCGTGCCGACGACGAGGATCGGTGCCGCTCCGTCCGCGCTGATCTTCTCGCGCACCCCGGTGGGCGGATAGGGCCAGACGGCACAGACGTCCACACCCTGCCAGTACGGAGCAATCGTCGGCGCTTCGGCCGCGATCTTCGCGTCGGCCGCATCCTGATCTGCCTCCGACGTATCGAGGGGATAGTCCATGCAGTTGTAGGCACGGAACGCTTCCGTCGAATTGTCGGCATACGTCCCATCGGCATTGCGTCCGTTGTAGAAGTCGGCGAGCTGAAGCGCCATCGATCCATCGCCCTGGAGCGCAGCCGAGAGCGCCTGCGTCAGAGAAGACCAACTCTCTCGCGCGTAGAGGGCGGCGATGATGCCGGTGAGCAGGTTGTCCGCGCCGAGCATCCGACCGTCCGACCCGGGCAGTGGGTCGGCATCCGCACTGGCCAACAGCGTCGCGAGGTCGCCCATGGCCTGGTCCGCTGTGCCCGTGAACGGGCAGTCCCGCCCGCTCACGCAGTCAGCCATGTAGGCGCGCAACGCCGACTCGAAACCGACGGCTTGCGTGGTTCCGACGTCGAGCCCGGACACCGAGGGGTCGATCGCCCCGTCGAGCACCAGGCGTCCGACCCGCTCAGGAAAGAGCTTCGCGTAGGTCGCCCCGAGGAAGGTGCCATAGGAGTACCCGAGGTAGTTCAGCTTCGGATCTCCCAGCACCCCGCGCAGCAGATCCATGTCGCGGGCGGAGTTGTCCGTCGTGA
The DNA here is from genome assembly GCF_947488465.1 of uncultured Microbacterium sp. GTDB lineage: Bacteria > Actinomycetota > Actinomycetes > Actinomycetales > Microbacteriaceae > Microbacterium. The sequence continues at coordinate 174,440 of NZ_CANKZA010000003.1, read as the reverse complement.
TGTAGGGCAGGATGCCGCCGGAGTTCGCCTCGCATGCCTCGACGAAGCCGACATTGCGGTCGGTGAGCTCCGCGGTCCATCCCTCGCTCCCCCGGGGATCGGCCGGGATGTCGTAGAGCATGGCATCCATGCCGGCCGCATCGAGGCACGCCACCGCGGTCGAGCGGCCCACTCCCCGCGGATCGAAGCCGATCACGTCATACGCCTCGAGGAGAGGAGCGCCGACCGCGAAGGTCGCTGAGTCGGCAACCAGGTCATAGCCGCTGGCGCCCGGACCACCGGGGTTCGTCAGGAGGGAGCCGAGAGCTGTGCCGCCCGTTGCCGCACGACGGATGACCGCGAGTTCGATGGTCCCCGAAGCCGCATCGGCCCAGTCCAGTGGCGCCGTCACGGTCGCACAGTCGTAGGCGCCGGCATCGGCACCCACGCAGCTCTGCCAATCGAGGCTCTGAGCGTAGAACTCCTCGAAGCCTGCGGGTGCGCCGTTCAGATCGGGCTCGCGACTGGGCGCCGGGGTCGCGGAACCCTCGGGCGGGATCGCCGAATAGAGGCACCCGGTGAGGGTGAGAGCGGCCACAGCCAGGCCGGCCACAGCGGCGAGAAGACGTCGACGATAGGTCACGGAGTCCTTCCGCTCGCGACGGTCACGAGCATGCTTTCGAGGGCCAACACCGGGGCTGCGTTGCCCTCGAGGTTCGAACGGGTCGCGGAGATGCGGTCGAGCACCGTGAGTGTGCGCCGCGATGTCCACGAGGCGGCGAGCGAGGTGAGCTCATCCTGCAGCTCACGATTGATGAGGTCACCAGGACGCCCGAGTTGCAGCATGAGCGTGTCGCGGAACATCGACTCGAGATCGGTGAGCACCCGGTCGATCCCGTCGCGGAGACTGCGCGTCGCGCGACGCTTCTGATCGTCCTCGAGCGCGTTGAGCTGGCCACGCACAGCCGGGGGCACGGCCGCGCCCGCGGCGATCCCGAGCGTCCGCAGCAACGCTTCACGCTCTGCCTCATCGCGTTCTGCGGTGAGCGCTTTGGCATCATCCGTCGCGAGCTGCACGATGCGCGCCGCGGTCTCGACCGCGTCGCCCACACCGCGCACCGCGAGAACACGCCGGAGCGTCTCTTCCCGTCGCGCGCGGGCATCGGCATCCGTCGCCAACCGCTGAGCCATGCCGATGTGCCGTTGCGCGAGACGGGCGGACTGCTCGGCAACGGCCGCATCGACACCCGTCCGCGACGTGATCAATCGCGCGACATCGGTGACCTCGGGCTCGCGGAGCCGCAGCGTGCGCACGCGAGACCGAATCGTCGGGAGCAGATCGGCGTCGCTCGGTGCGCAGAGGATCCACACGGTGCGCTCGGGTGGCTCTTCGAGCGCCTTCAGGAGAACATTGCTCGTGCGCTCGACCATCCGATCGGCGTCTTCCATGACCATCACGCGATAACGGCCGAGTGAGGGCGAGAAGTACGAGCGTTCGACGAGCGCCCGCGCATCTTTGATCGAGATGATGACGCCTTCGGTCCGCAGCGCCGTCAGATCCGGGTGGGTGCCGGCGAGCACCTGCCGCATGGCTGCCTCATCCCCCGGCTCGGCGATCAGAGCCGCCGCGAACGCGGAGGCGAGGGTCGATCGGCCCGACCCCGGAGGACCGGTGATCAGCCACGCGTGCGCGAGTTGGGCCGGATCACTCGCCGCCGCCTGCAGCTGGGAGAGTGCCTCGTCCTGCCCCCAGACATCACCCCACGGGAACGCGGGGGCAAGGGCGGCGGTCATGACATCCAGCCTATGCGGTGCCACCGACGCTCACCCCGAGCGCGAGGGCCACGCGCGCACGGACGGCAGCGGCGAGGTGCTCAACGGGCAAAGAGGCATCGAGCACGAGGAAGCGGTCCGGCTCGGCGTCCGCGAGGTCGAGGAACGCTCCGCGCACACGCTCGTGGAACTCCGCCTTCTCCGCCTCGAGCCGGTCGAACGGCTTGTCCGCGGCATCCAGTCGCCGACGGGCGGATGCCGGGTCCAAGTCCAGCAGCACCGTCACATCGGGCAGCGCACCCTCGGCAGCCCAGAGCGACAGGTCGCGGATCTCACCGGCATCCAGTACCCGTCCGGCACCCTGGTAGGCGACCGAGGAGTCGAGATAGCGGTCTTGGATCACGACGTCGCCGCGCGCGAGAGCGGGCCGAACAAGCGTCGCGACGTGGTGTGCGCGATCGGCCGCGTACAGCAGCGCCTCGGCACGGGGGGCGACCTCACCGCGGTGATGCAGCACGATGTCACGGACGAGGTTGCCGACGTCGGTGCCGCCGGGTTCGCGCGTGCGGACGACCGTGCGCCCGCACTCTCGCAGCCAGCTCTCGAGGAGCGCCGCTTGGGTCGTCTTCCCCGACCCGTCGCCGCCTTCGAAGGTGACCCAGAGCCCCGCCGGCATCACTTCTTCTTGGCAGCGGGCTTGCGGGTCGTCGCCGCGCGCCGCGTCGTGCGCTTGGGTGCAGGACCCTTCGCGCGCTTGTCAGCGAGCATCTGCACGGCGATCTCGAACGTGATGTCATCCGGCGTCTGACCGCGCGGGATCGTCACATTCGTGGTGCCGTCGGTGACATAGGCGCCGAATCTGCCGTCCTTGATGCGGATCGGCTTCTCGCTGACCGGGTCTGCTTCGAATTCCTTGATCGACGTCGCCGCGCGATTGGCGTACTTCGGCTGCGCGTAGATCTCGAGGGCCTGCTCGAGGGTCAGGTCGAAGATGAGGTCTTCGCTGGCGATCGACCGCGAGTCGGTGCCTTTCTTGATGTACGGGCCGTACGGGCCGTTCTGGGCAGTGATCGGCGTCTGCGTCTCCGGGTCCAGCCCCACGGTGCGCGGCAGCGAGAAGAGCTTCAGTGCCGTGTCGAGATCGATCGTCTCCGGCGACATGCTTTTGAACAGCGATGCTCGACGGGGCTTGGGCGCGACCTCTTTCTTCGCGCCGCGCTTCTTCGGGGCGTCGGGATCGACGACCGGCTCTTCCACGGGAGGCAGGACTTCTTCGAGGTACGGACCGAAGCGTCCGTCCTTCACGACGATGTCGAGGCCCGTTTCCGGGTTCTGCCCCAGCACACGATCGCCCGCGATCGGAGCGTCGATGAGCTCCAGCGCCTTCTCGGGCGTCAGCTCATCGGGTGCCAGGTCTTCCGGCACGTTGACGATCCGAGTCGTGCCGTCCTCGTTGGGGACGTCGAGGTACGGACCGTACTTGCCGAAGCGGAGCGTCGCAACGTCACCGATCGGGTTCGCGTTGATCTCGCGGGCATCGATCTCCCCGAGGTTGTCGACGATGTTGCGCAAGCCCACGTGGTTGTCCGAACCGAAATAGAACTCGTTCAACCAATCGACACGCTGCTGCTCTCCCCGCGCGATCGCGTCGAGATCGTCTTCCAGCGCCGCCGTGAAGTCGTAATCGACCAAATCGGCGAAGTGCTGCTCCAGAAGACGCACGATGCTGAAGGCGAGCCAGCTCGGGATGAGTGCCTGGCCACGCTTGGTGACGTAGCCACGGTTGATGATGACGTCGATGATGCTCGCGAACGTGGACGGGCGTCCGATGCCCTTTTCTTCCAGCGCCTTCACGAGGCTCGCCTCGGTGTAGCGCGGCTTCGGGCTGGTCGCGTGACCCTTCGGGTCGACGTCGGTCAGCTGCACGACATCGCCCACCGCGAGGATCGGTAGCGACTGATCCTCGTCTCGGTCCGAGTCGGCACGCTTCTCGTCGCGACCCTCTTCGTAGGCCTCGAGGAATCCCTTGAAGGTGTAGACGGTGCCGGATGCGGTGAACGCCGCCACCTGGCCGGCCGCCGAGGTCTCGAGGGTGATGGTGGTCGTCTCGTACTTCGCATCCGACATCTGGCTGGCGATCGTGCGCTTCCAGATGAGGTCGTAAAGACGCAGTTCGTCGCGGTCGAGACCGGGAGACACCGACGCCGGTGTGCGGAACTCCTCACCGGAGGGACGGATCGCTTCGTGGGCTTCTTGCGCGTTCTTGCTGTTGTTGCGGTAGCTGCGCGGGTTCGGCGGCACGGCACGATCGCCGTACAGCGCGACCGCCTGCGTCCGCGCGGCGGCAATCGCCTGCGTTGAGAGTGCCGTCGAGTCGGTACGCATATAGGTGATGTAGCCCTTTTCGTAGAGCCGCTGCGCGACGCCCATGGCGTGCTTCGCGCTCATCGAGAGCTTTCGGCCCGCTTCCTGCTGCAGGGTCGACGTGGTGAAGGGCGGCTTGGGGCTGCGGGTGCCAGGCTTGGCCTCGACGGCGGTGACCACCGCCGATCCATCGGCCTCGATGGCGCTCGCGAGCTCGCGGGCCTGCGTCTCGGTGAGCACGACGACGGCCTTCTTGAGCTCTCCGCGATCGTCGAAGTCGGTGCCTCGCGCAAGCGGTGCACCGTCGAGTCGAGCCAGACGCGTTCCGAAAGACTCGCCGCCGGTACCGGCTGTCGCCTCGACATCCCAGTAGGAGGCCGAGATGAAGGCCATGCGCTCGCGTTCGCGGTCGACGACGAGGCGGGTGGCGGCAGATTGCACACGACCGGCAGAGGTTCCCTGCCCGACCTTGCGGCGCGTGACGTCGGACACGTCCCATCCGTACAGGCGGTCGAGGATCCGACGGGTCTCCTGCGCGTCGACGAGAGCGAGATCGAGCTCGCGCGTGTTGTCGACCGCTGCGCGGATGGCATCCTTCGTGATCTCGTGGAACACCATGCGCTTGACCGGGACCTTCGGCTTGAGAGCCTCGAGCAGGTGCCATGCGATGGCTTCGCCTTCGCGGTCTTCATCGGTGGCGAGCAGGAGTTCGTCGGCGGTCTTCAGCGCGCGCTTGAGCTCGGCGACGGTCTTCTTGCCGCGATCGCTCTCCACATAAAGAGGAGTGAACCCGTTCTCGATGTCGATGGAGTACTTACCCACCGAGGTCTTCTTCAGTTCGGCCGGGATGTCCTTCTTCTCGGCAAGATCACGAATGTGACCCACCGAGCTGAGAACCTCGTATCCGTCACCCAGGTACCCCTGAATGGACCTCATCTTCGTCGGAGACTCGACGATGACGAGCTTCTTGCCGGTTGCCGTGCGCGCTGCCACGTGGCGTCCTTTCTTCGATGCACACCATACACACCGCGTAGACATGAGGATGCTGGGAGCAGTACCCACCCGTCAGGGTGGCGGCCCGGCACGAGCTCGAGCCGACGCGGGCAGGAGCCCGAAACCCTTCTCGACGTGGACCGTTGCGACGGGTCCGTCCACGTCACATTCGCTCAGTGACGCCCCGCTCCGGGTGACGATCTCGGCCGCTCGCTCGCAGGGGATACCGGCGAGGAGCCCGGATGCGGTGTCGGCGGCGGCGAGGGCCGCGGCATCCGCCGTCGCCGACAGTCGCGTCGCATGTGCGGCCGCAGCACCCAGCGAGGCGCACCCCACGGCAAGGGTGACGGTGACCGCGAGAGCGCCGACCGAGAGCGCAAGACCCGACATCAGCGCCGGCTCATCTCAGCGACCACCCGACAGTGCGCACGAGACCGCACGGAGCGGCGGGAGGGGCAGCGGAAGCGCGACCGCCGCGGTCGCCTCGACGCACACCAGATCGCCGTCCTCGTGGATGCGGGTCGCCGCTGCCCCGGCGATCGCCGAGACGACGGCGCTCGCGCGCGCTTCTCCCTCTCCCCGAGCGACGAGGCGCGCCGCCTGCGCCGCCGCCTGCTCGAGGCGCACCTGGTGGCCCGAGGCCGAGAGCGTCCCCGCCGTCAGCGCGATGATGAGGACGACAGCGGGCACGACGACCGCGAACTCGGCCGTGACCGATCCCCGGTCGTCGCGCCGCCTGATCATGCGACCGTCAGCGCACGGCGGACGAGGTCGGTCAGGATGCCGCGGACTTCGTCCGAGCGCATGATGACCACCAGCAACCCGGCAAAAGCCACGGCGGCCATTGTTGAGCGGATACAGCGCATACGCGGCGCGTCGTCCAGTATCGGCGGTTCCGAGGGTACGCTTAGAACGCCCCCCGAAAGGCCGCAACTTAGGGGTGCCCAGTGCCGAAGAAGATCGACCGCGAGGTCGTCGCCGCGAAAGTGGCGATCGAAGAGGAATGGGCCTACGACCGCCGCGTCGAGCGGCTGTCTTGGCGACAGATGCGCGACCGCTCCGCGCTGCCGGTCGAACAGGGCGGCCTCGGCTATCTGCTCGGCATCGCGACGCTACAGGCGCGCGCCGACGCCTACTTCGCCCAGATCCGCGGAACGCTGCGCGTCGGCGTCGACGAGCGCCGCGCCCGGCAGGAGGGCGAGATCGACGAACTCATCCGGCTCGCGATCGGCGATATCAAGGTGGCCCGCGCGGCCGGCGACGTCAAGGCATCCGCCGACGCTGAACTCCGCCTGCTGCGCTACCAGGAGCGCGAAGCGAAGATCTTCGGCACAGACTCGCCTCAGCGGATCGAGGCGGAGGTCACGAACCGCGACGCCGTGCTCGAAGACCTGAACGCCGCGCTGGTGTCGCTCGGCCGCGAGCCCGTCGAGACGGCCTAGTCGCCATGTCGGGTTGTCGGGCCGCCCCGGTACGGTGAGAGTCCGCTCGGAAGGATGATCCATGTTCAAAGTAGTGTTCGCCGTCGCCCGTATTGATCGGGCGAACCGGGAGTCGCCGATAGAGGCGATCGCTTCGCACACGATCACGGACGCGACGATCGTCCCGCGCGAGGGCGACCGGCTCGTCCTTCGTACCGCCGAGCAGGGAAGCCTTCACCCCGCGTCGATCAAGATCACGAGCGTTGCATCCCTGGCGACGCTGGACGGCTTCTTCGTCGAGGCGCACATCGAGGGCAGCTTCGCTCAGGGCGATCCGCTCTATCTGCGCGAGCGTCGGATCCGTCAGGAATTGAGCGCCCTCGGCTGGACGCTGCTCACGAACGCGCGCCCCCTCGATCCGGGCGTTGACGTCGACGATTACGAAGGCCTCGAGAACTACTGAGCGCACGAGAAGAGGGCCGGGGCACTCTCATTCCCCGACCCTCTCGTCTCGTGTCAGGCCTCGGCGGCCCGCTCCCGCGCCGCGCGCCTCGCTGCTGCCTGCCTCGCTGTGCGCTCTCGCTCACGCTCACGTCGCCGGTCCGGGCTTCCGATGACCTCGGCGCCCGTCCAGCGGCGGTGCTCCGCCGCGGCCTTCCGCGCTTCCTTGTACTCGTGGAACGGGCCAAGGACGAGGCCGCAGACGCAGGCCGCGATCGTCCCAGTCTCCGGGGAGTAGTCCAGCGTCACGGCATGAACGCTCATCCGGTGTTGCCCATCCTGCCGCCGTCGCGCACCCACACGGTCTTTCGCGAGCCGCCGAGCCCGACGATGTCCGTGTTGAAAACGTCGGGCAGGGTGACGGCGCCGCCGGCCGTGAGCGAGCCGCCCGTCGAGAGCGACGCGCCGGCGATCGCGCCGTTGACCGTGAGAGATCCCGTAATCGCCACGTTGCCCGCGAATGCCGCCGCGATCTTCGCGTCGATCTGCGCGAGGATCTGCGCGTTCGTCCAGCGCGTCGTCGCCCACTGATTGATCTGCGACTGAATGTCGGCGACGAGCGCCGAGACCTTCGCGACCGTGTTCGACAGCGACTCGCCGGAGGGAGCCTCGAGCGTGCGGAGCCGGGCCTCGTAGCCGTCGAGGGTGTCGATCAGGTTCCCGAGCTCGGACGGGATAGCGCCTTGCCGAGAGCTACGCATCCGAGTCACCCCGACTGGATGCGCCGCGCGTGATCCGCGCTGCCTGGCGACGAGAAGCCCAGTCGCCGGCGCGTTCACGTCGCCCTCCGCCGTCGCCCCACGCCGGCTCACGCTCGACGTCGCGGTCTTCGGCGACGTCCTCCGAGCGGCCGCGGCCGGTCACGAACGCCGCCTGCCTGGCGCTCGTGCTGAGCGACGCCTCACGGCGGCGCGCGAGCTCGGCTTCCAAGGCTTCCTTGCGGGCTTCGATTGCTTCTCTAGATACCACGATGGGCCTCCCTTATCCGTCCGGCGGTCTGCCGGCTGTTCCATTTCCAAATTGCGGCGAGTCGGTCGAACTCGTCGGCTTCTTCGGCCGTCCAGTCGTCGATCTCGACAAGTTCGGCGATCCGAGCGCGCACGCGCTCCGTGCTGTGCTCCGTCTCCCAGCGCGCGAAGGCGGCGAGGCGCTTCCGCTGCCCTTCTCGCCCCGGCCATTTCGCGTCGAGGTATCGGAGGCAGGCGACGTGCCAGTCCGGGTCGCTCGCGTAGTCGCGGCGCTTCGGTCGCTTGAGGCCCATCACGTCACCCCCTGCTGGCGACGAGTCCAGCCGATGAGTTCGAGCTCGAGTTTCGCGAGCGCGAGAAGAAGCGCCAGGCGGTCGAGTTCGTTCGACGGAAGGCCGAACGTCGAAGACTGCCGCACGAGGCTCTGCATCCGCTCGCGGACGATGAACTCGCGCTCGTTCAGCGCCTCGGCCTCGGCCTCCGCTGTCGCCTCTGCGACCCTCGCGTCGACCTCGTCACGAGTGATCCGGAGGGCGCGAGCAACGGCATTCCGGGACTCACCGGCGACGAGAAGGCCGATCACGGACTCGACGAGATCCACGGGCGCGAAGTCCTCCTCGATCTCGTCGAGGTCGTCGTCGCGGTCGATCCGATCGGCGTTCATTCGTCCGCCTCGATCGCGGCGCGCATAAGTGCAAGCATTTCCAGTTCCTCGCGGAGGGCGACGAGAGCCGCCTCGCGTGCGTGGATCTCGCCCTGCACTCTCTCGAGTTCACGATCGAGGACGCGGCAGGCAAGAGCGTCGGTCCCTTTGGCGCTCATTCGTCATCCTCGTCGTCGTCGTTGTCGTCGAAGATGAGGTGGTCGAGGTCGTCGCCGACCTCGTCGTCGTCGTCGAGGTCGGCAAGATCACGCTTCGACACCTTGACGCGCACGACCGGCGACGCCTCGGGTTCCGGCGCCGTCCAGACGCCGCCCTCGGCCGTGCGGACCTTCGGGCCGAACTCGTCGCGCGGCTGATCGTGCTCGGGCTGAGGCGCGACGGTCGCGGGGATGCCGGTCGTCTTCGCACGTGCGGCGAGTTCGGCGGACGCCTCCGCGATGGTCGCCCGCACGCCCTCGAGCGCGGCGTCGATCGAGAAGATGTGAGAGCCGCGCTCCCACGTGAGCGAGTAGCGACCGCGCCCGTCCTCGAGGCCCTGGAGCATGTTCAGCACTCCGGTGTCCTCCTGCAAACCCTTCGCGACCGCTTCGAGCGAGCGAAGGGCGGTCGTGAGCTTGAGCAGGAGCTTCTTGCCGGATGCTCGCGAGGTCTGCGCCCAGGCCGCCGCCTCTTCGTTCACGGCGGCGAACAAGAGCCGGGCGCGCATGTCGCGGGCGGCGCGGAGCGCGTTGTAGTCGGCGCGCGCCTGCTTGGCCTCAGCCTTGAGACGGTCGACCGGAGAGTCGCCGTCGGCGTAGTCGCCCGTTGCGGCGTAGGACGCCGCCCGGCGGTGATCCTCGGCGGCGACCGCGTGGTTGTGGGCCGCCTCGGCTTCGTCGAGTCGAACCGCGCCGGCGGCGAGGTCGACGTCGATCTGCTCGAGGCCGGCGATCGCCGCCTCGACCTTCGGCGGGGTGCGGCCTGTGTCGGGGAGGTTGATTGTCTGTCCTGCTGCGAAGAAGCTGCGCATTTCGGTCGTTACCTTTCGTTACTTTTGGTGGGTGTCGGGGTCGGTCTCGAGCCTCGCGCGCTCGGGCGCGAGTTCGAGGTAGGTACTGCGCCCGCGGTTGCTTCGGGCGAGACGGCCGGACGAGATGAGGTCGCCGATGTACGTCTGCGCGGTGCTCTGACCGCCCGCGACGCCCCATTCGACGAGGTTCCGGGCATACTCCGAGCGCGTAACGCCCGTCGCGCCGTAGGCGCGCGTGAAGTGCGCGAGGGCCTCCTCGATCCGGGCGGCCTGCATCCCGCTCGGCTGCCCTTCGCCGGGGCCGATCGGCTCGAGGACGAGCGTTTCGTGCTCGGGGACGCGCTTCGCGCGAAGACGGATGATCTCCCCGCCCTCGCCGTCCTTCTGCTTCACGGCGGAGAGGGTGAGCATCCCCGCCTCGCCGTCGAGCTTGAGCATCGTGTCGACGTTGCCTTCGAGCGCGCTCGCGCCGCGATAGTCGCCGGACTTGCCACTGTGGTGAACGAAGGCGACCGTCGTCTCTCCGTCGCCGGCGCGCTTGATCCGCTCGGCGGCGTTCGTGACTCGCGTCATGGCCGTGTTGTCGTTCTCTTCGGCGCCGCCCGCGACCTTGACGAGCGTGTCGAAGATCACGAAGCGGAAGCCGCGATCGGCGACGAGGGCGGCGATCTCTTCGACCTCCCCGTCGCTCGTGAGGTTGACGGGTGCGGGGTAGATGAAGAGATCCGGGATCGGCTTCCCGCGGTTCAGGAGCCACGCGAGAGCCGCGACGCGCTTCTGGATGCCTGCCACGCCCTCGGCGGCGACGTAGAGCACGGGGCCCTGTTCAACGGCCCTGCCGGCCCACGGACGGCCGAGCGCGATACACGCGGCCCACCAGAGCGCCAGGAACGTCTTGAACGTCGCCGGCGGCGCGTAGAGCATGGCGACGGTATCGACGTTCAGCACGCCCTCGATCAGCGGGCGAAGCGGCGGGCGGGCGGCGAGCGCGGCATAGTCCAGAAGACCGTCGGCGATCATGGGGCGATTGCTGCCCTCTTCCTCGTCGAGCTCGCGCTTCGCGATCCGGCGCTTCCGCTGTGTCGCCTTCTCCGTCTCGACCTCGGCGCGCTCGTGCGCGGCGTCCCAGTCCACGAGGTAGCGGCGGCGCGGGGCCTTCCTGCCCTTGCCGTAGGCCTTCGCGGCCTTCTTCTCGAGAGCCTTCCGCTCGTCCGGCGTGAGGCGCGGCGCGGAGTCGAAGAGGAACTCGAGCGCCTGCGCCTTCGTGTAGAGGCTGAGAGGCACGCTCGCGCCCATCTCGCGCGCTGCCGTGGGGATCTCCGCGGCGTCGTACTTGACGAGTTCGCCGAGCCGCGCGACGTCGGCGTAGATACCCTCGCGGCTGCCCGCGACGAGTTCGACTCCGTCCACGTTCACGCGCGGGCCTCGCGTCGCATGACCTCGACGAGGGCCGTCTCGTGCTCCGTGATGAGGCGGGCGTGCTCGGCGGCCCGGTTGAGTTCGGCGGAGCGCTGCGCGGTCAGGCGGGCGATCTCCTGCTCGTGATAGGCGACCAGGGTGTCGTCGTCCGTCGGAAGGTCACTCGACGTCGCGCTGCCTGCGGCCTCGATGATCGCCTTCGTCTCGGCCTCGGCGAGGCGGTGAGCGATGCGGCGCTGTTGCGTGCGGCCTGCGCTCGCGGGGTAGAGGCCCATCTCGCCGGCGCGATCCATCCAATAGGCCTCGACCTCGGGATCGTCGAAACGATCGGGCTTCGCCCCACGCTCGGCCTGCTTCGTCGGCGCGAGGCCCTGGGCGATGCGCGCCTCGCGATACGGCGCCCAGCGGCGTTCGATCGCGGCCCGTCCCGACGCTGCGCGGTCGAAGGGGGCCTTGTGATCCTCCGGCACCTTCGCGCCGAGGCGTTTCGCCTTATCGCGTGTCATCGTGACGCCGCCGGCTTGAGCAGGAGGGCGAGACGAGCGCGCGCCGCATCCGTGAGCGGCGGCGCCGAACGGGCGATGCTCGCAGCGACGTCTTCGCGTCGAGTGGCGACGATGCCGCCGGTCGTGTTGTCTGTCATGGCCCTAGGCCCTTCCTGCGCTCTCGCGCTTTCGGGGGTAGGGGCTGACAACTCCTAGGTACAACCTATACACGTCGGCCGGCAATTTCCACTCATAGGTTGCGCATTCTGCGAGCGTTATCTACTTGTGATTAGCCATTAGGTGAGAAGTTCTCGGCCAATGGGTGAGAAATGATCAATCTGCACGGTCGTATCTCGCTCCGCTATCCCGTCTCTCGCATCCGTCCAGTGGCGCGCGTCTGAGTGTCCCGTCCAGGTCCCAGGCCCCTTATAGGGGGGCCTGTCCGGGAGAGACAATCGGGACAATCGGGACAATCGGGACGAAGTGTTCAAGAACCGCGGAAAGACGGGGAATTATCGACGTGTCGCCGGATCGAGACAATCGGGACAGACGTATCGGCGAAGAGTTCGTCCAGATCGTCGATCAAGACGACTCGCTCACCTAGCGGCCTATCTCTCGCGCGCCTGAGACATAAGGCCCGGCCGTGGCGTCGCCAGGATAACTAGCCCCGCGCGGTGTGCCGTCGCCCTTATCCCGTCTCGACGGAGGGAGTTGTTATGTGCGCTCGCGGATCGGAATTGGCAACGGTGCCCGCTGTCGCTATTAGGGCGTACCCGACGACGTTGTCGCTGCCGGCCGATAGCGTGTGCTTCATGGAAGAGCGATACAGCTACGCGAAAGAGGGACCGGCGCCCTGCAACATCTGCGGCAAGAACGTGCGCGAGCAGCTGCTGCCCGGCGACGCCCGCGTCGGCGGCGTCTCGGGGCCGCCGCGCGTCAAGCGGATATGCCTGAACGCCGAGTGCCCGAGCAACACGGGGCGGGATCTCCGACTCTCTCAAGCCGTCTAGGGATGGGCGACGACGAGATCGCCGCCGGCGCACAGCCGCGCTGCCCGTCGTGCGGCGTCGTGATGCGCGACGAGCCGGGCGCGTACGTCTGCCCTTCATGCGGCGAGGTCGAGGCCATGCCCGCCGTCGAGATGCCGCCCGGCTTCGACGGGCCGGGCATCCACGGCGGTTAGTGCCAGTCGAAGCGGACGGTGCGCGCCATCGCCTCGTCGCTCATGCGTCGCCGGTTCCCCTGCCCGACGGAGTAGACGACGACGGTCGCCAACGCCTCGAGGATCGCGCGCTTCTTGCCGAGCGTGAGCCCGTGCCACGCTGCCGCGACGTCGTCGCTCCCCACGACCTCGGCGAGTGCCGTCGTGTCGACGCCGGCGCGCAGCTTCTCGTCGAGCTCGGCGATCCGGGCGTTCGCGCGACGAGTGAGGCGCACGCGCTCGGCCCGGTCGATCAGGCCGTCCATCTCGTCGTCGCCGGCCTGCCGCACGGCCGTCTCGAGGCGCCGGCGTTCCGCGCGGAGTTCGTCCACGTCGTGCCGCTCACGGTCGTCCAGGAGGTCGACGGCATCCGGTCGCGAGAGACGGGCGATCACGACGCGCTCCACGAAGTCGTCGAGGGGCACGCCGCGCCGCATGAAGTGCGCCATGCTCGCGCATCGGTAAGAGTGGATGCCGGCCTCGCCGCCGCCCGCTCGGATCGGCTTCCCGCATCCCTCCGTGCCGCAGATCGCGAGCCCGCTCAGGAGCCACTTCCGCGTCGGCCCCGGCGACGTCTTGCGCTCGGGATGCTCAAGCCGCTTCTTCGCCTCTTCCCACTCTTCAACATCGACGATCGCCGGCCAGGCGCCCGCGACCGTGTTGTGACGGGAGAGCGCGCGCTGGTCGTACGTCGTGGCGGCTTCCGCGGGCATCCGTGCGGCGTAGTAGGGCGACATGAGCATGCGTCGAAGCGTCGTCGGCGTGAAGGGGACGCCCGCGGGATGCGCCTTCGACGGCTTCGTGCGTCGCCCCTTCGCGTTGAGATCCCGCGCGATCGAGCCGAGCGGAACGCCCGCGAGGAAGGCGTCGAAGAGCTCGCGCACGTCGGCGGCTCGGCTGTCGTCGTGCTCGGCAGCGGTGTCGGGCGCGCCCTTCTCGCCGTCGAGCACGTACGCGGTGCCGTCGTCGCCTCGATCCTTCGTCGGCACCCATCGGTAGCCGTAGGGCACGCGCCCCGACGTGGGCACGGCCGCGCCCTCTCGCTGCCGTCGCGCCGTGTTCGCGTTGACGCGGCGCTCGGCCTTGATCTCGACCTCGGCGCGGGCGACGGACGTGAGCAGATTCGCGATGAGTCGCCCGTTGACGGTCGTGAGGTCGATGTTCTCGTCGATCGTGACGACGGCCACGCGCGCCGCGGCGAACGATTCCAGCGCGGCGAGCGAGCGGCCGAGCCGGTCGAGCTTCCGCACGACGACGACGTCGAAGCGGCCCGCGCGTGCATCCTTGAGCATCCGCGAGAAGGCCGTGCCTTCGTCGCGCGCCTTGTAGCCGCTGACGTTGTTGTCGCGGTAGATCTCGACGACGTCGAAGTCCTTCGCGGCGGCGAGCGCTTCGCACTTCGCGACCTGTACGTCGATGAGCTCGTCGTCTGTGACGGACTGTCGAGCATAGATAGCAGCGCGTGTCATGCGCTAAGTCTGCCCTATCTCGACAATTGCCGCCATGGTGGCCACCGCGTATTCCGCCGTCGCCGCTCCTTCGTCGTCTTCATAGAGCGCCGCGGCGCGGCGACGGGTCAACCGCGGAATCGCAGTGGGTGTGGACTGGGTCATTTCTTCTCCTTCGATCGGTGATGGGCGGGCACGTCAGGGGGCACCGAGCACGGGCGTCGCGCCCGAGAGGACCGACAACAGCATCGGACCGACACCCAAGAGCAGAAACGCGGGAAGCGTGCACACGCCGAGTGGCAACAGCAGTCGCGCGCCGAGGCGCGCCGCCTGAAGCCGGCCCTCGGTCCGCATACGGCGGCGCGCATCGGCGGCGGCGGCGCGCAGCAGGTCGACCGCGGGGGCGCCCGCGCGCCGCGACAGCCGGAGCACTCGCTCGGTCTCGGGCTCGCCGACCCCACCGCCGGCCTCGGCGACGACCGCCAGAGCGCGTTCGATCGACACCCCGCCGGTCAAGGCGATCGCCACCACATCACCCTGGAGCCCGGCGATGTCGGGGCCGGGCTGCGCGCGGCGCACCAACCGCCGGGTCCACACCCGCGCCGCGATCATGAGCGCGATCCCCCCGACGACGCATGCAATGCCGATCGGGTTACCGAACGTCGCGGCGACATCGAACCCGAGGGCGACGCCCAGAACGACGGCGACCAGCGGCAACCAGGCCACGAGCTTCGCCGTCGCCGCCGGGTCGGCGAGTGCGACGGCCACGTCGTCGCGGGACTGCTGCGCATCGCGCAAGGCCTCGGCGAAGCGGCGCAGGCTGGGGGCGAGGGGTGCGCCGACGGTTTCTGCGACACGCCACGCCACCGCGACCTCGCGCCATGACCCCGGCACGGCGGCCAGGGCGGTCGCGAGGCCGACACCGGCCGATACTTCGGCGGCGACGGCGACGGCAACCGGGTCGCCCTCTTCAGCCGCGTAGGCCCACGCGTTCACGGGCGACACACCCGCCTCCAGCAACACGGCGAGGCGTTGGACCACGGCGGCGGCATCGGCGGCATCCTGATCACTCACGTCTCCTCCTCGACGTCGAGCCGGCCCTCGCGTAGTACGGGACGAGCGAGACCGAGCACCTGACGTCGGCCGGCGCCATCGCGCCCGACGTGCACGATCGCCCCGATGGCGCTGACCACCTGCCGTGCCACCGCGTGGTCGTCCATTCCGGCGAGCGCTCCGAGGGCCTCGAGGCGGCTCGGGATGTCGCGGATGCCGCTCGCATGCACGGTGCCGGCCCCGCCGTCATGGCCGGTGTTGAGCGCGGTGAGGAGTTCGCGTACCTCCTCACCACGGCACTCTCCCACGATCAGTCGGTCGGGGCGCATGCGCAGCGCTTCGCGCACGAGGCGCGCGAGCGGCACGCCACCGGCGCCCTCGAGATTGGCCTGGCGCGCTTCGAGACGCACGTGATGGGGGTGGTGCAGGCGGAGCTCGGCCACGTCTTCGATCGTCACGATGCGCTCGGTCGCAGGAACCCGTCCGAGGAGTGCGGCGAGCAGCGTCGTCTTCCCGGTGCCGGTCGCGCCGGTGATCAAGAGGTTGGCGCGCGCGGCGATGAACCCCTCCAGCCGGGCGCCGGTGCCGGCGTCGAACATCCCGCGCCGTCCGAGATCGTCGAGATCGGGCAGATCGACCTGAGGAAGCCGAATCGAGATGGCAGCCCCGGCGCACGCGACGGGAGCCAGCACCGCGTGCACGCGCGCGCCGTGCTCCCAGCGCACATCGACCAGCGGTGTCGCATCGTCGAGGTGCCTCCCGCCAACGGCGATCAGATCCACGGCCAGTGCCCGCACCTCGTCGCCTCCGAGCGTCCATCCGGCGACACGCTCGATACCCGCGCCGCGATCGACGAAGAGTCCGTCGGACCCGTTGATGAAAACATCGGTGACGTCAGGATCGGAAAGCAGCGCTCGCAGCGGATCCAGCGCGGGGTGCTCCGGGAGGTGCCGCGGTCTCCCCGCTCGCGACCGCGGCGCCTGATCAACCGGCACACCCGCGCGGCGCACCGCCTCGGGGGCGAGCGCGCGGCGCGGTCTGACGATGAAGGGGTCGGCCATGACCCGACGGTAGGCCGGTGGCGATCCCGCCATCCTGGCTCGAGCCCGATCGGTGGAGAGATCCGCCGGAACCGCGTCTGTGGAGGAGGCGATGCCCGAAAAAGGTGGCGGCATCCCATCGGGGGGAATGGGATGCCGCCACGCGCAGAATCCCGAAATGGGGGGGTGATCGGGATGCTGCGATGCCAGAATCGATGTTCGGCCGCGACCGAGCATACGGGGCGGAATGCACCTCTCCAAACGCACCGGGCCGTGCAGACCCGATATATCTCTCACCCCTGGACACCTACTATCGGCGGTAGTGACCACAGGTCCACGCCGCTAACTTCGACCCATCGTCACACCGTTCACGCCGCAAAGGAGCGCGCCCATGAGCAGCCAGATCGATCACCTGCTGAACGAGTCCCGCAGATTCGCACCGTCCGCGAAGTTCGCGGCGGATGCCGTGGCATCGGCAGACCTCTACGCCCAGGCGGGAGCGGATCGAGAAGCCTTTTGGGCCGAGCAGGCGCGGGCGTTGGAGTGGAGCACCCCGTTCACTCAGACGCTCGACTGGTCGAACCCTCCGTTCGCGCAGTGGTTTGCCGACGGTGAGCTCAACGTCGCCTACAACTGCCTGGACCGCCACGTGGAGGCCGGGCTGGGCGATCGCGTCGCCCTGTTGTGGGAAGGCGAACCCGGCGACTCTCGCGCGGTCACCTATTCCGAGCTGACCGATGAGGTCAAGCGCGTCGCGAACGTCCTCGAGGGCCTGGGGGTCGGGCACGGCGACCGCGTGGCCATCTACCTCCCGATGATCCCCGAGGCGATCGCCGCGATGCTCGCCGTCGCGCGAATCGGGGCCATCCACTCCGTCATCTTCGGCGGCTTCTCGGCCGACAGTCTGCGTTCGCGCCTCGACGACGCCGGTGCGAAGCTCGTGATCACCGCCGACGGCGGCTATCGCAAGGGCCGGGTCTCACCGCTCAAGCCCGCCGTCGACCACGCCCTCGGCGACCGTGGCGCGGGCCCCCAGGAAAGCGTCGAGCACGTCCTGGTCGTGCGCCGGACCGGCAACGAGGTGTCTTGGGATGCCGACCGCGACATCTGGTGGCACGACGCTGTGCCGGCGGCATCCAGCGAGCATGTCGCGCAACCTTTCCCCGCTGAGAATCCGCTCTTCATCCTCTACACGTCGGGGACGACCGGAAAGCCCAAGGGCATTCTGCACACGTCGGGGGGATACCTCACGCAGGCGGCGTTCACCCACAAGGTCGCGCACGACATCCACCCCGCCAGCGACGTGTTCTGGTGCACGGCCGATATCGGCTGGATCACCGGGCATTCCTACGTCGTGTACGGCCCGCTCGCCAACGGGACGACCCAGGTGCTCTACGAAGGCACACCGGATACCCCGCATCCGGGCCGCTGGTGGGAGATCGTGCAGAAGTACGGCGTCACGATCCTCTACACCGCACCGACCGCCATCCGCTCCTTCATGAAGCTCGGGCGTCAGATCCCGGAGCAGTTCGACCTCTCGTCCATCCGCCTGCTCGGCTCGGTCGGAGAGCCCATCAACCCCGAGGCGTGGATGTGGTACCGCCACGTGATCGGCGGCGATTCGACCCCGATCATCGACACCTGGTGGCAGACCGAGACCGGCGCGATGATGGTCTCCGCTCTCCCCGGCGTCACCGAGACGAAGCCAGGAAGCGCGCAGGTGTCGCTGCCCGGAATCACAATCGACGTCGTGGACGACGACGGAAACCATGTCGGGAACGGCAACGGTGGGCTTCTCGTGATCACCGAGCCCTGGCCGTCGATGCTGCGCGGGATTTGGGGTGACCCCGACCGCTTCAAAGAAACGTACTGGGAGAAGTTCGAGACGCAGGGGTTCTACTTCGCCGGCGATGGAGCCCGCCTCGACGAGGACGGCGACATCTGGTTTCTCGGCCGCGTGGACGACGTGATGAACGTCTCGGGGCACCGCCTCTCGACGACCGAGATCGAGTCCGCTCTGGTCGGCAATGAGGCGGTCGCCGAGGCCGCGGTCGTCGGCGCGTCGGACGAGACGACCGGTCAGGCGGTCGTCGCCTTCGTCATCATCAAGCAGAGCTATCTCGATGCGCATTCGCCCGAGGGCCTTGCCGGCACGCTCCGCCAGTGGGTCGGCGAGCAGATCGGACCGATCGCCCGCCCGCGCGATGTCTACATCGTCGGCGAGCTTCCCAAGACCCGCTCGGGCAAGATCATGCGCCGCTTGCTGCGCGACGTGGCCGAAGGGCGCGAGATCGGCGATACGACGACGCTCGCCGACACGATGGTCATGAGCGTGATCTCCGCGCAGGTGAAGTGATCCGGATGGCGGCGCTCACTCCGCCGCGGCACTGATCGCCGCCATCCGGCGCCGCACGGCCCGGAAGGTCTCGGGGTCGATGCGGACATCGCCGTCGACCTCCCGCGCGTCCCGTTGCACCTCGTCACCCAGCGCGATGGCGAACGCAACGGTGAGGCGGGCCTCCGTCGCGTGATCCGCGTCCGTCAGACGCGCACGCTCCGGATGCGCATCGAGCCATGCCGCGATCACAGCGATGAGGCGCTCGCGGCTCTCGTGGCTCGCCCACGACACGGCGCTCGTGGTGCCCGGCTCCCGTGTGAACAGCGCGAGTCGACGCCGGGTCATTGCGTCGTCCGCCCCACGGACGGACTCCATGACGATGACAGACGCCGCCACCACCAGATCATCGGGATAGCGGGCGAGGATACGGTCGGTCAGGGCAGGGTCGTATTCGAGGGCCGCTCCGAAGATGGCCTGCTCGAGGGACGTGAAGTAGTTGAAGAAGGTGCTGCGGGAGACCATCGCCGCGGCACAGACGCGCTCGACCGTTACTGCTCGCACACCCTCGTCGTAGGCGAGATCCACCGCGGCATTCTCCATCGCGCGGCGCGCGGCGCGGCGCTTGAGTTCGCGCAGTCCTTCGGCCATGACGTCCGCTCCTGCCTGGCGCTGCGTGGTGTGAATGAGAGTTCGATCCTACGCCCGATATTTTGGGTTGCGTCAAGTTTTGGACACAGTCCATACTTACGATCATGCATCCTTCTGCACGCACACGTGACCTGCGCGCCTCCGTGACTGCGAGGCGCGCACGAATCCTCGGCGCCGTCATCGCCACCACCGGGCTGGCCCTCACGACCATCTCCCCCGCCGCTCACGCCGATGCCCCCGTCAGGTATCCCGTGACGGTAACAACCAGCATCGACGACGGGTCCGGCCCTGTGAGCCTTGCCGGCGTTGAGGTCGTCGTCCGGAATCCGTACGTCCCCGACAGCGCTCTCGCGAGCGGGACGACCGGTGCGGACGGCTCTCTGGCGATGGTCGTCGACGGCGAAGAATCCGCCTATGTCGCGGATGCCGTCTGGCCCGGCGCGACGGGCGACCTCCCATCGACCGACGTGCGGATCGAATTCGTGCCGGAACACGGCGAGCCGGTCGGGGTCGTCTTCCACGGTACATACGCCATCGTGTCGGGTGCGATCACCGTGACCGCCGCCGGAGTCCCGATGGCCGATCTCAGCGGGGCCGGCCTCATCGTCTCGAGCGGCGGCACGGAGGTGCAGCGCCTCGCACTCACGGCCGACGGCTCGTTCACGAGCGGCGCGCTCCCCACGAGCGCGACCGCGGACTACCGCCTGACGCTCGTGCCGCCGACCGGCTACGACCTCGCGAACGACCAGCCCGATCCCAACCCGTCGTTCGCACTCCCCGCCGGCCCCACATCGCCGACCGCCGTGGAGGTGAACCGGCTGTTCGCACTCGCGCCCGAGGGCGGCACGCCCACGCCCACGCCCACCCCGACACCCACGCCCACCCCGACACCGACGGCGACACCGACACCGACGGCGACCCCGGCCCCGACGACGACCCCGGCCCCGACCCCGACGACGACGCCGATCCCCACGCCGATACCGACGACGACGCCGACGCCGACGCCGACGCGGGCGCCGGGACTCGCGGGAACCGTCATCTTCCCCAGCGGAAACACCCTCGGGGCAGCCCTCGACGGCATGAGCGAGGCCGAGTTGAGCGCGCTCCTGCGCGCCACGTCCGCCACCGGGACGGTCGGCGTCACCAACAGCATCGGACAGGTGCTGGGCGTGGCGGTCCATGTCGGGCCCAGCGTCGCCCTGTTCCAGCGGCCCACCACTCCCGTGACCGATCCGATCGCCGGTCTCACCGTCAACCACACCGACTTCGCCGCGGTGGACCTGGAGGCGCTGATGATGGCGGCCCAGTCCAACCGTGCATCGTTGCTCGACGCTCAGCTGCAGGCCCAGATCCAGGGCGTGCAAGACCGCAACAACGCGCTCGCACTGACCAGCACCGCCCTCGGCGCTGTGCGAGCCTATGTGGCGTCGCCCACCGCGGCCACGTTCGCCGCCGCCACCACCGCCGTCCGCGCCGCCGGCGTCACGCACGCCTTCCTCGACCGGTCGGCCGGGACCGGCATGCCAGATGCGAACGCACTCATCTCCGTCCTGCGGTCGACCATGGACGCACACGGCAACACGCAGCAGATGGACATGCTGCGCCTGCAGTCGATGACGGACAAGCGCAACGAGGCGTTCGACCTGACGACGAGCCTCGTCAAGAAGATGCAGGACTCACGGTCGAGCATCATCGGCAACATGCGCTCGACGCCGGTGTCGATCGGCACGGTCCAGTGGAATCGCGGCAACGTGTCGGGGGCGTTCGACCTGTCCGGCGTGCCGAACGGCGCGCACCACCTGATCCTGAACTACGCCGACCTCGGGATCACCCTCGTCTCCGACGTCACGCTGCAGCGCGGCGCGCTCGCC
Organism: uncultured Microbacterium sp.; assembly: GCF_947488465.1. GTDB lineage: Bacteria > Actinomycetota > Actinomycetes > Actinomycetales > Microbacteriaceae > Microbacterium. The sequence continues at coordinate 153,265 of NZ_CANKZA010000003.1, read as the reverse complement.
GCGACGGGCAGCCGCCCCAGCCCGGTCTTCGCCTGGGGCGTGGGCCTCGTCACCCTCGGGCTCCTGGCCATCCTTACGCCGCGGCTGAACCGCCGCCACACGCCGCCCGCTTGATCGACCATCAGGAAGGCCCCGCCGCAACGATCCCTTCGGCGGGGCCTGCTGGCGGGGAGTGACGGCTGGCGGTCACTCCCAGGCGAAGATGACCTCGACCTCGACGGGACTGTCCAGCGGCAGCACCGGCACGCCGACGGCGGATCGGGCGTGGCGTCCGGCGTCGCCGAAGACCTCTCCGAGGAGTTCGCTGGCGCCGTTGATGACGCCAGGCTGGCCGGTGAACTCCGGCACCGATGCGACGAATCCGACGACCTTGATGACGCGGGTGAGGCGGTCGACGCCCCCTACGGCGGCCGCGGCGGCAGCGATCGCGTTGAGCGCACTCTGGCGAGCGTAGGCCTGCGCGTCAGCGGCGGGGACGAGCCCGTGGCCGTCGCCGACCTTGCCGGTCGCGGGGAGCGCGCCCGAAACCATGGGCAGCTGCCCCGACGTGTAGACGAGGTCACCGTGGACGTTCGCCGGAATGTAGGACGCGACCGGCGGAACGACCGGAGGCAGCTCGATGCCCCGTTCGGCGAGACGCGCCGAGACGGATGCCGCGGCGCTCACGCCTGCCCCTCGAACTGCTGAGCGGCGACCGCTGCGGCGCCGAGTCCGGCGTTGGCGGCTCCCCCGCCGGACGGACGCTTGAAGTAGGCGACCAGCCCGCCCTCGGGTCCGGGCACGACCTGAACCAGCTCCCAGCCCTGCTTGCCCCAGTTGTTGAGGATCGCGGCAGTGTTGTGGATCAGAAGAGGCGTAGTGAGGTATTCCCACGTGATCATCGAGGCTCCCGGATGTGACGGCGCGTAGGCGCGGCTGGCGGGTCCTACCAAGGGTTCGCCCAGGTATCTCCCCTACGATCAAGCCTATGCCTACACTCAAACGGACGGGCACCGGTGTGCTCGGCGGGTTCGCCGGCCTGGTCGGCCTGAGCGCGATCGCCGGCGTCCTCGTGACCGCGACCGTGACTCCTGCGATCGCCGTGTCCGGCTACGCCGCGACGAGCGCGCTCGACACGTTCGACAACATGCCGAGCTTCCTCCAGATCGACCCGCTCATGTTGCCGACCGAGATCTACCGCAAGGACGGCGCCGGCAACGACGTGCTGATGGCGCAGTTCTACGACCAGAACCGCATCCCGGTGAACTGGGATCAGGTGAACCCGGTCATGTTCGATGCGATCACCTCGAGTGAAGACAAGAACTACTACACGCACGGCGGTGTCGACCTCGTCGGCACGGTCAGCGCTCTCGTGGGCAACGCCTCCAGCGGCTCGAACCGCGGTGGTTCCTCGATCACACAGCAGTACGTCAAGAACGTCCTGCAGCAGAACTGCGAGTCCGAGGCGACGAGCACCGAACAGGTCGAGGCGTGCTTCACCTCGACGACGGTGTCGAAAGGCTCTGAGGGCTACCAGCGCAAGCTCCAGGAAATGCGCTACGCGATCCAGCTGGAGAAGCAGTACTCCAAGGACGAGATCCTCCTCGGTTACCTGAACATCACGAACTTCGGCGGCACGGTCTATGGGATCGGCGCCGCGGCTCAGTACTACTTCAGCACCGACGCGGCGAACCTCACGATCGCGCAGGCAGCGACGATCGCCGGGATGGTGCAGGAACCCAACACGTTCCGCCTCGACCGGCCGGACGGAACGACCACGAACTCCGCCGGCGAAGCCGTCAACAGCGCGGCCGACGGCTACACACTGACTCTTGACCGGCGCAATTACGTCCTCGGCCGCATGCTCGACGACGGCAAGATCTCACAGGCAGAGTACGACGAGGCCATGGCCACGCCGATCACTCCCGCCATCAGCCCTCGCCCTCAGGGGTGCCAGACCGCGAGCGGCGCCGAGTTCTTCTGCGAGTACGTCGTGTCGCAGATCAAGACCAACGAGGCGTTCGGTGACTCAAAAGACCAACGCACCGCCAACCTCCGCCGCGGCGGGATGAAGATCTATACGACCCTCAACGAACAGCTTCAGCAAAGCGCAATCGACGCCATCTCGATCGTTCCGGCCGCCGTCTCCTACATGGATCTCGGCGCCTCCGGCGTGCAGGTCGAGGTCGGTACGGGCCGCGTCCTGTCGATGGTGCAGAACAGGCCGTACAGCGCGCTCGGCGACGACACCGGCACGGTGACCCCGGTCAACTACAACGTGCGCGAAGCGAACGGCGGCGGCGGCCACTCGGCCGGCTCGACCTACAAGACGTTCAGCCTGATCAACTGGCTCGAGCAGGGCCACTCGGTCAATGAAGTGATCAACGGTCGCGTCGGCACCAAGAAGGTCATCAACTGTGACGGGCAGACGCAGACGGTGAAGACCGCGAACGGTCAAGCCGGCGCCGTCGGAAACTTCGAGAACAACAGCGGCTACACCGGCACGATCTACAACTTCACCCGCGACTCGCTCAACTCCGGCTTCATCGCGATGGCGGAGAAGATCTCGGTCTGCAGCACGAACCAGGTCGCCATGAAGCTCGGCGTCATGCGCAGCGACGGCACACCGCTGGACGCGGTGCCCGAGGACTCTGGCCTCTCGCCGAATCAGGCGTACGACGTGCTCGGTTCCGCTGCCGTCGCTCCGCTCGACATGGCTGAGGCCTACGCGGCGATCGCGTCCAACGGCATCCTCTGCCAGCCGAAGTCGATCGACCTGGCGCTCGACAAAGACGGCAACGACATCACGCCGCAGACGACGTGTGAACGCGTCATGTCCGAGGGCGTGGCGGCGACCGCGGCCTATACGCTCGAGGGTGTCATGAGCGGCACAGGTAGCGGCGCGCGCATCGGCGATGGCGTCCCCGTGTTCGGCAAGACGGGTATCCACGAGTACGAGCAGACGTGGATGGACGGCGCGTCTTCGAAGGTCGCCACGGTCGTCTGGGTCGGCAACGTCAAGGGCCACGCGAAGCTGGACAGGGCCCGCGAAAATGGCTACCAACTCTCCCGCATCCGCAACGGCATCTGGCCCGCGATGCAGGGTGCCGCGAACGACATCTACGGGGGCGACGCGTTCCCCGGTCCGGATCCCAACCTCACCAAGAGAATCCTGACCACGCTCCCCTCGGTCATCGGCATGAGCGTCGATCAGGCCACGCGGACCCTTCAGACGGCTGGTTTCTCGGTCGCCGTCGGTGACGCAGTGGACGGTGTCGAGTCGGCGGGCACCGTGATCCAGCAGGATCCGGGCGCCGGCCGCGTCGCCGGCGGGACCACCGTCACGATCCGTCCGAGCAACGGTGAGGGCGTCGCGGTCCCTGGCGTGAGTGGCACACCCGAAGAAGCAGAGCGCGCGCTTCGAAGCGCGGGCTTCGGGAGCACGACGCTCCAGTGCACCGCATCCGAGAGTGCGACAGCTCCCACCGTGACCGGCACAGATCCGGCCACCGGCACCATCGTCAGCCGGAACGCGTCGATCACGATCGCCTATCAGGCCGAGAACTGCGACGGCCGCGACTAGTGGCGTCGGGTTCACGCATCGCCCTCGCCGCCGCTGCGGCGGCGGGGGCGGCCTCGATCGGCGCGGGCGTCTGGGGCACGTGCATCGAACGGTTCCTGTTCACGGTGCGCTCGCACACACTCGCCGTTCTTCCCGCCGGCGCTCCGTCGCTGACGGTCCTCCACCTCTCCGATGCGCACATGGCCCCGTGGCAGCATCGCAAGCAGGCGTGGATCGCCGAGGCTGCCGAGCAGATTCAGCCCGACCTGGTCGTGAACACCGGAGATAATCTGGGTCACGCCGAGGGCCTCACCGGCATTCGTGCGGCCTTCGCTCCCCTCCGCGGCGTGCCGGGTGTCTTCGTCCACGGATCGAACGACGTCGTGGGGCCGTCCGCCCGCAATCCCCTGCTTTACTTCCAGGGGCCGTCGGAACGCAATCACCGCGCCGAGCAGCTCGATACGCCCGCGATGGATGCGTATTTCACTGACGAGCTCGGCTGGACCGGAATCAACAACACCGCCGCATCGATCGAGATCGCGGGGCTCCGGATCGACACCTTCGGGGTGAGCGATGCACACCGGGACTGGGATGATCTCGACGCACTCCCGGGAGCCCTGGCCGCGCTCCACCGGAGCCGGCCGTTCGCGGGACCGCGACCGGCCGACCTCACGCTCGGAGTGACGCACGCACCGTACCGCCGGGTGCTCGACCGATTCGTCGAGCTCGGCGCAGATGTCCTTCTGGCCGGACACACGCACGGCGGCCAGGTTCGCGTGCCGTTCTCGCGCTCCGCGCTCGTCGCCAACTGCGATATCCCGCTGGACCAGGCCCGGGGATTGAGCGCGTGGAATCATGACGGCCACACTGTGCCACTGAATGTCTCGGCCGGCCTCGGACATTCCATCTACGCGCCCGTGCGTTTCGCATGCCGTCCCGAAGTATCTGTCCTGACTTTGCGCGCCGTCGATTCGGTGTGAGGCGCCAGACAGGGTAGACTCGGAGGGTTGCCACGGGGTGTGGCGCAGCTTGGTAGCGCGCGTCGTTCGGGACGACGAGGCCGCAGGTTCAAATCCTGTCACCCCGACCAGTGAGAGGCTCCGCCGCGGCGGAGCCTCTCGTGTATCCCCCCTCGATCGGAGCCTCAGATGCCCACGCCTCGCCTTGTCGCCTTCGATTTGGACGACACACTCGCACCGTCCAAGACCGCGATCGAGCCTCGGATGGCCGACCTGCTGATCGCACTTGCGGAGCGCGTCGAGGTGGCGATCATCTCCGGCGGCCAGTTGCAGCAGTTCACGACGCAGGTCGTCGATCGCCTCCCCGACACGACTGATCGGGTGCGCGCGGCCCTGCACCTTCTTCCCACCTGCGGTACGCAGTACTACCGGCTCACGGATGCCGGCGTCACGACCATGTACGCGCGGACCCTCAGCGATGATCAGAAGTCACGAGCACTGGCTGCGGTCGAAGGCGAAGCGCGGCGCCTCGGACTGTGGGAAAGCGAGACCTGGGGCGAGATCCTCGAGGATCGCGGCTCGCAGATCACCTTCTCAGCTCTCGGGCAGAGGGCCCCGGTTGCGGAGAAGACGGCCTGGGACCCCACGGGTGCGAAGAAGAACTCGCTCCGCGCGGCCGTCGCCGCGCTCCTTCCCGACCTCGAGGTCCGCTCGGGCGGGTCGACATCGGTCGACATCACCGAGCGGGGGATCGACAAGGCGTACGGGATGAACCAGCTCGCGGCCCAGACCGGCATCCCGCTCGAGGACATGCTGTTCGTGGGCGACCGACTCGACCCCGAGGGGAACGACTACCCGGTTCTCGCCATGGGCGTGACCTGCCATGCCGTGGAGGGCTGGGAGGACACCGCCACGTTCCTCGAGGCGCTGATCCCCACCCTCCCGCCGCGCTGACCGGGCGAGGGAAGCCGCATCTACGGTGAGAGCACTGCGGGCGCGTGGTGCGGAGCGGGAGCGGCCACCGGGGTCAGGCGCTGGAGCTGCGTCACGTGGCGCGGCTCCAGCTCCTCGAGCGACGAAACGCCGAGCAACTGCATCGTCCGCTCGATCTCGGTGCGGAGAATCTCGATCGTGCGATCGACTCCTCGGCGCCCACCTGCCATCAGGCCGTACAGGTAGGCGCGGCCGATCAGGGTGAACTTCGCGCCGAGCGCCATCGAGGCGACGATGTCGGCGCCGTTCATGATGCCGGTGTCGACCATGATCGTCGCATCCTTGCCGACCTCGCGGACGACCTGCGGGAGCAGATGGAACGGAATCGGCGCGCGGTCGAGCTGACGACCACCGTGATTGGAGAGGATGATCCCGTCGACGCCGAGGTCGATGAGCCGCTTCGAGTCCGCGACGTTCTGCACGCCCTTGATCACGATCTTGCCGGGCCACAAGGAGCGGATGACCTCGAGATCCTCGTAGCTGATCGTCGGGTCCATCGCCGCGTTGAGGAGCTCACCGACCGTGCCGCCGGTCGTGGTGAGGGAGGCGAATTCGAGCTTCGGCGTGGTGAGGAAATCGATCCACCACCACGGACGCGGAATCGCGTTGACGATCGTACCGACGGTGAGCTGTGGCGGGATCGAGAATCCGTTGCGCTTGTCGCGCAGGCGGGCACCGGCCACCGGGGTGTCGACCGTGAACATCAGGGTGTCGTATCCGGCTTCCGCGGCGCGTGTCACAAGCCCGTAGGACAGCTCCCGCTCCCGCATCACGTAGAGCTGGAACCAGTTGCGCCCGTGCGGATTCGCGGCGCGGACATTCTCGATCGACGTCGTACCGAGCGTCGAGAGCGTGAACGGGATGCCGGCGGCCCCTGCCGCCGTGGCCCCGGCGGTCTCACCCTCGGTCTGCATCAGGCGCGTGAATCCGGTGGGCGCGATCCCGAACGGCAGAGCAGAGCGCCCGCCGAGGATCTCCACGGAGGTGTCGACGTGCTCGGCCGGGCGCAGGATGTCGGGGTGGAACTCGATGTCTTCGAAGGCCTGTCGCGCGCGCGCGAGCGACAGCTCCCCCTCGGCCGCACCGTCGGTGTAGTCGAAGGCGGCCTTCGGTGTGCGGCGCTTCGCGATCGTGCGCAGATCGGCGATCGTCAGCGCCCCGTCGAGCCGCCGCTTGGTGCCGTCGAGCTCGGGCTTCTTGAACTGCATGAGCTCCAGGAGCTCGGGGATCTTGGGCAGCTGACGCTGGACCATGGCACCTCCTCAGGTGTCGGCGAATCAGGGAGTCTGCGACGGGGACGGCAAGCCGGCGTCGGCGTAGTAGTCGGCGATGTGCGCCCGCACGATGTGGCGGGCGCGGTCGGCGTCGCCGGACTCGATCGCATCCAAGACATCGTGATGTTCGTGTCGCAGGCGGTCGGCGGTCGCACCCCAATCCGGGATGCGGTCGACGCCGGCTCGCACGTAGCTGTCGATCGTCGGGCGCAAACCCGCCATCGTCGCCGCAACGACGACGTTGCCGGCGGCATCCGTCAGCCGTAGGTGGAATTGCGCATCGAGCGCGAGGAAGTCATCCGGCGACAGGTCCTCGGCATCCATCGCGTCGAGCGTCGCCCGCGCTTCTGCGAGGTCGACCTCCGGCTGCGCGGCCAAGTGGGCGACCGCCCACTCTTCGAGGAGGAGGCGTGTCTCGTACACATCGGGGATCGCGAACCCCTGCGCGGCCACCTGAAGGCGCAGCAGTTGCGCCAGCCCGCCGTGCGGTGTCGCCGTGACGATGGCGCCGGCGGTGGGACCGGAGCCGGTTGCGGTGCGGATGAGGCCCATCACTTCGAGGACACGGAGCGCCTCACGCACACTCGACCTGCCGACACCGAGCGTCGTCGCGAGTTCGCGCTCCGGCGGGAGGCGGTCGCCGGGGCCGAGCCTGCCTTCGAGGAGATCTGCTTCGAGCTTCTCGAGCACGACGCGCCACGCGCGTGCCGGGGTGTTCTCGGTCATCGTTGCCCTTCCGAATGGTCCGGCCACCCTACCGCGCTGTGGTCAGACCGGCAAACCCGTTCGAGTTGCTGAATGAAACGATACAACACGTCAGACCTCACGCGAATCAGCTGAGTCGGCCACCCGATTCGCGCAGGTAGCACTCCGCGCACATCGACTCGTACGTGACCCGTTCCGTGCTCAGCTCGTCGATCGCCACCTGGTCCCCGTCGAAGACGAACCGGCCTCCGACGAGTCGCGCGTTGAAGATCGCCTTTCGTCCGCAGCGGCAGATGGTCTTGAGTTCTTCGAGGCTGTGCGCGAGTTCGAGAAGTCGCGCCGAGCCGGGGAAGGCACGGGTCTGGAAGTCTGACCGGATGCCGTAGGCCAGGACCGGGATACGCTCTCCCACCGCGATGCGGAGAAGGTCTTCCACCTGGGTGGGCGAGAGGAACTGCGCCTCATCGACGAGAAGGCACGCAACCGCGGGATGTGCGTGCGCCGCCACCAGTGCCCGCAGATCGTCGTCGGGCCCGATCAGGAAGTCGACCGTACGCTCGACGCCGAGGCGGCTCGAGATCTTCTCGGCGCCTTTCGTGTCGACCGTGGGCTTGGCGAGCAGGACGTGCTGGCCGCGCTCCTCGTAGTTGTAGGCGGCCTGCAGGAGCGCCGTGGACTTCCCCGAGTTCATCGCCCCGTAGCGGAAGTACAGTTTGGCCATCGGGCGCCTCTTAGTCGTGGATGCCGAGCGCCGCGGCCGTGTGCGCGACCGAGGCCTGTGCGCGAGCGGCATCGCCGTTGAGCGTGGAACCATAGCTGGGGATCAGGTCCCGCAGCTCCGGCTCCCACCCACCGATCCGGTCGGGGAAACAGGTCTTCAGCAGGTTCAGCATGATCGACACGGCCGTCGACGCGCCCGGGGACGCCCCGAGGAGCCCGGCGATCGAGCCATCGGCGGAGGTGACGACCTCGGTACCGAACTGCAGGATGCCGCCCTTGTCGGGATCCTTCTTCATGACCTGCGCGCGTTGCCCCGCCTGGAGCAACTCCCAGTCTTCGTCTTTCGCCGTCGGCATGAACTCGCGAAGAGAATCGACCTTCTTGGCGTGGTTCTTGAGCAGCTCACCCACGAGGTACTTGATGAGCCCGGGATTGTCGACGGCGACTTTGATCATCGGCCAGAGGTTGCCGGGGCGGACCTGCTCGACGAGGTCCGTGATCCGCCCGTTCTTGAGGAACTTGGGGCTGAAGGTCGCGAACGGGCCGAACAGGAGCGATGCTTCGCCGTCGACCACGCGGGTATCCAGGTGCGGCACCGACATCGGCGGTGCACCGACGGAAGCCTGCGAGTAGACCTTGGCGTTGTGCTGCGCGACGATCGCCGGGTTCGAGGTCTTCAGCCACTGCCCTCCGATCGGGAAGACGCCGTAGCCCTTGATCTCCGGAATGCCGGATGCCTGCAGCAGCTTGATCGCCCATCCGCCCGCTCCGACGAACACGAAGCGTGCGCGGAAACTGCCCGGGGTCTTCCCCAGTGCGTGGCGGTACGAGACCTTCCAGGTTCCGTCATCGAGCTTCGTCAGATTGCGGACCTCACGGTTCGTGACGACATCCACCCCCTGCGCCTGCAGGTGAGCGAAGAGCTGGCGCGTCAGCGCGCCGAAATCGACGTCGGTGCCGGCCGGCACTCGTGTGGCAGCGAACGGCTCGCCCTTGCGGCGCTTCTGCATGAGCAGCGGTGCCCACTGATTGATGACCCGCGAGTCCTCGGAGTACTCGATTCCGGCGAAGAGCGGCTCGTTCTTCAGGATCTCGTAGCGCTTCTTGAGGTACGCCACGTCCTTCTCGCCGCGGACGAAGGTCATGTGCGGCGTCGCGTTGATGAAGGTCGACGGTCCGTCGAGGCTGCCGCGTTCGATCAGCGAGGTCCACAGTTGGCGGCTCTGCTGGAACTGCTCGTTGATCGCGATCGCCTTCGCGGGGTCGAGCGAACCATCCTTGCCCTCGGGCATGTAGTTCAGCTCGCACATCGCGGCGTGCCCTGTGCCGGCGTTGTTCCAGGCGTTGGACGATTCCTGGGCGACCTCGGACAGGCGTTCGCACACGACGATCTTCCAGTCGGGCTGCAACTGCTTCAGCAGGGTTCCCAGGGTGGCACTCATGATGCCACCACCGATCAAGACGACATCGACGGGTTCACTCACAATGTTCCAGTCTAGGCCGCGTTTCGCACCGTGCCGGCCCGGCGGAGGTGCCGGCATCCAGGAAGGAACGCGATTCTTGCCGGTGAGTCAAGACGACCCGGCTATGGGATACCCAACCGCGATGAAGAGGCGAATCGGACATCGGGCGAGGCGCCGCGGTTTTCAGCGGCGAATGCCGAAGACGAAGTAGACCGCCGGGCCGATCCAGTTGATGAGGATGGCCGGGATCCACGCCTGCTTGGGGCCGCGTACCTCGGCCGCCGGACGGTGCGCGAGGTCCCAGAACGCCACGACCGCGAACGCGATCTGCGCGACCGCGGCCACCGCAATGCCCACGCGGGCCAGCGAGCCCTGCGGCGCAGTCCGGCTCATCAGGCGACCTGGGCCCCGAGACGGGCCGCGACGATCTCCGCGATCTGCACGGCGTTCAGCGCCGCCCCCTTACGGAGGTTGTCGTTCGAGATGAACAGGACCAGGCCCTTGCCCGCGGGTGCGGACTGGTCGGCCCGGATGCGGCCGACGAAGCTGGGATCCTTACCGGCGGCCTGCAACGGCGTCGGAACCTCTTCGAGCACGACGCCGGGGGCGGATGCCAGGATCTCGCGCGCACGGTCGGGCGTGATGTCGCGGGCGAACTCGGCGTGGATGGACAGCGAGTGTCCGGTGAAGACCGGGACCCGCACGCAGGTTCCCGCCACGAGCAGATCGGGAAGTTCGAGGATCTTCCGGCTTTCGTTGCGGAGCTTCTTCTCTTCGTCGGTCTCGTTGTCACCGTCGTCGACGAGGTTTCCGGCGAACGGAATGACATCGAACGCGATCGGAGCGACGTACTTCTCCGGCTGCGGGAAATCGACCGCCGAACCGTCGTGCACGAGGTCGAGCGTGTGCCCCTGAGCGAGAACACCCTCGACCTGGCCGAGGAGCTCCTGCGCACCGGCGAGGCCCGACCCGGACACGGCCTGATAGGTGCTGACGATCAGGCGCTCGAGCCCGGCTTCATCGGCGAGCGGCTTGAGGACCGGCATCGCGGCCATCGTTGTGCAGTTCGGGTTGGCGATGATTCCCTTGGGCGGGTTCTCGGTCGCGTGCGGGTTGACCTCACTGACCACGAGCGGCACCTCGGGATCCATCCGCCACGCGCTGGAGTTGTCGATGACGACCGCGCCCGCTTCGGCGAACCGCGGGGCGTGTGCGCGAGAGCCGGTGGCCCCGGCGCTGAACAGTGCGATGTCGATGCCGGCCGGGTCGGCCGTCGCGACGTCTTCGATCACGATGCTGTGGCCGGCGAAGTCGACGGCGGTGCCGGCGCTGCGAGCCGTCGCGAACAGGCGAAGATCGCCGATGGGGAACGCGCGTTCCGCGAGAATCTCGCGCATCACGGTGCCGACCTGGCCGGTGGCGCCGACGATGGCGACGGAGAGTCCGGAATCGGAGATGCGGGTCATAGCTCTACCTCAAGATCGCGTAGCGGGTTTGCCCGATTGTATCGGGCGGGTGGGGACGGGGCCTCAGCGGCCGGTGCCGGCGTAGACGACGGCCTCGGTATCGCCGTCGAGTCCGTAGGCGGTGTGCACGACGCGTGCCGCTCCCGCAAGATCGTCGCCGCGGACGACGACCGAGATACGGATCTCGGATGTGGAGATCATCTCGATGTTGACCCCCGCCGTCGACAGTGCCTCGAACAGGGTCGCCGAGACCCCCGAGTGCGTGCGCATGCCAGCGCCGACGACCGAGAGCTTGCCGATCTGATCGTCGTGCACGAGGCTCTCGAAGCCCACATCGACCTGTTCGGCGGCGAGCGCGCGGAGAGCGAGCGACGCGTCCGTCTTCGGCAGAGTGAACGAGATGTCGGTGCGACCGGTGGCGGCGGCAGAGACGTTCTGCACGATCATGTCGACGTTCGCACCGGACTTCGCGACGATCTTGAAGATCTCGGCGGCCTTGCCGGGGACGTCCGGCACACCGATGACGGTGATCTTGGCCTGGCTGAGGTCGGTGGCGACGCCGGCGACGATGGGCTCTTCCATGGGACTCTCCTGGGTGCGGGCGATCGAGGCGGGGGCGGTCATTCCGGGGCTGAGGACGAACGTCCCCTGCCCGGAGCTGAAGGTCGAACGGGCGTTGATCATGACGCCGTGACGGCGGGCGTACTCGACAGCGCGGATGTAGAGCACCTTCGCACCGTTGGCGGCGAGTTCGAGCATCTCTTCCGACGAGACGACGTCGAGCTTGCGGGCCTGCGGAACGACGCGCGGGTCGGCCGTGTAGATCCCGTCGACGTCGCTGTAGATCTCGCAGACATCCGCCTCGAGCGCGGCGGCGAGGGCGACCGCGGTCGTGTCGGAGCCGCCGCGGCCGAGGGTGGTGATGTCGCGGGTGTCGCGGTTGAAGCCCTGGAAACCGGCGACGATGACGATAGCACCCTCATCCAGCGCTTCGCGGAGGCGAATCGGGGTGACATCGACGATGCGCGCCGCACCGTGGGTCGCATCGGTGATCATGCCGGCCTGACTGCCGGTGAACGAGCGCGCCTCGAAGCCCATCGAGTGGATGGCCATCGCGAGCAGCGCCATCGAAATCCGCTCGCCCGAACTCAGCAGCATGTCGAGCTCGCGCGGCGCTGAGATCGGAGCGACCTGGTGGGCGAGGTCGAGCAGCTCATCGGTCGTGTCGCCCATCGCGCTCACGGCGACGACGACGTCGTGGCCGGCGCGGCGCGTGTCGACGATCCTCTTGGCGACCCGCTTGATGCTCTCGGCATCGGCGACGGATGACCCGCCGTACTTCTGGACGATCAGCGCCACTGTGGAACTCCCGGGTGTGTGGACGAGGCTCGGTGCACGGATGCCGGCCCCACCGCACCATCTTAGAGAGGGGTGGATGCCGGGACGGCCATGTGACGAGTGCCGCGCGGTAGCATCGCCGAGATCATCAAGGCCGCCTCTCTCACGTAGCGAAGGCGACAGTCGGATTCGTCCCGACGGCGCTCTACGCCACCGGGGGTGTGCTGATGATCGCCGGGAGCGGTGGGCTTCTGCTGCTCGCGATCGGTGCCATCGCGGCGATCGTCGTCGCGCTGCTCGTCTCGTGGATCGTCCTGGTGGAAGTGCTGCGGTAAGCCGCGTCAGATGGTGCGGCGGCCCTCGAACGCGCGCCCCAGAGTGACTTCGTCGGCGTACTCCAGGTCTCCTCCGACGGGAAGTCCCGACGCGAGGCGCGTCACACGGATCTCGAGGGTGTGCAGGAGCCTGCTGAGGTAGGTTGCCGTTGCCTCGCCCTCGAGGTTGGGGTTCGTCGCGAGGATCACTTCTTGCACGGTGCCGTCGGCCAGCCGCTGCATGAGCTGTGCGATGCGCAGATCGTCCGGTCCGACGCCGCCGATCGGGCTGATCGCGCCACCGAGCACGTGGTAGAGCCCGCGGAACTCGCGCGTGCGTTCGATCGACGAGACATCTTTGGCATCTTCGACGACGCAGATCAGCGCGGGGTCACGCCGCGGATCGCGACAGATACTGCATCGCTCCTGCTCGGAGACGTTGCCGCAGATCTCGCAGAACCGCACGCGCTCCCGCAGCTCGCCGAGGAGCACCGAGAGCCGCGACACATCGAAGCTCGGCGTCTGCAGAATGTGGAAGGTGATGCGCTGCGCGGACTTGGGTCCGACGCCGGGCAGTCGACCGAACTCGTCGATCAGGTCCTGAACGATGCCGTCGTACATGGATTAGTTGAACCTCGTGGGGGGTGTGTACGGCTCTTCTCGGACGAACGTCGCACCGAGCACCTGGCGGACGACCGCTTCGCCGACCCGTTCGATGCCACCCTTGCGAGGAGCGGGGCGCTCGGGCCGTTCGATCGCGACCGGTGCGCGCGGCGGAACCGGCGCGTGGACGTCGGCGGGGGGCGGCGGCGCGTCATCGTCGTCCGGCGGTGTCGGCTCGGGGCCGTCGTCGATGACGTCTCCTTCGCGTTGCAGGGTCATCGTCTGTGCGGGAGCGGATGCCGCCTCTTCCGGCTCGTCATCGACCGCCAGCGCGGTGCTCGGCGCCGGGCCGTCGCCGGAAGGGATCGCCGCCACGGCCCATTCGGTGACGGGTGATGAGGCGGACGGCCGCGTGGGAGAGGCTGATCGGTCGGACTGTGGAGGTCCGGTCGGGCTTCCCGCACGGGGCGTCCCGCCCCGTGGCGCCGGGCCGCCGCCGCGCGAGTCGGGACCTGATGAGTCCCCGCCGCCCGCGGGTCCGGCGCTGCCGCCTGCTCCTCCCGCGTCGGAGTCGTGCCGTGCGACGTACTTCACCCGGACACCCAAGACACCCGCGATCGCGCCGCGGAGATCTTCGCTCGGCCCGGCGCCGGCGGAGAGCTTCTTGAACGTGGCGACGTCGTTCTGGCTCTGGAACGAGAGGGTGAGGACCTCGTCGGCGTACGCGATGGGCGTTGCCGCGGTCGCGATCATCCACGACGAACGGCTCACCGGCTCAAGCCGCTGGAGGATTTCCGGCCAGGCATCGCGCACGTGCCCGAGCGTCAGCGGACCGGTCGGAACGACCGGTGCAGGCGCGGCTGCGGACGGGGGTTCGACCTCGACCGCTGCCGATGCGGGAGCGGTCGCTTCAGACGTGGGAGCAGCGGGCGTCGGGGCCGCGGAGACGGGGGCAGTGCTCTCGACACGCGCCGGTGGAGCAGTGCTCTCGACACGGGCCGGTGGAGCCGCGGATGTCGCCGCCGGCACGGGTGCGTCGACGCGCGCCGCCGGGGCGGAAGGCGCCGGAGCGCTGCCGGCATCCGGCGCGGAGGCCAACACCCGTGCCACCAGGAGCTCGAGCTGCAGTCGTGGCGACGTTGCGCCGCTCATGTCGTCGAGGGTCGTGACGACGAGGTCGGCGATCTTCGACAGCCGATCGGTGCCGAAGCTCGATGCCTGGCGCCCCATGCGCTCGAGTTCATCCACAGGGATGCCGCGCAGCACGGCCGAGGCCCCCTGCCCCGTGGCGGCGACGATGATGAGGTCACGCAGCCGTTCGAGCAGATCATCGACGAAGCGGCGCGGGTCTTGACCGGTCTGCACGACGCGGTCGACCGCCGCGAACGCAGCGCCCGCATCGTGCCCGGCGAACGCCTCGACGACCTCATCGAGCAGTTCAGCGTGCGTGTAGCCGAGGAGCGACACCGCACGCTCATAGCGGACGAGCGCACCGCCGTCGCCGGACGACGAATCCGATCCGGCGATGAGTTGATCGAGAAGCGACAGCGTGTCGCGCGGTGATCCTCCCCCGGCCCGGACGACGAGCGGGAGCACCCCGGCTTCAACCTGGACACCTTCCTGCACACACAGTTGCTCGACGTACTCGAGCATCGCTGCCGGAGCGACGAGCCGGAACGGATAGTGATGAGTGCGTGAGCGGATCGTCCCGATGACCTTCTCGGGTTCGGTCGTCGCGAAGATGAACTTCACGTGGTCCGGTGGCTCTTCGACGAGCTTGAGGAGCGCGTTGAAGCCCTGCGCCGTGACCATGTGCGCCTCGTCGAGGATGAAGATCTTGAACCGGTCGCGCGCCGGAGCGAAGATCGCGCGCTCCCGCAGATCGCGGGCGTCGTCGACACCGTTGTGCGACGCGGCGTCGATCTCGACGACGTCGAGCGATCCACCTCCCCCGCGGCTGAGTTCGACGCAGCTGTCGCACGTCCCGCACGGGACGTCGGTCGGTCCCTGCGCGCAGTTGAGGCACCGCGCCAGGATGCGTGCCGAGGTCGTCTTGCCGCATCCGCGCGGGCCGGAGAACAGGTACGCGTGGCCAACGCGATCACCACGCAGCGCGGTCATGAGCGGGTCGGTGACCTGAGCCTGCCCGATCATCTCGCCGAACGTCTCGGGTCGGTAGCGGCGGTACAGGGCGGTGGTCACCAGGACAGCCTACGGCGTGGCACCGACACACCGCCGGGAACATCCCCCGCTGTCCCGGGTGTTGGAATGCGATGTGGATCCCGTACCCGTCGACGTCGCCGTGATCGGCGCGGGCCAAGCCGGGTTGTCCGCGGCGTATCACCTCCGACGTCGCGGTTTCACACCGGAGACCGGAGAACGTGCATACGTCGCGCTCGATGCCGAGACGGCGCCCGGCGGAGCATGGCAGCACCGCTGGCGGTCGCTGAGCATGGCGACGGTCAACGGCATCCACGAACTGCCCGGCTTCGCTGTCCCGCCCGCGGATCCGAACGCGGCGAGCGTCGACGTATTACCGGCGTACTTCGCCGACTACGAAGAGCGATTCGACCTCCGGGTCCGCCGTCCTGTGCGCGTCGACGGGGTGCGGCGCGCCGACGGCGACCCCTCAGGCCGACTGCTCGTCGAGACGGATGCCGGCACCTGGGCAGCGCGGCACGTGATCAACGCCACCGGAACATGGCGCCGCCCCTTCTGGCCGCACTACCCCGGGCAGGAAGAGTTCGCGGGGCGTCAGCTGCACGTGCACGACTACGGGTCGGCGGACGAGTTCGCCGGTCGCCGGGTCGTGATCGTCGGCGCCGGAATCTCGGCCATCCAACTGCTCGATGAGGTCTCGCGCGTGACCGACACGTTCTGGGTCACCCGGAACGACGTCACATGGGATGCCGCGGAATTCGACACGGCCGCCCGCGTCTCGGCGATCGCCGGCGTGGAGGAGCGTGTGCGGCAGGGGCTGCCACCCGGCAGCGTCATCTCTGTCACCGGCCAGCACTGGACCCCCTGGGCGCGCGCGGCCGAGGCACGCGGCGTTCTCGTGCGGCATCCGATGTTCACGCGCATCGAGGAGCACGGCGTGCGCATGCCGGACGGCTCGTTCGAACCCGCCGACGTCATCCTCTGGGCGACCGGATTCCGCGCGGACATCGCCCATCTCGCGCCCCTCGGGCTACGGACAGCGGCCGGGGGTATCCGCGTCGCGCACGGACGTTCCCTCGACGAACCGCGCCTATTCCTGATCGGATACGGCCCCTCGCAGTCCACCGTCGGCGCGAACCGCGCCGGCCGCGACGCCGTGCGCGCGATCGTCGCCTAGCGGCTTTCCGGATCCGTCTCGTGGGCGCGCCGTGCGTGGCGATAGGCGATGATTCCTCGCACACCGGAGACGATCAGCAGCACCGCGACAACAGCGACGACGCCAGCCGACAGGATCTGCCACCACGGTCCGCCGGAGAATGCATACGAGGCGGACAGGATGAGCAGTCCCACGCCGATGAGACTTTTCCCCCAGGACAGCGTTCGGGATTCTGTGGCGTCCGGAGTCGGCATCCGGCCACTCTACCCCCGGCGCGGTCGTGCTGGACGGCGATCGCTCCCGCAAGCCCGGGCGCTCTGCGCGCCCATAGGTCGGGGCCGCAGATGTCGACATAGACCTTTAGCTATTCCCATCAGACCATCGGCCATTGTCTGCGAAAGAATGTTGCGATTGTCCTCCGAAGTGCGGACAGACAGGGGCGAAACTCGGTGGTTACAGTTCGATCGGATCACTGAATTGCCAGGACAAGAAAGCGGGATTCGACGCATGTCGATATATGCGTTCCTGCTCTCGCGACTACTTTTCGGCGCCCCGCCAGCAGAAAGAGGGAATGTGGAAATCGACGCCGATGAACTATTCGCTGCGCGCACATTGCGTGAATGGATAACGGGAGCACGCACCGAATACGGGCGGATGTTCTTCCTCGACTCGGGCGCACCATTCGGCGCGATCGCCCCGTTCCTGAGCGCGGACGACGTCGTGATCGCACCCGAGCACGACGCACCCACCCACGATCGCGCGCGGATCCTCACCTACAGCGGACAATTCACAGACCCGGGCGACGAACTGTTCGTCGGGCACCGCGGGGTCGAACTGCAGGACTACCTGGCAGCGGCGTTCGTCGAGGTGGTCGGTCCGACAGCCGTCCGGTTCTTCGACCAGGCGGGGTGGACCGCGTTCCTGGACGACGCGGAACTCGCCCGCCGA
The DNA here is from genome assembly GCF_947488465.1 of uncultured Microbacterium sp. Classification (GTDB taxonomy): domain Bacteria; phylum Actinomycetota; class Actinomycetes; order Actinomycetales; family Microbacteriaceae; genus Microbacterium. The sequence continues at coordinate 135,625 of NZ_CANKZA010000003.1, read as the reverse complement.
ACGGGCGTCTTCCCGCCGCCCCTCATCGACCCGCGGGTGGCACTCGCCGACAGGGACGCGCTGATCGCCCCTGCGCGCTCTGAGCCGCCGCGCGCAGTCCGCGTGGACCAGACGGGCCGCATCAGTCTGGGCATGCAGGGCATCGTCCTGGGCGACGTCAACGATACGGCCACCGCACTGTCGAGGCCCGTGCCCCCCATCGCAGCGCTGGGAGACGTCGTGGCGCACGAACATGTCGCGTCCGACCTTCGCGATGCTCCCTGGCTGCCGCGGTACCTCCACGCGATCGAGCTGGTGAAGATGCTCGCCCTCGGCAACGGCGTCGCGAAGGTCGCCGGCTTCGGCTGGTCCGTGAGCGAGGACGGCCGTGCGGAGAGCGTCACGCCGGCCGCAGACCCGTTCATCGTCTCGACGCAGGACGGCGTCGTGCTGGCCGACGTGATCAGCCGGCGCCGTCAGCTGCTGACGCCGCTGACGGCGGACGTCGTGTCGATCGTGCAGACGTCGGCGTCCCTGCCCACGGCGCGCGATCGTCTTGCTGCGCTGCACGGCATCGACACGCACCGTGCGGAGCTGCTGTGCCGAGATGCCCTCGACCGGCTCGGCGTGCACAGCGGCGGCCCCCGCGACGAGGTCCTCGTCGGCGCACAGGTGCCGCAGTGAGCGGCCTCGGCACCGCGTGGCCGTCCCTGGTCGCTGCGGACTCGGCGTTTCCGGGCGAGCGCATCGCGGTCGGCGCGTCCGGTCATCGGATCGAGTACGCCGACGGCTCGACCAGACTCTGCGTCACGAGTGGCCTCTGGAACGTGCCCCTAGGGTACGGGAATCCCGCCGTCGCGCGGGCCGTCACTCGGGCGATGCACGATGCGTCGTACCTCTCGCTCTTCCGCGCGACCCATCGCTACGCGGAGCAAGCGGCTGACGCCCTCGTCGAGCTCGCCGGACGCGATCGCTACCGACGGGTCATCTACTCGACCTCGGGCGGGGCCGCGAACGACATCGCGATGAAGCTAGCTCGGCAGTACTGGGCGCAGCGCGGCTCGTCGTCCCGATCCATCATCGTCGGCCTCAGGGGCAGCTACCACGGCACCATGTACGGCAGCCACGCGCTCAGCGGCGACGATCTCCTGCACTCCGTCTACTCCGTCGATCGCCGACATGTGCGACACGTCCCCCACGACGACGAGGCCGAGCAATTAGATGCGCTACTGCAGCGCGAGGGCTCACGCGTCGCCGCCGTCGTCGTCGAGCCCGTCCTCGGAAGCGGCGCCCTGCCCCTGTCCCGCGAGTTCATCGCACGCCTGCTGGATTTGCGCGAGAAGTACGGCTTCCTGATCGTCGCGGACGAGGTCGCCACCGGATTCCACCGGACGGGCCCGCTCTTCGCGACCAACGAATGGCCCGCTGCACCAGACCTGCTGCTGCTGTCCAAAGCACTCACCAATGGAGCCATGGGCGCCGCGGTCGTCCTGGTGGGGCCCCGTGTGAGCGACGAGTTCACCCGCGGAAGGTGGACGTTCGTCCACGGAGAGACCCAAGCAGGATCGCCGGCATGCGCCGCAGCGATCCTCGCCGTCATCGACGAGCTCCGCGCGACCGACGTGGATTCCAAGGCAGGGGCACTGGGCGTCCGGCTCCTCAACATCGCCGACGACCTGCGAGCGAGCGGCAAGATCGCTGCAGTGACGGGCCGCGGTTGCTTCCTGGGCCTCTCGCTGCGCCACGATGACGGAACCGAGTACACGGGTGAGCAAGTCCTCCGAGTGATCTCGGACCTCGCCGATGAGGGAGTGATCGTGCAGCCGGGCCCCAGCTCCGTCGAACTCGTCCCAGCCTTCGGATTCAGTGAAGCTGAGCTGTTCGAACTGGAGACTGCACTACACTCGACCCTCACCGCTCTTCAGGACGTTCGACTGTGAGCCGGGCCTCCACGGCGGGCGTTCCGACGTTGTTCTCCGGCAGCAGGATCTCGGCCGGCGTGATCGGGCGGCTCAGCGCAGGGCGGACGGCGATGACGATCGCCGATCGCGCCGTCGCGGATGCCACGGACATCCCATACGTCGGCCGCGCACTGCACCTGGATGCCGAGCAGATCGACGCCGCGACCGTCGCGACCCTGGCGCAGGAGCTGAGGTCGAGTAGGGCCGAGGTCATCGTCGCCGTCGGCGGCGGCGGCGTGCTGGACGCGGCGAAACTTGCAGCGCTGGCGCTGACGTCCGAGCACGTCCTCGAGTACGCGACGACCCACGCCGCTAGGTCCGCATTGACGGTCCTCCCGGACGTCGAGCCGGCGGCGGTCATCATCGCCGTACCGACCACTGTCGGCACCTCATCGGAGACCAACAGCGTCAGCATCCTTCGCACCGCACATGGCCATCGCCTCATCATCGGCCGCGCACTCCGGCCGAGATTCGCGATCTTGGATTCCTCACACCTGCGCTCGCTGTCAGACGGGGCCGTTCGCCAAGGAGGACTCGAAGCATTGCTGCGAATCGCCGGCGTCAGCACGACGCCACTGCGCGCAGATCGAGCACAGCGCGACGCCGTCGCGATCGCGCGGGCGCTCCTCCGCGCCGCGAGCGACGAAGTGCGCACCGACACTGCAAGACTTCGCATCGCCCGCCTGAGCGCGGCCACCCAGCGGACGGCGGCCCTGCGCAGCCGCACTCCCTACGGCGCCCGCCACTGGTATGTGGCCAATGAAGTGGCCTTCGGTCTCGCCGCGCCCAAGATGTCGGCGACGGCCGCCGTCATCGTCGCCGTCTGGCGACGGATCTGCGCCGGCGATGCCCGCTGGGGCGACCGGGAGAGTCTCGCGGGGTTCTGGCGAGCCGCAGTCGCAGGCACCGGGCATCATCCCGATCCGGTCGAAGGGATCCGCGGGGTCATCGAGGCGTGGGGTATCGATCGCCCGGCGCGACCCGACGCCGACGCCGTCCGCGCGCTCGCCGGCGCGACCGCACGCGCGTGGGGCGGCCGACATCCGATGCTCATGGGCATCGACGACGCAGACGTGCGCGACATCCTCGATGACTCGTTCTGGAAAAGCGAATCGTCGACACCCGCTCCAACGTCAACGCTCGAATTGGTGAGGGGGTGAATACATGGAAAGTACCGCTGTCATGAGCCTCGAGTTCGAAGAACTCGACGCAATGGAAGCGCCGAGTTGGGAGAGCTTCTATCAGGGAGTGATCGTCGGCCTCGGAATTATCGGCATCGTCGCTGCTACATAGATCGAATGGCAGGTGGAAACACGTGAAAAGAAAAGGGGGTGAAATATGAACAACACACTTGTCATGGACAATTCGGCGCACAGACTCGAATTCACCGAACTCGACGCGATGGATGCGCCGGACAACGCCGTTGACTGGATGCGCGGCGTGACCGTCGGCATGCTGATCGGGCTCATCGCCCTGACGTGACGCGGAGCTCGCGGGCACGGTCCGAACGTTCAGGGAGGTGAAATATGCACGACTTGCAACTGGAATTCGTCGAACTCGACGCGATGGACACGCCGCTCGAGTGGTGGGAGCACGTGGGGTACATCGTGGCGATCATCGGCGGCGCGGTCGCGATCGCCACGTAGCAGGACGTCGGGTGCGGGCGGAGTTGGAGCCGCCCGCACCCATGGGCACGACAAGGAAAGGACATCTCATGACAGTCGGCATCACCGAGTCTGTCGCCGCGCAGCTCGCGGAGTTCAACGCGGTCCCCCGCGTGCAGGACCTCTATGAAGGCGACGGCGCCGCGTTCTACGACCGGCTCGTCGGCTCGGACCGCTCGGAAGTACGGGAGGTCTTGGCGCTCGCCCGGAGTGCCGGCGGAGCGGTTCTCGATCTCGCCGCGGGCAGCGGACGACTGGCGATCCCGCTCGTCCGCTGCGGCACGCGGGTCACTGCCGTGGATCTGTCTGCGGACATGTTGTCGCGGCTGGAGGGAGAGATCGCCGGCAACCCGCTCCTGGACTGCGTCGTGGCGGATATGCGCTCCTTCGCACTCGAGCGGCGGTACGAACTGATCATCATCGGCGCGACCTCGATCACGCTCCTCGACGCGAAAGACAGAATCGCGATGTACGCGAGCGTTCGAGAACATCTGGCAGAGGGCGGCATCTTCGCGCTCACCATCGCGGGGACCTCCTCCGGAGCGCACCTGCGTGTCACCGAGGATCAGCGCTTCACCGTCGACGGTCCGGACGGGGCGGAGGAGTACCTCTACTCTCAGCAGATCGTGGACGACGGCACCGCGCGTGTCGTGAACTGGGCGCGCGCGGCTGACTTCGTCCGGAACGGGACAGTGACGGTGCTGACGAGCCGATTGCGAGTGCTCGACGCCGACATCCTTCGGGCTGAGCTCGTACAGGCGGGCTTCACTGATCCGCGGGTGTACCCCGTGCGCGCGAACGCAGGGTCAGACATCGTCCTTCTCGAGACGTCGCTGCGCGGAGAGCACCGATCCGCATGACCCAGATGACGACAGGCCCACACCGGTCGAAGCGGGCCCACCTCGAGCTGCAGCTGGACAGCAGCCCCACCCTCGGCGCGGCGGTGTCGTTTGGCGAGCCGGCCGACGGAGCAGCGTCTCGGATCGTGATGGTCTCGGGGGTGCCCGTGTCGCGCGTGTCACCCCCTGTGGTCGAACTGCTCTCTGCGATGGACGGCCAGAGCGCCGTGCGGGACCTCCATGCCCGCTTCGCCGCCGACGTGCCAGAACAGGATTTCCTCGCCCTGGTCAACCGCTTCCGGTCCAACGGGCTGATGGAAGGCGCTGACCACAAGCCTGCCGGTCGATTCGTCTACCGGGCACCGCTCACCCTCCAGGTCGCCACGCTCAGAGCGCCGGCGATGTTCGCATGGCTGGACAGGGGCATCCGGCCGCTTTCCAGCCGGGCGACGAGGGCGCTGGTGCCTGCCATCGTCCTCCTGGGCGTGATCGCCATGGGGCTGCAGACGACGGATGTGGCGCGCCTGTTGGCATCGCCCGTCCCGCTGCTCGGACTCGTCGTGGTCCTCATCGTGCAGTCCGTGATGACGCTCCTCCACGAGGGCGCACACGGGGTCACCCTGACCCGATTCGGCGGGACGCCTCGCCGCGCCGGATTCATGCTGTTTTACCTCACGCCGGCCTTCTTCGTCGATGTGACCGACGGCTGGCGGCTCGAGGATCGCTGGCAGCGGGTGGGGGTCGCCCTGGCGGGTCCCACGGTGCATGCCGTGCTGGGGTCGGCCTTCACCATCGCCGCCCTCTTCGTCGCCGACGGTATCGGGCGCCAGATCCTTCTACTGCTGGGCGCATCCTGCTTCGGCATCGTCCTCGTCAACCTGATTCCGTTCATACGTTTCGACGGATACATCGCGCTGATGAGCGCCCTCGACGAGCCCAATCTGCGCGACCGGTCGAAACGAGACTTCACTCGTTGGCTCACCGGTGTCCTCTACGGCACTGCTCCCGCTCCGAAGCGGCTGGACCGCTGGTGGAGCGCGAGCTTTGGAATGGCGAGCACGCTGGCACCGGTGGTCCTCGTCGTGTTCGCGATCATGCGCATCCAGAGCGCGCTGGCCAGCGGCGGCCCCGTGCTGGCATTCCTCGTGCTCGCGATCGAAGGCGCCGTTCTCGCCATGGGCGTCGCGATCCTGCTCCGGGGCGTGCGCAATGCATGGCGGGCGGGCGTATCCACCTGGCGGTTCATCGCGGTCAACCTGCTGGTCGTGATCGCGGTCGTCATGGCGGGGCTGTGCATCTCGGTGCCCTCGACAACGACGGCAGGATTCTCAGCGACCGGCTCGGAAATCGTCCTCGTCCAGGGCGGAACCCGCGCGGACGCGGACATCCCGGATGGCGCCGACGTCGCGCTCTTGACCAACGGGATCCTCGTCAACGTCCCCGTCGGCGAGGCGACCCTCGCCGCCCGGGAGACAGCGCCGACCTCGGTTCCGCTCGACGTCCTCTTCCCCGTGACCGCGGGCGGCGCCGAGGTGCCGGCCACGGTGATCGGGATCGCGCAGCGGTCTCTGGAAACTGCGGGGCTGCCTTCGACAGGACAGGCCCGGATCGAGCTCGGGATCACCAACCTGTGGCAGGCAGTCTGGGAATCCGCGGTGGCACGGCCGCTTGCCGAAATCTTCAACCAACACAGCGACGTAAGGCAGGGATGAGCAATGGTCGACAATGCGATCGAGGTCAGAAACCTCACGAAGAACTATGGACACACGACGGCCGTCCGAGACTTGTCGTTCGTCGTCCCCCGCGGCTCGATCGTGGGATTGCTCGGGCCCAACGGCGCCGGCAAGTCGACGACGCTGCGCGCAATCGTGGGACTGATCCGACCCACGAGCGGGGTCGCGACCATCGACGGTGCGCCGTTCTCGGCGCTGCACAACCCCGCCTCGCACGTGGGCGTGCACATGGACGGGTTCGGATTCGAAGTGGGATTAACCGCTCGTCGGCACCTGGACATCGTGCGCCTCGCGGCAGGGGCTCCACGCCGACGTGTCGACGAGGTCCTCGAAGAGGTCGGCCTTCACGACGTGGGCGGCCGACGGGTGAAGACGTTCTCCACGGGCATGGCCCAGCGTCTCGGTCTGGCGGCTGCGCTGGTCGGCTCCCCCCGCACCCTCATCCTCGACGAGCCGGCCAACGGGCTCGACCCCGATGGGATCCGATGGCTCCGTCGCCATCTGCGCACCTACGTCGAACTCGGCGGCACGGTGCTGATCTCCAGTCACCAGTTGGCCGAGCTCGAGCAGATCGTCGACGATGTGGTGGTGATCAAGCGGGAGGCCTTGTTCTCCGGGAGGCTACGCGACCTGGTGACGGACACCGCCGACTCGTTGGAGGACCGATACTTCGACCTCGTGGAAGGGCGTCGCTCGTGATCGCGGCCATCCGCAGCGAGGCGTTGCGCGCGGTCAGCGGGCTCTCGCTCTGGGCCACCTACGTCCTCGCAATCTTCGTCCCCGTCGCCGTCCTCACCTCGGACCCCTCGCTCACCGATCTGAGCGGCCTGGACGACTCGGCGGCGACCGCTCGCCTACTGCAGCCGCTCGCGTGGTCCTTCGTCACCGCGGCGTTCGCGGGTGCGTACGCCGTGACCCGCGAGTGGTACTACGCATCGATGGACAGGACGCTGACCGAGGTCGGGTTCCGCCGCGCATTCTGGGGGAAGATGGTCGCCGGCGTGATGGCGGCGCTCTGGATCACCGTCGGTGTGTGCATCGGCTGGACGGTCGTGGTGCTCATCGTGCTGAGCCAGGAGGGTCGCACCTTCACGCTCACCCAGCCCGGCGTCCAGGTCTACGCCGGCGCACTCATCGGCGTCGTTCCGGGTGCGCTCATCGGCGGGGCGGTGGGATGGATCACGCGCAACTACTACATCGGCGCGGCGGCCGTGCTCGCGTTCCCGATTCTGATCGAGTTCGCCCTGATCAGGACGTCACCGGATCTCGCGCGATTCTCCCCGGGAATGGCGATCGCCGCCATCGGCGTCCCGGAGTATCAGGGTCATCTCCTGTCGTCGGCAGCCGGCGCCTGCATCGCGCTCGCGTGGACCGTGGTGTTCGTGGTGGCCGCCTGGTTCCTCGGCCGTCGCCGCGTAGCATGATCCTCCGTCAGGCCCTGGCGGCGCAGTCGAGGAGCTTCGCGCGGGATGTCGTGCTGCTGGGCGTGGGCGTCGCTGCGTTCACGATGGCGCTCTCGCTCATCACCAGCGTGCCGGCCGAAATCTCCAGCGCGCCGGTGGAGGTCCGCGCCCGCCTCCTCGCGCCCTTCGACCCGGTCATGGCCACGTACGGAGCCCTCATGGCGGCGATCTACGGCTCCTTCCGCTACACGAGCGATAGACGCAACGGAGTGGTCGCGCAACGACTGACCGTGCAACCCCGATGGGCCCATCTCGCCGGTCGAGTGCCGTGGACGGCGCTCGGCGGCGGAGTCATCGCCGTGGCAACGGTCCTCGGCGGCCGCATCGCTCTGGCACCGTCCCTGGGCGGCCTCGCGGTGGACCTGTCATCGACCGCCCTCGCCGCCGCGCTGGGCGCGACAGCCGCCCTGTGGGGGCTGAGCGTCGGACTGCTGGTCCAGCACCATCTGATCGCGCTGTTCGTGGCGCCGCTCTCGCTCAGCGTCGGCCTGCTGCTGACCACATTCTGGGGGCCGGGAGCCGTGTGGTTCCCGCTCCCCGCGATGCTCACGGCATTCGGCTTCGACCTCGGCGACGTCGCTCTCGGCGACGTCGCCGCCCTCGACACCGTGGCGGCCGTCGCGGTCGTTTTCGGATGGTCGCTGGTCGCTCTGGTGGCGGGCGGAGCCTCGCTCGCTCGTCGCGACGTGCACTGATCCCTCGCGCGGTCAGGTGTCGACGCCGAGGTTTCCGTCGTCGCCAGTGATGATCGGCATGCTGCCGGTGATCACCGGGATCGAGGTCGTCATCGTCGGGACCGACGCCGACAGCAGCGTGCCGTCCTCGCGAAGTGACTCGCCGAGGTCCTCGAGCGTCGGACGGCCGTGCAGCACGGGCCCCTGTCCGTGCAGGCGTACCGTGACAGTCTCGCCTCCGCCGACCACGTACGACGCATTCCTGACCATGAAGCTCACCGGCTCGCCCGGCCCGGCGACGACCTCGAGCGCATCGGCGGTCACCGTCACGCGCAACTGCGTCCCCTGCCAGTTCAGCGCGAATGACAGCGAAGGCCAGTCGGCGGGCAACCGCGGGTCGAACGTGAGTTCACCGAAGTGATCGCGCATGCCACCGAAGCCGGACACGAGCGCCGTCCACACGCCACCGGCCGAGGCGACGTGCACGCCGTCCGCGGCATTGTGGTGAAGGTCACCCAGGTCGACGAAGATCGACTGCGCGAAATACTCCAGAGCCAGATCCTGATAGCCCACCTCCGCCGCCAGAATCGACTGCACGACGGCGGACAGCGTCGAGTCGCCCGTCGTGAGCGGGTCGTAGTATTCGAAGTCGGCCAGTTTCTCCTCATCGGTGAAGTGGTTGCCCTGCAGGAACAGCGCGAGCACGACATCGGCCTGCTTGAGCACCTGGTAGCGGTAGATCACGAGCGGGTGGAAGTGCAGCAACAGGGGCCGCTGCTCAGGTGGAGTGTTCTCGAGATCCCAGACTTCCCGCTCGAGGAAGATCGCATCCTGCGGGTGGATGCCGAGGGCATCGCTGTACGGAATATGCATCGCCTCGGCCGCCGACTCCCACCCGTCGGCTTCGGCCTCGCCAAGACCCAGACGGTCGACCATCAGGGCGTACGCCTCGGGCACCGTCTCGGCCATTTCGCGGACGACCCGCGCAGCAAAACGCAGGTTGAAGCGCGCCATCACATTCGTGAACAGATTGTCGTTGACGACCGTCGTGTACTCGTCCGGCCCCGTCACGCCGTGGATGTGGAAGCTCTCCATGTCGCCCGACTCGGAGAAGCGCCAGAATCCGAGCGTCGACCACAGCCGCGCTGTCTCGACGGCGATGTCGACGCCCTCCCGGTGGAGGAAATCGATGTCACCGGTCGCCCGCACGTACTTCGCGAGCGCAAAGCTGACGTCTGCGTTGATGTGGTACTGCGCGGTACCGGCGGCGTAATAGGCCGACGCCTCTTCACCGTTGATCGTGCGCCACGGGAACAGCGCTCCGGCCTCGTTGAGCTGTGCGGCGCGCTTCCGCCCTGCGGGGAGCATGAGGTACCGCATCCGCAGCGCGTTGCGGGCCCACTGCGGCGTCGTGTACATGAGGAACGGCAGCACGTAGATCTCGGTGTCCCAGAAGTAGTGTCCGCTGTAGCCCGAGCCCGACACCCCCTTCGCGGGGACACCTTGCCCATCGGCGCGCGCGGCAGCCTGCGCCAACTGCAAGAGGCACCAGCGCGTCGCCTGCTGGAGGTCATCATGGCCCTGGATGACGATGTCGGATCGGTCCCAGAAGGCCGCCATCCATTCGGTCTGCCGGTCGAACTGCACCTGCGCGCCCTCGGCCGACACCCGGTCCAGTGCCCGGCGTCCGCGGTCGACGAGCTCGCGCCCGGGGACACCGCGCGACGTGTGATAGGCCACGACCTTCGTGACCGTGGTCGGAACACCCGCTTTCGCCTGCACGCGGAAGATGTTCTTGGCGATGTCGGGGTCGATCGAGGTGCGCGCCGAGTAGTCGTTCTCGGTCTCGATGACGTGATCCGCGACGACCGACAGCGTCATCCCGGACGCCGCAACTCGATACGCCAGCGCCGAGCGTTGCCCGTCCTGCCAGTATTCCTCGGAGTGGAGCACCCGCTCATCGATCTTCTCCGCGCGTCGCGGGTCGAACCCTGCCTTCCGGGCGCGACCGGGCGGGGCACCGCCGTAGACATCCTCGCCGTCCTGGCGATTGATCATCTGACAGCTGATCGCGACTGCGGCATCCGCGCCGATCACCGTCACCGAGACGCGCTGCACGGCCAGGTGCTTGTCTTCGAACGAGACCATCCGTTCGAAGTCGATGAGGACGTCTTTGCCGCTCGGTGTCGTCCAGCGCACATGCCGAGTCAAGACGCCCGTGCGCATATCGAGCACGCGCTCGTACTCGCGGACGTCGGCGACATCGAACGACAGCGGTTCGTCGTCGACGTACACCCGCATGATCTTCGCGTCCGGGGCGTTGACGATCGTCTGGCCGACCTCGGCGAACCCATAAGCCTGCTCAGCGTGCCGAATCGGGAACGTCTCGTGGAACCCGTTGATGAACGTGCCGTGCTCGTGCTCGTGGCGGCCCTCGGGCTGGTTTCCGCGGAGTCCGAGGTATCCGTTGCCGACGGAGAAAAGCGTTTCGGTGACGCCGGCGTCGTCGAGGCTGAACCTCTTCTCGACGAGACGCCAGGGGTCGATCGGGAAACGGTCGCGATCCATCACTTCTCCTCCATGAATGCACCGAGGTCGTCCACGACGACGTGTGCGCCGAGGTCGAGGAGCGCCTGCGCGCCCGCGCCACGATCGACGCCGACGACGAGTTGGAAGCCGGCGGCGGATGCCGAGGCCACCCCGGAATGCGCATCTTCGACAGCAGCGCTGCGCGCGGGGTCGACGCCCAGCATCCGTGCACCGGCCGCGAACATGTCCGGTTCGGGCTTGGACCGCAGGCCTTCGCGCGCGGCGACGACGCCGTCCATCACGACCGGGAAGCGGTCGCGGATGCCCGCGACGGTCAGTACCTCTTCGGCATTCTTGGAGCTCGACACGACGCCGATCGGCACGCCGAGGGCGATGAGGCGGTCAACCAGCGCGAGCGATCCCGGATAGGGCGCGATTCCCTCGGTGCGCAGCACACGGGAGAAGACGGCGTTCTTGCGGTTGCCGATGCCGCAGACGGTGTCGGCGGTAGGCTCGTCGGTCGGATCACCCCAGGGCACCTCGACATCGCGAGAGCGCAGCAGGCTGGCAACGCCGTCGTAGCGCTGTTTGCCGTCGAGGTAGCGGAAATAGTCCTCGTCGGTGTACGCCGGCTCGATCCCCCATGCGGAGAACAGCTCGGTGAACATCGTCTGCCAGGCGTGCATGTGCACATCGGCGGTCGGTGTGAGGACCCCATCCAGATCGAACAGGACCCCGTCGTAGGCGGACAGGTCAGGAAGCGTTTCGGCTGTCACCGTCCCAGCGTAGTGCGCCAGCTGTTTCGGATGCATGACGCTTCGCTGAGCGCTGACAGGAGCGGCGGGAGTCAGAGCGCGGCTGCGACCTGCAGCGTCTGTCGGGCGATCTCGAGCTCTTCGTTCGTGGGGACGACCAGCACCGTGACCGGCGAGGCATCCGTCGAAATCGTGCGGATCCCGCGCTCGGACGACGTGTTGCGTTCCGGATCGATCTCGACGCCGGCGAACCCGAACGTCTCGAGCGCGGCGGCACGCACGAGCGGCGAATTCTCGCCGACGCCCGCGGTGAAGGAGATCACGTCTGCACCGCCGAGCTGCGCGAGATAGGCCCCGATGTAGCCGCGGAGCCGGTGGATGTAGACATCGAACGCGAGGGTCGCGTCGGGGTCCCCCGCCGCGCGGCGATCTTCGATATCGCGCATGTCGGAGGCGCCGGCGAGCCCCAGCATCCCGGAGCGCTTGTTGAGGAACGAGTCGACGTCGGCAGCGGTCCAGTGCTCGCGCTGCGCGAGGATCAGGAGCGCCGACGGGTCGATGTCGCCGGAGCGCGTGCCCATCACGAGCCCTTGGAGCGGTGTGAGGCCCATCGAGGTGTCGACCGACCGACCGCCGTCGATCGCGGTGGCCGATGCGCCGTTTCCGAGGTGGAGCACGATCTGCCGGATCGAGCCGAGATCCTTCCCCAGGAAGCGCGCGGCCTCTTCGCTGACGAACTTGTGGCTGGTGCCGTGGAATCCGTAGCGGCGGATGCGGTGCTTCTCGGCGACGGCCTTGTCGATCGCGTAGGTATATGCCGCCGCGGGCATGCTCTGATGGAAGGCCGTGTCGAAGACGGCGACGTGCGGAACGTCGGGGAAGTTCGCGCGGGCTGCCTTGATGCCCTGGAGTGCGCCCGGGTTGTGCAACGGGGCGAGGAGCGAGAGTTCGTCGATGTTGATCTCGACGAGCGGCGTCACGAGCGTGGGCGCGAAGAACCGCGCACCGCCCTGGACGACGCGGTGGCCGACGGCGACGGGAGCGTGTTCTGCGAGCGAGGGTCCGTATGTGGCGAACGCGTCGAGCATCACCCGGAAACCGGTGGTGTGATCGGGGATGGGAAGCTCTCTGGTGTGCTTTTCGTCCCCCACCTTGTGCGTGGCGACGCCGTCGGCGGAGGCGTCGCCGATCCGCTCGACGAGGCCGGACGCCAATGCCCGCTGGGTCTCGACGTCGAGGAGTTGGTACTTGAAGGAGGACGACCCACTGTTGATCACGAGCACGACGGTCATGCGGATGCTGCTCCTTCTGCCTGTGCCTGAATCGCGGTGATCGCGATGGTGTTGACGATGTCTTCGACGAGCGCGCCGCGGGAGAGGTCGTTGATGGGCTTGTTCAGGCCCTGCAGGACGGGCCCCATGGCGACCGCGCCCGCAGAGCGCTGGACGGCCTTGTAGGTGTTGTTTCCGGTGTTCAGATCGGGGAAGACGAACACGGTTGCGCGACCGGCCACCGAAGAATCGGGCATCTTCGCCTTCGCGACGGCGGCGTCGGCCGCAGCGTCGTATTGGATCGGCCCCTCCACGAGCAGCTCCGGCGCGCGCTCGCGGACGAGGGCGGTGGCCTCGCGCACCTTGTCGACATCCTCACCCGAGCCCGACTCCCCCGTCGAGTACGACAGCATGGCCACGCGTGGATCGATGCCGAACTGCGCGGCCGTGGCCGCTGAGGACACCGCGATGTCGGCCAGCTGGCCGGCCGACGGATCGGGGATCACCGCGCAGTCGCCGTAGACCAGCACGCGGTCGGCGAGCGCCATGAGGAACACACTCGAGACGACCGAGGTGCCCGGTTTCGTCTTGATGATCTCGAACGCCGGACGGATGGTGTGCGCGGTCGTGTGGGCCGCACCCGAGACCATGCCGTCGGCGAGGCCCAGATGGACCATCATCGTGCCGAAGTACGACACGTCGGTGACCGTGTCGGCGGCCTTCTCGTAGGTGACGCCCTTGTGTGATCGCAAGAGGGCATACTCCTTCGCGAAGCGGTCGACGGTGGCCGGGTCGAACGGGCTCAGCACGTGCGCCGCGCTGATGTCCAGGCCCAGCTCCACCGCCCGCCCGCGGACCTCGGCCTCGTCGCCGAGGATCGTGAGGTCGGCGATCCCGCGCGCGAGCACGGTCGCCGCGGCCCGGAGGACGCGGTCGTCGCTACCCTCGGGCAGAACGATGCGCTTGCGGCCGGTGCGCGCGCGCTCCAGCAACTGGTACTCGAACATCAGAGGGGTCACCGCACTCGAGTGCGCGAGACCCAGCGCCGTCGTGAGTTCTTCGGTGTCGACGTTCTGCTCGAACAGGGCCAGCGCCGTGTCGTAGCGGCGTTGCGATCCGGCGGCCAACCGGCCCCGGGTGCCCATGACGCGCACAGCGGTGTCGAAGGTGTCGAGGTCGGTCCGGACGATCGGCAACGACGAGTCCAGACCCGCCATGAGCTTCTGCACAGCATCCGGCAACGGGAACGGACCGTTGAGGATGATGCCGGAGATCGACGGGAAGGTGCCGGAGGAGTTCGCGAGCAGGAGGCCCAGGAGCACTTCGGTGCGGTCGGCGGGGACGATGACGATCGCGCCCTCCTGGAGTCGCTCGAGCACGTTGTTCAGCGACATGCCCGCCACGACGACGTCGACGACTTCGCGGGTGAGGAGGGCCTCATCGCCGCGCAGCAGCGTGCCGCCGAGGGTCAGCATGACATCACGGACCGCGGGGGCGACGAGGTAGATGTCCTCGGGGATCGACCAGACGCCGACATCCGACTCCCGCGTGCCGTCCGCGGCGGGAACGTCGGCCACGATGCCGGTGATCTCCGCATTGATGGCGTGCAACTTCACGGGGTCGGCACGGTTGGTGATGACGGCGAAGAGTTCGGCGCGGTGGTGCTGCAGTTCGGTGACGGCTTGCGCGGTGAGCTGACCGAGTTCGTGAGGCGAACGGGGGATCGAGACGCCGAGTCGGTCTCCCTCGCTCGCACGCCCGTTGAGCACGAGCAGCACGGGAGCGCCGAGATTCGCCGCGATGCGGGCGTTGTAGCCGAGTTCGCTCATCGAGCCCACATCGGTGAAGTCGCTGCCGACGATGACGACCGCATCGCATTTGGCTTCGACGGCCTTGTAGCGCTCCACGATGCGCGAGAGCGCGGCATCCGGATCACGGCGCACGTCGTCGTAGGTGACCCCGACGCATTCCTCATAGTCGAGGTCGACGTCGACGTGATCGAGCAGCATCTCGAGCACATAGTCGCGCTCCGCGGTCGAGCGGGCGATGGCCCGGAACACACCGACGCGGGGGGTCACCCGCGTGAGCGCATCGATCACGCCCAAGACGATCGTCGACTTGCCGGAAAGCCCTTCGGCCGAGGTGATGTAGATGCTCTGAGCCACGTGTCCAGCCTATGGTCTGGCCGCACGCCGCGGCCAGGATCCCGTCCGTGCAAAACCCCGCCCCGAGGTCGGGGCCGGAGATGCGCTCGAGGGCATGGGACATGTGGCCCCGCAGACCCCGGGGGAAAAGTAAGACTCTCCGCGAACCCGGCAGAGCCCGGTTACCCTTGCTACGTTTCCGTCCTGGGGGAGTTGGCCTGGGTGCCGTCTCGCGGAGAGCTGACACAAGTCTAGCCGACTCCCAGCCCCGACCCCTCCGCCCGGGCTAGGCTCGTTCGGGGGCCGCATCGTCGCGTCCACCGCCGATCCCCGATCAGCAGGGAGCAGCATGCCGGACGTCACATCCACCGCCACCGCGATGGATGCCGCCCTTTTCGCCGAGTCGACCGATGCGATCGTGACGTCCGTCTCCCGGGTCATCGACGGAAAACCCGCCGCCGTGCGCGCCTCCCTCGTCTGCCTGCTCGCCGAGGGGCACCTCCTCATCGAGGACGTTCCCGGCGTCGGCAAGACGATGCTCGCGCGGGCGCTCGCGGCATCCGTCGAGGCGACGGTCCGCCGCATCCAGTTCACGCCCGACCTGCTTCCCGGCGATGTGACCGGGGTGAGCGTCTACAACCCGGTCGACCGCGAGTTCGAGTTCAAGCAAGGTGCGATCTTCGCGCACATCGTCATCGCCGACGAGATCAACCGCTCGTCACCGAAGACCCAGTCCGCTCTGCTGGAAGCGATGGAAGAGCGCCAGGTCACCGTCGACGGGACGAGCCACGTGCTCCCCGATCCGTTCCTGGTCGTCGCGACCCAGAATCCGCTGGAGATGGAGGGCACCTACGCCCTCCCCGAGGCGCAGCGGGACCGCTTCATGATGCGCATCTCCATGGGATACCCGGACGCGGCTGACGAGGCGCTCATGCTGCGGCAACGCGATGCCGTCAATCCGCTCGATGCGCTCTCCCCCGTCGTCGATGCGCACCAGGTGCGCGCACTCATCGAGTGGGCGCGCACCGTGCACGTCTCCCCCGCCGTCGAGGAATACGCCGTCTCGCTGGCCCGCGCGACGCGCGACCATCCCGACCTGCGGTTGGGTGCAAGCCCCCGCGCGACGCTCCAGCTCGTGCGTGCCGCGAAAGTGTGGGCAGCGCTCGATGGCCGAAACTTCGTGATCCCGGACGATCTCGTCACCCTCCTCCAGCCGGTTTTCGCGCACCGGCTGATCCCGGCGCGGACGTCAGCTGCATCGCGCGGACACAGCGCGGCCGACACCGTCGCCTCAATCGTGCAGTCGATCGCCGGCACGGTGCGCGTACCGCTGGCCACCCGCTGAGCGACCGATGACACGCTGGCCGCTGACAGTCCGGGGCACCGGCGCGGCGTTGCTGAGCCTGCTGTGTTTCGTGCTGGCCCACGAGTTCCGCATCACCGAGCTGATCTACGTCGGTGTGCTGCTGGGC
The DNA here is from genome assembly GCF_947488465.1 of uncultured Microbacterium sp. Lineage (GTDB taxonomy): Bacteria > Actinomycetota > Actinomycetes > Actinomycetales > Microbacteriaceae > Microbacterium. The sequence goes on along the minus strand of NZ_CANKZA010000003.1, from coordinate 119,141 downwards.
GCCGTCGTCATCGCGAGCATCGCGACACTGCACCTGGTGCGCCGCACCGAGACCGTGGTGCGCTCATTCTCGCCCGGTGTCGCGGCCGTCGGGAGCGACGTCGACGTGCGCGCGCGGGTCGACATCCGCTCGCCGCTCCCGATCGCGCAGGGGCGGTGGAGTGACACTCTTCCCCGGGGAATCACCGGTGGAGCCACGGGGGACTTTCCCGCTGTCGCCTCGGGGATGCGCACGAAGCGGAACGGCGTCGAGATCTCCTACACCGTGCGCGCCGATCGGCGAGGTGTCCGCCGGTTCGGTCCCCTGACGATCACATCGACCGATCCGTTCGGGTTCGCTCGGCGCCGCCACGCCGTCGGCGGCACGGTCACCCTCACCGTCGCGCCGGTCATCGTCGATCTCGGATCCCTCGCCGACCTTCCCGGCGAAGCGGGCGGCAGCATGCACACCGCGACTCACCAGCTCGGGCAGGGCACGGACAATCTCGTCCCCCGGCACTACACGCCCGGCGACTCGATGCGCCGCATCCATTGGCGGGCCAGCGCCCACCGCGACGAGCTCATGGTGCGACAGGAGGAGCAGGAGACCGCGCCGGAAGCGACCGTGGTCTTCGATCGTGCCGTGCGCCGGTGGGACGCCAGTGCCGCCCGGGCTCCGGGCACGGACCCCGGTTTCGAAGCGGCGGTGAGCGCCACCGTGTCGGCGGTCGCACGATTCGTCGCCGAGGGGTACCGGGTGACGGTCCTCGAGGTGGACGGCACCGAACTCTGCGCGCCGATCGACAGCGGTGATACGACCGGGGCCCCGCACTTGGCGATGTCGCTGGCCACGATCGTCACCCACGGGCAGGCCTCGCTCGATGCCGTGGTCCGCCTTTTCGCCTGCACCATGACGGGTCCTCTCGTCCTGGTCACCGGCATCCTCGACGAGACGGATGCCGCACTCCTGGCCCCGCTGGCCCCCCACAGCTCACTGCCGATCCTCCTCGCGGTCGCACCCCAGGGCGCGGCGCTCGCCCGCGCGGCCGACTCCGGGTGGCGCGCGGTGGGCATCGGTCCGCATGAGGATCTGACGCAGGCGTGGCGGTTCGCCGTCGATCGGGGGACCAGTCGTGTCGGCGGCTGACGCGCGCTCGACCGCACGCCCCGGCGGACTGCGCGTGACGATCGCGCTGTGGCTGGCACTGCAGGCCATGGTCATTCCGCTGTTCTCGGTGATCGCGCCAGGCCTATGGGTCGCGGGCGCGCTCGCACTGCCGGCCCTTCTGCTGATGGTCGGATACCTGCTCCGACGCCGACGCCTACCGGCCGTGGCGGTCAGTGCGGTGGAACTGGCTGTCTGGGTCGCCGTCATCACGCTCGTGGGCTTCCCCTCGCAATCGCTCCTCGGCGTCATTCCCACGGGGGGTGTTTTCGATGCGGCGCGGCTGCTGGTGCAATCGGCGTCGAACGAGATTCTCCTGGGAGCTGCGCCGCTGCCGGCGAGCGCCGGCGTGAACTTCCTCGTGGTGGCCTCGATCGGCCTGCTGACGATCGCCCTGGACCACGTCGTTCTCACCGCGCGAATGCCGCTGCTGGCCGGGATCGCCCTCGTCGCCGTGTGGCTCGTGCCCGCGATCGCCGTCCCGTCCGGTGTCGATGTCATCGCCTTCGCTGTCCTGGCGGCATCCTTGCTGTTCTTGATCCGCGCCGAGACCCGCACCCGCGAGAGGGTCTCGACCGGCGGCGGTGCCGCGGGCGTCACCCCGGTCGCCATCGCGATCGGGGCGGTCGCGATCGTGGCCGCGCTCGTCGCAGCGCCCGCGCTCCCTCCCCCGCCGGTGACTGCCGCCGGAGGGGGGCTGGTCGCGAGCATCGATGCCAGTCTCGACCTCGGCGACGATCTGCGGCAGCGCTCGGATGTGCCGGTGCTGTCGACCTACAGTGACGCGCCCACGCCACCGTATCTGCGCGTGGCGACACTCTCGGTCTTCGACGGCGAGGTGTGGATGCCGGATCGCCTCCGCTCGGTGCCCCTCGAGGAAGCGCCCCTCGCTCCCGTCACGGTCGATGAGGGCATCCGCCTGACCGAATACCGCACGTTCGTCTCGATCGATCAGCTGTCGTCGGCGTATCTCCCCGTCCCCTTCCCGACGGTCGGGGTGAGCGGTCTCGACGGGCTGTGGAGGTCGGTCCCCTACAACCGGACCATCCAGACCGGCGAAAGCAACGCGCAGGGCCAGCAGTACGAAATCGTCACCCATCTCCCCCGCCCGAGCCTCGAACAGATCCGCGCCGCCGAGACGGAGATCGCCGAGTCCCGCGTCGATCTCCAGTCGCTCCCGGAGGGCGCACCGCCGATCGTGAGCGAGCTCGCGGCGCACGTGACCGCCGGCGCGACGACCGACTACGACCACCTGATCGCCCTGCAGGACTGGTTCCGTGGCCCCGAGTTCACCTATTCGCTGACGGCTCCCGTCGCCGACGGATTCGATGGAAGCAGCGCCGACGCGGTCGCCGAGTTCCTCGAGCAGAAGGAGGGCTACTGCGTGCACTTTGCCGGCGCCTTCGCCCTCATGGCCCGCTCGCTCGGGATGCCCACGCGCATCGCCGTCGGATTCTTGCCCGGGGCCTTCACCGGTGAATCGGTCGACGGCATGCGCGTTGCCGAGGCCTCGACTGCGCAACTGCACGCCTGGCCCGAGGTCTACTTCTCCGGGATCGGCTGGGTGCAGTTCGAGCCGACCAAGAGTCTCGGCACCCAGACGCGCTTCGTCCCCGCCGCCTCGGCGCCCACCGACGAGGGCGGCACAGATGTCGGCGCTCCGACCCCGACCCCGACCGCCACACCGAGCTCGACGGCTGCCCCGAACGTCGCCGACCGCGACGCGGACACGCAGGCCGGTGCGATCACGGCGCGCGCGTTCGATCCGCGGCCGGCCGCGACGGTCATCGGCATCGTGCTGATCGTGCTGCTGGCGCCCGCGGCCGCCGGCGCGTTGCGGCGCGGAGTGCTCCTGCGCCGCGCACGCAGCGGCACTGTCACCGCCGCGTGGCGGTACGTGCAGGATGCCGCGATCGACCTCGGCGTGGACGTCACCACATCCGAGACCCCGCGCGCGTTCGGGTCACGGCTCGTCTCGGTCGCGGGTGCCCCGCCGCAGGAAACGCGACGACTCGTCGCGGCCGTCGAGCACGCCAGCTACGCACCCTCCCCGTCGGCCAGCGCGGGCGACATCGGCAGGGATGCCGCGACGGTGCGCGCGGGTCTGCGCACGGCGACCTCGGGACGGACGCGCCTCATCGCAACTCTGCTGCCTCGCTCACTCGTCGTTCGGCCCGGGTCGGCGTTCGCCGAACGGGTGGCGAGTGTGCCGGCATCCGCCCGCTGACCGGACACGACGAAGCCCCGCCCCCGTGAACGGGAGCGGGGCTTCTCGGTGCGCTCAGACGCGCGCCGGCTCCGCGGAGGGCGATGCCGGGGCGTCGTCCACCTCGTCGTCCGAGTCGTCGGCGAACGGCTCGCCGTCGCGCGGGGCGTTGTAGAGCGTCTCGTCGAGGATTCCCTCACGCTTGGCGACGATCGTGGGGACCAGGGCTTGCCCCGCGACGTTGACCGCGGTGCGGCCCATGTCGAGGATCGGATCGATCGCGAGGAGCAGACCCACGCCCTCGAGCGGCAGGCCGAGCGTCGACAGGGTCAGAGTGAGCATGACCGTCGCGCCGGTCGTTCCCGCCGTGGCGGCCGAGCCGACGACCGACACCAGCACGATCAGGAGGTAGGAGATGATGTTGAGCTCGACGCCGAAGAACTGGGCGACGAAGATCGCGGCGATTGCCGGGTAGATGGCGGCGCAGCCATCCATCTTCGTCGTTGCGCCGAGCGGCACGGCGAAGGACGCGTACTCCCGGGGTACGCCGAGGTTGCGCTCGGTGACCCGCTGCGTCAGCGGCAACGTCCCGATCGACGAACGCGAGACGAACGCGAGCTGCACCGCCGGCCAGACGCCCGAGAAGTACTGGCGGATCGACAGCCCGTTGGCCTTGATCAGAATCGGGTACACGACGAACAACACGAGCAACAGTCCGACGTAGACGGCGACGACGAACCAGACGAGCGTGAGCAACTTGTCGGTGCCGTACGAGACGACCGCCGCCCCGATGAGGCCGAGGGTACCGATCGGCGCGATCCGGATGATCCACCAGAGCACCCGCTGGACGACCTTCAGAAGTGACTCGGTGACCGAGACGAACGGCTCGGCACGCGTGCCGAGCTTGAGTGCCGCGATGCCGACGGCGACGGAGACGACGATGACCTGCAGGACGTTGAAGCCCACGCTGGAGGTGACGGCGCCGGTGGCTGCGTCGGCAGAGCTCGACACCGACAGGCCGAGGACGTTCTGCGGGATGAGTCCCTTGAGGAAGTTCCACCACGTCCCCACGGCGTAGGGGTCGCCAGTGGTGAGGTCGCTGTGATCGACACGATTGCCCGGCTGGATCGTCACACCGAGGACGATGCCGATCGTCACGGCGATGAGCGCCGTGATCCCGAACCACAGCAGGGTCTGGCCCGCCAGGCGAGCGGCGTTCGTGACGCGGCGCAGCTGGGTGATGCTCGCGACGATCGCGAGGAAGACAAGCGGAATGACGGCAGCCTTCAGGAGCGTGACGTAGCCGTTCCCGATCGTCGACAGGGTCGCGGTGAGACCGTTCGGGTTACCTTCGGCATCCGGTCCGAGGTTCAGCGCCAGCACCCCCAGCAGGATGCCGAAGATCAACGCGAGGGTGATCTGGAATCCGAACGAGCGATAGAAGGGCTTCTTTTTGCGCGCGGTCGCGCCGGTCGGGGTGGAACTCACGTGTATCTCCTGGGGAAACGGCGGATGCCGGGTGATGCGTTGCTGCCGGCCGCTGGGGACGGCCGCGATCGACGCTACAGCGCGCGCCGGAAAGCGGGGCAGTGCGTGACGTGGCGTGACAACGACGACGATGCCGTCAGCATTCCCCGGCGACGCGAAAAAGCCCCGACCGCGAGGTCGGGGCCTTTTCTGTGGCGGAAGTGACAGGATTTGAACCTGCGAGACGAGTTACCCCGCCTACATGGATTCCAGCCATGCTCCTTAGGCCGCTCGGACACACTTCCAAGGGACGATCCTACCTCAGGTCGGCGCGCGCTCCTCGCCCGTGCTCCGGGATCGGGAGTTCGCGCGTGCGGTCCCAGGGCTCCGTCCAGCCGAGCCGGGTGAACAATCCGTCGAGCAGCAGAGCGGTGAACCCCCACACCAGGTGGACGCCGGTCGGATGGTCGACGACGAACCCCGGGCCCCGCCATTCCTGCCCCTCGCGCCGGATGACGGTGACGCCGCGGTGCGCGGGATCGAGGAGATCGGCGACGGGAGCCCGGAAGACGGCAGCGGATTCAGCCTGATCGACCGCGTGTACCGCGGAGGGTTGCCGCCACCATCCCAGCACGGGCGTCACGACGTGACCGGAATATTCGAGGGGCACCGGGTCGAGCGTGCCGAGGACATCGACCCCGGCGAGATCCAGTCCCGTCTCTTCTCGGGCCTCGCGCAGCGCTGCGCCGACCGGGCCGTTGTCTTCGGGGTCCAACCGACCCCCGGGAAAGGCGACTTGCCCCGGGTGCGAGCGCAGGGTCGTGGCGCGCGCAAGGAGGAGCACATCAAGATCACGGGAGACCGCGGAGGCCACATGATCGCTCGGGAGGTCGTCGAGGACACCGAACAGGATGAGCACGGCCGCGGCGCGCGGATCTGCCGGCATCGGGAACCCGCGCGTGTCGCCGATCGGGCCACCCTCGGCCGCGATTCTCTCGAGGTGTGCGCGTGCGGTCGGGGGTGAAACGGAAGCAGCGGGCACCCTCTCAGGCTACGCCCGCAGATCAGCCCCCGGCCCGTTCCGGCCACTACCGTGGAGAGGTGGCCCTTTCTTCTCGCACCGCTGTCCGCCCGCCCCGCCCGACGATCGAGTGGGAGGTGGTCGCTACGGCCGAGCTGAGCCCGGAGCTCGTGCGGGTCACCCTCGGCGGGCCCGGGTTTGCCGAGTTCGAGGACCGGCCCGAGACGGACAAGTACGTGAAGCTGAAGTTCACCGGCGCCGACGCGGTGCCGGTGACCCGCACGTACACGGTGCGCCGCGTGGACCACCAGGCCCGCACCCTCGACATCGACTTCGTCGTGCACGGCGACGAGGGGCTTGCGGGGCTCTGGGCGGCCGGCGCACGCCCGGGCGACCGCATCAGCCTGATGGGACCGGGCGGCGGATATCGCCCCGATCCTGAGGCGGATTGGCATCTGTTCCTCGGTGACCTGTCGGCGCTTCCGGCGATCGCCGCGGCGCTGGCAGCACTGCCGACGGATGCCGTGGGTCACGCGTTCGTGGAGGTCTCCTCCGACGCGGCGATCATCCCGGTCGGGGCCCCGGCGGGCGTGGAGATCGAGTGGGTGGTCGACCCCACCCACGAGGCCGAGGCGCTGGCCTCGGTTCTCGCTCAGTTCGACTGGCCCGCCGGTGTCGTGCAGGTGTTCGCCCACGGTGAGCGCGAGTCGATGAAGGCACTGCGCCGCGTCTTGTTCGACCAGCGCGGGCTCGACCGCGGCCAGGTCTCGCTCTCGGGCTACTGGGCGCGCGGCCGCACGGAAGACCGCTTCCAGGCGGAAAAGCGCGAACCGATCGGGCAGATCCTCTGACAGCTCCTGTGGCTCGTGCCGGTCAGGCCGCGAGTCGCCAAGGTCTTCCCGGTGGCGGGTCGAACGCCCACCTCAGCGGTGATTTCGATCGCAACTCGATCGGCGGCGTCTGTTCGCCCGACGGCGGATGCAGGATGAAGCGGCCATTTCCCTCGCGGGTGATCTTCCACCCCGTCAGGTGAAGGTGCAGGTGATGGTACATGCACAGCAGGATGCCTCTGTCGACGTCCGTGCGCCCCTCGTCGGCCTCCCAGTGGTCGATGTGGTGCGCCTCGCAGTACACGGGAGGTCGATCGCACCCCGGCCAGAGGCATCCTCCGTCGCGGGTCGCAAGCGCAATGCGCTGAGCCGGGGTGAACAGCCGATGCTCACGTCCCACGTCGAGCGGATTTCCGGACGCGTCGACAGTCACGGGCACGATGCCGGTCTCGCAGATCGTTCGATCCAGCACCGATCCGGGGAACGTCGCATCGCCGTGATCCGTGTGCGCGACCGCGAGCAGCCGCCCGAAGAGATCTCGGCGTGGTTCGCCCTCGTCCCGAATGCTCACCAGCCGCACACCCGCCTGCCGGGCGCCGAACACATCTTTCGCTTCGGCCACGGCTCCGACCCGCACGAGGTCGGTCAACAGGTCGTACGCCAGTTGCTCGTTCGTCCGCGGGTCGTCGGCGAGCTCGCGCGCCGTGGCACGCTCTTCATCCGTCATAAACCGAGGTTCCCCGCGTCGTGGGCGCAGCGCCGCGTCCAACACCGACTGCCAGAACTCGGCCGCGAGGTCGTCGAACACGAAGTGCCCGTGCCGTCGCCCGTCCCCGTCGATGCGTATCCGAAACGAACGCGCCTCGTAGTGATCGGCCCAGCGCGCTTCGGCGCCGATCGGATCGATTGCGTCGCGCACCGCACGTGCCGACGCGAAAAGGTCCTCCACGGTGCAGGTGGCGGCCTCATCGATTAGTTGCACCACTGCCACGCGCCACACCTCCACCACGTCGCCTTCGGCGCGCCCGTCGATCGCGGGTGGCTCGCCGAGCCCGCGTCGGATGACGTCGACCTGAGCGCGCGTTACGGTCCCGACGAGAAGCGCGGCGCCCAGCGGCTCGTGCCAGTGCACCGGCCACTCTGACTCCGATGCAGGCCGGTCGGCTGACCGAGCCACGTCGGCCAGCGCCTGCCCGACCTTGACGACCCGCGTAGCCTCGGCGCGCGAGACACCAGTGATCTCCTGCACCATCTGCACAGGGGTGCGGAACCCGCCGACCTGCGCCAGCCCCGCGTGGCCGGTGTCGCGCCGTGAACGCTGCGCGATGACTCCCGCGAGCACCGCTTCGAGCTTCTGCACCTCGCGCGCGAGATCGGCGACGACGCCGAACGCCGCGCGGACAGAGTCGTCGCTGAGAGCACCGGCGCCGGTGGCCAGCACTCCTACCTCGCAATCGAGCTCGGAGAACTGCGTCAGGCGGTCGACGCCTTCGCGGAGATCTCCGAGGAATGTCATAGCTTGATTATCACACTTTCGAACGTATGTATCAATAGCCGAGGTGCAGATTTATCGAACAGATCTTCCAGAGGTCAGAATAGGCACATGCCCCGCCGCATTCTGCGCCTCCGCATCAGCATCGACACCAATCCCGAGATCTGGCGCCTCATCGAGGTCGATGCCGCGCTCGCCCTCGCCGATCTCCACGACGTGATCCAAATCGCCTTCGGATGGCGGGACACTCACCTGCACGAATTCGCCGAGCATGACCCTGAGGCTCGTAGCATGCCGCTCGTCGGCCGCGCATCGCGCCTCTGGCGTCTTCCGCATCCCGACGACATGCACGACGAGTGGTTCGAGATGCTCGACGAGTCGGATCATGCGATCGGCGATGTCATCGACTCCCTCGCGGGCCCTTTGCGGTACCACTACGACTTCGGGGACAGCTGGTGGCACCGCATCGATCTGATCGAGGACATCGAGGACGACCCAGGTGCGCCCCCGGCGATCGTCATCCGCGGAGAGCGGCGCGGGCCTCTCGACGATTCCGGTGGGCCCTTCGGATACGACGAGTTGCTCGGCGTCCTCGCCGAGCCCGGTCATCCCGACCGGGTACACCTGGCCGCGTGGGCGGATGGCGCCGCCGGCCCCTGGCGGCAGTTCGACCCCACGACGTTCGACGTCGAGCACGTGAACCGCGAGCTGGCCCTACGGTTCGACCGCACCTCGAGCGGGATCCCCCTGAATTCCGCGCTTGCGGACTTCCTCGGCCGCGTGCCGCCGCCGGTTGCACGTGACATCCGCGGTGCACTGTCGGGCATCACCGCCGCCACCGAGACCGAAACGCCCCACACGCCGCTGGGCACACTGCTCGACCTCGCCCACGATCCCGGTCTCGAGTTGACGGATGCCGGATGGCTGCGCCCCGCGCTCGTCGAGCGGATCATGGCCGAAACCGGCTGGTCGAAGGACTGGATCGGCAAGGGAAATCGCGAGGACCTCACCGCCCCCGTGGCGGTGCTCCGCGAAAGTGCGATGCGATTGAAGCTCCTGCGCAAGCTCAAGGGGCGCCTACTCCTGACCCGCGCGGGCAACGCCGCACGTAAAAGCCCCAGGGCGCTCCGCCGCGCGGTGGCGGCATCGGTCACGACGCTCGGCCGGGCGCCGGTCGAACGAGATGCCACGATCTTGCTGCTCATCGAGATCCTGCGCGCAACACCACACGCCGTCCGCGGCACGCGCGTCGCGGAGGGTCTCGAGATTCTGGGCTACCTCACGCACTCGGGCGGCCCGATCGACGCCGACACCGTGCGATGGGTTCTCGACGACCTGCGCGCGCTCCTCGACGCGGCCGGTATCGACCCGGTCGATGCAGCGTTCGCGCAGGAGGCGCTCTTCACGCCCCGCTAGGCAGCGCCGAGCCCGAAATACCGATCGAAGTACTCGGTCAGCCGGGCGATCACGGTCCGCCGCTTCTCGAGGTGCCCGCCACCCTGCGCAAACCGCGAGACGGGCGGCAGAATTTCGGCAATCGCGGTGCCGCTCGAGCGCAGCACCCCGTCGCGCATCGCGATCCGCATGAACCCACGCGTCAGGTCGGGACGAAGACCTTCCGACGCGATGATTCGATCGCGACGGGGTCGTAGGCGCGGGGCATAGCGTCAGTCATGTGCGGTATGCGTCTCTCCGGTGCCGGATGCTGAGGACGTGAATGGTGATGCGGTGGTCGTCGACCGTATAGATCACGCGATACTCGCCGCGTCGCGCCGACCACATCCCGTCGAGCGGTGCGCGCAGGGCTTTGCCTACGCGGTGGGGATTCTCGGCTAGCGCCCCGAAGATGAACTCCACAACTGCGGCGGCGATCTTCTCGGGGAGGTCGCGCTCGAGAGCGCGATGTGCGGGCGGCGCTAACGTGACCTCGTATCGACTCAAGCTGAGAGCCTGCGCTTCACGGCAGCGCGCACCTCGGCTTCGGAAAACGATTCGCCGCGAGCGAGCGACTCTTGCGCCTCGCGCAGGTCGGCCATGGCCTCTGAATCGCTCAGCACGTCCAGAGTGTCCAGCAGCGCGTCGTAGTCGTCAGCGCCCATCAGGACAGCAACGCGGTCACCGTTGCGGGTCACGTCGAAGCGTTCATGCGTGCTTGCGGCGGATTCGACGAGCTTCGAAAACTGTGCCCGAGCGTCAGCGACGGAGAGTGTGCTCATGTACAGAATTCTAGCCAACCGAGCCGGGCGGCGTCGACCCTTCGTCAGGAATCACGAGGCCTCCTGCTGGTTGAGGTAGGCCGTCAGGTTCTCGGAGATGAACCGGCAAAACAGCATGCCGAGCACGTAGCCCGTGTGCGATCGGGCGTCACTGTCGACCGTATCGCGCACCCGCGACACCACCTCGCCGGGCGGCGGTTCTCTCGCTACGCGCCGATCCCCAGCATCCGCTCGCTGCGGTTCCAGAGGTCCCGCGCGAGATGCTCATCGTCCGCGAGCGGCGACGTCTTGGCGACCTTGTTCTTCGCGTAGTACTCCCCGGGCATCCAGTCGACGCCCGGTGTTCCGAGCGCGAGCCAGGCGAGGCGTCCGCCACCGACCTCGGTGCCGGTAAGGAGCCGGCTCACGAGCGGATTCGTGTACATCCAGCGCCACATTCCGGTCGAGGCCGAAGCGAAGCTCGACGCGATCACGCCCGGATGGAACGCGACGGCGGACAGTCCCTGGGCGCCGAAGCGACGCTGCAGTTCTTTCGTGAACAACACATTCGCGAGTTTCGCGTTGCCGTAGGCCGCGCTGGCCGAATAGTCGCGCTCGCCCTGCAGGTCGTCGATGTCGAAACGCGAGAAGCGCTGCGCGGCGGCGCTGGACGTCTGAATCACCGACGCACGACTCTCGATCAGCCGCTCGGTAAGCAGCTGGGTGAGCAGGAACGGCGCGAGATGGTCGACCTGGAAGGTCAGCTCGAATCCATCGGTCGTGACGGTACGGTCACCGAAGATCCCGCCGGCGTTGTTCGCCAACACGTCGATCCGCGGGTAGCGCTCGAGGAGGGTCGCGGCGAGCGAGCGCACCTGCGCGAGGTCGGCGAAATCGGCCACGTGCGCGTCGGCGCCGATGCTCTCGGCGACGGCGCGGGTCTTGCCGGGATCGCGCCCGACGACGACGACGCGCGCTCCCGCTGCGTGCAGTTGCCGCGCTGCGGCCGCACCGATGCCGTCGCTCGCACCGGTGATGACGATCGTGCGCGTCATGCCTGAAGAGCCTGGGCGATCGGGGTCGCACCTTCGTTGAATCGGATGGTGCGGCGGATCGTCGCGGGTTCGGCGAGGGATGCCGCGATCACCGCGGCGACGTCGGCGCGTGACACCGAGCCAGACTCTGCCGCGTCGACGTCGATCGCGCCGGTCGGCTCGTCGAGCGTGAGCGCGGACGGCGCGAGGATCGTCCAGTCCAGCCCACTCGAGCGCAAGTGCGCGTCGGCGGCGGCCTTCGCTTCGGCATAGGCGAAGAACGCGGTGCCCGGATCGACACCGTGGTCGGGGCCCGCACCGAAGTACGACACCATCAGGTACCGCGCGACGCCGGTGGCAGCGGCCGCGTCGATCGAGCGGATGGCGGCATCCCGATCGACCGCGTAGGTGCGTTCGGGGGCTCCCCCGCCGGCGCCGGCCGACCAGATGACGACGTTGTTGCCGCTCACGAGGTTCGTGAACTGATCGAGGTCGAAGGTCTCGATGTCGGCGACGAGTGGTGTCGCGCCGGTCGCCGCGACCTCGGCCGCGTGATCCGGGTTGCGGATCACCGCCGTCACGTGATGATCGGCCTCGGCCAGAAGCGGCTCCAGGAGGAGTGCGACCTTTCCGTGACCGCCGATGAGCAGGATGTGGGCCATGGGTGGCTCCTTCCGTCCCTTCGAGACTACGTGGTGCACGGATGCCGGGACCCGCCGCCGCCTCCCGCACCTACGATCGAAGGATGACCGGCTCTTCTCTCGTCTTCGTCGCCAACTCGGGCGACAGCAGCATCAGCACGTTCCGTCTGCGCGACGGCGCCCTCGAGCGGCTCGCCGTCACTGGCGGCGTGACCGGCTGCTCGAACTTCGCGGTCGATGTCGAGCGTGCGCTCATCCACGCGTCGGTCAAGGCCGACGGCACCAGCGGCGAGTCCGGCATCCTGACCCTGTCGTTCGACCGGGAGACCGGTGAGCTGACCCCGCTCTCGCGCCGGGATCTCCCGCAGGGCGCCATGAACTATCTGACACTCACACGCGGCGGCACGGCACTGCTGGGCGCCGCCTACGGCGCCGGATACGGATTCATCGCCCCCGTGACCGACGGCGTCGTGGGAGAGCCGACCGCGCAGATCACGTTCCCGAATCTGCATTCGGTCATCACGAGCGCCGACGGCCGGTTCGCCTACTTCGTCTCGCTCGGCGACGATCTGATCGCGCAGTACGCGATTACCGACGATCTGACACTCGACCCGCTTTCGCCCGCGACGGTCGCGGCCCCGACCGGCTCCGGCGCACGTCACATCGTTCTGAACCGCACGGAGGATGCCGCCTACGTCCTCACCGAATACTCCGGCGAGGTGCTGCACTTCTCGCGCGACACGGATGCCGGCACCCTCGCCGCGGTGGGTGCGGCCAGCGCTGTGGATCCCACCGCGGGCCTCACGCACAGCCGCTTCGGCGCCGACCCGCGCGCCGAGCACCTCATCTGGGGCGCCGACCTGCACTTCAGTGGCGACGACGTGGTCTGGGCCTCCGAGCGCAGTGCATCGACGCTCGCGCCGGTAGCGGTCGCCCCCGACGGTTCACTCGCCGATGCGCAGACATTCGTCGTGACCGAGACCCAGCCGCGCGGCTTCGCCGTCAGCCCCGATGGCGCGTGGCTCGTCGCCGCGGGCGAGCAGTCGACCGACGTGTCGCTCTACGCGGTATCCGGCGCGAGCCTCGACCTGCGCCAGCGCGCCGAGACTGGTCGCGGGGCGAACTGGGTGCGCTTCGCCTGAGGTCTACTCGTCGGAGCCGGCGAAGACCGCGCGCAGCGCGAAGAAGACGATGACGGCGACGACGAGCACCACCAGCGCCTTGAAGAAGAAGGCGAGCACGCTGAACAGCACGTTCACGAGCACCCACGCGATGACGATGGCGACGATGACGCCGACGATGGTCCAGAGGCTGCTTTTGTTCACGCATCCAGCCTAAGCGAGCGCGGGAGCACCTGGTTCAGGGGGCAGTTGTTGCCGCATCCCCCGCCCGATGCGACACCACCTGCCCCGCGAACAGGGTCAGACCGTGGCGAGGCTCGCGAGCGCGCGGCGAGAGGCGACCGCATTGACCACGCCGAGAGCGAGCACCAGCAGCGTAGCCCCCACGGGCAGGAGCATCGCGACCGATGCCGAGGTCGCCTCGGCGAGGGCGCCGGTCACCGCCGAGGCGATCGCCTGCGCCAGCGTCAGCGCCGACCCCACGAGGGTCATCGTCGTCGCTGAACGCCCCTCGGGGCTCCGATCCCCCGCCAGGCTGAAGAGGGTGACGAGGGTCGGTCCGACGCCGAGCCCCATGAGGCAGAGCATGAGGATCACGGTTCCGAGGTCACCGGCGGTGGCATAGCCCCATGCGGCGAATACGAGGATGCCGCTGAAGACGAGCCAGCGCAGTGTCAGCGGGAACCGTGCGGGCAGCAGCATGACCAGGAGAGCCAGGACGGCCGAGCCGATTCCCATCAGCCCATAGAGAAGGCCCGATTGCTCGCCGTGTCCGACCGATTGCGCGAAGGCGGTGAGCGAGGTCAGTGTCGCCCCGAAGAACAGACCGACACCGAACGTGGCGCCGACCACCACCAGGATGGGGGCCGACAGCACGGCGCGAATCGGCGCGCGGGTGGCCTCGGCATCCGTCGTCGTCATCGTGGCCGTCGGGTGGACGGCGAACGCCGTGACGAACGCGAAGCTGAGCAACGCCGCCATCGCGATCGGTGCCCACGGCGCCACGAACGATGCCAGCACCCCGACGAGCACCGGCCCGATGATGAACGCAGTCTCGTCGACAGCGGACTCGTACGACATCACGCGCGACATCGTGCGCTCGCGGCGCTCATCGGACACGCGATCACGGGTGAGCCCCACCAGCCGTGTGCGCGAGAGCGCGGCCGCCTGCGGCGCCGTGAGCCCCACGAGCACGGCGGCCACGAGGATCACGCCGCCGGGGAGGCCCGCCATGACGACGAAGGGGAAGAGCGCGAGCAGGATGCTGTTGGCCAGCCCCACGGGGAGCACCACAGCGCGTTGCCCGAAACGGTCGACCAGGTCGCCGATCAGCGGCCCGGCCACGACGACCCCGACGCCGGTCGCTGCCGACGTGAGCCCCGCGAGTGCGATCGACCCGGTGGCGCTGGTGACCAGGGTCAAGACCCCGACGACCATCATCGCGAACGGCAAGCGCGCGAGCGCGGCGATCGGGAAATAGCCCCAGCCGGTATGGCGGATCAGTGATGGTTCGCTCACGCGGTACCTCCGGAGTAGTCAGCTCGTTTTCACATGCCGCCTTGCTCCGCAAGCAGGTAGTTGCACCAATATCGGGATCGATTCTACCGCGAACGCCGCACCGGCGCAGGGCGCCACCGAGAGGAGCCGACTCCCAGGGCATGCAGGAGAGGGACGACCGAGATCACGACCAGCACGACACCGATCACGGATGCCGGCGCCAGGAGAAGGATGCCGCCGATCAGCAGTCCGACGAACAGGACGGCGGAGATCAGTCGACGCACTGTCTGTTCGAGCCGCTCCAGACGACGTTCGACACCCGGATTCGCGACCTGGATAAGTCCCGCGTCGAGCTTCGTGAGGGTGCGGTCGATACGCCCAGGGAGACGGATCGCGGTGCCGGCGGCATCCACCGCTCGAGCGGCGATGTCCGCCACAACGTTGCCGGTTTCTTCGCGCAACAACTTCTGCGCGTAGGGCTCGACCGCTTCCCAGATGTTGAACTGCGGGTTGAGCGCGCTGCAGAGCCCCGAGACGAGCGACATCGCACGGACGATCAGGAGGAAGTTCTCCGGCAGCTGGAATGGCAGCGCGCGCATCGTCTCGCCGAATTCATCGGCGAACCCACGGAACTCGCGCGGGTCGACGTCCTGCAGTTCGGCAAACCCCATGCCGCCGAACCGCTGGAACAGGGCGGTGAGCGCGCGCTCGAGCTCGCTGTTGTCGGCGGAGGGCAAGAGCACGCCGACCTGCTCGAACCCGGCCACCATTCCGGCGCCGTCTTGCGAGGCGACGGCGATCACGAGCTTCCGCAGGCCCGCGCGGAGACCGGCCGGGATCTGCCCCATCATCCCGAAGTCGATGAAGGTGAGCGTCCACGTGCGGCCGGCGGCATCCGGAGCGTGCGGAGTGACGAACACGTTGCCCGGGTGCGGATCGGCGTGGAAGAACCCGTCCGCGAACAGCTGGTCGAACATCACCGCCGCGAATTCCGATGCGACGGCGGACGGATCGATCCCCGCGGCGCGAAGCGCATCGACATCGTTGACCTTGATCGCCGCGACGTCTTGAAGGGTCAGCACGCGCCGCGTCGAGCGCTCCCAGACGATCGCGGGGGCCGACACCCGCGCACCGTCGGCAACGTTCGCGGTGAATCGCTCGGCGTTGGCCGCCTCCTGCAGGTAGTCGATCTCCTCCAGGGTCGTCGTCGCGAATTCCTCGACGAGCAACGGCATGTCGACCCGGTCCGAGACCAGGCGCACGCGGCTCAGCCATTCCGCGACGCGGCGGAGGGCAGCGAGGTCGACGTCGACGATGCGATCGATGCCGGGACGCTGGACCTTGAGGACCACGGCATCCAACCCGGTGAGTTCCGCGTCCTCCGTCGTGAGGCGCGCACGGTGCACCTGTCCGAGGGAGGCGGCCGCAACCGGGGTCTCATCCACCGCCGCGAACGCCCGCTCGAGCGGGAGGCCGAGCTCGGCCTCGGCCGAAGCGCGAATGAGTGCAAACGGGACCGCGGGCACTTCGTCTTGCAGCTTCTCGAGTTCTGCCGTGACTTCGGGGGGCAGGATGTCGAGCCGCGACGACAGGAACTGCCCGACCTTGATCATCAGCCCGCCGAGGTCGACGGCGAGGGTGTGGAACCGTTTCGAGATGTTCCGAAGCCGTCGCGCCCGGGTGCGTTCGGCGATCCGGCGCAACCCGAAGCGCGGAAGGAAGAGCTCGTACCACCACGCCTGCACCATGTAGCGCAGGGCGAAGCGGGTGATCCGGCGGTAGCGCGCGCGCTCCGCCGGCATCCGCTCAGTCCTGGGCAAGGATCGCGTAGAGCTTGCGCCGGGCGTCGTCGAGCACGGCCACCGCTTCGGCGATCTGCTCGGGCGTGCCGGTGCGGCCCACCTGCATCGCCGCCTGAGCGAGGTTCGCGCCCGACTTCGTCAGCGGGGCGCCGCTCCGGTGCGTGCGGGGGCCGCCGGTGGAGGAAGACGCGTCGGAAGTCGCCCACGAGCGATCGGCACTGTCGGCCTCGGTGCGTCCGGCGGCCGTCAGCGAGTAGGTCTTGCGTCCGCCGGATTCTTCGACGTCGATCAGGCCTTCATCGGTGAGCATCTGCAGGGTCGGGTAGACTGAGCCGGGGCTCGGCTTCCACGCGCCGCCGCTACGCTCCTCGATCTGCTGGATGAGCTGGTAGCCGTGCATCGGCTGCTCGATGAGGAGCGAGAGGATCGCGGCACGCACGTCGCCGCGCGGGGCGCGGGTGCCGACCTTCTGGCCGAACTGGCTGAAGGTGTCGCCGAAACTCTGCTCGAGACCGTCCTTGATCTGGCCCAGGGTGTTCCAGAGGTCATCGGCCGATGCGCCGCCGAATGCCTGTCCGAAACCCTTGCCCGGGAACCGTCCGTCTGTGAATGAAGTACCCATGAAATCCTCCAACGATATATCGAGCGATACTCAACGATACGTCGATCGATGCGGCATCGGGCGGATGCTGAGCGACTCACAGCCAACGCGGAGCCTGCCGCGACGGCTCGGGGGGCATTTGTTGCCGCATCCACCGCGCGATGCGGCACGACCCGCCCCGCCAGCGCGCGTCAGCCGGCGAAGAAGGCTCCCGCGGCGCGGGTGAGGTCGAGGAGATCGCTCGTGCCGGCGAGCTCGCGAGCCGAGTGCATCGACAGGATCGGGATGCCGACATCGACCGTCCGGATGCCGCTCCGGGTCGCGGTGATCGGCCCGATGGTCGAGCCGCACGGGACCGCGTTGTTCGAGACGAACTCCTGCGAGGTGACCCCGGCATCCGCACACCAGCGGTGCCAGGCGGCGGCACCGGCCCCGTCGGTCGCATAACGCTGGTTCGCATTGATCTTCAGGATCGGGCCGCTGCCGAGAATCGGCTGGACGACCGGGTCGTGCTTGTCGGCGTAGTTCGGATGCACGGAGTGCCCAACGTCGCTCGAGACGCACCAGGATGCGGCGAGCGCGCGCAACTGCTGCTCACGGTCGGCGCCGAGCGAGAGCTGTACGCGCTCGATCACGTCGGACAAGAACGGCCCGGCCGCGCCCGATCGCGTGGCTGAGCCGACCTCCTCGTGATCGAATACCGCCAGCATCGCGATCCGATCGGTGGCCTCGTGGGCGAGCAGCGCCACCACACCCGCGTGCACGGAGGCGAGATCGTCGAGGCGGCCACTCGCGAAGAAGACGTCGTCCTTGCCGAAAACCGCGCCGCGCGCGGCATCGGCGGTGACGATGTCGTAGCCGCGAATGCGGGCAGCATCCACCCCGGCCGCGCCCGCGAGCTCGCCGAGCAGGTCGGCGGATGCGGTCTCACCCAGCCCCCACACCGGCTGCGTCTGGGTCTGCTTGTGCAGTGCCAGGTGGTCGTTCGCCTCGCGGTCGAGGTGGATCGCCAGCTGCGGCAGCCGCAGCAGCGGCCCTGTCGAAGCGAGAACCGCGGTGCCGTCCTCGAGCACGAGGCGTCCGGCGAGGCGGAGCTCACGGTCGAGCCACGAGTTCAGGAGTGGGCCGCCGTAGATTTCGACACCCGCCTGCAGCCAGCCGAACCGGCCCGTCGTGGGCTGCGGCTTGAGCTTGAGCGCGGGCGAATCGCTGTGCGCGCCGAAGATCTGGAACCCGGTATCCGCGGAGGCGCCTGCAGGAACGACCCATGCGATCACGGCGCCGTCCCGAACGACAAGGTGCTTCGATCCGGGCTGTGCCGGCCAGGCCTCGGTCTCGTCGAGAGCGGCGAACCCGGCATCCACCAGGCGACGGGCGACCTCGGCGGCGGCGTGGAAGCTCGACGGCGATGCGGCGACGAAGTCGGCAAGGTCTTCGGCGTGGGCGCGGGCACGGTCGGTATCAGGCACGGGTCTCCTCAGATCGTCAGCGCAGGAACTGCGCGGGGTCGAACTCGTCGATCGGGATGACGCGGACGCGCGGCAACGCTGCGTCGAATGCGCCGGCGTCGTATTCGAGGTCGAAGAACTCCAGCCCCGGAAGGTGGCTGTATTCGGAGCTGCGGAACTCTTCGAACCCGAGGATGCCGACCCGGCGCGTGCCGGTGAGCGCAGCCACCTCGGTGACGAAGTCCCGGTCGTGGCTGACCAGGACGACGTCGCCGTCGCGCTCGGCGAGCGCCGTGAGCGTTCGCTGGATGGCGATGTCGACGACCTTTTCGTCCGTCTCCCCCGACAGCGGAATGGGCTGGTATCCGAGCGCCAGCAGCGCCTGCACGAACGACATCGGCAGGTTCGTGCTGGCGTTCAGGAAGAAGAGGCCGCGGGTGGGCTGATTCCACCGATCCTGCAGAAAAGTGAGGATGCGATCCCACCGCGGACGCTCATCGGGTTGCGGACGGCGACCGAGGATCGAGCCCCCCAGCGTCGCATCGATGTTCTCACCGTCGACCAGCACCCACGTCGTGTCCACAGGACCTCCTTGCGCTTCAGTGTAGGAGGTCAGCCCAGCCCCACGACCGCCACGCCCAGCCACTCGGCCAGGTCGCGGATTTCGGCGTGGACCATGTCTCGCTCGTCCGCGTCGAAGCCGACGAGTTCATGAATGGCGCCGACCACCAGCGTCTCTCTCTTCTTGTCGAGCTGCGCGTCGAGCAGACCGATGAAGCGGTCACCGGCCAAGATCGGGTGCACGAAGTACCCGAACACGCGCTGCCCTTTCGGTTTGAATTGCTCGAGGACGAACTCGAAATCGAACAACTCCTTCAGGCGCGGGCGGTCATACAGCATCCCGTCGTAGGGATTGAGGATCGCGACCCGGCCGCCCGCATCGTCGGACAGCCCCGCGGCCGCGACCGGGTCGACGCGCCACTTCCACGTCGATCCCTCGACCGTCGCCGGCTCCCCCGCGTCGCCCACCGGAGTCCACGGGGACTTCTGCCGCGCGAGACCGGCCGCCTGCAGCCGGCGCTCATCCAGGATGCGGCCCGCGTCGTCGTAGTCGAGTACGGGCATGTCTGCCGGAAACGAGCGCTCGGCGATGTCCCAGCGGCGCAGGCGGCCCTCCCGCCCGACGATCGAGACCTCCCCGATGAACGACAGGAGCTCCAGCATCCGCGGGACCTGATTGGATCCGTACCAGCCCGACTCGCTCGCGTGAGCGACCTGGCTGGTATCGGCGATCTGCGCCGCCAGCAGGGGCCCTTCGGCGCGCAACGCAGCCAAGACATCAGCACGGAAGCGTGCGTTCGCCGCCAACCACTGCGTCGCTTGGGCCCGCAAGACTCGGCCGCGCATGCGCGCGACGCGTGCGGCCAGCAACGAACCCGCGTGGAAGTGCCCATCGTGCTCGAAGAGGAGGTGGTCGCCTTCGACGGCTTTGCGGAGCTGTCCCGGCTCGTACGACCAGCCGATGCGCGACCACAGGATCGTCTGCTCGGACGTGGCGATCGTCGCGGTCGGATCGATTTTGATCGCGGCGAGCTGTTCGGCGACTTCGACGACGTCGCCCGGTCGATCGGCATCGAGAAGTTGCGCACGCACGACCAGTCGGCGCGCCTCATCGCGGGAGAGCTGGTGCATGTCGGCCAGTGTAGGCAGGGGTGGCGACGCCCTGGAGGATGGCTGTCGCGCGGATTCAACCGCATCAACCGCGCCATGGGTCTCTCCGACCTCTACCCGTTCACGATCACCGCGCCCGTCCAGCGCAAGCTGGCCTTCGTCCACGACATCGTCACGCGGGCGCCACTGACGACCGAGGAACAGCGCGCGCTCGCATTGGCCACGCCGGAGGAGCGCGCGTGAAGGTCAGCGACCGTACTCCTCCAGCCAGCGCAGCCACACCTCGCTGAGCGTCGGATACGGCGGCACCGCGTGCCACAGCCGACGGAGCGGGACTTCGCCCACGATCGCGATCGTCGCGGAGTGGAGGAGCTCGGCCACGTCCGGCCCGACGAAGGTCGCCCCCACGAGCACGCCGCGGTCCTCGTCCACGATCGCGCGCGCGGTGCCGTCGTATCGCGCGGAGTGGGTGCTGGCCCCCGCGACCCACGAGAGGTTGTAATCGAGCACACGCACCGCGATGCCGGCTTTCCGCGCTGCGGCCTCGGTGAGTCCGACCGACGCGACTTCGGGGTCGGTGAAGGTGACCTGCGGGACGGCCGCGTGGTCTGCGGTGGCGACGTGGCGGCCCCACGGCGCGTCGTCGACGGCGACCCCCTGTGCGCGGGCGGCGATCACGTCACCGGCGGCACGCGCCTGGTACTTGCCCTGATGGGTCAGCAGCGCGCGGTGGGTGACATCACCCACCGCATAGAGCCACTCGCTCCCCCGCACCCGCATCGTGTCGTCGACGTCGATCCAGGCGCCGGGCTCGAGGCCCACGGCATCCAGACCGACGTCGCCGGTGCGCGGCGTGCGTCCGGTCGCGACGAGAATTTCGGATGCCGCGACCCGCGTACCGTCGCCGAGTTCCACCGTGACGCGGCTCCCGGACCGCGTTACCCGCTGGGCATCGACGCCCGTACGCACGTCCACGCCGGCTGTGCGTAACGCAGTGGCGACCCGGTCGCCGGCGAACGGCTCCATCCCACCGAGGAGCCGCGATCGGGCAAGGACGGTCACTGCGCACCCGAAGGAGGCGTAGGCCGTGGCGAGCTCGCACGCGACGACGCCGCCGCCGAGGATCACGAGCGACTCCGGGATCTCGCGCACGGCGGTGGCCTCTCGCGAGATCCACGGCGCGGCATCGGCCAGCCCGGGGATGTCGGGGAGGAGGGCGGCCGATCCCGTGCATACGGCGACGGCGTGCCGAGCACGCAGGACCCGGTCGCCGTCGACGGTGACTTCGCGCTCACCGGTGATCGTGCCGTGGCCGCGGATGAGGTCGATGCCGGCGCCCTGGAGCCACTCGACCTGCCCGGCGTCGTTCCACTCGTGGACGATCTCGTCACGGCGGCGCAGGACCGCGGCAACGTCGACGCCACCGGTCGTGCCTGTTCCGGGAGCATCGTTCGCTGCCCGCAGGGCGGCGCCGGCGCGCAGCAGGACTTTGGAGGGCATGCAGGCCCAGTACGAGCACTCGCCGCCGACGAGTTCGCTCTCGACGATGGCGACCGAAAGGCCGCCCTGCACCGCCCGGTCTGCAACGTTCTCGCCGACGGGGCCGGCGCCGATCACGATCAGGTCGAACTCTGCGGCATCCATACCTTCACGCATACCCGACTGTGACGCCGTATGCCAGCCCTTGCGCCGATGTCGGCCGCATGTGGTTGGGTGGAACACCCGAACGGAAGAGCAGCATGGCGATCGAATTCCGCTCCGTGACGAAGAAATTCGCCGACGGCACCGTGGCCGTGGCTGATTTCAGCCTCGTCCTGCCCGCGCACAAGACGACCGTGTTCGTCGGGTCCTCCGGATGTGGCAAGACAACCCTGCTGCGGATGATCAACCGGCTCATCGAGCCCACGAGCGGCGAGATCACGATCGACGGCGAGCCGATCCAGGGCCGCGACCCGGTGAAACTCCGCCGCGGCATCGGGTACGTCCTGCAGAACGCGGGGCTGCTCCCGCACTTCACCGTCGCCGACAACGTCGCGACGGTGCCGGTGCTGGGCGGCACGCCCAAGAAACAGGCGCGAGCACGCGCGCTCGAGCTGCTCGATATCGTCGGCCTCGATCGCGCACTCGCCGATCGGTATCCGCGGCAACTCTCCGGCGGGCAACAGCAGCGCGTCGGCGTCGCGCGGGGACTCGCCGCCGACCCCGACATCCTGCTGATGGATGAACCGTTCGGCGCCGTTGACCCCATCGTGCGAAAAGAACTGCAGGCCGAGACGATCCGTCTGCAACGCGACCTCGACAAGACCGTCGTCTTCGTCACGCACGACATCGACGAAGCCTTCCTGCTGGGCGACCAGGTCGTGATCCTCGAGAAGGGCGCCCGCATTGCGCAGGTCGGAAGCCCGAGCGAGATCATGGAGAACCCGGCCACGGACTTCGTGACGGAGTTCGTCGGCGTCGACCGCGGGTCGCGCGCGCTGTCCCTGAAGCAGACGGCGCACGGAACGGTGTTGGTGGATGCCGCCGGTCGCACGCAGGGTGTGCTCACCGGCAACGGACCCGAGGCGGGTCTGTGAACTGGATTTTCGACAACCTCGACCTGATCGGAAGCCTGACGCTGGATCATCTGCGTCAGAGCCTTCTTCCGATCGCACTCGGGTTCCTCATCGCGTTGCCGATCGGCTGGGCGGCCTGGCGGTACACATCGTTGCGAGGTCCCGTGCTCACCACCGTCGGGTTGCTGTACACGATCCCCTCGCTCGGCCTTTTCGCCCTCCTCGCGGCCGGGTTCGGCATCCCCTACCTGTCGGAACTGAATCTGATTGTCGCGCTGACGATCTATGGGATCGCCATCATGACGCGCTCGGTCGCCGACGGTCTCGATTCGGTCGACGCCACGACGCGGAGCGCGGCGATCGCGGTGGGCTTCGGTCCGTGGCGCCGATTTTGGACCGTCGATCTCCCGCTGTCCGGCCCCGTTCTGCTGGCGGGACTGCGGGTGACCGCGACCTCGACGATTTCCCTCGCGACGGTCGGCATCTTGATCGGGGTGCAGAACCTCGGCTACCTGTTCACGAACGGGTTCCAGCGTCGCATCATCCCGGAAGTGCTCGCCGGGGTCGTGGCAGTCGTCGTGATCGCCCTGATCGTCGACCTCCTCCTGGTGCTCATCGGCAGGGTCGCAATGCCCTGGCTCCCGCGCCGTTCGCCGACGCGCCGTGAACGTCGCGCGCTCGCTGTCGGGGGCGCCACATGAACGTCTTCTTCGATGCCTTCGCCTGGATCTTCTCGCCCGACCGTCTGACGGGTTCGCTCCCGCTTCCCGAAGCGATCTGGCAGCACCTTGCGTTCACGTTCGGCTCGGTCGCGATCGCGGCGCTGATCGCGATTCCGCTCGGATGGCTGATCGGCCACACCGGGCGCGGACGCGAAATCGCCGTCGCCTTGTCCGGCGCAGCGCGCGCGCTCCCCTCTCTCGGCCTGGTGCTGCTGCTCGTACTGGTGATCGGCGTCGTCCACAAAACCGAAGCGGCGGTGTTCGCCTTCGTCCTGCTGGCGATCCCGTCGATCCTCGCGGGCGCCTACACCGGGGTCCAGGCCATCGACCGTACGGTCATCGAAGCCGGCCGCGCAGTGGGCATGACGCCGTGGCAGGTGCTCTGGAAGATCGAAGTCCCGCTCGGGCTTCCGCTCCTGATCGGCGGCATCCGCGCAGCGACGTTGCAGGTCGTTGCGACCGTGACGATCGCGGCCTACGTCGGCCTCGGCGGCCTCGGATTCTTCATCATCCAAGGCATCCAACTCCGCCAGTTCGACGTCATCTTGGGTGCGTCGCTCGTCGTCGTGGTGCTCGCGCTCGCCCTCGACGGACTGTTCGCACTTCTTGAGCGCGTCGTCGTCCCCCGCGGTGTGAGTGGCCGAGCTGCCCGACCCACGGGGAACACCGCGCGCGTCACCGCGGTTGACCGTGCTGACGCCACCTGATTCCCTCTGTCCACAGCATCCCTACGAAAGGCACACCATGTCCCGTATCCGCACCCGTTTGACCGTCGCACTCGCCGGCTCGGCCGTCGCGGCCCTCGCGCTCGCCGGCTGCGCGTCCTCCGACCCGCTCACCGGCGGCGAGAGCTCGGCAGCACCGGCATCCGACACAATCACGATCGGCTCGCAGGCCTACTACTCGAACGAGATCATCGCCGAGATCTACGCCCAGGCCCTCGAGGGCGCCGGCTTCACGGTCGACCGCAAGTTCAGCATCGGCCAGCGCGACGCGTACATCCCCTCGCTCGAGGACGGTTCGATCCAGCTGTTCCCGGAGTACACCGGCAACCTGCTGCAGTTCTTCGACCCCGAGACGACCGCCACGAGCTCGGACGACGTCTTCGCCGCGCTGCAGGAAGCCCTGCCCGAGGGCCTCACGGTGCTCGACCAGTCCTCGGCGACCGACCAGGACTCGTACAACGTGACGGCGGCGTTCGCGGAGGAGAACAGCCTCACCTCGATCGCCGACCTCGCGGGACTTCCGAACCTCGTCCTCGGCGGAGCGCCCGAGCTCGAGCAGCGTCCCTACGGCCCCGAGGGCCTGAAGTCGGTCTATGGCGTCGATGTCAGCTTCAGCGGCACGGCCGACACGACGGTCGATGAGCTGGTGGCCGGCAACATCCAGATCGCGAACGTCTACAGCGCCGACCCGCGCATCCAGACCGAGAACCTCGTCACTCTGGAAGACCCGGACGGACTGTTCCTCGCCTCCAACGTGGTGCCGGTCGTGAGCACGACGGTGGCCGATGAGATCGCCGACGTCATCAACGCGGTCAGCGCCGCGCTGACGCCCGAGGGCCTGGTGGCTCTGAACGTCCAGTCCACGGTCGACCAGATGTCCAAAGAGGACATCGCGACCGAGTGGCTCGCGGCCAACGACCTGAGCTGATCCTTAGCCGAGAGCCCCGGCATCCCGCCTCACGCGGGATACCGGGGCTCTCGCATGTCAGCCCGGATTGCCTGGCCGTCGCGTCCGACGTCGGACCGCCGCGTCGGGATTCAGACCGCCGGACCGGCCTCTGTCCCCTCCACCCTGTCCGTATTCAGTCTGCGCAGACCGGAAGGTGCCCAGATACCCCCGATTCCGCCGCACGGCCGCCGTGCAGACTGAATACGGTCAGCGGGCGCCGGGATCACGGGTCGGGGAGCGCCGAGAAAAGGGACCGGTCGGGCGGCCCAGCGGAGGTGAGCCAGACAGCGAGCCTCGCGCTCAGAAGGCGCGGAGATTGGCGTGCAGGCCGCCGTTCAGGAGCTCGCGACGCAGGATTCCGCGGCGGCGCAGGATCGGCACGAGGTCGTCCAGCACGCGGTGCACCGTGACGGGATGCAGATCGCCCCACAGCAGCACGCCGTCGTTGCCCCACTCACCGAGTTCCTCGATCAGATCGGCGAACTCGTCCGCGGTGCCGACGAGCCCGGAGCGGTCCGACATGCGGCCGAGCTTCGCGAGCGCGGCCAGGTGCGCGCGCAGCGGGGTGGATGCCGGATCCCGATCGCCGGTGAGCCGACGGATCGACCCCTGTGACACGTGGTCGCCGAAGACCGCCAGGTCCAGCGGCCGGTCGAGGTCGAGGCGCGTGAGGTCGGTCTCCAGATCGCTGGACTGGCGCTGCGCGATCACGCGAAGCGTCTCATCCGACGGCGACGCGGATGCCGCGACCACCCGGTCGGCTTCTTCCGCGCTCGAGACGATCACCGGCTGAATGGCGAACATGATCGAGATGTCCGAGGCCGCACGGCCGCGCTCGGCGGCCGCCGTGTGAATCTTCGCGCGGTAGTCGCGCACGCTCTTCTCTGTCAATGGGGCGAGTGCCAGTTGGATGTCGGAGTTCGCCCCGGCGAACCCGAGCCCCCGGCCCGAACCGCCCGGCGACGCGATGACCGGCTCCCCGTGCGTGAACGGCACGGCGTTCAGCGGGCCGTCGAACGCGTAATACTCCCCGCGGTGGCGGACGGCATCCAGCTTCGAGCCGTCGGCATAGACGCCCGACGCGGGGTCGGCGACGAGCGCGCCCGCACCCCACGAGCGCCAGAGCGCGCGCACCGCGCCCAGCCATTCCTCGGCGCGGTCGTATGCCGCGTCGTGACCCAGTTGCGGCGCATCGCCGAAGTGGCGTGCGCTGCCGGTGTCGGTGACGACGTTGAGTCCGAGCCGGTGTCCGCTCAGATGCTGCAGCGTCGCGAACTGCCGCGCCGCGGTGTACGGCAGGTACGCGGCGGGATTGACCGTCGGGATCACCCCGAGCCGCTGCGTCGCGGCGAACAGGTACGGCGCGAGCAGCAACGGGTCGTGCTTGGGCCCGCCGAACGCGTGGCGCACCCGCAGATCGATCGTCGAGGCCGAGCCGAGCGACGGCGCATCCTCGATCAGAAGGAAATCGAAACCGGCCTGGTCGAGCTCGCGCGCGGACTGCTGATAGAGCTCCGGCGATGTCCACCGGTAGTCCCAGTCGAGGTACGGGTGCCCCCAGCCGTGCGGCCCGAATCCGCGCGCCAAGAACCACCCGAAGTGCTGGAGCCTGCTCATACCAGGAGGTCGTCGCGGGCGGCGATCACGGCCAGAGCCTCGGTGAGGTCGTCGATGAGATCATCGGCGTCCTCGATGCCGACCGAGAGCCGCAGCGTTCCCGGGAAGACACCGAGCGCCGCGCGTTCGGCGTCGCTCAGGTGGATGTGACTGGTGGATGCCGGGTGCAAGACGAGCGAGCGCACATCACCCAAGTGGGTCATGTGCGTGAACGTGCGGACCGCCTCGATGACGCTCTCCGCAGCGGCCGCGCCTCCGCGGAGAGTCACGGTGAACACCGAACCGAAACCGTCCGGGAGGAGGCGCTCGGCGAGCGCGTGGTCAGCGTGCCCCTCGAGGCCCACGTAGTCGACCGATTCGACGGCATCGTGCGCGGCGAGCCAGCGCGCCACGGTGAGAGCATTCGCGGACTGGCGCTCGACGCGCAGGCTCAGGGTCTCGATGCCCTGCCCGATGAGGAAGGCGTTGAGCGGCGACGGCGTGGGCCCGAGGCGCGGACCGACGCTGTCGCGTGCGTAGGCGAGCCGGGCGCCGGCGCCCGCGCGCTCGGCGGGGCTCGGCGTGCCGCTGCGATCGCGCTCCGTCAGCTGGGGAAAGAGGGGCGAGGTCACGTCGAACGTGGCGGCGTCGACGATCGCGCCGCCGATGACGGCGCCGTGCCCGGCGAGGAACTTGCTCGCCGAGTGCACCACGACATCCGCGCCGTGCTCGATCGGCCGAAACAGGTACGGCGTCGCGAAGGTGTTGTCGATGACGAGTGGAAGGCCGTGCGCGTGCGCGACGGCGGAGATCTCGGCGACGTCGAGGAGCCGGTTGGTGGCATTCGAAATCGACTCAGCGAACAGCACCCGGGTCTCGGGACGGATCGCCGCCTCCCACGCTGACGGTTCGTGGATGTCGTGGACGAACGAGACGTCGATGCCGAACCGCGACAGGCTGTCGAGCAGAAGACCGCGCGTGCCCTCGTAGATGTGATTCGAGACGACGACGTGGTCACCGGCTGACGCGAGGGTCATGAGGGCGACTGACGTGGCGGCTTGACCGCTGGCCACCAGCAGCGCGCCGGCACCGCCTTCGAGCCCGGCGATCGTGGACTCCACGGCCTCGATCGTGGGGTTTCCGATGCGGGTGTAGGCGTAGCCCTCGCCCGTGTCGAAGTGCGCTCCTGCCGCTCCGAACTCGTCGAAGGTGAAACCGGCGGTGAGGTAGATCGGCGTGGCGCGAGGTGTCGCGCCCGTCTGACCGGAGCCCTGCACCTGGCGCGTCGTGAATCCCTTGCGGCCCATTGCCGTCCTCCTTCGCGTGACAGCCCATTGTGGGGTCCGCGACATCGACCCGCCTATTTGCGGTGTCGCCGTGTTACGACGCGCGCGGAGAGAGGTCTGCGCCGACGGCTTCACGCTCGTCGAAGACGAAGCAGTCGCCGGTGAAATGCGCCCCGCCCACCTTCTCGAAGTAGCCGAGGATGCCACCGTCCAACTGCCAGGCGTCGATCCCCTCTTCGCGAAGATGGATGGCCGCCTTTTCGCAGCGGATGCCCCCGGTGCAGTAGCTGACGACGGTCTTGCCTGCCAGCTCCGCACGATGGGCAGCGACAGCGTCGGGAAACTGCGTGAACCGCTCGATGCGCCAGTCCGCGGCATCCTCGAACGCGCCGTAGTCGACCTCGAACGCGTTGCGGGTATCGAGCAGCACGACCTCGCGGCCAGCGTCATCGTGCCCCTGATCGAGCCATCGGCGCAGCGTCTCGGGGGCGACGGACGGCGCCCGCCCGGACTCGGGACGGATCGTCGGACGGTCCATCCGGATGATCTCGCGCTTGTGTTTGACCAGCATCTTTCCGAACGGCTGCGCGTCGGACCAGCTCTCCTTGGCGGACAGATCGGCGAACCGCCGCTCGGTGCGAAGGTTCTCGAGAAAACCACGCACGGCGTCGGGGTCGCCCGCGAGGAACAGGTTGATGCCCTCCTCGGCCAGGAGGATCGTGCCCTTCAACCCTGCCGTGACCGCCCGGTCCCGCAACACCGGACGCAGAGCCGCCGGATCGGCGATGTGCGTGAACAGGTACGCGGAGACGTTGAGGACGGCGGGCATGCGACAAGCCTACGGTCGATAGCACGGCCGTCGAGGCCCGGCAAGGGCGTTCCCTCGGCCGCGCCCCGGTCGTAGATTCGGGACATGGCCACTCCCACGAAGTCCCCCACCCGCAATCGTCGTCGCGCAGCCGGAGGCTCGGGCGCCAAGCTCACCGCCGGCGAGAACGCCGAGAAGGGGTTCACCGCATCCGCCGACCTGAGTGCGAATCTGCAGAAAGTCCTCGTCGACCTGATCGAGCTGTCCCTCCAGGGCAAGCAGGCGCACTGGAACGTCGTCGGCACGAACTTCCGCGACACCCACCTTCAGCTCGATGAGATCATCGACGCCGCCCGCGAGTTCGCCGACACGATCGCCGAGCGCATGCGTGCGCTGCACGCCCTGCCGGACGGCCGCAGCGACCAGGTCGCCGAGACGACGACCCTCCCCGAGTTTCCGCAGGGCGAGATCGCAACGACAGAGGTCATCGATCTCATCACCGAACGCCTCGACGACGTCTGCGGCACGTGTCGTGACGTGCACGACGCGGTCGACGAGGAAGACCCGACGAGCGCCGACATCCTGCACGCGGTGCTCGAGCGCCTCGAACAGTTGTCGTGGATGGTGAGCGCCGAGAACCGCACGCCGAAGAAGCGCTGACGCTCACATATCGGCAGGCGTCCACTCCGAGATGTTGTCGAGGGCCGCGACCTCATCCGTCGTCAGGTTCGTGCGAGCGCCGTCGAGCAGGTCGGTGACCTGGGCGAGCTTCGACGCGGAGGCGATGGGCGCGACCACACCGGGCTTCGCGCGGAGCCAGGCGAGCGCCGTCGCGGCGATCGAGACCCCGTGTCCCCGGCCGATCCGGTCGAGCTCATCGAGGATCTGCAGACCCTGCGGCGTCGCGTAGGTGGATGCTGCCGCGGCACGCGGCGAAGACTGCCCCTCGGCATCCGTCGACCGATATTTGCCGGTCAGGAATCCCTTGGCGAGGGCGAAGTAGGGGACGAGGCTGAGGTTCTCGCGGACCGCGAGCGGCACGATGTCCTGCTCGATCTCACGGTGGACGAGGTTGTAGTGCGGCTGGATCGCGACCGGCTCGGCGACGCCGAGCTCCCGCGCGATACGCACCCACTCCGCGATCCGCTCGGCCGAGTAGTTGGAGACCGCGGTGTAGCGCACGAGGCCGTCGGTGACGAGCTGGCCGAACGCGGCAACAGTCTCTTCGAGCGGCGTGTCGGCGTCGTCGAAGTGCGCGTAGTACAGGTCGATCTGCGAGACGCCCAGTCGCCGCAACGACGCCTCGGCGGCCGCGCGCACATTGTCGGCACTGAGGCCGGTGAAGTCCGGATGCTGGCTGACCTTCGTGGCGACCGTGATCCCCTCGGGCCGGCGCGCGGCGAGCCAGGAGCCGATGATCGTCTCGCTCTCACCACCCGTATGGCCGGGAACCCAGGCGCTGTACGAATCCGCCGTGTCGATGAAGGTGCCACCACCGGCGTGGAACGCATCCAGGATCTGGAACGAGGCGTCACGGTCGGCCGTCCAGCCGAAGACATTGCCGCCGAGGGCGAGGGGGAAGACGTCGAGGTCACTGCTGCCGATGCGGGCCATACCTCGATCCAATCACGCCGACACCCGGGCGTTCCTCGCGAGACTGCGCGTGCGCGACGAGACTGCGGGGTACACACGCCGTCTCGTCGCGGAGACGCAGTCTCGTTGCCTCCGGCGTCCATTCATCGGAATGGATGCCGGAGGCGTAGCGTTATCCGCATCATGCAGAGCTTCGGAACCCTTTCGTTCGGCCACTACGGACCTCTCGGCGGCGGGAGGCAGCTGACCGCGGCCGACTCGATGCTCCAGGCGATCGATCTCGCCCAGGGCATGGACGACCTCGGTGTCAACGGCATTTCGTTCCGCGTCCACCACTTCGCCCGCCAGCAGGCTGCGCCCATGCCGCTGCTCGCCGCGATCGCTGCGAAGACCGAGCGCATCGAGATGGGGACCGGCGTGATCGACATGCGCTACGAGAACCCTAATCACGCTATTGGGCAACTCGCGGCGTAGCGGTCACGTGTGCCGCCTGTAGCGGTCACGTATGCCCCATTGCCCCCGTGTCGGGCATCCCGCGCCGGGACCGTGTACCGTGTCGCTCGGTTGATCGTCATCGCCTCTCGCCCCCGGCGCGCCCTGCCAGGCACATAGCGCCGGGGGCATTCTCTTGCCGCTCTCGGTTCGTTTCTGAAAACGAAGGCTGACCGGGCATTCCTCGCGCTCGCCGCCTCTTCCGTCAGCGTGTACAGTCGGCGTCATCCGGCCCCGTCACGGCAGACGACGGGGCACCGCGAGAGACGACAGCCCATGAGCACAACCGCGCGACCCCGCCGCGTGAAGATCGCGCCCGAGACGGCCCGCTACCTCGGGATACCGCGCGCGCCCCACACCTCCCTTGATTCATCACAAGACGTATCAGAACTACAACGCGCACCCCTCGACGTGTGGCTCTCTGTGAGCGAGCTTCGCAAGTATCAGGACAGGAACGCGCCAAGTCGCGGCGTTCGCATGTGCGGCGTTCGCGGCAGGATGTGCCGTTCGGCGCGTTGCGCCCGTTGCTCGCACCGCCGAGCCGCTGACGTGCGCGCCCGCCTGGCCGAGGCGCTCCGCGCCGCCCCTGAGATCGGCCCGGCTCTCGTGTGGACAGCCACAGTCAGCCACACGCCCGACCGGGCGCTCGGCGACGTGTGGGCCGCGCTCGACGCCCTACTCGGTGCCGTGGCACACCGGCAATGGTTGACACGTAACGTAGGCGGCTACGCCCGCCTGATCGAGATCGAGCACACCGCCGAGGGCTGGCACGTTCACGCGCACACGTTGCTCGTTTTCGGAAACGACGTGCCCCGCTCCGAGGCGGCGCGGACCGGCGAGCGCATCGTCGCCCGCTACCTTGACGCCGCCGACCGCCTCGGGATCGCCGCCGACGCCTCAGGGCAGGACGTGCGCCCGTTCGGCCTCTCCGCCGCCGTGGGATACGTGACCAAGAGCCACATGACGACCGGCCCCACGAGCACGCCGGGCACACTCACCCCCGCCATGCTCCTACAGCGTGCGGCACGGGGCGACGCGACCGCCGACGCGATGCTCGCCGAGATCGACCGGGCGAGCCGGGGTCGAAAGCTATTCGCCCTCGGCGGGATGCTCAGGGGCGCACGTCACGAGCTACGGGCGACCCTCGAAACGTAGCGCATAACGTAGTACACACGTTCTACGTTACGTGCTACGATGACATGCCTATAGTTGGACATAAGTCCAGAACCCGCGTACCGTGTGCGTCATGAGCACGCCGCTGAGCACCCGCAACGCCTACGGGCGTAGCTGTAACGTGTGCTCGCATTCCGAGGCTGACACCCTCGACGCCCTGATCGCCGGGGGCGCATCCGTGGCCGACCTATCGCGGCGCTTCGACGTCTCTCGCGATTCCATCTACCGACACACGACCTGGCACCTACGCCCCGCGCTCGCCGAGGCCGTCAAGCGCTCACCCGAGGTCCGGCCCGCCGCTCTCGTGGAACGCATCGCCTCGATTGCCAACGACGCCCGAGACGCGCGTCTCTCGGCCTACGCCTCGGGTAACGCATGGCTGGGTGCGCGACTGGGAGAGGCCGAGATGCGCGCACTTGTCGCGCTCGCCGACCGGCTCGGGATCGAACATGACGACGCGGCCAGCGATGCCCGCGACGCGGCCAGCATCGCCCGCGTGCTCGGCGACGTCGCACGGACCTTGCCAGGGATCGCCGAGGCGCTCGCCGACGCATTCGACCGCGATGACCGGGGCGACCTCGCCGACGAGATCCGGGCACAGGGCGCGAAAGCTCGCGCCCTCACGATTCTGGAAACGACACCCACACGACTGGAGGCGCTCACATGAGTGACACGACTACCCCCGACGACCTCGACGCGATCCTCGCGGCCAACACAGCGACGGCGGCGAGCGCGCCGCGCATCCCCTCGCCCGGCGACACGTTGCACTGTCTCCGATCCGGCCTGACGGTCAACCTCGGCGGCGGCTCGATGATCACCGGGCGCGCCGTCGTGCTGGAGCGGGGGCAGACGTTCACGGTCACGTCGGAGATGATCGAAGCGGCCCGCGACCGTAACGGATCGCTCGCGACGTCATGGGTCGGCGTCGTCTACGACGAAGAGCGGCAGGTCAAGCGCTACGGGGCCGTCATGGTCCGCCCCGGCCCCGCACCCTCGGATCTCCGACCCTGGGAGTACGGCACGCCGGAATGGATGCGCGCCCGCGACACGGCCCGCCGCCGCGCCTACGCTCTGCCGTCCGAGGCCGAGCGCGCCGAGGCGCTCGCCGAGGTTGAGCGCATCTACGGCCCCGCTGGCTCGACCTCGAAGACGACCGCCGTCTATCGCCCCGGCGAGCACCCGACCGAGCGCGCCGCCGCCGCTCAGGCCGAGCGCCGTCGCCAAGGGATCGCAGACGGGACGCGCTGACCCATGAGCCGCACCGCCGAGCACAACGACCGACGCCTCGCCGCCGCGTGGCGCGAGTCCGTCGCGGGATACCTCGCCGCCGAGCTTCGCCAGCCGATCCGGCCCCGGCATCCGCACCGGCTGATCTCGGAAGAGATCGGCGACGTGCGCGGCGACGTGCTCGGCCTCGACGGTCTGACCTTCCGCACGAGCTACGGCAGAGCGGGGCGGCTCTCGGAGTCTCTCGACCATGCCGACATGCTCGCCGTAGACCGTGGCGACGGTTCGCGGGGCGTCGTCGTGCAACGCCGCGTAGGGCGGGAGACGTCGGGCGCGTATGTCGTGCTCTCCCTCGCATCGTTCGCGGCGCTGTGCGCCCGTCTGACGGCCAAGGGGACGCCATGACGCGCGCCCGGCAAGATGTGCCGCTCGGCCCACGCTTTGAGCTTCCCGCCGCCGCCCGAGCCGCCTGGGATGCGCTGAGCGACGCTCTCACGACCTCGACGCCCGCGTGTGACAGTGACGCCCGGTTTGTGGCTGACCTGCCGTCAGCCGCCGACGTCGCGCACATGCGCGGCGTGTGCGCGTCGTGCCCGATCCTGGCCGAGTGCGCGGCGTTCGCCGACGCCTCGCCCCGTTGGTCGATGTCGGGATTCTGGGCAGGGATGAAGCGGGGCACACCCGCCCGCGCGAGCGGGCCGAGGCAGAGAGCAAGGGGCGCGGCATGAGCACTTACACACCTGACGGGCCGTCACTTGTCGGCGTGCTCGGCACGCCCTCGACGCCAACGGCTGGACCGTCTCAGAGGGCGCACGAGATCGCCGCCGCACAGCCGCAAGCGCGCATCGTGTCGCCGACATTCTCAGGCGTCGCGCGCCGTGTTGACGTCGGAGTCGCGAGCTACGGCCTGCCGCGCGGGTATCGACCCGTGCACGCCGAGGATCACGCCCTCTGTTACGTGCTCGACCTCTGGGGCATCGTGCACGTCTTGTGCGAGTCCGGCGAGTTGGTCGGACTCTCGCCCGAGATCCTCGCCGCCGCCAAACGAAAGTACTTCCCGGATTCCTAGACCGCCGCGCGCGCCGCGTGGCCTGGGATCTCGGCGGCGCGCGCGGCCCCATCGTCGGCGGGCGCTTCCTGGGCGCGATCTTCGCCGCCGACACCGCGACCGCCCCCGGTCGATTGAGTGGCATCGACGCCGGGGGCGGTCGCTTTTCGGGGCGCAGGGCGAACGCGCCGGAATGTCGAGCCGGACGGCTCCGAAATGCCACTAGATGGCACACGATAATGTCAGTTATCATGTGTACATGACGACGCTCCAGACTCGCCCCGCTCACACGACCAACGCCGAGCGGCACGCCGCCCTCGCCGGGGCGTGGCTCATGTCGCTTGGCTCCGAGCACACGCGCCGGGCGTACCGGGGCGACATCCTCGGCCTGTTCGCATTCCTCGACGCGGGCGACCTCGACGCGCTCGACGCTGAGCGCCGCCACATCGACGCCTACCGGCTCACGCTGACGGGCGCACCCTCGACCGTGGCGCGCAAGCTCGCCGCCGCGTCGTCGTTCTACAGCTACGCCAGCGCCGAGGGCGCGATGCCCCGCGCCGAGTCGCACCCCGTGAGCCGCGTCGTTCGCCCCCGCGTCGATGCCGACCACAGCGACACACGCGGCCTGAGCGAGGCCGAGGCGCACGCCTACCTCGACGCCGCCCGCCAGGACGGGGCGCGCTCGTACGCGCTCGTGGCGCTCTTGCTCACGACGGGCGCGCGGATCTCCGAGGTACTCGGGGCGGACGTCTCCGATCTCCAGCACGACACGGGGCACCGCGTGCTCGTCGTCACGCGCAAGGGCGGCAAGCGCGCCAAGCTCCCCTTGCCGCCTCGGGCCGTCGATGCGCTGGGCGAGTACCTCGGCGCATCCGCCGCCCACGGGGCCGAGATCGTCGCCGCCGACACGGCGAGCGATGACGCTCCCCTCTTCACGACCGCGACCGGCAAGCGCTGGGCGGCATCCGAGGCGTTCCGGACCGTTCAGCGCATCGCCCGCCGCGCCGGGATCGACGGGGCGGTGTCGCCCCACAGCCTGCGCCACACGCACGCGACTATCGCGCTCGCGCACGGCGTGGCGCTGGCCGACCTACAGGACTCGATGGGGCACGCTGACCCCCGCACGACACGGCGCTACGACCGCGCGCGCGGGCGTCTGGAGCGCTCCAGCGCCTACGCCGTCGCCTCGGTGCTCGGCTAGCTCGACGCCGCCGCGAGCGCCGTCCTATCGGCGCTGACGGGCCGCGCGTGCCCGCTTCGTCGTCTCCCACAGGCCGCGACGATGCGCGCCGGGGTCGGAGTCGTAGAGCGCGTGCACCTCGTCGTGACACGACGGGCAGAGGGGCACAAGATCCATGAGCCGCTCAGCGCCTAGATTCTTGTAGGTGCGGTGATGCAAGTGCATCCCTGGCCGTCGCGGCGCATCGCAGACGTAGCAAGCCGTGGGCATTTTCGATGCCCAGTAGCGCTCTCGTGTCCGCCGCCACGCGGGCGACGCGATGTAGGCGCGATACTCGGCCCGTGAGACAGTCCGACGCCCAGGAATGCCCATAGCGGGGACTCTATCGGCGAGCGTTCGCCGTTTCTGGAAAGTCGCGTCGGATAGTCGGGAATCAGGGCCGCATCCTCGGCGTAGCGTTGCGGCCATGGATGCCGACGACGCCGACGCGCGCGACCTGCCCCTCGCACCCCTGTGCGATGCGTGCGGCTCTCTTCATCGGATGAGTCCGGCGGGTACGGCCCCGCGCCCGTATTGGCTCTGCCCGGAGTGCGGCGCTGTACGGGTCGCCTAGACCTCTCGGACAACGACCCATCTCCCTGTGCGCGCCGGTCCGACCGGATGCGGGTGGCGGTCGTTACGCTGGCCTCATGGGAGATGTAACGCCACTGGATGCCGCGCGCCCGAGGGCGCTGGAGTTCTTCGCTGGGATCGGTCTGGCCCGCATGGGCATGGAGGCGGCAGGCTTCCGTGTGGCGTGGGCGAACGACTACGAGCCGGACAAGAAAGCGATGTACGACGCCCAGTTCGGCGAGACTGACGGCCACGCTTTTGCGCTGGGCGACATCGGGCGCGTGCTCGTGTCCGACCTCCCGCGCGATGTCTCACTCGCCTGGGCGTCTTCTCCGTGCACCGACCTCTCGCTCGCGGGTGGCCGAGCTGGCCTCGCGGGCGCTCAGTCGGGCACCTTCTGGCACTTCATCCGGCTCCTGCGCGAGCTTGGCGACGACCGGCCCGAGGTTGCCGTACTGGAGAACGTGACCGGACTGGCAACCTCACACGGGGGCGACGACCTCGCCGCCGCTATCCGCGCGTTCAACGATCTCGGCTACTCGGTCGATGTGCTCGCACTCGACGCGCGCCGCTTCGTCCCCCAGTCGCGCCCCCGACTGTTCCTCGTCGGCGCTCAGAACCCGCCTGAGGACATCGCCGAGCCCAACTCTGAGCTTCGCCCTGACTGGCTCCAGTGGGTCTACGGCGACGAGACGCTCAGGACGCACCGCGCGGCGCTCCCCGCGCCCCCTGCGCCCATGCACACGGGCCTCGGGTCGATGATCGAAGAGATGCCGCTGGACGATGAGCGCTGGTGGGATCGAGAGCGCACCGAGGCGTTCGTCTCTTCGCTATCGCCCATGCAACGCGAGCGCGTGGCCACGATGCGCCGCGAGTCGGGCGTCAAGTACCGCACGGCGTACCGCCGCACCCGTGGCGGCGTCGCCGTGTGGGAGGTTCGACCCGACGACATCTCGGGATGCCTGCGCACCGCGCGCGGTGGATCATCGAAACAGGCCGTCGTGCGCATGGGTAGCAAGCGGCTCCAGGTGCGCTGGATGACGCCCCGTGAGTACGCCCGACTCATGGGAGCGGGCGACTACGACCTCAGCACGGCGCGAAACAATCAGGCATTGTTCGGCTTTGGTGACGCCGTGGCCGTGCCCGCCGTCGCGTGGCTCGGCGAGCACTACCTCATGCCGCTCGTGAAGGGCCCGTTCCACGCGAGCGCCGTCGAATCTCGGCATGCTGTCTGATGGGGAGCACTAGCCGTCCCCGCACGACCGAGGTGGGGAAGAAGCCAAAGAAGAAAGACCTTCCTGCCGAGATCGTGAGAGAGTTTCGCTCACTCTTTGACGATGCCAAGAAGGCCACCGACAAGCAGGGGCGGCGCGTCACCGGGGCGAAATGGGGCGTCTACGCTTTCTACGACTACGACGGCGAGCCGATCTACGTTGGTCAGACAAAGGAAAGCCTCGCGACGCGGCTGAATCGGCACCTCACCAACCAGCGAACTGACGCGGTGGCTATGCGTATTCTCGACGTGTTCGAGGTCGCAGAGTTGGAGGTCTGGCCCCTCTGGGACCTGCAAGATACGCCGAGCAAGAGAGATGACAAAGCCGCTTTCGACGCCGCGCAAACCAATCTCGACAAGCACGAGTACTCGGCCTACCTCCAGGCGATCGAGAACAGCAAGTTCGGCGCGATCTTGAACGAGAAGATCCCTCCAGTGTCGAAGCCAATCGACTTGCCCGAGTCCTATCGGTTCACGCTCATCTCCGACAAGACGCGTGCTGATCGCGGCCATCCAGACGTCAGGATTGCCCGCCGAGCAGAGACGATCTCACGGCTTGCCGCCGTGGCATATGAGCGTGGCGAAGTTTCCGCCGGGCTTCGCCGAGTGCTTGTCATCCAAGCAGTTCGCCTCGCCTATAAGGCCGCCGAGCGGTTCAAGCATGCCGAGGGTGAGGCCGCGCCGGACCCTAGCGCGATCTCAGTCGAAGGGCTGATCGGTTCCGTTCTGTATCCGACCGAGGATGAGGGCAGTGGAGACTGACGACCGACGCTAGACGTCCGTACGTCCGCGAGCTCGGATGCGGCGCTTCTTCTCGACGGATCGGGCGTTATGCGCCACGCGGCACTTGTCGCAACGACACCCAGTGTCGTAGGCGACGCTCGACCCGTGCGAGCCAATGACTCGCCCAGCCTCGCGCTGACGCTTGATGTAGGCGCTGTGATTCGCCGCGTGCGCGGCACGGCAAGGCGCGCAACGGCATCCGAGGTTGCCGTAACCGTTTGCCGTTCCATGACGGGGATCGTCAGCGCTGATCGGCTCCCCGTTTCGTCTCATGCATCCAGCGTAAGGCGCCTTGGTCGGGCACTGCGAGCGCCCCTGTAGACGCACGACGGCCCCGGGTCATCCAGGGCCGCTCTAAGGCGCTCAGCGGGCCGTCAGGCCACGTCTGCCGCCTCGGCATCGTTCAGCGACGTCACGACCTTGTGAACGATCCTCACCCGGCGCTCGGGCGCGAGCTTCACGCCCTGGCCGGGGAGCACGCGCACGGCGAGCAGGACGCGCACAAGCTCGCGGCGCTGTCCGAGCGGGAGCGACTCGAAACGCTCGCGTAGGGCGCGCTTAGCCTCGGCGGCATCCGCGATGTTCACGCGCTCGCCGCCCCACAGCTCGGCGCGCAGATCAACGACCATGGCGGCGTGCGCGCTCGCGCTCACGGCCTCGACTCGTGCGGCCTGTAGCTCGGCGACGCGGGCGTGAATCTCGACAATGCGCGCCGTCGCGATGCCGCCCGCCACGCCCCCAAGCAACGCGAGCGCGGCGGCGTTCGCCTCGGCCTCGCGCAACTCGGCTAGCTCGGCCTCGACGGGCCGCAGATCGACGGCCCCACTCGGGATGAGATCGGCGGGACCGAAGAGGAACGCCGCCGCTACGGCATCCGCGATGAGCGGATTGAGCACGTCGTCGCGCACGCTCACATGCCGGGGCACGTCCATACGCTCGCGCCATTGGTTGCGCGACACGTCACAGCGCAAGCCGGGGAGCTTGACCGGCTCGGCCTCGGCGATGATCACGCCGCGCTCATCCCGAGGCTTGCCCTTGATCGTCGTTGCCCGCAGGGGCAGACCGCACACGCACAGCGCGATGCCCGACCCGACGCTGTGCGGCTTGCGCCCCTTGGCCGTGTGGCGCGTCGGATCGGCGAGTTTGTCTAGGACCGCTTGCCACGCCTCGCGGCCCACGATTGGCTCCCACGCGGCCTTGATCGGCTGGCCGTCATCGCCGGTCACGATCTCCCCGCCCCGCTTCACGAGTCCCGCGATACGGGGATTGGTGAGGATGCTCCGAACGCTCGCGTTCGTCCAATCCCCCGAGAATGCGACGTCACCCGCGACCGGCTTACGCCGCGCATAACCCGCCGCCGTCGTCGTGAGGCCGCGCCGCTTCCACTCGGCGATGATGCCGTAGAGCGACCCCTCGGGCGTCGGGAACCATTCGACCGCCCAGCGGATCGCCTCGGCCTCGCGTTCGTTGTGGATCGTCGCGCGTCGGGACACCTTGCCGTGTCGGTTGACCTCTTCGACCCAATCGAAGCCGAACGGGCGACGACCCCACAGGGGCATGCCCTGGAGCGTCTCGGCATCGTATCGGCGGCGTTGCTTGGCCGAGCGCGTGCGGATCTCGCGACGTCCGCCCGTGAACAGGGACATAGCCCGCTCTTCGCCGCCCGGTGTGCGGGGATCGAGCACGCCGTCGTCATCGAGCAAGAGCACGACGTCGCCCGCCGCGCATGCGTCCACGATGTCGAGCCCATCGGGATAGTTGCGCGCGAGACGGTCACCGGCAACGGCGATGATGGCGTCAAACTCGCCCCGCTCGGCGGCGTAGAGCAGGGCGTCGAAGCCGGGACGCTTGGCGCGCGTACCTTCGCGGATGCTCTTGCCCGTCGCCGGAATGCCGGGATCGGTGAACACATGCGCCTCGGCGATCGTGTAGTCATCCCCGGCGAGCGCTCGGCACGCGGCGACTTGGTGCTCGACCTTGGGCACGTTCTCATCCTCGACCGAAATACGGGCGTAGATCGCGGCTTTCCGGGCGTTCGTCTTCATTGCCCTAATGTAACACCGGCAACCCGCTCTACCTCGCCGAAGAAGCCGCGGCGGTCGATTTGATCTCGGGCGGCCGGCTCGCGCTCGGCGTGAGCCGCGGGTCACCCGAGACCGTCATCCGCGGCTACGAGACATTCGGCTACTCCGGAGAAGACCCGCGCGGCGCCGACCTGGCACGCGACCACTTCGATCTGTTCCTGCGGGCCATCGAGGGCGAAGGCCTCGCCGAGCGCGATGCACAGAGCCCCTTCGGCGGCAGCACCGGGATGCACCGGATCGAACCGCACTCCGAGGGTCTGCGCTCGCGCATCTGGTGGGGTGCCGGCACGCGCGACACCGCCGAGTGGGCTGGGCGGAAGGGCGTCAACCTCATGTCCTCGACCCTGTTGACCGAGGCCGATGGCCGGCCGTTCGACATCCTCCAGGCCGAGCAGATCGAACAGTTCCACGCGGCCTGGCGGGCAGCCGGGCATCCGGGAACCGCCCGCACCTCCGTCAGCCGCTCGATCTTCCCGATCACGACCGCCGAAGACGAGCTGTACTTCGGCCACTCGAACGAGGGCGACGGCATCGGCTACATCGACGGGTTCCGCTCGACGTTCGGCAAGACATACGCCGCGGCGCCGGACGTCCTGATCGAGCAGTTGCAGCAGGATGCCGCGATCGCCGCCGCCGACACCCTCATGCTGACGATCCCGAGCCAACTGGGTGTCGAGTTCAACCTGCGGATCATCGAGGCGTTTGCGACCCACGTCGCACCGGCGCTCGGCTGGAAGTCCACGCTGAGCTGACGCGGGCGAACATCCTCACGCGAGCGGAGACGACGCGGCGTACATCAGCCGAAAGCCCTCACACACGACCGGCATATCCGGCTCGAATCCGCGGGCGTTCTCCGAGTGCGCCCGCCAGTAGCGTTCGTGGGACTCGAGCAGGATGCTGTAGCTGTCGACCGCGGGGACGGGCTCCCCGGTCGCCTCGTAATCCCACAGGGAGGACGCAGTGGCCGTCTTCACCCCGTCGAGCACCAGCGCCAGCAGCTCATCGGCGTGCGCGGGCGTCGCGCCGAAAGCCCAGGCATCCGGAACTGTGCTCGGCAACCCTTCGACGGCGCCACGGCACTGCTCCCAGAACCTGCTGATGGTCGGGTGAGTATCCACCGCTCGATGGTAGGCGAGATCAGAATCGGATGGATGCCGCAGAATCGGCCGGGAAAGTCCCTTCTGACCCGAATCCGGTGCATCTGTCCGAATCCGATGCCGCCGGTGTGAAAAAACATTCGGGAAACGGTCGCGCGTGGGCGCAAAGCCGTGAATAATATGAGGTATGACCACAGGGCGCCCCGCGGGGTACAGTGCAATCTCGAGCTACTCGCGCGTCGAAATCCTCCACCTCATCCAGGAGCAACCGCGGCGCACGGTCGCTGAGATCGTGGAGTCCACGCGCCTGCACGCGAACACAGTACGCGAGCACCTGCAGCGCCTGATCGAAGACGGCTATGTGATCTCCGCCGCCGAGGACCGCAAGACCCGCGGGCGTCCGCGCGTGCTCTACAGCGCGGCCGACGGCGCGGCATCGTCCAGCGCCGTCCAGCAGCGCAAGGTGCGTGCGGCCGCAGAGCGCGGCGATCTGATGCGCCGGGTCATCCCCGGGCTCGCGCCCGAACTCGACACCGCTGCCCTCCACCAGGTCGATGCCCTCGTCGACGATCTGATCGATGCCGGCTTCGATCCGCTCGTGGATGAGAGCGAACTGACCATCGACCTGACTCCGTGCGCACAGGCGACGGCGCAGGCAGAGCATCGCGACGTGTTGTGCAGCGTGCACCTCAGTCTCATGCAGGGCGTGCTGAACGAAGCGGGGGGGCCGCTCTCCGTCGACGGAATGCGCTCGTCGTGCGATCCTCGCGGGTGCGTCGTGCAGCTTCTCCACGCCGGTGGCCGCAATTGACGGCGATTATTCACGGCGCGGTCCTCTTCAAACCTGAGTGCCCGCTGAGTACCTTCAGTTACAGGGAAGACCCGGACTTGGGGAGGACGTGGGATGGATTTTCTTGATCCGCTGCTGCTCGCGCGGTGGCAGTTCGGTTTGACGACGCTGTACCACTTCTTGTTCGTGCCGCTGACTCTCGGCATGGCACTGACGGTCGCGATCTTCCAGAGCGCCTGGTACCGAACCGGAAACCTGAAGTGGCTGCACCTCACCCGGTTCTTCGGGAAGATCTTCCTCATCAACTTCGCCATGGGCGTCGTGACGGGAATCGTGCAGGAGTTCCAGTTCGGCATGAACTGGTCGTCCTACTCCCGCTTCGTCGGTGACGTCTTCGGCGCGCCGCTCGCATTCGAAGGCCTGATGGCCTTCTTCTTCGAAGCGACCTTCATCGGCCTCTGGATCTTCGGCTGGGACAAGCTCCCGAAGGGTCTGCATCTCGCCAGCATCTGGATCGCGACGATCGGTGCGTGGTTCTCCGCCTACTTCATCCTCGCCGCCAACGCCTTCATGCAGAACCCG
This sequence comes from uncultured Microbacterium sp., assembly GCF_947488465.1. Classification (GTDB taxonomy): domain Bacteria; phylum Actinomycetota; class Actinomycetes; order Actinomycetales; family Microbacteriaceae; genus Microbacterium. The sequence goes on along the minus strand of NZ_CANKZA010000003.1, from coordinate 76,397 downwards.
GTCGGCTACCAGATGGCGCAAGACGGCGGCCGCGCCGAGATGAACGACTTCTTCGCGGTCCTCACGAATCCCGTGGCACTGGCAGCCCTCCCCCACACCCTGTTCTCGGCGTTCATGATGACGATGGGCGTGATCATCTCGATCTCGGCCTGGCATCTGATCCGGGGGCAGAACATCGACATGATGCGCACGTCCCTTCGCTATGGCCTCTGGGGCATGATCATCGCTTTCGCGGGGGTCGCCCTGTCCGGCGACCAGCTGAGTCTCGTCATGGTGCAGACCCAGCCGATGAAGATGGCGGCTGCGGAGGCAATGTTCGACTCCGCCTGCAGCGCGGATGCGTCGTTCTCGATCTTCACGCTCGGCACCCCCGACGGAACGAGTGAGCTCTTCTCGATCCGCGTCCCCTATCTTCTGGCGTTCCTGTCGACGCAGTCGCTCGACGGCTGCGTCGAGGGGATCAACGACCTCAACCTGCTGTATACGAACGAGCTGTTCCCCCAGTTCGCCGATCAGGTCGACGGCAACTTCGCACCGATCCTCTGGGTCACGTACTGGTCGTTCCGTTGGATGATCGGCCTCGGTGGCATCGCAGCCCTGACGGCGGTCGTGGGTCTCTGGCTCACCCGCAAGAAGGCGAAGCGTGATGTTCCGGCCTGGGCATGGAAGCTCGCGATCTGGGCTTGGCCGGCCTCGCTGGTCGCCATCCTCGTCGGCTGGGTCTTCACCGAGATGGGCCGGCAGCCCTGGATCGTGTTCGGGCTCATGCTCACCGAGGACGGTGTCTCACCGAGTGTGCCCGGATGGACCGTTCTCATCTCACTCGTGTCGTTCACCGTGATCTATGCGGTGCTCGCGGTCGTCGAAGTCGGTCTCATCATGAAGACCTCTCACAAGGGACCCGATCCGCTGCCCGAACCGGGGAGCCCCGAGGCCGAAGAGCCCTCGGTCGAGAACACGCCGACGACGGTCTACTAGGAGCGCATGATGGATCTCGCATATGTCTGGTTCTTCATCGTCGGAGTGCTCTTCGTCGGGTACTTCGTCCTCGACGGCTTCGACTTCGGTGTCGGCATGTCTCTCCCGTTCCTCGGCAAGGACGACGTCTCGCGTCGCCAGATCATCAACACGATCGGGCCGGTCTGGGATCTCAACGAAACGTGGGTCATCGTCGCCGGTGCCTGCCTCTTCGCTGCATTCCCCGAGTGGTATGCGACGCTGTTCAGCGGCTTCTACCTCGCGCTGCTGCTCATCCTGCTCGCCCTGATCCTGCGTGGTGTGTCTTTCGAATACCGGCACCAGCGCGACAGTCTGCGCTGGAAGGCGGGCTTCGACCGCATGATCGTGATCGGCTCCGCCGTCCCCGCGTTCCTCTGGGGTGTTGCCGTCGCCAACATCGTGCAGGGTGTCCCGCTCGATGTCGATCATGAGTTCACCGGGTCTCTCTTGACGCTCCTGAACCCGTATGGGCTGCTCGGCGGCCTCACGACGCTCTTGTTGTTCTTCACGCACGGCGTGTACTTCGTCGCGCTCAAGACCGACGGCCAGGTACGGCTGGATGCCCGGAAGCTCGCGCTGCGATCCGGACTTCTCACGGTCGTCGTCGCCGCGATCTTCCTCGCGTGGACCGTCGCGGCCGCCTTCGGCAACGCCGCTCCGCTCGTCGGGCTCGTCGTGCTGTGCGCGGCCGTGGCCGCCGCGCTCCTGATCGCGTCGGTGCTGGCCAATACGCGCGACCGAGAGGGCTGGGCTTTCGGCTTCGGCGCCGGAACCGTGGCCTTTGCCGTTCTGACACTGTGGTTCGCGCTCTTCCCGAACGTCATGCCTTCCTCGACGGACCCGGCATTCCATCTGACGATCGAGAACGCATCGAGTACCGACTACACGCTGACGATCATGACCTGGGCCGCCGTGATCTTCCTCCCCCTCGTGCTGCTCTACCAGGGGTGGACGTACTGGATCTTCCGCAAGCGCGTGAGCCGCACGACGATCGAGAAGGCCGCCGCCGCCGGGCACTGACCCGCTGTCACGGCCACGTAGGGCAGGATCGAAGGATGCCGGAACCCGAGAAGCAGCCCGCCCCGACGCGAGGGCGCCCGGTCGATCCCCGACTCCTGCGCTACGCGGCGGCATCCCGTCTCTTCTTCGTCGCGATCGGCGCGATCGGTTTCGCCCAGACGCTCGTGATCGTCGCGTTCGCGTGGCTACTGACCCAGGTCATCGTCGGGGCCATCGCGGGCGACGACGTCGGCGCTCTCCTCGGATGGCTCGCCGGCGTCGCCGCTCTCCGCGCCCTCCTCCTCTGGGCGCGCGAAGTCGTCTCCGCGCGTGCCGCCGCGCGCGTCGAGCTGCAGTTGCGCGGGCATCTGCTCGCCGCCGTCTCTCGGCTCGGCGCAGGCTGGCTCGGCACCGCCAATACCGCGCGCCTCGCCGTGACCGCCGGCCGCGGCCTCGACGCGCTCGACGCCTACTTCGGTCGCTATCTTCCCCAGCTCGTCCAAACGGTCATCGCGACACCGATCCTCATCGCCGTGATGTGGTGGCAGGACTGGATCTCCGGGCTCATCGTGGTGCTCACCCTCCCCCTGATCCCGCTGTTCATGGTGCTGATCGGCCTGGCGACCCGCGCCGTACAGCAGAAGCAGTGGGCCACGCTGCAGACGCTCGCCGCACGCTTCGCCGACACGGTCCAGGGACTGTCGACCCTCACGGTGTTCGGCCGGCAACACCGGGCCGCCACCTCGATCGAACGCGTCACGGGCACCTACCGCACCGAGACGATGCGTGTGTTGCGTGTGTCGTTCTTGTCCGGATTCGCCCTCGAATTCATGGCCTCGGTCGCGGTCGCGATCGTGGCGGTGACGATCGGATTCCGCCTGATCGACGGGTCACTGGCGCTCAGCGTCGGGCTCTTCGTGTTGTTGCTGGCTCCCGAGGCCTACCTTCCGATCCGTCAAGTCGGGGTGCAGTTCCACGCGGCGGCCGAAGGCGTCGCCGCCACCGAGGATGTGTTCGCGGTTCTCGACGCGGCACGCACGGCGACGCCGGCATCCATGACGACCGAACCGGCGACCACACCCGCACACGGGCCACTGCTGCTCGACGGGGTGCGCGTCCGCCGCGGCGACCGCGTGTTGCCCCGGGTGTCGTTGCGCGCGACTCCCGGCACCGTGACCCTGATCGACGGCCCGAGCGGTGCGGGCAAATCCAGCCTGCTGGCGGCGCTCCGCGGTGCAGCGGAGTTCGACGGTGCCATCACGCTCGGCGGTGCGGATGCTGCCACCCACACGCCATCGGCGTGGTTCGCGTGGGCGGGGCAGAATCCGGGGCTCACCGCCGGAACCATCGCCGAGAACATCACTCTGGGCGACCCGGCGCCGGACGCCGATCTCGTCGCGCGGAGCCTCCACCAGGCATGCGCGAGCGCACTGGATCCCGCCCGAACACTCGGCGTGCAGGGCTCGGGGCTCTCCGGCGGGCAGGCGCAGCGTGTGTCGGTGGCCCGCGCGTTCTACCGCCGCGCACGCGGGTGGGGCACCGTGGTCGCGCTCGACGAACCGAGCGCCGCCCTCGACGAACGGACCGAAGCTGCGCTGTGGGCCTCGATCCGCGACGTCGCCGATCGAGGTGCGATCGTCCTCGTGGTCTCGCACCGGACGTCCGCCCGATCCATCGCAGACCAGGTCATCACCCTTGCCGCTGCGACGGTGCCCGCATGACCGCCGCCGAGGTCCTCCGCGGGGCGATGCCACCCGCGCGCCGTTTCTGGCCGGGGGCGATGGCAGGATTCCTGTCGGAAGCGTCGGCCGTGGCACTCCTCGCGGTGAGCGCGTGGCTGATCGTCCGCGCGTCCGAGCAGCCGGCGGTTCTGTACATCTCGATGGCCGTCGTCGGGGTGCGGGCCTTCGCCCTCAGTCGCGCGGTCTTCCGTTATGTCGAACGCCTGGCGGGCCACGATGCGGCACTCCGCCAACTGGCCTCCACCCGCACCGATTTGGTGCGCAGGCTCATCCCACTCGCCCCGGATGGACTCACCCGCACGAGCCGCGGCTCGATTCTCGGGTCGCTCGTCGACGACGTCGACGAGCTGCAGAACCTGCCCCTCCGGGTGGTTCAGCCCCTCCTCGGCTCCGCCGCCGTCGCGGTCGGTGCCGTGATCCTCGTGGCGATCATTCACCCGCCGGCCGGGCTCACGCTCCTGGCCTGCCTGATCGCCGCGGGGCTCATCGCCGCGGGGTGGGGCTGGATCGCGGGCGCGCGGGCCGAACGCTCCATCGCCCCGTTGCGGGGACGCCTCGCCGACGCCGTGCTCGATCACCTGGGCAGTTTCGATGTCCTCGTCGCCTGCGGTGCCGAGGAGTCCAGCCGCGACCGCATCGCCGCGGCCGACGCCGACGTGCGGCGAGCCGTCGTCCGTCGCGCGGGTGCGCAGGCCGGAGCGACCGCGTTGGTGTCGCTCCTGGCCGCAATCGCGTCCGTTCGCGCGGTGCTCGTCGCGGCCCCGGAGCTCGCCTCCGGTGGCCTCACCGGACCCGCCTTCGCCGTTGCGGTCCTGATCCCGATGGCCGTGTTCGAGGTCTTCACCTCCGTTCCGCTCGCGGCATCCTCGTGGCGCGGGGTGCGCGCTGCGGCCACGCGCATCGCCGCCGCTACCCCCGACGTCGTCCCCGCCGGCCTCGTGCGCGACCAGGGAACACCCACCGGCACCGGCCCCCTCCTCGGCGAGGGGCTCCGCCTGCGCGGCGTTTCCGCTACGTGGCCGGGTGCGGCATCCCCCGCACTCCACGACATCGATCTCGACGTCGCACCCGGAGAACGGCTGCTCGTCATCGGTTCCAGCGGCGCGGGAAAGAGCACCCTCGCGCACGTGCTCGTGCGCTTCCTCGATGCCACCGGCGCCTACACGATCGGCGGCGTCGACGTGCACGCGTGCGCCGCCGACGATGTCCGCCGCACGGTGGGCCTCTGCGAGCAGCGCCCGATGCTGTTCGACGAGGACATCCGCCAGAATCTCCTCTTCGCGCGCGACGACGCGACCGACGACGACCTCGAGCACGTGCTCGAGCGCGTCGGCCTCGGGCCCTGGCTGCGCGACCGCGGTGGTCTCGACGCTCGCGTCGGTGAACGCGGCGCACTGGTGTCGGGCGGTCAAGCACAGCGCATCGCGCTCGCCCGCGCACTCCTCCACGGATTCCCCGTGCTCGTCCTCGACGAGCCGACCGCGGGGGTCGATCCCGCGGCATCCGATGCTCTGCTGAGCGACCTCCTTTCGGCCGTGGGTCCCGATCAGGCCGTCGTCCTGATTTCGCACGTGACGGTACCGGAACAGCTGATCGATCGGGTCGTCCGCCTCGAGGCGGGGCAGCTGGTCTCCTGACCTACAGTTCGCGCCCGAACGCCTGCACTCCCGGGTGGGAGACGAGCGGGGTGAATCCGAGACGCGTGTAGAACGCGATCGCGCCCGTATTCTCGATGCCCGTCGCCAGATGCAGCCCGCGCACGCCCTCCGCGCGCAGAACCTCGGCGAGCGTGTCGATCAACCGCCTCCCCCACCCCTGGCCCTGCAACTCGGGAAGCAGGTCGATGTGAAGGTGCGCGGGATACGTGTCACCGTACGGCTCCGCTCCGGCACGCCGGCTGTAGGCGTACACCAGGGTGCCGTCTTGGCGGGTGGTCTCGACGTCGGGCCGTGGCCACCGCTCAGCCCACCGGGGCCACCATTCGGCTGCGAACCAGTCTTCGAAAGCTCGAGTGTCGGGAGCGCCGACGACATAGCCGGCGACCCGCCCATCGTCCGTTTCGACGACGAACGCGAAATCGGGATGCCGCGCCACATACGGGAGAACGAAGACCTCCGCCCAGAGATCATCGTCGGCGAAGATGCCCGTCGCGTCGGCGCCGGCATCCGCCGTCTTCAGGCAGATGCCGGCGAGCGCGGGCTCGTCGCCGGGGCGGAAGGGACGGATGTGTGCCATCCGGCGAGTCTACGATCCGGCCTCACCCGCCTCGGCCTCATCCGCCTCGGCTGTCGCCGTGATCCGCTCGGCCATGCCTCGGAAGATGAATCCGTGGAACGGGAGCACGGCCAGCCAATACAACCGGCCCGCGAGCCCGACGCCACCGACGAGGCGATCCATCCACCCGCGGACGGCCCAGAGCAGTGGTGCGGAATACCACCCGTTCTCGCCGCCGATCCCGGCGATCACCGCCCACAACCGCTCAGGCGACGCGGTCGTGTGCATGGACTGATGATCGGTGTAGACCGTACGACCGGCCCACTCCGGGTCGCTCGGCAGCGGATCGGACGGGAGGCCGGTGACCTCGGCATCCTGCCAACTCGTCTCGACCGTGTCGGCCTCGACGCGGCCGAGCGCGAGCGCCACGGCGCGGCGGTACGGGGTCAACCCGTCTTCGGGCGGAAGAATCAGGTCATCGATGTCGTGATCGTCCATGACGCAGTCGTGCACGAGCGAGGCGATGAGGGGTCGCGCGATCGAGCGCGGCACGGGCGTGACGAGGTTCACCCAGTGCGACGCGAGTCCCGGAGTGAGCACCGGCAACGGAGCGATCGCCCGCTGTGGGAGGCCTGCCTCAACGGCGTACCCGTTCATCATCTGGCCGTAGCGCAACACGTCGGGACCGCCGATACGGCTGGATGCCCGGAAGCTCGCGCTGCGATCCGGACTTCTCACGGTCGTCGTCGCCGCGATCTTCCTCGCGTGGACCGTCGCGGCCGCCTTCGGCAACGCCGCTCCGCTCGTCGGGCTCGTCGTGCTGTGCGCCGCCGTCGCCGCCGCGCTGCTGATCGCGTCGGTGCTGGCCAATACGCGAGACCGCGAGGGCTGGGCTTTCGGCTTCGGCGCCGGAACTGTCGCCTTTGCCGTTCTGACGCTCTGGTTCGCGCTCTTCCCGAACGTCATGCCCTCCTCGACCGATCCGGCGTTCACCCTGACGATCGAGAATGCGTCGAGCACGGACTACACGCTGACGATCATGACCTGGGCTGCCGTGATCTTCCTGCCGCTCGTGCTGCTCTACCAGGGGTGGACCTACTGGATCTTCCGTAAGCGCGTGAGCCGCACGACGATCGAGAAGGCCGCCGCGCTCGTGCACTGACCTCGCGCGGTCAGCCGCCGATGGCGTTCATGCCGCGCGTCGGCTGCAGGAACGACGGATCATCGATCGCGTGTCCGGGGAGCTTTCCTGCGATGCACGCGCGGAGCACGGCATCCACCGACGTGTCCGTCGCGGTGCGGTCTGCACCGCGCAGCGCCGGCACGAGGTCGTACTCTCCGGGGGAGAACAGGCAGTTGCGCAACTGCCCGTCGGCCGTCAGGCGCAGTCGGTCGCAGTCGCCACAGAACGGCGCCGTCACCGACGCGATCACCCCGACGGTCGCCGGTCCTCCGTCCAGGGCCCACTTCTCGGCGGGCGCGCCGCCCCGCCCGGGCACCGGCGTCAAGCGCCATCTCGTCGACAGTGCGTCCAGGATCTCCGACCGGGTCACCATCGACGCGCGGTCCCACGTGTGCCCGGCGTCGAGGGGCATCTGCTCGATGAACCGCAGTTGCGCGTCGTGCGCGAGCGCGAAGTCGACAAGGTCGATGAGCGCGTCGTCGTTGACACCGCGCATCGCGACCGCGTTGAGTTTGAGCGGCCGGAGGTCGGACGCGGCGGCTGCCGCGATGCCGGCCAGCACCTCATCCAGACGGTCGCGCCGAGTGAGTTCGCGGAACCTGACAGGGTCGAGCGTGTCGATCGAGATGTTGAGGCGCCCGAGTCCGGCCGCGCGCAACGGTTCCAAGAGCTCGGCGAGGCGGATGCCGTTTGTCGTCATCGCCAGGTCGATCGCCGCGCCGCCGGGCGTCCGGATCGCGGACAGACGCCGCACGACCTCGACGATATCCGGGCGCAGCAAGGGCTCGCCGCCGGTCAACCGGAAGGTCGTGATGCCGGAGGCTGCCGCCACGCGCGCGACGCGTTCGATCTCGTCGACGGTGAGGATGCTGGTACGTGCCAGCCACTCGTTGCCCTGCTCGGGCATGCAGTAGGTGCAGCGCAGCGAGCAACGGTCCGTCAGCGAGATGCGCAAATCCCGGTGCACGCGCCCGAACCGATCGACCAGGGGATCGCCGGGGCCACCGGTGGCCACGGACCGCGCTCGTTCATCACCACGGCGGGGCCGGGTGCGGATGACGGGGACGGCGACCATTGTCCGAGACTACCTTTCGGGGTCGGCATCGCCCAGGTGGTTTGCCGTGGGTATTCCCGGCGCGACGGGGAGTCGGCCCCACCGGTGTGATCTGAGAGGGTCGAGGGATGCCGGCTACCGATCCCTCACCCGCGCGCACACGCGCGCGGCCGGTCGATCCCCGGCTGCTGCGGTACGCGACGGCATCGCGCGGATTTTTCGTCGCGATTGCGGCGATCAGCCTGGCTCAGACGCTCGTCATCGTCCTCTTCGCCGCGCTGCTCACCCGGGCGATCACGGGAGCGATCGACGCTCAAGATCTTCGGGCGCCAGTTCCGCGCCGTGTCGTCGATCGCGGCCGTGACCGCCGCGTACCGCCGCGAGACCATGCGGGTGCTGCGGGTCTCCTTCCTCTCCGGCTTCGCGTTGGAGCTGCTCGCGTCGATCTCGGTCGCGATCGTCGCCGTCTCGGTCGGCTTCCGCCTGATCGACGGCTCACTGGCCCTCGCGGTGGGACTGTTCGTGCTGCTGCTGGCGCCCGAGGCATACCTGCCGCTGCGGCAGGTCGGTGTACAGTTTCACGCGGCAGCCGAAGGTGTCGCCGCCACGGACGATGTCTTCGGCGTCCTCGACGCCGCCGCAGACCGGCGCGCCGCGCCCGTCTCGCCGCGAGTGCACTCTACGTCCCCCGGCGGCCGAGCGCTCGCGCTGGTCGTCCGTGACCTGCGGGTGAAGCGGGGGCAGCAGCTACTGGCCCCGGTGGGTTTCACCGCCGACGCCGGTACGGTCACGCTCCTGGAGGGATCGAGCGGGAGCGGCAAGACGAGCATCCTTGCCGTGCTGCGCGGTGCAGCCGACGCCGAGGGAGCCGTCGAGTTCGACGGTCATGACGTGCGGACCCTCGCGCCCTCGAGATGGTTGGCGTGGGCCGGCCAGCAGCCCGGGCTCGTCAGCGGAACGATCGCGCAGAACATCCGGCTCGGCGAGCCGCCGGCATCCGCTGCAGATGCCGATCCGGACACCGAGTCCACCTCCGAGCGCGTGCGCCGGGCGCTCGCGCTCGCGCAGGCGCCGGACCTCGACGCCGACCAGGAGCTCGGCGTCCAGGGGGCTGGCCTGTCCGGCGGACAAGCGCAGCGCGTCGCCGTCGCCCGCGCGATCTACCGCCATCTGAGCGGTCTTGCCCCGGTCATCGCGCTCGACGAGCCCAGCGCCGCTCTGGATGCCGACACCGAAGCCGGGCTCTGGCGCGCGTTGCGCTCCCTCGCAGACGCCGGTGCGATCGTGCTGCTCGTCTCGCACCGGTCGACGGCGCGCGCCATCGCCGACACCGTCGTCACGCTGCACGGCATGGAGGTGGTCGTGTGAGCGCGCGCGAGAAGCCGACATCCACCACCGCGAGGGCGATCCTCCGCCGCGCGATGCCACCGTTGCGGCGCTTTTTGCCGGGGGCGGCGAGCGGTTTTCTCTCCGAAGCGTCTGCCGTGGCGCTGCTGGCCTGCAGCGCGTGGCTCATCGTCTTCGCGAGCGAGCAGCCGCCGGTGCTCCACCTCGGCGCCGCGGTCGTCGGGGTGCGCGCGTTCGCGCTGAGCCGAGCCGCCTTCCGCTACACCGAGCGGCTGGCCAGTCACGATGCCGCACTGCACCAGCTCGCGGCAACGCGCACCGACCTCGTCCGCCGGCTCATCCCGCTCGCGCCCGACGGACTGACCCGTACGCGGCGCGGCTCGGTGCTCGGGGCGCTCGTCGACGACGTCGACGAACTGCAGAACCTCCCCCTTCGGGTGGTGCTGCCGCTCGTGTCCTCGACAGCGGTCGCCATCGGCGCGGTCGTCCTGGTCGCGTTCGTCTGGTGGCCGGCGGCATTGACCCTGCTCGGATGCCTCGTTGTCGCTGCACTGGTCGCGACGGGCTGGGGATGGGCGTCTGGATCGCGCGCCGAACGGTCGATCGCGCCCCTGCGCGCGCGCCTGGCCGACGCGGTGCTCGATCATCTGGGGAGCCTCGACGTGCTCGTCGCCTACGGCGCCGAGCACGCGTCGCGCGAGCGCATCCATGCCGCCGACGCACATCTGCGCCGCGCGGTCACCCGTCGCGCCGGCGCGCAGGCGGCAACGACGGCGATTGTGTCGGTGCTGGCCGGAGCCGCATCGGTGCTCGCGGTGATGGTGGCGGCGCCCGCGGTGGGCGCAGCCACCATCACCGGACCCGCGCTCGCCGTCGCGGTGCTCGTGCCGATGGCCGTCTTCGAGGTGTTCACGGCTGTTCCTCTGGCAGCCTCGTCGTGGCGGCAGGTGCGCGCCGCGGCAACGAGGATCGCCGCATCCGTCCCCGACTCCGTGCCTGTCGAGCTGCCCGCCGAGGCATCCGCGCCCGCCGCCGAGCCGGCGCCCCTCGGCGACGGGTTGCGCCTGCGCGGCGTGTCCGCCCGGTGGCCGGGTGCCGCCGCGGCGGCACTGCACGGGGTGGACCTCGACGTGCGGCCCGGTGAGCGCGTGCTCGTCGTGGGGTCCAGCGGCGCGGGCAAGACGACGCTCGCCCACGTGCTCGTCCGGTTCCTCGAGCCGGCAGCCGGCACCTACACGCTGGGCGGAACGGACGTGACGACGACGGCGGCCGATGCCGTCCGCCGCACCGTGGGCCTCTGCGAGCAGCAGCCGATGCTCTTCGACGAAGACATCCGCCAGAATCTCCTGTTCGCCCGGGACACGGCGACCGACACCGAACTCGAAGCTGTCCTGGACCGTGTCGGCCTCGGCGCGTGGCTACGCGAACGCGGGGGGCTGGGCGCGCGCGTCGGCGAGCGCGGTGCCCTCGTGTCCGGCGGTCAGGCGCAGCGCATCGCGCTGGCCCGCGGCATCCTGCGCGCCTTCCCCGTCCTGGTCCTCGACGAGCCGACCGCGGGCGTCGATCCGGCGGCATCCGACGCGCTGCTGAGCGATCTGCTCGGCGCCGTCGGCGAAGATCAGGCCGTCGTGCTGATTTCCCATGTGCAGGTCCCGGCGGGGCTCGTCGACCGCACAGTGCGCCTGGATGCCGGGCGCGTCTGCGACTGACCCGCGCGCCGCCCGAACGTCACGCGTACCGGCCGAATGCCTGCACACCCGGATGGGAGTCCAGGCGCGTGAAGCCCAACCGCGTGTAGAACGCGGCCGCACCGGTGTTGCGGGCATCGGTTGCCAGGTGCATCCCCGAGACGCCGCGCTCGCCCAGCGCATCGCCGAGCGTCTGGATCAGCCGTCTCCCCCACCCCTGTCCCTGCACCTCCGGCAGCAGGTCGATGTGCAGGTGCGCGGGATATGCCTCGCCGTACGGCTCCGCACCCGCGCGGCGGCCATACGCGTAGATCAGCGATCCGTCCTGCCGCGTGCGCTCCACGTCGGGCTGCGGCCAGCGCTGCGCGAACCGCGGCCACCAGTGCCCGGCGAACCAGTCCTCGAACGCCGGCGTGTCGTCGGTGCCGACGACGTACCCGGCCACGCGTCCGTCGTCGGTCTCGACGACGAATGCCAGATCGGGATGCCTCTCTACGTAGGGCAGCACGAACACTTCCGCCCACAGATCGTCGTCGGCGAACAGTCCGCTGGCGTCGGCGCCGGCGTCGGCCGTTCGCAGGCAGATCTCGGCGAGAGCGGGCTCGTCGCCGGCGCGGAAGGGGCGGATGCGGGCCATCCCAGGATCCTGCCACAGTGACCGCCGCGTCGCCCTCCGACGGCTCACACCCCGGCGACGAGCCGCACGTGGGCCGGATCGACCTCGAAACGCACGTCGCCACCGATTCTCAGGGCGCCGTCGGTGACGGCGGAGACGGGCAGGTCGACGCCGAGGGCGGGATCGGCCGTGCGCGCACGGACTCCGCCGACGGTCGCATCGAGCCGCGTGACCGTCGCCGTCCAGACAGCGAGAGTATCGGATGCTGCCCTCTCCCGCGGGGCCAGCCGCACCGCACCGGTCGGCACGAGTGCCACAGCCGCGCCGTCGGCGAGTGACGGCGCGGGCAGCGCGAGACGCCCCGCACGCCACATTCCCCCGCCGACGCGTCCGGGCACGCGGCTCACGCCGGCAATCGCCGCGCCGAACGCCGTCGCGGGCGTCGCCAGCACGTCGCGGACCGGGCCGTGCTGGGAGCGGCGGCCGTCCTCGAGCAGCAGCAGCCGGTCTGCCAGCGCGGCGGCGTCGACCACGTCGTGTGTGACGAGCACGGTCGCCGCGCCTGCAGCCGGCAACTGATCGCCGAGCATCGCGCGGATCTCCGCCGCCGTTTCCGGATCCAGTCCGATCAGCGGCTCGTCCAGGAGCAGGACGTCCGGCTCGGTGGCGAGCGCCCGCGCGAGTGCGACGCGTTGCTGCTGTCCGCCGGACAGTTGCCGGGGAAAGCGTGCGCCGACCCCGGGCAGGCCGACACGCTCGAGCCAGCGCTCCGACTCCCTCCGGGCGTCCGCACGGCGGATGCCGTGGCGATGCAGCCCGAACGCGACGTTGTCCCTGGCCGACAGGTGCGGGAAGAGATGCGCATCCTGACTCAGCAGCACGGTGCCGCGCCGCTGCGGCGGAACGTGCACAGCCGGCGCGGACATCTCGCGACCGCCGACGCGCACGTATCCCTCGTGCGTGCGGACGAGCCCCGATAGCACCGCGAGCAGCGTCGACTTGCCCGCGCCGCTCGGCCCCATGATCGCGACGGTCTCCCCCGCGTCCACGTGTAGTGCCACATCCAGTACGAACGCGCCCCGGCGCGCCACGGCGCGCGCTTCGAGGGCGGGACCGGTCATGCCGCAACCTCTGCCGCCGGACGCCAGGCCCGCACGAGCAACAGCACCGCGATCGCCGTGCCCAGCAGCAACAGCGACAGCGCCACGGCCGTGCTCTGCCCGATCCCCGCCCCGTTGAACGCGGTGTAGATCGCGAGCGGCATGGTCTGCGTGACGCCGGGCGCGTTGCCGGCGAACAACGCCGTCGCACCGAACTCGCCGATCGCCCGCGCGAAGCACAGCACGATGCCGGCCAGCAGCCCGGGCGCCACGAGCGGCAGTGTCACCCGCCAGAGGATCCGCCAGCGTCCGGCGCCGAGGGCAGCCGCGGCGTGCTCGTAGCCAGTGCCGGCCCCGCGCAGCGAGCCCTCCAGCGCAAGCACGAGGAACGGCAGTGCCACGAAAGTCTGCGCGATCACGACCGCGGCCGTTGTGAAGGGCAGCGTGACTCCGACGTCGGCGAGGAGCCTGCCGAGCCACCCGTTGCGGCCGAGCAGAAACAACAGTGCCACGCCACCGACCATCGGCGGGAGCACGAGCGGGACGATCACGACAGCGCGAAGAACGGCCGCCAGACGGTGCTCCGCCCGAGCGATCAGCAGTGCCAGCGGCACCCCGAGCACGATGCACACGCACGTCGCGATCGCGCCGGTCAGCACCGACAGCCCCAGCGCCGAAAGCGCCTCCGGTGAGGTGATGTCGGCCCACAGCGTCGACCAGTCCACTCGTCCGACGAGCGCCGTCAGCGGCACGATCAGGAGCGCCAGCCCCAGCACCGCGGGCACGAGCAGCAGGCGCGGCGCGAAACCGTGGCGGAGGTCTGCGGCATCCGGATGCCGTATCCGGCGTCCGCTCACGGCGCGCCGAACCCGAGCCTGTCCAGCACCGCCCGGCCAGCATCGGAGAGCACGAAGTCGACGAACGTCTGTGCGAGGGCCGGGTCTGCGGCGCCGGTCAGCGCCACGACAGGGTAGGTGTTCACGACGGCGTCGGCCCCGACTGTTTCCACCGTCTCGACGTCGGGGGTCGTGGCTGCATCCGTGACATAGACGAGTCCGGCATCCGCTTCGGCGCTCGCCACTTTCGTGAGCACCGCGGTGACGTTCTGCTCAAAGCTGTCGACCGATGCCACCACTTCTCCCCGGGAGAGGAGGGTCGTGGCCGCCGCGCCGCAGGGCACCACGGCGGCGCACAGCACGACGACCAGGTCGGGATCGGCCAGGTCGGACAAACCGGTCACTCCGCCGGGGTTTCCTGCAGAAGTGACGATCGTGAGCACATTGGTGGCGAACGGCTGCGGATCAGCGGCGAGCCCGGCATCGACCACTTTCTGCATGTTGGTCTCGTCGGCGGAGGCGAAGACGTCCACCGCGGCACCCTCGATGATTTGCGTAGCCAGCGTCGACGAGCCGTCATAGCTGATCGGTCGAATGTCGACCCCGGGGTGAGTGGCCTCGAACGCGGTCGCGAGTTTGTCAAAGCCCGCACGCAGCGATGCAGCGGCGACGATCGTGAGCGACCCGGTGACGCTCTCCCCGGTCGCCGAGGGCGTGGACACGGTGCTATCCGCGGCGCCCGCGCCGGCGCATCCGGTGAGGGCGAGGGTGAGGGCTGCGAGGGCCGCCAGAGTGCCGGCGATGGTGCGGTGCACGGGTCAGCCCTTCGGTGTCTCGACGATGACGGTGGTGGCTTTCACGACCGCGACGGCGAGCGAGCCGGGCTCCAGACCCAGTTCGCGGACGGCTTCGGCCGACATGAGTGAGACGACGCGGTGGGCACCGGATTGAATGTCGACCTGTGCCATCACCCCATCCATCTGCACGCGGGTGACAAGACCCGGGAAACGGTTGCGCGCGCTTGAGAGGACATCGGTGGGATCTCCCGGTCCGCGAGCGAGGTCGGCGGCTTTCGCGGCCAACTCCCGCCCAGGGATCTCGACCGGGGACGAACCCGTCGTCGGCAGGATCCCCTGATCTACCCATCGGCGGACGGTGTCATCGCTCACGCCCAGTAGGCGGGCTGCGTCGGAGATACGGTAGCTGGCCATGGGTCTGATTATCCCGTATTCAAGGTCTTTTGCACACCAAAACTCCGCAGCAGCGGTTTTCACGGTGATCACCGTGAAGCGGGCGGGCCACGGGGATTAGCCTGGACGCATGCCCCTGCCGCCGCTGGTCGACCCGGTCGGCGCGCTCGATGATGACGAGCGCGCACGCACGCACCGTCACGCTGTCCTGCGTGGTTTCGGCGAGATCTCCCAGCGCCGTGTGGCCGGTGCGCACGTCGCGATCGTCGGCGCCGGCGGCCTCGGCTCACCCGCGGTGCTCGCCCTCGCTGCCGCCGGCGTCGGCACACTCACCGTCATCGACGACGACCGGGTCGACATCGCGAACCTGCAGCGGCAGGTGCTGCACCGGCTGTCCGACGTGGGCCTGCGAAAGGTCGACTCCGCCGTGCGGGCCGCCGCCGATCTGAGTCCGTCGACCATCGTCCACGCGGTGCCGCGGCGAGTGGATGCCGGCAACGCCGAGGAGATACTCCGCGGCGCCGACGTGGTCCTCGACGGCTCGGACACCTTCGCGACGCGTGCGGTCGTGGCAGCCGCCTGCGAGCGCCTCGGACTCCCGCTCGTGTGGGGCGTCGTGCAGGAATTCCACGCACAGGTGACCGTGTTCTGGTCGACTCCGCCGGCCGGGCGCAACCCGGTCGTACTCTCCGACCTGCACCCGATCGACCGAGTCGGCGAAGCACCCAGCTGCGCCGAGGTCGGCGTGCTCGGCGCGCTGACCCTTCAGGTCGGCTCGGTCATGGCCGTCGAGGCTCTCAAGCTCGTCGCCGGCATCGGCGAGCCGCTGCTCGGGAGGGTGATGCTGATCGACGGCCTCCAGGGCCGGGTCACCGAGGTGCCGCTGCTCCCCGCGACCGTGCCCGCCGCCCCCACCTCCGTGCCCCTCCCCATCCCCCAGATCACCGCCGCCGAAATGCTCACAGCGCAGAGCGACGAGGGCGCCATCCTCCTCGACGTCCGCGAGCCGTGGGAGACGGATACCGGCAGCATCGGGGATTCCGTGCTGATCCCCCTCGGAAGCTTCCTCGCCGATCCGTCGCAGCTCGACGCCGACGGCCCCGTCGTCGTGATCTGTGCGCACGGCATCCGCGCGCAACAGGCGGCGGAGGTTCTGCACGCGCGCGGGATCGACGCACGCGTGCTCGCCGGCGGCTTGGCGCCGTGGACATGAACGACGGCGAGCCCGCCATGGTCAGCGTCGACGAGCACCTCGCTGCGATCCTGGCCGCCGTGCGCCCCGTGGCGCCGCTCACCGTCCCGACCGCGGACGCTGCCGGGTCGACCCTCGCGGCGCCCGCCTGCGCCGCCATCGACCTGCCGCCGTTCGACAACTCGGCGATGGACGGGTTCGCGGTGCGCTTCGCCGATGTCGCGAACGCGACCGCGGAGGCACCTGCCCGCCTGCGCGTCGTCGCCGATCTTCCCGCCGGCACCGCCGATGACCCGCCGTTCGCAGCCGGCGAAGCCGTGCGCATCATGACCGGGTCCGCGCTGCCGACGGCGGCCGATGCCATCGTCCCGTTCGAGGACACCGCGGGTGGTCTCGCAGATTCGCTCGATGAGATCGCGGTCACTCGTGCGCCCCGCGCCGTCGGCGTACACATCCGCCGCCGCGGCGAGGACACCCGCGCCGGTGACCCGGTACTGCCCGCCGGCGCTGTGCTCGGTCCGCTGCAGCTGGGCGCCCTCGCCGCCGCCGGCATCGCGAACGTCCGCGTCGCCTCCCGCCCCCGCGTCGCCGTCGTCTCCACCGGCAGCGAGCTGGTCGGCCCGGGCGCCCCGCTCGAGCGGGGACAGATCCCCGAGTCGAACGGCATCCTCCTCGCCGCCCTCATCGCCGAGACGGGCGCCCTCGTCGTCCGCCGCGCCGTCGTCGACGACGAGGGCACCGCGCTGGCGGCGCTCCTGGAGGCGGTGACGAGCGAGGCCGGAGCGGTCGATGTCGTTGTCTTCACCGGGGGCGTCAGCGCCGGCGCATATGAGGTGGTCCGCCAGACCGTCACGCCGATGCGCTTCGGCGCCGTCGCCATGCAGCCCGGTAAACCGCAGGGCTTCGGCGTCATCGGCCGTCCGGACGGCACGACGCTCCTGTTCGGACTGCCCGGCAATCCGGTGAGTGCCGCCGTGTCGTTCGAGGCGTTCGTTCGCCCGGCGCTGCTCGCGCTGCAGGGGCGCGCGCACCTCCACCGGCCCGTCCTGCGGCTGTCTGCCGCGACAGGCTGGCGCACGCCCGTCGCTCGCCGACAGTATCTCCCCGTCACGATCGACCGCGCCAATCCGGGCGGGTGGACGGTGACCCCGGCGTCATCCGGCGGATCGCACCTGGCCGGGCGGCTCGGCAGCGCCGAGGCGTACGCGGTCGTCGCCGCAGAGATTGCGGCCGTCTCGGCTGGCGACCTCGTCGACGTGCTGCTGCTGGACTGAATCATCCGACGCGAAGAGAGTTCGAGAGGACATCATGAGCTTCACCCACCTGGATGCCGCCGGTCACGCCCGGATGGTCGATGTGACCGAGAAGCAGCCGACCGTCCGGGCTGCCACCGCGCGCGGTTTCGTCCGCTGCGCATCACACGTCGTCGCCGCGCTGCGGGACGGCTCGACGCCGAAGGGCGATGTGTTGGCGGTCGCGCGCATCAGCGGCATCCAGGCCGCCAAACGCACGGCCGACCTCCTGCCGCTGGCGCATGTCATCGGCGTGCATGGCGCCGCCGTCGACCTCGAGGTGACCGACGACGGCGTCGAGATCCAGGCCACCGTCCGCACCGCCGACCGTACCGGCGTTGAGATGGAGGCGCTCACGGCGGTCGCCGTCGCCGCCCTCGCCGTCGTCGACATGGTCAAGGGCATGGACAAATCGACCGCGATCGAGGACGTGCGTCTTGTCCGCAAGACCGGCGGCAAGAGCGGCGACTGGGTGCGACCGGAATGACCGACGGCGCCGACACGGGCGCCATCCTCCTCGCCGGGGGTCGCGCATCGCGTCTGGGCGGCATTGACAAACCGCTCCTCGAGATCGACGGCCGCTCCCTGCTGCAACGGGCGTGGGATGCCGTCGCGCGCTGTGACGGCGTGATCATCGCCGGGCCCGAGCGCACCGCGCTCGCGGGCAGCGCGGCGTGGGTGCGCGAGGATCCGCCGTTCACCGGACCGGCGGCCGCGATCGTTGCCGCGTTGGCGGCGTGGCCGGACGCCCCGGCGTGGATGTACGTCCTGGCGTGCGACCTCGTCGATCCCGTCGCGGCCGTCGCAGCTCTGGCGGCCGGGCGGGAGGCCATATCCGCCGACGTCGACGGGCTGTGCCTGGCCGACGGCGAGAGCCGGCCGCAGTGGCTGACTGGCCTCTACCGGACGGCGCCGCTGCGCCGCGCGGCGGACGCGCTTCCCGGTGTCGGGGCGAACGCCCCCGTCCGGGCGCTGACCGCGAGGCTGTCGCTGCAGGTGATTGCGGCGACCGGACGAGAGACAATCGACATCGACACGTGGAACGACGCGGAACGGGCCGGCGCCCGCCTCCCCCCGCGCACCCACCCCACTGAGGAGACGAGCACATGAGCGGTCGCACCCTTCCCCCCGAAGCCCTGGATGAGTGGGCCGCGGCCCTGCGGGAGCGCTTCGGTCTCGCCGCAGACGACCTGCCGATCAGACTCGTCCTCGACCTCGCGCGCGACGTCGCGAACGGCGTCGCACGCCCCGCCGCGCCCTTCAGCGCCTTCGCCGCGGGGCTCGTCGCGGGGCGCGCCGGCGGCAGCCCGGAGGACGTCCGCGCGGCGATCGCGGCTGTCGTCGAACTCGCCGGGTCATGGAAGGGCGAGACCCGCTGATGGCGCACATCCGCTATTTCGCCGCTGCGGAGGAGTTCGCCGGGCGTGCCGCCGAGCACCGCGGAGAACCCACCCTCGGCGCGCTGCTCGAGGCGCTGACGGCGGCATATCCTGCGCTCGGCGCGATCCTCCCCCGGTGTGCCGTGCTCGTCGACGGACGCCGCAACGCCGACGACACGGCGCTCACCGCCGACACCGTCATCGACGTCCTCCCACCCTTCGCCGGCGGCTGAGCGCGGTCGGTGGCCTTCTCAGCCGCCGATGCCCTTCCAGGCGGCTTCGCCGTCGTCGGTCCATTGCTTCTTCCACACCGGCAGTGATCGTTTGATCTCCTCGATGATCTCTCGGCAGATCGCGAAGGCGGCATCCCGGTGGGCCGTACCGACCGCGACCACCACGGCGGCCTCGCCGACCGTCAGCCGGCCGATGCGGTGGCTGAGCGCGACGACCGCGCGGTGCTCGCCGATCGCGCGGGTCGCGATCTCGTGCAGAGTGGCCTCCGCATCAGGGTGCGCGGAGTATTCGAGCGCCACGACCGAGGTCCGGGCATCGGGGTCCTGTGCGCGAACGGTGCCGATGAAGCTCGTCACGGCACCCACCCACGGTTCCTCCACCGCCGAGAGATGGGCGGTGGGCTCGAGCGCAGTGTCACTGATCCGGGCGATGCGAACCGTCATGCGTGGTCTTCTCCTTCGAGCTGGCCGAGCACGTGGGCCGCGACGGTCGTGACGACAGGGATGCCGGTGGCGACGGCGCGCGGCGAGCCCGGCAGGTTGACGATCAGGGCGTCACCGCTGACGCCGGCGAGCCCCCGGGACAGGAGCGCCGCCGGGGTGTCGGCGGCGCCGCAACGCCGCAACTCTTCCGCGATGCCGGGGAGGAGGCGATCGAGCACACGCGCCGTGCCCTCGGGAGTCTCGTCGCGCGGTGAAACGCCCGTGCCGCCGGTGGTCACGATCAGTCGCGCACCGGTGGCGATCGCCGCGCGCAACGCCTGCTCGACGGCATCGGCGCCGTCCGGGACGATCGTCGCTGCGGAGCACGCGAACCCCGCCGCGCGCAAGGCAGCGACGGCGACCGGGCCGCTCGCATCGGCGCGGACGCCGGCCGCCGACCGGTCCGACACGGTGATCACGGAGGAATTCGTCAGCACATCGCCAGCCTACGCCGCGTCGTTTCGCGGGCGGTGATGACACTCTCCGGCCGCCGCGCACATCGAGCAACACCCCCGCGCGACCGACGTGACCCCGACCGGCCCGATTCGACGGATAATCGAAGGATGTCCGGTCGAATGCACGCTCACCGCGGGCTGGGTCAACCCAGTCGGCTGCAGGTCGCCGGGCTGGTGATGGTGCAGCCCGGCATCTCGCTCGCCGGCCTGTCGGAACAGCTCGGTCTGCACGCCAACACCCTGCGCGATCACGTTCGGGTACTCGAAGCCGAAGGCATCATCCGCAGCGAGGTCGAACACCGCGCGTCGCGGGGACGACCACGGGCGCTGTACTTCCCCGTCGATGCCGGGACGGTCAGCGACGCGGCACAGCGGCGAATCGACGACGCCCGGCGGCACGGCGATCTGCTCCGCCGCGTCGCACCGGGCGCAGAGCCGGTCACCCACGATCTGGGCCAGGATGCCGTGCACCAGATCGACGCGCTGTACGAACACCTCGACGAGGTCGGTCTGCAACCGCAACTGGCCGAGAACGACCTCGAGGTCGCGCTGCGGCCGTGCGCGTTCCACAATCTCGTGGCGGGCCACCGCGAGGTCCTGTGCCGCGTGCACGAAGGCCTGATTCGCGAGGTGCTGAGCCGCACCGGCGGCCCCATCGAGATAGACCGGCTGCTGCCTCTCGTGAACGAACACCGTTGCGAGCTGCTCCTGAAACAAAATCTGAATCGGTCGCGCTGACGACCCGATCGACCGTGTTCGGCGGGATGTTGTCGTCTCATGCGTCACCTTCCACGGGCGGGTAGGTGAGGTGTCCGTCTGCCACGTGAGCGAACGGCGTGAGCGCAGCAGGCTGCGTGACCGTGGACGACATGATGTTGGACACCGAAACACCGCGAACGAGCACGGCATCCGTGATCAGTCGTCGATGGCATCGCCACGGGACTGCTTCGCTGCACATGATGGCGGGCGAAGAGTCGGCGGCGAGTCCGATCAGCTCGTCGAGACCGGCGAGAAATGCATGACCGACATCCGCTCCGCAGGTGCACCGATCGTCGAACTCACTTCAGCGGGTCTTCACGACCGTGAGAAGGACGACGGAGTCCTCGACGGCGTCCAGGGAATGGAGCCCCTCAGGAACCGTCATGAGGTCCCCAACGGATCCGTACCAGAACACCTCGCCGGCTTTGAGGAGCACCCGACCCTGAAGAACGTGCAGCGTCGCCTCTCCCGGATTGGTGTGCTCGGACAGTTCCTCGCCGGCGCGAAGGGCGATCACCGTTTGGCGAAGTTGGTGCTCGTGCCCACCGAACACCGTCCGGGAACTCCTCCCACTGGACGCTGCCAGCGCATGGGCGAGTTCGTGCCGAGCGAGGGCGATGAGTGAAGTCTTCTGCATGCGTGTTGCTCCGTCCTGGGACAATCGTCGGAGGGGATCCCGTGTGGCGAACGCGTGCTCGTCGAGACGAGAGAGCGAGTCTACGCCCGAGTTCGACGCCAGGGAGCAGTCGCGAACAGCGACGCCTCCCGGGGCACCGTCGCCGACCCAGATTCACCGCGCGTTGACTTCCGCTGGAAGGTCGCAATGGTCGGGGGTTCACCGCCAGCCAACGAGGGGAAGCAAGTTCTCATGTCAGGTAAGTCACCGCAGGCGCATGGGGCGAAGAAGATCGCCCAGTCATCGATCAAGGAAAAGCGAGCGGCGAAGCGCGCGAAGCAGGAACCGGCTGCCTTCATCAAGCCGCGAAAGGGTGGGTCCGCCTGATGCTCCCTGCAATGATCGTCAGCGCGGCTTGGGGCTCGCGTGAAAGGGGTCGACGACGTGCCCATTCTGTGGGTACGGCTATGGTGTTGGCCATGACCATCCTGCCCTCCTTCGTTCGCACGACGCGTCCTGCGGACGCCTCCGTGGTGACGAGCGCGGTGGGCATCGCCGGTGCGCGACACGAGGTTCTTCCGCCTCGCCGGGTCATCGGGGGTGGCCTGCTGTGCCGAGCCATCTCCCGCGCCGCGCCCCCGTAGACCCATCCGACGTGATCGATACCGTCACGGTCAGAACACACCTCGAGCAGCTTCTTCAGGAGCGACAGAACCTCCTTCGCGAACTGGAGCCTCGCACTCTGCCGAGCGTCGACCCGGTCGCCTACCAGACCGCGGTATCCAGTCTCCGCGTCGTCGAGCAGATCACCGACGCGCTGGACCGACTGCACGCGGGCACCTATGGTCGCTGCATCCGTTGCGGCAATCAGATCACCGCTGGCCGTCTCGAAGTCGTACCCCACGCAGCCGCGTGTATCGACTGTCAAAATCATGCTGACGCCGTGTAAGACCTCCGGTGATTTCCCGACACGCCGTCCTCTGCGGACGGCTCCCCCGCTGCCGCTACTTCCGGAGCTTTTCGGTTCCTGCTTATGACGGCGGATTTCCGCATGACCTCGACGACGCTGTTCAGCGACCTCGTGCTCCCGGCGGCGACGTGGTACGAGAAGTACGACCTCTCGTCGACCGACATGCATCCCTTCATCCACGCGTTCAGCCCGGCGATCAAGCCGCCGTGGCAGACGCGCACCGATTTCGACCTGTTCGGTGCGCTCGCCGAGAAGTTCAGCGAGTACGCGCGCACGCACCTCGGCGTCCGGAAGGATCTCGTCGCCTCGCCGCTCCAGCACGACACGGCAGACGTTATGTCGACTCCGCACGGGATCGTGCCGGAGGACACGCCGCTCGTGCCGGGCGTCACGATGGCCAAGCTCATCGTCGTCGAACGCGACTACCCCAACCTCTTCGAGCAGTGGAAGAGCCTCGGTCCGCTGGCGGCGAAGCTCGGGATGACCACCAAGGCGATCACCTACCATCCGGACCAGGAGATCGAGCAACTCAAACACAAGAACGGTACGGTCCGAAGCGGTCCATACGCCGGTTCCGTGCGGCTGGACACCGATGAGCGGGTGTGCGAGCTGATCCTCGCTTTCTCGGGAACGAGCAACGGCCGTCTCGCGGTGCAGGGGTTCCGTGAGCTCGAGAAAAGGACGGGTCAGCGCATCGCGCAGCTGGCCGAAGACCATGAGGGCACGCGCATCACGTTCCAGGACGTGCAGGTTCAGCCGCGCAGCGTCATCACCTCGCCGGAGTGGTCGGGTTCCGAACACGGTGGTCGTCGGTATACGGCGTTCGCGATCAACGTCGAACATCTGAAGCCGTGGCACACGCTCACCGGTCGCCAGCACTTCTACCTCGACCACGACTGGATGAGCGAGCTGGGCGAGAGCCTGCCGGTGTTCCGGCCGCCGCTGGACATGCATCGACTGTTCGACTCCGACAAGGTCGGGACGACCCGGCAAGCCGGCGGACCGGGCTCTGCCGGACAGACCGAGGTGACCGTGCGATACCTGACACCCCACTCGAAGTGGTCGATCCACTCCGAGTACCAGGACAACCTCTTCATGCTGTCGCTGAGCCGCGGCGGCCCGACAATCTGGATGAGTCCGCAGGATGCCGCGAAGATCGGCGTCCGCGATAACGAGTGGATCGAGTCGTACAACCGCAACGGCGTCGTCGTCGCCCGCGCGATCGTCTCGCACCGCATGCCCGAGGGCACGGTGTACATGTATCACGCGAAGGATCGCACGGTGGACGTGCCGATCGCCGAGACGAGCGGACAGCGCGGCGGCATCCACAACTCGCTCACCCGAATCCTCCTTAAACCCAGCCACCTCATCGGCGGCTACGCACAACTGGCCTGGGCGTTCAACTACCTCGGTCCGACGGGAAACCAGCGCGACGAGATCACCTCGATTCGTCGCCGCAACCAGGAGGTCGAGTACTGATGCGAGTCATGGCGCAGATGTCGATGATCATGAATCTCGACAAGTGCATCGGATGTCACACGTGCTCCGTCACGTGCAAACAGGCGTGGACCAACCGCACCGGTGTCGAGTACGTCTGGTTCAACAATGTCGAGACGCGTCCCGGCGTGGGGTATCCGCGCGGCTACGAGGATCAGGAGAAGTGGGGCGGCGGCTGGGTGCGCACCAAAAGCGGCCGGCTGAAGCTCCGCAGCGGTGGCCGACTGTCGAAGCTCGCGCGCATCTTCTCCAACCCCAAGCTCCCCGAGATCCACGACTACTACGAGCCGTGGACATACGACTACGACATGCTGCTGAACGCCCCCAAGGGGCAGCAGGTGCCCGTCGCCCGCCCCAAGAGCCTGCTCACCGGCGAGAATATGAAGATCTCGTGGTCGGCGAACTGGGACGACGATCTCGGCGGCTCGCTGGAGACGATGCAGGACGACCCGATCCTCAAGAAGATGAGCGAGGAGGTCAAGGCAGAGTTCGAGCAGGCCTTCATGTTCTATTTGCCGCGCATCTGCGAGCACTGCCTGAATCCCTCGTGCGTGGCATCGTGTCCGTCGGGGGCCATGTACAAGCGCGCCGAGGACGGCATCGTGCTCGTCGACCAGGACCAGTGCCGCGGCTGGCGCATGTGCGTGTCGGGTTGCCCGTACAAGAAGGTGTACTTCAATCACCGCACTGGCAAGGCCGAGAAGTGCACGATGTGCTATCCGCGCATCGAGGTGGGCCTTCCCACGGTCTGCTCCGAGACTTGCGTCGGGCGCCTGCGCTACCTCGGCATCGTGCTGTACGACGCGGACCGAGTGGCCGAGGCGGCCTCCGTTGCCGATGACAAGGCACTCCTGCAGGCCCAGCGCGACATCATCCTCGATCCGTTCGACCCGGCCGTCATCGAGGGCGCACGTCGAGGTGACATCCCCGAGGACTGGATCGAGGCGGCCCAGCGTAGCCCGATCTGGAAGCTCATGCAGTACGAGGTGGCCCTGCCGTTGCACCCGGAATATCGCACGATGCCGATGGTCTGGTACATCCCGCCGCTCTCGCCCGTTGTCGACGTCGTGACCGGCTCCGGCAACGACGGAGAGGACGCGCGGACGCTGTTCGCCGCGATCGACAAGCTCCGCATCCCGATTTCCTACCTGGCGGAGCTGTTCACCGCCGGCGAGGTCGCCCCGGTCGACCTGGCGCTTCGGCGCCTGGCGGCCATGCGGTCGTACATGCGCGGCGTGAACCTCGACGACGAGCGCGACGAGCGCATTGCGCACGCCGTCGGCATGACCGGCACGCAGATCGAGGAGATGTACCGACTGCTCGCGATCGCGAAGTACGAGGAGCGTTACGTCATCCCGTCTGCCCACACCGAGCAAGCGCATGCCCTCGAGGAGATGGCGTGCTCGCTCGACTTCGACGGCGGCCCGGGGATGGGCGGCGCCGGGCCCTTTGGCTCGTCGAGCGGACCGAGCGTCCCGGTCGCGGTGGAGAACTTCCACATGCTTGCCGACCGGCAGACCGCGGACCGGCCCTCCAGCCCGGGACGAGTCAACCTCCTCAACTGGGACGGCAACGGCCGCGCCGACGGGCTCTTCCCGCCGACCGCGTTGACCGACACCGACGAGGCCGGAACCGGCGAGGACCCCCGATGAGTTCCGTGCTCCCCAGGGTCACTCCGCGTCGTGCGCTGCCGGAGGAACTCCCGGCGCTGCGCCTGTCGGCGGCCCATCGAGCGCGTGCGCACATGCTCGCTTCCCTGCTGCTGGATTACCCCGATGCCGGCTGGTTCGCCCGGCTGCGGGACCTCCGCACGCACGCCTCTGCATTACCGGACGCGATCGCCGAACCCCTGACATCCTTCGTGGACCAGGCAGAAGCCGCCGGCGAGGCGGAGTGGCAGCGGCGCTACGTCGTGACGTTCGACCTCAAACGCAAGTGCAGCCTGTATCTCAGCTACTACGCCACCGGCGACACGCGCCGCCGCGGGGTGGCACTCGTGACGTTCCTGGAGGCCTACCGCGCCGCGGGGTGGGAGTTCGCAGCCGACGACCTGCCCGACTATCTCCCGGCGGTGCTGGAGTTCTCAGCCCGCGCCGACTCCGAGATCGCCGGCGCGCTCCTGGCCTCACACCGAGAGGGCATCGAAGTGCTGCGAGCGGCTCTGGAGGGCATGTCCAGCCCGTGGGCACTCGTGGTGAGGACGATCACTCAGTCGCTCCCGCCGATTGACGCCGCGACGCGCGAACGGTACCTCAATCTCGTCAACGAGGGTCCGCCCACCGAAACGGTGGGCCTCAGCTTCCTGGGGCAGCTTCCGCCCTTCCGTCCCGTCTCGCAGGAGGCATCATGACTCCGCTCGAGGTGATCCTCTGGGTCGCCATTCCTTACGCATCGATCGCCGTCTTCATCGTCGGGCACATCTGGCGCTACCGGTACGACAAGTTCGGCTGGACGACCCGTTCCAGCCAGACCTACGAGAACCGGCTGCTGCGGTGGGGATCACCCATGTTCCACTTCGGCATCCTGATGGTGATCGCGGGACACGTCGTGGGACTGTTCATCCCGCGCGAGTGGCTGTACGCGATCGGGATCACGGAAGAGATCTACCACCTCGGTGCGACCGTGATGGGCTCGTTCGCCGCGGTACTGACCTTGGTCGGCCTCGCGATCCTCATCTACCGCCGTCGGACGGTGGGTCCGGTGTTCCTCGCGACGACCGTCATGGACAAGGTCATGTACGTCTTCCTCGCGGCGGCCCTCGGCTTCGGCACGCTCGCGACCTTCGTTTACCAGGTCTTCGGCGGCGGGTTCCACTACCGCGAGACGATCTCACCCTGGATACGCAGCATCTTCATCTTCCAGCCGCAGGTGGAGCTCATGCAGCACGTGCCGCTCCTGTTCCAACTGCACGTGCTGAGCGCATTTGCACTGTTCGCACTGTGGCCATTCACCCGACTGGTGCATGTCTTCTCGGCGCCGGTGGGCTACCTGTTCCGTCCCTACGTGGTGTACCGCTCACGGGATGCTGCCGGCGGCGCCCGCGCGCCGCGCCGCGGCTGGGACCCCGTGAAGGCCCCCGACCCCGAGCGCCTGCGGAGACTCTGAGCCACCGCTCGTCGACCGAGCGAGAGCCTCAGCGGACCAGGCGCACCGGAACCGCGCGGAAGCCGGCGACGGGATCTTCCTCCCGCTCCGGTTCTCCCGCCAGTTCGATCCGGCCCGCTGCGAGCACCGCGCGTGTCAGCACGCGCAGCTCGGTCGTGGCCAGCAGGCGTCCCGGGCACACGTGCGCGCCGGTGCCGTAGACGAGATTGGCCGCGGCATGTGCCGTGGGGTCGAAACGATCGGCGAAGATCTCCTGGTCGCGGTTGGCGGCACGCCAGTCCAGCACGATCGTCTGCCCGGCATGCACGGGGCATCCTGCCACCGAGGTGTCCCGTGTCGCGCGTCGCCGGTTGGAGACGAACGGGTCGTCGAGGCGCAGGATCTCATC
Source organism: uncultured Microbacterium sp. (assembly GCF_947488465.1). Classification (GTDB taxonomy): domain Bacteria; phylum Actinomycetota; class Actinomycetes; order Actinomycetales; family Microbacteriaceae; genus Microbacterium. The sequence goes on along the minus strand of NZ_CANKZA010000003.1, from coordinate 49,060 downwards.
GATGGCCGCGTCAAGATCATGGTCGGATGCCGCAGCCATCCCGTCCTGGCGCTCCGGATGCACGGCCAGCCAGTGCACCACGACGCCGGTGCACAGCGCGAGCGAGCCGAGGTCCCCGCCGGTGACGTTGCGCAGGATCGACACCAGCTCTTCGTCGCGCAGCGCGGTCCCATCCTCGCGGCGCAGTGCGGTGAGCCGCGTCGTGACGTCGTTGCGCGGGTGCTCTCTCCGACGCCGCAGCAACTCCCGGATGATCGCATCGAAGCGGTGTGCCGCCTCCGCTGTCGCTCTCGGGTGCCCCGTGCGCGAGGCGACCCGGTTCTCGGCCACCCATTCCAGGAGCGGCTCCTCCCACTCCGGCAGCCAGCCCAGCCACGCCGACTGTGCGCGCACCGCGTAGCGCGCTCCCAGATCGGCCACCGCGCCGAACGGCGCACCAGCCGCGACAAGCGCAGTGACGAGCTCCGTGGCGAGCTCCTCCAGTGTGGGCAGCAGGGCCGCGACCGCGTCGGCATCCATGAACGGGTCAAGCAGCCGACGCATCTCCGCGTGTGCCGCGCCGTCTAGGCCGTTCGGGACCTGTAGATGGCGAGAGACCGCACTGGAGAAGGCCTCCGGGTCATGTGCGAGACGCACCACCTCAGCGTGGGAGCGGACGATCACACGCCCGTTCTGATCGATCATCACGGTCTCATTCGACGACATGGAAGATTCCCATCGCGCCCTTCTCGGCATCGCTCATAATATGCGTGACCAGAGGATAGTGGCCAGCCTCTGGGAACACCAGTTCCACGAAGCCGCCCTGTGCCGGCTGCATCGCGAGAGCTTGCGAGCCGCCGATATCCGAGGGCCGTAGCGTGTACGCGCCTTCGAAGAAGACGGTGTCGAACTGTCCGCCGACGACGTGGAACGACGACGCCGTGTTCGGCCCGGCATCCAGCGTCCAGACCCGCACCCGCTCCCCGACGGACGCCGGCAAGGGGCGGTACGCGTACTGATTCGCGTATCCATTGAAGACGACGAGGTCCGGCTGCTGCGCGGCGATCTTGGCGGCATCCGCCGTGCCGCTCTGCGCGCCCAGGTACAGCTCGCTCTGCACCAGCAGGTACTCCCGGTCGACGGGGGCGAGGTCGGGCGGATCGATGATGACCGCGCCGAACATACCGTTGGCAATGTGCATCGACATGGGCATCGTCGAGCAGTGATACATCCAGATCCCCGACTGGGTCGCCGTGAACGTGTAGGTCAGCGTCTCGCCGGGCTGGATCGTCCGCATGGGGACATCCGGTGCCAGCGCACCGGCGTGGAAGTCGATCGAGTGCCCGATCGATCCGTCGTTCGCGAGCGTGATCTCGAATGTGTCGCCGACCTTTCCACGGATCACCGGTCCAGGCGCGCTCCCGCCGAACATCCACCGGGTCTGCGTGACGCCCGGGGCGACATCGACCACCGCCTCGGTGACCTCGAGCGTGATCCGGTGGATCCGATCGGTGGATGCCGGGGCGAGCTGGGCCGGCCAGGCGTCGAAGTCCGCGGCGGGCTCGGCCTCGAGGTCGATGTCGTCGGCCGCCGAGGGGGCAGCGGTGCTGTCGCCGCTGTCCTGACCGTCGTGATCGTGCGCCGCGTCGCCGCCGCTCGCCGGGGCGCCCGTGACGACGACGGTGAGTTCCATACCCATCTGCCGGTGCCCGGCGATGGAGCACCAGCCGGCCAGATCCGTGCCGATGATGCCGACGTCGATCGTCTCTTCCCCGCCGGGGGCAAGACGCTGCGTGCGCACCCCGTTGGCGAAGGTCAGGTCGTGCACGTCGGCGCCGGTGTTGCGGAACGTGATGATGAGTTCGTCGCCGTACGGCACCTCGATCTCGGCGGGGGTGAACCGCATGCCCGAGACCTCGACCGTGAGTTTCGTCGTCTGCCCGCTGGCGACGACGTCGGCGCTCGACGCGGTCGTCGAAATGCCGACCGCCGCGGGGTCGGCGGCCACCCCGCCGGCCACGCACAACACGAGAACGGTGAACGCCGCGGTCACCGCGCCGACACGACGCGGTGGTGCGACCGGGGCAGCAGCCACCGGCATCCCGATGCCCACCCGGCCGCTACGGTCAGGCGTGTCCCCCTCGGACCGCCGCACGCGACGACCGGCCACGATCGCCCGCACCCCCAGGACGACGAACGCAATCACGACGCCGGCGGCGACCAACGACAGCAGCACACGGGCAACCGACGGCATCGGCAACAGGTACAACACGATCGCCCCGTTGAACGCGACGACGCGGAAGGCGGCGCCCCGATCGAGGATGTCGGCGCCGGCCTTTGCGGCGGCCGGGCTGCCGAGGGCCACCACCGGGAGCAGATAGCTCATCGCGCCGGTGAGCAGCTGGACCGCGAAACCTGCCACCAGCGGACCGAGGACGATGAGGTAATCCTCGCGTAGTGTCGTCCAGTCCGCGGCGAAGGCGGCCAGGACAGCGAGAGTGAGCGCTGCGATGACGACCCATGCGAACGCGCAGGCGAGGCTCCACCCGGCGAATGTTCCGGGCGGCATGCTCCGCGCCTGCCGTCTGCCTTCGACGCCGAGCCGCACGGCACCGGCGACCCAGACGAGCATGCCGACGGTCACGAGCGCTCGGATGCCGAGGAGCGGACCTGCCGTCGCGACGAGCAGTCCGCCGACCAGGATCGGAAGGGCGTGGCGGGCCGCGGCATCCACCGAGGGCGCCATGCGCGCATGCAGGACCGTCGGGAACAGCAGCACGAGGGTGCCGAGCGCGGTGAGTCCGATCCACCCGTAGGCGTTCAGCACGAGATGGGCTGTGACGAGCCGGTCGGTCGCGTCAGGATCTCCGAGGGCGGGCATCACCCCGCCCAGAGCGATACCGCCGAGGAACACGGCGGCAGCGGCGACGTAGTAGCGGACGAGGGGCGCGAACCGCGCTGGAAGGGCGCGCCGCATCTGCAACGTGAGGATGAGCCCGTGCGCAAGGATCGCCGCGCCCACGATGACGGCGCCGATGATGACGAGCGCGACGGCGCCGGTGAGCATGCCGGCAATGACGGCGCTTGCACCGATGCTGTGGAGCGCGAGCCGCACCGCGAGACCTGCCCGTCCCGCCGGCGCCGGCAGCCGCAGCAGCGTGTCGGAGAAGTGCTGCGACCATACGAGGATGGCCGCGGTCGCCGCTCCCAGAAGCGGCACGTGCACCATGAGCCACAGCGGCTGATCCACGAAGCGGTGGATGGTGACCGCCACGATCGTCAGGACGATCCACAGCAGGATCACCGAGTTGGTCAGTAGGTACCAGTTGCGCCGACTCATGACGGCACCTCCCGTCGCTCGGCGGTCGTGACAGTGTGCTGGTCCCGCGCGGACGAAACCACGACGGTGCCGGCGAACAGGAGTATCGCCAGGACGCCGCCGATGCCCCCGGCTTGGAGAGCGGGCACCCATCCCCACGCGTCGCCCGCGACGACGCGCACAGCGAGCGCGAGTTGCAGCAGCGCAACAGGAACGTACAAGGCCGGGCTGTATGGGATGCGCACGCGCAGCACGGCGGGGAGGATCAACGGAGCGTGGGCCATGATCATCGTGATCACGAACCCGAGGAAGATTGCGTGGGTCGCCGCGTCATAAACCGGTCCGTCCGTCTGCGCGCCGCCGCCGATCCACGCCAGGCCCGCAAACGCGAGCCACCCGTAGCCGGTGAACACGCAGACCGCGACGAAGCGAGGCAACCCGCGCTGGCGGACCGTGCCACGGACGACGTCGTGACGCACAAGCCACACGACGATCGCGACAAGGAGCGCGCCCGACGCCGGGACCGCGACGACCGGCAGGACGAGCGACAGGACGGCGGCACCCCCGAGCGCGAGCGCGAGCGCAAACAGCACGCGCTCGGCAGCGAGGCCGGGGGCCAGCATCCGCGCCAACTCGAGGCGCTCCCCCGCGATCGTCAGGACGAGGAACACTGCCATCAGGGGGACGAGGGGCGGCGCGGGGATGCCGCCCGTCCACGCGATGCCCGCCGCGACAGCGACCGCCGCGCCGATCGCCTGGATCGTCGTCGCGGTCATCGGCTGCCGCTGCCAGATCGCCCGGTACTGCAGCAGGTGGACGACGAGACCGGCGGTGACGACAGCCGCGCCGGCGGTGAGTGGAACAGGGGACAGGGTGAGCACCGACCCGAGCGCCAGCAGCGTGGGCGCGGCGTACGGCCAGCGCGCGCGCAGCGCGACGGCACGCTCGAGACTGATGAGCGCGCCGACGAAGCCGAACACGAGAAGTGTCGAATGCAGGTCGGCGAGACGCGCGCTGAGGATGACAGGCAGGGGCATGCCAATGAGCACGAGACCGGCATACAGGCCCGTGAGCATGAGCGCGGCGGCAGGGAGGACGAGGAGGAGTCGAGGTCCGGCACCGCGGCGCAGCGACGCATCCACCCCTTCAGACTAGGTGGGTTCGCCCACCGGTGGCGCGGATGTGCCGTGTTTATTCGCGGCGCCGCTTCGTGCCCGCACAGGCACGCTCAGCGCCGCCTCGGCTGCGTCGGCCTCGGCTGTCGCCGTGATCCGCTCGGCCATGCCTCGGAAGATGAATCCGTGGAACGGGAGCACGGCCAGCCAATACAACCGGCCCGCGAGCCCGGTGGGGAAGAACACCGCGCGCTGGCGGTAGCGGGCACCGGCGCCGTGCGGTTCGCACTCGAGATCGAGCCAGGCCAACCCGGGCACCTTCATCTCTGCCCGGAGACGCAGGAGACGTCCGGGGTCGACGACCTCGACGCGCCAGAAATCGATCACGTCTCCGACCGAGACCGTCGTTCGACTGCGGCGCCCGCGGGCGAGCCCGACGCCACCGACGAGGCGATCCATCCACCCGCGGACGGCCCAGAGCAGTGGTGCGGAATACCACCCGTTCTCGCCGCCGATCCCGGCGATCACCGCCCACAACCGCTCAGGCGACGCGGTCGTGTGCATGGACTGATGATCGGTGTAGACCGTACGACCGGCCCACTCCGGGTCGCTCGGCAGCGGATCGGACGGGAGGCCGGTGACCTCGGCATCCTGCCAACTCGTTTCGACCGTGTCGGCCTCGACGCGGCCGAGCGCGAGCGCCACGGCGCGGCGGTACGGGGTCAACCCGTCTTCGGGCGGCGGAATCAGGTCATCGATGTCGTGATCGTCCATGACGCAGTCGTGCACGAGCGAGGCGATGAGGGGTCGCGCGATCGAGCGCGGCACGGGCGTGACGAGGTTCACCCAGTGCGACGCGAGTCCCGGAGTGAGCACCGGCAACGGAGCGATCGCCCGCTGTGGGAGGCCTGCCTCAACGGCGTACCCGTTCATCATCTGGCCGTAGCGCAACAGGTCGGGACCGCCGATGTCGACCGCGCGTGTGACCTCGGACGGCACGCGAGCCGCGGCCAAGAGGTAGTAGAGCACATCGCGGACGGCGATCGGCTGGATGAAGTTGCGCACCCACCGCGGAGCGGGCATATACGGCAGGACGTCGGTGAGGTGCCGGATCATCTCAAACGAGGCCGATCCCGACCCGATGACGACGCCCGCTTGGAGCACCAGGGTGGGAACGCCGCTGGCGAGCAGGGTATCTCCGACCTCGACCCGCGAGCGCAGGTGCGGGCTCAAATCGACGCCGTTCGGATGCAGACCCCCGAGGTAGACGATCCGTCGGACGGATGCTGCCGACGCAGCTGCGGCGACCGTGCGAGCAGCCTCGAGATCGGTCTGCTCGAAGTCGCCCCCTTGTCCCATCGAGTGGATGAGGTAGTAGAGCACATCGACGTCCGACGCGGCTTCGGCCATCGCGGCAGCATCCGTCGCCGAGCCGGCGACGACCTCGACCTGATCGCCCCACGCGAATGCCGCCAAGCGGGCGGGATCGCGGGCGAGCACCCGGACCCGATAGCCGCCGGCGACCAGACGCGGCACGAGGCGACCGCCCAAGTAGCCCGTCGCTCCGAGGACGAGCGCCCGCGGCTCCGATCCATCGGCGCGCGGCATCGCGCGGAGTGTCTCTTCTTGCCCGGACGGATACGGCAGTGAGGTCATGCTTCTGACGCTACGCGTGTGCGGGCTCCACGCCCATCCCCTTGCGCCCGAGCCACCGCGCGTGCGAACGCCAGCGCGTCAGCGCCGACCGGTCCCGAAGATCCCGCGGATCACACCGTTCAGGATCGTCCGCGTGGTCTGGGAGCCCAGCACTTCTTCGAGCGGGCTCTTCGGGGGTGCCGTCCGGCGTGTCCGGGTCTTTGTGACCCCGGTCGATTTCATCAGCCGGTCGTACTCGCGTTGGCGTTCCTTTTCGGCCGCGGCGTCGGCCTTCGCGATCGCCGCCGTCTGTCGTGCCAGTTCCTTGTCGGCGGCTGCCTGCGCTTTCTCTGCAGCGATCCGATCCTTCTCTGCCTGCGCGGCGGCTTCGGCGGCAGCCTCCACCTCTGCGGCGGCATTCATCTTGGCGGTGAGAATCTCTCGCGCCGACTCCCGGTCGATAGGCGTGCCGTACTTCGCGAGGAGCGGCGACGCGTGCACTGCGCGTTCGATATCTGGATCGGGGGTGGGTGACATCAGCCCTTCCGGCGCGCGCAACCGGGTCCACGCGACCGGGGTCGGGGCACCCTTCTCGCTCATCACGGTGACGATCGCCTCACCCGTACCGAGCTCCTGCAGCACCCGCTCGAGGTCGTAGCCGCTGTTCGGGTAGGTGCCCACGGTCGCGCGCAGTGCCTTGGCATCATCCGGCGTGAACGCGCGCAGAGCGTGTTGGATGCGCGAGCCCAACTGCGCCAGCACATCCGAGGGCACGTCCTTCGGCGTCTGGGTGACGAAGAACACGCCGACGCCCTTCGACCGGATGAGGCGAACAGTCTGGGTGATCGCGGCAAGGAACGACTTCGAGGCGCCGCTGAAGAGCAGGTGCGCCTCATCGAAGAAGAACACGAGCTTGGGCTTGTCGGCATCGCCGACTTCCGGGAGGATCTCGAACAACTCAGCCAAGAGGTACATCAGGAACGTCGAGAAGAGCGCGGGCTTATCGGCGACCCCCGGCACCTCGAGGAGCGAAATGACCCCGCGCCCATCGACCGCGGTGCGCAGGAAGTCACGGACATCGAACTCCGGCTCGCCGAAGAAGACATCGGCGCCGTCATCGGCGAAGGTGATCAGCTCACGAAGAATGACACCCGCTGTCGCACTCGACAGTCCACCGAGCGCCTTGAGCTCTGGCTTGCCCTCGTCGCTGGTGAGCCAGCTGAGCACGGCGCGCAGATCCGACAGATCGACGAGTGCGAGCCCGTGTGCATCGGCGTAGTGGAAGACGAGCCCGAGGCTTGACTGCTGGGTCTCATTCAGCCCGAGGACCTTGCTGAGCAGCAGGGGGCCGAATCCCGAGACGGTCGCCCGCACCGGCACGCCCTTGCCGATCCCGCCGAGCGCGAAATACTCGGTGACGGATGCCGTCGGTTCCCACTCCTGCCCGATCCCCCGCGTGCGATCGAGGAGCTTTTCACTCGCCGTACCGGGGGTTGCCACGCCGGAGAGGTCTCCCTTGATGTCCGCGGCGAACACCGGCACGCCCTTCGCGGCGAGTTGCTCCGCAAGCCCCTGGAGCGTGCGGGTCTTGCCGGTACCGGTCGCGCCGGCGACGAGGCCATGCCGGTTCATCATGGCGAGCGGGATGCGGATCTGCGCACTCGGCACCGGGTCGGTGTTCACGAGCGCTCCGACGTCGAGCGTCGCCGCCTCGAACGTGTAACCCTTCACGATCGCTGCGATCTCGTCGGCGGCGAGCGGTCCGGCGGGACTCTCCGCCGTCGGTTGCTGAGGAGATGTGGCGTCCTGAGGAGTGGATGCGGGTTGCAGCTCCTCAGCATCCGACATCTCCTCAGCAAGCGGCACGGATGCGGGGGCCCCCTCACTGATGCCGGCCGCAGCGCGCGCGGCCTCGGCCTGCGCGGCGGCGAGCGCCGCCTTCGCCTGCGCGAGCCTCAGGGCGGCTTCAGCGGCATCCGCTTCGGCTTGCAGACGGTGGATTTCGGCAGCGGCGGCGTCGGGCGTGCTCATGCCGCTCAGCCTAGTGAGCGGAGCGTTCGCGTTCGCGCAGGATGTGGGGCGCAAGAGCGGCGGCCACCACGAGCGCCGCACCGATTCCGACCAGGGTGCCCCCGATGGTGTCGGTCATCCAGTGCGCATGCACGATCGTGCGCCCGAGCGCCATCAGCAGCACCCACGCTGCACCGACGAGGAGCACCCACACCCGCGGAAACAGCACCACCGCAACGGCGGCGATCGTCGCGGCGTTCGCGGTGTGTCCCGAGGGGAAGGAGCCCTGGTCGGAGAGCACCAGGATGTCTTCCGGACGCACACGCCCGAAGACGACCTTGAAGATCTGCACGAGCAGCGCGCTCGCGAGCGACGCCGCCAGGAAGTACACCGCCGACCACGGACGGCGCGCGATCACCAGCACGAGGGCGAGTCCCAGAGGAATCGCAAGGGCGGCGACCCACCCGCCGCCGATGACATTGAGCGCCATCGACACGCCGAGGAAGGCCGGCGCGATCGCTGCCACGTAGCTGTTCCACCAGGCATCCACGTCCACGAGCTCGACATCGACGACCACGAGGATGCCGAGGACCGCGGTCGCGGCGATCAGCGTGAGCCCGATCAGGAGCCACTGCAGTCGAAACGTGATCTCGAGATCGGTGATCCGCTCGGCGGGGCGTTGCTCAGTCATCGCCCCATTGTGCCCGACGACCTACGGCGCGAGGCGTTCGACAGTCCGGGGGCGCACGATCAGCCAGAGCGAGAGCAGGCCGATCACGGAGCACCCCACCATGACGGAAGCCATCGTGGTCGCGGTGATCCCGGCATCCTTCGCGAGCCACCCGACGACCGGCGAGATCAGCCCGGCAATGCCGAAGTTGCAGGCTCCGAGAATGGATGCCGCCGTCCCGGCGGCCTTGCCGTGCCGGTCGAGGGCGAGCACCTGGGTGCACGGGAACGTGAAACCGCACGCTGTCATGAAGAAGAACAGCGGCACGATGGTGCCCCAGAGACCGAGACCCATCTGGTCGGTCACGATGATCGCGGTCGCCGCAACCAAGAGGGTCGCGGTCGAGAAGGCGAGCACCCATTGCGGCCCGAACCGTGCGGCCAGCCGCGACGCCGTCTGGACACCGATGACGAGTCCGATGGAGTTCACCGCGAACAGCAACCCGTACTGCTGCGCGTCGAACGCGTAGGTCTCTTGGAAGAGGAAGGACGATGCCGAGAGGTAGGAGAAGAGCCCGCTGAAGGTCATCCCACCGATGATCAGGACGCCGACGAACACGCGGTCGCTGAACACGCTCTTGTAGCGCTGGAGCACGGTGTCGGCCCCCCGGTCTTGCCGGCGCGCGCGTGGCAGCGTCTCGGGCACCAGGACGATCGCCGAGACGAGCATGACGGCACCGTAGATCGCCAAGACGACGAAGATCCCCCGCCAGGACATCACGGACAACAGCGCCGATCCGATGAGCGGTGCGACGACGGGCGCGACACCCGAGACCAGCGCGAGGCGGCTCAGCATGACGACCAAGCGCCGTCCGCCGAACAGGTCGCGGACGATCGCCATCGCCACGACGCCACCCGCGGCGGCGCCCATCCCCATCGCGACGCGCGCGATGCTCAGCAGCTCGAGGCTCGGAGCGAGCGCCGCAGCGATGCTCGCCAGCACGTGCAGTGCCGTCACGACGAGCAGCGGAAGGCGGCGGCCGACCTTGTCACTCAGCGGCCCGACGACGAGCTGCCCGAGGGCGAAGCCGATCATCGTGCCGGTGAGGGTCAACTGGATCGCCGCGGCGCTCGTGCGAAAGTCTTCCTGCAGCACCGGGAAGGCGGGGAGATAGAGGTCGATCGTGAACGGTCCGAGGGCCGTGAGCGCGCCGAGCAAGATGATGTAGACGACGCGCCGCGGGGTCGAGATCGCATCACCGGGATGCAGCACGATGGGCGCCGTGGCCGGATTCGCGCCGATCGTGCGGATCGCGCCGGCGGGCGAGCCCGCACGGGGGAAATTGTTCGCAATGGGGAGCGAGCCGGTGTCGAGCACAGTGTCCAGACGGGGAAGGAAGCGGAAATACGGGCAGTTCGCGGGTCGGGAGTTCGCGGCGCGGAACCACAGGCGATCGTCTCGAAACGATTCGAAGGTCCCCCCAGCTTAGCCGCCTCCCCGCCCTGGACCCCACTCCGGCGAATAGGATTGTCGGTGTCCGGACGCTCGATCCGGCGAAGACAAGGCCGAGATCACTCCCATGACCCCAACGACCTCGAACAAGCGTCAGAGCGGAAACCCCGCGACTCAGGCGAAGATCGAACTCACCGTCAAGCAACAGCGTGAGCAGCAGAAGCGCGAGAAGCTGGCGGAATATCAGCGACAGGTTGCCCGCCGCCGGCGGACCGGGCTCATGTGGTGGATCGTGGGCGGCACGGCCGGTGTGGTCGTCGTCGGGCTGATCGTCGCCTCGCTGGTCTTCGGCCCGAAGGCCGCGCCCACCTACTCGATCGGCGGTGACGGCGCACAGATCGAGGGCGTCGAGACGTTCTCGAACGAGACGCAGCACGTCGAGGGCACGGTCGACTACCCGCAGACGCCGCCCGCCGGCGGCCCGCACAACCAGTACTGGCTCAACTGCGGAATATACGACCAGCCGCAGGCCAACGAGAACGCCGTCCACTCCCTCGAGCACGGTGCCGTGTGGGTCACCTACGACGCCGAGGCGATCACGGCGGAGGACCTGGATGCCCTCAAGGCCCAGTTGCCGTCGACGTACACCCTTCTCTCACCTTTCGAGGGGCTCCCCTCGCCGATCGTGTTGAGCTCGTGGAACGCGCAACTCCAGCTCGACAGCGCGACGGATACCCGCATCCCGACGTTCTTCGAGGAGTTCTGGCGCAACCAGAACGTCCCCGAGCCGACCGCCGTCTGCTCGGGTGCGATCGACGGGCCCGGCAAGCAGTCGTGACCGACGACGCGACACCGCGCACGCTCCCGCCGTGGTGGGCCGTGCTGCTGGTGGCGATCGCGGTCACCGGGCTCGCGTTCGCGATCGGCCGGTTTTCGACCTTCGGTGCGGCCGCGAGCGCGCCGGGTAGCGACTCAGCCGAGGCCGGCTTCGCCCGCGACATGCAAGTCCACCACGGGCAAGCCGTCGAGATGGCGATGCACTCCTACCGGGCAACGGACAACCCGGACATCCGTGTCCTCGCGTACGACATCGCGACGACGCAGTCCGGACAGAAGGGCGAGTTCTACGACTGGCTCGTGAAGTGGGATCTGCCGCAGGCGGGAGCCCCCCTCATGTCGTGGATGGCCGGTTCGTCCCATGCCCACGGTGACCCCGCGGCATCCGAGAAGGACCTGCTCGCAGAGATGGGGATGGCGACGGCCGAGGAGCTCGTCGCCCTGCGCGCCGCGAGCGGAACCGAGGCCGACTGCCTGTTCCTCTCGCTCATGACCCGTCACCACGAGGGAGCCCTGCCGATGGCGCAGGCACTCCTCCAGCTCGGCAGCGAACCCCGGGCCCTCCAGGTCGCTGAAGGCGTCATCGCGACACAGTCCGCCGAGATCGACCTCATGGCCACGCTCCAGCGCGGCCTCGCCTGCGCGTCCTGATCAGCTGCCGGCGCCCCGACTCGTCTCGGCCCGATACGCGTTGCTCTTGTGTTCCATGGATCACCCTAGAGCCGGCACACACCGACGGGCGGTGCGAACAGTGCCGCACCGCCCGTCGTCGTGGTGACGCTCAGCCCTTCGTGGCGCCGGCGAGCAGACCGCGAACGAAGAATCGCTGCAGCGCGAAGAACACGACCAGCGGCACCATGATCGAGATGAAGGTACCCGCCGCCTGCAGGAACCACTGGCTTCCCCACGTTCCCGACAGCGAGTTCAACGATTGCGTCAGGGGCAGCGACGACGATGGCGCGAAAATCGTCGCCACGAGGAGGTCGTTCCACACCCAGATGAACTCCAGCACCGCGAACGATGCGAGCGCCGGCGCCGACAGCGGCAGGATCAGCCGGAAGAAGATCTGACCGTGTCCGGCGCCGTCCACGCGCGCAGCTTCGATGACCTCGTGCGGGATCTCGGAGATGAAGTTGTGCAGCAGGAAGATCGCAAGCGGCATCGCGAAGATCGTGTGCGCGATCCACACCGTCGCGAACGAGTGCTCGATTCCGCGCAGCTCGAAGCCCGGGAAGATCCCCACTCCGTTGATCTCCAGTCCACGCGAGAACAGACTCAGCAGCGGCACGAGAGCCATCTGCAGGGGGACGATCTGCAACGCGAAGATGAAGACGAAGAAAAAGTTGCGGCCCTTGAAATCGATCCAGGCGAACGCGTACGCGATGAGCGCGGCGACCGCCAGAGCGAACATCACGACGGGGATCGTGATCGCCAGCGAGTTCAGGAACGAGGCGCCGAGCGTCAGCGCGGTGCCGCCTGACGTGAGCGCGAGGCCGTAGTTCTCCAGCGTGAAGTTCGGGTCGACGAACACGGTCCACCAGCCGGTGGACTGCGTTTCGCTGCCAGGACGGAACGACGTGACGAACAGGCCGAAGGTCGGGATCGTCCAGACGAACGCGATCACGAGGGCGGCGATCGTCGCCCCGCGCGAAGTCATGCGCTTTCGGGCCATGGCTTCGGTGCGGCGCGTGTCGCGCGCCACCTGGCGGGCCGAGCGGCTGTCCACGACAGGCTCGATGGCTTGGATGGTCATCGGATCTCCCTCTGCTTCCGCAGCTGGTACACGTTGAAGACGATCAACGGCGTGACGAACAGGAACAGCACGACGGCCAGCGCTGCGGAGTGTCCGTAGCTCTGGAACCGCTGCTGCTGGTTGACCATCTCGAATGCGAGCACGGTCGTGTTCGCGCGACCGCCGGTCATGACCGCGACGACGTCGTAGACCTTGAGTGCGCCGATGGCGATCGTCGTGAACACGACGATCAGGGAGGAGCGGATTCCGGGGACCGTCACATTCGTGAAGCGCTCCCAGGCGTTCGTCCCGTCGAGTTGCGCCGCCTCCATCTGCTCGGCAGGCACGGCCTTGATCGCGGCCGACAGGATCATCATCGCGAGGCCAGTCTGGCTCCAGATGAAGACGACCAGCAGCAGGAAGGTGTTGATGAGCGGCTGCGCATCGAGCCACGACACCGGTGCCCCGCCGAACGCCGTGACGATCGCGTTCAGGATGCCGACCTGATCGCCCTGGCGGTAGTCGTAGACGAACTTCCAGATGATGCCGGCGCCGACGAACGAAATCGCGAACGGCATGAAGATCAGCACCTTGAGGTACTTCTCGCCGCGGGCCTTGTCGATGAAGACGGCGTAGGCGAGCCCGATCACTGTCGCGAATGTGGGGGCCAGGAGCACCCAGACGAGCGTGTTGATGACCGACCAGAAGCCCTCGGGGTTCGTGAACACCCACTGGTAGTTCTCCAGCCCCACGAACTCATCGCCGGTTTTGTCGAAGAACGACTGGATGACGGTTGCGATCGCCGGGTAGATGAGACCGATCAGCAGGAGGATCGAGGCGGGAGCGGCGAACAGAATCAGCTGGAACAGGTATCCGGCGCCCTGACGCGAACGGTAGTCGGCGTAGAAGAGGACAGCGCCGAGGATCACCGCGATGCCGACGACCCACACGACGGCGTTCTGATACGGGCGCAACAGCATGAATGCCAGCGTGGGAATCGCGAAGCACGCGACCAGGCGCAGCCAGAAGTAGAAGCGCCCGGGCCGCGGCGCGTACTCGATCAGCAGGAGGATGAGCCCGACGACCGCACCGAAGACCACCAGGATGATCGGGATCTGAATGATGGGGCTGAGACCACCCAACCAGGTGAAGAAGCTGTTCAGCGAGAAGCCCAGCGAGACCGGGCGCGCTCCCTCCACGGGTGCGCGCGTGATCATGAACAGGAAGAGCGCGACGACGACGATCAGCCCAACCGCGACGATGATCGCGGAGGTCGAGCGGCCCCCCGTGGGGCGACGGCTCGGCGGTGCGTCGGTGGAGCGGACCGCCGGTGGAGCGGCAGTGTCGGTGGTATCGGACATGGAAACCCTTTCGAGTACGACAGCGGACTCTGTGGTTCATCGTGGCCCTCCGTCGCGCGGAAGGCAAGACCGGTGAGTCGCCGGTGATGCGATAAGTGTGACGGGCGGGGCTGCCCCGAAGGAGCAGCCCCGCCTTCGTCGATCAGACCTTGAGAACCGTCAGTTCTCGTAGCCGGCCTGGATGTCGCTGAGCACCTCGTCGGTAGCCTTGCCGTCGATCCAGTTGACCATGCCCTTCCAGAACGAGCCCGCACCGACAGTCGCCGGCATCAGGTCGGACGCGTCGAAGCGGAGGGTCGTGGTCGGGTCCTGCAGAACTTCCATCGCCTCAGTCAGGAAGGGGCTCGACGCCTTCGAGGGGTCAGCGCCCTTGTTGGCCGAGATGACACCGCCGAGCGAGACGCGTGCGTCTGCCCACTCCGGAGTCGACATGTACTCCACGACCTTCTGCACGGCCTCCGAGTCGGAGAACGCGGCGACGAACTCGCCGCCACCTTCGACCGAGAGCTCACCGGCCGTGACGCCCGGCATGATGAACGCGTAGACGTCACCGTCGGGGGCGACCGTCGGGGTCTCGCCATCTGCGTTGGTCACCGTGAGGAAGTTCGCCGACAGGAACGATGCCTGGTGCGTCAGCGCACACGTGCCGTCGGCCACCTTGGCGGCGACGTCAGCGAATGCCGTCGAGTTGATGCTCTTGACGTCACCGAAACCGGCGTTGACGTAGTCGGGGTTGAGAAGAATCTCACCGACCGCGTCGAACGCGTCCTTGATGGGCTGGTCGGTGAACTTCACGTCACCGGCGACCCACTGGTCGTAGACGTCCGGACCGGCCTGGCGCAGGACGAGGTCCTCCACCCAGTCGGTGCCCGGCCAGCCCGAGGCGGCATCCGAAGCGAAACCGGCGCACCACGGTGCCGTGCCCGTCTTCTCCTGGATCGTCTTGGTCAGCGCGAGCATGTCGTCCCACGTTGCGGGCGCCTCGACGCCCCACTCAGCGAACTGCGCCGGCGAGTACCAGATATAGCCCTTGAGGTTTGCGAGCATCGGCGCCGCGTAGAACGTGTCGTCGAACGTGCCGTACGACTTCCAGTCGGCACCCCAGAACTCGTCGACGTTCGCGTTTGTGGCCTCAGATGCCGGCTGCACCTCGCCCGTCTCGACGAGCGTCTTCAGCAGACCCGGCTGCGGGACGATCGCGATGTCGGGAGCGTCGCCACCGGCCACCTTCGTGACGATGTTTCCTTCGAAGCTCTTGTCACCCGTGTAGACGACCTCGATGCCGGTGTCCTCGGTGAACTGCGCGAACGTTTCGTTCAGCGCGTCCGCTTCCGTGCCGGTGATGCCACCGGAGATGCGGACCGTCTCGCCAGCACCGCCAGAGCTTTCGGGAGTTGCCTCCCCTTCGGCGCATCCGGCCAGAGCGAGCGTGGCGATGGTGACCACTCCAAGCCCCAGGAAGATACGGGGCCGAGCGGCCGACCGAAATCCATTCATGTGTTGTCTCCTCTTCGAGTCACGCGCGCGGAAAGAGCGCGTTGATCGGTTCACAATTTCGGGAACCGGTTCCAGACCACGCTATAGGAGCAATACCGCCCGGGCAATGCGCGCAGGGTCACAACCCGATAACGGCGGGTCAACCCGGATGGGACCGCTCCCATACGCCTGCAACCGGTTCCATAAATGGTTGCAATCCGTTAGTGTGCTCTTCAGACTCGAGGAGGAGCAGAATGGCAGGGATTGCGGAGGTTGCCGCGCGCGCCGGTGTCTCGAAAGCCACCGCGAGCCGCGCGCTCAGCGGCGGCGGGTATGTGTCCGACGCGACGCGCGAGACGGTGCGTGCCGCAGCGGCCGACCTCGGCTACGTTCCGTCGGCCGGCGCCGTCGGGCTCGCGACGGGCAAGACCCAGAACATCGGCGTGGTCATGCCCTACGTCAACCGCTGGTTCTTCGCCGAAGTCCTCGAGGGAATCCAGCAATCGCTGCTCTCACACGGCCTCGACCTGACGCTGTACGACGCGAAGCCGGGCACGGCCGGCCGCGCGCGCATCTTCAACGACTTCCTCGCGCGCAAGCGCTTCGACGGACTGATCGCCGTGGGGCTTGACCCCGCCGATCATGAGCTCGATCAATTGACCCAGATCGGGCGCCCGATCGTGAGCGTCGTCGGCGCGGGCGACCAGACGAGTGTCGTCGCCGTCGACGACGACTCGGCCGCCTGGCGCGCAACGCAGCACCTGATCACGCTCGGCCACACCGACATCGCCTTCCTCGGCGGCGGTGACCGCGGCGGCATGCAGTGGGCGCACGTGGATCAGCAGCGCCTCGCGGGGTACCGGCACGCGATGCGCGACGCGGGGCTCGCGGCATCTGAACGACACATCACCTCGGACGTGACTTTGCCCGGCGGCTACGCAGTCGCCGCCGACCTGCTGGCCGATGAGCGCGGACGCCCGACGGCGATCGTCGCGGTGTGCGACGAAGTCGCGATCGGCGCGATCATCGCCGCGCGGCGCCTCGGCGTCCACGTGCCGTCGGATCTCAGCATCGTCGGGATCGATGACCACGAGTTCGCCGAGATATTCTCCCTCACGACTCTCCAGCAGATCCCTCGCGAGCAGGGCGCCGCCGCGGTGCAGCTGCTGCTGGCCGAGATCGCCGATCCGACGCGGCCTCCCACGCGCGACCTCATGCACGCGCGCATGATCGTGCGCACCTCAACTGCCGCGCCGAACTCCTGACAACGACGAAAGCCCCCGGCGAACCGGGGGCTTTCGTGTGTTCGCGCATTCGCGCGAGCGGGATTACTTCAGGGTGACGGTCGCGCCAGCCTCTTCGAGAGCGGCCTTGGCCTTCTCGGCAGCTTCCTTGTTGGCGCCTTCGAGGACGGCCTTGGGAGCACCGTCGACGACAGCCTTGGCCTCGCCGAGGCCCAGCGAGGTGAGCTCGCGGACGGTCTTGATGACCTGGATCTTCTTGTCGCCGGCAGCCTCGAGGATGACGTCGAACGAGTCCTTCTCTTCCTCGGCCTCGGCGGCGCCTGCGCCACCGGCCGCGCCGGCAACGGCGACGGGAGCCGCAGCGGTGACCTCGAACTTCTCCTCGAACGCCTTGACGAAGTCGTTGAGCTCGACGAGGGTCAGACCCGCGAACTGCTCCAGCAGCTCCTCAGTGGTGAGCTTTGCCATGATGTATCTCCTAGATTGATGGGGTTGTGGGGGTGAGAACGCCGGTCGCTTACGCGGCCTCGGCGGTCTCCAGCTTTTCGCGAAGCGCGTCGATGGTCGCGGCAGCCTTGCCCATCGTCGCCTTCATCATGCCCGCCGCCTTCGCCAACAGAACCTCACGGCTCTCGAGCGAGGCGTACTTGTTGACCTCGTCGGCGGTGAGGGAGTTGCCCTCGAACACGCCGCCCTTGATCACCAGAAGCGGGTTGGCCTTGGCGAAGTCACGCAGAGCCTTCGCAGTGGCGACGAAGTCACCATGCACGAATGCGACGGCGGACGGCCCCTTGAGGTCGTCATCCAGCGCAGAGATCCCGGCCTTGTTGGCCGCGATCTTGGTCAGCGTGTTCTTCACCACGGCGTAGTCGGCGTCCTGACGAATGCTGTTACGCAGCTGCTTGAGCTGGGCAACCGTCAGACCGCGGTACTCGGTCAGCAGTACGGCGTTCGAGTTCTCGAAGTTCTTCGTGAGCTCGGCGACCGATGCATCCTTCTGCGCCATGGTCACTCCTTGTATGTACGAGACGTCTCGCGGTGGCGGGACGCCAGCTAGACGACCACCCTCACAACAAAAAAAGCTCCGGCGCATGCGCACGGAGCTTCACTCGGGTTTCCCCGGAGGAGATCTATACACCTGCGCGGGCCCCTGCGTTGCAGAGTTTCATCGGCATCCGCTTTCGCGCACACCGAGACCAGCGGTCTTTGGCTTACTCCCAGTGTACGACGGCTCACGGCGCCTGCCAAATCCGCCCATGGGCACTTCTCCCCACTGCGCCACGCGCCCGTCCGCCGCACCGTGGACCTGGGAAGAGGAGGACACATGGTCGATCTGAGGGTGGACACCGGCCGTAGACGGCAGTTGCGGCAATCGCGGTGGTTCCACATCTAAGACATCGAAAATGCGCAACAACGTGTCCAGCCGAGGATTCGCGTCGCCTCCTAGAGGCATCTGTCCTCGTTCAAGATACGCGTAGGTGTCGACCGATAGCCCGGCATCAAGGGCGACCTGTTCCTGCGAAAGATGCCGCGCGAGTCGAATCGACCGGAAAGCTTCTCCGATTTGCAATGCGGCTTCGTGACGTCGCTGCGCATGCCGTCGCTCATCCACTCAGGACCTCCTCCCGCAGGGGCAGACGAGAACCACTTCTTAGTAGACACCACGCCCCAAGTACTCCGATATCCACCAAAAGGCTGATAATGATGCCAGCGGCTCGATGCACGGCACGCTCGCGACTTCTGCAGTTTCACCTGGATCACCCGCCAGCATCCCGGCTTCCCGGCCCCCGAGGCTGGCTCGTTGACTACATCGCTGAACGATCCCCTTACGGGCATGCGATCTGGGCTGACGCCTGTGACCGAGTGTTCAGTGCGTGCTGTATAGTTCAGTCCATGCTGACTATTGCTTCGCGTCTCGACGTGATGAACCGCCTGGGTCGTGCTCTGGCCGACCCCACTCGATCCCGGATCATCTTGACCCTGCTCGACCATCCCGCTTACCCGGCGGAACTGGCCCGAGATCTGGACCTGACACGCCCGAACGTGTCCAACCACCTGGCATGCCTGCGCGATTGCGGGATCGTCGTCTCCGAGCCCGAGGGTCGTCGGACACGATATGAGATCGCCGATTCGCACCTGGCGCAGGCGCTGACGGCACTGGTCGATGCCACCCTGGCAGTGGACGAAGACGCCCCGTGCATCGATCCCGCCTGCTCGCTTCCCGGATGCGACGCAGCTGGGGAGGGCGCATGATCCTCACCTCGGTCTTGCAGGCGATGGGCCTGTTCGCAGCGACCAACATCGACGACATCATCGTGCTCTCCCTCTTCTTCGCGCGAGGGGCAGGCCAGCGCGGCACTACCGCCCGCATTCTGGCCGGCCAGTACCTCGGATTCGCCGGCATCCTCGGTGCCGCGGTCCTGGTGACCATCGGTGCCGGAGCATTCCTGCCCTCGGCAGCCATCCCATACTTCGGTCTCATCCCTCTGGGCCTCGGCCTCTGGGCCGGATGGCAGGCCTGGCGCGGAGACGATGACGACGATGACGACGAGGCCAAGGTTGCCGGCAAGAAGGTCGGCGTGTGGACAGTCGCAGGCGTCACCCTTGCCAACGGCGGCGACAACATCGGCGTCTACACCCCTGTCTTCCTCAGCGTGGAACCTCTCGCAGTAGTCGCCTACTGCATCGTCTTCCTCGCGCTCGTCGCGGTCCTGGTGGCCCTGGCAAAGTTCGTCGCCACCCGCCCCCCGATCGCCGAAGTGCTCGAACGCTGGGAGCACATCCTCTTCCCCATCGTTCTCATCGGCCTCGGCATCGTGATCCTCGTCAGCGGCGGAGCCTTCGGACTCTGACGTAGCGGCAGCGATCCAAACGGCCCCGACCGGGCGCACCCCTCTCGGTTCAGACCGCGACACCTACCTGCAGCCAGTCCTGCGTGATCGCGGCAACAAGACCGCCACGGAGCGCTGCAAAAACCCCGCCACCAAGCGAACGAAGCCACAGCGTTGTTCGTCGGCGTGTCGTGCGCCGTTCGACGTCGGCGCCGGCCGCGCCGTAAACGATCAGTTTCGGCCGGTTGCGGAAACCTACAACCACGCCAGGTGCGAAAGTGTGAAGGTGATTCTCCGCATAGCGGCCGTTCAGGCCGAAGCCTCCACGGGTGGGGTCGACCACAACATCGCAAAGGCCGTCGACTTCATCCAGCGAGCCTCCGCGGAAAAGGTCGACGTCATAGTGTTCCCCGAGGCTTTCGTAACGGGCTACGACGACGCAGCTTTCACCGGACCGTTGCCTGCATCAAAGGACCTCGACTGGCTCGATCCGGTGCAGCAAGCCGTCGACGAGACGGGAATGCTTGTAGTTCTCAACACCGCCCTTGACCGGGGCGGATCGTCGACATTGACGGACATCGTTCTCGCACCCGGTAGCGGCCCGGTCCTGGCGTACGACAAGCAGCACCTCTATGACAGCGAACGCCGCTGGTTCACTGCCGGCGATCATGGGTGCTCGCTATCCGCGGGTGACTTGAAGTTGGGGTTGTCCGTCTGTTACGACGCGAATTTCCCGGAGCATGCGGCCGAGGCTGCCGTCAACGGTGCGATCGTGTACATCAACAGCGGCGCGTACTTCCCTGGAGGCGAACACCGACGCGACTTGTGCACTATGCCGCCCGAGCACTCGACAACGGCATGTACGTCGTATTCAGTGGCCTCATCGGAGGCACCCATCAGTTCATCGGCGGATCCGCCGTGTTTAACCCGCTTGGTCAACGTATCGCTCACGTTCCCACCGCCGAGGGCATGGCCATAGCTGACATAGATCCCGACCTCGTGTCCCGGATCCGCTCGGAGCAGCGCATGTGGGCTGATCGCCGAGCGGGCCTCGGCGAGTACGAACACCACTCCCGACATCGCCGCATTCCCCGCCGCTAACGTCCGCCGAAACGGGGTTCCGATACGGCTTTCCGGCGGGCTTCTTCGCGCCTGACGCGCGAGGCGGTCAAAAACGATCGTTTTCGGCGGGCCGACTAGAACCCGCGTGTCGGCTCACCAGTAAGAAGCGCGTCTCTGAGGCGTTCCTTCGCTTTGGCGTACCGGCTACGCGCAGTCGAGGCCGGTATGCCGACAACCGCTGCCGCTTGGGCGAGGGTGAGCCCCTCCCAATAGACCAACTCGATCAGCTCGCGTCCCCCGGCCGGGAGACGCGCGATCGCGTCTCTGGCTTCAAGCCCGTCATCGGCACCAGCGTGACTGTCGCGAGTTGGGACGGCACCCCGTAGCCGGTCGATCAGCGCCCACCGACGACGCTCCCCCCGCCCGTAATTGAGCGGTACGCCCCGAGCGATGCCGAAGAGCCACATGCGCACTTCTTCGGGGCGCGACGGTGCGTCTCCGACCCGACGCCACGCTGTGACCATCGTCTCGCCTAGGAGGTCCGGCGCATCGTCGACCGCAACCCTGCGCTGGAAGTAGCCGAGGAGGGCGGGTGATGCTTCGACGACCGCGGCTGTGAGCGCCTTCTCCTTTCGGCTGCTCACTCGGTCACCGCATCGCACCGCACCGAGTCCCACACCATGACCTCGCCTCGCGAGGCTCCCTGTGCTGCGGCGTGCCCTCGGTGTGGCTCCTGCTCGGCCTGCACCGCTCGGGGAGGCGTCTGGCGCGTGCAGCCGGGTTCTGGGCCGGCCTCCCCTACCGACAGGGCCGCCGCTCCCCGACCCGCGGTGACTGGTTCGCCGTGCGATTCCTCGGCTTCTCCTCCGACCTCTTCCTCCGCCTGATCACCTCAGCGCTCGCCGGCCTGGCCGCGATCTTCACGGTCACCGGCGTCGTCCGCGGCATCGCGATCGGCCAGGATGCGTGGGAGATCGTGCTCTGGACGTGCTGGTCGATCGTGTTCATCGCCGTGTGCATCGGCCAGTTCGGAGGCGTGCAACGCATCCAGAACGGCTATCTGCCCCGCGATCCCGCCTCCCTCACCCGCCGCGGCTGACCCCACCCCGTCCCCTGTTTCGACCGAATCATGGGATCCGGACGAGTGCCGCGGGAGGTGGGTATGCGGGCAGGGGAAGGGCGGGCGAGATGCTCGTGGCGCAGAGTGTCGGGTCCTTCGGTGGGTCGGGCCCGGGTTAGCCTCGAAGACATGACTCCGGAAGGCATCGCGCGCATAGCCCCGGACCTCGCGGCACGTGTCGTCGCCGATTCGCGCGACCGCGTGGGGTGGATGCGGGCACGTGCGCGCGGCATCACCGCGACCGATGTCGCCGGACTCACGAGCCCCGCCGCGATCGCTCGCGCCGCCGACGCGAAGCTCGGCGGCGGATCCGGATTCTCGGGAAACGCCTACACCGACCACGGCCGCCGGCGCGAGCCGGAGATCGCCGCGTGGGTGGCGGCGACCCACGGCATCCATCCGTCGTCCGCCCTCTTTCACGCCGTCGTGGAGAAGCGTCATCTCGCGACACCGGACGGACTCGCCGTCGACGCCGACGGCCGCGTGACGCTCTGCGAGATCAAGACCACGAACAAGACGTGGCGGTCGATCCCCCGCACCTACTTGCGCCAGATCTGGTGGCAGCAGCACGTCCTGGGCGCCGAGCGCACGCTCGTCGTGTGGGAGGAACACGACGGGTTCGTCCCCGTGGGCGACGAACCGCGATGCGCGTGGATCGATCGCGACGAGGCCGAGATCGACACGCTCGTCGGCCTCGCCACCGACCTCATCGATGAGCTCTATCGCCGCACGACCCAGCGGCCGCTGCCGCCGCGTCCGGTACGGGCGGATGCGGCACCTCGCCGATCGCGCGAGCCGTATCGCGCGCTGGCGCTCGCAGACTGATCGCTCCCTCCGACCCTCGACGTATCGCCCGATAGTTGACATGGATCAACGACAGGAATATAGTTGACCGGTCTCAACGGTTGATCTATCTCAACCTTCTCGCGTACCGTCGCGCATCACCGCCCCCCTCCTGTCAGAGGACCCTTCATGTCTTCATCCTCCGAAGCGCTCCCGAAGCCGCGCATGACTCAGCGCCAGGTGCTCGAGGCTCTCTCCGGCCTCCTCCTCGGCATGTTCGTCTCGATGCTTGCCTCGACTGTCGTCTCAACATCGCTCCCGGTCATCATTCACGACCTCGACGGCAACCAGACGGCCTTCACCTGGGTCGTCACGGCGACCCTCCTGACGACCGCGATCTCGACCCCCATCTGGGGAAAGCTTGCCGATCTCACGAACCGCAAGCTCCTCTTCCAGATCGCGATCGTGATCTTCGTCCTCGCGACGGCGGCCGCCGGCTTCTCGCAGAACGCCGAGGTGATGATCGCCTTCCGCGCCGTGCAGGGTGTCGGCGCGGGTGGCCTCGCCGCGCTCAGCCAAGTGCTGATGGCCGACATCATCAGCCCGCGTGAGCGTGGCCGCTACATGGGTCTGTTCGGCGCGGTCATGGCCGTCGCCACGATCGGTGGCCCGCTCCTCGGCGGCCTGATCACGGATGCCTGGGGATGGCGCTGGAACTTCTTCGTCGCCCTGCCGTTCGCCGTCGGCGCGCTGCTTCTCGTGCAGGCGACGCTGCACGTGCCCGCCCGCCCCCAGAAGAAGACCTCGATCGACTATCTCGGCATCGTGCTGCTGTCGGCGGCGGTCTCCCTGCTGCTGATCTGGGTGACCAACGCGGGAACCGCGACGCAGGGCGCCTGGGCCGATCTCGCCAACAACGACTGGTGGAGCCTGTCGAGCGTGCTCATGGTCGGCGGCGCACTGCTGGCCGCGGTGCTGTTCATCGTCGTCGAGCTGCGTTCGAAGGAACCGCTCATCCCGCTGACACTCTTCCGGAACCGTACCTTCACGCTCTCGGTGATCGCATCGATCGCCACCGGCATCGCCATGTTCGGAGCATCCGTCTTCCTCAGCCAGTACATGCAGCTCGCCCGCGGCGCCACCCCCACCGAAGCCGGTCTCATGACGATCCCGATGATCGGTGGGCTCCTGATCTCCTCCATCGGTGTCGGCGCGCTCGTCACGAAGTACGGGCAGTGGAAGCCCTACCTGATCGTCGGCGCTGTGCTGCTCATCGCCGGTTCCACGATGCTGTCGACGATCCACTACGACACGAACTTCGTCCTCGTCTCGGTGTACATGTTCCTGCTCGGCGCGGGCGTCGGCATGACGATGCAGAACCTCGTGCTCGTCGTGCAGAACACCACACGGCCCGACGAGATCGGTGTCGCCAGCTCCGGCGTCACATTCTTCCGGAGCCTCGGCGGCACGATCGGTGTGTCGGTCATGGGCGCCGCGCTCGCCGCTCGCGTGATCGACCTCGTCGCCGACCGGAAGGACGACATCTCGGCGGCCCTTGCGACGCTCGGCGACAATGCGCAGTACTGGGGTGAACAACTGCAGTCCGGCACGCTCCCCCAGGTGTCGGCCATGCCCGAAACCTTGCGCGTCGTGTTCGAGGACATCTACGCGAACGGTATCTCGCACTCGTTCCTGATCGCCGTCCCGTTCGCCGTCATCTCACTCTTGGCCATCGTGTTCCTCCCGAACAAGCCGCTGACGACCATGACGACCGCCGAACGCCTGCATGCCGGCGAGGCCGATCTCGCGACCGTCTCGGTCCCCGAAGCGATGGCGACCCTCACGGCGACCGGCCCGGTGCGCACGGGAGCCCGGGAGCGTGGATCGGATGACTGAGGATGCCGGGGCGCGCGCCGACGCCGTCCGCGCGCTGGAGTCGCAGTTCGGGGAACTGATCGGTCAGTTTCGGCGGCTGATCTCCGATGCCGCACACCGGATCAGCCCCGGAATGCTCCCCGGAGCGTACAAGCTGTTCACGACGATCGTCCGCCGCGAGTCCATCACGTCATCGGCGCTCGCAGAACTGCTCATACTCGACAAGGGTCAGATCAGCCGGACCGTACGCGAGCTCGAAACCCTCGGGCTCATCCAGCGCACGCCGGATCCGTCCGACGGCCGCTCGAGCCTGCTTTCTGCGACACCCCAGGGCCTGGAACGCCTGGAGGCGGCGCGCCGCCCCCAAGAGAGAGGCCTGCACGAGTCACTCGCCGAATGGGAGCTCGACGACATCCATCGGCTCACGGCTCTCCTGCACGCGCTCACGACGGGTACCCGGCCGACGGAGTAGCTACCAGTGACCGGATGACATCGAGGATCGGATTCCGACGTCCGCTCTCACCGCCCGGGCCTGACGGCGGATCCTTCTCTCCCCGGTAGCACCCGCGTAACATCGGCGAGACAATGACGCGGTTGACTTGTGTCTACACACAGCACGTGCTGCCGACGTCGACACGCACGCGGAAGGAGCGAGGATGAGATTTCGGCCGCTACGGGCGACATCCCCCGCAGACGCACCGTCACCCTTGGTCGTGTCAGCCCTGCCCGAGCAGATGCGCGCGGTCGTCTTCGACGCGGTGGGCGGCAGCGAGGTCCTGCACGAGGTGGCGATGCCCCTCCCACGCCCCGTGATCAGC
This sequence comes from uncultured Microbacterium sp., assembly GCF_947488465.1. Classification (GTDB taxonomy): domain Bacteria; phylum Actinomycetota; class Actinomycetes; order Actinomycetales; family Microbacteriaceae; genus Microbacterium. The sequence continues at coordinate 23,741 of NZ_CANKZA010000003.1, read as the reverse complement.
GAGTTGCTCGTGCGGGTCATGGCGGCCGGCGTGAACCCGATCGATGTGAAGACACGCAGCGGCGCGGGCGTGAGCGGCGCGATCGCGTCGTTCCCGAGCACACTGGGGTTCGACTTCAGCGGCATCGTGGTCGCGACCCCGTTCGAGGCGCACCCGTTGCCGGTCGGTACCGAGGTCTTCGGGATGGTCGCTTTTCCGCGCACGGGGGGAACCTATGCGGATTATGCCGTCGTCCCCACTCTGTCTGTGGCGCGCAAGCCCGCCTCACTCTCCCACGTCGAGGCCGCGGGCGTGCCTCTGGCGGCACTCACCGCGTGGGGGCTCGTGGTCGAGACCGCCCACGCCCACGAAGGACAGCGGATGCTGATCCACGCGGGGTCCGGTGGTGTGGGGCATTTCGCCGTTCAGCTCGCCGCGTATTTCGGCGCGCACGTGACAGCCACCGGTTCAGCGACGAACCTCGCATGGCTCCGTGATCTCGGCGCCGACGTCGTGATCGACTATGCGAGCACCCGCTTCGAAGACATCGTCGGGGAGGTCGACGTTGTCATCGACTTGGTCGGAAACGTGCACGATGACACCGGCACGCGCTCACTCACCGTGCTCCGCCCCGGCGGTCTGTACGTATTGGTACCCACGGGTGGCTGGCCCGACTATGCGTCGGCCGCCGCCGCGGCGGGTGTCCGCGCGACGTCATACAAGGTGACTCCGGACGGTGGCGTGTTGGCCACGCTCGGGCGCCTGCTGGAATCCGGCGCGATCCAGGTCTACGTCGACCGCGTCTTCGACCTCGCTGAGGCCGCTGCCGCGCATCGCGAGCTGGAGAAGGGCCACACGCGCGGCAAAGTCGTCCTGTCGATCGGCGAAGGCTGACTCAGTGCGTCAGGACGCGTCGCCCCTCGGTGATGATCTCGCCGGCGACGGCATCGAGAACGTCGGAGGCGAGGTTCCACTGCTGCCAGTAGAGCGGGACATCAACGGGTGGCCCGCCCAGCGAGATGAGTCGACCAGCATCCAGGTGCGCCTGCGACTGGAACCGCGGCAGGAGCGCCCAGCCGAATCCGAGTGTCGTGGCCGTCGCGAAGTCGTGGGAGGCGGGCACGCGGTGGCGGGGTGGATGCGTCGGATCGACGCCGTATGACGACAGCCAACGGGACTGAAGATCATCACGACGGTCGAAATCGATCAGCGGCGCATGCGTCAATGCGGGCGCCGTGACACCGTCCGCGAACCAGCGGGCGGAGTACTCCGGGGTCGCGACCGCCTCATAGCGGAGGGTACCGAGCGCGCTCACCCGGCATCCCGCGACGGGCTGTGCGCGCGATGTGACGGCGCCGATGACGGTCCCGGATTCCAGCAGCTCGGCGGTGAAGTCCTGATCGTCGCGATGCAGATCGAACACGAGCGGATGCCGCTCCGCGACGCGCGCGAGCGGAGCCAGAAACCAGGTGGCCAGCGAGTCCGCGTTGACGGCGAGCGGAATGCTGAGCAGTGCCCCATCCGCACCGCCGAGTGCCGCGACAGCCTCATGCTCGAGAAGCGCGATCTGGCGCGCGTAGCGGACCACGGCATGCGCCGCGGTCGTCGGGCGCACCGGCCTCGCACGGACCAGGAGCACGCGCCCGACGTGCTCCTCGAGCGTCTTGATCCGCTGACTCACCGCCGACGGGGTCACATGGAGCCGGCGGGCGGCGGCATCCAGGCTGCCTTCATCGAGAACCGCAGCCAGCGTGAGAGCGAGATCGGCCGGGACACGGAGCATGAGCTCAGCTTACGCAGGTGAAGATATCTGAACTGGACTTCATCTCCCGTCGACCGTAGCGTTCGAGATGTGATCCCCACCGTCCTCGCCGGCTTCGGCCTCGGCCTCTCGCTCATCGTCGCGATCGGCGCGCAGAATCTCTTCGTGCTGCGCCAGGGGATCCGTCGCGAGCACGTTCTCGCGGTTGCGGCGGTGTGCGCCGTCTCGGACGCCGCCCTGATCGTCGTCGGGGTCTCGGGTCTCGGAGCGATCCTCGAGGCTGCGCCGCGCGTGATCGAGGTCGTCCGGTGGGCCGGTGCGCTGTTCCTGACGGGGTATGCCGTCCTGGCCGCGCGCCGCGCGATACGTCCTTCCGGCGACACGCTGTCGATCGACCCCGCGCCACGCAGTCTGCCGACCGGTCCGAGCGTGAGCGCTCGAACCGAGGTCTCGACCTCGCGGCTTGCCCCCGTCCTCGCGACGTGTCTCGCATTGACCTGGCTGAACCCGCATGTCTACCTCGACACGGTGTTTCTGCTCGGCTCGGTGGCCGCCACCTACGGCGATGCGCGCTGGCTCTTTGCCCTCGGCGCGATCGGGGCTTCGATGGTGTGGTTCTTCTCACTCGCCCTCGGTGCGCGCTTCCTCAGCCGGGTGCTTTCGACGCCCCGAGCATGGCGGATCCTGGACGCGATCATCGCCGTCGTGATGTTCGCGATCGCGGTCAGCCTGGTCCTCCCGCACTGACACGTCAAACCGGCACAATGAAGGCATGCAGAAGGGCCCCACCTGAGAGGTGAGGCCCTTCTGTCTCGCGCGATCGTGAGATCAGGCGAAGGCGTTGACGTCCAGCGGGATGCCGGGGCCGAACGTGGTCGACACGGCACCCTTCTGGATGTAGCGGCCCTTGGCGCTGGAGGGCTTCAGACGGATGATCTCCTCGATCGCCGCGCTGAAGTTCTCTTCGAGCTGCTCGGCCGTGAACGAGACCTTGCCGACGACGAAGTGCACGTTGGCGTGCTTGTCGACGCGGAAGGCGATCTTTCCGCCCTTGATATCCTCGACGGCCTTGGCCGGGTTCGGAGTGACGGTGCCCGTCTTCGGGTTCGGCATGAGGTTGCGGGGACCCAGGACCTTACCCAGGCGACCCACCTGACCCATGAGCTCGGGCGTCGAGACGGCGGCGTCGAAGTCGACCCACCCTCCGGCGACGCGCTCGATGAGCTCGGCGCCGCCGACCTCATCGGCGCCCGCGGCGATGGCAGCCTCGGCGGCCGGACCCGTCGCGAACACGATGACGCGGGCGGTCTTGCCCGTGCCGTGGGGCAGGATGACCGTGCCGCGGACCATCTGGTCCGCCTTGCGCGGGTCGACAGCGAGCTTCAGCGCGACCTCGACCGTGGAGTCGAACTTCTTCGAGCCGGTCTCCTTTGCCAGGTGCACCGCCTCGGTGGCGTTGTAGAACGTGGAGCGGTCGATCTTCGCCGCTGCTGCTTCGTAAGCCTTGGACTTGGACATGTTCGTTATCTCCCTCAGCCCTCAACCGTGATGCCCATGGAACGGGCGGTGCCGGCGATGATCAGCGAGGCAGCCTCGATGTCGTTCGCGTTCAGGTCAGGCATCTTGGCCTCGGCGATCTCGCGGACCTGGTCCTTGGTGAGCTTCGCGACCTTGGTGGTGTGGGGCGTGGACGAACCCTTGGCCACACCAGCGGCCTTCTTGATCAGCTCTGCGGCCGGCGGGGTCTTCAGGATGAACGTGAAGCTGCGGTCCTCGTAGACGGTGATCTCGACGGGGATGACGTTGCCGCGCTGCGACTCGGTCGCCGCGTTGTACGCCTTGCAGAACTCCATGATGTTCACGCCGTGCTGACCGAGCGCGGGCCCGATCGGCGGCGCCGGGTTGGCGGCGCCAGCCTTGATCTGGAGCTTGATCAGGCCGGTCACCTTCTTCTTGGGTGCCATTCTCATTTCCTTTCCTCGAGCGGATACCGGCGGCATCCGTTCTCCCGCGCATCCGGCATCTCCGGATCGCGGTTCCCCCGGGCCGAAACCCGAGAAGTCTGTATGAGGTTTCGATACGCCGCCGACGGCGGCTACTCAACCTGAGTCGCAGGCGCATCAACGCTGCTCCGCAGCATTGATCCGCCTCGACTCACTGCTTGGTGACCTGGTCGAAGCTGAGCTCGACCGGGGTCTCACGCTCGAACAGCGACACAAGGACGGTGAGCTTTCCGCTCTCCGGCTTGATCTCGCTGATCGATCCGGGCAGGCCCGCGAACGAACCTTCCTTGATCGTGATGGTCTCGCCGACCTCGAAGTCGACCTCGGTGATGACGCTGCGCGCCTGCGTGGCCGAACCCTTGGCGCCGCTGCCCTTGGCGGGGGCGCTCTCGGTCACCTGCACGAGCGACTTCAACATGTTGAAAGCCTCTTCGAAGCGGAGCGGGATCGGGTTGTGCGCGTTGCCGACGAAACCGGTGACACCGGGCGTGTGGCGGACAACCGACCAGGTGTCTTCGTTGAGCTCCATGCGGACGAGCACGTAGCCGGGAATCCGGACGCGCGTGACCATCTTGCGCTGACCGTTCTTGATCTCGACGACGTCCTCCATCGGGACCTCGACCTGGTAGATGTCTTCCTCGACCTCGAGCGTGTTCTTGCGCTGCTCGATGTTGGCCTTCACCTTGCGCTCGAAACCGGCGTACGAGTGCAGCACGTACCATTTTCCCGGGAGCGCGCGCAGGTCGGCACGGAAGGCCTCATACGGGTCCTGCTCCGCAGCATCCTCGGCGGCGTCGGGGTCTCCGTTGACGTCGGGACCGTCGTACGGGAGAACTTCGTCAGCAGCCTGCTCGGCCCGCTCGGCCTCTTCTTCGGCGAGCGAGTCGGTGAGGACCTCGGCGGCAGCCTCAGCCTCGTCGGCCTTGTCGATTTCGAGTGCGTCGTTCACGATGGCGTCGGCCTCCGGGTCGTCGATGTCGATGTCATCCAGGTCGCTGTCGTCGCCCCCGTCTTCGTCCTCGACGATGTGGACAGCGACGTGCTCGGCCGGGGCCGAAGCGAGCTCTTCCTCCGCGAGGATGTTGCCCTCCTGGGCTTCGTCATCCTCACTGGACTGCTCGGCAGCGGTCGCCCAGTCGGCGTCGTCGACATACTTTTCAGACACGTGCGTTCTCTTCCATGTGTGGGTCGTGCGGCCGCGGGCCGCGCATTCGAGGAGGCTCAGCCTCGCTCAGGACGGGACGCCGAAGACGACCTGCACCACCCAGGTGAAGAGCAAGTCAAGGCCGTACACGATCGCCATCATGACAACGACGAAGCCCAGCACGACCGCCGTGAACTTGACGAGTTCCTGCCGGGTCGGGGTGACGACCTTGCGAAGCTCGGCAAAAACCTGGCGGATGAAGAGAGCGATCCGCTGGAAGAAGTTCAGCTTCTTCTCGCGGGGCACGCCGCTTGATGCGACGACGTCGCCGTTCGCCTCTTCCTGAACCATGTACCCACCTGTGTGACTTACTTCCGTGTCAGCGAGTGCTGACGCGTGCAGGGCGGACAGGAATCGAACCTGCAACCTGCGGTTTTGGAGACCGCTGCTCTGCCAATTGAGCTACCGCCCTAGAGATCTTCCGACCTCGGAGAAGTCCGCACGTCCACCACGACCGAGGGTGAGGGGGTCCCGCTCCGCGGGCACGGCGAAAGAATACAGACTTCAACTGCTCCCTCGAGTGTACGTCATGCCCCGGCGGCATGCGAATTGACGGGGGCCCGTCAGTACTGCTGCACGCCGTACCGATCCGGCTCCTCGCCGCGGCGCACGTCGCGTCCCGACAGGGATGCCGCAACGATCCGCACGTAGTGATACTTCAGCGTGGGGATCCACGGCGTCAGAGGAAGGTCGTCGGCCGCGCGCACCTCCTCGGCCGTCTCCAGGCGCACTGCCGTGCCACGGATGACGACACTCCACGCGTCGGTGTCGGTGTACTCATCGACTTCGAAAAGCACGTGGTCGTTGACCGTGAGCTCGGTCAACTTACTGCCCTCGGCGGTGCGGAAGACAACACTGTCCCCGTCGACCGTGTAGTTCACCGGGAAGATGTCGAGCACGTCGCCGACGTGGGTCACGAGCCGACCGAGCTGCTGCTCCTTGAGCCGATCCCAGCACTCCCGGTCGGAGAGGAAGGTGATGGCATCCGTGTTCTCGTCCATGTCTTCATCATGGCCCTCGGGGAGCCGCACCGACAGGCCCTGCACCGGACAAAATGCCCGGTGCGGGCACCTCAGCCGGCGATGCGGATGAGCTTCTTGTTGACGAACTCGTCGGCAGCGAGCAACCCCATCTCACGTCCCGTCCCCGACCGCTTCACGCCCCCGAACGGAAGTTCGGGGCTGTCGGCGAGGACGATGTTGACGTAGACCATGCCGGCCTCGATCCGGTCGGCCACCCGGGCAGCCTGAGCGGGATCGGTCGTGAAGATGTAGGAGCCCAGGCCGAACGGGGTCCCGTTGGCGATCGCCACCGCGTCGTCCTCATCCGTCGCGCGGTAGACCACGCCGACCGGCCCGAAGAACTCCTCGCGGTAGGCATCCATTTCCGGCGTGACGTCGGCGAGCACTGTCCCACCGAAAAAGGCGCCGTCACGCGTGCCGCCGGCCACCAGCGTGGCTCCCTGTGCCACGGCGCGCTCGACCTGCTCCTGCAGCCGCTCGGCTGCCACGAGCGACGACAGTGCGCCGAGGTCGGTGTCGTCAGCGAACGGATCGCCGACGGTCGCCGCCGTCATTCCGGCCGTGAACTTGGCCAGGAAATCGTCGTACAGCTCGTCTGCGACGATGAACCGCTTGGCGGCATTGCAGGATTGACCGGTGTTGTCCAGGCGCGCCTCGACGGCAGAATCGACCGCCGCATCGAGGTCATCGGTGGAGAGCAGGATGAACGGGTCTGATCCGCCGAGCTCCAGCACCACCTTCTTGAGGTTCCGGCCCGCGATCTCGGCGACGGCGGCGCCCGCGCGCTCCGAGCCGGTCAGCGAGACGCCCTGCACACGAGGGTCGGCGATGATGGCGCCCGCCTGGTCGTTGGTCGCATACAAGTTGACGTAGGCCCCGACGGGGAAACCGGCATCCACGTGCAGCCGCTCGATCGCTGCCGACGATTCCGGGCACTGCGGTGCGTGCTTGAGCAGGATCGTGTTGCCGACCAACAGGTTCGGAGCCGCGAAACGGGCGACCTGGTAGTACGGGAAGTTCCACGGCATGATCCCGAGGAGGGGTCCGAGTGGCGCCTTGCGGATGACCGCGGTCCCCTCGCCGAGGATGTCGATGGGCTGGTCGGCCATGATCTTCTCGGCGTTGTCCGCGTAGAACTCGGTGATGTCGGCGGCGAAGTCCACTTCGCCGAGTGCCGCCGCAAGGGGCTTGCCCATCTCCCGCACGATCGTGGTGGCGAGCTCCTCCCGACGCTCACGGTAGAGCTCGGCGACCCGTCGGATGAGCGCCGCGCGCTCCGCGACGGATGCCGTGCGCCCCCACGTGCGGTAGGCCTCCTCGGCAGCGGCGACGGCGTCGTCCACGTGCGCGTCGGTGAACGTGTCGTACGTGGCGAGGGTCTCGCCCGTGGCGGGGTTGACGACGGCGTAGTCGCTCATGGCTTCTCCGATCTCGTCCCGCGTCACGCGACGGGGATCAACGTGTACTTGGTGGACAGGTATTCGTGGATGCCTTCGAGGCCACCCTCGCGGCCGACCCCGGACTGCTTGACGCCACCGAACGGCGCAGCCGCGTTCGAGACGACGCCGACGTTGAGTCCCATCATCCCGGTCTCGAGGCGATCGATCATCCGATGGCCGCGGGCGAGGTCTTGCGTGAAGACGTAGGACACCAGTCCGTACTCCGTGTCGTTGGCGAGCCGCACGGCGTCATCCTCGTCGGTGAACGTCGCGATGGCGAGTACCGGGCCGAAGATCTCCTCGCGCAGGATCGCGCTCCCCGCCACGACGTCGGCGACGACCGTGGGCGCGTAGAACGTGCCGGGACCATCGAGGATCTCGCCGCCGGTGAGCACCCGCGCCCCGCGGTCCACGGCATCCGTCACGAGTTCGTCGGCCTTCGCAACCGCCTTCTCGTCGATGAGGGGACCGATCTGCACGCCGTCTTCCGTCCCGCGGCCCACGGACATCGCCGAGACACGCTCGGTCACCCGCCGCGCGAACTCGTCGGCGATCGACGTGTGCACGATGAAGCGGTTCGCGGCCGTGCACGCCTGCCCGACGTTGCGGAACTTCGCCGCCAGCGCGCCGTCGACCGCTTTGTCGAGATCTGCATCGTCGAAGACGACGAACGGCGCGTTCCCGCCGAGTTCCATCGACACCCGCAAGACACCCTCGGCAGCCTGTGCGATGAGCTTCTTGCCGACCGGCGTCGAACCGGTGAACGAGAGCTTGCGCAGTCGCGGGTCGGCGATGATCGGCGCCGACAGGTCGCCGGAGTGTGTGGTGGTCACCACGTTGACAACACCGTCCGGCAACCCCGCTTCCTGCAGCAGCTGCACGAAGAGCAGGGTTGTGAGGGGCGTCAGCTCCGGCGGCTTGACGACGACGGTGCACCCGGCGGCGAGCGCGGGAGCGATCTTGCGGGTGGCCATCGCGAGGGGAAAGTTCCACGGCGTGATGAAGAAGCAGGGGCCCACCGGCCGCTGCGAGACGACCATGCGCCCCGTGCCTTCGGGGTTGAGCCCGTACCGGCCGGCGATGCGCACGGCTTCCTCGCTGAACCAGCGCAGGAACTCTCCGCCGTACGCGACTTCTCCCCGCGCCTCGGCGAGGGGCTTTCCCATCTCGAGGGTCATCAGCAGCGCCAGGTCTTCCTTGCGCTCCTGCACGAGATCGAAGGCGCGCCGGAGGATATCGCTGCGCTCGCGCGGCGCGGTCGACGCCCACGCCTCCTGCGCTGCGACGGCCGCATCCAGGGCACGGATGCCGTCGTCCGGGCTCGCATCGGCGATCTCGGCGAGCACATCACCCGTGGCCGGATCGTAGACCGGGAACGTGGCGCCGGAGGCTGCATCCGTCCACCGTCCGCCGATGAGGAGCTGCGTGGGCAGGGACGCCCGCAGGGTCTTCTCAGCCTCCACACTCATCGGCGCACCTTCTTCTTCAGGCTCTCGGGGGCATCGAGCGACAGCGTCTCCCCGCGGAAGAACGCGGGACGCTTGATCGCCTGCCAGATCATGATGACGACACCCACGACGATGATCAGCATCCCGAGGATGAAGACGATGCCGACCCCGCCGATCTCGGCACCCGACCCGTACGCGGGATCCATGGAGTCGATCAGAGTCGTGAAGAACAGCACCGCGAGGATGATTCCGCCGATCAGCGGAAACAGGAACGTGAAGAAGACGTTGCGGACCGAATCGAACCACTGCTTGCGGAAGTACCAGACGCAGGCGAATGCGGTGATGCCGTAGTAGAAGCAGATCATCATGCCGAGCGTCAGGATCGTGTCCCACAGGGTGTTCTCGCTGACGATGCGCATGACGACGTAGAACGCCGACGCCACGATCGCCGAGACGATCGTCGCGTACCCCGGGGTGAAGAACCGCGGGCTCACCTTCGCGAACGACGGCGGCAGGGCACCGTAGTGTCCCATCGACAGGAGCGTGCGGGCCGGGCCGACGAACGTCGACTGCAGCGACGAGGCCGAGCTCGTGAGCACGGCGAGCGAGACCAAGAACGCCAACGGGCCGAGGACCGGGCCGGAGAGGAAGAAGAAGACGTTGTCCTGGATGTCGGCGTTGCCGAGGCCCAGCTCGCCGGTACCGACGCCGGCGAACATGATCATCGCCACCGCCAGCAGCAGGTAGAGCGACACGATCGTGACGACGGTGAGCGTCGCGGCGCGCCCCGGCGTCTTCTCAGGGTCCTTCGTCTCCTCGTTCATCGTGAGGGTGACATCCCACCCCCAGAAGATGAAGATCGACAGCGACAGGCCCGCGGCGAGCGCGCTGAACGAGCTGATCGCGAACGGGTTGAACCAGTTCAGATCGAACGGCTGGTAGTCGAAGCCGTTGCCGCCCACGGCGGTGACGATCGCGGCGACCGCGAAGAACAGCAGCACGGCGACCTGGAACGTCACAAGCACATACTGGAGCTTCTGCGTGGTCTGCATGTCGCGGTACGACACGAAGGTCGCCCCCAGCATGAACAGCAGGCACACGACGATGTTGATCCACGTCTCGGCGGCGAGGTCCGCGATGGCGGCGTTGCCGGTGATCTGCGAGATGAGCAGGAACAGGAAGTCGACGGCAACGCCGGCGAGATTGGACAGCACCAGGATCGTCGCGACGATGAGGCCCCAGCCGGCCATCCAGCCGACCCACGGACCGAACGCCCGGGACGCCCAGGTGAAGGAGGTCCCGGCGTCGGGCATGCGGTTGTTGAGTTCGCGGTACCCGAAGGCGACCAGCAGCATCGGGATGAATCCGACGAGGATGACGGCGGGAATCTGCGCGCCGACCTCGGAGGCCGTCGGTCCGACGGCGGCCGTGAAGGTGTAGGCCGGGGCGATGCAGGAAATGCCGATGACGACGGCGCCGAGGAGGCCGATCGTGCCGGCGCTCAGGCCTTTGGTCGACAGCCCTCCCTTACCGTGTGACTCGGTGGCGCCGGAGACGAGCGGTGTGGCTTCGGGTGCACTCATCGCTGTGATCCTTCCTGGGTGCTGCCGCCGCGATGGGTCCGAGGAACCACGATGACGGGGACGGGGACTTCGTGGAGCATCTTGGCGGCGGTGGAGCCGAGGAACAGCCGGCGCGGCTGCGCGAGGCGGCTCGATCCCGCGAGGAGCACCTCTCCGGGCTGCCAGTCGAGGTGGGAGACGGCATCCTCGATGCTGTCGCCGTCGGCGACGACGACCTCGACGACGAGGCCGTCCGGTAGCGCCGTTTGCGCGGCCGCCAGCACTTCCTCCGCTTCGGTCGACCCGGCGAGTCGGATCGCACCGGTGTCCGCGGTGGGCGGAAGATCCACGGTCAGCAACGACAGCAAGCGCACGGACGCGCCGGTGGATGCCGCGAGCGCCGCTGCATCCACCATCAGAGCCTCGGCACCGGGGCGGGTGCCGACGGCGACCGTCAGTCGCGTTACCCCCGTGTCGGCTGCCACCTTGCGCGCGCCGCGCGGCACGAGCACGACCGGCACGTCGGAGGAGTGGAGCAACTCCGTCGTCGTCGTGCCCAGACGGTGCCGACCGCGCAGGCCGCCGTCGGCCGCGCCGACGACGATGTGCGAGGCACCCAGATCATCGGCGAGAGTGATGAGCCCCTCGGCGAACGATTCGGCCGACCGCACGTGGGCGTGCGCGACGACCTCGGCGGGCGTCTTGTCGATCGCGGCCGCGATCCACGCCTGCGCCTGCTCGCGCAGCAGGCGGTCGTAGCCGGCATCCGGCGGAGTGATGACGCTCCGACTGTCGGCGGGGAGGATGATCGCGACGTCGAGAACCGACCCCGTCGCGATGGCCAGGCGCGCGGCGAAGGCCACGGCATCCCGGCCAGTCTTGGTCGCGGTGTAGCCGACGACGATGTGCGCGGTCATGTGCGGTTCTCCTCCAGGATCTGCTGTGCGACCAGACGGCCCATACGGATGGCACCGTCGACATGCTGATAACCGGCGCCGGCGAGGTCACTGCAGGCGAAGCGGATGGGTCCGACGGGCGTGCGCAGCTCGGAGCCGTAGCGGTGCAGACCGCCGAGATCGAAGCTCGCCGCATACGCGCCGCGTGTCCACTCTTCCGAGCCCCAGTCGCTCTCGTAATAGACGATCGGATTCTTCGCCTCGGCCCCGTAGTAGTGCGAGAGGGATTCGAGGATCCTCTCCTTGCGTTCCTCGGCGCTCAGAAGGAAGACGTCGTCCGCGTACCGGTCCGAGACGAAGCCGACAAGCGTGCCGCGCTCGTCGTCGTGGTTCGTGTTGTCGTAAGCCTCGTGCGACAGCTCATACGGGCTGAAGGCGGTGCCCGAGAGCCCCTGCTCCCGCCAGAACGGCCGGTCGTACACGGCGTGGACCTTGATGACGAACCCCATCGAAAGGTGTTGGTGCATCTGATGCTGGAGCCGGGGCATCGGCGGGACGAACGAGATGCGGTGATAGAGCACGGGCGCGAGCGCCAGCACCGCCTGCCGGGCGTGCACAGTGATTCCGTCGGCGATCGCGGTCACTCCGGCATCCGACCACTCGAGCGTCCGCACCGGCTGGTTCAGAAAGACATCATCACCGAGACGCTCGGCAAGCAGCAGCGGAACCTGCTGGAGCCCTCCGACGACGCGCTTGTCGAGGATGAAATCGGCGTCGACGAGGTGCGAGTAGCTCCCTGCCGAGGCTGCCATCAGCAACGACTGCAGGAGCGAGAAGCTGTGAGTGGGCTTGGTCAGCATCGCCGACCCGGTGGCAAAGGCGAGGTTCCGCACGGCTTCGTCGTCGTCGGTCTGAGCCCGGAGCCACGCATCCCACGACACGCTGTCCCACTCCGCCGCTTTCTCGTGCGCCCACGGCCGATCCGGGTCGATCTCGGCAACCATCGCGTCGAGGCGGTCGGTGATCTCCGCAATCACCCGCTCCGTCTCGGCCGAGACGGGGAACATCTCCCCCGTGAATCGGTGGGCCACCCCGTCGGGCCCGACATAGACACTGTCGCCCTCGCGGTAGCGGCTGAAGGTCTCGAGCCCGAGGTCGGCAATCGTGTCGATCAGTGCCTGCTGGTCGGGCGAGACCCACTGACCACCGATCTCGAGCATGGCGCCGTCGATGACATCGGTCCAGAGCCTGCCGCCGACGCGATCGCGCGCTTCCAGCACCGCGACCGACAGTCCGGCCTTCTTCAGTTCGTGTGCGGCGGTGAGGCCGGCCGCCCCCGCTCCGATGACGACGACGTCCCGGGTGATCTCGGTCATGGCTGATTCCTGTTCTCGGGTTCGGATGCTGTCAGGCGGCGGCAAGAGCTGCGGCGACGACGTCGAGACCCTCATGGAGGAGGTCGTCGCCGATCGAGAGCGGCGGCAGGAAGCGGACGACGTTGCCGTACGTGCCGCAGGTGAGGACGATCACGCCATCGGCGATCGCCGCTGTGGCGACGGCCTTCGTCAGAGCGGCGTCCGGCGCCTTCGTGGCCGGGTCGACGAACTCGGCGGCGATCATCGCGCCAGACCCGCGGATCTCCCCGATTCGCGGGTCGACGGACTGCATCTTCTCGAGGCGCGCGCGCAGGATTCCCCCGATCTCGCGCGCACGCTCGAGCAGCCCGTCCTTCTCGAATGCCTCGATCGATGCCAAGGCGGCCGCGCAGGCGACGGGGTTTCCTCCGTAGGTTCCCCCCAGCCCGCCGCTGTGCGACGCATCCATGATCTCGGCGCGGCCCGTCACCGCCGCCAAGGGCATGCCCCCCGCAATCCCCTTGGCCGTCGTGACGAGATCGGGAACGATGCCGAACAGCTCGCTCGCGAACATCACACCGGTACGCGCGAAACCGGACTGCACCTCGTCGGCGATGAACACGACGCCGTTCGCACGACACCACTCCACGATCGCCTCGAGAAAGCCGTCGGCGGGGACGATGAACCCGCCCTCGCCCTGAATAGGCTCGATGATGACGGCGGCGAGGTTCTCGGCGCCGATCTGCTTGTCCATGATCGAGATCGCACGCGCGGCGGCATCCGCACCCGTCAGCCCGTCGCGGTAGGGGTAGGACATCGGGGCCCGGTAGATCTCACCCGCGAACGGGCCGAATCCGCTTTTGTACGGCATCGCCTTCGCCGTGAGTCCCATCGTGAGGTTGGTGCGCCCGTGGTACGCGTGATCGAAAGCGACGACCGCCTGGCGGCCGGTAGCCTTCCGGGCGATCTTCACCGCGTTCTCGACCGCCTCGGCCCCCGAGTTGAACAGCGCGGTCTTCTTCTCATGGTCGCCCGGCGTCAGACGATTCAGCGCCTCGGCCACGGCCACGTAATCCTCGTACGGCGAAATCATGAAGCACGTGTGCGTGAACTGCGCGGCCTGCGCGGCGATCGCGGCGGCGACTTTCGGATGCGCACTGCCGACGGTCGTCACGGCGATTCCGGACCCCAGGTCGATGAGCGAGTTGCCGTCGGCGTCGACGACGACGCCCCCTCCGGCCGCGACAGCATGGATCGGGACCGTGTGTCCCACGCCGGCTGCGACGGCGGCCGCTTTGCGGGCGAGGAGCTCCTGCGAGCGCGGGCCCGGAAGCGCGGTGACGAGGCGGCGTTCCTGCGGCAGGGTCGGGCCGCCGAGGGGGGTGGTCAGAGTCGCATCGGTGAAGCTCATGCCGGTGAGCGTAGGCCGCGGCGACCCGCCCCCACACCTGCCCTCGTGTACATTCTTGAGTCAGCGGTGTACGTCGCGTCCATCACCGACGGAGGTGCGCATGAGCGAAGATCCTCAGCCGACGCTGCGCGCCCTGCTCGGTCGCCGCGAACTCGGGCTTCGACTCGCGTCGAGCGAATCGTCGCTGCGGCCTGATGCGCTCGACGCCCCCCTGAGATGGGTGCACAGTTCGGATCTCGCCGATCCGACACCCTTCCTCGCCGACGACCTGCTTCTGCTGACCACGGGCACCCAGTTCGGCACGGATGCCGCGGCCCAGGATTACGGTGACTATGTCACTCGCTTGCGCGTGCGCGGTGTTCACGGACTGGGTTTCGGTACGGAGGTGGCGCGCGACGGCATCCCGCCCGCTCTCGCCGAGGCCTGCCGAGCCGAACGGATGCCGCTGTTCGAGGTCCCTTACCGCACTCCTTTCATCGCTCTCGCCCGCGCGAACGCCGAGGCGGTCGCGGCGCAGGCGTACGCTCGCCGCACCTGGGCATTGGCCGCTCAGCGCGCGATCTCGCTCGCCGCCCTGCGGCCGGACGGATTGGGAGCCACGGTGGCCGAACTCGGGCGTCAACTCGGCGCATGGACAGGGCTTTTCGATGCGACCGGGACCCTCGTGCGGGAACATCCGTCCGGCGCCCTGGACTCCGCGACGCAGACCGAGGTGGCCGCGGAGGTCGGTGCCGTCCTCCGGCGTGGCGCGCGCGCGGGATCGAGTGTCGAGATCGACGGCGAGCGGTTCACTCTGCAGACTCTGGGGCGCGGCGGGCACCTCCGCGGGGCGATCGTCATCGCAGGCGGTGAGCTCGACCTGGAGGGCCGCGGGGTGGTGACATCGGTCATCGCCATGGCGGGCCTTGCGCTCGAACAGAACGTCGGCCTCAACCGCGCCCGCGATGTGTTGCGGGCCGGGCTCGTGCACAGCCTGTTGACAGACGACCCGAGTCTCGCCCGCCGGGTGTCCCGTGAAGTGTGGGGCGCACTCCCGGCCGCACCGGTGGTGGTGGCCGTGGCCACCGTCGCCGCCGCGCGTGCCGACGCCGCGGCGGATTGGCTCGAGTTGCGCACCACCGATCGCTCGATCTTCCACGGCCGCGGCTCCGCAGGCCTTGTCATTGCCGCCCCCACCGACGATCAGGGACTGTTCGACCAGTTCGCGACTCTCTTCGACGCGACCGTCGGCGTGTCCCAGCCGAGCGCGTACTCGGCGTTCGCCCACGCACATGCAGAAGCAGTGACCGCGCGTGACCGCCGCGGCGCGGCAGGCAGAGTCGCCCGCTTCGACGACCTCGCGGGGGAGGGCGTCCTGGCCCAACTGACCGGACCGGACACGCGCGCGATCGCCACGGCCCATCTCGCCCCGCTCCGCCTCCACGACGAGGCGCACGGCACCGCACTGCTGCCCACCGTCCGGGCCTGGCTCGAGCACGATGCGCGCATCGATGCCGCTGCGCAGAGCCTCGGCATCCATCGCCACACGGTGCGCGCACGGGTCGCACAGGCGCAGAGCCTGCTCGGCGTAGACCTGTCGACCTTCCCCGCTCGCGCCGAGCTCTGGGCTGCGCTCGTCGCCACCGCCTGACCCGCGTCGCCGCTCCTTCCGCGAGACGCGCGTTGTGCACCGAGACACGCGCTGACCGCCGGTGTCTCGGTGCACAGGAGGTGTCTCACGGTCCGCGCCGTCAGGATGCCGGGGAGTGCGCCTCCAGGAACTCGTAGAGGTCGGTCGTGTCGACGCCGGGGAAGGCGCCGGTCGGGAGGGTCGCCAGGAGCGTCCGGGGCGTCCGGACATTCGGCCACGCCTGGTCACGCCACGCCGCCTCGAGGTCCTCCGGCGGGCGACGGCAGCACACGTCGACCGAGTGTCGCGAGATCCCCCGGTGGGGCGTTTCGCGACCGATGAACCATCTCGTGTCGTCGAAGCGCACACCGACGCTGACCGAGTGTGATCCTTCGCTGGATGCCTCGACACGGGCCGTGCACCAGAACGTCCCATTCCCGGTATCGGTGTACTGGTAATACGGGTTGAACTTGTCGGGGACATCGAAGACCGTCCGACTCGTCCACCGCCGACAGCACAGTTGCCCCTCGATCGAGCCCAGCCGATCGGCGGGAAAGTTCACGTCGTCGTTCTCATAGGCCTTCGTGATCGTGCCCGACTCGTGCACCTTGAGGAAATGCACCGGAATTCCGAGGTGTCGCGTGGCGAGGTTCGTGAACCGGTGCGCCGCGGTCTCATAGGAGACGGAATAGGCGTCGCGGAGGTCTTCGATCGAGATGGCACGGCGCGCTTTCGCGTCCTGGAGAAACGGCACGGCGTGCGCCTCGGGAATCAGGAGGGCGCCGGTGAGGTAGTTGGTCTCGACACGCTGACGCAGGAACTCCGCGTAGGAGCGCGGCTCACTGTGCCCGAGGATCCGGCTGGCCAGCGCCTGCAGCACCGCCGTGCGGGAGTCGCCCTTGGCCGGCACGGTGCTCGACAGGTAAAGCCGCCCGTTTTTGAGATCGGCGACGCTGCGGGTCGACTGCGGCACATCGGCGACGTAGTGCAGGGAAAACCCGAGGTGCGCCGCGATATCAGACGCCGTGCGCTGCGTCAGCGGGCCGCCCGGGTGGTCCACGGCATCGAGGATCGCGCGGGCGTGATCCTCGAGCTCGGAGAAATAGTTGTCCTGGCGACGCATGAGGTGCCGAAGCTCCACGTTGGCGCGGCGCGCTTCTTCCGGGGTCGCGGACCGCTCGTCCGTGAGCCGCTCGATCTCCGCCTGCAGGGTGAGCATGGCCTGCAGCGCGTCGTCCGGGAGAGACTTGCCGATACGGAACGGCGCGATGCCGAGCGCTTGGAACGTCGGCCCTTTCATGGCGCGCTCCAGAGAGATTTCCCGCATCGCGCGCGGGTCGAGCGGCTGCTCCTCAAGAAGCTGATCGAGCGTCGTTCCGAGTGCTCGGGCGATGGCGTGGAGCAGGGTGAGCTTCGGTTCACGCTTGCCGGTCTCGATCATCGAGAGCTGGCTCGGCGCGCGTTCCACGGATGCCGCCAATTCATCGAGCGTCATCGACTTCGCGGTGCGCAACTGACGGATCCGTCGGCCGATCGTGAGGGCATCGGCGACGTGCTCCGACCGGACTTCGTCGTTCGTCATGACGGGAAGTGTGTCATGAAACGCGAATTATGGCAAAACTTCACAGCCGATTTGGCCACGGTTGCGATGAATCTTCGTTCAGAGTGGATGCCACAGGCCGCAAGGTCGACGCCACAGCCACCATCAACGCAGAAGGACAGGGCCATGACTCCCACCGCCACCGGCACCGCGCCCATCACGATCACGGGCACGATGCGCCCTCGTTACGACGAGATCTTGACTCCCGAAGCCCTTGCGTTCGTCGCCGAACTCCACACCCGCTTCGGTGGCCGCCGGCACGACCGACTCGCCGACCGTATGCGCCGCCGCTTCGAGATCGGCAACGGGCAGGACCCGCAGTTCCGCGCCGACACCGCGCACATCCGCGATGACGCCGACTGGCGTGTCGCCGGGCCCGGGCCCGGCCTCGAGGACCGCCGTGTCGAGATCACCGGCCCCACCGACCCGAAGATGACGATCAACGCGCTCAACTCGGGCGCGAAGGTCTGGCTCGCCGATCAGGAGGATGCGACCAGCCCGACCTGGCGCAACGTCATCGAGGGCCAGCTGTCGCTCCGCGATGCCATCCGCGGCGAGTTGACCTTCACGAGCCCCGAGGGCAAGGTCTACGAGGTCACCGCCGAGCGCACGCCGACGATCGTGATGCGCCCTCGCGGATGGCACCTCACCGAGAAGCACATCACGCTGACCGACCGGTCGGGTCGTGAACTCGCGGCATCCGGCTCGCTGGTCGACTTCGGCCTGTACTTCTTCCACAACGCCCAGCGGCTCATCGACAACGGTGTCGGCCCGTACTTCTACCTCCCGAAGATCGAATCGGCCGAAGAGGCGAAGCTCTGGGACGACGTCTTCACCTTCAGTGAGGACTACGTCGGCATCACCCACGGGACGATCCGCGCGACCGTGCTGATCGAGACCCTCCCCGCCGCGTTCGAGATGGAGGAGATCCTCTTCGAATTGCGCGACCACATCGCGGGCCTCAACGCCGGACGGTGGGACTACATCTTCTCGATGATCAAGAACTACCGCGGTCGCGGCGCCCGGTTCGTCCTGCCCGACCGCAGCCAGGTCACCATGACGGTGCCGTTCATGCGCGCCTACACCGATCTGCTGGTACAGACCTGCCACAAGCGCGGCGCGTTCGCGATCGGCGGGATGAGCGCCTTCATCCCCAACCGCCGCGACCCGGAGGTCACCGCTCAGGCGTTCGAGAAGGTCGCCGCCGACAAGAAGCGCGAAGCCGGCGATGGCTTCGACGGCACGTGGGTTGCCCACCCCGACCTGATCCCCGTGGCCCAGGCCGAGTTCGACGCGGTGTTGGGAGACCGGCCCAACCAGGTCGATCGGCAGCGCCCCGAGGTGCGGGTGCAGGCGTCGCAGCTCATCGACGTGCACATCGGCCTGCCGATCTCGACCGCCGGCGTGTACGGGAACGTGTCGGTGGCGATCCGCTACATCGAGGCGTGGCTTCGGGGCATGGGCGCCGTCGCGATCGACAACCTGATGGAGGATGCCGCGACCGCGGAGATCTCCCGCTCACAGGTGTGGCAGTGGATCCATCAGGACCGTTCCACCGACGACGGCACGAGGATCACCCGCGAGTACATCGAGGGGCTGATCGTGCAGGTGCTGGGCGAAGTGACACGCACCGGCGGCGACCGGTTCGACGACGCCGCGGAGATCTTCCGCGAGGTCGCGCTCGGCGACGACTTCCCCACGTTCCTCACCCTGACCGCCTACGCGAACTATCTCGTCGACGCCGACTGACCCGGCCCGACCTTCCGATCAGAGACTCACCGAAAAGAGACCGACATGACCACCTACGACGACGACGTCCGATCCATCGACGAACTCAAGACCCAGATCGGCTCCGGCTGGGACGCCATCGATCCCCAGTACGTGGCTCGGATGCGGGCGCAGAACCGTTTCCGCACGGGCCTCGAGATCGCGCAATACACCGCCGACATCATGCGCCGAGACATGGCCGAGTATGACGCGGACTCCTCCGTCTACACCCAGTCGCTCGGGGTCTGGCACGGCTTCATCGGGCAGCAGAAACTCATCTCGATCAAAAAGCACCTGAAGTCCACGAACAAGCGTTACCTCTACCTCTCGGGGTGGATGGTCGCCGCCCTTCGCTCCGAGTTCGGGCCCCTGCCCGACCAGTCGATGCACGAGAAGACATCGGTGCCGGCGCTCATCACCGAGCTCTACACGTTTCTGCGTCAGGCGGATGCCCGCGAACTCGACCTCTTGTTCACGAAGCTCGACGATGCCCGCGTCGCCGGGGACGAGACGGCCGTCGAGTTCATCCAGTCGCAGATCGACACCTACGAAACTCACGTGGTGCCGATCATCGCCGACATCGACGCCGGTTTCGGAAACCCCGAAGCCACCTACCTCCTCGCCAAGAAGATGATCGAGGCGGGCGCGTGTGCCATCCAGATCGAAAACCAGGTGTCCGACGAAAAGCAGTGCGGTCACCAGGACGGCAAGGTCACGGTGCCACACCAGGACTTCCTCGCGAAGATCACCGCCGTTCGCTATGCGTTCCTCGAACTGGGGATCGACAACGGCATCATCGTCGCGCGCACCGATTCGCTCGGCGCCGGGCTCACGCAGAAGCTCGCCGTCTCACACGAGCCCGGCGACCTCGGCGACCAGTACAACGCGTTCCTCGACGTCGAGGAGGTCTCGTCCGATCAGCTCGGCAACGGCGACGTGGTCATCACGCGTGACGGTCAGCTCCTGCGCCCGAAGCGGCTCGCGAGCAATCTGTACCAGTTCCGTCCCGGGACGGGCGAGGAGCGTTGCGTGCTCGACTGCATCACGTCACTGCAGAACGGCGCAGACCTCCTGTGGATCGAGACCGAGAAGCCGCACGTCGCCCAGATCGCCGGGATGGTCGACGAGATCCGCAAGGTCGTCCCCACGGCAAAGCTCGTCTACAACAACAGTCCGTCGTTCAACTGGACGCTGAACTTCCGCCAGCAGGCGTACGACGCGCTCGCCCAGCAGGGTCGGGACCTGTCGGCGTACGACCGAGCGGACCTCATGAACATCGCCTACGACGACACGGAGCTCGGCCGTCTCGCTGACGACATGATCCGCTCATTCCAGAAGGACGGCTCCGCGCGTGCCGGCATCTTCCACCACCTCATCACGTTGCCGACCTATCACACGGCGGCTCTCTCGACCGACGACCTGGCGAAAGGCTATTTCGGCGACGACGGCATGCTCGCCTACGTCAAGGGCGTGCAGCGTCGCGAGATCCGCGAGGGGATCGCCACCGTCCGCCACCAGAACATGGCCGGCAGCGACATCGGCGACAACCACAAGGAGTACTTTGCCGGCGACGCGGCGCTGAAGGCCGGCGGCAAGGACAACACGATGAATCAGTTCAGCTGACGAGATCGGCGGTCTGCGGGAGAGGGTCGGATGCTTCGGCATCCGACCCTTCTTCGTGTGCGCGCTCACCGAGGAAACGGTCGATCCAGACAGCCAGCCACACGGCGCCGAGCCCGACGAGGGCGACCGTCGCCTGAGAGATCAGTGCGATCGCCCCGCTGGGGAAGGAGCTGTCCGCCAGCACGGGCGAGATGAACGCCGGGATGAGGGCGAACCGCCAGAACGTGACGGGATGGACGATGTTGCCCGCCGCGTGCTGTAGGCCGAACGTGCCCCAGAGGAGCAGCACGACGCTCACGAGCGTGAAGGCGCCCAGGCCGCGTCATCCCGAGGTGGGTAGCAGCACGACAGCGACCAGCATCGCCGCGAGGACGAGGAGGAACTGGACGACGTTGAGCAGCGGCGCGTCCGTTCGAATCGCACCCGCATAGCTCTCGGACTGCACGATCGCCGAGAAGTCGGTCGCGACGCCCAGCGCCAGCCGGCGCGAGTTTCTCCGCCGGCTGGGAATCGGTGCCGCCGGAATGACGATCGGCGCTTCGGCCGCCGCCGCTGCCGTGACCACCGCGGCAGCGGTGCATCCGCCCGAGTTCGCTGCGCTGACCCCACGCCACGCACCCGGTTTCGATCACATCATCGTGGTGATGTTCGAGAACCGTAGCTTCGACAACGTGCTCGGACATCTCTATTCCGCGCAGGAGAAGTCCGCGGATGATTTCGACGGGCTCGCGCAGGGCGCCTACGCGAACCCTGGGCCGGATGGCACACCGATCCCCGCACATATTTACGGCGGCTCGACCGACGCGATCATGCAGCAACCGCAGCCCGACCCCGGCGAGACAAACCCGCACGTCAATACGCAGCTGTTCAGCGTGATCGATCCGCCGAGCAATGCTCACCTCGAGGATGGGCCGATCCAGGCCCCGTTCAACTCACCCGCCGAGGAACAGGCCCCCACGAACGCCGGTTTCGTCGAGGACTACATCGTCAACTACCGCATCAGCAAGCGGAAGGAACCGACGGCGAAGGAGTACAGCGTGGCCATGGGCGGGTTCAGCCCCGACATGCTTCCGGTCCTGTCGACCCTCGCGCGCGAGTTCGGTGCCTACGACCGTTGGTTCGCCGGGGTGCCCTCGCAGACGTTCTGCAACCGCTCCTTGGCCGGTCTACTACGACCCCACCCAGCTCGTGTCGCTGACCGGCATGCTGCATGCGTCGGTGTTGGAGCGTTACTGGAAGACCCACTTTCGCGACATGGATCAGTTCTATGCCGATGTGCGAAACGGGACGCTTCGGGCATATTCCTTCGTCGAACCGCGCATGGTCTTCAACCACAACGACATGCACCCGCCGTGGGGGGGGCTGCGTGACAGCACGCTCACCCTCGACGGCTCGGACGCGATGAACACGGCGCTCGTCATCACTTTCGATGAGCACGGCGGCACGTACGACCACGTCGCGCCACCATCGACGACACCGCCCACAACGGGCGCGCCGGGTGAGAGTCGACACCGCGACAGCCCTACACGTGGCCACAGCCGACATCGTTGTGGAAACCAGCCAACGCCGAGGCGGTGGCAGAGCACACGACCGCGGTGCACAAACGACGGCCGTTGACCTCGCCCGCGCGTGGCCTGCTGGGTCTCCTGGTCTCGCGCTTCAGCCCCGGTTCTGCCGTGCCGAAGACCTACGGCGACGCCTATGACGCGCTCGTGAACTACGGAGACGGACTGTTCGGCACGGTCGATCCGTGACCGCGCATCCACGGCCCCAGCCGACTACGCTCGAAGCGTGACCGAACGCGCCCCGCTCTCCCGCAAATTGTCCGCCATCGCCGAGTCGGCGACCCTCAAGGTCGATGCGAAAGCCAAAGCTCTCCAAGCGGCCGGACGCCCCGTCATTTCGTACGCGGCCGGGGAGCCTGATTTCTCGACACCGCAGTTCATCGTCGACGCCGCCGCCGAGGCCCTGCACGATCCGGCGAACTTCCGGTACACGCCTGCCGCTGGCCTGCCGGTCCTCCGCGAGGCGATCGCGGCGAAGACCCACCGCGATTCGGGTCTCGAGGTCTCCCCCGCGCAGATCATCGTCACCAACGGCGGAAAGCAGTCCGTCTACCAGGCCTTCCAGGCTGTGGTGAACCCGGGCGACGAAGTCTTGTTGCCGGCTCCCTATTGGACCACCTACCCGGAAGCGATCGCGCTGGCCGATGGCGTGCCCGTCGAAGTCTTTGCCGGCGCCGGCCAGAACTACAAGGTCACCGTCGACCAACTCGAGGCCGCTCGGACGGAACGAACGACGGTTCTCGTGTTCGTCTCACCGTCGAATCCGACCGGCGCGGTGTATACGGCGGAAGAGACGCGCGCGATCGGCGAGTGGGCGCTCGAACACGGGATCTGGGTCGTCAGCGACGAGATCTATCAGAACCTTGTGTATGAAGGCGCCCGCGCGGTCTCCATTGTCGAGGCGGTGCCGGCTCTCGCCGGACAGACGATCCTGGTCAACGGCGTAGCCAAGACGTACGCCATGACAGGCTGGCGCGTGGGGTGGATGGTGGGTCCGGCAGATGCCATGAAGGTCGCCGCGAACTTGCAGTCTCACTTGAGCTCGAACGTGAACAACATCGCGCAGCGCGCGGCGCTCGCGGCGCTCACCGGCCCACAGAGCGAGGCCGAGGAGATGCGCGTGGCCTTCGACCGTCGTCGCAAACTCATCGTCGAAGAGCTCGCGAAAATCCCCGGCGTCGTCGTTCCAAACCCGCTGGGGGCCTTCTACGTCTATCCGGACGTCACCGGCCTCCTCCGCCGGGACTGGGCCGGCACGACCGTGAACACGTCGCTGGAACTCGCCGACTTCATCCTGGATCAGGCAGAGGTCGCTGTTGTGCCCGGCGAAGCATTCGGCCCGTCAGGCTATCTGCGGCTCTCGTACGCGCTCGGGGACGACGCTCTGCTCGAGGGCGTGCAGCGGCTGCAGCGCCTCTTCGCCTAGATGTGATGTCCAGGCAGGTTGTTGAGTCTGCTGATGGGTGCGGCTCCGACTGCGGAGTGGTGCCTGTGAT
>NZ_CANKZA010000002.1 GCF_947488465.1 uncultured Microbacterium sp. | reverse complement strand
GGGCCGCACTCGATGGACGATGCGGTGGAAGCCCGCCCTCAACGCATTCGCCATCACCTTCGCCGACCGCTGGCCGGCCGCGGAGACCTACCAAATGAAAATCGCCGGAAACACCGTTACTGAGATAGTCCCCATGGCGATAGGTCAGGAACGGCGTCGGTCCCTGCGCAGGAGGGAGCGCAGAGTCTCGGCGTTCGCGTAGCCGACCCGTAGCGCGATCTCGGCGGAGGTGAAGTCCGTGGTTGCTGAGAGGTGCCGAGCTCGTTCGATGCGAAGCCGTTGGACGAAGCCGAGCGGAGTGAGGTTGAGCGCCGCACGGACTCGTCGTTCGAGGGTGCGCCGGCTGGTGCCGAGCGACTGCGCGACGAAGGCGACGTTGAACGGTTCGTCCAGGCGGGCGCGCACGAAGCGTTCGAACTCGACGACGATCGGGTCCTCGTGCCGGAGATGTTCGTAGGCGACGAAGGCCGCCTGCGACGGACGCTCGTCGATGATGAGGAGCTTGGCGACATGTTGGGCCAGGTCGGGGCTGATCGATCGCACGAGTGAGAGCGCGAGGTCGATGTGGGCGAACGCGGCGCCGGCGGTGACGAGGTTCCCGTCGACCACGACCATGGTGTCGAGATCGAGGGCGACGGTCGGATAGCGCTTCAGGAACTCCGGCCCCAGGAACCAGCTGGTCGTCGCCCTCCGATGATGCATCCGTCCGGTCTCGGCGACAGCGAACACGCCGGTGCACGCCGCGGCGATCCGGGTGGTCGCCTCGTCGAGGCGCCCGAGCGAGGCGATGACCGAACGAGCATCTCGACTCTGGAGGACGTCGTTGGTAGCGGCGGCCGTAAGGGTTCCAAGCGCAGGGACGACGACCACGTCGAACTCTCCGGACTCCGACAGCGGGTGGTCGACCGACAGGGTCATCGATGCCGTCGTGGTCACTCGCCGTTTCGGTCCGAGGATGGCGAGTTCGATCGGTTCGATCCGCGGGTCGACATCGCCGCGGGCTCCGTCGGCCACCCGCACGATGTCGATGATCGACGCGATAGCCGAACCGAGGCAGCCGTCGATCGCGATCAGTCCGATACGCATGACGTAAACAATAGCAATACTGTCGTATACGCCACTCCCCACCGGCCCTCGCTCGTCATACGCTGAACTCATCCCACGAAGAACCCCGACGTCAAGGAAAGTCCCTCATGTCCACACCCGCATCACTTCCGTATGCCTTCGTCGCCAAGATCGTCGCGGCCGATGGACAGCACGACGCGGTCGCCGATCTGCTCGCCGGCGCTGTCGCACTCGCCAACGAAGAAGTAGGAACGATTGTCTGGTTCGCGGTCAGGACCCACGCCGACACCTTCTGGATCTTCGATGCATTCCCCGACGAAGCCGCTCGCGACGCCCACGCCAACGGTGCCATCGTCGCAGCCCTGATGGCCAACCAGCACCTCCTCGGCGCAGCACCCGAGATCCTGGCGGCCGACGTCCTCGCGTCCAAGCTCCCGTAGTCCGCCAACGCACGAGACGATCGCGCCCCGCCGAGCCGTCGCCAGGTCGCTCGGCAACGCCACGCTGCGTTGCCGAGCGGTGCGAGGCCTATCGGCACACGGACAGGATGCCGGCCGCGAGCGCTCAGCCGGCGAGGGGTCCGTCGCAGAGGAGAGCGACGTCGGTGTCGCGCCGCGGCGGAGCCACGCGCGAAGCTCTCGCGCACCGGGCTGCGGTGGGCGCTGGAAGGGATCGTGGTCGCACACCTCACCGTCGCACGTGTCGCCGAGGGACTCGGGGTCGCGTGGGACACCGCCAACAACGCGGTCCTGGCCGAAGGCAAGCGGCTGCTGATCAACGACCCCACGCGGTTCGAGGGCGTGAAGGTCATTGGCGTCGATGAGCACGTCTGGCGCCACACCAGGCGTGGCGACAAGTACGTCACCGTGATCATCGACCTCACCCCGGTCCGCGATGGCGCCGGCCCAGCAAGGCTGCGGGACATGGTCGAGGGCCGGTCGAAGGCGGCGTTCAAGACCTGGCTCGCCGACCGCGACGACGCCTTCCGTGACGCGGTCGAGGTGGTCGCGATGGACGGCTTCACCGGGTTCAAGACCGCCGCTGCAGAGGAGATCCCGGACGCGGTCACGGTGATGGATCCCTTCCACGTCGTGCGCCTGGCCGGTGACGCCCTCGACAGGTGCCGGCGCCGGGTCCAACTCGCGATCCACGGGCACCGTGGGTTCAGGGACGACCCGCTCTACAAGTCGCGGCGCACGCTGCACACCGGCGCGGACCTGCTCACCGACAAGCAGAGCGACAGGCTACGCGCGCTGTTCGTTGATGACGCTCACGTCGAGGTCGAGGCGACCTGGGGTGTCTACCAGCGCATGATCGCCGCCTATCGCCACGAGGACCGGCAACGTGGCCGCGAGCTCATGGAGAAGCTGATCACCGACCTCAGCGCCGGCGTCCCCGGGGTGCTCACCGAGCTCACCACCCTGGGCCGGACCCTGAAGAAGCGAGCCGCTGACGTGCTCGCCTACTTCGAACGACCCGGCACCAGCAACGGGCCGACCGAGGCGCTCAACGGACGGCTCGAACACCTGCGCGGCTCCGCACTCGGGTTCCGCAACCTGACCAACTACATCGCCCGAAGCCTGCTCGAGACCGGCGGCTTCAGAGCGCCGCGGCGGTGAGCGCAGCAATGCTGAGCGTGTTCGCCTGGAACATCGGAGCGATGTACTCGCTGGTGAGCGTCGGCGCGATCATGATCGCCTCATGAATCGGTCCGCTCTCCATCGTGCTCGGCGTCAGCCAATCTCCGAAGTGCAGCGGAGGATGAACGCAGCGTCATCGTCACAATCACTAACGCAGATCGAGGTGTTCTCGCAACGGTGTTCCCAGGGCCCATCGAGGCGCTCCATAGCCCGCTCTTCGCGGCACTTTCGGACACGGATGTCGACGAGCTCGCACGCATCCTCGGCCGGGCCGCCCGTCACCTCCGCGCAAACCCACCCCGCTCCGCGACAACACGCGGCAAGAGATCCTGATCCGGTTCCGTGTCTGTGCGGGCAAAGGCCGGCTACGAAAGTCTTCCTCCGTGCTGCGTCTCCGGCGGGAGTGTGGATGCCGGGATCACCACGACGTCTTGCACCTTCCAGTCGAGGGCGGCGATGTGCTGGCGGGCCGCTTCGATCTGGTCGAGACGCACCCGGTTCCGTTCGGGGACCACGAACGCCTCGACGTGGAACACCTGGCCCATATCGCGCATCCGCACAGATGCCGCCCGCACCCACGGCTGCGTCTCGAGGTCGCGCGCGATCTGATTGGCCAACGGGTGCGGCTTCGTGTCGTCGTGCGTGCGCGCGCGTTGGTCGATCAGATCGAGCACGGCCGAGCGGGAGTTCTTCACGCCGTCCCACACGATGCCGAGTGAGATGAAGAGGGCGGCCGCGCCGTCCAGCCACCACCAACCGATCCCGATGCCGAGCACACCGACGATCGAGGCGACCGTGGTCGTCCAGTCGGCCTTGGCCATGTCGGCATCCGCGTAGAGCACCTTGTTGTGCAGGGTGGGGGCGAGTTTCGCCTTCGCGTGCCCGTAGAAGAACGGCCCCGGCACGACCAGCACCATGACGGCGACCATCAGCCACCCGAGCCAGATCGTGTGCCCGAAGAGCGACACCGTGCCGATCGCGGGATGCGCCGCCGTGACGAGTCCGATCACCGATTCGACCGCGAGGCTCCCGCCGATCGCGAGTAGCGCGACACCCGCGACGAGGTGACCGACACCCATCACCCGGTGCAGTCCGTAGGGAAATCTCCGCGACGGCGGATGCCGGATCACCAGCAGCGACAGCAGAAACGCGATCTGCGGGATGAGCGAGAGCATGTCCTCGATCCACGCGGTCTTCATCGCCTGCGAGCCGCCGACCACGAACGCGATGATCGCGATCGTGACAACGGTGTAGCCGATCGTGAACCACTCCCAGCGGATCGCGCTCGTCAGCGCCCGCCGTTGCTCCGCCGGCAGGTCGGTACGACCCATCGATTGCATCACTTGACCTCGCGATCGAGGTAGGTCTCCACGGCCGATTGCATCGCATTCTCCCCGAGCGGCACGAAGACGACGACTCGCCGGCCGTCTGCTCCGGGCAGGTCGGGGTACCCCCTCGTGACCGACACACGCTCGGACCACGGCGTCGCGTCGGTCATCCCGCCGATCGCGAGATCCAGTTCTCCGCGTTCCAACAGGTCGACGAGGTCCTCTTCGCTGCCGACAGTCCAGGTCACCGTCGCCTCCCGGTCCGCCCCGAACTCCTCGATCACCGACGGGAGCGGTCCGGACACCTCGGCATCCTCACCGACGCCCGTGGCGACCGCGAGCCCGTCGCTCGGCGACACGCCCGCGCGCAACTCTCCTCCGGTAATGCGGTCCAATGTGCCGCGAGGATCGGTCGGCACGCTGATGCCGCATCCGGCGAGCACGGTGACGGCCACAGCCGCGGCGAGCGCACCGCACACACCTCGCAGCGAACGCATCACGAGAGCTCCCTTCGCCGGGTTGACACGACGAGCGTACGCCTGTGTCCGGGGCGTCCGCGCCCCCTTGACGATGAAGGATTTCTCTGGCGCACGCCGGTGGCTAGCACCCTCATCGCACCCTGGCAATCCCCTCCACTCCGCCGCGTTCGCGCCGTAGTTTCGGTGACGACGGAGATCCCCATCGTCATGACCGGCTACTCCCGCCAGAAGAAAAGAGAGCTGACCGCCGCCTTGCGCGACAGCTGAGCATCCGCACCGCCACGAGAAGGAGAACCATGACTCGCGATCAGTACACCCTCGTCGACCCGGCGAAGCTCTACGCCGATATCGAGCCGCAGAAGCAGCGGATGCCGGAGCCCGGGCTCGACGCAAAACTCACGCCGAAGGCGGACCTCGGAGAAGAGACGTACCGCGGCACCGGCCGACTGACGGGCCGGAAGGCCATCATCACCGGAGGCGACTCGGGAATCGGAGCGGCAACCGCGATCGCATTCGCCCGCGAGGGCGCCGATGTCGCGATCTCCTATCTCCCCTCAGAAGAACCGGATGCCGAGCGCATCGCCGGGCTCCTCCGGGAGGCTGGCGCGACCGTGCTCACGTACCCCGGCGATCTGAAGGACCCGGAATACTGCCGCGCACTCGTGGCCAAGACCGTCGAGACCCTCGGCGGTCTCGACATCGTCGTGAACAACGGCGGAAAGCAGATCTTCAATGAAGACCTGACGACTCTCGACGACGAGCAGTTCGACGACACGTTCAAGACCAATGTGTACGCGATGTTCTGGATCACGAAAGCGGCCCTGCCGCACCTGAAGCCCGGCGCGACGATCATCAACACCACCTCGATCCAGGCCTACTCCCCCTCGGACGTGCTGGTCGACTACGCCTCGACGAAGGCCACGATCAACGCGTTCACGAAGGCGCTCGCCCAGCAGGTCGCTCCCCGGGGCATCCGGGTGAACGCCGTCGCACCCGGACCGATCTGGACGCCGCTGCAGCCGACGGACGGACAGCCGCAGGAGAAGCTCGCCCACTTCGGGGAGAACACTCCGCTCGGCCGCATGGGGCAACCGGCCGAACTCGCGCCCGCGTACGTGTTCCTCGCGTCCGCGGAGTCCAGCTACGTGCTCGGCGAGACGCTGAACGTCAACGGCGGCATGCCGACGCCGTAGCCCGCGCGCTCAGTCCTTCTCCGGCGCGGGGTAGGGCTGAGCGGCGAGGAGCTTCGCAAGGTGGGCGGCATGCCGCGCTACCGTCTGCGTGGTGACGGCGACGGTCTCCGGGCTATCGGGGAGGTCGTTGTAGTCGGTCGTGTGCATGGCTTCGCCGTTCCAGTACACGCCACCCTGACTCGCGATCGTGAAGCCGACGTCGCCGAGCCCTTGATAGAGGGCTGCGGTGATGGCGTGGGCGCCATCTTCGTTTCCGACGACGGCGGCGACGGCGACTTTGCCGGCGAGGAGCGGGCGGCCGTCGGCATCCGTTTCGGAGATCTCCGCATCCAACCGCTCGAGCACGCGCTGCGCGACCGAGGACATGTTGCCCATCCAGGTCGGCGTCGCGACGATCAGAATGTCGGCCGCGAGCACTTTCTCACGGATGCCGGGCCACTCGTCGCCCGCGCCCATATCGGCTTCCACGCCCGGCTTCACGTCGAAGTCGACGACGCGGACGATCTCGCCCGACACATCGTGTGACGCGAGCGCGTCGAGAACCTGCTGGGCGAGAAGTTCGCTACTGGATGCGGCGGGCGAGGGCTTGAGTGTGCAGTTGAGCACGAGTGCGCGGATCATTGTGCCTCCTGAATCGACAGGGTGTCAGTCTGCGCGGCACGCGCCGAGCAGTGAAGGGGATTGACCCGAGGTCCGCCGCCGAGTACCCCCGCCTCAGCCCAGAGCGAACCATCCTGGTCCGCCGCCCCGGCATGGCGTTGACTCCCCGGTATGGAGATTCTGATCCTCGGTGGCACTGCCCTTCTCGGCCACGCGGTCGCCGCGGCGGCCCTCCGCGGCGGTCATGCCGTGACGTGTGCCGCGCGCGGGACGGCGCCGGCGCCCGACGCAACGGCGTTCGTCGCCGTGGATCGAGACGACGACGATGCTCTCGCACCGGTGGCCGATCGGGTGTGGGATGCCGTCATCGACGTCTCCCGGCATCCCGGCCAGCTCCGGCGCGCCGTCCGCGACCTCCGAACACAGCACTGGGTGTTCATCTCGTCTCTCAACGTCTATGCCGGTTTCGACCGCCCGGAGCAGGCTGAGGATGCCGCCGCGCTCGCGCCACTCACCGGTCGCCCGCAGCGATGCCGCCCCGCGCCCCGTGCCCGGCGCGGTGTTGGCCGCGCAGGGTATCTCCGCGTGGATGGGACCTGCCTCGCTCCCCCTGTGGATCGACGATCCCGAGTGGCGCTTTTTCGCGACCGCCGATTCATCCGCCGCGACGCGCGCCGGCCTGCGCACCCGTCCGCTCGCGGAGACCCTCGCCGATGCGCTGGCGTTCGAGAACCAGCGCACCGGGCCGCGGCCTGCCGGGCTCTCCGATGACGAGCAGCGCGCGCTCCGCGCTTCGCTCGCCGCCTCGTCGCGCGCTCAGCTGCGGGGGGCGACCGGAAAGTCCGGGTAGACGACCCAGCCGGTGTCGCGTTCCAGCGCGGCAGCGAGGGTCAGCGCCGAGAGTCGGGCGTGCTC
Source organism: uncultured Microbacterium sp. (assembly GCF_947488465.1). Taxonomy (GTDB): domain Bacteria; phylum Actinomycetota; class Actinomycetes; order Actinomycetales; family Microbacteriaceae; genus Microbacterium. Next base: position 522,023 of record NZ_CANKZA010000002.1, on the reverse strand, counting down.
GAGGCCGAGCGGCGAGCGCACGTCGATCGCGAGGGGCGGCGGTTCACCGAACTTCGGGATGTCGACCTCGGCCCAGGCCCCGGCATCCAGCTCCACACGCGGACGCGATGTTCCCGCCGCAAGCACGGGGCTGTCTGCGGCGAGCGAGATCACGGCGAGCGCGTCGATCTTCGTGATGGCGACCTGCACGACGAGAGTGGCCACGGCATCCATCACAGCTCCTACAGCTCTCCGGGTTGCATGGCCTGCTCGTCGATCTTCTCGAGGAGCTCACGGGCGGGTGACGCCGCGGCGCCGGGCTTCTTCGGTGCGTAGACCACGAGCGAGTGGAAGACGAAGCGCACGAAGAAGGCGACGACGAGCGTGATCGCCGTCGCGACGACGGCCGAAATGTGACTTGTGGAGACCATCAGCGCGACGATCGGGATGCGGATGACCGCCTCGGCATTGTTGAAGAGGAATGACTTGGCGAATCGCGAGCCGACGCCGGACGCGTCGTGGCGCATGTCGTGGAAGACGAAGCGCTCGATCAGGAGGAAGTTCGCGATGATCGTCACTTCCGCCGCGATGACGGCGGCGGTGATGTACCCGACTCCGGCGGAGGTCAGCGCCCAGACGATCGCGACGTTCGCGACGGCGCCGAGCCCGCCGATGACGGCGAACAGCGACATCTTGCCGAAGCGCAGCGCGGTGAGCTGAGCGAGGAAGTGGATGCCCTGCCTCACCGAGGCCTTCGATTCACCCGCGAAGCGGTCGGCGAACGTGAACGGCACTTCAGCGACCCGCAACGTCTTGCGGGCGAGGATCTCGAGCAGGATCTTGAACCCGCGCGGCTGTAGCCCCTCCAAAGCGATCGCGTTGCGGTCGATGAGGAAGAAGCCGGTCATCGGGTCGGTCGTGTCCTTGAGGCGAATCGGGAACATCGCCTTTGTGAGGGCCGTGGATGCCTTCGACACGAACACCCGGGTCTTGTCGGCCAGTCCCCGCGCCGCGCCGCCGGCGACGTAGCGCGAGGCGACGACGACGTCAGCATCACCCTCGCCGAACCGGGCGTAGAGGTCCGGAATGCTCTCCGGCGGATGCTGAAGGTCACCATCGATGACGACGCAGACCTCGGCGGATGCGGCACGGAACCCTTCGAGGACGGCGCCGCCGAGGCCGCCGACTCCCTCGGCACGGTGGATCACCCGCACCGGGATCGCGGCCTCCGCGGCCACACGGCGGATGACGTCGGGGGTGTCGTCGGTGCTGTCGTCGACGAAGACGATCTCCGCATCGATCCCGGCGACGGCCGCAGTGGTCCGCCGGACGAGCTCCGCGACATTGGGAGCTTCGTTGAAGGTCGGCACGATGATCGACAGGTCGATGGTGTCCCCCTGGGAAACGAGGTCGCCCGCCGGGTCATGGTGACGAGCCCGTCCATCCTTACACCACGACCTGTCGTGCAGGTGTCGAGTTTCACAGGCAACGGTCCAGACGCTCGCTAAGGTGGATCCCGGGACTGCGAAAGGGCAGGTCATGGGGAGATCGAGACGCGCTGGGGCGCGGATCACGCTGGTGGGTGCGGCGTTGTGCGTGCTGCTGCTGACGGGGTGCACTGCCGAGGTGACAGCGGCATCCGCGCCGGCAGCCGAGACCACCGCGCCGACGCCGACCGCGACACCATTGACGGCCGCCGAGCAGCTGCTCGCCGACGCCGGAGACCCGGCGGCCTGCGCGGTCTCGTTCGACCTCGACGGCGTCGCGCTCGATCCCCAACTCCAGACGCAGGATGCGCTGTACTCACTGCTGCCGATCCCGCGCGCGGACGGGCGGGCGTTCGCCGGCTGGTACGCCGATGCCGCTACCGCAGCCGCGGCATCCGCCGACCCGGCCGCGAACGCGGGTAATCCGGCGACCCGCGTCAACGGCTCCGACCTCGTCGCGTGCACGGCGCAGCAGACCACGCTCTACGGTGCGTGGACGAGCGCCGACGCCGTCGCGGAGGAAGACGCCCGCATCCCGATCCTGATGTACCACCAGTTCACTGACAAGCCGGGCGGCGAAGAGGGCTGGTTGCGCGGCAATTTCGCCTACATCGAGGACTACCGCGCGCATATGCAGCACATCAAGGACGGTGCGTTCTACCTGCCGACCTGGGATGAGCTCAGTGCCTTCATCGACGGTGTCCTCTTCCTCCCGGACCACGCGGTCATCATCACCGACGATGACGCCGACCCGACCTGGCTCACGATGGCCGCGCCGATCAACGAGCAGCTACAGCTCATGGCGACCTCGTTCGATATCACGGGCGACGGCATCGCGGAGCAGAACCGGTTCATCCTGCCCCGCTCGCACACCCACAGCATGCACACCGCGGGAGCCAACGGCAAAGGCCAGATGGTGAACCGCACACCCGCCGAGATCGCCGCCGATATGGAGACCTCCGCCGCCGCGCTCGGCGGGGTCAAGGAAGTGGTCGCCTATCCGTTCGGGCACCACGACGAGCGCTCGAAGGAAGGACTGCGGGCGGCCGGGTTCGAGATGGCCCGCACGATCGAGCAGGGATACGTCTCGGTCGGCGCCGACAAGCTCGCACTTCTCTGCATTCGCATCAACTTCGGCATGGGCGTCGGCGACCTCACCGAGCTGATCGGCTGAGCCGCTCGGGGCGAATCGGGGGAGAATAGAGGCATGACCGCCTCCCCTGAGTCCACCATCACGATGTTCGGCGCCGCCTGGTGCCGCGACTGCGTCCGCACGAAGAAGCAGCTCGACGAGCTGGGTGTCGCGTACACCTACGTCGACCTCGAGGCCGAGCCGGATGCCGCCGACGTGGCCCGCGAGATCTCCGGACGTACGAACATCCCCGTCGTCGTCTACCCCGACGCGTCGCACCACGTCGAGCCGTCGAACGCCGACGTCGAGGCAAAACTGCGCGAGCTCGCCCTGATCTGAGCTCGCCGAGCGAGCGGGCACGCTCCACTCGGCACGGCGACGACATCGAGTAGCACCCGCCTCGGGACGGCGTCCCATCGGTCGTATGCTGAGGTGTCCGCCTGCGAAGGAGAGTGCCGTGACCCCTGCTGCGAAGACGGCCGACCCCATCGACCTGCCCCGCGACGTGCGTGAATCTCTGGATGCCGCGGTCTCGGCAGTGCGGTCCGGAGCCCGCACCTGGAGTCTGCTGACACTCGGTCAGCGCCGCACGGTGCTCCGCCGGCTGCGCGCGGCCGCGGCCGCCGTCGCGGAAGAGTGGGCCGATGTGGCGGCAACGTCCAAGGGGCTGGAGCCCGGGCATCCACTCCGCGGCGAAGAGTGGCTGTCGGGCCCGTACGCGGCCCTCGTCGCCCTTGACGCCTACGCGGACACGCTGACCTCTCTGATGGCGGGGGGCAGTCCGCTCGACACCGTGAAGCTCGGCACCGCGCCGGGAGGGCGGACCGTGGTCCACACCTCGCCGCTGTCGGCAACCGACGCACTGTTGTTGTCGGGGTACACCACAGAGGTGTGGCTTTCTCCCGGGGTGACGGCTGCCGACGCGATCCGGCGCGCCGGGCTCGCGCAGCGCACTCCGAGAGCCTCCGGCGGTGTCGGTGTGGTGCTCGGAGCGGGGAACATCACCTCGATCCCCTACCTCGATGTGCTCTACGAACTCATGGCGTTCAACCGGGTGTCGATCCTCAAGGTCAACCCCACGCAAGACGCGCTCGTGCCGGTGTTCGAGCGCGCGCTCGCGCCACTGATCGAACCCGGCTTCCTGCGGATCGTCCGCGGCGGTGGCGAGGTCGGCGGCTATCTGACGCAGCATCCCGACGTCGACCACATCCACATCACGGGATCGGATGCGACGTTCCGCGCCATCGTGTGGGGCACCGGCACGCGCCCGGCCACCCCGAAACTGAAGATCCCGATCTCGGCCGAGCTCGGGGGCGTCGCCCCGATCATCGTGGTGCCGGGTGAGTGGTCGCCGGCCGACCTGACCTATCAGGCCGAGCACATTGTGACCATGCGCCTGCACAACAGCGGCCACAACTGCATCGCCGGTCAAGTGGTGCTGGTGAGCTCGGATTGGCCGCAGCGCGACGACTTCGTCGGCGCCCTTCGCGCCGCCTACAACCGGGCTCCGCGGCGTCCGGTGTGGTACCCGCACAGCGACGCGCGCCTGAATGCCGCGCGCGAGGCCTACCCGGATGCCGCATGGTGCGGCGACGGCACACGCGCCCTGATCGAGCCAGACGGGGCCGAGGCGACGGCGGTCGAAACGACGGAGTACTTCGCCCCGGTGCTCGGGATCATCGATCTGCCCGGAACCGGCCAGGAGTTTCTCGACACGGCGATCGCTCATGCGAACGAGCGGCTGACCGGCACCCTCGGCGCCAACGTCCTGATCGACCCCGAAACCCATGCCGCTCTCGGCATGGACTTCGAGCGCGCGATCGTGGAGCTGCACTACGGCACCGTGGCAGTCAACGCCTGGACCGCATTCGGATTTCTGACCCCGACCGCGACGTGGGGTGCCTTCCCGGGCGGAACCCTGGAAGATGCTCCGAGCGGCATCGGAATCGTGCACAACGCGCTGCTGCTGGACGGCGTCGAACGCACGGTCGTGCGCGGACCCTTCCGGCCCTTCCCGCGCTCGGTCGGGCGAGGCACGTTCTCGGCCCTGCCGAAGCCGCCGTGGTTCGTGACCTCGCGCACCGGCGCCGCCGTCTGCGAGGGCTTCACACGGTTCCGCATCGACGGCAACTGGCCGAAGATGGCGGTCACGCTCGTGAAGGCGTTCGGGGCGTGAGGGCCCGCACCCTCGACGCGGACGACCGTGCACACTCGGCCGCGACCTGAATAGCTCCGGCAGCCTTTCGCGCGCTCGGGACTCCGGGCCCGGAAACACTACGCAGCCGGCTCGGAAACCGAGCCGGCTGCGTGAGTTGTTCAGGCGGGAGGTGGTGGTCAGCGCCCGCGGCGCTGGCCACCGCCGTTGCTGCGGACGACAGAGCCGACCGTGAGCTTGCTGCCGCCGCCGGTGGATGCGCGGCGACCGGGGGTGCGGGCGTTGCCCGCAGCAGCCGGCTGCTGTGCCGAACGTGCGGAGCGCTCGGCGGCCGGACGGCCGTGCGAGTCCGACGTGCGGGCGACCGCGTCGCGACCGGCGCCACGGCCCTGGCCGGCGCTCGCGCCGCGGCCCGCACCGGCGTCCCGGCCGGCGCCACGTCCGCCGGAGCGACCCTGACCTCCGGCGCGTGCGCCTTCGTCACGCGCGGCGCGCTTGCGCTGCGCGTTGGCACCCTGGCTGCGTCCGCCGCCACGCGGCTGCTCGACCTTCGGCTCGGGCTTGACGTACGCAGCGACCTGGCCGACGAGCTCGGCGACCTCGGGCGAGGTCGGCGTGACGCGCGTCGGGGTCACGGTGATCGCGGCCTTGCGCAGCAGGTCCTTGACGTCCTTCTCCTGGCCGGGGAGGACGACGGTGACGACCGAGCCCTCGGCGCCGGCTCGGGCCGTACGGCCCGAGCGGTGCAGGTACGCCTTGTGCTCCATGGGCGGGTCGACGTGGATGACCAGCTCGACATCGTCGACGTGCACACCGCGCGCGGCGACGTCGGTCGCGACGAGCACCTTGGCGGTACCGGCCGAGAACGCGGCGAGGTTGCGGTCACGCTGCGGCTGCGACAGGTTACCGTGCAGGTCGACCGAGGGAATGCCCTGTGCAGTGAGCGCCTGAGCCAGCTTCTTGGCGTGGTGCTTGGTGCGCATGAAGAGGATGCGGCGGCCGGTGCCCGACGCGAGCGTGCGTACGAGCTCCTTCTTCGCGTCGGCACCTTCGACGTGGAACACGTGGTGGGTCATCGCGGCGACGGGCGAGTTGGCCTCGTCGACCGAGTGCAGGACCTCGTTCTGGAGGAAGCGGCTGACGAGCTTGTCGACGCCGTTGTCCAGCGTCGCGCTGAACAGCAAGCGCTGGCCGTCGCGGGGGGTCTTGTCGAGGATGCGGGTGACCGACGGCAGGAAGCCGAGGTCGGCCATGTGGTCGGCCTCGTCGATGACCGTGATCTCGACGGCGTCGAGCTTCACGTATCCCTGCTTCATGAGGTCTTCGAGGCGGCCGGGGCAGGCAACGACGATGTCGACGCCCGCGTTCAGCGCTTGCACCTGGCGGGTCTGATTCACGCCACCGAAGATCGTGGTCGTCTTCAGGCCGTAGGCCGCGGCGAGGGGTTCGAGCGTCGCGTTGATCTGGGTCGCCAGCTCACGGGTCGGCGCGAGGACGAGTCCGAGGATGCGGCCCTGGCGACGCGCGCCACCGGCGAGTGCGCCACCGAGGCGCGCGACCATCGGGATCGAGAAGGCGAGGGTCTTGCCCGAGCCGGTCTTGCCTCGGCCGAGGACGTCGCGACCGGACAGGGTGTCGGGCAGGGTGTCGACCTGAATCGGGAAGGCTTCGGTCTTGCCGTCCTTCGCGAGGACGTCGAGCAGCGGGGCGGGCACGCCGAGCGTGCGGAAAGAAGTATCAGTCATGGCGGATTTCTGGGCAACGAAGCCCGGATCGGTGGCCTCTGCGCGGTTGCACACAGGGTCGCCGTACGAAGAATGTCAGCCGATCATCCGGTTGGAGCCGGGCGGCGAGGGAAGCGTTCTACGACGCGAGAGCGCCAGGATCGGCGCTACAAGTCCTTCCATCCTAGCAGTCGCCACCCTGGTCGGCCCGCCGCGGCCGTTTCACCGCCGCTTTCCATGTCCCAAAAGTGGTCGGATTTCTGCCGCCAGAACAGCCATTTGTGGGACACACGCTGGCAGAAGTGGGACAAACCCTGCCCGAAGTGGGACAAGGGGAGGCGGGGTCAGGCGAAGCGGTCGGTGGCGGCGCGGAGGGCCGCGGCGATGCCGGGTTCGCTCGCGGAATGACCGGCATCCGGAACCACGACGAATTCCGCCTCGGGCCACGCTCGGTGGAGGTCCCACGCCGTCATGATGGGCGTACACACGTCGTAGCGACCCTGCACGATGACCGCCGGGATGCTGCGGATCGCCGCAACGTCTTCGATCAACTGTCCGGGCCGCAACCACCCCTCGTTCATGAAGTAGTGGTTCTCGATGCGGGCGAAAGCGACCGCCGCCTCGGGCGTGGCCATCGCCGAGACGAGGTCGGGGTCAGGCCGGAGCGTCAGGGTGGATGCCTCCCACGTCGTCCACGCCATCCCGGCGGGCAGGTGCACGGCCGGGTCGGGGTCGGTGAGACGCCGGTGGTAGGCCTCGATGAGGCGCGAGCGCTCGAGCACCGGGATCGGTGCGACGAAGTCCTGCCAGAGGTCGGGGAAGATCGCCTCGGCGCCGCCCTCGTAGAACCATTCGAGCTCGTGGCGCCGCAGCGTGAAGATGCCGCGCAGAACGAGTTCGGTCACCGCGTCCGGGTGGCTCTGCGCGTAGGCGAGCGCGAGGGCTGAGCCCCAGGATCCCCCGAAGACCTGCCACCGATCGATCGCGAGATTGCGGCGCAGCAACTCGATGTCGGCGACCAGGTGCCACGTCGTGTTGAAACGCAGGTCGGCGTCGGGCGCGCTCATGTGGGGCGTCGACTTGCCGCATCCCCGCTGGTCGAACAACACGATGCGGTAGACCTCGGGGTCGAAGAATCGGCGCTGCCAGGGCGACGTGCCCCCTCCGGGTCCGCCGTGGAGAAAGACGACCGGCTTGCCCTCGGGGTTGCCGGACTGCTCCCAGTAGACGCGTTGGCCGTCACCGGCGAGCAGGAACCCCGTCTCGTACGGCTCGATCTCGGGGTAGAGGATGCCGTCCAGATCCGCGACGGTCACAGTGCGTTCCCCGCCACGGCGAACGTGTCGCAGCTCCCGACGCCGCTCTGGTAGCCGGTCGCGAACCAGCGCTGGCGTTGCTCGCTCGATCCGTGGGTCCAGCTTTCCGGGTTGATGCGACCGGAGGACTGCTCCTGGATGTGGTCGTCGCCGACGGCGGCCGCGGCATCCAGCGCATCGCGGATCTGCGCTTCGGTCGGCGCCTGCAGGTACGGCACGCCGTTCTCGTCGGTCTGGCGGGTCATGCCCGCCACCCACGCGCCGGCGAAGCAGTCGGCCTGCAGCTCCATGCGCACGCCGTTACTCTGCGGGCCGGTGCCGTTGTTCGGGTGGGCATCCATGATGCCGGCGATCTGCTGGATGTGGTGCCCGTACTCGTGGGCCAGCACGTAGAGCTGCGCGAGCGAGCCGGCGTCGTCGCCGAACTGCTGCGCGAGCACCGAGAAGAAGGTGGGGTCGATGTAGACCGACTCTTCCGGCGGGCAGTAGAACGGCCCCGTCGCGTTGGATGCCGTGCCACACGCGCTCGAGGTCGACCCGTCGACGATGATGAGCTGCGGCGGGCGGTAGCCCTGCACTTCGCCCGTCCAGAACTGGTTGATGGCTTTCGAGCCGGCCGCGAGCCGGCAGTCGATGCTCGCATTCGCGTCGGCGCCGGTCTGGCAGGTGGTCAGCTCGGTGCCGGATCCGGCCTGCGGGGCGCCGCCGCCCCCACCGAGGAGGCTCGTGAAGTTGCCGCCGGTGAAGATGTTGAGCAGGATCACCGCGATCGCCCCGAGGCCACCCACTCCACCCGCGATCGCGCCACCCCCGGGTCCGCGCCGCTTCGCGCCACTGCCCCCCACGTTGGCGTTGCTGTTGAAAGTCATGCGCTCACCGTACCGCCTGGCCCGGCCGAGCGCCCGGAACGGCCCGGCACACCGCCGTGCCGGAGGAATAGGCTCAGAGCATGGATGCCGCTTCATTGCCCCCGCTCCCCACCACCATCACGGTCACCGGCGCGGGGGGCCAGATCGGCTACGCGCTGCTCTTCCGCATCGCGTCGGGCGCGATGCTCGGCACAGACCGACCTGTGCGCCTGCGCCTGCTGGAGATCCCGCAGGGCCTGAAGGCGGCGGAGGGCACGGCCCTCGAGCTCCAGGACTGCGCGTTCCCCCTGCTGCAGGATGTCGAGATCACGGATGATCCGCGCGTCGGGTTCGCCGGCGCAAACGTCGCGATGCTCGTCGGCGCCCGGCCCCGCTCGGCGGGGATGGAGCGAGCAGACCTCCTGGCCGCGAACGCCGGCATCTTCGGCCCGCAGGGCGCAGCGCTCGGCGAGGTCGCGGCGGACGACATCCGCGTCGTCGTCGTCGGCAACCCCGCGAACACGAACGCGCTGATCGCGGCGTCCGCAGCCCCCGGCATCCCGGCGGAGCGGTTCGGCGCGCTCACCCGTCTCGACCATGACCGCGCCGTCGCACAGCTGGCGGCGAAGCTCGACGTCCTGCCCTCGGCGATCCGGGACCTCACGATTTGGGGCAATCACTCCGCAACCCAGTTCCCCGATGTCGCGCAGGCGACCGTCGACGGACGGCCCGCGCTCGAGGCGCTGGCGGGCGCCCTCGGCGGCGCGGCGCAGGCGACCGCGTGGCTCGACGACGAGTTCGTCCCCCGGGTCGCGCAGCGCGGCGCGGAGATCATCGCCGTCCGCGGATCGTCGTCGGCGGCCTCGGCGGCGAATGCGGCGATCGCGCACATGCGCGACAGCATCCTCGGCACGACGGCCGGCTGGACCTCGGCTGCCGTCGTCTCCCACGGTGAGTACGGTGTGCCCGAGGGGCTCGTCTCGTCCTTCCCGGTCACGAGCGATGGCTCCGGGTATCGGATCGTCGAGGGCCTCGAGCTCGATGCGCGCGGGCGCGCGCGGGTGGACGCGTCGGTCGCCGAGCTCGTCGCCGAACGGGATGCCGTGCGGGCGCTCGGCGCACTCTGACCCGATGGATCTGCTGCTCGTCATCCTGCTCGGCGTGATCGCCGTCGCCGTCGTGACCGCGCTCGGGCAGCGTCTCGGTGTGGCCGGCCCGCTGTTGCTGGTCGCCCTGGGCCTCGGGGTCGGGCTGTTGCCGTTCGTGGACGTGCCCGAGATCGACCCGGAACTCATCCTCGTCGGCATCCTTCCGCCCCTCTTGTATGCGTCGGCCGTGCGGTTGCCGGCGATCGAGTTCCGCCGGGACCTCGCTCCCATCACGGGTCTCGCCGTCGTGCTGGTCGTCGTGACCGCGCTCATCCTGGGCTGGTTCTTCTCGCTCGTGATCCCCGGCGTCGGGTTCGCGCTCGGCGTCGCGCTCGGGGCGATCCTCTCCCCGACGGATGCCGTGGCCACCGGCATCGCCAAACGACTCGGGATCTCGCCGCGGGTCACGACGATGTCGAGTTGCGCATCGCGCTCATCGACGCGATGCGTGAGCGGTTGACCGAGCTCAGTTCGGGCGGCACGTTCAGCACGCGAGCGCTGCGACACACGCTCGCCGAGCTCGACGCCGACCAGCTCAGCACCGAGTTGCGGCTCCGCGAAGACGACTGAGCGCACCGCTGCTGGTCAGCCCGCGACGCGGCAAAACGGGCAGCATTCGTCGCCACCGGCTGGCCTACGCGACAATTTCGGCCCGCAACGCCGCAGGCGCTCGATGGTGGCTCCCGCATACCGGGCAAGATCTGTCGCCATCGGCTGGCCCACGCGACGATTTCGGCCCGCAACGATCGCCGGGACCTGTGACAATGGATCATCCCGACGAAGGAGCCCCCATGTCGATGACCGCTGACGATGACCGCGCACCGGCCGACTACGCCGAGTCGGTGTCGTTGCCGACCGTCACCGAAGCCGTGCCGGTCATCGTGTCGGGCACCGACTGGTGGGCCGCCCGCCCGGCCGGGTCGCGGCTCGTCGGCCTGGTCGTCGCCCGCGATGATCTGCCGAGCGTGATCGCCCAGCGCGATGCCCTCGCCCACTTCGGAGTGCCGATCGAGGGGTTCCGGCATCCCGCACCCGAAACCGGCGAAAGCTGGGCCGAGCGGCTCACGCGGCTGTTCGGTCGGCTCGAGTCAGGCGATGTCGTCGTCGTGGCCGACAAGCATGCACTCGGCCGCACCGTCGACGAGGAGTCCCGCACGATCGCCGAGCTCCGTCGCCGTGGCGTCATCGTGAAGGTGCTCGGTCACACCCGCGCCTGAACCGCTGGGGCGGCGCAGTGGTTCGAGCAACGGGAGCCGCCCTATTCGCCGACGGCCGCCCAGTACGACGCCGCAACGATCGAGTCGAAGAAGCGCAGCATGGCGTGCGGAATGTCTCCCAAGGGAGTGACCATGTCGACCAGCACGACCTGCTTCGAACCGGGCACCGTGTACCAATAGCGGGCGGCCAACCGGTTCTGTGTCACCGTGTGGTCACCCTCTTCGATGAGCTGCGGCGCCACCGAATGCAAGCGCAGCATGATCGAGTCGGCGATCGTCAGCCGCGTGGCGGTCTCGAGGTCAGGCTCCGACGTGTGCGCCAGGCTCTGCTCGAATGCGCGCATCACGTTCTCGGGGCTCGTGCCGATCGCGGGGGTGATCGTCAGTGGCGTATGCACCGTGATCGATACGGGAGTCGGCACTCCGGGCGCCACTTCACGACAGAGCAACAGAAGCCGCGCCTCCGCCGCGCGTGCCGCCGCGGCGGCGTCACCGAGACCCGACTCGACGCGTCGCCGCATCAGCACGGCGTCATCGGCGGGCCCGATCAGCTCTCGTGCGATCTCTGCGATGTGCGCCCGGGTGGCATCCTCGTCACGGGGATCCAGCGAGATCCACGTGCCCGGAAGTCGAAACCTCAGCTCTCGTGCGGCCTGGCTCATTGCTCGGCGGCAAGGCGCTGGATGTCTGCGGCGCTGAGTTCCAGCACGCCCTCGCGCCCGGTTCCCCCGGTGATCTCGCTGACGGACCCCATGATCGGCAGGTAGCTGACGCCCAGCCCCCCGTCCGCGTAGTCCTCGGGGAATCCGGGGTAGGCCATGAAAGTGATGTCTTCACCGCCGAGAGCCGGGTCATCCACGGCGAATACTGCCACCTGACTCACGGCCGCGGCCACGCCCTCCGCCGACTCGTCGTCGACGAACACGCGGACGACCATTTTGTTCACCCACGGCGCGCCCGGATGCTGCACCTCGACGGTGGCGCCGTTGAACACGGCGATCGATGCTGACGCCGTCAGCCGCTCAGAGAGGTCATCTTCGTTCACTGCACTGCATCCCGTCAAAATCAGCACTGCGGCGACCAGGCTCGCCAGCGCCCACCGCGTGCGATCAGCCACGTGAGTACTCCATCTCGTACACCTGCTCGTAGGAGCCGTCGACGTCGGCGGCGAAGAAGACATCGTCGCCGGAACGCACGTCCGGAACGAGGTCGTCGGCAAGCTCACCGTACATGCCGGAATCGTGGATGCGACTATCGGTGGGGCGATAGGTCTGCCAGTTCGGACCGGGAACATCGTTGTCGTCGTAGCCGACGAACTCCAGAGTATGCACGGGATCCCACCGATTGTTCACCTGGGTGACGCGAACCGAGGGGTCGATTTCGCCCGCATGCTTGTCGATCGCCGACCCCGCGGTGACGACCGACTCGACGCGACCGCTGATGCGCGGGTCGGCGGCCATATCGCCGGCCATCATGCCGCCGAGGCTCCAGCCCGTCAGCATGATCGGGGCATCGTTCTCGAACACGCCGGCACGCTCCATCGCATCCCAGACCGCCTTCTCGTACTGCGTCTTCATCCCGGGGAACATCGCAAGCATGGCGTCTGCCGACAGGTCGTTCAGCGCGCCGTCCTCGTTTCCCGGCCCCCAGTTCTGCGTGCTGGGGAGCTGGACACGGTAGCCGATGATGTTGCCGTCCGCGTCGGTGATCGCCACCACGCGAATCACGGTGCTGTCCTCGCCACCCGCGGCGTCTTGCCGACCGACCTCCTCGAAGAGGTCGCCGTAGTCTTCGGCGGTGAACTCGTCGGCCGATTCCGCGTCGTCGGAGTCGGACGGATTCTTCGTGTACGGGAAGCCGCGCTTCTCATTGATCGCCGGTCCTTTCGGATCACGGGACTCACGAAGAAGGAAGGTCAGCAACAGTCCCGCGACGATGGCCGCAGCGACAAGAGCGAGGAAGGCGAGCAGTGCCATGCCTCCCGTCGCGATGATGAGGGCGATCACGAGCGCGACGATGATGATCAGCAGAATGATGACGATGATCGCCACCAACACCGCGAGAAGTTCCCCCAAGAACGCGAGAATGCCCTTGAGGACGCTCGCGGCCCACTCGCCGATCCACCCGGCCGCGCCTTCCCAGAACTGGTTCCAGTTGTCGCCGGCCGAGTCTTTCTCGCCCTCGGACGCCGTCTCGATCTTGCCGATCGCGACGTCGGCGATGGCGCGCAGGCGGTCACGGGCGGCGTACAAGGCTTGGCGAGACTCTTCGACCTCGCTGTAGGCTCGCGATTCGGCTTGGCGCAGCCGCCAGAGGTCGTCTTCGATGACATCGATCTGAGACTGCGGAGCCTCGACCGCTTCAGCGCGGAGCAGGTCGCCCTCGCGCTGTGAAATGTCATTCGGCAGCGAGTAACTCTTCTGCTCGTAGTAGTCCGCGTTGCTCACGGCCGAGCGGGCGTCCCGCTGGATGGGGCGAAGATCGGCGGCGTAGGTCTGCAGCGCTTCGCCGGTCTTGCGGTAGCGCACGCGGGCCTTGCTGAGCGATCGCGCCACCTCGGATGCGGTGCGCGCGAGCGCATCGGTCGCCTGGCTCGTCTGCCCGTCGACCAGCTCGCGCAGCGCGTCCGTCGCCTGCGCGATGGCCTCGGCGGCGGTGATCAGCGCCTGAGCGCGAGGATCGAACTCGTCGGGGCGACCGACGAAAAGGTCTTCGAATTCCACACCCAGAGTGCCCATCAGCCGTCTCCATCCGAGTCGGTGTCGGTTTCGGGAGCTGCTTCTTCGGCCTGACGGGCGAGCTCGCCATCGACCTCTGTCATCGTGTCGATCACGGCGTCGAGCGAGTCGCGAAGAAACTCCAGCTTCTCGATGAGCTTGCCGCGGTTGTAATCCCAGTTGTCGGCGAAGTCGCGGACCTTGCCCTCCAGCCGGTACTCCCCCGTGAGCGCCGCCGTCTCCGAACCCACCGTGCCGGCACTTTCGAAAGTCGACAGCGCCGTCGTCACGCGCGACTTCGCGGTGCGCAGCGACTCGAAGTCGAGCTGGATGTCAGACATGGTCGCCCCCAGCGATGACGAGAGCGGCGACGGTCGCCCGCCGCCGCTCTCCGTTCGGCACTCAGGAGCCGAGCTGGCTGGCGAGCTGCTCGTCGGTGGACTGCAGGGCCTGCGCGGCCTTCTCGAGGAAGGATGCCATGCCCTCGATGCCCTGCACGGTCTTGGTCGCGCCGGTGGTGAACTCGGTGTACGACGAGTCGAAGGCGCCGGAGGCGCGCGTCGTGGTGAAGCCGTCCTGGACGAGCTGAGCCACGAGCTGGCGCAGACGCTGGAGGGTCGCTTCGAGCTCGCCCTGGCCGTCGCGCAGGCGTCCGGCGGCACCGCTCATCTGGTCATAGGTGACATTCAAATTGGCCATGAGGGCCCCCTTCATCTGGCCCGGCGATGTGCCGGGAGGTCTGTTGTGATGACGACGATATGCGCACGCGGCGAATAAGCCCATGGGGAGAACTCCCCATGACCACTCACGCCTCCCCGATCAGGGGGAATTGGATGCGGACGGTCTTGCCGCGGTGCGCCAGGATGCCGCGACCCACCGGGAGCTCGCCACGCACGAGACGCGGGAACGGAGTCTTGAGCACGACCTCACCGTCGATCGTCTCCGGCTGGAGAACGACGCCGCGCCGGGCCGCCTTGATCTCACCCAGCAGACCGAAATTGCTGGTCCACTCCGCGATCTCGCCAACGACGACGAAAAACACCTCACCGCGCCCGGCCCGCTTGACGAGACTCGACAACGTCATCTCGACGATCGAGGTCGCGAACTCGCCGATGCCCTCGAGCACCACGAGCGGCACCGGGCCGCCGTCGGCGACCTTGTCGGCCGCTTCATCTGCTGCCGAGAGCACGGCCATGGCGGCAGAGCCCGCATCCGCCGTCGCCGTCCACTCCAGCGCCGTGAAGACGGGAGAGCGCCGGTCCCCGAGATAGAACGCGGCGGCGTCGGGCTGCGCGCGCCGGGTCTGCACCGCGATCGCGGCCGCGGCGTTGCTGCGGCCCGCGCCCGGCGTGCCGGCGACGATAAAGGTACCGGTCGGCTCGATGCCGAAAGGCCCGAGGTCGAGGTCGGACAGACCGATCGCGACACCGGTCGGCGTCGTGGGGGGCAGCTCGTCGGCACGGTACTCCGTGGGGAGCGACCGGATGCCGGGCGCTTCGGCCGTGCCGCGGCGCCGCATAGCCTCGGCCATCCGGTCGATCGCGGTGGCCTGCTCCTTCGTGCTCGCGGTCCCCCCGATCACGGCGATCTGCGCTTCGTGGTCGTCGATGATCGCGCGGCCCGGCACCGCCGTGGGCCCGAGGATGTCGCGCGGAACGCCGAGCATCGCGTACGCGTCTTCGTCGCTCATCCGCAGCACGATACGGCGCTGGATCGTCGCCTGCAGCGACGTGGGCACACTCTGGCCGCGGTCGGCGGTGAGGGCGACGTGGATGCCGAGACCACGGCCGTCGGTGAGGACCTGCTGGAACAGGCGATACGTGTCGGCCCGTCCGGGCACTCCCTCGAACGCGGTGCGGAAGGCGGCGAAGCCATCCACCAGCAACAGGATGCGAGGCTCGTCGGGCGCGCCGGCCAGCATCCGATACTCGGTGAGGGTCGAGGCCCCCGCGGCGGCGTACGTGTCGCCGCGGCGGTCGAGCTCTGTCCGCAGCATGCCGAACAGGCGCTCGATGCGCTCGGTGTCATCGCCGGAGATCACCGCGCCCACGTGCGGCAGCGACTCGAGCATGCGCAGCGCCCCGGTGGCGGCATCCAGTCCGTAAACGTGCACGGGGCCGCCGCGCGGGGTGATACCGGCCGAGACGCCGAGGGTGCGCAGGGCCACGCTCTTGCCCGAGCCACCGGTGCCGTAGATCGCGAGGTGTCCCTCGGTGTCGGGCTCGAAGAAGAACGGCACCTGGTCTTGGCGTTCGGGCACGTCGACGACGCCCATCACCAGCCGCGCGTCGGTGCGCTGCGTGAGCTTGGTCTGGTCGAACGTCGTCGCGAGCTCGTCGAGCCACGGACGTCGGGGCGCGCCGATCCGGGCGAGCTCGGCGGCATCCACGAACCGCGCCACGAGCAGCTGCTGGTCGTTGGGACCGAGGTCTTCCGTGTCACTGGAGACCTCCCCGGTGTCGGGGCTCTGCCACGCGGGAGCGTCGCCCAACCGGAACGGACGCACCTCGACCGTGGCGTCGGGCTCTGCCCGCAGGCTCCAGCCACCGGCGTAGGCCGACTGGAACAGGCTCATCCGGCCGGGGCCGGTCTTCGCGATCCCCCGACCGGGGATGCCCGGATCGAAGAGTGCCGCTTCCTTCGAGCCGATGACGTCATCGCTGTCGGTCTCATCGGCCATCCGCAGTGCGACGCGCAGGTTCGTGTTGGCACGCAGGTTGTCTTTGATGACGCCCGCCGGCCGCTGCGTCGCCATGATGAGGTGGATGCCGAGCGATCGCCCGCGCTGGGCGATGTCGACGACGCCGTCGACGAACTCCGGCACCTCTTTCGCGAGGGCCGCGAACTCGTCGATCACGAGGACGAGCGCGGGCGGAGTGTCGGGGTCGGCGGCCTTCTCGAGTTCGAGGAGGTCTTTCGCCTTTTTGCGGTTGAAGAGGTGCTCGCGGTGATGGAGCTCGGCGCGGAGGCTCGTGAGGGCGCGCCGGACGAGGTGGGGGCTCAGGTCGGTCACGAGGCCGACACAGTGCGGCAGGCTCACGCAATCGGCGAACGCCGATCCCCCCTTGTAGTCGACGAAGAGGAACGTGACCCGCTCGGGGCTGTACTCGGCGGCCATGCCCAGCACCCACGCCTGCAGGAACTCGCTCTTGCCCGATCCGGTCGTCCCACCGACGAGCGCGTGCGGGCCCTGTTGACGCAGGTCGAGGTGCAGCGCACCCTGCGCGCCCTGACCGACGAGTGCGCGCAGCTTCGGCTGGTAGCCGGAGCCCGAACGTGTCGCGCGAATCGACGCGTTCTGGGTCCACCGGTCGATCACGGCGTCGGCGCTCGTGGCCATCTCGGATCCGAGGAGCTGGAGCAGCGGAATCGTGCGGGGGACGTCCCCGGCATCCTCGGCGACGTCGCCGATGTCGGTGAGCCGCGCGAGCGCTCGGGCCACGACGCCGAACCGGGCCGCGTCGAGCGCTTCGACGCGCAGCGGCGCGACGCTCGTGCCGAGCCGCACGAAGTGCGCGCTCGCGGCAGCGTCGGCGGGAACCTCGACCCAGGTGCGGCAGGCGGCGGGGAGAGCGGCGGCGCTCTGCGCGATCCACACGGGGAGGATGCCGGTGCCCGCGGCCCGCTCGCTGAGCTGGATGAGGCGCCCACGGTCGACGGCGGCATCCGGAGTGATCACGACGACGACCGCCGGCAGCGGCACGTCGTCGCGCGAGCCGCGGGACTCCCCCACGTCGGCTCCGGCGGCGGTGGCGGCCTCCGTCGCCTTCAGCGCGCGCAACCGCTGCTGCGCTTTGCTCCGGGAATCGACGAGCTCCTCGAGCTGCGCCAGCAACCGCGATGCGGTGGCGGCGTTGTCGGCGACCGGCACGGTGCCGAGCATGTCTTCGGCGGCCCACACGTGCGGCAGCCACTTCAGGTCGCCGAGTTCACCCTTCGAGTTCGGACCGACGAACGCGACGATCCGCACGTCCGAGGGCGCGTGCAGTCCCGCCGTCTGGGTGATGAGCGCGCGCCCCAGGTCGCAGACGCTGGCGATGTCACCGGCCAGACCGAGCGCACCCGCGTCGGCGAGCGATTCGAGGATCGGCACGTCGTCGACCGTGCGGAATTGCGCGACGGTCTCGTCGAGGCGCTCGACGTACTCGGGGATCGCGGCATCGCGCTGCGCGGACTCGGCGACGGTGTTCCGGCTCGGCGCGGTGCCGTCGCCGAGGCGAACGTGGAGGAACGACCAGTGCTCGGGCCGCCGTGTCCAGACGAGCGGCCCGGCCGCCAGCGCATCGGCGCAGATGGGGTCGAGCTCGGGCACCTCGGCGCGGCGGACATCGTGCTCGGTCACGCGCTCCGCCTCGAGTCGGGCGCGCAGGCGGGTGATCTGCTGTTCGAAGCGCGCTTTCGCGGCCTTCAGCGTGGCGCGCGCTTGCAGGCGACTCGTGAGCCAGGTGCCGAGCATCAGGAGCGGCGACGCGGCGACGAAGACGAGCGACAGCGCTGAACCGGTGACCTGGTAGAGGACGAGGCCCATGATCGCCGGGGCGATCATGGCGAGCCACGGGAAGATCTGCGGCTGACCAGGGCTCGGGAGGTCGGTTCCGGGCAACTCCTCACCGAGATAGCGGGCTTCGACGCGCGGCGAGCGCACGAAGCGCACCTGCCGCCAGGTCGCGGGCGCTGCGGTGGTCGTGTCGGTGCGCGCGACGATGCGCAACCGCGTGTCACCGAGGACCGCGTCGATCCGGCCGTCGGTCGCGGTGAGGTAGGTGACCGGAGCGCCGCCGACGAGGATCCCGTTGGCGGAGTTCAGGTCGACGAGTTCGACTCGGCCTTGGCCGATCTCCAGCCGGGCGTGACGTTTGGAGACGAGCGGATCGTCGAGGACGACATCGCACTCCGGGTCGCGGCCGATCGTGATGACGCCCCGGTCGAGCGAGATCACGGTGCCCGCGCCGGGGCCGGAGACGATCGTCACCTCGCCGAGCGCGTGGCGCGGCTGGTAGTCGGCGGGGACGACGCGGACGGCCGAGCCCGCGCCCAGTTGCACGTGCGAGACCGTCGCCTCTGCATCGAGCACTTCACCGGCCCCCTGCGCGATCGTGCCGAAGGCCTCGAGCGTCACTTCCGTGCCGACGCTCCCCCCGCCGCGCGGGTCGTTCTCGACGAGCGTGCGGGCGAGGTCACCGACGGTGGCGTCGGCATCCGCGTTGATCACGACGTCTTCGGCGTCTCCGCCACTCCTCACGAGCGTCGTGCGCAGCTTCATGCATCGTCCTTCGGGCGATCGGCGGCGTCGGCGGATGCGGCATCCGCGACGTCGGGAGTATCGAGCAGGGGGAGATCGTCGCGCGTGACGAGCCGCGACGAGACGGCGTGTTCGACCAGGCGGACGCGGCGGTTCGTCGCCGAGGCGGTCACGCCCCCGCGGAGCCCCGGCACGCCCTGACGGTCGAGCTTGTCGCAGACGTTGTCGAGCTTGCGGTTGAAGCGGGTGAGCGTCCAGCCGAGCCGCTCGGCGGCCCTCGCCGAGGTGGGCAGTTCGCTCATGCCGGTGCCCTCACGACGCAGCACCGGCTCGGCGAGCGCGACGATCAGGAGCTTCTGGCTGAGTGTCAGCGGCACCGATCCGATCGTCGATTCACCGTCGCCCTCCGTGTCGGGCCGGGTGTCGCGGAACGCGGGTTGGGCCGTGTGCACGGTCAGCTCGTAGGTCGTCGGGCCGGCACTGAAGACCACGGTCGTGACGCCGAAGACGATCGGCAGCCGTGCGCCGGGGGCGAGCTGCGCCTGCACGCGTCCGTCGGTGTCGGTGACGGTCGCCGACAGCCGGCTGCCGATGTTCACGAGCCACCAGAGGTCACCGGACTGCTCGATCGCGAGGAAATGCCGGTGCAAGAACAGATTGTCGTCGATCGAGAGGTCTCCCTCGCGACCGATCGTGAAGGTCTCGCCCGGGGCGACCGTGAACAGCTCACCCGCGAACTCGATCGTCAGGGCAGGGCTTTCCGCGCGCGGGGGCATGGTGTCGTGGACGTCGGTCACGGGGTGCACACTCGCTCTTCGTCGCCGCCGCGCCCGTCGGCGCGGACGATTTGCACGGCGATGCACGTCGTCCCCGAGGGGTCGACGGGCAGGGTCACCGTCGGCACCTCGACGCTGTCCGAGGCTCCGTTGCCGGTCAGCGTGTACGGGTACCAGATGTAGATGTCGCCGTCTTCCGGCTCCGGGTTGGTCCAGGTGAAGGTCGCCGCACCCGCATCGACGGTGCCGGCCAGATCGGCCGGCGACGGCACGATGCCCGACACCGGGTCTTGCGGCTTCGCCGAGGTGGACGGTGTCTGCGGCACCGGCGGCGGCGTTCCGCCAAGGAGGCTCAGCCCGACGACGACGCCGACCACGACCAGGGCCGCCGCCGCGACGGCGAGCCAGATCCAGAGAGCACGACGGGAGCGCGGGGCGGATGCCGGGGCCGCGGGCACCTCCGGGTCTGCAGGCGGGCGCGCGCGCTGCATGGTCGACGACGTCGTGTCGTCGACCGGAGGGGACGCGATCGTTCGTCCGCCGCGGAGGATCGTCTCTTCGGCGCTGCCGGTCGTCGCCGTCGCTGTGGTGGCGGCATCCGTGAAGGACGGCACCTCATCCACGCGTTTGCGTGTCTGACCGGCGGCGGGATGCGTCTGCGGCTCGATACTGACGATGCCGCGGACGCGCGTGAGTTCGCCGTCGGCCTCTTCATCTTCGTCGGCGAGCGGCGAGTCGTCGAGGATGTCGATCGGGGTCACCGAATGCGACAGCTCGATCTGCACCCGCTGGAGGGCGCGCGCGAACGCGACGGCGCTCTCGAATCGGTCGCCGGGGCGCTTCGCCATCGCCCGCTCGAGCGCGAGTTGCAGCGAGACCGGGGCATCCGTGCGTTCGAGCCTCGGCAGCGCCTGCCCCTCGATCCGCTGGATGAGATCTGCGCCGCCGTTGCGCCCGCCGGGCTGTTCGAACGGCGAGCGGCCGGCGAGGAGCGTGTACACGGTCGCGCCCAGCGCGTAGACATCCGTCGCGACACCCGATTCGGGATCGTCCGAGAAGGCCTCGGGGGGTGACCACGGGATCGACATGCCGCCGGAGGATTCCGCCGATTCGGCGGTCGTCGCGATCCCGAAGTCCGTTAGCGCGGGGCGGTTGTACTCGGTCACCAGGATGTTGGCCGGCTTGATGTCGCGGTGCAGAATGCCGGCGCGGTGCGCCGTCTCGGCCGCGGCGGCGACCTGCACCCCGACGCGAAGGGCCTCGGCGATCGAGAACGACCCCGCCCGCGAGCGCACCTGCAGGTTCGGCCGCGGGCAGTACTCCATGACGAGGTACGGGCGCCCGTCGTCCGACACGCCCGCCTGGTAGATCGTGACGATCGCGGGATGCGTCGACAACAGCGCCATGACATTCGCTTCGGCGGCGAACTGCTCGGCCGACCCCCCGGCCATCCGGTCGGGAAGGAGCACCTTGACCGCCACGCGCCGACGCGGAAGCTGCTGCTCGAACAGGTAGACATCGGCGAACCCACCCGAGCCGAGGACGTCGACGTACGTGAACCCGGGCAGCTGCGGCGGCGGCGCGGGCGCGCGCTTACCGCTCACAGAATCTCCTCGAAGGTCACCGTGACGTCGTCGCCGATGTCGAGCACATCGCCGGCGACGACCATCGTGGGCTCGTTCGGGTGCAGCTTCACCGGGTCCTGCCCGACCCGCAGCAGCAGGGTGCCGTTCGTGGTGTCGAGGTCGGTCACCAGCACATGCTCGCCCTCGGCGCGGATCTCGACATGGCTGCGCGAAATGTCCTGCTCGGGGCTGTCGACGGCGACCAGCGTCGGAAGCTCCGCACCGGACGTGCGCGTGGACTTCGGGCGGCGACCGATGACGACAGGGCGCTCGAGTTCGACCACGCGGCCGGTCGACAGGACGATCCGCCCGCGCGCCGGGCGCCGGGCGGGCACCGCATCGGTCGATTCGAAGGTCGCGCGCTCGGCCGCGCGCATCGCGCGCATATCCGCGACGGCGACGGTCTCGCCATCGTGGTCGCCGAGCGGGGTGGGCTGCTCGGCGGGTGCGGCCGGGGGAGCCTCGGCGGCGGGCTCGCTCTCCTCGGAGGCCTCAGGGACGACGACGGCCGCGGCCGTGATCGGCCGGGCGACGGTCTCACCCCAGAGCAGGTCGTATTCGTCAGCCGGGGTCTCGGGGAGGGGGGCGTCGGTCGCCGCCGGCATCCATGTGTCGGCGCTCGCCGCGGGCGACAGTGGCACCTCCGTGACGATCGCAGCATCCACGTTGCCGCCTGAGGAGATGTCGGATGCTGAGGACGGAACCGCCGGCGCAGATTCCTCAGAATCCCCCATCTCCTCAGAATCCTCCGCAGCAGGGGCAACCGGAACCTCGCGCGGGGCGGCGACCAGAGCGTCGAGCGTGACCGTCACGGCGCTCGCGGCGACGACGCCGGAGCGGATCGGGAGGTCGGGGCCGTCCGGGGATGCACCGTCGACGAGGACCGTCAGCCGACGCGCGCCGGGCAAGAACCGTTCGGTCCAGGTGGAGACGCCCTCGCCCGACACGGCCTGCGTGCCGGCCTCGTCATCGACGATGATCTCGACCGGGCCGCGCACGGCCACGCGCACACCCGCCGGTTCGACGACGGCCAGCGCAAACGGGGGAATCGCGCTCAGCGACGTGCCGAACGCACCCGTGAGCGCCTCGAGCACCGCGCCGATCCCGCCGTCGCCGACGCGCCGCCACACCGCCTCGGCGGTCTGATCGGTCACCTCGGGGGCGAGCACCGCGAGGGCGGAACCTTCGACCGCGACCCGCCATGCGGGGGCGGAGGCGGGGCAATAGCGCACCTGGGTCATGATCGATCTCCCCTTTTCTGCGGCCGCGGACGCGTGTCGCCGTCCGTGTCGGCACGCCGCGCACCGGCCGGAGCCGTGTCGTACAGGTCGTCATGGCCGCCGACGTGCACCGCGTCAACGACGACCGCCGTGATGTTGTCGCGACCGCCATGCAGCAGCGCCTCGTGGATCAGACGTGTCGCCGCGTCCTGCGGGTCGCCTTCTTCCGCGAGGATCGTCTGCAGCCTATCGAGATCGAGCTCACCCGACAGCCCGTCCGAGCACACCAGAATCCGGTCACCGGGCTCGGCCGGCACCATCCAGTAGTCAGCTTGCCCGTCGTTGCCGGCACCGATCGCCCGGGTGATCTCGTTGCGACGGCTGTCGAGCGCGGCATCCTCCCCGCTCAGGAGCCCCGCATCGATCAGTTCTTGCACGACGGAGTGGTCGACGCTGATCTGTTCCAGGTGGCCGCTCGCGAACCGATACGTGCGCGAGTCACCGACGTTGACGGTGAGCCAGTAACCGAGACCGCCGACCTCCGCGATCACGACACCGGTGAGGGTCGTTCCGGCCGCGCGGCTGCCGCTGTCGATCGCATCGACCCGCGCGCGGGCACGGCGGAGGGCGGCGCGCACGTCGTCGACCCCCAGGCTCGGAGCCCCCGCGAGGGTCGCGAACTCGGCGACGACCGCTGCGCTCGCGAGGTCGCCGGCGTCGTGGCCACCCATCCCGTCGGCCACGAGGAAGAGCGGCGCAGCGGCCAGATACGAGTCTTCGTTGATGTGGCGGCGGAGCCCGGTGTGGCTGACCGCGCCGGCGCGCACACCGATCGGCGCGTCGGTCACGAGGCGACCTCGATGCGGACGCTCCGGTCGCCGAACTCGAGCACATCGCCCGCGTGCACACGAACCCGGTCACCGGGTTCCGCCGACTGCCGCTGCGTGCCGCGCACGAGCGTGACGCCATTGGTCGAGTGCCGATCGGTGACCCACAGCGCCCGATCGGCATCGGGGGCGAGTTCGAAATGTGTCTTGGACAGCGACAGCGTCTCATCGCGGACGGGAGTGACCATGGCGCCGGTCTCGGGCGCGGGGTTCCGGCCGAACAGGGTCCGTCCGTAGAGCGCCTGCTTCGTCCCGTCGTCCCAGACGAGACGGGCGACCGGGCGCTCCCCCGTCGACAGCCGCGTCTCGTCGATCGAGGCGATCGGGTCGGTCACGGGGCCACGCGGCGTCGCGGATGCCGCCGCACTGACGCCGGGGACGAAAGAGATGACTCCGGCATCCACCGGAGCGACGGCCCGCGGCGCGGGAGCGGATGCCGGCGTCCATCCCTCCAGCTGCGGGTCGGCCTGAGTCGGAAGGATCAATCCTTCGGGAAGGACGGTGGGTGTCGCCGGCGCGACCACCGCCACGGGAGTCTCCTCTGCGGGCTCCGCGGAGGCCAACGGTCCCCGCCCGGCGATGTCGGTCATGACCGCGCCCGCCGCCTTGTCATGCCAGCCGCGGCGCCACACGGAGCTATCGAACAGCGCGGAGAACATGCCGACGATGATCGCCGCACCCAGCGCCCAGACGACGTTGCGCCCGAGGGCTCGGCCGAACCCGAGGGCATCGCCGTCGGAGGCGTGGGCAAGGCGGAGTCCGAGAATCCGCATGCCGATCGACCCCGTGCCGCCCTGCATGACCGTGTAGACGACGAACCACAGGATGCTGACGGCGTACGCGCCGATGCTGGCCAGCAGGAGCGGGAAGGCACCCTCGGTGGCGAACGAGATTCCGGCGAAGATACCGGCGGCCACCAGCAAGATCAGGAAAGCGACGCCGCCGTCGATCAGATAGGCCCCGACGCGGCGACCGAGGGCAGCAGGGCGC
Source organism: uncultured Microbacterium sp. (assembly GCF_947488465.1). Classification (GTDB taxonomy): domain Bacteria; phylum Actinomycetota; class Actinomycetes; order Actinomycetales; family Microbacteriaceae; genus Microbacterium. Next base: position 497,560 of record NZ_CANKZA010000002.1, on the reverse strand, counting down.
GCGAATCCGGCCGGGTCCGCGATCACGAGCGTCCTCCGCGTCGCAACGAACGCAGGCTGAGGCGGGCGCGCACGCGCTGCCACCACGACGTGGAACCCTTCATTTCACCGACGATATCGTCCACTTCGCGCCAGAACGTCTCGACGTCCTCCGGCGACGGGTCGCCCGGACCGTAGACATCGGCATCCGCCCGCTGGGCGAGAGTCGCGACCCGTGGCTGGGTGAAGGCGGCGCCGACGACAGCGGCGCTCTCGGCCCGGGTCGCGCCCGAGATCACCGGTGCGCGCAGATCCACGGCCGAATCCACCAGTTCGTCCCAGCCTCCCGAGATGCGGTCGGCTGTGCGGGCGGCAGCTCGGCGGCGGGCGCGACGGGTGCCCTTGATGAGGCCCATCACGATGAACGGGGTGGCCAGCAGCGCGAGGATCCCCACCCCGATGCTCCCGAAGAAGAGGAGAGGACCGAGCCAGTCGACACCCGCATCCTCGTCTTCTTCCTGCTCACGGTCATCGGCGATCGACGGCGGCAGGTCGGCTGCCTCCTGCGCGGGTGGCGGCGGCTGCAGCACCTGGGGCTTCGGGTCGGCACGCGGCTTCGTGGACTGGTCGTTCGGCTCGTTGTCTTCGGAGGGCGTCGGGTCGAACGGCACCCAGCCGACTCCGTCGAACGCGATTTCGACCCATGCATGCACATTGTCACCGGTCGCAGTGAAGACGCTCGACGGCTGGTCGTCGTCGTTCGGATGCCAGCCCATCACGACGCGGGCGGGCATGCCCAGCTGGATCGCCATGAGCGACATCGCGACGGCGTACTGCTCGTCGTCGCCGATCATCTGGTCACCCGCGAAGAGCGCGTTGATGCGGGCGGCGCCGTGACCGGAGGGCGAGAGGACGTCTCCAGCGAGACCGTGGCTGAAGAACCCGTCGGTGTGCAGGGTGCTCTCCAGCGCCCGGGCGCGTTCGATCGGCGTTTCGGCGTCGGCGACGGCTTTCGAGGCGAGGTCGGCAAGCGACTCGGGGATGCCCTCGCTCTTCGGCATCTTCAGCGGCGCGAAGGGAACCTCGGCGAGAGCAGCATCGCTCGGGATCGTCGGGATCACGGTCTCGAGCGTGTACCCGTCACCAGGCTGCAGACCGATCGTCGTGATCGCCGTTCCGGTCGCATCGTTGTAGTGCGCGGCGCGGCGGATCTCGCTTCCCCGCTCGCCGTCGAAGACGAACTCCCGGACGGCCCCGGCATCCGGGAGCCACACACCCGACCACTCGCCGATCTCGACCCGCAGCGTGGTCTCGGCGCCTTCGGCTTCGGGCGACATGTTCGAGCGGACCGGGGTGAAGGCGCTCGAGGAACCCGCGCCGTCATCGGCGACGTTGTAGACGACACCCGAGTACGCGTCCATCGTCGCGAGACGGATGCGGGCGTCTTCCGGAAGGCCGGACACGGTGAACAGCGAGGTGTCGGCGTCGTCGCGGACGATGCCGCGGAACGACTGCAGCGGGCTCGGATAGTCGCGGATGTCGAACGGCGGAATGACGAAGTCGCGGAGGACATAGCGCTGCACCGGCGGTGTGGCGAAGGCCGCGGTGGCGATGCCTGCTCCCGCCGCGATCGCGAGCACGGCCGCGCCGGCGACGAGCCGCCGTGTGCGCGAACTGCGAGTTGCGGCCGGGTCGGCCGCCTCGGTGTCGACGCGCACGGCCGCACTGTTCGCGGTCCAGTGGTGACGCAGCGCCAGCCAGACGACCGCGACGGCGGCGAACAGGATGCCCTGGACGACGGGGGCGGCCGGTGTTGCGACCCCGAGGAGGATCTGTCCGGCTAGCAGAGCACCGGCCGGCAGCAGAGCCCACGCGCCCGCGCGGATGCGCAGGGCCAGGGATGCCGCCAGAACCGTCGCGACCAGCACCATCAGGAAGGGGACCATGAGGTGCCCGTCGGATGCCGCCACCGGCGGGACGGTCGTCAGCAACTGCTTCCACGACGTGACGACGCCCACGGCGAGCTGCCGCCAGGTCTCGAGCGTCGGGATGACACCCAGCAGGGTCGTGTGCGGGAGAGCGAGTGCCCCGCCGAAGACGAAGTATGCGCCCACGGTCGCGCCGGCGAGGGGAAGAACACCCCAGCGCCAGCGGGCACCGAGCCACGCGATCGCGAGCCCGAGCAGGAGCGCCCCGAACCCCGCCACCAGGTACTGCGGACCGTCGAACGTGGGGCCGAATCCGATGATCGACACCGCGACGAGCAGGGCGATCGCCACGACATCGATTCCGCGCTGCAGCAGCGGGCGGGCGTTCACGAGAGCACCTTCCGGACCGCGCCCGGGAGCTGGTCGAGCGCGCCGATGGTGACGACGTCCGCGTCGCCGATGCGGCGAAGGCCCGGCGAGTCGACCGATGAATCCGTGACGACCGCGAGCACCCGCACCCCGTAGGGCAGGCGGGCGCACGCGATGCGGAGGTCGGCGGCGTCGGCCTTGGCACCGGTGATCAGCACGGCGACCGCGGCCTGCGGGGCGTGGGCGGCCAGCGATCCGGCGAGCGCGACGATCCCCCCCTGGCGCGGACGGGAATGCTCGAGGGCCGAAAGCCCGTCGAGGAACCGGCGGCCGGTCGGTGCGCGGAGTGCGCCGTGCTGCGTGCGGGCCTCGAGGACCCGCGAATCCCGGATGGCGCGCAGGCCGATGGACCCGGCGGCCGAGATCGCGAGCTCGAATTCGTCGTCCGTGCGGTATTCGGCGGCATCCGTAGAGAGGCCGACGATGAAGTGTGAGCGCCGGGTCTCTTCGTATTGGCGCACCATGACGCTGCCGACGCGAGCCGTGGACTTCCAGTGCACGTGGCGGAGATCATCGCCGGGCTGGTATTCGCGGAGCGCGTGAAAGGAGACGTCGTCGCGCGCGAGCTGCTGCGACGGAAGGCCCTCGAGGTCGCGCAGGTGCCCGAGCGAGAGCCCGTCGAGCGAGAGCGTGCGGGGGTGCACGTAGAGCAGGGCCGCTTGGCGGCGATCGTGTGTGCGTTCGAAGAGGCCGAGCGGGTCGCCGCGGAGGACACTCACGGGACCGACCGTGAGCACGCCGCGGGCCGTCGTCGGGATCGCGAACAACTCTTCGTGTGTCTCGTCGGCGGCGAGTCGTGGCACCTGGAAGATGCCGCGACCGGACCCGACGGGGAGCACGACGGAAGAGGGGAGCATCGCGCGCGTGCTGGCGTTGTGCAGGGTCAGCGCGCCGACCGCCCGCTCGCCCACGACGACATGACTGCGGGTGAGATCGAGCTGGATGTCGTAGGTCGTCCGGCCGAACAGGAACGCGATACTGAGCGCCGCGATCGCCGTGGCGACCGCGGCCGCCACCATGACCTCTTTCCAGCCGAGCGTCAGAGCGACGATCCAGAGCAGGGCGATCAGGGCGAGCACGATCCAGCCGAGCGGTCGGATGACATCCGTCACCCGGCGGATGCCGCGCCACGCGATGCCGAGGGCGGTTTCGGCGCGCTCGCGCCACTGCTCGGCGCGCGTCGGCGGGGCCGCCGAGACGAGGCGCTCGCGCTCGTCCTCAGCCGGTGCTTCGGGCTCGGACGGGGTGGGCACCGCGGGCGCGACAGAAGCCCGGCGCGCGCGGCGCGTCGCGGTCGCGGTCTGCGGCGGCGCCGTCATCAGGCCGACGCCCTCGCGAGCGGCGCGTCGACGGAAGCCACGGCGCGCTCGATGACGGTCTCGGCGCTGACCCCGGAGAACTCTGCCTCGGGGTCGAGCACGAGGCGGTGCGTCCACACCGGCATCGCAAGCGTCTTGATGTCATCCGGCACGACGAAGTGACGCCCCTGAGACGCCGCGTAGACCTTCGCGATGCGGATCATCGAGATCGCCCCGCGCACCGAGACGCCGAGGCGCGTGGCCTCGGAGGCACGCGTCGCCTCGACGAGCTGCGCCGCATACCGGGCGACGGCCGAGTCGACGTGGACGGTGGCGGCGAGGTCGGCCATGTCGGCGACGGCACCGGTCGTGATCACAGGCGTGAGCTGCGCCGACGGGTTGCGGTCGACGGCGCCGGCGAGGATCCGCTCGGCGATCGCGAGCGACGGGTAACCGATCGAGGTCTTGATCATGAAGCGGTCGAGCTGCGCTTCGGGCAACTTGTAGGTACCCGCCTGCTCGATCGGGTTTTGCGTCGCGATCACGAGGAACGGGCGCCCCACATCGTGCGCGACTCCGTCGACCGTGATCCGCGACTCTTCCATGACCTCGAGGAGCGCCGACTGCGTCTTCGGCGAGGCACGGTTGATCTCGTCCGCGAGCACGATCGAGGCGAACACCGGGCCCTTGTGGAACTCGAACGTGTGGTTCTTCTGGTCGTAGATCGTCACGCCGGTGACGTCGGAGGGCAGCAAGTCGGGCGTGAACTGGATGCGGTTGCTCGTGCCCTGCACGCTCGCGGCGAGCGCCTTCGCGAGGCTCGTCTTTCCGGTACCGGGCGCGTCCTCGAGCAGTACGTGACCTTCGGCCAACATGGCCGACAACACGAGGCCGACGACCTCACGCTTGCCCATGACGGCGATGTCGACGTTGTCGACGAGACGCGTGAACGTGTCGCGGAACCAGGCTGCCTGGTCGGGGGTCATGCTCATTTGTTCGTTCCTTGATCCAGTCGGAGGGGGTGGGGGGCGCGCTTACCAGGTGGTCGTTTCGTACTTCTTGCCGTTGAGAACGACCCAGACCTGCTTGCCCGGGTAGCCCCAGTAGCACTGCAATTGCGTCTTCCCATTGGCGGGCAGGTAGACGGGGCCTTCCCAGGTGTTGAACTGCGAGCCGTCCCCGAAGCACTGGTACGTGTAGTTGCCCGCGGTGAAGTTCTCCGTGTTCACGAGGAAGTAGTTGCCGGCCGGCGCGGCGCCGCCGCGCGTCACGTAGGCACGAGGGGTGGGGGGTGGCGGCGCCGCCTGCGTCGTGGCGGAGGCGCTCGCCGTCGTGGTCTGCCCCGCGGCGCTCGTGCGCACGTCGATCCGGCGGGTCGCGCTGTACCCGACGTTGCGGGACTCGCTGCCGCTCGCGGCGACCGTCTTCCAGCCCTCGCCGTTGATGTTGACCTGCGTCGTGATGTCACGGCCGTTGCGAGCCGGCGAACTCCACGAGAACGTGATGCTCGTGCCGCTCGCCGAGGCGCCCGCGGACGGATTGCCGATCGGGCCGTAGGGTGCGACGGCGTTGGAGGTGTTCGAGGCCCCGCTGGCGAACGTCGACCCGTCGACGGTCGACACCGCGCGCACCCGGATCGTGTAGGTGCCGTTGTTGTTGACCTGGCCGTTGCCGATCGTGCCGACACCACCGTTGCCGCCGGTGACCCAGTCGCTTCGCCACGCGTTCGTGCCGACGGAGTACTCGTAGCGCACCTCGCCCGACGCCGCGCCGTTGGTTGCGCCGGCTGTCCACGTCACCCCGACCTGGTTGTTTCCCTCGGTCGCAGCGACGCCCGTCGGGGCCGACGGCGCCGTTACTCCTCGGCGCGGCGCCGAAGCGGGGCTGTACGCACCCCGACCGGCCTTGTTGTGCGCGCGCACGTCGAACGTGTAGTTCGTGGTCGACGTGTCCACGACGACTGCCTGGCTGGTCTGCCCGGCCGGCACCGAAATGGTCTTGACGATCGTCACGCCTTGGATCACCCGCAGTTCGTACCCGGAGATCGCATCGCCATTGGCGGCGGGCTGGTTCCAATTCACCTGGATCTGCGCTTGCGAGCCGACCGGGTCGATCAGGGACGTCGTCGGCGCGGCCGGGGCCGACGGCGGGGCCGCCGGGACCATCGAGGACGACCAGGGGCTGAACTCACTCGGCTCCGGCGCGCGGTTGTGAGCGCGGACACGCACTTGGTACGGAACACCGTTCTCGAGCCCCTCCCACACGGTGCTCGTGCCGGTGAGGCCGGTCTTCTGCACCACGCCGGACGGCGGAGCCGGCGAGATCTCCAGCGTGTAGCTCTCGACCGGCGAGCCCTCCGTGCGCGGCACGGTCCACGACACGGCGAGACTCCGATCGCCGAATGCGAGAGTCGGCGGCGCCGGGGTATCGGGACGCACGTCGGGGCGCGCCGTCTCGGATGGCGCCGACGGGTCGGACACGCCGACCTTGTTGGTCGCCGTCACGACGAAGTTGTACTCGACGTTGTTGGTCAGGCCGTCGAGCGTGCACGTCGTCGACGCGCACTGCCGGGTGTACCCACCCGTGACCGAGCTGACCGTGTACCCGGTGATCGGCGATCCGTTGTCGATCGGCGGCGTCCACGCGAGGATCACGGTGCGGCTCTGCACGGTCGTGACGACCGGCTTGCCCGGCGCGTCCGGTCGCCCCTGAACCGTGATGCGGATGCGGCCCTCGGCCGCGCGGTCAACGTCTTCGGTCGCGTCGAGCACCTGATAGCGCACGACGATCGTGCCAACGAAGTCCGCAGCGCTCGTGACCTCGACCCGGTCGCCGTTCGGCCTGACCGTCGCGTCGCCCGTCTCCAGCACGGTCCCGGCGATCTTCAGGGGCGTCTCCGGGAACGGGTTCACGTCGTTTGCCAGCACCGGCACCGACTCGGTGGAGCCTTGATCGGACTCGGCGATGACATCGTCGTTGACACTCGCGAGCTCGCGGGTGGATGCTGTCACCTCCACCGAGATGGTCGCCCGGGCAGGCTCGGTCTCGCCGTCATCGGCGGTGACGGCGAGCTGCACGCGGGTGCCCTTGGCCGTATCGGTCGCCGCGGCGACCCGCAGGATCGTCCCCTCGACAGACGCTGTGAGACCGTCGGGCGCTCCGCCGACGAGGGCGAACCGGAGGGCGCCCTGGTCGGCGGGATCGGGGTCTGTTGCGAGCGAGGCCAGGTCGAGGGAAGCGGCATCCTCCCCCGGCGCGACGCTCATCGAGGCGCCGACCATCGTCGGGGGCTGGTTGTCCGGGGGCAGCACCGTGATCGGGATCGTCAGTGTCGCCTTGCGCCCCTCGGGGTCATCGGGGCCGGTGCCATCGGTGACTTCGAACGTCAGCGCGTCCGACCCGTAATAGCGGTCCGCCGACGTGTAGACGAGCGTGGTCTGGTCCTTGATCAAGCCAGCGCCGTCGGCATGCACGGCAGAGACCTTCGCAGCCTCGGTGAGGACGACGCTCTTCCCGCCGGCGGCACGAACGTAGTCGGCGAGCGGCAACTCGATCGTTTCGCCGCTGTCCACTTCGACCGGGGTCGTCGAGATGAGCGATGGGGGCAGTTCCTGCAGCGCCGGCACGCGGATGAACGCCGACGCGGTCTGACCGTCTTCGTCGGTGACGGTGTACGTGATCAGCTGCGGATCGGCGGCGACCGTGACATCGACCGCTCCGTCACGGCTAACGGTCGCCGTGCCCGCACCGGTGCCGAGCGTGACGCGCAGCGCGTTCTTCGTGCCGTCGGGGTCGTCGTCGTTCTCGAGCACGACGACACTCGCGGTCCCGTCGTCCTGCACATCTTCGGCGCGCACGCGATCATCGCGCGCGATCGGCCGCAGGAGCGGCACGTCGTCGTCGACCGTGATCTGCACACTCGTCGTCGCCCGCAGTCCGCGAGCGTCGGCGACCGAGTACTGCAGCGAGGTGTTCATCTCCTCTTCCGGCGCGGTGATCAGCAGGTAAGCGCCGTTGACTTCGGCATCCAGCCCCGCCACATCGGGCAGGGTGATCGTGTCGTCGGGCGCGAAACCGAACTCGTCACCGTCCGGGTCGGAGTCGTTATCGAGCACGGGCAACGCGACTTGGCGACCGGGGCGCATGACGACCGAGTCGCGGACGGCGTAGGGCGCCTGGTTGTTGGTCGAAGCGGGGGCGATGCCGATCTGGATCGATGCAGTGCCCTCCTTGCCGAGCGCATCGCGCACGCGATAGCTGAATGCATCGACACCCGCGGCCTCATCGAACGCCTCGTAGACGAAGTAGTTCGATCCGATCTCGGAGATGCGGCCCTTCGTCGGCGCCTCCGCGAGGCCGACCAGTTCGACCGAATCGCCATCCTCGTCGATCCCATCAAGCGCCACCGGAATCTGCACGCGCGATCCGCTGAGCGTCCGAGCCGTGAGATCCCGCGGCCGCGGCGCCGCGTTGGCCTCGTCGTTGCGCGGGAGGATCTGAATGGTGACGTAGCCCGCGTCGCGTTGACCGGTGGTATCCACGGCCTGATACGTCAGGTAAACGGTCTTCGGCTCGGATGCCGCCCGGAAGCGCACCACATCCTCCGAGACGAATGCCTCACCGTCGGCCGGGTCGACCAGCGGCTCGACGAGGTCTGGATCGACATGGATCGTGTCGCCGTTGGGGTGATAGTCGTTGTCGAGCACCGGGATCGTCACGGTGTCACCCGCGCGGACGATGACCTGGTCGTCGTTGGCCACCGGCGGGCGCAGTCTGCTCGGCGCAGGGATCGGGATCACGACGATCTCCCCCGAGGCCGATTGTGCGCCGTTGGAGATCGTGTAGGCCACCCGGATCTGCTGGTCGATCGAGGCGAGGTCGGTGATGCGGACCGTCTCGTGGCCGAGGACGGCCGCGGCCACGCCCGACCCGCTCTCCACCGAGACCGACTGGACGACCAGGATTCCGCCGGAGGGGTCGGTGTCGTTGGCGAGGACGTTCACGAGCACCTCGCCCCCGGCCGGGAGGAGGGCGATGTCGCGCACCGCGATCGGCGGCGACTCCTCCGTCGTCTCGGGGAGCACGTCGATGCGCACGAGACCGGGCACCGAGTTCGGGCCCGTCGAGACGAGGTAGGGAACGTAGTAGGTGTCCGCAATGTCGGAGACGAACGTGAACGACTTGTCCGTGAAGTCGGGGACGATCGTCGCCCCTTCGACCTCATCGACGCGCGTCAAGCGGAGCTGTTCGCTGCCCGAACTCGTGTCGTTGACGAGCGGCGTGACGGTCGCCGAGCGGCCGACGCGGGTCACGACGTGGTCGGCGTTCGTGACCGGGAGGGTCGTGCCGAGCGGGCGGATGTCGTAGCGCGCGATGCCGGCGCCGTTGCCGTTGCCGTCATTCGCGCCGTCGGAGACGATGACCGGGACATCCTTGCGGCCCTGCAGGCCGCCGATCGCGCGGTACGTGATCTGCCCGTCCGACGTGAAGTCGGCCTCGTCGCCGCCGTCGGGAACGACGTCGAGCAGGAAGATATCGTCGCCGTCCGGGTCGATCCAGTCGGGAAGGATGTTGTATGACGCGGTTCCGCCGGTTTCCACCGTGATCGGCGTCGTGCGCTTCTGCACCGGCGGGGAGTTCTCCTCCCACGGGCTCACCGTCACGGTGACGCTCGCGGTCGCCGTTCCCCCGCGCCCGTCGTCGGCGACGTAGGTGAAGCTCGTCGATCCGGTCGCATCCTCATCGACCGTGATCTGGAGGGCCGCACCGTTGTTGATCGGCTCGATACGGCCGAAGCCGGGGACCTTCTCGACCGCGGCGACGAGCACGTCACCGTCGGCGTCGGTGTCGTTGTCGAGCACCGTGAGCACGGTGGTCGAACCCGGACGGATGCCGAACTGGTCGTCGACGGCGATCGGCACGGTGTTCTGCTCGGTGCGCTCGGGGAGAGTGGTCTGGACCGTCTCTTCGGTCGTCTCCTCTTCTTCCTCACCGTCGCCTTCGGGCGGGGTGATGTCCTGCCAGTTGTCGACGCGCTGCATGCTGTCGCTGGCCATCCAGGCGGCGCCGCCGAACATGTCGTTGAGCACGACGACGTCGCGGTTCACGCGATAGCGCAGGATGCTGGTCGCCTCGATCCCGGGCACCTCGTCGGCGCGGTCGTCGGTCTCGCCCGCGCAATCACGGACGTAGCGACCCGAGCCCGACCACGCGCCGTATGCGCACCCGGCAACGTAGACCGGAGTCGCGGCCGTGCCCTCGGCGCCGCCCGTGTCGACCGTGACGGGCTCGCCGTCGCCGTTCACGGGCACGCGCACGAGAGCCGTCGGGGTGGCGAGCGTGAGGGAGTCCGTCGTGTCGGAGGGCTGTTGCAGGGTCGCGTCCCTCGGAACCTCGCGGCGCGAGCCGTCTTCGCCGTACAGGGTCGCCGCCTCGCTGTCGAGCACGTATCCGGCCGGACCGAGCGCCGTGACAGTGAGCGTCGCGTTCTTCGCGACGCCCTCAAGACCGCGCTCAGAAGTCTGCGCGATTGTGCCGTCACCGCTCGGGCCGTACGTCGTGACCGTCGCTTTCTCGGCCGACGCCGCGTGGACCACGCCGTCGAGGCCCACGGCGACCTGAGCGCCCTTGCCGAGTTCTGCAAGAGGATCGGTCGACGCCGGTTGGAAACCGGAAACCGCCGTGAACGGCATGGCCCAGAGGGCCCCGTCTGCGTCGAGTACGGCGACGACGCCACCGTTCATCGCGACGGTGGAGCCGGAGGGAAGGTCAGCGTTGTCGCTCAGCGCGACACGCACCGGGTCGACGGCGGTCATGGTCGAATCGGCAGTGTCGACGACGAGGACTTCCGCCGCGGACTGCTGAATGTCGTAGGTCGCTGAGGCGGTCCGGAGGCCGCCGTCGAGAAGGCGGGATTCGTTGTTGAAGTGCCCCACGAGCAGGCTCGACTGTTTGGTCAGCCAGACACCGCCGTCGTTGAGGTCGACTTCGGTGGTCGGTTTGCCGTCGTAGGTCACGGCGAAGAATCCAACCGTCAGCGCCGCCACGGTGACGACCGACGTTGAGACAACAGCGCGCGGACGCGCGCGAAGCCACGCAAAGGCCTTCACTTGGGCTCGCTCCCCCCGGGCGGTCAGTTGCGTGGCGTCGGGACCTGTTGCTGAAGCAGGCGCACACTGGGTGTGTCGATGACTCAGACAGACTACGTCAGGGTTGCGTGCTCTCCCAACCGGTGAGGATGGGCAGAACTGCCCATGCGCTGATCTCAGCGCTGCGCATGGCCGATCAGCGGCCGACGTACGCCTCGAGGTGCTGCGCGGTCAGCGTGTCGCCGCCGGTTACGAGGTCTTCGGGCGTGCCCTCGAAGACGATCCGTCCGCCGTCGCGGCCGGCGCCGGGACCGAGGTCGATGATCCAGTCCGCGTGGGCCATGACCGCCTGATGGTGCTCGATCACGATGACCGAGTTGCCGGCATCCACCAATCGGTCCAGAAGCGCCAGGAGGTTGTCGACGTCGGCGAGGTGGAGCCCCGTCGTCGGTTCGTCGAGAACGTAGATCGCCCCCTTCTTGGCCATGGAGATCGCGAGTTTCAACCGTTGCCGCTCGCCGCCGGAGAGTGTGTTGAGGGACTGACCGAGTGTGAGGTAGCCGAGGCCGACGTCGACCATCCGCCCGAGCGTCGTGTGCGCGGGGCCCGTCGGGAAGAAGTCCGCCGCTTCGGAGGCCGACAGCGCCAGCACCTCGGCGATGTTCTTGCCGTTGAGGGTGTATTCGAGGACATCGTCACTGAATCCGCTGCCCTCGCACAGTTCACACCGCGTCTCGACGCTCTGCGTGAACCCGAGGTTCGTGATGATGACGCCAAGGCCCTTGCACGCAGGGCACGCGCCCTCCGAGTTCGCGCTGAACAGGGCGGGCTTGACTCCGTTGGCCTTCGCAAAACTCTTGCGGATGTCGTCGAGGATGCCCGTGTAGGTCGCTGGGCTACTGCGCCGCGACCCGCGGATCGGCGCCTGATCGACGACCACCACATCGTCGAACCTCGGAACATTGCCGTGGATGAGCGAGGACTTGCCGGAACCTGCCACACCCGTGATCACCGTGAGGATGCCGAGGGGCACATCGACGTCGACGCCCTGCAGGTTGTGCTGGCGTGCCCCGCGGATCTCGAGATGACCCGTGGCTGTGCGCGTGTGCGCCTTGAGCGATGCGCGATGATCGAAGTGCCGGCCGGTCACCGTGTCGGAGGCGCGGAGCCCCGCGACGTCACCCTCGAACATGATCCGCCCACCGTGGCGCCCGGCGCCCGGACCGAGGTCGACGACGTGATCGGCGATCGCGATCACCTCGGGCTTGTGCTCGACGACGAGCACGGTGTTGCCCTTGTCACGCAGCCCCTGGAGCAGATCGTTCATGCGCTGGATGTCGTGCGGGTGCAAGCCCGCGGTCGGCTCGTCGAAGACATAGGTGACATCGGTGAGGCTCGATCTGAGGTGGCGGATCATCTTGGTGCGCTGCGCTTCGCCGCCCGAGAGGGTGCCGCTGGAACGGTCGAGCGAGAGGTACCCCAGCCCGATCGCGACGAAGGAGTCGAGGGTCTGTCGGAGTCCGGAGACGAGCGGCCCGACGGCGGGGTCGTCGATCCGGCCCACCCAGGCGGCGAGGTCGGTGATCTGCATCGCGGCGGCATCGGCGATGTTGACGGTGCCGATCCTCGACGATCGCGCGCCCTCGTTCAGCCGAGTGCCGTCACATTCCGGGCACGGCATGAACTTCACAGCGCGGTCGACGAACGCGCGGATGTGCGGTTGCAGGCTGTCGCGGTCTTTCTGCATCATCGACTTCGTGAGCTTGGGGATCAGCCCCTCATAGGTCATGTTGATGTTCTGGATCTTGACCTTGACCGGCTCCTTGTAGAGAAGGTCAGCCAGCTCCTCCGCGGTGAAGTCGGCGATCGCCTTGTCGGCGTCGAAAAATCCGGACTCCGAGAAGCCGCGCACCATCCAGCCGTCGGCGTTGTAGCCCGGCACCGTGATCGCCCCGGCGTTCAGCGACCGCGACCGATCGATCACCTCGTCGAGGTCGATGTCGCTCACCTGGCCGAGGCCCTCGCAGTGCGGACACATGCCGCCGGTGATCTCGAATGAGCGGCGCTCTTTCTTGCCCTTGTCCTTGCCCACGGCGATCGTCACCGCGCCGGCTCCCGAGACAGACGGGACGTTGAACGAGAACGCCTGCGGCGAGCCGACGTGCGGTTGTCCGATCCGGCTGAACAGCACCCGAAGCATCGCGTGGACGTCGGTCGCGGTGCCGACGGTCGAGCGGGCGTTCGCGCCCATCCGCTCCTGATCGACGATGATCGCGGGACTTATGTTCTCCAGCGCATCGACATCCGGGCGGCTGAGCTGCCCCATGAACTGCTGCACGAACGTCGGATACGTCTCGTTGATCAGCCGCTGGGATTCGCTCGCGATCGTGCCGAACACGAGGCTCGACTTTCCCGATCCACTGACTCCGGTGAACACCGTCAGGCGCCGCTTGGGGATCTCGACATCGACGCCCGTGAGGTTGTTCTCCCGCGCACCGATGACGCGGATCATCTCGTGCGAATCAGCGATGTGCTCTGAGGCCATGCGCACAGTCTGCCCGCCGGTGCCGACATCCGCACCGTGTGATCACGGTGGAGTCAGGCATCCGCGCGATGGCACCCCGTGAGGTGATCGTCGACCATGCCCGCAGACTGCATGAGGGCATACATCGTCGTCGGCCCGACGAAGCGAAAGCCGGCCTTCCGCAGCGCTTTGCTCATCGCCTCGGATGCCGGTGTGGTCGCCGGGACGTCGGCGAACGACGCAGGGCGCGAGTGGGATGCCGGTGCGAACGACCACATCAGCGCATCGAACTCGCCGGGGGCCATCTCGAGAAGCAGCCGGGCGTTGGAGATCGTGGCGAGGATCTTCGCCCGGTTGCGGATGATGCCGGCATCCCCCATCAGACGCTCGACATCATCGTCACCGAACGCGGCGACCACCTCGGGCTCGAACCCGGCGAACACCTCCCGGAAGTGCGGGCGCTTGCGCAGGATCGTGATCCACGACAGCCCGGCTTGGAAGCCCTCGAGCGCCATCTTCTCGAAGAGCGCACGGTCGCCGCGCAGCGGTCGACCCCACTCCTCATCGTGATAGCGGCGGTACTCGGCGTCGTCGCCGACCCACGCGCAGCGCGCGAGTCCATCCGGCCCGATCAGCAGGTCACTCATCCCGCCACGCTAGCCGTGTGGTGCGACACCGGCGGTCGCTGCTCGCCGGCCGAAGTCCAGCATCCCGCGCACGAGCGCCGCAGAGTGTCGCGATCTCCGCACCGAAACCCCCTCCTCGCTGCGGAGATCGCAACATTTTGCGAAGATGGTGCCGGACGGCGGGGCGGGATGCCGGAGATGGTGGGGCAGCATCCCCCGGCGGCCGGGCCGGGGGCTACTTCTTCTTCAGGGACTTCTCCGACACCGGCGCATCATCCGACGCGGCCAGCGCGGCGAAGTAGGCGCGGGCCTCGTCCTGGCGCGCCTGCTCGGCGCCGGAGGCGATGGGCGCGCGCACGTGCTCGGGAGCGAAACCGTAGCCATCGACCAGGTCTTGCGCGTGCGGGCGGAGCCGCAGGCACAGGCGGTCGATGTACTTCGACACCGACGCCGCGCGCTGCGTCGACAGACGCCCGTGGATGAGGTGCCACGCGAGGTGCTTCTCGATCAGCGACAACCCGAACAGGTCACGCAGCCACGTGAGCACCTGCAGGGTTCCGTCATCCTCGACAGCGGTCAGGCCATCGGTGAAGGCCTCCCACTGCAGCAGCTCGGCGTGCGCCCGCGCCGCCTCGATGAGCTCGGCCTGGTTGGCGTTGAAGATCGCGGCCGCGTCGGCGGGTGACGCCTTGGATGCTGCGCGCAACCGACCGGCGATATCCTCCACCATCTGCTGCACACGACCCGCCAGCAGGTCGTGCTGCTGGTCGGCGCGAAGCCCCAGCTCGACCGAACGTGCCGTCGAGCCGAAATCGGCGACCGCCTGCCCGAACTGGCGCAGGCCCGCACCGTGGAAGACCTTGCCGGCCGTCTGGCGCGCGGCGAACGACGCGAGCTTCGCCGCATCCGCTCCCTTGAACTGCTTCGCGAAGTCGGCGAGCAGGCGCTTCCCGACGAGTTGGAGGAGCACATTGTTGTCCCCCTCGAAGGTCACGTAGACATCGAGGTCCTGGTGCAGCCCGACGAGCCGGTTCTCGGCGAGGAAGCCGGAACCGCCGCACGCCTCGCGGCATTCCTGGATCGTGTCCAGGGCGTTCCACGTCGACAGCGGCTTGAGCGCGGCGGCGAGAGTCTCGAGGTCTTCGCGTTCCTCCGCCGTGTCATTGCGGCCGGAGAAGACGGCGTCGAACTTGCGGAGCAGCTCGTCGTTGGCGAAGAACTGGGCGTAGTTCTGCGCGAGCAGCGGAAGCAGACGGCGCTGATGCTTGCCGTAGTCGAGGAGGACGACCTCATCGCTCCCCGATCCCGAGTCGAACTGGCGGCGCTGACCCGCGTATGTGAGCGCGATGTACAGCGCGAGTGCGGTGCCCGTCGTGGCCGCGCCGTCGAGCGAAACGCGTCCCTGGACGAGCGCGCCGAGCATCGTGAAGAAGCGTCGCCCGGGGCTCGAGATTTCGCTCGAATAGCTGCCGTCGGCCGCGACGTCACCGTAGCGGTTGAGCAGATTGAACCGAGGGATGCGGACGTGATCGAAGTGGAGTCGACCGTTGTCGATGCCGTTGAGGCCACCCTTCACGCCGTCATCCTCGCCGCCGACGCCGGGGAGGAACCCGCCGTCGTCATCGCGGAGCGGCACGAAGAAGCAGTGCACGCCGTAGTTGACCCCGCCGGTGATGAGCTGCGCGAACACCGTCGCGGCCTTGCCGTGCAGGGCTGCGTTGCCGAGGTAGTCCTTCCACGCGCCGCGGAAGGGCGTGTGGATGACGAACTCTTCGGTCTCGGGGTCGTAGGTCGCCGTCGTACCGATCGCCGCGACATCCGATCCGTGACCGGTCTCGGTCATCGCAAACGCGCCCGGAAGGTCGAGTTGGATGACATCGCGGAGCCACCTGTCGTGGTGCGCTTTGGTGCCGAGCTGATAGATGGCGGAGCCGAACAGGCCCCACTGCACGCCCGACTTGATCTGGAGGCTGGGGTCGGCAAGGACCAAGTCCATGAACCCGGCCAGGTTGCCGCCGCTGTTCTCGAGCCCGCCGTACTCCTTGGGGAACGCGCGGCGCGAGCCGTTGTTCTCGACGAGCAGACGCAGCTGCCCGAGCGTGCGCTCGCGGTGCTCTGCCATCGGTTGGCCCTCGATACGCCAGAACGCCGGGTCCTTGATGAGTTCCCGGGCTTCGAGGCGCACGTCGCCCCACGTGCCGAGCAGCAGATCGGTCACCGTGTCGACGTCGATACGGGCCTCGTGCGCCTCGGCGGCCGAATGCGCGACGGTCGGCGCCCCGCCGGCGGGCGTGCGCTTGTTGGTGGCGGGCTTCTTCGGGCGGACGGCGGCGTCGGTCATCGGCGGAACTCCCTGTACGAACGGGCAGACAAGATCACTGTCGACGGTAGGAGTCGCACAACACCCCTGCAAGTACGTTGCCGATCGCCACAATCACGAGCACACCCGCGTGCAGGGAGAGTTGTATGACACCCACACCCATGGATGCTGAGACTCAGTCTCACGCGACCTCATGCCGCGGCGACGACCGCCAGAACTGCGTCGCCGTAGGCCTCGCGCTTCTTCGCGCCGATCCCGGTGATGCCGTCGAGGTCGTCGAGTGTCCGCGGACGAGTCTCGGCGAGAGCCCGCAGGGTCGCGTCGCCGAAGATGATGTAGGCCGGCATCCCCTGCTCTTTCGCGACACCCGCTCGCCACGCGCGGAGGGCCTCGAACAGGTCGATGTCGCCGTCGGCAACGTCGGCGGATGCTGCGGCCTTGCGCACGCGTGCGGCCCCGCCGCTGCGGCCGAGCACGTCCCGCCGGAGCGGCACCGCGGCCTCACCACGGAGCACGGCGGCCCCCTCGTCGCCGACGGCGAGCACACCGTAGTCGCCCTGCGCGACGACGATTCCTCGCGCCAGCAATTGGCGGATCACGCTCCGCCAATCCTGGTCGCTCAGGTCGGCACCCAGTCCATAGGTGCTGAGCGCGTCGTGTCCCTGCTGCCGGATCCGCTCGGTGGATGCTCCTCGCAGGATGTCGACGAGGTGGCCCGCGCCGAAGGCCTGATTGCGCTCGCGCTTGAGTCGGATGATCGTGGAGAGGAGCTTCTGCGCGGGGACGAGTCCGTCCCACGTGTCGGCCGGGGTGAGGCACGTGTCGCAGTTGCCGCACGGGTCGGAGGACTGCCCGAAGTAGCCGAGCAGGTTCTGCCGTCGGCACGCGACGGTTTCGCAGAGGGCGAGCATGGCGTCGAGGTGTTGACCCATGCGCTGCTTGTAGCTGCGATCGCCGGGAGACTGATCGATCAGACGGCGTTGTTGGACGACGTCGCCCAGTCCGTAGGCCATCCATGCCACCGCGGGCTCGCCGTCGCGGCCCGCGCGACCGGTCTCTTGGTAGTAGCCCTCGACGGATTTCGGCAGGTCGATGTGCGCGACGAAGCGCACATCGGGTTTGTCGATCCCCATCCCGAACGCGATCGTCGCGACCATCACGACGCCGTCTTCCCGCAGGAAGCGTTCTTGGTTGCGGGCACGGATGCTGGCATCCAGCCCCGCATGGTAGGGCAGCGCGTCGATCCCCTGCGTCCGGAGATACTCGGCAGTCTGCTCGACCGACTTGCGACTGAGCGCGTAGACGATGCCGCAGACGCCCTCGCCGGCGGACCGGACGAACTGGACGAGCTGGCGCCGCGGATCGACCTTCGGCTCGATGCGGTACTGGATGTTCGGCCGGTCGAAGCTCGCGACGAAGTGGCGGGCGTCGGGGAGCCGCAGGCGTTCGGTCAGCTCGGCGTGCGTCTCTCGCGTCGCGGTGGCGGTCAAGGCCATCCGCGGGACGCCGGGGAACCGCTCGGCCAAATCGCCGAGTGCGAGGTAGTCCGGCCGGAAGTCGTGACCCCACTGGCTCACACAGTGCGCTTCGTCGATCGCGATGACGCTGAGCTGGCCTTGCTGCAGGAGACGGGTGGTCGCGGCGGAACTGAGGCGCTCGGGAGCGACATAGATCAGATCGAGCTCGCCCGCGAGGTAGGCCTGCTCGATCTCTGCGCGCTCGGGAGCGGACTGGGTCGAGTTCAGGTAGGCGGCGCGCACACCGTTCGCGACCAGGGCGTCGACCTGATCGTGCATGAGGGCGATGAGCGGGCTGATCACGAGCCCCGTGCCGGGACGCACGAGCGCCGGCACTTGATACGTGATCGACTTGCCGCCACCGGTCGGCATCAAAACCACCGCATCGCCGCCCGCGATCACGTGCTGAACGATGTCGTCCTGATCGCCGCGGAACGCGTCGTAGCCGAAGACCTCTTTCAACACCGCGCGCGGATCGGCACCCGTGTGCGGACGGCGATCGGGCTGCGGTGGCCGCGGCGATGCCGGTAGCGAAGGCGCCTGCGCAGCGGCTGGCGCGGGACGCTGCTCACGACGCGCGGGTGCGGGCTGATCACGGGTCACGCGAGCAAGTGCGGCGCCATAGCCGTCGAACTCCGGCGGCGGGGGCGCGTCGTGGTCATCGGGAGGGGTCAGATCGTCGACGTCCCACGGCACATCGGCGTAGGGATCGGCTGACATACTCACCGGTCCAGGCTAACCGGGACCGGGGACACCGGCATCCGCCCGCCATGGACGATCAGGCGAGCGCCGACGCGATATCGGTGTGGGCAAAGTCCTCCCCGACGTAGAGCAACGGCTCGCGGCGCTGCTTCGCGAGCGCATAGCTGAAGCAATCTCCGAGGGTGAGGCGCGCGGGATGCCCGGATCCGCGCCCGTAGTCGCGGTACGCCTGTCGGGCGAGTGCCGCGTGTTCCGCCGAGAGCGGCACGATCTCCGGCGCCAACCCGTCGATGATCGCGTCGAAACGGGCCGAGCGGACGGGATCGCGGGTTCCGTCGGCGGCGATCGCGGCCTCGACAAGAGTCGCCGCGGAGATCGCGACGTGCGCGGCGTGATCGATCGCGTCCGCCAGCGCATCCGCGTTCGGCTCGCGCAGCAACATCGCAATCAGGGCAGAGGAATCGAGGATCACTGAGGCAAGCCCGTCTTTTCGTCGTAGAGCTCGGCCTCGATACGACGCAGATCGACACCGTCGAACGCCTCCTGCGCCTCGGCCAGGGCCGTGCGGAACTTCTGCGACCGCTCCGCGCGCAGGTCTCCGGATTCGAGTTCTCCCAGCTTCTCGCGAACGGCCATCTCGACGGCGGACGTCTGGCTCACCCCGAGACGATCTGCGAGTTCCCGGACGGCCGCGTGGACGTCCTCGTTCTTGATGTTCAGGCTCATGGTGGAGATTCTACCCTTTCATTCCTCCTTTCTACCTTTCCGTGTCGGAAGCCCCACTTACCGTGTCGTTCACCGAAGAAAGGGGTCCACCATGACCGACATCTCCCCACCTCCCCTCACCGCGCAGGAACAGGCGTGGCTCGCTCAAGAAGACGCTCACGTCGCCGACACGATCCGTTGTCACGGCGTGTGCCTGCAGATCATCGGCGGGGGGACGTGTGCAGTTCCCGGATGCGGGTGCTCCACCGAGGGTTCACTCCCGTTCGCGTACACGATCGGCCTGTTCGGGATCGCGCATCCGGAGTTGGTGGTCGTCGGCCTCCGGATGCCGGTGCTCGCTACCGTTCTCAACGAGGCGGCGAGCCTCGTCCTGGACGGGGCGCGCTTGCTTCCCGGGATGGAGATCGAACTCACCCGCTGGGATCGACGCCTTCTCGTCGAAGAGGTGCCGAACCCCGGCGACATCGCGTTCGGTGCCAACCGGCACTATCAACGGCCACGCGAAGCATCGGTGCCCCTCCTGCAACTCTCGTGGGCCGACCGCCGAGGGCGCTTCCCGATGGATCCCGCGTTCAGCGGCTCGAAGCGCGCGCAACCGCGCCCGGGCACGTGGGATGCCTGGTGATCATCCCGCTCAGCACCACTTGGCCGCGAGCGCCGTGACGACCGTCATGGCGCGGCTCGTGGTGACGCCCAACAGCTTCGCCGCTCGAAGTGGATCGACGACGCCGTCTTGGTATCCGGGATTCAGCAGTGCGTGCGCGGCGCGATCGCGGACGACCATCTGTCCGTGCGTCGACGCGGTGCCCTCGACCGCTGCGACCTGGTCGTCCTCAAGGGGCTCCTTGAGGAAGTAGACATAGTGGCGGGCGAGGCCGGGATGCGCGGCATCCAACGCGACCCCCTCGGCCGCGACCGCGGCGAACTCGGTCGCCGAGAACGCGATCGTCGGAACCTCGAAGCCGCGATCCATCTGAAAGGCGCGCTCCAGGGCTTCCTCGATCTTCGCGCGCGAGCGCAGCCGCGTATCGAAGCGGACGTTTCCGGTGTTGATGTGGGTCGCGGCATTGTCGAAGCCCGCTGCTTCGACGGCCGCCCGGATGTCGTCTTTCGGGAACACACGCTTTGCACCCAGGTTGATGGCGCGAAGGAACGCGAGGTAGGTCGTCACTCGGCCATTGTGCACCCGGGCGCCGACGTGCGAGCGCGTGCCGGCGCCGGCCTCCGGTCAGCGCACCGGCCTCGCCGACCGGGCTACAACCGCACGACCTCGACGACACGGACGACGGCTGTGCCTTCCTCGACGGATGCCGCGAGATCCACCTCGGCGCGGATCCGCCAGTCGTGGTTTCCGTCGGGGTCGTCCAGCGTCTGCTCGACGCGCCAGGCGTCCGGAGCCTCGGTGATCTCGCACAGGTGCGGCGAGCGGGCCGGACCGCCGGTCAGCAACTGGTCGTGCTCGTCGTAGTACGCGTCGAGCTTCGCCGGCCAGTCGACGTCGGGATCGAGCGCGACCAGGGCGTCGTCGTCCTGCAGCGCCGCGAGCTGCACGCGACGAAACAGCTCGTTGCGCACGAGCACGGTGAAGGCCCGTCGATTCGTGAGCACCGACGGCGGCGCGGGCGGGACGATCGGCGCATCGGGATCGGCGGCAGGGTTCACGAGGGCCGACCACTCGTCGACCAGGCTCGAGTCGACCTGACGGACGAGCTCGCCCAGCCACTCGATGACGTCGAGCAGCTCATCGGTGCGCGCGTCGGCCGGCACGGTCTGGCGGATCGCCCGGTAGGCATCCGACAGGTAGCGCAGCACGAGCCCTTCGCTGCGCGCCAGCTGGTAGAACGACACGAACTCGCCGAACGACATCGCGCGCTCGAACATGTCGCGGACGACGGACTTCGGACTCAACTCGAAATCGCGCACCCACGGCTGGCTGGAGGCGAACGTCTCGAACGCCTGCGCCAGCAGGCCCGCGAGCGGCTTCGGCCACGTGACCTCCTCGAGCAGCGCCATCCGCTCCTCGTACTCGATGCCGTCGCGCTTCATCGCCGCGACCGCTTCACCGCGCGCCTTGTACTCCTGCTGGTTGAGGATCGCGCGCGGGTCATCGAGCGTGGCTTCGATCACGCTGACGACGTCGAGCGCGTAGTGCCCCGTGCCGATGCCGCCGGATGTCCGCAGAATCTCGACATCTCCGTCGGATTCCGCCGTTTCGGCGCGAAGTTCGTGCCGTTCTGCGGCGGAGAGGTCATCCTCCGGAGCAAGGAGTTCGATCGCGGCGAGCGCGAACGGCGACAGCGGCTGGTTGAGCGCGAAGTTCGGTTGCAGGTCGACGGTGAGCCGGATGCCGCGAGACTGCCCGTGTGTGCCGCTGGAGGCGTCCAGATCGGACACAGGCGCGGTTTCGCGGGGCGGGGGGACGATCTCCACGATCCCCGCGGTCACCAGTGTCCGGAAGATCGCGATCGCGCGGCGCGCGAGGGCGTACTGGCGCGCGCGCGGCTCGTGGTTGTCGAATACGAGCGAGCGGACGTGGCCGAAGACATCTCCCCCGCGCCCGATCACGTTGATGAGCATCGCCGCGGTGAGTTTGAGCTGCGGGACGAGCGCCTCGGGCTGGGCGACGATGAGCCGCTCGAACGACCCCTCGCCCCAGTTGACGACCCCGGTCGGGGCTTTCTTGCGGACGATCTTCTTCCGCTTGGCGGCGTCATCGCCGGCTTTGCCCAGCGCGACCGCGTTCTCGATCTCCCACTCCGGGGCCATCACGACGACATTGCCGTAGGGGTCATACCCCGCGCGCCCGGCGCGACCGGCGACCTGCTGGAACTCTCGCGCGCTCAGCTGGCGCATCTTGGTGCCGTCGTACTTCGACAGAGCGGTGATCAGCACGGTACGGATCGGGACGTTGATACCGACGCCGAGCGTGTCCGTTCCGCAGATCACCCGCAGCAGCCCGCGTTGGGCGAGGGTTTCGACCAGACGGCGATAGCGCGGCAGCATCCCGGCGTGGTGCACGCCGATTCCCGACCGGACCAGGCGCGACAACGTTTTGCCGAACCCCGTGGTGAATCGGAACTCCCCGATCGCGTCGGCGATCGCGTCGCGCTGCTCGCGCGTCGTGAGCTTGACGGATGCGAGCGCCTGCGCGCGCTCGAGCGCCGCCGCCTGCGCGAAGTGCACGATGTACACGGGCGCCTCGCCGCGCTCGATCAGAGCCTCGAGCACCTCGTGCACCGGACGGCGTTCGTAGGAGAAGTGCAGGGGCACGGGGCGTTCGACGCCGGTGACTTCGGCGACCGGGCGACCGGTGCGCCGCTCGAGATCGGCGGCGAGCTCGGTGACCTCGCCGAGCGTGGCCGACATGAGCAGAAACTGCGCGCGCGGGAGCATCAGCAGCGGCACCTGCCACGCCCATCCACGGTCGGGATCGCCGTAGAAGTGGAACTCGTCCATCACCACCTGATCGACGGCGGCGTCCTCGCCCTGGCGGAGCGCGATGTTCGCGAGGATTTCCGCCGTGCAGCAGATGATCGCGGCATCCGGATTCACCGATGAATCGCCCGTGACCATGCCGACGTTCTCGGCTCCGAAAATCTCGACGAGGGCGAAGAACTTCTCGCTCACGAGCGCCTTGATCGGGGCCGTGTAATACGAGCGCCCGCCGGCGGCCAGGCATACCGCGTGCGCGGCGATCGCCACGAGCGACTTTCCGGTGCCGGTCGGGGTCGACAGGATCACGTGCGCCCCCGAGACGAGTTCCATGACCGCTTCGTCTTGCGCCGGGTAGAGCGCGATGCCACGGTCGGTCGCCCAGCCCACGAACGCGTCGTATACCTCGTCGGCCGACGTTTCGGCGTCGAGTCCCTCCATGAGCGCGGTCATCCCTCGAGTCTGCGGCATCCGCACCTGACTCGCGGACGCCACCCACCGGTGAGGCGGCACATCCGTGACGAGACGCCGTGGCACACCTGCCGTCTCAGCGGGAATCTCGCGTCTCGCGAGAGCCCGCGCACGGTCAGTCGCGCCAGGTCTTGGCCTCCAGCACGCGCGCGGCGGATGCGGTCACTTCCGCGGCGAAGGCCGGATCGGTCTGCGCGCGCGCGAGCACGGCGTCGTACATGACCGGGAGGAGCGACGGGTCGGCCGACACGAGCACCAGGTCGATTCCCGCTTCGATCGCCCGCACGGCGCGATCGGCGGGCGGGATCCCCTGCACCTGCGCGGCGGCGGACAGGTCATCGGTCGTGATCACACCGGTGAACCCGATCTGCTCGCGGAGGATCCCGGTCACGACCGTCGACGAGAACGCCGCCGGGTTCGCCCCGTCGATCCGGGAGTAGACAGCGGTGCCGACCATGACGATGCACGGCCCGCCGGCGATCACCTGGCGATACACCTCGACATCGGGCGAATCTGCGCCGACCACATCGTCGACGACATTCGCCGTCGTGTCGGTGTTCGCCGTCACCCGCCCGAGCCCGGGGAAGTGCTTGAACGTCGGCAGGATGCCGGCGGCCCGCATTCCTGCGGCGAACGCGCCCGTGTGGGCGGCCACGGTCTGCGCGTCATATCCGTACTGGCGCCCGAGGGCTCCGATCGGCGGATTGTCGAAGCGGGTGTCGTGGCTCGTGACGATATCGGCGACCGGCGCGAGGTTCACGTCGACGCCCGCGGCGGCAAGCTGATCGCCCCAGCGCTGCGCGTTCTGTTGGAGAACGGATGCCGGATCGTCCGCCTGGCGGATCGCATACGGAATGTCGTCGACGCCGGGACCCCGCACGACCTGCACCTCCCCACCTTCCTGATCGGTCGCGACCCAGAGCGGAATGCCGCCGGTCGTCGCGTCGGAGACGAGGGCCGTGAACTGTGCGACGACCGGGGCGACCGCTCCGGCGCCGCCCTGCGTCCGCCCGTGCAGAAAGATGCTGCCGACATGGCGCTCGGTCACGGCAGAGAGCGTGTCGGGCGATGCGGACGCGACGTCGGTGCCGACCATGAACACCTGGCCGACCTGCTGTTCGAGAGAGAGCGCGTCGACCGGTTCCGGAGTGGGCGTCGGGGTGGGAGTGGGCGTCGGGGTGGATGCTGTCGGCGGAGCCTCGGTGGCAACCGGCGCCGCCGCGGCACAGCCGGCGAGGGCGAGGAGTCCCACGGCAAGAACCGCCCACACCCGTCGCATGCGGCCATCCTCTCCGGTCACGGCGCGAAGCGCCACCTCATCCGGTCCGCTCGGGGGCGTGCAGCCGCGCGAGGTAGCGCTCCGCGCGCAGCGGCACCCCGCGGTGGTCAGCGAGGGAGACGAAGACGGTCGCCGCCGTGGCGAGCGGGATGGTCCAGGCGGCTGGCTGGGCCAGGTACGGCGCGGCAAGCCCCACACCGCCGATGGCCGCGTGGGCGATCAGGGCGAGACCGCTGGTGACGGCGCCCGTGAGCATGCCGACGATCGCGCCCCGCGCGGTGAGTCGCGACCACCACACGCCGAGCAGAAGCACCGGCGACAGACTCGACGCGGCGAAGACGAACACGACGCCGACACTCGCGACCAGGCCCGCGGGCTGAGTGAGGAGAGCGATCGACAACGGCACGATCGCGCAGATCACGGCCGCCAGCCGGAACGAGCGCACCGAACCCGAGAAGGCATCCTGACTGACGACACCGGCCAGCGACACGACGAGTCCCGCCGAGGTCGCCAGGAACGCCGCGAACGCCCCCGCGACGACGAGAGCGGTGAGCGCCTCCCCGATCGGACCGGGGAACACGCGTGAGGGCAGGACGAGCACGACGGTGTCGGCCAGCCCCGGCTCGGCGAGGTCGGGGGCCAGACGCCGGGCGAGCAGGCCCATCACGCTCGAGACGATGTAGAAGATACTCACCATGACGATCACGAGCACCGTGGTTCGACGCGCGGAGACCCCGGTCGGACTCGTGTAGAACCGCACGAGCACGTGCGGCAGACCCATGGTTCCGAGCAGCAGGGCCAGCAGAAGGGATGCCGTTTCGTAGGCGTCGATGCCCGCCGGTCCCGCCGACGACGGGAAGACCACAAGAGGGTCCGGCTCGTACGGGCCGCCCGAGACCGCGAAGACGATCAGGATGACGGGCACCAGGAGCGCGGTGAGTTTCAGCCAGTACTGGAATGCCTGCACGTAGGTGATGGCCTTCATCCCCCCAGCGGCGACCGTCCCGGCGACCAGGACCGCGACGAGCACCGCGCCGACCCAGGTCGGCAGCTCGGCGACGACCATGAGCGTGAGGCCCGCTCCGTGCAGCTGAGGCACGATGTACAGCCAGCCGATGATGAGCACCGCAATGCTCGTCAGGCGCCGCGCGGCAGTCGAGTCGAGCCGGGCTTCGATGAAATCCGGAATCGTGTACGCGCCGCTGCGCCGAAGTGGAGCCGCGATGAACACCAGGACGAGCAGGTACCCGGCGGCGTATCCGATCGGAAACCAGAAGCCTCGTGCCCCGTCGAGGAGCACGAGACCGGACAGGCCGAGGAAGGTTCCGGCCGAGAGGTACTCGCCACTGATGGCCGACGCGTTCCAGATCGGGCGCACGGTGCGGGAAGCGACGAAGAAATCGCCCGTGGTCCGCGAGACGCGCAGCCCGTAGATGCCGATCAACACGGTCGCGGCGGCGATGAGCGCGACGGCGAAGATATCGAGCGTCGCGTTCACTCTTGCTCCCGCAGCGACCGGTAGCGACGTTCATTGCGGGTGGCGCCCCGCGTGTAGAGCACCGCGAAGATCGCGATGACCGGATAGAACGCGAACGCGTGCAGAAGCCACGACAGCGGCACACCCA
The DNA here is from genome assembly GCF_947488465.1 of uncultured Microbacterium sp. Classification (GTDB taxonomy): domain Bacteria; phylum Actinomycetota; class Actinomycetes; order Actinomycetales; family Microbacteriaceae; genus Microbacterium. The sequence goes on along the minus strand of NZ_CANKZA010000002.1, from coordinate 471,617 downwards.
CGAGAGTGAGACGGTCGAGCTCGGGGATCGCGGTGATCGCGATGGCGAGGGCGAGGGCGACGATGACGAACCCGGAGATCGTGCCCAGCGCGAGCCGCAACTGGCTCGTGCGCAGCGCTCGGGCGTACACGGCATCCGCTTCGGCGACCGGCGCGTCCGGCACGGCGATGCCGCGCGTGACGGGTGCGGGCCGGCGAGCTCCGTCCGACGCGGTGACGCGCACGCGCCGCGGGGCATCGGTCACCGTGACCCGCCTCCGACGAGCACGTCCCGCACGGTCGGGAGCAGCCGCCTGCTGACCGGCAGCGCGATGCCCTGCACCGTGACCGTCGGTTCGGCGCCGGTCAAGCGCACTTCGCTGACGGCCGCCGCCTGGACGAGGTACGACCGGTGCAGGCGAACGAACCCGGCGTCGGTCCACCGTTGATCGAGCTCGGAGATCGGGATGCGCACGAGGTGACCGAGACCATCGTCGGTATGCAGCCGCGAGTAATCGCCCTGCGCGTGCACCCAGCGCACGTCGCTGCGACGCACGAAGCGCACGGTGGTGCCGACCGTGATCGGCAGCACCTCGTCGCCGGTTGCATCGCTCGGTGAGCTCAGCTCGACGGCGCGGTCGATTGCACGGCGCAGACGCTCGACGCGCACCGGCTTGAGCAGATAATCCGCTGCGCGCAGGTCGAAGGCATCCACCGCGCGCGCCTCGTCGGCCGTGACGAAGACGATCAACGGGGGTGTGGAAAGCGCCTCGACCGCGCGGGCCAGGTCGAGTCCGGACAATCCCGGCATGTGGATGTCGAGGAAGGCGACGGCAAACACGCGACCCGACAGCAACGCCAACGCGTCGGCGCCGGAGGCAGCGGTCACCACGTCACCGATCCGCGCGTCCGCGCGCAGCAGATGGGCGAGTTCGTCACGGGCGGGCCGTTCGTCATCGGCGACGAGAACATCGATCATGCGGGGTCCGTTTCGTGCTGGGGCTGCGACTTCGGGATGCGCATGCGCACGAGCGTGCCAGCGCCGGTGTTGGTCTCGACGACCAGACCACCGTCGGCTCCATAGAGCTGACGCAACCGTGTGTCGACGTTGCGAAGACCGACATGGGCTCCCGTGTCGGTGGCGCTCAGCAACGCGCGCAGGACCTCGGGGTCCATGCCGACGCCGTCGTCCTCGACAGTGATCTGGGTGTGTGTCGCGGCATCCTCCGCGGCGATCAGGATCGTCCCGCCGCCCTCGCCCGGCTCGACGCCGTGGCGGACGGCGTTTTCGACGAGCGGCTGCACCGACAGAAAGGGGATGACCGTCGCGAGCGTCTCCGGTGCGATGCGCAGCGTGACGCGAAGACGGTCTCCGAAGCGGGCGCGCTCCAGCGCCAGGTACGAGTGGATGCTGCCGAGCTCCTCGGCGACGGTCGTGAACTCCCCCTGACGACGGAACGAGTACCGGGTGAAGTCCGCGAACTCGAGCACGAGGTCACGAGCCCGCTCGGGTTCGGTGTGGATGAACGAAGCGATCGCCGTCAGGGCGTTGTAGATGAAGTGCGGTGAGATCTGCGCGCGGAGCGAGCGCAGCTCCGCCTCGGCGAGCGCGCTGCGCGAGGCGTCGAGCTCGCCGAGGGCGAACTGTGCGGCGCACCAGTCGGCGACTTCCCCCACCGCGCGCACCAGCGGAGCTCGCACGGGCGCGGCGAAAGCGACGACGACCCCGGTGATCTCTCCGTCGACCGTGATCGGCGCGCCCACGGCCTCGAGCCCCTCCGTCGAACCCGTCGCCCTCGGAAAGACCTGGCGGCGGCCGGTCGCCCGCACCTGCGCGGCGATGCGTGCAGCCGCCGAGCCCAGCGCCTCCGACGCGGCATCGCCGTGCCCGTCGAAGGCGACGACCTCGTCACCGCGGACGAGAGCGACCGCGCTGGCGCCCAGAAGGACGCGGAGATGACGCGTGGCGCGAGGGACATCGGGTCCGCTGAGCCCCCCACGCAAGTGCGGAGCCGCGAGGCTCGCGAGGTGCAGCGCACGATAGGTCGCCTGTTCCGCGTCGCCGCCGAGATCCGCTTGGCCTTTCGCCAGGCGCCGGGCCAGGAAAAGCAGGACCGTCAGCACGACGCCGCCGACAACGCCGAGCACAGCGGCGAGGACGGCGGCATCGGTCACAGGCTCAGCCTAGGCAGTGGCCTCCGACGAACGGGGTCAGCAGCACCGCGCACCGGGATTGCGGTCCTGGTCATCCATCTTCTGACGCCAGAATTGCCGCTCGGTCAACGGCGCCTCGTCGGGATGGTGCCGCCCGTGATGCGCCGCGTAGGTCGCATAAGCACTGTCGCCCATGAGATTCGACATGTACCAGCGGATACCGCGGCCCACCCGCGCGACGCTGTCCAGCGTGCGTCGCGCGGGTGTCCGGGGGGTCACCGGATCCGCGTGGTCGGTCATGTCAGTGCGACCGTCGGGCCAGAGCTTTGCGCTCCTCGGCGAGGATCGGCTCCCACTGCTTCTCGAGCTCACGCTCGGAGGCGGTCGGGATGAGACCGGCCGGGGCGTACCGACGCGAAGGGACCGCGGCATCCTCGGTGTTCTCGCCACCCCCGGCGCGGAGCGCTTTCACGGTCACGACGAGCGCGGCAGCGATCACGACGATCGAGAGCGTGACGAAGATGATCGACAGGGTGCCCTGCACGGCCGTATTGCGGATGACCGCGGCGACGACCTCGGGGGTTCCCCATTCGTCGGTCCCGGCATCCTGCGCGGCACGGTACTTGAAGTGGTTCGCCCAATAACCGATCGCCGGGACGGGCGAGAAGATCTTGTAGCAGGATGCTGTGATCGTCACGACGGCTGTGAACGCGAGCGGGAGAGCGACGATCCAGAGCCACTTCACGTAGCTCTTGCCGCGCTTGGCAACGATCGACAGCACGACCGACAGCGCGATCGCTGCCAACAGCTGGTTGGCGATCCCGAAGAGCGGGAAGAACGTGTTGATGCCGCCGAGCGGGTCGGTCACGCCGAGGATGAGGATGTAACCCCATCCGGCGACCATGATCGCCGTGCAGATCCACACACCGGGGCGCCAGCTGACGTCACGGAACTTGGGAAACACGTGGCCGAGCGTGTCCTGCAGCATGAAACGCGCGACACGGGTACCGGCGTCGACCGCGGTGAGGATGAACAGCGCCTCGAACATGATCGCGAAGTGGTACCAGAACGCCATCATCGCTTGCCCCCCGAGGGCCTGCTGCATGATGTGCGCGAGCCCGAGCGCCAGCGTCGGTGCGCCACCGGTGCGCGAGACGATCGACTCCTCGCCGACGTCGGCGGCGGTGCCGATGAGCATCTCCGGCGTGAGGTTCACGCCGGTCAGACCGAGCGAGTTGACGAAAGCGACCGCGCCCTCGACCGTCCCGCCGGTTGCGGCGGCCGGAGCGTTCATGGCGAAGTAGATGCCCTGGTCGATCGAGATCGCGGCGACGAGCGCCATGATCGCGACGAACGATTCCATGAGCATGCCGCCGTAGCCGATGAAGCGCGTCTGACGCTCCTTCTCGATGAGCTTCGGTGTCGTGCCCGACGCGATCAGCGCGTGGAAACCGCTGAGCGCGCCGCAGGCGATCGTGACGAACAGGAACGGGAAAAGGGGTCCGGCGAAGACGGGTCCCATACCGTTCTGACCGAAGATCGACACGGCAGGGACCGAGATCTCGGGCCGAACGATGATCACCGCGACCGCGAGCAGGCCGATCACGCCGATCTTCATGAAGGTTGAGAGGTAGTCGCGCGGCGCGAGCAGAAGCCACACCGGGAGGATCGCGGCGATCGCACCGTAGATGATGATCCCCCACGCGATCGTGGTCTTGTCGAGGTGGAAGATCGCCTGCCCCCACTCGGTGCCGGCGACCCAGCCGCCCCCGACGATGGCCGCCATCAGCAGCACGAAGCCGATGATCGAGACCTCGCTGACCTTGCCGGGGCGGAGGTAGCGCAGGTACACGCCCATGAAGAGGGCGATCGGGATCGTCATCGACACCGAGAAGACGCCCCACGGGCTCTCGCCCAAGGCGTTGACGACGACGAGAGCGAGGATCGCCACGATGATGATCATGATCAGCAGCGAGGCGATGATCGCGGCGGTGCCGCCGATGCGGCCGAGCTCCTGCCGCGCCATTTGCCCGATCGTGCGGCCACCGCGACGCATGGAGAAGAAGAGCACGAGGTAGTCCTGGACCGCGCCGGCAAGGACCACACCGACGATGATCCAGATGGTGCCGGGGAGGTAGCCCATCTGTGCCGCGAGGACGGGGCCGACCAGGGGCCCGGCGCCGGCGATCGCGGCGAAGTGGTGGCCGTAGAGCACGCGGCGGTCGGTGGGGACGTAGTCGCGACCGTCGGATTTCACTTCGGCCGGGGTCGCGCGGCGGTCGTCGGGGCGTGTGATGTAGCGCTCGATGACCTTCGAGTAGAAGCGGTAACCGATCAGGTACGTGCAGACCGCGGCGAACACGAACCAGATCGCGTTGACGGTCTCGCCGCGGACGACCGCGAGCATGACCCACGCCACGCCGCCCAACAGGGCGATCGCGACCCAGACGATCACCTTCAACGGTGTCCACCGGCCGTCGCGGGCCTCTTGCTCGGGCGTCACCGAGACGGGAGGAAGCGCCGAGCCGGGTCCGTCATCGGCGAGAGCGGCGCGGCCCCGATCGGGGCGGCGCGAAGAAGGTGCAGTCATTGGATCTCCTGAGGGGGCGCATCGTTGCGTGCCCTCAGGGTAGGAAGAGGTGTTCTCCAGCCGTGCCGGTGAGCTCTCCGCGTGCGACGAACGGCACGGATGCCGCGATGAACGGCATCCGTGCTGGCACAACAGGCCGCACCTGCCTACGGTGGGAACATGAGCGACGTCACCCCCACTGTCACGCGCAACGACGACAAGGAACGCTACGACATCCACCTCGACGAGGTCGTTGCGGGCTTCACCGAGTTCCGCGTCGACGACCATGGCCGCCTCGTCTTCCCGCACACCGAGATCGACCCCGCATTCGCCGGTCGCGGCTTGGGCGGAACGCTCGTCGGGCACGCGATGGCCGACCTTGCGGCCCGCGGCGAGACCGTGGTTCCGGTGTGTTCGTTCGTCGTGAAGTACCTCCGCGAGAACGACGTCGCGGGCCTCGACGTCGCGTGGCGCCCGACGGCCGATGACGCCGGCAGCGACCGGGTGGATGCCGAGGACACATGAGCCGGCTGGATGCGCCGTCCGAGCCGGAGCGCGAAAGTGTGCCCAGCCCGGACGGTCCGCGTGCCCTGCTCCTGGAGGCGCGCGACGTGCCGCTCGGCGGAGTGCGTGGGATGGAGGTGCACCGCAGCCTCCCGCACCGCACGTTGCCGATGGTCGGCGCCTGGTGCTTCCTCGACCGGTTCGGCCCGCAGGTCGCGCGCATGCGCGTCGAGCCGCATCCGCACATCGGTCTGCAGACGGTGACCTGGCCGTTCGTCGGCGAGGTGCGCCACCGCGACGTCCTGGGCAGCGATGTGATCGTGCGGCCGGGAGTCCTGAACATCATGACGAGCGGGCACGGCATCGCCCACTCCGAGTACTCCGTCGGCGACAGCGCGGTACCCCTCGATGCCCTGCAACTCTGGGTCGCGTTGCCCGAGTCGCGCCGCCACGGCGGCCCGGACTTCGAGCGCCACGAGAACCTGCTCGGGGTCGAGCTGTCCGGCGGCGCCACCGCGACCGTCGTGGTGGGGACCTTCGCCGGGGTCACGTCACCCGCGACGATGCACACGCCGATCGTCGGAGCCGAGGTGTGCATTCCGGCCGGTGCACGCGTGCGCCTGCCCCTGGATCCGGACTGGGAGTACGCGATCGTCGGGGTATCCGGCAATCCGGACGTGCCGGGCGTCGCCCAGGTTCCCGATCAGTCGCTGCTGTACCTCGGCACCGGTCGGGACGCCATCGACGTGGATGCCGGCGAGCGCGACGTCACGCTGTTCCTGCTCGGCGGGGAGCCGTTCGAGTCCGACATCGTGATGTGGTGGAACTTCGTCGGGCGAACCCACGAGGAGATCGTCGCCGCCCGCGAGGACTGGGAAGGCGAGGCGGCCGCCGAGCGCTTCGGCCACGTCGTGGGCCACGGCGACGAGCGCATTCCGGCGCCACCGCTCCCCGGCGTCCGGCTCACTCCCCGCCGACGCCGCGACTGATGCGCCCAGGCGCGTCGTCCTCGGCCTGTCCTGACGCTTTCTCACGGCCGATGAGTTCGGGCGCCCCGGTAGTCTGAGCGGGTGACCCGAAGCACGCTCCTCTCGACGCGCCTGCTCCTCGTGTGCGCAGCGATCGGTGTCGCGACCGGCATCGTCGGGGGCATCGCGGGAGTCGTGACCCCGGTGGTCCTCGCGGCGGCGCCCTTCGCCTACGGTCTCGTGCTCGGGGCGCACGTGTTGCCCGGCATCATCGCGCAAGAAGTGCTGCGGCGGCCGATGGTCGCCCTTATCGCGCATCTGATGGCGGCCCTCGTCGCGAGCGCCTTCAATCCGGCCTGGATCGGCCGGTTCCTCGGCACGGCGCTGCTGTTCGGTGCCATCCAGGAAGGTGTCGCCGCACTCACGCGATACCGCGCGTGGGGAGCCTGGCGCTTCTTCATCTCGGCCGTGATCATCGGCATCCTCGTCGCCGCGGTCGTCTTCTTCGTCGCCGATCTCGGCAAACTCGCCCCCTGGGCGCAGATCACCTACCTCGCCATCTCGGTGCTCGGGCCGGTCGCCTGGACCGCGCTCGGACTCGGCATCGGTGCGTCGCTGCGTCGGGCCGGAGTGGCTGCCCGCGCCTGACACTGCTCGCTCGGAGTTAGGGCAGGCTAAGTTGGAGAGGTGACTTCCGCGACCGCTGCTCTCTTGCGTGTCGAAGATGTCGGCATCCGCCACGATGGCGCGACGATCGCCGCACCCGCGTCGGCGACGTTCGAGGTCGCCCCGGGCGAGGTCGTCCTGCTCCTCGGGCCGAGCGGTGCCGGAAAATCCACGTTGGCGCTCGCTCTCAACGGCCTGATCCCCCACGCGATCCCGGCGACGATGACCGGTACCGTCACCGTCGCCGGCCAGAACACCGCGGTGACGCCGGTCGCCCAGCTCAGCACCCAGGTCGGCATGGTCTTCCAAGACCCGGACGCGCAGCTGGTCACCGGCACGCTGCAGGACGAAGTCGCCTTCGGCCCCGAGAATCTGCGCCTGCCGGTCGAGGAAGTGCTCGCTCGGACAGAGGTCGCACTGCGGCGCGTGGGACTGTGGGACCGCCGCCACGAGAATCCCGATCGGTTGAGCGGTGGCGGGCGGCAGCGCCTTGCGATCGCATGCGCGCTCGCGATGGGGTCCCCGTTGCTGGTGCTCGACGAGCCCACCGCGAATCTCGATCCACAGGGGATCGAAGAGGTCTATCAGGCACTGGGTGAACTGGTGGCCGCGGGCGACCGCGCGATCGTGCTGGTCGAGCACAACCTCGACGCGGCAATCGCGATCACCGATCGGGTCGTCGTGCTCGATCACGCCGGCCGCACGATCGCCGACGGTACGGTGGATGCCGTGGTGCGCGCCCGCGCGGAGGAACTGCACGGCATCGGCGTCTGGCTTCCGGTCGCGACGCTCGCGGCGTTGCGCTTGCGCGCGGCCGGGTGGGACCTCGACCCACTCCCCCTCGATCCCGCGGAATTGCGCGCCGCGCTCGATGCCACCGAGCCACCGGCATCCGCCCCGGCCGTTCCGTATTCAGTCTCCCGGGATGCCCGCGCGCCGATTTCGGCGGATTTGGCCCGGTCGGCGGCCGCCAGACTGAATACGGAACCGCAGATCGAGGTGCGGGGGCTCTCCCTCCGCCGTGGCGGGAGCGAAATACTCCACGACGTGGATCTCACCGTGCACGCAGGCGAGTTCATCGCGATCGTGGGCGCGAACGGGGCCGGCAAGACGACTCTCCTGCAGGCGATCGCGGGGGTCATCCCCCCGCCACGCGGCAGCGTGCGCGTCAACGGTGCCGACATCGCCCGCACCGACCTGCGCACCCTCTCCCGCCAGATCGGGTTCGTGTTCCAGAACCCCGAACACCAGTTCATCGCGCACACCGTGTACGACGAGCTCGCGCACGGGCTCCGCCGGCAGAAGCTCGACGACGCGGCCGTGCGCGTGCAGACCGAGCGGATGCTGGAGCGTTTCGGTCTGCAGGAGAAGGCCGGCATCCACCCGTTCCTGCTCTCCGGCGGGCAGAAGCGTCGCCTGTCGGTCGGCACGGCCCTCGTCGCCGGGGCGCCCGTTCTCGCCCTCGACGAACCCACCTTCGGACAAGACCGGGCGCGCGCCGACGAGCTCATGCACCTTCTGCGGGAGCTGAGCGAGGCGGGCACCACGATCCTCGTCGTCACCCACGACATGCAGTTGGTCACCGAGTACGCGCACCGCACGATCGTCATCGGCGACGGCCGGATCATGGCCGACGACACGACGAGCGCGATCTTCGCCGATGATGCGCTCCTCCGCTCGGCGGGACTCCGACAGCCGCCGCTCGGTCGCGCGTTCGCGCATGTGCGGCATCCGGAACTCTCCGGAGTGACCCGTCTCGGCGACCTCCCCCGTGCCGCCGATCCACGCAGGACCGTCGCATGAGTGCCGCGACGATCGACCCGTGGGTGACGGCTCCCCTCTCGCGGAAGTTCCTTCACGGGCTCAACCCCCTCGCGAAGCTCGCCGCGCCGCTTCCGGCCATGGCGCTGCTGGTCTTCACCCGCGACATCACGACGCCATTGGTCTTCCTCGCGCTCGCCTACATCGTGGTGCTCGCCGGAGCACGGGTGACGTCGCGCATGGCGCTCCTGCTCCTCGTGGCGCTTCCGGTCGCAGCCGTCGTCGTGGGACTCGGGATGGCGCTGTGGACCGATGCCTCCCGCATCGACACCTCGGTGGCCGTCCTGACGATCGGCGGATGGACGCTCTTCGGGGGCGCCGTCGAGGTCGGCATGGCGACCGGCGTGCGGCTCGCCGCGATCGTCGCGCTCGCCCTCATCGCGGGGCTCACCACGACGGGACCCGACCTCGTGCGCTCGACCGTGCAGCAACTGCGCGTGCCGTACCGCATCGGATACACGGCGCTCGCGGCCTTCCGCTTCGTGCCGCGCTTCGGCTACGAGCTCGAGGTGATCCGCCAGGCCCACCGCGTGCGCGGGGCCCACGGCGGGCGGGGCCCGTTCGCCGCGCTCGCGCGCTGGTGGGGCTACATCGTCCCGCTGCTGGCGGGAGCGATCCGCCATGCCGAACGCGTGGCTCTGGCGATGGATGCCCGCGCCTTCGGCGCCCATCCCGACCGGACCGAACGGTACCTCGTGCCCTGGCGCGGGCGTGACACCGCATTCGTGGTGGTCTTCTGGGCCGTGTCGGCCGGCATCCTCTGGTATTTCTTCCCCTGGACCCTCGGCTGATCCACACCCATTCCTCCCGCGAAACCGCTCGTGCGCACGCGCCGGGCGCGAAAAACGTGACACACGCGCGGTTTCGCGCGCGACGGCACCCGACGAGACACCGCTTGGCCCGCCGGCGCGTGACGGATGCCGGGCGCCCCCGGTTCGGAACGCCCGGCATCCGGGGTGTCTCACTGTGCGAAGGTCAGCGCTTGCCGACGATCTGGCGCGAGACGATGTCGCGCATGATCTCGTTGGTGCCGCCGTAGATGCGGTGCACACGGGCATCGAGGTACGCACGGGCGATCGGGTACTCCGTGATGTAGCCGTAGCCACCGTGCAGCTGCACGCCGGTGTCGAGGAGCTCGGCTTCACGATCCGTCGACCAGAACTTCACCTTCGCGGCCTCTTCGGCCGTGAGCTTCTGATCCTTGTAGAGCATCATCGCGCGGTCGTTGTAGGCCCACATGACATCGACGGTCGTCGCCATGTCGGCGAGGAGGAACCGCGTGTTCTGGAAGTCGGCGATGCGCTGCCCGAACGCCTCACGGCTGAGGACGTAGTCCCGCGTCCACACGAACGCCGCCTCCCCGGCCGCGGCTGCGGCGACACCGATCGACAGCCGCTCCAGCGGCAGGTTCATCATGAGCTGGATGAAACCGAGGCCCTCCTTGCCGCCGATGAGGTTCTCCTCGGGGACGAACACGTCGACGAAGGACATCTCAGCGGTGTCCCACCCGTGGAAGCCCATCTTCTCGAGCTTCTTGCTGTGATCGAAGCCCTCCATGCCGTCCTCGAGGATCAGCAGGCTGAACGCATCCGGTCGGTTGCCCTCGCCGGTCTTGACGAACGTCACCACGATGTCGGCGGTCTTCCCCGACGAGATGAAGGTCTTCGCGCCGTTGACGATGTAGCCACCGTCGACCTTCTTCGCGGTGGTCTTGATGCCCCGCAGGTCACTGCCGGCGCCCGGCTCGGTCATCGCGAGCGCGCCGAGGATCTCGCCGGTCGCCATCCCCGGCAGCCACTTCTCCTTCTGCTCCTGCGTACCCATGTGCACGATGTAGGGCACGGCGAGGTCGTCCTGGATGCCGAACGCACCCGCGAGCGATCCTTGCCCGGCGCCGATCGTCTCCTCGAGGACGATCGCGCGGAAGCGATAGTCCTGCAGCATCCCGGCGCCGCCGAACTCCTCCGGCACGCTGAGTCCGATGAGTCCCTGCTCCCCGGCGGCGAGCATGGTGGCCCGGTCGATTTCACCGTCGGCATCCCACTGCTTGCGCTTCTCTTCGGTCGCATACCGCTTGAGGAATTCCTTGACGACGTCGCGGAACGCCTCGTGGTCCTCGTCGTAGATCTCGCGCTCCATGGTGCGCCTTCCTCTCGTCCTCGAGTGTTGAAGAATGTGGGATTGCATCCCACCGTCCATGGTACTGGGTTTCAGCCCGCGTAGTCAGGGGCGGCGGGTAGTCCGAAGAAGTCCTCGAGGGTGCGAAAACCCCCGTCGTGATACGCCGCGGCGAGCTCGACGCCGAGGTAACGGACATGCCACGGCTCCCACTCGTATCCGGTGATGTCGGTCTGACCGTCCTCGTAGCGGATGATGAACCCGAAGCGCCACGCGTTCTCGACCACCCAATCCGCCTGCGGCGTGCCCCCGAAGGCTTCGATCCCGCCGCATCCGCGCGCGCACGCGACGAGGTCCGCGGCGATCCCCGTCTGGTGTTCGCTGTACCCCGGGCGAGCGCTCGTCCGGTCGGCGGCGGTCTGCCCGAGCGAGTTCACGTACCCGCGGTAGATGCGCTGCTGCGAGGAATACGACCGGTACGCACTGTTGAGTCCGATCTCACCGGCGCCCTCCTCCGCACCCGCGGCCACGAGAGCGGTCAACGCGGCCGCAACGTCGGGTCGGAGGCGCACGTCGGCCGTGCGCCGCATTCCTTCGGGCGGCATGACGGATGCCGGCACGTACTCGAGAGGATCCAACGGCCGGAGCTTGTTGACGACGACCCAGGTGCGGTCGGCGTCGGACAGCGAGACGCACGGTGCCCGTCCGTTCGCGACGGCCTCCCGAAGAGCCGCCGCGCCGCCGAATGCCGCGACGACGTCGGCATCCGTCCCCGCCTCGAGGGCGGTCGCGACCGCGGGATCGTCACAGGATGCCGCAGCCACGGCATTCTGCGCCGGCACCGGAATCGCGGTCGCCGGGGCCGCTGAGGGGAGCGGCGGAGTGGTCTCTTCGGCGTCGAGCGAGGCCTCTCGGACGATCGGAGGTCCGGCGACGGCGGCTGTCACCGCGACCGCGCCGCCCACCAACAGAACGCCCGCGGCGGCGAGCACGAGCCCTCGCCGCATCCGGTCCGCGACGCTCACGCGCGCGTGCTGCGCCTGGTCGGCGGCGTCCACGGACATCTGCACCCGGGCGGCGCGACGAGTCAGTGTCGGTTCGGGATCCGGCATTGTTCCATTCTCACCCGATGTACGCGGTGGATGCCGGATCCGCCTAAATGTACCATGTCGGATGCTTCTTGCTTGCCACACTGTCGATGATCTGTTCTACTGTCAGAATGCGGTGGCAAGGACAGACGACGCGCGACGTCGACGATGCGGCCCTCCCCGGCCTCGAATCTCTCGCGGGCATCAGCGGGCTGATTCGCTCCGTGACGACGCCGGAGTTCGACGGGATGACATTCCACGAAGTCCTCGCGAAGTCAGCACTCAACCACGTGCCGGGCGGATCGTCGATGCCGTTCGACTGGACGGTGAACCCGTACCGCGGATGCAGTCATGCATGCGCCTACTGCTTCGCTCGGAAGACCCACGAATACCTCGATCTCGACAGCGGCCGCGACTTCGATAGCCAGATCGTCGTGAAGGCCAACGTCGCCGAAGTGCTGCGGCGCGAGCTCGCACGTCCGACGTGGATCCGGGAGCCGGTCGCGCTCGGCACCAACACCGATCCGTACCAGCGCGCCGAGGGTCGCTACCGGCTCATGCCGGGGATCATCACGGCGCTGGCGGAATCGGGGACCCCGTTCTCCGTGCTCACGAAGGGCACGCTGCTGCGGCGCGATCTGCCGCTCCTTGCGGAAGCCGCGGCATCCGTTCCCGTATCGATCGCGATGTCGATCGCGGTGTTCGACGACGCCCTGCAGAAGCTGCTCGAACCGGGAACGCCGAGCGCCACGGCGCGGCTGGCGACCGTGCGCGCGGCTGCCGACGCCGGGTTCCGGCCGACGGTGTTCCTCATGCCGATCCTGCCGCACCTGACCGATGACCCGAGGCAGCTCGAGGACGCGGTCCGGCGGGTGAAGGATGCCGGCGCCACCCGGGTCGTGTTCGGTGCGCTGCACCTCCGCCCCGGCGCGAAAGCCTGGTTCTCGAGCTGGCTCGAGCGCGAGCGCCCCGATCTGTTGCCGGTGTACCGCGGTCTCTATCCCGGGGTGTCGGCCTACGCGCCGGTGGGCTACCGCAAGCTCCTCGCCGCCCGCGTGCGGCCGCTCCTGCGTCGGTACGCCGTGGCCGGTGGTGTCGAGGAGGAGGTCGAGATCCGCCCGGCGCGGCCCGGCCTCGTGCGCGCGACAGGCCCCGCGCCGGCCCTCCTGTTCTGACCCGGCACTTCACCCACGAGGATGAGCGGCATCCGGAGGAACCGACGCGAATCGCCGCCCCGCGGAAGCAGAGACGGCGATTCGGGTCGGGTCGAGCGGGTCAGGCGCGGACGGGGTCCACCTGGCGACCGCTGATCTCCTCGAGGAGGTCGTCGCCGATGCGCACGTTGTCGAACGGCGCATCGATCTCGGCACGATCGAGCATCTCGGTCATGCGGCGCTGGCGCTGGCGCGTGATGAGGGTCACGACAGTTCCTGTGCGACCCGCGCGACCGGTGCGGCCGGAGCGGTGCAGGTACGTCTTGTACTCGTCGGGCGCGTCGGCCTGGATCACGAGATCGATGTCATCGACGTGGATGCCGCGCGCGGCGACATCGGTCGCCACCAGCACATTGACGCGACCCGAGGTGAGGCGCTCGAGGTTGCGGGTGCGCTTGGCCTGGTTCAGGTCACCGTGCAGGGCGACGGCGTGGATGCCGGCATCATCGAACTGCTCGGCGAGCATCTCGGTGTAGGCACGGGTGCGGGCGAAGACCAGAGTCTTGCCGGCGCGGTCGACGAGCGAGGTGAGGATCTCGGCCTTGTCGCGATGATCGATCACGAGCACGCGGTGATCGATCGTGCCCGAGTCCTGGTCCTCACCGGCAACCTCGTAAACGGCGGGCTCCACGAGGAACTCGTCGACGAGCGCCGCGACCTCGCGGTCGAGCGTGGCGGAGAAGAGGAGCTTCTGCGCGCCGTCTTTGACGAGGCGGAGGATGCGCTGCATGGGCTCGAGGAATCCGAGCTCACTCATGTGGTCGGCCTCGTCGAGCACGACGATCTCCACGTCGGAGAGATTGAGCTTTCCCTGTGCCTGCAGGTCCTCGATACGGCCGGGGGTACCGATGATGATGTCGACACCCTTCCGAAGCGCACCGACCTGGCGCGCCTGGGGCACACCACCGTAGATCTGCGTCGTGAAGAGACCGACGCTCCGAGCGATGGGCTGGATCGTGCGGTCGATCTGCAGTGCGAGCTCACGCGTCGGCGCGAGCACGAGGGCCCGGGGCGTGCGGCCAAACTCGCGCCGTTTGCCGGCGGTCTGACTGCGCAGGATCGCCTCGACGAGCGGGGCACCGAACGCGATGGTCTTGCCGGAGCCGGTACGGCCGCGGGCGAGGACATCCTTGCCGTCCAGAATCGGCGCGATCGTCGCCGCCTGAATCGGGAAGGGGGATGCCGCGCCCAAATCCGCGAGGACACGCACGATGTTCTCGCCAAGTCCCAGGCTGCCGAACGTCACACCCTCGGTCGCCTCGGCCTGGACGGCTTCGGCTTGGAGCTTCTCGTGGACGACGTCCACGTGGTCGCGGTGCGCCTTGGACTTCGTCTCCGCGTTCTCCCCACGTCCCCTCCACGCATCGCTGCCGCGCTGCGCGGAGCCTCCGGACGCGTGGCCCCAATCGGAGCGGTTTCCTCCGCCACCGGCAGGACGACGGTCGCCGGCATCGCGGCGCGGACGGTCATCGCGAGTCGGGCGGGCGTCGAACGAGCGTGCGGGGCGAGCGTCGAACGAGCGTGCGGGACGGTCATCCCGACGGGGACGGTCGTCGAACGAACGAGCCGGACGGTCATCCCGACGCGGGCGGTCGTCGAACGAACGGGCCGGACGGTCATCCCGACGGGCCGGACGGTCGCCGTACGAACGGGTCCCGCGGTCATCGGCGGAGCGGGCGGGACGGTCATCCCGACGCGGGCGGTCGTCGAACGAACGGGCCGGACGGTCATCCCGACGAGGGCGGTCGTCGAACGAACGAGCCGGACGGTCATCCCGACGCGCCGGGCGGTCGTCGAACGAACGGGCCGGACGGTCATCCCGACGCGCCGGACGTTCGCCGTACGAACGAGCGCCCCGGTCCTCGGCGGGACGGGTGGTGCGGTCATCCCGACGCGGGCGGTCGTCGCGGTACGAGGGATGCGCGTCGCCGAAGGTGCGGCGATCGTTGCGCGGCTGGGCCTCGCGCCGCGCCGGACGGTCGTCGAAGGACCGAGCCGGACGATCTTCGCGCCGCGCCGGACGGTCGTCGAACGAGCGGGCGGGTCGACCATCGCGCGCCGGACGGTCAGCGTGGGCACGGATGCCGCGGGCCTCCGCGCGACCAGCGCGCTCCTGCGCGTTCCACCGCTGCTTGGTGGGCGCCGTGTCCTCGGCCTCGGGGCGATAGCCCCGGTGGCTCGGGCTCTTACTGCCGGTCGTGCCGGCGGACGACTGTCCGGGGCGACGCTTAGCGTCTTGGTAGGAGGTCTTCTTGCCGTAGCGGGGCTCGAAGTTCTGAGCGCGCCCGCCGGCCGGCTTCTTGTTCTTGGGCATGGTGGTTTCCTTCTGGGTTGTTCTGGCGAGAACAGCCTCCTGGCGCGCGCAACGGCGCGGCCGCAACGGCGGCGTGGAGTAACCCGGACATTCGTCGGCCGGGGGCCATTCAGTGATGGTTCATGCGCGCCGAGCGGCGCTCACCATCGGCCCCACAGACTCACAAACCCATCCGCGCGTGCGCGGTGTCCAGAGCCGACCGCACTACTGTACCCGGTGCTCCTGGGAGAGCGCCGGGCGCGGCGTACGCTGACACCGTGACGATCTCCCCCGCCGACCCCACCGGCCCGCGTTTCCATCTGTCCGACGACATCGCCCGCGTCGAGGTGACCACGGTCGGCGCGGCGCTGCGCGCCTTCGAGGTCGGCAGCGTCGATGTCGTTCCCCGCTATGCCGACACGATCGCGACGCCCGCGGCATCCGGCGTCGTGCTCGTCCCCTGGCCGAACCGTGTCGCCGGGGGCGCGTGGACCCAGCGCGGCAAGACGTACCAGCTCGCCGTCAGCGAGCCGGCCACCGGTGCGGCCTCGCACGGGCTCCTGCGGTTCACGTCGTACCGGCCGGTGTCGCAGGCATCCGATTCGCTCACCCTCACGGCCGACGTCGTGCCACAGACCGGCTACCCGTTCCACCTCCGCACGACCGTGACCTACGCGCTTTCCGGCGGCGCCCTGACGGTCACCCACTCGATCGAGAACGTCGGCGCCAGCGCCGCTCCGGTCGCGCTCGGCACGCATCCCTACCTGTGCATCGGCGGCGTCGACACGGCCGATCTCACGGTGCAACTCGACGCGCCGCTGCGCGCGGTGATCGACGACAGCCTCATTCCCATCGCGGACGAGCCGGTCGACGAAGCCACGGATCTGCGCACGCCCCGTCGCATCGGTGATCTCGACCTCAACACGGCGTACTCCGGGATGCCGCGGGATGACCGGGATCGCGTGCGCGCCGTCCTCGCGGCGCCCGACGGTCGCACGGTGGAGCTGTGGGCGGGCCCCGGATTCACGCGACTGCAGCTGTTCACGACCGATCGCTATCCCGGCCAGCCGGTGGCGATCGCGATCGAGCCGATGACGGCGCCCGCCAATGCCTTCAACTCCGGGGAAGATCTGCACTGGATCGAGCCCGGCGAGACCTGGACACTCGAGTGGGGACTCACCGCCGCGCTATAGCCCGGACCGACCCATCCGCGGCTCTGCACTGGCGCATGAGCGCTCCCGACGTCGCCGTACCCGCCCCGACCCCCACACTGCGCGCGGAGGCCGAAGCTCTGCTCGCCGCGAGCATCTCCGGGATCGCCGGCGGCGCCGTGGGCCTCGTGATCGGCCTCATCGGCGCCGCGACGGCGCTCTGGGGCGACTAGAGTTTCGCCGCCTGGACCGCCCGTGCCGCCGCGACCGCCGCCGGCGTCAGCTCGGCGCTCGGATACTGGCGTTCCCGCACGACGGACGGTCAAGAATGGCGGACCCGGAGTGGTGGCACCTGCACTTCAGTCAGCTGGGGACGTTCGGAGACCTGTCACCCGCGACGTCAGTCGGTGTGCGCTTCGCGCGCTGCACGACGCGGATGCAGGTCACTCGTGTCGACCGGTGTGAGGTCCACGTCACCCCGCATGCGACGAGCCGCGCGCCGTTCCTTGGCTCCTTCGACGAGGTTGTACAGCGTCGGGAGCACAAGGAGCGTGAGCACCGTCGACGAGATCAGGCCACCGATCACGACGATCGCGAGCGGCTGCGAGATGAACCCGCTGTGTCCGGTGATGCCGAGTGCCATCGGCGTGAGCGCGAAGATCGTCGCCAGCGCCGTCATGAGGATGGGCCGGAGGCGCCGCGCGCCACCGGCGACGGTCGCGTCGTGGGCGTTCAGCCCCTTCTCGCGGTACTGGTTGACGAGGTCGACGAGGACGATCGCGTTCGTCACCACAATGCCGATCAGCATGAGCACACCGATGAGCGACGCGATCCCCAACGGGACGCCGGTCGCGATCTGCAGCAGGATCGCGCCGGTCGCCGCGAACGGCACCGAGACGAGGAGCAGAAGCGGCTGACGGAGCGACTTGAACGTCGCGACCATGACGATGTAGACGATCAGGATGGCCGCCAGCATCGCGAGCCCCAGCTGGCCGAAGGCGTCCTGTTGCTGCGTGACAACTCCACCGAGTTCGGCGTCCGCGCCGGTGGGCAGATCGACGTCCGCGAGCGCCGTGTTCACCGTCGCGGAGGCGGCCGTGAGGTTGTCGGTGGAGGGAGTGACCGTGACGGTCGCCGTGCGCTGCCCGCGCTGGGTCGTGATGGAGGTCGGCCCCTGGCTCTCCTCGACCGTCGCCACCTGATCGAGGCGGATGAGGCCGGCCGCCGAGGCGATCTCGAGCGCCTTGAGCTCTTCGATCGTCGCGGGGATGGAGGACGCCTTCAGGTACACGGTGAGGGACGTGTCGTCGATCTCGACCGAGCCCACCTGGCGGGGCTGCATCGTGTTGGCCACGAGGCCGCCGACCGCGACCTCGGACAGACCGAGCGCCGACGCGGCATCGCGATCCACCGACACCGACACGAACGGGAGCGAGGCCGACAGGTTCGAGGTGACCTGACCGATCCCGTCCTTGCCGTCGAGGGCGGTGACCACAGCATCCGTCGCCGTTTGCAGGGCGTCGGCGCTCGGCGCCGTCACGTCGATCTCGATGTCGCTCGACCCGAAGCCGCCCTGACCGGCCGAGACCGTGATCGTGCCGACGTCATCGAGTTCGGCGAGCGCCGCCTGCACGTCTTCTCGGACGGCGATCTGGTCGGCACCGGAGTCGGTCGTGATCGAGTAGGTGATCCCGGCGCCGCCGCCGGAGAACGCATCGCGGATCGCCGAGCCGGACGAGCCGATCGAGGTCTGCACGGTTTCGATCCCGTCGATGTCCAGCAGCACCGCTTCGACCTGCTGTGCGGCGGTGTCCTCGGCATCCAGGCTGGCCGCCTGCGTCACTTCCTGCGAAACGGTGAAGGTGTTCTGACCGGAATCGCCGAGGAAGTTGGTCTTCATGAGCGGTGCAAGAGCTGCCGTTCCGGCGAGCACCAGGACAGCCAGCAGCAGCGTGACCCACGAGTGCTTCAGCGTCCAGTTCAGCACCGGCAGATACGCCTGCTGGAGCTTCGACGGCGGTGCCGCCGGGTCTTCCGGGTCGATGGCGTTGCCGTCGGCGTCGAGGATCGGCTTGCCGGGGCGGAGGAACCAGTACGCCAGCACCGGGACGATCGTGAGCGCCACCAGGAGCGAGGCCGCCATCGCGATCGTGACGGTCATCGCGAACGGGCGGAAGAGCTCGCCCGTCACATCGCCCACGAACGCGATCGGCAAGAACACGGCGACGGTCGTGATGGTGGATGCCGTGATCGCCGCCGCGACCTCACGCACCGCGAGGAGGATCGAGGCGCGCTTGTCGGCATCGCCGACGTAGTGGCGCTTGATGTTCTCGATCACGACGATCGAGTCATCGACCACGCGACCGATCGCGATCGTCAAGGCGCCGAGGGTCAGGATGTTGAGGGAGTATCCGAACGCCTGCAGGCCGACGAACGTGATGAGCACACTCGTCGGAATCGAGATGGCGGTGACGAGCGTCGACCGCACCGACATGAGGAACACCAGGATCACGAGCACGGCGAAGAAGAGACCCAACAGGCCCTCCTGCGCGAGCGCCTCGATCGACTGCTCGATGAACGGTGCCTGGTCGAAGACCACGGTGAACGTCGCGTCGCTGCCGATCGAGTCCTGCAGCTGCGGCAGAAGCGCGGTGACGGAGCGGCTGACATCGACCGTGTTGGCCGACGGGAGCTTCGTGATCGAGATCGTGAGCGCCGGCTCGCCGTTCACGCGCGAGATCGAGGTGACCGGGTCCTGACCGAGCTCGACGGTGGAAACGTCGCCGATCGTCACGGCACCAGCGGCGATCTGATCAGCCGACGTGGGCACGAGCGGCAGAGCCGTGATCTCGTCGATCGAGGTGATCTTGGTGCCGGTCTGCACCGTGAGAGTCTGGTCGCCCTCGGTGACGGTGCCGCCCGGGAAGAGCACGCCGTTCTGGTCGAGCGCGTCGGTGATGGCTGCCTGGCTGAACCCGGCCGCCGCGAGCGCCGCCTGGTCGGGCGTGATCGTGACGCGCTGACCCTGGCCTCCGACGATGGATGCCGCGCTCACGCCCGCGACATCCTCGAGGTCGGGGATCGCGCTCGTCTCGAGCTGCGCCTGGATGGTCTGCTCGTCGTCGTAGCCGGTCACCGCGAGGGCGATGACGGGCAGGTCGTCGATCGAGAAGGAGACGACGGTGGGCTCGACCGATTCAGGAAGCGTCGAGCTGATGCGGTTGATCGCCTGGAGGATTTTCTGCTCGGCGGTCGCGAGGTCGGTGCCGTAGGTGAAGGATGCCGTGATGATCGACGCGTTGGTCGTGCTCGTCGCCGACGTCGACTCGAGCCCCGGGATGCCACGGATGGCCGACTCGATCGGCGTCGACACGTCATTGTTGACGACGTCCGGAGACGCACCCGGGTACGTCGACAGGATCGACAGCTGCGGGAACTCCACGGAGGGGATGAGTTCCTGCTTGAGGCTCGTGAGGGCGAGGCCACCGAACACCGCGGCGACAATCGTGATCAGCGCGATGAGTGCGCGGTTCTTCAAGCTCAGGACGGCGAGATTCGACACGGGTGGCCTTTGCTGTGCAGGGCGGGCGGATACAGAAATGTATCCACGTCATTCTCGCATGCGCGATCAGGGGTTTCGGCCGGTGATCAGACGCGCTCAGCGCGGGAAGAGACCGCCCAGCATGACTCCGAGCGCTGCCGCCGCGATGGCGAGGAGCGCCGTGCCGATGAGGTTCATCCAGGCCCAATCCCGACGTCCGCGTTGGGCGAGGAGTGCTGTCTCGACCGAGACCGTGCTGAAGGTCGTGAAGCCACCCAAGACGCCGATGCCGACGATGGCCATCCACGCGGGCGCGATCGCCCCGCCGAAGCCGGTGAGCACCCCGAGGACAAAGGATCCGACGACGTTCACCAGCAGGATCCCGAGGGGGAAGGCATCCGTCCTCCCCTTCATGACGATGCCGTCTGCGAGGTACCGCCCGCCCGCGCCGAGCCCGCCTCCGACGACGAGCGCGCCGAGCTCCAGTGCATTCATTCGGCGTCCTCCGGAGTTTCGATGTCGTCGGGTGCTCCGGCGGCACGCCGCCCGACGACGAGGCCCAGCGCGGCGGCGAGCACCCCGATGAACAGCGACACCAGAATCAGCAACAGACCGATCACCGGGGCCGCCGTGCCGGTCGTCACCGCCTGCACGGCGAAGGCGCTGTAGGTCGTGAACCCGCCGAGGAGCCCCGTGCCGAAGAATGCACGAACGTGGGGATGCCGGCCATCCAGTCGCCCGACGACTGCGCCCAGGAGGAACGAGCCGAGGAGGTTGACGGCGAGTGTGGCCGCGGGAATGACGAGGGGATGCACGTCCCCGCCGAGCGGGACCAGGATCAGCGCGCGCAGGGCCACACCGATCGCGCCGCCCACGATGACGAGCAGCAGCGACCTCCCCGAGAACCACCGCGATGACGCCATGCCCTCACGCTAGAGCCGGATCACCCCAGGAGCAGCGCACGGATCGCCGTTTCCGGCGAGACCGTGGTGTCGAGCAGGTCTCCCCGGCGGTAGCGGGTGAAGACGCGAGGGTCGACGTATGACCCGCGGGCGACCGCAGGAGTGTTCCCGAGCGCCTCCGCCGCAGCCTTCACAGCCAGCACCTCGGCCCGTTTCCGATCGGTCTTGGTGTCGACGGTGCCGATGCGCGCGAGCGCGTCGGCCGCCAGAATCGTGCCCCGGAGCGTCCGAAAGTCCTTCGCGGTGAACTTCCCGCCGGTCATCGAGCGAACGTAGACGTTGACGTCCTTCGGGGTGAGCGGCACGCGGCGCCTCCCCCGGGTGTACGACAAGAGCGGAGATGTCGGCCGTCCCGCCGCGAGCAGGTCAATCGCCGCCGCGAGGTCGCCATCGTCGATCTGCAGGTTCTGACGCTTGCCGCTCTTCCCCGGGAAGTCGAGGCTCGTCACGGCGCCGTCGACCACGGCATCCCGTCGGCGGAGGGTCGTCAGCCCGCGACTGCCGTGTTTCGACAGGTAGGTCTCCGAGCCGACGCGTGGCGCCGCGCTGTCGAGCAGCCGGAAAGCGGCGGCCAGCACACGCTCCTGATCGAGGTCGGGGCGGCGGAGGGACGTGGTCACGCGCCCGCGTGCCCGCGGCAGGGCTTCGGCCAGCGCGAGGGCGCGGGCGTACTTTCCTTTGTCGCGTCGCGCGGACCACTGCGGGTGGTACATGTACTGACGCCGTCCAGCGCCGTCGATCCCGGTCGCCTGGATGTGTCCGAACACGTCGACGCTGATCCATACATCGGTCCAGGCCGGCGGGATCACCAGCGCTCGGGCCCGCTCGGCGTCGGCACCCGAGACAGGGGCGCCCTCGGCGTCGAGGTAGCGGAAGCCTGTTCCGGCACGTGCGCGGCGGAACCCGGCATCCTCCCCGGGACGGACGATCGTCAGGCGTGGCACGGAAAGATGCGGGGGGTATGGCGAGAGGACATATAACGGCCCTATCGTACTTTTACCGGCGAGGGCAAGGGGGTCCGCGCGATCTGCGAACCCCGCTATCGTCGGGGGGTCATCGGATCCCGGAGAACCCGGAGAAAGGGAGCACCGCCATGAACATCGCTCTTATCATCATCATCATCGTCGCTATCGTGCTGGCCATCGTCGGAGGCATGAGCAGCGCGCTCAACTGGCTCCTGTGGGTCGCGCTCATCGTCGGCGTCATTGCGCTGATCGCATTCCTGCTGCGAGTGCTGCGCGGCGGCAAGGTCTGACCTTCCCCCGCATCACACGAGAAGGCCTCGCCGGTTCGCCGGCGGGGCCTTCGTCGTGCGGGAGGCGTGCGGCTGAGCCTCCCGCCTCTTGACAAAATCGAGATATATCGTGTTATGGTCGCATCACGCGATATATCTCGATTCGCGCTGAGTGAAGGAGCACCATGAGCCTCGAGAAGTGGATCATCCACCCCGGCGAAACCCGCATCATCGACCTCGATGGCATCCGCACACTGAAGGTCGGCCTCGTCGGCGGCCAGGTCGATGTCGTCGCGCACGACGAGCCCGGTGTGCGCATCGAAGTGCACGGTGTGACGATCAAGGACCTCCGTATCGAAGCGACCGGAGACGTCGTCGAAATCGACCACCCCCAACTGCGCTGGGACAACTTCCTCGAGGTGTTCCGCAACTTCGGCACCGGCGGGCCGAAGGCGGAGATCAGTGTCGCCGTCCCGCGGGAGATCGCACTGACCCTCGGTGTCGTCTCGGCAAGCGCTCTCGTGTCGGGCCTCTCCGCAGGGGCGCGCCTCAACACCGTGTCCGGCGACATCATCGTCGACACCCTCACCGGCGACCTCAGCGTCAACGCCGTCTCCGGTGATGTGCAGGTGCGTGCGCTCACCGGTGCACTCTCGGCCAACTCGGTCTCGGGCGATGTCGCCGCCACCGGGACGATCCGGAAGGCATCCATCGACACCGTCTCGGGCACGATGCTCGTCGACTCCACGGGGCCCCTGAGCGCGGTGAACCTCAACTCCGTCAGCGGCGGCACGACCGTGCGGCTCGACGAGGGCTACCCCGCGAACTTCGTGTTGCGTAGCGTCAGCGGCCGCGTCCACGTCGACGGAGTGAAGCGGTCGACCGCGACGCCGACCAACTACGCGGATTCCGTCGGCGAGCTCAGCGGCCAGTTCGCCGATGTGCGCGTGAACTCCGTCTCGGGCGAGATCACCGTGCTGCGTCGCGTGGCGGCGGCCGAGCAGGTTTCACCCGCCGCCCCGACCGAGCAGGTTTCGCCGGCGGCCCCGACCGAGCAGGACAACGCGGGCGATCAGCCGGCATCCACCGAGGAGGCGTGAGATGGCGCCCGTCTTCTCTCACGGCGACCTGCGCCTCTACCTCCTGAATCTGCTCGACGAATCACCCCGTCACGGTTACGACCTCATGCAGGCTCTCGCCGACCGCACGGGCGGCACGTACACCCCGAGTGCCGGAACGATCTATCCGCGCCTGGCGAAGCTCGAAGAAGAGGGCCTCGTGACCAAGTCCGTCGATGGGCGCAAGACCGTCTACGAGATCACGGATGCCGGTCGCGCCGAGGTCCGTTCGCGCGCCGGCGACCTCGAGGGCATCGAGGCGGGACTGACCGACAGCGTGCGCCTCATCGCGGATGAAGTGCGCGGCAACGTGCGTGAAGCGATGAAGAGCCTGCGCGCAGACCTCGCCGCTGCGGCGCGCGAAGAGCGCTCGTCGGCGAAAGCCTCCCCGCCCCCGGTGGATGAATCCCGTGTGTCGTCGCGCGAGCAACTGCACCGCGCCGATGCCGCCGTGTCGGAGTTCCGCGCCAACATCCGCGCGGACCTCCGCACGCATCTCGCACGCGGCGGTGCGGTGTCGGCATCCCTCGTCGACAACCTCGTCCGCGCGTTGGACGACGCCGCCCACGAGGTCACGCGCGCGCTACGCAACTGACGCGCCCCCTTGTCCCACTTGTGGTTGGTTTTGACCGCTGAAACCAGCCACAAGTGGGACAAGGCGTGCCACAAGTGGGACACGGGGGGGAGGGGTCACCCCTCGGGCCAGAGCGCCTCGTCGTCGGCGGCCGGCTCCTCGAGCGGCACCACCAGCACGGGGCGCGACTGCCGGTGGGCGAGGCGGGCGGCGACCGAACCGGTGAAGAACTCGCGGATCGACTCGCCGAAGCCTCGCCGGCGCGTGCCGACGACGATCAGTCGGGCGTGCGAACGCTCCGCGAGTTGCTTGATGGCCATGGCGGGGTCACCGACGAGCTGGCTCACGGTCCAATCGACGGCGACATCGGCAAGGGCGGAGGCCGCGGCATCCGTCACCGCCGCCAACTGCCCTTCACCCGAGGCGATGTCCATGTCGATCGGTGCGGAATGGACGTAGCCGTCGGGATCCTCATACGTGATGAAGCGCGTGACATCGACATGCGCGATGATCAGCGGCGCGCCGAAGAGGCGGGCATAGCGTGCCGCCTCGATGAGAACGCGCGGCGGCTGATCGGGGATGGCCCCCACAATCACCGCCCCCTGCGGGACAGCCTCGTGTTCAGGCGTGTTGTGCATGGCGTCGGTCATCGTCAACCCTCCGTCAGCTACCGGATCCGCGAGGGTCCGGGGGCACCGTGTTATCCTGAATGCTACTCTTCCCGGCTTCGGGCCGGATCGTGAATGCATCGTGAATGCACCGAACCGTGGGCACAGGCACTGCTCACAGTTCGTGACTCAGAAATGAGGGGGTCTCGCATGGGGCGTGGCCGTCAGAAGGCGAAGCACACCAAGATTGCTCGCGAACTCAAGTACGACACGTACAACGTGAACTACACCGCTCTCGAAAAGGAACTCGGTCACCACGACGAGGAGCAGTACGTCGACAAGTGGGCGGATCAGTACGCCGACGACGACGAAGAGCTCGAGACAGCCTGACCCCTGTCTCGCTCACCGCCATGCTCCGTGGCGGCGCTCCCACTGATCCTCGATCGTGCGCGGGCGTGACGCGATGATCCCCGCGGGGATCGCGACCAGCATGAGCGCCCCGAGCATGAGCAACGGGACCGTCCACTCGCCGGTCGCGTCGTTGATGAGCGCGAACGCGAGCGGGAACGTGGCCGCCAGCAGGTAGCCGAGGCTCTGCACGAAACCGCTCAGCGCCACGGCGCCCTCGTGCGTGCGCGCGCGGCGCTGGATCAACACGAGCGCGACCGGGAACAGTCCCTGCGGGATGCCGAGAAGCACGACCCACAGCGCGGTCGCCGCGGTCGGCGCCAGCAGGAGCCCCGCGACCGCCGCGAGGCCGGCGACGAGGGCGCCCGCGTACAGGATGCCGACCCGCCGCCATCGTGTGATGACGATCGGCACGAGGATCGACAGGGGGATTCCCATAGCGCCGAAGAGCGCTAACAAGACTCCGGCCGTGGCGTGGGAGACGTCGGCGATATCGACGAGGATGACGGGCAGCCAGGCGAAGCTCGCGTAGACACTCGTCGAGGACAACACGAACGTCGCCGCGAGCGCCCACGCCATCGGCAACCGGAAGAGCCGCCCGAGCACGCGCGGTGCGGGCTCCTCCACGACAGCCGGTGCCACTCCTTCCGCCGCAACGCGCTCGCGCTGCAGCATCGCCCACCACGGGATGACCGCGACGACGGCGAACACCGCCCACATCCCGAGCGAGAATCGCCACCCGGCCGCGTCGGCGACCGGCACCGCGACGAGCGGCGGGACGAACGCGGCGACGGCAAGGGTCGCGGAATAGAGGCCGGTCATCAGGCCGGTCCGATCGGGGAGGTATCGCTTGATCAGCGGAGGTACGACGACATTGCCGACCCCGACCCCCGCGAACAGCACGGCCGTCCCCAGGAGGAGGAGTCCGGCATCCGGAGCGACCGCCCGACCGACGAGCCCGAAGCTCACGACCACCATCGCCGCGATCGCGAGTCGCTCGAGGCCGAATCGGCGCTCGAGCATCGGCGTCACGATCCCGAAGAGGGCGAAGCACAGGGGCGGCGCGGTGCCGATAAGCCCGACGACCCAGGCCGGCACCGCGATGTCGGCTTCGATCTCGGCTTGGATCGGTGAGAGGGAGGCAACGGCGGACCGCAGCGAGAAGGCGACCAGCACGATGCCGACGAGCGCCAGGGCTCGTCCCCGCCAGAGAGGGCGGGGGTGTTCAGAGGTCACTCGCTCGAGTCTATGCGCGCCGCGTCATGCCAGCCGCCGGTCTCGCCTGTGCGCGGCGCCCCTCCGTGAAACCGCGCTTGTGTCACGCTTTCGGCGAAGAAGTGTGACACAAGCGCGGTCTCGCGGACGGAGACGGGGGGGATACGGCGGCACGGCGAGCGAGGTCGCCATGAGGTCAGGACCGCTGAGAGCCCTCGACCCAGGCCAGGTATTCCTCCGACACCGTGCCGGTGATATAGCGGCCGTCGAAGCAGCTCATGTCGAGGTCTTCGACGTCCGGCGAACCGTCGAGGATCGCCGCCTTGAGGTCGTCGACCTCCTGGTACACCAGATAATCGGCCCCGAGCTCCTCGGCGATCTCAGGAATCGTCCGCCCGTGCGCGACGAGCTCCTGCCGGGACGGCATGTTGATGCCGTACACGTGCGGAAAGCGCACGGGAGGGGCAGCCGACGCGAAGGTGACCGAGAGCGCCCCCGCATCCCGTGCCATCTGGATGATCTCCTTGGAGGTCGTCCCGCGCACGATCGAGTCGTCGATGAGCAGCACGTTCTTGCCCTTGAACTCGCTCGACATCGCGTTGAGCTTCTGCCGCACGCTCTTTTTGCGCACCGCCTGTCCGGGCATGATGAACGTCCGGCCGACGTAGCGGTTCTTGTAGAAGCCCTCGCGGTACTCCAGCCCGAGCTTGCGCGCGACCTGCATGGCTGCGGGGCGGGACGAATCGGGGATCGGCATGACGACGTCGATCGACCCCTTCGGGGTGTACTTCGCGATCGTGTCGGCGAGGCGTTCGCCCATGCGCAGGCGTGCCTCGTACACCGAGATGCCGTTCATCTCGCTGTCCGGACGGGCGAGGTACACATACTCGAACGAGCACGGCACGAGCTGGGCCTTCGCGGCGCACTGACGCGTGTGGAGATTTCCGGCGAGGTCGATGAAGACTGCTTCGCCGGGCTCGACATCACGGACGACCTCGAAGCCGGAGTTCTCGAGCACGAGCGACTCGGATGCCACGATCCACTCGTAGCGACCCTCGCCATCCTTGCGCGTACCGAGAATGAGCGGGCGGATGCCGAAGGGGTCGCGGAAAGCCAGCAAGCCGTATCCGGCGATCAGCGCGATCGACGCGTACGAGCCTTCGACGCGCTGATGAACGCGCTCGACCGCCTGGAACACCTGCGCGGGGTCAAGCTCCGGGCCGGAGATAGCTGACTGCAGCTCGTTGGCGAGGACGTTGACCAGCAGCTCGGTGTCCGAGCTCGTGTTCAGGTGACGCCGGTCGGTGCGGAAGAGCTCTTCGGACAGCTCCCGCGTATTGGTGAGGTTGCCGTTGTGCACCAGCACGATTCCGTACGGCGCGTTGACGTAGAACGGCTGCGCCTCTTCTTCGCTGGATGCCGTGCCCTTCGTGGCATAGCGGACGTGCCCGAGGCCGATCGTCCCGAGAAGGGCGCGCATGTCGCGGGTGCGGAACGCCTCGCGAACCTGCCCCTTGGCCTTGAACTGGTGGAAGATCCCGTTCGGCTCCGCTGTCGCGATGCCCGTGGAATCCTGCCCGCGGTGCTGCAGGAGCAGCAGCGCGTCGTAGATCTCCTGGTTGACCGGTCCCTGACCGACCATGCCGACGATTCCGCACATGGATGTAGCTCAGTCCGTTTCTGCGTATGCGCCGACCAGGCGCACCGCGCCGCCGTCGACGCCCTTGGCGCCCTGCTCGAAGTGTCCGTCGGGCAGTTCTCCGTCACCGACGATGCCCACCTGCCAGGTCGTGATGCCCGCGGCGGTGAGGGCGGATGCCGCAGCATCCGCCTGTCCGGCAGAGACGACCGCGAGGAACCCGATGCCGAGGTTCCAGGTGCCCTCGGTCTGCTCGAGCGAGAGCGACCCGAGGTCGGCTAGCACGCGGAACACGGGCGGCGGCGACCAGGTCGCCCGGTCGAGGTCGACCCACGTCCCCTTCGGCAGCACGCGCGCGAGGTTGGCGGCAATGCCCCCACCGGTCACGTGACTGAGCGCGTGCACGGCGTCACCGAACTGGTCGATGAGTCGCAACAAAGGGAGCGTGTACAAGCGCGTCGGCTCGAGGAGCTCCTCGCCCCACGTGCGCGAGAAGTCCGCCGCCTGGTCGCCGTAGGTGATTCCCGCACCGGCGACGATGTGCCGCACGAGCGAATAGCCGTTGGAGTGCAGACCGCTGGAGGCGAGGGCGAGCACGACATCGCCCGTGCGCACACGTTCGGCGCCGAGGACGTTGTCGGCTTCGACGACTCCGGTCGCCGCGCCCGCGACGTCGTAGTCGTGGATGCCGAGGAGGCCCGGGTGCTCGGCCGTCTCGCCGCCGACGAGCGCGGTGCCGGTCGCCGTCGCCCCCTCGGCGATGCCGCGGACGATGTCGGCGATGCGCTGGGGGAACACCTTGCCGCACGCGATGTAGTCGGTCATGAAGAGCGGCTTGGCACCGACCACGACGATGTCGTCGACGACCATACCGACCAGGTCGTGCCCGATCGTGTCGTGTTTGTCGATCGCCTGCGCGATCGCGACTTTCGTCCCGACGCCGTCGGTCGAGGTCGCCAGCAGCGGCTTGTCGTAGGAGCGGATCGCCGACGCATCGAAGAGGCCGGCAAAGCCGCCCACTCCGCCCAGGACCTCGGGTCCATGGGTGCGACGGACGGCCGACTTCATCAACTCGACGGCGAGATCGCCCGCCGCAGTATCGACGCCGGCTTCGGAATAGGGGTTCGCGGAGGCCTGTGCCACACCGTCAGCCTACCGCTCCGGCGCTCGGCGAGAGCCCGTCCTCAGAGCACACCCCCGCCATAGGATGGCGGCATGAGCGCGGCAGGAGGACCGGAGTGGGTGGTGCGTGAAGACGCCGGCCTCCCCGTCCTGATCGCGCTCTACCTGCGGCAGGTCCTCGGCATCCGTTTTCCCGAAGAATTGCCGCACGTGCGGGGTATCGCGCCCCACGGCCCCCACGAGGATGAGGACGATCCGGCTCTCGAACGCCAGTGGCGCGGATTCTGGGAACTGACGGTCGAGCCGCAGGCGCATCCGTCGCCCGTGCCGCTGGAATTGGTCGACGGGTTCGACATGCTCATCGCACTGCCCACCGAGGGTTTCGCCGAACTGCATGCCGCGATCGTCCCGCACGGGAAGGATGCCGTTGCTTTCGCCCGGAGCGCGCACGACCGCTACCGGGCGAGTCTCGGCACCGGCACCGGCACGTCCTACCGCGCCTACGCCGGTGCGATCGCCCAGCACGAGCGCCACGTCGGCCGGCGCGCGCACTCGTTCGAGCTGAACGTCCAGGTACTCCCGTTGACGCAACGCGGCGTGTGGTGGATCGGATCGCTGACCGTCGCGGTGACCGATGGTCTGCGCAGCGACATCGCGGCCTTCGACGCGGCGATCGGCCCGATCATCGCCGACATCGCCTGATCAGACGGCGTCGGTGCCCTCGGGCTCGACGTGGATCCGGTCGTGCGACACCCGCACGTTGCGCGCGCGTCGAGACAGCACGCGATCGAAGATCAACGCGACGCCCGCGCTCAGCGCCATCCCGATCGGGATGGCGAACAGGCAGAGGAACCCGAACACCTGGGTCGTGGTGTAGCTGACGCCGGTCGCGGCGCTCGTCCCCTCGCCGTCACCGAACGCGAAGGTCAGAATGAGGGCGGCCAGGATGCCGACGACCACGCCGAGCGCCAGGAATACCCCGTAGCGGGGGCTGCGGCGCAGCTGTGCCGACTCGATCTGGTGGGTCGCGGACGAGGTCATGCCCCTATTGTCCCACCCCGCGGGGCTCGCGCGGCGGGCGCGAGCGAAGCGGTCGTGCGAGCTATGGCCGTAGCGGCACGAGCCCGGTGAGATCCGCGCGTGTGCCCGATGCGACCACCCGGCCGGAGGCCACCGCATCCGGCCACGACTGCGTGCCCGTGGCGAGCCCGATCCAGGTCTGCGGGTCGGTTTCGACGACGTTCGGCGGAGTGCCTCGAGTGTGGCGCGGGCCTTCCACGACCTGGACGGCCCCGAACGGCGGCACGCGCACCTCGACCGAGTTGCCCGGGGCCTTCTCGACCAACAACTGCAGCAGGTAGCGGACGGCGGTCGCGAGGTCGGTCCGCGCGGGCTTTTCCGCACCCGCCACCGCGGCCAACGCCGCCCGGCCGTCCTCCGTCGTGATCCTGCGCGCCATGTCTCCACGCTAGCCCCGACCCGTATTCAGTCCAGCCGCATCGCGCGCGGCGCGCGGACCGCGGAATTGCGCACTCCCCCGCGAAGCTGGCACTCAGCGAGACTGAATACGGCACGGGGGGACCGGGGAACCGGGGCCGCCGCGGGGGATCGACCCCGTCGGTAGGCTGGGCGCGTGCGCATTCTCGTCCTCGGTTCCGGTGCTCGCGAGCACGCCATCCTCCTCGCCCTGAAGGGGGAGGATGCCGGGCACGCCCTGTTCGCCGCTCCCGGCAACGCGGGGATCGCGGACGACGCGACCCTGGTGCCGGACCTCGACCCGAACAGCCCCGCCGACGTCACCGAATACGCCAACGCGCAAGCCATCGACCTGGTGATCATCGGCCCCGAGGCGCCCCTCGTCGCCGGCGTCGCCGATGCGCTGCGCTCCCGCGGCGTCCCGGTGTTCGGACCCGGCCGCGCCGCGGCGCAGCTCGAGGGATCCAAGGCGTTCGCGAAGCGCATCATGGATGCCGCGGGCGTTCCGACCGGCCGCGCCGTGCGCGCGCAGACCCGCGCCGAGGTGGAAGCAGCGATCGATGAGTACGGCGCGCCGTACGTCGTCAAAGCCGATGGCCTCGCCGCGGGGAAGGGCGTCATCGTCACCGACGACCGCGGCGCAGCGCTCGCCCACGCCGACACGTACCTCGCCACCGGCCCGGTCCTCGTGGAGGAATTCCTCTCCGGACCCGAGGTCTCGCTCTTCTTCGTCAGCGACGGTGACACCGTGCGCGCGCTCAGCCCCGCGCAGGACTTCAAACGCGCGTACGACGGCGATGCCGGGCCCAACACGGGCGGCATGGGCGCGTACTCCCCGCTGCCTTGGCTGGCAGACGACTTCGGCAGCGAAGAGGCTTTCGTCGCCGAGGTCACCCGCACGGTGGCGGAACCGGTCATCCGCACGCTCGATGCCGAGGGCACCCCGTTCGTGGGTCTTCTTTACGCGGGTCTGATCTTGACCGATGCAGGCATCAAGGTCATCGAGTTCAACGCGCGCTTCGGCGACCCCGAAACGCAGGTCGTCCTCGCGCGCCTGAGCTCGCCGCTCTCCCGCCTACTCATGTCGGCCGCGAGCGGGCACCTCGAAGACGAGCCGGCGCCGACCTTCGCCTCGGACGTGGCCGTCACGGTCGTCCTCGCGAGCGAGGGCTATCCGGAATCCCCCCTCACGGGTCGGCCGCTGGGCGGGACGGATGCCGCAGCCTCCCTCCCCGGAGTCCACCTGGCCCATGCCGCGACCGCGGTGCAGGGCGGCACGCTGACTGCGACCGGCGGCCGCGTGCTCAGCGTCGTCGCCACCGGAGAGTCCTTCGGACAAGCGCGCGAGCGGGCGTACCGCGCGCTGGGCGAGATCACGCTCGAGGGCTCCCACCACCGCACCGACATCGCCGCTCGCGTCGCCCCCTGACCGACGGGCGCCTATGCACCACGACCCGACGCAATCCGTCGCGGGAGGGGGGGTCGAACCGACGGTTCGCGTCGGCTCGACACTGGCACGGCGCTGGGTCAGCGACGCGCGAGGTGCGCGGGACGTTGCAGGAACAGCACGGCCACGAGCCCGATCAGCAGGATGCCGGCGGGGAGCAGCATGGTCTGGGCCATCGCGTCGGAGAATCCGGCGACGACCGCGTCGGGCAGCGTGCCGCCACCGAAGCTCGCCGCGTCGGCCGCGCCCGGCAGGTTCGCCTCGAGGCGCGACTGCATGACCGCGGCGATCGCGGCGGAGCCGAGCACCGACCCGATCGTGCGGGTGGTGTTGTAGATGCCCGAGCCGGCGCCCGCCTGTCGCGGCTCGAGGTTGCGCGTCGCGGTCGTCGCGAGGGGCCCCCACATGCCCGACTGGCCGATTCCCATGAGGGCCGACGGGAACAGGAACATCCACACCGGAGTGTCCGGGTTCATCAGCGCGGCGTACCAGAGGAGTGCGATCGTCGTCAGCAGCAGCCCGGGTACGAGCAGCATCCGCGGATCGACGCGATCAAGCAGCCGTCCGGCGAACGGCGACAGGACGCCCGCGAACACGGCCATCGGAATGAGCAGCAGCGCCGATTCGGTGGGAGTGAGCCCGCGAGCCAACTGGTAGAAGAACATCATCGGCAGCGACATCGCCGTCACGGTGAAGCCGACCGTCGCGATCCCGAGGTTGGCGATCGAGAAGTTGCGGTCGCGGAAGAGCGCGAGAGGCACGAGCGGTTCGCTCTTGGTCTTCGCCTGCTGCCAGATGAAGAGGCCGAGGATGACGATACCCGCGGCGATCATGGTCCACACCCAGGGTTCCCAGTCGAAGTGCTCACCCTCCTGCAGTCCGAAGACGATCAGGAACAGAGCGATCGCGCTGAGGAAGACTCCCAGGATGTCGAAGCGGTGCGGGTGGGTCTCGAGGTTCGGAACGAGTCGCCACGCCAGCACGAAAGCGACCACACCGACGGGCAGGTTGATGAAGAAGATCCACTCCCATCCGAGACCGTCCACGAGCAGGCCCCCGGCGAGGGGTCCGACGAGCATCGCGACGCCCGAGGTCGCACCCCACAGGCCCATCGCGGCGCCCCGCTGGTTCGGCGGGAAGGTCCGTGTGATGACGGCCATCGTCTGCGGAGTCATGAGCGCCGCGCCGAGACCCTGCACGGCGCGGGCGATGATCAGCATCTCGAGCGTCCCCGACAGTCCACAGGCGAGCGAAGCGAGGGTGAAGACGACGAGACCGATCAGGTAGATCCGCTTGGGACCGAAGCGGTCACCGAGTCGCCCGGTGATCAGCAACGGCACGGCGTACGCCAGCAGGTACGCCGAGGTGACCCACACCACGTTGTCGAGATTGTTGGTGTCGGGGTCGAGGGCCGCCTTGATCGCGGGATTGGCGACAGAGACGATCGTCGTGTCGACCAGGATCATGAAGAACCCGATGACGAGGGC
Source organism: uncultured Microbacterium sp. (assembly GCF_947488465.1). Taxonomy (GTDB): domain Bacteria; phylum Actinomycetota; class Actinomycetes; order Actinomycetales; family Microbacteriaceae; genus Microbacterium. The sequence goes on along the minus strand of NZ_CANKZA010000002.1, from coordinate 438,262 downwards.
CCACAGGGCCGGCCAGGGATTTCGCTCGGGCACGGTCGACGCGGGTGCGCCGCTCGGGGCGGTGGTGGAGTCGGTCATCGTCGTGCGGCTTCTCTCTGAGCGAGGTAGCGATCGGTGGGGAGCGCTCAGGCCGGATCACTCCGTATGGAGAGTACCTCCGGATCGTCAGCGCTCGCCGCTCGTCATCTCGCCCGCAACGCCCATCCATGTAAATAATTCTTGACATGGATGCCGCGATCACCCTATCGTGATGTCAAGAAAGTTTGACACTCAGAACGAAGGAGTCGGTCGTGGTCTACGAAGAGCGCAACACCTGGGTTGGTCTAGTCGTGACCGTGATCGCCCTCACCACCTACATCGTGATCGTGCTGCAACGCGCGGGTGACGGTCCGCTCACCGGCGTCGAATGGTGGCCGATCATGTTGTGGACGATTCTGGGCAGCATCGCCGCGACGGTCATCGTGAGCATCCTCTGGGGGATGATCGCGGGCGTGCGCGACCCGGCGGGCGTCGGCGCGTCGGACGATCGCGACCGCGATATCGCCCGCATGGGCGGCCGAGTCGGACAGGCCTTCACCGTGATCGCCGGCCTCGGTGTGATCGTCCTGTGCGCGCTCGAGGCGGATGCGTTCTGGATCGCCCACACGATGTTCTTCGGCTTCGCCCTCTCCGCGTTCATCGGGGGTATCGCGAGCGTCATCGCCTACCGGCGGGGACTCGTCTGATGGTCAAGCCCACGAAGGTCACCAACACCATCCGCGCCCTGCGTGAAACTGCAGGACTCACCCAGGCCGAGCTCGCGGCGCGGATCGGCGTCACCCGTCAGACCCTCATCGCAATCGAGCAGGAGCGGTACTCGCCGAGCCTCGAGCTCGCCTTTCAGATCTCCCACGTCTTCGACGTCGGTCTCGACGATGTCTTCCACTACCCGACACCATGAACACGGAGCGCACCATGTCATCCACCGAGATCATGCCCGCCTGGGTCCAGGCCCGCTATGGCGGCGTCGAGACCCTCTCCTTCGGCAGCGCTCCCGTGCCGAAGCCGCGCCGCGGCGAGGTCCTGCTCCGCGTGCGCGCCACGGCGCTCAACTCGGCCGACGTGCGCATTCTGCACGGTGAACCGCTGCTCCTCCGCGGGGCATTCGGCCTGCGCGCCCCGAAGCAGAAGGTGCGCGGCATGGATGTCGCCGCCACCGTCGTCGCACTCGGTGAGCGTGTCGAGGGCGTGGCGGTCGGTGACGAGGTCGTCGGAGAACTGCCCGCCGGCGGCGGACTCGCGCACGAAGCGGTGGCACCCGCCGCACGGCTCGTCACCCGCCCCGCCGAGCTCGATCCCCTCATCGCGGCGACCTTGCCGATGGCGGGCGGAACCGCCTGGCAGGCGCTCGATCGGGGCGAGGTCACGTCCGGTTCCCGGGTGCTGGTAATCGGTGCGTCCGGCGGTGTGGGGACATTCGCGGTGCAGCTCGCGGCCCTCCGCGGCGCCGAGGTGTGGGCTCTCTGCGGCGAGCGCAGCCGCGCGGCGGTCGGCGCGCTCGGCGCGGCGCGCACGTTCGACTATCACTCGGTGCAACCGGGCTCCCCCGAACTCGGCGCAAGCGGGTTCGACGCCGTGATCGATATCGCCGGCACGGCACCTCTCAAGGCCCTCCAAGGGCTCGTCCGCGACGGCGGATCGGTCGTGCTGGTCTCCGGCGAAGGGAGCCGCCTGCTCGGACCGATGGGGCGGCTCGCAGCGGCATCCGTCCGCTCCCTCGGGTCGCGGCGCACACTTCGGCCCCTCGCCGCCGTCGCGAAGCCCGATGTGCTGCGCGAACTCGTCGCGCTGGCGACAGACGGGCGCCTCACTCCGCTGATCGAGCACACGTGGCCGCTCGCCGACGCCGGCGCGGCGATGGCACACCTCGACAGCGGGCGCACGGTCGGCAAGGTCGTCGTCACGGGTGCATGACGACGCCGGTCGGTGCGGCCGGTGTCGCGAGATAATGGACGGGTGACCACCACTGCTGACCTGCCCGGCTGGACCCACGCGTACTCGGGCAAGGTGCGCGATCTCTACCGCCCTGACGCGCGCGACGACGCCACCGCCGGTCGGATGCTGGTGGTCGCGAGCGATCGCGTCAGCGCGTTCGATTTCGTCCTGTCCCCCGGCATCCCGGAGAAGGGCGAACTGCTCACCACCCTGAGCCTGTGGTGGTTCGATCAGCTCGCCGGCGCCGACGGGGGACGCCGCATCCCGAACCACCTCGCGCCGTCGCACCGCCTTTCGCCGACCTCCGACGATGTCGAGGACCTCATCCCCGACGCGGTCGCCGGGCGCGCGATGTTGGTGCAGAGCCTGGAGATGCTGCCGATCGAGTGTGTCGTGCGCGGCTATCTGACGGGGTCGGGCTGGGTCGAGTACCAGGAGAACGGCACCGTGTGCGGGATCCCCCTCGCTCCGGGGCTCACCGATGGCGACCGCCTGCCGGAAGCGATCTTCACCCCGGCCTACAAGGCGCCGCTCGGCGAGCACGACGAGAACATCTCGTTCGATCAGACCGTCGAGCTCGTCGGCCTCGAGCGTGCGACGGAGCTCCGCGATGTCTCGCTCGAGATTTATCTCCGCGCGGCCCGCGTCGCCGAGGCTCGGGGCCTCATCCTGGCCGACACCAAGTTCGAGTTCGGCGTCGATGAGGCCGGCATCCTGACGCTGGCCGACGAAGTGCTGACGAGCGATTCGTCGCGGTACTGGGATGCCGACGCCTGGCGCACCGGAACGACCCCGGCCGAGCGGATGGCGAGCTTCGACAAGCAGATCGTCCGCGACTGGCTGGCCGCGAACTGGGACAAACAGGGCACCCCGCCGGAGCTGCCGGGCGAGATCGTCGAGCGAACCGCGGCGAAGTACCGCGAGTTGCTGGAGAAGCTCACGGCAGGCCTCTCTCCGAGCGGCGATCCACGGCTCACAGCGCGCTCCCAGGTAGCCTGATCTCAGGCCATCCCTGATCGAACGAGGAGCTTTCGCATGCCCATGTGGACCCTGCACGGAGACGGCCACACCGTCGCACCCGGCGCCGTCGTCAAGCCGCACGAGCGACTGGGGTGGCCCTCGACGATCGCGATCGGCGCGCAGCACGTCGTCGCGATGTTCGGCGCGACCTTCCTCGTGCCGTTGCTCACGGGCTTCCCGGTGTCGACGACGCTGCTCTTCTCCGGCATCGGCACTCTCCTGTTTCTCGTCCTCACCGGCAACCGCCTACCGAGCTACCTCGGGTCGTCGTTCGCGTTCATCGCGCCGATCCTCGCGCTCGGCCCGGGTGACGGCGCCGCCCTCGACTCCCCCGAGCAGATCAGCCGCGCCCTCCTCGGTGTCTTCGCCAGCGGCGTCCTCCTCGCGGGCGTCGGCTTCCTCGTGCAGGCGACCGGGACGCGCTGGATCGAAAAGCTCATGCCGCCGGTCGTCTCCGGCGCGATCGTCGCGCTCATCGGGCTGAACCTCGCGCCCGTCGCCTGGCAGAACTTCCAGCAGGATGCCCTCCTCGGCACCATCACGCTGGCCGCCAGCATCCTGTTCGCCGTCTTCTTCCGTGGATTCCTCGGACGCATCTCCATCTTCCTCGGCGTCGTGTTCGGCTACGTCGTGGCCGCGCTGCTGGGCCGGGTCGACTTCTCCGGTGTCGAAAGCGCCGCGTGGATCGGTCTGCCCGAGTTCCACCTGCCGGCCTTCGGCGACCCGGTGGCGTGGAGCATGCTGCCGATGTTCCTCCCGGTGATCCTGGTGCTCATCGCCGAGAACGTCGGCCACGTGCGCGGCGTCGCGACGATGACCGGCGATCCCTCCGTCAACACGCGCACCGGTCGTGCGCTCATCGCCGACGGCCTCGCCACGACGATCGCGGGCGGCTTCGGCGGTTCGGGCACGACGACGTACGGCGAGAACATCGGTGTCATGGCCGCCACGCGCGTCTACTCGACGGCGGCCTACTGGGTCGCGGGCACGTTCGCGATCCTCCTCGCGTTCTCCCCCAAGGTCGGGGCCGTCATCTTCGCGATGCCGGCCGGTGTGCTCGGCGGCATCACCACCGCCCTCTACGGCCTGATCGGTGTCATCGGGATCAAGATCTGGGTCGACAACCAGGTCGACTTCTCGCGCCCCGTGAACCAGTACACCGTCGCGGTCGCGTTCGTCATCGCGATCGCCGGTTTCACGATGAACCTCGGCGCGCTCAGCTTCGGCGCGATCGTGATCGCCACGGTGGCCGCCCTCGTGATCTACCACGTCGGTAACGCGATCGCCCGGGCGCGCCGGACGGGAGCGGACGACGGAGGCCCCATCGTGCCGATCGGCCCCCTCGGCGGCGACCCCGAGAACGTGGGCTGACCGCCCGGCATCCTCACGCCGAGGCGCGCACCACGAGTTCGGTCTCGAGCACCGTCACATGCGGCGGCGTGCCGCCGGCGAGGAGCGAGAGCAGGATGTCGGCCATCTCTTCGCCCTGCTCACGCGAGGGCTGGCGCATCGTCGTGAGCTGCGGGTTCACGCTCGTGGCGACGGGCGAGTCGTCGAAGCCGACGATGCCGACGTCTTCGGGCACGCGGATGCCGGCACGACCGAGGACCGCGAGCGCACCGCGGGCCATCAGGTCGCTCGCGATGAAGAGCGCATCGAACTCGGCTCCCCCGTCGAGGATCTGCTGCATCGCTGCCGCACCACCATCAGTCGTGAAGTTGCCGTCGGCGACGGCAACCGGCTCAAGGCCCGCCTCGGCGAGCGCCTCGCGGTATCCCTCGAGACGGTCGACGCCGGCCGGCATGGTGAGCGGACCGGTGATCGTCGCCACGCGCCGATACCCCTTCGACAGCAGGTAGCGAGTGGCATCACGGGCACCGGCGGCGTTATCGACGTCGACGTAGAAGTCGCGCTCACGCTCCCGCACGGGCCGCCCGCCGTAGACAACGGGGACGGCGGCGGCGATCCGATCGATGAACGTGTCGCTCGTGTGGTGCGAGACGACGATCGCCCCGTCGACCGCTCCGCTGCGTACGTACGCGGTCGTCTTGTCACGGGGATCATCGCTCGCGATGATGAGATTCAGGACGTAGTCGGACTTCCCGAGCCGGGCGTTGATGCCCGAAACGACCGCGGCGAAGAACGGGTCTCCGAAAAAGCGTGTCGTGTCTTCGGGCACCACGAGTGCGATCGCCATCGTGGCCCGCGATGCCAGCGAACGGGCTGCACGATTGGGCACGTAGTTGAGGTCGGCGATTGCGCGGGTGACGGCATCCAACGCCGCCCGCGAAACGGACGTCGACCCGTTCACCACCCTCGACACGGTAGACCGAGACACGCCGGCCGCCGTCGCGACCTCTTCGATCGTTGCGGCAGGGCGCGAAGTGTCGATGGTCACGGGTGGCTACTTCACTGGTGGAGGAACGTCGATCGCTCGGGCGGCGATGACCCGACGATACTCCAGTGCGCTGTCCTTGGGCGTACGCACCTGGGTGTCGTAGTCGACGTGCACGATCCCGAAGCGCTTCTCGTACCCCCATGCCCACTCGTAGTTGTCGAGCAACGACCAGTAGAAGTATCCGCGCACGTCGACGCCGGCATCCACCGCATCGACGATCGCACCGAGGTGATCACGGAGGAAGTCGACGCGCTCTGCGTCGTGCACACGATCTCCCTCGAGCACATCGTCGAACGCGGCGCCGTTCTCGGTGACGTACAGCGCGGTCCCCACCGGCTGCGCGTACTCGGTCCAGACCCGCTGGAGCAGCTCGGTGAGACCGGCCGGCTGCACCTCCCAGTGCATGCTCGTGCGCGGCAGGCCCCGTTCGTGCCAGAAGATGTGCTCGTGCGACGGGAAGGGGGATGCCGCCACGCGGTCGGTGGGCGCATCGCCCGGCAAGGGGGGTTTCGGGTCGGGCGTCGCCCCCACGAACTCACCGTGGTAGTAGTTCACCCCCAGCGCGTCGAGGTGCTGCGAGATGGTCTCGAGGTCACCCGGCAACGTGGCGGCGTCGAGCGCATCGATCGCTTCGGGTGCGACCGCGCGGATGTCCTCGATGGTGTCGGCCGGATACTGCCCGCGGAAGATCGGGTCGAGGAACCAACGGTTGAACTGCCCATCGATCCGCCGTGCGGCGTCGATGTCGAGCGGGTCCGTAGGGTCGGCCGCCTCGGCCACCGTGAGGTTGAGCGTGACACCGAGGCTCAACGACGCATCCCGCGCACGCAATTCGCGCACGGCCGTACCGTGGCCGAGCATCAGGTGGTGCGCGGCGAGGACGCCGTCGGTGACGCTGTAGCGACCGGGCGCGTGGATACCCGCCGTATAGCTGAGGAACGACGAGCACCACGGCTCGTTCAGGGTCGTCCAGTTCTCGACGCGGTCACCGAGGGCATCGTGCACCGACAGCGCGTACTCCGTGAACTGCTCGGCGGTCGAACGCACGGTCCAGCCGCCCCGCTCTTCGATCGCCTGCGGCAGGTCCCAGTGGTAGAGGGTCAGCCACGGGATGATGTCGGCGCCGCGGAGGTCATCGACCAGCCGCTTGTAGAAGTCGAGCCCCTTCGCGTTGACCGGACCCCCGTCGGGGCGCACGCGCGACCACGACACGGAGAAGCGATATGTGTCGAGGCCGAGATCCTTCATCAGGGCGACGTCGTCGCGGGAGCGGTGGTAGTGGTCGCACGCGACGTCACCGTTGTCCGCGTTGATGACGGCGCCCGGCACGCGGCTGAACGCGTCCCAGATGGATGCCGTACGTCCGTCCTCGAAGGCCGCGCCCTCGATCTGGTACGCCGCTGTTGCTGCGCCGAACCGGAACCCGGTCGGGAACGACCGTGGCGCGGTGGTCGACATCAGCGCAGACTCCTCGCGTGAAATGGTGCTCATGGAATCGTCTCCCGCGCTCAGCCCTTGACCGCGCCGGCCATGATGCCGCTGACCAGCTGCTTGCCCGCGAAGACGAAGAGCAGGATGAGCGGAATCGTCGCGAGCAGGACGCCGGCGAGCACGATCGAGTAGTCGACGAAGTAGTTCGCCTGCAGCAGCGACAGGGCGACGGGGAGCGTCGGGCTCTGGCGGTCGAGCACGATGAACGGCCAGAAGAACTGGTTCCATGCTCCGACGAAGGTGAAGAGGAACAGCATCGCGGCAGCAGGTCGCGCTGCCACCACTCCGACGGTCCAGAAGGTGCGCAACTGAGAGGCGCCATCGACGCGCGCCGCCTCGATGAGCTCGTCCGGCACCGCCTGGCCGATGTACTGCGTCATCCAGAAGACACCGAACGCGCTCGTGAGCGCGGGGACGATGATCGCGCCGATGTTGCCGGTCCACCCGAGGTCGGCGAACAGGATGTAGAGCGGCACGACACCGAGCTGCATCGGCACCGCCATCGTCGCGACGACGAAGGCGAGCAGCCACGTGCCGCCCTTGAACTTCAGCTTCGCGAACGCCCACCCCGCAAGGGTGGAGAAGATGACGACCGACGCGGCGATGATCGTCGAGCTGAAGATCGAGTTCCACAGGGCCAGCCAGAAGTTGACCGCGGGGTCTCTCATCACCGAAATCGCATTCTCGATGAAGTTTCCGCCGGGGATCCACGACATGTTGGGGTTGTTGATCGTGGACGAGTCGCCCGATCCGATCAGAAACGACCAGTAGTAGGGGAAGATCGCCGAGACCGCGACGACACCGAGTCCCATGTAGACCCAGAATCCGGCGCGGACACCACGAATCTTCGTCGTGCGTTCGTTGCGCCTGCGGCCGGCGGCATTCGGGATGCCCTCGTCGACGATGGCGAGGGGCGGTGTGCTGACAGAGCTCATCGCTGGGCTCCCTTCCGTGCGCGGCGGGACGCGGAGGCGCCTCGGGTTCCTTCGTCGCGGACGAGGCGACGGGTGATGAACAGGTTGATCAGACCGATGACGACGATGATGATGAACAGGATCCACGCGAGGGCAGCCGCCCGGCCGAAGTTGAACTCGCCCCAACCGATGTTGTAGAGGTACAGGGTGATCGTCAGCCACTGCTGTGCCGACCCACCTTGACCGGTGTTGTCGAACATGCGCGGCTCGTCGAAGATCTGCAGGCCACCGATCGTCGAGGTGATGATGACGAAGATGAGCGTCGGGCGCAACGACGGGAGCGTGATGCTGAGGAACTGGCGGAACGCGTTCGCGCCGTCGACCGTCGCGGCCTCGTAGTACTCGCGGGGCACGGCCTGCATCGCGGCAAGCAGGATGAGGGCGTTGTAGCCGGTCCAGCGGAAGTTGACCATCGTCGCAATCGCGATGTGGCTCCAGAACGGGTCCTTGTGCCACGGAATCGGGTCGAGGCCCATGTTGGTGAGGGTGTTGTTCACCAGACCGTGATTGTCACCGAACATGTTGCTGAAGATCAGCGCGACGGCGACGGGCGCCATCACGAAGGGGAGCAGAACGCTCATGCGCCAAAAGGTCTTCGCGCGGATGTTGCGGTCGAGCATCGCGGCGATGAAGATCGCCAGGATCAGTTGCGGCACGGTGGAAAGCAAGAAAATGCTGAAGGTATTGCGCAGCGCCGTCCAGAACTTGGGGTCGTTCAGGATCCAGGCGTACTGGTCGAACCCGACGAAGGTGCCGGAGTTGCGGACGAGATCCCATTCCTGGAACGAGATCACGGCCGTGAAGCCGATCGGGAAGATCCCGATGATCGCGAACATGATGAAGAACGGCGAGATGTAGAGGTAGGGCGAGAACTTGAGGTCCCACCGGCTCAGCTTCTGCGAGAACGGCATGGTGGTCTTTGGCCGATCCGGCGCAGGGCGCTTCTCGGGTGTCTTCCCGGGGCGGGTTTCGGTCGCAGTCACGTGAGGCTCCGTTGTCGGCGTGGTGAGGGAGAAAGAAGAGAGCGCGGGCCGCACCGCAAGGCGCGACCCGCGCTCTCAGGTCATCAGAAGGCGTTGACCTCTGCGACCCAGGTGTTCCACGAGGTGGTCTGGTCTTCGGTTCCGTCGAAGACGCGGTTCACCGCGTTCTGCAGTGCGTCGTGGTACTTGAAGTAGTTCGCGTCCTTGTACGGGGTGACCGTGATGGCCTCCGAACGGGCAGCGAAGATCTCACCGGTCGGCGCGTTGTTGAAGAACTCATTCGTCGAGTCGGTGATCGCGGGGTCGCTCTGTGCGTCGATCGCGCTCGGGAACTGACCGGCGTTGACGAAGGTCTTGGCCTGCTGCTCGGGAGCGGTCAGCCAGTCTGCCAGCGCCAGCGCAGCCTCGACGTTCTTGCCGTTGGCCGGAACGGTCAGGTACGAACCGCCCCAGTTGGCGCCGCCGTTCGGGAAGACATCGGCGATCTCCCATCCGGTGACCTCGGGTGCGTTGCCGGAGATGATGCCCAGCATCCAGCCCGGGCAGAGCATGGCGGCGAACTCACCGTTGGCCATGGAGGCGTTCCAGTCGTCGCTCCACTGGCCCGAGTATGCGGCGTTGGGGATCGCGCGCTCGACGACGAGGTTGTACGCGTCCTCGATCTCCTGGTTCTCCGTCGCGATGACCGTACCGTCGGGCTCGGTGTACGTGAACTCCATCTGGTTCACGATGCCCTGAAGCGCCGAGTTCGCCGCGTCGATCATGGGCTTGCCGGTGGCTGCCTTGTACTGGTCGGCCACGTCGAAGAAGTTGTTCCAGTCGCCTTCGAAGAGCGCGGCGACGTCGGCGGGAGCCGATGCGAGGCCGGCAGCCTCGAAGAGGTCGGCGCGGTAGCAGATGGCCTGCGGCCCGATGTCCGTGCCGAAGCCGACGAGACGACCGTCGCCGTCGGTGGCGCCAGCTTCCTTCCAGTCGAGCCAGCGGCCCTTGGCGCTGTCGGGAACCTCGGCCAGCAGGTCGGAGTACTGCATCGCCTCGGCGAACCAGTCGATCTCGACGGCCTCGACGTCGGCCAGACCTTCCTTGCCGAGCTTCTGGAAGTAGTTCGCGCGGGCGTCACCGGACTCGGCAGCCTTGTTGTGCACGATCGTGATGTTCGGATTCGCGTCCATGTACTCCTGGAGGAGTTCATCGGTGTACCCGAAGTCATTGAAGGTGGCGAGGGTCAGCTCGATCTTCTCTCCCGAACCCGCGTCGCCGGACGGGGCAGCGTCGCTGCTTCCGGCGCAGCCGGCCAGGACGATGGCGGACGTGGTCGCGACGCCGGCCACGAGGCCGATGCGACGCAGTGCGCGTGTGTTCACGTGTCACTCCTTTGTGGTGTGTTGCTGGTGCATGGATTGCGCGCCCTGTCCCCAGGACTTTCTGGGAGCGCTCTCACCGGACGATCTCGACGCTATGGGATCGCTCCCACGAATGTCAAGGGAGCGCTCCCATGATGCGGTCACGGTTCGGTAACAGCCCGCAACGACGCAGATCGGGAATCGCGGTGTCCGCCCCGTAGAATGGGCACCGACCCCGTTCCCGCGATTATTCGGAGCTCTTCATGCCCACCATCGTCGTCGACGTCATGCCCAAGGCTGAGCTGCTGGACCCGCAGGGGAAGGCGGTCTCCGGTGCGCTTCACCGGCTCGGCATCGAAGGCTTCTCTTCCGTCCGCATCGGCAAGCGCTTCGAACTGACGGTCGAAACCGCCGACGAAGCGACGCTCGCGACGGTGCGTCAGCTGGCCGACGACGTGCTTTCCAACGCGGTCATCGAGGATGTCGTGGGCATCGAGGTCGTGGAGTGACCGCCCGCATCGGGGTCATCACGTTCCCCGGATCGCTCGACGACGGCGACGCGCAGCGCGCCATCCGTCTCGCCGGCGGGGAGCCAGTCGCCCTCTGGCACGGATCGCACGACCTCGACGGTGTCGACGCGCTCGTCCTGCCGGGTGGCTTCAGCTACGGCGACTACCTCCGCGCCGGCGCGATCGCCGCGCTTGCCCCGATCATGAGCGAAGTGAAGGATGCGGCATCCGCCGGCATGCCCATCCTCGGCATCTGCAATGGCTTCCAGATGCTCGTCGAGGCACACCTGTTGCCGGGTGGACTCATCCGCAACGCGCACCAGCAGTTCATCCGCCGCGACCAGCGTCTGCGCGTTGAGAACGCGTCCACCGCGTGGACGAGCGGATTCGAGGTCGGCCAGGAGATCACGATTCCCCTGAAGAACGCCGACGGCGGCTACATCTGCTCCGTCGAGACGCTCGCGCAGATCGAGGGCGACGGCCTCGTGGCCTTCCGCTACGTCGGCGTGAACCCCAACGGATCGCTCGATGACATCGCCGGTCTCACGAACCCGGCCGGCAATGTCGTCGGCCTCATGCCGCACCCCGAGCACGCCGTCGAGGCCGGTTTCGGCCCGAACACTCCCGACGCCATGCGCTCGGGTGTCGACGGCCTGACGTTCTTCACCTCGGCCATCGCCGCAGTCGTCGCCGCCGCGGTCTGACACCCCTCGCTCGCTCGCTCGCCGAGCCGACAGCCTCGGTGCGAACCGACATGTCCGGTGCGCACGACGCGTGTCGGCTCGCACGAAGACTGTCGGCTCGCGGGCAGCGGAAAAACCCCGCGGCGACCGAGACCCGGTCGCCGCGGGGTTGGTCAGCTGGTCAGCCGATCTTCTTCCACGGGCCGTTCGCGTCACCGGGCGTCTGACCGCGCGTCCACCACTTCGCGGTGTAGCGCGCATCGCCCGACACCACGACGTCGCCCGCGACGAAGATCCGCGAGGCCGTCCAGACGGCGGTGCCGTCGGATGCCGTGATCTGCTGCTGCCAGGGCCCGTAGACGTCGCCGGGCTTCTGGTTCTTGGTCCACCACGAGGCAACCCAGCGAGTGCCGTCGTGGATCGCAGCCTCACCCGTGTTGTACACCTGGGTGGCCGCCCACGCTCGGAGGACCTCGACGGCGAGGGTCGCCTCAACGGCAGCGGCATCCGTCGCCGTGAGACTCGCATCCGCGCTGACGGTGGCCGTGCGAGTGCCGACGGTCGCCGTGTCGTAGCCGGTGACCGTGTACTCATCCGCGCTCAGCGCGCGCGTCGAGCCATCGGCGAACGTGCCGGTGACGACGACGGATGCCGGGTCAAAAGCCGACCCCTGCGCAACCAGGAGCGCGGCCGGCGCCACGGCCACCGATCACGGCTTCGGCGAGCTCGGCGAGATACGCCGCCTTCAGCGTCGGCACGGCGAGCGAGATCGCGCCGGTCCGCCCGCGCATGAGGTTGCGCGCGGCGACGTTGGCTTTGTACCCGAGCTCGTCGACGACGGCCAAGACACGCGTGCGGGTATCCGGCGCCATGCGCCCGGTGCCGTTGACCGCGTTGGATGCCGTCTTCATCGATACCCCCGCCTCCCGGGCGACAGCCTCCAGCGTCACGGTGCGACGGGGCGGCGTCATGGCATGCTCGCGTGCGTCACGCTCCGACCCTATCCGCCTGCGAGCGGGTACCCCACCCGGCTCGTCCTCCGGCATCCACGGCCCGCTCACCTGGGCTTGCCCGTCCGCCACCGATTTCGGACAATGACACCGGATTCGGATCGGAAAGCCCCTCGCGGCCCGAATCCACGGCATCCATCCGAATCCGGTGCGCGGTATCCGTCCGAATCCGGTCCACGGCAGCCGTCCGAATCCGCTGCAGGGCGAGCGTACGGCGAGCGGCGCGGATGCCTGTCACCACCGCAGCGGCCGAGCCGAGCGGGCGAGCCGAGCGGCCGAGGCGAGCGGGGCGGCCGAGCCGAGCCGGACCGCGTCAGACCGTGCCGACCGGCGGCCAGAGCCCGATGACGATCGCCATGATGAGGATCGTCGCCAACTCGAATCCGATGTTGAGAACCGTCAGCTGCGACGGGCGACCCTCGAACACGTCGTGCGTGATGAACCGTGCCGCCGTGAAGCCCGCCCACAGGGTCAGCGCCGTCACGACCGCCGATCCGAAGTACGCGCCGCCGTAGAAATGCCACGCGATCGCGACGGATCCGGCGAGCACCCACGCCGTCAAGAACGTCACGGCGAACGCCACCATCATCGGGATCACGACCGGTGCGCCCTTTTTGTCCAGGTCGATGCGCGCGAGTCGCGCCCACCGGTTCAGGAACATCACCGGTGAGTACCAGAGCGCCCCCAGCCCCATGCTCAGGACCGTCACGATCAGCACAGCCCAATAGTTGATCTCGGGAATCATCGCCGCCTCCTGCGCTGAGGCTACTCCGGGTAGCGTCGAAGGGTGACCCTTCTCGTCTCCGTGCCGCGTCCCGAACTCGCCCGTGATCTCGAACCGCTCCCCGAGGGTGTCGAGGTGATCGTCTGGCCGATGGATGCCGCACCACCGCGAGAGCACATCGATCTCGTCGTGCCGCCCTATATGGCGCTCCATCGCGCGTTGCCGCTGCTGGCCGATCTGCAGACCCGCCTCGTGCAGGGGCAGTCGATCGGATACGAGGGGATCGCGGAGATGTTGCCGACCGGCATCACGTTCGCCAACGCCGCGACGGTGCATGAGACGTCGACGGCCGAGCTTGCCGTCGCGCTCACGCTCGCCGTCCAGCGGCATCTCGACGCGTTCGCGGTGGACGGGCAATCGGGAACCTGGGCTCCCGTGTTCGCGCAGAGCCTGGCCGATCGGCGAGTGGTGCTCCTCGGCTACGGCGGCGTGGGCAAGGCCGTCGCCGCCCGCCTGGCCCCCTTCGAGGCCGAGATCGTGCCGGTGGCGTCGCGAGCGCGGGATGAGGACGGCATCCACGTGCACGGAATCGATGAACTCGCCGACCTCTTGTCCACCGCCGACATCGTGATCCTCAGCCTCCCCGGCGGTGAGTCGACCCGGCACATCATCGGCGAGGCGGAGCTCACGGCCCTCCCCGACGGCGCGCTGATCGTCAACGTGGGCCGCGGACCGCTGATCGACACGGACGCTCTCGTGCGCCACGCGAGCGCCGGCCGCATCCGCGCCGGGCTCGATGTCACCGATCCCGAGCCCCTGCCGCCGGATCACCCGCTGTGGAACACGCCCGGCGTGCTCATCTCACCGCACGTCGGCGGCGCCTCGAGCGCGATGCACCCGCGGATCGCGGCGCTTGTGCGGCGCCAGATCGGTCACCTGCTGGCCGGCGAAGAACCAGAGAACATCGTCGTCCGCACCTGATCGACCGGACGCGGCCGGTCGACATCGCCGCCGTGCCAGAGGTCGCCGCACTCCAGCGACACCGCGCCCTGCGCGCGCAGATAGGGCCCCGCACCGCGGTCGCCCGCCAGGCCGGCCGTCAACGCCGGCCAGTGCTGCCGCCCGATGAGCACAGGGTGCCCCGGCGCCCCCGCATAGGTCGCCTGGGACAGCGCAGCACCCGGGTCTCCCTCCCTCGCATGTGCGATCACGCGACGACACGCGGATGCCGGGAGCTCCGGCACATCGACCGGGATCACGAGCGCGGCAGCGGCATCCGTCGAGGTGGCAACCGCGAGAGCCGCGCGCACCGACGCGGACAGACCCTCGGCCCAATCGTGGACCGTGACGATCGTCACGCCGCCCGGGACGAGCAGCGTCGCATCCGCCGCGCCGGCCCCGAGTGCCACGATGATCGGGGCGCATCCCCCCGCAGACAGCGTCGAGACGGCCCGGTCGATCCATGGCCGACCCGTCTCGTCGCGCGCGAGGGCCTTGGGCCCGCCAAAGCGCGTGCCGGCGCCCGCAGCCAGGACGATGCCGCCGATGCTCACCAGGTGCACTCGACGGACGGTGACGGCGCCAGGCCGACGGCAGGGGGCGACGCCGCGTGCACGGGGCCCGATCCTTCCGACAGGCGCCCGCCGGTGGCGGCATGCCGGTCGGCGACGATCTCGGCGAGGATCGACAGCGCGGTCTCCTCGGGCGTCCGCCCGCCGAGGTCCAACCCGATCGGCGAGCGCAGACGCGCGAGCGCCGCCGTCGACACGCCCGCCTCGATCAGCCGGCGCGCACGGTCTTCGTGCGTGCGTCGACTGCCCATCGCCCCGACGTAGCCGGCGGATGAGGCGAGCGCTTCGCGGAGCGCCGGCACATCGAACTTCGGGTCGTGACTGAGCACGCACACCGCCGTGCGGGAGTCCAGCTGCTGCGCGGCCAGGTAGCGGTCGGGCCAGGTGACGCTGACCTCGGCGCCGGGGAAGCGCTCCGCCGTCGCGAACACATCGCGCGGGTCGACGACATCCACCTTCATTCCTGCGGCGACGGCCAGTCGACTCAGCGCGACGGCGAACTCGACGGCCCCGACGATGATCAGTCGCGGGGGCGTCCCGACGTGCACCGTCACGGCCTCGGCGTCCGCATCGAGGCCTCCGTCGACATAGCCGCGCCCGAGGTGCGGGCCGCCCGTCACGAGAGAGAACGACGTGGGAATCGCTCGGGCGTCCCGCTCGGCGAGCAGCACCAGGTCGGCGGCGGCCGGGCCAGCGGGCGGGACGGCGCGCACGAGCACCTCGATCACTCCGCCGCACGTGAGCCCCACCGCGAACGCGTCGGCGTCGCCGTAGCCGAAGCGGTCGACGAGCGCATCTCCGGAATCGATCACCTCGAGACAGCGTTCGTACACGGCCCCCTCGACGCAGCCGCCGGACACGTTTCCGAAGACCTCACCGCCCACCGAGACGATCATGCTCGCGCCGACGTCGCGCGGTGCGCTGCCGGCCACGCCGACGACCGTCGCGACCGCGAACGGTGTTCCGGCGCGCGCCCATTCGGCGGCGACGGGCAGGATTTCGCGCATGCCCTCACGGTAGGTGTCCGACGTTGCGGGGCTGTTGCCGATGCGTGAAACACGTGCGAAATGGACGTCTGTTTCACTCGTTTCACGCCGGGATCTGCCCGGTGTGCAGACCAGGAGTCGTCATGGACATCACGACGGTGCGCACGTACCGTGTCGCCCGCACGCGCCCCGACCTGACGTGTGCGCCGGGCGAGACGCTGATGGCCGGGGGCACGTGGCTCATGAGCGAGCCGCAGCCCGAGACGACCGCCTTCGTCGACCTGACCGGCATGGATTGGCCCGACCTCGAGGAGACCGCGGAGGGCCTGCGGATCGCGGCGACCTGCACGATCGCGACGCTGGTCGCCTGGGCGCAGCACGCGCCGCCCGACTGGCGGGCGGCCTCGCTCGTCCCCGATGCGGCGAATGCCCTGCTGGCCTCATTCAAGATCTGGAACACCGCGACCGTCGGCGGCAACATCTGCCGTGCGTTCGCCGCCGCCGCGATGGTCTCGCTCTGTGTCGCGCTCGACGCCGAAGCGGAGATCTGGCGCCCAGGCGGCGACGTACGGATGCCGGTGAGCGAGCTCATCACCGGCAACGGCACGACGTCCCTCGCCGCCGGTGACGTGCTGCGCGCCGTGTTCCTCCCCGCGGCGGCACTGCGCTCGCGGGCGTCGCTGCACAAGATCGCTCTGGCCGAGCTCGGCCGCTCCGGCGCGGTCGTCACGGGCCGCGTCGACGACTCCGGCGCGAGCGTCTTCACCGTCACCGCCGCGACGCTCACCCCGACGGTGCTGCGGTTTGCCGGGTTGCCCTCTGCCGACGAGTTGGCCGATGCGGTCTTGTCCGCGGACGGCTATTACACCGATCCCCTCGGCTCGGCCGATTGGCGGCGTGCCGTCAGCGGCGTGCTGGCCGAACGCATCCGGACGGAGCTGTCATGAGATTCACGGTCGACGGAGCACCCGTGCAGGCCGACCCTCGTCCGGGTCAGTGCCTGCGGACGCTCCTGCGTGAAAACGGGCGCACGGAAGTCAAGAAGGGGTGCGATGCCGGGGACTGCGGCGCGTGCTCGGTGCTGCTCGACGGCGCGCCCGTCCACTCCTGCCTGATTCCGGCCGAGCGTGTCGACGGTCGCGAAGTCACGACGGCCGCGGGCCTCGCGCCCGGAGATGACCTGCATCCTGTGCAGCAGGCACTCGCTTCGGGCTTCGGTTTCCAGTGCGGGTTCTGCACCCCGGGGATGAGCGTGACGGCATCCACACTGTGCGCGTCAGATCTCGACGACCTCGATCGGCGGATGAAGGGCAACCTCTGCCGGTGCACCGGCTACCGCCCGATCCGCGAGGCGATCCTGGGTGCGGTCCGCGAGACGGGACCCGCCCCCGCGGCCGAGGCCGAGACGGTCGGGCACTCCGTACGGCCCGAAGCGGCGGGACGCATCGTGCAGGGTCGCGAGCCGTTCACGTTCGACCTGCCGCCCGATCATCCGGCGGCCGCGGCGCTCGTGCTGCGGGTCGTCACGAGTCCACACGCGCACGCGAACATCGTTCACATCGATACGACCGAGGCCCGCGCCGTGCCGGGCGTCGTGGCGATCTTTACGCACGACGACGTTCCGCAGCGCCGCTATTCGTCGGGGCGGCACGAACACCGCACGGACGATCCGGACGACACCATGATGCTCGACACGGTCGTCCGGCACGTGGGTCAGCGCGTTGCGGCCATCATTGCCGAGACGGCCGAAGCCGCCGACGCGGCCCGCCGACTCGTTCGGGTGGAGTACGACGTGCTTCCGGCCGTCTTCGACCCCGATGAAGCACGTCAGCCCGGCGCGCCGCTGCTGCACCCCGACCGCACGCCGGAGGACCGGGTCGATCAGGCGCACCGCAATGTCATCGCCGCCGTCCACGAACGCACGGGCGATGCAGATACCGCCCTCGCAGCGAGCGCCGTCACGGTCTCGGGCACGTGGCAGAGCGCACGGGTCACCCACGCCCAGCTCGAAACGCACGGATCGATCGGGTGGCTCGACGACGACGGCCGGCTCGTCATCCGCTCCTCGACCCAGGTGCCCTTCCTCGCGCGCGACGAGATCGCCTACCTGTTCGACCTCGACCGCGACCGCGTGCGCGTGCATGCGGCACGGCTCGGCGGCGGATTCGGGGGCAAGCAGGAGATCTTCACGGAGGATCTCGTCGCCCTCGCGGTGCTGCGCACCGGGCGGCCGGTCGCCTACGAGTTCTCCCGCACAGACGAGTTCGTGCGGGCCGCCGTCCGGCATCCGATGCGGGTGCGCGTCGATCTCGGCGCCGACGAGACCGGGCGTCTGACGGCGCTGCGCGTCGATCTCCTCAGCGACACCGGCGCGTACGGCAATCACTCGCGCGGCGTCATGTTCCATTCGCTCGCCGAGTCGACGACGCTCTACCGGGTGCCCGCACGGCGGATCGACGCGGAAGTCGTCTACACGAACAACGTGCCGTCGGGGGCGTTCCGCGGGTACGGGCTCGGGCAGGTGATCTTCGCCGTGGAATCGGCGATGGACCTGCTCGCCGAGCGCCTCGGGATCGACCCGTTCGACCTGCGCCGCATCAACGCCGTGCGCGAGGGCGATGCGCTGCATCCCGATGCCGACCCCGACGACGTCGACCTCGTCTGGGGCAGCTACGGCTTGGATCAATGCCTCGACCTCGCCCAAGACGCCCTCCGCCGCGGCAACGGGGTCGCCGCTCCCGAGGGATGGCTCGTCGGCGAAGGCATGGCGGCGTCGATGATCGCGACGATGGCCCCGTTCGGCCACATCGCGCACACGACCGCGACCCTCCGCGCCGATGGCACGTACCTGCTGCGTGCCGGGACGGCCGAATTCGGCAACGGCACGACGACCGTGTTCCGGCAGATCGCGGCGACCGACCTGTCGACCTCTTTCGACCGGTTGGAGCTGTGGCACGCCGACACGGATGCCGTGGCGCACGACACCGGCGCCTTCGCTTCGGCGGGGATCACGGTGGCCGGCAAAGCACTGCACGCGGCCTGCCTCGCTCTCGCGCGCACGATGCGAGAGCGCGCGGCGAGCCTCACCGGCACGGCGGTCGAGGATGCCCGGCTCGGGCCGGACGGCGTCGAGACTCCAGCGGGCACCGTCGGCTTCGCCGCACTGACGGCCGACGGCGAGCTGACCGCCGATGGCAGCGAGCTCGGCGATCAGCGCTCCCTCGCCTTCAATGTGCACGCCGCGCGGGTCGCGGTCGATCCCGAGACCGGCACGGTCCGCATTCTGCAGTCCGTGCAGTCGGCCGACGCCGGTTTCGTGATGAATCCCGCGCAGTGCCGGGGCCAGGTCGAGGGCGGCGCCGCGCAGGGCATCGGCAGCGCCCTGTACGAAGAGGTCATGGTGGGCCCGGAGGGACGTGTGGAGAACCCGGTGTTCCGCACCTACCGCGTGCCGCAGTTCGCCGACGTCCCCACGACCGAGGTCTACTTCGCCGACACGAGCGATGATCTCGGCCCGTTCGGTGCGAAGTCGATGAGCGAGTCGCCCTACAACCCGGTGGCCCCCGCAATCGGCAATGCGATCGCCCGCGCACTCGGAGCTCGTCTGTACACGCTGCCGTTCCGTCGGGACCGCGTCTGGCGCCTCGCGTCACATCTCGGAAACAGGACCGCGCAAGCTCCCGAAATGTGAACGGCCTAACGTCGCGGGTGCACCTTTACACACAGGGAGACCCGATGCACACACTTCACAGGCCCCGCCGACGCGGCGCGGCCGTTCTGGCGTTGGCGGCAACCGCCGCCCTCATGCTGTCCGCCTGCTCGTCGACGGCCGCCCCCTCGGCGTCCTCCTCGGGCGACGCGGGCGCTTCCGCCGACTTCGGCGAGATCAGCGTTCAGTACTCGTGGATCAAGAACGAGGAGTTCGCCGGCGAGTTCTACGCCTATGACAACGGCTACTACGACGAGGCCGGTTTCTCGAACGTCGTCGGCGTCGCCGGCCCCGACACGGGCGTGGCGAAGCTGCTCTCCGGCTCGGTCCAGTTCGCCCTCACCGACGCTGCCTCGGTCGGCGCTGCGGTGGCCGAGCAGGATGCCCCGCTGAAGATCATCGCGACGACGTTCCAGAAGAACCCGTTCACGATCCTGTCGCTGAAGGACGGCGCGAGCATCGCGACGCCCGAGGACCTCATCGGCAAGAAGATCGGCGTGCAGGACTCGAACGCCTCGGTCTTCAAGGCCCTGCTCGCCGCCAACGGCATCACCGAGGACCAGCTCACGATCGTCCCGGTCGATTTCGACCCGACTCCGCTGATGAACGGCGACGTCGACGGCTTCATGGCATACCTGACCAATGAGGCCATCACGGTCGAGATGGCCGGTTACGAGGTCACGAACCTCGCCTACGCCGAGAACGGCCTGCCCTACGTGGCCGAGTCGTACGCCGTGACCGACGACTACCTCGCGAACAACAAAGACCTCATCAAGGCGTTCCTGATCGCCGAGATCAAGGGCTGGACGGATACCTTCACACAGCCCATCGACGACACCGTCGCGCTCGTGACGAAGTACTACAACGAGTCGGCCTCTGCCGGTGACCTCACCTTCGGAGACCTCGACCCGGCGAAGGTTCGGGCCGGGCTCGAGGCGCAGGCAAAACTCATTTCGACCGGCGAGACCGAGGCCAACGGCCTGTTCACGATCTCCGACGATCTGAAGGAGTCGACCCTCGCGTCGCTCGCCGCTTCCGGATGGGACCTGTCGGTCGACGACCTGTTCGACACGACGATCATCGACGAGATCTACGCCGAGAACCCCGAACTGAAGAACTACCTGCCCTAACCAGATGACCGCCACACACACCCTGGATGCCGGTGTCCGCTCGGGCACCGGCATCCAGATCTCCGGAGTATCGAAGTCGTTCACCCTGCGCGGGGGCAGGTCGCTGCAGGCGCTGCAGAACACCGACCTGCACACCGAGAAGGGGTCATTCCTGGCCCTGCTCGGGCCGTCCGGGTGCGGCAAATCCACGATCCTGCGCATCCTCGCAGCTCTCGACCACCCGTCCGACGGCATGGCGCTCGTCGACGGCGAGACGCCCGATCAGCTGCGCGCGAAGAGCGAGCTGGGCATCGCCTTCCAAGACCACGCGCTGCTGCCCTGGCGCAGCATCCGCAAGAACATCGAGCTGCCTTTCGAGGTCGCCGGTCGCCCCGTCGACAAGGCCTACGTCGACGAGCTCATCGACCTCGTGGGCCTGCGTGATTTCGCGAACGCGAAGCCCGCGCAGCTGTCGGGCGGCATGCGCCAGCGCGCCTCGATCGCGCGCGCCCTCGTGCTCAAGCCCTCCGTGCTCCTTCTCGACGAGCCGTTCGGCGCGCTCGACGACATGACCCGCCAGAACCTCAACCTCGAGTTGCTGCGCATCTGGACCGAGAAGCCCGCGACGACGCTGCTGGTCACCCACGGCATCAGCGAAGCCATCTTCCTCGCCGACCGCGTCGCCGTCATGTCGCCGCGTCCCGGGCGGGTCAAGGAGATCATCGAGGTCGACCTGCCGCGTCCGCGAACCCCCGAGATGATGCGCACGCCCGAGTTCCACGCGCTCGTGGACCGGGCATCCGAACTGCTGTTCGGTGCGGACGGGCACGCCGAAGCGGAGGCGTGAGGTGACCCGGGCCCGCATCCCGGCCTGGCTGGCCACCGTGATCGGCGCGGCGGCGCTGATTCTCGCGTGGTGGTTGTTCTCGCTGCTCGCGTTCCCGCAGCAGGAGGGCACGACCTTCACGCCCGTTCCCTCGCCGTACGCCGTGTTCGACTGGCTGTTCATCCAGGGCAACATCGCCGGCGCGTGGAGCGTTTTCCAGCCGACGATCACGGCCGCCGCGATCGGGTATCTGTGGGGCAACGGCATCGCACTCGTGCTCGCGACATCCGTGCTCGTCTTCCCGCGCACCGAGACCGTCATCACCCAGATCGCGGTCGTCACCTACTGCCTGCCGGTCGTCGCGGTCGGCGGCATCTCGGTCGTCGTGCTCGGCGGCGCGAAGAACCCCGGCGACCCATCGGCGACGGCGATCTTCCTCGCCGCGCTCGTGTGCGTGTTCACGACGGTCGTCGGCGCGATCCTCGGCTTCAAGTCCGCCGACAAGGCATCCCTCGACGTCGTCCGCGTCTACGGCGGCGGCGCCTGGACGCAGTTGCGCAAGGTGCGGCTGATCGCGGCGCTGCCCGCGATCCTCAACGCCCTGCAGATCGCCGTGCCGACCGCGTTCCTCGGCGCCGTGCTGGGCGAATACCTCGGCTCGATCACAGCAGGAGTCGGGCCGACCCTCATCCGCCTGCAGGGGCAACTCGACTCGGCCGGCGTGTGGTCGGTGTTCCTGCTGTGCGCCGTGTTCGCCCTCGCCGCGTACGGCCTGTTCGGCCTCGCGATCAAGCTCGTCACTCCCTGGGTTGCAGGCGCCGCGGGTGTGGCTGGGAAGGCGGCCTGATGTCTCCGCGTGCAACTCTCGATCCGGTCACCGCCGGAGGAGCCACCGTCCAGCTGGCCGTGGCAGCGGATGCCGCGGCGCAGGCGCGCCTGCGCATCGAGCGCCGGCGCGCACTGCGCAAGACGGTGCTGCGCTCGCTCGGCAACGCCGGGATCACGATCGTCGTGCTGCTTCTGCTGTGGCAGGCGGTCGTCAGTCTCACCGGCATCTCGCCGTACATCGCCAAGGGCCCGCTGGACGTGTGGGAGTTCCTCGTGGCGTCGGCGAATGCCGAAGCCAATCGCGCCCAGCTGTTCCCGCTCGTCGGGCAGACGCTCGTGGACTCGTCGCTCGGGTTCGTCGTCGGCATGGTCGTCGCGATCGTGCTGGCGGTGGCGTTCAGCCTGTCGAAGGCAATCGAGGCGGGCGTCATGCCGCTCGTGCTGCTGCTGCGGACGATTCCCCTCGTGTCGATCGCGCCGGTGATCATCCTGATGACGGGGCGCGGCACCACGGCATCGGTCGCCGTCATCGGCACGATCGTCGTGCTGTTCCCCGCGCTCGCGAACGTGCTGTTCGGGCTGAGCCGGGCGAGCCGGCAGAGCCTTGACGTCGTGCACGTGTTCGGCGGTGGACGCTTCATGGCGCTGCGCAAGGTCAACATGCCCGGAGCGCTGCCGTCGATCTTCGCGGCGGCGCGTGTTTCGGTGCCGGGGGCGGTGACCGGTGCCCTGCTGGCCGAGTGGCTGTCGACGGGCGCCGGCATCGGCGGGTCGATCTTGAAGTTCAACGCGCAGGCGCAGTTCGCGCAGCTGTGGTCGTCGATCGCGCTGATCACGATCATCACCCTGCTGCTGTACAACCTCGTGCAGATCGTCGAGAACATCGTCCTGACCCGCATGGGCATGGCCCGCTGACCCCTGCTCATCGCCGACCATGTCCCACTTATTGCAGACCATGTCCCAGAAATGGTTGGGTGTGGTGCGCTGAACCAGCGTTTTTTGGGACATGGTTCTGCGGACGGATGCTGCGGCAGGCCCGGGACGGATGCCGCGCCGCGGGCCACTCAGTGTGGGTGGCCGCGCAGCGGGATGACGGATGCCGGCAGCTCGTGCACCTTCGCCGACGCCTCGGCGGCCAGCGGGTTGGTCGACACCCCGTTCTCGCTCACGAGGCGGCCGCCGACGTAGACGGCCTTGAGGTTGCGGGGGCTCATCGCGAGCACGTACGAGCGGACGGGATGCCACAGCGGCCCGACATCCGGCATCCGCGGGTCGACGACGACGAAGTCGGCGAACTTGCCCACCTCGAGCGATCCGACGCGGTCGTCGACGCCCATGATCTCGGCTCCGCCGAGGGTGTGCAGGCGCAGCATGAGCTCGGGCATCATCGACAACGGATCCTTCGTGCGTGCCCGCTGCATGTAGATGCCCATGCGCATGTTCTGCCACGGGTCACTCACGTCGGTGCACGCCTGATCGTCGAGCCCGACACCGACCTTCATGCCCATCTCGAGCATCTCGGGCACCAGCGCGACACCCGACGCGAGGCGACCGTTGGATGCCGGCTGCCATGACATCGAGGCGCCACCTGCAACCGACTCGGCGATGATCTCGGGGGTCGTCTGGATGAAATGGCCGAACATGAGCCCGAGGCCCAGCGCCCCGGCATCCCGATACAGCGCGAACTTGGACTGCTGGTGCTCGACCGCCTCGGGCGACTCGAGGAAGTGCGCCTGGTTCGTCACGCCGTAGCGGCGCATCGCCTCGACCTCGAACTCGGCGGCCTCGGGGTGCGGCGACCACTGCACCTGGCCCATGATCGACGAGCCGAGGGCGAAATCGGCGTCCATCGCGCGGGTGTGCGCGACCTCGGCGGCGAAGCGGTCGAACACCTCGTCGGAGCTGCCGACCGTGACGTCCATGCCCGAGGCATCCACGAAGCGGATGCCCGCGTCGAGCGTCCCGTCGGCCTGCCGGTAGTGGTACTCGAGTCCGCGGATGCCCGCGGTGCCCGTGCGCTTGCCGTCGACCATCGACTCCCACGCCTGCAGCGGGTCGGTGAAGTTGTACGCCGTCGTGACGCCGTTGGACAGGAAGTCGAGCGATCCGTGCAGCGTCGACCAGTACAGCTGCTCGGGCGTCATGTGGGCGGTCGTGCCGAGCATCGCGTCGCACCAGCCGTAGAGCGTGTCGGCGACGCCGAGGCCGCGCAGGCCGCTGGTGAACAGGTGCGAATGGCTCGAGACGAAGCCGGGCGCGACGAAGGCGCCCGCGACATCGAGGGTCTCGTCGGCCGTGGCATCCGGCGTTCCCGAGCCGATCGCGGCGATGCGGCCGTCTTCGATCAGCATCCAGCCGTCTTCGATGTACCCGGGGTCGGCGGTGCCGGCGGGGATCGTGATGAGACGCGCGTGGGTGACGAGGAGAGACATGCTCGTCACGGTATCCGGGCGATGTTTCCGCGCTGTCACGGCCTGGAAACACGCAGGCACACCCCGGAAACACGAGGGTTCTAGCGTCGGTGCATGGGACGGTTCACAGTCACGGTCTTCTGCGGATCCTCGCCGGGGTTCGACCCGATCTACGTCGACGCCGCCCGCGCGGTCGGCACCGCGATCGGTCGCGCCGGCATGAATCTCGTCTACGGCGGCGGGCATGTCGGGCTCATGGGAACGGTGGCGGATGCCGCGGTGGCAGCCGGCGCACACGTCACGGGCGTCATCCCGCGCGCACTGCAGGCGCGCGAGGCCGTCAACCACAACATCGCCGAGCTCGTCATCGTCGACACGATGCACGAGCGCAAGATGATGATGGCCGACCGGGCGGACGCGTTCCTGGCCCTGCCGGGCGGGCCCGGCACGCTCGAGGAGCTCACCGAGCAGTGGACGTGGGCGCAGCTGGGCATCCACACCAAGCCCGTCGGCCTGCTCAACATCGACGGCTACTTCGACCCGCTGCTCGCGTTCGTCGGGAACATGCGCGACCGCGGCTTCACCCACCCGCGCTACACCGACATGCTCGTCGTGGCGACGGAGGCCGGCGAGGCCCTCGCGCGGCTGCGCGACTACGTGCCCCCGGCGCGCAGCGAGGCCTCGCCCGGCGCCGAGATGACCGGCGCGCTGTCGCTGCCCGTGCGTCCCTGACGCGGCGACGCGGCGGCGCAGCGCGGCGGGTCAGCGCATCAGCGCGGCTCGGCGGCGAGGTGCAGGATCGACTCGGCGAGGGCGCGGATGCCGTGGGCCACATCGCCCGCCGACACGAATTCGTCGGGGTGATGGCTGATGCCGTCGGGGTTGCGCAGGAACAGCATCCCCACGTCGGTGATCGCACCGAGCGCCATGCCGTCGTGGCCGGCCGGGCTGAACAGCACGGGCGCCGCGTCGGAGCGCACGGGCAGGGTCGCACGGATGCCGGCGGCCACGACGTCCTGCAGCAGAGGGGCGCAGAACACCGCCGGGGCGCTGTGCACCTCGCGGGCCGACCAGCGCAGTCCGCGGCGGCCCATGATCTCGTCGAGGTCACGCGAGAGCACGTCCCACACGCGGTCGCGTTCGCCGTCGAACTCGCCGCGCAGATCGAGCGAGAACCGCACCTCGCCGGGGATCACGTTGACGGCACCGGGGAAGGCCTCGAACCGGCCGACCGTGCCGATGATGTGGTGCTCCGCGGCGCAGACGCGCTCGACGGCGAGCGCCGCCTCGCTTGCGCCCAGCAGGGCATCGTGGCGCATGTCGTAGGGAGTGCCGCCGGCATGCCGCGCCTCACCCTCGACGACGAGCTGGAACCGGCGCGCCGACGCGATCGACGACACGACCGCGAGGGGCTCCCCGGCGCGGTCGAGCGCGGGTCCCTGTTCGATGTGGGCCTCGAGGTAGGCGACGAGCTCGTCGGGGCGGCGGGCCGCCTCGCCGATACGCGCCGGGTCGAGCCCGAACTCAAGGAACGCCTGCCGCAGGCTCACCCCTTCGGCATCCGTCAGCGTCCACCACGCGTCGTTCCACGAGCCGGCGACCGCCGACGAGCCCAGCAGCGCCTTGCCGAACCGCGTGCCTTCTTCGTCGGAGAAGGCGACGACCTCGATCGGGAACGGCAGCGGCACGGCCCAGCCGCCCTCGGTCGGAACCCGCAGCAGCCGCACGACCTCGAGCGCGATGAGCACGCCGGCGATGCCGTCGAAGCGGCCCGCGTCGATGACCGTGTCCAGGTGCGACCCGAGCAGGAGGGCGGGGGCCTCGCCGAGCGCGCTCACGAACTCCGCAGATTCGCGCGAACTCCGCACAGATCCAGCGATATTCTGCGGAGTTCGTGACATACTGCGAGGTTGACGACCCCCGACCGTCTCGATCCGCCCGACCTGGTTGCCGGCGGCATCCTGCCACGTGCGCATGCCGAGCTCGCGCATCCACTCGGCGGCCAGTCGGTTGACGCGGGCGTGCTCGGGCGAGAGGTAGACGCGCTCGATGCGCCCGGGCGTCGCGGTGACGCGGGCGAGCTCGTCGCACCGCGCCATGACGCGGCGCGCGGCGGCCGCGACGGCGTCCGGCGACGCGGTGAGCAGGCGAGATGACGCGCTCACGCGGCCGCCGCGTAGATGTCTGCGGCCGCCTCGACACCGCCGCCCGCGGGCACGGCTGCCCCGAACCGCCGCAGCACGGCCTCGAGCGCCGCGAGCGTCGTGAGCACGGCGTCCTTGCGGGCGTTGTAGCCCATCGTCCCGATACGCCAGACGCGTCCGTGCAGGGGTCCGAACGAGGTGCCGATCTCGATGCCGAAGTCCTCCAGCAGGGCCGAACGCGCGGCATCCCCCGGCACGCCTGGGATCTCGACAGCGACGACGTTGTTCATCTTGTGCGCGACGTCGCCGAAGACGCCGAGACCGAGGCCCCGCACACCCGCGAGCATCGCGCGCCCGGCGAGCTCGTGCCGGGCGATGACCTCGTCGCGCCCCTCGAGCAGCAGCACGCGCGCGCACTCGCGCGCCGCGTACAGCATGCTCGTCGCCTCGGTGTGATGATTGAGCCGCCGCGGCCCCCAGTAGTCGAGGATCATGCCGAGGTCGAAGTAGTTCGAGAGCACGAAGTCGGATGCCGCGACGTCGCCCGCCTCGCGGATGCCCGCCTCGACGCGCCCGCGCGAGCGGATGACGTCGACGGCGCGCTCCGACAGCGTGATCGGCGACGAGCCCGACGGCCCACCGAGGCACTTCTGCAGGCCGGCGGTCGCGGCATCCAGTCCCCACGCATCCGCGTCGAACGCGTTGCCGCCGAGGGACGCGGTCGCGTCGGAGTAGAACAGGACTCCGTGGCGGGCGCAGATCGCGCCGATGTCCTCGAGCGGCTGGTTCATCGTGGTCGAAGTGTCGCCCTGCACGAGGGCGAGCAGGGTCGGCTTCACGCGGATGATCGCCTCTTCGATGACGGATGCCGGGAACACCTGCCCCCACTCCGTTTCGATCGTGTGCACCTCGGCCTGCGCGCGCTCGGCGATCTCGGCGAGCAGGTGCCCGAACCGCCCGAAGACGGGCACGAGCACACGATCGCCGGGCCGCACAAGCGAGACGATGGCGGCCTCGATGCCGGCGCGGCTCGTTCCGTCGATGAGCAGGGTCGCGTCGTTGGCGGTGTTCCAGACGCCCCGGTAGAGCTCCTGCGTCTCGGCCATCGCGGTCGTCATGAACGGGTCGTACTGCCCGACGAGCGGTGCCGACATCGCGCGCAGGACGCTGGGGTAGGCCGAGATGGGGCCAGGGCCCATCAGCAGGCGTGCGGGCGGGTCCACAGGGCCGGGGATAGCAGGGCCGGGGATGACGGTGGTCATGGTGCTTCCGTTCCGGTGGTGAGGGCGTGCAGGGCGAGGCCCTGCCGCACGAGGGCGATGTCAGTCCCGGCGCGTGCGATGAGGCAGACGCCGACGGGGGCGGGGCCAAGGGGCGAGGCGACCGTCAGCAGCGGCACCGACAGGGCGGGCAGCCCCGCGACGGCGGCGGGAGTCGTGAGCCGCAGCGTGGCCTGGCGCACGGCGTCGATGCCCTCGCCGCCTGCCGTCCGCGCGGGGGCGGCGCCGGGCGCGGTCGGCAGGATCAGCACGGCATCCGTCACGAGGTCGGTCAGCCGGGAGCGCAGCGGAGCGAGGGCGGCGCGGGCGGCGGTCTCGTCGGCGGCCGTGACGGCGGCGGCCGCACGGAAGCGTTCGGCGACGGCCGGGCCCGTGGCGCCCGGATGCGCCCGCAGCCAGTCGCCGTTGTTGCGCCAGGCCTCCGCGCCCTGCACCGTGCGGAACGGCACGAGGTAGTCGTCGAGGTCGCCGATCGAGGCGGTATCGACCGGCAGAGCGGATGCCGCGACGAAGGCCTCGAACGCAGCGCGCGTGGCGGCATCCGCGGCATCCAGGGCCTCGGCCGGGATGACGAAGCGCCACGGCAGGTCGGCGCCGGACTCGCCGAAGACCGACTCGGTCGAGTCCGACCCGTCGTAGCTGAGGCACCAGTCCGCGACGCGCTGAAGGGTCGCGCCGTCGCGCGTCAGCCACCCGACGGTGTCGAAGCTCTGCGCGAGCGGCAGCAGGCCCTGCCTCGGCACGAGCCCGTGCGTCGTGCGCAGACCCCACAGCCCCTGGTACGACGCGGGCACGCGCACGCTGCCGGCGGTGTCGGTCGCGAGGCCGACGTCAGCCTGGCCCGTCGCGACGGCCGTCGCCGGTCCGCTCGACGAGCCGCCGGGCAGGGCGCCCGGGAGGGCTGCGTTCGGCGGGGTGCCGTAGTGCGCGTTGTCGCCCGCGATCGAGTAGGCGAACTCGTCGGTGCGAGCGATGCCGCGCAGCGACGCACCGCCGCGGAGCAGGTCGGCCACCGCCGGAGCCGTCGTCGTTTCGGCACGCGCCGAGTCGAGGTAGGTGGGGTTGCCCGCGCCGATGCGGTAGCCCTTGATGGCGAAGAGGTCCTTGACGGCGACGGTGAGACCTTCCAGCGGACCGTCCCACGCGCCCTGGAACAGCGGGTCGCCGACCGACCGCCAGACCGACCGGTCGAGGGCCTGCGCGCGCGGCGTGACGTGGGCGGCTGTGATGAGCCAGCGTCCGTCGAGGCGTTCCCAGACCTGCGTCTGCAGTCCCGTGCCGCCACCGCGGAAGCGCGAGACCGACACGAGCAGCGCGACGTCGTCGGCCAGCGGGCGGTACTCGATGCGCTCGATCGTGCGAGGCGGAACTCCGCCGCGCAGGCCGCGGAACGCGCTGATCGTGTCGTGCCCGACGAGCAGGCCCGCACCGTCGCCGCGCATCGTGTCGGCGCCGGGCGCGAACGCGGCATCCAGCGCATCGAGGTCGTTCGCGAGGATGGCGGCCTCGTAGGCATCGAACGCCGCCCGCAGGTCGGCGGGGATCTCGGTCACGCGTCGCCCGCCCTCGCGACGTCGGCGAAGTCGGCCTCGCGGATGCGGGCGTGCACGCCGCACACGATGTCGACGACCTGCGAGATGTCGAAGTCGGTGGCCGCCGACAGGTACGCGTAGGCGAGGTGCTCGGCCATGCCGTACCGGGCGGCGAGCAGGTCGAGCGCCGCGCGCACGGCCTTGCGCATCGCCTCGTTGAGGTCAGGGTCGAGCCCCGTCGGCACGAGGTACTCGCCGGTCCGCACGAGGGGACCGGTGACCTCGCCGAAGGCGGCGAGAGCCTCGTCGCGCGGCACGACCTCGAAGCGCAGTGTCGCGCGCAGGGACGCCTCGAGCGCCGTCAGCGCGACCTCGCCGTCGCCCTGTGCGAAGTGCGGGTCGCCGACATACGCGAGGGCGCCGGGCACCTGCACGGGCAGGTACAGGACCGTCCCCTCGACGAGCAGGTTGATGTCGATGTTGCCGCCGTGCGCCCCGGGCGGCACCGAGTGCGGGCGCTCCGGACCCGCGACGGCGACGCCCATCGTGCCGAGGAACGGCGCGAGCGGAAAGCCCACGACGCGCTCGCCACCCTCGACGAGCGGCAGGCGTCCGGCGTCGCCGACCACCGGTGTGAAGACGCTGACGTTCTCGGGGCCGCGCGGCAGTGTGCCGGGGAGAGCGCCCTTGCCGTGCCGGTTCGAGATGACGCCGTACGGCACGCGCGGCGCGAGAGCGACGACCGTGATCTTGAGGAGGTCGCCGGGCTCGGCTCCCTCGATGAACACCGGCCCGGTGATCACGTGCGGCCCGTCGGCGACGGCATCACGGGGGGCGGATGCCGCGATCTCGATCGCGTCGGTGAGCACCGCCTCGGGCGCGACCCCGTGACCCGTGAAGTAGTCGAGCGGATCCTGCCCTTGATCAGGCAGGATGCCTTCGTGACTGACGGTGTCGAACGTGACGGTGGCCCCCGCCGGAACGGCGAGCACCGGGGCATCCGTCTCGCACGGAAGCCTCCCCCACAGCACCGTCTGCGGCGACGCGGCGACGTAGTGGTCGCCGGGGATGGGCCCGATTCCGGGCTGCAAGATCTCGCTCACGCCGTTCCTCTCGACAGGAGGCGGCCCGCCGGTGGGCGCCTCAGCCACGGCGCCTCGCCGGCGCCGCCTTCGCTCGCGTCGTACACACTCTGCCCGCGCAGCCACGTGCGGCGCACGCGTCCGGTGAGGACCTTGCCGTCGTAGGCCGAGATGGGGTTGCGGTGCTGCAGGGCGCGCGCCTCGATGCGCAGGGTGTCGTCGAGGCCGAAAACCGCGAGGTGCGCGGGCGCGCCGACGACGATCTCGCCGACGTCCGTCAGCCCCGCGACGCGCGCCGGTCCGGTCGTGAACAGCCGCACCAGCGTCTCAAGAGGGATGCCGCGGCGGCGCGCCTCGGTCCAGACGGCAGAGAGGCCCACTTGCAGGCCCGCGATGCCGCCCCACGCGAGGCCGAAGTCGCCGTTCCCCGAGCGCTTGAGGTCGACCGTAGAGGGCGAGTGGTCGCTCACGATCGCGTCGATCGTTCCGTCGAGGATGCCCTGCCACAGCAGGTCCTGATTGCCCGCTTCGCGGATCGGCGGGCAACACTTGAACTCGCTCGCGCCGTCGGGGATCTCCTCGGCGGTGATCGTCAGGTAGTGCGGGCAGGTCTCGACGGTGAGGTCGACGCCGTCGGCCTTCGCGGCGGCGATCGCGGGAAGGGCGCGCGCGTCACTCAAGTGCAGGATGTGGGCGCGTGCGCCGTGGCGCCGCGCGGCAGCGATGACGGCGTCGATCGCGGCCTCTTCGCTCGCCGGCGGGCGCGACGCGAGGAAGGCGGCGTAGCCGCGCCCGAGCGACCCGTCGCCGGAGAGGAGGTCGGGGTCTTCCGCGTGGACGATCAGGCGCGAGCCGATCGCCGCGACCTCGGCCATCGCCCGGTCGAGCTGATCGCGATCGAGGTGCCCGAACTCGTCGACGCCGCTCGGCGCGAGGAAGCTCTTGAACCCGTACACCCCCGCGTCGTGGACGGGCCCGAGCGCCCCGAGGTTCTCCGGAACGGCGCCGCCCCAGAACCCGATGTCGACATAGGCGGATGCCGCGGCAGCAGCCCGCTTGATCGCGAGGGCATCCGTCGTCGTCGTCGGCGGGATTGAGTTGAGCGGCATGTCGACGAGGGTCGTGACCCCGCCCGCGGCGGCGGCGAGGGTCGCCGAGCGGAAGCCCTCCCACTCGGTGCGGCCGGGTTCGTTGACATGCACGTGCGAGTCGACGAGACCCGGGAGGAGGACGGCGTCCTCGGGAACGTCGATTGCGCCGCACGGGGCACCGTGGGGCCCCCCCACGTCGGCGATGACTCCGCCGCGCACGACGACCTCGGCGGGGCGGAACGCACCGTCGATCCACGCGCGCTCCGCACGGATCACGAGTTCCGCGGCATCCACCTGCACTTCACCGGTCTTCACGCTTCTAAAGCTATTGCTTAACATGACGCGACCGATTACCCCCACGTAACGGGCGTGTGAAACGCCGTCGGGTTCACGCGCCGCGCGCAGGGAGGATCGTTAGCCAGATCGCCGAGGCCACCTCTGTCGTCTGGTTGACGACCCGATGCGGCCGCGACGCCGCGAACGAGAGCGACCCGCCCGCGCCGAGCCGCACGGTGCCCTCCGTGAACTCGAACGTGAGCTCGCCCGAGCGCACGTAGCCCGACTCGAAGCCGTCGTGCACGAGCATCGCACCGTCGGCGCTCGACGCGGAGCCTGGCGGGTAGACCGACTCGAAGAAGTCGATGCCGGGAAGAGGCGCCGGAGACAGTCGTCGGTAGACCACGCCCTGGTCCAGCTGCGCGGGGGCAGCCACCCCCGGCCCGGTGACGAGGACCCCCGGGAGGGGCTCGGCGACGTCACCCGCGGCGTGGTCGAGGTCGGGCGCGAACAGATCGAGGTCATCGAAGATCGCCGACACGGGAGCCCCGAGCACGGCAACGAGCTCGACGAGCCGGTTGACCGAGGGTCGCATCGCGCCCGTCTCGATCTGCGACAGCGCGCTCGACGAGACGCCGAGCTGCTGTGCGACCGACGCGAGGGAGCGACCCGAAGCCGTCCGCAGCCGACGCAGTCGCGCACCGATCTGTGCGGGCAGGGGGCTCTCTTCCACGGCATCCTCCGGTCCTCGTGCGCGACCAATCGTATGCGCGCGATCGCCGTTTCACGTTCAGTCATGACTTAACACAACCGTTACACCGCCTTCATGGCGGGCGCGACCGCACTCGATTTACTGAGGCCACACAGCACCTCGCACCGTCCGTCGGCCGTGTCGTCGGCGGACCGAACCCGGGAGTCCTTCACATGGCACGATTCCGTCCTCGCATCGCCGCCGCGCTGGCCGTGGCATCCGTCCTCTTCCTGTCCGCCTGCAGCTCGGGTGATACGACGCCCGCGTCGTCGGATGCCGCCGAGACAGTCACCGTCAAGATCGGCACGCTGCGCGGCCAGCCGCACTTCTACCAGCCGTTCCTCTACGACGACCACGCCGTCGACGGTGTGAAGTTCGAGGTCGTCACGCTCGACACGACGCCCGCCCTGTCCGACGCGCTCGCGTCGGGGTCGATCGACTTCGCGATCTCGGGTGTCACGCCGACGATCTCCTCCATCGCGCAGGGCCGCGACCTCAAGATCATCGCGAGTGCCGCCGACGGCGGATCCGGCTTCATCGGCAACGGCGAGTCGAGCCTCGAAGAGCTCGTCGGCAAGAAGATCGGCATCGTCCAGGGCTCGGCCCAGGAGGTGGCCCTCCGCCTGCTGATCGACGAGGCCGGCCTCACCCCCGAGGACTTCGAACTGTCGGTGATCCCCGTGCCCGAGATGGCATCGGCGTTCATCGCAGGCGATATCGACGCATTCATGGGCGTCGAGATCGGCGTCTCGATCGCGAAGAACGCCGGCGGCACCGAGGTCGTCGACCCGTACTCGACGCCCATCGGTAAGGTCAACATCGGCCTGGTCACTACCGGCAAGCTCATCGAGGAGAACCCCGAGCTCGTGCAGAATGTCGTCGACACGCACGCCGCGACGACCGCCTACATGGCCGACAACATCGAGGAGTGGCTGCCCGGCATGGTTGAGGAGTTCGGCGGCGACGAGGACGTGTTCACGTCGGCGCTGGCGAACTTCTGGCTGCGCTCGGATCTGTCCGACGAGTACGTCGGACAGCTCTCCGCCCTCGCCGAGGCGATGGCCTCGATCGGGATCATCACCACGACGCCCACGGGCGACGACATCGTGGACACCTCCTTCACCTCATGATCGCGCGGGTGGGGCCGGCTGAGGCCGCCCCCACCCGCCAGAAGGGCGGCCGCATGGCCACGCAGACGACGGCGCGACCCGTGCGCCGACGCCCTCCCGCGCAGCGACCCAATCAGCGCGCACTCCTCACCCGGATCCTCCTCGGGATCCCGATCCCGTTCCTGTTCCTCCTCCTGTGGCAGGTGGGGCGCGACCAGGCGTGGGAGATCCCCCTCATCGGCATCCGGATGGGGTACCTGCCCGCCCCCGGCGACGTCGTCGCGTCGCTGTGGGACTACGCGTTCGGGGGCACCCACGACGACGCCTTCTCCGGCGACCTGTGGGTGAACCTCGGGGCGTCCTCGCTGCGGGTGCTCATCGGCTTCCTCATCGCATCGGTGCTGGCGATCCCCCTCGGCATCCTGATGGGCCGCTACTACAAGATGGACGCGATGTTCGATCCGTTCATCAACCTGTTTCGGCCGATTCCGGCGACGGCGTGGGTGCCCCTCGTCGGCCTCCTCATCGGCTGGGGCGACCAGGCGACGATCTTCCTGATCGCCCTCTCCTCGTTCTTCCCGATCGTGCTCGGCGCGATCAGCGGATCCAAAGAGGTCCCGGGGCGGCTCATCGAGGCCGGTCAGATGCTCGGCGCGCGGCGATGGGAGATCCTCGGCCAGATCGTCGTGCCCGCCTCGGCAGCAGCCGTCATCAACGGAATGCGCGTCGGGCTCGGGCTCGCCTGGGTCGTGCTCGTGCTCGGCGAGAGCGTCGGCGTCAACGTCGGCCTCGGCTCTGCGATCATCCTCGCCCGCGACGTCGTGCGCACCGACATGATCGTCGTCGGCATGATCGTGATCGGCCTCGCCGGCTTCCTCTCCGACCGCATCCTCGTTGGAGTCTTCCGCCTGCTCACGCGCGGGCGCCCCCTGGTGAAGTGACGGGAGCACAGCACATGACCGATCTGACCACCGCCGACGTTGTCCTTCAGGATCTCGGCAAGCGCTACGGCCCGGAGTGGGCGGGCGTGCAGGCCGTCGCCGACGTCGACATCGACATCGCGGCGGGCGAGTTCATCGCCGTGGTCGGCGCATCCGGCTGCGGCAAGAGCACCGTGCTGCGCATCCTCGCCGGGTTCGAGCCCGCCACGAGCGGCAGCGTCACGGTCGGCGGGCGGCCCGTGACCGCCCCCGGTCCGGACCGCGGGGTCGTGTTCCAGGACTACGGGCTGTTCCCCTGGCTGACCGTCCGCGAGAACATCGCCTACGGCCCGAAGCGGCGGCGGCTGCCGCGAGCACGTGTGCGCGAACTCGCGGACCGTTTCACCGAGACCGTCGGGCTGAGCCGCTTCGCCGACAGGTACCCGGGCGAGCTGTCCGGCGGCATGCAGCAGCGGGTCGCGATCGCTCGCGTGCTCGCGAACGAGCCGAGGGTGCTGCTGATGGATGAGCCGTTCGGCGCGCTGGATGCCCTGACCCGCTCGGACCTGCAGGCCGAGCTCAAGCGCATCCACCTCGAGACCCGCACGACCGTCGTCTTCGTCACGCATTCGATCGAAGAGGCCGTGTTCCTCGCCGACCGCGTCGTGGTGATGACGGGGGGAGCCTCGCACGGCGTGCCCGGGCACATCGCGCGCATCGTACCGATCGACCTGCCCGAGCCTCGGGATGTCACGACCCCCGAGTTCAACGCGTACAAGCGCGAGATCTCCGACCTGGTGCACGGCGCAGGCGATCACGCCTGACACCGGCCGCGGGGCGGCGCCTCACACGGCGACGAGGCGGGGTGGGCTCGCGTACTCGCTGCGCTTGCTCGTCTTCAGCCCCATCCGCACCATCGCGGTCGCGAGGCCCACAGCCGACGCGACACCGTCGACGACGGGGACACCCGCTGTCGCGGTGAGCATGCGACACAGATCCGCCATCCCGGCGCAGCCGAGCACGATGACGTCGGCCTCGCGGCGCACCGCTTCGTGGCAGAGGCGAGCGATGGATGCCGCGGCCTCCGACCCGGTGTCCTCGAGCTCGAGCACCGGGATCTCGGCGGCCGTCAGCCAGACGGCCGCGTCGCCCATGCCGTAGCGTGCCACGAGGTCACGTGCGCGGCTGAGGGTCGTGACGACGGCGAAGGTACGTCCCGCGAGGGTCGCGGCGTGCATCGCGGCCTCCGCAATGCCGATGACGGGAACGTCGACGAGCTCCCGCGCGGCATCCAGTCCCGGATCCCCGAAGCACGCGATGACGTACGCGTCGCTGCCCCCCGCCTGCTGGTCCTGCCGGACGAGGTCGACCACCGCCGCCGCGGCCAGGACCTCGTCGACGTGCGACTCGATCGCGGCGGCGCCTGTTTCGGGGCACACCGCGTCGATCACGACGCCGGGGCCCGCCGCCTCCCGGGCGGCGGCGGCAATCTTCGCCGTCATCGCCCGGGAGGTGTTGGGGTTGATGAGGGTGATCCTCACGCGCCGTGCTCCACGACCACGGGGACCTCCGCCGAGATGGCCGGCGGCTCGGAGTCCGCGGTCGCGGCGGCGCCGTCGATCGTGCCGTCCGAGATACCCTCGTCCTCGCCGTCGAACGTCGGGACCTGCGGGTCGAGACGCTCGAACAGAATGAACAGGCCGTAGCCGAGAGCGC
Organism: uncultured Microbacterium sp.; assembly: GCF_947488465.1. Classification (GTDB taxonomy): domain Bacteria; phylum Actinomycetota; class Actinomycetes; order Actinomycetales; family Microbacteriaceae; genus Microbacterium. The sequence goes on along the minus strand of NZ_CANKZA010000002.1, from coordinate 401,812 downwards.
ATCCGATGAACCAGGTGAAGTTGCCGATCCACGAGATGTCGAACAGCCCCAGGTCGGCGAACGTCTTCGGCAGGATCGCGAGGAGGATCGTCGGGATGCCCGCTGCCAGCAACATCTTGATCGCGTTGGGGTTGTAGCCCTTGCGGTACCAGTACGCGCCCTGCTCGGACATCGTGAACATGTCGTCGACCTTGATGCGCTGGCGCGCCGCGACGTAGTAGCCGGCGATCAGCAGGCCGAACAGCGGCCCGATGAGGGCGGCGAGCACACCCAGCGAGTAGTGGATCGCGGTCGCGTCGGCATACCAGTTCCACGGCAGCAAGAAGACCGATCCGACGGCTGCGATCATGCCGCCCATGCGCCACGAGATGCGGTGGGGCGCGACGTTCGAGAAGTCGAACGCGGGCGAGATGAAGTTGGCGACGATGTTGATGCCGACGGTCGCCGTGACGAACGTGAGCCCGCCGAGCAGGATCGCGAACGGCGTGTCGATCGCCTGCACCGTGTGGATCGGGTCGACCAACAGCTCGCCGAAGACAGGCAGGGTCGCCGCCGCCGTGAGGACCGTCAGGATCGAGAAGAACAGGAAGTTCACCGGCAGGCCCCAGAAGTTGCCGCGCTTGACATCGCGGAACGAGCGGCCGTAGCGGGCGAAGTCGCCGAAGTTGAGCATCGGACCCGAGAAGTACGCGACGACGATGCCGACGGCCATCACCATGAGGCCGATCGTTCCCCAGAAGTCCTGTGGCGCGGCACTCGGATCCGACAGGTTCAGGTCGATGTTCTCCCAACCCGCCTGCGAGACGAGGTACACCGCGAGCACGATCATGACGGCATAGACGGCAGGGCCCGCCCAGTCGATGAAGCGGCGGATGACCTCCATGCCGTTCCAGAACAGGGGCCACCTGTGCGACCCACAGGATCGCGTAGGAGATCCAGCCGAGCGCCGACAGCCCCAGGAAGCCGACGTCAAGCAGCGCTTCGGAACCCGGGATGAACTTGAGGAAGACGATGTTGAGCGACTCCGCCGCGAGGAAGGTCTGCACGCCGTACCAGGCGATCGCGATGACGCCGGGGATGTTCGCACCCTTGATGCCGAAGATCGCACGGTTCACGACCGGGTACGGCACGCCCGTCTTTTGGCTGGGCTTGGCGACGAGGTTCGCGAAGACCTGGACGATGACGATGCCGACGACGAGGGCGACGAGCACCTGCCAGGCCGCGATGCCGAGGGCGAACAGCGAGCCCGCGGTGACATAGCCGCCGACCGAGTGCACGTCGGACATCCAGAACGCGAAGATGTTGTACCAGCTCCACTTCTGCTTGCGCAGGGGAGCGAGATCCTCGTTTGCGAGACGCGGGTCGTATCCCGGCTTGACGTTGCCCGAGCCGACGGGGTGCCCCGCGGCTTCGACGATGTCCTGTGGGGTGGTGGGTGGGTTGTTCTGTTGCTGCGACATGAGTGAGCCTTCCGCTGGCCGATGGTTCGTGAGTGGTGCATGGATGGGGCATGGCCGACACCGCCGCCGCTCCCGAAGCGAGCACCGCGCCGGTCGGAGCGCGCCTGCGCGAACTGCGCAAGGCCCGCGGCATCTCGGCCCGCGCGCTGGCCACCAGGTTGGAGATCTCGCCGAGCGCCGTCTCGCAGATCGAGCGCGGCGTGCTGCAGCCGAGCATCGCGCGTCTGATCGCGATCACCGACGCACTGGATGTGCCGCTCGCCGACGTGTTCGGAATCGGCGACGACCGTGCCGCCGACGACGACGCGCACCACGGGTTCGCGCTGCAGCGCGCGGGGCATGCCGTGCAGATCCCGCTCGAGGGAGGCGTGACCTTTCGGCGCATCTCTCCCGTGCCCTCTCCCGGCGTCGACTACTTCATCACGACGTACCCGCCGGCAGCGACCGCACATCCCGAAGACGGACTGTTCCGCCACGACGGCTACGAGATCGGCACGGTGCTCGCGGGCGAGCTGACGATCGACTTCGACGACGAGCGGGTCACGCTACGCGCGGGCGACGCGATCAGCTACCCATGCTCCGTCCCGCATCTGCTGCACAACACCGGCACCGAAGACGTCGTCGCGCAGTGGCTGATCGTCCACCCGGGGCGCTGAACGCACGTTACGGGGCCGAAACGCCGCGGCGATACGGTCGGTGCATGAGACTCGACGAGTTCAACGACACCGACCGCGAGACGGCGACGGCGACGGTCGCGGTGTGGGCGGCGGTCACCACGTGGGTCGACGCGGTCGTCGCGGCACGGCCGTACGCCTCGGTCGACGAGGCTGCCGCGCGCGCCGACGCGCTCGCCCGCAGCTGGACCGACGCCGACCTGGATGCCGCGCTCGCTCACCACCCGCGCATCGGGCAGAAGCCCGCGGGGTCAGGGGCGGAAGCCGCAGCGAGCACCCGTGAGCAGGCGGCGATGGCGAGGGCATCCGTGTCGACGACGGATGCCATGGCACAGGCCAACGCCGACTACGAGGCCCGGTTCGGGCGCGTGTTCCTCATCCGTGCCGCGGGCCGCAGCGCCGACGAGATGCTCGCCGAAGTGCGCCGCCGGCTCGGCAACGACGACGCGACCGAAGCCGCCGAGGCGCGCGACCAGCTGCGCCAGATCGCGCTGCTGCGTCTGCGCTCGAGCCTGGAGGACTGACATGACCCACCTCACGACCCACATCCTCGACGCGACCGCGGGTGTGCCCGCGACGGGTGTCGCAGTGACCCTGGCGGGGCCCGACGGCGCCGCCCTCGCGTCGGGGCAGACCGACGCCGACGGGCGGCTCGCGCTCGGTCCGGACGCGCTGGAGCCGGGCGACTACTCGCTGACGTTCTCCACCGGGCCGTACTTCGCTGCGCAGGCAGTCGAGACCTTCTACCCCTCGGTCACGGTCGCGTTCACCGTCGCAGACCGTCCGCACTACCACGTGCCGCTGCTGCTGAGCCCGTTCGCGTATTCGACGTATCGCGGGTCGTGAGGGCGTAACGCCCCGGTAGCGCGACGAAACCTGACGGTGACACAGCCTCCGTAGCCTGCGGATGTGAAGGTCATCATCGTGGGCGCGGGCATCGGCGGAACGAGCGCAGGGATCGCGCTCACAAAACTCGGACACGACATCGTCATCTACGACCGGATGCGTGAGAACAAGCCGGTCGGCGCGGCGCTGTCGCTGTGGTCCAACGGTGTCAAGGTGCTCAACTGGCTCGGCGTCGGCGCCGAAGTCGCCGCCCTCGGCGGCGACATGGCCGACATGGTCTACCTCGATGGACACACCGGTGAGACGATGTGCGACTTCTCGCTCGCCCCGGTCACGGCGATGGCAGGGCAGAAGCCCTACCCCGTCGCCCGCGCCGACCTGCAGGCGCTGCTGATGGAGCGCGTCGGGTTGGATCGCATCCACCTCGGGCGGCAGGTGGTCGGTATCGCCGATGACGGCACGCAGGTCACGGTGACCTTCGCCGACGGTACGACCGACACGGGCGACCTGCTGATCGGCGCTGACGGCGCGCGCTCGATCACGCGCGACCACGTGCAGCCCGAGGGCGCGCCCGAGATCGTGCGCGAGTACTCCGGGTACACCAACTTCAACGGGCTGATCCCGGCGGATGACGCGATCGGCCGCGACACGGCGTGGACCACCTACGTCGCCGACGGCAAGCGCGCGGCGGTCATGCCCGTCGCGGGCGACCGGTTCTACTTCTGGTTCGACGTGCCGCAGCCGGCGGGGCTCGAGTACGACCGCGCCGACGGCGTCGCACCGCTGCGGGCGGCGTTCGACGGGTGGGCTCCCGGCGTGCAGGCACTGGTGGATGCCATCGATCCCGAGGCATCCCTCAATCGCGTCGAGATCTGGGACATCACGCCGTTCTCGACGTGGGCGAAAGGGCGCGTTGCGATCCTCGGCGATGCGGCACACAACACGGCGCCCGACATCGGGCAGGGCGCGTGCTCGGCGCTCGAGGATGCCTTCGCGCTCGGCATCGCCTTCGCGACGAACACGGTGAGCGTCGAAGACACCCTGAAGCGCTACGAGCAGATGCGCGCAGAGCGCGCGGGCGACCTCGTGCTGCGGGCGCGCAAGCGCGGCTACGAGACGCACGCGTTCGACGTGGACGCCACGGAGGCCTGGTACGAGAGTCTGCGCGGCGCCGACGGTGTGGGCATCATTCGCGGGATCGTCGGTAACATCGACGGCACCCCCGTCGATCTCGGCGGCGGTTTGCGCACCAGCTGAACGGAAGAGCCACGGTACCCCCCGCTCCCTCTCGCGCGTCTGCACCACGCGCGCACGAGGCACTCGATGACCTGATGCGCACGCGCACGGGCGCGCACCTGGCGGGGCTGCTGGCAGCTGCGGGGGCTCCGCTGTCGGCATCCGATCTCGCTCGCCTCATCGGTCGCTCGGTCGCGAAGGTCACGGCGCTGCTGCCGGCGGCCAGCACCCCCGACATCTCCGTGTGCGCTGGCTCGTGGGAACTGCGGGGCGACGACGCGCTCGCCCGCGTCGTGCGCAATCTGCACGTCGGGCCGCTCGCCGATGGCGCCGAACGCAAGACGCGCGTGCGCGAACGCGCGCTCGCGCCGTTCCGGTCGGCGCTCGACGCGGCGATCTGGGCGGCGCGGATCGAGTGGGGTTGGGACCGCGCACCCGAATACGCACTGTCGCAGGACTTCGCAGTGCGCATGCTGTCACGGCGGTCAGAGCGACACGCCGCGGTGCGTCTGCTGACGGATGCCCGGCGCGCACGGACGCTCGAGTCGCGGCATCCCGATGCGGCTCGCGATCAGTTGTGGGCGGGCGCCGCTGTCGTCGCCGCGAGTGCGCGCTCGGCTCGAGACCTCGAGGATCTGGCGGCGCTACTGATCGCGGCCAGCCGCCTCGACGCTGGCGACGGGGCGGTGCCGCGGCGACTCGCGCCAGTGGTCGCCCTGCTCGGCGACACCAAACGAGCCGTCGCGCTGGCCCGCGGCGTGCGCACCGACGTTGCGATCGAGCTCGCGTACGTCGCACGTGCGGCCGCATCGATCGGCGACAGCCGCGCGGACGAGATCGTGACCGATGCCCTGGTGCAGATCGGCGCGCCGGGCCCGCACGGTGACGGCGGGGCTGGCGCTGCGGCTATCGACGCGGGCGTCGCGGCGACGGCCGTCGTGCCTGCAGGGTCTGCTGCGCCCGACGCCCCCGTCGGGGCCCTGCTGCGCACGGCGCAGGCGGTCGCCGGCACGGCCCTATACCTTTCGCCCGAGTCCGCCCTCGCGCGGGCCGGGCAGGCGCGGGCGCTGATCGAGCGGGCCTTCGCCGCGCCACCGGGACCGACGAGCGTCGAGGGGTTGAGGTCGCGGCAGTTCCGGTCGGCACGCGAGCACGAGCAGGTCCTCGCCGCGACGACCTACGCCACGATCGCCGTCGCCTGCGCGCAGGCCGGCGACCACCGCGGTGCGGTGGCCGCGGCGCGCGATGCCCGCACGCAACTGGCAGCGGTGGCAGATGCCGCGCATCGCGCGGTCGGGCTCGCCGACACCGCGGCCCGGCTCGCGGTGCGCACGGCGGAGTGTTCGCGGTGGTCCGCCCTCGTGCTCGACTCGGTTGCGGGCGACGCCGCCGTGGACGCGCTCGCAACGACTGACGATGTGGCGGCCCTCGCTGCGATCGCACGGCTGCTGGCGGGCGGCGCCGAACGCGACGGCGACAATGCCGAGCCACCTGCCGTAGCCGACCTGGAGCATGCGACGCTGGCGGCGGGGCGCGCGCTGGATCGCATCGCCGCGGACGACGCGATTCCGCCGCGGGGCGCCTTGCTCAGCGCGGCGCGTGTCGTCTCTCCGGATGCCCCGCTCGCCGTCCGCGCGGCGCGCGGTACATTCGAGCGGGCGCGGACCACACACCACGCGAGCTCGCTCGAACGCCGCACGCGCGCTCGCGGCGAAGCGGTCGCGCTGGCCGAAGCGGCAGCCGTCTTCGACGCGGCGGGCGTCGAAGCCACGGCACGGGCGGCCGCATACGCGGCCCGCGATGCGGTGTCGCGCGTTCCCGCCGCAGCGCGCGCCCGGCCACTCGCAGAGGTTGCTGCCGTGCTGCTGGGCGCCCGCGACGCCGACGTGCGCGCGGTCGCAGAGGCGGCCGCGCGCAAGGAGCGCACGGGCACGATCGGGCGCTGGGATGCCGCGGCTCCCGCACTGCTGGTGGCGGCCGTGCTGCGCATCGAGCCCCGTGAGCGTTCGCCCGCGCAGCGCGAAATCCTCGACACGGGCATCCTCGACCTGCGCCGCGGCGAGCATGCCCCGTCGCTCACCATGTTGGCCGACCTGGCCGCACGCCACGGCGATGCCGCCCGCGCCGCGGAACTCGTGGAGCACGCGCTGCGCGCCGCCCACGTGCGCGACCCGTTGCGCCGCGAGCGTGCGCTGACCGCGGTGCGTGACGCGAGCACCGTGCTGGCGGAAGTCACGCGCAATGCAACGGTCGCAGGCCCGCCTGGCGGCGATACCGCGGACGATGCCGCGCCCGCGGCGCTGTCGATCGACGACACAGCGCGAGCGTGGCTGCACGTGGGCTATCCGATCGCGGGCCTGCCTGCGCTTGCGGCAGCGCACCCGGGTGTCGCGGAGCGCATCGCGGCGGCCATCCGACGCGACCTCGAGGAATGACGCTTCTCTCTACGCGGGCTACAGCCGGCCCGCGATCGCCGCAGCAACCGTGAGCCACGCGTCGCGGCTCTCGGCCGACAGCGCGTCGAAGTCGATCGGCCCGCCGTCGACGAGCGCGGGGTCGAAGGGGACGTGCACCACCGAGGACGTCACCTGGGCGAAGTGGCGCTCCAGACGCTCCGCGAGCTTGCGGTCGGGACGCGCCGACGGGGCGGCGAGGATCGTGACAGCCTCGTCGATCTTCTGATCGAACCCCTTCTCGCGCAGGCCGTCGAGCAGCCACGCGGCGCTCGCTGCCGTGTCCTCGCGGACCGTCGAGACGATCACGAGCTGGTCGGCCGCAGCGACGGCGGCGACCCAGTTCGACGCACGCATGTTGTTGCCCGTGTCGACGATCAGCAACCGGTAGTAGCGCGAGAGCACACCGTGCAGCCGGTCGAACGCGGCCGCGTCGATCGTGGAGGATGCCGCGGCATCCTCATCCGAAGCCAACACATCGAAGCGCGCATCGACCTGGGTGCGGACGTACGTGTCGAGGGCGGCGAGGCTCGCCTGTGACGGCTCGGTGAAGGTGTCGAGGTGCTCGAGCAGGTCAACGGCCGTGCGGTGATGCGGTGCGTTCTGCGCGCGCCAGCCGAGCGTGCCGCGAGTCTCGTTGTTGTCCCACGCGAGCGTCGCGCCGCCCCGCTGGGTGCCGAAGGTCGCCGCCAGCAGCAGCGTCGATGTCGTCTTGTGCGCGCCACCCTTGGGGTTCAGGATCACGATCGTGCGCGGCGCGTCGAGCCGACGCTGCACCATCCGCTCGCGGTCGATCCGGGACCGTTCGACCTGCCCCGGACGCGGCGAGATGGCTCCACCCGTCATGCGGCGCACGGCGCCCTGCCACCCCTCGGTGGCGCGCTCGCGCGTGCGATCCGTGCGGGAGTTGAGCAGGTCCTCGACCGTCGGCGTGACCCGCTGCGTGGGGTCGCGGCGGATGCCGGAGCCGCGGAGGGCTCCACTCGCAGCGGCGGGCTCGGAGACCGTCGGGACCACCTGCTCCGGCACGGACGCGTCGAACGTCGGCGCGGGCGTGGCCGCGACAGGCGCGGGCTCGGCCGACTCGGCGCCGACGGTCGCTGCCGCCACGGGAGCCATGGCCGCCACGGGCGCCGCGGGCGCGACAGGCGCTGCGGCCACCGGCGCCGCGGATGCGACCTGCTCCGGCGCGCGGTCCTCGGCATCCACCTCGTGCATCGGCGACGCATCCGGCACCGGCGCATCGGAGAGCGACGGAGCCTCGAGATACGTGCCATCCGGGTGCACGATGAGGGGCCAACGGGCGGCGCCGTCGACGAGGGTCGCGGTCACCGGCTCGCCGGCCGACGCCGCGAGCTGGCGGATGGCTTCGACCACGCGATCGCGTAGGCCTTCGGGCGTCGACGCGAAGAGCTCATCGACGTCGCCACCGAGGTGCAGTTCGGCTGCCGTGCTCGAGGTGATGTGCACAGTCGGTTCGTACGTCGTGGTCGTCACGCGGGCCCTCTCTGTCGGTCTCAGGCCTTCCGAGTATCGCACCCGGATGCGTGGTCGCCCCGCTGAAACACTGGCCGCGAGGCCGGAAAACCGGCTCCGTCAGACGCGGAAGACCGTGTGCACCGGGCCGCACACGCGCTGTCCGTCGAGGTCGGCGAGCTCCATCAGCACGGCGGTGCCGGCAAGCGGATAGCCGAGACGGGAAAGGAGCTCCTGCGCGGCGCGAAGGGTGCCCCCGGTCGCCAGGATGTCGTCGACGAGCAGCACGCGCGTGCCCGCGGGCAGATCATCGGACATCTCGATCTCCGCGGTGCCGTATTCGAGGTCATACGAGACGGCCGCGGCCGGGCGCGGGAGCTTTCCGGCCTTTCGGATCGGGACCATCCCCACCCCTGCGGCGATCGCGACGGCACCGGCGAGCATGAAACCGCGGGCCTCGACACCGGCGACGACGTCGAACTCGCCCACGAAGGGCCGGATGACCGCGTCGACCACGGTGCGCAGGGCCGCGGCATCCGCCAAGAGCGGCGAGATGTCGCGAAACAGGATGCCGGGCTCCGGGAAGTCGGGGATCGTCGCGATGAGCGAAGAGGCGTGCGCAAGCTCGGAAGTCACCGGTCCAGGGTAGTCGGCTCCCGCATCTTCGGGTGCGCAAGCGCTTGCGCTACGCTGTTCGCATGAGTCAGACCGAACAGCTTCCCGCGGGCGCGCTCGCCCCGATCGGCGAGAGCCGCCCCGGCTCCGAGTGGTGGCGCACCGCCGTCATCTACCAGATCTATCCGCGCTCGTTCGCCGATGCATCCGGCGACGGCATCGGGGACCTCCCCGGCATCACGAGCCGCCTCGATCACCTCGTCTCGCTCGGAGTCGATGCCATCTGGCTGAGCCCGTTCTACCGCTCGCCGCAGAAAGATGCCGGCTACGACGTCGCCGACTACTGCGATGTCGACCCGCTCTTCGGCACGCTCGACGACTTCGACGCGCTGCGTGCCGCCGCGCACGACCGCGGCATCCGCGTTGTCGTCGACCTCGTCCCCAACCACAGTTCCGACCAGCACGCCTGGTTCCAGGCGGCACTCGCCTCGGCTCCCGGCAGTGCCGAGCGCGGCCGCTATATGTTCCGCGAGGGCACGGGGGAGAGCGGTGAGCTTCCCCCGAACAACTGGGAATCGGTCTTCGGTGGACCCGCCTGGACGCGTGTCGCCGACGGTCAGTGGTACCTCCACCTGTTCGACTCGACGCAGCCCGACTTCGACTGGTCGAACACCGAGGTGCAGGAAGAGTTCCGCCGCATTCTGCGGTTCTGGCTCGACCGAGGCGTCGACGGATTCCGCGTCGACGTCGCCCACGGGCTCGTGAAGTCCGACGGCCTGCCCAACCACCTCCCCGACGCCCTGGCCGACAGCATGGGCGGCCACGATGAGGCGCCCTACTGGGGCCAGGAAGGCGTGCACGAGATCTACCGCGACTGGAATCGCGTGCTGGCCGAATACGAGGGCGACCGCGCGCTGTGCGCGGAGGCATGGCTGCCGACGGTCGACCGAACGGCCGAATGGGTGCGCGCGGACGAGATGCACCAGGCCTTCAATTTCCCGTACCTCACGACGGAATGGGATGCCGCGGCCATCCGCGAAGTCATCTCCGAGTCGCTGCGAGCGTTCCCCGCCGTCGGAGCCCCCGCGACGTGGGTGCTCTCCAACCACGACGTCGTACGGCATGCCTCGCGCCTCGCCCTCACGGCCGAGAACGCGCAGGGGAGCGGGATCGGTCCAGACTCCCCCGGAAAGCCGAACGCCGACGTCGGCCTGCGCCGAGCACGCGCCGCGACGACGGTCATGCTCGCCCTCCCGGGCTCCGCCTATCTCTACCAGGGCGAAGAACTGGGCCTGCCCGAGGCGATCGAACTCCCGGACGACGCCCGCCAAGACCCGACCTGGTTCCGCACCGACGGCGAGCGCTACGGGCGAGACGGATGCCGGGTCCCGATCCCGTGGGACGCGGACGCTCCCGGTTACGGCTTCAGTCCGACCGGCGCCGCCTGGCTGCCGCAGCCGGCCGAATGGGCCACGCTCGCACGCTCCGCTCAGGAGACCGATCCCGAGTCGACGCTCTGGGTCTATCGGACTCTGCTCGCCGTCCGGCGCGCCGAAGGCCTCGGTGCCGGCGTCCTCGAATGGCTGGACGGATACGGCGACGACGTCCTTGCATTCCGCAACGGGAATGTGACAGTGATCGCGAATGCGGGCACATCACCGGTCGTCCTGCCCGCGGGCACCGTGTTGGCAGCCAGCGAACCGCTCACGGGTGCCGAGCTTCCGGCCGACACGGCTGTGTGGCTCGTCACCTCCTGAGATGACGAGCCTCGAGGAGGTCGCGCGCCGCGCCGAGGTGTCGGCGGCGACCGCCTCGCGCGCGCTCAGCGGGCGCGGTCGCCTGTCCGACGCGACCCGCGCCCGGGTTCAGCGGGCTGCCGCCGAACTCGGCTACGTCGCGTCGGCCGCGGCATCCTCTCTGGCAACAGGACGCACCCGATCGATCGGCGTGCTCGTGCCGCTCGTCGATCAGTGGTTCTTCGCGCAGGTGCTCGACGGCATCGCGACGCGTCTGGCGCCGCTCGGCTACGACATCACGCTGTACAACGCGACCGATGACCCCGCGCAGCGGCGACACCTGTTCCAGACGTCGCTTCGCCGGGGACGGGTGGATGCCGTCATCGCCCTGTCGCTGTGGATGTCCCCCGATGAGACGGCCGACCTTCGCGGCCTGGGGCTGCCGATCATCGGCCTCGGCACACCGATCCTCGAGCTGGCAACTTTGCGCGTCGACGATGTCGCGGTGGGCCGCGCGGCGACGGAACATCTGCTCGCACTCGGACACCGCCGCATCGCACACATCGGACACGCGTATCCCCGCGACGCCGGGCGTGATATCCCGACGCTGCGGCATCGCGGGTTCGTCGCCGCCCTCGCCGATGCCGGGGTCGAGGCAGCCGGATTCGCGCGGGCGGACTTCACCATCGAGGGCGGACACCGCGCGGCGCACGAGCTGCTGTCGCAGTCGGAACCGCCGACCGCGATCTTCGCGGCATCCGACGAGCTCGCCTTCGGCGCAGTCTTCGCGGCGCGCGAACTCGGGCAGGAGGTCCCCCGCGACCTCTCGGTCATCGGGGTCGACGGCCACGACCTGAGCGGGTTCTTCGCGCTGACGACGATCGAGCAATTCCCGCACGCGCAAGGCGTGGCCGCGGCTGAGGCGGCGCTCGCGGCGGTCGGCGAAGACGTTACGGCACCCGCGGCAGCGCTGCCGTTCGAGCTGGTCATCCGCGGCTCGACCGCGCCGCCCGCCTGACCCGGCCGCCGAGCATCCCCTCCCTACCCGGCCACCTGCCGCGCAGGCGATGCCACAGGCGCGGCGCGTAGGCTCGGAGGCATGAGCATCGACCTCGAGGCCCTCTACATCGACCTGCATCGACACCCGGAGCTGTCGTTCCAGGAGACCCGCACGGCCGGGGTCATCACCCGCGAACTCGGCGCGCTCGGGCTCGAGGTCGTCGAAGGGCTCGGCAAGACCGGTGTCGCCACGAGCATCGTCAACGGCGAGGGCCCGGTCGTGTGGCTCCGCGCCGACATGGATGCGCTGCCGGTCGCCGAGCAGACCGGACTCGCATACGCCAGCACGGCGCGCGGGACCGATCCTGCCGGCACCGACGTCCCGGTGATGCACGCCTGCGGACACGACATGCATGTCACTGCGCTGCTCGGCGCACTCGAGAAGCTGCAGGCCACGCGCGACGCGTGGTCGGGCACCGTCGTTGCCGTGTTCCAGCCCGCCGAAGAATACGGTGCCGGCTCGCGGGCCATGATCGCCGATGGCGTCTTGGATGCGTTCCCCCGCCCCGACATCGTCCTCGGCCAGCACCTCACACCGCTCCCCGCCGGCACGATCGGCGTGCGGCCGGGCACACAGATGGCCGCCAGCGACGGTCTGACGGTCACCCTCCATGGCCGCGGGGGCCACGGCTCGCGGCCGCACGCGACGATCGACCCGATCGTGATGGCCGCCGCCACCGTCATGCGCCTGCAGACTGTGGTCTCCCGCGAAGTCGACCCGCGAGAGATGGCGGTGGTGACGGTCGGCTCGATCCACGCGGGCCTGAAGAACAACATCATCCCCGCCGAGGCGACGCTCGAACTCAGCCTCCGCTATCCCGATGAGCCGGCGCGGGCCGACATCCTCGCCCGGGTGGAGCGGGTGATCCGGGCGGAGGCGGCGGCCTCCGGCGCCGAGCAGCCCCCGACCATCCGGGTCGACCACTCGCTGCCGCCCACGATCAACGACGCCGCCGCGACCGCACGCCTGACCGCCGCGTTCGACCGGGCGTTCGGCGACGGTACCGTCATCGACCCCGGCATGTTCACGGGCAGCGAGGATGTGTCATGGTTCGCCCGCGAAGCGGACGTCCCCCTCGTGTTCTGGTTCTGGGGCGGGCTCGATCCGCAGCAGTACGCGGATGCCGTGGCGCGCGGCACCGTCAACGAAGACATCCCGACCAATCACTCGCCGTTTTTTGCACCGATCCTGCACCCCACGATCGAGCGCGGCGTCGATGCGCTGGTCGTCGCCGCAAAGGAGTTCTTGGCATGAGCCTCGACGATCTCTTCGGACCGCAAGGGCCCTCCGAACCGGAGGAGCCCCGCAAGCCCCGCGAACCGAAGCTCCCGCGTGCGCCGCGGCCGCCCCGCGAACCGAAGGAGCCCCGGCCGCCACGCGAGCCGCGCGCCGCGCGCGAACCCCGCGACCCCGGCGAGCCGCGCTCGCGATCGACCCTGATCCTCAGCATCATCGCCGGCATCCTCGCTGTCGCTGTCGCTGTCGTCGTGGGCATCGCCCTGACGCGGCCATCGGGTGGCGATGGCACCGATGGCACCGCCCCGCCGAACCCCGTGCCTCCCGCCCCCGCCACCTCGAGCACGTCCACTCCCACCCCGACCGCACCGGTCACGACGTCGACACTGACCCTCGCCGCCACCGGCTTCACCCTGCAGGGCGAGGACGGCGATGAGTTCACCCACGCGTGGGCGGATGCGGCAGAACCGGCGATCGCGGCGCTGACCGAGGCGTTCGGGTCCGAGCCGACGACCGACGTCGAATCGGGCGACTCTCGCACCTACGCCTACACGGTGTACAGCTGGGACGGTTTCCGCTTCGCCGACGTCCTGCTCAGCGAGGGGAACAAACCGCGCGATCAGGTCGACACGCCGACCTATGTCGGCTATTCCGCGAACGAGGTCGGCGATGTCGCGATCACCGCAGAGTTCGGGCTGAGCATCGGCATGAGCCTCGCGGATGCCCGCGAACTCGGCCCCGACAGCGAGTCGACCACGGCGCCGCCGATCCTCCGCTTCGGCTCCGACCGCGACACGTTCTTCGTCGACGGCGCCCGCACCTACGGCGTGCGCGTGACGACCGACGGCACGGTGGTCACGGACATCGTCTACCGCTTCACTCCGCCGGCGTAGCTGCCGCGCGCGCGTCGGCGCGTCGCTGACCGGAGAGGATGCCGGGGAGCCTCCGCGGGCCGACCGGGGTGAGCACGAGCACGATCGCCAGGAGCGCGAACGATCGATACTTCCAGGCGAATCGGATTGCGCGAACCCGTCACCAGGCGTAGTGTCGCCCGCCGTGACTGAAGAAAGTCGGGGCGCGTCCGAAGAGACGCCGATCGCCAAACGCATCCTGATCGGCGACCCGCTCACCACGGAAGAGCTCGAGGGGCAACTGCTCCCGAAGAAGATGGCACTGCCGATCTTCGCCTCCGACGCACTCTCCTCGGTCGCCTACGCGCCGCAGGAGCTGCTGATGATCCTGCTGATCGGCGGGACCGCTTTTCTGGCGTTCAGCCCCTGGGTCGCCGCGGCCGTCGTCGCCCTCCTGATCGTCGTGGTGCTCAGCTATCGCCAGCTGATCAAGGCATACCCCTCCGGCGGCGGCGACTACGAAGTCGCGCGGACGAACCTGGGCGAGAAGTCCGGCGTCGTGGTGGCTTCGGCGCTGCTCGTCGACTACATCCTCACGGTCGCCGTCTCGGTGGCCTCCGGCGTCGACAACATCATCTCCGCGCTCCCGGGACTCAACCCCTGGCGTGTCGAGCTCGCGGTCGGCTTCGTCGTCCTCATCATCGTCGTGAACCTCCGGGGTGTCCGCGAAGCATCCCAGGCCTTCGCGATCCCCACCTACGTGTTCATCGCGTCGGTGGCGATCATGATCGTCACCGGGCTCGTCCGCTGGGGGCTGGGCGACACACCGGTCGCGGCGAGCGCGCAGTACGCCGTCGAGGCGCAGGACCTCACACAGGCCGCCGTCATCCTGTTGATCCTCCGAGCCTTCTCGAGTGGATGCTCGGCCCTCACCGGCGTCGAGGCCGTCAGCAACGGCGTACCCGCGTTCCGGCAGCCGAAGGTGCAGAACGCCCAGACCACGCTCGTGTTGATGGGCAGTGTCGCGATCCTGCTGTTCGCGGGGCTCACGACCCTCGCGCTCGTCACCGGCGTGCACTACGCAGAGAACCCCTGCCATTTGATCGGTTTCGACTGCACGAACCCGCAGCCGAGCCTCATGGCCCAGGTCGCCGCCGCGACCTTCGGTGCCGGGTCGATTCCGTTCTTCATCATCCAGGCGGCGACCGCCTGTGTGCTCCTCCTCGCGGCCAACACGGCCTTCAACGGTTTCCCGCTGCTGGGTTCGGTGCTCGCCCGCGACGGTTACGCGCCGAAGGCCCTCAACACCCGCGGTGACCGGCTTGTCTTCTCGAACGGCATGATCATCCTCGGCCTCGCCGCCGCGATCGTCCTGATCGTGTACCAAGCGCAGCTGACGACCCTCATCCAGCTCTACATCATCGGTGTGTTCGTGTCGTTCTCGCTCGGCCAGATCGGCATGGTCAAGCACTGGCGGCGGGAGCTCCGCTTCGTGAAGGGAGCCGAGCGGCGCGAGGCCCAGATCGGGCTCGCGATCAACTCACTCGGCGCGTCGTTCACGGTGCTCGTGCTCTTGATCGTCACCGTCACGAAGTTCACGCACGGCGCCTGGCTCGTCTTCCTCGCCATTCCGGTCCTCTCGATCCTGATGATCGGCGTGAACCGTTACTACCGCGATGTCAGCCACGAGACCGAGATGGACGACAGCGTCCACTACGGTTCGACCGGCGATGTCGCGATCGTCCTGGTGAACCGCCTGCAGAAGCCTGTCGCGAAGGCGGTCGACTACGCGCTGGCGGCCAAGCACAGCAAGACCATCGCGGTCCACATCGCCGTGACTCAGGAAGAAGCCGACGCCGTGCAGGCCGATTGGGAGCTGCACGACATGCCGATCACGCTCCTGACGATCGAGTCGCCGTACCGGCAATACGCGCGTCCGCTCTCCGAGTTCATCGCCCAGTACCGCCAGAAGCACGGCTCGTCGATCGTGACGGTGTACCTGCCGCAGTACATCGTCGGTCACTGGTGGGAGAGCCTGCTGCACAACCGCCGCGCCCGGCGCATCGCACAGCAGCTCATGCTCGTCCACGGCGTCTCGATCACCCTCGTGCCGTGGCTCCTCGACTCGTCCGAGCTGATCTACGGTCGGCGCTCGCGCCCGCTCCCCGGCGACGACCGCGCGGGCCGCATCACCTCCTACGGCCTGGTCGCCCACACCGACGACGAGCCCTGACCCGGACCCCCGGCGTGCCGCGGGGCGTAGCCTAGACAGGTGAGCACTGCGAACCCCGAGACCGCTGCGCCGAGACTGGATGCCGCACGCCTCCGCGCGGACTTCCCGATCCTGCGCGTCGACGTCAACGGGCATCCGCTCGTCTACCTCGACTCGGCCGCGACCAGTCAGAAGCCGACCGCCGTGCTCGATGCCGAGCGTGACTTCCTCACCCACGCCAACGCGGCCGTCCACCGCGGCGCGCACACGCTCGCCGGCGAGGCGACCGATCTGTTCGAAGACGCCCGCGCGACGGTCGCCGGGTTCGTCGGCGCAGCCCCGGAGCAGCTCGTCTGGACGAGCGGCGCGACGATGGGCCTCAACCTCGTCGCCTACTCGATCGGCAACGCGACGCTCGGCCGCGCCCCGTCACGCTTCGCCCTCCAGCCCGGCGATGAGATCGTGACGACCGCGATCGAACACCACGCGAACCTCATCCCGTGGCAAGAGCTCGCCGCGCGGACCGGCGCTGTGCTCCGCCACATCCCCGTCCGCGACGACGGCACGCTCGACCTCGACGCCGCCGCCGCGCTCATCGGCGAGCGCACCCGCATCGTCGCCTTCACGCACGTCTCCAACGTGCTGGGAATCGTGAACCCCGTCGCCGCGCTCATCGCTCTCGCACAGACACACGGCGCGCTGACGGTGATGGATGCCTGCCAGTCCGCCCCGCACCTGCCCCTCGACCTCCCCGCCCTCGGCGTCGATCTCGCCGTTTTCAGCGGTCACAAAATGCTCGGCCCCTACGGCGTCGGCGGGCTCTACGGCCGGACCGACGTGCTCGAGGACCTCCCGCCGTTCCTCACCGGCGGGTCGATGATCACGACCGTGAGCCTCGAGGCCGCCGAATACCTTCCGCCGCCCCAGCGCTTCGAAGCCGGCACCCAGCCGATCGGTCCGGCGATCGGCCTGGCAGCCGCGGTCCAGTACCTGGATGCCGTGGGACTGGAGCAGATCCACGCGCACGAGATCGCGCTGGCCGACCGGATGGGAGAGGCGCTCCGCGAGATCCCCGGCATCCGTCTGCTCGGCGATGCCGCCGGCGTGGAACGCGTCGGGCTCTGGTCGTTCGACGTCGACGGCGTCCACGCGCACGACGCCGGTCAATATCTCGACTCGCTCGGCATCGCCGTGCGCGTCGGGCACCACTGCGCGGCCCCACTGCACCGCCGATTCGGCATGACCGCATCGGTGCGTGCCTCGGCGGCCCTGTACAACACCGACGACGACATCGAACGGTTCATCGATGCCGTCCGCGGCATCCGTCCCTACTTCGGAGCTGGATCATGAGCGATCTCGACACCCTGTACCGCGAGCTGATCCTCGATCACTCCAAGCATCCCCAGCACTTCGGGCTCGCCGACGAAGAAGGCGCGTCGGCGACGTCGCATCAGCGCAACCCCGTGTGCGGTGACGAGATCACGCTGCGCGCGCGGGTCGCGACTGACGGTGAGACGATCCGCGACGTGACGTGGGAGGGGTCAGGCTGCTCGATCTCGCAAGCCTCGGCCTCGATGCTCTCCGACCTGATGGACGGCGTCACCCGCGACGAGGCGCGCACCCTCATCGAGGGCTTCCGCGAAGCGCTCCGCTCGCGCGGGCAGCTCGATCTCGACGAAGACGTCTACGGGGATGCGGCCGCGCTCACCGGTGTCTCGAAGTTCTCGGCTCGGGTCAAGTGCGCAATGCTCGCGTGGGTCGCCCTCGAAGACGCCCTGGTGCGCGCATGACGGCATCCGTTCCGCACGTCGTGATCGTCGGTGCCGGTTTCGCCGGCATCAGCGCGGCGCGGGCGCTCCGGAAGGCGCCCGTGCGGATCAGCCTCATCGACCGCCGCGTGTACAACACATTCCAGCCGCTGCTCTACCAGGTCGCCACCGGCGGGCTGAACCCGGGCGACGTGACGCATTTCCTCCGGAGCCTGCGGGTGCGCCAGCCGAACCTCGATGTCATCCACGAGCATTTGATGGAGATCGATACGGCGGGCCGTACGGTGCGGATGCTGGATGGCCAGAAGATCGCCTACGACTACCTCGTGCTCGCGAACGGCGTCACGACGGCGTATCACGGCACGCCCGGCGCGAAGGAGAACTCGTTCGCCGTGTACTCGCGGTCGCAGGCACTCGCGATCCGCGACACCCTGTTCACCCGCCTCGAGCGCGCGACCCAGCAGGGCGACCGACGCAAAGGGCTCAGCGTCGTCGTGATCGGTGGCGGCGCGACGGGTGTCGAGATGGCCGGCGCCCTCGCCGAGCTCCGCGACCAAGGGCTCGAGCCGGCGTATCCCGAGCTCGAGGGCAACGCCTTCCGCATCACCCTGCTGCAACGGGGTGACGAGATCCTGAAGCCGTTCGCCCCGACGCTGCGGCGCTACGCGCTGGATGAACTGCGTCGCCGCGACGTCGAGCTCCGGCTCGGTACCGGTGTCGCCGAGGTGCGCCCCGACAGCGTCGTGCTCGCCGATGGGACCGTGCTCCCGTCGGAGTTGACGGTGTGGGCCACCGGCGTCGCGCCGCACGAGGAAGTGCGCCAGTGGGACCTGCCATTGGATAAGGGCGACCGCATCCGGGTGGGCGCCGATCTTCAGGTCGACGGCCTTCCCGGAATCTTCGCGGCGGGTGACGTGGCCGTCGCGCCGCAGGATCTTCCGCAGTTGGCGCAGCCGGCGATCCAGGGTGGCGAGCACATCGCGCGGCAGATCCAGCGGCTGATCTCCGGCTCGGGCACGGTCCCGTTCGAGTACCACGACAAGGGTCAGCTCGCCATCATCGGTCGCCGCTCCGCGGTCGGCGAGGTCCCCGGCATCGCGAACCTTCCGGTGCTCCGCCGCATCCCGGGGATCAGTCGCATCCCGCTCTTCCGAAAGCTCATCACCCTGACGGGGATCACGGCCTGGTTCGCGTGGCTGTTCGTGCACATCACGAGCTTGCTCGGCCCGCGCAACAAGGTCATGGTGATGGTGGGCCTGCTCGTCCGCTACGGCTTCCGGCTGTATCGGACCCCGGTGCCGATCGTGGGCGATGTTCCTGCTATCCGCCCGTCGAAGGCTCAGCGCTTGCGCCGACCGCCGGCAACGCCCGCGGCGCAGGCTGACGCTGCGGCCGTGCCGGTGAGCCCCGAGCCGGGTCGCTGACTCTCACCTCCGCGCTGGTTCAGGCGGCGAGAACAGACTCCAACCGTGCGTAGGACGTCTCCATGCCCTCAGTCATGCCCGTCGCGAGGATCATGTCGCGCATGTCCTTGTCGGCATATTCGATCACCAGAGTCAGCAGCGTCGCGCCGTCCTCTTCGTACAGCTGCAGGTCATTGAGGGTGCCAGGGGCATCCATCCCGATCATCCGCTCGGTCGTCACGGCGCGCCACGTCGGCTCACTCAGCACGGTTTCGCCTTCGAAGCCGAAGCGCGTGGATTCGTCATCGCCCTGCTGCCACATGTAGCGATAGGTCTCGCCGAGCTCGCACTCGACCATCTGCCATCCGTCCGGGCCCAGCAGCCACTGGCGCATGAGCTCCGGCTCGTGGTGCGCACGCCAGACCAGCTCGCGCGGCCCCTCGATGAGCCGCGTGATGCGGACGTGCTGGTCGTCGAGCAGCTCGGTGCGGGTGCCCTTGCCCTGTGCGTACTCCCGGAGAGAGAGCAGGACCGCGTCGAGCTGATTCATCGCCATGCGCGAGCCTTCGATCGCGCCCATCGCGACGACCTGATCGAGCGCCTCGGCCGACGTGAAGTAGGTGACATTCGTCAGGCGCGCGCCGGCATCCGTCGCGGCGAAGGAGAAGGTCATGCGCATCGCCGGGAACGCTTCCATCGGATTGCCGTCGGCGTCGACGAACGAGTCGAGCACCTCGAAGCCGGTGCCGTCGGTCACCGAGAGCACCTCCCACGCGCCGCGGGACGATTCACCCTGGGGGCCCGTCATCGCATAGTCGACGCGCCCGCCGGGGCGCAGATCGAACGCCTCGAAGCGTGCCGGCCAGCCCGGAGGTCCCCAGAAGCGCTCGAACTGGCGCGGGTCGGTGAATGCAGCCCAGAGGCGACTCACCGGTGCCGCGAAGTCGGCGGTAAGGGTCATGGTGAGGTTCTCGGCGTCGGTCGAGATGTCGGTGACGGGCATGTCAGTCTCCAGTCGTGGGTGGTGTCGGATCGGCGAGCAGCGCGTCGAGACGATCGATGCGCTGTCGCCACAGGTCTTCGTAGCGGGCCAGAAGCGCCCGAGCGCGGGCGATCATGGTCGGGTCGGCGCGGACGAGGCGCTCGCGCCCCTCGGCCCGCTTGATGATGAGGTGCGCCGCCTCGAGCACGGCGACGTGTTTCTGAACGGCCGCGAAGGACATGTCGTACTCCGCCGCGAGAGCGGACACGGACTGCTCCTCCACGAGCGTGCGGCGCAGGATGTCGCGCCGCGTCGCCGCGGCGAGAGCGTGAAAGAGACGGTCTGTGTCGTCATCGCTCAGCTCGGTCTTCTGTGGGAATCGTTCTACAACCATTTGGTTGTAAGTTAGGGCGACGGATGCCGGTTGTCAACCCCCTCCTTGTCGGGAACGCGTTGAGATGACACAAGCCCGCTTTATGTGACACAGGCAGGAATCGGGGTGACACAAAGTGTCACGAGACCCTCGGTCGGAGTCGTTTACGTTGAGGCTCGCCCAGGCCTATTGGGAGAGTTGGTGGTCGAGTCGGTCAAGTAGTGCTTCGAGGGACACTTCGAATTCTTCTTGGCTTCGGTCTTCGCTGAGTAGGGCGCGGAGGCGTTTGACTTCGGGGGCGTCGTCGAGGGAGATGTTGCCGTCGTGTTGGGGGAGGTCGGCGTCGCCTTCGTCGAGGGGTTCTTCGACGGGTCCGGTTCGTGCGCCGCGGACGGCTGCCTCAAGGAGCAGCTGCCCGAGAAGGAAGCTGCTGAACGATCGGTAGGCGCCGACGGCCTGCGCGTCGGTAAATCCTTGTCCGATCAGGGCGGTGAGGAAGGTGTTCACCACCTGGATGCTGCGAAGCGGCGGTCTCAGCCAGGGTGCGGCGGGGTGTCGGGTAGCCACGAGTGGGAATGCCAGGGGGTGCTCGGTGGCGATGCGGCGTACGCCGTGGGCAACCGCCTGCAAGAAAGGCTGCCAGTGCTGCCCGGATTCTTTCTCAAGGGTGACGGTGAGGTCAGCCATCAGGAGCGCGACCACCCCTTCGAGGAGGTCTTCCTTGCCGTGCACGTAGCGGTAGAGCGCCATCGCTTCCACGTTGAGTTGCTGGCCGAGTGACCTCATCGACAGGCCCTGCGCCCCGGATCGGTCGATCATCTCCAGCGCGCTGTGAATGATCAGTTCGCGGCTGAGCTTCGGGGTACCAGGGGCGTTCGCTCTCTTACTCACAGGTGTCCTCCTGTGTCAATCCTCCCCCGAAAATGAGCAACAAGCACCACACTTACGGTGTAAACACATCTGTTCGCGTAGAGAGATGCCACAACATACGCCGACTGGTTCGGTTCCATGTGGCTGTGCGCTCGCGCGCTCACTATAGAGGAAGGCAGCGTTCGTGTCAGATCACCGTGGAAGCAGTTCGGCGAATCGTCGCGATATGCCGGCGGAGTCAAAGAATTCCGATACGGCGGCTTATTCGGTGAGCGCAGGCGATACAGCCCGGGAACAGGTTGTGGAGCGGGAAAAGGCGCGGTTTGGCGGGATGAAGTTCGGTTCGGCGTTCTTTGGGTGGTTGACCGCCACCGGAACCGCCGTCATCCTGACCGCGGTCCTCGCCGCCACCGGTACCGCTGTCGGTCTGGGTAGTGAAGTAAACCCTAACGAGGTGGCGGAGGCCGCAGCCGAGAACGCCGGCACCGTCGGAGTCGTCGGCGCCATCGTCCTAGGTGTGATCCTCCTGATCGCCTACTTCTGCGGCGGGTATGTCGCCGGGCGAATGGCGCGGTTCGACGGGGTGAAGCAGGGCGTCGCGGTCTGGTTGTGGGCGCTCATCGTCGCCGCGGTGCTCGCGGTTCTCACGGCCGTGGCGGGAGCGCAGTTCAACATCCTCGGCTCCCTGAACAGCTTCCCCCGGATTCCCATCAATGAAGGCAGCCTCACCGCCGCCAGCATCGTCACCGTGATCGTCGCGGCCGTCCTCGCCCTGGTCGGGGCGATCGTGGGCGGTGCCACGGGTATGCGGTACCACCGTCGCGTTGACAAGGCCGGCCTGGGCCGCTGACCCACCACCACCCCTGACGTCCCGGGCGCCCGTTCTGGGAGGAAAGAGAAGCATCACCATGATTGACACCAACAGAATCAACGACCTCATCGGCGCGGACGCGTATGGCAGCGACGACGAGAAAATCGGATCGGTCGAACAGGTCTACCTGGACGACCAGACGCAGGAGCCCACCTGGGTGACCATCAAGACCGGACTGTTCGGCACCTCGGAGTCCTTCGCCCCTCTGCAGGACGCGGCGTTCGACGGGAACCGGGTGCGGGTCGCGTACCCGAAGGACATGGTCAAGGAAGCGCCCCGGATCTCCAGCGACGGGTCCATCACCCGTGAAGAAGAAGCCTCGCTGTATCACTACTACGGCAACGAGACCCCTGCCCCAGCGACCCAGCTGTACGACCAGGACGCTGACGGTCGAATCGACGGTGCGGTAGGGACAGGCCGTGACGATGCGGGCGAAGGGTACGACACGTCCGGGCCGAACACCGATGACGCGATGACGCGCTCCGAGGAGCAGCTGCACGTCGGCACGGAGAAGGTCGAAACCGGCCGTGCCCGGCTGCGCAAGTACATCGTCACCGAACAGGTCACCCAGACCGTCCCGGTCAGTCACGAGGAGATCACCGTCACCCGCGAACCCATCACCGACGCCAACATCGGCGACGCGCTGAGCGGCGGGGAACTCACCGAGGAAGAGCACGAAGTGATCCTCACCGGGGAGCGGGCGGTCACCAGCAAGGAGACCGTGCCCGTTGAACGGGTGAGCCTGGGCACCGAGACGGTGACCGAGCAGCAGCAGGTGAGCGCAGACGTGTCCCACGAAGAGATCGAACTGGTCCACCCGCAGAACGACGCGCAGCCCGAGTCGGATTCTTCGAGGTAGACCCCCGATTGTCGTGCCGGTCAGTTTCAGAGCGGGCTCCTGACCGGCACGACCCCACCCATCTGAGCCCGCCGTAACCAACCGAAGTCACCCTGACACCCTCGAGCCCACTCGGTGTGCGTCAATCACCCATCTGAAAGAGAGTCACCCATCATGAATTTCCTCCAAGCACTGCAAGGCGCCCTCGCGGCGGTAATCGCGTTCGTCCCACTCGCCCTGCTATTCCTGCTCATCCTGATCGTCGGCCTCATCGTCGCGAAGCTCATCTCCAAGGGCCTAGAGAAACTGCTCGAGAAGGTCGGGTTCGACCGGCTCGTCGAGCGCGGCGGGATCAAGAAGGCGCTGGCGAAGTCGAAGCTCGACGCCTCGGACATCGTCGGAAAGATCGTGTACTACACGCTCGTGCTGTTCGTTCTGCAGTTCGCGTTCGGGGTGTTCGGCCCCAACCCGGTCAGCGACCTGCTGGAAGGCATCATCGGGTTCCTGCCGAAGATCATCGTCGCGATCATCATCGTCGTGATCGCGGCGGCCATCGCCGCCGGCGCTAAGGGTCTCATCCAGAACACCCTGGGCGGCCTGTCGTACGGGAAAATCCTGGCCAACATCGTCGCGATTTTCATCCTGTTCCTCGGTGTCACGGCCGCGCTGAACCAGATCGAGGTCGCCACCACGGTCACCACCCCGATCCTCATCGCCGTGCTCGCGATCATCGCCGGAGTCATCATCGTCGGCGCCGGTGGCGGACTGATCAAGCCGATGCAGCAGCGCTGGGAAGCGATGCTGACCAAGGCCGAAGAAGAGGCGCCGAAAATCCAGCAAGAAGCCAAGAACGCGCCCAGTGTCGCCGAGCAGGCCCAGCAGGCCAAGGCGCGGGTGCAGAACGCGACCAGCAACCAGCCGCAGCGCCCGCCGCTGCCGCCGCGCAACTGACCCGCCCGTAGTACCCGGGTGCGCTGACTCCGCCGTGAGCGGGGTCAGCGCACCCGTCACCCGTAGGAGAGGAACCCCATGATCCGCACGTTGCTCCGCTTTGCCCCCATCATCTTCCCTGTGGCCGTGAAGCTCTTCCGATCCCGGAAAGCGAACAGGCCCCGCCCGCAGAATCCCCGGCGATGATCCTTCCCGCCGACCACACCCCTGTCACCGCGGTGGTGCGGCAGGAACAGATCCTGCACGTCACCACCGAGACCGTCCCGCGTGAGATCGTGCGGATCGAGAAGTACATCGTCACGGAACGGCGCACCATCACCGCCGATGTGCGCCGCGAAGAGCTCCGCATCACGCGCACCCCGATCACCGATCCGGATCAGTTCCGCTCGCGCACGCACAGCGACCCGACTCCGCCGCTGACGATCGTCCTGCATGAAGAGCAACTCACCCTCACCACGGCCACCGTCCCCGTGGAAACCGTCACGGTACGCGTGACCCCCATTCTGGGCGAGCATCGCGTGGAGGACATCGTCCGGCGCGAAGAGATCAACGTTGTCGAGCACCGCTCCGCCAGCGAGCACCCATCGGACCGTGCCGCCGAATAACCCCCGGAAAAACCGGACCCCGCGAACGCTGCGTCATCGCGTTCTTCGGCGTCCGCGGCGTCGGATCCCTGTTCTACATCGCCTACGCCACCCAAAACGGATACTTCCCCGACGGCGACCGACTCTGGTCCATCGTCGGCCTCGTCATCGTCGGCTCCATCATCATCCACGGCCTCGCCGCCACCCCCACCATGCGGCTCATCGACGCCACCCGCCACCGAGTCACCCGCCGACGCGGCGGCGACCACACCGACATCGCCACCACACCCGTCTGAACAGACCGGCCCGCGGCAACTACTGCCTGCGCTCCGCGCAACGCAAGGTCTACCGGCGGCCTCACGTGGGCGCCGACACCCCAGTACTGCGGATCAGGGCAACCGCGCGAGCGGGGCCTCCCGCACGAACCTCCGCTGCCACGGAGTCTCAACCGCCCCGCGGCGATACGCAGCACGAACCCAGGCCACCGCCGCCTCGGCCGGCACACCGTCATACCGGGCAAGGATGGCAATAGCCGTCCCCGTCCGCCCCCGCCCGCCCGCACAAGCGATCTCCACTCGCTCCGTCAAAGATCGGTCGTACGCATCCCGAAGGGCCGCGATCGCGTCTGAGGGAAACCTGGGGATCCGGAAATCCGGCCACATGAGCCACCGCGACTCCCACCTCTCCTGGTGCGGGTGCGAGGTGAGATACAGACCAAAGCTTGGTGCGTCCCCGTCACCGACAGCCCCATCACTCAGTGCTCGTCCACGCACGGCTCGGCCGCTGGGCAGAACCACCACCCCGCGCTGAGCCGGCGACCACGATTCCACACCATCATCCTCGCCGAAAAGCTTCACGCGCATCCACACCCCAGAAAGTGTCACGACAAGAAGACCCCGAGTGTCCGAAACGATGCCATTTCGCGTGACATCTAATGTCACTTCACCGTGATTCCGACACCTCCTGTGAGGGCACACGCTAAACGAGTCGTAGGCGTGGAGGCCGGGAATTTCCGCGTGCTGTCTCCCAGGCGCGCACGGTCTCGAGGTAGGGGCGTGTCCATTCGGGGAGCTCATCGGTGTCGCGTCCGAGTTCACCCCATGTGTTCGGTCCGTCCCTGTACCCGAGTCCCTCGTCTCCGCCGAGCGTTCCGTCGACACGAACCCGCGTGCCGTCAATGAACACGTGCAGAGCTCCGGTTGAGTCATGCGCGTGCCGGTGCTCGACACGCAGCACCCGCGGACAAGCCACCAGCCGACGTCGCCGGGCTTCCATCCTCACAACATCAGGCAACCCTGCCGGCAGCTTCCAGGAGTACACAACGTCGCAGCGCTCGACCGTCACGCATCCCATCCACCTCAACATCACCGCTCATGACTCGCCCACCGGTGACCAGCGTGCACAACGACAACGGTCAGTACGTCATCGTGGATGCGGTACAGCACACGGTAGTCCCCGGTTCGCACCCGCCATTCTGGGCGTCCAGTGAGCTTCTTCGCCGCCGGAGGCCGCGGGTCCTCAGCGAGCAATTCGACAACAGCCTGAACCCGACGCTTCGCCTCGGGAGGAAACTTCTTGATCGCTCTCGTTGCGATAGGGAGAACCTGGATCTGATAGGTCACGGGACCAGACCGAGGTCACGCTTGACGTCGTCCCACGGAACCGGCGTCTCACCCAACTTCTCCGTCTCATCCCACGCCGCGTCCACCGCGCGGATGTCCGCGAGCTCCTCAGCATCCTCCAGCAACTGCTCCAACTGACCCGCATCCACAACGGCTGCGACAGGCCGGTTCCGACGAGTCAGGTACACCGGCTCGGTGCGGGCCTCGTCGATGATGGACGCCAACCGGCCACGCGCCTCAGTGATAGCAATCTGGCTCATACCACCAGCCTACCCTTTATCGAGCAGAACGTACGTAATAGTGGTGGAGCCCGCTTCTCGCACTCGTGGCGTTGTGACGTCGACCACGACAATTCGGGAGCCGGACGCGAGAAGCGACGCCAGGGATCGAGCATCACTGTTCACGGGCGTTGGCGAACGCGGTCTCGGCGTAGCGGCGGTGTGGGTCGAACGTCGCGAGATCGGCAACGCCGCCGTTACCAATGCTCTCCGCGTTTCGACGCTGCTGACAGAGATCTGGGGGAGCGAGCAGGTCGCCGACACGGGCTACTTGCGGCTCTACATGTCGCAGCTGCGGAAGAAACTCGCGCCGAGCGCGGGGGCTCAGGCGGCGCAGGGCACGCAGGTGACCGCGTCCGGCCGGATTTCCAGGCGTGCGGGCGGGATCTCCCGACCGCAGCGTGCGCAGATCCCGTAGGTGCCGGCATCCAGGCGTGCGAGTGCAGCCGTCAGCGCGGTGCGCTCGGCCACCGTTGCCCGGCGCAACGCATCGATCCGCTGCCACTCGCCCGAGAGGGTCGAGCCCTCGGGGTCGTGTTCGTCGTCGGCCGTCGCATCGGCGCGATCCGCGCGGATGCTGTCGTCGTCGCGCCGGAGGCGTGCGAGCACGGCGTCGAGCTCGCGCATCCGCTCCTCGAGCACCGATCGATCCATCCTCCGAGGCTACGCGCGGATCACGGCAGAGCGGCCGTGTCAACCGGGTTCACGGGGGCGGCGCGCGAGGCGGATGCTGGATTCTCACGAAAGGAGTCGCCATGTCCGACCCCCAGCCCCCGCAGGTGCCGCAGCCGCCCGAGCCGCCGCAGGCGCCTGCCGACGAGCAGTCCGCCGACAGCGACGGAATGCCGACCACCACCCAGCTGGAAGAACCCAGCACCGAAAAGCCGGTTGACGAAGAGCCGAAGGCCCCGGACGGCGGGTCGAGCGACACCGGCGAGCCGAGCCACGAGGCGACCGGGATCGGCGTGGTCGACTGACGCGTGCCCGCGTCTCCTGAAATGTGGGCGCAGATCGTCGTGTCCGCGGCAGATCGCGACGATCTGCGCCATCCATTTCGTGCATCCGGATGCCGGCTGTCCCCCATCTAGAATGGTGCGTATCCCCGGCACCCGAGTCTTTGGAGTTCAGCCGCGTGAGCACCCCCACCATCCCCGTCGCCGACACCGTCGAGAACGCCGTCGCCACTCCGGAGAAAGAGCAGCCCTACGGTGCGCTCGGCCTGAAGAGCGACGAGTACGCGCAGATCAAGACGATCCTCGGCCGCCGCCCCACCTCCGGTGAGCTCGCGATGTACTCCGTCATGTGGAGCGAGCACTGCTCGTACAAGTCGTCGAAGATCTACCTCCGCCGCTTCGGCGAGAAGGTCACCGACGAGATGAAGACCCGGCTCATGGTCGGCATGGGCCAGAACGCCGGTGTCGTCGACGTCGGCGAGGGCTGGGCGGTGACCTTCAAGGTCGAGTCGCACAACCACCCGAGCTACATCGAGCCGTTCCAGGGCGCCGCGACCGGCGTCGGCGGCATCGTCCGCGACATCATCTCGATGGGTGCCCGTCCGGTCGCGATCATGGACCAGCTGCGCTTCGGCGCGATCGACCACCCCGACACGGCCCGGGTCGTGCACGGCGTGACGAGCGGCATCAGCTTCTACGGCAACTGCCTGGGCCTGCCCAACATCGGCGGCGAAACCGTCTTCGACGCCGTCTACCAGGGCAACCCGCTCGTCAACGCGCTCGCGGTCGGCGTCATGCGGCACGAAGACATCAAACTCGCCAACGCCACCGGCGCCGGCAACAAGGTCGTGCTCTTCGGTGCACGCACGGGTGGTGACGGCATCGGCGGTGCGTCGATCCTCGCGTCCGACACCTTCGCCGACGGCGGTCCGACCAAGCGTCCCGCCGTGCAGGTCGGCGACCCGTTTGCCGAGAAGGTGCTCATCGAATGCTGCCTCGAGCTGTATCAGGGTGAGCTCGTCGAAGCCATCCAAGACCTCGGTGCCGCGGGCATCTCGTGCGCGACGAGCGAGCTGGCCGCCAACGGCGGCAGCGGCATGCGCGTCGACCTCGAGAACGTGCTTCTCCGCGACCCGACGCTGACGCCCGAAGAGATCCTGATGAGCGAAAGCCAGGAGCGCATGATGGCGATCGTGGCGCCCGAGAAGCTCGAGGCGTTCCTCGCGGTCGTCGGCAAGTGGGACGTCGAGACCAGCGTTCTGGGCGAAGTGACCGGCGACGGCCGCCTGCAGATCTTCTGGCACGGCGAGCAGATCGTCGACGTCGACCCCTCCACCGTCGCCGTCGACGGGCCGGTGTACGAACGCCCGGTCGCCTACCCGACCTGGATCGATGCGCTCCGCGAGGACTCGGCATCCGCCCTGCCCCGGACGGATGACCCCGACACGCTGCGCCGACAGTTCCTTCAGCTCGTGGCGAGCCCGAACCTCGCCGACACGTCCTGGATCACCAACCAGTACGACTACTACGTCATGGGCAACACCGCCCTCAGCTTCCCCGACGATGCCGGCATGATCCGCGTCGACGAGGAAAGCGGCCTGGGCTTCGCGATCGCGACGGACTGCAACGGACGTTTCTGCCAGCTCGACCCGTACGCCGGCGCGCAGCTGGCCCTCGCCGAGGCGTACCGCAACGTCGCCGTCACCGGCGCGGTTCCCACCGCCGTGACCGACTGCCTGAACTTCGGCAGCCCGGAAAACCCCGAGGTCATGTGGCAGTTCGGCCAGGCCGTCGACGGTCTCGCCGACGCATGCCTCGAACTCGGCGTCCCGGTCACCGGCGGCAACGTGAGCTTCTACAACCAGACCGGCGACACCCCGATCTTCCCGACCCCGGTCGTGGGCGTGCTCGGGATCATCGACGACGTCGCCCGCCGCATCCCGTCGGGCTGGCAGGATGCCGGCGAGAACATCTACCTTCTCGGCGTCACCGCCACCGAACTCAGTGGCTCGGCCTGGGCCGGCACGATCCACGGCCACCTCGGCGGGCGCCCGCCGGCCGTCGACCTCGGCCAGGAGAAGCGGCTCGCCGAGCTCATCCACGCCGCATCGCAGCAGGAGCTCGTCTCGTCGGCGCACGACCTCTCCGAGGGCGGCCTCGGTCAGGCTCTCGCCGAGGGTGTCATGCGCTTCGGCGTCGGCGCGCGCGTCTGGCTGCGCGAAATCATGGAGCGTGACGGGGTGGATGCCGCGACCGCGCTGTTCAGCGAATCCACCGGTCGGGTGATCGTCTCGGTGCCCCGTGAGGAGGACGTGAAGTTCCGCGGCCTCTGCGAGGGTCGCGGCTACCCGGTGCTCCGCATCGGTGTGACCGATCCTGGGCCCACGCGGTCAGAGGCTCCGCGCGCCGCGTCAGCGGCGGGTGGAGAGACCGTGGGGACTGCGGACGGCGACGAAGCGGCCCTCGAAGTGCAGGACGTGTTCACCCTGACCGTGTCGGAGCTTCGCGGCACCTCGCAGGCGACGCTCCCGAGCGTGTTCGGCGCCACCGTCACCGAACCCGTAGGCTGAGCGCCATGACCGATCAGGACGAGTACGCCGGCATGAACGAAGCGCGCACGCGCCGCACTCGCGTCATCGCGTGGGTGGTGATCGTCTCGCTCATCCTCGTCGGTGGCGGTGCGACGGTCCTCGCTCTGCTCTTCGGCTGAGTCCCCGAGCTCGGGGACGCTTCTCAGCGGTGGCGACTAGCATGACGCTGTGGATCCGCTTTGGGCGATTGTCGCCGAGTTCTGGTGGATGGGGCCGACGGTGATCGGCGCCGGCGCCCTCGGTTTCCTCGGCCTGCGCCAGCAACGAACGGTGCGCGCCCGCAAACTGGAGTACGACGCTGCGCGTGACGACCTTCGCCGCGAACGCCTGCACGCGACGAGCACCCGGATGGACGTCCGCGTCACACGCGCCGAACTCGCGCGTGTTCAGGCGGAGCGTTTCGCCGGTCGCGCCGACACGGCAGCTGTCGGCGCCGCACGCCACGCTCTCGATCGCGCCCAACGCGAAGCGCGCGCGGCGGCCGCGGCGGTCCGCGCCCGGAGGGCCCACGTCAGCGCGGCCCGCGCCGCGTTGCCCGCGGCGACCCGGGATCCGGCATCCCTTCCCCTGGCCAAACTCATGAGCACCCACGATGCGATCACCGCACAATGGATGCAGTACGAGACCGACCCCGCCAAGCTCATCGCCTTCCCGACGATGAGTGACGGGCGGGTTCCCTTGACCGCCGCGTTCCTCGCGGACGCCCGCGGAGCACAAGAGTTGCGACCCGCGACGGCGCAGACGCGGATGACGACAGCGCAGTTCTCGGCGTATCGCGATGCCGTCCACCGCCTGCAAGTGGCGTTCGACGCCGCCGAAGCGGATGCGTGGCGGCGCGCGCGGACGGCCGGAACCGCGCCGGCGGGTCCGGGCCCGGATGCCCCCGGCGCACCGCATTGGACGGTCATGGCCCAGACGCTGACGGATACCCTGCTGGCCCGCTCGGCCGAAGCACTCGCGCGCGCGACCGGGCAGAGCCGCTCCGCCGCGCCATCGGCCGCGTATGAGCCGGCCCCGCCCGCCGCCGCCGCCGAGAAGACTGCGCCGGCTGCCGAACCGGAGGCTCCCCCCGCCGACCCGCAGACGCCGCCGAAGAGCCGCGACACGCCCATCTGGCCCATCCCGCGACGCGGTGGGCCGCGCACATGACCGAGATCCTGCAGTTCCTCGGGAGCTACTGGTGGCTCGCGTTTCCGCTCGCCGGCATCGGCGCGGGCGTGTTCCGTCGGTTCGAGCACCTGTCCGCCGAGCGTCACAAGCGGCGGCTGGAAGTCATCAAGGCCCAGGGAGAGTTACGCGCGGTTCGCATGGATGCCGGCCAGGACCCTCAGCCCATCACCCGCCCGTCTCCGCTTCCCGACCAGCTGACGAAGCTCTTCGCGACTCATGATGCGATCACGGCCCGCTGGCTCGAGTACGAACTCGACGTCGCGCGCCTCATCGCCTTTCCCACCATGAGCGACGGTCGTCAGGATCTCACCGCCGCGTTCCTGCGCGCCAAGAAGGTCGCCGACTCGCTGCGCCCGGCATCCGCAGACACGAAAGTGACCGCCGACCAGGTCTCGGAGTACCGCGCGGCCGTGACGGAGTACGAGGTCTCCTTCGATCTGGCCGAGCGCGATGCGCGGCGTGTGCGCGATTCGCAGTTCAGCGAGGTCGAGCGCAAGCGCCTCAAGACCGCCCAGCAGCTGCTCGCCGTGGCGGTCGACCAGTCGGCGACCCCCGCCGAGCGGCAGGTCGCGTACCGCCGCGTGCGCGACGAGGTCGACGGGCTCCTCTCCATCTCGGATGAAGCGGTCGACCTCCTCGAACAGAAGGTGGCGCTGCAGCTCGAGCCGGGTCGCACCGCAACGGGAGAACGGGGCCCGGCTTCCGCCGAACCCCGTTCTTGACCGACCGTGATCAGGACGTGAGTGAGTCGACCCACTCCTGGTTCTCGGCGATCCACTCCTGCACGACGGGACCGTAGTCGTCACCATCGAAGGCGTTGAACATCGCGTCCTCGAGCGAGTACAGCGTGTCGCTGGGCATCTCGAAGTTCGAGATCCACTCGTGCACCTCGGGGAAGTCCTCGGCGAACGACGTCGCGGCGACCGAGTGGATGCCTTCGGCGTCTCCCAAGAGGCCCTTCGGGTCTTCGAGGTCCTTGATCGGGAAGGCGTTGTACGCCCAGTGGGGGCGCCACATCGTGATGGCGATGTTCTCACCGGCATCCGTTGCGGTCTTGAGCTCGGCAAGCATGGCCGGGGTCGACGACTCGATGAGCTCCATGCCCTCCAGGCCATAGCCCGGCACGACCTCATCGCCCGTGATACGCATGAGGCCCGACCCGGGCTCGATGCCGACGATGCGGTTGCCGAAGTCGGCGGATGCCGCCGCGAGCTCCTCGAGCGAATCGATCGGGGCGTCTTCATTCACCGCGATGGTGAGCTTCGCCTCGTCGTTCCAGGCGCCGAGGTCTTCGACGTCGTCGCCATACTGCTCCATGTAGTCGGCATGCGTGATCGGCAGCCACGTGTCGAGCACGAGGTCGAAGTCACCGCCGGCGAGGCCCTGGTAGACGGGGGCGACGTCGGCGTACGTGAGCTCGACGTCGTAGCCCTTCTCCTGGAGGATCTCCTGCCAGAGATACGACGCGGCGATGCCCTCGTCCCATCCGTTGAACACGGCGATCTCGATCGGGCGGTCTGCGGCGCCTCCGTCCGCGCTGCCGCTGTCGTCGCTCGTGCCGGCGCAGCCGGCGAGCGCGAGGGTGGCCGCGCCCGCCAGGGCGACGGCGCTCAGGATGCTGCTTCTCTTGGTCATCGTGACGTCCTCTCCATCCGCGTGCTGTCGCGGATCGGTCGTTGTTTGTCGAGCGCGGAGTCTCCGCGCCCCCGGCGAGTGATGAGCTCGCCTGGTCTTATGGGTCCTCAGACCGTGGTCGGGATACGGCTGACCGAGCCCGCGGCATCCTGTGTGTCGCGCGCCGTCTTCGCCTTCGCGACGCGGCGACTGCGGTCGCCGCTGCCGAGCGCGGAGGTCAGGCGGTCGAGGATCATCGCGATGATGACGATCGAGATCCCCGCTTCGAAAGCGAGCCCGACGTTGATCCGGCCGAGCGCGCGGACGATCTCGCCGCCGAGCCCCCCGGCGCCGACCATGCCCGCGATGACAGCCATCGACAGGCTCAGCATGATGACCTGGTTGATGCCGGCCATGATCGAGGGAAGCGCGAGGGGGATCTGGATCTGCCGCAGCACGCGCGCCGGCGAAGCGCCGAAGGCGAAGCCCGCCTCGACGACTTCACTGTCGACCCCGCGGATGCCGAGCTCGGTGAGGCGCACGCCCGGCGCGAGCGCGAACATGATCGTGGCGATCATGCCGGGAACGGCGCCGACCCCGAAGAAGAAGATCGCGGGGATCAGGTAGACGAACGCGGGCATGGTCTGCAGGAGGTCGAGGATCGGCCGGACGACGCGCGAAACCCGATCGCTGCGTGCGGCCCAGATACCCACCGGGACGGCGATGAGGATCGCCACGACGGCGGCGACCAGCACGAGCGCGAGGGTGTCCATCGCGTTCTCCCACTGATCGACCCCGACGATCACGAGGAGGCCGAGCGCGGTGCCGAGAGCGAGCTTCCATCCGCGCACGACGAACGCGAGGGCAGCGAACAGCGCGATGATGATCCAGAACGGCGGGGACATGAGCACCCAGCCGAGGCCTTCGTACACGCCCTCGAGGGCGGTCGAAATGAGATCGAAGAACCCGCCGAGAGTGTCGCCGAGGAAGTCGACGATGGCTTCGGCCCACTCGCCGACCGGAATGCGGAAGAAGTCCATCAGCGCACGCTCCCTTCGGTGGCGGCGGAGTCCGGCAGGGCGACGCCCTCGGTGGCGGCATCCACGAGCGGCGTGAACTGCGCGACCATGTCGATCGGACTCTGGATGATCGGCATCTCGCGGGTGGTGGCCGGCACGTTGCCGAGCGCGGCGAGAAGCGTGACGCGGGGGATGACGCCGAGCAGGCGCCGGTTCTCGTCGACCACCGCGAGGGGCACCGTGGCTTCGACGGCGGTTTCGACGATGTCGGTGAGGAGATCGTCGGGGCCGACCGTCGGCACATGCGCGTCGACGATCTGGCGCAGATCGGTCTGGCCGCTCTTCACCGCTCGGATGACCGCACGATCGGTGACGACGCCCACGAGGCGGCGGTTCTCGACGGCGAAGACCGACCCGACCTGCTGGGCCCGGAGCGTGCGAAGCGCGCCGCGCACCCCGGCGCTGACCGGCGTGGTCTGGTGCGGCGGCTCCATGACGGATCCCGCGGTCAGCACCCGCGCCCGGTCGACGTCCTGCACGAACTGCGCGACGTAGTCGTTCGCCGGGTCCGTGAGGATCTCTTCAGGTGTGCCGTTCTGCACGATGCGTCCGTCACGCATGACGGCGATGCGGTCGCCCAGGAACATGGCTTCGTTGAGGTCGTGCGTGATGAAGACGATCGTGCGGCCGAGTTCGCGCTGCAGCTCGACGAGCTGCTCCTGCATCTCGCGGCGGATGAGCGGGTCCAGCGCCGAGAAGGCCTCGTCCATCAGCAGGATGTCGGTGCCGGCGGTCAGGGCGCGGGCGATGCCCACGCGCTGACGCATGCCGCCGGAGAGCTCGTCGGGCATTGCCTGGGCGCGATCGCCCAGGCCCACGCGGTCGAGGATCTCCTGAGCGCGGGCCCGGCGCTCGCTTTTGCCGACCCCCTGGATTTCCAGGGCGTAGGCGGCGTTGTCGAGCACGGTGAGGTGCGGGAGAAGCGCGAAGTGCTGGAAGACCATCGACACCGACTCGCGGCGGATGGTGCGCAGCTCGGCGGGCGAGGCCGCGGCGACGCTGCGTCCGCCGATGACGACATCGCCGTCCGTGGGCGTCAGCAGTCCGTTGAGCATGCGGATGATCGTGGACTTCCCCGACCCGGACAGGCCCATGATCACGAAGATCTCGCCGGGCTGAACGGTGAAGCTCGCATCGATCACGGCCGCGGTGCCCGCGTCGGCCGTCTCGGCACGGGATTGGCCGGCACGGAGGCGCGACACGGCATCCTTCGGATTTCGTCCGAAGACTTTGAACAGGTTCTTCGCTTCGAGAGCGGGGGCAAGAGTCACAGCAGACCTCGGCGACCGCAGAGCGATCGCATCCGTCGCGCCCGGGTGACAGCCTCGAGTGCACAGGTGTGCACGACGACAGACATCGGGACTGCCGGAAACGGGCCGCCGACCGTACGACCATCGGTCTGATGAGCGTGCATCACCGGCGGTCGCGGACTGGTCGAGTGGGCCCGCCACGCGGAGGGCCGTCTCCACAGTTCCACCGCTGGCGAATCGTCGCAAATTTGCGTCGGTGCGTGCCACGCGTTATCACGCGCGCGCCTTGGCGACGGATGCTTGACAGACATCCGGTTCAGTGGTTCATTAGTCATGTAACTAACTCACTCACTTTGGAGGCACGGTGATCGAAGAAGGCAAGGCGCTCTTCGTCCAGATCGCGGAGCGCGTCGAGGAATCGATTCTCGACGGAAGCCTCTCTGAAGACACGCGAGCGCCGTCGACCAACGAACTCGCCGCTTTTTACCGCATCAACCCGGCTACGGCCGCGAAGGGAGTGAACATGCTCGTCGACAAAGGCGTGCTCGTCAAAAGGCGGGGCATCGGCATGTTCGTCGCCGAGGGCGCCCGCGCCCACCTCCTCACCGAACGGCGCGCCGCGTTCGCCGATCGGTTCATCCAGCCACTCCTGGCCGAAGCCCGCAACCTCGGCCTCGGCCCCGACGACCTGGCACGGCTCGTCCTCGAGCGCGCCGCAGCATCCGACCACACGGAAAGGACCACATCATGACCGCCGTCATCGAGGTGGAGAACCTGACGAAGCTCTATCGCGACACGCTCGCGCTCGACAACGTCTCGTTCTCGATCGAACCGAACACGATCTACGGCCTCCTCGGCCGCAACGGCGCCGGGAAGACGACGATCATGTCGATCCTCACCGCGCAGAACTTCGCCACCTCCGGGCGGGTCCGCGTCTTCGGTGAAGCACCCTACGAAAACGCCCGGGTGCTCAGCCGACTCTGCTTCGTGCGAGAGAGTCAGCGGTATCCCGATGACGCGCAGCCCCGGCACGCACTGCGAATGGCGAGCATGTTCTTCCCGAACTGGGATCAGGGCCTCGCCGACCGCCTCGTCGAGGAGTTCCATCTGCCGATGAAACGCCGGATCAAGAAGCTCTCCCGGGGCCAGCTCTCGGCGGTCGGGGTCATCATCGGTCTCGCCTCGCGCGCCGAGATCACGTTCTTCGACGAGCCCTACCTCGGTCTCGATGCCGTCGCGCGGCAGATCTTCTACGACCGGTTGCTCGAGGACTACGCCGAACACCCCCGCACGATCGTGCTGTCCAGCCACCTCATCGATGAAGTGTCGAACCTGCTCGAGCGCGTGCTCGTGGTCGACGACGGTCGCATCGTCATGGATGAGGAGACCGACAGCATCCGTGACCGTGCCGCGAACATCGTCGGCGACGCATCCGCCGTCGAGGCCTTCATCGCGGGGCGCGAGGTGATCCACCGCGAGACTCTCGGCCACGTCGCCTCGGTCACCGTCCTCGGAACACTCACTCCCGCCGATCGCGCGGCGATCAGCGCCGCAGGACTGGACGTGACCCCGGTGTCTCTGCAGCAACTCATCGTCCGCACGACCCAGCACAGCCTCCACACGGAAGGAGCGGTCCGATGACCCGGATCCTGAACGTCACCCGCATGCAGTTCGTCAACAAGTCCACGTTCGTGTGGATACCGCTGATCATCCTCGGCGCCACCTTCCTCATGTCGGTCATCATTTTCGCGCTGATCCCCTACGACGGTGCGAAGTACGGCGGCGGGAGCCAAGCCCCGATCTGGTACTTCTTCGCCGTCGGAATCATGGCGCTGAGCTACACGTTCCCGTTCTCGCAGGCACTCAGCATCACGAGGCGCGACTTCTTCTTCGGCACGATGCTCGCCGCGCTCATCACCTCGATTCTGCTGGGCGTGATCTTCGTCGTCGGCGGGCTCCTGGAGCGAGCCACCGACGGATGGTGGGGGGTGAACGGGTACTTCTTCTCCCTCGATTGGGTCTGGCAATCCGGTCCGCTGCTGGCCGGGGTGTTCTTCGCCGTCGTGTCGCTGTTGCTGTTCGTGATCGGATTCTGGGGGTCGACGATCTACCGCCGGTTCGGGGCGATCGGTCTGACTCTCACGCTGGTCACCCTCGGCCTCGTGCTGATCGCGGGCCTGTGGATCGTGTCCCAGGTCGCCGCGTGGGCCGAGGTCGGTGCCTGGCTGGCCGCCCTCACGATTCCGACGCTCATCGGGTGGATCCTGCTGGCGATCGGCGTCTTCGGAGCGGTGTCGTACGCAACGCTCCGCCGCGCGATCCCGTGACCGACGACGCGTCGCGGCCGGGTCAGTACGACTCGGCCGCGGCCGTGTGGTGGCGGATGACTTCAGCCACCACGAAGTTGAACCACTTCTCGGCGAACTCGGGATCGAGATCCGCGTCGAGCGCCAGGCGGCGAAGTCGTGCGATCTGGTGTTCTTCTCGTGACGGGTCGGATGCCGGCATCCCGTGCTCAGCCTTCAGGACCCCGACCTGCTTCGTGCAGCGGAATCGCTCGGCAAGCAGGAAGATCAGCGCGGCGTCGACGTTGTCGATGCTGGCACGCAGGTTCTGAAGTTGAGCAGTGGCGTCGGTCATTGTTCCTCCCGAGCCGAGGCTACAGCCCTACAGTGTGAACATGACCGAGGCCTCCCGCCGCTCCCTGTCCCGTCGGGCGAAGAAGTCTGCTACGGCGACACCCGCTCCCCCGGCATCGCCGAATCCTGTCGCCACCGGACCCGCGCCCGTCGAAGCACCGTTGGAGCGCACGTTCTGGACGCACCTGAACCGCCCGTTCGGCGTCGGCTTCCTCCTGACCGCCGGTGCCCTCCTCGCGATCGGCCTGGGCGCCGCCGTGACGAGTCTCGCGACCATCTGGATCTACATCGCCTTCGCCCTTTTCGCCGCACTCGGACTCGATCCCGTCGTCCGTAGCCTCCAGCGGCGCCACGTGCCGCGGACCTGGGGCATCGTCATCGTCTACTCCGTGTTCACCCTCCTCTTGGTGGGCGTGATGTGGCTCGTCGTGCCGACGGTGATCCGCCAGATCGCGCAGTTCCTCGACAGCATCCCCACGATGATCGCCGACTTCCAGAACACGGATGCCTACGCGTGGCTGCGCGACCAGTTCGGCGACCAGGTACCGGTCTGGCTCGATCAGTTGCAGGCCTTCATCACCAATCCGAACAACATCGCGACCATCGGCGGCGGTGTTCTCCAGGTCGGCGTCGGGATCGCGACGACGATCTCCGGGATCATCATCATCATCGTGCTGAGCCTGTATTTCCTTGCCTCGCTCGACCAGATGAAATCAGCGTTCTACCGGCTCGCGCCCGCGCGCAATCGGGAGTTCGTCGGCGAGATGACCGAGGAGATCACCGGCTCGGTCGGCTCCTATCTCATGGGGATGGTGGTCCTCGCGTTCTTCAACTCGGTGATCACCTTCATCCTCTACTCGATTCTCGGGCTGCCGTTCCCGCTGTTACTCGCCGTCGTCGCATTCTGCCTGACGATCATCCCGCTCGTCGGTACCGTGATCTTCTGGATCGTCGGCACGGTCGTCGCTCTGTTCTCCAGCCCGATCGCGGCGTTGGTCTTCGGAGTGCTCTATCTGATCTACATGCAGCTCGAGGCATACGTTCTGACACCCAAGGTGATGAACAAGGCGATCGCGGTCCCGGGGTCGCTCGTGGTGATCGGCGCGCTCGTCGGCGGGACGCTCATGGGACTGCTCGGTGCGCTCGTCGCGATTCCGGTGACGGCCTCGATCCTTCTCATCATCAAGAAGGTGTTCATCCCCCGCCAAGACGCCAAGCTCTGACCGCGACCCGCCGGTCCTCAGCGATCGGCGAGCAGCTGGGTGGGTGAAGGAGCGGTCACGCGGTGTCGCACCCGGCCGGGGATTCCGGTGCGTTCGTCGATCGCGAGCGAGGCGATCTCGTGCGACCGTTCGCCGGCGACGAGCAAGGTGTGGCGGGCGATCACGTGGTGACGCGGCCATTCGACACCCGACTCGACAAGTGCCGTCGTGGCCAGGGCATTCCCGTCGCCACCCACCCGGAGCGTCGCGATCGTGTCGCTTCCCCTCACGCCCACGAGGACGAACCGCGCATCGCGCGTGAGGGCGATCTCGGCCGGGAAGTCGCTGCCCGGAGTCGTTCCGATGAGGGGTGCGCCACCGACGAGTGACCAGGCGCCGTCCTGCTCGGGTCGCACGACGAAGACCTCTGCGGAGTGCTCCGTCACGACGAACAGGTGTCCGCTCGGGTGCCACACGCAGTGACGCGGTCCCGCGCCCTGCGGCAACACCACGCGGGCTCGCTCCCGCAGCCGCCCCCCACGGGCATCCCACACGCGCACCTGATCGAGACCGAGGTCGACGCTCACGAGTCCCGACGGGGTGAAAGATGCCTCGTGCGCGTGCGAGGGCCGAGCGCCGTCGGAGGCGACCGCGGGGGCCGGGACGGTATTGCGTTCGGACAGCAGCGCGACGAGCGCGTCCATCGCCGACCGCTCACGTGGGGGGTACTCCGGGGCGGCGGCGAGCGCGAACGACGGCTCCCCACTCCGACCGTAGGGATCGTGCGCCGCTTCTGCGGTCACGGTGCGACCGAGGGCGCCGCGGCCGTCCAGGTCGATGCGGACGACCCGGCCGTCGTCGTAGCACGATGCGACGAGCCACCCGCCGTCCGGAGAGACGGCGATGTGGCACACGGCGCTGCCCGCGGCGACTGCCCCGCCGAGCGGCAGGAACGATGCCTCACCGGCCCGCAGGAACGCACGGACGGTCCCGGCGGCTGCCATCGCGGCGTACAGAACCGGAAGCGTGGGGTGCCACGCGAGCCAGGACGGCGATCCATCGGTCGCGACCACGCGGGCGTACGAGAGCTGCCCGCCGGCGAGGACATCGTCGGCGGCGCCGGCGTGCAGCACGCCGATCCCGTCTGCCTCGCCGCCCTTGTCGGCGGTGTACCCGCCGACAAAGAACCGCATCAGTCGACGAGGTCGTGCCGGACGATCACGGCGTCGCGCGAAGCGCCGACACCGATCACCGAGATCCGGGTGCCGCTCATGGCTTCGAGCGCGAGAACGTAGTCCTGAGCTTCGAGTGGGAGGTCTTCGAAGGTGCGGGCGCCGGAGATGTCGTCTTTCCACCCCGGGAAGTACTCGAGGATCGGGGTCGCGTGGTGGAAGTCGCTCTGGTTGACCGGCACCTCGTCGAAGCGTTCCCCGTCGACGTCGTAGGCGACGCACACGGGAATCTGATCGAGGCCCGTGAGGATGTCGAGCTTGGTCATCACGAGGTCGGTGATGCCGTTGATGCGGGTCGCATAGCGCGTGATCGGAGCGTCGTACCAGCCGACCCGGCGCGGGCGGCCGGTCGTCGTCCCGAACTCGAACCCGCGCTTGCGAAGCCAGTCACCCTGCTCGTCGAACAGCTCGGTCGGGAACGGTCCCGAACCGACCCGCGTCGTGTAGGCCTTCACGATCCCGACGATGCGGTCGAGGCGGTTGGGTCCGACCCCGGCGCCGGTCGACGCTCCCCCGGCCGTCGCGGACGACGACGTCACGAACGGGTAGGTGCCGTGGTCGACGTCGAGCATGGTGGCCTGGCCACCCTCGAAGACGACGACATCGCCGGCATCCAGCGCATCATTCAGCAACAGCGAGGTGTCGGCGACCATCGGTCGCACCCGCTCGGCGTACGACAGCAGGTCGTCGACGATCTCATCGACCGTGATCGAGCGGCGGTTGAAGACCTTCACCAGCAGGTGGTTTTTCTGGTCGAGGGCGCCCTCGACCTTCTGGCGCAGGATGTTCTCGTCGAACAGGTCCTGGATCCGGATGCCGACCCGGTTGATCTTGTCGGCGTACGTCGGACCGATGCCGCGGCCCGTGGTGCCGATCATGCGCTTGCCCAGGAAGCGCTCGGTGACCTTGTCGAGCGTGCGGTGGTACTGCGTGATGACGTGCGCGTTGGCGCTGATGCGCAGGCGCGACGTGTCGAGGCCCCGGGCGTTGAGCGCCTCGAGCTCGGCGAAGAGCACCTCGAGATCGACGACGACGCCGTTGCCGATGACCGCGTTGACACCCGGCGAGA
Source organism: uncultured Microbacterium sp. (assembly GCF_947488465.1). Lineage (GTDB taxonomy): Bacteria > Actinomycetota > Actinomycetes > Actinomycetales > Microbacteriaceae > Microbacterium. The sequence continues at coordinate 360,617 of NZ_CANKZA010000002.1, read as the reverse complement.
GGATGCCGGACGGCAGAAGGTGCAGCGCATACTTCTCGTCACCGATGACGACCGTGTGTCCGGCGTTGTTGCCGCCGTTGAACTTCACGACCCAGTCGGTGCGCTCTCCGAGGAGGTCAGTGGCTTTCCCCTTGCCCTCGTCTCCCCATTGGACGCCGATGATGACGATGCCTGGCATGGATCTCTCCCCCGCTGTTCGGACGGTTACACCCCATCCTACCGACCTGGGCTCCGCGACCCGCGAGCGGATAGTGTTCCGACGAGCGCACTCGGACATGGGCCACGGCGTGGTCGGTCTGGATCGGTCGCCGCCGCCGTGCGAAGCTGGGGTGATGAAGCTCGCCGAAGCACTCGCGGAGCGCGCCGCCCTCGCCACCCGGCTCTCCCAGCTCGCCCAGCGCGCAGCGCAGCACGCGCGCGTGCAGGAGGGGGAGCCGCCCGTCGAAGACCCCACCGCGCTGCTGTCCGAGCACGACCGTGTCGCCGAACGCCTCGCCGACCTCATCACGCGGATCAACCGCACGAACCTCGAGGCGACCCTCGCCGACGGCGCGACGCTCACCGATGCATTGGCCCGCCGCGACGTTCTCCGGCTGCGGGTGCAGGCCTACACGCAGGCGGCGGATGCCGGGGCCGCCCGCGGCGACCGCTACAGCCAGTCCGAGATCCGCTACGTCGCGGCGATCGACGTCGCCGCCGTCCGCGCGCGTGCCGACGCCCTCGCGAAGGAATGGCGAGAGCTCGACATCCGCATCCAGGAGGCCAACTGGCAGAGCGAACTGATCTGACGCCGGCGTGCAGTCGGTAGTCCGAGAGTGCGAGCGCACACCCCACGCCGCCGGGGGCAATCGGCGGCTCTGCAGGACCGACGAGCCGGTCCACCGGAAGATCCCGGTCACGGCGCATGCTCGGCACGGCGCACACACGCACGCGGCATCCTGCACATCTCATCACCACGCGCTGGCTCACGGACGAGGGTGGGACAGGGGACCCGCCGGCGTCGGATCCGTCTCGCAGGCGGACCGTAGGCTGTCGGCATGCGCTCACGATTGCTCTCCGTCGCGGCTGCGGTCGGTCTTCTGCTCACCCTGACCGCCTGCGCGGGACAGCCGGCGTCCGAGGAGTCGGCGCCCGGAGCCCGAGGGTGCGAGTACACCGAAGCCCCCGGTGGGGTGCGCGACGTCGACGTTCCGCCGTCCGAGCCGGCCCGGTCCGGTGACGTGACCGCGACGCTGCAGACCTCCGCCGGCGACATCACCCTCGCCCTGGATGCCGATCGGACACCCTGCACCGTCGGGAGCTTCGTCTCCCTCGCCGAGCAGGGCTACTTCGACGGCACCACGTGCCATCGACTCACCGTCGAGGGCATCTTCGTGCTGCAGTGCGGCGATCCTTCCGCCACCGGCATGGGCGGACCCGGCTATCGGTACGCCGACGAGCTCGACGGGACCGAGACGTATCCGGCAGGCACGCTGGCGATGGCCAACGCCGGCCCCGACACCAATGGGTCGCAGTTCTTCCTCGTCTACGAGGGCACCCAGCTTCCCCCCGCGTACACGGTCTTCGGGATGATGGATGCCGCCGGCATCGATCTCGTGCGAGCCGTCGCCGCCGCGGGCGTCGGCCCCGACGGCGTCGCTCCGGCATCCCCCGTCGACATCACCGCCGTGACTCTGGGCTGACCCACGCCCCCACACCGCGCGAGCCGACAAGATGCGCGCGAGCCGGCACCGTATGCGCGCGCGGATCCTGTCGGTCCGCACCGATCGTGTCGGATCGGCGGGGATGCGGCGCTCGGTAGACTTGGCCCCATGTCGAAGGTCCTTCAGTCCCTGCCCGTCGGCGAGCGCGTCGGCATCGCCTTCTCGGGAGGCCTTGACACCTCCGTCGCGGTCGCGTGGATGCGTGACAAAGGGGCGATCCCCTTCACCTACACCGGTGACCTCGGTCAGTACGACGAGGACGACATCGCGTCGATCCCGGGGCGTGCGCTGCAGTACGGCGCCGAGGCCTCGCGTCTGATCGACTGCAAGCCGCTCATGGTGGAAGAAGGGCTCGTCGCCCTCGCGTGCGGCGCATTCCACATCCGTTCCGGCGGGCGCACCTACTTCAACACGACCCCGATCGGCCGCGCCGTCACCGGCACACTGCTCGTGCGCGCCATGAAGGAAGACGGCGTCGACATCTGGGGCGACGGATCGACCTACAAGGGCAACGACATCGAGCGGTTCTACCGCTACGGACTGCTCGCGAACCCCGCGCTGCGCATTTACAAGCCGTGGCTCGACGCGGACTTCGTCACCGAGCTGGGCGGCCGCACCGAGATGAGCGAGTGGCTCCTAGCGCACGACTTCCCCTACCGCGACTCCGTCGAGAAGGCCTATTCGACCGACGCGAACATCTGGGGCGCGACGCACGAAGCCAAGACACTCGAGCACCTCAACGTCTCGCTCGAGGTCGTCGACCCGATCATGGGGGTGCGGTTCTGGGACCCGGCCGTCGAGATCGAGACCGAAGACGTCACGATCACGTTCGAGGCGGGGCGCCCGGTCGCGCTCAACGGCGTCGCCTACCCAGACGCGGTGGCCCTCGTCATGGAGGCCAACGCCATCGGCGGCCGCCACGGTCTCGGCATGAGCGACCAGATCGAGAACCGCATCATCGAGGCGAAGTCGCGCGGCATCTACGAAGCGCCCGGCATGGCGCTGCTGTTCATCGCCTACGAGCGGCTGGTCAACGGCATCCTGAACGAAGACACCCTCGCGACCTACCACGAGCAGGGACGCCGCCTGGGACGACTCATGTACGAGGGCCGTTGGCTCGAGCCGCAGTCGTTCATGCTGCGCGAGTCGATCCAGCGCTGGGTGGGCTCGGTGGTCTCCGGCTCGGTCACGCTGCGCCTGCGCCGCGGCGAGGACTACACGATCCTCGACACGACCTCCCCGAACCTCTCCTACGGCCCCGAGAAGCTGTCGATGGAACGCGTCGGCGACGCCGCGTTCGGGCCCACCGACCGCATCGGGCAGCTCACGATGCGGAACCTCGACATCGCCGACTCGCGCGCGCGCCTCGAGCAGTACGCGGGCCTCGGCCTCATCGGCGGGGCGACGGCAGAACTCGTCGGCGAGCTCGCGAGCGGAGAGTCGCGCGAGATCATCGAGCACGCCGAGCAGGCGGATGCCGCAGACGAAGCCCTCGCCGACGCCGTCGAGGCGGCATCGGAGTCGGCGATGTTCGACTTCGGCGCCGACTGATCGCCGACCGCCCCCGAACCGGAAGCGGCGCATCACGCGCAAAACTCCTCATCACAACTTGCACACCGGTGTGCAGATTAGATGTACCCTAGGTCGGTGCGCAAGAGTTTCCAAGTCTTCCGGCGTGATGTCACGCGGATCTTCCGCGCGCGCCGGACGTGGGTCATCGTGCTCGGCGTGCTGCTCACCCCGGCGCTCTACGCCTGGTTCAACATCACCGCGTTCTGGGATCCTTACGCCAACACCGGCAACATCGGCGTCGCCGTCGTCAACCTCGACGAGGGCGCCCGCTCCGACCTGACCGGCCCCATCGACGTCGGCGCGCAGGTCGTCGACCAGCTGCATGACGACCACCAGCTCGGCTGGGAGTTCATGAGCGAAGACGAGGCGCGTGAGGCCGTGCACTCGGGTGCGGTCTATGCCGCGATCGTCATTCCGCGAAGCTTCAGCTCCGACCTGCTCAGCATCACGACGGGCACCTTCACCCAGCCCGCGCTGACCTACTACGTCAACGAGAAGGCCAGCGCGATCGCCCCGAAGATCACCGACGTCGGCGCCGCGGGAGTGAACGACAAGATCAGCAGCGCGTTCATCGAGCAGGTCGCCGAGGCGGCGACGACCGAGCTGAAGGATGCCGGCGACGACGTGCAGTTGAAGCTGCTGAACGCCAAGAACGACGGCCTGAACGCGTTCGACCAGGCCTCCGCCCAGGTCGCCTCGGCCCGCCAGAGCATCACCGACATGAAGGGCGGGCTCGAACGCTCGCGCGGTTCGCTGAGGGGTGCGCAGTCGACCCTGTCCGACGTCGACACCACCCTCGGCGACGTGCAGACCGCGCTCGGCCAGGCGCAGACGATCATCGCGCAGGCGCAGCGCGACGTGCTCTCGTTCACCGACGCCGCCACCTCCGCCTACGTGCAGGGCGCGACGCTGCTGGCGGACGCCTCGGCGCAGGCGCACATCTCGGTCACCCAGGTCACGCAGACCCTCGGTCAGGCCTCGGCCCGCATCGACACCGCGATCGACGACGTCACCGCCGTCGCCGACGCCCACGCGGCGGCGATCGCGCAGCTGCAGACGCTCCTCGATCAGGGCGGACTCGACCCCGCCGTCGCCCAGCAGCTGCAGCAGGTGCTGACGGCCCTCGAGCAGCAGAACCAGGCCGACCAGCAGCTCCTCGCCGACCTGAAGGCGATGAACGACGACACCGCCTCGGCGGTGCAGGCCGTGCAGAAGACGGCGGATGCCGTGAACACGGCCGTCCAGGGCGCGCAGGCCTCGGCGACCGGCCTGCGCGACGCGCTCACCCAATCGATCCCCGCGCTGACGAGCGCGATGGCGACGCTGTCGGCGAGCGCCGGAGGCTTCTCCGCCGCCATCGACGCCCAGCGCGCGCAGCTCACGCAGTCGGCCGACCTCCTCTCTGGTCTCGACACCCAGCTCGTCGCCACCGGGGCGGCGCTCGACAGCCTCGACGGCACCCTCGCGGGCATCCAGACCGGGCTCGGCGATGCCCGCACCGACGTGCTCGCCCTCGGCTCGGCCTCGGCGTGGAACACCCTCGGCACCGTCACCGGCCTCGACCCGCAGCAGATCGCTCAGTTCATCACGACCCCGGTCGACGTCGCCGAGCACGCCGTGTTCCCGGTCTCCTCGTACGGGTCGGCGATGGCGGCCCTCTTCACGAACCTCTCGCTGTGGATCGGCGCGTTCGTGATGATGGTCATCTTCAAGGTCGAGGTCGACACCGAGGGCGTCGCCCCGATCCGCGTCGGCGAGGCCTATGTCGGGCGCTTCCTGCTGTTCGCCTCGCTCGGGGTGCTGCAGGCGATCGTCGTGTGCGTCGGCGACCTCATCATCGGCGTGCAGACGGCGAGCGCGGTCGCGTTCGTCGGCACGGGCATCCTCATCTCGCTCGCCTACGTCAGCATCATCTACGCGCTGTGCGTGGCGTTCGGCCATGTCGGGCGGGGCCTGTGCGTGCTGCTCGTGATCATGCAGATCCCGGGCGCCTCGGGGCTCTATCCGATCGAGCTGATGCCGCAGTTCTTCCGCAACATCTACCCGTTCCTGCCGTTCACGTACGGTATCGACGCGATGCGCGAGACGATCGCCGGCTTCTACGGGGCACACTGGTGGCGCTTCATGGGCGCGCTCGCCATCTTCGTGGTGCTGGCCTGGATCGTGGGTCTCGTGCTGCGCCGTCGCCTGGCATACCTCAACCGTCTCTTCAACCGCGAGGTGATCGCGACAGATCTCCTCATCGGCGAGGACGTGCAGGTCGTCGGCCGCGGCCACCGCCTCACCGACGTGATCCACGCCCTCGCCGACCGCGGCGAGTTCCGCAACCGGCTCGACCGCCGCGCACGACCGTTCGTCGAGCGCTACCCGACCCTCCTGCGGATCGCCCTGCTGGCGGGCCTCGCGGGCATGGTCGTGCTCGGCCTCATCGCCTGGCTCCTGCACGAGCAGAGCGCGACGCTCCTCTTCCTCTGGATGCTGTGGTGCCTCATCGTCATCGCCTTCCTCGTCGTGCTCGAATACGTGAGCCACAGCTTCGAGGCCGCCGCCGAGCTCGCCGGCATGGGCGACGCGGAGCTGCGCCGCGCGATGCGCGACGACGGCGTGGCGACCGGCACGGCGACGGTGGTGGACACCGCAGAGGTGGATGCCTCCGCTGTGGATGCCCCGGAGACGGATGCCCCCGCGACGGATGTCTCTGAGACGAGCGAGTCCGCCGAGTCCGACGCGTCCGCGCAGTCCGACGAGCCGGACGGCGCCGTGCTCACCCGCCTGTTCAGCCCGGCCGAAGCCGGCGCGGACGCCGTCGCGACGACGGAGCCCACCACCGAAACCGCCGACCCCACCCACACCGACGAACCCACCGACACCCCCGAGACCCGGCGCGAAGGAGGCGAGCAGGCATGAGAGGCATCCTGCATCTGATCCGCCGCGACCTGCGGCACTCGGTGATGAACGTCATGGCGATCATCGTGATGTTCGGGCTCGTGGTGATCCCGTCGCTGTTCACGTGGTTCAACGTGCTCGCCAGCTGGGACCCGTTCGGCAACACGAAGAACCTCACCGTCGCGGTCGCCTCGACCGACGAGGGGTACCAGAGCGACCTCGTGCCGATCCGCGTGAACGTCGGCGAGCAGGTGCTCTCGCAGCTGCGCGCGAACGATCAGCTCAACTGGGTGATCACCTCGGAGGACGACGCGATCGACGGCACCAAGTCGGGCCGGTACTACGCGGCGATCGTGCTGCCGCCCACGTTCAGCGCCGACATGCTGACGTTCTACGCCGACGGCGCCCAGCGCACCGAGCTGGCCTACTACACCAACGAGAAGAAGAACGCCCTCGCCCCGAAGATCACCGGCCAGGGCGCCGAGGGGGTCTCGGCGCAGATCAGCTCGGTGTTCACCGAAACGCTCAGCGATGTCGCTCTGAGCCTCATCTCCTCACTGTCGGACTACCTGACCGACGCCGACACCCAGGCGGCGCTCGCCCGCGTCGAAGCCCGCGTCGGGTCGCTCGCGACACAGCTGCGCGCCGGCGCGCAGACCGCCGACATGTTCCAGACGCTCGTCCAGGGCACGATCCCGCTCGCGCAGAGCGCCTCGGCTCTCGTCTCGGGCGCGGGCGACGCGTTCGGCGACGCCTCCGACGCCGCGGGCAGCGGCGCGGGCGCCGCCCGGCAGCTGGGCGAGACGCTGCAGTCGGCGACGGGCGCGGTCGCCGACGCCCTCCGCACGACGGCGCAGGGATACGCCGCCGTCGGGACGAGCGTCGACGACCTCTACACGCAGGTCGGCAACCTCACGGGCAGCCAGGCCGACGCGCTCACCACCATCGCCGCGCGGGTGCAGAAGCAGATCGACGACGCGGCCGCTCTCCGCACGACGCTCGTCGACGACGTGCGGCCGCAGCTGCCCCCGGCGGCGCAGCCGGCGCTCGACGACGTGGTCGCCCAGCTCGACCGTGCGATCGCCCGCCAGCAGGCCGTGCACGACTCGCTCGCACAGGCCGCGGCCGACATCACCGCGGGGAACGCCGACGCCCAGGCATCCCATCAGAAGGTGAAGGACCTCATCGCGCAGGCGCAGCAGGCGATCGCGCAGGCGGAGGACTCGTACACGGGCACCCTGAAGCCGCAGCTGGATGCCTTGGGCGACACCCTCTCCGTCATCGACGACGACATCTCGGCGGTGCGCGGCGACCTCGCGCAGGCGGCGTCGGGGCTCTCCGGGGCATCCGATTCGATCGTCGGCGCGCTGCAGGGCGCCGAGCAGGTGACGGGGCGGCTCAGCACGGCCCTCACCGACGCCGCGGCGAAGTTCGACGCCGTGCAGCAGGCGATCGCGAACGCGGCGAAGACCGGCGACCTCGCCGGGCTCAGCGAGATCATCGGGTCGGACCCGAGCGTGCTGGCCACCTCGCTCGCCGAGCCGGTGCGCGTCGACCGGGTCGAGGTGTTCCCCGTGGTGAGCTTCGGCGCGGGCATGGCGCCGCTGTACATCGTGCTGGCCCTCTGGGTCGGGGCGCTCCTCATGACCGTCGCGATCCGCGTCGACGTGAGCCGCGACGCGCTGCCCGACGAGCCCGAGCTGTCGTCGACGCAGAAGTACCTCGGCCGGTACGGCATCTTCGCCGTGACCGGGCTCGCGCAGTCGACCCTCGTGATCCTGGGTCTGATCCTGTTCGTGCGGATCGAGCCCGCGCATCCGTTCCTGCTGCTTCTGGCGGGGTGGGTGACCTCGCTCGTGTTCACGCTCATCATCTACACGTTCGTCGTCGCGTTCGGCAATGCCGGCAAGGCGCTCGCGGTGCTGCTGCTCGTGATCCAGATCTCCGGATCGGGAGGTGCGTATCCGCTGCAGCTGCTGCCGGCGTGGTTCCAGAACGTCAGCCCGTTCCTGCCGGCGACGCACGCGATCTCGGCGATGCGCTCGGCGATCGCGGGCACGTACGGCGCCGACTTCTGGATCTCGATCGGGCTCCTCCTCGCCTTCCTCGTGCCGACGCTGCTGCTCGGGCTCGTGCTGCGGCGGCCGCTCATCTCGTTCAACCGAGGTCTCGTCGATGCGATGGCCTCGACGAAGCTCATGTGAGGAATGCCATGGCCACGACCATCTCGTCCACACCGCGCCGGCGGCGCGACGCGACCGCGAACCGGGCCGCGCTGCTCGCGGCGGCCCAGTCGGTGCTGTCGAACGACCCGAACGCGTCGCTCGACACGATCGCCCATGCCGCGGGGCTCTCCCGCCGCGCACTCTACGGGCACTTCCCCGACCGCGACAGCCTGCTGCGCGAGGTGATCACGAACGGCACCGTCCGCTTCAACGCGATCGCCGAGGAGGTCGACGATCGCGACCCGCGCGTCGCCCTGGCCCGGATGGCCGCGCGGCTGTGGCACGAGGCATCCACCGTGCGCGCAACGGCGAACATCGCCCTCGACGACACCCATGTCGCCGTGACGATCCGCGCACTCGCCCCGCTGCGCCGCCGCCTGCGTGCGCTCGCGCGCGCGGGTGTGGCGTCGGGGGCGTTCCGGGGCGACGTCCCGCCGGACCTCCTCGCCTTCCTCATCGAGGAGACGGCGCGCGCGACCTTGCGCGAACTGCGTCTGACGACGGCGGATGCCGCGGCCACCGTCATCCGCGTGGTCCTCAGCATCGCGGGCCTGTCGTGGACCGAGCAGCGCGACCTGCTTGCCGCCCACCCCGACATCCTCGGAGTGGGCTGACCGCGCGCTGCGTCCGGGAGGGGACGACGTTCGGGGAGGTCTTTCCGGGCGGCATTCGCCCTCCCGGACGCAGAAGTCCTCCCGAATGCGGCATCCCGGCGTCCCGGGTCACCCCCTGATCGCGGAGGAGGACCTCGCCGGGCGGCGCGCGGCATCCCCCTGCGTGCTCGTTTCGCAGCCGTCGCGCCCCCGCCGAAACGCGGGTCGTGGACCGGCTCAGCCGCCCGCTGCGGGCGGGGTGCGACGTGATTCGTCGAGCTCGTCGACGTAGAGCGAGCGCTCGTCGATCTTCCCGTTGCGGTAGGCCTGGCGCCCGACCATGTGCGCCGACAGCGGCGCGGTGGCGAGCTGGATGATGACGACGGGCGCGAGGAACGCAACCACGGGCCACGCCCGCAGGGCCAGCGCCACTGCGATGCAGATGAGGATGAACCCGAGCACTTGTGGCTTCGTCGCCGCGTGGAGGCGCGTGGGCACGTCGCGGAAGCGCAGCAGACCGATGGATGCCGTGAGGCACAGCAGAGCCCCGATCAGCACGAGGACGAGCGCGATGACGTCGAGGATCTCGTTCATCGGTCGGTGTTGTCCCCTCTCGCGACGAAGCGCGCTATCGCGATCGACCCGAACACGCCGACCGCGGCGATGACGAGGAGAGCGGGAAGGCTCCGTGTGTGGTGATTGATCACCATGTCGGCCGCGAGGGTGCACATGATGAGGGTCAGCAGCACATCGGACGCGACGGCGCGGTCGAGGATCGACGGACCGAAGACGATCCGCCACAGCGTCAGCAGACCGGATATGCCGAGCACGGCATAAATCAGGACGATGAGGACGCCCATCAGTCGGTCCCTCCCTTGAGAGGCGCCGCCGCGCCCTGCGCGCGGATCGCCTCGAGTTGTGCGCGCGACCCGACGGCGCGCACGATGCGCGCCTCCCAGCTGTGCACGGCGCGGCGTTGGCTCTCGACATCGCATTCAGACGACACTCCGATGACGTGCAGGTAGAGGATGCGGCGATTCCGATCGACGTCGATGATGAGCGACCCGGGGATGAGCGACGACGTCACGCCCACGTGCGCCATGATCAGGTCGTCGTCGGTGCGCAGCGGCACCGCGACGACAGCCGATCGGGGGTAACGCGTCGGATTGAGCGTCTGCCACGCGACGAGGAGCGAGCCGCGCACGAGCGCGACACCGAACATGACGACGAACACGATGCCGTACCAGAGGTTCACCCGCCCGGAAAGCTCGACGGGGGGCAACCGGAAGACACGCGTGACGAATACGGCGACGACGACCCCCGTGAGCGCTGCGAGCACGGTGAACTGGCCCCACAGGAGCATCCACAGCGCGACGAGCCACACGAAGAACGGCAGCTGTCGCCAGACGGCGGCCACGATCGTGGCGGGACTCACGACGACACCTCCTGCTCGAGCTGGACGAGCGAGATCGGCTGCTGCAGCGCGTCGCCGATGCGGGCACACAGCTCGTAGAGGGGACCGGCGAAGAACGTCAGCGCGAGGGTGATGGCGACCATCCCGGCCGTCGTCGCCGTCATGATGCGCGGGATCGCCCGGCGTTCGTTCTGCTCGTCGGCAGCGGGAGCCTCGTCGAGGTACGAGATGCGGTCGATGACGGCCGGCTCGTCGACAGTGTCGTCGTCTTCGCGCCAGAACGCGAGGTTCCAGGCGCGCATGAGCGTGTACAGAGTGAGCAGGGACGTGATGATGCCGCCGATGATGAGGGTGTACATCAAGGGCGTTCCGACCTCGGCTGCCGCCTGGAAGAGCGCGAACTTCCCGATGAAGCCGGAGAATGGCGGGAGTCCGCCGAGGTTGATCGCCGGCAGGAAGTACAGCACCGCGATCACGGGCGCGGCGCGCATGAGCCCGTTGACCTTGAGGATCGAGGTCGACCCCGCGCGGCGCTCGATGAGCCCGATCGCGAGGAACAACGTCGTCTGCACCACGATGTGGTGGACCATGTAGTAGATCGTCGCACCGAGAGCGAGCGGGGTCGCGATAGCGAGTCCGAACACCAGATAGCCGACGTGACTGACGAGCGTGAAGGACAGGATGCGTTTCAGCTCGGCCTGTGCGACCGCGCCGAGCACCCCGACGATCATCGTCGCCAAGGCGGCGATGAGCAGCAGCGTGTTGACGTCGTTGTCGCGGAAGATCTGCGTCTCGGTGCGGATCATCGCGTAGACACCGACCTTGGTCAGCAGACCCGCGAAGACGGCCGTAACCGGCGCCGGCGCCGTCGGGTACGAGTCGGGCAACCAGAACGACAGCGGGAAGACGGCCGCCTTGATGCTGAAGGCCAAGAGCAGCATGAGGTGCAGCACGAGCTGGGTGGACTGCGGCAGTTCACTCATCCGCTCGGCGAGCTGGGCGATGTTGACGGTGCCGAGTGCACCGTAGATCGCCGCGATCGCCGCGAGGAAGAGGATCGACGAGACGAGCGAGACGACGATATAGACGACGCCGGTGCGGATGCGGTTCTCGGTCGACCCGAGCGTGATGAGCACATACGAGGCCACCAGCAGGATCTCGAACCCGACGTAGAGGTTGAAGAGGTCGCCGGCGATGAAGGCGTTGAAGATGCCGGCCGCGAGGATCAGGTACGACGGGTGGAAGATCGTGACGGGGGTGTCGTCGTCGCCGTCGGCCGCACCCTGACCGACCGAGAAGAGCAGCACCGCCAGCAGCACGATGCTCGAGATCACGACGAGGAGCGCCGCCAAGCGGTCGACGTAGAGGACGATGCCGAAGGGGATCGGCCAACCACCCACCGAGACGGCGATCGCCTGACCGGTCGTATCGACCGTGTACAGCAGCATGGCGGCGATGACGAGGACGAGCGTGAGCGTCACGATCGAGACGCCGACCTGCACTCGGCGCTGGCGCCCGAAGATCAACACGAGCGCCGCCCCCAGCAGGGGAAGCGTCACGAGCAGGGGAACGAGCGCGCTCATCGCCGATCGCCTCCGTCCGGGGTGTCGGTGGGCGCGTCGTCGCGGATGCTGTCGAGATCACGGTTGTGCAGCACCGTGATGGGCGCTGTCGCGGTGCCGATGAAGTCGGTCGTGGCGTCGTCGTCTTCCGGCGTGATCTCATCATCGAGTACGTCTTCGTCGACGGGTGTGCGCGCGCGGAGGGCGACATCCTCTTCGTCGTCGAGGACGGTGTCGGCCTGTCCGAGTTGCCATGAGCGATAGATGAGGGCGAGAAGGAACGCCGAGACCGCGAAGGTGATGACGATGGCGGTGAGCGTCAACGCCTGCGGGAGCGGATCGCTCATCTCTTCGGGCGACGATGCAGCCCCGAAGAACGGTGCCACACCGGGCTGACCCATCACGATCAGCAGGAAGAGGTTGGCGGCATTGCCGAGAAGGAGGAAGCCGATCAGCACACGCGTGAGGCTGCGCTCGAGCATGGCGTACGAGCCGGCGGCGAACAGCGCGCCCATGATGATGATCAAGACGAGGGAGACGCTCATGACACACCCGCCGTTCCCGGCGCCTGTCGGAGGGCCTGAGCCTGCCGGTCGACTTCGCCGCCGAGCGAACGCAACACGTCGAGCACGAGTCCGATGACGACGAGATACACACCGATGTCGAAGATCGTCGACGTCACGAACTCGATGTGACCGATCACCGGCAGCTCGCCCTCCCAGAACCAGCTGGTCAGCGGTGCGGCCCCGAACAGGAGCGGGATGAGCGCGCATCCGACGGCGAGCGTCATGCCGACACCGAGCAGGCGCCCGGCGTCCGTGGGAGCGGCGGCACCGAGCTCGTAGCGGCCGCCTGCGACGTACCGCATGACGAGCGCCATGCCGGCCACGAGTCCACCGGCGAACCCGCCACCGGGAAGGTTGTGCCCGGCGAACAGCAGATAGATCGACACGAGGATGATCGTGTGGAAGAGGATGCGGACGATCACCTCGAGCATGATCGACCGGTTCTCCGGACGCAACCGCTGCCCGCCGACCAACCACGCCTGTCGGGTGCTGTCGGGTCGGGTCGACCGCGGACGCGGCCCCTCTTCGGTCTCCACGAGCGGGCGGCGCGTGCGGGTCGCTGCGGTCGGCAGCGGTGAGATGGCCCGCGAGAGCAGATCGGAGCGGTGTGTCACGAACACGAGCGAGGCGACGCCGGTGGCCGCGAGGATGAGCACGGACAGCTCACCCATCGTGTCCCACCCGCGCAGGTCGACGAGCGCGACATTGACCACGTTCTTGCCGTGGCCGAGTTCGTACGCGAGCTCGGGGAAGCGGTCCGAGATCGGATCGGCTACCCGCGCGCCCGAGGCGACCATCGCGACGAACGCCATCGTGACGCCGACTCCGACCGCGAGGAGGGCGCGAGCGACCGGCCAGACCGAGGCGTTGTGCTCGCCGAGACGCGCGGGAATACGGCGAAGGACGAGAGCGAACGCGACGAGAGTCACCGTCTCGACCAGAATCTGCGTCAGCGCGAGGTCCGGCGCACCGCTCGTCGCGAACAGCAACACCATCCCCAGCCCTGTGACCGACACGAGAACGACGCCGGTGTACCGCTTGCGCGCGCGCACCGCCATGAGCCCGGCGAGAATCATGATCGGCGCGGCGACAAGCTGCATCGGTGTCTGCCAGCCGTCGAGCTGGATGTTCCAATCGGCCATGCCGGCGACGAGCGCGGTGCCCTCGGCGGCGACGAAGACCACCAGGATCGTGCCGACGTATAGCGGCAACGATCCCCGCTGAGTGAAGGTCGTGGTCCACGTGGAGACACGCGCGATACCGCGGAGCGTGGCGTTGTAGACGTCGGCGGCGGAGAAGCGCAGCACGCGGCGCGGTGCCCAGCCGAACCGCAGCTGCAGCGCGAACACCGCGAAGCCCAACGCGATCGATCCGAGTGACAGGAAGAGGGCCGGCTCCCATCCGTGCCAGAGAGCGAGGTGGTACGAATGCTCGGAGACTCCGGCATCCGCCGCCTGATCGGCGTACGGGGCGATCGCGGTGTCGACCCACGCAGCGGCGACGCCGAGCACGAGCGTGAGCCCGGCCAGAAGCACCGGCGCCGCAAGGAAGCCGATCGGTGGGTCGGGCCATTCGGTGACCGGCCGCGGTGCGCCGTCGGCATCCTTCTTCGTCCAGAACGCGCCCCAGACGAAACGGCACCCGTACGCGGCGGTCAAGATCGATCCCAGCACGATGCCGATGAGCGCCACGAGCGCCCAGGGGTCGGTCGCGGCGTCGTGGAGGAAGGCAGTGAGCGTCGCCTCCTTCGCCACGAACCCGATCGTGGGGGCGAGCCCGATCATCGAGGCGATCGCGATCATCGACAACGTCGCGAGGGTCGGGGCCTGCCGGCCGACGCCGGAGAGCTCACCGATGTCGCGGGTGGAGAGTTGGCGGTCGATCACACCCACCACGAGGAACAACGCCGACTTGAAGAGGGCATGCCCGATGAGCAACGCGAGCCCCGCCAGTGCCGTATCGCGGACACCGTAGCCGAGGACGGCGGTGAGCATGCCGAGTTGACTGACGGTGCCGAACGCCAGGATGCGCTTGAGGTCCGATTCGCGGAGCGCCTGCAGACCGCCGAGCAGCATCGTGAAGATACCGAGCGAGATCACGATCGGACGCCACAGGTCGGAGATGAACAGGAACGGTGCGAACCGGGCGATGAAGTAGATGCCGGCTTTGACCATCGCCGCGGCGTGGAGATACGCGCTCACCGGTGTGGGAGCTGCCATGGCGCCGGGAAGCCAGAAGTGGAAGGGGAAGATGGCTGACTTGCTGAGCGCCCCGACCAGCAGCATGGCCACGGCGGTGTTGAGGAGCGCGGGGTTGACCGTCGCCTCCAGCGCCTGCCAGGACACGAGGATGTCGGAGATGCTCGACGTACCCGCCTGCACCGCGACGATCACGGCGCCGACGAACATGACGAGGCCGCCGAGGGTCGTCACGAGCAGCGCCTGCAGGGCCGCGCGGCGACTCGCGCCACGGCGGTGATAGAAGCCGATGAGCAGATAGGACAGGATGCTGGTGACTTCCCACAGCATGACCAGAACGATGAGGTCGTCGGTCAGGACCAACCCGTACATCGCTCCGGCGAAGCCGAGCAAGACGGCGGAGAAGAGACCGACTCCGTCCTTCTTGCCCGCGAAATACCACCGGCAGTAGATCATGACGAGCGCGCCGACGCCCGTCACGATCAAGGCCATCACCCAGCCGAGCGTGTCCATCCGCATCGACAGATCGATGCCGAGTCGCGGAATCCAGGCGTAGGTCTCAAACGGTGCGTTGCCGGCCAGCACGGTGGGCGTCTGCAGCACGGCGTGGGTGAATGCCGCAAGCGGAACGAGTGCCGCGAGGAAGAAAGCGCGGGGTCCGAGACGACCGACGAGCCACGGAAGCACCAGCGGAACGATCGCGAACGCGCCGAGGAAAATCAGCAACCTGGCCTCCTCGGGTTCGCGGGGGTCGTTGCGACTAGTTTACGGGAGTCCTCAGCGCCCGGCGCGCGAAACCCCTCAACGCATCGCTGACGGGCCGGTCGTATTCCCGGGTCGGAATTCGCACGTGAACAACAGTGATGAGGGCTCGCGGTCATCGAGCATGGCGGCGATCACGGCGCCCGCCGCGCGTCCCTTCTCGGTGGCCGCCTGGACGAGGGTCGTCAGTAGGTAGGGAGCGAGGCCATCCACCGGCACACCGTCGAACCCCGTGACGCTCACATCTTCCGGCACACGGAGCCCGAGTTCCTCGGCCGCGCGGATCACCCCGGTCGCGAGCAGATCGCTCTGGGCGATGACGGCCGTCGGCCGCGACTCGGGGTCACTCAGCACAATGCGGCCGGCCGCTGTCCCGCCATCGATCGTGCTCGTCGCGGCCGAGAAGGCCCTGGCATCCGGGTAGACGTCGCGCGCGCCGGCAAGCCGATCGCGCGTGACGTCCACCGTGATCTCGTCGGACTCAGACACCCAGCCCGCTTCGCGGCGCTTGTCGCGGCCGAGAGTGACGATCGCGACATTCTCGTGCCCGAGGTCACGCAGATGCTGGGCGGCCTGACGCTGCGCTTCCCGGTTGTCCAGCAAGATCCGCGGAACACCGTCACCGGCATCACCCTCGATCACGACAACGGGTATGCCCCGGGCCTGCACTGCCTCGAGCGAGTGTCGCAGTATCGGGCTGCATCCGATCAGCACCGCCGCATCGATCGGTGCGGTGATGAGCGTGGGTGCGGAGGGGTCGGCCTCGCCGGCTTCGACCGGGTCCCGGAGGAGGAGCAGGCCGGCGCCGAGGGGCGCGACCGCCTCCGACAGGCCGTCCATCATGAGCCGCTGGACCGGGTCGAGGAACGCCGAACCCAGCGGTCCTTCGAACACCACCGCAACAATGCCGCTGCGCCCACGTCGCAGTGACGCCGCGCGTGGGTCGGGACCGGTGTATCCCAGTTCTTCGGCCGCCACGAGCACCTTCAGCCGGGTGGGGCCCGAGACCGGTGTCTTTCCGCTGAAGACGACCGACGCCGTCGACGGCGCGACCCCGGCGGCGCGCGCGACGTC
Source organism: uncultured Microbacterium sp. (assembly GCF_947488465.1). Taxonomy (GTDB): domain Bacteria; phylum Actinomycetota; class Actinomycetes; order Actinomycetales; family Microbacteriaceae; genus Microbacterium. Next base: position 344,062 of record NZ_CANKZA010000002.1, on the reverse strand, counting down.
GGAGATGGTCGCCCGCCGAGTGGTCACCCCTTGATGGTAACCCCTCTGTTGCACCCGGTATCGAATCGATTCGGTAGGCTCTCTGCGTGACCACCATTGCTCCCGAGATGACCCGCACCACCCTGGTGCAGTGGCGGACCGCCATCTTCGCTCTGTTCCTCTTGTGCGGAGTGACGTTCGCCTCGTGGGCCTCGCGCCTGCCCTCGGTCAAGCGCGCGCTCGGCATCGGTGACCTCGAGTTGGGGATGCTGCTGTTCGTCATGGGCGCCGGATCCCTCATCGGTCTCACTCTCGCCAACATCATCGTGGTGCGCTGGGGCGCTCGTCGCGGGCTGTACGTCATGTTCACCGGACTCACGATCGCGCTGATCATCGTGGGTGTCGGCGTGGAGACGCTCGGCTCGTTTCCGGTCGCCGCCGTCGGCCTGGCCCTCATGGGTCTCACGTTCGGCGCCAGTGACGTCATGATCAACGTCGAAGCAGCCGCGGTCGAGCAGCGTTTCGGCAAGACGCTCATGCCGCTCTTCCATGCCTTCTTCAGTCTCGGCACCGTCGCGGGCGCCGGCATCGGTGTCGCGATGGCAGCGTGGCAGGTTCCGGTCAGTGTCCACCTCTGGGCCGTTGCGGTACTGGTCGTCGCCGTCACTGTCGTGTCCCTGCGATTCGTGCCGGTGCACGACCCCGGAGACGTCAAGGACGATTCCCCCGCCTCTTCCCGCCGCGAACGGTTCTCGGCCGCGCTCGCCGTGTGGCGGGAGCCTCGCATCTACGCGATCGGGCTCATCATGCTCGGCATGGCCTTCGCCGAAGGTAGCGCGAACGACTGGTTGACGATCGCGGTCGTCGACGGGCACGGCCAGCGCGAAGAGGTCGGCGCGATCGCACTCACGGTGTTCTCGGTCGCGATGACCGCCTTCCGCGCCGTCGGGGGACCGCTCGTCGACCGGATCGGACGCGTATGGACGCTCCGCATCCTCTCGGTCGCCGCTGCCGCGGGACTCATCACCTTCATCCTTGCCCCGAACCTGCCGGTCACCTTCATCGGCATTGCACTCTGGGGCGCCGGCGCTTCGCTCGGCTTCCCCCTCGGCATGTCCGCGGCAGCCGATGACCCGACGCGCGCCGCGGCATCCGTCTCCGCGGCCGCGACGATCGGCTACGTCGCGTTCCTCTGCGGCCCACCCGTGCTCGGGTGGATCAGCCATCAGATCGGGATTCTGCCGACGCTCTGGATCATCGTCGGCCTCATCATCGTGAGCGGCCTCGCTTCCGGTGTCGCGAAGCCCATCGCCGGCTCTCAGGTCGGCGTCGGCCGCCACTGACCCGCCTCGTCAGCGCCGAGGCGCGAAGCCGTGCTCGGCGGCTCCAGGGCTCGTCCAGATCAGGCGCGCGATCAGGAACGCGATTGCCCCGGTGAGGACCTTGTCGACCAGCGACACCGTGAGATTGGTCCCGCTGACCGCGAGCCACGGACCGAGGCCTCCCGCCTGCAGGTGGGCGAACAACACATCGAGCCCGCGATCGACCTGCCCGTCGTAGTACAGCATCGTGATGGGAACGGCGAGCGCCGACGTCGCGACGGCGACCACGGCGCTCACAGCGAGAAAGCGCGGCAACGTCGCGCCCCAGCCCCGGCGAACGCCATAGCCCCAGATCAGTCCGGCGAAGATCATGGTCACCGCGAACAGTGCGCCGCCGATCTGAAACTTGAGCAGTTCCACGACGACGAAAAGCAGACCGACGAGAGCCGCCAGCCACGGTCCGCCGATCAACGCGACGACGGCCGTCCCCACCATGTCCACGAAGAAGATGTCCCCCAGCAGGGGATTGAAGAACTTGCCGGTCGCGTTCAGAAGCAGGCCGCCCGCGACGAGGGCGACGAGAGCCGGCACCGTGGGGCGGGCGGTGGTGGGAAGGGTCGGTGGCGATGCATCGACCGGTTCGGGCGAGCGAGGAACGACCGGCGTGAGCGGCGCGATCTGCGCGACACGTGTCCGCCAGTCCTTCGCTGCTGCGTCGTCGCCGTCGAGCGCTCGGACGATCTCAGCGACGAGGTTCGCATTCAGGCGAGACCGCCCGAGACGAAAGACATCCGACACAGTCGTGTGCGCAATCCGCGCTTTTGCGGGGATGACACCGTCGTTTTCACGCTGGCGGGTGATCCGCGCGGCAAGCTCTCGGTACGTGACCCCCCGAGACTCTCGCAGCACACGCAACTCGTCAACGAGCGGATCGAAGCGCGCTGCCTGCTTCTGCGGGCGGACGTCCTGTTCCACGGCGTCAGTGTATCCGGGTCCCGCCGCACCCTGACGCCGCGCGGATCGGGCGTCGAGGAGAGGCGCCGCAGGCCCCAGCCCTCCGCGCGACACCTTTCCCCGACCCCTGACGCGCGCCCCCCGACGATGCGTCCTCCCTGTTCTAGCAAGATGCCATCGCGCCACGAGGCTGAGAGCCCATTCCCGGACAATCCCGGACGCGAAACCGTCGAGCGCCCGGGTGTGGACGATCCGTCACGTCGCGCCCTGCCGGTCTTTTTCCTACACTGACGAGGTGAGACTCGTCATCGCCCGTTGCTCCGTTGACTACACCGGGCGCCTCAACACGCATCTCCCGCTCGCGACCCGCCTGATCATGCTGAAGGCCGACGGCACCGTCGCATTCCACCGCGACATCCAACACCAGCCCCTCAACTGGATGAGTCCGCCCTGCACGCTGACGGTCGAGGTTCCGGATGCCGAGTCCGCCGCGGCGGGTGTGCGTGAGCACTGGCGGGTGACCCATGCCAAGACCGGCGACGCGCTCCTCGTGCGCATCTACGAGGTGCTGCACGACTCATCTCATGAGCTTGGCATCGACCCGGGTCTCCAGAAGGACGGCGTCGAGGCCGACCTGCAGCGCCTCTTGGCCGAGCAGGTGGAGGTGATCGGTGACGGGCTCACACTCGTCCGACGCGAGTTCCCGACGGCGATCGGCCCCGTCGACCTGCTGCTGCGGAACCCGGCCGGCGGCACGATTGCGGTCGAAGTGAAGCGGCGCGGCGACATCGACGGCGTCGAGCAGCTCACGCGCTACCTCGAGCTCCTCGGGAGGGACCCGCACCTGGCGCCCGTCACGGGGGTGTTCGCCGCTCAGGAAATCAAGCCACAGGCGAAGGTCCTTGCCGCTGACCGCGGCATTCGGTGCGTCACGCTGGACTACGAGGGGATGAAGGGCACCGAGTCCGGAGCGCCGCGGCTCTTCTGACGCTCGCTAGGCTGGGCCCATGGCGCTGAGATCACCGTGGACCTGCATCCTCTGGGACGTCGATGGGACCATGGTCGATGCCTCCGACGGCATCCTTCGACGCCTCACTCTCGCCCTCGATGAGCTGGGCTTCCCGCCTCCGACGCGCGCCGAGCTCGTCCACTGGATCGGGCCGCCGATGCACGAGTCGTTTCAGAAGAACCTCGGCCTCACGCCCGAGCAAGCCGCCGAGGCCACCACGATGTACCGCCGCATCGGTCGCGCCGATGGGTACACGACCGGAGCCAAGCTGTATCCCGGGATCGGTGACCTGATCGCCGAGCTGGGCGAGTCCGGCATCCCGCAGGCGACAGCGAGCTCCAAACCCGAAGTGCAGGTCGCCGCCCTCGTGGAGCACTTCGATCTCGCGCCGTACCTTCAGGCGGTCGTCGGCGCAACGCCGGATGAGAAGACCCTCGCCTCGAAATCGGCGATCATCGCCGAAGCGCTCCGGCGCCTCTCCGCACAAGGTGTCGACATCAGCCGGCCCGTGCTGATCGGCGATCGCCACCACGACATCGAAGGTGGAGCTGAGCAGGGCGTGCCGGTGATCTTCGTCCGGTGGGGCTTCAGCTGGCCGCACGAGGGCGAAGGATCCGCCGCGCAGGTCGACGACGCCACCCAGTTGAGGGCTCTTCTGGTCGCGAACAGCGAATGAGCGAGGTGCTCGGCGCGATCGGAGCGTGGGTCGTCCCCGGGCTGGTCGTGTTCGGGACCGCTGCCGCGCTCAGCACTCTCGCCATCTGGGCCCTGCGCCGTCGCCGGCGGTCCCCGCGGGCTCGTGCCGCCGCCGAACAGGAGCGGACGGCCACCGGGTCGGCCCTCGTCCGACTCGACGACATGATCGAGGAACTCGACCTCGACGTGGATCTGTCCGGTGCGCTCTACGACGGCACCGCTCCGGCTGCTCTCCGGCGGGCCCGGATGACGGCGCACCATGTCCGCGACGACGCTTTCGCGGAGTTCCGTGACCTGGGTGCCGACACGCATCCGGACGACGTGCGGCGCGTGTCGCGCAGCATCCGCACGCGGACCGACGTCGCGATCGCGTCGATCGAGCGTGCGCGGAGCGAGCATGACGAATGGATGCGGTCGCACGTGACGGCCGCATCTCAGATCGCCGCCGCACGAGATCGATGCCGTCGACTGCGCGCGGAATTGGCCGATCCGGCCGCGCTCCTGGCAGAGCTCGCCGCACGCTGGGACCGCACCGAGTGGGCGGAGGCTGAGCGCGACGCCGCGACCGCCGTGAGCGCGCTGGCACAGGCCGAGCGCCTCATCGACGAGGCCGCAACACGAGCGAGCGATCCGACCAGAAGTACACTCCCGATCCTCGCCGAGGCGGAACGCGCCGTGCGCGAGGCATCCTCCGCTGCGCGCCGCGTCGAGGAGAGGCATCGACTCATCACGGATGCCGCCGGCGCCGTCGACGGCGAAATAGCGTCGGCGCGGGCAGCGCTGCGGCACGCTCTGACGGCGCGGGAGGGGCTCGAAACCGCCGAATCCGAGCGACTCGGAGCCGAGCTACGAAACGTCGAGGCAGAGATGTCCGGGCTCGAGGCACGGGCGCACCGCGCTCCCGCCGCGACCGTGGACGGCCTCGCATGCCTCCGTGATCGCATCGATCTTGCCTTGGGCGATGCCCGCACGGCCGCGCAGCGTCTCCGGGGAGCGCGCACGGCGCTCCCCGGCACGCTCGCGACGGCGCGCGACGCGATCTCCCGGGCACAGCCCCGAGCCGCGCGCGCCGGAGCGGACGCCCGCGTGCGGCTCGCCGCAGCGCACCGCGACCTCGCGGCAGCGCGGGGGGCCGACAATCCGGTCGATGCCTTGGATGCGGCCCGACGTGCCCTCAGAAACGCCGAAGACGCCGTAGCCCTTGCGGACTACGACGTCTTGACGAAAGACTGACGACCCGCTCTGCGGGCCGTGAGGACTTCAGAGGGGTCGGATGTTCTCCGCCTGCAGGCCCTTGGGGCCCTGGGCGATCTCGAACTCGACGCGCTGGTTCTCCTCGAGGGAGCGGTAGCCGCTCGACTCGATGGCGGAGTAGTGGGCGAAGACGTCTGCGCCGCCCTCATCGGGAGCGATGAAGCCGAAGCCCTTCTCCGAGTTGAACCACTTGACGGTACCGCTGGTGCTCATGAACTGCCTTACTAAATCGAGCTGTATTCGGCGCGAGTGCGCCAGTGGTCATGCTAGCGCCGTTACCTGGGCATACGCCTGGCCGATATCAGATGGTGACATAAACGTTGCAATAATGGCCGGTAAACCATTCGACGCCCAGGCGTCTCGCGCTGAGCGCGTGCGCCCGGGCGTCGACGGATCCCCCCGGATAGGCCACGCTGGGCGTGGCTGCGCTCACTCTACCGATATATCAGTGCCTCAGCGAAGGTTCCATTCATGGGAATCGGCCGTGAACACGGGCCGGTGCGACGTAGGATATTGCCCGCGATGACTGCGATTCTCCCCCCGATCGAACTCACCAGCGGCACGATCCTCGGCGACGAGGTGTATGCGCGCATTGGTGACGCCATCCTCGATGGAACCCTCGCGCCCGGGCAGCAGTTGCGCGACGTCGATCTCGCCACCCAACTGGGTGTGTCCCGCACTCCCGTGCGCGAGGCCCTACAGCGCCTGGAGCGTTTCGGACTGGTGGAGATCGCGGTCGGCCGCTACACGCGTGTGTCCGATCCCGATGACAAGCTCCGCGCCGACACCGGAGCGTTCACGGCCTACTTCATGGGCAACGCCCTGCGCCTGGCCCTCACCGAATGCACGGATGACGAGCTGGCCGAATTGGTGAGCGCATTGGATGCCGTGATCGCGGCCGTCGATGAATCCGATCCGATCCGTGTGTTCGACGCATCCGTCCTCTTCTTCACGCGCGTCACGATCGCCACACACAACGCGGTGTTCACCGGGTTCATCCGCGAGGCGTCGCTGGCGATTCGGCGGAATCTCCGCGGCTGGGTGCCGTTCGTCGCCTGCCCGATGGCGCGAGCGCAGGGATACCGGGATCTTCGCGAAGCGATCGCCACCCGCAACGCCGACGAGGCCGAGCGGGTTCTGCGATTCCTCCACAACGTCGGCTGAGCGGCGCAAACGACACAACCCCCGACCGGAAGATTCCGGTCGGGGGTTGAATTCGTTGGGTGCGCGAGGGGGGACTTGAACTCTTACCCCTGCCCGAACAGGTACCCACGCTAGGACGCAGAAACCCGCATGAAAGCAACGGTTTCCGGGGTAGCGAAGGCATGCGCCTACCTCTCGATACGCGCAGAAACGTACTTGGTGCCCCATCGTTTGCCCCATGGGGTAGTGCCTGCGCTTGGCCTTGCGATGGGGTCATGGGCTCTCCTGGCGCATGGAATCGGCCGTGAGGGCACTACCCCGTCTGGGCGCTGTGGCTCCGGTGTATCCGAGTCGTCCACGGGTCGCGATGATGGCGATTATCGCGAGGCCAGCGAGTCCGAGCGCCGCAGGCCAGTTGGAGACAGGCGAGTACCCGGTCAGAGCCCCCACCGTGAACAGCGCCCAGTTCACGCCGTTGTGGCCGAGGATCACCACCGTCACGGAACCTCGCGACCCGTTGAAGAGCCAGGACAGAACGACCGAGAGGCTGATGACCAGCATGAGGTAGGCCAGGTACTGGCTTGGCTCCTGCCGTGCAGTGTCCCACTCGTCGGTGAGGAACAACGGTGCGTGCCAGAAGCAGTGGATCACTCCGAGCAAGAGCGCCGCCGTCACCGGATGCAGTCGTTGTTGAAGCCGTGGAAGTGCGAAGCCGCGCCAGCCCGGTTCTTCCTGGATCGGGCCGCCGCGGAGATAGATAAGGTAAGTGGCCGTCAGCAGCCCGAGCATGGCGGCTCCGCCTTCCTCGGTAGCGAAGGTGGTGCCCGGTCTCAGCAGATAGCCAGCGCCCGTTGCCAGAGGGATAGCGGCAAGGGCCAGAGCCCACCAGAGCGGGCGTGCCCGCCATTGCACAAGGCGACGCCAGAACCGGCGTGTGCCGTCGCGGCCCTCCGTGAGGTGTGTCATCAGCAGCGCCGCCGTAAACGGTCCGGCGAACAGTCCGAGCTGGTTGATTCCCGCGATAGCGGAGAACGGTAGTTCAATCGGCAGGAGTCCGATCCCACTCTGGTGTAGGAAACGGCCTGACTTGTCCACCGCGTCCGCATCAGGGCGGGCTGTCGACTCGGGAAATGTCCAGCTGCTGCGGCCCCCTCGCCGCGAAAGTTGTCCACCCTGAGCTCGAGACCGGCGGACCACAAGCCGATCCCTCTGCGGCCGTCGGTCGGCTGTTAGTCGCCTGCGTTGTGCATGTCTGCGACGAGCTGGGGGGTACGCCACTGGGCGACCGCGGCGAACCAGCGCGTGACGGGGTACGCCAGACGGACAATGAAGTAGTTCGTGAACTCGGCGGCGGCGAAGGCCCAAACCCCCGCAACGGAGAGCGCGACGGCGATGTTGTTCGGCCACCACACGATAAGGCCCGCAAGACCACCCGCGAGGATGAGGACGCTAGCGACCCGCAGGACCCGATATGTCGCAGCGACCCCGCGCGGCATCAGCTCGCGCTCGACCCATGCTCGAGCGAGCAACCAATACACTCCAGCCGAGACCAGGACAAAGAGCAACGGAATGAGCGCGGACCACAGTGCCATCCGATCCTGGGGTTGCGTCAGGCGCGGCACTACGAGAAATTGGGCCGCGACCAAGAAGACCGAGGCAGCGGCCAGCTCACCCGTCCCCAGCCTCAAGTACTTACGGCGACGCTCCTCCCTTCTGCCTGCATCCACCTGACCACGTTAACCCCGCCGGGCAAGACGCATCGGATGGGATCCGACAAGGGGCGTGGACATTGGTTGAACGAATGAACCGAGTGCGTGCCCGGTAGGCGTCCCGTCCAGCCACTCGCGCAACTCTCCGCGCGCCGGGTCACTGCGTGTCGTCGGCTGACGCCGCGATCTGCTCCAACCTGGTCTTGATGGCGAGATGGCCGGAGCCCCATGCGACTGCCACCGCAACGGATCCGGAGCTCGCAGCAACCATGCCTGCCGTCGAGCCGTTCATCGCCGCGAAAATCGCCCAGGCGATCAGGGCCACTAGGGCGATCACAGATCCCCACGCGAGGCACCTCATTCCCGCGCGTAAACGGAGTTCCTGATCTTGGGTAGCGTTCGCCTGCTCAATACCGTCGCTCATGGATCTGAAAGTAGCCGAGTCGAGTCCTACGGGACTCCGCCGAGCGACGGAGATCTGGGCCTAAATGTCCACATGGACACGGCACCGACATCTCACCCGCGAAAAGGACATCTCAAAAAAATCCCTACATCTGGGAGAGCCACCATGGGCTCCAGGCAATCCAGGAGCCGAGGGAGGCGAGAACGAAGAACGCCGTCAACGGGTGCCGCGTGAGCATTGAGGTCATCACTGTCTGTTTCGCCGGCCGGGTGCGCTGCGGCCGAGCTTTTCCGCGACGTCGTGGGCCCAGCCTCTGGGTAGGAGGATTCCGAGTCCGATCGCGACGACGGCGAGCATGAACACGACGCCGATCACGGTCCAGAAGTCGACCCATGTTGAGTCGTCCAAGAACAGCGCGAACGCAAGGGTGGGGATGGGGGCGAGGACCGCGAGGATGATCGCGGTCTGCAGCGCTCGGGTGCGTCCGCGCTCGTACTGCTCAGCTAGCGACTCGGCCCAACGTGTGACTACGGGGTTGGCGGAGAATCGCCCCTCCGCAATGTGTTTGTACGGTGCCGTTTCGCGCGATGCGGCCAAGAGGAGCAGCAGCCCGACACCGGCGAGCACGAGGAGCACCATAAGGCCGATGAACACGCCGACCCCGTCAGTGATCGGTACCAGGCCCGACTCCGCGGCGACCGGCAACACGATCAGGATCGCGGGAGATAGTACGAACAGAGTGAGGGCGGCGCTCACGCGGCGGCGGGTGCGCTGCTTGGCGGCGGCGTAGCCCTGGGCCTCCTCCAGCGTGACGGGCGGGAACGGAGCGGCATCGGTGTGCAGGGGGCTGATGTCGGATGCGATGCCGAGCACCGGGGCGACTTCTTCGAGGTTGCCGAAGTCGCGTATGACCTGCCCGACCGCCTCATTTTCCGCGCGTCCTTCGGCGATGAGGCTTGTGTACGCGTCTTCCATCATGGCTTGCAACTCGGCCTTGGCCTCCTGCAAGCGGGAGGTCTGCGGGTAGGCGCTAAACATTGTTTCTAGGTACGCGATGATGACATTCACGGGGCGGCTCCTTCGATGAAGCGGTCAACGACGGACTTGGTGCTGCGCCATTCCGCGACCTTGAGGTCGAAGTGGGCGAGACCTGCATCGGTGGTGCGGTAGTAGGTGCGCGGCTTGCCCGACGGCGAGACGCCGGGGAACGAGCTGACCAGCCCGCCCACTTCGAGCCGCTTCACGGCGGAGTAGAGGGTGGTCTGCTTGATCGCATAGTCGTCGCCACTGATCGCCGTGATTCGTTGCGCGAGCTCATACGCGTACGACGGTCCGGAGCGCAGCAGCGAAAGCACCATGAGGTCGACGTACCCGCGAATGGCATCGGCACTGATTGTCATGACGCCTCCCAACGGTTCAACTCTTGGTACACCACTCATACTACGCCAGAAACAGTACGACTATCGACCCATTAAACTACAAACCCTTCCCCCGCCAGGCCCTGACCCCCTCCAGCACCTACCGTCACAGGCAAGAGCCCCTCCCCGTCAGAGCTTCCTATCCCACCCTCAGTGACTCAAATCGAGTCTCTTCACTTTTGAATGCCCGTATGCTACCGTGGTAGATACACATTGCACCGTAGTAGAAACATCGAAAGCGGGAGGTGGCTCCGGTGAAGGGCGGCGTGATCCTGTTCTGAGGCTCCGGCACGGATGCGCGCCGCTACCTGGAGTCGGATCGCTCCCGCGCTGACGACTACTACCTGGAGGGCGGCACCGCCCTGGCCGAGTTCACCGCGGTCGACGCGCGCGGTGAAGTGATCGGCGAACTCGGGCTGACCACGGACGAGTACGCGCAGTGGGTGGACTGGATCAACCCGTTTACGGGTGAGTCGATGGGTAAGCCACGTCTGCCCGGCGAGGGACAGCGCGGCAGTCCGCGGTTCGCGGAGATGGTCGTGAACGTCCCCAAGTCCCTCTCGATCGCAGCCGCCCTGCACCCGGAGGTGTCCGAAGCACTGGATGCCGCGCAGCGTGACGCGGTGGCCGAGATTCGGTCGTGGCTCGGCCAGCACTCGGTCACACGCGTCGGGCCGCGAGGCAAGCAGGAAGTCGTGCCCATCGAACAGCTCGAAACGGTGGCCGTCTCACACAAGACCAGCAGGGCAGGTGATCCGCACCGGCACATCCACTTCCAGATCGGCACACGCGTCTGGGCGGCCGACGCGTGGCGCGGACTGGACACGGGTGCTTTATTCCGGCAGCAGGGCGCGGTCCGGGCACTGGGCACCGCCGTTCTCGCCGCGCACCCCCAGCTCGCCGCCGTCCTCGACGCGCACGGCCTCACCCTTGATCCTGTAACGGGCGAGGCAGCAGAGCTGGAGCCGTGGAACACCGTGATGTCGAAGCGTGGCGCGCAGGTCACCCGCAACCTCTCCGCGTTCGAGGCCGAGTGGGAGGCAGCCCATCCCGGTCAGGAGCCGGGCCCGGTGGTGCGGTCGCGCCTGTTGGCGAAGGCATGGGATCACGAGCGCCCGAGCAAGAAGCCATTGCAGCTCGGCTCGGAGGCCGGATGGTTGCGGGAGGTGCAGGATTCCGGATACACCCCCGACCTACCGCGCACCGCTGTGCGACCGGCGCGCGCACTGGATGAACTTGCCGTGCAGCAGGTCGCGTCGCGTGCGCTCGACCGATGCGCGGCTGCCGCGTCGGCGTGGACGGTGCATGACGTGCAGGAGCAGGTGGCGCGCATCGTCACCGAGGTCGGCGTGCGCGCCGCTCCTGACGAGCTGCGCGACTTCATCACGATCGCGACGCGGCTTGCCGCCGACGATTGCCTCTCCATCCTCCCGCCGGATGCGCCGCGGCCGGAGCATGTGGCGCACCTCACGACGTTGCACGTCGTCGCTGTAGAGACGGAACTGCGCGACCGGCTCGCCGCACGCGCCACCCAGTCGGTCAGCGGCGCAACTCCCCGCGTTGATGCGTCGAAGCTGGACGCCGACCAGGTCCGCGCCGCCTCCGCAATCGCCGGCACCGCGCCACTGGTCGTCGTGGAGGGGGCGGCCGGCGCGGGCAAGACCACCATGCTCAGAACCGCGATCGAGGCCGCGGTCGCTGCGGGGCGGCGCACGCGGGTCGTGACGCCGACGAAGAAGGCCGCGGACGTGGCCGCGCAGGAACTCGGCGTGAGCGCCGACAGCGTGGCGAAGCTCGTCCACGAGCACGGCTGGCGCTGGAACCGAGACGGCGTATGGACTCGCCTCGTCGTCGGCGACACCGACCCCGAGAACGGGAGCACTTACGCCGGCCCCTCGGAGGCCGCGCAGCTCGTCCGAGGGGAGCGGATCGTGGTGGATGAGGCGGGGATGCTCGACCAGGACACCGCCCTCGCACTGCTGACTGTCGCGGATGAGCACGGCGCGACCCTCGCCCTCGTGGGCGACCGGGCGCAGCTCCCCGCCGTCGGCAGGGGTGGCGTGCTCGACATGGCCGCGCAGCTCGCTCCGCGCGTCTACGACATGACGACCGTGCATCGCTTCGCCGACCCCGAGTACGCGGCGCTGACGGTACAGATGCGTCGCGGGGAGCATCCGGCGCTGCTGTTCGACCGGCTGCACGCCCTCGGCCTGGTTGTGCTGCACGAGGACTCCGAGGCGATGCGGGAGACGATCGGCCGCGATGCCCGCGACGGGGACGCGATCACGACGGCGACGAACGACGAGGCACGCGAGCTGAACGAGCGAATCCGCGAGACGCGCGTGCGCGCCGGCCTGGTCGACGACGCCCGCACGACCACAGGCAGCGACGGACTGAGCATCGGTGCCGGCGATGTGATCCAGACCAGACAGAACGACTCCGACGTGCAGGTCGCGAATCGACAGACATGGACCGTCCAAGCAGTCGGGCAAGACGGGACAGTGTGGGCGAAGGAGAACGACACCAGCCGGAAGAAGCAGCGCACCGTCAGGCTTCCGGTCGAGCACGTCGCCGAGCACACCCACCTCGCCTACGCCTCCACCGCCTACGGGGTCCAGGGCTCGACCGTGCCCGGCTCGCACACAGTCCTCTCCGACGCGCTGGACGCCTCCGGCGTCTACGTCGGCATGACCCGCGGCCAGGAGACGAACCTGCTCCATATAGTCGCCGCCGACGTGGACGACGCACGGGAGCAGTTCACCGCCGCGCTCGAGCGCGACCGCGCCGACCGGGGGCTGGTCGCCGCGACCCAGGCCGCGCACGAGGCCGTTACCGGACTCGCCGCCGATGGGCCGGTACACCTGGTGAACGCCGAACGCGCCCGCCTGACGGAGCAGATCGAACGCGCCGACCGCGCGACTGCCTGGTGGAAGCGAACGGCGGGCGCGCTGGGTCGTCAGTTGCGGGAGCAGCAGGCCGAGGCCGACCAACTGGAGGCGATCGTCACCGCAGCAGAAGCGACCGCCGCGCAGATGCGGGCGGAGGTTGCCGCACCATTGATCGAGCAGGCCACCGCAGACGCCACCGCTCGTCTCGCCGCACGAGAGCGCGTGTGGGCGGCATCGGCCGCACTCGGCACCGCTTGGCGACTCGGCAGGCGTCGCGCCGCCCGCGCGGTTGCTGCCGCCAACGAGGAGCACGGCGCGGTTGAGGCGGCAGGGCGGGCACGATGGCATTCCCTGCCTGAGACGGCGGCAGGGGTCGAGGCATGGGCCACATCCGTGGCGCACCACGAGGCTGACGCCGACCCTCGCGTGACCACGGCGCAGGAGCGGGCAGTCGGGGCTCGGCAGGATCAGCAGCGGCTCGTTGCCCGGCAGATGCAGGAGCGCGCGGACGTTCGTCGTCAGGTGTTCGGGGACCGCAAGCCGAGCGATCCCCGCGCGCAGGTCGCCCGGTGGCAGCAACGTGCTGAGAACACCCGACGGGATCTCGCCGCGATCGAGGCCCTGCCGCCCGTAGAAGCGGCGCAGCTCATCCGCACCCACGCAGCCCAGGAGCAGGAAGCTACCGAGCGCGCTCTGGCCGAGCAGAGGGCGCGCGCCGCGCAGATCGAAGTCACCCATCGCACGCGCGGCCACGGGCCGACCCCGCCCAGCCGAGGACTCGGGCTGTAACCGAGCTTGTGTCGTCTACTCCGGCTTCGTCCAACTCAGGGTATAGCGGTACCAGAATCGGCGGCGGACCCGTCTGCCTGGCAGTACCGTCCTGGAGATGTGTCTGATTTCAGCAAGTGATTCCGAGGGACGGGCGACGGTCATGCCCGGATAACCCGATTCGCCGCGGAGCTTGCTCAGCAACCGGATGGGGAGCACGTGCACCCCGGACACGATCCAGTCCCAGGCAGTCTTGTTCGCTGACAAGCCGACGATGCAGAGACCGCCCCCCGGCTTGAGCTTCGCGTTCATCTGTTCGAGAGCGGCGAACAGGGGCATGTGGTGGAGCGTGGCGACGCAGGTGATGAGGTCGAAGCTTTGCCCATCCAGCTCCGGTGCGGTCAGGAATGAGCCGAGGACGACCTGGGCGTTCGGCGTCTCGGTCAGGCGTCGTCGTGCTTGGTTGATCGCGCGTGGATCAGGGTCCAGGCCGATCACCCTCGTGGCTTTGGTTGCGAGCTTCTCGACCAGGAGGCCGTCTCCGCAGCCGATGTCGAGCACATCCCCGCCTGATGGCGGCACGGCGTCCAGCAGCTCCGCGTGGTAGGCGGTGTTGTGGTTCCAGTAGTCGACCATCGGTCTCGTCGCCTTACAGGCCGGGCACGTCGCGTCGCGTGGTGGACACCTGGCGTCGTGCGCCGAACTGGCTCACGTCCGGCAGCGCGGGCCCGAGTCGCGGTTTGCGCCCCTGGGTGTCCCCACCGCCGACGCGATTGCTGCGCTCGGTGAGCGCGACGAGGGCCAGGTGGCGGTCTGCGGTCCAGCAGACCAGCCGTCCGCGCTGATCCTTTGTGCGGCCGAGAATGCCCGCCTCGGACAGCTCGGTCAGTGCCCGGTGCGCTGCGGCCGGTGAGACAGACAGGCGTGTGCTGACGAATTCGGCGGTGAGCACCGGATCGGAGGCGAGCGTATCGAGGATGCGCAGCACCACCGCATCCCGGCGAGGCACCGCCGGATTTAGGCCACGGTCGCGGCGGAAGGCCACGAGTCGGTCGTGCACGTCCCGGTCGAGCGCGGCGATGTCCGCCGCGAGCCTCACCGCGTTCCCCGCAGCCTTCTCCGCGGCCTGCGCGAAGCCGAGCACCCATTCATCAAGCGTGGGCGGATCGGCGCGGTACCCGGTGAGCCCTGCGATGTAGGCGTCAGTGTCGCCGGCGAAGACGGTACTGATCGGGATGAGCGCATTCCGCAGCGCGTCGCCGCGGCGCAGAACCGTGTGGATGAGTGCGCGCCCGGTACGGCCGTTGCCGTCGATGAACGGGTGGATCGTCTCGAACTGCGCATGCGCGATCGCCGCCCGCACCACCGGGTTTCCGGCGGTGTCGGTGACGAACCGCGCCAGGTCCGCCACGAGGCGGGGCACCTCGGTCTCCGGCGGCGGGACGAATGCGGCTCGTAGTGGCGACCAGCCGGGCCCGCCGACCCAGTTCTGCTCCTGCCGCACCCCACGCTCAAGTCGGGGCTCGATGACGTGCTGGAGGTCCACGATGTCGGAGGTCTCGATGGTGCGTGTATGGTCGGCCAGCTCAGCGATAGCTGACTCGGTCGCGCGTACGTTCGCCACGACGTCGAGCGCCTGACGCGGTCCCTGGTGCAGCAGCTCCGCGATCGCCAGGCGCTTGGGCGTGACCCGGTTGCCCTCGATCCACGAGGACGAGATGGACTCCGAACGGATCAGCAGGTGATTCAGGTAACGGCCCCGCGCTCCGATCCGCTCATCCGCGCGGGCAAGGACCGCCAGTGCGTCCTCCGCCGCTCCCTGCGCCTCGGCGCCCAGCATCGGGAGGCTGTCGCCCAGTTCGTCGGGCACGTAAGCGAGGTAACGACCGGGCGCGCGATCCTTGCGGCTCAGACCGCCCGCATCCTCGGGATGCCACAGACGCTCGACGTACCCACCCATCACAGCCTCCCTTCCGTCGTCGCTATTTCTACTTTAGATATACTAGCCGAGAAATAGCATCGGCCGAGCCAAGGTTAGTCAGTCGGCAGTCGTGTCGTCGGCGAACAAGCTCAGGAACTTCTCTCGCGGAATCACTACGCGACGGCCGAGCTTGACGGAGGGGATGGTGCCCTCCTCGATGCCTGCCGTGATGGTGCGGGGATCGACGCCGAGGGCTTGGGCGGCTTCCTGGCGGGTGATGACGAGGCTGCGCCGCCTTCGGAGGTCGTCGATATCAAGGGTGCTCTGACGCATGATCGCACCATCCGTTCTTTGCCGCGCGCGAGGAGGGTGCATTCAACGGTAGAAGCCCATGCTTGCGTTGTCAAGTACCGCGCTGTATGTTCTTACTATGGAAACAGAGCGGGTGAGGGGCAACCCTCCGGGAATCACGAACACGCACGTCGCGGCGAACATCCGAGCCGCACGCCAAGCGATCGGCATGGACCTGCGCACCATGTCCGACGCTCTCGACGCCGCGGGCCGGAAGCTGTCGCCGTCAGGCATCAGCAAGCTGGAGAACGGCGACCGCCGCGTGGACGTGGACGACCTCACCGTGATCGCCTACCTGCTGCGCACCAGCCCCGCCGCACTCCTGACGCCCCCAGATGAGCAGACGACGCTGACCGGGGTACCGGAGACGTACCTGCCGGAGGAAATCGAGAAGTGGGCGCGCGGAGAACTCGTCCTCACCAGCGACGGACTGCTGGCCTACTGGCAGCAGGAATGGGTGCAGAACCTCAACCGCATCCAATACTTCGAGAGCGCGCTGCGCCACGGCAGCCCGAACCAGGCCACCCACGACGACTACACGAAGCGCCTCGCGGACTTGAAGGAACGCCAGCGGCTCATCCGGGAACGGGGCGTGCAGATCGACCCGACCGGGCGCGTGTTCGACGCCGCCGACTACCTCGACCGCTTCGGCCCCGCCGAGTAGCCGAGCCGCAGAGAGGAAGGAGCCGGAATCATGGCACCACGCGGAACGCCAGCGGAACGAGCAGCCGACGCTGCCGAGACGTCGCAGAAAGCGCAGGCACGTCGCTCGCGAACCCGGCGTGGTGGCCGCGGGTCGATCCAGTCGTACCAGACCGCCGCAGGGAAGCGGTGGCGGTATCAGATCTGGGTGCCCGTCGACCCGGAGCAGCCCGACCTCGGGGAGAAGAAGTTCAGCCGGGGCGGATTCTCAACCGCCGCCGATGCGGACGCCGCGTTGCAGGACGCCCTCAAGCAGCGGGATCAGCAGGAGAAGTTCGGCGGGAAAGTACCCACTCTCGGCGTCTACGCCGACGCCTGGGTGGAAGGGCTCAAGCTCGCGGACTCCACGATCGCCGGGTACAACAAGATCATCCGCAATCACCTCCGCACGCAGCTCGGGCACTATCCGCTCGACAAGCTCACCCCTACCCGGATCGCCCGCCACTACCGCGACCTGGAACAGCACGGACGGAAGGACGAGCAGGACAAGGGCGGGCCGCTGTCGGCCAACACGGTGCACAAAGCCCACGTCGTCCTGGGGGCGATCCTCGACGCCGCAATCGAGGACGGGCACATCGCCACCAACCCCGCCAAGCGGAAAGCGGCGAAAGCGCCGACCACGAGCCAGATGCGGGCAGAGAAGCCCGAGCTGGTGACGTGGACGGCCGATCAGCTCGCCGCGTTCCTCGCGTGGGATCGCGACGAGCTACAGGACGAGTTGTTCGCGCTGTGGTGGGTGATCGCGAACACTGGGGTGCGGCGCAGTGAAGCCCTCGCGCTGAAGTGGAGCGATGTGAACATCAAGACCTCGCAGGTGAGCATCCGGCGTGCGATCAACACCGAGGACTGGACGAAGACGAAGACCACCAAGACCGGCAACGCTCGCGTCATCGACGTCGACGCCGCGACCTTGAAAGCGATCGCCTCCTACAAGGTCGCTCGCGCCGAGCTGTCTTTCGAGCTGGCGAGGGCCGATGCCTACATCTTCGGAGACGACGATGGCCAGCCCCGCTCACCCGACGCGATGACCAGCCGCTGGGATCGCCGCCTCAAGTGGGCCGTCAAGGTCAAGAGGTTCGAGCACCTGCCCCGCGTCACGCTCAAGGGCTTGCGGCACACGCACGCGACGATCCTCATGGAACTCGGCGTGCCGCCCAAGGTCGTGCAGGAACGCCTCGGGCACTCCACGATCACCACGACGATGAACATCTACAGCCACGTCACCCCGACGATGCAGAAGAACGCCGTCGACCGGTTCGCCAGCCGCCTCGCCGGGACATGAGCCTCGCGATGGGGCACGCCGAGGTGCTTGCCCCATATCTCGCCCCATGATAACGAAATAGCCCCTCACCTGGATCATAAAATCCCTGGTGAGGAGCCACTTTCGTTCTGTGCGCGAGGGGGGACTTGAACCCCCACGCCCTTGCGGGCACTGGCACCTGAAGCCAGCGCGTCTACCTATTCCGCCACTCGCGCGAACCGGTGTCACCACCGGGTCAACTTCCCGAGGATATCACGCGAGACAGACCCCGCTGCAATCGATGCCGGGTGCGCCATCCGCGCGCACTCAGGCTGTGCAACTAGCATGTACGCACCGGTCAGCACGCCAGAGGAGCCCCGTGGGACTACTTGACAGCTTCGAGAAGGGACTCGAGCGCGCCGTCAACAGCGCGTTCGCGAAGACCTTCCGCAGTGGCGTCCAGCCCGTCGAGCTCGCCTCCGCACTGCGCAGCGAACTCGACGCGAAGGCCGCTGTGGTCAGCCGCGATCGTATCCTCGCGCCGAACACGTTCGTCCTTCGTCTGGCTCCCGCCGATGCCGAACGGATGGATGCGTTGGGCACCACTCTCGAAGAAGAACTGCACCGCCTTGTCGACGCTCACGCGAAAGCGCAGGGATTCAGCTTCGCGGGGCCGGTGACGATCGCGGTGAACGCCGACGCGCAACTGCCGACCGGAACCGTCCGCGTCGATTCGCGCACGGCCGCGGGAGACGTTTCGTGGCGCGGCGTCGTCGACATCGCTGGACAGCGGCATCCTCTCGTCAAGGGGCGGACGGTCATCGGTCGCGGCAGCGACGCCGACATCACGATCCCGGATGCCGGCACGAGCCGACGCCACGTCGAGATTCTCTGGGACGGCGAGCGCGCGATGGTGCGCGACCTCAAGTCCACCAACGGGACCAAGCTCGACGGGCGCCCCGTCGCGGAAGCGCCCCTCCCCCCCGACTCGGTCGTCACGATCGGGCGCACCGACATCACCTTCCACGTCATCGCCCAGGCGACCCCGCCGCGCCCGTCGACGTCGGCGGCCGACGCGACGCGCGCCTTCGGCCTCGGAGGCATGTCGTGAGTGAACTGACCCTTCTGCTTCTGCAGATCGGCTTCTTGGTGCTGCTGTGGTTCTTCGTTTTCGCCGTGGTGTATTCGCTGCGCGCTGACCTGTTCGGTGTCACCGTGCGCAAGATGCCCGATCCGGCACCTGCCGCCGCATCGCCGGCATCCGCCCCGGCGCACGCGGCGACAGCGCCGATCGCACCCTCCGTCCCGGCCACGCCGACCGGTTCCGGCTCGAAGGCGACGCGTGACGCCGTTGCCCGCATCATCATCACGAGCGGCCCGAAGGCCGGCCTCGAGCTTCCGCTCGGCTCAGAGCCACTCACGATCGGGCGCTCGAGCGAATCGGGTCTCGTGATCCGCGACGACTACACCTCCAGCCACCACGCCCGGTTGCTCCTGTGGGGCGACCAGTGGATGATCCAGGACCTCGATTCGACCAACGGCACCTGGCACGACGGGCAGCGCCTGAGTACACCCGTGCCCGTGCGGATCGGCGCGCCGATCAAGGTCGGCGCCACGACGTTCGAGCTGCGGAAGTAGCGGCCCGCCGTCATGGCCTTCGAGGGATCCAGCGTCGCCATCTCCCATACGGGGAAGGTGCGCTCCAACAATCAGGACTCGGGCTACAGCGGCTCGAATCTGTTCGTCGTCGCCGACGGGATGGGCGGGCACGCGGGCGGCGATGTGGCCTCTGGCCTCGCGGTGCACCGGCTGAAAGAGCTCGACCACCCGTTCCCGAGCCCGAGCGATGCCGAGCACGCCCTGCAGGATGCGATCGGCGAGACCGCGGCGCAACTCATCGACACGGTGGCAGAGCGGCCCGAGCTCGCCGGTATGGGTACGACGGTCAGTGCCCTGGCAATGGTCGAGGACTACGCCGTCATCGCGCACATCGGCGATTCGCGGATCTACCTCTACCGCGACGGCGCGCTCACGCAGATCACTGCCGACCACACGTTCGTCCAGCGACTCGTGGATTCCGGCCGGATCACCCCCGAGGAGGCGCGGTATCACCCGCGGCGCTCGGTCCTCATGCGGGTGCTCGGCGACATGGATCCCGATCCCGACGTCGACACGTTCATCATGCCGACCCAGCCGGGCGACCGCTGGTTGCTGTGCTCGGACGGGCTGTGCGGGGTCGTCGACGACGCGCACACCGAAAAGGCACTGAGTCAGGGGTTCGCGCCGGGACGAACGGCCGATCTGTTGCTCAAGCAAGCTCTGGATGCCGGCGCCCCAGACAACGTGACGATCGTCATCGTCGATGTGGGCGGGAACCATCCCCTCTTCAGTGGGACCCCGACGATCGTCGGATCGGCGTCGAACCCCCAGGGCATCGAGGTTCCTGCCGCCCGGCCGGGACGCACGAGCTGGTTGCACCCGGGCCGCCAGGCCGCGAACGAGCCCACGCACTTCGAGCCGGCCCCGGAGTTCCTCGAGGAGCTCATCGAGGAAGACCGACGCCGTGGTCGTCGTCGCCGCGTGTGGTGGTTCGTCGGGTTCGCCGTGATTCTCCTCGCGATCGCCGCCGCCCTCTTCGGCGCGTACAGCTGGAGCCAGACCCGCTTTTTCGTCGGTGCCGATGATGATTCGGTCGTGATCTTCCGCGGCATCCAACAGGACATCGGGCCCATCCCGCTGTCGTCCGTGTACGAGGACACCGGCATCCTGCTGGCGGACTTGCCGACCTACCAGCGCATTTCGGTGGAGAACACGATCTCGGCGCGGTCCGTCGCCGACGCGAACGCGATCGTCGCGAACCTGCGCCCGACGACGGGAGTCACCCCGTGACCGACACCGTCGAGACGGATACGACCGTCGTGAAGGCGCTCCGGCGTGTGCGGCTGCCGCAAACGCAACGTAACCGCGAACTCGGTCTCTTGCTCTTCGCCTTCGCCATCAACGCCGGCGCCGTCGCCCTCGTCCAGCTCGGCGCCGAAGGGCAGATCGACGCGACCTTCCTGTACTACTGCGGCGGACTGACGGTCCTCGTCCTCGTCCTCCATGTCGTGCTGCGATTCACCGCGCGATCGGCTGACCCGTTCGTCGTTCCGATCGCCACCGTGCTGTCGGGCCTGGGGCTCGCGATGATCTATCGCCTCGACCTCGCCGACGATCTCGCCGGCTGGGGAGCGTTCTCGACCCGGCAACTCGCCTGGCTCGTCATCGCGATCGTGGGGGCCACGGCGGTCGTGCTCTTCCTCAAGAACTACCGCGTGTTGTTCCGCTACACCTACGTGTTCGGGTTCGTGGGCATCGCACTTCTGCTGCTCCCTCTCGTTCCCGGGCTCGGGGTCGAGGCTGGAGCCGACGTCTGGGTCTCGATCGGGGGACTCTTCTCGTTCCAGCCGGGGGAGCTCGCCAAGCTCGCCCTCGGCATCTTCTTCGCCGGTTACCTCGTGCGCACGCGTGAGTCACTGACCTCGGTGGGGACCCGCTTCCTCGGCATGACGTGGCCGCGAGCGCGTGAACTCGGCCCGCTGCTGCTCATCTGGGCCGGCGCCATGGGGATCATCATCTTCCAGCGCGACCTCGGCACCGGGTTGCTCATCTTCGGCATGTTCGTCGCGATGCTCTATGCCGCCACAGGCAAGACGAGTTGGGTCCTGATCGGTGTCGTCCTCGCCGTCGCCGGAGCCTTCCTGGCCTCACGCATCCTGCCGTACGTCGGCGCGCGGTTCACGAACTGGTTGGACGCCTTCAACCCCGACCTCGTCAACGGCTCGAGCTACCAGCTCGTCAGCGGCATCTTCGGTCTGGCCCAGGGCGGCCTCATCGGTACGGGCCTCGGTCACGGGCGCCCCGACCTCACCCCCCTCGCGCACAGCGACTACATCTTCCCGAGCCTCGGTGAAGAGCTGGGGCTCATCGGTCTCTTCGCGATCCTGTGCCTGTACATGGTGTTCACGAGCCGCGGCATCCGCATCGGCATCGCCGGACAGGACGACTTCGGCAAGCTGCTCGCCACCGGACTGTCGTTCACGATCGCGCTACAGGTATTCATCATGGTCGGCGGCGTCACTCGTCTCATCCCGCTCACCGGCCTGACGACCCCGTTCCTCGCGGCCGGCGGCTCGTCGCTCGTCGCGAACTGGCTGATCGTCGCGCTTCTGTTGCGGATATCGGATGCCGTGCGCTCCCGGCCCCGGGTGGTGATCGGCTAGTCATGACAAAGGAACTCCGCCGCCTCAGCATCGTCATGCTCGTCATGTTCGTCGGACTCTTCGGCGCGATCAGCTGGATCCAGGTGGTCCAGGCGAGCGAGCTGAGCGCCAATCCGTACAACAAACGCGCGCTCTACGACTCCTACGAAGTGCAGCGGGGCTCGATCCTCGCCGGTGACACGGTGATCGCCTCGTCGGTGCCCAGCGGCGATCTCTACAGCTGGAACCGCACCTATCCGGACGGCGACATGTGGGCTCCGGTGACGGGCTACATCAACCCCGTGCTCGGGTCGTCGCGGGGCCTGGAGCGCGCGATGAACACCGTGCTCTCCGGCACCGACAGCTCGCAGTTCCTCTCTCGCCTGGACCGAATCGTGACCGGCCAGCCGCCGCGCGGATCGAACGTCGTGTTGTCACTCGACCCCGAGATCCAGCGCGTCGCGTACGACGCCCTCGGCGACTATCAGGGCGCGGTCGTCGCCATGGAGCCGACGACCGGTCGCGTGCTCGCGATGGTGACGAGTCCGAGCTACGACACGAATCTGCTCGCCTCGCACGATACGACCCAGGTGCTCGCCGACTACGACACGTTGACCGCGAACGCCCTGCGGCCGCTCGACAATCGGGCGATCGCCGGCAAGCTCAACCCGCCCGGATCGACGTTCAAGCTCGTCGTGGTCTCCGCCGCACTCGCGTCCGGTGACTACACACCCGAGTCGACGTTCCCGAACCCGGCAAGGTACACGTTGCCCGGCACGTCGACCGAGATCAGCAACTTCGACGGGGGCACGTGCGGCGACGGGGACCAGGTCACACTCGCCACGGCCCTGCGGCTGAGCTGCAACATCCCCATGGCGCAGCTGGCCGTCGCGCTCGGTGACGACGCCATCCGCGCCGAGGCCGAGAAGTACGGCTTCAACGCGAGCTTCGACATTCCCCTGACCACGACCGCCTCGGTGTATCCGCGGGCACTGTCCGACCCCGAGACCGCGCTGTCCGGCTTCGGGCAGGGTGATGTGATCGCAACGCCCCTGCAGATCGCGATGGTCGCGGCCGGTATCGCCAACGACGGAGTCGTGATGAATCCGCGGATGGTCGATCGTGTCGTCGCTCCCGACCTGACGGTCCAGCAGACGCCCGAAGACACCGAGTTCGAACGCGCTCTGTCGTCGAGCCTGGCTGCCCAGATGACCACGATGATGGTGGCCAATGTCAGTAACGGCGCAGCCAGCGGTGCAAGAATAGACGGCGTCGACGTGGCGGGAAAAACCGGCACTGCGGAGCATGGTCCGGGAGATCCGTACACGTTGTGGTTCACCGGATTCGCGCCCGCCGACGACCCCCAAGTCGTCGTCGCGGTCATGGTCGAAAACGGCGGAGGGCTCGGCCAACAAGGTACGAGCAACGGGATCGCGGCCCCCATCGCGAAGAAAGTCATTGAGGCGGTGCTGAGCAGATGAGACCGACGCAAGGTGTGAGCTTCGGCGGGCGGTACGAACTGGATTCCCGGATCGCCATCGGCGGGATGGGTGAGGTCTGGGAAGCGACCGACCACGTCATCGGACGTACCGTCGCGATCAAGATCCTCAAAGACGAGTACATGGGCGACCCGGGATTCCTCGAGCGCTTCCGCGCCGAGGCCCGACACGCGGCTCTCGTCAACCACGAAGGCATCGCCAGCGTTTTCGATTACGGCGAGGAGAACGGCTCCGCCTTCCTCGTCATGGAACTCGTGCCCGGTGAGGCCCTGTCGACGATCCTCGAACGCGAGGGGTCGCTCTCCACCGACAAGACGCTCGACATCGTCGCCCAGACGGCCGCTGCCCTCCAGGCCGCCCACGCGGCCGGCCTGGTACACCGTGACATCAAGCCCGGAAACCTCCTCATCACCCCGGATGGCCGGGTCAAGATCACCGACTTCGGCATCGCGCGTATCGCCGACCAGGTTCCGTTGACGGCGACCGGGCAGGTCATGGGCACCGTCCAGTACCTCTCACCCGAACAGGCCTCGGGTCACGCCGCGTCACCCTCGACCGACATCTACTCACTCGGCATCGTCGCGTTCGAATCCCTCGCCGGCAAGCGTCCCTTCACGGGCGAGTCGCAGGTTGCGATCGCGATGGCGCAGATCAACGACGCGCCGCCGCCGCTTCCCGACACGATCGGCGAGCCGGTCAAGAACCTCGTCATGAGCATGATCGCCAAGAAGCCGGAAGATCGTCCAGCGACGGCTTCGGCCGTCGCGCGTGCGGCGACCGCTCTGCGACGCGGCGACATCGCTGGCGCAGCGGCGATCGTTCCCGCGATCGCGGGTGCGGTGCCGCTCGACGAGGTCACTCAACTCCTCACCCCCGGGAGACTCGCCACCGACGAAGCCACCCGCATCCTCCCCGCTGCGGCTCCCGCCGGCACCCTGGTGGACGAGGGACCCGGCGAGAAGAAAAAGCGCAGCCCCTGGACGTGGCCGCTCATCGCCCTGATCGCGATGCTGGTGCTGGTGCTCGGCGGAACGTTGTTCGCCCTCTTCGGAAACCCTGCGCCCACGCCGGATCCCACGACATCCACTCCCGCGTCCTCGGCTCCGGCGACCCCCTCCGACACACCCGAGCCGACGCCGACCTCGGTGCAGATCGACACGCTCGGGTTCGTCGGCAAGACCTGCGCCGAAGCGACCGAGATCGCCCGGACGAACAACATGACCGCGGTGACCTGCCAGACCGGCTCAGTCGCCGCGCCGACCGCCGATCAAGAGGGCCTCATCTACGAGACCAACCCGGTGTCGGGCACGGTACAACTCGATCAGCAGGTCACGCTCAGCGCCTACGGACCCTTGACTCCGATGAACACACCATCGGCGCCGGTCATCCAGGTCGACGGAGCGTCGTCACCCACGGTCGAGGCCGGTGGCACCGCGACGATCAACTGGACCGGGTTCACCTGCCCCTCCGGGTCGAGCACCGTCTCGTCGTACAACATCACCCTCACCAACGGTGTCTTCACATCCAACGGACAGTCGACCGGATCGTTCGGGCCGAACGACCGGCCCGTCCCCGTCACGGTCGCCAGCGAAGTGGGGCGCATCATGACGGTGCTCTACACGGTGACGTGCACGGGTGAGTCGGGCGAGCGGACATCGGAAGCATCCCAGGAAGTACAGGCGTCGATCGTTGCCGCCCCGACGGGAAATCCGGCACCGCCGGCCGAGGGATCCGACAGCACCGACGAGTGACGTCGGATCGTGCGGGCACCCTCCAGGGTGGTCGGTTAGGCTGGCCTAGGAGTCAGCCCAGGGAGTGAAGTGTCAGCAGAGCCGCGCGTGCTTTCCGGCCGCTACCGCATCGACGAACTCATCGGGCGGGGTGGCATGGCGAGTGTCTACCGTGGGCAAGACCTCACCCTCGGACGTTCGGTCGCCATCAAAATCCTGAAGCGCGAACTCGCCGTCGACAGCGCGTTCCGCACCCGGTTCCGACTGGAAGCCCAGGCCGCGTCGCGGATGTCGCATCCAACGATCGTGCGTGTGTACGATGCGGGCGAAGACACCGAGACCGATCCGGACGGGACGTCCCACCCGGTTCCGTACATCGTGATGGAACTCGTCGGCGGGGTGTTGCTGAAGTCCGTCATCTCCGACGGACCCGTGCCGCTGGCCGATGCCGTCCGCTACACCGATGGCATCCTCGAGGCTCTCGAATACTCGCACCGGGCCGGCGTCGTGCACCGCGACATCAAACCCGGCAACGTGATGGTCACCGAGCGTGGCCAGATCAAGGTGATGGACTTCGGTATCGCCCGCGCGGTCTCCGACTCTTCGTCGACCGTGGCCGAGACCACGGCCATCATCGGCACGGCGTCGTACTTCTCACCGGAACAGGCCAAGGGTGAACCGGTCGACGCGCGCGCCGACGTCTATTCCACCGGCGTCGTCCTCTACGAACTCCTCACCGGCCGCACGCCGTTCCGCGGCGACACTCCCGTCGCCGTCGCCTACCAGCACGTCAGCGAGACGCCCCTGCCGCCGTCCGAGCTGGTCGAGAGCGTGCCACGCGCGCTGGATGCCGTCGTGCTCCGCGCCCTTGCGAAGGATCCCTACCAGCGCTATCAGGATGCCGCGTCATTTCGTGAAGCGCTGGACGCGACGACCGATGGACGCGCTCCGAGCAAGCGGCAGGTCGGTGCGCTCACGAGCGAGTTGTATGGAGCAAACCCGCGCCAAGCGGCGGAGACGGCGAGGTCGCTCCGGCAACTGAGCACCGACACCACGATGCGGCGCACGCAGGCAGGGCCCCCGGCCGCATGGATCTGGATGGGCGTTGCGGTGCTCGCCGCGGTGCTGATCTCCGTGCTGATCTGGGTGATGACCAGTCGCCCGGGGCCGAGCGTGAGTCCGGACGCGCGTGTCGTCCCGAACCTCATCGACATGTCGTGGGAGCGCGCGAACGAGGCGCTGTTCGATGAGAACCTCCAAGCGACACGACTCGACGAGAGCAGCGACACGATCGCGGAGGGAAACGTCATCCGGACGGACCCCACCGCCGGCACCACGGTTGCGTCGGGTCAGAAGATCACCCTGTACGTTTCGACCGGCGCGCAGCTCGCGACGGTCCCCACGCTCGTCTCACTCAGTCAGGCCGAGGCTTCAGCGGCACTCGCTGCGGCCGGGCTCGGTGTGGGCTCGGTGCGCAACAGCAACGATCCGAACCTCGCGGCCGGTGTCGTGATCTCCGCCGACCAGACGGAGGGTTCGCAGGTCGCCGTGGGGACGACGGTGAACCTCGTGGTCGCGAGCGGTAAAGTGACGCTCGTGAACATGGTCGGCTACACCGTGGCCGCGGCGGAGCGCGAACTGACCGCGGACGACATGGCGTTGACCGTCACCGTGATCGAAGACCCCGCGTGCCCAGCCACTCCGGGCGAGCCGGTCGTCGCCTCCCAGTCGCTCGCACCGGGTGATGTGCCGATCCACTCCACCGTCGATCTGACCGTGTGCACGGGCTGACGGGATCGTCCGCGGACGGATCGACTCAGCCGACGGGGCGGAGAGGACGAAGTGCGGCGCCGCGCGCGGCCGCACCGACCACCCCGGTGGCCTCGAGCCAGGTTCCCAGCAGCTGATAACCGCCCTCGGTCAGGATGCTCTCCGGGTGGAACTGCACGCCCCACGCGGGTGCCGTGCGGTGGGCGAGGCCCATGATGACACCGGAGTGCGTGGTCGCCGTCACCACCAAGACGGACGGGAGCGTCTCGGGGCGCACCGCGAGCGAGTGGTACCGCGTCGCGGCGAAGGGATCGCGGAGTCCCGCGAACAGTCCGGTTTCGTCGTGGTGGATCAGGGAGGTGATCCCGTGTCGCACTTCCGGGGCTTCGGCGACGGTCGCCCCGAACGCCACGGCGAGTGCCTGATGGCCGAGGCACACCCCGAGCAGGGGGATGCCAGCCTCCACAGCAGCGAGGATGATGTCGATCGACGCTCCCGCGTCTTCGGGTGTCCCGGGTCCGGGGGAGACCAGCACCCCGGCGTAGCCGGAGACGGTGTCGACCGGGTCCGACACGACATCCGCCTCGATGAGGTCCGTGTGAGCCCCGAGCTCATGCAGGTATCCGATCAGCGTGTGGACGAAGCTGTCGTGGTTGTCGACGACCAGAATGCGGCCGGAACGGTCAGCCACCGATGGTGGATTCCGTCGGAGTGATGAACTGTGCGGCCCAAGGGAAGACGTGCCAGAACAGTCCGTAGATCACCGCCGTCGCCAGGATCAACAGAATGAAGACCCGCACCCACGCGGGGCCGGGCAAGATTCGCCACAGTGCGCCGTACATCAGACGGTCACCCCTTCGGTGAGTGCGGCGGGCGGCCCCTCCGCGGTCGGCGTGAAATCGTCGAAGACCGCGTACGCGATGATGCGCTCGAGCATGTTGAGCTTCGGAGCGCAGCTCGTGAGCGTCAAGTAGCGGCCATTGGCTTCGACCCCCGCTTGTTGGGGCACCGGCAGGAGCACGTCGACCTGGGTGTCTTGCACGTACTCGAGCGTGCGGAACCGGTAGGTGTACCAGCCCTCCGCCGTCTGGACGACGATCGCGTCTCCGACGACGAGCTTGTCGATCGGATCGAACGGCTGACCAGATGTCCAGCGATGAGCGGCGTAGACCGTGTTGCCGATCCCGCCGGGCATGGCGGTGTCGGCGTAGTGGCCGATCTCGCCGAGATCGAGAATGTCCTTCCGGGTCGTCCCCGCGGCGATCGTGAACTTCCAGTCCGCACCGAAGCGCGGCACGAACATGACGCCGAACTGCTCGCCGTGCGCCGGCTGCGCGAGCACGGGAACCACGGTCTCTGCGGGTGCATCCGTCGGAACGGGCGCGGGCGAGGCGGATTGGGTCGGCGTGGCCGCGGGCGTCATCCAACTCTGCGACAGCGCATCGGCCTCGGCATGCTTCTGCCCACCGATGATCATGTCACCGATCCACATCTGCCAGGCGACGAACAAGAGGGCGACGACTCCGACGGTTATCAGCAGTTCACCGATCACGCCGAGAACCGATACGCGGCGCCTCGGCCGAGCCCGCCGGGCGCGGCGAGACGTGAGTTCACGGTCCCCCATGTCGAGGATTCTACCGAGCGTAGGATGTGCCGCGGCTGACAGGTAGAATCGACGCCATGGCACGTTCAGGCAAGGGTGACGAACAGATCGTCGAGCACACCGAGGGTGACGCCACCCCCAATCCGGTGTGGTTCAAGCCCATCATGCTGGGTTTGATGATTCTCGGTTTGCTCTGGGTGATCGTCTTCTACCTCAGCAACCAGAACCTGCCGATTCCCGGCATCGCGGGATGGAACCTCGTCATCGGCTTCGGGATCGCCTTCATCGGCTTCCTGATGACGACGCGCTGGCGCTGACGCATCCATCCCCCGCTGATCCCACAGGTGTGAGTTACACCGCTGTAATTCATCCCCAGTTGTGGATGAATCTGTGGATAACTCAGGCGTAGTACAGCACGTACGGGATGCCGAGCAGGGCTAAGAGCCCTGCTCCCACCGCGACGAGCAACCAGATCTGCCGGCGCTGCATCCGGATGGCGCGCGTGCGAGCGAAAATGAGACCGATCAGCGCGCCGACGAGGCCGCCGCCGATGTGCGCCTGCCACGAGATGCCCGAGCCCGGCAGGAACGTCAGCACCAGGTTGATGCCCATGATCACCGCGATCGCCGTGACGTTCGCCCCGAGGTGTCGGCCGATCACGAACATGGCGCCCAAGAGTCCCCACACCGCACCCGAGGCGCCGACGACCCACGTCCCCGGGGCGAGCAGAGCAACCAGCACCGACCCCCCGAGCGCACTCAGCAGGTAGAGGGCGAGGAACCGCCAGCGGCCGAGGAGGGGTTCGAGGCTCCGGCCGAGCGCCCACAACGCCAGCATGTTGAGAGCGATGTGCCAGATTCCGGCGTGCACCAGGGTGACGGTCAGCAAGCGCCAGGGCTGGATGTAGGCGAGAACGCCGTTGAAGGCCAGCAGGCTCTGCACGCTCTGCCCGATCCCCGGGATCAGACCGATCAGATAGAACACGGTCGTGATGATCACGAGCGTGTACGTCACGATCGGTCGGGAGTCGACACCCGCCCGGCGCCGCGGCATCCGCGTGACGGGCGCGGACTTCTGTTGCTGCTGCTGAGCGTCACGCAGACACTCTGGGCAGATCACACCGACCGGCAGCGGTGTCTGGCACTCTCCGCAGATCGTGCGCAGACACCGCTGGCAGAGCACGAAGCTCTGCCGGTCAGGATGCCGGTAACAGAAGTTGTCCGGATTCGTCCGGACGTCCGAATCCGTCATGTGTACCGGTTCCTGATCGTGTCGATGATCAGACGGCGACGACGTCGACCGACTTCAGCACGACGGGCTCGATCGGACGGTCGCCGGCACCGGTGGGGACAGCAGCGATCGCGTCGACGACGGCGCGCGAATCGGCGTCCGCCACCTCACCGAAGATCGTGTGCTTGCCCTGCAGCCACGGGGTCGGATCGGTCGTGATGAAGAACTGGGAGCCGTTGGTGCCCTCGGCCTTGCCGGTGATGGCGTTGCGGCGGAGACCTGCGTTGGCCATCGCGAGGATGTAGGGCTCGTTGAAGTTCAGCTCGGGGCTGATCTCGTCGTTGAAGTTGTAACCGGGACCGCCGACGCCCTGTCCGAGCGGGTCGCCGCCCTGGATCATGAAGTTCGGGATGATGCGGTGGAAGATGACGTCGGTGTAGAGCGGGCCTTCACCGGGCTGGCCGGTACCGGGGTGCGTCCAGGCCTGCGACCCATCGGCGAGGCCGGTGAAGTTCTGCACCGTGCGCGGCGCGTGGTCGCCGAACAGGTTGACGACGATGTCGCCGTGGTTGGTGTGGAGCGTGGCTACGGCGGTGTGAGTCGTCATGCTCACTATTCTCACATCTGTCAACCCCTGGCATGGTCGCCGCTGTCTGGCAAGATGGAGAGAAACGTTCCCCGATCAGGGAGGTCACCCCGTGAGCGTCAGCCGTAAGCGCAAGAAAGAACTTCGCAAGCTTCAGACCCAGGCCACCAAGGTGTGGGAGTCGCAGCAGGTCCTGGTCGGTCAGGCCGGTGACATCGCCCGTGAGGCGGGCCGTCAGCTGGGGCACTACAACCGCGAACAGGTCGTGCCTGCGGTGCAGCACAGCTACGAGAAGTATGCCGCTCCGGTGGTGAACCAGAGCGTCGCGACGGGTCGCAAGATCTACAACCGCAACCTCGTTCCCGCCGCAGGTGCCGTCGTCGGTTCGGCGCTGTCGGTGTGGGATGCCGCCAACGACACGCGTGAGCGTCTCGCCGCCGGTCGCGGTTTCGGTGGCTTCGACGTCGCAGATCTGCAGAAGAAGGCCGACAAGTACGGTGCGAAGGCCGCGAAGCGGCTCGCCATCGCGGAGCCGAAGAAGTCGGGCATCAGCGCCGGTGGCGTGATCGCGATCCTCTTCGGGATCGCCGCCGCCGCCGGTGTGCTCTATGCCGCCTGGCAGACGCTCCGTGCCGACGACGAGCTGTGGGTCGCCGACGACCCGCTGCGTGCGCCCGACGCCTGAGTAGACGCATGACGCTCGAACGAGTCCGGACGGCCGCGGCCGAGCGTGGACTTGAGATCGAGATTCGGGAAAGGCCCGCCGCATCCTCACTGGAGGATGCGGCGGGCCTTCTCGGTCTCCACCCCTCGGAGATCGTGAAGACGCTGGTGGTCAAGCGCTCGGACGACACCTATCTGTTCGCGCTCATCCCCGGCGACCGGGCGATCTCGTGGCCGAAGCTGCGGGCGATCGTCGGCGTCAACAAGATGCAGCTCCCCGACCCGCAACGCGCCCTCGACGCGACCGGGTACGAGCGGGGCACGATCGTCCCGATCGGCAGCTCCACGGCATGGCCCGTGTTTGCGGATGCGAGGATCACCGGCCGCCGCGTCGCCATGGGCGCTGGCGCGCACGGATACAGCCTGTTCGTCGAGGCGGACGACCTGATCGGCGCGTACGAGGCGACCGTGGCCGACATTTCGCAGTGAGGAAAACTGTGGAGCCTGGGAGATTCGAACTCCCGACATCCTGCTTGCAAAGCAGGCGCTCTACCAACTGAGCTAAGGCCCCCGGAGTGGGGTGGTGGGGCTACCAGGATTTGAACCTGGGACCTCTTCATTATCAGTGAAGCGCTCTAACCAACTGAGCTATAGCCCCGTGCGGAGGTCGGCGTCTGTGCGCCGTCAACCTCCAAGACTTTACCCGAACTGCGGGCGAATCCGAAATCAGTTCGAGGTGAAGCCGACGAGCAGTCCTCCAGTGACCTTCACCATGAGGTTGTAGATGCCGGCGACAACCGCGCCGAGCACCGTGATCACGATGAGGTTCAGGATCGCGACGATAGACGCAAAGGACATCACCTGCGGCAGGCCGACGTAGTCTCCCAGCGTGAAGTTGTCGTCGAATGCCTTGAGCAGCTCATCGAGCTGCTCGATGATGCCGGTCGTACTGAGGACCGTGTAGATCAGGAAGACCGAGACGATCGTGACGATCGCGAGGGCCACGGCCGCGAGGAAAGACAGCTTCACGGCGGACCAGAAATCCACGTACACCAGGCGGAGGCGGACCTGCTTGGAGCTGGTCTTGCTGGTCGACTTCTTCGCCAGCTTGTCGGCTACCGTGCTCATGCGTCAGTACTACTCTCTTCGGGGCTCGCCGTCGACGTCTCTGCGGCAGCGGGGGCATTCTCGGATGCCGCTTGTTCAGCGGCCTCGGCCAGTCCACGCTCACCGTTGCGGGCGATAGCGAGGATACGATCCTCGTCGTCCGGTCGGGCGAAAACGACGCCCATGGTGTCGCGTCCCTTGGCGGGGACCTCGGCCACGGCAGAGCGTACCACCTTGCCGCTGGCAAGGACCACCAAGACCTCGTCGTCCTCACGGACCATCAGACCGCCCGCGAGATCACCGCGATCCTCGTTCAACTTGGCGACCTTGATGCCCAATCCACCGCGACCCTGCAGGCGATACTGCCCCACCGCGGTGCGCTTGGCGTAGCCGCCTTCGGTCACGACGAACACGAACGCATCGTCCTGGGCGACCGATGCAGACAGGAGCGTGTCTCCCTGGCGGAACGACATCCCCTTCACGCCTTCGGTGGAGCGACCCATCGGGCGGAGCGACTCGTCGGTGGCGGTGAAGCGCAACGACATCCCCTGCCGCGAGATCAGGAGGACATCGTCGGTCTCATCGACCAACAGGGCGCTGACGACCTCGTCGCCGTCTTCCTCTTCCTGGCCGCGCAGACGGATCGCGATGATGCCACCCTGACGGTTGGTGTCGTAGTCGCTGAGCAGCGTCTTCTTCACCTTGCCGTCGCGGGTGGCGAGCACAAGGTACTGCGCCACGGTGTAGTCACTGATGTCGAGGATCTGCGCGATCTCTTCGCCCGGCTGGAGCGCGAGGAGATTCGCGACGTGCTGACCCTTCGCATCACGGCCGGCCTCGGGAACTTCGTACGTCTTGCACCGGTAGACCCGACCCTTGGTCGTGAAGAACAACAGCCAGTGGTGCGTCGTGGTGACGAAGAAGTGCTCGACGACGTCATCGGCGCGCAGTTGCGCACCCTTCACGCCCTTACCGCCACGGTGCTGCTGACGGTAATTGTCGCTGCGCGTGCGCTTGATGTACCCGGCGCGCGTCACCGTCAGGACCATCTCCTCGACGGGGATGAGGTCTTCCATCGACATGTCGCCGTCGAACCCGTGCAGGATGTGGGTGCGTCGCTCGTCGCCGTATTTGTCGACGATCTCCGTGAGCTCCTCGCGGATGATGGTGCGCTGGCGGGTCGGGTCGGCGAGGATCGCCCGGAAGTCCGCGATCTGCTTCTCGAGCTCGCGCGCCTCGTCGATGATCTTCTGGCGCTCCATCGCCGCGAGGCGCCGCAGCTGCAGCGCGAGAATCTCGTCGGCTTGATCCTTGTCGACGTCCAGCAGGGTCATCAGGCCGTCTCGGGCCTCATCGACCGTGGGAGAGCGACGGATGAGCGCAATGACCTCGTCGAGCTGATCGAGCGCCTTCAGGTAGCCCTCGAGGGTGTGCATGCGGCGCTCGGCCTTGCGCAACCGGAATCCGGTGCGGCGGACGATGACCTCGACCTGGTGCTCGACCCAGTACGAGATGAACCCGTCGATCGCGAGGGTGCGAGGCACACCATCGACGATGGCCAGCATGTTCGCGCCGAAGTTCTCCTGCAACTGCGTGTGCTTGTACAGGTTGTTCAGGACGACCTTCGCGACGGCGTCGCGCTTGAGCACGATGACCAGTCGCTGACCCGTGCGGTCCGAGGTCTCATCGCGGATGTCGGCAATGCCACTCAACTTGCCGTCGCGGGCGAGGTCACGGATCTTCGCGGCGACGTTGTCGGGGTTGACCTGGTAGGGCAGCTCCGTGACGACGAGGCAGGTACGGCCCTGAATCTCTTCGACGTTGACGATCGCGCGCATCGTGATCGATCCGCGTCCGGTGCGTTGCGCGTCACGGATTCCGCGCGTGCCGAGAATCTGCGCGCCCGTCGGGAAATCCGGACCCGGGATGCGCTCCATGAGCGCCTCGAGGAGTTCGTCGCGGGTCGCTTCGGGGTGCTCGAGCGCCCACAGCGCACCGGCAGACACTTCGCGCAGGTTGTGCGGTGGGATGTTCGTCGCCATGCCGACCGCGATACCCACCGAGCCGTTGACCAGCAGGTTGGGGAAGCGCGCCGGGAGAACCTTCGGTTCCTGCGTCTTGCCGTCGTAGTTGTCCTCGAAATCGACGGTTTCCTCGTCGATGTCGCGGACCATCTCCATGGCGAGCGCTGCCATCTTGGTCTCGGTGTACCGCGGGGCGGCGGCGCCCATGTTCCCGGGAGAACCGAAGTTTCCCTGGCCGTCGGCGAGGGGATACCGCAGCGACCAGGGCTGGACCAGGCGCACGAGGGCGTCGTAGATCGCCGAGTCGCCGTGGGGGTGGTACTGCCCCATGACTTCACCGACGACGCGCGCGCACTTGTTGAAGCTCTTGTCGGGGCGGTAGCCACCGTCGTACATGCCGTAGATCACACGGCGGTGCACGGGCTTGAGGCCATCGCGCACATCCGGCAACGCACGACCCACGATGACGCTCATCGCGTAGTCGAGGTAGCTCCGCTGCATCTCGACCTGGAGGTCGACCTGGTCGATGTTGCCGTGATTGTGTCCGTCGGTGATGTCCGGACGTTCGTCGTCAGTCATTTGTGTGGTCCCTGAGCGTGTCGAAGGTCAGATATCGAGGAAGCGGACGTCTTTGGCGTTGCGCTGGATGAATCCGCGTCGCGCCTCGACGTCTTCACCCATCAGGATCGAGAAGATCTCGTCTGACGCAGCCGCGTCGTCGATCGTCACCTGACGAAGCGTGCGGGTTTCGGGGTCCATCGTGGTCTCCCACAATTCCTTGGCGTTCATCTCGCCGAGACCCTTGTAGCGCTGCACCCCGTTGTCCTTCGGGATGCGCTTGCCGGCGGCAATACCAGCGGCCAGCAGCGCGTCGCGCTCGCGATCGCTGTAGACGTACTCATGGTCGGAGTTCGACCACTTGAGCCGGTACAGCGGCGGCTGAGCGAGGTAGACGAATCCCGATTCGATGAGCCCGCGCATGTAGCGGAAGAGCAGGGTCAGCAGGAGCGTCGTGATGTGCTGGCCATCGACGTCGGCATCGGCCATCAAGACGATCTTGTGATATCTCGCCTTCTCGACGTCGAAGTCCTCGCCGATGCCCGCGCCGAAGGCCGCGATCATCGCCTGGATTTCGGCGTTGCCGAGAGTGCGGTCGAGGCGAGCCTTCTCGACGTTGAGGATCTTGCCACGCAGCGACAAAATCGCCTGGTGCTCGGGATCGCGCCCGCTGACGGCGGAGCCGCCGGCCGAGTCACCCTCGACGAGGAAGATCTCGCTGAGCGAGGGATCCTTGCTCGTGCAGTCCTTCAGCTTCTCGGGCATGGATGCTGACTCGAAGACGCTCTTGCGACGCGCTGTCTCGCGCGCCTTCCGTGCCGCCATGCGGGCGGTCGCGGCATCCACGGCCTTCATGATGACGCGCTTCGCCTGCACCGGATTGCGGTCGAGCCAGTCGGTCAGCTGATCGCCGACGACCTTCTGCACGAACGCCTTGGCTTCGGTGTTGCCGAGCTTGGTCTTGGTCTGACCTTCGAACTGCGGCTCGGAGAGCTTGACGGAGATGACGGCGGTCAAGCCCTCGCGGATGTCCTCACCGGTGAGGTTGTCGTCCTTCTCCTTGAGAAGTCCCTTTTCGCGCGCGTACTTGTTGATGTACGTCGTCATCGCCGCACGGAAACCCTCTTCGTGGGTACCGCCCTCGTGCGTGTTGATCGTGTTCGCGAAGGTGAAGACGTTCTCGGTATAACTCGTCGTCCACTGCATCGCGAGCTCGAGCGAGATGTGGCGGACTGTGTCTTCGGATTCGACCTCGATGATCTCGTCGTTGACGACCTCGGCCTTCCGCACCTTGTTGAGGTACTCGACGTAGTCGACGAGGCCGCGCTCGTACAGGAAGTCGGCGTGCGGCTGCATCGTGACGGCCGTTCCGTCTTCGTCGACGACGTACGCCGAGTCGGGCCGCAGGTCGTTCAGTGTGATCCGGAGGCCCTTGTTCAGGAACGCCGTCTGCTGGAAGCGCGTCCGCAACGTGTCGTAGTCGAAATCGATCGTCTCGAAGATCGCGGCATCCGGCCAGAACGTGATGGTCGTGCCCGTCTCATCCGTCGCTTCTTCTTTCGCGAGCGGCGCCACGGGCGATCCGCCGTCACGGAAGGTCTGGCGCCACGCATGCCCCTGACGCTTGACGGCGACATCGAGGCGGGTGGACAGCGCGTTGACGACGGAGGAACCGACGCCGTGCAGGCCGCCGGAAACGGCGTACCCGCCGCCGCCGAATTTTCCCCCGGCGTGGAGGACGGTCAGAACGACCTCGACGGTCGACTTGCCCTCGGTCTTGTGCATGTCTACGGGGATGCCGCGGCCGTTGTCGACGACACGCAGCGCGCCGTCTTCGAGGATCGTGACGTGGATCGTGTCGCAGTAGCCGGCAAGGGCCTCATCGACCGAGTTGTCGACGATTTCGTAGACAAGGTGGTGAAGACCGCGCTCGCCCGTCGACCCGATATACATGCCGGGCCGCTTACGTACCGCCTCAAGACCCTCGAGTACCTGGATCTCATCGGCCCCGTAGTCGTTGTGCACCTTCTGGTCGGGAGTGGAGAGTTCCTCGGGAACGCTGTCGGGGGTTTCAGACGTCATATGTTTCGAGCACTCCAGATCGATTCGAAGGATCAGTTCATTCTATCGCTTTCGGGGTGCGCATACGCCGCTGTGGCGCGCGGAAAAGCCTCCGGATGCCGCGGGACGTGGATTACCCGTAGGTATCGCGAGGACCGCGCCCTGGAACGGCTCTGGGGCCCCATTTCCAGGAGGGGACGTCCGGTCCGACGAAGCGCACGTTCTGAACGCCGGCATCGGGGAATCGACGCATCAGCTGGGTCACGATCTCTGCGCGCATGAGTTGCAGATTCTTCGCCCACGCGGTCGAGTCGCACTGGACGGTCAGGATGCCGTCGGCCAGCGCCACGGGATTCGCGTGTCGCGCGGTCTCGGCGCCGGTCACCTGCTCCCACTGCAAGACCAGGTCTTCCCGCGCGAGCTGCGAGTCCCAGCCCGCCTGGCGGGTGAGGTCTGCGAGGACATCGCCGACACCTTTGGGGTCGCGACCGGGCGCGAACGGCATCTTGTCGTCGTCGGTCTCGCCTCGCTTCTTGCGTCGGCGTGCTGTCCGAGCCGAGGGCTCAAGGCCTCTGAGTCGCAGGTACGTTGCGATGGTTTCGGGAACACCGGACAGGGGCGACTCACTCATCGCCCACCGCCTGAATCGTTCCGGCGACCACTCGGACCGTACGTGCGCACAGCGCCGCCGGCACATCTTCTTCGACGGCAGCCGTCACGATGACCTGCTCGAAATCCCCCACGAGTGCCGCCAGCCGGGCTCGCCGGTCGGCGTCGAGCTCGGCAAACACGTCGTCGAGAATCAAGACCGGATCTCCCAGCTGCGACTGTTCGCGCAGCAAGCGGGCCGACGCGAGTCGAAGTGCGAGGGCAACCGACCACGATTCACCGTGCGAGGCGTAGCCCTTCACCGGAAGTCCCCGCACGCGCAGCACGAGATCATCTCGGTGCGGACCGACGAGGGTGATCGCACGTTCGAGTTCTTGCGGACGCTTGGCGGCGAGGGCCTGCCGGAACGCCGCGGCGATATCCTCGGCGCTCCCACCCACCGATCGAGTATCGGTGCCGGTCTCACCCGCGGTATCGAGATCATCCCCGTCATCCGCACCGTCGACGCCGTCAACCGTCAGGCTCCACTGGAGCTCCGGCCGGTGGTCTTCACCGGCGATCGCTGTGTAAGCCGCGGCCACGGGCGCAGACAGTTCGGCCGCAATCGCGAGGCGAGCGCGGATCACGTCGGTGCCCAGCTGCACGAGCTTGTCATCCCACACATCGAGAGTGGACAACCCCTCTCCGCGGACACCACGCGACCGGGCAGACTTGAGAAGCGCATTGCGCTGTTTCAGCACCCGGTCGTAGTCGGCGAGAACGCCGGCCATGCGTGGTGCGCGCTGGATGAGGAGTTGATCGGCGAAGCGTCTCCGCGCCGACGGATCTCCGCGCACGATCTGCAGATCTTCGGGGGCGAACAACACGACCTGGGCATACCGCGGCAGTTCGACCGGGCGAACAGCCGCGCCGTTGACCCGCGCCTTGTTGGAACCGGAGCGGTTGATCTGCAATTCGAGAACGATCCGACGATCGCCGTGGGAAAGATGGGCCCGCACGATCGCGGCATCCATCCCGTCGCGCACCATCGGTGCATCCTGGGAGACACGATGCGACCCGAGAGTCGCGAGGTAGGCAATGGCCTCGGCGAGATTCGTCTTGCCTTGACCGTTCCGACCCACGAAGACGTTCGCGCCGGCGGTCAACGACACGTCGGCAACCGCGTAATTGCGGAAGTCGACGAGGCTGAGCTGCTCGACGATCACCGATTCAGCCTAGGCGGCGCAGACGACACTCCCGATGTCAGCGCAGCAACAGGTTCGGCTGCAGCAAGTACTTGAAGCTCTCGGGTCCACCGGAGGTCTGCGGGGTGATGAGCACAGGGCTCAGCTTGTTCGCATTGTCGCTGGAGGTGAACGTGATGCGCGCGAACTCGCTCTTCACGGCACCGAGTGCCTCGAGCAGGTACTGCGGATTGAGGCCGAGGGTCACATCGTCACCGGCGAGGGTTGCATCAACCGACTCGGAAGCGCGGGCCTGCTCCGTTCCGGAAGCATCCATCGAGACACCGTCTTCACTGAAAGTGAAGCGCAGCGGGGCCGAGCGATCGAGCACGAGCGACACACGCCGAACGGCCTCAGCCAGTTCTGCGGTGTTGACGACGGCGTAGTGGTCGGTCTGCTCGGGGAACAAACGGCGGACCGGCGGGAAATTTCCCTTGATGAGGAGAGAGGTCACCGTCTTGTTGGCCGCGGTGAAGGCGATGATCTCGCGGTCACCCGACCCCGAGAACGAGATCTTGATGTCACCCGAGTGCGCGAAGGTCTTGCCGACTTCGGTCAGCGTCCGCGCCGGCACGAGCGCCGTGGTCGATTCGTCGGATGCGGCGGTGCCTCCGTCCCATGACACCTCACGCAGCGCGACGCGGTAGCGGTCTGTCGCGACGAGACTCAACTGCGTGCCCGCCACTTCGAGCTGCACGCCGGTGAGGACAGGAGTGACATCGTCACGCGACGCGGCGAAGGCGACCTGCGCGATGGCGGTCGCGAACTCTTCCGCGGGCACGAGACCGGATTCACCGGAAACCTCGGGAATGGCGGGATATTCCTGTACCGGCATCGACGCGAGAGTGAACCGAGCGGACCCACACGTCAGCACGATCCCGTCGTCTTCGCCCACTTCGATCTGGATCGGTGCATTGGGCAGTCGGCTGGCGATCTCCGACAACAACCGTCCGTGGACCAGGATCGTGCCGGAAACGTCGACGGTCGCCTCGATCGTCGTGCGAGCCGATGCTTCATAGTCGAACGCCGCCAAGGACAGGCCTTCATCGGATGCTTCGATCAGCACACCGGCCAGGATCGGCTGGGGGTTTCGCTGTGGAAGGAGCTTCACGACGAATGACACGGCCTCGCTGAATACATCGCGATTCACGTGGAACTTCACTGGCGCTCCCTTGGGTCGACTAAAGCCCTCCCATGCTAGTGCCCTTGTCGTTCGGATTCCGCAGACGCCCGTCAGATGTGAGGTGAGTTCGTTTTGGTTATCGAACGTGTTTCTTCAAGAGAGGTATCTGTCATGGTGTTAACCCCTGTGGAAAATGGGGATAACTCAGCCGATCCGTGTCGAGACGAGGAAACGACACGCGTGTAACTTGTGGGCGAGCTGCGGATGAGTGTCGTTCGTCGCGACGCGCAGCATCCGTCTTGTCGATGGTCATTCCACAGGACGTTGTCATTCGTTCACAGAAGTTCGAGTCCTGGCGGGAGTTATCCACAGGATTTCCACACTGTGAAGAACGCGCATGATCGCGCGTTACGGACAACGCTGTCAAGTGCGAGTACTGAATCAGCGGCCGATACGGCCGAGCTGCGTCGTGATCTCGGATACCTGGTTGTAGATCGAGCGTCGTTCCTTCATGAGCTGTGCGATCTTCTTGCACGCGTACATGACGGTGGTGTGGTCGCGGTTGCCGAAGAGCTGACCGATCTTCGGAAGGGACAGACTCGTGCGCTCACGACACAGGTACATCGCGATCTGCCGTGCGGTGGCGATCGACTGCGATCGACTCGAGCCGTAGAGATCGTCGACCGACAGCCGGAAGTACTGCGCGGTCGCCGTGATGATGTCGGTGGGCGAGATCACATTGGTGTCATCTGTGTCGACGATGTCGCGGAGCACTGTTTGGGCGAGTGAGATGTCGAGGTTCGACCGGTTGAGGCTCGCGAACGCCGACACACGGATGAGCGCGCCTTCGAGTTCACGGATGTTCGAGGACACCTTGGTCGCGATGTACTCCAGCACCTCGTCAGGAACGAGCAGCCGCTCGGACTGCGCCTTCTTGCGGAGGATCGCGATACGAGTCTCGAGGTCGGGCGCCTGCACATCGGTGATGAGGCCCCACTCGAACCGGCTGCGCATGCGGTCTTCGAATCCGGTCAACTGCCGCGGCGGTACATCGCTGGTGATCACGACCTGTTTGTCATGGTCGTGCAGAGTGTTGAACGTGTGGAAGAACGCTTCCTGGGTTTCTTGCCGGCCTTGCAGGAACTGGATGTCGTCGATCAAGAGGATGTCGACATCTCGGTAGCGCGCCTGGAATGCCGAACCGCGGTTGTTCGCAATCGAGTTGATGAAGTCGTTCGTGAACTCCTCGCTCGAGACGTAGCGCACACGGATGCCGGTGTAGAGGCTCAGGGCGTAATCACCGATCGCATGCAGGAGGTGCGTCTTCCCGAGACCCGAGTCTCCGTAGATGAAAAGCGGGTTGTATGCCTTGGCCGGTGCCTCGGCGACGGCCACGGCTGCAGCGTGTGCGAACCGGTTCGACTGACCGATGACGAAGTTGTCGAAGCTGTATTTGGGGTTGAGTCGTGTGTCGCTCCGGGCGGACGACGCGGCTTGTTCGACGTATTCTTCCGTGGCCGGCCGGATAGCCGTCATCTGCGGTGCCGTCGACTGCACCGGAACGGGCGCCGTCAGATGAGCATCGGCCAGTTCAGGATTCACCACGACGCGGAACGAGGATGCGGCGGGCTCGGCATCCACCGTCGCGAGCGCTTCCATGATCGGCGCGCGCAGGCGCTTGTTCAGCTGCGCGGCCGTCAGATCGTTGGGGACGTCGAGGTAGAGGGTGCCGCTCATGACACCCTGCGCGACGGCAAGACTCAGAAATCCTTGGAGTTGTGGGGTGACGCGCTCATCGCGCATCAGTTCGTCCAGCACGGCGGTCCAGACCGGGACATCCGGAACTTCGTGCTGAGACATGTCCCTCCCGGGATCCGATGACGAAAATGACGGAGGACCGTCAATGATCCACACCTGTGGATAACTATCCGTGACACGCTAGTCAGGGAGCGTGTCCGGCGCAAAATCCACTGTAGATCCGGGCCGCGTGTCGCCGCCAGGCACGACGTGCGACCGGTGGATAATGTCAGATCGCTCGCCGCCGGCTTGAGTTTCCGGCCGTCTCGACGTAGCCTTAATCGGTTGACTTATGCCCGCATGGGCTGTCCCTGTACCTGTGTCCCCGGTTGAGAGCGTTCCGGTGACCGCCGATCCGGAGTGATCCTCATGAGCAAGCGCACGTTCCAGCCCAACAACCGCCGCCGCGCCAAGAAGCACGGCTTCCGCGCCCGTATGCGGACGCGCGCCGGCCGTGGCATCCTTTCGGCTCGCCGCGCCAAGGGCCGCGCCGAGCTTTCGGCCTGACCTGACCGCGTGCTGGCGCGCGGGAGCCGCATCACTCGCGGGGCGGACTACAAGTCCGTCGTGCGAGGAGGTTCCCGATGCGCCGGCTCGAGTACGGTGACCTACGTGGTCGCGACAGCCGAAGACCGCTCTCCGCGGTTCGGATTCATCGTCAGTAAGCAAGTGGGGAACGCTGTGACCCGCAACACCGTCCGCCGCCGGCTCAAAGCCGTGTGTGCCGAGGCGTTGCCTGGAGTCCGCGCGGGCGCAGACATCGTGATCCGCGCCCTTCCCACCGCGGCGACGGCTGACTACGCGCAACTGCGCGATGAAGTCACGCGGTGCCTGAGCCGGAAAGCCGCGGCGTGAGCGCCTCGACCCTTCCGATGTCGGCGACCGGCGACGGCGGAATCGCAGCATCCACCGTGGTGCACGGTCTGCCGTTGTTGCCGCGCAATATCGTGCTCGCTGCCCTCCACGGATATCGCGCCACGGTTTCACACATCTATGGCGATGTCTGCAAGTACTACCCGTCCTGCTCCGCCTACGCGGTCGGCGCGGTCCAGCAGCACGGAGCGATCAAGGGTGCCGCGCTGACGGCTGCCCGTCTCGCTCGGTGCCACCCCTGGGCCCAAGGCGGGATCGACGACGTGAAGCCGCACGCGCATTTCCGTCATGACCTGACTCCGCACGGATTCGTCGTGCCCCCCAGAAAGGACTGATCCGTGTTGGATCTTCTCTTCGCCGCTGCCGCGGCGACCCCGACTCCGGTGGTGCCGACCCCGACGACACCTCCGCCGTCGGGAAGCCTCGACTTCTTCAGCACGATCATGTGGCCGTTCAAGTGGATCGTTGAGGCGATCCTGGTGTTCTGGCACTGGATCTTCACGTCGATCGGCATGGAGCCGGATGCCGGCCTCACCTGGGTGTTGTCGATCGTCGGTCTTGTGATCGTCGTGCGCTCGGCACTCATCCCGCTCTTCGTGCGGCAGATCAAGAGCCAGCGCAAGATGATGGAAATTGCCCCTGAACTGCGAAAAGTTCAGGAGAAGTACCGCGGCAAGAAGGATCAGCTCTCGCGTGAGGCGATGAGTCGCGAGACGATGGCGCTCTATAAGAAGCACGGCACGACTCCGGTGTCGAGTTGTCTTCCGCTGCTGGTGCAGATGCCGATTCTGCTCGGTATGTTCTACACACTCAGCGACGTCAAAAAGCACGCCGAATGGGGTGTGGGTGGTGTCGGTCTTCTCAACGTCGACCTGACAAAGCAGTTCTACGATGCGCAGCTGTTCGGTGTTGCTCCGCTCCACGTCAACATGATCGAGGCGTGGGGCGCCGGTGAGACCGTAACGGTCGTCATCCTCGTCATCCTCGTCATCCTGATGATCGCATCGCAGTTCATCACTCAGCTTCAGATCATCTCGAAGAACCTGTCGCCCGAGGCCAAGACCGGCCAGGCGTACCAGATGCAGAAGATCATGCTCTATGTTCTTCCGCTCGCCTTCATCTTCTCTGGTGTCTTCTTCCCGTTGGGTGTCGTCCTCTACTGGTTCACGTCCAACATCTGGACGATGGTGCAGCAGTTCATCGTCATCCGGAACCTCCCGACACCGGGATCGGAAGCAGCCAAGGCCCGCGAGGAGCGCCTCGCTCGCAAGGGCAAGGCACTCGACGCGCACGGCAAGATCATCCCGCTGGAGAAGTACCAGGCGGAGCAGCAGCGCTTGTTCGACGAGGCGCAGAAAGCGAAGGCTGAAGCGCCGAAGCGTCAGCAGCCGGTGAGCAAGCAGCGTGCCAAGAAGCAGGCGCAGAAGAACACCAACCCGCCCAAGGATTCCTGAGAGAGCCGCGAGGATCATCATGACGACAACTCCCGAACAGGACACTCTCCGCCCGACGGCTACCGTCGAGCAACTGGAGCAAGAAGGCGACGTGGCTGCCGACTATCTCGAAGGCCTGCTCGACATCGCCGACATCGACGGTGATCTTGCGCTCGACGTCCGTGGTGGGCGAGCCTACGTGTCGGTCGAGAATGAAGACGACGCGGCGCTTGCGTTGATCTCTCAGCCTGACACCGTGCAAGCGCTGCAGGAGCTCACTCGAATCGCCGTGCAGACGAAGACGGGCCATTTCTCACGCTTGATTCTCGACGTCGGTGGATCTCGGGACGCCCGCCAGCAGCAGCTCCAGAAACTGGTCGACCGAGCGATTGCACGGCTCGATGAGGGTGTGTCCCAGGCATCCCTGCCCGCAATGTCGAGTTATGAACGCAAACTCGTGCACGACATCGTTTCCGAGCGTGGGCTGATTTCTGAGTCCTATGGCGAGGGTGCTGACCGGCACACCGTCATCCGGCGCGGCTGACGTTTCACGTGAAACTTCAGTGATGCTCGAGCAGGAACCCGACGTCGCCGCCGACATCTTCGGCGATCGCCTGGCTCAGGCGCGACAGTTCACGACCGCATTGGCGGAGCATGGCGAGGAGCGGGGTCTGATCGGTCCCCTTGAGCTCCCGCGCTTGTGGAGCCGGCACATTCTGAACTCGGCTGTGGCCGGACCACTCTTTCCCGCTGGTGGACGCGTGGGCGACATCGGCTCGGGGGCCGGGCTGCCGGGACTCGTCCTGGCCATTTCGCGACCGGACGTGCGATGGGTTCTCATCGAACCGATGGAGC
This sequence comes from uncultured Microbacterium sp., assembly GCF_947488465.1. Taxonomy (GTDB): domain Bacteria; phylum Actinomycetota; class Actinomycetes; order Actinomycetales; family Microbacteriaceae; genus Microbacterium. The sequence goes on along the minus strand of NZ_CANKZA010000002.1, from coordinate 299,320 downwards.
GTCGAGTCGCATGGCTGAATGAGCAGGTCACGGATCTCGGACTCGAGAACGTCGAGGTGGTGCGTGCGCGAGGTGAGGATTGGAAGCAGGGTCCGGTACTGGATGCTGTGACCGCGCGCGCGGTCAGCGCCCTGCGAACACTGATTCCTCTCACCGCTCCCCTTGTGCGTGACGGCGGTGAACTCATTCTCCTCAAGGGCGCCAATGCGGAGAATGAGGTGACGGCAGCGGACAAACAGGTCCGCAAGTTCCGCCTCTCGAACGTCCGCGTGGAGCCCGTCGGTGAGGGTGTGATCTCCGAGCCGACTCGCGTGATCCGCGCGACCGTCCGCTGATCCGTTCGCCTGCGCACCCTTCGGTGGTCGAGTAGGCGCCGCAGGCGCCGTACCGAAACCACGCCGCGTTTCACGTGAAACATCGGTGGACTCTGGCTGATCTCGATACACCGGGCTGCGCACCGGCACTCGATCCCCCGAGACCGGTCTGATATCGGTGGTTGAGTAGGCGCCGCAGGCGCCGTACCGAAACGAGGCAGTGTTTCACGTGAAACACTGCCTCCTCCACATGGCAGCATTCTCGTTGAGTTTCCACATCACGCCATGTACGTGGGATGGATCGCCGCGGAATGCTGCACTCTATCCCCATGCCGTACATGTACATCCTCGAATGCGCGGATGGCAGCTTTTACGTAGGTAGCTGTAGGAACCTTGAAAAGCGGGTCTGGCTCCACGAGATCGGTGAGGGCGCGCAGTACACGAAGCGTCGACGTCCAGTGGTCCTTGCCTACAGTGAGACATACGATAACGTTCACGACGCGTTCGCGCGGGAGAAGCAAGTGCAGGGCTGGAGTCGTGCCAAGCGGAAAGCACTGATCGCGCGTGAGTACGATCAACTCTCCGAACTGAGTCGCAAGACTTTCAGTGATCGCTTCACGGACGCTTCTGATGACGAGTCTGATCATGGCTGATCTCGGTACACCGGCGCTGTGCGCCGGCACTCGATCACCGCTCCCGGCGTCGGTGGCGCCGTATCGAAACCACGGTGCATGTTTCACGTGAAACATCGCGCGTCCCGGGCTGATCTCGGTACACCGGCGCTGCGCGCCGGCACTCGATCACGGGTCCCGGCGCCGGAGGCGCCGTACCGAAACCACTTGCATGTTTCACGTGAAACATCGCGCGTCCGGGGTGATCTCGGTACACCGGCGCTGCGCGCCGGCACTCGATCAACGGGAACAGACGCCGGAGGCGCCATACCGAAACCACGGTGCATGTTTCACGTGAAACATCGGGTGATACATGGCTGATCTCGGTACACCGGCGCTGTGCGCCGGCACGCGATCACCGGTCCCGGCGTCGGTGGTTGAGTAGGCGCCGGAGGAGCCGTATCGAAACCACTTGCATGTTTCACGTGAAACATCGCGCGTCCCGGGGTGATCTCGGTACACCGGCGCTGCGCGCCGGCACTCGATCAGCGGTCCCGACGTCGGTGGTTGAGTAGGCGCTGTAGGTGGCGTACCGAAACCACTTGCATGTTTCACGTGAAACATCGGGTGTCCGGGGTGATCTCGATGCACCGGCGCTGCGCGCCGGCACTCGATCACCGCTCCCGGCGTCGGTGGTTGAGTAGGCGCCGTAGGCGCCGTACCGAAACCACTTGCATGTTTCACGTGAAACATCGGGTGATAAATGGGTGATCTCGGTACTCCTGCGCTGTGCGCCGGTACTCGATCACCGGGAACAGGCGCCGGAGGCGCCGTATCGAAACCACGGTGCGTGTTTCACGTGAAACATCGGGTGAGCGGTGAGTGATCGCGGTACACCGACGATGCGCGCCGGCACTCGATCACCGGGGATTGGGCAAGATTCGGTGGTTGAGTAGGCGCCGGAGGCGCCGTATCGAAACCACGGTGCGTGTTTCACGTGAAACATCGGGTGAGCGGTGAGTGATCGCGGTACACCGACGATGCGCGCCGGCACTCGATCAGCGGGGACTGTGGTGGGGTGTTTCACGTGAAACGGGGTAGATCGAGCAGCGGTGTCGGCGTACTCGACTACAGTGGGATAACCCCCCGGCGTGACAGGAGTTGATGGTGCAGCAATCGGAGAACGCGAAGTCTCCCGCACCCCTCCTCGCAGATAGTCCGATTGCCCGCGAACTGGCCGATTTGACCACGCGACGGAAGGCATTGGCGGCAGTCGAGATCACCTTCGCGGGCGACACCCGCGTGGTGACGGTCTCGAACCAGAAGGGCGGAGTCGGTAAGACGACGACGACGGTCAATCTCGCATCCGCCCTGGCATCCGTCGGCGCAAGAGTGCTGGTGATCGACCTCGATCCGCAGGGAAATGCATCGACCGCCCTCGGCGTGCCGCACACCGCAGACATCCCGAGCATCTACGACGTGCTCATCGATGAGTTCCCCCTCGCGGATATTGTCCAGGTCAGCCCTGAATCTCCTCGTCTGCTCTGCGCTCCCAGCACGATTCATCTTGCGGGCGCGGAGATCGAGTTGGTGTCGCAGGTTGCGCGCGAACACCGCCTTCGCACAGCGCTCGACGACTACATCACCGGCCTTGATGAGCGCCTCGATTTCGTGCTCATCGACTGCCCACCATCGCTCGGCCTCCTCACCATCAATGCCTTCACGGCGGCGAAAGAACTCTTGATTCCCATCCAATGCGAGTACTACGCGTTGGAAGGCCTCAGTCAACTCCTCGGGAGCGTGCGGATGATCCAGAAGCACCTGAATCCGCATTTGCATCTCTCGACGATCCTCCTGACGATGTACGACGGTCGCACACGCCTTGCGCAGCAGGTCGCCGACGAAGTGCGTACTCACTTCCCGCAGGAAGTGCTCGGCACTGTGATTCCACGATCCGTGCGTGTGTCCGAGGCGCCGAGCTTCGGTCAGACAGTGATTGCCTACGATGGGCAGTCCGCTGGCGCCGTCGCGTACCGCGAGGCAGCCGTCGAAATCGCGCGGCGAGGACTCCAACACACCGACAATGAGGGAACCGACTGATGGCAAAGCGAACTGGACTGGGCCGCGGTATCGGTGCACTCATCCCGACCACCGAATCGTCGGAGGCGCGTCCCGTCGACGTCTTCTTCCCCGGTGCGTCGCTCACTGACGGTGCTCCAGGCACCACCACATCGCCCCGCACGGAAGAGACAGCGGAGTTGGTCGCTGTTCCCGGCACCCGACTGATCGAGATCGACCCGCATGACATCGTTCCGAACCCGCGCCAACCGCGCTCGAACTTCGATCCGGACGATCTCGCGGAGCTCGTGCACAGCGTGCGGGAGTTCGGCGTTCTCCAGCCCGTCGTCGTCCGCACGAACGAGGACGGCAAGTACGAGCTCATCATGGGTGAGCGCCGCACTCGGGCATCACGCGAAGCCGGGCTCACGTCGATTCCGGCGATCGTCCGGGAGACCACCGACGACAATCTCCTCCGGGACGCCCTGCTCGAGAACCTGCATCGCTCGCAGCTCAACCCGCTGGAAGAGGCATCGGCCTACCAGCAGCTGCTCGAGGACTTCGCGATCACCCAGGAAGAGCTAGCGCAGCGCATCGGCCGGTCGCGCCCGCAGATCAGCAACACGATCCGCCTGTTGAAGCTCCCCATGCCGGTGCAGCAGCGCGTCGCGGCGGGTGTTCTGAGCGCCGGTCACGCCCGCGCGATCCTGTCGCTCGACGACGTCGCGGCAATGCAGCGACTCTCCGACAAGATCGTGAACGAAGATCTGTCGGTGCGCGCCGCCGAGGCAGCCGCAAAGATGACGGATGCCGGCTTCCCGCGGCCCGCGGCGCCCAAGGCAGGCGCCCGGCGCGCTCATCTCGATGAGGTCGCCGAGCGGTTGGGCGACCGATTGAACACCAAGGTGAAGATCACGCTCACGGCTAGAAAAGGCCAGATCAACATAGATTTCGCCACTATCCAGGATCTCAACCGCATCCTCGATGAGATGGGCGAAACCGGGTACGGGACGCTCTGACGCCACGGTCTCTCCGGCGTCGTAGGCTGGATGAGTGACGGATGATCTCAACCTCCCGCGTCGCGCCAGCCTGGAGCTCTTGCGCGCCGAAGCGTCGGATGAACTCTCCGTCTTGATCGAGGAACGCATCCGGTCGGGTGAGGATCCGTGGGAGTTCATGGAGGACCTCCCGTCGGTCGACGAGCTGGTCGTCCTCACCCTCCGCGCGGAGAACATCGCGTCCGACGGGGGCTCACGGCCGTCGGTTGCCCGCAACTACCGCGTGCTTCGTCAGATCGCGCTGCAGCATCCGGAACTCACGCGGGCGGTCTGGCGCCTTCTCGGAAGTGAGCCGCATCGCACGTGGGATGCACGGGTACGCCCCTAGGGCACGAAAAACCCCCTGACCAGGAAAATCCCGGTCAGGGGGTGTGAAACCTGTGGTCAGGCGAGGTATGCGGCGAGGTCCTGCTCGAGAGCAAACTTCGGCTTTGCGCCGACGATCGTCTTCTCGACCTGTCCCTTGTTGAAGACCTTCATCGCCGGGATCGACGTGATCTGGTACTCCATGGCGAGGTTCGGGTTCTCGTCGACGTTCAGCTTGAGGATGGTGATCTTGTCACCGTTCTCCGACTGGATCTCGTCGAGGATCGGGCCGACCATGCGACACGGTCCGCACCATTCAGCCCAGAAGTCGACCAGGACGGGGCCGTCGGCCTCGATGACGTCCTGCTTCCAGGTGCTTTCGCTCGTGGCCTTCGAAGTCATGTGTTCTTCTCCTTCATAGAAGTGTCGAAATGGACAAACGTCGGGATGCCGGGGATTGTTCCCCCGCGTTCAGACGGTGGGCAGTGCGTCGATTTCCGAGGCGTCCTCGGCGGGCTCGCCCGCTTCGCCCAGGGCAGCGAGGTAGTGCTCGACGTCGAGCGCGGCGACGGTTCCGCTGCCCGCCGCGGTGACAGCTTGACGGTACGTCGGGTCGATGACGTCACCCGCGGCGAAGACGCCCGGGACCGACGTGCGCGACGAGCGCCCGTCGACCCAGACCGTGCCGTGTTCGGTCAGGTCGAGGATGTTGTGGACCAGGTGGGTGCGCGGGTCGTTGCCGATCGCGACGAACACGCCCTCGAGGGCCAGTTCGCGACGCGAACCGTCGACCGTGTCCTCCAGCACGACGCCGGTGACGGCCTCGTCGCCCACGATGTCGACGACCGCGCTGTTCCAGACGAACTCGATCTTCTCGTTGCGCTGAGCGCGCTCCTGCATGATCTTCGAGGCGCGCAGCTCGCCGCGACGGTGGATGACGTAGACCTTCGAGGCGAACTTGGTGAGGAATGTCGCCTCTTCCATCGCCGAATCGCCGCCGCCGACGACCGCGATCACACGCTCGCGGAAGAAGAATCCGTCGCACGTCGCGCAGTACGACACCCCGCGACCGGAGAGGCGTGCTTCGCCTTCGATGCCGATCTTCCGGGGTGCGGATCCCGTGGCATAGATGAGGGCATCCGATTCGACGACCTTGCCGGAACCCAGAGTGAGGGTTTTCACGGGGCCCGTGATGTCGAGCGAGACGACGTCGTCGTAGACGACCTCGGCGCCGAAGCGCTCCGCCTGCTCCTGCATCTTCGCCATGAGGTCGGGACCCATGATCGCCTCGGGGAAACCGGGGAAGTTCTCGACCTCGGTCGTGTTCATGAGTTCGCCGCCGGCTTCGACCGAGCTGGCGATGACGAGGGGGGACAGGTTCGCGCGTGCCGCGTAGATCGCCGCGGTATAGCCCGCGGGTCCGGATCCGATGATGATGACCTGTCGCACGCGTTTCCTCCTTCATGGACGAGGCCGAGGAGCCTCACCGCAGTCAACCCATGGTAGTCGCGACGCATTCCCGCGCCGGGTCACCGTGGCCGTATTCTCAGCGACCGATCAGGCGCCGTGCGGTGCGGACCGCGATGGTCAATTCGGGGGCGCGGAGCACCGCCAGCATCGCGACGTAGACCACCAGCGACACCGCGCCGATGAGGGCCGCACCGACCGCGCCGAGGAGCCGATCCGACGCCGTCCATCCGTCGGCACCGCCGAGCAGGAGGAACGTCAGCCATCCGGCCGCGAAAGCCGGCACGGCGGCGACGGCGAAGCGGCCGAGTGCGCGCCATGTTGCCCCGAGGCGCAGAGCGCCCGTGTGCCGGCGGAGCAGGCGCACGGCGACCGGCAACTGCACGAATGTCGAGAGGGACTGCGTGAGGGCGACGGCGGCGGCGAGGAAAGCGAGGGGAAGCCACCCGACGCTCACGGCGAGCGCCGCCAGGAGGGCACCGCCGGCGGCGAGCACGCACTGGACGATCGTGAAGGAGAACGGGGTCCGCGTGTCCTGGAAGGCGAAGAAGGCACGCCGGACGATCACCAGGACGCCGAACGGCACGAGCGCCACGAGGTAGGCACCCAGCACCCAGGCCATTGCGACGGCGCCGTCAGGGCTGTTCGTGAAGATGCGGGAGAGGGGAACGGATGCCGCGCCCAGCGCCGCCATGAATCCGAAGGCGAAGACGCTGAGCGCCCGGATCGACTCGTCGAGATTGGGGCCGACCCGGTCGACCTCGCCCGCCACGACCAACTCCGACAGACGCGTGAAATAGGTCGTGGAGATCGACATCGCGACGATCGAGTGCGGAAGCATGAAGATCAGCCAGGCGTAGACGATGACCGTGATGCCGGCGGAGCCCGACGCATCCGACACCACACGTGACTGCACGAGGCCGGCGATCTGCCCGACCACGACCGTGAGGAACGTCCACCAGGCGAGCGTGCCGATGTGGCGCAGACCCATGCCACGCCAGTGGAAATCAGGGCGGATGTGAAGCCCCGTACGACGCCAGAAGAACACGAGGACGATCGCTTGAAGCGCAATGCCCAGCGTCGCCGTGGCGCCCAGCGTGGTCACCATGGCGCCGTTCCAGTCGGCGACCTCGGTGAACGGTCCACCGAATACGGCGAGGAAGACACCGAATCCGGCGATCGACACGAGGTTGTTGACGGTAGGTGCCCAGCTGTACGGGCCGAAGACTTTGCGCGCGTTGAGGACTTCACCCAGGAGGGCGTAGAGACCGTAGAAGAGCAGCTGTGGGAGACACCAGTAGGCCAGCGACAGGGCGAGCGCCGACTGCTCCGGTGTGTAGCCCGGCACGTAGAGCCAGATGAGCAGGGGCGCGAGCGCCATGATGAGCGCGGTGGCGGCCACGAGCAGCACGGTGCCGAGGGTCAGGAGTTTCGAGACGAATCGTGAACCCCCATCGCTGTGCGCGGCCGCCTTCACGATCTGCGGAACGATGATGCCCGTGATGACGCCGGCCGCGACGAGCTCGTAGATGCTCGTCGGCAGCATGTTCGCTGTCGTGAACGCATCCGCCGCACGCGATCCGTACGACCCGATCACCGCGACCAGCACGACTGAGCGGAGGAGCCCGGTGAGCCGTGAGACGAGGGTTCCGGCGCCGATGATGGCGCTGGCGCGCCCGAGACTAGCCATCGACATCCTCCTTCGGGGCACGCCGACGCCGCACGATCGTGCGGATGACGCCGAGCACGATCATCGCGGACACGAGCGCCACGAGCGCGACGATGCCGACCGATTCCCACTCGGCGCGCACCGACACGTCGACCGAGACCGGGTCGCCGACGGCGATCATCGTGGGGCTACGCAACTGCACCGTGAGGTTCGATTCACCGCTGCCGACGCGAGCCTGAATCGGGACGTCCGCGCGTGAGTTCTGGCTGGCGCCGATCTGGATCGGAGTCGTGTTCTGCACGATCACGCGGGGGTCGTTCGGCGTGGTGATCAGCACGAGCGACACGGGCCAGGGGAGATCATTGCGAATCGTGAAACCGAGCGACGCGCTCGAGGCCGCGAGAGTGAGTCCGGACGGTTGCAGGACCGATACGGCGTCGAGTGTGGCGCGGGTCGCTGCGCGATGATCCGAGACCGCGCCCGCGAAGCCGGCGGTATCGGGCAGCCAGGCGTTGCCGATCAGCTGAAGGATCGCCGTGCGCTCGGGTCCGAGGAGGACGTTCGGATCGGTGAGGATCGAGGAGAAACTGACGAGCTCGGTCTCGTCGGTGAGGAACTCGGTGAGTGCCGCGACGTGGGCCGGGTTCGGGTCGACCTCGCCGAGGGTGACGGCGGTGGCGTTCGCATCGAGGAACGAGTCGATTCCGGCGGGAAGGCGTCCGGTGAGCGAGAACGCCGCGCTGACCGCGGCATCGAGCGCGGCGGCAGTCCGGTTCGCCCCCCGATCGATTGTGACGAGCAGCCCTGCCCCCGGTGACTCCGCATTCGCCAGCGAGGTGAAGGCGGATGCCGCCGCTCGCCCGCGGCCCCGATCGACGCTGTCGGTGGCCACCGAGATCGCGTGCAACGAACGTGAGATGTCTGCGTCGTAGACGAGGAGGTCTGCGTCTCCCGCGCGGGCGCGCCCGGTTGCCGACCCGCTGGTGATCGATGACGGGACCAGCGTGGTGGCCGGGGTCTCGGGGGTGGCAAGCCCGGCGAGGGCCGTGGCGACCGCGCCGCCGGCTGTGCCGGTCGCGGGCCAGAAGAACCCCTGGGTCGCGGGCCCGATGTCGAGAAGATCCGCCAGGGTCGGAGTGGTTCCCTCCGGCGTGCTGGTCGGCGTGCTGGTCGGTGTGGGAGCGGGGGATGCCGCATCCGCCCCGCCGCCGCCCGCGGTCTGGGGGGTACCGAGCGACGTGACGGTCAACGGGGTGCGCAGGCCCGCGCCGATCTGCGTGGCGAGGTCCGCATCACCGAATTGCAGAGCGAATCGCTCGTTCGGCAGCGCCAGCAGGTCGCTGAGCCACGCGCGGGCCGTGGCGGGTGCCGACGAGCCGAGGACGCGGATGGAGGCGACGATCGCGGGATCGACGGCGAGGATCGCCGCGGTGCCGGACACGGCATCCACCTGCGCACGCAGATCACCGTCCACGCCGGTCTGGATGGCGAGCTCGTCGCTCGTGAGCAGACCGACCGAGCGGGCAGGTGTCGTGATCGGAACGATGACGCCGACGGGGGCGGAAGCAGCGGCATCCGGAACCACCAGGACGCTGGCGGTCGTGAGGTCTCCGCGGGCCGATCCGTAGGTCGCCGTCAGGGGATAGACGCCCGGCGCCAACTGTCGGAGCCCGGCGGTGTCGGGATCGATCGTCGCCGTCTCCGTGCGCTCGTCGTACGCATCGAGAGCGCCGATCGTGGCGGTGCCGATCTCACGCGCGGCGGGGTCCGGGTCGGCGTCATCGAGCCAGCCGCGCAGCGCGTCGCGGGTGGGGAGCGGCGTGTCGGTCACCGAAATGCTCACCGGGCCCGATGCCATCGGCACCGCTGTGGCGTTGGTCGCGTGCAGTGCCACGGTGAGCGGCTGACCTTCGGTGAGGACGCCATCGTCTGTCGGCGCGGCAAGGAAGCGCACACCCGTGGAGGCGAGCGGCGTCTCGAGGGCCACCGCGGGGGCGGCGGGGGCCACGCCGAGGACAAGCGCCATCAGCACCGCCAGGCGCACCAGAATGCGGCGCGCGGGCGTGGATGCGGACGAGGTCACGGTCATGGATTGGACTCCTGTGCGATCCCCGACCGCACGATCAGGTGCGATTCTAGAGTGAGGCCCTGTGCGCGAACCGTGACGGAGCCGGGCCGACGACGATTGGACGCTTGCGTGGATGTCACTGCCGACCCTGGGCTGTGCGCGGCACTGCGCGCGGACCTCCGCGACGCCGACTACACGGCGACTTCCGTGCGGGCGGCGTGGGGGCCGATCGCCGACGATGCGATCGGCCGCGGACTGCACGGACCGGCCTTGCGGGCACTGGGCGAGCGCACCGACGCGCTCGCCGTTCTCGCGCGGGTGCTCTTTCTCGGGGGCGCCGCCGCCGTCTCCGATGTGGATGCCGCCCTTCCGCGCCTCGGTGCGAGAGGACTGCACACCCTGGGTCTTGCCTCGATCGATGGGGAGCGCGTGGTTGCGGCGGCACTCGTGCGGCCGCACGAGTTCGTCGATGCCGCGGGATCAGGCCTCTGGTGGATCGCCAGTGATCTCGATGAAGGCGCGCTCGGCGGAGCCCTCCCCGCCGGTCACGTCCTCGGTGTCGGCGGTGCATCGATGACTCTGGCCGGGCTGCAACTCCCGTCCGTGGTCGGCCGGGTCCTCGACGTCGGGACGGGCTGCGGCATCCAGGCGTTGCGTGCCTTGCGTCACGCGGACCGGGTCGTGGCAACCGATGTGTCGGCACGGGCCCTGCAATTCACGCGGCTGAACGCTCTGTTGGCGGGGGCCGGTGATCGCATCGACGTGCGGCTCGGGAGCTTGTTCGCACCCGTCGCCGGCGAGCAGTTCGCACGTGTCGTGTCGAACCCGCCGTTCGTGATCACACCCCGGGTGGCCGGGGTGCCCGAGTACGAGTATCGCGACGGCGGAATGGCGGGCGATGATCTCGTCGCCGCGTTCGTGACCCAGGTCGGTGAGGTCCTCGCCCCCGGTGGCATGGCGCAGTTGCTCGGCAATTGGGAGTATCGGGGCGCCGAGGACGGTCTCGATCGGGTCCGCCAGTGGGTGGCGGATTCTCCCGTTGCGCTGGATGCCTGGGTCATCGAGCGCGAGATGCTCGATCCGCTCGCCTACGCGGAGTTATGGGTGCGTGACGGCGGGACGGTGCCCGGATCACCCGAGTACGCCGGCCTCATCGACGCGTGGCTCACCGACTTCGCCGCGCGTGGGGTGACCGGGATCGGGTTCGGCTACCTCGTGCTCCACCGGCCGGCATCCGGCACCCCGACCCTGGCCCGCTACGAGCGTGTGTCGCAGCCGGTCTCGGCGAGCCTGGGCGAGCATCTGCTGGCCGCCCTGACGGCGTGGGGACGGCTGAGCCGGATGGACGATGCGGCGCTCGCAGCATCCACCCTGGTCGTCGCGGGCGACGTCACCGAGGCTCGTCACCATCTGCCCGGTGTGGAGGCACCCAGCGTCATCGAGCTCCGCCAGGGCGGCGGATTCGCGCGGACGATCGAGGTCGACCCGGCGCTGGCCGCGCTCGTCGGCGCGAGCGACGGCGATCTGCCCGTGGGGGTGCTGATCGGCGCGATCGCCGACCTGTTGGAGGTCGACGCCGCCGCGCTCGCGGCCGATCTTGTGCCCCGCGTGCGGGAGTTGGTGTTCACCGGTTTCCTCGCGTTTGCCTCGGATGTCGCCGATGAGGGGTTCGAAGTGGCGTATTCCGAGCCCCGGTAGGCTCGATACATGCTCAATATGGCCGAGGGACTCGCGCGGCTGGGGGCACTCGCCTCGTCGCCGTTGATGGCCACTCTGGGTTCTGCGTTCGTGGATGCCGGCTTCGAGATCGCGATCGTCGGCGGTCCCGTCCGCGACGCGCTCCTCGGGCGGACGACCAACGATCTTGATCTCACGACGGATGCTCGGCCCGACGACATCCTTCGGATCGTCAAGCCCCTCGCGACGGCGACGTGGGATATCGGTCGCGCGTTCGGGACGATCGGGGCCAAGATCCACGGCGAGCAGGTCGAGATCACGACGTACCGCGCCGACAGCTACGACGGTGCGACGCGCAAGCCCACGGTGGAGTTCGGTGACACGCTCGAGGCCGATCTCGCGCGTCGTGATTTCACGGTCAACGCGATGGCACTGCGTCTGCCGACGCCCGCCCTCGTCGACCCCACCGGCGGCGTGGAAGACCTCGTCGACCGGCGCTTGCGCACTCCCGCCGACCCTGCGATCAGCTTCGGCGACGACCCGCTCCGGATGCTGCGCGCGGCTCGTTTCGCCGCGCAGCTCGGGTTCGACGTCGCACCGGAGACGTTCGCCGCGATGGCCGATCTGCGCGAGAGTCTGCGGATCGTCAGCCCCGAGCGGGTGCAGGGCGAGCTCGTCAAGCTGGTGCAGACCGATACGCCGGACCGCGGCATCCGGCTGCTGGTCGAGAGCGGACTGATGGCCGAGTTCCTTCCCGAGGTGCCGGCGCTGCGGCTCGAGATCGACGAGCACCACCACCACAAGGATGTCTACGAGCACTCGCTCACGGTGCTGCGTCAGGCGATCGAGCTCGAGCAGGCGCGTCATCCCGGGCAGGCGCCCGACGTGCCGTTGCGGCTGGCGGCGTTGCTGCACGACATCGGCAAGCCTGCGACCCGCAAGCTCGAGCCCGGTGGTGGGGTGAGCTTCCACCACCACGATCTCAAGGGGGCGCGGCTGGCGCGCAAGCGGTTGACCGCGCTCCGCTTCGACGGCGAGACGACGGCGTCGGTCACGCAGTTGATCGAGCAGCATCTGCGGTTCTTCGGGTACGCGGAGGGGACGTGGACCGATTCGGCGGTGCGCCGCTACGTGCGCGACGCGGGCGACGAGCTCGAGCGCCTCCACATCCTCACGCGCGCCGATGTCACCACCCGCAATGCCAAGAAGGCCGGGCGCCTGGCGCGCGCCTACGACGACATCGAACGGCGCATCGCCGAGCTCGCCGAGCAGGAAGAGCTCGACGCGATCCGGCCTGAGCTCGACGGCAACCGCATCCAGCAGGTGCTGGGGATCGCGCCGGGGCGTGAGGTGGGCGAGGCCTACCGGTTCTTGCTCGAGCTGCGGCTCGACGAGGGCATGGTCGGCGCGGAGGTGGCCGAGGAGCGCTTGCGCGCCTGGTGGGCCGCGCGCGGCTGAGCCGCTCACCCGCGAGGTGGGGGCAGTGACAGGCCGGATCGGCCGAATCCGCCCTGCTTTCGGCACGCCGATCGACCTAGACTGTGCGCACTCCCCTCGCCGTCGAACGGAGTCGCCGTGCCCTCGTCGTGGTCGTCACGCCGGGAGGTCTCACCCGAGACGTCCCGGTTGCTCATCGAGCGTGCGCACGAAGAGTTCGTCGGCGGCAATCCGGGTGATCCCCGGGTCGATCAGGTCCGCCCGCTCGTGCAGGACTCGTGGCGCCGCTCGCGTGCGGGTCGTGTAGGTGCCGAGGACCTCCCGCCCCTCGAACTCACCGACGAGGAGCTCGAGGCGTATCGCAGCACCCATCCGCTCGCCGGAGCGATGGACATGATCCGCGCGCTGCTGTTGCCGGGAGACAACGCGAGCGATGCCGGGGTGGTCGTCGCGGTCGGGGACGCGGCCGGACGGCTGCTGTGGATCGAGGGTGACCGGTCGGTGCGGGCGCTGACCGGCGCGATGGGGTTCGTCGCCGGCACGAACTGGTCCGAGAAGTTCGTCGGCACCTCCGCTCCCGGCACCGCGCTGGCGCTCGATCGCTCCGTGCAGATCCACGGGGCCGAGCACTACAACCGGCTCGTGCAGCCGTGGTCGTGCACGGCCGCCCCCGTCCACGACCCGGAAACCCGTCGGATCCTCGGGGTCATCGATGTCACCGGCGGAGCGGATGCCGTCACACCCCAGGCGCAGTTGCTCGTCGACGCGACGGCCCGAGCGATCGAGGGTGAGTTGCTCGTGGCGCGCTTGCGCGCACGTGCGGCCGTCACGGCGCCGATCCCCAGCCGACGGTCGGTGGTGCGGGCGCCCGAGACCGCGACGCTGCGAGTCCTCGGCCGTGATCGCGCGCTGCTGGAGATCGCGGGTGACGCGGCCGAGACCCTCACCGAAGTATCGGCGCGGCACGCTGAGATCCTCCTCATGCTCGCGGTGCACCGGCAAGGGCTGTCGGCGGAGCGTCTCGGCGAGCTCGTCTACGGCGACGCGGCCGAGGGCACACTCCGGCCCGAGATGGTGCGCCTGCGCAAGGTGCTCGAGCGGACGGCTCCGCACTTGGTCCCGACATCCCGGCCGTACCGGCTGGCGGCGGACCTCGAGATCGATGCGCACCAGGTGCTGTCGCTGCTCGGTCGCGGAGCGCATCGCGTCGCCCTCGCGGCCTACCGGGGGCCGGTCTTGCCGGATTCGGTGGCCCCGGGCGTGGAGGAATTCCGCGAGACGGTGCGGGTCGCGTTGCGCGATGCCCTCCTCGCCGAAGCCTCGATCGATGTCCTCCTGGCGTACGCCGAGACCTCGGACGGCTCGGCGGATGAGGAGATCCTGCGCCTCGCGCTCAGCATGCTGCCGGCGCGATCGCCCAAGCGGGCCGGGCTCGTCGCCCGGATCGAGCGCCTCTGAGCGCCCCTCGCCGTGCACCGGATTCGGACGGATGCCGCAGATTCGGCCGCGCGAGGGTTGCAGCATCCGATTCGGGTGACATTGTCCGAATCTGATGACGGGGCGGCGGGGGCGCGCGCGGCGCGGTCTGGCAGGATGATCGTGAGGGAGGGAAGACATGACCGACGACACCCCCACACCCGCGCTCACGGAGCTCGCCGAGGCGCACGGTATCGCGACCTCGTACTGGTCGTTCTTCGGTGACCGGGTGACGGTTCCCGCCACGACCCTCCGGGCCGTGCTGCGGTCGATGGGTGTCGCGGTGGGGTCGGATGCTGAGATCACCGCGGCGCTCGACGACATCCAGGAAGAGCCCTGGCGCCGCTTGTTGCCGGCGTCGCTCGTGTCGCGCCCCGGTGCGCGCGTGCTGCTCGTCCACGTCGCCGATGGTCACGATGTCACCCTGTCGATCGCGCTCGAAGACGGGACGTGGCGTGACCTTCCGGTGCCGCCGCAGGAGGCGACCTCCCGCACGGTCGACGGCGCCCCGGTGTGGCGCCTGCAGATCCCCGTACCGGTCGATCTTCCGCTCGGATGGCACACGGTCCATGCCTGGCAGCGGCCGTTCGGCGGCGACGTGAATCGGACGGCATCCGCCCCGCTCGTGATCACCCCGGAGCGGTTGCCGGCTCCGCCCACGCGGCCCGGCCGCCGGCGGGGCTGGGGCCTGATGGCGCAGCTGTACTCGGTGCGCTCGCGCGCGTCGTGGGGCATGGGTGACTTCGCCGATCTTGCCGATCTCGCGTCGATCGCGGGTGCCGAGGGCGCCGACTTCCTGCTGGTGAACCCCATCCACGCGGCCGAGGTCACGAGCCCGATCGAACCGTCGCCGTATCTTCCCGCGACGCGGAGATTCCTCGCGCCGCTGTACGTGCGGCCGGAGGACATCCGCGAGGTCGCGTATCTCACTCCGACCGAGCGTGCCGTCGTCGAGGCAGCCCGCACCCCCGTCGCCGCGACCGATGACGATCCGACGCGCATCGATCGCGATGCCGTGTGGGCGGCGAAGCGTCTCGCGCTCGACGCGATCTTCCTCGCGCCGTTGTCGACCGGCCGTCGGGCCGAGCTCGATGCCTTCATCGCCCGCGAGGGTCAGCCGCTGCAGGACTTCGCCCTGTGGTGCGCACTCGAAGAGCACTACGACGGCGCCCCGCGCCCCGACGATGCGCGCGACATCTCCTCGCCCCTGGTTGCGGAGTTGCGGGCGCAGCTGACGACCCGGGTCGACTTCCACATCTGGCTGCAGTGGGTCGCCGACCAGCAGGTCGAGCGTGCGCAGGCGGCGGCGAAGGCATCCGGCATGACGATCGGGGTCATGCACGACCTCGCCGTCGGGGTGCACACGCAGGGGTCCGATGCCTGGTCGCTCCGCGGAATGTATGCCCCGGGCATGACGGTGGGGGCCCCCGCGGACATGTACAACCAGCAGGGCCAGAACTGGAACCAGCCGCCGTGGCTCGCGCCCGCGCTCGCCGAGGCCGGGTACGCGCCGCTCCGTGACATGATCCGGACGCTCCTCCGCCACGCCGGCGCGTTGCGGATCGACCATGTGATCGGCCTCTTCCGCCTGTGGTGGATTCCGGCAGGACTCTCGCCGGCGGCCGGCACCTACGTCCGCTATGACCACGAGGCGATGATCGGCGTGCTGGCGCTCGAGGCCCACCGCGCGGGCGCCGTGCTGATCGGCGAAGACCTCGGCAACGTGGAGCCGTGGGTGCGCGACTACCTGTCCGCGCGCGGAATCCTCGGGACCTCGGTGCTGTGGTTCGAGCGCGAGGGTGAGGGGTTTCGTCCGCCCGAGCAGTACCGCGAGTCGCTGCTCGCGACCGTCAACACGCACGATCTTCCCCCGACCGCCGGGTATCTCGCCGACGAGCACGTCGCGTTGCGGGCCCGGCTGGGGCTCCTTACCCGCCCGGTGGAGGTGGAGCTCGCCGAGGCCGACGCCGAGCGCGGTGCGATGCTCGCCCTGCTGCGTGAGCGCGGGCTGCTGGGTGCGGAGGCGAGCGAGCAGCAGGTGATCGAGGCGCTGAACGTGTTGATCACGGCATCCCCCTCGCAGCTTCTCGGGGTGGCGTTGGTGGATGCCGTCGGCGAACGCCGCACGCAGAACCAGCCCGGCACGGACAAGGAGTATCCGAACTGGCAGGTGCCGCTCGCCGATGGCGCCGGCCGCGCCGTGCTCCTCGACGACCTGGCGACCCATCCCCGCTTCGTCTCCCTGCTGTCGGCCGTCGACGCCGCGCTCTGACCCCCGCCCCGCGGAAGGCGGACGGTCGTGGCGCGGGGAGCCACGGCGGGGGCGCAACCGCATGCAACGTGGGGCGACGTAGTGTCGGCGGCATCTGAAGCGCGGCGAGGATGCCGCGGACCATGAACGTCGAAGGAGACATCATGACCATCGTTGAAGAGGGCGTCTCGAGCGTCTACGCAAACCCGGGACAGCGTGGAGCTGTCGCCGACTATCGCCCCCGGTATGGGCACTACATCGGGGGTGAGTTCGTCGAGCCGATCAAGGGTCAGTACTTCGAGAACATCTCGCCGGTCAACGGCAAGCCGTTCACCGAGGTGGGTCGCGGCACGGTCGAAGACATCGATCGTGCGGTCGACGTCGCCTGGAAGGCGTTCGAGTCGTGGAAGAAGACGACGGCGGCGGATCGGGCGAACATCCTGAACAAGATCGCCGATCGCATCGAGCAGAACCTCGAGGCGATCGCCGTGGCCGAGACGTGGGACAACGGCAAGCCGGTGCGCGAGACGCTCGCCGCCGACATCCCGCTGGTCGTCGATCACTTCCGCTACTTCGCCGGAGTCCTGCGCGCACAGGAGGGGTCGCTCAGCCAGATCGACGAAGACACCGTCGCGTACCACTTCCACGAGCCGCTGGGTGTGGTCGGTCAGATCATCCCGTGGAACTTCCCGATCCTCATGGCCACGTGGAAGCTCGCTCCGGCCCTCGCTGCGGGAAACTGCGTCGTGCTGAAGCCGGCCGAGCAGACCCCGGCATCCATCCTGTTCCTCTTCGACATCATCGGTGACCTGCTGCCGGCCGGCGTCGTGAACATCGTCAACGGATTCGGCATCGAAGCGGGCGCACCGCTCGCTCAGCACAAGCGGATCCGCAAGGTCGCGTTCACGGGTGAGACGACAACCGGGCGCCTGATCATGCAGTACGCGTCGCAGAACCTCATCCCGGTGACGCTCGAGCTCGGTGGCAAGAGCGCGAACATCTTCTTCGAGGATGTCGCCCGCGCGAAGGACGACTACTACGACAAGGCGCTCGAGGGCTTCCCGTTCTTCGCCCTCAACGGCGGCGAGGTGTGCACGTGCCCGAGCCGCGCGCTCATCCAGCGCTCGATCTACGACCAGTTCCTCGGCGACGGCATCGAGCGGGTCGGCAAGATCGTGCAGGGCAACCCGCTGGATCCGGCCACGATGATCGGGGCACAGGCATCCAACGATCAGCTCGAGAAGATCCTCAGCTACATCGAGATCGGCAAGGCCGAAGGCGCCAAGGTGCTCACCGGTGGCGAGCGCGTCGACCTCGGCGGCGACCTGAGCGGCGGCTTCTACGTGCAGCCGACGGTCTTCGAAGGCCAGAACAGCATGCGGATCTTCCAGGAGGAGATCTTCGGACCGGTCGTCTCGGTCACGAGCTTCGATGACTTCGGCGGCGCGATCGACATCGCCAACGACACCCTCTACGGGCTCGGCGCGGGCGTGTGGAGCCGCTCGGGTGACACCGCGTACCGTGCTGGCCGGGCGATCGAGGCTGGCCGCGTCTGGACGAACACGTATCACCAGTACCCTGCTCACGCGGCGTTCGGCGGGTACAAGCAGTCCGGCATCGGGCGGGAGAACCACCTGAAGATGCTCGACCACTATCAGCAGACCAAAAACCTTCTGGTGTCGTATGCCGAAGGCGCGATGGGTTTCTTCTGAGCATGAACGACACACTCAGCAGGGTCGCCGTGACGGAAGCCGCGGCGGCCCTGCTGCGCCAGTTGACGGCGCAACACGGCACGCTCATGTTCCATCAGTCGGGCGGATGCTGTGACGGCTCGGCGCCGATGTGCTTCCCCGTCGGCATGTTCCTCACCGGACCGAGCGATGTGAAGCTCGGCGATCTCGACGTCGGGCTCGACGATCTCATCGAGGTATTCATCTCGGAAGCGCAGTTCGAGTACTGGAAGTACACGCACCTGACGATCGACGTCGTGCCGGGCCGCGGCGCCGGATTCAGCGTCGAGGGCCCGACCGGAAACCGGTTCATCATCCGCTCCCGGATGCTGGATGAGGCCGAGTTGGGGCACTTCGGACTGTCGTAATGGTCGGTGACGGGCGCTGATACCGACCGTCGTCTCTGATGGCACTCGGTTTCGTTCTCGTTACAAAAGTTGCGTGAGTGCCAGAAGTACACCGCACCGGGTGAATGATGGCCATCGGGTCTCGCGCACTGACGGGACTGACATCACACAGCAGAGGTATCACCCATGGCACTGCACACCAGCAACCGAGGCCGCACCGGTCTCGCGATCGGGGCGCTCGGCGTCTCGGCGCTGCTCCTCGCCGGCTGCGCCGGCGGCGCGTCGACCGACGGCACGGATGGCGGCGGCGCCTCCGGCGAGCCGATCATCGTCGGTACGACCGACAAGGTCACCACCCTCGACCCGGCCGGCTCGTACGACAACGGCTCGCTCGCCGTCCAGACGCAGGTCTTCCCGTACCTGGTCAACACGGACTACAACAGCACCGAGGTCGTCCCCGACCTCGCGGAGTCTGCCGAGTTCACCGCGCCGAACGAGTACACCGTCACCCTCCCGGCGGACCTGAAGTGGGCCAACGGCAACGACCTGACGTCGTCTGACGTGAAGTTCTCGTTCGACCGCAACCTCGCCATCGCCGACCCCAACGGCGCGTCTAGCCTGCTCTACAATCTCGACAGCGTCGAGGCTCCCGATGACACCACGGTCGTCTTCACGCTGAAGACCGACAACGACCAGGTCTTCCCGTTCATCCTCACCTCCTTCCCCGGCGCGATCGTCGACGAAGAGGTCTTCTCGGCCGACGCGATCACGCCCGACCAGGAGATTGTGGATGCCAACGCCTTCGGCGGGCCGTACGCGATCACCTCGTGGGACTTCAACAAGGCCGTCGAGTTCACCCCGAACGAGAGCTACGAGGGCCTGCTGTCGGCCGCGGAGAACTCCGGTGTGATCCTCAGCTACTTCGCTGAGTCGTCGAACCTGAAGCTCGCCGTCCAGGAAGGTGACGTCGACGTGGCGTACCGGAGCCTCTCGGCCACGGACGTCGAAGACCTCTCCGGCAACGACGCTGTCAAGGTCGTCGACGGCCCCGGTGGAGAGATCCGCTACATCGTGTTCAACTTCGACACGCAGCCGTACGGCGCCACGACCGCCGAGGCTGACGCGGCCAAGGCGCTCGCCGTTCGTCAGGCCGCTGCCGACCTCGTCGACCGCGAGACGATCGCGGAGCAGGTCTACAAGGGCACCTACACCCCGCTGTACTCCTACGTTCCCGAGGGCTTCGCCGGCGCCACCGAGGCGCTCAAGGGTCTCTACGGTGACGGCGAGGGTGGACCGGATGCCGCGAAGGCGAAGGCGACCCTGGAGGCTGCCGGTGTCACGACTCCGGTCGAGCTGAACCTGCAGTACAGCCCGGACCACTACGGCCCGTCGTCGGGTGACGAGTACGCGTTGATCAAGCAGCAGCTCGAAGCCGATGGCCTGTTCACGGTCAACCTGCAGTCGACCGAGTGGGTCCAGTACTCCAAGGACCGCACGACCGACGTCTACCCCGCGTACCAGCTCGGCTGGTTCCCGGACTACTCCGACGCCGACAACTACCTGGCGCCGTTCTTCCTCCAGGACAACTTCCTCGGCAACCACTACGACAACGCCGAGGTCAACGACCTGATCCTGCAGCAGGCCGTCGAGGCAGATCCCGCCACACGTACCGCCGACATCGAGAAGATCCAGGAGCTCGTTGCGGGCGACCTGTCGACCCTGCCGCTGCTGCAGGGTGCGCAGGTTGCCGTGACCGGTGCTGATGTGAACGGGGTCACCCTCGACGCATCGTTCAAGCTCCGCTTCGCGCCGATCACGAAGTAATCCCGATACGGGCGTTCCGTCTCGTTTGCGTCTCGTGCGCAGCGGGGCGGAACGCCCGTTGTCCGTAAGGTAGTCACTCATGAGCACCGACGCCGCCCTGGTCGCCGAGCCACCGCCCGCCCTCCATTCCCGAACGAAGAAGTCGGGATCGACGCTCGGCCGCTACATCCTCGTGCGGTTCCTGCTGATCATCCCGACCGTCTTGATCTTGGTGACGTTGGTCTTCTTCCTCCTCCGCCTCACGGGTGACCCGATCACCGCAGCCCTCGGGGGGCGCCTGCCGGCCGATCAGCTGGCCGAGCGCATCAGTGAGGCCGGCTACGACCGGAACATCTTCATCCAGTACGTCGAGTACTTGGGTCAGGTTTTCACCCTCAACTTCGGCACGACGATCACCGACAACCAGCCCGTGATCCAGGTGATCGCGACCTACGGAGCCGCGACGCTCGAGCTCGTGCTCTACTCGCTGGTCGTCGCCTTCCTCGTCGGCATCCCGCTCGGACTCGTCGCCGCCGCGCTGCGCGATCGCTGGCCCGACGCCCTCCTCCGCGTCAGCGCGATCCTCTTCTACGCGACCCCGGTGTTTTTCGCCGGCCTCGTCGCCAAGCTCGTCTTCGGCGTGTGGCTCGGCTGGCTGCCCGTCTCCGGCCGCGCGAGCGTGCGCACGGAAATCGCGCTGAACCGCGAAGGTGGCACCGGCATCTACCTGATCGATGCGATCGCCTCCGGCAACCCGGCCTACGTCCAAGACGTGCTCGCTCACGCCGTCCTTCCGGCGCTCACCCTTGGCCTCTTGACCGCCGGGATCTTCCTGCGGCTCGTGCGCACGAACGTCATCGGCACGTACAACATGCCGTACATCGACGCCGCACGATCGCGCGGGGTGCGCGAGGGGCGCCTCGTCCGGACGCACGCCTACCGGCCCGCGCTCATCCCCATCATCACCGTCATCGGTCTGCAGATCGCCCTCATGCTCGGCGGCGCGGTGCTGACCGAGACGACGTTCGAGTGGCAGGGCCTCGGCTTCCAGCTGGCGGAGTATCTCTCGTCGCGTGACTTCGTCGCGGTGCAGGGGATCGTCGCGATGATCGCGATCATCGTCGCGCTCACCAACTTCGCCGTGGACATCATCGCGGCCTTCATCGACCCCCGTGTGAGGTTCTGAGATGACCAAGCCTCGCTTCATCGACCGCGTCCCGGTCGTCCACCAGCTGCGGCAGAGCGTGGGCCTCCAGCGCGGGATGCTGGTGGCCGGTCTCGTCCTGACCCTGCTGTTCCTGGTGTCCGCCATCTTCGCGCCGGTGCTCGCGCCCTACGGGTTCGCGCAGTTGAGCGGTCCCGACGGCAACTTCGGCGCGCAGCAGCCGCCGAGCCCCGAGCACCTGCTCGGCACGACCGTCGGCGGCTACGACGTGCTCTCCCGCGTTATCTGGGGTGCGCAGACCGCGCTGTACGTCGTGATCGTCGCGATCGCACTCTCTGTGTTCCTCGGCATCCTCCTGGGTCTCGTCTCCGGGTACCTCGGCGGCTGGGTCGACCGTGTGCTCGTCGTGATCGCCGATGCGATCTACGCGTTCCCCACCCTGCTGCTCGCGATCGTCGTGGCCATCGCGATCAGCGGCGGCCAGTCGGGCCTCTGGCCCGGCGTGCTCGCGGCGGCCGCATCCATCACCGTGGTCTTCATCCCGCAGTACTTCCGGGTCGTCCGCGCGGAGGTCGTGCGGGTGAAGTCCGAAGCGTTCATCGAATCGGCGAAGGTGATCGGAGCCTCGACGCCCCGCATCATGTTCCGCCACGTGCTGCGGAACTCGACGCGCACTCTGCCGCTGATCGTCACGCTCAATGCGTCCGAGGCGATCTCGACGATGGCAGCCCTCGGCTTCCTCGGCTTCGGCATCCAGCCGACCGCTGCCGCCGAGTGGGGCTACGACCTCAACAAGTCGATCAGCGATGTGGCGGCCGGTATCTGGTGGACAGCCATCCCGCCGGGCATCGCGATCGTTTTGACCGTCCTCGGCGTCACCCTCATCGGGGAGAGCCTCAACGACCTCGCCGACCCGCGCCTGCGCGCACGACGCCGCGCGACGAAGCAGACCCCGGCCGACGCGGTTGCCGCGACGCAGCCCGCGAGCCGCGAATTCATGGGAGAGGTCGAGTGATGACCCCGGCATCCGAGACGGGCCTTGCCGTCGACATCCGAGCGCTCGACGTCACCTTCGCGACCGACGGCGGCGACGTCCATGCCGTCCGCCGCGTGTCGCTCGACGTCCGGCGCGGCGAAGTGCTCGCGATCGTCGGTGAGTCCGGCAGTGGCAAGACGGTCACCGCCCGCACGATCTTGGGCCTCCTGCCCGAGACCGCGGTCACGCAGGGTGCGGTCGTGCTCGACGGCACCGACGTCGTCGGGCTGGATGCCGACGGCCTTCGCGCCGTCCGCGGCACGAAGGCGGCGATGATCTTCCAGGAGCCTTCGACCGCGCTGAACCCCGTGTTCACGGTCGGGTGGCAGCTCGCGGAGGGTCTTCGGGCTCACGGAAAGTACGCGAAGAAGCAGGCCCGCGCCAAAGCGATCGAGATGCTCGCGCGCGTCGGCATCCCCGAGCCGGAACGTCGGGTCGACGACTATCCGCACCAGTTCTCCGGCGGCCAGAAGCAGCGCATCGTCATCGCGATGGCACTCGCCCTCGACCCGACCGTCATCATCGCCGACGAGCCGACGACCGCGCTCGACGTGACGGTGCAGGCCGAGATCCTCGATCTGCTGCGCCGGCTCCGTGACGAAGACGGCACGGCGATCGTGCTCATCACGCACAACATGGGCGTCGTCGCCGATCTCGCCGACCGCGTCGCGGTCATGCTGAACGGTGAGGTCGTCGAGACCGCGCCCGTCGCGGACCTGTTCGCCGCACCGGTGCACGACTATACGAGGCGCCTGCTGGCCGCTGTTCCCCGCCTGCAGATCGTCGATCGCCGGCTGCCGGACGGCGCGGCATCCGCCGCCCCGGTCGTCGTCGCCGACGACCTCGTCATCGAGTACGCCGGACGGTTGGGGCGCCCGACGTTCCGCGCCGTCGATCGGGTCAGCTTCTCGATCCGGCCCGGTGAAGTGCTCGGGCTGGTCGGTGAGAGCGGATCGGGGAAGACGACGATCGGTCGTGCGATCGCCGGACTCACGCCGGTCAGCGGTGGCTCGCTTCAGGTGCTGGGCGTTGAGATGCTCGGGGTGAAGGAGCGGGTCTTCCGTGCGCACCGCAAGGACCTGGGCTTCGTCTTCCAGGACCCCGCGACGAGCTTCAATCCCCTGCTGACCATCGCGGCGAACGTCGCCGAACCCTTGATCGTCCACGGGGGCGCGAAGAACGCATCCGATGCCCGCGACAAGGTCGATGAGCTCCTCGAGGCCGTGCAGCTGCCGAAGGCGTTCGGCGACCGATTCCCGCACGAACTCTCCGGGGGACAGCGTCAGCGCGCATCGCTCGCGCGGGGACTCGCGCTCGACCCGAAGCTGCTGATCGCCGACGAGCCGACGAGCGCGCTCGACGTGTCGGTGCAGGCGCGGGTGCTCGAGTTGTTCGCCGAGCTCCAGGAACGCTTCGGGTTCGCCACCCTCTTCATCACGCACGATCTCGCCGTCGTCGACATGCTCGCCCATCGGGTGGTCGTGCTCCACAAGGGCGAGATCGCGGAAGAGGGCACGACTGCTGAGGTCCTCGGCGACCCGACCGACGCCTACACGCGCAAGCTGATCGCGTCGCTGCCGGTGCCGGATCCGGCCGAGCAGGCCGCGCGCCGCGCCATCTGGGAGGCGCACCGCTACGACGCGTGAGGGCCCACCGGAGCCCTATCATCTGAGCATCACCAGCGACGCGCCGCACCTCGACCGCCGACTGGTTCGTCGACCACCGCTGGCAGCCGACGTCGTTCGTGCTGAGCTTCGCCCTCATCGCGATGTTCTGGCTCAATCATCAGCGCCTGTTCTCCGGAGTCGAGCACGTGACGAGCGGACTTCTCTGGATCTGCATGCTGTGGCTGCTGAGCATCGTGTGGCTCCCGCCCGCGCCCATGCTTAGGAACCCCGCAACGATCGAAAAGAACGTCGATCCGAAGATGAGCAAGAACACGACGCCGACCAGGATGCCCATGACGAGCTTCATTCCGCCGTCGGCCGGGGCGCGCCCGCTGTGACGCACCTGCTGGACGTAAGAACGGACGGTCGCGCGATCGGCAGGTTCGGTCAGTGGGCGTGCGTCGAAGGGCAGGCTCATACGGCCACGCTAGTGGTGCGGTATCAGTCGTATGGATGCTGGGGCTGGCGGTAGTCAGAGTGACAGGAGAGGCGGTGAACGCCAGCCAGTCCCGACGACCGGAACAGTCTTGGCGGGGATTCGGCACCGCCAACGGCATCCGCTACACT
Source organism: uncultured Microbacterium sp. (assembly GCF_947488465.1). Taxonomy (GTDB): domain Bacteria; phylum Actinomycetota; class Actinomycetes; order Actinomycetales; family Microbacteriaceae; genus Microbacterium. Next base: position 274,613 of record NZ_CANKZA010000002.1, on the reverse strand, counting down.
GTGAAGGTTGTCTGGCATCGGCCGAGTCCGAATCCTGTCATGACACGTGCATCAACCCTCCTGATGCCGGGAAATGCCCGGCATCCGTTCAAGTCCGAAGGAGGTGGGTTAGTGACGCACTCACACCAGTACGAGCTCATGGTCATTCTCGACCCCGAGATCGACGAGCGTCAGGTCGCCCCCAAGCTCGACGGGTTCCTCAAGGTGATCACCGCAGACGGTGGTTCCATCGAGAACGTCGACATCTGGGGCAAGCGTCGCCTGGCGTACGAAATCCAGAAGAAGAACGAGGGCATCTACGCCGTCGTCAACTTCACCGCCACGAGCGCGACCACGCAGGAGCTCGACCGTCAGCTGAAGCTGAACGAGCAGATCATGCGTACCAAGGTCCTACGCGCCGAGGAGGGCATTGCTCTCGTCGCCGCCGAGAAGGAGCGCGCCGACGCCAAGGCCGCCCGCAAGGCAGCGAAGGCGTAACGACGATGGCCGGCGAGACCATCATCACCGTCGTGGGCAACCTCACGGCAGACCCCGAACTGCGCTACACGCAGGGCGGACTGCCTGTCGCGAACTTCACGATCGCGTCGACTCCGCGCAACTTCGACCGTCAGGCGAACGAGTGGAAGGACGGCGAAGCGCTGTTCCTCCGTGCGTCCGTGTGGCGTGAGTTCGCCGAGCACGTCGCCGGTTCGCTGACGAAGGGGTCCCGGGTCATTGCGTCTGGTCGCCTGAAGCAGCGGTCCTACCAGGACCGTGAAGGCAACCAGCGGACCGCGATCGAGCTGGAGGTCGACGAGATCGGCCCCTCGCTGCGATATGCGACGGCTCAGGTCACGCGTGCGGCATCCGGCGGAGGAAACTTCGGTGGAGGCGGCGGTGGCGGCCAGTCGCGCCCCGCGCAGGTTGCGCAGCAGCAGGACGAGCCGTGGTCCACGCCCGGTTCGGCCGCTCCCGATGCCTGGAGCGCTCCGGGCACGTCGTACGGCGACGACACGCCGTTCTGATCACCACACACACTTAAGGAAAAACAATGGCTGGAAAGGCTACCGGCGATCGCCGCAAGCCGCGGAAGGGCGCGAAGAACGCCGCTCCCGCGAAGGCGATCCGCGTCGGCGTCATCGATTACAAAGATGTCCCGACTCTTCGCAAGTTCATCTCGGAGCGCGGGAAGATCCGCGCCCGTCGTATCACCGGTGTCTCGGTGCAGGAGCAGCGTCTGATCGCCACGGCGATCAAGAACGCGCGCGAAATGGCACTCCTGCCTTACGCCGGCGCTGGCCGCTAAGGGGCACGATCATGGCAAAGCTGATTCTCACGAACGAGGTTGCCGGGCTCGGAAGCGCCGGTGACGTCATCGAGGTCAAGAACGGGTACGCCCGCAACTACCTCGTCCCCCAGGGCTTCGCAGTGGTCTGGAGCCGCGGTGGCGAAAAGCAGGTGGCGTCCATTCGCGCCGCTCGCGAGTCGCGCGCAATCCACGACCACGAAGAGGCTGTGGCACTCAAGGACACGCTCGAGGGCGCCAAGGTCCGCCTCGCCGTCAAGGCCGGCAAGGAAGGCCGCCTCTTCGGTTCGGTCAAGACCGCCGATGTCGCGGACGCCGTCAAGACTGCCGGTCTCGGTGATCTCGACAAGCGCAAGATCCACATCACCTCGCCCATCAAGGCGACCGGTGAGCACGAGGCGACGGTTCGTCTGCGCGACGACCTGACCGCCGTGATCACGTTGAACGTGGTCGCCGCGAAGTAGCTTTCGCGTCATACGACGGATGCCGTGGACCTTCGGGTTCACGGCATCCGTCGTTTCGTTTTGGTCGAGATTCTCTCGCTCGAGGACTTGACAAACGGCTCACGGCTTCCGTTCAGGTTTCACATTTGTCCCCAACTCTGAGGTGTGACCGCAACCTTCAAGCGTGACTTCAAACACATTGCCTCTCCACAGGGTGTGTGTCGATAATTACCTGATCCAGCGGCAAAAATCTTTCCCCACACACGGCGTTTCGACCTGTTCTCCACAGGGGTTGTGCACAGGGATCGCGGCGTTTCGCGGAATCCGTCCACAGAGTTATCCACAGGTCGGTTTGCAGGTGTCGGTGGCCGTGCCTAGCGTGGCCTGTGGCTCGGAGGTCGAGTCGGGGAAGAGGGGCGCGTCATGTCGATCGCGGACATTTCGGACGAGCGCCTGGGTGGCTCGGGCCGCGGCCCTGAGCGGATGCCGCCACACGATCTGCTGGCCGAGCAGAGCGCCCTCGGCGGCATGCTGTTGTCGAAGGATGCCGTCGCCGATGTCATCGAAACGCTCCGCGGCACGGACTTCTACGTCCCCAAGCATGAGCTGATCTTCGAAGCGATCCTTTCGCTCTATTCGCACGGTGAGCCCACCGACGTGGTCGCCGTCACGGACGAGTTGATCAAGACCGGCGACCTCCAGCGCGCGGGCGGCGCCGACTACCTGCACTCGCTCACCTCGATCGTGCCGACGGCGGCAAACGCCGGCTACTACGCCTCCATCGTCAATGAACGCGCACTGCTGCGCCGTCTCGTCGAAGCGGGCACGCGCATCGTGCAGATGGGCTACAACGGGCAGGGTGAAGCGCTCGACCTCGTCAACAATGCCCAGGCCGAGATCTACTCCGTGACCGGTGCCGAGCGCGCCGAAGACTACGTGCCGCTGCAGATCGCCGTCGACGCGGCGGTCGAAGAGATCGAGGCCGCGCGCGGCCGCGATGGTCAGATGACCGGCATCCCCTCGGGCTTTGCTGGCCTCGACCAGCTCACCAACGGCATGCACCCCGGGCAGATGATCATCATCGCCGCCCGTCCCGCGATGGGTAAGTCGACGCTCGCGCTCGACTTCGCCCGGTCGGCGGCTATCAAGCACGACATGCCGACGATCTTCTTCTCGCTCGAAATGGGCAAGAGTGAGATTGCGATGCGTCTGATGAGCGCCGAGGGTGCGATCCCGCTGCAGAGCATGCGCAAGGGCACGCTCGACTCGCGCGACTGGACGACGATCGCCGCCACCCGCGGCCGCATCAACGATGCGCCGCTGTACATCGACGACAGCCCCAACATGACGCTCGTCGAGATTCGCGCGAAGTGCCGGCGGCTGAAGCAGCGCGTGGGACTCAAGATGGTCGTCATCGACTATCTGCAGCTGATGACGAGCGGCAAGCGCGTCGAGTCGCGTCAGCAAGAAGTGTCGGAGTTCTCGCGTGCGCTGAAGCTGCTCGCAAAGGAGCTTCAGGTGCCCGTCATCGCGCTGTCGCAGCTGAACCGTGGCGCCGAGCAGCGAGCGGACAAGAAGCCCGCGCTCAGCGACCTGCGTGAGTCGGGCTCGATCGAGCAAGACGCCGACATGGTGGTGCTGCTGCACCGCGAGGCGGCCTACGAGAAGGACAGCCCTCGCGCCGGTGAGGCCGACCTGATCATCGCGAAGCACCGTAACGGTCCGACGGACACGATCACCGTCGCCTTCCAGGGCCACTTCTCCCGCTTCACCGACATGGCTCCGGGCGACTTCGGGTAATGACAGGTGACTGACTAGATTGTCTCCCCGTCACCTAGCCTTCAGCTCATAGTCTGACATGCGAAGCCCTCAGCCCTTCGGCGGGAACGGATCCTTTTTGCCGACAGTGTCGGTGTTTCGGATCTGATTGTTGTCCTTGCGATGGTCGCGCACTTCGCCGCCACCGCTGCGGCTCGCGAAGCCGACCGCCGCGTCGTGTGCTTCCGCCTGGGTGTCGTAGCGACCGGCTGCCTTGCCAGCGCCGGCGCGCTTCGCTCCCCAGTCGCCCTTGTCTTTGTCGTATTGCACGTCGTAGTCAGCCATGGCTGTCCTTCCAAATGTTGTGGCGTGGTCCCTGCGCACCCACGATACGAGGGACCACCGACGTTGAGAGGCGACGGCAGGTTCATTCGGGAGGCAGTGTCGGCTGGCCTCGGTATGCTTCGATCTGAGCGGACCTCGTGACGAGGAGTGGTCTGGGGCCGCTCCGTACGGGCGAGCACCGGATCCGACGCAGCCGGTGCATTGACGGGGAAGGTGGCGGATTGACCGTTCCGAGTAGCTTTCCGGAGCTGTGGTTCTTCGTTGCGTTGGTCATCCCGGGAGTCACCTACGCTTGGGCGAAGCGTCGCTTCGTGGGCTGGCAGGCTCCGAACCAGGACGTTGGGACGCGCACACTCGAGGCGCTTTTCGCCAGCGTGGCATTTCTCCTCGTCTACGGCGCCGCGTTCTTCCTCATCTCAGGCGCCGCCTTTACCGACGCCGGCGCGCAGTTGGAGCAGTTGGTCGCTCAATGGCCCGGGGTGCTCACCTGGGTAGTTGCGGCAGCCCTCCTCGTCGGGCTCCCCGTCCTTGTCGCCTACCTCATGAATGCACGCTGGGTGAAGGTACCCATGGACGGCGGGAAGACTAAGCGGAAGCAGGTCAACCGGGTAAAAGATACGCCGAGGGGCTGGGACAAAGCGGCCTTCACCGCCTATACGCCTCGCTTCGTCAGGGTCAAGACCGCAGAAGGGTCGTGGTGCGGAGGATGGTTCGACTCAGACTCGCTCGTGAGCACGTATCCGCATGAACGTGACCTCTTCGTGGAAGTCCAATGGCAGATGAGCCCCGAGGGAGACTTCGTCAAGCCGATCCCCGGATCACTTGGGGTGTGGATCCCGGTCACGTCGGATTGCATCGTCGAGTGGGTGTCCGGTGTGCCGGCAGGCGGAGAGGAAGAAGAGCGATGACCAATTCGGACAAGCAGCCGAAGAGCATTACCGGTAGCGGCGCACCGATCCCCGGTGCCTCACCTGCGAAACCAAGCAACCCGCCGGGCATGCCCAAGTCTGGGCCGAGCCGTCCCGCCAATGGTGAGACGACGAACAAGTCGAAGTCGAAGTAGCCGGATGATTGGAGCATCGTGAGCAACGAGCCTGACAGGTCGACTCTCAAGGAGAGTGCGTCGCCAATCGCGAGGACGCGCCCCGCCGCGGCGAGCGTGCCCGCAGGCATGCCCGCGACCGGGCCGGCTGCCTCCGCGCCCGCACCGTTGAATGAACGGAGTGATGATGGCGGATCGGAACACTGAAATCGTGGAGCGGAGTGCGGCTCCGCTCCGAGGGAGCGTACCAGCGCCAGCCGTCACGCCATCCGGCATGCCGAACGCCGGACCACAAGCAACCACGCAAGGTCCCTCGGCGCCCTCCGCCGCGCCCGCAGCGGGAAGCCAGTCGGGAGATGCCCGTGAGTGATTCGAGCAACTGGTGCGATGCGCTGTACTTCCCGCACGGTCGGCACAAGTACGGAGGAGTGCACTGCCGTCTGGAGGTCGGGCACGATGGCGATCACTGGTGCGAGGCTGAAGACGAGATGGACTCGTAGTTCGAGAGCCACACACGGATTCACTCCGGCCGCCAGTTAGGTGGGTGGTCGAAACACAACGGTGAGACGCACGAATTCGCGCGTCGCTGAGTAGCAACTGGGAGGTACGGATGGACTGGGCAGTACTGCAGGCGCAGGTCGATGAGCTGATGCGCCGGTACGACGTCGGTGAGATCGATGGCGGGACATACGCGCAGAAGATGATGGAGCTGACCACCTCCGCGCAGGACTGCCCCACTCCTCTCAAGACACTTGAGCAGTCGGAGTCCCACTAATGGCTGCACTCGCTGGCATCGCCGCATTCTTCGTTGCCCTTTTTCTCAGCTACCAGATCTTCCCCGATCCGGGCACTGGGGATATGGAGTATGCAGGCGGGCGGTTCATCTTCACCATCGCGGTGACCGTCGTCGTGTCGGTAGTTGCAAGCAAGGCCAGTAAGAACCGACGTGAAGAGCAGGAGCGCCGCGAAGCTGAGCTGGAGCGGGAGCAAGAACTCGCGAAACGTGAAGCGAAGCGAAGGCGTATCCAGGACGCGCTCGATCGCGAAGAGGCCCGCAGGTCGGCCGCCCTAGCGGACGCGAAATCGCGCGTTGACCACCTGCGCGCACTCCTGCAGCGTCGTGAGCAACAACGACGCGACTCGGGGTACCGACACGGGCGGCACGCCTTCGGCGTGGTATCCGATGAGTTCCTGGCAAACATCGTCTGGGAAAGGCTCCACACGCCTTGGGATGAGCGGAGCACCATCACAGCCGAACAGATGGAGTCGCTGACCGGGGATCTCTACATCAGCACGTACCGAAATCAGCGACGCGAGCTCAACCTGGAGGGAATGCAGTACGCGACGAACATCGATGCGCTGAGTCTGAACCCGATTGACGATGAAGTCGACCTGAGCCCCATTGCGGGGCTTGCCAACCTCCGCCGCCTAGAGATTCGCGGGGGCAAGGGCATCTCAAGCATCGATGCCATCGCCACGCTCGATGGGCTACAGCACCTCGCGCTCGCCCATCTCGCGAACGTCAAGGACTTTCGTCCATTGGCAGGCCTCGAACGCCTCGCTCGACTCGAACTCACCTCAATGTCGGACGCGCTGGAGTTCGACTCCATATCCGGATTGACCGGACTTGCGAAGCTTGAAGTCGGTCACATGGGTTGGTTTACCGACCTCAGCGGCATATCGAATGTCCGACAGCTACGGGAATTAGTGCTCTACTCCACCGGGGACCTCGAAGACCTTTCGGCGCTCGCCAAGCTCAGTAGGCTCGAGGGTCTCTGGTTTGACCGAATGCACATCCGCGGCCTTCGCAAGATCCGGAACCTGTCGACGCTAAAATCACTTACCCTTCGCGACGTGTCGGGTGTCGCCGACCTCGAAGCCCTTTCAAACCTCGGTCAGCTTGCGCAACTTGAACTCACCGGTGTTCGCCTGGACCCCTACAAGTACGAGGGAGGAGCCCTGGACCTCGGCCCCTTGAGCAGCCTCTCCACCCTGAGAAAGGTGAAGCTGATACAGGGAGACGGGTACACCAGCTTTGCCAACTGGGATGCCATCTCGCTGACCAGAGGACTGGTCGAACTCGAGGTGGCCGGGGATCTATACGGAACGAACGCGCTTGATGCCATCTCACACCTCGATCATCTCGAGACACTCCGCATTTCCTCCGCCACCATGCCGGACCTGAAACCTCTCTCCGCGCTCGCCCGGTTGGAGCGTCTCGAGATCGAGGGAGAGTGGATTGGGGACGGACCGACGCACCTGCACGACCTCGAGACGCTGGCCGGCCTGCCTCGACTTCACACGCTGGTCATCGACACATGCGAAGGCTGGCGCCTACTCCGCGACGTTGGCCAGTTCCACGGGCTGACGCACCTTGAGCTTAAGAACTGCAAGCTTGCGCATGAGTACGAAGATCTAGATTCCTTGGCGAATCTCACGCGGCTCGAATCGCTCGTCCTGCGGGAGAACTCGAATCTCGTGCGCGACGTCAGCCCACTCGAACACCTCTCACGACTGACAAGCCTCACTCTTGTATCGAAGAGCTACGAGAGCCCGTGGGATACCTCCCGGTTGGAACAGACGGAGGGGCTGACTATCAGCACGAGGTAACCGAGCTTGAGGCGCGAGCGATTCGATAGCCTCAACCCGCGCAGATTCATCCGCTTGAACATGTAGGGGGCCGCTTGAGTGACTACTGGCTGACCGTTGGAATCGTCGCGTTGATCGCAGCCCTCACGAGTGCAATCGTCAGCATTTGGGGTGTCGCACGGAACATCAAGCACAAGGCGGTGATCGAGGAGAGGCAGAACTGGCGACTGGCAATGCGCGAACTGGTCCCAGCATTCGTCGGCGAAGAAGACGTGCGCGAACGCGAACGAATGCGAAACGCGATCGTACTCCGCCTGAATCCCTATAAGGACCAGGAAGCCGTCGACCTACTCAACCAGTACGTCTCGGCGCCTTCGCCTGATGCAGGACGGGAGTTGGTCGCGCACTTTCAGGCCATGCTCAAGCTTGAGTGGCAACGGGCGAAGAGGGAGGCCGGCCTCCTTGCATGGGGCGCAGGTTGGAGGGCGGGCCTCAGCGTGAAATGGCAGGGATGGCGAGCCGTGAGCTCAGGTCGCGCTGACGCAGACCAGGCAGCGCTGTAACGCATGCCGTGCAGAGGGGACGGGTCCAGAGGATGGAGCCGCGGCCTTGTTTCGAGGGTTGCTCCGTGGGACCGGTCGAACGACTTATGCAGGTCGGACAATCTAGTTGGCGGAGAAAGCCGACAAACTGTTGGCGGAATCGCTCGAATCGCCATATCTACGGACAAACTAGTGGTGTCTCCGACAGGTAATTGTAGGGACTGCTGGAAGATGTTCATTTCGCAAGAGAGTTGTCCACGCCATGTCCAAATGGACATTTCGGGCGGTGCTTGCTGTACAGCGACAGCTGTATGATCAGCGCATGCTGACTATTACGACGCGCCTCGATGTGATGAACCGGCTTGGCCGGGCGATGGCCGATCCGACTCGATCGCGGATTCTGATGGTGCTTCTTGAGGGGCCTTCCTACCCGGCGGTGCTCGCGCGGGACCTTGAGTTGACCCGGTCGAACGTCTCGAACCACCTCACTTGTCTGCGGGACTGCGGGATTGTGGTCGCGGAGCCGGAGGGTCGGCAGACCCGGTACGAGATCTCCGACCCGCACCTGACGGCCGCGCTCACCGTCCTCGTCGACGTTGCCCTGGCCGTCGACGCGGACGCCCCGTGCCTGGACCCGTCCTGCTCGGTCGCCGGCTGCTGCGAGGTCACGGCATGACCACGCTTACCCCCGACCGTCGTGAGCGGCTCCACCGCCGGGTGCGGTTCATCGTCGCGTTCACGATCACGTACAACGTCATCGAGGCGATCGTCGCCATCACCGCCGGCGTGCTGGCGTCGTCGGCGGCGCTGATCGGATTCGGTCTCGACTCTGTCGTCGAGGTGCTCTCCGCCGTCGCTATCGCATGGCAGTTCACACGGAAGGACCCCGAGCGGTGGGAGAAGGTAACCGTGCGCGCGATCGGGCTGGCGTTCTTCGCCCTCGCCGCCTACGTCACCATCGACGCGATCCTCAGCCTCGTCTCGCAAGAGGGACCCGAACACAGCCCACTCGGGCTCGGCATTACCGCGCTCAGCCTGCTGGTGATGCCGCTGCTGGCCTGGTTCGAGATCCGCACTGGCCGGGAGCTCGGATCGAAGAGCGTCCTCGCCGACGCGCGCCAGCTGCTGCTGTGCGTCTATCTCTCCGGTGCCGTCTTCATCGGGCTGATCCTCAACAGCCTGTTCGGCTGGTGGTGGGCAGACTCCGTCGCCGCGTTGGTCGTTGCCGCTCTCGCCGTTCGTGAAGGCATCGAAGCCTGGACCGGCGACGTCGAGTCACCCTTCGAAGTGCTGAGCGAGATGAAGGAAGAGTAGCCCGCGGACATCTCCCCCCGTAGTCTGCAGCCGCCTTCGCGGACATCTCTTGCGTCTCGTGCAGGTCGTGACGTGGATGCAATGGACATCCGGCGCTGCGTCCTACAACTAATCGCCCGCAGTCTCCCTTCACCGCCGGTCGCGCAGAACCGAATGCTGCTCGCCGCGGCGCGGCGGGATGTACGTGCAGGTATCGCCCGCGCACAGGTCCGGCTTGCGACGAGAGAAACGTTGGGCGACGACGCATCCGAGGCAGAAGCCGAAAGCTGTCTCCAGGTACAGCAGCAGAAGACAGATCCCGCAGATCAACTGAGCGACGATGGTTGGCAGTCCGAGCCACCCCAGACTGACGCAGCCCGCGAGGGACAGCCCGAGGCCCATGCCCCAGGCGAGGAGCTTCGATCGCGCATTCACCCACTCCGGGCGTTGCGTTCGAGTCATCAGCGTGCCCAGTAGCAGCGTCGGCATGAAACCCGTTCCGACGAACAGCCGCAGCATCATCTCGATGGCGAACACCATTCCGAAGACCCGCATCGGCTGCAGATCCCCCGTGATCGCTCCCCACAGCCACGTCGAGAAAGCGCCCAGAAACAGAATCCCCGCCGACGCGCGCACCGCCCGTTTGTTCACCACAGGAACCTCGAGGCCCTCGACCCACTGACCGACGAGGGGCCGTTCCTTCGTCGGTTGGCTTCGCTGGATGTTCATAAATATACCCTAGGGGGTATAGTTGAACGTCCCCAACCCGACGAAAGGTGCAAGAGATGTGCGCTCGAGTGACGTGTGATCAGTGTGGCAAAGCGACGTGGGCAGGATGCGGCCAGCATGTGGAAGAGGCGCTCCACGGAGTCCCAGCCGATCAGCGGTGCGAGGGCCACCCGTATGCCGCGGCGTAGATTGCGGGCCATCGCGCTCGGTGCGGCGCTCGCCTTCTCGATCACGATCAGCGGGTGCGCAGCCACAGCGGATCCCCCCATCGCGATCGGCGAGGACACGGTCGTTGTCGACGTGCGCACGCCCGGGGAGTACGCCGCGGGCCACCTCGATGGCGCCGTCAACATCGACCTCCAATCGGCAGCATTCGACGCGACCATCGCGGAACTCGACCCCGGCGAGGAGTACCTCGTCTACTGTCAGTCCGGCAACCGATCCGCCCAGGCGGTCGCCGCGATGGAAGCTGCGGGACTGGACGTGCGCGACGCCGGCGGGCTTTCCCAGGCCGAAAAGGCCACCGGTCTCGCCATCGTCCGGTGAGGGGGAACGTGCGCTGGTGAGTGCCGCACGGGCTCAGCGGCGGAGCCGTGCGCGCGTGCGCGAGACACCGCGGAGCGACGCCCGCACCGGTTGCCCGAGGTAGATGCCCAGCGATGCGCCGACGGCGAGACTCACTCCGATGATCGCCGCGGCGGCGAGCGTGGTGAATCCGGCGAGGAGCACCTCGGTGCTCTCCCCGGACTCGACGATGCTCAGCAACCCGCGGAACACCGCGGCGCCGGGCACCATCGGCAGGATCGCCGCCGTCGTGATCGCCACAGACGGCACATGCACGCGGTAGGCGATGAGGGTTCCGACGAAACTGCCGGCGAAGGCGCCGACACCGCTTGCGGCGGCAATCTCCAACCCCACTTGTGACACCAGGAGATACGCCAGCCACGCGACAAGACTCAGCGCCGCACTGACGGCGATGATCCGCCCTCCGGCTCCGTTGAACACCGCGACCGACACCGCGATCAGAGCCGCTCCGACGAACTGCAGCGGAACAGGACCCAGCGGGAGCGCCTCGGTCGGCGGCGCCATCGCCAGTCCGACAACGCGGGCGAATTCCAACCCCGCCAGAATGCCGAGCACGACCCCGAGTGTGTAGGTCATGAGCTCGAGAATGCGGCCCATCGCCGTGAGCGCGAATCCGTCGATCGCGTCTTGAGCCGCCCCGACGACCGTGAGCCCGGCGAGCATCAAGACGACTCCGGATGCCACGATCACCGACGGTCGCACCTCGAACGCGGCATCCCACCCCGTCTGCCGAAGGAGAGGGGAAAGTGCGGCGACGAGGGTCAGCACGAAAGCGCCGGCGATCTGGCTGAAGAAGTAGGGCACGCGTGCGCGGGCGAGCGCGAATTGGGTGAGTGCGGCCAGCGCCGCCGCCACGAAGGCGAGAACAATGACGAGCCAGTTGCCCCCGAACACGACCGCGACACCGACCGCGAGCAGAGCCTGCGAGGCGATGACGATCGGGGGACGGTAGCGGAAGCGCGTGCGACGGATGTCCCGATATCGCGCCGCGGCGGCATCCAGATCGAGTCCTCGCGTCACCTCCACCATGAGGGCCTGCAGGTGCTGGAGCCTCTCGTGGTCCGGAGCGGAGCCGCGGACGACCCGCAGGAGAGTGATCGGCTGGGTGGCGCCGGGGCGGTGATGGGCCGCCGTGATCGAGTTGTAGGTCACGTCGACGTGAACGGGATGGAGTCCATACGCGCCCGCGATGCGAACGACCGCCGCCGTGACATCACTGGCGTTCGCCCCGGCGACGAGCATCGACTCGCCGACCCGCACGGCGAGCTCGAGAATGCGGACAGCCAGTCCATCACCGACGATCGGCAGCGAGTCGGTGAGCGTGTCGTCCGTGCCCTGCGCTCGGACGAAGCTCGTCAGCGATGTCAGGAGCTTGCGCTCACGCCGGCTCATCGTGTGTCTTCCCCTGCTGTTCCGCTGGCTCGATCGGCCCGAGTCTATCTGCGGGAGGGGCCTCGCTAGGGTGGACTGCATGACGGCGCCACCCCCGCAACACACCGTGGAGCAGACCACGGAGAAGGCTTCGATGAAGAAGTGGGTCTTCTGGCCTGCGGCGCTCATCGCTCTCTCCTTCAGTGCTTTCGCGCTCATCGCCCCCGGCCTGGCCGAAGCGGCCTTCGGCGCGATTCAGTCGAGCATCGTGAACGCCTTCAACTGGTACTACGTGCTCATCGCCGCCTTCTTCGTCGTGTTCGCCCTCTCGATCGGCTTCAGCAGGTTCGGGGACATCCGCCTCGGGGCCGACGACGACTCACCCGAGTTCTCGCTGGGGGCGTGGTTCTCGCTGCTGTTCGCGGCGGGAATGGGTATCGGCCTCGTCTTCTACGGCGTGAGTGAGCCGCTCAGTCACTTCGTCACCCCGCGGCCCGGGCTCAGCGGCACACCCGAGCAGCTCGCGCAGGCTGCGCTCAGCCAGACCTACCTGCACTGGGGTGTGCAGGCGTGGTCGATCTACGTCGTCGTCGGCCTGGGCCTGGCCTACGCCATCCACCGCCGCAAGCGCCCGATCTCGATTCGCTGGACGCTCGAACCCCTCCTGGGTAAGCGTGTTCGGGGCGGCTGGGGCAACACGATCGACGTGATCGCCCTCGTCGGAACGCTGTTCGGTGTGGCGACGTCGCTCGGTCTGGGCGTGCTGCAGATCAGCGCCGGGCTCGATTCCATCGGCCTCTTCGAACCGAGTGAGCCCGTGCAGATCGCGATCATCGCCGTGATCACCGTCTTCGTTCTGATGTCGGTGCTCTCGGGTGTCACCAAGGGCATGAAGTGGCTGTCCTCGGTGAACCTGATCCTCGCGGGGATGCTCGTCCTGTACCTGCTGATCTTCGGGCAGACCGAGTTCCTGCTGCGCGAGTGGGTGCAGTCGATCGGCAACTACGTGCAGAACTTCATCGGCTTGTCGTTCAACGTCAGCGCCTTCCAGGGCGCCGCCGGTGAGCAGTGGCAAGCCGGGTGGACCTCGTTCTACTGGGGATGGTGGATCTCGTGGGCGCCCTTCGTCGGCATCTTCATCGCCCGCATCTCGCGCGGCCGCACCGTGCGGCAGTTCGTCCTCGGTGTGATCATCGTCCCGACGTTGATCACGATCCTGTGGTTCGCGGTTCTGGGCGGATCCGCCCTGTATATCGAGCTCACGCAGCCCGGGGCCCTCACCCAGGACGACGGCACGGTCGATCTCAACACGGCGTTGTTCCAGATGCTGGCGTTCATCCCCGGCACTCCGGTGCTCACCGTCGGGGTCATCCTGCTCATCACCATCTTCTTCGTGACGTCATCCGATTCCGGTGCGCTCGTGATGGGAATGATCGCTACCGGAGGGCAGATCAATCCCCGCAAGTGGATCCGTGTGTTCTTCACCCTGGCGACCGCGGTTCTGGCCACCGCCCTCCTGCTGACGGGAGGCCTCCAGGCCCTGCAGACCGCGGCGATCATCATCGCGCTGCCGTTCAGCATCATCATGCTGCTCATGTGTTGGTCGACCGTGATCGCCTTCAGCCGGGAGCGGCGTGCGTACGACCGGGCGGCGCGGGCGCAGTTCGTCGATCAGATCGGCGAGTACTACGGTCTCGAGGTCGAGGTGCCCGCCGAGGAAGGGGTGCTGCACGAGCCGTCGTGGATGCGGCGTCTCGCGCGACGGATCGGACTGCGAACGGATGCCGACACGTCGGCGATCGCGGTCGTCGAGGCGGAGGGTGCGGCCGAGTCGGCGCTTCCGCCGGTGCTCACCAACGTCGACGGTGACGCCCCGTCGCGTCGATCCCTGCGGCGGACGCTCGATGCCACCAATGCGGAACCGGGCGGGGTTCCCACCGACGACATCGACCACGTCGTCGAGAACGACCCTCGTGCGAGCGGCGACGTCACGGATGTTCCCGATCGCACGTCCGATGACGATGGACGCGACCCGCTGAAGTAGGCGTCGCGCGGGAGGAGCCCGGTCAGCGTGCGGACCCTCTCGAACGGATGCCTGGTCTGCTCGACGCGGCGGCCGCGGACAGGGGCGGTCTGCTCGATGAGTTGGATGCGGAGCTGACTGCGCAGATCGAGCGGCTGACCCGGCAACGCACTCTCATTGCCCGCCTTCGGGACCACATCGCGTCCCCGGGTCCGGCGAGGAGGGGATGCCGGGCTCGTGCGCTTCTACCAGCGCGTCAGTCACGCGGAGATCGCCCCGGCCGTCGCCGACATGGTCAAGCGCTTCGCTCTCCTCGGCCCGGACAGCGCCGACGAGGACATCGCCACGCTGGTGAGGGAGTTCGCGGAGACGTTCGTCCCCCTGCTTGCCGAAGAATCGAATCCGCTCGAGTTGGGGGCATCCGCCAGCACACGCCCCCGTCGACGAATCGTCGCGGGGGCGTGTGTGGGTGGAGGTCAGTGGCCGGAAACCTCGCCGACGACGGCGATCTCGTTGGGCATGTGCGCCAGGCTGCCTTCGGAAATCACCTCGCCGGAGTGCAGATCGACCGCGAAGATCTTCTGGGTGGCACGCCGTCTTCGCAGCCGAACACGACGACCTCGTCCTTCAGCGAGCCTTCGGCGCTCGCGCAGCAGGCGAGTGTGCTGTTGCTCGACGAGCCGGAGGCGGGTCTCGATCACGAGTCGCGGGCGGCCATCCACTACGTGCTCGCCGAAGAAGTGGCGCGCGGCGCGTGCGTCGTCGTCGCTACGCACGACATCGGCACGGCTACGGCGGCGCAGCGCTGCGTGTTGCTGCGGGGTGGCCGCGTTGTCGCCGACGGCTCGCCGGAGGAGGTTCTGACCGGCGACAGCTACGCCGAGGCGTTCCTGTCGGGCGCCTCCGCGCGCTGAGCGATCGGCGTGAGCAGCTCGCGCGCGAGCAGCGTCGATCCGGCGACGGCGGCCGGCATGGTCGCCACCGCGCCACCCGGAACCAGGAAGCACAGCTGCGTAGCGACGCCGAAGCCGAGGGTGAGCGCGCGGCGCTGGCGCATGAGCGCGCGACGGTGCGACGCCTCCACACCCCGCGCCGTCAGGGCGCGTGAGGAGAGTTCGTCGGCGAGGAGCAGGCCGGTGAGGAAGACACCGACGACGGCCGAGATGACCCCGCCGACACCCGGGATGAGGCCGAGCAGGGCCGCGAACAGAGCGACCCCGATGCCGCGGAAGACGAGACCCACGCTGTCGGCGACCGACCGCCAGAACCCGCCGTCGGATGCTGGGGGCGCATCGCCGAGGTCGTCCTCGACGGCCCGCCAGATGCGCTCGTAGAACGGCTCGCCGACGAGGAGGGTCAGCGCCGTGAACGAGATGGCGACGATCACGAGCGCGGCACCGATCAGCGCGGTGCCGACGGCGATCCGGATAACAGATGCCCAGAGGCCCGGCCATCCTTCCGCGAACGGGGTCAGGGCCACCGTGATGCCGGACACGGACGTCGCGAGCGCGATCAGGCCTCCCAGCAGTACGGCGGCGACGATGACGGCCGGGATGAGCCCGAGCGCCATGAGCCGCGGACGTCGTCGCCAGTAGCGGAAGCCGCCGCCGAGCAGCGACATCCCTCGGGTGAACTCGCGCATCATTCGGCGTACGGCGGGATCGTGGCGTAGGTGGCGATCTCGGCGACCGCCGCGCCCAGCGGATCGAGGTGCCACCAGCGACGTGACGCGGTGCGTGCGCCGGTGCTTCGACCGGGGGTCGACGGGGTCGGAGGGGTGGGTGTGCCGCGACGTCCGTCGGAGCGCGGGCGTCGAGGCATGATGTGCACACTAGCGAAGGCGGGGCCGTTCGAGGCGCACGTCGGGGCCTCCGCGCGAGCGGATCGTCAGAAGTCGGCGGGGTCGGCGGGGTCGTAGGGGATCGAGAGGAGCCGCATCCACGGTGGTTCGGTGGCTGCTTCGATCACGGGTGGCGCGTCGTTTCGGTACTTTCGTCGCGTCGGCGAGGTGAACAGGAGCGTGCCGCCGCCGAGTTGTTCGATCAGCCATGGCGATGCGTGCTTGAGACGATGGTGTCGGCGGCACAGGATCTCGAGGTTGCTCGCGCAGGTCTTGCCGCCGTCGGAGAAGGCGATCGTGTGGTCGGCGTCGCTTCGGCGGGCCTTGCGCCGGCATCCGGGCCACCGGCAGCAGCGGTCGCGGGCGTCGAGAAGGCGACGAAGGCGCTTGCCGGGCTCGTAGGTGTCGAGCCGGAGGGGCTCAGCGGTGACCGGGTGGATCATGACGCGCTGCCATGACGCTGCCGCTGCCGCCAGGATGCGCGCGGTTTCCACATTGATCGGGCCATGTCCGTCGAGGATCGCGGGCGCGTCGTCACGTCCGGCGAGAGTGAGGATCGGGATCGTCACCTGCACGGTGGCGCGGATGGCCGCAAGATCGCTGTCGCCGTGGGCCGCGGGGGCGCCCGAGAGCAGAAGGTCGCACACGATGTCGGCGCGACGCTGGTCGAGGGTGCGGTCGTCGCGGTCGTCGTCGTCGTCGCCTTCCTGGCCAGAATTGTCGTCCTCGGTGACGTCGCCTTCGTCGTTGAGGGCCAGGGCCATGTCGGTCACGCGTTCAAAGATTCCCTGGACGAGAGCGGCAGGTGCGTCGAGGAGCAGCCGCGAGAGTCCGTCGTACAGGGGGTAGGTCTTCACCTGTCGCTGCGCGAGCGCTTCGCGGTGTCGTTGCTCGGCGATCTCGGGTTGCAACTGGGCGGCGATCACCCGGGCGATCTCACGCAGCTCGGGCGCGGTGGCGGAGTCGGCCCGTGCGAGGACGAGCTGCTCGTAGTGCGGTCGGGTCGCGTCATCGAGCGGCGTTCCCGCGTCGATGACAGCGGATGCGTGGCGCTCGTCGATGCGGCCCGCGCGCAGGGCCTCGAGCGTCGCAGGGAAGTTGTGGACGAGAGCCGCGCCGTCGCCCAACCAGATGGAGATCGTGCGCTCGCCGACGCGGAGAGCGCAGGCCAGTTCCGCCATCACTTCGCGCAGGGGGATCGTGTCGCCGATTTCTCGTCCACCTCGTGCGGCGTGCCGCTGAGCGGTGCGCAGGGCCACCAGCTGCAGCGCCTCGGCGCACAGCTCGGCCCGATCGGCGTGGAGGCGGGCCATCTCGGCGCGGTTCTCTTCGGCGCGCGAGACGAGCAGCGACAGGTCGCGCCAGTGCGGGTCGAGGTCGGCGGTGGTGTGCGGCTCTGGCTCGTCACCGGAGAACGACACCGGCCGGTGTGGACCGTGGGGTGGTGGCGGCTGTTTCATGGCACTCCTCGACGCGAAAGATCTTCACGCCTGGAGGCATCGTCCAAGCTCGCCCCCAGTCGGGCCGATTGCCAATACAGAAACATTAGCACATAGTTACGACATCCACCATACACAATGACCAGAAAATGGAACTTACTGACGACCATCAATCGTCAGTGGGTCCCTCCCACCGGACGGGCCTGCTGTACACGCAGCGAGCGAACGCGTACTTCTCGAAGTGACCTGAGGTGATCCGGTGATGAGCACGTATCCTCAATGCGTGCTCATCACCGGAACGGCGTTCTCCCTCGCGGAGTGGCGCGCGCGCGAAGACGAGCACCACGCGCGTGCCGACGCGCTGACGGCCGGCCGGCGGGCCCGCGCGTCGCGAGGCCAGACGCATCCGGTCGACGACTTTCTCTACACGTACTACTCGTACAAGCCGGCGATCCTGCGGCGCTGGCACCCGGGAGCCCAGGTGGTTCTGCGGGGCGCCGCCGAGACCCCGCGCGCGCAATGGCGCTGGTACCGCATCGATGGCTTCGACCTCGTCGTCGACACGGCCGCCTTCGTCGCCGACAAGGGCCTCCTGCTCACCGGCATCGGAAACATCCTGCGCGCGACCGCCGACGCCCGTGCCCAGTACGGATGCTTCGGGCTCCACGAGTGGGCGATGGTCTACCGGGAGGCGGAGCACCGGCATCCGGTGCCGCTCCGTCTCGGGCGGGAGGGAACGGATGCCGTCGTCGACGCGCATCCCCTCACCTGCACGCACTTCGATGCGTACCGGTTCTTCACCCCCGACGCTGTGCCACTCAATCGGCGTGAGCTCAGCCGCGCGCAGCAGCCGGCGACCGAACAGCCGGGATGCCTGCACGCCAACATGGACCTCTACAAGTGGGCGGTGAAGCTCGGCCCGCTCGTCCCCGGCGACGTGCTGTTGGATTGTTTCGAGCTGGCGCGCGACATCCGCGAACTCGACATGCGCGCGTCGCCTTACGACCTGGTCGGCTGGGGGTACACGCCGGTGCCGATCGAGACGCCCGAGGGCAAGGCGACCTATGTCGCTCACCAGCGGGAGTTCACTGACCGCGCCGCGCGGTTGCGCGCACGGCTCCGCGAGATCATCGCCGCCGCACAGGAGGGCGCCGCATGATCACGGTCACCGAATCGATCGCGATCGACCGTCCGAGCGCGGAGGTCTTCGCCTTCCTCGGCGACCCCCGCAATCGCCCGCAATGGGATTCGTCGGTCATCTCCGAGGAGCTCACCTCTCCCGAGCCGATCACGAGAGGTACGACGCTGCGTACCCGCATGATGGTCGTCGGGCGCGAGGTCACGTTCGAGTGGCGCATCACGAGGTTCGTGCCGCCGACCGGGCTGACGGTCGCGAGCACGTCGGGCCCGATGGAGACGACCCTGTACATCGAGATCGTCGGAACGGATGCCGCCTGCACCGTACGGGCGACGATCGAGGCCGCGCCGAGCGGCCTGATGCGCCTCGTGGAACCCATGATCGCCGACGCCGTGCGCCGCAACCTCGCCGGCGGCCTCGCCCGCGTGAAGGAGATCCTCGAGCGCGCCTGAGTGCGCCGGTATACTCTGGGTATGACAACGACCATCAAGGTCAGCGACGAACTCCGCGATCGGCTCAAGGCGCAGGCTGCGCGTGACGGCCTCACCCTGGGTGCGCACCTCGCGCTCTTGGCGGATGCCGAGGACCGCCGTCGGCGGCTCGATCTGTTGCAGTCTGCGATCCGCGAAATGACCGCCGCCGATGCGTCGACGTACGGGGCCGAGACCGAGGGCTGGGAACGCACCGAGTTGGCCGACGCGTCGTGACACCCGGCGATATCGGACCGGGCGCCGTCGCCTGGGCGGCGCTCGAGCCGGTCCGCGGGCGCGAACAGGGCGGCCACCGACCGGTACTCGTCATCGCCTCGAGCGGATATCTGAATGCCGTCACGACCCTGGTGATCGCCCTCCCGATCACGACGACCGACCGGGGGTGGCCGAACCACGTCCGTGTGAGTGGACCGAGTGGCTTGGAGCAACCGTCCTGGATCATGACCGAGCAGCCGCGCACCCTGTCGCGCGACCGGATCACGGGCGTCGCCGGCGTGGTATCTGCAGACTGCCTCCGGGACGTGCGGACCTGGCTCGGCGACTTCCTCGACCTTTGACGTTCGCGGGTCCACGGTTGCGATCGTGGACACGCGACTCACGATCGGGACCCAGGTCGACATCGAGAGGGCGCGTGTCTCGATCGCCGAGACATCGGTGGGTGCGGCGATAGCGTGGACACATGACTTTGGAGCTTCCCGGCCTCCCCGCCCTGTCTTGGACGAACGGCCCCGGTGCCGCCTCACTCGACGGCCACGTCCTCGAGCTCACCGCGGCGCCCGGTGTCGACTGGAGCAATGACTCGCTCGGCGGGCCGCACCAGCATGCTGCGACGGCGCTCGTCTTCACCGCACCGGCGGACGACTTCGTCCTCTCAGCCCGCGTCGAGGTGCCGGGCGAGCGGACCACGTTCGACGCCGGGGTCCTGGCGCTGTGGAGCGATGAGGACCACTGGGCGAAGCTCTGCTTCGAGTACTCGCCGCAGGGGCAGCCGATGGTCGTCAGCGTCGTCACCGATCGTTTCTCGGACGACGTCAACAGCGCGCCGGTCGATGACGCCCACGTGTACCTGCGGGTCGCGCGCGTCGGCCCGGCATTCGCGTTCCACGCCTCGACGGACGGCATCCACTGGGACTTCGTGCGGCTGTTCCGGTTGCCGGAAGGAAGCGCGCCGCTGCGCGTCGGGTTCCTCTCGCAAGCGCCGATGGGCGAGGCATGCGTGGCACGGTTCGACGAGATCTCGTTCGCCGAGCGGCGTCTCCGCGATCTGCGCGACGGCTCGTGATGTCGTCGATCCGCGACGCGGTGGCGGCGGATGCCGCGGGCATCGCCGAGATCTACAACGACGCCGTCGCGCACACGACCGCGATCTGGAACGAGCAGACGGTGGATGCTGTCGACCGCGCCGCCTGGATCGAGGGGCGTCAGACCGCCGGGTTCCCGGTGCTGGTCGCCATTGGTGCCGCCGGCGACGTGCTCGGGTATGCGTCGTTCGGTCCGTGGCGCCCGCACGACGGTTATCGCCACACGGCCGAGCACTCCGTGTATGTGCGGGGCGACCAGCGGGGGCGCGGCCTCGGTGAGGCGCTCCTGCGCGCTCTGATCACACGGGCGCAGAGCGCAGGCATCCACGTCATCGTGGGAGCGATCGAGGCCGGCAACACCGGGTCGATTCGCCTGCACGAGAAGCTCGGCTTCGCGCACATCGGCACGATGCCCCAGGTCGGGATGAAATTCGGCCGCTGGCTCGATCTCGCCCTCCTGCAACTGACGCTGGACGACCGCCCGAATCCCTGATCTCCGCTGGTGACGCGCGCTGATCGTGTGCGACAATGGAAACTTCGTCTCGAATCGATTCGATGCCCCACCCACGAACGCACGAAGGCACGCGCATGGCCAAGAATCTCACCACCGGCAGCCCCTGGCGCGTCATCCTGATGTTCGCCGCACCGCTGCTCATCGGCAACGTCGTCCAGCAGCTGTACCACGTGGCCGACGCGATCGTCGTGGGCCGGTGGCTCGGTGTCGACGCCCTCGCCGCTGTGGGAGCGACGGGTGCGCTGCTCTTTTTGTTGCTGGGCTTCGCGTGGGGCATGACAAGCGGATTCGCGATCCCGACGGCGCAGGCCTTCGGCGCCCGCGATGAGACCGCGGTGCGGCGGTCGGTCGCGGCCGGCACGATCCTCACCACGATCGTCAGCGTGATCCTCACGATCGGCGCGCCGCTGATCGCAGAGCCCCTGCTCCGGTTGCTCCAGACGCCGCCCGAACTGCTCGCCGATGCGACCGTGTTCGCGCAGATCAGCTTCCTCGGCGCGAGCACGATGATGTTCTTCAACTATCTGTCGGCGATCATCCGCGCGATCGGCGACTCTCGCACCCCGCTGGTGTTCCTCACGGTCGCGTGCGTCCTCAACGTCGCACTGGTCGTCCTCATGGTCGGCCCGCTCGAGTGGGGGGTCGGCGGTGCCGCGCTGGCGACCGTGCTCTCGCAGGCGGTTTCGGTGCTGCTGTGCCTGGAGTACACGCGTCGCCGCGTGCGTGTGCTGTGGATCACGCGTGCCGACTTCCACGTCACCCGCGCAGAGCTGCGTGAGCACCTGCGCCTCGGCCTGCCGATGGGATTCCAGGCATCCATCATCGCGATCGGCACCCTCACGGTGCAGGTCGCCCTGAACCGACTCGGACCCGACGCCGTGGCCGCGTACACGGCCGCGAGCCGCGTCGACGGTCTCGCCGTCGCGCTCCTGATGTCGCTGGGGCTCGCCGTCTCGATGTTCGTGGCTCAAAATCACGGCGGGGGGCGGCCCGACCGCATCCGCCGCGGCGTCGTGCAGGCCGTGTGGATGGCGATCGCCGGCGCGGTCATCCTCGGCGCGCTCCTCGTCGCCTTCGGCGCACCCGTCGTCCGTATCTTCGTCGGCGACGCCGCCGACGAGGTGGTCGACCTCGCGCACCTCATGCTCATCATCAACGGCGTCAGCTACAGCGCGCTCGGAGTGCTGTTCATCCTCCGTGGCGCTCTGCAGGGTCTCGGCGACGCGATGATTCCGACGATCACCGGCGTCGTCGAACTCGTCATGCGCGTCGTCGCGGCGGTCGTGTTGGGCTCCTTCCTCGGCTTCGCGGGGGTGGCGTGGTCGAATCCGCTGGCCTGGTTCGGTGCCGTCGTCATCCTGGTTCCGGCCTATCTGCGTGCGCACCGGAAGCTCGCGCTGCTGCCGGTGAACCCGGCCGAGCCGACCCTCACGACGCCGATCCCCGTCGTCGGGCCGACCGACGGCTCGATGGCCGTCGACGCGATCGTGACGCGGCCGATCACCCTGCCGCGGTGACGAGCGCAAGGCCCTTGCCTCCTCGTGCTCCGCACGACACGCTGGACGCGGACAGAGGAGGCGCTCATGCGCGCAATGTTGGGTGAGACGGTGGTGGCCGAGGCGGACAAGGACGACCTCATCAGGATCGAGGGCAACTGGTACTTCCCGCCCGCGAGCGTCGCGTGGGATCTGTTGAGCGAGAGCTCGACGCCGTACACCTGCCCGTGGAAGGGCGAGTGCCAGTACTACGCGGTGGCCGACGGCGAGAAGGTCCTGGCGGATCGCGCGTGGGCGTATCCGCATCCGTACCCGACCGCGTTCGAGCGGGTCGGCGCGGATTTCAGCGGCTACGTCGCGTTCTGGAAAGAGATCACCGTCCAAGACTGAGGATGCCTCGGACTGTCGAACGCGGCAGAATCAAGGAGTGAGCTCTCCGCTACAGCAGTTGACCGAGATGCCCGACCCGCAGTTCATCATGGTGGGAGAGGGGCACCGTGTCGCGACCTACGCGTGGGGCGACGAGGCCCATCCGGTCGTCGTCGTTGTGCACGGGTTCGCCTCGTCGACGCGCGACAACTGGGTGAGCACTGGGTGGGTGCGCGATCTTCTGCGCGCCGGATATCGCGTGCTCGCGCTCGATCAGCGCGGGCACGGTGCCAGCGACAAGCCGCACGAGCCGGGGGACTACGACCTGCGCCAGCTCGCCGGCGACGTGGAAACCATGCTCGACACGTACCTGGTGGATGAAGCTTTCTACGTCGGCTATTCGCTCGGCGCGCGCGTGGGATGGGAAGTTCTGCAGGACATCGCCCCCCGCATCCCGAAAGCGGTGCTCGGCGGGGTACCCGACGGCGTTCCGCTCGCGCGGCTCGACATGGACCAGGTGCGCGCGTATGTCCAAGCCGGCACCGAGGTCACCGATCCGGTCACGCAGAACTACATCCGGCTCACGGAACGCGTGCCCGGCAACGATCTGCGCGCGCTCCTCGCGATCGCCGGGGGCATGCGTGCCTCGCGGACGGCCGACCCGGATCCCGCCCACGCGCCTCAGCAACCCGTGATGTTCGCGACCGGGTCGCTCGACGCGATCATCGACGGGTCCAAGACCCTCGCGGCGGCGTGCCCGCAGGGACGCTTCGTCGAGATCCCCGACCGACACCACTTCAACACCCCCGGCTCGCGCGTCTTCCGCGCCGCGGCGATCGAGTTCCTCGACGAGCGGTGACGCCGATGGCCGACGCGAAGCGCTACTCGAGGGGTGCGGCACTCGACTGGTTCTTCTTCGTCTTCGCCGGGCTCGCGGCGCTGTGGCTTGCCGTCCTCAGCGTCACCGAGACCTTCGTCGTCGGGTGGTGGGGAGCCTTGTCTCGTTGTTCACGCTCCAGGTGACCCACCGCATCGATGCCGACACCGACATCGAGCGCGATCACATCACGTGGGCTTTCGTCTCGTGGCTGACCAACGACGGACATCTCGCCGTCGGCGGGACGCTGTACTCGCTCGCGCTCGACGTGCTCATTCTGCTTGCGCTGTCGAGTCAGAGCGCGGCCGCCTACGCGCGGCGCAACGAACGGACAGGCCGCCTCGTCAGATCGTGACGACGATCTTGCCGCGCGTGTGCCCTTTTTCGAGTGCGGCGTACGCCGCCGCGCCCTCATCGAGGCTGTAGGTGCCCGCGATTTCGACCCGCAGTTCACCGGCTGCCGTGAGGTGCGCCAGTTCCGCGAGCTGGCCGGCATCCGGCCGCACCCAGAGGTAGTGTCCGCCGAACTCGGTGCGCGCTCGCGCATCCGCGACCGAGACGACGCGGCCTCCCTCGGTGAGAAGGGCGGGCGTCGCATCGAGCGAGGGCCCGCCGGCGAAGTCGATGATCGCGTCGAAGCCGTTCGGTGCGACCTCTCGAGCGGCGGCGACGAGCCCGTCGCCGTAGGAGATCGGCGTGGCGCCGAGGTCGCGGAGGTAGTCGTGATTGCGGGGGGATGCCGTGCCCACGACCGTGGCGCCACGCAGACGCGCGAGCTGCACGCCGAACGACCCGACACCGCCGGCCGCACCGTGGATGAGCACCGTGTCGCCCTCGGCGACCGCGACGCGATCGAGCGCCTGCAACGCCGTGAGCCCGGTGAGCGGGAGCGCCGCCGCGTCGGTGAAGGACAGCCCTTCCGGCTTGGCGGTCGCGGTGCGCACAGGCACCGGCATGAACTCGGCGAGCGAGCCGTGCTGCACGACGTCCGCGCGGGCATACGCCAGGACGGCGTCGCCCACCGCGAACTCGGCAGTGTCGAGCCCGGTCTGCTCGACGATCCCGGCGACATCCCACCCGGGGACCGCGGGAAGTGACGTGTCGATCGCGCCGCGCAGGTATCCCTCGCGCACCTTGTAGTCGACCGGATTGATCCCCGCGGCGATGACCCGCACGACCAGCGTGTCGGGGCCGTTGTGGGGACGATCGATCTGCGCGATCTCGAATCGGTCGTTTCCGCCGAAGTCGCGGTACACGAGTGCCTTCATCTGCTCAGCCATGTCGAAATCCAACCACCGCGTGCGCGCGCGCATTCCCGTCCCTCGCTCGTCGCGGTGCCCTATCGTTACAGCGTGATCAGACTCGCCACCATCGGAACCAGCACCATCACCGAGCGCTTCATCGACGCCGTCCGGCAGAACGACGGCATCCGTGTCGACGTGGTCTTCTCCCGTGACCTCGCCCGCGGGCGTGCATTCGCCGACAAGACCGGCATCGCGGAGGTCTCCGATGACCTCGATGAGTTGCTGGCTTCTGGCCGCATCGACGCCGTGTACGTCGGCTCACCGAACGGCGCGCACGGCGCGCAGGCGGAGCGGGCGATCGACGCCGGCGTGCACGTCTTCCTCGAGAAGCCCGCGACGCCGACGTCGGCCGAGTTCGCGGCGTTGGTGGATGCCGCATCCGCCCGCGGAGTGATCGTCTTCGAAGGCATGCGCAACGTCTACGACCCCGGAATGGCCGCCGTCCGCGAGTTGCTGCCCGAGGTGGGCACGGTCCGCCTGGTGGCGTTCGCACAGTGCCAGCGCTCGGCCCGATACGACCTCGTGCTCGCCGGTGAGACGCCCAACATCTTCGACCCGGCGCTCGCCGGGGGTGCCGCGTTCGACCTCGGGGTCTATCCGCTGTCGGCTCTCATCGACCTGTTCGGCACACCGTCATCCGTCGCGGGCAGCCTGGTCGAGATCGCGACCGGGGCCGACGGCGCGGGCGCGGCGACGCTCACGTATCCCGGTATGGTCGCGCAACTCGCGTTCTCGAAAATCGGTTTCTCGTCGCGCCCGAACGAGATTCAAGGCGAAACGGGAACGCTCACGATCGACGAGATCACCCAGCCGCGGCACGTGGTGCTGACCCGCCTCGATGGAACGACCGAGGAGCGCCGCATCGACGGCGCCGACAACAACATGGCCTACGAGGTCGGCCGGTTCGCCGAGCTCGTTCGGGGCGACGCCGATGCGGCTCCCGATCAGCAGCGCACGCTCGATGTGCTGCGGACGATCGAAGCGCTGCGGGCCTGATCACCTCTGCGACTTCACCGTCGCCCGTGCCGTCGGCGACCGGTGTGGCGCGGAATAGACTGGGGGAGTGTCCGATTCCTCCGCCCGCACCTTCGAGGTGCGCCACGTACAGGTCGGTCGCGCGCTGTTCGCCGCTGTCGCGGCGATCATGATCACCTTCTCGGCCGATCACTCGGCCGAGGTGGGCCTCGCGGTCTTCAGCGGCTGGGCGATCGCGACCGCTCTGGTCCTGCTGATCGGCTCGAGACTCGCCTACCCGCGCGGCGGCCGTGCTCTTCCGGTGGTGCTGGGCGTGCTGACGCTCCTCGCGGGCATGATCAGCGGGCTTCCCGGCATCCGCTCGACGACCCTCTTCTTCGTGCTTCTGATCACCTGGGCTCTCGCGACCGGCATCGCGGAGCTGGCGTTCGGCATCCATGGGCGACGCTCGAGTGTTCCCCAGGCGCGGGACTCGGTCCTCATCGGCGCCGTCACGATCGCGCTCGGCGTGGGCCTCCTCGTCGTCAACCCGGCCTACCGACTTGACTATGTGATCGAGCAGGCAGGATCCTTCACACTGACCGGGATCGTCATCGGTGTCGGACTCTTCGGCGGCTACGCGGCGATCGTGGCCGTGTTCCTCGCCATCGCGGGGTTCTCTCCGCGGCGTGAGCCGGCGGCATCCGCCACACCCGCCATCGACCGATCTGTAGGAGAGTCCGCATGAGCGAGCAGCGACCGACCCGGCGCGACCTCATGAAGCCCGTGCAGCTGTTGGGATTCGCCTTCGCGGCGGCTCTCTTCGGCGGGATCATCGCCCTGGTCTCGATGGGCATCTTCCAGGACCTCAGCGAGCCGCAACGCGCGCACGTCGTCGTCGTCTCGCTCGTCGTGTCCGGCATTTCGTTCATCGCGACGCTCGTGATCATCGCACTGCTGATGCTGGCGGTCGATCCCGCCCAGGTCACCAAGCAGATCGATCAGCCCGTGCTGCACCCGAAGGACGACGACTCGCGCCCTTCGGCCCACTGACCGTCGCTCGCGCGCTCGCGAGACGGCACATCGGCGACGAGACTGTGCGCGTGCCGCGCCGTCTCGTCGCGGGAACGTCGTCTCGCGGGAGTGGATGCCGGGGGCTACAGCTCGTCGACGAGGGAGTCGGCCACGCCGATGTAGGTCGCGGGAGTCAGCGCGATCAGGCGCTCCTTGGCTTCGTCGCCGATGTCCAGTCCCTGCACGAACTCCGCGAGTTCGGGTCCGCCGACACGACGGCCGCGCGTGAGCTCCTTCAGCAGTGCGTACGGGTCGGTGATCTGCGAGCGACCGGCGACGATCTCCGCGCGCACCACGGTCTGGATCGCCTCGGCGAGCACTTCCCAGTTCGCGTCGAGGTCGGCCAGCAGCACGTCGCGACGGAGGGAGATCTCGGTCAGCCCGCGCTGGAGGTTGTCGAGCGCGAGCAGCGAGTGCCCGAACGCGACGCCGATGTTGCGTTGCGTCGTCGAGTCGGTCAGGTCGCGCTGCATGCGCGACGTGACGAGAGTCTGAGACAGGGTCTGGAAAAGACCGCCGGAGATCTCGAAGTTCGCTTCGGCGTTCTCGAACCGGATCGGGTTGATCTTGTGCGGCATGGTCGAGGACCCCGTCGCGCCGGCGACCGGGATCTGCGCGAAGAACCCCATCGCGATGTAGGTCCAGATGTCGGTCGCGAGGTTGTGCAGGATGCCGCCCGCGTGGCGGGCGCGGTCATACAACTCGACCTGCCAGTCGTGCGATTCGATCTGAGTCGTGAGGATGTTGAAGTCGATCCCGAGACCCTCGATGAAGGTGCGGGAGAGCTCCGGCCAATCCACATCGGGGGCGGCGGCGAGGTGCGCCGACCAGGTGCCCGTCGCGCCGGAGAACTTCGCGAAGTACTCCCCGCCGTCGATCTGCGCGGCGACGCGTTCGAGGCGCCAGGCGAAGACCGCGAGCTCCTTGCCCATCGTCGAGGGCGTCGCGGGCTGACCGTGCGTCCGCGAGAGCATGGCGGCATCCCGATGCTCAGCGGCCAGTTCGCCGATCGCGGTGATCACGGCTCGGAGCTTCGGCAGCCACACATTCTCGACCGCGCGGCGAACCGTGAGCGCGTACGACGCGGAGTTGATGTCTTCGCTGGTGCAGGCGAAATGCGTGAGCTCGGCGATGTGATCGAGCCCGAGCGAGGACAAGCGGTCGCGCACGAGGTATTCGATCGCTTTGACGTCGTGCCGGGTGACGGCTTCTTTCTCGGCCAGCCAGTCGATCTCGGTCTGACCGAAGTCGCGGTACAGGGCGCGGAGAGCGTCCTTGTCGGCATCCGTCAGCGGCGTCGAACCGAACAGCGAGCGGTCGGTGAGGACGATGATCCACTCCACCTCGACCTCGACGCGCGCACGATTGAGGCCCGCCTCGGAGAGGTACTCGGCGAGGCCCGTCACCGCGGCGCGATAGCGGCCGTCGAGAGGGCTGAGGGGCTGGGGCGGCAGAGAAGTCACGAAGCTCCGATCGGGGTGGCGGGCGCTCGGACGTCGATTCAGGGAGAAACCGGCCGAAGGGCTGGTTCGAGCTGCCGGAAGAGCGCCCGGCTCGCGCTTTCGATCATACCGAGCACCTCGTCGAACATCGGCGGGCCGGCGTAGTACGGGTCGGGGACGTCGAGGTTTCCACCCGCGGAGGCATCGAAGGAGAGCAGCAGAGCGAGCTTGTCGGTGTCGGTGGCTGTGCGCGCCCAGCTCGCCAGAATCCGCTCGTGCGAGCAATCGAGGGCGACGATCAGATCGTTGCGGTCGAAGTCATCGAGCGTGAACTGGCGTGCACGGTGGCGGGTGCCGTCGTATCCCCGGCGGGCGAGGGCATCGAGCGTGCGCACGTCGGCGCGTTCGCCGACGTGCCAGTCGCCCGTTCCGGCGCTCGTCGAGCTCACGCGATCGCCCATCCCTGCACGCTCGGCGAAGCCGCGGAAGACGACTTCGGCCATCGGCGAGCGACAGATGTTGCCGGTGCAGACGAAGACCACGCGGAAGGGAGAGGTGGTCGGGGGCACGGTCCCTATTGTGGTCCCCGCATGCCGGGTCCGCGAGGGGTGATCCTCCTCCCCAGGTGCCCTCTCGCGAAAGTTGTCCACGGATGGGTGCTCGCGGCATCCCGGAGCGCAGCCGCCTTGCCAGTCTGGACAGATGAATGCGGATGCCTGCACGCCGTCGCCGGTGGTGCTCGCGCACGCGGGTCGACTTCTCGAGAGAGCCAAGGCGGATACCGCCGATCTGCGCCTGCGGGCACGCGCGCTCCGCGCTGACACCGACTGGCACGCGCGCGCGGCCGAGAACTATCGCGCGGCGCTCGACGAGCTGTGCGCGAGATTCGACCGTGTCGCGCGACTTCTCGAGGCCGCCGATGACGAGGTCGAGGCGCTCCACCGACTGTCGATCGCGGGAGCATCATGTCGCTGAACGACGACCTCGAGATCCGTAGCGGAGGCGTCATCGCCGTCGACACCGACGACCTGCGAACCGCGGCCGCACGGCTACGGCTCCTCGTGGACGACGGCGAGGAGCTGCACGCGCGGCTGGCCGAGATCACGGACCTCCTCCGTGACGCGGGCACCTGGCAGTTCGTGCCGGTCGGAGAAGTCGCCGCCGCTGTGGAGGATGCGGCATCCCTCGCGCGCGGCCTCCAATCGATGGCCGACACGTACGAGCTCGTTGAGCTGTGGATCCAGATCGAGGTCGCCCGGGCAGCGAACGACGCCGAGCGGCTCGCGGTGCTGACCGCGGTCTCGGCCACGCTGATCGCGACGCATCCGGAGGCCGCGGCGCGCGCGGCTGGTGAGATCGCCGGGTGGGTCACCGGCCGCCGCGAGGGCGTCGTCGCGCAGCTCGGCGGATCGGCGGGTTCGCTCGGCTACCTCATGCCGGGCTGGAGTCTCCGGCAGGCGGCGGGGATCGTCGGAGGTGCGCTCGCGCTCGTGGGCACCGCCGCCGTCGACGGGATCGGTCGAGGAGCCGTCTCCGGCCAGCCGCTGAGAGGGGAGCCGCGCCCGATCTCCGTGACCCCGCTGTCATCGACCCGCGGGGCTGCGCCGAGCGGATTGGCCGACCTCGCGTCGCGGATCCCCCGCAGCGAGGCGCGAGTGCGGGTCGAGAAATACACGATGGCCGACGGAACGACGAACTTCGTGGCGTACGTCGCCGGCACCCAGATCGGCGCCGCCGACGACGAGCCATGGGACGGGACGTCGAACCTCGAGCTCTACATGGGGTCGCGCTCCGCCTCGTACGACGCGACCATGGCGGCGCTGGAGGCGGCCGGAGCCGCCCCGGGCGACACGGTGTATCTCGCCGGACACTCTCAGGGCGCGATGGTCGCCTCCCATGTCGCCGCGTCGGGGGTCTACGACGTGCCGGCGCTCGTCACCCTCGGGGACCCGGTCCAGGTCGACGTGGGCCCGGGCACCCTGAGCATCGACATCCGGCACCGCGACGACCCGGTGGCCGCGCTCGCCGCCGGCGGGCACCCGGGAGGGGTGGGCTCGGCGGACAGTATCGTCGCCGCGCGCGCGAGTGCGGCATCCCTCGTCGACGGCGAACTGCCGATGGCGCCCCATGCCCTCGACCGATATGTCGAGACGGCGGCTTTGCTGGATCGCTCGAGCGATCCGCGCCTGGGCCCGGTGCGGTCGCTGGTCGACGGGCTCGGCCAGGCCGTGTCGGTGCAGGTCACGACGTACGGCGCGACACGGCCGAGCTGAGTCAGCGGTCGCGGCGGGAGGCCTGCGGGCGCAGGATGATGCCGAAAACCCAGTTGATCAGCGAGATCAGAAGGGCGGCGACCACGCCGAGCCAGAAGTCCTCGACGCGCAGACCCCAGTTCCAGGATGCCGTGAACCAGGCGGTGATCCACAGCAGCAGCCCGTTGATCACGAGCGAAATGAGACCCAGCGTCAGGATGTACAGCGGGAATGCGAGGACCTTGATCACCGTCCCGATGATCGTGTTCACGACCGCGAAGATCGCCGCCACGACGAGCAACGTCAGCACGAGTTGCAGGGTGTCCCCGGGGGCGAACGGAATGACGTCCACCTCGAGAGCGGTGATCAGAGTGACCACCCAGATGGCGAAGGCGTTGACGACGACGCGGATGATGAATCGCATGATGCGTCAGTCTCCCACGGAGTGTGCGCGGAGGGAATCAGTGATCTCGACGAGCTGCTGGGACACCGAGCTCTCCGGTCGCGCGACCGCGGGGGAGAGCACTCGTCGCATTCCGGGTGAAACATTGCGCTCGTAGAATCGACGCGTGACCGACTTCCCCGTGCGCATCCGTCCCGCCATCGCCGCGCACCCCGCCTACAAGCAGGGCAGACAGGCCGGCGCTGAGGCGTTCAAGCTCTCGAGCAACGAGAACCCGTTCGAGCCGCTTCCGGGCGTCGTCGCGGCGATGCAGGCTGCGGCCGGTTTCCACCGCTATCCCGACGCGTCGTCGCCGCGCCTGCGCGCGCGCCTGGCCGAGCGCTTCGGTGTCGCGGACGATGCCGTGCACATCGCCGCCGGCTCGGTCTCGATCCTCTACCAGCTCGCCCACGCGACATGCGGTCCCGGTGATGAGCTGCTCTTCTCCTGGCGCTCCTTCGAGGCGTACCCGGGCCTCGCGATCGTCGCCGACGCCACGCCGGTCCCGGTGCCGAACACCGTGGCGGGCGGGCACGATCTCGACGCGATGGCGGATGCCGTCACCGACCGCACGCGCATGATCATCGTCTGCAGCCCCAACAACCCGACCGGACCGGTCGTCACCCAGGCCGGCTTCGAGGCGTTCCTCACGCGGGTACCCGCCGATGTGCTGGTCGTGTTGGACGAGGCCTACGCCGAATTCGTCACCGATCCGGACGCCGTCGACGGCGCACGGATTCTGGCGGCGGGGCATCCGAACGTCGTCGTGCTCCGCACGTTCTCCAAGGCGTACGGTCTGGCGGGCCTGCGCGTCGGCTACGCGGTGGGGGACCCTCGCATCCTCTCCGCGGCGGGGACCACCGGGATTCCCCTATCAGTCACGGCGGGCGCCGAAGCGGCCGCCCTCGCGAGCCTCGATGCCGAAGACGAGCTGCTCGAGCGTGTGCGCGTTCTCACCGATCGTCGTGATCGCCTGGCCGCGCGCCTCCGCGAGGTCGGCTGGGACGTCCCGGTCGCGCAGGGCAACTTCGTGTGGCTTCCCGCGGGAGACCGTGCGCTCGACGTCGCGGCCGCGTTCGAGGCGGCAGACCTGATCGTCCGCCCGTTCGCGGGCGACGGCGTGCGGATCTCGATCGGGGAGGAAGAATCCCTCGACCGCGTGGTCGAGGTCGCCGCGGCCACGCGACTGTAGACCGAGGACGGCGGATCGCAGCATCCATTGTCGAACTCATGCAGAGGCCCGCATACCTCGCGCGGTAGCGTGAACGCATGACCCCGCCTGACGATCCTGCCCTCGTGCGCGTCCTGGCGGCGGACGGGACGTTCGCCCCCAGCCCTGCAGCGGAGCGCTTTCTGCCGCTGATCGACGCCCTCAGCGACGACGATCTGGAGACGTTCTACCGTGACATGGTCACGGTCCGCGCCTTCGACCGCCAAGCCACGAACCTGCAGCGCCAGGGCCAGCTGGCCCTGTGGCCGCCGTCGTTCGGGCAAGAGGCTGCGCAGGTCGGCTCGGTGCGGGCGACGCGCCCGCAGGATCACATCTTCCCGTCATACCGCGAGCACGTCGTCGCCACGACGCGTGGCGTCGACCCGATCGACATCATCCGCGTCATGCGTGGTCTCACGCACGGCGGCTGGGATCCGACCGATCCGAAAAACGGCAACACCCATATCTACACGCTGGTCCTGGGCTCGCAGACGTTGCACGCAACCGGCTTCGGCATGGGCCTCGCCTTCGACGGCCGCGCCGGAACGGGCGACCCCGACACCGACACCGCCGTCATCGTCTACTACGGCGACGGCGCCTCCAGTCAGGGTGACGTGCACGAAGCGATGGTCTTCGCGAACAGCTACCGCACGCCCCAGGTGTTCTTCCTGCAGAACAATCACTGGGCGATCTCGGTCCCCGTCGCCACGCAGGCCCGCGGACCGCTGCACCAGCGCGCGGCGGGCTACGGCATGCCCTCGACCCTCGTCGACGGCAACGACGTTCTCGCCAGCTACGCCGTCAGCAAGCTCGCGCTCGACGAGGCGCGCGCGGGTGGCGGGCCGCAGGCGATTGAAGCGCTGACGTACCGGATGGGTGCGCACACGACCAGCGACGACCCGACGAAGTACCGCACCTCCGACGAAGAGGCATCCTGGGCTCAGCGCGATCCGATCGCGCGCCTGCGCACCTACCTCGAGGCGAAGGGTGCGGCATCCACATTCTTCGACGAGGTGGATGCCGCGGCTCAGGCCTACGCCGACGACGTGCGGGTGCGCACCAACGAGCTGGGTGGGCTCGAGGCATCCGACATGTTCGCGCACGTCTACAGCGAGTTCCACCCGCTCCTCGCGGAGCAACAGCGCTGGCTCTCGGACTATGAGTCCTCGTTCGAGGGAGGTGTCGCGTGACCGGGCCCGTCGTGATGCCGTTCGCGAAAGCGCTGAATGCGGGGCTTCGCGCCGCGATGACCGCCGACGATCACGTGCTGCTCATGGGCGAGGACATCGGGCGCCTCGGCGGCGTGTTCCGCGTGACCGAGGGTCTCCAAGCCGAGTTCGGCGACCGGCGGGTGCTCGACAGCCCGCTGGCCGAATCGGGCATCGTCGGCACGGCGATCGGCCTGGCGATGGCCGGTTTCCGTTCGGTCGTCGAGATCCAGTTCGACGGGTTCGTCTTCCCGGCGTTCGATCAGATCACCTCGCAGCTCGCGAAGATCACGAACCGCCACGAGGGTGCGCTGCAGATGCCGATTGTCATCCGCATCCCGTACGGCGGCCACATCGGCGCGATCGAGCACCACCAGGAGAGCCCCGAGGCCTACTTCACCCACACGCCGGGGCTGCGGGTCGTCTCGCCCTCGACGCCGAACGACGCGTACTGGATGATCCAGGACGCGATCACCTCTCCCGACCCCGTGATCTTCCTCGAGCCCAAGGCGAAGTACTGGATGAAGGGCGAGGTCGACACCGCACAGCGTGCCGCACCCCTGCACGCGTCGCGCGTCGTGCGTCGGGGGACCGACGTCACGCTCGTCGGACACGGCGCCATGGTGACGATGCTGCTGCAGGCCGCCGCGCTCGCCGAGAGCGAGGGGACGTCGTGCGAAGTGATCGACGTGCGCTCGCTGTCGCCCGTGGACTATGGGCCGATCCTCGACTCGGTGCGCCGCACCGGACGGATGGTCTACGCCCAGGAGGCCCCCGGCTTCACCTCGCTCGGCTCAGAGGTCGCGGCGACCGTGATGGAGCGGGCGTACTTCGCGCTCGAAGCGCCGGTGCTGCGCGTCTCGGGTTTCGATGTGCCGTTCCCGCCCGCGAAGCTCGAGGGCGTCTTCCTCCCGGATGTCGACCGCATCCTCGAGGCCGTCGACCGTGCCCTCGCCTACTGACCCGCCCCCCTTACAGTGAGACACCTGATGTGCACCGAGACACCCGATGCACACCGGTGTCTCGGAGCAGAAACCGTGTCTCGTGGCATGGGCATGACGAGGAGAATCACATGAGCGAACAGACCTTCCGGTTGCCGGACGTCGGCGAAGGACTCACCGAGGCCGAGATCGTGCAGTGGCGGGTGGCGCCGGGCGATGCGGTCGAGGTCAACGACGTGCTCGTCGAGATCGAAACGGCCAAGTCGCTCGTCGAGCTGCCGTCGCCGTTCGCCGGCACGGTGGGCGAACTGCTCGCACCCGAGGGCGAGACGGTCACCGTCGGCACGGCGATCATCACGATCGCCGGTGACGCCGAGACGACGGATGCCGTGGTCGGCGACTCGCAGCACGGCGAGAAGCCGGTGGAGCCCGAGGCCGGCGGCGCCGTGCTCGTGGGCTACGGCACCGCGGAAGCCCCGACCTCGCGCCGCAAGCGGCCCGCCGCACGCGCCGAGACGGTGAAGGCCTCGGTCGGAGTCGTGGCCAAGCCGCCCGTCCGCAAGCTTGCGCGTGATCTCGGTGTCACCCTCTCCGACGTGAGTCCCAGCGGCCCGGCCGGCGAAGTCACCCGCGACGATGTGGTCCGTCACGCCGAGCAGGCCAGTGTCTTCCGCAACATCGCGACACCGGCGGCGCCGGCGCAGCGCGAGCAGACGATCCCGGTCGCACCCGAGGCCCGCGTCGAGGTCGCCGAGCGGGAGGACGACCACCGCGAAGAGACGATCCCGGTCAAGGGCGTGCGCAAGGCGACGTCCTCGGCGATGGTGCGCTCGGCCTACACGGCTCCGCACGTGTCGGTGTGGACCGATGTCGACGCGACGCGCACGATGGAGCTCGTCAAGCGGCTGAAGACCTCCCCGGATTTCGCGGACGTCAAGATCTCGCCGCTGCTCATCGTCGCGCGCGCCGTCGTCTGGGCGTCGCGGCGGACGCCCATGGTCAACGCGGCGTGGGTCGACAAGGAAGACGGCAGCGCCGAGATCCGGGTGCGCAACTATGTCAATCTCGGCATTGCGGCCGCGACCCCGCGAGGCTTGCTCGTCCCGAACATCAAGGACGCACAGGACCTCAACATGCGCGGTCTTGCCCGGGCACTCGAGAAGCTCACCGTCACGGCCCGCGAGGGAAAGACGACCCCGGCCGACCAGCAGGGCGGCACGATCACGATCACCAACATCGGTGTGTTCGGGATGGATGCCGGTACCCCGATCATCAACCCCGGCGAGAGCGGGATCGTCGCGATGGGCACGATCCGGCAGAAGCCGTGGGTCGTTGATGGCGAAGTGCGCCCGCGGTTCGTCACGACGGTGTCGGGATCGTTCGATCACCGCGTGATCGACGGCGACGGCATGAGCCGCTTCATCGCCGACATCGCCGCCGTGCTCGAAGAGCCGGCGCTGCTGCTCGACTGACCCGTCGGGCTGTCAGCGGCGTGCTGTACCCCGTACAGGAGAACCTGGCCGGTGCGTGACGCCCAGCCCCGGATTTCCGGGGGTGAGGGTCACCGGGCGGGCGCCGCGCGGTATCTCGGCCCACACGTGCGCTGGCAGTTCGGCTACGGGCACGAGGAAGATTCCGGCGAGGAACTCTCCCCGGAGGTGCCACGGCTCGGGAGGATACGACGTCACCGGTACGTCGCTCCGGTCTCCGCCTTGTCGATGAGCGAGATCGGCGGGGCGAGGTGGTCTCCGTACCGGTCCGCCAGCTCGCGGGTGCGCCGCGCGTAGGCCGCCACACCGAGTGAGCCGTCCGCAGCTTCGTAGCCGTCGACGTGCTGCAACGCGCCGCCGAGGAGCGGCGGGAATCCGATTCCGAGAATCGAGCCGATGTTGGCGTCGGCCACGCTGCGCAGCACGCCCTCCTCCCACACCCGGATCGTCTCGTTGCTCATCGCGAACGTCAGCCGATCCTCGATGTCGACGAGCGGAACGTCGACGTCGCCGCCGAACAGATCGGAAAGCCCCGGCCAGAGCACCTTGCGCGCACCCTCGGGATAGTCGTAGAACCCGGAGCCCGCGGCCTTGCCGCGCCGCCCCAGGCCGATGAGCTCCTCCAGCACGCGCAGTGCGGGCGAGGGCTCGTCGTTCGTGCCGGCGAGGCGTTGCGCTTCCTTCTCGATCTTCTGGGGGAGTTCGAGTGACACTTCGTCGAGCATCGCGAGTGGGTGCCCGGGGAAGCCCGCCAGCGACGCGGCGCGCTCGATCGCGACGGGATCGATGCCCTCGCCGACCATGCGCGCGGCCTCCATGACGAGCGACCCGAACACGCGGCTCGTGAAGAACCCGCGCCGATCGTTCACGACGATCGGCGTCTTCCGCACCTGCACCGCCAGGTCGAACGCGCGCGCGAGCGCCGCGTCGCTCGTCTGTTCCCCGACGATGATCTCGATCAGCGGCATCTTGTCGACCGGGCTGAAGAAGTGGATGCCGATGACATCG
This sequence comes from uncultured Microbacterium sp., assembly GCF_947488465.1. Taxonomy (GTDB): domain Bacteria; phylum Actinomycetota; class Actinomycetes; order Actinomycetales; family Microbacteriaceae; genus Microbacterium. The sequence goes on along the minus strand of NZ_CANKZA010000002.1, from coordinate 237,818 downwards.
GCCGGATTCTTCACCCCCTCCGCGAGCACGCTGATCGGCAGGGTCGATGTGTTCGATCCCCGCAGTGCACCGGGGAGAACGGATGCCTCGGCCTCGGCGAGCACGCGGTGCTTCAGCTCGACGGATTCGAACACCGCCTCGATGACTGCATCGCACCCGGCGAGGTCGGCCGCATCCGCGGTCGGAGTGATGCGGGCGAGAGTCTCCTCGCGCTGCTCCGCGCTGAGCCGGCCCTTCGCGACGAGGCCGTCGAGTAGCGTCTCGGCGTGCGCGCGACCGCGGGCCGCGGCGTCGAGCGTCACGTCTTTCAGCACCACCTCGATCCCCGCGCGGGCCGCCGACAAAGCGATCCCGGCGCCCATCATGCCGGCGCCCAGGACGGCGAGTCGGGTGACAGGGCGCGGCGGGATGCCGGCCGGGCGCGACGCGCCGCTGCCGATCGCCTGCATGTCGAAGAAGAACGCCTGGGTCATGTTGCGGAACTGCTGACCGGTTGCGAGCGAGACGAAGTAGCGCGACTCGATGCGGGATGCCGTTTCGAGATCGACCTGCGCGCCTTCGACGGCGGCGGCGAGGATCGCGCGCGGCGCGCGGTAGCGGGCACCCTTGAGCTTCGCGCGGAGTGTTGCGGGAAACGCCGGGAGCATCGCGGCGAGAGCGGGCGTCTTCGGCGTGCCGCCGGGCATGCGGTAGCCGGGGCGATCCCACGGCTGGGCGGCGTCCGGGTGCGCGTCGATCCACGCGATCGCGGCGGGCAGCAACGCGTCGCGGGACGTGACCACCTCGTCGATGATCCCGGCTTCCCGTGCCTGCGCGGGACGGAACCGACGACCCTCCAGGAGCACGCCGGTGAGCGCCTGTTGCAGCCCCAGCATCCGCACCGTGCGGGTCACTCCGCCGCCGCCGGGAAGAAGCCCGAGCGTCACTTCGGGCAGGCCGAGGTCGTAGCGCGCGTCGACGGCGATGCGGTGATGTGCGGCGAGGGCGATCTCGAAGCCGCCACCGAGAGCCGCCCCCGCGATTGCGGCGACGACAGGGCGTCCGATCGTCTCGAGGCGCCGGAGGTCGGCCTTGATCCCCTCCACCTCCGCGAACAACGCAGCAGCGCCGGAAGGTCCGGTCGCCATCAGCGCGACCAGGTCGCCGCCGGCGAAGAATGTCTTCTTGGCGCTCGAGATCACCACGCCGCGCACCGACGTGGGGTCTGCGCCGATCTGGTCGGCCACGGCGTCGACCGCGGCGGTCAGGGCGGAGCGGAAGGCCGGATTCATCGTGTTGGCCGACTGTGTGGGGTCATCGAGCACGAAGTGCGCAATGCCGTCATCGAGGTCGAAGCGCACGGCGGGTGCGAGATCTGTCATGGCGTGATCCTGTTCTGGCGGAGACGGGTTCAGATGCGTTCGACGACGGTCGCGATGCCCATGCCGCCGCCGATGCAGAGAGTGGCGAGCCCGTACCGACCACCGGTGCGTTCGAGCTCGTCGACGAGTGTGCCGAGGATCATCGCTCCGGTGGCGCCCAGCGGGTGCCCCATCGCGATCGCTCCACCGTTGACGTTCGTGCGCTCGTGGGGGAAGTCCCCGAGGTCGCGCATGAGCTTGAGGGCGACGGCGGCGAACGCCTCATTGATCTCGATGAGGTCGATGTCGGAGATCGTGAGCCCGGCGCGGTCGAGGGCGAGGCGGGATGCCGGGGCGGGCCCGGTGAGCATGATCGTCGGCTCGGTGCTGGTGACCCCGACCGAGACGATGCGCGCGCGGGGCGTGAGGCCGTGCCGGAGCCCCGCCGCTTCCGAACCGATCAGGACGAGCGCAGCACCGTCGACGATGCCCGACGAGTTGCCCGCGTGGTGGACGTGGTCGATCTCGCGGACGTGGGGGTATTTCTCGAGGGCCACCGCGTCGAAGCCGGCGACCCGTCCGACCTGGGCGAACGACGGGGTGAGAGCGCCCAGCGACTCCCGTGAGGTGCCGGGGCGGATCGTCTCATCGCGGGAGGCGATGATGAGGCCGTTGCGGTCGCGCACGGGCACGACGGATCGGGTGAAGCGGCCCTCGTTCCAGGCGCGCTCGGCGCGCGCGTGGGATTCGGCGGCGAACGTGTCGACGGCGTCGCGGTCGTAACCTTCGATCGTCGCGATGAGGTCGGCGCTGATGCCCTGTGGCACGAAATCCGCCGCGAACGCGGTGTCGGGGTCCATCGCCCACGGTCCGCCGTCGCTCCCCATCGGCACGCGGCTCATCGATTCGACACCGCCCGCGACGAACAGGTCTTCCCAGCCCGATCGCACGCGTGCCGCGGCTTGGTTGACGGCTTCGAGCCCGGATCCGCAGAACCGGTTGAGCTGCACCCCGGGGACAGTGTCGGGGAGGCCCGCCGCGAGCGCCGCGGTCTTGGCGATGTCGGCACCCTGGTCGCCGACCGGCGTGACGCAGCCGAGGATCACGTCGTCGATCCCCGCCGGGTCGAGCCCGGGATTCCGCTCGCGCAGGGCATCGAGAAGTCCGGTCACCAGCGACACGGGCTTCACCTCGTGCAGGGCGCCGGTCGCTTTGCCTCGGCCGCGCGGGGTGCGGATCGCGTCGTAGACGAACGCCTCGGTCATCGGGTCTCCTGTCGTTCGGTCGGAAGGTCGGTGGCCCCGGTGGGGGCCCAGTCTGCGAGCACGTCGGCGACGTCGTCGGGCATCGAACGCGGCGGCCGGATGCCGGCCGCCCGCGTCCGGGAGAATCTCGGCGCCGGCGCGGCCTGCACGACTCCGTCAGCCTCGACCAGTGTGCCCCGGGCGGTGAGGTGCGGGTGGGCTGCGGCTTCGGCGAACGAGAGGACGGGCGTCACACAGGCATCCGACCCGTCGAAAACCTCGGCCCGCTCATCCCGAGTGCGCGTCGCGAACGTGTCGGACAGACGCGCGCGCAGCGCCGGCCAGGTGCGCGGGTCGTCCTGCGCGGCCGCGACCACCTCGGCGTCCGCCCAGCGCTCTTTCTGTTCGGGAGTCGCGAGATCGAGGAAATACGGGATCACGATGTCGTCCTGCAGCCCGATGCCGACGCCGAAGGACGTGAATCCCGTTCGCGCGATCTCCTCCGCGAACACGAACCGGTAGCGGTAGTCCGGCTCGCCGCCTCCGCCGAACTCTTCCGGCACGCCGAGGCCCAGCATCCCGTGAGCGCCGGCCTTCTCCCAGATCGCGCGATCGACGCCGTGCTCGCGCCGCCGCCCATCGAACTGCCGACGATGTGGGGCGAACGGATGCCGCGACGCTCGATTTCGGCCTCGACCCAGTCGGCGTAGCCCGTGACGCCCGGCTGAACCGTGTCGTCGAGGGGTGCGGCGCCGAACCCGGGCAAATCGAGCGCAAGGATGCGGGGGCGACGGGTGAGCTCGCCCACGACGGGTGCGAACACCTGATGGCGACTGCCGAGCCCGTGCGGCAACACGAGATCCGGTCCCGCGCCGCCCACGAAGATGCTCATGCGATGCAGCCTCTCGCGGTCGCACCGGGACGGAGCGTCGGTGTCGTCAGGCGGAGCGCACCGGGCGCCGACTCGGGGACCACGGGAGTGCGCGGAGCGACCGGCTCGATGCGGCGATACGGCTCGCCGAGCCGCGGACGTGCGTCGGGCTCGCCCTTGTTCGGCCAGAGCGCGGTGGCCCGTTCGGCTTGCGCCGTGATCGTGAGCGACGGGTTCACGCCGAGATTGGCGCTGATAGCGGAACCGTCGAGGATGTGGAGGCCGTCGTAGCCGAACACGCGCTGGTAGGGGTCGATGACGCCGCTCGTGATCGACGTGCCGATCGCACAGCCGCCGATGAAATGCGCCGTCGTCGGGATGCCGATGAGGTCGGCCGATGACCCGCCGGCGAGGCCGTCGACGCGGGTGGCGAGCTCGCGGGCGACGCGGTGGGCGGCGGGGATCCACTCGGGGTTGGGCTGGCCGGTCCCCTGCCGGGTCGTCATACGCCGACCGAAGATTCCGCGCGTGAGGTAGGTCGTCAGCGAGTTGTCGAGGGACTGCATGACGAGCACGATCATCGACTGCTCGGCCCATCGCCGGACCGCGTGGAGGCGCAGAGCGGGACGCATGCCCAATCGGGTATACGTGCGGAGCGCCGCGCGCCAGCGCGGCATCCCCTCAACCGGGTCGACGAGGTGCGCGTTGAGGAGAGCGAGCAGACTCGACCCGCGGCCATACCTGACCGCCTCGACGTGCGTGTGCGGATCGGGATGAAATGACGACGTGATCGCCGTGCCGGGAGTGAGGTCGGCGTGCGGATCGCTCGTCCGCGCGGACAGTACGGCTTCGGAGTTCGTGCGGCTGAGTTCGCCGAGTCGCGGCGACAGGCGGGGGAGCGAGCGCCGCCGGAGCGTGTGGAGAAGGCGTTGGGTGCCCAGGGCGTTCGCCGCGAAGACGACGTGGTCCGCCGTGAACGTGCGACGCCGGAGCGGGTTGCCCGTGACGTGTCCGGTCACGCGGTAGCGGCCGCCGCGCACCGGGCGGACATCGGTGACGGTCGTCAGCGCGTGGATGCGGGCACCGGCGCGCTGGGCGAGCGGCAGATAGTTCTTCACGAGAGTGTTCTTCGCGTTGTACCGGCAGCCGGTCATGCAGGCGCCGCACTCGATGCACCCGCGCCGCTCCGGTCCGACTCCTCCGAAGAAGGGGTCGGGCGAGGGGATGCCGTGACCCTCCCCGAAGAAGACACCGATCTCGGCGGCATGGAACGTGTCGCTCACGCCCTCGTCGGCGGCGAGTTCGCGAAGCAGGTCGTCGGGCCGCGTCGTCGCGTGCGCGCGGGTGACCCCCAGCATCCGCTTCGCTTGGTCGTAGTAGGGCGCGAGCTCGCTCTGCCAATCGGTGATGTGCGCCCACTGCGGATCGCGGTAGAAGGCCTCTGGCGGCTCGTACAGCGTGTTCGCGTAGACCAGCGATCCGCCGCCGACGCCGGTGCCGCTCACGACGAGGACGTTGCGCAGCAGCGTCATCCGCATGATGCCGAAGCAGCGGGCCGCCGGCATCCACAGGTAGCGCCGCAGTCGCCACGACGTTTCCGGGAGCTCGTCGTCGCGGAACCACCGTCCCGCTTCGATCACACCGACGCGGTAGCCCTTTTCGCTCAGGCGCAACGCCGCGACGCTCCCGCCGAAGCCGGAGCCGATCACTACAACGTCGTAGTCGCTCACGCGGCCACCGTAACCCACTATTGACACTTTGCCAATAGCCGATCACACTGACCGATGTGAGCGAGACCCCGAGGACGAGGCTGAGCCCCGACGAGCGTCGGCAGCAGATCGTCGATGCCGCCAGCGAGCTCTACCGCGAGCGGCGCTACGACGACATCTCGATGGAAGAACTCGCGGCGGCTGCGGGCGTCGCACGCGGCCTTCTGCACCACTACTTCGGGTCGAAGCGGGAGCTGTTCCTCGCGGTCATGACGCAGTCGGTGCGCCTCCCCGTCGAGGAGCTCCCCGACCTCGAGGGCCGCCCGGTCGCCGAGCGGGCGCGGCTGACGATGGCCTGGATCCTCGAGGGGGCGCGGACGTACGGCCAACGATGGGTGAACACGGCCGGCGCCGAGGGGATGCACGACGGCGGTGACGTCCAGGTGCTCGTCGATGTCGCCGATGACCGCGCGGCGCGATTCGTGCTCGACGCACTCGGCCTGCCCGACGACGCGGCGCTTCGCGCACGCTTGCGACCCGTCGCCGCGTTCATCAAAGCGCTCTGCCGCGAGTGGCTGCAGCGCGAGACGCTCACGCGCGACGACGTCCTCGACCTCAGCACTGCGGCCGTGCTCGCGGCCGTCCGGGAGCAGTGATGCCCCGCATCGGGATCATCGGCTCGGGATTCGGCGCGATCGCGGTCGCCGCAGAGTTTCTGCGCCACGGCTACCGGGCGCTCGGCGCGAGGGCGCACCTCGGGATCTACGTGCCCGGGTTCCCGAACCTGATGGTGTCGTACGGCCCGAACACCAACCTCGGCGGCAGCTCGATCATCCGGATGCTGGAGGCGCAGGCCCGGCACATGCGCCTCGCCGTCGACCGGATGGTCGGCGCCGGAGGGCGCACGATCGAGGCGACAGCAGCCGCCGAGCAGCAGTGGGACGACGACGTGCAGGCGCAGTTGGCGACATCCGCCTGGACCGACTGCGACAGCTGGTACCGGCATCCGGTTTCGGGGCGGATCACGTCGAACTGGCCCGGCGGCACCGACAGCGACGTTGCGTGCACGCACGATCTGCGCGTCGCCGACTTCGCCTGGGGGTGAGGGCTCGAGGTCTGAGAACGATTATCAGTAGCGTAGAATCATGGGATGCCTTCCACACAGCTTCCCGCCGCAGGTGCGCTCGTCCTGGCCTCGACCCTCGTCCTCGCCGGATGTGCCGGCGCCGCGCCGTCGGCATCCTCCGCGGAGGACGGCACGCTCACGGTCGTCGCCTCGACAAACGTGTACGGCGACATCGCGCAGGAGATCGGCGGCGACCTGATCGAGGTCACCTCGATCATCGACTCGATCTCGCAGGACCCGCACTCGTACGAAGCATCCGCGAAGGATCAGCTGACCGTGTCGAAGGCCGACCTTCTCATCGAGAACGGGGGCGGCTACGACGCGTTCCTCGACGCGCTGATCGAGGCCACCGGAACCGGAGCACCCGTCGTCACGGCGGTCGAGTTCTCCCACGACTGGCCCGAAAACGGTGGTCACAGCGAGGAGGAGCACGACCACGCCGACGACGAGGCGACGGACGCCGCGGACGATCACGCCGGCCACGATCACGTCGAGGGTTTCAACGAGCACGTCTGGTACGACCCGCACACGATCGAGCACGTCGCCGAGGAAATCGCGCACGAGCTCGCCGAGATCGACCCGGACAACGCGGCCACCTACGAGGCCACCTACGCGGACTTCGTGGCCGGCATTGCCGACATCGAAGCCTCGCTCGACGAGATCGCGGCGACCTTCGCGGGGACCCAGATCTTCGTCACCGAGCCCGTCCCGCTCTACCTCGCCGCCGCCGCCGGGCTCGAGAACGCGACACCGGCCGCCTTCAGCGAAGCCGTCGAAGAGGGCCAAGACGTCCCGCCCGCCACGCTTCTCGAAGCTCTCACCATCGTCGCCTCCGGTGACGTCAGCGCCCTGATCGTCAACGCGCAGACCGGTGGCGCCGAGACCAGCGAAGTGATCACGAAGGCTGAGGATGCCGGCATCCCCGTCATCGAATTCACCGAACTCGTCCCCGAGGGGGAGACCTACCTGACATGGATGCAGACGAACGTCGACGCGCTGGCCGGTACGCTGGCGCGGTGAGTGAGGCCGAGACACCCCCCGTTCTCCAGATTCGCGGTGCGGCGCTCCGGCGCGGTGACCGTGAGCTGTGGAGCGGGCTCGACCTCGACGTCGCCCCCGGCGAACTGATCGCCGTTCTTGGCCCGAGCGGGTCGGGAAAGACGACGCTGCTGCGCGCGATTCTCGGTCTCGAGCCGCTCAGCGAGGGGACGATCACCGCCCTCGGTGCGCCGGTGCACGGCCGAGGCAACCGGCGCATCGGCTACCTTCCGCAGGCGCGACCCCTGTCGCGCGACACCGCGATGCGCGGGCGCGACCTGATCGCCCTCGGCGTCGACGGACACCGGTTCGGCCTGCCGTTCGCGCGGCGCTCCGACCGGGATCGCGTCGAAGAGCTCATCGATGCCGTCGGCGCGCGCGATTTCGCCGACAATCCGGTCGGCGTGTTGTCCGGCGGCGAGCAGCAGCGCCTGCGCGTCGGGCAGGCACTCGCCGACGACCCGCGCCTCCTGCTCTGCGACGAACCGCTCACGAGTCTTGACCTTGCGAACCAGCAGGGCGTGGTCCGGCTGATCGACGAACATCGCAAGACCGGCGCGGGAGTGCTCCTCGTCACGCACGACATCAACCCCGTGCTCGGCAAGGTCGACCGCATCCTCTACATCGCGAACGGCCGCTTCACCCTCGGCCGCCCGCAGGACGTGCTCACCTCGCCCGTGCTCACCGATCTGTACGGCGCCCCCGTCTTCGTGCTGCGCGCGGGCGACCGGCTGGTCGTCGTCGGTGCGCCGGATGCCGAGGACTCCCACCACCATCACGACCACGAGGATCACTCATGAACTGGTCCGACGTGGGAGACGCGATGTTCGGCGGCCTCGCCGACTACGGCGACATCCTCGCGCTCGTCTCGAACTCGATCTGGGCGGGCGCCGTCCTGGGGCTCGTCGGCGGCCTGATCGGTGTCTTCGTCATGCAACGGGACATGGCGTTCGCGGTGCACGGCATCAGCGAGCTGTCGTTCGCGGGAGCCGCCGCGGCGCTGCTGATCGGCGTGGATGTCGTGACCGGATCGATCGTCGGATCCCTCATCGCCGCGGCCCTGATCGGATGGCTGGGCGCCCGAGCACGCGACCGCAACTCGATCATCGGCGTGCTCATGCCGTTCGGCCTGGGCCTCGGCATCCTGTTCCTCTCGCTGTACGACGGCCGCAGTGCCAACCGGTTCAGTCTGCTCACCGGACAGATCGTGTCGGTGCAGAATGCACAGCTCGGCTGGCTCATCGGCATCTCCGCGTTCGTGCTCGTCGCGCTGCTGCTGATCTGGCGTCCACTCGCCTTCGACTCGCTCGACCCTCAATCCGCTGCCGCGCGAGGCGTTCCGACCGTCACGGTTTCGCTCGGGTTCATGCTGCTGCTCGGTCTCGTCGTCGCCGTCGCCGTGCACATCATCGGGGCGCTCCTCGTGATGGCGCTCGTCGTGACGCCGGCGGCCGCGGCGGCCCGCGTGACCTCGGGCAAACTCGCCCTGCCGTTGCTCTCGGCGGTGTTCGGCGTCGTCGCGGCGGTCGGCGGCATCCTGCTCGCGGTCATGGGGACGCTCCCAGTCAGCCCGTACATCACGACGTTGTCGTTCGCGATCTACCTCGTCTGCCGCATCGTCGGCGGCCGCCGCGGCCGCGTCACCCGCTGATCCACGCTCCCAGCCACCTCCGAAACCGCGCGGGTAGACTCCGACACATGGTCCAGCGCAACACTTGGCAACGCGATCGCGTGCGCACGGCGCTCGGCGACGCCGCTGGATTCGTCAGCGCGCAGGACCTCCACGCCGCGCTCCGCACCGACAACACCGGCATCGGCCTCGCGACGGTCTACCGGGCACTGGCGACCCTCGCCGCGAGCGGCGAAGCCGATCAACTGCAGAGCCCCGAGGGCGAAGCCATCTACCGCGCGTGCTCGAGCACGGGTCACCATCACCACCTGATCTGCCGGTCGTGCGGGCGTGCGGTCGAAATCCAGGCCAGCGACGTCGAGGAGTGGGCGCAGCGCACCGCCGCGCAGCACGGCTTCACACAGGCGGAGCACGTCGTCGACATCTTCGGTGTCTGCGCAGAGTGCGCAGCGAAGGCCGCGACGGCCGCCGCCGCGCCGGACGAGCGTGCCTGAGCACATCACCACGTCGCCGACGCCGCGCACGCAGCGTCTGCAACGTGATCCTCGCGTGCGCCCGGCGATCCTCGTGGGCGCGGGCATCCTCGTGGTCGCGGCGCTCATCGTGGTGGCGCTGCTGACCCCCGGGCCGAGCCTCCCCACGCGCGCACAGGACGGCCTGACCCTCTCGATCAGCGTGCTGATCGAATCGCTCCCGTTCGTCGTGCTCGGTGTACTCCTCTCGATCGTCGTGCAGGTGTGGGTGCCGCCCGGCGTCATCGAACGGTGGATGCCGCGGAACGCCTGGGGCCGCCGGGCCGTCCTGTCGCTGCTCGGGATGCTGATCCCGGTCTGCGAGTGCGGCAACGTCCCGTTCGCCCGCGGCCTGCTGATGCGCGGGTTCAGCGTTCCCGAGACCCTCACGTTCCTCATCGCGGCGCCGATCGTGAACCCCATCGTCATCATCACGACACATCAGGCATTCGGTTTCGACGACGGCATCCTCATCGCGCGACTCCTCGGTGGGTACGCGATCGCCAACCTCATCGGCTGGTTGTACAGCCGGCATCCAGACCCGGACGGTCTGCTCACCGACCGCTTCCGCGCGACGTGCGCGATCGCCGACGAGGAGACCGGGGGCAAGGGGCGACGGAGCCTCGCCCAGTTCGTCGTCGAACTCCGCGCCGTCATGCCCGCCCTCGTGATCGGCTCGGCGCTGGCCGGTGCGGTGCAGGTGCTCATTCCGCGGGATGCGTTGCTCGCGATCGGATCGAACCCGGCCCTGTCGATCATCGCCATGATCGCGCTCGCGATGATCGTGTCGATCTGCTCGAACGTCGACTCGTTCTTCGCCCTGTCGTTCGCGTCGACGTTCACTCCCGGGTCGATCGTGGCGTTCCTGCTCGTCGGACCGCTCGTCGACGTAAAGATGCTGGCGCTTCTGCGCACGACGTTCCGCACCAAGGTATTGGTGGGTCTCGTCGTGATCGTCGTCCTGTCCGCGATCGTCATCGGTGGGGCGGTGAACCTCCTTGTCTGAGTCACGCACGTCGCAGTTCGGCGCCCGTCTGCTGGGCGTGGGATTGGCCGCCGCGCTGGCGGCCGTCACGATCGCCCTCACTCTCACGGGCCAACTCGGCCTGTACATCAACCCCGAATCGGCGTGGTTCGCGGTGTCGATGGCCGTCATCGCCCTGCTCGGCGCGGTCGCGAGCTTCGCGCTACCGCTCGGCGCCGAGGAAGACCACGGACACGATCACGGCGAGGCGCACGATCACGCGGCATCCGCGCACCGGCCGCGTGCGGCGGGCGCCATCGCCACCGTCACCGGTGGGGTGCTCGCCACCGGGACTGCGCTGGCGATCGTGCTCACCCCGCCCGCGACCCTCTCGGCCGAGCTCGCGATGTCACGCGACACCGGTGCCGCGCCGCTCTTCCAAGGATCGGACACGATCGCGCTCGCCGCGACGGGCGACACCGCCTCGTTCGGCGTCGGCGAATGGGCAAGCGTCTTCGCGACCGCGACGAACCCGGAAGCGTTCGACGGCGACGAGATCACCGTGACCGGGTTCGTCACGCCCGGCGGTGACGGTTTCGACCTCACCCGGCTGGTCATCACGCACTGTGTGATCGATGCGCAGCCGGCGAGCGTGCCGGTCGCGGTCTCCGGCGCGCCGGACACGGGCACGTGGGTCACCGTGACCGGCACGATCCGGGACATCGACGGACGACTGCAGATCGACGCGGCGTCGGTCGATGTCGTCGATCAGCCGAAGGACCCGTATGAGTATTGATGGCTCGCGGCGCGCTCGCGCGCGGCGGCGTCGGTCGCGCGCCTTCGTCCTGAGCTTCACGGTCGTGATCGGCATCCTCGCGGTCCTCGGCCTGGCGGCCGCGGCGATCTCGGTCGCCCAGGGCCCGCGGGTCACCGGGGTGCAGATCGATCCGGATGCGGCGGTCGCGGCATCCGGTTCGCGCATGATCATCACCACGACACAGTCGCTGCAGGAGGTCGACCCCGAGCAGGTGACGGTGTCCCCGGCCGCGGACTTCACGGTCGACACATCGGGGCGGAGCATCGGCATCCGCTTCGCGCTGCCACTCTGGGACGAGACGGACTACACCGTGACGGTCGCCGGCGTCACCGGGATCGGCGGGGGGCCTGCGGCAACGATCGAGGAGTCGTTCACGACGCCGGGGCTCACGGTGTTCGTCCTGAAGCGGAGCGCGGCCGGCGACACGATCTTCCGCACCGACCTGGTCGGCGATGCGGCGGAGCCGGTGTACACGCACGAGCACATCGAGGATTTCCGGGCCACATCGAGCCATCTGGTGGTCTCCACCGTCGACGACGATGGGCTGTCGCACCTGATCGTCACCGATCTCGACGGCACGGGCGAGCGGGATCTGCCGTTGCCCGGCGACGGCGTCGTATCGAACCTGCAGAGCGCCGACCGGGGAAACCTCGTCGGATACACCTTCACGGATGCGTCGATCAGCGCTGACGGCGGGCGCGAGAGCGCGCTGTTCACGGCATCCCTCAACGCGGCGGAGGCGAGCGAGGCGCCGACCGCGGTCGAGCGGCCGGGTGGCGACTCGCGCGTGGATGATTGGCGCTTCGTGCCGGGCACGGACAGCATCCTCATGCTCACGTTCGACGGCGCGCTCACGCTCGTCTCGTCGGCGGGTGGCGAGCCGGTCGCGCTGGGCAACGCGGTGACGATCGAGGGGATCGCCCGTGGATCGACCGTCGCCGTGGTCCAGCGCGTCGAAGCCCCCGTGGCGATCGATCTCGCGACCGCCGAAGAGAGCCCACTACCGGTGACCGACCCGAGCCTCGGACAGCTCAACGCTCTCACGCCGCTCGCCGACGGGTCGACGCTGCGTGTGCTCGCACAGCTCGACGGGTTCACGGTGACCTCCACCTCGGCGGATGTCGTGGACACGGAGGGCGCGGCGCGGCCGGTGTTCACGGTCGACCCGACCGACACCCTGATGGAGACGTGCGTCTCGCCCAGCGGGCGGTATGCGGCGTTCCTCGTCGCCCCGGATGTCGTCGACAATCCCTACGACGGGTACCTCCTGCCGCTGCCTGAGCGCGTGCAGACCCACATCGTCGCTCTCGAGGACGGAGCCGAGGTGGTCGCGCTCAGCGGATTCGATGTTTCCTGGTGCCAAACCCCGCCGCGCGGATGAGTCGTATGGCCGGTGGTGCGGGTGAGCCCTCGTGGGGCACACGAGGCGACACCACGCCGAATGCCCATACGACTGGTGCGGGTGCGCACCTTGCCCCGGCGACCCGAGCGGACCTGACCGGACTGCCGATCGAGGTCGCTCCCCGCCTGCTCGGCGGCGTGCTCGCGGTGGACACCGGCGGCGTCACGGTGGCGGTGCGGCTGACCGAGGTCGAGGCGTATCACGGCGCGGGAACCGGGCCCGTCCCCGACCCGGGATCGCACGCCCGGAGGGGACCTACCGCGCGCAATGCCACGATGTGGGGCGAACCCGGGCATCTCTACGTGTACCTGAGTCACGGCCTCCACTCGTGCGTCAATGTCGTCTGCGGTCCGGCCGGGGTGGCCGGGGGGATCCTCCTGCGCGCGGGGGAAGTGCGCGAAGGGGTGGATGCCGCCTTCTCCCGGCGCCCGGCCGCGCGCACTGCCCGCGACCTCGCCCGCGGGCCCGGGCGGCTCGGCGCCGCGGTGGGGCTTCGGCACCCGGTGCACGATGGGATCGACGCCGTTTCAGGGGAGCCCTGTGCCGGCGCCGTCGCGCGGTTGTGGCTGCCGCCGCATCCGCTGCCGGATATTTCCTCCGGCCCCCGTGTGGGCGTTGCCGGTGTCGCGGGGACGGCGGCCTTCCCCTGGCGCTTCTGGGTCGCCGGCGACCCGACGGTGTCGCCCTTCCGATGGGGTCGCGGCGCCGAGGGGGCGGCAATTGCCGTGCTAGACTGACTCTTTGTCTGCGCGCACTCCAGTGCGCAGTTCGCGTCCGCGTGTCGGACGCAGACAAGGGATCTTGGGTGAGGCCGTCCGGTCTCACGGTATAAGGAGTAGAACAATGGCAGCAGTGTGCCAGGTGACCGGGAAGATTCCTGGCTTCGGTCACAGCATCTCGCACTCGCACCGCCGGACGAAGCGCCGCTTCGACCCGAACGTGCAGAAGAAGACGTACTTTGTCCCCTCGCTGGGTCGCAAGATCTCGCTCAACGTCTCGGCTAAGGGCATCAAGGTCATCGACGCCCGCGGCATCGAGTCCGTCGTCAAGGACCTGATCGCGAAGGGTGTGAAGCTCTAATGGCCAAGAAGGCTCAGGACGTACGTCCGATCATCAAGCTGCGCTCGACCGCCGGCACGGGGTACACCTACGTGACGCGCAAGAACCGCCGCAACAACCCCGACCGCATCGTGCTGAAGAAGTACGACCCGGTGATCCGCAAGCACGTCGAATTCCGAGAGGAGCGTTGATCCGTGGCTAAGAAGAGCAAGATCGCGCGCAACAACCAGCGCGAGGTCATCGTCGCTCGCTACGCCGAGAAGCGTGCCGAGCTGAAGAAGACCCTCGTGGACCCGAACGCCACCGATGAGGCCCGCGAGGCCGCTCGCGTCGGCCTGCAGAAGCTCCCGCGCAACGCATCGCCGGTGCGTCTGCGCAACCGCGATGCCATCGACGGTCGCCCCCGTGGCCACCTCTCGAAGTTCGGCATCTCGCGTGTCCGCTTCCGCGACATGGCGCACAAGGGCGAATTGCCCGGCGTGACCAAGTCGAGCTGGTAAGCATCCGCTTCACGAAGGCCCGGATCTCCTCGGAGAGCCGGGCCTTCGGCGTTCCTGGGGGCCAGGCGGTCTCCCCCTGCGCACCTGATTCGGACAAAGTCGCCAGATTCGGATGCCGGAGGGTGCGCGCTGCCGAATCGGGTGACGGCATCCGATTCTGATCGCGGCGGCGTGCGGCGCCGGGTGGGGTGGGAGGTCGGTCGTGGGGAGAAGAGGGGCCACAGGAGGCCACTTTTGTCACGTGAGGCGGCGACACGCCGGGGAAAGATGACCGAATGGGGCGGAAATCCGCGAAATTCCGCGGTTCCTGGGTATATTCGGGGGCGGTCCACCCGACCAAACCGGAGGCTCGCCCCCGGTCCGAAGTAACTAAAGTCGGCACACGCTGTCGGCTGGAGGACAACCCCATGGCTATCACCAAGACCGAGCTCGTTGCCAGCATCGCTTCCGCGACGGGCCAGAGCCAGTCCACCGTCTCCGGCGTTCTGGACGCTCTCTTCTCGTCCGTCTCCGAGGCTGTCGCCAAGGGCGAGAAGGTCACGATCCCCGGCTGGATCGCGTTCGAGCGCGTCGAGACCTCCGCTCGTACGGGCCGCAACCCGCAGACCGGTGAAGAGATCAAGATCGCCGCCGGCCAGCGCGTCAAGGTCACCGCCGGTTCGAAGCTGAAGGCGGCCGTGAAGTAAGTCGAGACGGGTCAATGCCGCGTAGCGGCGTTGAGGCGTCTGCGACTTAGGTTGAGTAGCCGCGCGCATGTGCGCGGCGTATCGAAACCTCTCTCGCAAGACCTCACGAAGGGGGATGCCGGACGGCATCCCCCTTCTGCGTGCGTAGGCTGGTCAGGTGAACTCCCGCGCGCTGCGTCTGGCCGGACCGGCGATCCTCGCCGGGGCGGCCCTGCTCGCGCTCATCGTCGGTTTGGTCTACGGCGGAGGCGCTGCACCCCTCCTGATCGCCGACCCGGGCCCGGTCGTGCGCTGGGGGCTGCCGACCGCGACTCTCGCCGTCAATCTGTCGGCCGCCGGGATGCTGGGATCTCTGGTGCTCGCGCTTTTCGCCCTGCGCTCGGGAACCGAGAGCTTCGATACGGCCCTGGATACGGCATCCGTCTCGGCGGCCCTCTTCACGGTCGCCAGCGCCAGCACCGCCTTCCTCACGTTCGTCAACATCTTCAATGCGACGCCGAGTGCCGACGCCGAGTTCGGTCAGCTCCTCGGGCGCTTCCTGGTCGACACTGAGCCCGGGCGTGCGTGGGCGATCACCACGATCGTCGGCGCCAGCCTCACGGTGCTGACGTTCGCGGTGCGGAGCTGGACGGCAACCCTCGTCGTCGCGGGCCTTGCGGCCGCAGCGCTCATACCGATGGCGACGCAGGGGCACTCGGGCGACGAATCCGGTCACAACACGGCGGTCACGGCCCTGGCCTTGCACATCCTCGCCGCAGCCGTCTGGCTCGGGGGACTTCTGCTGCTCGTGATCGTCCGGCCGAAGCTCAGCCGCGACGAGCTCGCCGACGTCCTCGCGCGGTACTCGAGCATCGCGCTGGCCGCCTTCGTGGTCGTCGCGCTGTCGGGGATCGCACGCGCGGTCGTGGGACTTCTCACCTGGGAGAATCTCCTTTCGGCGTACGGCGTCATTCTCGCCGTCAAGGTCGTCGCCCTCCTCGGCATGGGAGTCCTCGGCGCCTGGTACCGCGGCCGGGTGATCGGACGCATCCGCACCACCGAGACCAGCCACCGGTTCTGGGGGCTGATCGCGCTCGAACTCGCCTTCATGGGCATCGCGAGCGGCGCGGCCGTCGCCCTGGCCCGCACACCCCCGCCCGTCGACACGAGCCTGCCGCCGGTGCCGACGCCCGCCGAAGTCCTGACCGGATCGGTGCTTCCGCCCGAGCTCACGATCACGCAGTGGCTCACGGCGATCGACATCGACGTCCTCTGGGCGTTCGCCGTCGGGTTCGGCCTGTTCTTCTACCTCGTCGGCGCGTGGCGACTCCACCGCCGCGGCGACCGGTGGCCGCTGTACCGCACGATCCTGTGGACATGCGGACTGCTGCTTCTGTTGTGGGTCACGTGCGGCCCCATCAACGCGTACCAGGACTACCTGTTCAGCATGCACATGATGGGGCACATGCTCCTGTCGATGGCGATCCCGATGCTCCTCGTCGCGGGGGCGCCCGTCACTCTCGCGGCGCGCGCGATCGACAAGCGCGCCGACGGCACGCGCGGCGGACGCGAGTGGATCCTCTGGGCGGTGCACACGCCGTTCTCGCGCGTGATCACGCATCCGCTGTTCGCCGCAGCCATGTTCATCGGGTCGCTGTGGATCTTCTACTACACCGACCTCTTCCGCTGGTCGCTGTACGACCACATCGGTCACGAGTGGATGGTCGCGCACTTCCTGATCACCGGATACCTGTTCGTGCAGTCGCTGATCGGCATCGATCCCGTGCCCTACCGCTTGCCCTACCCGTTCCGCCTGCTGATCCTCATCGCGGTGATGGCGATGCACGCGTTCTTCGGCATCGCGATCATGATGAGTTCGGGCCTGTTCGTCGCGGAGTGGTTCGGGTCGATGGGCCGCACGTGGGGCCAGACGCCTCTCGAAGACCAGTACACCGGTGGCGGCGTCGCCTGGTCGATCGGCGAGATCCCGACGCTGATCCTCGCCATGACCGTGGCGATCCAGTGGAGCCGCAACGACGACCGTGCCCAAAAGCGCGCCGACCGCCAGGCCGACCGCACCGGCGAGGCGGAGCTCGGCGAGTACAACGCGCGACTGCAGGCGCTCGCCGACCGTGAGGCGCGCGCCGGGCGCTGACCTCAGTCGGTTCCGGTGACGGTGATGGATGCCGTCCCATCCGGCAGGATCGTGACCTCGCCCGTGAGGAAGAACGGCACGTCCTCGTCGACCGGTGTGATCGAGCCGTCGAAGATCGACTGGATGCCGACCTGGATGTGCGCGGTGGCCTCGGTGCGCTCGATCGTCCAGTTCGCGCCCGAGGGGACCAGGGTGATCGCCGGTTGCTGAGCCATCGTCCAGGTGGGGACGTCGACGATGCGGTTGCGCACCGTGAAGCCGAACGGGCAGCCCGTGGGCTGCAGCACCTGCTGGGTCGCACACGCGTCGAGGAAGGCGTGCACCTGCTCCTGGACGACCGAGATGAATTTCTCGGTGGGCTGGGTCTGCAGGTCGACCGGGATGCCGGCCGCGGGCGTATCGGAGAGCACCGCGACGCCGGGGCTCGACGAGATGGCGGTGTCGATCTCGATGGAGTACAGCCCGGGGGAGAAGACCAGCAAGGCCACCGGGGCGAGCGGATCGGCATCCATCCGTTCCGGCGACACCTGACGCTTGTCGATCTCGAACCCATTGACCTGGAACTGCATCGCGCCGCGCACGGTGAGCTCGATCAGCGCGAGCGGGCTGTCGGTGAAGCGCCACGCGGGCGCGATGCCGAGCCATCCGGCCTGCCGCACGCGGAACGTGCTCTGTCCCTCATAGCTGCCCGCGGTGTACGCCACCGTCACGAGGGTCGTACCGTCGTCGTTTGGGACTTCGCTGATGCCGGTGGCATCGGTCAGCGGTGCGAGCGCGTCGCGGCGGAGGAGCGCGTCGCTCGCACTCGACCAGCGTTCCGCGTCGGCCACCGTCGCCGAGTCGATCGCGACACCCGGGAGGGCGAGCGCATCGGCGGCTTGGCCCCGACCGAGCAGATCGAGGTAGTTCAGGACGAACGCCGTCGGGCTGTAAAGATGCCGGTACATCAGGATGCCGGTGGTCCCGATCGCGCCGGCCAGCAGCACGCCGATCAGCGTCAGGGCGGTGAGGTCGAAGGCGAGGCCACTCCGGCGACGCGACCGGGTGGGCGGCGGAGCCGTGGCATCCACACTGCGCTCCCCGATCACGTCCATGGATTCAGTCTAGGAAAGGCGCCTGATGGTTAGCATGGTGAGGATGAGCACGCCGCCCCTGTCCGCCGAGCAGGAAGCGCTGTTCCGCCTGATCGAGGACACGCGCGAGCACGTGTTCATCACCGGGCGTGCCGGCACGGGCAAGTCCACGCTGCTGCAGCATCTCGCGTGGAACACCGACAAACAGATCGCTGTCTGCGCTCCGACCGGTGTGGCGGCGCTCAACGTCGAAGGGCAGACGATCCACTCGCTGTTCCGGTTGCCGATCGGCCTCATCGCCGACAGCGAGCTCGAGCAGTCCGAGCCGACGCGCAAGATCCTGAACGCGATCGACACGCTCGTCATCGACGAGATCTCGATGGTCAACGCCGACGTCATGGACGGGATCGATCGATCGTTGCGCCAAGCCCGGCGGAAGCGCTCGGAGCCCTTCGGCGGCGTGCAGGTCGTGATGTTCGGCGATCCCTATCAGCTTTCGCCGGTGCCGCCCCGCGGCGATGAACTGCGTTACATCCAGGATCACTACCGCTCGTTCTGGTTCTTCGACGCGCAGGTGTGGGCGGGGCCGTCGGCGGACGGGTCCGCCATCCGCTCGGACGGGTTGCTCGATCTCGGCCGTGTGGGTGCGCCGTTGCACATCCGCGAGCTGCGCGAGATCCACCGTCAAGCCGACGACGGGTTCAAGGCCATGCTCAACGCCGTGCGCCACGGCGTGGTCACGGCCGAGATCGCCGGCGCGCTCAACGCGGCCGGCGCGCGCGTGCCGCCGGAGCCGACGGGCGAGGAGCCCCCGATCATCACGCTGGCCACGCGCAACGACATCGTCAACCGCATCAACCAGCGTCATCTCGATGCGCTTCCGGGGCCGGTGCAGACGGCGCGGGCCGAGATCAGCGGCGATTTCGGGCGAGGCGATGCCGCCCACCCCGCCGATGCGGAGCTGCAGCTCAAGGTCGGCGCCCAGGTGATGTTCCTCCGCAACGACATTGCGGGGTATGGCGGGGACGGACCCCGCTGGGTCAACGGATCGATCGGGACGGTGATCCGAATCGCCGGTGCGTCGGTGCGCGTCGAGCTCGACGGCGAGGAGCATGACGTCGAGCCGGCCGTATGGGAGAGATTCCGCTATGCGTACGACCCGGGATCGCGCAAGCTCACGCGCGACATCGTCGCCGAGTTCACTCAGTTTCCGCTGCGCCTGGCGTGGGCCGTGACGATCCACAAGTCGCAGGGAAAGACCTACGACCGCGCCATCATCGACCTGGGTTCGGGCGCGTTCGCCCCGGGCCAGACCTACGTCGCACTGTCGCGCCTGACTTCCCTCGATGGGCTCTATCTGTCGCGCCCGCTCCGCCCCGCCGACATCCTGGTCGACGCGGATGTCCGCCGCTTCATGGCCGGCGTCCGCGCCGCGGCCGCCCGCTGACCCCGGCATCCCCGCCCGAACTTCCGCGAGACACCGTTGGTGCACCGAGACACGTGCGCACGGCGGGTGTCTCGGTGCAGCGACAGTGTCTCGCGGTCGGAGGAGGAGCGCGCGCGGGGTTAGGCGGCGGTCGGCTTCGCGGCGGCCAGGTCGAGGAACAGATCGGTGTTCAGCTGGTAGGCCAGCAGGACCTCGTCGACCACGCGCTCGCGCTCGGCGGCATCCCAGCCGGCAGCGTCGAGTTGCTCACGGTAGACCTCCTTGAAGGATGCCGGATCCGCGATGTCGGCGAACAGATAGAAGCCGATGCCGTTGGTGTCGAACCCGAACTGGCGCGCCATGAGCTTGCCGATGAAGAGGCCGCCGGACAGGTCTCCGAGGTACCGCGTGTAATGGTGCGCGACGAACCCGCCCGGCCACGTCGCACCGACCTCACGGATGCGGTCGACGTAGCGCACGGTCGTCGGCAGCGGAGCGATCTGCGCGCGCCAATCCGGTCCGATGAGGAAGGCGAGATCGGCCTCGAGCGCCGGCAGGCGCGTGAGCTTGTCGCTGAGGAACGGTGCCGCGATGGGCGATTCCTTCATCCGCTCGGCGGCACCTTCGAGTGCCTCGTAGATGAACCAGTGTTGGGCGACGAGAGCGACATAGTCCTCGCGTGTGCCCTTGCCGCGCATGAGGTCATCCATGAAACCGGCGTGCTCGCTGACGGAGTGCGCGCTGCGGGACCGCTCGCGCAGAGCGGTCGAGAAAGAGATCGTGTCGGTCACGCCACCGACTATAGCGGAGTTAGGTACAGCTAACCTGAAGGTTTTTCATTCGTGCGGCCGCGGCGTGATCCCGAGGCGTGCACAGGCGGCGTCATAGAGCGCCACGATTTCGCGGCGCACCTCGCGCCGCTCGGTGATCGGCCCGCCGGGCCACGGCACCGAGATGACATCTTCGGCACCGTCTGCCGTGATCACATGCCATTGCCCCCGCTCGCCGTCGAACGTCGTCATCTCGGAGTGGACGACATCGGCCAGCGGCGAGAAAGCCCGTGCGATGAGCAGGTTGTCGTCGACGTGGTCGTTGTTCATGTGTCCGAGGACACCCGAGAGTGCTTCGGGCTCGAAAATGTGCGGCATGCGTCCACCCTATTCACGCGGGCGTGGATAGATGATCGGCCCGGTATGCGAAGTGATCTACGCTGGAAGCAACACCATTCGGGGGTGAAAATGCGGCGTTCCCAACTGACGCGCCGGCTGGTCGCGGTCGTCGGCGCAGCCGCATTGCTCTTCGGGGTATCCGCGTGCGCGGCTGATTCCGATATCGAGGTCGAGCTTCCCACGCAGGTGGATGCCGCACTCCCCGACGACACGCAGGCACAACTGCAGGCCGCCATGGACCAAGCAATCGCGGCGACCGGGTCGAGTGGCGCGATCGTCGGCGTGTGGGCGCCGTGGGCGGGGTCCTGGGTCGCGGGGCTGGGTACCTCGACGCCGGGCGGCGAACCGGTGACGCCCGACATGACCTTCAAAGCCGGCTCGATGACGCGGGCCATGACGTGCGATGTGTTGTACGCACTAGTCGACCAGGGCACCGTTTCCCTCGATGATCCGGTCACCGACTGGGTGCGCGGCGTTCCGATGGACAGCGAGATCAGCCTCGGCGAGCTGTGCGACTCTACGGCAGGCCTCGGCTCGTACACCGACCGACTGACCGGGCGGATGCTGGCCAATCCCGCGCGTACCTGGAACGCCCGGGAACTGCTGGCGTACGGGACCGCGCAGGGCATCGGCGGCGAGTCGGGCGCGGCATTCCGTGATTCGGCCACCGGATACCTTCTCCTGGGACTGGCGTTGGAGAACGCCTCCGGCTCATCGGCAGCCGCGCTCTATGAGCAGCACGTCGCACAGCCGCTCGGGCTCACCCGGACGCAGCTGGCGTCCGCGAACACCTCGACCCTCCACGGGCTGCTGTCCGGAGATGTCGACGGCGCGGTCGCGTGTGCGGCACCGACCGACGTGACCGGAGTGTCGCCGTCGGCCGGATTCACCGCGTTCGGGGTGGAAACGGATGTCACCGAGCTCGGACGCTACGTGCAGGCGCTCGCGATCGGGGCGCGATCGTTCGACGTCGACGCGCGTTTCGACAGCCCCCTTCCCGTGGTCGCCGACGGACCGGCATGGTTCACGGCGACGGGTGGCACGTACCAGGCCGGTGACCTCATCGGTCAGTACGGGTCGGTGCCTGGATACCTCACCGCTGCCTTCGCCGACAAGAACACGGGAATGAGCGTCGTGGTGGTGCTCAACAACTCACGCGCCGGTGGCGACATCGCGCGCGTGCTCGCATGGCAACTCGCCGCGATCGCGTCGAAGGCTCCCGCGGCCGCCGGTCAGGCTCTGCCCGAGGCGGGCCTCCCGTGGACGGCGGAGGACATGTCGGCGCAGCTCGTGGGCGCGGCCGTCTGCCCGATTCCGTGATCGCGCGCGCCCGGTCGTGAAGGCGACCGCCCCCGCGGCCGTCGCGCTGGTCGTCGTCGGTCTCGCGTGCCAGGAAGTGGGCGCCTCGCTCGCGTATCTGCTGTTCGACGATGTCGGACCGCTCGGCATGGTCATGCTCCGACTGGTGTTCTCGGCCATCGTGCTGCTGCTGATCGCACGTCCGCGGTTGCGCGGGTACGGGGCCTCCGCCTGGCGCGGTGTGTTGTGGCTCGGTGGCGTGCTCGCGCTCATGAACGGCTTCTTCTACCTCGCGCTCGAGCGCTTGCCGCTGGGCGTTACCGTGACCATCGAGGTGCTCGGGCCCCTCGTCCTTTCGGTCGTCGCCAGCCGTCGCCGCTCGGCGTGGCTCTGGGCAGGGCTCGCTCTGGCCGGCGTCTTCGCGCTCGGCGGGGGTGGCTGGGATCGCCTCGATCCCGTCGGCGTGCTCTTCGCGCTCGGCGCGGCCGCGACCTGGGCGTTCTACATTCTCGCCTCCGCGCGCGTGGGGGCTGCCTTCCCGAAGCTCGACGGGCTGGCGCTCGCGATGCTCGTCGGTGCGGTCGTGTCGCTTCCGTTCGGTGTCATGGATGCGGGGGGCGCACTGTTGCGGCCTGAGATCCTCGGGATCGGAGCGGCTGTCGCCATTCTCAGCTCGACGATCCCGTACGCGCTCGAGCTGATCGCGCTGCGCCGGCTCCCGGCATCCGCATTTGCGATTCTGATGAGCCTGGCGCCGGCGACGGCCGCGCTCGCGGGCTTCGTCCTGCTCGGTCAGTACCTCGCGTGGCTGGAACTCGTGGGGATCGCGCTCGTGATCGCGGCCTCGATCGGTGCCGTCCGCGCGACCGGCCGCGCCGCGCGCGCCGTCAGCGAACCGGTCGGTTGAGCCCCGGGGTGACCGGCAGGAGGAGCGCGTCGAGCAGTAGTCGCATCGCGGCGACCGGATCGCTGTCGTCGGCGAGCCAGCGGATCTGGATGCCCTCCCATCCGCTCACGATCAGCTGCCCGAGACGCTCCGGATCGCCGCCGGTCGTGATCCGCCCCGCCGCGCGATCGAAGGAGATCAGCTCGGCGTAGCTCGCGGTGACCTCGCCGTAGCGGTGCAGCAACCAGGCGTGCGCCTCGTGCTCGGGATGGGTGGCTTCGGCCGAGACGATCGAGAACATCCGGACGAGCTCGCGGCGTGCGAGGTTCCGCTCGACGATGTCGAGGATGCTGGGGATGAAGCCGTCGCGGCGAGAACGGTCGGGAAAGTCCGGGTTCGCGGCATCTTCTTGCTCCAGGACGGCTTCCAGGAGCGCGACCTTCGTGGGGAAGTGGTGCATCAGGGTCGTCAGGCCGAGGTCCAGGTCTTTCGCGATCTGCCGCAGTGACCCGCCGTGGTAGCCGTATGCGGCGAAGACCGCCGTCGCCGACGCGATGATGTCGCTGCGCCGCTCGGCCGTCTTGGCGTACGGGCCGCGGCGGCCGGGATCAGTCATGGCTCGAGGCTAGCGGGTTTCGCTGTAAACCGTGCACCTGCACGTCTTTGGGATAGGCTGAGTCCATGGCAACGGATGCAACGACGTATCAATGGGTGAAGGATGGCGCGCTCGGCGCCGGGAAGATGCGCTACGGCGCGGACTACAACCCGGAGCAATGGCCCCGCGAGGTGTGGGCCGAGGATGTGCGGCTCATGCGCGAAGCGGGCGTGAACATCGTCTCGCTCGGGATCTTCTCGTGGGCGCTCCTCGAGCCACGCGAGGGCGAGTGGGACTTCGATTGGCTCGATGACATCATCGACCTGCTCCACGAGAACGGGATCGACGTCGACCTCGCCACCGCGACCGCGTCGCCGCCCGCGTGGCTGACGACCAAGCATCCCGAGGTCCTGCCGGTCACGGCCGACGGCACGATTCTCTCCCCGGGTGGCCGCCAGCACTGGCGCCCGACGTCGCCGATCTTCCGCGAGTACGCCCTGCGGCTCGTGCGCCAGCTCGCGACCCGCTACGCCGACCACCCCGCGCTCGTCGCGTGGCACATCGGCAATGAGCTCGGGTGCCACAACCTCTACGACTTCTCCGACGACGCCGCGCGCGCCTTCCGTATCTGGCTGCAGGAGCACTACACCTCGCTTGACGCGCTCAACGACGTGTGGGGCACGGCGTTCTGGTCGCAGCACTACAGCGAATGGGACGAGATCCTCCCGCCGCGCGTCGCCGCCGCGCAGCGCAACCCGGGCCAGCAGCTGGACTTCCAGCGATTCTCCTCCGACGCGCAGCGTGATCACCTGCGTGCGGAGGCCGCGGTGCTCGCCGAACTCACCCCCGGTGTGCCGAGGACGACCAACTTCATGGTCGCCCAGAACATCCGCGACATCGACTACCCGTCGTGGACCGGCGACGTCGACTTCGTCTCGAACGACCACTACCTGCGTCCGGGCCCGCGCGGCCGTGACGACCTGTCGTTCTGGGCGAATTTGACCGGAAACATCGCCGAAGGACGGCCGTGGTTGCTCATGGAGCACGCGACGAGCGCCGTCAACTGGCGTGAGATCAACCCGCCCAAGCGGCCCGGCGAGCTCATGCGCGATGCGCTGACCCACGTCGCGCACGGTGCTGACGGTGTCTGCTACTTCCAGTGGCGCCAGTCGCGCGCCGGCGGCGAGCGGTACCACTCGGGCATGGTCCCGCACGCGGGCGCCGACAGTCGGGTGTTCCGTGACGTCGTGGCGCTCGGCGCCGAGCTGCAGGCGATCGCGCCGATGACCGGAGCACACCGCGAGAAGGCGCGTGTTGCCATCGCGTTCGACTACATCTCGTGGTGGGTGAGCGGTCGCGACTCCCACCCGACCGAGCTGCTGCGCTACGACGAAGAGGCACTGAGCTGGTACTTCGCGTTGCTCGATCTCGGCATCCGGGCCGATGTCGTGCCGGTCGACGCGTCGTTCGACGACTACGACGTCGTGATCGCGCCGATGCTCCACGTCGTCACCGACGACCTGCGCGGCCGTCTCGAGCAGATCGTCGCGGACGGTCGTCACCTCATCACGACCTACTTCTCCGGGACGGTCGACGAATACGACCGTGTGTGGCTGGGGGGATACCCCGGGGCACTGCGCGAGCTCGTGGGTCTCACGGTCGAGGAGTTCGTGCCGCTGCTGGCGCCGGAGAAGCTGGCCTCGGGTGCGTCGGCGACGAACTGGAGCGAGCGGATCATCCGCCTCGGCGACGACGTCGAGGTGCTCGACACGTATGCGTCCGGTGACCTGGCGGGGGAGCCCGCCGTGACCCGGCGCCGCGTGGGTGCGGGGTCGGCGACCTATGTGTCGGCCGACCTCGGCGTCGAGGGTGTCACGGGCGTGCTCCGGAGCCTCAGCGACATCGATGCGCTCCGCGGCGACGAGCGGACCGCCGGCGGGAAGCTCGAGATCATCACGCGGGCAGGTGACGGCATCCGGTACGAGTTCTTCGCGAACCGCACCGACGAGGTCGTCACACTCACGCCGACCGGCGCTCGTTTCGGGACGGATGCCGGTGCCCCCGGCGCCACGATCGAGATCCAGCCGCGCGAGGTCGTGATCGTCGCCGAGCCCGCCGCGTAGCGCTCCGCAGCATGGGCTGCTGCGGAGATGGAGCTTCCTGAGGGGGAATCCCCGGCATCCGGTCCTCAGAACGCGACATCTCCTCAGCAACCTGCGCGCGCGGGGTGCTGCCGGGCTCAGGCGGGTGGCTGCAGCAGCGCTGCGAAGCTCCGCAGCGTGTTTTCGAGGTCGAGCGAAGGCTCGAGGAGCCACTGGATCTGCAGGCCGTCGGACGACGCGATCAGGAGCGCCGCGATGTCGGCGGCGGGGATATCGGTGCGGATGCGTCCGGCTCGCTGATCGGCCTCGAACTCGGCCGTCAGTCGCGCCCGGAGGCGCTCGAAGCGGGTCGAGAAGTGCTGCTTGCCGACGTCGCTCCCGGCCTCCAGCGACGCGGCCAGGAGCGTCGTGTACAGCTGCACGAGGCCGGGGACGTCGACGTTGGCGACGGCCGCCTCGAGGAGCGCCTCGACGCCGGTGCTGGATGACGGCGCCCGCGCCGCCCGCTGCGCTTCGGCGTGCGCGTACACGGCGACCAGCAGCTGCTCGCGCGAGTCGAAATAGTGCAGCAGTGCGGCGTGTGACACGCCGAGGGCTTCCGCGATGCGGCGCAGCGATGTGCCGTCGGCTCCGCGTTCCTGGAACACGCCGATCGCACGGTCGAGGATCTCTTGCCGACGTGCGACGCCCTTGGGCTGGAGGCCGGGTCGACCCAGCGCGGCGTCGGCGGATGCTGTCATGGGAACAATCTAGTCGAGCGAGAAGCACAAAACCTCCACATGGAGGTTTTGTGTTATCTTCGACGGAAGCCGTTCGCGGCGCTTCCGAACAACGACGTCCGAAGGATCCACCATGGCCCTCCCCGAAGCTTCCGTACAGCTCTACTCGCTGGCGAAAGAGTTCAGCGCCGATCCGCAGGGATCGCTTGATCGCCTCGCCGCTATCGGGTTCACCCACGTCGAGGCCTTCGACTTCGTCCGCCGTCCGGCCGAGATCCGCGCCGCGCTCGACGCGAGTGGCCTCGCCTCGCCGACCGGGCATGCACCCCTCCTGTCCGACCAGCTGTGGACGCCCGACGGCGCCATCCCGACCCCGGAGCCCGAGGTCGTCTTCGCCGCGGCCGCCGAGATCGGCATGACCACCGTCATCGATCCGTTCGTCGATCCCGAGCGCTGGCTCACGGAAGACGGCGTCGCCGACATCGCCGAGCGCCTGAACCGGGCGGCCGAGCAGGCCGCGACCTTCGGTCTGACTGTGGGCTACCACAACCACGCGCAGGAGTTCGTGGCATCCTTTGGCGACCAGAGCGCGTACGAGCGCTTCGTCGAGCTCACCGAGGCACGCGTCGAGCTCGAGCTCGACCTGTTCTGGGCGCTGACCGGCGGCCAGGACGTTCCCGCGCTCGTCGCACGGCTCGGCGATCGCCTGACCGCCGTGCACGTGAAGGACGGCGTCGTGCCGACGTCGAACCCGTGGGCGCCCGGAGCCGGGGAGTTCGGCTCCGACAGCCTCGACCAGCGGCACGCGGGCACGGCCGATGTGCCGCTGGCCGCGGCGCTGCGGGCGGGCACCGGCATCCGCTACGCCGTGGTCGAGTATGACAGCGCGCCCGGTGATGTCTTCGACGACGTCGCCGCCAGCCTGGCCTTCCTGAAGAACGGCGGGTTCGTCGCATGAGCGCCCGTCTCGGAGTCGGCATCATCGGTGCCGGCGTCATCAGCCAGACGTATCTCGAGAACCTGACCTCCTTCCCCGACGTGGATGTCGTCGCGATCGGCGATCTGCTCCCCGAGCGGGCGCGGGCGAAAGCCGACGAGCACGGCGTCGCCGCCTGGGGGACGGCCGAGGATGTCCTCGCGAACCCGAACGTCGACCTCGTCGTCAACCTCACGATCCCGCAGGCACACGTCGAGCTGTCACGGCAGGCGATCGCCGCCGGCAAACACGTGTGGACCGAGAAGCCCACGGGCCTCGATCGGGAGAGCACGCGTGCGTTGCTGGATGCCGCGGACGCCGCCGGTGTGCGCTTCGGCGCCGCGCCCGACACGATCCTCGGCCCCGGATTCCAGACCGCCAAGCGCGCGATCCAGGACGGCGTGATCGGCACGCCGCTGTTCGTGCAGACGGCCTTCCAGACCCAGGGCCCTGATCTCTGGCATCCCGAGCCGGCATTCCTGTTCGCCGAAGGCGCGGGCCCGCTCCTCGACATGGGTCCGTACTACTTCTCCGCGCTCGTCAGCCTGCTGGGTCCGATCGCGGGGGTCGCGGCTCGCGGTTCGCGCTTCCGCACGGAGCGCCAGATCCACGCCGGACCGCGCGCGGGCGAGACCTTCTCTGTGGAGGTTCCGTCGACCGTGCAGGTGCTCTCGACGTTCGCCGGAGGACAGTCCGGCACGCACCTGCTGAGCTTCGACTCTGCGCTAGAGCGTCACGGCGTCATCGAGATCCACGGCACCGAGGGCTCGATCGTCTTGCCAGACCCGAACCGCTTCGAGGGACGGATCGCGTTCGTGAAGCCGCTCGGCGTGATCCGCGACGGTATGAGCGTCGACCAGGAGTGGATCGAGATCGAGCAGGAGGGCACCGTCACCGGGCGTGGCCTCGGGGTGCTCGACATGGCCCGCGCGATCGCCGAGGACCGGCCGCACGTTGCGACCGGCGAACTCGGGTTCCACGTGCTCGATGTCATGCTCTCGGCGCAGGAGTCGGCATCCACCGGGCAGTACGTGGAGATCGACAGCACCGTGGCAGAGGTGCCGCTCCTCCCGGCCGACTTCGACCCGTTCGCGGCTACGCTTTAAGGCATGGCCGCCATCCAGCACACTGTCGTCTTCCGGCTCGCGCATCCCGCGGGATCGGAGGCCGAACAGGCCTTCCTCGCCGCCGCGCGCGCTGCGCTCACCTCCATTCCCGGGGTGACGGAATTCCGCATCAGTGACCAGGTGAGCCCGAAGAGCGACCTGACATTCCAGTTCTCCATGGTCTTCGCCGACGACGCGGACTACCGCGCGTACAACGAGCATCCGACTCACGTGGACTTCGTCCAGGGTCGTTGGGTGCCCGAGGTCGCCGCGTTCCAGGAGTACGACTTCACGCTCCGCGACTGAGCGCCGTCGGGGTCTCGTTCCCATCGCGATCCGTCCCGAAAGGACACCATCATGCCCACCACCGTCCGCGCCTACGCCGCTCCGTCCGCCACCGAACCGCTCGTCCCCACGACGATCGAGCGCCGGGATGTCGGCGCGAACGACGTCATGATCGCCATTCGCTATGCCGGGATCTGCCACTCCGACATCCACACGGTGCGCGGAGACTGGGGCGCGATCGCCTACCCGCAGGTCGTCGGGCACGAGATCGCGGGAGAAGTCGTCGAGGTCGGCGCCGAGGTCACGTCGTTCGCGGTCGGCGACCGTGTTGGGGTCGGATGCATGGTCAACTCCTGCCGCGAGTGCGAAAACTGCCGCGCGGGTCTGGAGAACTACTGCGCGAAGGGCAACACGGGCACCTATGCCTCGGTCGACCGCGACGGGACGATCACGCAGGGCGGATACTCGACGCACGTCGTCGTCGACAAGGACTTCGTCCTCCGCATCCCCGAGGCGATTCCGTACGAGGCTGCTGCGCCGCTCCTCTGCGCCGGCATCACGACCTATTCGCCGCTCGCGCACTGGAACGCGGGCCCCGGCAAGAAGGTCGCCGTCGTCGGGATGGGCGGTCTCGGCCACATGGCCGTCAAGATCGCCGTGGCGATGGGGGCCGACGTCACCGTGCTGTCGCAGTCGCTGTCGAAGCAGGCGGATGGCCTGGCCTTCGGCGCGAAGGACTATTACGCGACGAGCGACCGTGAGACGTTCCGGACGCTCGCGAGCACGTTCGATCTGATCATCAACACGGTCTCGAGCGCCGATCTCGATATCAACGCCTACCTGAAGCTGCTGCGCCTGGACGGCACGATGGTGAACGTCGGGGCTCCGCCCGAGCCGCTGCCGGTTCGCGTGTTCACGCTGTTCACCAACCGCCGCTCGTTCGCCGGGTCGTCGATCGGCGGCATCGCCGAAACGCAGGAGATGCTCGACTTCTGCGCCGAGCACGGCGTCGCGCCCGAGATCGAGCTCATCTCGGCCGATCAGATCAATGAGGCCTACGAGCGGGTGCTCCGCTCCGATGTCCGCTACCGCTTCGTGATCGACACCGCGACCCTCTGACGCCGACGCGCGCGGGCGTGTGGCGCGCGGCATCCTCCTCTTCCACGAATCACCACTTCCGTGACGAATCACCACGCGATGCGCGTGCGTGTGGTGGTGATTCGCGAGCGTGGTGGTGATTCGCGGGTAGGCGGGGGCGAGAGGATGCCGGCCGCCGGCCGCGGGCGGCGCCGTGACATCATGACGCCATGACCCGTCATTGGACTCCGCTCGCCCTCATCTATCTGGCGCTCGCCGTCATCGGGCTCGTCTGGACGTGGACGTTCAACATCCTCGCGATCACACAGATGGTCGACTTCGTCGGCGACCCCCTGGGCAGCGGCCCGGCGGTGTCGTCGATCACGGCCGATCTTCTCGTCGTCGCGGTCGCCGGCGCGATACTGATCATCGTCGAAGCGCGTCGCATCGGCATGAAACGTGGCTGGCTGTACGTGGTCGTCTCGGGCGACACGGCATTCGCGTTCGCCTTTCCGCTGTTCCTGGCGATGCGTCAGCGTCACCTCACCCGGCTGGCTCGCGCGGCCGTCGCCGAGTAGCTCGCAAGCCATCCGCCCCGGGCTGGCGACCCGACGCAAACGGTCGTCAAGGAGCCGCGCGCGCGACCGTTCGCGTCGGGTCGGCGGGAAGGGCGGGGCGCGACGGCTGGGTACGCGAGCGGGGGCGCTGCGCGGTCGGCGGGGGATCAGGATCGCGTGGCATGATCCGCAGGTGGCATCTCCGGCATCCCGATCGCGACGAACGGCGCCTCGCGGCATGAGTGCGCGCGCGGTCGCTGCCCGTCGGCGGGCGCGGCAGGCACGTCGACGGCGCTGGGGGATCGCCGCCGCCGTCGCGGGCGTGCTCGTGCCGGCGCTTGCTCTCGCCGGTGTCGCTCTCACCTACGTGACGGCCGAGCCGCCCGCGTCGCTCACGCCGGCTGAAGCCACCTGCCAGGCCGTCGCCTCGTACAGCGACGAGCAGTGGGCGCATGCCGGCGCGATCGTTCTCGCGGGGCGCGCGGCGGGAGTATCGGAGCGCGATCAGACCATTGGCGTGATGACAGCCCTGGGCGAGTCGAGCCTCCGGAACATCGACTACGGCGACTGGGAAACGAGCGGAGTGACGAACCCCGACGGCACGCGCACGACCTCGATCGGACTCTTCCAGCAGCAGGACAGCTGGGGAACCCGCGACGAGCGGCTCGACCCGTACACCGCGGCGGTGCTGTTCTATCGCGCAATGGTCGTTCGCGTCCCCGAGCCGGAGCGGTCGGCCCTCGAGCCCACGCTCGTCGCCCATCGCACGCAGGTCAACCGCGATCCGCAGCACTACGCGCGGTATTGGCAGCGTGCGCAGGAGATCGTCGCGGCGCTGGCGCAGGGTGGATGCCGGTAGCTCCGCGCGGCCGTGAACTCGGACACAGCCCGTTCGCCTGTCGCACAGGAGACAGCGCTCAGCCGGCGGACCAGAGCGCTTCGGCCTCGTGCGTCAGGTCGATCACCTGACGCAGCAGCCCGCCCATCGTCGTCGATCGGAGGAGTGTGTACTGGTCGTACTCGCCGAGAGGCGCGATCGCCGCAATCTGCCAGGCGGCGGCGAGAGGTTCCTCCGACAGCTCGGTCGCGGCATCCCACCGCGCATCGTCGACCCGCGCGAGCACGCGGCGCACAATCGACTCGGCCTCCACGCGAAGCGGCAGGAGGGCGTCATTCCACTCCAGTGGCGGAAGCAGGGTCAGCTCGGCGCGCGGGTGGGGATCGTCTTCAAGCCAGGCATCCACCGTGAAACGATCGGTACCGACCGCGACGATCTGCAGGTCATCCGCCCCTGCGGCGACGCTGACCAAACGCGCGAGCGTGCCGACGGCCGCCCGCTGGTCGCCACCGCCGGTCTCGTGCCCCCGTTCGATCAGCACGACGCCGAACTCTGGGTCGTCCTCGTCGAGGAGGTGTCCGATCATCGTCAGATAGCGCGGCTCGAAGACGCGCAGCGGCAGGGGCGTGTGCGGAAACAGCACCGACCCGAGCGGGAACATCGGTGTCGCGGGCATGTCCCCAGTCAAACACCGCCGACGTACAGTGAGAAGAGCCCACCGAGAGGGTGTCATGACGACGACTGATGATGTGGATGCGCGAGTCGCCGCGCTGACGGGCGCGGCACCCGATGCAGAGATCGACCTGTGGCGCGCCGTCGTGCGCCTGCCGCAGTGGTTCTTCATCGACCGCGGTGAGCCCGATCGGCCGCGTCCTTACGGCGTCGCCTTCGATGCCGGGCCGGTCATCTGCGTCTACAGCAGCGCCGAGCGCGCGCAGCGCGCGGCGCGCGACCTGGGCCTCGCCGGCGAGTCGGAGCCGGTGCCGCTCATGACCGTGCCGATGCCCGCCGCACTCGATTGGATCCAGTCGTTCGCCGCGGCCGGCGTCTTCGGCATCGCGCTCGACCACCCGCAGGTGGGGCACTACGTGCCGCTGCCGAACCTCGCCTTCCTCCGCCGGGAGATGTGATCGTGCGTCCCCGCCCCGAGAAGCCCGCCGCGGGACAGGAATCCGTGTGGGATTATCCGCGTCCGCCGCGGGTGGAGCCGGTCGCCGGGCGCGTGACGATCCGTCTCGGCGGCAAGCTCATCGCCGAGACCACGGATGCCGTCCGGGTGCTGGAGACGAGCCATCCGCCGGTGTACTACCTGCCGATCGCCGACTTCACACCCGGCGCGCTGGTCGATGCCGAGGGCTCGTCGTTCTGCGAGTTCAAGGGCCGCGCGCGCTACCTCGACGTGCGGGGTGGCGATGCCGTCCGCCCCGGGGCGGCGTGGAACTACCCTCGGCCGTCGCCGGGCTTCGGCGCCCTGGTCGACCGGGTCGCCGTCTACGCGGGGCCGATGGACGAATGCACGGTCGACGGCGAGGTCGTCACGCCGCAGCCCGGTGGGTTCTACGGCGGGTGGGTGACGGCATCCGTCGTCGGCCCGTTCAAGGGCGTGCCCGGCTCGATGGGCTGGTGAGCGCGGGGGCCGCGGAGGCGCCTTCATCCGGCGCGGATGGCGCTTAGCGGAGCGATAAGCCGAGGTTTGCGCCGGACGAGCCGCGGGGTGGACCGCGGCACCGGAACCCGCGCCGGAGAGGCCGCGCCGGACCGCTCGGCAGGCTCAGCCGAGGCCCGTGTCCACGACCACCCCGGGCGCCGGCACGATCAGCGCCGGCGCGATCGACGCGGTGGCGTCGCAGCCTGATGAGCGATGCCGTCCGCGCGACGAAGGCCGAGCCGGCGGGGCGCCGAGGAATGACCGCGCGACCAGGCCGCCGCGGCTGTGCGCGAGCAGTGCGAAGCGCCGCCTGGCGAGTTTGCGCAGATCGGCCAGGATGCCGGTGAGCACCCCGAGATCGATCGCATCGGCGGCGATCGACAGCTGCGACTGGGCGTACTCGACCGTGTGAAACCCGGCCGTGAGCAGCGCATCGCGCCAACCGGTGACCGTGCTCAGTGGCGGGTCGGTCCGGTAACCGCGCACCGGGAGCAGGGTAGGCGTTTTCGCGATGTCGACATCGCTCTGAAGTCGGAGTCCGAAGCCAAGGGATATACCCCCCGCCTTGCGGCGAGAGGTCATCACGCTTCTGTGGCGGGACGAGGCGCTGCACATGTGTGCATTTCGCTGGGTGGCGGCAATTGCCACCCTAGGCTCGTGGTCGCGCAGCGGGAATGAGCCCGCTGCTCAGGACGGATCCGATGGCGGGTCCGCGTGTGAAGGAGCACCCTTTATGAGACGTCAAACTTTCCGGCGTAACGGCTTTTGGCTGGCCCTCTCGTTGGTGCTGATGCTGGTCTCCAGTGTCGGCGCCTCGCTCGTGCAAACAGTGGGTGGCAGCGTCGCTGTCGAGGACATGCGCTGGGAGGCTGCATCGGGCCGCGAGATGAGCGCCCTGTTGTTCAAGCCGGCCGCCGTCTCGGCCGACGATCCGCGCCCGGCGATCGTGGTCAGCCACGGGTGGTGGAACAACCGTGAGATGCAGGACGCCAACTACGTCGAGCTCGCCCGGCGCGGGTACGTCGTGCTGTCGATCGACATGTACGGGCACGGCAACTCCGACCCGCTTCCTGCGGGACAGGAGGCCGTCGGTGGTACCGGTATGTACGACGCAGTGAAGCTCATCGCCGATCTTCCCTATGTCGATCCCGGCCGGATCGGCGTGACCGGACACTCGAACGGCGCGCGTGCCGCGAACTTCTCGGTCGCCCTCGACAACGAGGCAGAGACGCCCCTCATCGCCTCGGTCCTGCTCGTCGACAATGACCCCGTGTACGTGGACGAGGCGGGAGCGTTCACGAACATCTACGGCAGCCGCGACACGGGTCTCATTCAGGCGCAGTACGACGAGTTCTTCTTCCGCAGCTACGACGCCGAGGGCAACGCACTGACCCCTCCGCGCGAGTACCTCTCTACCCCCAACGCGCAGTCGTTCCTGCACTTCGGGCAGGACCCGTCCGAGGCGACGGATGTGCGCGAGGCCGGTCGGGTCTACACCCAGGACGTCGACGGCGTCGAAACGATGCGCGCAGTCTGGTCGCTGCCGCAGACGCACCCGTGGTCGACGATCTCGAGCACGGCTGTGGGGCACCTGGTCGACTTCTTCGACGAGTCGCTCGGCGCACCGAACCCACTGCCGGCGGGCGACCAGAACTGGCAGCTCAAGGAAGTTCTCACGACCTTCGGCCTGATCGGCTTCGGCATCTTCCTCGTTGCGTTCACGCGCGCCCTGCTGGCGACGCGGGTCTTCGCGGGGCTGCGCGTCCCGGAGCCGATCGCGGCGGTGGCCAACACGCGCCGCGGGCTGGTCTGGTTCTGGGGCGGGCTCGTCGTGACGGCCGTCTTCTCGATCGCCAGCTACGTGCTGCTCAGCCAGGCGGAATGGGCCGGCGCGATCGCCTTCGGTTTGGTGAACCTCATCGCCCCCGGTGTGCCGTGGTTCATCGGTATATGGGCCGCGATCAACGGTGTCGCCGGTCTGGCCATTATGGTCGTCTCGTATCTGCTGTTCGGGCGGCGCAGCGGTCAGGATCTGCGGGCCGTCGGCGTCCTCCCCGGGTGGCGGCGCTTCGGTCTCGGCGTGGCGCTCGCGCTGACGACGACCGTCGCCGCGTTCGGGATCGTCTTCGTGCTGGACTACTTCTTCAAGACCGACTTCCGGTTCTGGGTCCTCGCCGTGAAGGCCTTCAACCCCGAGATGATCGGGTACTCCCTGATCGTCCTGCCGCTGTTTCTGATCTACTTCGTGGCGAACTCGGTGGCGATCAACTCGTTCAACCGCTTCACGCTGCGGGGACGCGAATGGTTGAACACCGCGCTGCTCGCGCTGTTCAACTCGCTCGGGCCCATCGTGCTGGTCATCGCGCAGTACGCGACGTTCTTCATCACTGGTCACACGATCGACGGCTTCGGCGGCATCTTCAGCATCTGGCTGTTCCCGGTCGTCGTCATCCTGTCGGTCGCTGCGCTCATCAGCCGAAAGATCTACCGGGAGACGAACAACCCGTACATCGCAGGTTTCCTTAATGCCGCGGTCGTCACGGTCATCAGTGTCACGAACTCGCTCGTGATCGCGTACTGACCGGACTGTGTGGGCCGGCCCGCCTCGAGGCGGGCCGGCCCACAGCCGAACCCCGGTGTCTCGCGTCTGACCTCCCGAGTGGTCTGCGCTCAGCCCACACATCCGGACAAGCCTCACCATAGGAACCAAAGTCAGGCCGATTCATACTGCAAAGCGAGGATCGGCCGGCGGGCTTCCCTCTCCTGGTGTCCCCGGCCCGCACCCGCCCTCTCTGACGGTTCTCTGCATTAGCCGTACGTGATGCGGTGGAGCCTGCGGTAACTCTGCCGGGCTCTTCTGCCATAGGCCTGGTCGACCGACCGGCGCCCTTTTTCACGTACCCCTTTTGGAGAACCCTGATGAACATTCGTACCGCGGCGACCGCCGCACTGGCCCTGGCCACCGCCCTCACTCTTGCCGGCTGCGCTGGTGGGACCGAATCCAGCTCGGAGTCCATACCGGGGATGGATCACGGCAGCAGCTCTTCACCCTCCGCAGTGATGGCGGACTTCAACGACGCGGACGTGATGTTCGCGCAGATGATGATCCCGCATCACCAGCAAGCGGTCGAGATGGCAGACATGATCCTCGCCAAAGACGGCATCGACGAGAACGTCCTCACCCTGGCCGAAGAGATTAAAGCTGCTCAGCAGCCTGAAATCGAGCAGCTACAGGGATGGCTGGACGAGTGGGGCGCGGACAGCGACACCGACTCCATGTACGGCATGGACCACGGCGCCGGGATGATGAGCGACGAGGACATGCAATCCCTCGACGCTGCTACCGGCGCTGACGCGTCCCGGCTGTTCCTCGAGCAGATGACGATGCACCACGAAGGTGCCATCACGATGGCGCAAGACGAAGTTGACAACGGCCAGAACGCGGATGCGGTTGCGTCGGCACAGACCATCGTCGCGACGCAGACCGCGGAGATCGCCACCATGCAGGAGCTGCTCGCACAGCTCTAACGAATCCCGGTGAGGGACATCCCTAACGGGGTGTCCCTCACCGGGATTCCGATATTCAGCAAGTCTTTAATTCACGGATTGCTGTACATTAATTGGCATGTCCATCGCCGTCGCGTCCGTTACGCACACTGCTGCTCTCGCTCGTCTGGGTCACGCACTGTCAGATGCGACGCGGGTGGGGATCCTCCTCGCGCTGCGGGAGGCGCCTGCGCATCCGTCTGATCTGGCCGATGCGCTGGGGGTGTCTCGTCAGGTGATGTCGAATCAGCTGGCTTGTCTGCGCGGCTGCGGCTTGGTCGAGGCTGTCCCGGATGGTCGCCGATCCTGGTACCGGCTTGCTGACGCGCACCTGGCGCCCGCGCTGAACGAACTGTTGCAGGTTGTGCTCTATGTGGAGCCTGGCTGCTGCGCGGGAGAGAGTTGCACCTGCGCATGAGCGAGGAGTGCTGCGGGCCGGACGAGCCACGCAAGACCGGCACTGTCCGCAGGATCGAGCTCGCTCGATCCCTTGCGGTGGGCGACGCATGCTGCGCTCCGAGCGAGGTTGAATCGGCCGCTGCTAAGTCTCGCGTGCATGACGACGGCGACGCCTGTTGCGGCCCGGCCCTCTCGGCGTCGGCAGCGGTGACTGATGGGATCCCCGAGGTTCGCCCGCCGTGGTGGCGGGATGTGGCGTTGTTGCCTTCGGCGCTCGCGGGCGTGTTTTTGGTGGTCGGCTATGCGCTCGAGTGGTCGGGGCTGCACATTCCGGGCCTGGTGCTCCTGTGGGTGGCACTGCTCGCTGGCGCGTACACGTTCGTTCCCGGGGCGATCGGCCGGTTGCTGCGTGGGCGCCTCGGTGTTGCGCTGCTGATGACGATCGCCGCAGTCGGGCGGTGTTGCTTGGCCATGTCGGGGAGGCCGCGGCCCTCGCGTTCCTGTTCTCCCTCGCCGAGGCACTCGAGGACCGGGCGATGGACCGTGCCAAGGAGGGGCTGCGGGCACTCCTGTCGCTGATCCCGGAGACGGTGCGCGTCTCTCGCCTCACCGGCGATGTGACGATTCCCGCGGCCGACGTGCGTGAGTTGGACATCCTGGTCGTCGGCGCCGGCGAACGGGTCGCGACCGATGGTGTTGTGGTGGAGGGTCGGTCGAGCCTGGACACATCCGCCGTGACGGGCGAGTCCATCCCGGTCGATGTTGGACCGGGCGACCCGGTCGCTGCGGGGTCGGTGAATGGGGCGGCGACACTGCGGATCGAAGCGACCGCGGACGGTCGGAACAACTCCCTCAACCAGATCGTGGCCCTGGTGGCGCAGGCCCATGCCCGCAAGGGCGACCGGGCGCGGCTGGCAGACCGCATCGCCCGCCCACTAGTTCCCGCAGTGCTCATCGCCGCAGCCCTGGTGGCGTTGTTCGGGGTGGTCATCGGTGACCCGTGGACGTGGATCGAGCGTGCACTTGTCGTCTTGGTCGCGGCCTCCCCATGTGCGTTGGCGATCGCCGTGCCGGTAACGGTGGTCAGCGCGATCGGGGCCGCCTCGAAGTTCGGTGTCGTGATCAAGTCGGGGGAGGCATTCGAGCAGCTCGGCACCATCCGCCAGGTCGCGTTCGACAAGACCGGCACCCTTACCCGAAACGAGCCCACCGTCGTCGACGTCCAGACCGCCACGGGCGTCACCCGCCACGACGTCCTCGGCTGGGCCGCAGCGGTCGAGTCCACCAGCACGCACCCCCTCGCTGCGGCCATCACCGCCGCGGCCCAAGATCCCGTAAACGCGACGGATGTTGTGGAGGACGCAGGATGCGGCATCACCGGCCGCATCGGTGGTCGAATCGTCCGGGTGGGCAACGCACGCTGGCTGAACCCGGGTGGCCTTGCTGTGACCGCGGAGTCGATGGCCGCCCGAGGTATGACCGTCGTCGTAGTCGAGGCAGACGGGCAGATCGCCGGGCTGATCGGGGTGCGCGACGAACTGCGGGCCGAGTCCCCTGAGACGGTGCGACTGCTGCACGCCCAGAACATTCAGACGATCATGCTCACCGGCGACAATGACCGCACAGCCCGTGCCATCGCCCGTGAGGCCGGAATCACTGACGTCCGCGCTGAGCAGCTCCCCAAAGACAAAGCCGACGCGATCGCCGCGCTCGTCGCATCGCGCCCCATAGCGATGGTCGGAGACGGCATCAACGATGCCCCCGCTCTCGCGACGGCGACAGTGGGGATTGCGATGGGAGTGAAGGGGTCTGCCGCGGCGATCGAGTCCGCCGATGTTGCCTTCACCGGGCATGACCTGCGCCTCATCTCTGGTGCGCTCGCGCATGCGAAGCGGGGTCGGCGGATCATGACTGCGAACATCGTCCTGGCGTTGGCGATCATCATCGTGCTGTTCCCGCTCGCGCTGTTCGGCGTGCTTGGGCTCGCAGGTGTCGTGTTGGTGCACGAGATCGCCGAAGTCGTCGTGATCCTCAACGGTGTCCGTGCGGCCCGGCGTCCTGCTCTGGCCCGCAACGTTATTCCAGCCGCCAGAGCCTGCGCTCTCGACGGTATGACGCGGGATGTAGTGACCTCGAATAGTGGAAGGTAGACTGCGAAGGATGATTTCGGCCGCTCGAACACAGGATGCTGTGATTCTGAGCGAGCGTCTGCTGATAACGAGGATCATTACGAGTGTGGCGCTCGCGTTGCTGCTGATCGTCGGCGCGTGGATGGCGACCCACACCGAACCCGAGGCAGCCGCACCGACCGCGTCGTCCGTCACGGAGCATGTGGACGCGCACATCGCGCCCATCGCTGCTGGTACTCCGGTGATCGATCAGGGAACGACGAGTCCCGCACTGCTGGGCGTCGCGGTGTGTGTGCTCGGGGTGTTGTGTGGGCTGCTGCTGGTCGTAGTGACCCGGTGGGTGCATCGCACCCGGCGTCCGCAGCCTGAACGAGGACTGCTGCCGCTGCTGAGAGCGCTGTTGCCCGCGTCAGTACCGCCCCGCGCCGCGGCGTTTTCGCTGACACAGTTGAGCATTTCCCGAACCTGACACCTGGCACGCCACCCGCCTGTGGTGGCGACCTTCTCCGGCGTGCCTGCCGGGGAGATTTCTATCATGCCCACGTGTCGTGACCGTTCGGAGTGCCCCCATGAAAATTCCTGTGAAAGTGACGTTGATCACTGTCGCTGTCGTCGTCGCCTTGATCCTGGCGGCGGTCATCTATGTCCTTGTCGATCAACGCTCGACGCCTTCCCCGGGAGGGGAGGGGGAGCCCGCATCGGTGGTGCGACCGAACTCGCATGTTCTGGACGACGGGGGTGAGGGTGCGGTCACGGTGGTGGAGTTCCTCGACTTCGAATGTGAAGCGTGCGGGGCGTTCTACCCGATCGTCGAAGACATTCGGGAAAAGTTTGCGGGGCAGATCACCTATGTCGTCCGCTACTTCCCGCTCCCCGGTCACACCAACTCCACCAACGCGGCCCTAGCTGCGGAGGCCGCAGCCGGGCAGGACCGGTTCGAGGACATGTATCACCGGCTGTTCGAGACGCAGGCCGAGTGGGGCGAGTCACAAGAATCCCGCGCTGATCTGTTCCGCGGATTCGCGGATGAGCTCGGGCTGGACATGGCCGCCTACGACGCTGCCGTCGCGGCCCCCGAGACGCTGGCCCGGGTGGAGATGGACCTCAACGAGGGTCAGGCGCTGGGTGTCTCCAGCACCCCAACGTTCTTCGTGGAGGGGGAACCGCTGGAGCTGCAGCAGTGGAACGACCTCGAGGACGCCATCACACAAGCGGTGAGCACGGCCCCGTGATGCTCGCCAGTCTTGCGCGCCGTCGGGTGATCATCGTTGGCGCCGGCCAGTCGGGCTTGGCTGTCGCTGCGGCGCTGAGCGCGGAAGGGCTGCGGCCGCAACAGGATTTCGTCGTGATCGATGCGGCGGCTGCGGGACAGCGCAGCTGGTCGTCAAGGTGGCACTCCATGGTGCTGCTCAGCGACGCCCGACACAGTGCTCTCCCGACTCGGCGGCATCCTGGGGATCAACGGCTGCACCCCAAGGTGGATGAGATGGTCGATTACCTCAAGGTGGTCGAGGCCGGGATCGGTGTCGAAACAGCCTGGGGTATCCGCGTCACCGGGGTCGAGCGACGTGGCGACGGAACCACCCTGCACCTGTCCACCACCGCGGGTGAGGTGCAGACCCGCAACATCGTCTGCGCCACGGGCGCTGCCGCCCACCCCCGACTTCCCGAATGGGCCACCGCATTGAGCGTCCCCGGTGTCGCGATCCATACCAGCCGCTACCAATATCCCCGCCAGATTCCGACCCGGGATGTGCTGATCGTCGGCGGCGGCAACAGCGGTTTACAGATCGCACGGGAACTTGCCGCTTCCCACGCGGTGACCATGGCGGTGCGTACCCGCCGCGCGCACCGACCCCTGGCCAACTCCCCGTTGGCCGCCGGCGGGCGTCGGCCGTTGTTCGGCGGGGATCCTCATCCCGAGCCGGTGTTCGGTGATAGTTACGAACGGCTGCAGCAGGCCGGGGTGCGAGTTGTCCCCGCGGTAACCGACGCGCGGGGCGGTGCGGTGATCCTCGCGGACGGGACGACGGCATCACCGGGTTCGGTGATCTTCGCGACCGGCTACCTCCCCGGAGACGATTGGCTCCCCGATGACGCACGCATCCGTGGGCCGCGGCGCACAACGACCCCCGTACCTGGCCTGTTCGTCGCGGGATTCCCGCAGTACAGCCGCCGTGGTGTCGACACCATCGCCGGGGTCTCCGCGGACGCGACGGCGATCGCACACCACATCATCAACCGGCCGTAAGAGAGGGGACCATCATGGGCGCTGGACATAGCCACGACACGGGCGAGGCCACACCCCGGAACAGATTGCTGATCGCGTTCTCGATCACCGCATCGGTGTTCGTGATTGAAGTCATTGGCGCAGTCATCACTGGCAGCCTCGCGCTGCTCGTGGACGCCGCGCACATGCTGACCGACGTGATCGGGCTAGCGATGGCGGTCACCGCCGCGCATTTGATGAACCGGCCCCCGTCTGACCGGTACACGTTCGGGCTGCGGCGTGCGGAAGTGCTCGCCGCTCTCGCCCAGGCCGCCCTGCTCCTCGGTGTGGGGATCTTCGCGCTGGTTGAGGGCGTACGGCGACTATTTGAGCCGCCCGAGATCGCGTCGGGCAGCCTGTTGTTCTTCGGGATCGTCGGCCTGGTCGCGAACATCGCGTCCCTGCTGGTGTTGATGAGCGGTCGCACACGCAACCTGAACATGCGCGCCGCGTTCCTCGAGGTGTTCAATGACGCACTTGGCTCCGTCGGCGTCATCGTCAGCGCCATCCTGATCGCCACCCTCGGCTGGTATCAGGCAGACGCGGTCGCCGGCATCCTGATCGCGCTCCTGATCATCCCGCGCACCGTCATCCTGCTCCGCGCATCCGGAAGCGTCCTACTCGAATCCACCCCTCCCGGCCTTGACCTGGCGGAGGTACGCCGACACATCCTCGAGCTGCCGCAGGTGGTCGCCGTGCACGACCTGCACGCCTCCCAAGTCTCCACAGATCTCCCGACGCTGACCGCGCATGTCGTCGTCGACGACACCCTTACCCCGGAACAGTCCGCCCGGCTGCTGCAAGAGCTCCAGGAATGTGTCTCCGAACACTTCCCGGTGAGCATCGAGCACGCCACGTTCCAGATCGAACCGCAATCCCACCCCGGAGAACACACCACCCATGCGTAACCCCCGCCGCTCACTCATCACCACCCTGGCCACCCTTCTCCTTGGAGCGGGACTGACGTTGGCTGTGGCGACCCCCGCCCAAGCGCACGACGAACTGGTCTCCTCCTACCCGGAGGCAAACTCCACCCTCACCTCATCACCCGCGGAAATCACTCTCTCCTTCAGCGGTGAACTCATTGCGGGAATGCAATCCGCTGCCGTCGAGGTGATCGCCTCAGATGGGGAAAACATTGCCACCGATGCACCGTCAGAGGATGGCACCTCCATCACTCAGCAGCTCACCCCGAACCCGCCGGACGGGCTATTCACCGTCCGGTGGAAAGTCGTCTCCAGTGATGGCCACCCGATCAGCGGCGAATACACCTACACCGTCGCACCCACCGACGCCGTCCCGAGCAGCCCCGCCGCCACACCGAGCACGGCTCCGCAAACCCCCGCACCGACCGCGACCGCGACCGTAACGCCCGCTGACAACGGATACGGGGGCGAGACCTCCGGAGGCGGCGATACCTTCGCGATCCTCGCTGTGGTCGGAGGAATGATCATCCTCGGCGGCGCCCTCGTCATCGTGTTGATGGTCGGCAGGGAACGTCGGCGCCGCGACCGTGCCGACGCCGCGCGAGCCGCCCGGGACACGACCGCGGGGAAGGACTCGACTGATGAGTCGTGACCAGGCACGCAGGTTCGCTCTCGCCTGCATCGCGGCAGCAGGAGTGGTGCTGATTGATCAGGCGAGCAAGGCGGCTGCGTTGTCCTCCCTGAGTGAGGAAGAGCGGATCCCGCTGCTGGGAAATCTGCTCGGTCTGCAGCTCGCTTTCAACCCCGGAGCGCTCCTGTCCCTAGGGTCCGGGGCGACGTGGCTGCTCACCCTGCTGGGGATGGCCGCGACCGTCGTGCTCATCATCGCCGCCACGCGCGCCCGCACCACCGGCTGGGCGGTCGGGATCGGGCTGATCCTGGGCGGCGCGATCGGCAACCTGATCGACCGGCTGTTCGCCCCGCCCGCGTTCGGGCGCGGCCATGTCACCGACTTCCTCGCCTACGGCAACTGGTTCATCGGCAACCTCGCCGACGTTGCTCTCGGAGCCGGCGTGGTCGTCCTGGCCGGAAGTCTCTGGATCCGTCACCGCCGCACCCACACCGCGGCAAAGGATGATCCCACTGCCACGGCTGCCACGGCGGAGGCGGGACGATGATGGCGAAACCGCGAAGCCCCTCGACGTATCAGCGCAACGCGTTCGCGCCCAGCCTGCTCGCTGCCGCCGTCCTGTTTGTTGCCCCCGCGCTCATGGGTAACGACTGGTTCCTGGCGGTGCTGTTCGTCACCGCCATCCTGGGCGTGATCGTGGCGTGGTTTGCGGTGCAGGCGCGGCAGTGGTGGTGGGTGCCAGTGTTCGCGGTGATCGTGGTGGTCTGGAATCCGGTCTTCCCGTTCCCGTTCGCAGGGCCGGTGTGGACGGCCGCGCAACCGGTCGCAGCGGTGGTGTTCCTTGTCGCCGGTGCGTTGATCAAGGTGCGCCGCCCATGACCACCCACAGAAGTCGGACCCGGACTGCTGTTGCCCTGCTGCTCGCGTCCGCTTTGCTGACCGGGTGCGCGGCGGATGATTCCCTCGCGCAGCAATACCGGGACGGCACCGAGAAGGGTTACATCTCCGGCGATTTCCAGGTCGTGGAGATCCCGGAGCCGGAACGGGGCGACCCAGTCGTGTTCGAGGGCGTCACCGAGGCCGGTGACACGGTGACCAGCGATGACTACCGGGGTGGGGTGCTGGTGGTGAACTTCTGGTACGCCGCCTGTGGGCCGTGCATCGTCGAAGCCCCATTGCTGGAAGAGGTGTGGCAGGACTACCAAGACCAAGATGTCGCGTTCCTCGGGGTGAATACCTACGACCAGCCCGCCACCGCGCTCTCCTTCGCCCGCGACAACAACATCACCTACCCCAGCGTGATCGACGTGAACGACGGGCGCGTCAAACTCGCATTCGCACAGCTCACCCCCATCCAAGCCACCCCCACCACCCTCGTCATCGACCGCGACGGGAGAGTCGCCGCCCGGATCATCGGACAGCTGGCCGCCGCATCCATCCTCTCCGCACTCGTCGCCGATGCCCTCGAGGAAGACACCCCATGAACCCGGGGATGACGATCATCGACGGCGCCCTGTGGGTGGCCGTCCCGGTCGCGGTACTCGCCGGATTGGTGTCCTTCCTCTCCCCGTGCGTGCTGCCGCTCGTGCCCGGCTACCTCGGCTACCTCGGCAGCACCACCACCGACACCGGAACCACCTCAAAAAGGCCAGGAACGACGGTGCGGGCCGAGCGTGCACGACTCCTGCTGGGCGTGGCCCTGTTC
The DNA here is from genome assembly GCF_947488465.1 of uncultured Microbacterium sp. Taxonomy (GTDB): domain Bacteria; phylum Actinomycetota; class Actinomycetes; order Actinomycetales; family Microbacteriaceae; genus Microbacterium. Next base: position 193,425 of record NZ_CANKZA010000002.1, on the reverse strand, counting down.
ATCGCCGGGTTCACCGTGGTGTTCGTGGCAGTCACCATCCTCGGCGGCACCTTCGGATTCCTGCTGCTGCAATATGCGAACATCCTCACCCGGGTGTTCGGTGTCGTCATCATCGTCCTCGGGCTGGTGTTCCTCGGTCTGTTCGGGCTCGCCCAACGCACTCTCCGCCCCCGTGCCCGAGGTCGCGCCGGATTGATCGGCGCGCCACTGCTCGGCTTCGCGCTCGGTGTCGGCTGGACGCCCTGTATCGGCCCCACCCTCGCCGCGATCATCTCCATGTCCTGGAACCTGGGCGACCCTGCTCGCGCCGGCCTGCTCGGCCTGGCCTACTCCCTCGGTCTGGGGATCCCGTTCCTCATCCTCGCCGCCGGTTGGGGATGGGCATCACGGTCCGTGACATTCTTGCGCCGCCACATCCGTGCGCTGAACATCATCGGCGGAGTAATGCTCATCCTGCTCGGGTTGCTGATGGTCACAGGAGCGTGGACGGCGCTGATGTCGGCACTGCAACAGGTGGTGATCAATGTTCCCCTCCCGCTCTGAGACCAACACGACGAACGAGGCTGTAGACCCGCTCCGACCTCGCGACCACGCCGACAGCGACGACGGTGACAATGCCGCGGACGTGACCTCGCCGGCGCTCAGCGTGGTGGGCTGGGCGAGGTGGGCGTGGCGGCAGCTGACCAGTATGCGTACCGCCCTGGTGCTGCTGCTGTTCCTTGCGATCGCCGCCGTACCGGGGTCGCTGTTCCCACAGCGCACCGCCGACCCCAACGGCGTCATCCAGTGGGAACGCGACAATCCGGATGTGTTCCCCGTCGCGGACGCGATCGGGTTGTTCGACGTGTACCAGTCGCCCTGGTTCTCCGCGATCTACCTGCTGCTGTTCACCTCCCTCATCGGTTGCGTCATCCCTCGCGCAAAGCACCACTACAAAGCCCTTCGGTCCCAGCCGCCCCGCACTCCCGTCCGCCTTTCCCGCCTCCCCGATTACCGGGAGGTCACCGTCTCCGTAGGGGCGGCGGCCCAGAATGCGGCGGAAGAGGCCGTTGAGCTCGCGGAGCGGCAACTGCGCCGCGCCGGCTACCGGGTGCACAGGTACGACGGCCGCGGATGGGCATCCGTCTCGGCGGAGCGCGGTTATTTGCGAGAAACCGGGAACCTGGTCTTCCACATCGCTCTGATCGGAGTGCTGGTCTCCGTCGGCATCGGCGGCGGGTTCGCATACACCGGACAGCGGGTCGTGGTGGAGGGCACCACGTTCGTGAACGCGCTCAGCGACTACTCCTCCTTCAACCCGGGCCGGTTCATCGACGGGACCGGCCTCGCCCCGTACTCGATGACCCTCGACGAGTTCGAGGTCACCTATCAGCTACCCGGTACCCCCGGCGCGGGGCAAGCAGGGGACTTCTCCGCCAACGTGATCATCCGCCAACCCGGGCAGGACGACCGCAGCGAGAGCGTCATCGTCAACTATCCGATCACCGTCGAAGGTGACCGGATCTACCTGCTTGGAAACGGATACGCGCCCACTCTCACCATCCGGAACCCGGAGGGGGAAGTTGTGTACAGCGAATCGCAGCCGTTCCTGCCGCAGGACTCATTCATGACGTCCCTGGGGGTCATCAAGATCCCGGACGGGATGCCCGAGCAGCTCGGTCTGGTCGGATTCTTCTACCCCTCCCAGGGTGTGCTGCCGTCCGGCGCGTACACATCGGTGTACCCGGATGCGATCAACCCGGTGCTCACTCTCAACGTGTTCAGCGGTGACCTCGGGATCGATGACGGCACCCCCCGGTCCGTCTACACCCTCGATGTCGACGGGCTCACCCAGCACACCGGCGCCGACACCGGCGCCGAGTCGCTCGAGCTCACCCCCGGCGCGACCGCTGACCTCCCCAACGGGTGGGGGACGATCACCTGGGAGGACGACACCGCGGTGGTCGGTGAACCGGTGAAACGGTTCGCGTCGCTGCAGATCCAAAACGACCCCTCCGGTACCTGGGTGCTCGCCTTCGCCACCCTCGCCACATTGGGACTGATTGCCGGGATGTTCGTACCCCGCCGCCGCGTGTGGATCAAAGCCCACACCACCCCGGGGGGCGTCCGCGTCGAATACGCCGGCCTCGCGCGCGGCGAGGACCCAACCCTCCACAAAGCCGTCCACGACATCGCGGACACTCATGCCGCCGCGCTGACCGGCACCGCAAGCCACATTCCTCCCGAAGGAGAAAACCGATGAAATGTCCCATTGACGATGCCCTGCTCGCGGTGACCGAGCGCTCCGGTGTCGAAATTGACGACTGCCCGCAATGCCGCGGCGTCTGGCTGGACCGCGGCGAACTGGACAAGATCATCGACCGCGCCCCCGACTCCCGCGTACCGGAATACCCCGCACCACCACCACGCGACTCCCACCACGGCCGCAGCGACTCTCAACCGAACCGAGGCGATTCCCGTCACGACCGAGGAGGGAAGCGCCGTCGAGAGGGTTTCCTCGGCGATCTCTTCGACTTCTGATCACTCAACCGAGATGAGACCGTGAACGACTGGATCCCCGGGGCACCGCCGACACTGCTCGGCTTTCTCAGCCCTGGGCCGTTGCCGCTGCCACTGCTGCCAGTAGTGGCAGGCCTGCTCGCCGTCGCCTACCTGGCCGGCGCGGTGCGGCTGTGGTCGCTGGGACGTCGGTGGCCGGTGTGGCGCACGGTCAACTTCCTGCTTGGCTGCGTCGCCCTTGCCGCGGTCACCGGGCTCGGAGTCGAGGGGTACGGGCACGCGCTGTTCTCGGTATTCATGTTCCAGCAGCTCACCCTGATGATGGCAATCCCACCGCTGCTGGTTCTCGGCTCTCCCGGCACGCTGTTGCTGCGCGCCACCCCCCACCACGGCGCCGGCCTCCTGATCCTGCGTGCGGCACATGCGGGGCTGCGCAGCCGGACCGCCCGGTGGCTGCTCAGCCCGTGGCTGGCGGTCCCGTTGTACCTGGCCGCGTTCTACGGCCTCTACCTGGCGGATTTCGCCGACCCGATCCTGTCCACCGTCACCGGTCACACTCTCCTCGAGGTCGGGTTCCTGGTCGCCGGGATACTGTTCACGATCCCGGTGCTGTCCTCAGACCCGCTGCCGGTGCGGATGAGCCACGGCGGACGCGCTCTGGATGTGTTCGCCGAAGCCGCTCTGCACGCGTTCTTCGGCGTCTTCTTGATGATGGCCACCAGCACCCTCGTGCAAGGGTTCGCCGGGCCGACGAGCGCACTGGGCATCGACCCGATCGAGGACCAGCGCCTCGCCGGCGGCCTGGCCTGGTCCTACGGCGAAGCCCCCACCCTGCTGATGCTCATCTACGTGATGCACCGCTGGTTCCGCGAAGACACCACCCAGGCGGTCGCCGCCGACCGTCGCGCCGACGCACACGGCGACCCCGATCTCGACGCCTACAACGACTACCTCACCCGACTGCACCAGAAAGACACCTGACCGATGCGTACCACCATGCCCTCGCTCGTCCCGGCTGCTACGCCGGGGCAAGGGACACTGCAGCGCGCACGATCGTGGTCGATGCCGCTCTGGGCGGCGGTCTCAGCCGCTGCCGCTGCCGGGTTCCTCCTGAATTTGGCATCCCCGCCGGTCGGGTGGTGGCCACTGACCTTCGTGAGCGTCACGGCCGCCCTGCTGACCCTGGTCGGGCGCAGCATCGGAGGGGCGCTGCTGGTAGGCACCACCTTCGGCGCCGTGTTCTACACCACCCACCTGGTGTGGGTAGCAGAGTTCCTCGGCCCGGTGCCGTGGCTTACCCTTGCCGGGCTGGAAGCAATCTTGTTCGGAGTAGGCGCGGTGCCACTCGCGCTCGCCTACCGGTGGACCGCCCGTCAGCGGCCAGGTGGCTCCATGCAGTTGATCGCGGTACCGCTGCTGGTCGGGGGGCTGTGGGCGGTTCGCGAGGTGGTGATGGGAGCGTGGCCATACTCCGGCTTCCCGTGGGCGCGGGTCGGGACGACGCAGGTCGGCGGGCCGTTCGTCGAGGTCGCGTCGTGGACGGGCGTGACCGGGCTGTCGTTCCTGATCGTGACTATGTGCGCCGCTGTGGTGCAGCGACTGCGTGCGGGCAGGTTCCGATTCGTCCGCGGCCTGCTCCCCGTCGGCGTCGTCGCGGTTCTCCTGGCTGTGGCGCCGCAGTTCCCCACCACGGAGGCCGGGGCGTTCCGGGTCGGCTGGGTGCAGGGCAATGGTCCGACCGGATACTTCGACGTGAAGGCGCCGGGCGACGTCCTCGCCGCGCAGAGCTCCGCGACGCGCCCCCTGTACGGGAAGCCGATGGATCTGTTGGCATGGCCGGAGGGCGGCGTGGACGCCGATCCGCTCAACGACCCCGATGCCGCGGCCGCGCTGGACCGCATCGTCCAGGCGGCAGGAGCGCCGCTGCTTATGAACGCCGCCACGACCCGCGGCGACGACGTCTTCAACACCTCCCTGCTCTGGACCGCGGATCCCGCGGACCGACAGTGGCATGACAAGGTCAACCCGGTCCCATTCGGGGAATATGTCCCCGACCGTTGGTTCTACGAGCGGATCGCCCCGGACCTGGTCGGTCTGATCCAACGCGAATACACCCCCGGCACCAATTCGCCGCTCGCGAAGGTCGGAGACGTCCGTGTCGGGCTGGCGATCTGCTTCGACGTGATCTACGACACCGTCATCTGGGACGGCGTCCAGCAGGGTGCGCAGCTGTTCGTGTTTCAGACCAACAACGCCGATTTCCGCGGCACCGACGAGAACCTCCAGCAACTCGCGTTCGCCCGCATGCGCGCCGTCGAAACGGGTCGCGCGGTCGTCAACGTCTCAACGGTGGGCACCAGTCAGGTGATCGCCCCAGACGGCACCACCATCGACAACATCGGCGTCGACACCGCCGGTGCATCGATCAGTACCGTCCCGCTGCGCACCGGGCTCACCCCGTCAACGGCGCTCGGTCCCTCGCTCACCGGGTTCCTCGTCCTCGCCTCCAGTGTTGCTTTCGCGGCGGCCGGCTTCACCCACCGTGCCCGCACACGGGCGGTGGACATGGATCATCCGATCGGCCAAGGGAGGCGGCCATGATCGCACCGCAGACCGCAAAGGTCGGCACCGTCGTGCTGGAATGCGTCCTCAACGGCAGCAGATCAGCGCGGTGTACCCGCACATGCATATCGGAAAGCGAACGCACGCTGACCATCCCCCTCACACATCTGCCGCCCACGCTCCTCCCCAGCCCATGACCGCAACGATGAAGAGGACGACCCTGCCATGACCGGAACCGACGCGCTCTCCCTCGACGGCATCTCGTTGCTGCTCGTGTGGACGGCGATCGCCACCTACTTACTCGCGTTCATCGCGTACGCCATCGACCTTGCCCAACGCTCCGTCCCCGTCAACATCTCGCAGCGGGCGCCGCTCCTGGTCGGCGCGTCCACAGCTGACAGCTCGCAGACCGAGCCCCGTCCGACCGGACCGCTCGACAGTGTTCACACGCCGCCCGCCCAGCGGCGACGACTGCTGTGGGCGCGGATCGGGACATCGCTGACGGTCCTCGGGTTTCTGTTCCACGTCGCTGGCACCGTCCTGCGCGGGATCGCCGCCGAGCGGGTGCCTTGGGCGAACATGTATGAATTCGCGCTGACGGGCACTGTCCTGATTGTCGCGGTGTACCTGCTCGTGCTGCGCCGCTTCGACCTCCGGTTCCTGGGTGCGTTCTTGATCGGCATGGTGGTGTTGCTGCTGGGCGGGGCGACGATCACGTTCTACGTCGACGTCGTTCCGCTGATGGATCCGCTCAAGAGCGTGTGGCTGGTCATTCACGTCTTTGTCGCCTCGCTCGCTACCGCCCTGTTCGCGATCGCGTGCGGCCTCTCGGCCACCCAGCTCCTGCAAGCACGCCGTGAACGCCGTATCCCGGCGTCCTCGGATACAACCCGCGCCCCCGGCCCCGGGTTTCTGCGTACTCTGCCCTCCGCTGACGTGCTCGAGTCACTTGCCTACCGGTTCGCGATCGTGGGATTCGTGTTCTGGACATTCACTCTCATCGCCGGCTCGATCTGGGCGAATGACTCCTGGGGTCGTTACTGGGGCTTTGACACCAAGGAGGTGTGGACGTTCGTGATCTGGGTGCTTTACGCCGGCTATATCCACGCCCGCGCGACAAGGGGGTGGCGTGGCAGCCGCTCCGCGTGGCTGTCCATTAATGGGTTCGTCGCGGTGCTGTTCAACTTCACGATCGTCAACATGTTCTTCAAAGGACTCCACGCCTATTCCGGGCTCAGCTGACCCTCCACACCACAAAAGAAAGCACGGAAATGACCCCGACAACTTGGCTGCTCCGCGACGCGCATGCACGTCGCGACTGTGTACGCCGGCCCAGAACACGCCGACCAGCATCGGGATGAATCCCCGCTCATCACGGGTCGCAGGGCCGGCGATCCTCGTCGTCGTCGCGGTCATCGTCCTGGTCTGGGCGTTGGGATTCGGCGGCGGGGCCGCGGAGCTGTCCTTGGGCGACGCCGGCCCGGTCGCACGTTGGGGGCTTCCGGTCGCAAAGCTGTTTGTGAACCTCGCTGCCGCGGGTATGGTCGGCGTTCTCGTGACGGCGCTATTCACGCTCCGCGCCGGTGAGCGCGAGCTCGATGTCGCAATGGATTCCGCCTCGATCTCCGCCGCCGTGTTCACGGTCGCTGCTGGCGCAACCGGGTTCCTTACGTTCATCAGCGTGTTCAACCCCGAGCTCAACGCAGGACCGCAGTTCGGTACGCAGCTCGGTCGGTTCCTGGTCGAGCTCGAGGTAGGCCGCACGTGGCTGATCACGACGGTTGCGGGTGCCGCGCTCACCGTTTTCACCTTCGCTGTCCGGTCCTGGGTCGGAACACTCCTCGTCGCTGTGCTCGCGGTGGCATCGCTTGTGCCGATGGGCACACAGGGACACTCTGGCGATGACGCCTTCCACCACGAGGCGATGATGGCGCTCATTCTGCACATCATCTGCGCCGCGGTGTGGCTCGGCGGGTTGCTCCTGCTCATCGCGATCCGTCCCGTCCTTGATCGGCGCCGCATCCCTGATGTCGTCGCCCGGTACTCGAGCATCGCCCTTGTTGCGTTCGTGCTCGTCGCGGTGTCTGGCACGGTCCGTGCGGCTATCGGACTGCAGGAGTGGCCTGCGTTGCTCTCTCCCTATGGCGCGATCTTGGGCGTCAAAGTCATCGCGCTGATCGGGCTCGGACTCCTCGGGGTGTGGTACCGCGCTCGCCTGGTCGGCAGGATGCGCGAATCTGGCGCGGCATCCCGCGCCTTCTGGACACTGATCGCTTTCGAGCTGGCGCTGATGGGTGTGGCCAGCGGTGCCGCAGCGGCGCTGGCACGCACCCCGACTCCCAACCCAGTCCCGCTTCCCGAGATCCCTTCCCCGTCAGAGCGCCTCACCGGCGCGCCGTTGCCCCCGGAGCTCACGATCGAACGGTGGGTCACCGCATGGAACGTTGATCTGTTGTGGGCAGTGGTCGCCGGCTTCGCGGTATTCTTCTACCTCGCTGGGGTGTGGCGGTTGCGCCGCAGGGGCGACTCGTGGCCGGTCTCCCGCACGATCATGTGGGTCGCAGGGATGCTGCTGCTGGTGTGGGTGACCGGTGGTGTGATCAACGTCTACCAGGATTATCTGTTCAGCATGCACATGGTCGGGCACATGCTGCTCACGATGGCGATCCCGGTGCTGCTGGTGGCCGGAGCACCGGTGACACTCGCCGCCCGGGCGATCCGCAAGCGTGACGACGGCACCCGAGGGGGTCGTGAGTGGATCCTGTGGGCCGTGCACTCCCCAGTCGCGCGCGTGCTGACGAACCCATTTGTCGCGGCCGGCCTGTTCATCGGGGCGCTGTGGATCTTCTATTTCACCGGTCTCTTCCGGTGGTCGTTGTATGACCATTTCGGCCACCAGTGGATGGTCGCGCACTTCCTCATCACCGGCTACCTGTTCGTACAGTCGCTGATCGGCCTCGACCCGGTGCCGTGGCGGCTGCCGTACGCCGGCCGGCTCCTGCTGCTGATCGGAATCATGGCGATGCACGCCTTTTTCGGCATCGCGATCATGATGCAATCGGGGCTGGTGGTTGCCGAGTGGTTCGGAGCGATGGGCCGCACCTGGGGAGTTACACCGCTGGAAGACCAGTACATCGGCGGCGGCATCGCCTGGTCGATCGGCGAGATCCCGACCCTCATCCTCGCGATCACCGTCGCGATCCAGTGGAGCCGTAGCGACGCACGCGAGACGAAGCGCCGCGACCGGCACGCTGACCGCACCGGCGAAGCCGAACTGGATGCGTACAACGCACGCCTGCGCGAGCTCGCCATGCGCGACACCCGCGACCGCAAATGATCGCCTCATCGGAAGGATCTATCGAGATCCGCGCAGGAGGTGCCGCATGACAACAAAGGATCAGCTCGACGAACGCTACGGCCGCGCTTCGCACCCCGCCCGCCGCCGCGCGAGGTGGATCATCCTCACGGTTGCGGCTGCCGCGGCAGTCGTGGCGCTCTCATGGTTGACCGTCTCGAACTCCGCTGACGATGTCGGATATGACGAGACCGGTTTCGAGCTGGTCGACGCACGCACTGTCACCGTGTCGTTCCAAGTCACCCCACCCACGAACACAGCCTTCGCTTGCGCCATCAAAGCCCTCGACGAAGACTTCGGCGTCTTGGGTTGGCGAGTCGTGGAGTACTCCGCGTCGGAGACGGTAACGCGAGCGTTCCTCGAGACCATTCCGACTGTCGCCCAGGCAACGACCGGCACAGTCCACTCCTGCTGGGTCAGATAGTCGCAGCCAAAATGGCCACCCCGATACAGGGACCGCGCCTGGGGCCTGGGTGCGCTTCTATCGCTCTTTGAGCCGCAGCCGTCTGGCCAGGAAGCCCGCCAATCCCCCGAGAAACAGGCAAACGACAGCGATCAGCACAGCAACCTTCCACCAGGCGTTGCCGGTGAGCAGATTCGCCAGCAGCACCACCAGACACAACGCGTTGAACGAGAAAGCCAGAAGGACGAACCGAGTGGATGACCAACGTTCGCGCTCGGCCGGACGTTTGACAGCAGCAGACACGACAATCCATTCGCTGGAGAAGATCATCCGAGAATACAAGTAGGGAATGCGCGATGCGCGGAATGGTGTCAGTTGGATGCGGCCCGCGGTAGGCGTGATCTGACTGCCCTGTTTATTGCTGAGTGCGCGGCTTCTCCCTCCCAGGCGTGCGGGTTGTCTCCCGTCGAAGCGTGAAGCGGATCTCGGACAAATTTGTGTCGACGACGGGTCGAAAATGAGGCCAATACGACGGGGTGGTTTCCAGTGACCATCGCAACGGGAACCGTTTGAAAGGAGTTCTCGTATGTCGTCTCGTCGGGTTCGAAAGGGGCCGGGTCGTCGGCCGATGTCGGAGAAGCGGCGGCAGTTCTTAGAGCTGCTTGCGCAGGGTTGGTCGGTGCGCGGTGCGCGGTGCGTGTCGGAAGTTGGGGATCTCGAGGTCGTCGGGCAACACCTGGAAGAACGGCTCGATGGCGCGGCGAAAGGATGGCACGGTCAAATTCGTGCCGCCGCTTGAGCCCCTCTCCCTTCGCATCATCTCAGCGAGGTTCCTGTCCGAGGACGAGCGGGTCCAGATCGCGGACCTCGCTCGCCGCGGCATGGGTCCAAGCTCATTCCGCCGCCGCGACCCGGCGGCGGCGGGTTCGACCGCTGAAGCTGGCCTCCGACCCCGCGCTGCACTCGTTCGTGCTCGACAGGCTGAAACAGCGGTGGAGTCCGCAGCAGATCGCCAGAGCTCTGCGCCTCGCACGCCCAGATGACTCGGGACGGCGGGTGGCGACGGAGACGATCAGGCGGTTTACCGGCCGGGATCCGGGATCATCCGTAAGCCGGCGCCGTCACCGCTGCGAACGGGGCGTGATCATCGCCGTGGTCACAGTCGCCAGATCCGTGCTGGCCGCCGGTTCGCGCAACCCATGCTCTCCGTGCACGACCGCGGCTTCGAGCCCACCGACAGATCGGTCGCGGGGCATTGGGAAGGGGACCTCATCGTCGGCCCACACAACCGTTCCGCGATCGGCACGCTCGTAGAACGACAGACGCGCTAGGTGAAGCTGCTGCACCTGCCGGCACACAGCTCTACCGAGCTTCTCACTGCTCTGGTCAGGACACTCAATGAACTGCCACCTCCGTTGCGGCGGTCGGTGCCGTGGGATCAGGGAACGGAGATGGCGCGCCATCTCGACATCACACAGGCGACGGGCACGAGGATCTACTTCTGCGACGCCGCCAGCCCCTGGCAACGCGGCAGCAACGAGAACACCAATGGACTGCTGGAGTGGTCCCCGAAAGCTGGACTGAGGAATTGAGCACTACTGGTTCGCCGCGTGGATCTGCGCGCGGTGTTCGTCAGGGCTGAGTTAGCCGAGGCGCTGTTGGATGCGGGTCGTGTTCCACCACTGCAGGTATCCGGCTAGGCCCGCGTGAAAATCTTCGAGCGTTTCGGGCTGCTGCACGCGGAACCATTCCTCCTTGAGGTGGCTGAAGAACCCTTCCATCGCGGCGTTGTCCAGGCACGTGCCCTTGCGAGACATTGACTGGGTGAGCCCTGCCTCACTCAGCGTGTTCTGCCAGAGGGCGTGACGGTACTGAAACCCTTGATCGGAGTGCACGAGCGGCTTCTCGCCAGGTTCGAGGCGGTCGATCGCGGTGCGCAGGCCGTCCGTGACCATCTTGACGCTCGGCGATGCCCCGGCTGTTGCGGAGACGATCCGGTTGTCGAAGAGGTCGAGGGTCGGCGAGAGGTAGACCTTGGCGTTGCCGACTCTGAACTCGGTGACGTCAGTGGCCCACTTGGTGTGCCGGGCCTCGGTGGCGAATTGGCGGTTCAGCACGTTCTCGGCGGCCTCGCCAAGCTCCCCGCGGAAGGAGTTATACCGCTTGCGGCGTCGCACCGGACACTGCAATCCGAGCGCGCGCATCAGCTTGAGCACCGTCTTCTTCGACACCCGCCAGCCCTGTCGGAGCAGGATGGCGAGGACACGCTGGTGCCCGTACGAGCCTCTCCCATCCGCATAGGCCTGGCCGATGGCTTCCTTGAGCTCCGCATGCCGGTCAGCCCGCTTGAGCCGGTTCCGGTGGTCGTAGAACGTTGACCGGGGAAGCTCCGCGATCTGCAGCAGGAGACGCAGCGGGTAGTGCGCCTTGAGATCTTCGATCGCTCGAACTTTCAGCGTCGTTCCGGTGATCTCAAGGCTCGCAATTTTCCCAGGTACGCGACCTCCGCGCGCAGCCACTCGTTCTCCTTGCGGAGCGCCTCCATCTCGTCATCAGGGGGTGGATTCGAGCGATCGGTCGGCGGCCGGCCACGCCGTTTCGGACGCAACACGTCGACGCCGTCGCGACGATAGATAGTCGTCCAGTTGCCGACGGTGCTGGGAGAGGGAAGGTCGTACTCTTCGGCGAGAACGCGTCCCGACACGCCCTCAACATGGCGCAGCACGACCTCGAGCTTGGTCTCGAAGGCATACTCCCTGCGGTCTCTCGTCACCAGCGCACCCGATCCTCGTATTTGCCACCGCTGGTACAACATTTGGACAGGGTTCTGGGCGAGGCCAAGCGACAGCGCCACCGACCTGGCCGTGAATCCCTCCTCGAACAACTCGACGGCCGACACGGCCTCCGACGGATTCAATGTGCTTCCCGAGTACATGGATCTGCTCCTCCGAAATTGGGCACTTAGAAACGGTGTCCAGCTTTCGGGGACCACTCCACTGCTACGCCAGTACTTCCCGAAGTCCACAAACCTCGCCGTACACAGCCCACGCGACCTCGCGCGCGTCGAGAGCGAACTCAACCGCCGACCTCGGATTACCCTTGGGGACCGCACACCAGCGGAGCTCTTCGCGGCCCTGCTAGCCTCCGAGAATCACCCTCCGTTGCGATGACTACTGGAATACAAGCCGTCGCTAATGCGTCAGATTCGACCGTCGCCGACAATTTGCCCAAGTTTCCTCCCGGCGCGGCAGCTAGCGTGTAACTGCCTGACAGCGCCAGGCGGGACGACGATCTGTGCGCGCGCAAGGCTGAGTCCGAAGGGCGAGTCTGGCCGACGTGTTGTCGCCAGTCGACGCAATCAAACTCGAATTGAACTAACAGCCGGCCCAGACCGGCCCAGACGCCTGTCGGGCCGTCGCCGGTGACATCCGATCTAGGCGTTTCGTCTCATTCGGGTTGCGTGACGGGAGAGCGGTTGTAGCCTCTAACCAGGCAGAATGAGAGGCCCTCCTCCAGCAGAAGCCTGAAGATGGGCCAGTGGCTCCGACGGGCGTCGATCCCGTAACCTCACGATTTTCAGGCGTCAGTGCCAGATCCGCATCGGCATCCACTATTCCTCTACCCACTTGGCGAGTTCCTCGACGGCGCGACGGCCCTCTCTGGTGAGTACATGGCGGTAGGGATCAGACGCCTCGGTGCTGCTGTGGCCGCTGACGCCCGCGAACGCAGCCCAGGCGATCCCGGCATGTTCGGACAGCGTGACATACGAGTGGCGAAGCCAGTGTGTCGTGGCACTGGGTTGGTCGACCCCCGCTGCAAGTAGCGAAGATCGGAGATGGTTGTTGTCGTCGACGTTGGTCTGAGGTGATCCGTCGTCGCGATGCCAGAGCAGGTCGTGCGGGTTGGGGAAGGTGTCGCTCTCCCGAAGGGTATGAAGCTGGCTGACCACATTCTCCGTCAACGGGATCTGGCGTGGTCTGTCGTTCTTGGGGCGGACGAGTACGTGTCGATCCTGCAGGGGTAGCCATTCAAGCTCATCGGAGATGACGATTTGGCGGTCGGCGCAGCTGCCAGCGCGCTTCTTACCGCACCTGCCACCGCAGCCATGAGCGAAGTCCGCCTCGGTTAAAGACCAAGAGAGAAGGGCAGTGGAAGCCTCGAGGTCGAGATCACTCCAACGAAGCGCGCGCGCTTCGCCGCTGCGTATCCCGGTGAGCAATCCCATCGTCCACCGCGGGTCTTGCAGACGGAGGAGTGCCCGCGCGTCTTCGCGTGAAAGCGAGTCTCGCTTCTTGCCGGCTTGCGCCCGCCGGGGAGGCGTAAGGGTCGCGACGTTCTCTGTGAGGAGGCGCTCAGCCCGCGCATACTCCAGCATCGTGACGAGTGTCCGGTGCGCGCTGCCTATCGCGGCATCGCCGACCCCGGTCTGTCGAATCGCATTGTGGAGACGGCGAACGTCGGCCGGTGTCAGCTCGCCGATCATTCGACGACCGAGAACAGGCACGATTTTTGACCGCACATTGGATCGGTAGTTCGCGAGAGTTCGGGGCTTGGCGCGCGTCGAGACGTCGGCAATCCACCGGTCAGCGAGATCCGAGACTCGCGTGGATCGATCGAGGACCCGTCCAAGTGTCTCTCGCTCTCGAAGGATGGCGTTGAGCTTTTTGACGGCAGCTTCCTTCGACTTCGCCATCCGGGCGACCTGGAGTCGCTTTCCCGTGCGAGGGTCGAACCCCACGTCGATGACGGCGCGCCACAGCTTCTTCGAGGGGTCCCAGTAAAGGGCCCCTTGGCCGTGCTCGCGCGACTTCGGCATGATCGAACGCTACCTTCCGAGGTATACACATGGCTATACACATGTGTATGGCGCTCGGTGGTGCGCTATGGCGTGACAACGCCCGGAATTCCAGGGTTTTGTGGAGGGGATGACGGGAATCGAACCCGCGCTATCAGCTTGGGAAGCTGAAGTTCTGCCATTGAACTACATCCCCGGAACGCCCGAAGGCGTCCGCCCAGCTTACCGTGTCTGCCCGCGGTCGCCGTACGACACGTGTCAGGGTCAGATCCTCAAGAGCCTCTTGCCGAGCGGGCTCATGTGCGGCTAACCTCACTCAGCAAGGGCATGTTGACGTAAACATGCTCCCTCCACCCCCTCTCGTAGCCGCGTTGTCGCGGCGAGAAAAGGTCCAAGACAATGAAGTCACAGCGCGCGCTCGCGGCACTGACCATCGGAACGCTCGTCGCAGGAGGCCTCGCCCTTGCGGCACCCGCCGCCGTCGCGGCGCCGACGCCCCTCACCATCACGCCGAACCCGGCGTACGCGGGCGAGCCCTTCGAAGGATGGGGCACGAGCCTCGTCTGGTTCGCCAACGCGACGGGCAATTACCCGGAGGATGTCCGGCAGGACCTCTTCGACAAGGTCTTCGGCGACGACGGGCTGCGCCTCAACATCGCGCGCTACAACATCGGCGGCGGCAATGCGACCGACGTGCCGTCCTACCTCCGACCCGGCGGCGCCGTCGAGGGATGGTGGAACCCCGATCTCGACGCGACCGACGCGCAGGGTGAGATCACGGCGACCTACGCCGACCGCGACCGGTACGCGGCGGCGTGGGATGCCGATGACCCGGCCAGTTACGACTTCACGGCCGACGAGACCCAGCGCTGGTGGATCGACGCCCTTCGCGATCGCATCACGACCTGGGAGGCGTTCAGCAACTCCCCGCCGTACTTCCTCACCGAGAGCGGCTTCGTCTCGGGTGGCATCAACAATGCGACCTCCGAGCAGCTCGCCGTCGCCGACATGGAAGACTTCGCGACCTACCTCACGACCGTCGTCGAGTACATCGAGGCCGAGCACGACATCGACTTCAAGACCCTCGACCCGTTCAACGAGCCGAACACCAACTACTGGTCGACGCGGCTCGGCGCGAACGGCTGGCCGACGTCGGCGAGCCGGCAGGAGGGCGCGCACATCGGCCCGTCGCGGCAGGACGCCATGATCAAGGTCCTCGCCGAAGAACTCGCCTCGGAGGGCACCACGACCGACGTCGCGATCTCGGCGATGGACGAGACGAACCCGTCGATCTTCACGACCAACTGGAACGGCTGGTCCGCCGCCGCGAAGAGCGAGGTCGACCAGCTCAACGTGCACACGTATGGCACCGGCGACCGGCTCGTCGTGCGCGATATCGCGAAGGCATCCGACAAGCCCCTGTGGATGAGCGAGGTCGAAGGCAACTGGGACCCGGACGGCTTCAACCAGGTGAACATCGAGAACGGCCTCGGCATGGCCGGCCGCATCGTCGACGACCTGCGCGAGCTCGAGCCGAGCGCCTGGGTGTTCTGGCAGCCCGTCGAGGACCTCTACAACATGGAGAAGGTCGAAAACCTCAACTGGGGCAGCATCTTCGTCGACTTCGATTGCAACGCCGAGGGCAACTCGGAGCGCCGGCTCGCGGATGGCGACGCCGACCCGTCGTGCCAGGTTCTGACGAACGCGAAATACAACACGGTGCGCAACTTCACGCACTACATCCGTCCGGGTGACCGCCTCATTCCGACGAACGACACACAGAGCACGGCGGCACTGTCGTCCGCGGGCGACGCGGCCACAATCGTGCACGTGAACTCGAGCACGAGCGAGCGCGCGGTGACCGTCGACCTCTCGAAGTTCGCCGCGATCGCTCCCGGCGCCACCGTCACGCCGATCGTTACGACGGAGTCGCCCGCGTCCGACGTCACGGCGAACGGCCTCGTAGCCGGTCAGCCGGTGTCGGTGGATGCTGCCACCCAGAGCGCGGTCGTCACCGTCCCGGCGCAGTCCGTGACCACGCTCGTCATCTCCGGTGTCAGCGGCGTCGCGGTCGACGCTCCCCAGTTCGAGGATGGCCACAGCTACCAGCTCGTCGGCGTCCAGAGCGGCCGCGCTCTGAGCGGCGACACGAACGTCACGATCCGCTCGGCGGCGACGACGACGGATGCGGCGAAAGCGCAGGCCTGGACCGTCCAGACGCTCTCGGGCGATGGCACCAACCGTGAGCGCGTCGCGCTCGTCAACGGCAACGGCCAGTATCTGGCGGTATCCGGCACCTCGACGGCCCTCGTCACCGCGTCGAGGGAGCAAGCGGCCGCCGAATCGCGACTGCAGTGGATTCCGTCGTCGACCGATGGCCGCACGTTCTCCCTCGTGAGCGTCTCCGCCGAGCGTGTGCTCGACGTCAACGGTCAGGGGACCGCCGACGGCACGACCGTCGGAACCTGGACGTCGAACAACGGCACCAACCAGCGCTGGACCCTCGCCGACACCGAGGTGACGGGCGTCCGGCCCATCACCTCCAGCACGATCGTCGGCACCCCGCCGCAGCTGCCGGCGCAGGTGACGCTCGTCTACCGCGGCGGCGTCGAGCGCACGGCGGCCGTGGTGTGGAACACCGACGGCGCTGATTGGAGCAGCCCGGGATCGGTCACGGTGGCGGGCTCCGGCACCGACCTCTTCGGCTCTTCCTTCGAGGCCACGGCGACGGTCGAGGTCGGCGGCTTCGCCGGCACCGACCCGGTGTCGCTGACGACGTATGCGGGTGCCTCGCTCGCCGCGGTGCAAGCCGCCGCCCCCGCCACGGTGCCCAGCCGGATCGGTTCGAGCGAGAACCGGTTCCCCGCGTCGGTCACGTGGGACTGGAGCGAGCTCTCCGACGCCGATTTCACCGCGCCGGGTGTGGTCGTCGTGCCGGGTAGTGCGGCATCCAACCAGCCCGACGCCCCGAGTCTCGAGGCGACCCTCTCGGTCATCGTGACCGCGCCGACCCAGGCGAATGTCGCTCCGACGTCTACCGCGTCGGCAACGTTCACCGAGAGCTCGTCGTACAGCGTCGACCGGACGAAGAACGGCATCCTCGACGACAAGGGCTGGTCGAACTGGCGGTCGGGAACGAAGAACGCGCAGGACACGCTGACCTATGCCTTGCGCGAGCCGGCATCGCTCGGGTCGGTCGCCGTGCACTTCTACCGTGACGGCACCAACAGCTGGGCACGCCAGCTGCGGGTCGAGACGCGGCTCGGGTCAGGCGCGTGGACACCGACCGCGACGATCCCCGTCACGGCAGCTGCGACCGGTCCGGCGCCGATCGTCGAGGTGCCGCTCGGCGGCGTGAAGGCCGACCAGGTGCGCGTCGTGATGGATGCGCACCCGGCGACGCACATGATCGTCTCGGAAGTGCGGATCCTGGCGATCGCCCCGTCGCCGGCCGGTGTCGCCGACCTCGCGCGGCTGTCACTGGACACGGAGCCCGTCGACGGGTTCTCGGCCGACACGACGTCGTACGCGGTGGAGCGAGTCGGCAGCGCGTGGCCTCGGCTCGCTGCCGTCGCGGTCGACTCCGCAGCGCGGGTCGACATCGTCCAGCCCGCGGATGCCGGGGGCGCCGGCTCGGTGCGGGTGACCGCGCCCGATGGGACCGTGCGGACCTACTCCGTGACGGTGAGCCGTTCGGTAGCGCTCGCCGATCCGACGATCAGCGGCGATGCCCTCCTGGGTGAGACGCTGACCGCCGCGGCCGGCACGTCCGACCCGGACACGGCGACGATCGCGTTCCAGTGGACGCGGGACGGAGCTGACATCGCGGGCGCCACCGGTGCCTCGTTCCGAGTCGGTGCCGCCGATATCGGAAAGGCCATCGCGGTGCGGGCCACGGCATCCGCCCCCGGCTTCACGGATACGTCGGCGACGTCGCAGCCCGTCGTACCGGTCGAGGTGCAACCGGGCGACGGCTCGAAGGCCGCGCCCGGTCGTGGGGTGCTGTCGTCCGACAACGGGTGGGACACCGGGCTGCAGGACGGCGACTACGCGATCACCATGAACCTGTGGTGGGGCACGAACGCCACGCTGTTGAAGCTCTACGAGAACGGCACGCTGATCGCGACGAAGCGCCTGACCGCGGCGACTCCGGCGGCGCAAGCTGCCTCGGTGCCGATCGCCGGACGGACGAACGGGACCTACGTCTACACGGGCGAACTCGTGAACTCATCGGGCACGACCGTCACTCAGCCGGTCGCGGTGACGGTTCGCGACGCGAACCCGGGCAAGCCCTCGCTCAGCCACGACAACTGGGACCGGGACGGGGGCTTCACGCTCACCGCGGACCTGTGGTGGGGGACGAACGCGACCTCCTACGCGTTCTACGAAGGCAGCACCGAGATCGTATCGGGCGACCTCACGGCGGGCACCCCGGCCGCCCAGCGCGCCACGGCCGCAATCACCGGTGCGAGTGTGGGCAAGCACGTCTACACGGTCGTGTTCACGAATGCGGCCGGCGCGACCACCAGCGCACCGATCACGGTGACCGTCGCGCGGTGACCTGAGAACGGCGACGGCGGGTGGGTCCATCGATCCACCCGCCGTTGCTGTGCCCGCTCAGCGCGCGGGTGGTCCCGGGTACGACTGCGGCGGTACCGGCGGGCGGTAGCCGGCAGGACCGAACTGCTGACCCGTCTCCTGCATGGCCAGCTTCACCCCGTTCTTCACCGCCGTGCGCATGATGAGATAGCTGACCCACACCATGAGAGCGAGGATCGCGAGATAGATGACGATGGCGATGATGAAGAAGCCGATGCCGAATCCGGCGGCTGCTCCTGAATAGTCGGGGTTCACGATCGAAACCTATCGCGAGCGAGGCGCCTGCCCCCGGGTAGGCTGGCCGCGTGCTGCTGAGCGATCGCGATATCCGTACCGAAATCTCCTCCGGACGGGTGGGTCTGGACCCCTGGAACCCGGAGATGGTGCAGCCATCCAGCGTCGACGTGCGCCTCGACCGGTACTTCCGGCTGTTCGACAACCACAAGTATCCGTTCATCGATCCGGCCGAGGACCAGCCCGACCTCACGCACCTCATCGAGGTTGCACCGGACGAGCCGTTCATCCTGCACCCGGGAGAGTTCGTGCTGGGATCGACGTTCGAGCAGATCACCCTGCCCGATGACATCGCCGCGCGCCTCGAAGGGAAGTCGTCCCTCGGACGGCTCGGCCTGCTCACGCATTCCACGGCCGGGTTCATCGACCCCGGCTTCTCGGGTCACGTGACCCTCGAGCTCTCCAACGTCGCGACGCTGCCGATCAAGCTCTGGCCTGGCATGAAGATCGGGCAGCTGTGCTTCTTCCGCCTGTCGTCGCCGGCGGAGAACCCCTACGGCACGGGGCCGTATCTCAACCGGTACCACGGCCAGCGCGGGCCCACGGCATCCCGCTCGTCACAGAACTTCCACCGCACCGACGTCGGTGCGACCGAGGCCGGTTCCCTCGGCGGCTGAGCTGTCGGGCGCTCGACCTGCATGACTCCTGCCGTTGCCGCGCGCGTGGCGGTGTGAACCGCGACATCCCGCCCCGGCGGTGAGGCCGAGGCGGGATGAGTGCAGGAGTTGTTCAGGTCGTGGGGATCAGACGGCGCCGCGCTCGGCGCCCCGGGCGAACCCGGCGTCGAATCCACGCTCGTAGGCGCCCTCGCGGTGGCGTCCGTGGTGGCTGCGCTCGCCGCGCGGGTGGCACGGGCCCTCGTCCCGCCCGTGGCCGAAGCCCTCGCCGCTGCCGTGGCCCTCACTGCGCGGGCCGACGGCCCACACAGTCATCGCGGGGGGCCTCACGAGCGCGGTCCGTGGGCGCACGGCGGGGGACCGGGAATGCGGGGGCGTGCCGAGTGGGCCGCGGGCGCGCGCTTCGGAGGGCCGGCGCGGATGCGGCTGCTCGAGGCGCTGGCCACGGCATCCCACCCGCTCTCGGTGAGCGAAGTCGGCGAGGCGATCGGCGTCGATCAGCCCCGGGCATCGCGCCTCATTCAACAGTCGGTCGAGCTCGGCCTCGTGCGGCGCGAGGCCGATCCGGACGACGCCCGGCGTACGCGCGTCGCACTGACCGACGAGGGGTCGCGGTTCGCGCGCGGCTTCCGCGGTCAGCGCCGCGAGCACCTCTCCGAGGCACTCGCGGACTTCAGCACCGCCGAGCGTGCCGAGCTGGTGCGCTTGCTGACGAAGCTCGCCGAGGCGTGGCCCCAGCGTTGAGCGACGCGTCTCACTGTCCGCAGAGTCGCCGCCGGATCCACTCCGCCGCATCGGCCTGAGCGAGGTCGCCCGAGCGGATGCTGCGCACGAACTCGATCGCCTCATCGCTCAGCCGGCCATCGGCCGTGTGCGGGGGGTCGCGCAGCACGGCCGTCGTGAGCCAGCGCGCGAGGTGACCGCCGAGGCGTGCGGCGACGGCGACCGTCCCCGCGAAGTGGCGTGACTGGCCGTCGGTGTCGTCGTCGAGTGCCGGGCGGAACCCTCGCCCGCGGAGGCGATTGCTGCCGCCCGACGCGGCATCCGTCAGCCAGAGCGGACCGCGCCGTACCCCGCCGATGCGGCCGACCTCGCGCAGGAACCGCGCGTCCGAATAGCCACGTTGGGCAATCCGCGACACGACGTCGGCGAGGGCGGCGCAGGCATCCATCCCTCCACGGTACGCGCTGCCGCTTCCTGCGGGAGCGCGGGAAAACGGGCGCATTCTGTCGCTACCGCCGCCTCGATGCGACAAAATGCGCCCGTGACTTCGGGCTCCGTCCCGGGCTCGCGTGCGTCGGGGGTCGACTGTGGTCGCATCGCCAGGTGGATGCGGCAGCACCTGCCCCGTTAATCGATCTGCGCCTGCGTCGCTTTCACGGGGAGCATGAGGAGCAGGCCGGCGAGCAGCACCAGCACGATCCCGAGGATGCCGAGACGCGTGTCGCCGGAAAGTCCCACAAAGAGGGCGAACAGGCCGGGTGCCAGGAACGACACGGCGCGCCCGGTGGTGGCGTAGAGGCCGAAGATCTCGCCCTCGCGACCCGCCGGGGTGATCCTCGCCAGGAAGGAGCGGGATGCCGACTGGATCGGACCGACGAACATGCAGAGGATGAGTCCGACGATCCAGAAGCCGATCGGCGCCGTCCCGATGAAGAGCACGACTGTGCCGGCGATGACGAGCCCGATGAGCGAGAAGACGATGACGTTCTTCGCCCCGAAGCGATCGTCCAGGCGGCCGGCGATGATGGTGGATATTCCGGCGACGACGTTGGCGGCCACGGCGAAATAGAGCACCTGCGACGAGCTGAAGCCGAAGACCTGCGCGGCGATGATCGCGCCGAACGTGAACACCCCTGCCAGGCCGTCGCGGAAGACGGCGCTCGCCAGCAGGAACATCAGCACCTGGCGGTTGCCGTGCCAGAGCTTTTTGAGCGTGCCGAACAAGACGCCGTAGGAGGCGAAGAATCCGACCCTGCTCGACCGTGCGCGGGCCGGGATCTCGGGCACCCGGAGAAGCACGGGGATCGCGAAGACGCCGAACCAGACGGCCGAGGCGAGCACAGCGAGGCGGATGTGCAAGCCGCCCTCGGTCGTGATCCCGAGCGGGCCGGGGCTTGTGACGAGTCCGATGAAGCCGACGAGCAAGATGATGAGCAGCACGATGCCGCCGACGTACCCCATCCCCCAGCCGAAGCCCGAGACGCGGCCCATATTCTCGCGTGTCGAGACCTGCACGAGCATCGCGTTGTAGTTGACACCGGCGAACTCGAAGAAGATGTTGCCGACGGCCAGCAGCGTCGCGCCGAGCACGAGGTAGCCGGGGGAGCCTTCGACGAAGAACATCGCGGCCATCGAGAGCACGACGACGCCCGTGTTGATCGCGAGCCAGAGCTTGCGTCGTCCGGAACCGTCCGAGCGCTGTCCGAGGACGGGTGCGAGGACGGCGATCAGGATGCCGGCGTTCATCAGCGCGACGCCGATGAACGAGGCGTTGCCGGCCTGCGCCGCCACGAGGGCCGGGTTCTTCTCGTCATCGCCGGCTGCGGCCACGATCTCGGGATCGATGAAGTACGTGCTCGACAGATACGTGCTGAACACGAACGTCGTCACGACGGCGTTGAAGGCGGCCGATCCCCAATCCCACAGCGCCCACGCCAGGACGCTGGGTCTGCGGGTGACGGTGGCGCGGCCTCCGGTAGCGGCGAGAGCGTCGGGGGCGGGTTGATCGGGCAGCGACATGTTCGTCACGCTAGGTCCCTTCGGTGAACGTCCGGTGCACACGTACCGGGGCTGCGCCGCCACGTCGCGACGCGTCATCAGACTAGAGGCGCGCGGGCGTTTCGCCGCTGAAGCGGTGCCGAGGGGGTCGGACCAGTACCGTGGTGCTATGGCATCTGACAGCACTCCCGACTCCGCCGAGGCCGAAACGACCGGCTTCGCCGACCTCGGGCTCGATCCCGCCGTCCTCAAGGCACTGAAGGACGTCGGCTATGAGACGCCTTCGGCCATCCAGGCCGCCACCATTCCGCCGCTGCTCGCGGGCAAGGACGTGCTCGGCACGGCCCAGACCGGTACCGGCAAGACGGCCGCGTTCGCGCTGCCGATCCTTTCGCGACTCGACTTGGCGCAGAAGACCCCGCAGGCACTCGTGCTCGCCCCCACGCGCGAGCTCGCGCTCCAGGTGTGCGAGGCGTTCGAGAGCTATGCGTCGCACCTGCGCGGCGTGCACGTGCTTCCGGTCTACGGTGGACAGGCCTACGGGCAGCAGCTGTCGGCTCTCCGTCGTGGTGTGCACATCGTCGTCGGCACCCCCGGCCGCATCATGGACCACCTCGCCAAGGGCACGCTCGATCTCACCGAGCTCAAGTACCTCGTCCTTGACGAGGCCGATGAAATGCTCAAGATGGGCTTCGCCGAGGATGTCGAGACGATTCTCGCCGACACCCCCGTCGAGAAGCAGGTCGCGCTCTTCTCTGCGACCATGCCCGCGCAGATCCGCCGTCTGGCAGGCACGTATCTGAAAGATCCGGAAGAGATCAACGTCAAGTCGAAGACCTCGACCGCGACGAACATCACACAGCGCTACCTGATGGTCTCGTACCCGCAGAAAGTCGATGCGCTCACCCGCATCCTCGAAGTCGAGAACTTCGAGGGGATGATCGTCTTCACCCGCACGAAGAACGAGACCGAGACGCTCGCCGAGAAGCTCCGCGCCCGCGGCTACACGGCCGCCGCGATCAACGGCGACGTCGCGCAGGACAAGCGCGAGCGCACCGTCAATCAGCTCAAGGCGGGCAAGCTCGACATCCTCGTGGCGACCGATGTCGCCGCGCGTGGTCTGGATGTCGACCGCATCAGCCACGTCGTGAATTTCGACCTTCCCATCGACACCGAGTCGTACGTCCACCGCATCGGCCGCACCGGTCGCGCGGGCCGGACGGGCGACGCGATCAGCTTCGTCACGCCGCGTGAGCGTCGCATGCTGACCTCCATCGAAAAGGCCACCCGCCAGCCCCTCACCGAGATGCGGCTGCCGAGCGTCGATGACGTCAATGCCACTCGCCTCACCCGTTTCGACGACGCGATCACCGCGGCGCTGGCCGAGACCGAGCGCGTCAACCGCTTCCGCGACATCATCGCCCACTACGTCGAACATCACGACGTGCCCGAGGGGGATGTTGCCGCGGCGCTGGCCGTCGTCGCGCAAGGCGAGACGCCGTTGCTGTTGGATGCCGACGCGCTCAAGGCCGCGGCCCGCGAAGACCGCGATGCCCGCGACCGCGATCGCGCCGAGCGCGGCGACCGTGATGACCGTCCGCGTCGCGATGACCGCCGAACCGGCGGGGGAGCGACCGCAACGTACCGTATCGAGGTCGGACGTCGGCACAAGGTCGAGCCGCGCCAGATCGTCGGCGCACTCGCAAACGAGGGCGGCTTCCGTCGTGAGGACTTCGGCGCGATCCAGATCCGTCCGGACTTCTCCCTGGTGGAGCTCCCCGCCGACATTTCCCACGACACGCTGCGGCGCCTCGAGGGCACACGCATCAGCGGACGCCTGATCGAGCTCAAGCCCGACAAGTTCCAGCGGTCGGCCAAGCGCGTCGAGCGTCCGAACCAGCGCCCCCGCGACTGACGTCGGCAGCGGCGGCGATGGCTGATCCCACCGGGGCGACCCGCCGGATCGACCTCCGTCTGCACAAACCCCGGCTGGCACTGTTCGCGGGCGTCCGCCCGACGCTCGTGGTCGCCGGCCGGGGTCAGCCCGTGCAGTGGGGCGCCGGCACGTGGCAGGTTCCCGCGGGGGAATCCGTCGTCGTCGGCGTCTATCTCTACACGCGCCTGTGGTACTTCGGCCGTGCGGAGGTGACGCTGCGGCCCGAGCACACCGGGGTGCTCGTCTACCGGGCGCCAGTGCTGCCCTTTGGGCGCGGGAGCCTGGTGATTGCCTCGAGCGATCAGCGGACGCTTCCTGAGGAGATGTGAGTTCTTGAGGAGCACTTCGCCGCATCCGGTCCTCGGGTCGCGACATCTCCTCGGCAAGCCACGCGGTGCAAGCGTGCTGTCGTCGAGCGAGGGAGCGCAGCGACCGAGACGAAACGGAGGCGCGCGTGACGGCATCCTGGAAAGTTGATATGAGCCGTATCAACTTCACTTGACACGGCACCCCGACGTGCGTATCTTGGATTTCGGACGAACTTGAGTCACCACGACTCAATGTCCGAAGACTTCTCCAGATCCGTTTCACGAAAGGAAACACACATGGCACGTGCAGTGGGTATCGACCTCGGTACGACGAACTCCGTTGTCTCTGTCCTCGAGGGCGGCGAGCCGAAGGTCATCGCCAATGCCGAAGGATTCCGCACGACCCCCTCGGTGGTCGCGTTCACGAAGGACGGCGAGGTGCTCGTCGGCGAGACCGCCAAGCGCCAGGCCGTCACCAACGTCGACCGCACGCTGACCTCGGTCAAGCGTCACATGGGCACCGACTGGAAGACGCAGCCGATCGACGGCAAGCAGTACACGCCGCAGGAGATCTCGGCCCGCATCCTCCAGAAGCTGAAGCGCGACGCCGAGGAGTACCTGGGCGACTCCGTGACGGATGCCGTCATCACCGTTCCCGCGTACTTCAACGACGCCGAGCGTCAGGCCACGAAGGAAGCCGGCGAGATCGCGGGCCTCAACGTCCTGCGCATCATCAACGAGCCGACCGCCGCAGCCCTCGCCTACGGCCTGGACCGCGGCAAGGAAGACGAGCTCATCCTCGTCTTCGACCTCGGTGGCGGCACATTCGACGTCTCGCTGCTCGAAGTGGGCAAGGACGACGACTTCTCGACCATCCAGGTGCGCTCGACCGCCGGCGACAACCGCCTCGGCGGCGACGACTGGGACCAGCGAGTCGTCGACTACCTGATCAAGCAGTTCAAGGACACGACCGGTGTCGACGTCTCGAACGACAAGATCGCGCTGCAGCGCCTCAAGGAGGCTGCCGAGCAGGCGAAGAAGGAGCTCTCCAGCTCCACGTCGACCTCGATCAACCTCCCGTACCTGTCGCTGACCGACTCCGGCCCCGTCTCGTTGTCTGAGACGCTGACCCGGGCGAAGTTCGAGGACCTCACCAAGGACCTGCTCGACCGCACCAAGAAGCCGTTCGCAGACGTCATCCGCGAGGCCGGCATCAAGGTCGCCGACATCGACCACATCGTGCTCGTCGGTGGATCGACGCGTATGCCCGCCGTCGCTGAGCTCGTCAAGAGCGAGACCGGCAAGGACGCGAACAAGGGTGTCAACCCGGATGAGGTCGTCGCCGTCGGCGCGGCCCTCCAGGCTGGTGTCCTCAAGGGTGAGCGCAAGGACGTTCTGCTCATCGACGTCACTCCCCTCAGCCTCGGCATCGAGACCAAGGGTGGCATCATGACCAAGCTCATCGAGCGCAACACCGCCATCCCGACCAAGCGGAGCGAGACCTTCACGACCGCCGACGACAACCAGCCGTCGGTCGCGATCCAGGTCTTCCAGGGCGAGCGTGACTTCACGCGCGACAACAAGCCGCTGGGCACGTTCGAGCTGACCGGCATCGCGCCGGCGCCTCGCGGCATCCCCCAGGTCGAGGTCACGTTCGACATCGACGCGAACGGCATCGTCCACGTGTCGGCGAAGGACAAGGGCACCGGCAAGGAGCAGTCGATGACCATCACCGGCGGTTCGTCGCTGGCGAAGGACGACATCGAGCGCATGGTGCGCGAGGCTGAGGAGCACGCTGCCGACGACAAGAAGCGTCGCGAAGCCGCCGAGGTTCGCAACCAGGCCGAGACCCTCGCCTACTCGATCGACAAGCTGATCAAGGACAACGAGGACAAGCTCCCCGAAGACGTGAAGACCGAGGTCCAGGCCGACGTCGACGCACTGAAGACCGCGCTCGCGGGCGAGGACGACGACGCCGTGAAGACCGCGTTCGACAAGCTCAACGCGTCGCAGGGCAAGCTCGGCGAAGCGATCTATGCCTCGTCGCAGGCTGAGCAGGCTCCGGATGCCGGTGCCGAGCAGCCCGCCGATGACGCGGCCCCGTCTGACGAAGACGTGATCGACGCGGAAGTCGTCGACGACGAAGACGAGAAGAAGTAAGAGAATCGGATCATGACGAAGGACTTCGAGAACGAAGTCCCCGGTGATGAGGGGTCGGAAGCGAACGCTTCCGGCCCCGACTCGCAGGGGGAGACGAACGGCGACGACGGGCTCACGGTCGAGGACATCCTCGATGCGACCCAGACCGATGAAGCGGCCGTGGCCGACGCATCCGAAGAAGACCGCGATCTGTTGCTGGACCTCAAGCGCCTGCAGGCCGAGTACGCCAACTATCGGCGGCGTACAGAGGAGCAGCGCGAGGTCGAGATCGAGCGCGCCAAGGGCTCGGTTGCAAAGGGTCTGCTGCCCGTGCTCGATGACCTCGACCGCGCCGACAAGCACGGTGACCTGACTGAGGGCTCACCGCTCGCGGTCATGGCGGACAAGCTCCGCGCGGTCGTCGCGAAGCTGGGCGTCGAGACGTACGGCGCGGCGGGTGACGCGTTCGACCCGCAGCAACACGAAGCGATCTTCCAGGCACCGACACCCGGTGTGGAGACCGCGACGATCCTCGAGGTCGTCGAAGTGGGTTACCGGCTCGGTGGGATCGAACTGCGTCCGGCGAAGGTCGTCGTGGCCGTTCCGGCCGAATAGTCGGGAGGAATCACATGGCCAGCCAAGACTGGTTCGACAAGGATTTCTACAAGACGCTGGGCGTCAGCAAAGACATCACCGATGCCGAGTTGAAGAAGACCTACCGCAAGCTCGCGCGCACGTATCACCCCGACCAGACGCAGGGCGATGCGAAAAAGGAAGCGAAGTTCAAAGAGATCAGCGAGGCCTACTCGGTGCTCTCCGACAAGGAACAGCGCGAAGAGTACGACCAGATCCGGGCGATGGGTGCGGGCAATGCACGTTTCCAGGCGCCGGGATCGGCCGGTGGCGGGTTCGAGGACGTGTTCAGCCGGTTCGGTCAGGGACGTGGCGCTCCGGGCGGTCAGCAGGCCGATTTCGACGACCTGTTCGCGATGTTCGGTCAGCAGGGCGGGGGCTTCGGCTCCGGCCGGTTCGGCCAGTCGACCGGCGGCTTCCGAGGCAACGGCGGACCGCAACGCGGCGCCGACGTCACCGCACGGACAACGCTCGACTTCCAGACCGCGGTGCGGGGAGAGACCATCAGCCTCGCGGGCGAAGACGGCAAGCCGTTCAAGGTGAAGATCCCTGCGGGGGTCGCCGACGGGCAGAAGATCCGCTTGCGTGGCCGTGGTCGGCGCTCGCCCGATGGTGGGGAGTCGGGTGACATCGTCGTGAGCGTGTCGGTGCGTCCGCATCCGGTCTTCACACGCGACGGGCTGAACCTGCGGGTGACCGTGCCGGTGACCTTCACCGAAGCGGCGCTCGGCGCCACGATCGAGGTGCCCACGCTCGGCGGAGAACCGGTGAAGCTCCGGGTCGCGCCGGGTACCCCGTCGGGCCGCGTGCTGCGGGTCAAGGGCCGCGGCGTCGAGACGTCCAAGGGCACCGGAGACCTCCTCGCCGAGGTTCAGGTGGCCGTCCCGTCGCATCTGGACGATGCGGCACGCGCCGCTCTCGAGCGGTTCCACGAGCTGGAGCCGGCCGAGAACCCGCGCGCCGACCTGATGGCGAAAGCGCGCGAGTAGTGGTCATGGCCGACGAGGTGGACGAGGAGACGCCGATCTTCGCGATCACGGCTGCGGCCGAGCTGTCGGGGATGCATCCGCAGACCCTCCGGCAGTACGACCGCCTCGGCCTCGTCGTGCCCGGCCGCACGCAGGGCGGATCACGCCGCTATTCGCTGCGCCATGTGAAGCAACTGCGCGAGGTCGCGGCGTTGTCGGCCGAAGGCATGAGCCTGCCGGCGATCTCGCGTCTGATCGAGCTCGAGAACGAGAACCGTGCGCTCCGGCGCCGGATCGCACAGCTCGAGACCCGGGTTCGGGAAGAGCTCGAACAACGGTCACGGGTGTTCGCGGCCGGGGCCAGCGGCTCGGTGGTCTCGGTCCGCCACGGCACGCGCGTGCGCCGGGCGACCGAGGTCGTGCTCTGGCGCCCTGAGCAGGACTGACTCTCGGGAGCGTCCTCGCCGGCCGCCGGGAAACAGGTGGCGCGATCGACGGCATCCGCCGCCCCCGGCGGGCAGAATGTGCCACCTACTCTGGTCGGCCGACGCCCCGGAGCGGGAGATGAGGCTCGCGACGCCGGGTGGGACGTCTTGCCGGCCGTGCTCGACCAGGACGCTCGGCCCCGCCTGCTTGACCTGCAGAAGCAGCGGATGACCGCCGGCATCCTGAAGCACGGTGATCTAGCACCGGGTGCCGACGCTCCCGACGCCGACCACGCGCCGCACGGTGTCGGACGGGGTGAACTGCTGCAGCAGCAGCCGGATATCGGCGTTCGTGGTCAGGCGGTACGCGTCGATTGCCGCCTGCACGCGCGCGGCGAGGTCGGGTTCGAGGTGCGTCATCGTGGGCGGGGTCTCGATGAAGCGCAGGAGGCCATCATCGCCCCGCTCGGTGAGTCTGCGCACGGCGCGCTCGCCGGTGCGCTTCTGCGCATCGCGCAGGGCCGCCTTCACGACGTCACGACTGCGCTTGTCGAGTGCCTTGTTGCGCCCGGTCACTTCGTAGTGCGGGAAGTAGCGTTCGAGGGGGCTCCGCGCGACGGCCGTCGCCATCGCCCGGGCGTAGGTGCTCACGGCGCCGCGAGCGGCCGCATCCGTGACACGTTCATCGCGCGCGGATGCTTGTCACGCGATCACGATGCTCGTCACGAGACGTTTGAGATCCGACCGGCTCGATGAGCTCGCACGCCTGGGATGGCGCGTCATCCGAGTGAACAAGTCCCATCGAGGGCCCGCTCGCACGCGGCAACTTGCCCGCACCCGCGAGGCCCTCCTGGCCCGCGGGTGGCAGCCTGGCACCCCGTCGTCGTGACGGCTCCCCGGGCGCGAGCCGACGCCAACTGCCGTCTGCATCCGGCGCCCACGGCAGACTGCGCCGGCTCGCAGCCACAGGGAAGGAAGGGTGGGAGGGGGAAGGAGGGTGGGAGGGGGGAGGGTCAGTGGGTGGTGCGCACACCGACCATGTCGTGGACCATCACGGCGGCCGCGCGCGCGCCTTGGCCGGCGGCGACGATGAGCTGCTGCGGGCCGGGGGCGGCGGCATCGCCCGCGCCGTACAGTCCCGCGATCGTGGTCCGGCCTGAACGGTCGACCAGCAGGTGGCCATCGCTATCGCGGCGAACGTCGAGCCCGGCGAGGAAATCGAGAGCGGGCTCCCAGCGCGGGCGGACGAAGCCGCCGGCGATCGGAATGCGGGTGCCGTCCGTGAGCAGGATGCCGCTGACCTGGCCGCGGTCGCCCTCGAGGTCTGCAATCGGGCGCCGCTCGACGACGATGCCGGATGCCGCGAGCTCGGCCTCTTCGACGGTGTCGACGACGCCGGCGCCGTTCGTGAAGACCGCGAGGTCGTCGGTCCAGCGCGCGAGGAGCCGGGCGCGGGCCGGAAGGTCGGGAGTCTCGCCGATCAGGGCGAGCGGTCGGTCTTGCAACTCCCACGCGTCACACGCGGCGCAGCTGAACAGAGTCATGCCGTAGAAGGAGCGCAGGCTCGGGACCGCTGGCAGTGTCTCGCGCAGACCTGTTGCGATGAGCACCGAGCGTGCGGACACCACGCGCGGCTCGCGGGAGCGGCCGGATTGCAGAGTGGCGGTGAAGCGGGCGTCGTCCCCGGCATCCGCTTCCGTCAGCGTCGTGACGCTCGTGCGGTCGAGGACCCGCACCGCCGGATACACGTCGAGTTCGGCGCGGGCGAGTTTGCGCAGTTCGATCGGAGAGATGCCGTCGCGCGTGAGGAAGCCGTGCGAGCGCAGCGTGGCAGCGTTGCGTGGCCGTCCCGTGTCGGCCACGAGAACCGAGGTGCGGGCGCGGGCGAGATTGAGGGCGGCCGACAGGCCGGCCGGTCCGCCCCCGATGATCAGCGCATCGACCGAGGTTTCGGTCACGACCGGGCGAGGCTGTCGGCGCGCGAGATGTCGACCTGCTCGTCGCGCGGAACGACCTTGACCCGCTCGCGGGTGTGCCGGTGCGACGAACCGAGAGCGCGCTCGTGCGCATCAAGCGCGAGCCAACCATGCCAGGTCGTGAAGGCGACCTCCCGCTCAGCGAGCACGTCGACCACGTCGTCATCGATGACGGGCGAGGCCAGCACTCCGGCGCTCGCATCGGCGACCAGGTGCGCGATCGTCTCCATCGCGTCGGACTTGGTGTGGCCGATGAGCCCGACGGGTCCCCGCTTGATCCAGCCGGTCGCGTACAGGCCGGGGACGTCGACGACGCGGCCCTCCACATTCGGAATCACCCCGCGTGTGTCGTCGAAGGGTGCATCGATCACGGGAGTGCCGAAGTAGCCGACCGCCCGATAGACCGCCTGCACGGGGATGTCGCGGATCTC
The DNA here is from genome assembly GCF_947488465.1 of uncultured Microbacterium sp. Classification (GTDB taxonomy): domain Bacteria; phylum Actinomycetota; class Actinomycetes; order Actinomycetales; family Microbacteriaceae; genus Microbacterium. The sequence goes on along the minus strand of NZ_CANKZA010000002.1, from coordinate 162,764 downwards.
GCCGGTGCCGCGCACGACACCGTCGTCGCCGACCGCGGTGCGTTCGAAGCGCAGGGCCTCGACGCGCTGGTCGCCGAGGACGGCAACCGGCGCGTGCCAGAAGTGCAGGTGCAGGCGACGGCGCGCGCCGCTGAGCCCCCGGGTCCGCCACGCCTGGAACGTCCGCAGAATCACCTTGAGTTGGTTGCTGGAGCCGGCGGCGAGTTCGAGCGCCTCGAAGTCTTCGTCGGCGAGGACGATGTCGACGTCCGGCACCTCGCCGAGCTCGCGCAGCTCGATCGGGGTGAACTTCACATCGAGTGGGCCGCGACGGCCGAACACGTGCACGTCGGTGACGGCGGATGCTTCGAGCCCGGCGAGCACGTTGTCGGGCACCTCGGTCGATCGGAGGTCGACGGCGTGCTTGGCGAGCACGCGCGCCACATCGAGGGCGACGTTGCCGTTGCCGATCACGGCGACCTCCGCCGCATCGAGCGGCCACTCGCGCGGGACGTCGGGATGTCCGTCGAACCACGCAACGAAGTCGGCGGCACCGTAGGAGCCCGGCAGATCGATGCCCGGGATGTCGAGTGCGGCATCCCGGATCGCGCCCGTCGCGAGGATGACGGCGTCGTAGCGCTCGCGCAGGTCGTCGAGCGCGATGTCACGGCCGACCTCGACGTTGCCGAGGAAGCGGATGGCGCCGGCATCCAACATCTCGTGCAGCGAGGTGACGATGCCCTTGATGCGCGGGTGATCGGGTGCCACGCCGTACCGGATCAGGCCGTAGGGCGCGGGGAGCGAATCGAACAGGTCGATCGAGACCTGGCCGCCGGTCTCGCGGACCGAGTTGGCGAGGATGTTGCCCGCATAGATGCCGGCGGGGCCGGCGCCGACGATCGCGACGCGCAGGTTCAGAGAAGTCACAGAGGTGTCTTTCGGTGTGAGTGGTTCGAGGGCCAGGTGGTTCGCTCCGGCGGGCCGGATGCGGCCACATCTGTCACGTGGACAAGCGGGTGGCCAGGCCAGCGGTGTGCTGTTCTGACACAGCCAGCGCCGAGGCGGCGAGTTCGGCCGGAGCGAAGGGGCTGAGACGCACGACATCGCCGACGACGACGACGGCGGGGGAGCGGATGCCGCGCGCGGCCGCCTGTGCCGCGATCGTGCCGAGGGTGCCCACTGTGACCCGCTGACGCGGGCCGAAACCGTCTTCGATCACCGCGATCGGGCAGTCCGCGCCGCGCTCGCCGCGGGCGAGAGTCAGTGCGGAGTGGCCGAGCGTGCCGACACCCATGAGGAGAACGACCGTGTGGTCGCTTCCCCCGCCGAGCGCCACGATCTGGTCGTGGCCGGTGACGACGGTGAAGGCCGTCGCAAGCCCGCGGTGTGTCAGGGGGATGCCGGCAAGAGCGGGCACGGAGATCGCGCTCGTGATGCCCGGAACGACGACGACCTCGATGTCTGCCTCTTGGCAGAACGCGAGTTCTTCCGCGCCGCGACCGAACACGTACGGGTCGCCACCCTTGAGGCGCACGACGTTCTTGCCCTCGCGGGCGAGGTGCACGAGGAGCGCGTTGATGCCGTCCTGCGGCACGGCGTGATGACCGGGCAGCTTGCCGACGTCGATGACCTCGGCGCGAAGGTGCACGCCGTCGGCGGCGAGCCCATCGAGGACACCCCGGGCGCCAAGGCGGTCGGCGACGATCACGTCGGCGGCCTCGAGCGCGCGCAGTCCACGCACGGTCAACAGTCCCGCGTCGCCGGGGCCGGCACCCACCAGGGTCACGCGCCCGGTCATGAGAGCGATCGATTGATTCATTGAGTCCCCCCGGGAGTGAGCCCGCGGCGGCGCAAGACGCGCCGTTCGATCGGCGCCAGCACCGCGAGTTCCACGACGATGCCGATGATCAGAATGACGAAGATGGCGGCCAGCACGCCCGCGAGGTTCTCTGCGGCTCTGCTCTCCTGCAGGAGCGCGCCCACGCCCGCGCCGAGCGAGCCGCCGACCGCGATGATCTCGGCGGCCAGCACGCCGCGCCAGGCGAATGCCCAGCCCTGCTTCAGTCCCGCCAGGTATCCCGGCAGCGCCGCGGGGAGCATGACAAGCGTCGCCTGCTGCAGCGGTCCGGCGCCGAGCACGCGGCCCACCCGCCGCAGCTGCGGGGAGACCTGGTCGCATCCCGACAGGAGACCGTTCACGATCGAGGGGACCGCGCCCATCAGTACGACGAAGTAGACGAGCGCATCTGTCATTCCGAACCACAGGATCGCCGCCGGCACCCAGGCGACCGACGGCAGCACCATGAGGCCCGAGACAACCGGTCCGATCGCGCGGCGCAGCGGTCGCACCTCGGCGAGCAGCACGCCGAGGAGGGTGCCGACCACGATCGCGATCGCGAAACCCGCCAGCCCGCGGCCGAGGCTCGTCGTGACCGCGGCCGGCAATACGCCCGATTGCCACGATGCGCCGACGGCGCTCCAGACGGCGCCCGGAGTGGGGAGGACGTCGGGCGGGAGCTGCCACAGAACGACGGCGAGCTGCCAGACCACGAGGAGCGCGACCAGAAAGATCAACGGAGGCAGCACCGAACGCGTTGCGCGTTGGAGGGCGCTCGTGCGCACGGGCTGGTTCGTCTGCAGACGATCGAGTCCCGCTTCGAGGCTGCGCAGGTCGTCGGCGGAGATCGTGTCACGAGGCATTGCGACGGATCTCCTTCCGCAGGTGCGCCGTGATCTCGACGGCGAGAGCCGCCACCTCCGGCGATTCGATGCGGCGGTTCTCGGTTTTCGCGATTCGCCATTCCCGCGCGATGCGACCGGGTCGACTGGAGAGCAGGACGACGCGTTGGCCCAGTCGCGCGGCTTCACGCACGTTGTGCGTCACGAAAACGATCGTGCGGCCGGTGGCACGCCACACGCGCTCGAGTTCGTCGTGGAGGAGGTCGCGGGTGATGGCGTCCAGGGCGGCGAACGGTTCATCCATCAACAGCACGGGGCGATCCTGCGCGAGCGCTCGTGCCAACGCGACGCGCTGGCGCATCCCGCCGGAGAGCTGGTGCGGGCGCCGAGCTGCGGCATCCGCGAGGTTGACGGTATCGAGCAGGGCGAGAGCGCGCTCGCGGCGGTCAGCGCGGGCGACTCCGCGCAGCCGCAGGGCCAGCTCGACATTTTGCTGCGCGGTCAGCCAGGGCATGAGTGCGGACTCCTGGAACATCACCGCGGCGCCCTGGGCGGGAGTAGTGATCGTGCCCGCGGTCGGCGCATCGAGTCCGGCGATCAGGTTGAGCAGCGTCGATTTGCCGCAACCGGAGGCGCCGAGGAGGCAGACGAACTCTCCGGGCGCAATGTCGAGGGAAATGTCGTCGAGGATGACCGGACCGGCGCCGAACCGCTGGGACACGTGCTCGACACGGACGATCGGTGCCGGGGCGGGGGTGGCAGCACGCGCGGGTCCGCTCTCGTCGAAGCTCGGCCCCAATCGCGGCATGACCGGTGCGGCCCTGACTGGTGTGGGTCCCGCCGGAGTGGGGAAAGGAGCGCTCATGGTGGTTTGCCTGCTGAGGTCGATGATCAGTCGCGCACGATACCGGCGGCGAGTGTCGCGCCGTCGGACGGATGGATGACCAGGAACGAGCCGCCGGCGCGGGTGTGGCTGTACCGCTCGAGCGGGAGGTCGCTCGCGAGGCGCAGGCGTGCGTGGCCGATGTCGTTGACGGCCAGGGCGTCTGCGCTCTCGTGGGCCAGAGAGTCGAGGTTGTAGCGTGAGTCGATCTGCGTGACGATCGCCTGCACCGTCGAGGTGCCGTGCTTGATGAGCACCCGGGCGCCGGTGGTGAGCGGGCGGGCATCGAGCTGAAAAAGCTCCGCATCGACCTCACGGGTCGCGACCGGGAGTGTGCCGACCGCCGCGATCACGGTGCCGCGCGCGGCATCGACGTCATCGGCCAGTTGCACGGCAACCGACTGCGGCGCGACGGCCATGTCGACCGGAGCGCCGGCGACCGACAGCCCGGTCACGGTGGTGCGGATGCCGGAGGGAAAGACCTGCACGGCATCGCCGACCCGCACGGTGCCCGATGACACCCGGCCGGCCGAGGCGCGGTAGTCGCGCAGCGACTCGACGTCTGCCTCACTCACCTCGGGTGAGAGCCCGCCCTGCGGGCGCAGCACGAGCTGCACCGGCAGGCGGAAGTCCTCGAGCACGGATTCGAGTTCGTCCTGAGCGGGGAGGGTCTCGAGCAGTTCGAGCAGGGCAGGGCCCTCGTACCAGGGTGTCCGCTCGGAGCGATTGACGATGTTGTCGCCCTCCAGAGCCGACACGGGCAGCACGTGCACGTCGCTGATTCCGAGCTCGGTGGTTACGGCCTCCACTTGAGCGGCGACGCCGGCGAACGCCTCCGCCGAGAAGCCCAAGAGGTCGATCTTGTTGACCGCCACGATGACGTGCGGCACGCGCAATAGTGCCAGCACGGCGAGGTGGCGGCGGGTCTGCTCGAGCACGCCCTTGCGGCCGTCGACCAGCACGATCACGGCGTCGGCGGTGGTGGCACCGGTGACCATGTTGCGCGTGTACTGCACGTGACCGGGGCAGTCGGCGAGGATGAAGCTGCGGCTGCCGGTGGAGAAGTAGCGGTAGGCGACATCGATCGTGATGCCCTGTTCGCGCTCGGCGCGGAGGCCGTCGGTCAGCAGGGCGAAATCGAACGAGCCGTGCGCGAAACCGCGTTCCGCGGACGTCCGGGCGACCTGCTCGAGCTGGTCGGCGAGGATCGCCTTCGAATCGTGCAGCAGCCGGCCGACGAGGGTCGACTTGCCGTCATCGACCGATCCGGCGGTCGCGAAGCGGAAGAGCGTCGGCGTCGTCATCAGAAGTACCCGTCTTTCTTGCGGTCTTCCATCGCCGCTTCCGAGATGCGGTCGTCGGCACGTGTCGCTCCGCGCTCGGTGAGCGTGGAGACGGCGATCTCCGCGACGATGTCGGTGAGTGTCGCGGCCGGCGATTCGACCGCTCCGGTGCAGCTCATGTCGCCGACCGTGCGGTAGCGGACGGTGCGGCGTTCGACGGTTTCGTGGGGCATCGGCGGTGACACGTCGCCGACGGCCCGCCACATGCCGTCACGGGAATACACCTCGCGCTCGTGCGCGAAGTACAGCGGCGGCAGGAGAATGCCCTCGCGTTCGATGTAGCGCCAGACGTCGAGTTCGGTCCAATTCGAGATGGGAAAGGCCCGCACGTGCTGGCCGGTCGTGTGTCGGCCGTTGTACAGGCTCCAGAGCTCGGGGCGCTGGTTGCGCGGGTCCCACTGGCCGAACTCATCGCGGAGCGAGATGATGCGCTCTTTGGCGCGGGCCTTGTCTTCGTCGCGGCGTGCGCCGCCGAAGACGGCGTCGTGCGTGCCGGCGGCGATCGCATCGAGCAACGGAAGGGTCTGCAAAGGATTGCGTGTGCCGTCGGCGCGCTCGTGCAGGCGGCCGTCGTCGATGTAGTCCTGCACGCGCGCGACGTGGAGGCGGATGCCGAGGCGTTCGACCGTCTCGTCACGGAACGCGATGACCTCGGGGAAGTTGTGTCCCGTGTCGACGTGCAGCACCGGGAAGGGGACCTTGCCGGGGAAGAACGCCTTCGCCGCGAGGTGAAGCACGAGGACCGAATCCTTGCCGCCCGAGAACAACAGCACGGGCCGCTCGAACTCCGCGACAACCTCGCGGATGATGTGGATGGCCTCGGCTTCGAGCAGATCGAGGGTGTCGAGGCGTGTGGGGGTGATCGCTGGAGCGCTCATTCGTGCAACCCGCATTCTGTCTTGGAGAGTCCGGCCCAGCGGCCCGAGCGCGGATCGGCCCCCGGCTCGACGCGGGCCGTGCAGGGCTCGCATCCGATCGAGGGGTACCCGTTGCTCACGAGGAGATTGACCGGCACCTGGTGATCGCCGGCGTAGTCGAGCAGGTCATCGAAGGTCCATGCCGCGACCGGATTGACCTTGACGAGCCCGTTGCGCTCATCCCAGGTGACCAGAGGAGTGGTGGCACGCGTCGGCGCCTCCTCGCGGCGCACACCGGTGAACCACACCTCGTATCCGCTCAACGCGTCCTGGAGCGGGGCGACCTTGCGCCGCGCGCAGCACAGGGCCGGGTCGCGCGAATACAGCGCGGCGCCGAAGGTGGCATTCTGCTCGGCCACGGTCTGCTGCGGAAGCACATCGATGATGCGCACATCGAGCGCGCGCTGCACCTCGTCACGGGTGAATCGCGTTTCGGCGAAGTGGTAACCGGTGTCCAGGAACAGCACGTCCACACCGGGAAGCTGTTCGGCCACCAGATGTGGCAGCGCGGCGTCGGCCATCGAGCAGGCGACGGCCGCGGCATCCGAACCGAAGTGGCGGGCGACCCACGCGACGACCTCGGCGGGCGTTGCTTCGCGATCCGTCATCGATCCGAGCTCGATGTTGCCGGCTTCGGCGAGGGCCTCGAGTTCGGCAGTCGAGCGCTTGACCTCGATACGAGGGGCGAGGGAGACGCTCATACCAAGGCTTCTTCCTCGGCGCGATGCGCCCAGTGGGCGAAGGTTTCGTCGGACGCCTCGTCGCGATCAGCGAGGAACCGCTTGACGACGCGTTCGGTGTAGTCGGCGATGCCGTCCGCCGGCACCTTGAGGCCGCGAACCGTCCGGCCGAGTCCAGCTTCGTCGCGGTCGGCGCTGGCGAGCCCGCCGCCCAGGTGCACTTGGTAGCCCGGCACCTGCTCGCCGTCGATCGTGACGAGCTGACCCTTGAGCCCGATGTCGGCGGTCTGGATGCGTGCGCACGAGTTCGGGCATCCGTTGACGTGCAGCGAGATCGGATGCGGGAGCTCGAACTGGTCGAGCCGCTTCTCGAGGTCGACGACCGCTGCCGTGGCATAGGCCTTCGTCTCGACGATGGCGAGCTTGCAGAACTCGATGCCGGTGCACGCGATCGTTCCCCGGCGGATGAGACTCGGTCGCGCCTGCAGCCCGAGCTCGTCGAGCCCGGCGATCAGGGACTCGACGCGATCTTCGGGGATGTCGAGGATGACGAGCTTCTGATGCGGGGTGGTGCGCAGGCGCGTCGAGCCGTGCGCTTCGATCAGGTCGGCGAGCCTGCCGAGGTTCGGCCCCGAGACACGACCGACGATCGGGGTGACGCCGACGTAGAAGCGGCCGTCCTTCTGGCGGTGAACCCCCACATGGTCGCCGTGAGCCAGGGGCTTGGGCGCGGGCGGGCCGTCGGGCAGTGCGTAGCCGAGGTACTCGTCCTGAAGGATCTGGCGGAACTTCTCGGGGCCCCATTCGGCGAGCAAGAACTTCAAACGCGCCTTGTTGCGCAGGCGCCGGTAGCCGTAATCGCGGAAGATCTGCGCGACGCCGTGCCAGGCATCCACCACCTGGTCGGGCGTGACGAAGACGCCGAGGCGCTCCCCGAGTCGGGGAGCGGTCGACAGGCCTCCGCCGACCCAGAGGTCGTAGCCGATGCCGAGCTGAGGATGGTCGACGGCGACGAAGGCGACGTCATTGATCTCGTGCACGACGTCCTGGCTCGGGTGCCCGGTGATCGCGGACTTGAACTTGCGGGGGAGGTTCGCGAGCGACTCGTCGCCGATGAAGCGTGAGGTGATTTCGTCGATCTGCGGGGTCGGGTCGATGAGCTCGTCGGCGGCGATGCCCGCGACGGGGGAACCGAGCACGACACGCGGCACATCGCCGCACGCCTCGGTGGTCCCGAGGCCGACGGACTCGAGGCGCCGCCAGATCTCGGGCATCGATTCGACCTCGACCCAGTGCAGCTGGATGTTCTGCCGATCGGTGAGATCGGCGGTGTCGCGCCCGAACTCCATCGAGATGCCAGCTATCACGCGCAGTTGCTCCGTGGTCAGCTGGCCTCCGTCGATGCGCACGCGGAGCATGAAGTACTCGTCTTCGAGCTCGTGCGGCTCGAGCTGCGCGGTGCGCCCGCCGTCGATGCCCGGCTTGCGCTGGGTGTACAGACCCCACACGCGAAAGCGTCCGTGCAGATCCGTCGGGTCGATCGAGGCGAATCCGCCCTTCGCGTAGATGTTCTCGATCCGGCTGCGTACCGCCAGGCCGTTGTCGACCTGCTTCCACTCTTCGTTGCCGTTGAGGGGAGCCGTGCCGTCGATCTTCCACTGGCCGTTCGGCCGCGATGACGGGCGTGGGGCGCGCGCGCGGGCGCCTTCACTCGCGATGCGCGCGGCGCGAGACGCCGCGGCCTCGCCGGTCGTCGCGTCGTTGATGGTCACATCGCCTCCCGGGGGATCCCGTCTTCCGTGCACGGGCGCAGTGCTGCCCTTCGGAGAGGCTAGGTGTGCACATCGGCCAAGACGCAATGAGTGGTCAAGGGGCGTCACGAACTGTCACGCGGCGTCATCTTGTTGACGCGATGTGCTGCGCGGGTGTCGCCGCGCGGCGGCGGGATCAGCCGAGGAGTTTGGCCTTCGCAGCCGCGAACTCGGCGTCGTCGAGGATCCCGGCATCCTTCAGCGCGGCGAGTTTCTGCAACTCGGCGACGATGCGGCGACGCTCCCGGCGAGGCGGGCGGCCCACGCGAGCTCCAGCGCGACGATCGCGGCAGACGTCCCCGGGTCGATCAGCTCGGCGAACGAATCGATGTCCTCCTGGCCGGTGACACCGATCGCGGCGAACTCGATGTCCTCGAATCCGTACTCCTCGAGGTGGTCTTCGATTTCGATCGAGGTGACCCCGCCCTCGTCGTCCTTGTGGACGATGACGAAGTCGAGCAGGCGAACGGTCCCCGAGGCGATCAGCTCGTGGAGTGCATCGACCACTCCCGGCGCTCCGGATAGTGCGGATCAGGCCGGATCGATGCGCAGCACGGTCTGCTCGCCCACCGTGAGGTCATCGCTCAGCCGCAGCGAGCGAGCGAGGTCGTCGACCGCCCCGATCACGGTGCCGAAGCGCTCGCGGTCGGCGCACACGGCCGTCACCGTGATCAGGTGCGTGCCGGTGTCCCACGTGTACGTCGCGAACGGGGGCGTGGCGGGCGATGCCGGAAGTGGCATGGTGAGCTTCTCGCCGACCCCCAGATAGGTGCCGCGGAAGGTCTCGGTGTCGTCGTACTCGATCGGCATCATCGCGCGCGCCGTGCGCAGCTGCGCCGTGAGCTCCTGGATCTGTGCCATGACGACCAGCAGATCGGGCTCGCTCTTCCACACCCAGACGAGCACGCGACCGGCCGCCTTGCGCATGAGCCACGGTGCCGCCTGACTGACGGCCCACGCGGTGGCCCCGCCGCCCGGTCGCCCCGTGGTGCCCAGAGCGCCACCGGCCTGGGTCAGCAGCATCCGGATCGCCTTCTTCCGCGCGCGGCGCCCCCGGAAGCCGAAGGACTCCGTCACCGGCACCCAGCGAGTCGGGTCTGCATCTGCGTGAAGTCGCTCCATGACTTCAGGCTACGGCGCGCGGGTGCTCCCGGGGGAGCGGAGGGTGCTCGGGTAGACTCGCACCGGCGTGCTCGCGATCCGCGGGACGCCGCCGCACAGATTGGCCTCGTACCCCGTGACCGGATCCGCGACGCACGACCCCGCGCGGGCACCGCTGACGATCGTTATCGCCGCCGACACCTTTGCCCCCGATGTCAACGGAGCCGCCCGCTTCGCCGAGCGCCTCGCCGCAGGCCTCGCCGGCCGCGGACATGACGTCCACGTGCTCACGCCTGGCGTCTCGCTCCGCAAGCACGGAGTGTTCCACGAGATGATCGAGGGGCAGCGGCTCACGGTCCACCGACCGCCGGGATGGCGCTGGTACCCGCACGACTGGTTGCGTTTCGTCTGGCCCTGGCGAGCGAAGCACTACTCGCGCCGCCTGCTGGATGAAGTGCCCGCAGATGTCGTGCACAGCCAGTCGCACATCGTCCTCGGACGGGCGCTCACCCGCATCGCCCATCAGCGCGGCATCCCGGTGATCGCGACGAACCACGTGATGGCCGAGAACATCCTCGACTTCACCACACTGCCGCCGGTGCTCGACAAGATCGTGGTCAAGGCCGCGTGGGCCGACGCGAAGCGCACGTTCGACATGTCGCGCGCGGTGACCACTCCGACGCGCAAGGCCGCGGAGTTCCTCGAGGCGACGATCGACATCCAGGGAGTCATCCCGATCAGCTGCGGCATCGACAAGCGCAACTACACCCCCGATTTCAGCGAGCGCGATCACTACCGCGTGCTGTTCGTCGGACGCCTGACGACCGAGAAGCACGTCGAGGTCACACTCGAGGCGATCGCGAAGCTCGTCACCGACATCCCGAACATCACCTTCGACATCGTCGGTGGCGGCGACCAGCGCCGCAACCTCGAGCAGACCGCGCAGCGGCTGGGCCTGTCGGACCGGATCGTCTTCCACGGGCGGGTCGAGGAGGATCAGTTGCGCGCGTCGTACGCGCAGGCCGACGTGTTCGCCATCGCGTCGATCGCCGAGCTGCAGTCGATCGCGACGATGGAAGCCATGGCCTCGGGCCTGCCGGTCGTCGGCGCGAACGCCGTCGCCCTTCCGCACCTCATCCATGACGGCGAGAACGGCTATCTGTTCGAACCGGGAAACGTCGATGATCTCGCCGACAAGCTGCGTCGCGTCCTGACCGCCGACCCGGTGGAGTACCGACGGATGCAGCAGGCGTCGCTGGATGGCGTGGAGATCCACGACATCGAGAAGACCCTGGACACCTTCGAGAAGCTGTACCGGGGCGAGCCGCTCTGAGATGCGCCTGTTCTTCGATGCGCGCTACATCCGTGTGGATTTCCACGATGGGATCAGTCGGTACTCCACCGAGCTCGCCGCTGCGGTCGCCGCCGCGGCGCCGGACCGCGGCATCGAGGTCACGTACCTGATCTTCGATGAGCGCCAGCGTGCGTTTCTCCCGGCCGGCGCCGAGGTCCTCGTGATCGGGGATCCGACCGCGATCATCGAGCCGCTGGCGGCGCTCGGGCTCAACAAGCAGCATCCGGATGCCGTGTTCTCGCCGATGCAGACGATCGGTTCACTCGGGCGGCATTTCCGGCTCATCCTCACCCTCCACGACACGATCTACTACCGGCATCGCACGCCGCCGAAGGATCTGCCCTGGTATGTGCGCGCGGGGTGGCGCCTCTTCCACCTGTCGTACGTTCCGCAGCGGCTGACACTGAACGCCGCCGACATCGTCGCGACGGTCAGCGAGACCTCCGCGGCCGAGTTCGCGCGCGTGCGGTTGACGAAGCGACCCGTCGTCGTGATCCCGAACGCGCCGCAGCGTCTGGCGGATTTCGGCGTGACGGTGGTGCCCGGCGCCGAGAACCTCGTCTACATGGGCTCCTTCATGCCCTACAAGAACGTCGAGACGCTCATTCGGGCCATCGGGATGCTTCCCGATCGCACGCTGCATGTGCTGTCCCGGATCTCCGATGCGCGCCGCGCGGAGCTGGAGGCGCTCATCGATCCGGCCGGCGGACGCGTCGTCTTCCACGGCGGGGTGACCGATGCCGAGTACGCGGCGCTGCTCGCTGACCGCGCCGTGCTGGTGTCGGCATCACTCGACGAGGGCTATGGGCTGCCGGTCGCCGAGGCGATCGAACTCGGCGTGCCCGCCGTCATCACCGACATGCCGATCTTCCGTGAGGTTGCCGGCGGTGGGGCGCGCTATGCGCCGGGCACGGATGCCGCCGCCTTCGCCGACGCCGTCCGCACGCTCGATGATCCCGCCGCGGTGGCCGCGGTGATCGCCGCCGGGCGGACCCACATCGCCCGGTTCTCCTGGGAGCGTTCGGCCGGCATCCTGCTCGACGCCGTCGAGTCGCTCCTCCGCTGATCCGCGGGTCAGGGGAGGCGCGCGGGGTCGGTCGGGATGCGGCGGTAGCCGTCGACGCGCAGCGCGCGCGCCGTGCCGACCGTGGCGATGGTGGACAGAGTGACGACGAACAGCACAACAGTGATCATGGCGGAAAAGCTACGCCCGCTTGTGTCCTGCCACTAGTGGCAGGACTGCGCGTGAGAGTAGGATTCCTGCCATGCACACTGTCGCCTGCATCGTCCAGCCCGGTTTCGCGCCGTTCGAGTTCGGTCTTGCGTGCGAAGCCTTCGGTCTCGATCGTCGTGACGACGGAGTGCCGCTCTTCGACTTCCGCATCGTGACGCCCGATCCGGGGGCCGTGCCGGCCAACATCGGCTTCTCGATCAACGTCGACGCCGACCTCGCGTTCGCCGACGAGGCGGACCTCGTGGTCATCGCGCCGATCCCGCGCGAATCGTGGGCGCACGTCGACGAGCGGGTGATCGGCGTCATTCAGCGCGCCGTCGCGCGCGGCGCCTGGGTGCTGACGGTCTGTAGTGGCTCGTTCGTGGTCGCGGCTGCCGGGGTGCTCGACGGGCGCCGGGCGACCACCCACTGGCGCTACGCCGACACGATGGCACGGATGTATCCGCAGATCGACGTCGACCCCGATGTCCTCTACGTCCACGATGGGCGCATCATCACGAGTGCGGGCACGGCGGCCGGGCTCGATGCGTGCTTGTATCTTCTCCGACTCGAGCTCGGGGCAGAACTGACCAACACCATCGCCCGGCGCATGGTCGTCCCTCCGCAGCGCGATGGCGGTCAGGCGCAGTTCATTGCCCGCCCGCTCCCGGAGACGAGCTCGCTCTCGCTCGCCCCCGTCACGGACTGGATGCTGGAGAACCTCCGACTCGACCTTCCCGTCGATCAGCTCGCCGCCCGCGCCCACATGTCACCGCGCACGTTCGCGCGTCGGTTCAAGGCCGATCACGGAACGACTCCCGCGGCCTGGCTCGCCCGCCAGCGGCTCATCCACGCGCAGCGTCTGCTGGAGCAGACCGATCTCGGACTCGATGCGATCGCGTACGAATGCGGTTTCGGATCGGCCGCGGTGCTGCGGCAGAATTTTTCGCGCACCCTCGGCACGACCCCGACCGCCTACCGAGCCCGGTTCAGCTGCACGGTCGAGGTCCTGGCATCCTGACGCCCGCCGCCACCACCCTCACACCGCTCCCTGCGGATTGTGAGGAAGACGTTCCCGCGGGGTAACGAAAGCCCGGGCGCGGTGAAACACACGCTCTCTAGCGTCGGAGGTCACTCCACTCGTGTCCGGGTGAGGTGACGTATCGCCCCAGGAGGACTCCCGTGAGCGCACAGAACCCGCAACGCATCGTCGTCGTCGGCGCCGGCATGGTCGGTCACCGTTTCGTCGAGAGCCTTCTCAGTCGCGAAGACCTTCCCGTGCGCGTCACCCTGGTCGGGGACGAGGGCCGGCTCCCGTACGACCGGGTCGGACTCACGGGATACCTCACCGGACGCGACGCCGACGAGCTGACCCTCGACCCGCACGCGCTCGCCGACGAGCGCGTCGAGTTCGTCCCGGCCGACCCGGTGGCCGTCATCGACCGATCGCGGCGCCGGGTGCGGCTCACCAGCGGGCGCTTCCTCGAGTACGACCGGCTCGTCCTGGCCACGGGGTCGTACGCGGCACGGTTGGCCCTCGATGGTTTCGACCTGCCGGGATGCTTCGTCTACCGCACGATCGACGACCTCGAGCAGCTGCGCACGTTCGTGGAGCGGCGCCGCGAGCAGCTCGGACGGCCTCTGCGCGGCTATGTCGTCGGTGGCGGCTTGCTCGGTCTCGAAGCGGCCGAAGCGCTCGGCGGTCTGGAGGTGACGGCCACGGTCGTCCAGTCCAGTGACCGGCTGATGTCGGCACAGCTCGATGTCGGGGCAGGCGGCATCCTCCGCCGGCTGATCGAGGCGCGCGGCATCGGCGTCCGCACCGAGACCGTCACGACGCGACTCGACCCGGACCGGACGGGTCAGCTCTCGCGCATCGCCTTCCGCGACGGCACCGACGCCGACGTCGACGTGGCCGTCTTCACGGTCGGGGTGCGTCCGCGCGACGAGCTCGCCCGCGATGCGCAGCTCGAGTGCCACCCGCGGGGCGGTGTGATCATCGACGACGCCTGCCAAACGAGCGACCCGGCGATCCTCGCGATCGGTGAGGTCGCGAACTTCGACGGGATGGCCGTCGGTCTCGTCGCCCCCGGCTACGCGATGGCCGAGGTCGCCGCGTCTCGCCTCTCCGGGGGTGATGCGACGTTCCCCGGCTTCGATCTGTCGGCCAAACTCAAGTTCTCCGGCATCGACGTCGCGAGCTTCGGCGACGCGATGGCGGCGACCCCTGGCGCCCTCGACGTCGTCTACGCCGACCCGACCGCGGGCATCTACAAGAAGCTCGTCCTCTCGGATGACGCCACGACGCTGCTCGGCGGCATCCTGGTGGGCGATGCCGCCGCCTACGGGTCGCTGCGACCCCTGGTCGGCGGAGCACTCGGCGCGGACCCGGCCGTCTACCTCGCGCCCGAGATCTCGGGGAGCGCGCCGATGGCGGAGCTGCCCGATGAGGCCGTCGTCTGTTCCTGCTCGAGCGTCACCGCAGGACGCATCCGCCGCGCGGTTCACGAGGAGGGCTGCGTCGACGCCGCCGGGGTGAAGGCGTGCACGAAAGCCGGCGCGACGTGCGGCTCGTGCACCGTCATGGTGAAGAAGCTCGTCGGGGTGGAGCTCGCGAAGTCCGGTCAGGTGGTCTCCAACGCGCTGTGCGAGCACTTCGACCTTTCGCGCCGGCAGCTCTTCGACGCTGTGCGGGTCTCGGAACTCACAACCTTCTCGGCGATCATCGAGCGATTCGGGAGTGGTCGCGGATGCGACATCTGCAAGCCGACGCTTGCCAGCATCCTCTCCACTCTCGTGGGCGGACACGTGCTCGATGGGGAGAACGCGACGCTGCAGGACACGAACGACCATGTCATGGCCAACATCCAACGCGACGGCACTTACTCCGTGGTCCCGCGCATGGCGGGTGGCGAGGTGACGCCCGAGGGGCTGATCGTCATCGGCGAGATCGCCCGCGACTACGCGCTCTATACGAAGATCACCGGCGGGCAGCGCATCGACATGTTCGGTGCGCGCCTCGAGCAGTTGCCCGAGATCTGGCAACGACTCGTGGATGCCGGCTTCGAATCCGGCCAGGCCTACGGCAAGTCGCTGCGCACCGTGAAGTCGTGCGTCGGCTCGACCTGGTGCCGATACGGCGTGCTCGATTCGGTGGGCATGGCGGTGCGGCTCGAACTGCGTTACCGCGGCCTCCGCGCCCCGCACAAGCTGAAACTCGGCGTCTCGGGCTGTGCGCGGGAGTGCGCCGAGGCGCGGGGGAAGGATGCCGGGGTCATCGCGACCGAGAACGGCTGGAACCTCTACGTCGGCGGCAACGGCGGCTTCACGCCGCGTCACGCGGAACTGCTGGCCGAAGGGCTCGACGACGATCAGCTGATCCAGGCGATCGATCGCTTCTTCCTCTACTACATCCGCACCGCCGACCGCCTGCAGCGGACCGCGCCGTGGGTGCAGGAGCTGGAGGGTGGGCTCGACGAACTCCGCGCGGTCATCTTCGACGACAGCCTGGGTATCTGTGCCGACCTCGACGCGGCCATGGCGCGCCACGTCGAGACCTACGAGGACGAATGGGCGGCGACGCTGGCCGATCCGGCCAAGCTCGCTCGTTTCCAGTCGTTCGTCAACGCCCCCGATACTCCCGACCCGTCGCTCGGCTACGTCGCCGAACGCGGTCAGGTGCGCCCCGCGAGCGCCGAGGAGCGGCGCGCGGGAGTGGTTCCGATCGCCGGGACGACGCTGGCGGTACGGCGATGACGGCCGTGGCGGCCGACGCGCGGCAGCGCACGCATACCTGGATCCGGTTGTGCGCCGTTTCCGATCTCGAGGTCGAGCGTGGCAGGGCGGCCCTGATCGGTTCGACGCAGATCGCGTTGTTCCTGTTACGCGACGACTCACTGCATGCCGTGTCGAACCTCGACCCGTACAGTGGGGCCAACGTGATCTCTCGCGGGATCGTGGGTACGAGGGCCGATGCGCCGACGATCGCCTCGCCCATGTACAAGCATGTGTTCGACCTGCGGACCGGCATCTGCCTGGACCCCCAGGGCAAGGAGCCCGCACACCTGCGGGTCTGGCCCGTCGCACGGCGCGGCGAGGACCTCTGCATCCGGTGGGAGGAGTGATGATGACGACCATGATCGGTGTGTCGCTCGCGGGGCGCGAGGTGTTGCTGGTCGGTGGCGGTGCCGTCACGGCACGTCGGATGCGGCGACTGCTCGACGATGGCGCGTATGTTCGGGTCGTCGCTCCGGAGCTGTGCGCGGAGGTGCGCGAGCTGGTGCGGCGCAGTGACGTCACGTGGACTCCGCGGCGGTTCCGCCGCAGCGACCTGGCGGGTGCCTGGATGGTGCACACGGCCACCGGGGACGCGCGGGTCGACCTCGCTGTCGCCGCCGCGTGCGAGCGCCGCCGGGTCTTCTGCATCAACGCATCCAGCGCCGGGCACGGCACGGCCCGGCTGACGGCACAGGCCTCGTCGGGCGACGTGCTGGTCGGCGTCGTCTCGGATGCCGGTGTCGACCCCCGGCGTTCTGTGCGCGTGCGTGACGCCATCGACCGCCTCCTGACCGATGGGCGCTTGCCGCTGCGGCGTCGCCGGACGACCGGCATCGGCCGAGTCGACCTCGTCGGCGGCGGCCCCGGCGCGCTCGACCTGCTCACGGTGCGCGGGAGGCGTCTCATCGCCGAGGCCGACGTCGTCATCGCCGACCGCCTCGGGCCCACGGCCCAGCTCCTCGAGGAACTCGACCCCGACACGATCGTCATCGACGTGGGCAAGCAGCCCGGACACCACCCCGTTCCTCAGGAAGAGATCAATGCTCTCCTGGTCGAGCACGCCCGCGCGGGCCGTCGCGTCGTCCGGCTGAAGGGCGGTGACCCCTTCGTCTTCGGTCGCGGCGGCGAGGAAGTGCTCGCGTGTGTGGCGGCCGGGGTCCCCGTGGATGTCGTCCCCGGGGTCTCGAGTGCGATCTCGGTGCCGCAGGCTGCCGGCATCCCCGTGACGCACCGACAGACCGCCTCGGCCGCGCACATCGTCAACGGGCAGGCCGCACTCACGCCCGCGACGCGCGTCGCCCTGGCCGACGCGGACGTGACGGTCGTCGTGTTGATGGGGGTCGCGGCACTGCCGCGCCTCGTCGCCGCGGCGCTCGCCGAGGGTGCGGATGCCGAGCGTCCCGTCGCGATCGTCGAGAGCGGACACACTCCCCAGCAGCGCACGACGCACACGACGCTCGGCGCCGCGCTCGCCGACGCGCACCGCGCCGGGGTCAGCAACCCCGCCGTGATCGTCGTGGGCGATGTCGCCCGTGCCGGCTTCCTCCTGCCCCACCCCGAGCGGACCCTCGAATGGGCGGGGTGACCGGGACTCCTCCGCTCTCTGAGAGCCTGCGAGGCTGCACGATCGTGATCGCCGTCGATCGGCGGGCCGGCGAACTGACGGCCGCGCTCGAGCGCCACGGCGCACTCGTGCAGCAGGCGCCGGCGCTGACGATCGTGCCGCACATCGACGACGAGGCCCTCTGGGCGCGTACACGGGAACTCATTGCGGCACCGCCGGAGATCGTCGTCGTGACCACGGGTGTCGGGTTCCGTGGGTGGATCGACGCGGCCGATGAGGCGGGCCTGGCCGAAGAACTCGCCGCCGCGCTGGCCGGGGCGCGGTTCGTCGCGCGGGGCCCGAAAGCGCGCGGCGCGATCCAGCAAGCCGGCTTCACCGCCGACTGGGTCGCCGAGTCCGAGACCGCGGCCGAGCTCGGTGAGTACTTGGTCGCGCAGGGCATCGAGCAGACGCGGATCGCGGTGCAACACCACGGTTCCGGCGCCGACGGTCTCGACGAGCTGTTCGCCGCGCACGGAGCCGATGTCGTGAGTCTTACCGTGTACCGGTGGGGTCCCCCGCCCGACCCCGACGTCGTTCAGCGCTCGGTCGCCCAGACCGCCGACGGTGACGTCGATGCGGTTCTGTTCACGTCGGCGCCCGGTGCGGCGCAGTGGCTGGCCGAGGCGGATGCCGCGGGATACCTCCCCGAGATCCGCCGCCGCGCAGTCGGTGGTCGCCTCGTGATGGCCGCCGTCGGCCCCATCACGGCCGGTCCCCTCCGAGACGCGGACATCCCGGTGCTGATGGCCGAGCGAGGGCGTCTCGGATCCCTCGTGCGCGGCGTCGTCACCCATTTCGGCGGAGGTTCCGCGCCGTCACTGCCCACCAGCGCCGGTGCTCTCCAGTTGCGCAGCGGGGGCGCGATCATCGACGGACGCTTCATCACGCTCTCCCGCACGGCCGTTCGCCTCCTGGGGGTGCTGTTCGACGCCCGCGGTGATGTGGTGCCCCGCATCCAGTTGTTGGACGTCTTGCCGCGGACGGGCGGGGGCGACCACGCCGTGGAAATGGCTGTCGCGCGGGTTCGCGAAGCGCTCGGTATCTCGGGCGTGATCAAGACCGTCATCAAGCGCGGCTACCGACTCGACGTGGATTCAGCCGCATGAGCGAGATCACTCCGACCACGCTGATCGCGTGCTCCCACGGGACCCGGTTCGCCGAGGGGCGGGCGGTCGTCTCCGCCCTCGTCGACCACGTCGCTCACCTTCTCCCCGACATCGAGGTGCTCCCTGCCTTCGTGGATGTGGAGGAGCCCGCCGTCGCCGACGTCGCCGCTGCGGTGCCCGCCGATCGGCGTGCCGTCATCGTCCCCCTGCTGTTGTCGCGGGGCTTCCACACCGGCGTCGACATCGCTCGGGCCGCAAAGCCCCACGAGCACGTGCACGCCGCGCAGGCCCTCGGGCCGCACTCGCTGCTGGCCGATGTTCTCGTGTCGCGCCTCGCTGAGGTCGGGGAGCTCGATGCTCCGGGGACGCAGGTCGTGCTGGCCGCGTCGGGATCGTCGAACCCCATCGCCGCAACCGATGTCGAGGCGCTCGCCGCATTGCTGCGCGAGCGGCTGACGGTTCCCCTCACGGTCGGGTACGCGGCGGGGTCGACTCCGCTCATCGCCGATGCCGTGGCGGCGGCGCGTGCTGCGGGAGCCACCCGGGTGATCGCCGCGAGCTACGTCTTGGCCCCCGGTCACTTCGCCAACCTCGTCGCTGCGAGCGGCGCCGACGCGGTGAGCGCTCCCTTGGCGGTGACCCCCGGCGGCGGAGTCGAGCGCCGAGTGTCCCGCGTCATCGTGGATCGTTTCCGCGAGGCGCTGGCCGCGGCGTCCTGACGCACCGCGCGCTTCTCGCAGCTGGGACGCCGCAGGTGACCGAGTCGCATGGCCGGTGGTGCAGATGGGGCCGGGTGGGGCTGATGTGGCGCGCCCGGGCGGGTGCGCCATGCGACTGGACTCACGGCGGCGCAATCACCGGCGGCGCAATCACCGGCGGCCGCACAGCGCGGAGGGTGGGCGAGTCGCACGGCCGGTGGTGCAGATGGGGCCGGGTGGGGCTGATGTGGCGCGCCCGGGCGGGTGCGCCATGCGACGGGGATGGGCGGGCTGAACGCGCCGGTCGTGGGGCCGCGCGGAATCGGCCTGGCGCGCGCCCACACACGGATGTGGCCCCACCCGAAGGCGGGGCCACAGTCGTATGCGATCAGACGCTGACGGGAACCGGTGCCGGCTCTTCGTCCGCGGCGACGGCCGGGGCGGCGGGACGCCGCGACGAGCCACCGCGCATCGTCGGGATCCGAGCCGGAGCGGTGCGCCCGTGCGTGATGTACAGGGTGAGTCCGACGAACGTGAGACCGCCGACGAGGTTGCCGATCACGGTGGGGATCTCGTTCCAGAGCAGGTAGTCCCACAGGGTGAAGTCGGCGCCGAGGAGCAGGCCCGAGGGGAACAGGAACATGTTGACGATCGAGTGCTCGAAGCCCATGTAGAAGAAGAGCATGATCGGCATCCACATGCCGATGACCTTGCCGACCAGGCTGTCGCTCATCATCGCCATGACGACGCCGGTGGAGACCATCCAGTTGCAGAGCACAGCGCGGACGAAGAGGGTCAACATTCCACCGAAGCCGTGGTCGGCGTATCCGACGGTGCGGCCGTGACCGATCTCGCCGATGGCGAGTCCGACGGCGCTCGGCTCACTCGTGAAGCCGTACGTGAAGTAGATCGCCATGAGCACGGCGACGAGGAAGGCGCCGATGAAGTTGCCGAGGAAGACGAGTCCCCAGTTGCGGAGGACTCCGCCGGTGCTGGCTCCCGGACGCTTGTCGATCCAGGCGAGCGGAGCGAGTGTGAACACCCCCGTCAACAGGTCGAAGCCCATGAGGTACAGCATCACGAATCCGACCGGGAAGAGGATCGCGCCGAGGAGCGGCTGGCCCGTCTGCACCGACACGGTGATGGCGAACGCGGCGGCCAAGGCGAGGATCGCGCCGCCCATGATGGCGCGGATGAGGGTGTCGCGGGTGGACATCAGGATCTTGCTGGCACCGGCATCCACCATGCGGGTGACCAGTTCAGCGGGTTTCACGTAGGACATCAGGACCTCCGAGGGCGCATGGGGTAGGGGTGAGTGTTGCTCCAGCATGGAGGGCGCGCGTTTCACCGACGCGCGCCGGATGTTGCGGGCCGGAAAAGCCCGGCTCACATCACGCGTGTCCGTCCGTGAGACTGGATCGCCGGGTCACGGTCTGCTAAACTTGAGCCAATGCGACTCAAGTTTGAGCGCACCAGATTTCAGGAGAAGCGACATGAACGCACAACCCGCACCCGGGCAGGAGGACCAGAAGAGCGCCCTCGAACAGTTCGGGATCAACCTCACCGACCGTGCCCGCCAGGGCAAGCTCGACCCCGTCATCGGCCGCGACAGCGAAATCCGTCGCGTCAGTCAGGTGCTCACGAGGCGGACGAAGAACAATCCCGTCCTCATCGGCGAGCCCGGCGTCGGCAAGACCGCCGTCGTCGAGGGTCTCGCGCAGCGCATCGTCGCCGGTGACGTGGCCGAATCGCTCAAGGACAAGCAACTCGTCAGCCTGGACATCTCCGCTCTCGTGGCCGGTGCGATGTACCGCGGCCAATTCGAAGAGCGACTCAAGAGCGTGCTCAAGGAGATCACCGAGTCCGATGGACGCGTGATCACCTTCATCGACGAACTGCACGTCCTGATGGGCGCCGGCGGTGGAGAGGGCTCCGTCGCCGCGTCGAACATGCTCAAGCCCATGCTCGCGCGCGGCGAACTACGGCTCATCGGTGCGACGACGCTCGACGAGTACCGCGAGTTCATCGAGAAGGATGCCGCTCTCGAGCGCCGTTTCCAGCAGGTCTACGTCGGCGAGCCGTCGGTCGAAGACACGATCGCCATTCTTCGAGGGCTGAAGGGGCGGTACGAGGCTCACCACGGCGTCACGATCAGTGACAGTGCGCTGGTGGCATCGGCGGCGCTGTCGAACCGGTATATCCCCAGTCGTCAGCTACCGGACAAGGCGATCGACCTCATCGACGAAGCCATGAGCAGGCTCAAGATGGAGATCGATTCGAGTCCCGTCGAGATCGACCAACTGCGTCGGAGCGTCGACCGGATGAAGCTCGAAGAGCTCGCCCTGAAGAAGGAGAAGGACGACGCCTCGAAGGAGCGTCGGGCGAAGCTGCGCGAGCAGATGGATGTCGCCGAAGCCGAGCTGGCCGTGCTTGACGCCCGGTGGGCACGGGAGCGCGCGGGCCTCAACCGCGTCGGTGAGCTCAAGAAGCAGCTCGACCAGGCTCAGACCGACCTCGAGCGCGCCATCCGTGAAGCCGATTACGCTCGCGCGTCGAAGTTGCAGTACGAGACCATCAAGCGCCTCGAGCAGGAGATCGCCGACGCCGAGCGGGCGGAAGCCGTCACGGCGGATGAACCGCGCATGGTCAACGAACAGGTGACCGACGAAGACATCGCCGCCGTCATCGCGGCGTGGACCGGCATCCCGGTCGGCCGCCTCTTGCAGGGCGAGAGCGAGAAGCTCGTGCACCTCGAGCAGGAACTCGGCAAGCGCCTCATCGGGCAGAAGGACGCCGTGAAAGCGGTGTCGGATGCCGTCCGTCGCTCGCGCGCGGGGATCAGTGATCCGAACCGGCCCACCGGGTCGTTCCTCTTCTTGGGCCCGACGGGCGTCGGCAAAACCGAGCTCGCGAAGGCGCTCGCGGAGTTCCTCTTCGACGACGAACGCGCCATGGTCCGCATCGACATGAGCGAGTACGGGGAAAAGCACTCCGTGGCGCGACTGGTCGGTGCCCCTCCGGGCTACATCGGCTACGAGCAGGGTGGTCAGCTCACCGAAGCCGTGCGCCGGCGCCCGTACGGGGTCGTGCTGCTCGACGAGGTCGAGAAGGCACACCCGGAGGTTTTCGATGTCCTGTTGCAGGTGCTCGATGACGGCCGTCTGACCGACGGTCAGGGGCGGACGGTCGACTTCACGAACACGATTCTGGTGCTGACGAGCAACATCGGCTCGCCGATCCTGATCGATCCGACGATGGCGATGGACGCCAAGCGGGAGCAGGTGATGGCGCTCGTCCGGCAGGTCTTCCGGCCTGAGTTCCTCAACAGACTCGATGACATCGTCATGTTCCAGCCGCTCAGCCACGATGACCTCGCCCAGATCGTCGAGCTCTCGGTCGATGCGCTGCAGCGCCGCCTGCACGAGCGCCGTCTCACGCTCGCCGTCACCCCGGATGCTCGTTCGTGGCTGGCCGAACGCGGCTACGATCCGATGTTCGGGGCGCGGCCGCTGCGGCGTCTGATCCAGTCCGAGATCCAGGATCGCCTCGCGATGGCTTTGCTCTCGGGGGGCGCCCGCGACGGACACATCATCCGGGTGGATGTGGCCGCCGACGGCAGCCAGTTGGTACTCACGAGCGCCGCGGCGACCGAGGGGAGCGATGACGACGACGTCGTCGAGGCAGAACTCCTCGACGAGTAGTCGGGGGTGGCGGGTACGGTCGGAGCATGCAGCTCGCACCTCTCGGCCGCACCGCCGGTGCACTCTGGCGGTGTAGCCACCCCGGACCGACACTTGTCGTGACGGTCCTCGCGCTCGTCCTCGGTGTGGCCGCGGGGGTGGATGCCGGACGGCTCGCGCTGCTGGGTGCGGCGGTCATCGCCGGGCAGCTGAGCGTCGGATGGTCCAACGATGCGATCGACGCGGCGCGCGATCTCATCGTTGATCGTCGCGACAAGCCGATCGCGCGCGGCGAGATCACAGCGAGGACCGTCTGGGTGGCAGCCGGCATCGCGGTCGGGCTCGCCGCAGCGCTGTCGGCGTTCCTGGGTCCGGTCTTCCTCGCCGTCCATGGGCTCGCGCTGGCTTCCGCGTGGGCGTACAACCTCGGACTGAAGAACACGGCGCTCTCGGTCGCCCCCTTCGTGCTGAGTTTCGGGCTCTTTCCTTCGCTCGCCACGCTGGCGCTCGCCACCCCGGTCGTCGCGGCGCCGTGGGCCACTCTCGCGGGCGCGACTCTCGGCATCGCCGTGCACTTCTCGAATGTCCTTCCCGACCTTGAAGACGATGCGCAGACCGGGGTACGGGGGCTCCCGCACCGGTGGGGAGCGCGGGCGAGTGCCGTGTGCGCCTTCGTCGCCGTCGAAGTCGGCGCGGTGATCGTGCTCCTCGGCCCCGTGGTGGGCGGCGAGCCTGTGCGACCGGCATCCCTCGGGGGAATCGTGCTCGTCACCGCCGTGGCCGTGATCGGCACCGTGCGCGCGCTGCGGCGCCCCGATCGCGCAGTGTTCCGACTGGTCATGTTGGCGGCGCTCCTGCTGGTCGCCCAGCTCGCGGTGACCGGCGTCGGCGTCAGCTGAACTGGCGCGCGGCGGGATCGAAGCCCATCGCGTAGGCGTGCGCGAGGAGGCGCTCCGCCGGGGTGGCCAGGGCGATCGCCACGGCTGGCGCGCCGCCCGCGCGCGACGGTCGTCCGAGCACCGTGTTGATCGCGCCGATGCGCGCCGCCCGGTCGGCGGCCCGCAGCCGGTCGCGCTCCCAGCCGCTGAGCTCCGCGGGGCCGGAACCCGAGCGCACGGCCGATGCCAGCAGCGGCGCAACGGTCACCGCATCGATCAAGCCCAGATTCATCCCCTGCCCGCCGATCGGACTCACTTCGTGTGCGGTGTCGCCGACCGCGAGCACGCGGCCGCGGCGCATCGCCACCAGGCGGGATCGTGCGACACCGAACGCCGACGCCGTCTCGACGGATGCTGCCGCCGCGTCGGACCCCGTGCGCCTCGCCACGGCCTCGCGCAAGCGCTCGGCATCCGTGCGCCCGTCGCCGCGCGGCGGCATCCAGGCGACGAATCGGCGACGACCACCGGGCAGGGGGAAGGACTCGAGCACGCCCGCACGATCCAGATACACGACCGCGCGCTCGCCGTCATGACCGGTATCGGCGCAGTCGGTCATCAGGTAGCGGTCGGGGTATCGGCGCCCCCTCACCGGTTGCCCCAGAAGAGTGCGCGCACGCAGTCCCCCCGCGACGACCACGACCCGCGCCGTGACGACGTCATCGCCGACGTGGATGTCCACGGCATCCGCCCGTGGGACGAGTGCGGTCACCCGGGCGCCATACCGCACGGGCGGCGCACCCCAGCGGGTAGCAGTGTGGGCGAGGGCGTGTTCGGTCGCGGATTGCGGCAGGGTCGCCACGAACGGATGCCGGCGGTGCAACCGGTCGAAGTGGACTTCTCCGAGGGAACGCCCCGCCCGCCGCGCCTCGCCCACGCTCACCCGGACAGCGTCGGCGAGAAGGCGCGCGGTCGCCCCGGAGTCTTCCATCGCGGAGAGCGCGGTGGCATGGAGGCCCACCGCACGTGCACCGGCACCGGCCTGGGTCCGCGCCTCGAAGCGGGTCGCCTCGACGCCGTGCCGTGCGAGTTCGGCCGCGAGGAGCGTCGCGACCGGCCCGCCGCCGACGATCGCGATATCGATCACGGCCGCTCCCCGCGCACGGCGAGCAAGCGGAAGGGACCGGGACGCAAGACCTGCCACCCCGAGGGAAGAGCGGGGGCGAGTTCTTGCGGCGTCCAGCTTCGACGGATCGAGCGGAGCCCGTCCGTCCGGAGGAAGCTGCCCGGTGCGAGCGGCGTGATCCCGACGGCGTAAGCCGCGTACGCGACGGGGGAGCGGGCGATGTCGGAGTGGACGACGAGCGCGCGCGCGAGTGCATCCGAGTCGTGGAGCACGCTCGCCAGCTCGGTGTCATCCAGGTGGTGCAGGACGTGGTTGGAGATCACGACATCGAAGCGGGGCGCACCGGTCGCGAGCTCGGCGACCAGATCGGAGCTGTGGGCGCGGCGGTACTGAGCATGATGGCCTTCTCGTGCCTGTGCGACGGCGAGCGAGCGGGGGTCGGGGTCGATGCCGAGGGCCTCGACCCCGGCACCGTCCGCGCGCGCCAGCGCGATGAGGCGCTCGAGCACATCGCCCCCGCCGCAACCGATATCGAGCATCCGCAGGGCGGTGCCCGCCGCTGCGCTCCGTCGGGCGAGAGGCCTGATGTGCTCCCGGTAGACGCCGCCCCACCCGGAGACCAGCCGATTGACCACCGCGAACCGTTCGAGCGTGCGCCGAAGCCGGGTCGGATCGCACGCGGGGTCGTCCATGAGCTCACGCAGCGCCGTGTCGCGCCGCGCGAATCCGACGGCACTCATCGTGCGGGAATCGATGTCGCGCTCTCGGGCGTGGGTGTGTGTGGACCGGTGGGCGCCGGGGCGCGTACCGTCATCAGAGCCGATTCGACCGTGAGGCCCGGCGCGAAGGCGAGGGCCAGCATCCGTGCGCCGTCCGGAGTCGCCGGGTCGACCAGCATCCGCTGCAGGATGAACAGGATCGTGGCCGACGACATGTTGCCGTAGGTGCGCAGAACGTCGCGTGAATGCCGGAGAGCATCGCCCTCCAGCCCGCACGCCGCCTCGACGCGGTCCAGGATGCTGCGCCCGCCCGGGTGCACCGCCCAGAGGTCGACCGGGCCTTCGCCGAGCAGCGGACGGAGCGCGTTTTTCACCTCACGTCCGACGATGCGGGGGACTTCGGCCGTCAGCGTCATCTCGAAACCGTGGTCACCGATCGTCCAGCCCATCGCCGACTCACCGTCGTCGGTGATCGCCGTGGCGAATCGGTCCAGTTGCAGGTGGGGGATGCCGGCTGACGGCGACGCGGTCACGATCGCTGCCGCCGCGCCGTCGGCGAAGACCGCCGACGACACGATCTGGTCGGGGTCAGCTGACGAGCGCAGGTGGATCGTGCAGATCTCGGCGCACACCACGAGAACGAGTGCGGACGGGTCGGTGGCGCAGATCCGCGCCGCGGAGCGCAGGGCGGGGAGCGCGGCCGCACACCCGAGGAACCCGAGGTGCTCGCGCGACACCGTCGGCGTGAGGCCCAGATCCCGGACGAGGCGAAACTCCGGACCCGGGGCGAAGAACCCTGTACACGATGCGGTGACGATGTGGGTGACCTCGTCCGCGCGCACTCCGGCACGGTGCAGGGCGTCGCGGGCGGCGGCGGCGAAGAGCCCCGGCGCTTCGCGCGCATAGACCGCGTTGCGCACGCCGGTCGCCGGCATCCCGATACGGCGCGTGTCGGCGTCGACGAACGCCGACCCGCCAGCGACGAGTTCGGGCAGGACGGTGTGACGGGTCTCAATGGCCGAATGATCGAACGCGGCGGCGATGATCCGCCGGGTGACCCGGTCGAGACTCGGCTGCGCGGCGAACAGATCGCGGACGTCCTCCTGCGTCAGCCGGGTGTCTGGAACGGCGGTGCCGATGCCGATGATCGATGCGCTCATCAGCGCAGACTAAGCCGCTTTCCATGCACCGCGATACCCGTTGTCGTCAACGGAGATGTGTGCTGTGTCAGGCGTTGACGACGAGCGACTCGGCGATGGGCCTGCGAGTGCGGGGGGTGAGCTCACGCTCGCGCAGTTGCTCGGGCGCACTGTCGATGTCACCGAGCGCGCCGACCGCCATCACGGTGACAGCGGCCAGCTCGTCGCCGAAGGCGAAGGACTCGGCGACGGCATCACGGTCGAATCCGCCCATCTGGTGGGTGAACAGGCCGGAGGCGTGCGCCTGCACCGTGAAATGCGCGGCTGCCTGACCCGCGTCGTACGCGGCCCAGGCGAGCGGCTTTCCGTCGAGCGAGCTCATGGTCGCGAAGACCACCAACGCGGCGGCATGAGCCGCCCAGCTCTGGTTGAAACCCACCAGCGCATCGACGATGGCCGCGTGTTCGGCGGTACCGCGCCGCGCGACGACGAAACGCCAAGGCTGGGTATTGTTCGCCGAGGGCGCCCAACGGGCTGCTTCGAGTGCACTCGCGAGTGCCGATTCGTCGATCGGTGTGCGGGGGTCGAAGATCCGTGTGCTCCAGCGTTCGGCCAGCACGTCGAGGATCGGCGCGTCGGTCTGGGCGGTGTGGTCGGCGATCATGCTCATGGCGTCTCCTTGCAGATGGTGCGGCAGGGACACCGTCGGCCCATTCCCATTCAACTGTATGCACCCTCATGGTGTTCCGGCTGAGTGGTCCGATTTCTTGCATCCGCAGAAGTCGGACCGATCTTCTTTCCCGCCTCGCCGGCGATCGCGTCGACGCCGGCTCTACCGTGAGGACATGATCTCCACTGCTGACCTCTTCGACGAGCGTGGCGACGAGGTCGCCTCGCTCGCTCTGCAGCTGCACGACCTGGGCGGACGCGTCATTTTCGACGGGCCGATCCGCACCGTCCGGTGCCACCGTGACAACGCGCTGGTGAAGCAGATCCTCGCCACCCCGGGAGAGGGTGCCGTCC
Source organism: uncultured Microbacterium sp. (assembly GCF_947488465.1). Lineage (GTDB taxonomy): Bacteria > Actinomycetota > Actinomycetes > Actinomycetales > Microbacteriaceae > Microbacterium. The sequence continues at coordinate 135,055 of NZ_CANKZA010000002.1, read as the reverse complement.
TGGTGGTCGACGGGGGTGGATCGCTCGAGTCCGCGCTCGTGGGTGACCTGATCGCGGCATCCGCGGTCGCCCACGGCTGGGCCGGGATCGTCGTGCACGGCGCGATCCGCGACCGTGCCGTGATCGCGACCCTGCCGCTCGGGGTCAAGGCCCTCGGCTCGAATCCCCGCCGGAGCGCGAAGAGCGGTGTCGGGGAGGTCGATGTGCCGGTCGTGATCGCGGGTGTCCGCTTCACGCCCGGGCGCCATCTCTGGGCCGACGCCGACGGCATCCTCATCGAGCAGTGATGAGGCCCTCGACAGCGTCACCCTGCGGGCCGATACTGATCGGATCGGCCGCGTGCGCGACCGGGATCGGATGTGATCATGGTTCTGATCGCGGGTGAAGATCTACACCGATCCCGACTTCGGGACGGATGGGCGAGGCATCTCTCGGGGATCCGGTGGACCCGACATCGCCTGGTTCCGTGACCCCGCGGGCAACATCCTCTCGGTGATCGTCGATAGCTGAGAAGCCGTCATTCTCGTCGGCGACAGCCACACGCCGCCGACGAGAGGCTCCTCATCGGCGGCGTGATGACCCGGCTCGTCAGCCGGCGAGAGCCTCGGCGAGCTTGACGCGGGCGCCCATACGCAGGATCGAGTTCTCGTAGATCTTCGCGCCGACCCAGATCGCCGCGGCACACGTGATGAGCAGGATCGCGAGCGACAGGAGCGGCTCCCACCACTCGGCCTCACCGAGGAAGACGCGCACCGGCATGCCCACGGGAGCCGAGAACGGCACGTACGACATGATCGTGAGCAACAGCGAGTTGTCGTTGAAGAAGACGACGAGCAGGTACGGCGCCATGACGAGGAAGGTCAGCGGGGTCGTCGTCGAGCCGATGTCCTCCTGGCGCGAGACCATCGCACCGGCGGCCGCGAACAGCGCCGCCAGCAGAATGAACCCGAAAAGGAAGAACACGGCGAACCACACCAGCGGCGCGCCGAGGCCCGTGAGCAGCTCGCTCTGCCCGGTGACGGTGAGCCCGACGATCGCGATCGCGGCGAGGCCGATGATCTGGCCGACCGCGAGCACGGTGTTGCCGATCACCTTTCCGGCCAGAAGTGCGCGCGTCGGAATCGCCGAGATCAGCAGCTCGACAACGCGGGTCTGCTTCTCCTCCACCACGGACTGCGCGATGGTCGACCCGAAGGTCAACGCGGCCATGAAGAAGATGATCCCGAACCCGAAGCTGACGATGTAACGGAGGAACGGATCGGTTCCTTCCGTGGTCAGCAGCTCCACCGGCGGGCTGGCGCTCAGCAGCGGCATGAGGCCGGACGGGATCTCGGTGTCACCCACGAGTGTGAACGAGAAGTCGCCGGTCCCACCGGGGACGAGGGCCGCATCGACATCGCCGGAGCGGACGAGGTCGCGGGCGGCTTCGGCATCGGCGGCTTCGGTGACGTCGAGTGCCTGGTCGAAGTCGGCCACGACCGCGGCGGTGTCGGGGGTGACAGCGACCGGGATGCGGGAGTCGCTCTGGGCCGTGAAGCCGCCCCACAGCACCCCGACGAGAGCGATCGCGAACAAGATGCCGGTCGAGATCAGAAAAGCCTTGCTGCGCAGCTTCGAGCCGACTTCACGCTCGGTGACCAGCCACACGCTCTGGGCGAAGGTGGGGGTGGACGCGTTCACTGGATGACCTCCTTGAAGATCTGGGCGAGGGACGGGCGGCGGGGCGCGAAGCTGGCGACATCGCCGCCGTCGACAGCGCGACGGAGCACCCGCTGGGCGGTCTGGTCGGAGTCGACGTCGAACAGGGCGTAGCCGCCGTCGAAGTCGACGACCTCGACGCCGGGCTCGTCGCGGAGCCAGCCCGCGTCACCGGCCGAGACGAGTTCGAACCGACGCTGGGAGTGCTGCGTGCGCAGTGACTCGCGGTCGCCGGTGGCGCGGATGGTGCCCCCGGCGATGATGACCAGATCATCGCAGAGGCGCTCGACGACGTCGAGCTGGTGCGAGGAGAAGAGCACGGCGACACCGTTGGCAGCCCGCGCCTGGAGAACGCCGGCCACGACGTCGACAGCCAGAGGGTCAAGACCCGAGAACGGTTCGTCGAGAATCAACACCTGAGGGTCGTGCACGAGCGCTGCGGCGATCTGTGCGCGCTGCTGGTTGCCGAGCGACAGCGTCTCGATGTTGTCGTTCAGCCGCTCACCGAGCCCCAGCTCATCGAGCAGCGCCGTCGCGCGGACCGTGGCATCCGCCTTTGAGAACCCGTGGAGGCGTGCGAGATACACGATGTGCTCGAGCACCCGCATCCGTGGGTAGAGCCCGCGCTCCTCCGGCATGTAACCGAACCGGCGTCGGTCGGTTGCGGTCACGGGCGTGCCGTTCAAGGTGACCTCGCCGCCGTCGCGGGCGAGCACGCCGAGGACGATCCGCATCGTGGTGGTTTTGCCGGCGCCATTGCCGCCGACGAAGCCGGTCAGGCGGCCTTCCGCGACGCGAAAGCCTACGTCATCGAGCACACGGCGCCCGCCGTAGCTCTTGGTGATTGCGGTCAGTTCGAGCATCAGAACTCCCTTTCGTCGTCTCTCCACCGTACGAAGCGGCCGCGCGCGGCGCCTCCACCGAGCGAGGGAGATCCGGCGCCCCGTGCGGGGGAGTGCTCAGGTGAGCCCGTGCTGGTGGGCGTAGACGACCGCCGCGACGCGGTCGCGGGCGCCGAGCTTCTGCAGCACGTTCGAGACGTGCGTCTTCACGGTCGCTTCACCGATGAACAGCTCGCGGGCGATTTCTGCGTTGCTGCGCGCTTGCGCGAGGAGGCGCAGCACCTCGCTCTCGCGCTCCGTGAGGTCCAGAGCCGGGCTGTCAGGCGCGGGCTGCGGCGGTGCGGGGCGCGCATCCGGAGCAGACGTGAAGCGCTCGATGACCCGTTTGGTGACGGCGGGTGCGAGCAATGCGTCGCCCGCCGCGGCAACGCGCACGGCGGCGATGAGTTCTTCGGGACCGGCGTTCTTCAAGAGAAACCCGCTGGCTCCGGCCGCCAGCGCCTGGAACAGGTAGTCGTCCCGGTCGAAGGTCGTGACGATCACAACGGATGCCGCATTCCCCGCTCCGGACACGATCCGGCGCGTGGCTTCGAGCCCGTCCATGTCGGGCATCTGGACGTCCATGCAGATGACGTCGGGGGTCAGATCGCGGACGGCGGCGATCGCGTCGACGCCCGTCGCAGCTTCGCCGACGACCTCGATGTCCCCGGCGGTGTGCAGGATCATCCGAAAGCCGGCACGCATGACGGCGTGGTCATCGACCAGCAGCACGCGGATCATCGGGCGACTGCGCTCTGCAGCGGAACGCGGGCGCGCACGAGGAAGCCTCCGCGTTCGCGGGGCCCGGCATCCAGCGTGCCGCCGGATGCCGCCGCCCGCTCTCGCATGCCGACGAGTCCGAGGCCCGCGCGCCCGCCGAGCGGCCTTCGGCCGACATTGACCACCTCGAGTTCGAGGGCATCGGGCGTGTACCGCAGACGGAGATCGGCGGCCGCACCGGGGCCGCCGTGGCGGCGAGCATTCGTGAGGGCCTCCTGGGCGATGCGGTACAGATTCACCTGCACGAGTTCGGGAGCATCGACCGGCTCACCCACGATGGTGAGGGTCGTCGGCAGGCCATTGCTGCTGGCGTGTTCGACGAGTGCGGGAAGCGCCGCGAGCTGGATGGTCGATCCGGTCGGCGCGTCGGCGTCGGTGGTCGACGGTGTGCGCAACGTGTCGAGGAGCTGGCGGAGTTCGGTCAGCGCGTCGCGCGCCGATTGCTCGACCGCCGAGAGCGCGACCTCCGCAGCGGCGGGGTCCCGCGCCAGCACAGCGCGTGCGGCGCCGGCTTGCACCCCCATCGCCGAGACGTGGTGGGCGACGACGTCGTGGAGCTCACGGGCGATCTGCACGCGGTCGAGGGCGACGGCTTGCGCCGCCGACAACTCGCGCTCGCGTTCGAGTTCGGCGGTCCGCTCGTGGAGGGAGATGTGAGAGCGCGCCTGCGCGTACGCCCGCTCGCCGAAGAAATAGGCCCCGCCGAAGAAGGCGGCGTTCACGAGAAACTGGATCACGATGTACGCCGCGTACGGCGAGAACAGCCCGGCGCGCGACAGCCCGTCGTCATCGGGCGAAGTCGCGGCCTGGAAGGTGGTCACGAGCAGCCAGGCGAACATGCCGACCACGACGGCGACGCGTGCGATGGTCGCTCGGCGACGATCGTCGACCCAGGCGCCGACCGTGTACATCGCGATGAACAACGACACGTTGCCGACGTACACCTCGGGGATGCGTGCGGACACACCGATGAAGAACACGACGGCGATGATCAGCAAAACCGTGACGGGGTAGCGGCGACGGGCGGCGATCGGCAGGGTGAGGCCGGCCGCGTACAGCAGCGCCCACGCGAAGTTCGGCGTCGTGTCGCCGTAGAAACCGGCGACCTGGCCGAGCCACGCGCTGATGATCGCCCCGACGAACAGGGCGATTGCGAGCCAGATGTCGCGCCGAATCTCGATCGGAGTCGCTCCGGGGCGCATGACGGCAGTGCTCATTCCTCAAAACTACGCGGGGCTCTTCCCGCGGGCCTCCCCCGCACGGCGGAGCCGCGGCATCCGTGTGCACCCGATTGACAGAGAACGGACAGCCAACGGAAACCTTCTCTTCCGGCATCCGTCCTAGCGTCGGTGAGGTGACGAGACTCGACGGGGGCACGCGTGTGCCCGAACGGCTGACCGTGCTCTCTCAGCGGCTCGGCGCGTGGGGCATGACTCGTCGCGGATTGCTGTGGGGATTCGCCGCCGTGCACGTCGTGTACCTGATCGGCCTGCTGCATGTGATCCTCTTCGGTGGCACGCAGGGGGATCTGCCGCTCTACCGGTTGTGGGCCATGCAGGCGCTCCACGGGCAATGGCCCGTGATCGACGACCCGTGGGTGTACCCGGCCGGCGCGCTCGTGCCGATCGTCGTGCCGATCGTCGCTGGCGCGTACAACTACCAACTCGTGTGGCTGGTCCTGGTCGCCGCCGCCAACATACTCGCGATCCTTGCTCTCACCGGTGGAATGCGTCGCTTGTCCGGCTATCCCGCGGCCTGGTACTGGCTGCTGATCCAGATCTTGCTGGCGCCGGTGTCGATGCTGCGCCTCGAGGCGTTCTCAGCGCCGCTCGCGATCGCAGCCCTCGTGTACGTCGCGCGGCGACCCGCGGTGGCCGGTGCCCTGATCGCCGCCGGCGCGTGGATCAAGGTGTGGCCGGTGGCTCTCGCCGCCGCCGCCGTCACGGTGTCGTCACGCCGACGGGGGATCATCTTCGGCGGGATCGGCGTCTCGGCAGTCGTGGCCGGGGTCGTCGTGGCGTTCGGTGGTGCCTCGAATCTCTTCAGCTTCATCACGATCCAGAGTGATCGCGCGGTCCAGTTGGAAGCACCGGTTGCGACCCCGTGGGTGTGGGCGACGGTGCTGGGGATTCCCGGATCGCAGATCCGGAACAACATCGAGCTCGCCACGCGCGAGGTCACGGGGCCCGGCGAACACCTCGCCGGGCAGCTCGTGGGTGTAGCCATGCCGATCGCGTTCGCGCTGATCGTGGTGCTGCTCTGGCACGCGCGTCGTGCCACGATGCGTGCCGGCCGACTGACGCCGGGCTTCGAGCAGCGGCTGATCGTGCGGGGATCGTTTGCGCTCGTGGGGGCCCTCATCATCTTCAACAAGGTCGGTTCACCGCAGTACATGCTGTGGCTCACGCCGATCGTCGCTGTCGGGCTGGCCGTCGAGCCGGACGCGTGGCGTTCGGTCGCGTGGTGGATGGCCGGAATCTCGGTGGCCACGACCATCGTCTTCCCGATCCTCTACATGCCGCTCGTCGACGCCGATCCCGTCGCGGCCTCTGTGCTGTTGGCGCGCAACGTCATGCTCGTCGGCGTCTTCGCGGTCAGCGTCGCCGGCCTCTGGCGGATGGGGGCGGTCGCTCCGACGCGTGCGCTCGCTCCGGCATCCCTCGCCGTGACGGGTGCTGTCGCGACGCAGGTGTGAGGGCTCGGCGCGGCTACCAGATCATCGGGCGGTCGTCGTCGTCCGGACCGGTGAGGTCGAGATCGACGACCACGGGAACGTGGTCGCTCGGGATCTCGCCCTTGCGTTCGTCGCGGTGGATGCCGGCGCCCACGACCGCATCCGCGAAGGCGCGCGAGCCCAGGATGAAGTCGATGCGCAGGCCCTCGTTGCGGGGGAAGCGCAGCTGCTTGTAATCCCAGTAGGTGTAGCCGGTCGGCACGAGGGGGCGCACGGTGTCGGAGAGCCCGGCATCCAGCAGCGACTGGAATGCTGCGCGCTCGGGCGGTGAGACGTGCGTCGAGACGCCCTCGACCAGCGTCGGGTCGCCGTTGTCGGCGTCCGTCGGGGCGATGTTGAAGTCGCCGGTCAGGGCGAGCGCGAGGTCGGGGTTCGTGCGGAGGCTGTCGGCCGTGTAGCCCCGCAGGGCCTCGAGCCAGGCCAGCTTGTACGTGTAGTGCGGATCGTCGAGCGAACGCCCGTTCGGGACGTACAGGCTCCAGACCGTGACCCCGCCGACCGTCGCGCCGATCGCGCGCGCCTCCTGCGGCGCGTCGGGGCCGTCGTATCCCTTCTGGAATCCGGGCATACCGGGAAAGCCGATCTGCAGGTCCTCGAGCGGTTCACGACTCGCAATCGCCACGCCGTTCCATTGGTTCAGTCCGTGCGCCTCGACCGTGTACCCCGCCGCCTCGAACTCGGCGTAGGGGAACTGCTCGGGCTTGCACTTGATCTCCTGCATCGCGAGCACGTCGATGTCCTCGCGCACGGCGAATTCGACGGTGCGCGCGACCCGCGCGCGGATGGAGTTGACGTTCCAGGTGGCCACACGCATGCCTCCCAGCGTATCCGCCGGTGCCTCTCCCACCCGCCGCCGCGAGACACCATCCGTGCACCGAGACATCTGCTGGCGTGCGGTGTCTCGGTGCACCACCGGTGTTTCGCGGCCGGGCGACGGGCCGGGCGACGCGGCGGGGCGACGCGGGTCAGAGGGCGCGGAGGATGTCTTCCACGCGCTGTTTCGCGTCGCCGAAGAGCATCTGGGTGTTCTCGCGCCAGAACAGGGGATTCGCGACACCGGCGTAACCGGAGGCCATCGACCGCTTGAAGACGACGACGTCAGTGGCATCCCAGACGTGGAGCACCGGCATCCCGGCGATCGGCGAGGAGGGATCGTCGGTGGCGGCCGGATTGACGGTGTCGTTCGCGCCGATCACGAGCACGACATCGGTGCCGGCGAAGTCGTCGTTCACCTCATCCATTTCGAACACGATGTCGTACGGCACGCGCGCTTCGGCGAGGAGCACGTTCATGTGTCCCGGCAGACGCCCCGCGACGGGGTGGATGCCGAAGCGCACAGCGACTCCGCGATCGCGCAGCCGCTGTGTGAGATCCGCCACCGGGTACTGCGCCTGCGCGACGGCCATCCCGTACCCCGGCGTGATCACGACCGACCGGGCGGTGCGGAGGAGCTCGGCGACGCCCGCGGCATCGATCTCGCGGTGCACGCCGTGGTCTTCGGCATCCGCCCGTGGAGCCTCGATGCCGAACCCGCCCGCGATCACCGACAAGAATGACCGATTCATCGCCCGACACATGATGTAGCTGAGGTAGGCGCCGGATGATCCCACGAGCGCGCCGGTGACGATCAGCAGATCGTTGTTCAGCAGGAAGCCGGCCGCGGCCGCCGCCCAGCCGGAGTAACTGTTGAGCATCGAGACGACGACCGGCATGTCGCCGCCGCCGATCGAGGCGACCAGGTGCCAACCCAGCGCGAGCGCGAGGACCGTCACCGCGATCAGCAGACCGAGCGTCGGCGTGATGACGTACCAGACCGTGAGCGCGACGAAGAGGGCCAGGGCGCCGATGTTCAGGGCGTTCTTGCCCGGGAGGACGAGCGGCGCCGACGACATACGTCCCGACAGCTTGAGGAACGCGACGATCGACCCGGTGAAGGTCACGGCGCCGATGAAGACGCCGATGAACACTTCGGCGTGGTGGATGCCGGCCAGCTCCGGTGCGACGCCCTCGGCGTACAGGTGACCGTTCCAGCCGACGAGTACGGCGGCCAACCCCACGAAGGAATGCAGGAGGGCGATGAGTTCCGGCATCCCGGTCATCTCGACCACCCGTGCGCGCCACAAGCCGATCCCGCCGCCGACGAGCACGGCGGCCAGGAGGAGGCCGACCCCGAAGAACGCCGTCGTGTCGTCAGGGACGAGCGCGCCATTCGCGATCACGAGGGCGAAGGTCGCCACGAGCGCGATCGTCATGCCGGCGACGCCGTAGGTGATGCCGCGGCGTGCGGACTCCTGCTTGCTGAGTCCGCCGAGCGCGAGGATGAACAGCAGTGCCGCGACGATGTACGCCGCCGTCGCGACGGACTGCGCGAGGGCGATGCCGTTCACGAGCGGTCACCCTTCTGGAACATCGCGAGCATCCGCCTCGTCACGGCGAACCCGCCGAAGATGTTGATGGATGCCAGCAACACCGCGACGGCCGCGAGTACCTGCACGAGCGGATCGGCCACGACGATCTGCGTCATCGCGCCGACGATGATGATGCCGCTGATGGCGTTCGTCACGCTCATGAGCGGCGTGTGCAGGGCGTGGGCGACCTTGCCGATGACGGAGAAGCCGATCACGACCGACAGCGTCAGCACGAGGAAGTGCTGGGGGAGCGGCGCCGGCGCGAACGCGCAGACGAGGAAGAGCACCGTGATCCCGAGCGAGATCAGCCCGGTCTTCACACGCGAGGACATCTTCTTCCTCGCGGGAGCCGGTTCTACGGCGGCGGCCGGGGCGGCGGGTGCCGATACCTGCACGGGCGGGGGCGGCCAGGTGACCTCACCGCCACGGGTCACCGTCACGGCGCGTTGGACGATGTCGTCCTCGTCGAGGGTGAGCACCCCATCCTTCTCGGGCGTGAGCAGGGTGAGGAGGTTCACGAGGTTTGTGCCGTAGAGCTGCGACGCCTGCTGCGGGAGGCGTCCGGCGAGATCGGTGTACCCGAGGATCACGACGCCGTTCGCGGTCACGACGCGCTCTCCGGCGCGGGAGCCTTCGACGTTTCCGCCCTGCCCGGCGGCCATGTCGACGATGACGCTGCCCGATTTCATGCTGGCGACATCGGCCGCCGTCAGCAGGCGCGGCGCTGAGCGGCCCGGGATGAGCGCCGTCGTGATCACGATGTCGACGTCGGTCGCCTGCTCGCTGTAGATCTCAGCCGCGCGGCGGTCGTACGCCTCGCTCGTGGCTTTCGCGTACCCGTCGGCGGATGCCTCGACCGCCACATCGACGGGCAGATACGTGCCGCCGATCGAGGCCACCTGGTCGGCGACCTCGGGTCGCGGGTCGATGGCGCGGACGATCGCGCCGAGACTCGAGGCCGCGCCGATCGCCGCGAGACCGGCCACTCCGGCTCCGGCGACGAGCACTTTCGCCGGCGGCACTTTGCCCGCGGCCGTGACCTGCCCTGTGAAGAAGCGGCCGAACTCGTGCGCGGCCTCGACGACAGCGCGGTAGCCGGCGATGTTCGCCATCGAACTCAGGACATCCATCGACTGTGCACGCGAGATGCGTGGGACGGCATCGAGGGCGAGTGCCGTGATGCCCTGGGCAGCGAGCCGCTCGAGCAACTCGGGATGCAGCGCCGGACTCAGCAGTGCGATCACGGTCGCGCCCGGACGCAGGAGCGTGCTCTCCGCGTCTGTCGGCGCGTTCACCTTCAGGACGATGTCGGCAGCCCACACCTCGCTCCGAGGAGCGACCGTCGCGCCGGATTCGATGTAGGCGGAGTCGGCGAACGAGGAGCGGGCGCCGGCATCCGTTTCGACGAGGACGTCGTAGCCGAGCCCGCGGATCTTCGCGGCCGTCACCGGAGAGACGGCGACGCGGTTCTCGCCGGGCTGCTCAGCGACGATGCCGATGCGGGCCATGGTGCTCCTCTGCTCGCGTCCGACACTAGCGCGACGATGTGGTCAGGCCACAAGGCTAGCGGATGCGGCGTCCTAGAATCGACGCATGACCCTCGCCTCCACTCCCGCTCTCGAGAACGACCGTCAGACGCTGATCGGGCTGATCCAGGACGAGGCCGTCTTCCATGGCGACTTCACCCTGTCGAGCGGCAAGAAGGCGACCTACTACGTCGACATGCGCAAGCTCACGCTCGACCACCGCGCGGCCCCCGCGATCGGACGGCTCGTCCTCGACGTGGTGCGCGATCTCCCGGTGGATGCCGTAGGCGGTCTCACGCTCGGTGCCGACCCGATCGCGAATGCTGTGCTGCACGCCTCGGTGCAGACCGGTACCCCGGTGGATGCGTTCGTCGTCCGCAAGGAGCCGAAGGACCATGGCCGTGGCCGGCAGATCGAGGGTGCCGAGGTCGCGGGAAAGCGTGTCGTGATCGTCGAGGACACCTCGACCACCGGACAGTCGCCGCTGAAGGCCGCGGAGGTCGCGCGCGCGGCGGGCGCCGAAGTCGTTGCGGTCGTCACGGTCGTCGACCGGAAGACCGGCGCTCAGGCCGCGGTCGAAGCTGCCGGATACACCTGGCGTTCGGTCATCGACCTGGCCGACCTGGGCCTCGCCCCGCAGTGATACGAGCCGGGTCAATGCCGCGGAGCGGCGTTGAGGCGGCTGCGTATCAGGTTGAGTAGCGGCGCGAAGCGCCGCGTATCGAAACCTCGCGCCCACGCACACACCCACCCACCCACGCACCACCCACGCGAGCCGACACCTTGTGCGCGAGCCGACAGGCTCTGGGCGCGCAAAAGGTGTCGGCTCGCGCACATCTATGCGGTTCGGTCGCGGTGGTGGCGGCAGTTGCGCGCCGGGCAGCTCAGCGGAAGGCGGGCAACTGCGACGCGAGGGCGAGCATGAGCCCCAGCAGGGTCAACAGCACGAGCGCGCGCCCGTTCGGCAGGGGCGTCCCCTGCGGAGCATCGCGCCGCGCGCGCAGGAACAGTACGAGCGTGATGAGCAGGACCGCGAGCGCCGACACCGCGAGGAACAGCGCCATCAGCTGTCGTCCCCGCGTCCGCGACCACGGAAGTACTGGATCGCGAAGGCGACCATCGTTCCGACGAGGACGACACCGGTCGCGGCGAACAGGAGCGTCTGCTCGAACTCGGTCACAGCCCCTCCGGCATTTCCGATTCGAGGGGCACCTCACGCAGGAGATCGGCCACGGAGTCGAGGATCTCGTCGGGGCGGAACGGATACCGCTCGATCTCGGCGTCATCCGCGATTCCGGTGCGCACCAGAATCGTGTGCAGGCCCGCTTCGATCCCCGCGACGACATCGGTGTCCATGCGGTCGCCGATCATGCCGGTGTTCTCGGAGTGCGCGCCGATGCGGTTCATCGCCGAGCGGAACATCATGGGGTTGGGCTTGCCGACGACGTAGGGGGCTTTGCCCGTCGCGTGGGTGATGAGGGCGGCAAATGACCCGGTCGCCGGGACGACACCCGACGGGGTGGGCCCGGTGGCATCCGGGTTCGTGATGATGAAACGCGCGCCCGCGTTGATGTACCGGATCGCCTGAGTGATGCGGTCGAACGAGTAGTTGCGGGTTTCGCCGATGACGACATAGTCGGGATGCGTCTCGGTCATGACGTACCCCGCTTCGTGGAGCGCCGTCGTCAGTCCCGCTTCACCGATCACGAAGGCGGTGCCGCCCGGATGCTGCGACTTCAGGAACTCGGCGGTCGCCAGCGCCGACGTCCAGATGCGATCCTCTGGCACCTCGAGTCCCGAGATCCTCAGGCGGGCGCTGAGATCGCGCGGTGTGTAGAACGGGTTGTTGGTGAGCACGAGGAACGGGATTCCCTCGCTGCGCCATTGCGCCAGCAACTCTGCAGCGCCGGGGATGGGCTTGTTCTCGTGGACGAGAACCCCGTCCATGTCGGTCAACCAGCATTCGATATCGGCGCGTGTCCGCATGGGGCCCAGCCTAGTGCCGGTGTGCGCCGTAGTCTCGAGCCGTGACACGTGAGAAATGGGACCCCCGGCAGCTGCCCGACCTCAGCGGTCGGCGTTACCTGGTCACCGGTTCCACGGCGGGTCTTGGATTCTTCTCGTCACTGCAGCTGGCCGGCGCCGGTGCGCATGTCGTGATGACGGGCCGGAACCCCCACCGGCTTTCGACGGCGCGTGCAACGGTGCTGCGACAGCATCCGTCGGCGTCTCTGGAAACCCTCATCCTCGACACCAGCAACCTCGGCTCGGTCCGCTCGGCCGCCGCGACCGCGCGCGGTCGCACCGGCCTCGACGGACTGCTCCTCAACGCCGGCATGGTTCACCCGCCGGCGGAGCGCGAAACCACGGCGGACGGGCACGAGATCGTCTTCGCCACGAATGTGCTCGGCCACTTCGCGCTCGCGGGGGAGCTGCTCACCTCCCTCGCGATGGAGCGCGGGAGGATGGTCTGGCTCGGCTCGATGTCGACATCGATGTGGAAGTACGACCCGGTCGACCCGGAGCTCGAGAACGGGTACACCCCGTGGCGCGCGTATGTGCAGTCCAAGGTCGGGGCGACCGCGCTCGGGCTCGAGGCCGACCGGCGACTGCGGGACGAAGGTGTCCCCGTGGACAGCCTGGTCGCGCACCCGGGGTACTCGACGAGCGGGCGCACGCGCGGCATCCTCGGGATCAACGAACCGTCTCGCAGCACTCGGTTCTTCGACAATCTGCAGGCGCCGATCACTCAGTCCAAGGAGCACGGCGCCTGGTCGCTCGTGCGGGCTCTGGTTGATCCGAATGCGCGTGGCGGATCGTTCTGGGGTCCGTCGCGGGTGGCCACCGGGCTTCCCCGCGAAGGGACGCCGGCAGCCATCACGCGCGACACCGAGATCGCCGCGCGGCTGTGGAACTATTGCGCGCACGCGACGCGCACGCCATGGCCGTACGAGAAGGCCGCGAAGGCCCGCCGCCGCTGATCTGCTCAGGCGGTGAGCCAGACCGCCTCGGCGGCATCCGCGGGAAGCTCGACCGAGGCCCCGCCGTCGATGCGCACCGCGGCGCGCCCGGTGACCGCCACGGCGTGGCCCACGTCGAGGCCCGTTGCCTGGAGCGCCCGCAGGAGCGCGGGATCGCGGTCGCTGACGCGCAGCACCCGGCCGGTATGGCCGACGCGCGCCGCGCCGAGCAGCACGAACGGCTCGCGGACGACATCGCCGTGCGCGTCGGGGATCGCATCGCCGTGCGGATCGAACCGCGGGTGACCGAGCCGGCCATCGATGCCGCCCAGCAGTCGATCACTGATCGTGTGCTCGAGCACCTCGGCTTCGTCGTGGACTTCGTCCCACGCATACCCGAACTCGCGCACGAGCCACGTCTCGATGAGGCGATGCCGGCGGATGATCGCCGCGGCGCGCAGGCGCCCGGCATCCGTCAACGAAATCGGCCCATACGGGCGGTGGGAGACGAGGTCCTGCGCCGCGAGCTTCTGCACCATCTCGGTCACGGTCGAGGGGGCGAGGCCGAGTTCGGCGGCCAACTGCGACGGCGTGATCGGGGCGGTCTGCCACTCGGTGTGGTGGTAGATCGTCTTCAGATAGTCGTCGACCGCGGCGGAGGGCACGCTTCAGGCTATCCGCCTGTGAACACGAGCCACAGAAGCAGGGCGTTGAGTGACACGAGAAACACGGATGCTGCCCCTCCCGCCGCGGTCGTCCACCAGCGGTTGCGGTAGCCGCCGAGCACCTCACGCTTCGCCGTGAGGACGACCAGCGGAATGAGCGCGAACGGGATACCGAAGCTCAGGACGACCTGGCTGAGGATGAGGGCCTGCGTCGGATCGGCGCCGACGGCGAGGAGGGCGAGGGCGGGGAGGAGAGTGACAAGGCGTCGGGCGAGGAGGGGGATGCGCACCCGCAGGAGACCGTTCATGATCTCCGCGCCGGCGTAGGCGCCGACGGCGCTGCTCGCGAGCCCACTGGACAGCAGGCCCACCGCGAACAGGGTCGCGACCACACCACCGAGGCCGGTGTGGAGTGCGGTGTAGGCGCCCTCGAGGCTGTCGGTGCCGGGCACGCCGACCAGGTTCGCCGCGGCCAGCAGCAGGATGCAGAGGTTCACCGTGCCGGCGATGACGAGTGCGATTGTGACGTCCCACCGGGTGGCGCGGAGGAGCCGCGGGGTGCTGTGTCCGCGGTCGTCGACGCGCGCGGTGATGGCGGTGAAGCGGTCGCGGGCGAGGGCGGAATGCGCGTAGATCGCGTGCGGCATGATTGTCGCGCCGAGGATCGAAGCCGCGAGGAGCACCGACTCGGCGCCATCGAAGCGAGGCAGGAGCCCGCCGGCGATGGCTCCGGCATCGGGAGGTGCGAGAAAGACGCCGTAAGTGAATCCGACCGCGATGATCACCACGAGACCCATCACCACGAACTCGAACGGGCGCGCGCCGCGGCGCGACTGGATCGCCAGAAGCGCGATCGAGACGGCTCCGGTGATCAGCCCGCCCCACAGGAGCGGGACGCCGAAAAGCAGCCAGAGCGCGACGGCGCCGCCGATGATCTCGGCGACGTCGGTGGCCATCGCGACGAGTTCGGCCTGGACCCAATAGGCGCGCCGGCCCCAGCGGCTGCGGATGCGCTCGCCGAGGACGTCGGCGAGACTCCGGCCGGTCACGATGCCGAGCTTCGCGGAGAGGTACTGGATGAGACATGCCATGGTGTTGCCGAGCACGACGACCCACACCAGGAGATAGCCGAAGCGGGCGCCGGCGGTCATGTTGCTCGCGACGTTGCCGGGATCGAGGTAGGCGACACCGGCGACGAGCGCAGGGCCGAGCAACCACGCGGCGCGCCCCGTTCCGCGGCGGCGCTCGCCGCGAGCTGCGGGCGACGCGACGGCGAGGCCGGTATCCGGGTATTTCGGCATACCGAAAACTCTAGCCGGTCTTTTCGGCCTACCGAAAAATTGATTCCGTCGCGCCGCCGCATCGCGCGCCCCGTGTCGGGTCTCCTCACGTGCGCCTGTTCCGCCGTACCGCGCGTCCCGTATTCAGTCTGCGTGGATGGGAGGTACACGCCCACCCGCGGATTCCCGGGCCTCCGCTGGCCGCCGCGCGCGGCGCAGACTGAATACGGGGCGACGGCCGCACTAGCCTGGACCAATGCGTCAGCCCGTAAGCCCGGATGAGAGCCCGGAGCCGGAGCCGGAGCCGGAGCCTACGCCGGAGCAGGAGCTCACCGTCGGGGTGGGGCCATGGCCGGGTGGGCCGGAGGCCTGGCCGGAAGACCCGCGCTTCGATCCTGAGCTTCTCGCGCAGGGCGATCGCCGCAATGTCGTCGACCAGTACCGCTACTGGACCATGGCAGCGATCGTGGCCGACCTCGACGAGCGTCGGCATCCGTTCCACGTCGCGATCGAGAACTGGCAACACGACATGAACATCGGCTCGATCGTCCGCAGTGCCAACGCCTTCGGTGCAGCGGAGGTGCATATCATCGGCAAACGCCGGTGGAACCGTCGGGGTGCGATGGTCACCGACCGTTACCAGCACGTCCGCCATCACGGGGATGTCGCCGCGTTCCAGCGGTGGGCCGGGGCGGAGGGCATCCCGATCCTGGCGATCGACAATGTCGACGGCTCGGTGCCGGTCGACCGCGCCGACCTCCCCGAGCGATGCGTACTGCTGTTCGGGCAGGAGGGGCCGGGTCTCTCACCCGAGGCCCTCGCGGCGGCGAGCAGCGTGATCGAGATCACCCAGTACGGCTCGACGCGTTCGATCAATGCGAGCGCGGCCGCCGCCGTGGTCATGTACGACTGGTGTCGCCGCTACGCCTGAGTCGCGACTCGCTCCCGCTCCCCGTGAGACGGCACATCGACGGTGAGACGGGGTGCGCCGCGTGGCGTCTCACCACGGATGTGCCGTCTCGGGGCTCCGGCGCGGGGCGCGGCGACGCGGCGGGGGAGAAGGTCACGCGCCGGCGGTGAGCCAGTGCGCACCGCGCACGCGCCAGGCGAGTGTGCCCAGGCGGGCGAGCATGTACACGCCGAAGAAGCACACCGCGAGCCAGGTGAGTCCGGCTGCGCCGGTCGGTTGCACGAGCCATACCGCGAGCAGCGCCGGCACGTAGGGCACGAGGTTGAGGCCGCCAGCGATCGCCAGGTAGCGGGTGTCGCCCGCGCCGATGAGCACGCCGTCGAGGACGAACACGATTCCGCACACCGGCTGAGCGACCGCGAGCACCAGAAGCGCCGGCTGGATGACCGCGGCGACCACGGGGTCGCCGGTGAACACGATCCCGATCACGCCCGACAGCGCCGCGATCAGACCGCCGACGGCGACCCCGAACCACGCTCCCCAGGCAAGGGTGCGGCCGAGCACTCGGCGCACGAACGGCTCGTCTCCCGCCCCGAGCCCCTTGCCGATCAGGGCCTGCGCGGCGATCGCGAGGGCATCCAGCGCGAACGCCGCGGCCCCGAAGATCGTGAAGGCGATCTGCCAGCCGGCGAGCTCCTCGGTGCCGAGCGCCGTCGCGACGCCGACCGTCGCGAGCAGCGCGACGCGCAGCGACACGGTCCGTAGGAAGAGCCACCCGCCCGAGCGTGCCGAGCCCCGCACGCCGTCACGCCGCGGGCGAAGGGATGCCGCATGCCGCCGCGCGAGGCGGCCCACGACGAACGCGTACGCGCCCACCATCGCCCATTGCGCGACGACGGTCCCGGCGGCGGAGCCGGCGATCCCCCATCCGAACCCGTAGATGAACATCCCGTTCAACAGGGCATTCAGGGTGAAACCGATCCCGGCGATCCAGAGCGGCGTGACGGTGTCCTGCATGCCGCGGAGGAGACCGGTGGCGGCGAACACCACGAGCATGGCCGGGAGTCCCCACATCGACAGCCCGAGGTAGATCTCGGCTTGCTCGGCGACCTCGGCCGGAGCCCCGAACAGGGCCACGAGCCACGGGGTCGTCAGTGACCCGGCGATCGCGAGGATCGCGCCGAGCCCGAGCGCCAGCCAGAGACCGTCGACCCCGGCGCCGACAGCGCGGGTGTGATCACCGGCACCGAACCTGCGGGCCACGGCGGGCGTGGTGGAGTAGGCGAGGAAGACCATCAACCCGACGATGGTCTGCAGCACCGCCGACGCAATGCCGAGGCCGGCAAGGGGCACGATCCCGAGGTGCCCGACGAGGGCCGCGTCGACGATGAGGAACAGCGGTTCTGCGACGAGTGCGCCGAGGGCCGGCACAGCCAACCGCAGAATGTCGCGGTTGAGGGTCGGTGTGGCCATATCCCCGAGCCTAAAGGCGCACCGGAGCGTCCCCGGCGGAACGTAGCCTGGAGGAGTGGCGGATACCGGGATCCTCAGCAGACTCCCGTTGGGGAGGCTGCTGGCGCGCATGCCCGCGTGGGTGCGGATCGTGCTCTCGCTCGCATCGATCGTGCTCGGCGCGGTGATCGTCCTCCGCCCGACGACCGCACTCGACATCCTCGCTCTCCTCCTCGGCGGGGGCATGATCCTCACCGGAGTCCTCGAAGCGACCGGCCGGGTGGAGGAGGGGGAGCGCCGCTGGCGGGGGGCGCTCTCCGTCGGCTGGATCGTGCTCGGCGTGTTCGTGCTCACCTGGCCGGGCCTCACGGTCCGCGCCGTCGCGGTGATCGCCGGCATCCTGCTGCTCCTGAACGGGGCGGCCGGCCTCGGTTCGGCCTTCCTGAAGGGTCGCGGCTGGGACGACCGCATCGCGGATGCCGCCTTCGGCGCGACGGGGATCATCTTCGGCGTCCTGGCGCTCGTCTGGCCGGACATCACACTCTTGGTGGTCGCGGTCGTCTTCGGCGCGTCGCTGATCATGCGGGGAATCGCCGATCTGTGGTCGTCGCTGCGCCGGCGGCGAGAGGAACACCGTCCGCCGTCGCAGGTCACCCCGAAAAAGCGGTGGGCCCGGACGGCCGTCGCGCTACTCTCGGTCGTCGTCGCGGTCGTCGCGGTCATCGGCACAGCGCCGCTGCGCGAAGGATCGACCGTCGTCGACGAGTTCTATGCCGCACCGCGCACGATCCCCGACCAACCCGGCAAGCTCGTGCGCGCCGAGCCCTTCACCCGCGAAGTGCCCAAGGATGCCGTCGGCTGGCGCATCCTCTACACGACCACGGGTCAGGACGGCGAGATCCGCGTCGCGAGCGGGCTGGTCGTCGTTCCCGCCGGGGGCGAGCCCGGGGAGCGCTGGCCGGTGATCGACTGGAACCACGGGACGACCGGCTTCGCCCAGCACTGCGCGCCTTCGTTGCAGGAACGGCCCTTCTGGGCGGGCGGCATGTACGTGATCAAGAAGGTCATCGCCGAGGGCTGGGCGATCGTGGCGACCGACTACATCGGTCTGGGCACGGAGGGGCCGCACACGTACCTGTTCGGCGAGTCGAGTGCGGTCGCCTCGTTGGATGCCGTGCGCGCTGCGCGCGAAATCTCCGAGGCGAACCTCAGCGCGAGCACGGTCGTGTGGGGGCATTCGCAGGGCGGCGGCGCGGCACTGTGGACCGGCGCGCTGGCGCGCGAATACGCCCCGGACGTCTGGGTGCGCGGTGTCGCCGCCTTCGCGCCGGCCGCCGATCCCCCCGCGCTCGTCGACAACGTCTCCAACGTCACGGGCGGGCTCATCTTCGCCTCGTACGCCTTCGCCGCGTTCGATCAGGTCTATCCCGACATCACATATGCGCGGTACATCAGGCCGGGCGTGCAGCCCGTGCTCCGCGCGATGGCGGAGCGGTGCCTCACGGATCCCGCGATCGCGCTGTCGGTCGTCGCCGTCGTCGGGACGACGATCGATCCCGAGCTCTTCTCGACCGACCCGTCCTACGGACCTTTGGGTACGCATCTGCGCGAGAACATCGCGCCCTCCTGGATCGGACCACCGCTGTTCCTCGGGCAGGGGGGCAGCGATTCGATCGTGCCGCAGGCCACGCAGGATGCCTATGTCGAGGACGTGTGCGCGCGCGGGCAACGCGTCGACTACCGCCGCTATGCGCTTTACGAGCACGCCGAAGTGATGGAGACCTACTCGCCGATGGTGGCCGACGCGATCGCGTGGACACACGCGCGGTTCGCCGGCGAGCCCGCGAACGCGCAGTGCGCGACCACCGACGTGCCGCGCTGAGCTCACCCGGCATCCACCGCGGTCACGGCGCGTATCCTGGACGGCATGACCGAGACCACCCCCCGCTCGGGTATCGAGCTGTCCGAGCTGAGCGACACCATCCGCCCGCAGGACGATCTGTTCCGTCACGTCAACGGCGCGTGGATCGACCGCACCGAGATCCCCGAGGACAAAGCCCGCTGGGGCTCTTTCCACCTCATCGCCGAGCAGGCGGAAAAGGATGTCCGCGTCATCATCGAGGAGTCGACCGAGGCTGAGCCCGGCACCGAGACCCGCAAGATCGGTGACCTGTTCGCGAGCTTCATGGACACCGAGCGCATCGACGCGTTGGGTGCCGCCCCGATCCTTCCGCAGCTGGAACGTGTCGAGGCGATCAGCTCGTTGCCCGAGTTCCTCCGCGTCGCGGGTGAGCTCGAACGCGAGGGCGTCGGCGGCATCGTCGGAACCTACATTGAGCCTGACCCGGGCAACCCGCAGCGCTATGTCGTCTTCTTCGTCCAGAGCGGCCTGTCGCTGCCGGATGAGAGCTACTACCGCCTCGAGAACTTCGAACGCACCCGCACGGCCTTCCGCGAGTACGTCACGACGATGCTGAGCCTCGCCGGTGTCGCGGATGCCGCGGCGCAGGCCGATCGTGTGCTCGCACTCGAGACGGAGCTCGCCGGCCACCACTGGGACAACGTCCGCAGTCGCGACGCCGTCGCGACCTACAACCTGATGGCCTGGGATGACGTGCAGGAGCGGGTGGGTGTCGACCTGGAGGGCTGGCTCGACGCCGTCGCCGGGGAGCACCGCGACGGATTCACCGAGATCAACGTGAACCAGCCGAGCTATCTCGACGGCCTCGGCGCTCTCCTCACCGAGGAGCGGCTCGAGGACTGGAAGGCGTGGCTGCGGCTGCACGTCGTGCGCGCCTCGGCTGCGTTCCTGTCCGACGACTTCGTGAGCACGAACTTCGCCTTCTACGGCACCGAGCTCACCGGGGTTCCGGTCAACCGCGAGCGTTGGAAGCGCGGCGTGAGCTTCGTCGAGGCGGCCCTCGGTGAAGCGGTCGGGAAGGTCTACGTCGAGCGGCACTTCCCGCCTCGCGCGAAAGAAGAAATGGACGAGCTCGTCGCCCACCTGATCGAGGCGTATCGGCAGTCGATCTCGGAGCTCGAGTGGATGACCCCCGCCACGCGCGAGCGCGCGCTCGAGAAGCTCGCGGCCTTCACGCCCAAGGTCGGCTTCCCGGTGAAATGGAAGGACTACAGCGCGCTCGAGGTCGACGCGGACGACCTGATCGGCAACGTCCGCCGCACGAACGCGTGGGAGCACGACCGGCAGCTTGCCAAGCTCGGCTCGCCCATCGACCGCGATGAGTGGTACATGACACCCCAGACCGTCAACGCGTACTACAACCCGCTGATGAACGAGATCGTCTTCCCGGCCGCGATCCTGCAGCATCCGTTCTTCGACATGGATCGGGATGCTGCGGCCAACTACGGCGGCATCGGCGCCGTGATCGGCCATGAGATCGGCCACGGCTTCGACGACCAGGGCAGTGCCTTCGACGGCACGGGAGCACTCAACGACTGGTGGACCGACGAGGACCGCTCGGCCTTCGAGGAGCGCACCAGCGCCCTGATCGCGCAGTACAACGATCTCGTCCCGCAGGGGCTCGCCGCCGAGCACACCGTCAACGGTGCCCTCACGATCGGCGAGAACATCGGCGACCTCGGCGGGCTCGGCATCGCGCTGAAGGCCTATCGGTTGCACCTGGGCGAGGATGCCGGCGACGGACCGGTGATCGACGGGTTCACCGGCATCCAGCGTCTGCTGCTCAGCTGGGCGCAGATCTGGCAGCAGAAGGGGCGGGATGCCGAGACCATCCGCCTGCTGACGATCGACCCGCACTCGCCGAACGAGTTCCGGTGCAACCAGATCGTCCGCAACGTCGACGAGTTCTACCGGGCGTTCGAGGTTGCCGAGGGTGACGAGCTGTGGCTCGAGCCCGACGCACGCGTCACGATCTGGTGACCGAGCGGCCGAGTTCGCGCGCCGCGGCCCGGGCAGCCGGGTCCGGCGGCGCGGGTGCGGAGCGCGAGCTGCGCTCCCGTCGGGGCGGGGACTCTCGCGCGGTTGCCGGCGCGCGGCGCGCTCTCCGGCAACCGTCGCTGCTCGGCACGCTGAAGGCCCTCGACGCGCTCTCGACCGCCGGCGCCCAGGTGTCGGTGCGGGTCTCCGACCTCGACAGCGGTGACGGCATCCTCATCGGCGATGATCACCTGACCCTCCCGGTGGCGGGCCTGGGCATCGTGCCACTGCTGGTCGACGTCGCGGCGCAGATCGAGGCGCGAACGCTCGACCCGCTGGAGATCCTGGAGCGCCGGTCGGTCGACCCGGTCGGGGTCGCGGGGCTCTGGCAGCACCTCAAGGCGCCCGCGCTCCCGGTGTGCGACCTCGCGGTGCTCGCGGCGGCCGCCTCGGACGCGTCGGCGGCGAACGCCCTGCTCGCTCGGGTGGGGTTGGATGCCGTCCGCGCGCGCATCGAGTCGATCGGCCTGACGAAGACCGCCCTGCTCGACCGCTTCCGTGATGTGCGCGGACCCGATGACGCCCCGCAGGTCGCGCTGTCCTCTGCCGGTGAACTGGCGGCCCTGTTCGCCGGGATCGTCAACGCACAGGTCGTCTCTCCGGCCGTCAGCGCCCAGGTCGGGGAGTGGCTGAACCTCACCCAGGACCTTGCGCTCGTGGGGTCGGCGACGGCGATGGACCCGTTCGCCCACGAGGATGATCGTCACGGCCTGCTGTTCGTGAACAAGACCGGGCGCGCCGACGGCATCCGTGCCGAAGCCGGAGTGATCGCCGGCCCGCGCGGAGGCCTTTCTTATGCGCTGATCGTCTGCTTCGACGATCTGTCGATTGCGCACCGCCTGCGGGCG
This sequence comes from uncultured Microbacterium sp., assembly GCF_947488465.1. Taxonomy (GTDB): domain Bacteria; phylum Actinomycetota; class Actinomycetes; order Actinomycetales; family Microbacteriaceae; genus Microbacterium. The sequence goes on along the minus strand of NZ_CANKZA010000002.1, from coordinate 112,955 downwards.
AACGAAGCATTCCACACGCTGGGCCTCGACCTCATGGAATACGTGTTCTGACCCGCGTCCCACTCTGGGCACCGTGTGTCCCACTTGCGACACAGCATGTCCCACTTCTGGTTGCTTCTGGTGCTCAGAAACGACCAGAAGTGGGACATGGGGTCAAAACACGATCGTGTGGTTGCCGTCGCGCAGCACGCGGTCTTGCGCGTGCCACAGGACCGCACGCGAGAGCACCTGACGCTCAACGTCAGCGCCGCGCCGCGCAAGCTCGGTCGCCGACTCGGCGTGCGTGACGCGGACGGTGTCCTGCTCGATGATCGGCCCCTCGTCGAGGTCGTCGGTCACGTAGTGCGATGTCGCCCCGATGAGCTTGACGCCGCGCTCCTTGGCTTTCTTGTACGGCTCGGCGCCGATGAAGGCGGGCAGGAAGGAGTGGTGGATGTTGATGACCGGCACGCCCAGCTGCGACAGGAAGTCGCCGGACAGAATCTGCATGTACCGGGCCAGGACGACGAAGTCGACGTTGCCGACGAGCAGCTTCAAAATCTCGGCTTCGGATGCCGCCTTGTCAGGCCCGGTCACCGACGGCACGTGGAAGAACGGTACGCCGAAACTGCGGACATCCTCCGCAGTCGTCGTGTGGTTGGAGACGACCATCGGGATCGTGACGGGCAGGTCGCCGCGGCGGTGACGCCACAACAGGTCGAGCAGGCAGTGGTCCTGCTTGCTCGCGAGGATCGCCATGCGCTTCGGTACCGACTGGTCGGTGAGCTCCCACGAAAGGTCGAAGTCGGCGATGGTGCGAGCGACCTCCTGCTCGATCTGCGGTCGATCGGCGGCGAAATTCGGGCGGTGGAACACGACCCGCTGGAAATACGCGCCTCCGCGCGCATCGTCGGAGTACTGATCGAACGCGACGATGTTGCCACCGATGCGCGTGATCATCGCCGAGACCGCCGCGACGATTCCGGGGGTGTCCTTGCCCTGCACGATCAGACAGGCGTGAGCGGGCAGGAGGTGCGGTGTGTGGACCGGAGGCATGCATCGATTCTGCCGTGTCGGAGCACGCACACAGCACGATGCCCCCGCCGAGTCGGGCGGGGGCATCGTGTCGGGGGCTTACTTGAACGCGTCCTTGACGTTCTCGCCGGCCTTCTTCATGTCGGCCTTGGCCTGGTCGGCCTGGCCTTCAGCTTCGAGGCGCTCGTTGCCGGAGACCTTGCCGGCTGCTTCCTTGGCCTTGCCGGCGAGGTCTTCAGCGGCGTTCTTGATCTTGTCGTCGAGTCCCATGGGTAACCCCTTTCGCTCCGGTCGGCGTGGACACCGACCATCTGTGTCTCACGTTACGACGCGATCGAAAGGATGCCGATGGGGTTGACGCGTGGGCCGATGTGACCTAGACGGTGCTCAGCGCACGCCCCGCATCAGAGCCAGCACCGGCCTGACCGCCAACAGCAACGCGATGCCCATGACGATGGCGACTCCACCGATGGTGGAGAAATAGGGCACCTGGTCGGCCGGGTCGTACAGCTTCGCCTCGCGAGAACGGCCACGATCGCGCTTTGGCTCGGCATTCGGGTCCTGCGGCGGCGCGCGTGGTCATCCCGTGTGTTCACTCATCGACGCTTTCGGCGCGACCGAGGGCCGGGGCCGTCGGGCGTAGGGTGGCGCCATGAGTGAGGAGACCGCGTCCGCCGACATTGAGATCCGCGCGCTGGAGTCGGTGGAGCAGATTTTCACCGCGAGCGAGGTGCTGAGCGAGGTGTGGGGTGGCGATCGCACCGGCATGCCGCCGAATCTGCTCCGCGCGCTCGCGCACTCGGGAAACTACGCCGTCGGCCTCTTCGACGGCGATCGGATGATCGGCGCCTCCGCGGCCTGGTTCGCGGCGCCCGCCGAGCGGTCGATGCACTCGCACATCACCGGCATCCTGCCCGGCTACCGCGGCCGCGGTCTCGGGCGCCTCCTGAAGAATCACCAGCGCGCCTGGGCGCTCGCCCGTGACGTCGGGCACATCACCTGGACTTTCGATCCGCTCGTTGCGCGCAACGCCCATTTCAATGTGCGGGTGCTCGGCGTGCGTATCACCGAGTACCTGATCGATCACTACGGCGCGATGGACGACGGCGTGAACCGGGGCGACGAATCCGACCGGCTGATGGCCTCCTGGGCGCTGGCGGCGCCGGCATCCGCTCCGCGGGAAGAGGACGTCGTCACGTCGGTCCCGGTGCCGCACGACATCGAGGGGCTGCGCCGGGCCGACCCGACCGAAGCGCTGGAGTGGCGCTACCGCGTGCGTGACGCATTCGGCGGGCTGCTCTCGGACGGGTTCGTGGTCACCGGGTTCGACGACGAGCGCGGATACCTCTTCTCCCGCCGGATCTGAGCCGAGGGGCGGGTGTTTTCTGCCAACCTCCCGCCCGCGTGCCGGAGCGGTGGGTGCGAAACCCTACGCTGGCGGCTATGCCGATCGTCGATCTCAGCCACCCCATCCGCGCCGGACTCGTCACGTATCCGGGGCTTCCCGCCCCGGTCATCACGTCGCACCTCACGCGTGAGGCGTCTCGCGCGAACTACGCGCCCGGAACCGAGTTCGCGATGGATATCATCACGATGATCGGCAACACCGGTACGTACCTCGACTCGCCGTTCCACCGGTACGCCGAAGGTCCCGACCTTGCCGGGCTCGATCTCGCGACCCTCGTGGGCCTGCGCGCCGAGGTCTTCCACCTGCAGGATGCGGGCGCTCGCGGCATCGATGGCGACACCTTCGCCGGTCGTGACCTCGGTGGTGCGGCCGTCCTGCTACACACCGGGTGGGATCGGTTCTTCGGCACCCCGGAGTACGGCGTCGGGGCGCCGTTTCTGAGCGAAGACGGCGCGCGGACGCTGATCGCCGCGGGTGTCGGGCTCGTCGGCATCGACTCGGTCAACATCGACGACACGGAGTCCGGGGGCGAGCGGCCCGCTCACACGCTGCTGCTGGATGCCGGCATCCACGTCGTCGAGCACCTCACCCGGCTGGGAGATCTTCCGGCGTCGGGGGCGCGCTTTACGGCGGCACCGCCCGCAATCGAGGGATTCGGGACGTTCCCGGTGCGGGCGTACGCCGAGCTGAGCACGGCGAGAGGGGATGCGCACACCGGAGGGTGAATGCGGGGGATTCATCCTCCCGGGCGCACATCTCCTCTCCTCGCGCCCGCGGGCTGGCTGCCGCACTAGCCTGGGCGCATGCCGATCGACCGAGCCGCCGCATCCGTCGCCCTCGAGGGTGTCGAGCTTCGCGTGTTGCACCTGCCGCTGGTAGCGCCGTTCACGACCTCGTTCGGGACGGAGACCGTGCGCGAGGTCATCGTCGTACGGGCGCTGACCTCGGATGGCGACGGGTGGGGCGAGATCGTCACGCAACAGGCGCCCCTGTACTCGAGCGAGTACACGCAGGGCGCATGGGATGTCGCCGCGCGCTTCCTGATTCCCGCGCTGTTGGATGCCGGTACCCTCGCGCCCGAGTCCGTCGCGGGGGTGCTGGCGCCCTTCGTCGGGCACCGGATGGTCAAGGCGGGCCTCGAACTCGCGATCCTCGACGCCGCGCTCCGGGCCGAGGGGCGCCCGCTCGGCGAATACTTGGGCGCCACGGTCGATCGTGTGCCGAGCGGGGTGAGTGTCGGCATCCAGGCTGATCCCGCCGCTCTCGTCGAGACCGTCGGCGGCTATCTCGATGAGGGCTACGTCCGCATCAAGATCAAGATCAAACCCGGACGCGACATTCTCGACACGGCCGCGGTGCGGGAGGCGTTCGGGGCGATCCCGCTGCAGGTCGACGCGAACTCCGCGTTCACGCTCGCGGATGCGGACGCCCTCGCCGAGCTCGACCGCTTCGATCTCCTGCTCATCGAGCAACCCCTGCAGGAAGACGATCTCGTCGACCACGCCGCCCTCGCCCGCCGGCTGCGCACCCCCGTCTGCCTCGACGAGTCCATCACGTCCCGCAAGGCCGCGGCTGACGCGCTGGCGCTGGGCGCGGCATCCATCATCAACATCAAAGCCGGGCGCATCGGCGGCTACCTGGAGGCCGTGGCGATTCATGATCTGTGCCGCGAGGCGGGAATCCCGGTGTGGTGCGGCGGGATGCTGGAGACCGGCATCGGCCGCGCGGCGAACGCGGCGCTCGCCGCCCTCCCCGGGTTCACGCTGCCGGGCGACGTGTCAGCATCCGGCCGCTTCTACGCGCGCGATATCGTGACAAGCCCCGCCGTGCTCGAGGACGGGCACGTCCGCGTGCCGACCGGCCCGGGGATCGGCGTCGAGATCGACCGTGCGGCGCTCGACGCGTTCACCGTCGAGCGGGTCGAGATCCGGCGGTAGATCCGCCGCGGCCCGCGCTCCGGATCGGGCGTCAGGCCCCGGGCTGAGCTCCGGCGGCGAAACGTTCGCCGATCGCGGTGGCTTCCGCCAGGCCCGCCTCCGGGTCGGCCGCGGCGGGAGTCTCCGCCCGGTCGGATGACTGGGCAAGCCCCTGCGCCATCCCGCGGCCGGTGGCCTGCCCCTGGATCACGGCGCGCAGGTCGATGCCGGTCGTCGCCTCCACGGCGTCGAAGGTGGCGCGCATGCCGGATGCGGACTCCGCCGCAATGTGCGACGACGCACCTTCACCGCCGAGCACGGTGATCGAGCCGACCTTGTCGAATCCGCGGGCAAACTCGGTCATCATGGGCACGAGGGTCTCGAGCGCACGCTGGGCGAGCAGAGCTTCCTGGTTCTTCGAGAGGGCCTCGGCCTCGGCGGAGATTGCTTCGGCGCGGGCCTGTCCGACGAGGCGGACGGCATCTGCTTCGGCCTGCGCGCGCAAGCGGGTCGCCTCGGCTTCTTGCGCGGCGATCTGGGCGCGAGCCTCGGCGGCCTTGACCTGCGCGTATGCGTCGGCGTCGGCACCGCGCTGACGCTGGTAGAGATCAGCATCGGCGACCTTGTTGATGTCGGCGTCGAGTTGCGCCTGCTTGTTCTCGGCTCCCTGCAACAGGACCGCCTGCTCGCGCTCTGCGCGGGCGAGGGCTTCGGCCTGGTCGGCTTCGGCGCGGGCACGCCCGACCTCGGCGGCAGCCGAGGCGGAGTTCTTGTCGAACGCGGTCTGCTCGATCAGGTTCGCTTCGTCGGTCGCGATCTGGCGGGCCTTGACCTCGCGGGCGGCATTGATGCGCGCGACCTCGGCCTCGCGGCGGACGCGCTCGACCTCGGTGGCGCCGAGGGCGTCGATGTACCCGTTCTTGTCGGTCACGCCCTGGATCTGGAACGAGTCGAGGATAAGGCCCTGCGAGAGCAGGTCGCTCTTGATGCCGTCGGCGATCTGATCCGACAGTTTCTGCCGGTCGTTCATGAGCTGCTCGACGGTCAGCGTCGCCACGACGCCGCGCAGCGCACCCTCGAGCTGCTCGGTCGTGAACTGTTCGATCGCGCTGTCCTGCGACAAGAAGCGCTCCGCGGCGCGACGCACCAGCTCGGGATCCGACCCGATCTTCACCAGCGCGACACCGCTGACGTTCACCGTGACACCCGTCGAGGATTGCGCCGTCGGCTCGATCTTGATCTGGCGCGCGCGGAGCGAGATCATCTCGGCGCGCTGCGTCAACGGGTTCACCAGGGCCCCGCCACCGGTGATCACCGAGATGCGCGACGAATCACCGGCTGCGTTCCGCTGGTTGCGACCCACGACGACGAGGGCCTGGTCGGCCTTGGCGACCTTGTACCAGGCACGCACCATGATCAGGATGAAGACCAGCAGGAGGATGGCGGCGACGGCGGCGATCCCGATGATCACGAGCGTGCCTCCGGCGGCGAAGAGGTTGTCCACGAGCACTCCACTTTCTGTGTTGCGACTATGTCCTTCGACCGTACCCGGTGGCACTCGCGGAAGTCGGGCTATCCCGATTCCCGGGGGGATGCCGCAGCTTTAGGCTCGGATCATGACCATGCCCCCGCCGCAGCCCCCGTATCCCGCCGCGCCGCAGCCCTTGAACCCGTCCGACGAGAAGATGTGGGCGACCCTCATCCACGTCGGCGGGATCTTCTTCGGATTCCTCCCCGCCCTCATCGGCTACATCGTGCTGAAGGATCGCGGGCCGTTCGTGCGCGCGCACACCGCGACGGCGCTGAACTTCCAACTCACCATGCTGATTGCCGAGCTGGTCGGCTACGCGCTGATGTTCGTGCTCGTGGGCTTCCTCGTCGTCCCGGCCGTCTACATCGTGCGGATCGTCTTCTCGATCATCGCGGCCATCCGCGCGAACAAGGGCGAGTGGTACACCTATCCGCTGAGCATCACGTTCCTCCGATGAGCCGTCGGTAGAATCGTGGATGCCGCCATTTTGCGGCATCCGCGATTTCTCGCACTCCGCACACGACCATTTGGAGCCACCTGTGGCCGAGCAGTCCCGCCTCGATAAAGTCATCGCCCTCGCCCGTCACCGCGGGTTCGTGTTTCAGGCCGGTGAGATCTACGGCGGCTCGCGCTCCGCATGGGACTACGGTCCCCTCGGGACGGAGCTGAAGGAGAACATCCGCCGGCAGTGGTGGCAGACTTTCGTCCGCGGTCGCGGTGACATGGTGGGCCTGGACTCGTCGGTGATCCTGCCGAAGCGCGTGTGGGAGGCATCCGGTCACGTGGCGACGTTCACCGACCCGCTGGTGGAATGCCTGCAGTGTCACAAGCGCTTCCGCGCCGACAACCTCATCGAGGACTTCGAGGCACGCAAGGGGCGTACGGCCGAGAACGGCCTGGCGGACGTGCCGTGCCCGAACTGTGGCACGAAGGGTCAGTACACCGAGCCGAAGGCGTTCTCCGGTCTCGTGAAGTCCTACCTCGGTGTCGTCGACGACGAGACCGGACTGCACTACCTCCGGCCCGAGACGGCGCAGGGCATTTTCGTGAACTTCTCGAACGTGCTGACGTCCTCGCGGAAGAAGCCGCCGTTCGGCATCGGGCAGGTGGGCAAGGCGTTCCGCAACGAGATCACGCCGGGAAACTTCATTTTCCGCACGCGCGAGTTCGAGCAGATGGAGATCGAGTTCTTCGTCCCGCCCGCTGAGGCGCAGGAGTGGTTCGAGCACTGGGTGACGGCGTGCTGGGACTGGTTCATCGATCTCGGGATCGACCCCGAGAACATGCGGCAGTTCGACGTTCCCGAAGAGGATCGCGCGCACTACTCCGCCGGCACGATCGACGTCGAGTACCGGTTCGGCTTCACGGGCAAGGAGTGGGGCGAGCTCATGGGTGTCGCCAACCGCACCGACTATGACCTCACGAGCCACACCGAGGCATCCGGTCAATCGCTCACCTACTTCGACCAGGCCACGGGTGAGAAATACACGCCGTTCGTCATCGAGCCGTCGTTCGGTCTCACCCGCTCGATGATGGCGTTCCTCGTCGACAGCTACCGCGAAGAAGAGGTGCCGAACGCCAAGGGTGGTACCGACACGCGCACGGTGCTCGGGCTTGACCCGCGCCTGGCGCCGGTCAAGGTCGCGGTGCTGCCACTCAGCCGCAACGAGCGCCTCTCGCCGCTCGCGCGCGAGGTCGCCGATACGCTGCGCGCCCAGGGCTGGAACGTCGACTTCGACGACGCCGGTGCGATCGGGCGCCGCTACCGCCGCCAGGACGAGATCGGCACGCCGCTGTGCGTCACGGTCGACTTCGACTCGCTCGACGACAACGCCGTGACGGTGCGCGACCGCGACACGATGGCTCAAGAGCGCGTGCCGCTCGAGGCCCTCGTCGCATATCTGACCGAGCGCCTCCACGGCGCCTGACCCCGGCATCCCCCTGACCTTGTCCCACTCCGGGCAGGGTGTGTCCCACTTGGTGCGGGGTTTGTCCCAAAAGTGGCTGGTTTAGGGCGCTGAAAACAGCCATAAGTGGGACATGGTCCGGAGGCGAGAAGCCGCGGAGTCAGGCGGTGACGGTGATCGTCGCGTAGGCGTTGCCGCCGGAGGTCGTCGCGGTGTACGACGCGGTCAGGATGCCGCGCAGCACCTCGAGGTCGACCAGGGTCAGATCCTTCACATACAGGCAGGCGACGCTCGTCGTGTGCGGCCCGAGCGCGGCGAGGGCGGCCGTGTGGGCACCCGCATCGTCGAGGTAAATCGTGGATGCGGCCTTCCGTGGCGCGAAGGCGAGGAGCGGCATGTCGCCTTCGTTGCCGGTCGGATACCGGTAATGACAGCTGCCGAAGCCGATGACGGTGCCCCACAGCTCCGGTTCACGACCGGTGACCTCGCGCATCAGCGCGATGAGCGTGTCGGCATCGCGCCGGCGCGTCGCCGGAGTGACCTGAGCGACGAACGCGGCGACGGAACCACCCGTGGGTTGCATCTCAGGCGCCTTTCGCGGCGGCTTTCGCCGCACGCTTGTGCTCGCGCACGAGCGTGAGCGACTCGGGCGAGACAATGTCGGCGACCGAGCGGTACGCGCCTTCGTCGCCGTACGCGCCCGCCGCCTCGCGCCACCCGTCGCCGGTGAACCCGTACTGCTTGCCCAGCAGGGCGAGGAAGATCTTCGCCTTCTGCTCACCGAACCCGGGTAGGGCCTTCAGTCGCTTCAGGACCGTCGCCCCGTCGGGTGCGCCGCGGGTCCAGAGGGCTGCGGCGTCGCCATCCCAGTCATCCAGGAGCGCTTGGCAGAGTGCCTGCACGCGCCCGGCCATCGATCCCGGGTACCGGTGCACGGCCGGAGTCTGCCGGAACACCTCGACGAACGCATCCGGATCGGCGCCGGCGAGGGTCGCGGCATCCATCGCCCCGGTGCGCTGCTGGATCTTCAGCGGTCCGCTGAACGCCGCCTCCATCGCGATCTGCTGATCCAGCAGCATGCCCACAAGGAGCGCCAGGGGGTTTTCGGTCAACAGGGCGTCGGCGCCAGCATCGCCGGTGATGTGCAGGCTCATGTATTCAGTCTCGCAGGAGGATCACCAGGCCGATGAGCGGCAACTGCGCGACTACCGCTTCGTGACAGTCACCTCGACGGTGTCACCGATGTCTTTTCCGAGGGCTGTGCGGACCTTGGCGTTGAGAGACACCATGTGCCCTCCGGTTCCGGTCACCATCGCGCCGACGTTCTCCAGCCGGACATCGTCCACCGTGGCGTCGACTCTGACGGTCTTTCCCGTGCCGAAGAACTCCGCCGATCCGGGGATCTCCACGCAGCTCCACACGGCGCCTTTGACCTCGACACCGATCGTCGTCCGAAAGCTCAGCTCGTCTGTGCTCATGGTGACAGCGTATTGGGTGCTCCTCTCACCGGTTCTTCGGATCATGGATGGAAAGATGGCGGAATGCCCGATTCTGAAGATGTCGTCACGCACGTGCGCGAGCGCCGTGTCGTCGTGATCGGTGCGGGCGTCGCGGGTCTCGTCGCGGCGTGGGAGTGTGCGCGGGTGGGCCTGACCGTCACCGTGCTGGATGCCGCGGACCGCTCGGGTGGGTCGCTAGCTCCGGTCGAGATCGATGGCCTGACCCTCGACGCCGCACACATCGACATCGCCCCGGGTGACCCGGAGGCCGAGGCCGTGCTGCACCTCCTCGGGTGCGACACCGTGTCTGTGCCCGACGCCCGGATCGCGCTCGCCGGCGGTGGACCGCTGCCTGGAGACGAGCTGCTCGGGATCCCGGTGAACCCGTGGGCGCCGGAGGTGCGCCGCATCATCGGATGGTCCGGCACGTGGCGGGCCTATCTCGACCGGCTCCGCCCCCCGCTGACGATCGGCCGCGAACCGCGGCTCGGCGCGCTCGTCCGCACCCGTCTGGGCGAGCGCGTCGCCGATCGCCTCGTCACACCGCTCGCCGCGGCACGCTGGGAGACCACTCCGGATGATCTGGATGCCGATGCCGTCCTCCCGGGCATCAGCACGGCGCTCACGCGGACGGGGTCACTGACGGGTGCCGTCTCGCAGCTTCAGGCACATCCCGAGCCCGCGCGGCGGGCGCTTCGCTCCGGCTTCGCTTCGCTCGTCGCGGCGCTCGACACCCACCTGCGAGACCTCAGCGTCGAGGTTCACACCGGGCGGGAGGCGACGGGGATCACCGCGCGGGATGAGGGGTGGCGCGTCACGACGGGTGACGCCGACATCCACGCGGATGCCGTCATCATCGCCACCGGCGCCGCAGACGCGGGTCGACTGCTCGAACCCGTCCTCGGCGACGTGGAAGCCCTCGTTGCCGTCGACGAGGTCGACGTCGTCACCCTCGTGGTCGACGCGACGGATGTCGCCCAGGGCGGGCCGGATGTCCTCGTGTTCCCCCGCGGCTCCGAGGTGTACTCGGCGACCGACGTGACCGCCCGTTCACCCCAGGTGGGGCCGGCGCGCCGGGTTATTCGGGTCGTGCTCGCTGCGTCCGAGCGCGACGACGCCGCACTCGCGGCGGTGGCTGCGGCATCCGTCACCGACCTCGTCGGCGCCTCGCTCACGTCGAGCCGCGTCAGGGGTGTCGCCCGGTCTCGTCGGGTCGCGGCAGGGACCGGGCGCCGGGTCGCCGACTCGGCGCGACGGGAGGCGACACGGGCAATGATCGACGCACACGAAGGCCTGGACATCGTCGGCGGGTGGCTCGCCGGAGGGGACGTGGCCGACGAGATCGGAGACGCGGTGCGCACCGCCGAGCGCGTGCGACACGGTTTGCTCTGGGGCCGGGAGCCGGACCTCGGTACACCGTAACCGGGCCCGGCGCAAGAGGATGCCCGAATCGGCATACAGCGTTACGCTGAAGACCCATCACCACACCGACACCAGCGTGAGGAGACCCCATGAGGGGCAAAATCGGTATCGTCGTCGGGCTCGCCGCGGGCTATGTGCTCGGGTCGCGCGCCGGACGTGAGCGTTACGACCAGATCACGTCCAATTTTCTGAAGGTCTGGAACACCGATCCCGTGCAGAAGCAGGTGTCCAAGGCCAAGGATCTCGGCAAGACCGCCGCGCTGGCCCTGCCGAGCGCCGTCTGGGACGGCGCCGTGAAGGTGACCAAGGCGGCCACGCGCTCCGGCACGCCCGGGCAGAAGCTCGACAGTGCGCTCAAGGCGGGCAAGGCCTCGGCCGACGATGTCGCGCGAGGCGCGGAAGTCACCGCCGACGAGGTCAAGAAGGCGGCCGACAAGGCGGTCAGCGATCTCAAGAAGACCGCGGATCGCTGATGGCAACGCCCCGCGGCTTCCGTGATCGCACGGACCAGAGCCTGCTCACCCTCATCGGTGAGGTGCCCGAGCTGGTGCGCAATCTCGTGGTGGCCGAGGTCGACTCCGCGAAGGCGTGGGCCAAGAACGCCGGCAAGGACGTCGGGATGGGGGGCGTCTGGTTTCTCGTTGCGCTGTTCTTTCTGTTCTGGTCGTTGCCCGCTCTCGCCGCGTTCGCCATCATCGGGCTTTCCTCCTGGATGCCGGCGTGGCTCGCGAGCCTGATCGTCGTGATCGTGGCGCTCCTGGGTGCCGCCGTGTTCGCCCTGATGGGGTTGATGCGCATCAAGAAGCTGTCCCGCACGCAGAATCCCGCGCAAGCAGTGAAGGTCGACGCACGCATTGTGAAGGAAGTGGCCGATGAGTTCTGAGATGTCCATTCCGCGGACCGCGGTGGCCCTGGGGATCACCGACCCCGTCGAGCGTGCGCGCGCCGAGCTGAAAGCCACGCTCGCGGCGATCGAGGTGAAGGCCAATGTTCCCAAGCGCGTCGCCATCGCCACCGATCGCCGGGTGACCGAGGCGCGTCGCTTCACGAACCAGAATCCTCAGGCCGCCACGGCAGCCGTCGCCGGTGTCGCCGCTGCCGTCGGCTTCATCGTCTGGGGAATCGTCCGTCTGTACACGCGCTGACCTCCTCGCCGACGCGTGGCCAGCGCCGCGCGGGTATGCTCGTGTGCGAGGCAGTGGCAACGGTGCGCACTCTGCTGGCTGTGCCGACCCGATGCACAGCATCCGGAACCGACACGGTCGGACGCGCAAACCGGCGTGTGTTCCGACCTGAGCACCACGAGAGTCGAGCATGAATTCTGACGAGCGGGCCACAGCGGCCGCAAAGCCCCTCAAGGGCTGGCGCGTGCTCGTGCCTCGCGGTGGCCCCTGGGGCGACTCGGTTGCCGCGACGCTGCGCGGTCAGGGAGCGACTCCGGTCATCGCGCCGCTCATCAACTTCGCTCCCTCGACCGATCAGGAAACTCTCGAAGCCGCGCTCGCAGATCTCGCGGCCGGCGCGTTCGACTGGGTTACCCTCACGAGCGCGACGACCGTCGATGTGCTGTACGCCTACCGCGCCGTCATTCCCGCCTCGACGCGGGTCGCGGCGGTCGGCGAGACCACGGCCACGGCGCTGTCGGCGGTCGGCTACCGCGTCGACCTGGTCCCCGACGACGACAACTCCGCCGCCGGCATGGCCGCGCAGTTGATCGCCCTCGAGCCCGCGCCGCGCCGCATCCTGACTCTCCGGAGCGAGATTGCGAAGCCGGTGCTGACGCGCGAACTCTCCCAGGCCGGACACGACGTGCGCAGCGTCGTTGCCTACCGGACGGTCGGCGTGCCCGTGACCGAGCGCATCGCGCACGATGTCGCCAATGGGCGCATCAATGCGATCCTCGTGACCAGCGGCTCGGTCGCCGAGCAAGTCCGGTTGCAGTTTCCGCATATTCCCGACAGCACGATCGTCGCCGCGATCGGCCCCCGCACGGCCAAGGACGCCCGCCGTGCCGGTCTCGGGGTGTCCGCGGTGGCGCGGGAACAGACGGTCGACGGGCTCATCGCGGCGGTCTCGACATTCCCCCTTCCGCACGCGACGGACGAGTACGCCGTCTGAGACCGGATTGTTGCCGCGGAGGGTGTGTCCGACGCGCGCGACGCTGGCAGACTGATCCCATGGTGACCCTGCTGCTGGACTCGACGCAGCTCGATGTGGTGCTTTCCACTGCCGAGCGTGCGCTGTCGAGGCGCAAAGACGATCTGCGGATCGACCGCAGCCACATCGCGAAGGTCCAACTCGTCGACGACGCGTGGACCTGGCTCCGCGGCGTGCCGAGCCCGGGGACCTTCGTTCGCGGCGTGCTCGCGATGGGCACCTGGAAGTCCGCCGGCGGGTCCGATTTCGTCATCGTGCGCCGCCGGCATCCCGCCGTCGTCATCGACCTCGACGGCGACCCGGAGTTCGAACGCATCGTGCTCACGACCCGCAACGGGCTGGCTCTCGTGCAGGCGCTGCGCCTCGAGACCGATGACAAGCCGCAGGAGGTCACCGAGATCGTGACGTCCTCGCTTCCGGTGATCGGCGGAAAGCACGCCCCCGCGCCGCACCCGCGTCCTGCGCTCGCCTGACGCCCCGCGCCGCTGGGGCGCGGGTAACGTTGCGGGAGTGAGTGAACCGGCATCCATCCCCGACGCCCCGTCGAACGTGCGCCTCCGCCGCGAGGGGAGCGTCGGACGCATCACGCTCGATCGGCCCCGCGCGATCAACGCGCTCGACCTCGGGATGATCGACGCGATCGCCGCAGCCCTGGATGCGTGGGAGAACGATGTCGACATCGCACTCGTGCTCCTGGACGGTGCCGGGGAGCGCGGTCTCTGTGCCGGCGGCGATGTTCGCGGGCTGTACGCACAGATCGTCTCCGGCGACGCCGATCTGACCGGCGGTTTCTTCCGGGCGGAGTATGCGCTGAACGCACGCATCGCGGAGTACCCGAAGCCGATCGTCGTGTACGCGGACGGCATCACGATGGGCGGGGGTGTGGGCCTTGCCGGCCACGCGGCCGTGCGCGTTGTCACCGAGCGCTCGACACTCGCGATGCCCGAGACCCGCATCGGTTTCACTCCGGATGTGGGGGGCAGCTGGTTGCTCGGCCGAGCCCCTGGCCGGGTGGGCGAGTACCTGGCCTTGACCGGCGGCACAATGGATGCCGCGGACGCGATCTACGCCGGCTTCGCCGATCACCTCGTGCGATCTGAGCACCTCGATGATCTCCGCGATGCGTTCGTCACCCGCGCCGACCCCGAAACGCCCACCGAACTTGTCCTGCTCTTCGACGAGACGGCGCCGGCATCCGCTCTCGAAGCGGCGCGCCCGTGGATCGACGCCGCGTTCTCGGCCGACACCGTACCGGAGATCCTCGAGCGACTGCGCGCGCGGCCCGAGCCCGCCGCGGTCGCCGCGGCAGAGTTGCTGGCGGGTCTGTCGCCGACGGCGTTGACCGTGACGTTGGAGGCTGTGCGCGCGGCCCGGGAGCTCCCGAGCCTGCGCGCCGCGCTCGAGCAGGAGTACAGGCTCGTGCTGTGGTTCGCTCGGACACAGCCGGATCTGCCCGAGGGGATTCGCGCTCAGCTCGTCGACAAAGACCGCTCGCCCCGCTGGCAGCCGGCGACCCTCGCGGAGGTGCCCGCGCACCTCGGGGCACAGGCGCTGGCGTTCGAGCCGGAAACGGCACTCTGGTCCTGATGTTCGACAGTCCGCTCTCCGCCTCGGCGTACGAGGTACTCGCGGTGGCGCCCGACGCCACGGAGGATGATCTCCGGCGTGCCTATCGACTGCGCCTGCGGCAGACGCATCCCGACACCGGGGGAGACGCCGCCCTGTTCGTCCAGGTGCAGCGTGCGTGGGACCTCGTGGGAACGGCCGAGGCCCGCGCTATCTATGACCGAGGACACGGATTCGCCGCCGAACAGGTGTCATTCGCGCCGGAGTCGGCGATGTGGCGCCCGCCGGGGCGCCCGGTCGACACGCGGCCGCGCGCCCGGTCGTTCGGTCAGCCCGGCGGCTGGAGGCGCGAGCGGTACCTCACGCTCATGCGCGAATGGGTCGGCCGTGGAGTGGCCCTCGACGATCCCTACGATCCTGTCCTCGTGCGCACCGCCCCGCGCGAACTGCGACGGATGCTGGCCGACGCCCTCGCCGAAGAGGCCACCGCGCGGATCGTCGGTGACCTCGGGATGGGCTTCACCGTCTGGCACGATGTGGCCGCCGACGCGCACGATCCGAACGCGAAGCTCGACCATGTCGTCCTCGGCCCGAGCGGCCTGTACGCCGTCCTGTCGGAGGATTTCGGTGGGCCGGTACGCACGCGCCGGGGTGAGCTGATCGGTGACGACGTCGTCGGTGCACCGGTCGCGCAGCTCGTCGCGCGTGCCCGCACCCTCGCGCGCGCGGCCCGGGTGACGTTCGGCGGGGTCATCGTCGTGCTGCCCGACGACGATGTGGTGCTCGCGATCGAGGAGCTCGGCAAGGTGCGGGGCCTTCCCGTCGCCGTCGTCGGGCGGTCGGCCCTATCGACCGTGCTGCGGCGGGGACTCTCCGGCGCCCGCGACATCGGCGGCAACGAACTGTTCGATGTGCGTACCCGACTGCAACAGAGCATCCGCTTCGTCTGAGTCCGGGGTGGCTAGGGTGAAGCCATGGAACCGGCATCCTGGACCTTCCTGATCCTGGCGCTCGCGATCGTCGGTTTCGTCAGCGGGAAGATCCCCCTCGCTGTCGTGTCGATCGGTGTCGCGCTGGCGCTCTGGGCGACCGGAGTTCTGACCCTTCCCGCCGCGCTGGCCGGCTTCGGCGACCCGACCGTGTTGTTCATCGCCTCGCTGTTCGTCGTGAGTGAAGCCTTGGATGCCACCGGCGTCACCGCCTGGATCGGCCATCAGGTGATCACCCGGGCCGGGCGCGGCCGCTCGCGGCTCACGATGATCATCGGGTTCATGGCCGCCGTGATCGCCGCCTTCATCTCGATCAACGGCGCGGTCGCGGCGCTGCTTCCGGTCGTCGTGGTCGTCGCGGTGCGAGCGGGGATCGTGCCGTCGAAGATGCTGATCCCGCTCGCTTTCGCCGCGAGCGCCGGGTCGCTGCTGACCCTCACCGGAACCCCCGTCAACATCGTCGTCTCCGAAGCCGCCGCCGCGGCCGGCGGCCGGGAGTTCGGGTTCTTCGAGTTCGCGCTCGTGGGCATCCCGCTCGTGCTGCTGACGGTGTTCATCGTCACGCTCGCCGGCAACCGGCTCCTGCCCGACCGGGTCGCGGAAGACCTCGGCGACGGCGTGCCCGATCCGAGCGAGCACGCGGAGGTTCTGCGACAGAGCTACGACGTGGATCTGGACACCGGTGTGCTCTTCAATGTGCGGGAGGGGGTGGCGGAAGTCCTCGTCGCTCCGCGATCTTCTCTCATCGGACGGGTCGCCTGCGCCGGAATGACCACGCGGTCCGAGAATCTCGTCATCCTCGCCGTCCGCCGAGGGGAAGATGACGGGCCCAACGCGTCACGCGGCACCGGTGTCGCCGGCTCACTGGAGTTGCAGGCGGGAGATGCCGTGCTCGTCCAAGGGCCGTGGGCCGCTCTCACCCGCTACACCCAATCGCCGGATGTCATCGCGGTGACCCCGCCGCATGCCCTGCAGCGCACCGTTCCGCTCGGGCGCGGCGCGCGGCGGGCGCTGGTGATCCTTGCGGTCATGGTGGTGCTCTTGGCCACCGGGATCGTCCCTCCGGTGGTCGCCGGCCTCCTCGCGGCCGGCGCGATCGTCCTCACCCGCGTGTTGACGATTCCGCAGACCTACCGCTCGATCTCGTGGACGACCGTGATCCTCATCGCCGGGATGGTCCCGCTGTCGGCGGCCTTCATCTCCACCGGTGCGGCGGCGATCGTCGCCGACATCGTGCTCGGCATCATCGGCAGCACCTCGCCGCATCTCGCGTTGCTGGTGTTGGGTGTGCTCACCATGGTGCTCGGCCAGTTCATCTCGAACGTCGCGACGGTGCTCGTGGTGACCCCGATCGCCGTCGCGATCTCGCAGGCGATGGAGGTGAGCGTGCAGCCGTTCATGATGGCCCTCACGGTGGCCGGTGCGGCCGCGTTCATGACCCCGATCGCCACGCCGGTGAACCTCATGGTCCTGCAGCCGGGTGGCTACCGGTTCGGGGACTATTGGAAGCTCGGGCTGCCCCTCATGCTCGTCTTCCTCGCCGTCGCAGTGCTCTACGTGCCGCTGATCTGGCCGTTCAGATAAGTCCCCAGAGTTCCAGGGGATGCGTCAGGCGCCACCACGCATCCGGTTCGGGGATGTCTGCGGCCAGGTGCACGCCCACGGTCTGCGCAGTGAGCGGACCGGTCAGCGTCACGTCGCCCGCGGGGGCGTTCGCTGCACGCGCATCGGCCAGATCGAGATCGATCGTCGTCGTCGCCGCCGCGGCGTTCCACAGGATCGCGGAGGCATCGGCATCCGTCATGATCTCCACGCGTGACCCCCAGGGGGTCGTCACGACCCCGGCGACGGTGCCGGCGGGAAGCACCTGTGGCTGGGAGATCTCGCCGATCACCTGGTCGAGCAATCGTGCCGTCTCGCTGTCGCGGAGTTCGTCATCCGGTTGACCCAGCACGCTCGCGGTGACGCGCACCGTCTCGTCGCCGACGGTCGCGTCTTTCGCGGCGAGGAGGTTGTACGCGCCGAACAGGCTGCCGGTCTTCAGTCCGATCACTCCGGGATCTCCCAGGAGATCGTTGGTGTTGACCACGTCGCCGGCGCCCGGCAGAGTCACGCTCGGGGTGCGGACGATCTCGGCGACGACCGGGTTCGCGAGCGCCCTCGCGGCCAGTGCGATCAGGCTCGCGGGGGTCGCGGTGTTCGCCTCATCGATTCCGGTCGGGTCGACCACGGTGATGTCGGTCAGGCCGCGATCACGCAGCCACGTCGTGGCCGCGCGGGCGAAGACGGCATCCGTCGGCCAGTACGTGCTGGCCAGGCGGTCGGCGTAGTTGCCCGCAGAACCGATGAGGATCCCCTGCATCAGTTGATACTCCGTGAGCGTGCCGCCCACGGGGACATCGAGGGCCGACTCGTCGTTCGCGAGGTAATCCCAATACGCGGCGCGGTCGCTGCGCGTGAACGAGAAGGTCGCGCCCTCTTCGCCCAGCGTGAACGGTGCTTCGTCGAGCGCCATCAGCACCGTCACCAGTTTGGTGATGCTCGCCATGGGGGCGACGTCGGTGGTGGATGCCGGAACCGAGTCGATTCCGCGGACCGCGACGGCAGCCGACCCCACCTCCGGCCACGCGATCGTGGTGACCGGGGCGGCGATGTCCTCGATCGTCGCGGCGGTCACTGCCGGAGGGACGGCGTACAGGGGCCAGAAGAGCGTCGCGCCCGCGTAGACGCCCGCCATCGCGCACACGGCGAGGAGCGGGACGACGACCCCGGCGCGGAACGGCGACCGGCGCGGGCGCGTGGCCAGCAGGTCGGGCAGCGCCCAGCGGTACGGGGCGGAGGTATCCGGGGCGGTGCGAATGCTGACGGCATCCTCATCGACCCACCCCAGCGCGACGTGCGACCCGTTCTTCCGGGGCACGGCGACCGGGCCCGCCTGCTGCTCACGGAGCGCGCGCCGCGATGACGGGGGCGCGTCTTCGATGGTCACCCGCTAAAACTACCTGCTGATGGATATACTCGACGTCACAACCACGGGAGTCCGGTGAGCCGGGCTGAGAGGAAGCGATCCACGCTTCGACCGTCGAACCTGATCCGGATCATGCCGGCGCAGGGAGGAGAGAACATGCACGCTTCGGCGTCTTCGTCCACCGTCACATCGTCGTCCGCGACGCCGCCTGGCGGATCGCCCACGTCGGGCCGCTTCCGCTGGCGCATCGTCGACATCGTCGTCGCCAGCGTGATCGCGGTCGCGTGCGCGCTCATCTTCCTCTTGTGGAACGTCGGCTATGAGGGCCCCGCGTCGGTGCTCAAGCCGCTGCTCCCCGGCCTGCAGGGTCTGCTCGCCGGTCCGTGGCTGATCGCCGGGGTGCTCGGCGGCCTCATCATCAGAAAGCCGGGTGCGGCGCTCTACACCGAGACGGTCGCCGCCGTCATCTCCGCCCTCGTCGGCAACGCGTGGGGCCCGCTGACGATCGCGTCGGGCCTCGTCCAGGGCCTCGGTGCCGAGATCGTCTTCCTGGTCTTCCTGTATAAGGTGTGGACCCTTCCCGTCGCTCTCCTCGCCGGCGCGGCATCCGGCCTCGCCTGCGGCATCAACGACCGCATCCTCTGGTACCCCGGCGCCGACGTGCCGTTCACCGCCGTCTACATCACCTCCACGACGATCTCCGGAGCCGTCATCGCCGGTCTCGGCGGGTGGCTGCTCATGAAGGCCCTGGCCTCCACCGGCGCGCTCAGCAGATTCGCGTCGGGACGCGAGGCCACCGCACGCGTGTGACCGCCGCCCAGACCGAGGGGACCCGGGGCACGGGCGATCCGGGCGCTGCCGGCGTGACCGGTGCTGGCGTGACCGCCCCCGCCGCCATCGAGGCGCGCGGGTGGGGCTGGCGGTATGCGACGCGTCAGGCGTGGGCGGTGCGGGATGCCTCGTTCCGCATCGCGCCGGGGGAGCGGGTGCTGCTGCTCGGCGCCTCGGGCGCGGGCAAGTCGACGCTGCTGCAGGGCATCGCGGGCATCCTCGGCGGCGCGGACGAGGGCGAGCACGAGGGCGAGCTGCTCGTCGACGGGGCGCTCGCCGCATCGGTGCGCGGCCGGGCGGGCATGGTGCTGCAGGACCCCGACAGTCAGACGATCCTCGCGCGGGTGGGCGACGACGTCGCCTTCGGGTGCGAGAACCTGGGCGTGCCGCGCGCCGACATCTGGCCGCGCGTGCACGCGGCGCTCGCCGCCGTCGGCCTCGACGTCCCGACCGACCGCTCCACGGCGAACCTGTCGGGAGGGCAGAAGCAGCGCCTCGCGCTCGCCGGGGTCGTCGCGATGCGACCCGGGGCGATCCTGCTCGACGAACCGACCGCGAACCTCGACCCCGAGGGCGTGCGCGAGGTGCGCGACGCCGTCGGGCGGGTGCTCGCCGAGACGGGTGCCACGCTTGTCGTGATCGAGCACCGCGTCGACGTGTGGCTGCCGCTCATCGATCGGGTGATCGTGCTCGGTGAGGCGGGCGTCATCGCCGACGGCGCGCCCGCCGACGTGCTCGACGCGCAGGCGGCGGCGCTCGCCGAAGCCGGCGTCTGGCTGCCCCAGGCGGCGCTCCCGCTGCCGCCCCCGCCCGGGCCGCCGGGCGAGGTGCTGCTGTCGGCGCGGGAGCTCGTGGTCGGCCGCGAGCGCGGTGTCGCCGCCGCCGGACCGCTGAGCTTCGACGTGCGCGCCGGCGAGGTGCTCGGGATCGTGGGGCGCAACGGCGCGGGCAAGTCGACCCTCGCCCTGACCGTCGCGGGACTGCTCGCCCCGCTCGCGGGCGAGGTCGAGGCATCCGCCGCCCTGGCCGCGGGGGTGCGCGGGCGCTCCCGCCGCAGACCGCGTCGCCGCCCTGCGCCGCGCGCCGACGATCCGTTCGCCTGGAGCTCGAAAGACCTGCTGACCCGCATCGGCACGGTGTTCCAGGAGCCCGAGCATCAGCTACTCGCCCGCACGGTGCGTGGCGAGCTCGAGGTGGGGCCGAGGGCGCTCGGGGTGCCGGAAGACGAGATCGCCGAACGGGTCGACGACCTGCTCGGGCGGCTGCGACTCGCACCGCTCGCCGCCGCCAACCCGTACACCCTCTCGGGCGGACAGAAGCGGCGCCTGACCGTCGGTGCCGTGCTCGCCACCCGCCCCCGCGTGCTGGTGCTCGACGAGCCGACGTTCGGGCAGGATGCCCGCACCTGGACCGAGCTCGTCGCGATGATCGCGGCGCTGCGCGACGGCGTCGACGACCGCGGTCCGCTCGCCGTGGTCGTCGTCACCCACGACGAGCAGGTGCTCGACGCGCTCCACGCGCGGCGGCTGCGCGTCGGTGCGGCCGCGCCGACCGGCGACGGCGGGCGGACTCCGTGAGCGTCGACGCGGTCGCCGGCTCCGCCGCGGCATCCTCCTCCCGCTCCTCTTCTTCTTCTTCTTCCCGGCGCGCGTTCGCCACGATCAATCCGGTCGCCAAGCTCGCCGCGGCGCTGCTCATCGCGGTCGTGCTGGTGCTGTCGATCGACCCGGTGTCGGCGGGTGTCGCCCTCGTGCTCGAGATTCCGCTGCTGCTCGCAGCGGGGCTGCCGTGGCGCACCTTCTGGCTGCGGACGCTGCCGGTCTGGCTCGGCGCGTTCACCGGCGCAGTGACCGTCGCGCTGTACGGCGTGACGAGCGGCGAGGTGTACGTCGAATGGATGCTGGTGCGCATCAGCGAGGGATCGCTGCTGCTCGCCGTCGCGACCTTCCTGCGCGTGCTCGCGATCGGCCTGCCGGCGGTCGTGCTGTTCGTCACCGTCGATCCGACCGACCTCGCCGACGGGCTGGCGCAGGTCGTGCGCCTGCCGGCGCGGTTCGTGCTGGGCGCGCTCGCCGGCATGCGCCTGCTCGGTCTGCTCGCCTCCGATTGGCGGGCGCTCGAGCGCGCGCGTCGAGCGCGCGGCGTCGCCGACACCGGCCGGGTGCGGCGTGCGGTCTCGGCGGCCTTCGCCCTGTTCGTGCTCGCCATCCGCCGCGGCTCGGCCCTCGCCACGGCGATGGAGGCCCGCGCGTTCGGCGCCCCCGGCCCCCGCACGTGGGCACGAGCGTCGCGATTCGGCGGCCGGGAGTGGGCGCTCATCGCCGTCGGCGCCGCGATCGCCGTGATCGCGGTTACCGTCGCCGTCGCGACCGGCGCCTGGAATTTCATCCTCGGCCCCGGCTGACCTGGTATCCGCGCTGAGGGTGTTGCCGTGGCTGTCGCCGCGGCCGTCGCGGGACCTGTCGTTGAGCCCGTCGCGGGCTCTCGCGCTCAGCCCTCGAGCAGTCGCCGGGCGAGGCTCTCCTCGATCACGAGCTCGGTGATCAGCTGCGCGGCGAGCGCGCCCTTCAGCGCGTCGAGCTTCGACAGACTCGACACCGCGCACAGCCGCCGCGGGATCCGCCGGATCGCATCGAGGCTCGGCCCGCTCGAGCGCTCGTTCAGGCGGATGCCCGACGAGCTGCCGTCGATGCGGTAGAACACCGTCGCACAGTCGCCGACGATGCCGTCGCGCATGAGCGAGTGGAGGTCGTCGCCGCTGAGGTACCCGCCCGAGTAGACGTGCGAGGGCACGTCGGCGGTCGGCGAGCCGAGCCCGAACACGAACACCTGCACGCGCGCCTGGGCATCCAGCACGCGTCGCACCGAGCGCTCCCGCCACATCAGCTGCTTCGTCGACGGGTCGTCGAACAGCGCCGGCACGGGGAACTGCTGCACGTCGGCGCCGAAGCTCTGCCCGAACCGCTCCAGGATGGCGCCCGAGTAGGCGATGCCCGAGGTGATCTCGTTCGCCGCGCCGTTCATCTGCACGATCTGCGAGTTGTGCAGCCGCTTGGGCGGCAGGTGCCGTGCGATCGCCGACACGGTCGCGCCCCACGCGACGCCGATCGCGGCGTTCGGGTCGAGGGTCGCGGCGAGCGCCCGCGCGGCGGCGCGCGCCGTCCGCTCCAGCCGCTCGGCATCGGGGGTGCGCGGCGGCGAGCTCACGACGTGCACCGAGATGCCGTACCGCTCCGCGATCCGGCGGGCGACGGCGGTGCTGCCCTGCTGCGGGGAGTGCACCGTGATCTCGACCAGACCGATCTCACGCGCGTACGCGAGGAGGCGAGACACGGATGACCGTGACACGTTCAGCTCCGCCGCGATCTGCTCCATCGTGCGGTCCTGCTCGTAGTACAGCTGGGCCACGTGCAGGGCCTCGCGCGTGCGCGCGTCGGCTTCGATCCCGCTCATGGGTTCCCTCTCACTGCATATTCGTGCACCCGCGCTCGCCGCGCTGCACGTTCGTTCAGGCCTCTTGTGAATTCGTTCAGCGCGCACCAGTCTAGGTCTCACCAGCCGTGAAAAAGGAAGTGACATGACTACGTCAGCGACGACGAACCGATCGAACATCCAGGCCCTGCGGGACCGCCCGCACGCCGACGTGCTCATCGTCGGCGGCGGCATCAACGGCATCGCGACCTTCCGCGACCTCGCCCTGCAGGGCGTGGACGTGGCGCTCGTGGAGCGCGGCGACTACGTCAGCGGCGCCTCCTCGGCATCCAGCCACATGGTGCACGGCGGTGTGCGGTACCTCGAGAACGGCGAGTTCCGTCTCGTCCGCGAATCGGTCACCGAGCGCAATCGGCTCGTCCGCAACGCCCCGCACTACGTGCGGCCGCTGCCGACGACCATCCCGATCCACAAGACCTTCTCCGGCATCCTCACCGCCCCCTTCCGCCTGCTCGTCTCGCACGGCCGCGGCAAGCCGCGCGAGCGCGGGGCGCTGCTCATCAAGGCCGGCCTCGTCATGTACGACACGTTCTCGCGCGACGGCGGCGCCGTGCCCCGTCACCGCTTCCACGGGCGCAAGAAGTCGCACGAGCTCTACCCCGACCTCGACGACCGCTTCGCCTACACCGCCACGTACTACGACGCCTCGATGCACGACCCCGAGCGCCTCGCCCTCGACGTGCTGCGCGACGGCCAGCGCGAAGAATCGGCGCGCTCGGCGAACTACGCCCCCGTCGTCGGCGCCGACGGATCGTCGGTCATCATCCGCGACGACGTGACCGGCGAGGAGTTCCCCTTCACCGCGAAGGTGGTCGTCAACACCAGCGGACCGTGGACCGACATCACCAACGCCGAGCTCGGCCAGCCGACCCGATTCATGGGCGGCACCAAGGGCTCGCACATCGTGCTCGAGAACACCGAGTTGCTCGACGCGACCCGGGGCAACGAGATCTTCTTCGAGGCATCCGACGGCCGCATCGTCCTCATCTACCCGCTCAAGGGGCGCGTCATGGTCGGCACCACCGACATCGACGCCGACCCGTCGAAGCCGACCGTCTGCACCGACGACGAGATCGACTACTTCTTCGACCTGATCGCGCAGGTGTTCCCGCACATCTCCGTCTCGCGCGAGCAGATCGTCTACACGTTCTCCGGCATCCGCCCGCTGCCGCGGCACGACGACGTCGCGCCCGGATTCGTCTCCCGCGACTACCGCCTCGAGCGCGCGTCGCTGGGCGGAGTGCCGGTGCTGAGCCTCGTCGGCGGCAAGTGGACGACCTTCCGCGCCCTGTCGCAGCACATCTCGACCGACGTGATGGAGATCCTCGGGCGCGAGCGCACCGTGTCCACCACCGACCTCGCGATCGGCGGCGGCGCCGGCTACCCGCGCAGCGACGCCGACCGGCGCCGCTGGGTCGAGGCGCACCGCGGCGCGCACGCCGCCGAGTTCGCCGACCGCATGCTCGAGCGCTACGGCACGTACGCCACCGAGCTGCTCGCGACCCTGCCGGTCAGTCAGCACCCGCTCGCGCACGCCCCCGGCTACTCGCAGGAGGAGATCGCGCTGCTCGCCGAGCGTGAAGAGGTCGTCTCGCTCATCGACCTGCTGCTGCGCCGCACCTCGATCGCCTTCGTCGGCGGGGTGACCGGCGATACGCTCGTCGAGGTCGCGACGGCTGCGGCCCCCGCCCTCGGATGGGATGCCGAAGAGATCCACGCCCAGGTCGCCGCCGCCGCCGAGGCGCTGCGCGACGCCCACCGCATCGACGTCAGCACGGCTTCGCTCGCACCGCAGCCGGTCTGATCCCACCCGAACCCCGGCGTGCCTGACGCCGGTCATCCACCCTCAGGCGAACATCCCGTGCGCGGCGGCGTCGCTCGCGCACCTGCAGAAAGGTCAATGTCGACATGCAAGACATCAATCTCGGGCTGTACTTCCTGTCCGAACTCGTGGGAACGGCGATGCTGCTCCTGCTCGGTGGCGGCGTCGTCGCCAACGTCATCCTCGCCAAGTCGAAGGGTAACGGCGGCGGCACCCTGATGATCAACTGGGGCTGGGGCCTCGCGGTGTTCGCCGGTGTGCTCGTGTCGGCGTACTCGGGTGCGCAGCTGAACCCCGCGGTCTCGCTCGGTCTGCTCATCGCGGGCAAGATCAGCGGCGTGCAGTTCCTCATCGCCGTCTCGGCGCAGCTGATCGGTGCCTTCATCGGTGCCGTACTGTGCTGGCTGGCGTACAAGCAGCAC
This sequence comes from uncultured Microbacterium sp., assembly GCF_947488465.1. GTDB lineage: Bacteria > Actinomycetota > Actinomycetes > Actinomycetales > Microbacteriaceae > Microbacterium. The sequence continues at coordinate 88,011 of NZ_CANKZA010000002.1, read as the reverse complement.
TTCGACGAGGAGCCCGACCCGGCCAACAAGCTGGGCGTCTTCTCGACCGGCCCCGCGATCCGCTCGTACGGCTGGAACCTCATCACCGAGATCATCGGCACGTTCGTCCTGGTCTTCGTGATCTTCGCGTTCGCGGACTACGGCGACGTGCAGATCGGCGTGCCCGGCGCCCTCGGCCCGCTCTCCGCGGTGCCCGTGGCCCTGCTCGTGGTCGGCATCGGCGCGTCGCTCGGTGGCCCCACCGGCTACGCGATCAACCCCGCCCGTGACCTCGGCCCCCGCATCGCCCACGCGGTGCTGCCCATCAAGGGCAAGGGCTCGAGCGACTGGTCGTACGCCTGGGTCCCCGTGGTGGGCCCGCTCATCGGTGGCGCCATCGCCGCGTTCGCCGCACCCGTGCTGCTGCACCTCGTGAAGACCGTCGCCTGACCGGCGCACGGACGCAGACCGCACCAGTCATCCGCACCATCCGGCATCCAACCCGAAAGACAAGGAAGTCACCATGGCCAACTACATCATCGCCCTCGACCAGGGCACCACATCCAGCCGCGCGATCATCTTCGACAAGAAGGGATCGATCATCTCGGTCGGACAGAAGGAGCACGAGCAGATCATGCCGCGTGCCGGTTGGGTCGAGCACGACCCGATCGAGATCCGCGACAACATGCGCGAGGTGATCGGTATCGCGCTCGGTCGCGCGAACCTCACCCGTCACGACATCGCCGCGATCGGCATCACCAACCAGCGTGAGACCGCCGTCGTCTGGGACAAGAACACCGGCATCCCGGTGTACAACGCGATCGTCTGGCAGGACACCCGCACCCAGCCGATCGTCGACCGGCTCGCCGGCGACGAGGGCGTCGAGAAGTACAAGGACATCGTCGGGCTGCCCCTGGCGACGTACTTCTCGGGCACCAAGATCGCCTGGATCCTCGAGAACGTCGAGGGTGCGCGTGAGCGGGCCGAGGCCGGAGACCTCATCTTCGGCACGACCGACTCGTGGGTGCTCTGGAACCTCACCGGCGGCCCCGAAGGCGGCGTGCACGCCACCGACGTCACCAACGCCTCGCGCACGCTCTTCATGGACCTGAAGACGCTCGAGTGGCGCGACGACATCCTCGCCGACTTCGGCGTGCCGCGCTCGATGATGCCGGAGATCCGCTCCTCGAGCGAGGTGTACGGCGTCGCCCGCGACGCGTCGCTGCTGCGCGAGACGCCGATCGCCGGCATCCTGGGCGACCAGCAGGCGGCGACGTTCGGCCAGGCTGCATTCGACGCGGGTGAGAGCAAGAACACCTACGGCACGGGCAACTTCCTGATCTTCCAGACCGGCACCGAGATCGTCAAGAGCGAGAACGGTCTGCTGACGACGGTGGGCTACAAGCTCGGTGACGAGCCGGCTCACTACGCGCTGGAGGGCTCGATCGCCGTCACCGGTTCGCTCGTGCAGTGGCTGCGCGACCAGCTCGGCATCATCACCTCGGCACCCGAGGTCGAGGCGCTCGCCACGACCGTCGAGGACAACGGCGGCGTGTACTTCGTGCCGGCGTTCTCGGGTCTGTTCGCGCCGTACTGGCGTCCCGACGCGCGCGGCGCCATCCTCGGCCTCACGCGGTACGCCAACCGCGGCCACCTGGCCCGCGCCGCCCTCGAGGCGACCGCGTTCCAGACCCGTGAGGTACTCGACGCGGTCAACGCCGACTCGGGTGTCGACCTCACCGAGCTCAAGGTCGACGGCGGCATGATCGCCAACGACACGCTCATGCAGTTCCAGGCCGACGTGCTCGGCGTGCCGGTCGTGCGACCGGTCGTCGCCGAGACGACCGCGCTCGGTGCGGCCTACGCGGCCGGCCTCGCGGTCGGGTTCTGGAATGACCTCGACGAGCTCCGCGCCAACTGGCAGGAGGACCGTCGTTGGACGCCCAACGACGACGTCGAGGAGCGCGCCCGTCAGCTGCGTCTGTGGAAGCAGGCCGTCTCGAAGTCGATGGACTGGGTCAACGACGACGTTCGCTGACGCGTGACGCCCCGGCGCGCGGCATCCTTGGGGGGATGCCGCGCGCTGTGGCGTTGACCGGCGGTGGCGTGAGCCGGGCGGTGGCGTTGACCGGCGGTGGCGTTAGCCGGGCGGTGGCGTCGCGGCGTCGAGCGCCGTGATCAGCCGCTTCGGCGCGGTCAGGCGGTACGAGGCATCCATGAGTTCTGCGACCTCGGCCCAGTCGGTGTCGTCATCGAGGTCGAGCGCGAGCCAGCCGTGCGGCCAGAGATACGCCGGCTCCCAGAAGCGGGCGTCCTGCCGGAGGGCGGGCTCGTCGGCGGGATCGGGGCGGAAGACGAGGGCCGCGTCGTGACGGTCGGCGGTGTCGCCGCGCGGGCGGCCGCCGTAGTACGTGAACACCTTCGTCGTGAAGAACGTCGGACGCCCGTGCGTCACCTTCTCGGCCACCTCGGGCAGCGCGAGCGCGAGATCCCGCACGCGCGCGAGCAGCGGGTCGGCCTCATCGATCATCAGCGGATGCGCCATCCGCTCATCATGCCTCGCGATCAGGTCGCGTTCCAGAGGTCGCGGTAGTAGGAGAGGCGCTCCCGGTCGGGGTCGACGCCGTAGGCCGCGATGAGCGCGTCGTGCCATCCGGGTCCGTAGTTCCACTCAGTGCTCATGGCCGCGACGGCGATGTCGCCCCAGCGGTCGGCGACGCCGAGCGCGCCGAGGTCGACATGCGCGATCCACCGGCCGTCGTCGCCGAGCAGCGTGTTCGGCACGCAGGCGTCGCCGTGGCAGACGACGGCGAGGTCGATCGGCGGGGGAGTGCGGAGAGCGCTCGGCACCTGGATGCCCCGGGCTGCGGCGCCGGCGATTCGCGCCGGCACCGACCAGTCGAACGGGCAATCGGCGACGGGAAGCGCGTCGTGGAGGGCGCGCAGGCCCTCGCCGACGGCGCGCACCGCGACGGCCGGCTCGCCCAGCCAACGCGGGTCGACGGCCGAGCGGCCGGGGAGTGCGCGGGTGACGAGCCACTCTTCGCCGGGGTCTTCGCGGGCTTCCTCGCGGGTTTCTTCGCCCACGTCGAGCACTTCGGGCACCGGCGTGTAGCGGCCGGCCCAGCGCAGGCGCTCCGCCTCGGCGGCCATCGTGGTCTCGGGGTTCCGCGGCCCGACCTTGATGACGCGCGCGTCGTCGGTGCGGAACGTGACCCCGCCCATCGCGTTCTGCCACAGCGGCGTGAGGTGCGCGCCCCCGGCGAGGGCGAGCACGCGCGCCGGCACCGCGATGTCGGACGAGGGGATGCTCATGGCATCCATCCTGCCGGGGCCGGTGCCCCGCGGCGTCGGGCGCACGGCCCGCGACCACCCGTGGGACTGAGTGCCTCGGTTCCTGAAACGGCGTGTCGCCGGGTAGGCTGAGCGTCGAGTTCGAAGGAGAGCACACACATGGACATCGCCGGAGCATCCGCCCTCGTCACGGGCGGCGCCAGCGGACTGGGACTCGCCACCGCGCGGCAGTTGGCTGCGCGCGGAGCGCACGTCGTCATCATCGATCTCCCCTCCTCCGCCGGAGCCGATCGCGCGGCGGAGCTCGGCGGCACGTTTGCCCCGGCCGATGTCACCGATCCGGCGCAGGTCGCCGCCGCTGTGGCAGTGGCCAGCGCGCACGGGCCGCTTCGCGTCGTCGTGAACTGCGCCGGCATCGCGCCGCCCGCGAAGATGCTGGATCGCGACGGGTCGCCGACCGATCTCGCGCACTTCGAGAAGATCGTCCGTGTCAATCTGATCGGCACCTACAACGTCGTCGCGCAGGCGTCGGCGGCGATGGCGCAGACCGAATCCGCCGACGGCGGAGACCGCGGTGTGGTGGTGAACACAGCATCCGTCGCGGCGTTCGACGGTCAGATCGGCCAGCCCGCCTACGCGGCGAGCAAGGGCGGCGTGCACGCGATGACGCTGCCGATCGCGCGGGAATTGGCGCGCTACGGCATCCGTGTCTGCACCGTCGCGCCCGGAATCATGGAGACCCCGATGCTCGCGGGCCTTCCCGAAGCCGCCCAAGCGAGCCTCGGCGAACAGGTTCCCTACCCCGCCCGGCTCGGCCGCCCGGACGAATACGCCGCGCTCGTCATGCACATCGTCGACAACGGCTACCTCAACGGCGAGACCATCCGGCTCGACGGCGCCATCCGGATGGCGCCGAAGTGACCACCCCCGCCGACACCCCCACTTCCACCCCTACGCCCCCGGTCCGTATTCAGTCTGCGTGCGGGGGCGCCCCGGCAGCGGCCGCACGAATCCGCCATCGCCGCGGGCAGCCCACAGCGGCCGGACTGAATACGGACCGGGAACAGCTCGATAAGGAGACAGCGGCATGACCGACTCGATCATCTACACGCGTGAGGGCGCGCTCGCGCGCCTGACATTCAACCGACCGGCGAGCCTCAACGCGATGGGCTTCGAGATGGGCGGTCGCTGGCGTGACCTCGCCCATGAGATCACGTCCGACGAGACCGTCGGCGCCGTGATCCTCGATGCCGCGGGGCCGGCGTTCTGCGCGGGCGGCGACGTCGTCGAGATGGCGACGAGCGGCGCGGCCGGGGCAGACGTGACCGCCGCGGCGCACCGCATCCACGACGGGATCCGCACGTTCGTCGAATCGGACAAGCCCATCGTCGCCGTCGTCCAGGGCGCTGTCGCGGGCGGTGGACTCGGCCTGATGCTGACGGCCGACTACATTGTCGCCGCGCCGCGCGCGAAGTTCGTCAGCAGGTACGCCAACATCGGCCTCACTCCGGACCTCGGCGTCTCGACGCTGCTGCCGGCGGCGATCGGGCAGACACGGGCGCTCCGCCTCCTCCTCCAGGACGAGACGATCGACGCCGCGACCGCCCTCGACTGGGGGTTGATCACGGAGGTGGCCGACGATCCCGGGGCCCGGGGCGCGGAGATCGCCGCGTTCTGGATCGACCACGCGACGGCCGCCTTCGGGCAGGCCAAGCGCCTGATCCGCGCGGGCGCCCGCCGTTCCTTCACCGACAACCTCGACGACGAGGCCCGCTCGATCGGCGCCGCTTTCGACACCCCCGAGTCGCGGGCACGCGTCGCCGCGTTCGCCGCCGCATCCGCCAAGACCGCACGCTCCTGACCCACTCTTCGCATCCCCATCACCTGATCTCGCCGAGACCGCTCGGCAATCGCGTGCATATCCGGTCTCCTCGGGCCGATCATGTGATGTGGACGCACCTACGGAAGGATCCCCATGACCGAGTCTCCCCAGACCCTTGCCGGCAAGACCATCCTGATGTCGGGCGGCAGCCGCGGGATCGGACTCGCGATCGCGCTGCGCGCCGCGCGCGACGGTGCCAACATCGCGCTGATGGCCAAGACCGATACGCCCCATCCCAAGCTCGAGGGCACCGTGCACTCGGCCGCCGAGCAGATCCGCGCCGCGGGCGGGCAGGCGCTCCCGATCGTCGGCGATGTCCGCAATGACGACGACATCACCGAGGCGGTCCTGAAAACCCAGGGCGAGTTCGGTGGCATCGACATCGTCGTCAACAACGCGTCGGTGATCGACCTCTCCGGCTCACTCGACCTCTCCGCGAAGAAGTACGACCTCATGCAGGACGTCAATGTGCGGGGAACCTTCATGCTGAGCCGCGCGGCGCTACCGATCCTCAAGGATGCCGAGAACCCGCACATCCTGTCGCTCTCGCCACCGCTCAACACGACGCTGCGCTGGCTGGGCGCCCACACGGCGTACTCGATGGCCAAGTTCGGGATGACGATGGCGACGCTCGGCCTCGCGGCTGAGTTCGCGAAGGACGGGATTGCGGCCAACACGCTCTGGCCGGAGACGACGATCGCGACCGCCGCGGTGCAGTTCGCGCTCGGGGGAGACCGGATGATGAAGGTCAGCCGCACGCCCGACGTCTACGCCGATGCGGCCTACGCGGTCATGCTGCAGCCGGCGCGCGAGTACACGGGACAGACGCTGATCGTCGAGGACGTGCTGCGGGCCGCCGGGGTCACCGACTTCTCCGGGTACGCCGCGGTGCCGGGCACACCCGACAGCGCGCTGTTCCCCGACATCTTCCTCTGAGCGCTGACGGAGCGCTGAGAGCGCGACCGGCGGTCAGACGAGGCCGAGGGCGACGAACGCGTTCCACACCCCGTCGTCGAGCACGTCGGTCGTGACGTGATCCGCCCGCGCCTGAAGCTCGGGGTCGGCGTTGCCCATCGCGACCGCGGTCTCGACGACCTCGAACATCTCGACGTCGTTCCAGCTGTCGCCGATGCCGACAGTCCCTTCCACGCCCCGGTTGAGCAGCTCGAGCACCTCGAGGATCGCCGAGCCCTTGTTGACGCCGCGCACGGCGACCTCGCCGTTGGATCCGCCGGGCAGCGGAATCGACCCCGGGATCACGTGGAAGCGCTCGCCGAGTTCCGTCTCGACGTGGGCGAGCGTGTCGGACTTCATGCTGATGAACGTGCTTTTGACCACGGCATCGAAGTCGAGGCCCTCGATCGGACGGTAGCTCAGCGCCGGCAACGGGTCTTCGTCGACGTCGAGGCCCAGGCGGCGGAGGTCCTCATCGTGGCGGGCCCGCCGCTGCTGGAAGAACTCATCCGCGAACGCACCGACACCTTCGCTCGCGTACACGGCCTCGTTCGTCTGCAAGAAGTAGTGGATGCCGTGCTCCTCGAAGTAGCCGACCATCCGGTCGACGTCCTCTCGCGGCATGTGGTGCGATACAACGAGGTCGTCCCCGCGCGTCGCGAAAGCCCCACCGTTCGTGATCGCGCCGTCGAAACCGATCGCGCGTACCGAGGGGTGGAGATCGCCGGCCGACCGTCCGGTGCAGAGGTACACGAGGTGCCCGTTCGCGCGCGCTGTGCGGATCGCGGTCACGGTCGAGGGGGCGATGACGGACCCGTGTTCGAGGATCGTCCCGTCGACGTCGATGAACACGGTACGGGAGGCGGGAGTCGATGAGGTCACTGCCCCATTCTCTCGCGCCTAGATGAACGGATGCTCCGGGTCAGTGCTCGGGGCCGGTCACGAGCAGGATCGCACCGAGTCCGATCATCATGCCGCCGCCCGTTGCGGTCAGTGTCTCGATGCGACGCGGTGACCGGGCGAACCACGCCCGAGCGCCGGCGGCCATGAACACCCAGATCGAATCGGACACCAAAGCGATCATCGCGAAGACGAGGCCGAGTTCGAGCATCTGCAGCGAGACCGAGCCCGTCTGCAGATCGACGAACTGCGGGAGCACCGCGACGAAGAAGGCGAGCGTCTTCGGATTGGTGATCCCGACGACGAATCCCTGCCAGAGCTGACGGGCGGGGGATGCCGGCAGTGCGGTCGAGGTGACGTCGGCGGCGGCATCGCGCCGGTGACGGATCGCCTGAACGCCCAAGTACATGAGGTACAGCGCCCCGGCGATCTTCAGCACGGTGAACAGGGCGAGCGACTGTGCGATGATCGCGCCGACCCCGGCCGCGACCAGCGCGACGATCGGGATGAGCGCGAGGGTGACCCCGGCGACGCTGAGCAATCCGCCCCGGTGACCGAGGGTGAGCGTCCGACCGACCGAGAACAGCACCGCGGGTCCGGGGATCATGATGAGCACGATCGCGGCAGCGATGAAGGCCAAAAGGTTGTCGAGAGGGACCACGGGCCCAGCGTAACGACGGATTCCCGCGGAAAGACGCGGGAAAATCGGGAAAGGTAACAATTCCGCGCAAACACTGGCATGGTGACGTTCCCAGTGCTACCGTGTTACCGATAACAAGCGGAGACGTGCTCGACGAGGAGCCTTTGGATGCACAGCAGCATCCGTGATTCTCGAAGCCGCACTTCCCTCCGTACAGCGGTGCCCTCGCCCGGGGGCGAACCGTCGGGGGAACTCGACAACCAAGAGAATCACGGAAGGATTCGATCGATGCAACGATCCACCAAGCGCACAGCCATGACGCTCGCGCTGGGCCTGCCCCTCGCGTTGACGCTCGCTGCCTGCAGCGGAGGAACCGGCGATGCCGGTGACGGTGGCGGCGACGCCGGCGGCGACAACACGCTGACCGTCTGGGCCTGGGACCCGGCGTTCAACATCTACGCGATGGAAGAGGCCGAGAAGGTCTACCAGGCGGAGAACCCCGACTTCGAGCTCGACATCGTCGAGGTCACGTGGGATGACCTGCAGACCAAGCTCACCACGATCGCGCAGTCGCAGGCGTTCGACGAGCTGCCCGACATCTTCCTCATGCAGAACAACGCATTCCAGAAGAACGTCCTCAACTACCCGGACCTCTTCACTCCGTTCTCGGCGGATGCTGTCGACTTCTCCGAGTTCCCGAAGTCTGTCGTCGACTACTCGACGATCGATGGCGAGAACTACGGTGTGCCGTTCGACTCGGGCACCGCCGTCACCGCGCTCCGCACCGACGTCCTCGAGCAGGCCGGTTACACGGTCGACGACTTCACCGACATCACGTGGGACCAGTACATCACCATCGGCAAGGACGTCCTCGCCAAGACCGGTCAGCCGTTGCTGTCGGGTCAGGCCGGCTCCGCCGACCTCCCGGTCATGATGCTGCAGTCGGCGGGCGCCAGCCTGTTCGACAAGGACGGCAACCCGACGATCGTCGACAACGACGCGCTGAACGCGGCCGTCGACACCTACACCGAGCTCGTCGAGTCGGGCGTGCTCCTCGAGGTCAACTCCTGGGACGAGTACATCGGCACGCTGGTCAACGGCGCTGTCGGTGGCACGGTGAACGGCATCTGGATCGTCGGTTCGATCCAGACGGCTGCTGACCAGTCCGGCAAGTGGGCCATCACCAACCTGCCCAAGCTCGACGGCGTCGACGGCGCCACGAACTACTCCGCCAACGGTGGATCGTCGTGGACGATCAGCTCGACCGGTAACGCAGAGCTCGCCGAGAAGTTCCTCGCTGAGACGTTCGCCGGCTCGACCGAGCTCTACGACACCATCCTCCCGAAGGCCGGTGCCGTCGCCAACTGGATCCCTGCCGGTGACAGCGCCGTCTACGCGGAGCCGGTCGAGTTCTTCGGCGGCCAGCCGATCTTCCAGGAGGTCGTCGCGTTCGGTGCCGAGGTTCCCAGCAACAACACGGGCGCCTACTACTACGAGGGCCGCGACGCGGTCAGCGCAGCGATGACCAAGATCATCGGCGGTGGCGACCGCGATGCCGCTCTGGCCGAGGCTCAGGCCAACGTCGAGTTCGCAATGCAGTAATGCCCCCGGTGGCCGGGGAGGGTTCGCCCTCCCCGGCCACACCGGCATTGCCCACCCATAGACGAAAGCGAGATCGACGGTGCCTACTGACACGACCGCTCTGTCGCGGTCCGCGCGCAAGAAAGAAGCGCCACCGCTAAACAACTACATCGGCTCGAAGAAGCCGTGGCTCACCGGTGCGAGGCGCCGGAACCTCACCGGCTGGGTGTTCCTCCTGCCCGCGTCGATCATGATCTTCGTGGTGAGCTTCATCCCGATGATCCAGGCGTTCTTCCTGTCACTGCAGACAGGTCGAGGCAGCCGGCTCGATTGGGCTGACCCCCTCTGGTACAACTTCGAACGCATGCTGAGCGATGAGATCTTCAAGCTCACGATGTTCAACACGTTCCTGTACCTGATCATCCAGGTCCCGATCATGCTCATCCTCGCGATGGTGCTGGCGAACCTGCTGAACAACCCGAAACTCCGCTTCAAGGCGTTCTGGCGCACCGCGATCTTCCTGCCGGTCGCCGTGTCGCTCGTGTCGTACTCGCTCGTCTTCCGTACGCTCTTCGCGACCGACGGCTTCGTCAACGACATGCTCACCGGCATCGGCGTGCTCCAAGACCCGATCAACTGGCTCGGCCAGGCCGACACTGCTCGTGCGGTGCTCATCCTCGGACTCATCTGGCGCTGGACCGGCTACAACATGGTGTTCTACCTCGCCGCTCTCCAGAACGTCGACTACTCGAGCATCGAAGCCGCCCGCATGGATGGCGCGAACGCCTGGCAGGTGTTCTGGAACGTCACCGTGCCGCAGCTGAAGCCGATGATCGTGTTCACCGCGATCCTGTCGACCAACGGCACGCTGCAACTCTTCGACGAGTCGTGGGCGCTGACCCTCGGTGGTCCGGCGTACCACACGATGTCGATGTCGCACTATCTCTACGAAGTCTCTTTCCAGAAGAACCCGAACTTCGGCTACGCCGCGGCGATCTCGTACGTCATCTTGATCCTCGTCGCGATCCTCGCCCTGATTCAGATGAAAGTCGGTGACAAGCGTGACTAAGCGACGCTTCCGCGGCCTCCCGGGGTACCTGTTCCTGTCGATCTGGGCACTGTTCTCCCTGTTCCCGCTGTACTTCATGGTCGTCTCCTCGACCAACACGAGCGCCGCGGTGCTCGGCTCGAGCATGTTGCCGGGCGGCGAGCTGATGAACAACATCAGCAAGCTGTTCGCTGCCCAGGATGTCTGGGGCGCGATGGCGACGTCGTTCTACATCGCGGTCGGGACCACCATCCTCGCGCTCATCCTCTGCTCACTCGCCGGCTACGGCTTCGAGGTCTTCCACTCCAAGGGCAAGGACCGCTTGATGGCGGTGCTTCTTCTGGCACTGATGATCCCGTTCGCCGCGACGATGATCCCCCTGTTCCAGTTGTTCGCGCGCGTCGGCATGATCAACTCGATCTGGGCCGTGATCATCCCGGCGATCTCGACGCCGTTCCTGATCATGCTGTTCCGGCAGTCGTCGCGGTCGTTCCCGCACGAGATCATCGAAGCCGCGCGCATCGACGGGCTGAGCGAAGTCGCGATCTACGCGCGCATCTACATCCCGACGATGAAGGCGACGTTCGCTGCGGCAGCCGTGATCACGTTCATGATGGCGTGGAACAACTTCCTCTGGCCGAAGGTCATCCTCATCAGCGGAGACATCTTCACGATGCCGATGCTCATCGCCAACCTCGGCGGCGGTTACGTCGTCGACTACGGCGTGCTCATGCTCGGTGTGTTGCTGGCATCGCTGCCGACGATGGTGATCTTCTTCATCCTTCAGCGCCAGTTCGCTGCGGGCATCACGGGGGCCATCAAGTGAGGTTCGACGTCTCCCGTATCGCGGACCCGCGATACGTCTCTGAGGGGCGCCTGGGTGCGCACTCCGACCATCGCTGGTTCCGTGACGCGGGCGAAGCGGATGCCGGAGCAAGCGGGTACGAGCAGTCCCTGAACGGCCGGTGGAAGATCCACTACGCGAACAACGCCGGGGCGACCATTCCCGGATTCGAAGCGGTGGATGTGGATGTGTCGGGCTGGGATGACATCCCCGTCCCGGCCCACATCCAGCTCCACGGCTACGACCGCCCGCAGTACGTGAACGTCCAGTACCCCTGGGACGGCCGCGAGCAGATCGAGCCGGGCGAGGTGCCTGAGCGCTTCAACCCGGTGGCCTCCTACGTGAAGACCTTCACGCTCGACCGCCCGCTGGAGGCAGGGGAGCGGCTCAGCGTCACCTTCCACGGTGTCGAGAGCGCGATCGCCCTGTGGCTCAACGGCCGGTACATCGGCTACGCGACCGACAGCTTCACGCCGTCGGAGTTCGACCTCACGGACGCGCTCCAGGACGGCGAGAACCGCCTGGCGGCACAGGTGTTCAAGTGGACGGCCGCGTCGTGGATCGAGGACCAGGACTTCTACCGGTTCTCCGGCATCTTCCGCGACGTGACCCTCTACCGGCGCCCCGCGGCGCACGTGGAGGACCTCGTCGTACGCGCCGTGCCCGACGGCGACTACTCCGGCGCGGAGATCACCGTCGCGACAGAACTGGTCGGCGACGGCACCGTGTCGGTGCGTCTGGAAGGCGTCGGCGCCCTCGACGACCGCGGCGACGGCACGTTCGGCATCCGCATCGATGCCCCGCGCCTGTGGAGCCCCGAGAGTCCGGCGCTCTACGACCTCACGGTCGAGGTGACGGATGCCGCCGGCTCGCTCGTCGAGGTCATCCCGCAGCGCGTGGGCATCCGCCGCTTCGCGATCGACGACGGCGTGCTGTCCCTGAACGGCGTTCGCGTCGTCTTCAACGGGGTGAATCGGCACGAGTTCGGCCTGAACGGCCGGGTCGTCAGTCGCGAGCAGACCGATGCCGATCTCCGGGCGCTCAAGCAGGTGGGCGTCAACGCGGTGCGCACGAGCCACTATCCGAACAGCTCGGCATTCTATGAACTCGCCGACACGTACGGCCTGATGGTCATCGACGAGATGAACCTCGAGAGTCATGGCCTCTGGGACCGGATCCGTGAGCTCGACCGGCCCGTGGACGAATCGGTTCCGGGTGACAAGCCCGAGTGGCTGCCCGCGCTGCAGGATCGCGCCGCGAGCATGTTCCACCGCGACCGCAACCACCCGAGCATCGTGATCTGGTCGCTCGGCAACGAGTCGTTCGGTGGCACGAACCTCCGTGATGTGGCCGACTGGTTCCGAGGCGTCGATGACCGGCCCGTGCATTACGAAGGCGTGCACTGGGATCCGCGGTATCCGGAAACGACCGACATCACGAGTCAGATGTATACGACCGCCGCGAACGTCGAGGCCTACCTCGCCGAGAACCGCGACAAGCCGTTCATCCTGTGCGAGTACGCGCACGCGATGGGAAACTCCTTCGGCGCCGTCGACGAGTACATCGAGCTCGCCTATCGTGAACCGCTCTTCCAGGGCGGATTCATTTGGGACTTCGCCGACCAGGCGATCGAGCTCACCGACCGGTATGGCCAGACCTTCCTCGGCTACGGCGGAGACTGCGGCGAGTCGCCGCACGACGGTGACTTCTGCGGGAACGGCATTTTCTTCGCCGATCACTCGCCGACGCCCAAGCTCCAGGAAGTGGCGTATCTCTATCAGGGGATGCGGATCCGCATCGGTGCGACCTCGTTCGAGGTCGACAACCGGCTGCTGACCACCTCGACGAGCGCCTACCGCTGTGTCGTGACCCTCGCTCGCGAGGGCGTTGTTCTCCGCGAAGACGTCGTCGAGACGGATGTCGCGGCGCAGACGACCGGTGAGGTGGCGCTGCCCTTCGGCGCGCCCACGGGGGCCGGCGAATACACGGTCGATGTCACCTTCCGGCTGCCGGCCGCGACCAGCTGGGGCCCCGAGGGGCACCGGGTGGCCGGCGAGCAGACGGTGTGGACGGTGGACGGCCCGCCCGCGGTGATCACGCGCGCTCCGGCGCCCGAGCTCATCCGCGGTACGCACAACATCGGTGTGCGCGGCGACGGGTTCTCGACGCTGTTCTCGACGCTCTACGGCGGCCTGGCCTCGTATCGCTTCGGGCAGAGCGTTGACGGCGGGCGTGAGCTACTGGCATCCATGCCGAAGCCGAACTTCTGGCACGCGCCGACGGCCAACGAGCGCGGTTGGGGCGGTCCTTTCGAGGACGGCCAGTGGCTGCTCGCCAGCCGCTACGCGCGCGTTCAGAACCCGATGACGTCCACGCGCGTGCGCCAGGACGACGAGTCGGTGACCGTGTCGTATCGGTACGAGTTGCCGACCCAGCCGGCAACGGCCGTCGAGGTCGACTATCGCGTCGACGGGGCGGGCCGCGTCGAGGTGACGCAAACCCTGAGGCTCGTCCCGGGGCTTCCGGAACTCCCGGAGTTCGGGATGCTGCTGGCGGTGGATGCTGACTTCCACCGGCTCCGCGTCTACGGTGAGGGACCGGAAGAGTCCTACATCGACCGACGTGGCGGCGCGCGCCTCGATGTCTACGAGCGCGATGTGCGCACCGAGCTGACGCCGTACCTCCGGCCGCAGGAAGCTGGCAGCCGCACCGGCGTGCGCTGGGCGGAGGTCACCGATCGTCGCGGCGTCGGGGTGCGGGTCGACTGCGCCGGCGGCATGGAGTTCTCGGCGTTGCCGTGGACGCCGTTCGAGATCGAGAACGCCGAACACCACACCGAGCTTCCGCCGATTCACCGCACCGTGTTGCGCCCTGCGCTGATGCGGCGTGGCGTCGGGGGTGACGACTCGTGGGGCGCGCGGACGCTGCCGGAATATCGGCTGCCGCGTTCGGGTGAACTCGTGTTCCGGTTCTCCTTCCAGGGAATCTGACGTGCTCGAGCGCGCGTCGTCGATGCGAGACGTCGCCCGCATGGCGGGCGTCTCGCTGCAGACGGTGTCGCGCGTCGCCAACGGCGAACCGTACGTGGCCGACGCGAAGCGAGAGCGGGTGCTCGCGGCCATGCAAGACCTCGAGTACCGCCCTAATTCGGCGGCGCGGGCGATGCGGCGCGGTGCCTACCGGTCGGTGGGAGTGGTCTACCACTCCCTCCACTCGGTGGGCACCCACCGCTCGCTCGAGGAGATCTCCGAGCGCGCCGCCGGCCACGGGTACGGCACGACGATCATGCCGGTGGCCGCGGCATCCGGCCGTGCTGCGAGCAGCGCGTTCACACGGCTCGGAGAGATGGCGGTGGACGCCGTCATCGTCGTCTTCCCGTCTCCGTTCGGGCTCGATGCGACCCTCGAGATCCCGACTGCGGTGCCCCTCGTGGTCCTCGGTCCGCCGCAGGGCGGAGGGTCGTCGTCGGTCGGCTTCGACCAGGACGGCGGCGCCGTGCAAGCGATCGAGCACCTGCTCGAGCTCGGGCATCCGACGATCCATCACGTCGCCGGACCGGCCGAAAGCTTCGCCGGCGCCGCGCGCACGGCGGCGTGGCGCCGCTTGCTGGAGGCCGACGGGCGGAGGATCACGGCGTACGGCCACGGCGACTGGAGCGCCGAGTCCGGTTACACCCTCACCCGGCGGATGCTGGAAACTGAGCGCCCGTCCGCGATCTTCGTCGGCAACGACCAGATGGCGTTGGGGACGTACCGCGCGCTTGCGGAGGCGGGACTGCGGGTCCCCCAGGACGTCTCGGTGGTCGGCTTCGACGATGTCGACGAGGCACCGATGTACGCGCCGCCGCTGACGACCGTCGCCCAGGATTGGGAGGGGCTCGGCCGCGAGTCGCTCCGGATCGCTCTCTCGATGACCCGCGGCGGCGCACCCGAGGACGTGAATCTGCCGCTACGTCTCATCGTGCGGGACTCGACCGGGCCGTACCGTCCCGCCTGAGGTCAGATCAGGCCGTTGCGCACGAAGGCGTGGTGGATGCCGCCGGCGTCGATCGCCTCGGTCACCTGATCGGCAAGCTCCGCCACGCCCGGCGCGGCGTTGCCCATGGCAATCGACAGGCCACACACCTCGAACATCTCGGCATCGTTCCAGTTGTCGTCGATCCCGATCGCGTCGGCCGGGTCGATGCCGAGGTGCGCCAGGAGTCGGAGGATCGTGACGCCTTTGTTCGCACCCGCGGGGTGGCGCCCGCGGGTGCGCTCGGCGCCGTCGACGGCCTGGGAGACCGCCTCGACGATCGGGTACGGCACCTCGGTCAGCAGCTCACGCTCGCCGCCGCCGTCGGCGTGGCAGCTGCAGGCTAGATCGACGCGAGCGGGCCGTCTGCACCGCCCGCGGGCCGGTTCAGCCTGTAACCCGCACCGGTTCGGCCGCTGCCCAGCCGCCGCCGATACCCTGGAACCATGACGGAACCCGAATCCACCCCCGTGCGCACCACCCGCCCCCGGCAGGTCCGCCCGCGCACCGAGGGCTGGACCCAGAAGCTGGATGCCGACGGCAAGCCGCTTCTGCAGTTCGCTGCCCCGAAGAAGGGCATGCCGCCCGTCCACCTCGCCGACCTGACCCCCGACGAGCGCGTCGCGAAGGTGAAGGAACTCGGGATGCCGGGGTTCCGCGCCGCGCAGCTTGAGAAGCACTACTTCCAGCACTACACGTCGGATGCCGCGCAGATGACCGATCTGCCTGCGGCCGGTCGCGAAGAGCTCGTCTCCGGCATGCTGCCGCACCTGCTCACCGAGGTGCGGCGCCTGGAGACCGATCGCGGCGACACGATCAAGTTCCTCTGGAAGCTGCACGACGGCGCTCTCGTCGAGTCGGTGCTCATGCGCTACACCGGCCGCATCACGCTGTGCGTGTCGTCGCAAGCCGGATGCGGGATGAACTGCCCGTTCTGTGCGACCGGTCAGGCCGGGCTCACGCGCAACATGTCGGCCGCCGAGATCGTCGAGCAGGTCGTCCGCGCGGACCGCCTGATCGCCGAGGGCGGACTCGGCGACCCTCGTCGCGTCGGGCACGAAGACGAGCGCGTCACCAACATCGTCTTCATGGGGATGGGTGAGCCCCTCGCCAACTACAACCGGGTCATGCAAGCCGTGCGGACGATGGTCGACAAGAAGCACGGCCTCGGGATGAGCGCCCGCGGCATCACGGTCTCGACCGTCGGACTCGTGCCGGCAATCAACAAGCTGTCGGCAGAGGACATCCCGGTGACGTTCGCGCTGTCGCTCCACGCTCCCGACGATCTGTTGCGCGACGAGATGATCCCGATCAACTCGCGATGGAAAGTCGACGAGGCTCTCGACGCCGCGCGCGGGTACTTCGAGAAGACCGGCCGCCGTGTCTCGATCGAATACGCCCTGATCAAGGACATGAACGACCATGCCTGGCGTGCCGATCTGCTCGCTGAGAAGCTCAACGCCCGCGGCCGTGGGTGGGTGCACGTGAACCCTATTCCGCTGAATCCGACGCCGGGTTCGGTGTGGACGGCATCCGAGGTCCCGGTGCAGAACGAGTTCGTGCGGAGGCTGAACGAAGCCGGCATCCCGACGACCCTTCGCGACACCCGCGGCAAGGAGATCGACGGCGCGTGCGGTCAGCTCGTCGCGACCGAAGAAGACCAGGCCGTCGCGGCGGGCGTGCCCACCGTCTGACGGTTCGGGTCAGAACGGCGGCGGTGGACCGACCGCGAACGTGAGTACGCGCGCGGGGACATCGGGGTACACGCGCCCTGTCGGCGATGTCCATTCAAGGATGCCGCCGGGCTTCTGCTTGACCGTCCAGGCGGTGTGGTGCTTGAGCACGTGATGTCGGCGACACAAGTGGGCCAGATTGCAGACCTCGGTCGCCCCGCCGAGGGCGTGATCGATCGTGTGGTCGACGTCGCAGCGCCAGATGGGTTGTCTGCAACCGGGAAACCGGCAGTGTTCGTCGCGCGCGGCGAGGAGTTTGCGGAGCCGTGACGGCGGGCGGTACTGATCGACGGCCAGGACGCACCCGGAGGGGTCGGTATACAGGCGCGTCCACGTGCGCGCGGTCGCCGCCAGACAGCGCGCCGACTCCGCGTCGAGCGGGCCGCTTCCGGCGAGTTCTGCAGGGGCATCGCCCCCTTCGATCGTTGCGGCCGGAATCGTGATCTGCACGCGGGCGACGATCGCCTCGGCGACGGGGATCGTGCCGTCGGACTCTGCGGGGGTGGCATGCCCCGTGAGGAGAAGGTCGGCGAGGACATCAGCACGGATCTGGTTCAGCGTGCGGGTGTCGCGCGTGGGGGAGGCGTCGGCGCCTTGAGCGACCGCTTCTCGCTCAGCCGTGTCGGCGTGACGCGCATCGATGATCGCGTGGGCGATCTGGGTGGCCCGATCGAAGGCGCCGTGCGCGATGACCGCGGGCGCGCGCAGGGTGAGATCGGCCATGCCGTCGTCGCCGTCGGTGACCCACGCCCGTCGCTCTCCCGCCGCCGTGTCGTGCCGTTCCTGTGCCGCGATCGGATCGATCTGCTGCGCGAGCACCCGGAGGATCGGTCGGGCGCGCCCCGGCGTTTCGCGCCGACACACGCTGAGCGCGGCTTCTTCGAACACCGCTCGCGCCTCATCGTCGCTGATCCGACCGCCAGCCTCGGTGATCGCGACAAGGTGGCCCCGATCGATCCCGCCCGCGGCCAACGCCTCGACTGCACGAGCGAACCGGGCGACGACATCGGCGGCGTCTCCGAGCCGCGCCTGCACGGTGCGGTCAGATGCACGCACCGCCGCGGCCAGCTCGGCCGCGATCTCACGCACCGGCAGGTCGCTCTGGCGTGAGCTGACCGGGCCGAGTGCCGCCTGTCGACGAGCGGCCAGTTCCATCGCCTCGGCGAGGGCGCGGATCTCGGCCGCATCAGCCGCTGCGCGCGCTTTTCGGGCCGCGATGACCCGATCGGTGACTGCGCCCAGAGCCCGAAGGTCGCCCGGCGTGAAGTCGGGCGACGAGGTGGGTTCGGTCGAGCTGGACATGCTTCCATCATCCCCGGGGCCTCCGACATTCCCGTCGACGAATCCCAGGTCAGACGACAGTTGTGGATAACCCGTCAAAGACCCCGCCTGTGGAGGAGGCTCTGCCCCCATCGGCGCGTTGAATGAGCCTCATGTTGGCTGGATGGAGGTCAGTAGGACCATTCCCACCCGACCGCGCTGCCCGCTGGAGCCAGCACCACAATGCCGGTGGTTGCGGCGACATCCAGCACGATCCAACCCGACACGCTCTGCCCCGGGCCAATGTCTACCGGCAGCTGTTGCGCAGTGCTGAGGCACGACCACGCAGTGCCGATCGGGTCGTTCAGCCGCTTGCCGTCGGCGTCATACGCCTGCCAGTCGTACTCGGAGAACGACACCGTCGGGGAGGCGTCGTCGGCGAGTTCGGGCGTCGTCTCGACGTT
This sequence comes from uncultured Microbacterium sp., assembly GCF_947488465.1. GTDB lineage: Bacteria > Actinomycetota > Actinomycetes > Actinomycetales > Microbacteriaceae > Microbacterium. Next base: position 69,418 of record NZ_CANKZA010000002.1, on the reverse strand, counting down.
GAGGTGGATGCCGAGGAAGTGACCATTCTGCGGTGACTCGGAGTAGCCGCTGTCGCAGGGCTGGTCGACCACGATGTTGGTGACGGCGAACCGCGACGTCACCGTGTCGGCTCCCGTGCTCGAGGCCGTGCCGGCCAATTGGCCGAGCTGCTTCACCAGGTTGCCGCGCGCGCTCTTCACCTGCTCGCCGAACTCTGACGCGACGGTGGGCGTGGGTGTGGGCGTCGATGACGCGACTGGTGCCGTGTCGGGCGTCTTGCCGGTGTCGGTTGTCGTGCCGGCGACGGTCGACGCGGGCGCGCTGCACCCGGCGAGGCCGAGGGCGAGGAGGGTGAGGGTTGCCGTGAGGGCGGATGCTGTGCGCATGAGGTTCTCCAGTGAGGGGGTGGGGAGTCCGGCAGGCGAGTCCCCCCAGCAATGACCCGCCTGCCGCAGCGGATGACCGCCGACACGACGCTAAAGGGAAACCTTCACTGCACCTCAGGAGCGCCGTGATAACCCGTGTTATCGGAGTATTCGGTGTTGACGTCCCAGCTCGCCCCTAGAGTGGCCTCATGTCCGCTCCTGCGCTGCTTATCGACTCCGCCGGCATCGCCCGGTTGGCGGCCGTGCGGCGCCCGGTGGTCTCGGTGTGGCGCGCACGGTTCGCACAGTCGGAAGACCCGTTCCCCGCGCCGCGGCGCACGGCGAGCGGGCGTGCGCTGTTTGACGCGGCCGAAGTCGCGCAGTGGCTCGTGCGTACCGAGCACGGAAACAACCTCGACGTCATCGCCGATGCCGCCGCAGCCGCCGCGCCCCTCGGCTTCGATTCCTCCGATCCGCAGCAGATTGCTGCCGTCGACGCGTTGCTCGTCCTGCGTGCGCTTACCGGTGAGCCGGTGGGTGGGGCATCACTCGACCGGCTGGCAGACAAGGCCCGTGCCGCCGATCCCGAGGATCTGTGTCTCGTGCGAGAGATCGGCGCCGCCGATGCGGCCTCGGCGACGTGGGCTGACGCCCTCGCCGACGCTGCCTACTCCACCCTCGATGGCGCGCGCGTGCTCGAGCGCCGCCACGCCGCGTCGGGCGCCGTCGGCGGTTCGCGTGGACCGCTTTCCGGGTTGGGTGAACGGATGCTGGTGGCGCTCGCCGCCGCACTCGGGGTGGACCGGTCGCGTGTCGCCTTCGCCACGGGGGTGGCTCCCGATCTCGCCATGCGCATTCTCGACGCGATCGGTTCAGAACCCGATGTCCTCGTCGATAGCGACGACGATGCCGGCCGCGCACTCCGGCGCCGCGCGCTGTTGTCGGGCCGCGTCGTCGAGCCGGGCGACACCGCCGACGGTGACCTGATCGTTTCGCGGTTCCCCACGCCCGCAGCCTCGAACGCGGCTGATGTGTTGCGGGCGATCGACGAGTTGAGCCTGGGGCTCGCGCCGGACACGCGTGCGGTCGTGGTGGCGCCTGCCTCCGTGTTGACCGATGCGCTCGTCTCTGCCGATGACCGACATCGCTCTGCGATCTTGCGTGCGGGCACCGTGCGCGCGATCGTGCGGCTTGAACCCGGCCTGGTGACATCGGCGCCGCGCGAGCGCCTTGCGGTGTGGGTGTTGACTCCGCCCCCCGTGTCACCGATCGGCGAGCGCTACACGGCCCTGGTTGATCTCACCGATGCCCCGTTGACGTCGGCGACGATCGGCGACCTGGTCAGCGACGTCGTCGCTGCACTCGGCACGGCGCGTGACGTCCGTGCGCACGCGTTCCGCTTCACACGCATCGTCCGCACGGCGTCGCTGCTGGCTACCCGAGGCTCACTTCTCGGCGCTGATTCACGCGCGGGGCTGCCCGCCAGCATCTCGCTCGGCGAATTACCCGCCCGCATCGACCATGCTCGTGCGGCGCTGGGCGTCGAAACCGCCGAGGTCGCGCCGGCCTCCGCTCCTCCGCTCGCGCTGAGATCGGTCGAGGCCCTCATCGCCGACCGTCACCTTCGTCTCCTCGCGGGCACGCGCATCGATCCGGCGTCGACGTCGAGCGAGGGGCTCGTCGTCGTGACCGCCGACGATCTCGATCGACCGGCCGCGATCGGCGAGCGCCGCATCGACCCGCTGTTGCTCGCGACGCGGCATCCGTCGGCGCAGCTCACCGAGCCGGGTGACATCGTTTTTCGCACGTCGCCGTCGCCGCGCGCGTGGGTCGATCCGGACGGGTCGAAAGTCGTGGCCGCCCCCGCGCGGGTGTTGCGCGTGCGCAGCGCCGACGCCGGGGGACTCGTGCCCGAGCTCATCGCTGCGGACATCGACGAGTCTCGCGGCGGTCCCGGTGCGTGGCGCCGGTGGATGCTGCGGCGCGTCGCCCCGCGTGAGCGCGCACCTCTGCGGGCAACGCTGGGGGCGCTCGCCGCCGAACGCGACGCACTTCTCCGGCGCGCTGCCGCGCTCGATGACTATGCCCGATTGCTGACTGCCGGCGTTTCCGCCGGTGCCGTCACGCTTGCCGACGCTGCCGCTCCGGCATCCACTGCGAACTGAAAGAGATCCATGCCGCGCACCACGAAAGCCGCTCCGCAGGCGCCGTCGACCATGAAAGAGCTGAAGGACACGCTCTGGAAAGCTGCCGACAAGTTGCGCGGGTCGATGGATGCTTCGCAGTACAAAGACGTGATCCTGGGGCTCGTCTTCTTGAAGTACGTATCGGATGCCTTTGACGAGCGCCGCGAGCAGATCCGCGCCGAACTCGCCGCCGACGGGTTCGGTGATGAACAGATCGCCGCGCTCGTCGACGACATCGACGAGTACACGGGGCGTGGGGTGTTCTGGGTGCCGGCGAACGCGCGCTGGTCGTTCCTCGCCGAGAACGCGAAAGGCACCGGCGATGGGCAGCGCACGATCGGACTGTTGATCGATGACGCGATGGATGCCGTCATGCAGGCCAATCCGCAGCTCACTGGCACGCTGCCGCGCATCTTCAATCGCGACAGCGTGGATCAGCGGCGGCTGGGGGAACTGATCGATCTGCTCAATTCGGCGCGGTTCGCCGGCCAGGGTCAGGCTGGGGCATCGGGCCGTCGCGCCCGCGACTTGCTGGGGGAGGTGTACGAGTACTTCCTCGAGAAGTTCGCCGCCGCCGAGGGTAAGCGCGGCGGCGAGTTCTACACGCCGGCAGGTGTCGTGCGGGTGCTCGTCGAGCTGCTGCAGCCGACGCACGGCCGCGTGTACGACCCCGCGTGCGGGTCGGGGGGCATGTTCGTGCAGGCCGAGAAGTTCCTCGAGGCACACGAGGGCGAGGGCTCCGAGATCTCGGTGTACGGGCAAGAGCTCAATGAGCGCACGTGGCGCATGGCGAAGATGAATCTTGCGATCCACGGGCTTTCGGGCAATCTCGGACCCCGCTGGGGCGACACTTTCGCCCGGGATCTTCACCCCGAGCTGCAGGCCGACTTCGTCATGGCGAACCCGCCGTTCAACATCAAGGACTGGGCCCGCAGCGAATCTGACCCGCGCTGGAAGTACGGCGTGCCCCCCGCGGGCAATGCGAACTACGCGTGGATCCAGCACATCCTCTCCAAGCTCGCCCCGGGCGGGCAGGCGGGTGTCGTGATGGCGAATGGGTCGATGTCGTCGAACTCGGGCGGCGAAGGCCAGATTCGCGCCGAGATCGTCGAAGCCGACCTCGTCTCGTGCATGGTGGCGCTGCCGACTCAGCTGTTCCGCTCGACCGGGATTCCGGTGTGCGTGTGGTTCTTCGCGAAAGACAAGGGCGCCCGCGCGGGCGAGGTGCTGTTCATCGACGCCCGCAACCTCGGCCACATGGTCGACCGCGCCGAGCGCGCGCTTTCGGACGACGACATCGCTCGCATCGCCGACACGTTCCACGCCTGGCGCGCAACCGCGGCCGCCGATCCCGCCTCCCCGGTCGTTGAGCGAGGGAGCGAAGCGCCCGAGTCGAAACGCCCCGATCCCGCCTCCCCGGTCATTGAGCGAGGAAGCGAAGCGACTGAGTCGAAACGCCCCGATCCCACGAGCTACGCCGATATCCCCGGCTTCTGCTATTCCGCAACTCTCGCCGAGATCAAGGCCGCTGACTACGCCCTGACCCCTGGCCGCTACGTCGGCGCCGCCGAGGTCGAAGACGACGGCGAGCCGATCGAGGCGAAGCTCACCCGCCTGCGCGCCGAGCTTGAGGCACAGTTCGCCGACTCAGCCCGTCTGGCCGAGGTCGTGCGTGAGCAGCTGGGGAGGGTCAAATGAGGCTCGACCAGGCCTGCCTGTCCATCGTCGATTGCGAACACAAGACGGCGCCTCTTGACGATTTGGGTGAATACTTCGCCGTTGGCACGCCTGCGATGAGGGACCACAAGATCAACTACGCCGAGGCGCGACGTATCTCGCGCGAGACGTTCGAGATGTGGACGCGCCGGCTCCGCCCTGCGGCGGGCGATTTGCTCCTTGCGCGCGAGGCGCCGGTCGGACCCGTCGTTCTACTTCCGGATGCGGCGAACGTGGCCCCAGGGCAGCGCACCGTTCTCCTGCGACCGAATCCGGCAGTTTCCGACAGTCGATACCTCTACTACGCGCTTTCGGCACCCTCGTCTCAGGCAGCGCTTCAAGTCAAAGCGGAGGGCTCAACTGTTCATCATCTAAATGTTCCTGACATCAGATCATTCGATCTAGCTCTTCCCCCCCTCCCCGAGCAGCAGGCAATCGCCGAGGTGCTGGGCGCCCTCGACGACAAGATCGCCGCCAACACCGCCCTCGCTAACTGCGCTGATAGCTATGCCGCGGCGCTCCTCCTGTCCGAAGCAACCGGGCAGCTGCTCTCGCTCGGAGAGCTTGCGACGATCACGATGGGGTCGTCACCCAAGGGCGAGGATCTCAACGAGCGAGGTGATGGGGTGCCCTTTTTTCAGGGTGTACGTGACTTCGGGATGAGGACTCCCGCGCGCCGCGTCTTTACTACGGCACCGGTCAGGATGGCCGCCGCCGGTGACATCCTGGTGAGCGTGCGTGCTCCCGTCGGTGACGTAAACCTCGCAGCCGAAGCGGTGTGTGTTGGTCGAGGGGTCGCTGCAGTTCGCTCGCGGACGGGCAACCAGTCAACCCTATTTCACCAACTTCGAGCGGAGCGCGAAGCATGGGCGCCCTTCGAGGCGGAGGGAACCGTATTCGGCTCGATCAACCGCGATCAGCTTCATTCGGTGCGGCTGCAAACGGTCGCGCTTGAACGGCAAGGCTTTGTGGAGCGGCAGCTTTCGGCTCTCGAAGGTGTGATCGCAGGCTTGCTCGAAGAGAACCGCACCCTCGCCGGAACGCGCGATGCGCTGCTGCCGCAACTCATGTCCGGCAAGCTTCGCGTGCGCGATGCTGAGGCCGCGGCATCCGAAGCTGGAGCCTGAGTCGTGCGAACTGACTCTTCCCCACGCTTCCTCGCGGTGTTACGATTTAGGTAACAAATGCAACTCGAGTATGCGTCGCGCGACCTGGAGAGGACGTGCACCGATGAGCGCGCCATGCAGAAGAAGGTCGGTGCGCAGATTGCGAAGACGCTCAAACTGCGCATCACTGAATTGCGACGAGCGGTCGAGATGGGCGACCTCCTCCTCGGTACCGGCCGCTGGGAACAGATGAAAGGCGACCGCGCCGGAGAGTGGTCGGCACGACTGAGCGCAAACTGGCGTCTCGTGGTGCAGCCCGTCGATCGCGAGGTCGTGACGGTGCTCGTCGTCGAACTCATCGACTATCACAAGCGCTGAACGCGAGAGGAGGAAGAACATGACTGCAACACCCGACTACATCGTCACCACCGGCGACTTCATTGCCGAGTGGATGGAGGAAGAGGGCATCAACGCGGCCGAGCTATCGCGCCGTCTCGGCGTCACGCCCAAGCACGTCAGCGAGCTCCTCCGCGGTATCGCACCGCTCTCGCACGCGCACGCTTTGGGGCTCGAGCGCGTCACCGGCATTCCCGCGCGCATCTGGAATCAGTACGAGAGCGGCTACCGCGAAGACCTCGCGCGTGCGCATGAAGACGTCCAGCTCGCTGCACAGTATGACGAGGCGAAGGCTTTCCCCCTCGCGTATCTGCGCAAGTGGAGGTTCATCACGGTGCCCGCGAGGAACCGCGCCGACACGGTGCGGCAACTCCTCGGGCTACTGGGCGTCGCCACTCTCGATGCGTGGAAGACGACGTGGCGCGAAGGATCGGTCGCCTATCGTCGTGCTGCGATTGCGCGCAACAATGCGCCGGCTCTCGCCATTTGGCTCTCGCTTGCCGAGCGGCACCACGACGGAGTCCCCGACCTCGCCGACTTCGACCGCGATGCGGTGCGAGAACTGGTGCCGCAGATCCGTCGGCTGACACGACAAGACCCTGTCGAAGCGATCGCTGAGACGACGCGGCTCTTGCAGGCCGCTGGTGTCGTTCTGTGCTTCACTCCGCCGGTGCCGGGGCTCGGGATCCACGGGGTCACCCGGTGGATCAACGGCCACCCCGTCGTGCAGCTGTCGCTTCTTTTCAAGACCGACGATCAGCTCTGGTTCACGATCTTTCACGAACTCGGACACGTCCTCCTGCATGGCGACAAAGAGCTCTATGTGGAAGGCGAGGAGACCCTCGCTGAACGCGAAGCCGATGAGTTCGCGACTGAGGCACTCATCCCCGGGTCGTACCGCGACCGGCTACCACCCGCGCGCGATGTCGCCCGCGTGCGAGCGCTCGCCGACGAGCTGGGCATCGCGCCGAGCATTGTCCTCGGCCAAGCGCAACGAGCCACACGCGACTATGCGTGGGGGCATGAGCTCAAGGTAAAAGTCGAGTTCGCCACACATTCCCACGGAGGAGACAACGAATGACCACCACCACCGCAGCACGACGGCGGACGCCGCTCTGGGCGAAGATCCTCCTCATCCTCTTCGTTCTCTTCCTCATTGGGGCAGCCGGGTTTGGCGGGATGATCGTCGGCAAGTTCCTCGGCGCGAGCGAGGAACGTGACGTGCAGGTGATCCGATCGATCACGCGCGAAGAGCAGATCATCCTCGTGACGGCGGGGGTCGGTGACATCAAAGAAGAGAACAGCGACGGGCTCAAGGTCGCTATCCCGGGCCTCGAGGCCCTCGCCTTCGACGTGCCCGGAACCGACCGCTCGATCCTTGTCCGGTACGACTTCGACGCGAAGCTCGGCATCGAAGGGAAGGATGTCAAGATCGAACACCTCGGTGAGAAGTCGTACCGCATCAGCATCCCGGAGTTCATCTACCTCGGCAACGACGACCCGAAGATCTCCATCGCGAGCGAAAAGAATGGGCTGCTCAGCTGGACGACCCCCGAGATCGACAAGCTTGCTCTGGCCGAAGCGGTTCTCGATGACGAGACGGTTGTGAAGACCATTGAGGGCTCGCGCCCGGTGCTCGAAGAGCAGGCTCGCATTTTCTACACGAACATCATCACGGCGATCGACCCCGACATCACCCTCGACTTCGTCTACGCCGACTGACGGCACATCTGAGAAACGAGACCACGCCATGGCGAAGAATATTTCCAAAGCGAGCCCGGAGGGCGCCGTCGTCAGCGCCCTACCCGACGACTTCCAAGAGCGCGTCTTCCAAGCGATCGCTGTGCAACGGCCGGCGGCGACGGCGTACATCAAGGAGGTCCGCCGGAAGAAGCCGGATGCCTCGCCGGCCGAGGTGATGAAGGCGATCGAGTCGCAGTACGTGGCGACGACGACGATCGCAAGTGCCGCGATCGGTGCATCGGCCACCATCCCCGGCGTAGGTATTCCGATCGCGATCGGGCTCGGGGTGGGTGACTTGATCTTCTTCTACGAGACGACCGCGCTCTTCGCGCTCTGCATGGCGGAACTGCGAGGAATTCCCATCGACGACGCCGACCGCGCGAAGGCCATCGTCCTCGGGGCCCTGCTCGGCGAGAAAAAGCAGAGCAAAGTGACATCGATGGTCTTGGCGGCGTTGCCCGTCGGAACGACCATTGCCGGTGCACGTGCGATCGCGGGCGGGGTATCGCCCAAGTGGGGTGACATCATCTCGCAACAGCTTCCTGACTCGGCGCTCGTCCCCGTCACGATGGTGCTCGCCCGCGAGGCGATCGCCAAGGGTGCGGTGATGGGAACCGTGAAGATCAGTTCCAAGGCGATTCCGGTGATCGGCGCGGCGGCCGGTGCCGCGACAAGTTTCTACTTCGGCAGCAGTGTGGTGAAGTCGTGTCGCTCCGGGTTCTCCGATCCCATGACAGCGTGGCCGGAGTGGCTGGAATTGACCGATGCGGACGGTGATGGGATTCCCGACCCGCCGAAGGCTGTGCTCGCGATGCGCGCGGCATCGGATTCAGCCAAAGACTTCGGCGAGAACGTGTGGAGCAAGGTTGTCGACGGCACCTCGGTATTCCGAAGCGTCGACCTCGACGGCGACGGTGTCCCCGACGAAGCGCAGGCGGTGACCGCGGTCAAGGCGGCCGCAAACGCCGTGGGAGGGGCGACGGCAGGTGCGGCCAAGGCTGTCGGCGGTGCCGCCGCCGGCACAGCCGACGCTGTTGCCAGTCTGTTCAAACGCTCCAAGCGGTCGAACGGTGACACGGTGGATAGCGAAACCGAATGAGTGTCTCTCTCAACCGATAAAGGAAGCCGCCCGATGACAGCCATCTCTGAAGCCGACTGGGAGCAGGACGCGATCGAGACCCTCGGTGAGCCGCTCGGCTGGCACCCGCTGCGGGGCGATGAGATCGCGCCGGGCAGCGGTGAGCGCGAGACCTGGGATGAGTTGCTCATCCGTCCGCGCCTGCTCGACGCGATGCGCCGGCTCAACCCCGACGTGCCGGTGACCTACCTCCAGCAGGCGATCGCCGAAATCGCGGCGCCACGCTCGCTCGACGCGATCACCGAGAACCACCGCATCCACAGCTACCTCACCGGCGGCTACCCGATCAGCTACATCGACGCCGACGGCCGCGAGCAGAATCCCCGCATTCGAATGCTCGGCAGTGTCGACCAGAACGACTGGTTGGTCGTCAACCAGGTCACGATCCGCCAGGGCGACCTGCACCGGCGCTTTGACATCGTCTTGTTCGTCAACGGCATGCCCCTCAGCATTGTCGAGCTCAAAAAGGCCGGCTCGTCGTCGACAGGTGTCGGCCCCGCGCATGCGCAGCTACAGACCTACCTGCGCGAGTTCCCGATGGCGTTCCGATTCTGCGTGTTCACCCTCGCGAGCGACGGCGTCGCGGCAAAGTACGGCACACCCTTCACCCCGCTCAACCACTTCGCCCCGTGGAACGTCGACGACGACGGCGCGCCGCTCGTGCAACCGCGGATCGAAGACGGCGTCGACGTGCAGGCGCTCGATGACGCACTCAACGGCCTCTACAACCAAGAACGCTTCCTGCAGCTCGTGCGCGACTTCACCGCGTTCGACGAGGGCTCGGAGGGGCTCGTCAAGCGCATCGCGAAGCCGCACCAGTACTTCGCCGTCAACAAGGCCGTCGGCAGCACGATCCAAGCCGTCGAAACCAACGGCAAGGCCGGCGTCGTCTGGCACACGCAGGGCTCGGGTAAATCGATGGAGATGGAGCTCTACACGAACCGCGTCCTGCGGCATCCGAAGCTCAAAAACCCGACCGTCATCGTCGTCACCGACCGCAAGGAGCTCGACGGGCAGCTCTTCCAGACGTTCAGTCGCAGCCTGCTCCTCCCCGACCAGCCGGTGAAGGTCAGCGATCGTGCGCGGCTACGCGACGAGCTCAGCCAACGGGTCACCGGCGGCATCTACTTCACGACGCTCCAGAAGTTCGGGCTGAGCAAGGCCGAACGAGACGACGGCACCCAGCATCCCCTCCTCACCGACCGGCGCAACGTGATCGTGATCGTCGACGAAGCGCACCGCAGCCACTACGACGACCTCGACGGCTACGCCCGCCACCTGCGCGACGCGCTGCCGAACGCGACGCTCATCGCGTTCACGGGCACGCCGATCTCGTTCGCCGAGCGCAACACGCGAGACGTGTTCGGAAACTACATCGACATCTACGACCTCACCCGGGCCGTCGATGACGGGGCGACCGTGCCGGTGTACTTCGAGCCGCGGCTCATCAAAGTCTCATTCGCCGAGGGGACCTCCGAAGAAGACATCGACCGCGCCGCCGACGAGTTCACCGTGGGCCTCGACGATTCGGAGCGGGCTCGAATCGAAGCATCCGTCGCCGTCGTCAACGCGGTGTACGGGTCGCCCGAGCGCATCGCGACGCTTGCCGCCGACCTCGTCGCCCACTGGGAAGAGCGCCGGGCGCGCATGGCGCCGTTTATCGGATCGCCGGGCAAAGCGCTCATCGTGGGCGGCACGCGAGAGATTTGCGCGCGACTGTATCCGGCGATCGTGGCGCTTCGCCCCGACTGGCATTCCGACGCGCTCGACGGTGGAAAGATCAAAGTCGTCTACTCCGGTTCAGCCACCGATCAGCCACCGGTGAGCGACCACGTGCGGCGCGACTCCGCCAACGCCGCGATCAAAGACCGCCTGAAAGACGCCGCCGATGAGCTCGAACTCGTCATCGTCAAAGACATGATGCTCACTGGGTTCGACGCCCCGCCGCTCCACACGCTCTACCTCGACCGGCCGCTCAAAGGCGCGCTGCTCATGCAGACGATCGCCCGGGTCAACCGCACTTTCCAGGGCAAGCAGGACGGTTTGCTGGTCGCCTACGCACCGCTCGCCGACCATCTCGCCCGTGCGCTGGCGGAGTACACGACCGCCGACCAGGCGACCAAGCCCATCGGTCGCGATGTCGACGAAGCGGTGGAAATCGCACTCGAACTCGTCGCGCAGATCCGTGAGATGCTCGCCGGCTGTGACTGGCGTGGCGTGTTGCGTCGAGGCGGCCCGCGGGCCCTGCGCACCGCGGCGACCACGGCGACGAACCACCTGCGTGATGCCGCGAACCCGCAGAACGCCCCGGCGCTCGGTGGCGAACGGCTCGCCGCCCGCTACCGCACGGCTAGTGGCGCGTTGGCACGCGCGTGGGCGCTCGGATCGGGCCGCGCAGGGCTCGCCGAACTGCACGACGAGATCGCCTTCTACGAAGAAGTGCGAGTCTGGATGGCGAAGTACGACGCGACCGAGCGGCAATCCCGCGACGAGCCGGTGCCTGAAGAGATCGAGCGGTTGCTGAGTGGACTCGTCGCCGAAGCCCTCTCAACAGGAGAGGTGCTCGACATCTACGACGCCGCGGGTCTGCCGCGCCTCACGCTCGACAACCTCGGGCCGGAGTTCCTCGCACAAGCGCAGGCCGCGCCGAACGCGCACCTCGCAATCGAAGCGCTGCGCGCATCGCTGGTGGATGCCGGCGCGACCGCGACGCAAGGCAACCTGTTGCGCCAGCGCGCCTTCTCGGAGCGCATCGCCGACATCATGAAGCGCTACACGAACCAGCAGTTGACCTCGGCCGAGGTGATCGCGGCGCTCGTCGACATGGCGAAAGACGTGGCCGCCGAAGCATCGCGCGGTGCGCGATTCACGCCCCCGCTGTCACACGACGAGCTCGCGTTCTACGACGCGGTCGCCCAGAACGAGTCGGCGATGCAGACGCAAGGTGAGGGGGTGCTGGCCGACATCGCGCGCGAACTCGTCGCCGTCATGCGCCGTGACGTGCGCACCGACTGGACGGTGCGCGATGACGTGCGGGCGAAGCTGCGGTCATCGATCAAACGCTTGCTGGTGTGGCACAAGTATCCGCCCGACAAGCAGCCCGAGGCCATCAAGCTTGTGATGGACCAGATGGAGGCGATGGCGCCGCGCTACGCCGCCGAACGTCAGCCCTGAACTCCGCCCTCGCACTGGTGAGACGCCGGTAGCGTGGACCGCATGGTCAACTATCGCTATCTCGGCAACAGCGGCTTCAAGGTCTCGGAGATCACCTACGGCAACTGGGTGACGCACGCGTCGCAGGTCGGCAACGAGGCCGCCATCGCCACCGTCCACAAGGCGCTGGATCTCGGCATCACCTCGTTCGATACCGCCGACACGTATGCCAACACCGCCGCAGAGGTCGTCCTCGGCGAGGCGCTGAAGGGTCTCGACCGCACGGACTACGAGGTCTTCACCAAGGTCTACTGGCCGATCGGCAAGAAGGGCCCGAACGATCAAGGCCTCTCCCGCAAGCACATCTTCGACGGCATCCACGGGTCGCTCAGCCGGCTCGGCGTCGACTACGTCGACCTCTACCAGGCCCACCGCTACGACTACGAAACCCCGCTCGAGGAGACGATGCAGGCGTTCGCGGACGTCGTCCGTCAGGGCAAGGCGATGTACATCGGTGTCTCGGAGTGGACAGCGGAGCAGCTGCGCGAGGGCGCCGCGCTCGCGAAGGAGCTGAACTTCCAGCTCGTATCGAACCAGCCGCAGTACTCCGCCCTGTGGCGCGTGATCGAGGGCAAAGTCGTGCCGACCTCGGAAGAGCTCGGCATTTCGCAGATCGTCTGGTCGCCGATGGCGCAGGGCGTGCTGAGCGGCAAGTACCTGCCCGGGCAGCCCGTGCCCGAGGGGTCGCGAGCGACGGATGAGAAGAGCGGCGCGAACTTCATCTCGCGGTTCATGAAGGACGACGTCCTCACGGCCGTGCAGAACCTGAAGCCCATCGCGGAGCAGGCCGGACTCACGCTGCCGCAACTGTCGATCGCCTGGGTGCTGCAGAACCCGAACGTCGCCGCGGCGCTCGTCGGCGCGTCGCGTCCGGAGCAGCTCGAAGACTCGGTCAAGGCTTCCGGCGTCGTGCTGGACGCCGAGGTCCTCTCGGCAATCGACGCCGCCCTCGCGTCCGTCGCGATCACCGACGTGGAGCAGACGTACGAGGTGTCGCCGAAGGGCCGCCCGGCCTGACGCCATGGGGGTGACGAGCGCCGGCATCCTCCTCTTCCGGCTCGCCGGGGAGGAGATCGAGGTGCTCGTCGCCCACATGGGTGGGCCGTACTGGACTGGCAAGGACGAGGCCGCGTGGACCATTCCCAAAGGGGCCGCTGGATGAATGGATGCTCCTCGACACCGCTCGTCCGCGGCTCGTGAGGGGCCAACGCCCCGCGCACGACCGTCTGGCCGAGCATCTGGCCGCCGCGCGCTGAGGCCCTTGCGGCGGCGGCCTCTCAGGCGGAGACTGTGCGCGGCGGAAGGAGCCACCATGGCGCACGGCGACATCACCCACATCGACATCCCCGTCTCGGACATGACGACGGCGACGGCGTTCTATGCGGATCTGTTCGGCTGGCAGATCGCCGAGATGCCAGGGTTCGAGGGCTACCCCATGTGGACGGCCCCGAACGGCGTCTCCGGGGGCGGGCTGGCGCCCCGCAGCGACGGATTCACCCAACCGCGCTCGTACGTCGAGGTCGACTCGATCGACGAGACCATCGCGAAGGCCGAGGCGTCCGGCGCCACCGTCGCGATGGCGAAGGCGCCGATCACCGACACGAGTTGGTGGGCCGTCATCGCCGACCCGGACGGCAACCACATCGGCTTGTTCGAGGGCACGACGGACTGACGGGGACGCGCCGCGCCCGCGCCCGCGTGCGCGGCGCGTCCCCGTCAGCGCTTCTTGGCGGGCGCCGCGCTCACGTCGAGCACGGGGTGCAACCCGCCGAGACTCGACCACGCGCTCGCGGTGCCCTTCGCCGCGTGTTCCGCCCCCCGTACTGCGCGTTCGTCGGCCCACTCGTTGAGCACATGACCACGGTGGCCGCGGACGTGTTCGAGCACGACGTCCGGATGTCCGGCGGCGCGCCGTGCGTCGCGTGCGACGATCAGCTGCTCGAGGAGATCGCGGTTCTTGGTGGGGGCGCCGGTCGAGGTCTTCCATCCGCGGCTGCGGTGCGCATCCATCCACGACGCGTAGGTGTCGATCGCATACTTCGAATCGGCTTGCACCAGCAGGTCCGGCACATCGGCGTGGTCTTCGATGGCCTTCAGAAGCCCCATCAGCTCACCGACGTTGTTCGTCCCGAGGGGGATCGCACCGGCCGCCCAGTGCCCGTCTTCGCCGACCCATGCCCAACCGGTCGGTCCCGGGTTGCCCTTGCAGGCGCCGTCGGTCGCCACGGTGTAGGGCAGGGGGGAGTCACTCACTCGGGCAAGCGTAGTCGCGTCAGCGAAGGGCGCCGCGTTCGGCCTGCCATTCTGCCGCGAGCTGCGGCATCCGCTCGGCGAGGTACCGCAGGAAGTCGGCACTCGCGCGGGCGCGCGCCACTGAGAGCGGCGCACCGGCGTTGTCCGCCGCGATGCGATCCATCATCTCGGCGAGGCGCGCATACAGCGGTGAGTTTCCGGTGACGACGCCGGCGAACGCGTCGTCGGCGAGGTCGTAGCGGTCCCGGCGGTCACCGGGGCGCGACAGCCGCTGCGCGATGTGCATCGATTGCAGATAGCGCACCGCCCCGGACACCGCGGCGGCCGAGACCCCGAGGCGCTCGGCGAGCTCCGCCGCGGTATAGCCCTCGTCGGGAGAGCCGACGAGGGCCATCATCACGCGCGCGGGCATGCGCGCCATGCCCGCGGCGGTCATCATCGCGGCGGCTTGTTCGGCCGCTTCCCTGCCCGGATGTTCCTCGTTGGTCACGTGCCCTCCGCTCTCGAACTTATCCGGCCGGAGCGAGCTCTCGCCGTCGCATGAGGCGGAGCGCGGCGATCGAGCCGCCCACGGCGACGGTGACCAGCCACCACAGCCCGCGCAGGTCGACCTCGGTCCCGTTCAGCTGCGGGGACGCGGCGATGGGGGACAGGTGGGTGAGCCACTCGGGGAATGAGAAGATCGGCCCGAACACGCCGATCACCATGGCCGCCATGACGATCGACCAGCCGAGGGGGAGGGTGAGTCGCGGCGCGAGGACGAAGACGAGGGCGGTCAAAGCGACGAAGACGGATGCCGCGGCCACCTGGCCGAGTCCGACCACGAGCACGGTCTTCAGCAGGTCCGGGTCGCCGTCGCCGCCGGTCACGCCCACGACCGCTCCGGCGACGGCCGCGGTGACGACCGCGATGATCGCGGCGAAGGCGACGACGACGAAGCCGCGCAGCCAACGGACTCGGTCCAGCGGCGTGGCCAGCACGACCTCGGCGGTGCCGTGCGCTTCCTCGCTCCGAGCGCGGGTGACGACCTGGACCCCGACCGCGGCGGCGAGGATGCCGAGCATCGTGAAGAAGGTCGTGACCGTGCCCTGCTCGAGGCTGCCCTGACCCGCGATCTGGTCGAGGAGGTCCTGGATCGCCGGGTTGTCGGCACCGACGTCGTCGATGATCGAGGCGAGGCTCGTCGACAGCACGCCCACGATGAACCCCCCGAACACCCAGCCCGCGAGCGCGCTGCGCGTGAGTCGCCACACCAGACCGATGTGCCCGGACAGAGTCGCGGGGGCGACGGCGTGACCGTGCCGCTCGGCGATGAAGCTCTCGCCCACGTCGCGCACGGCCACCAGTGCGAGCGCGACACCGATGAGCACGGCGGCGGACGCCGCGGACAGCGCGAGGGGCCGCCACAGGTTCTCGTCGAGCGCCCGTGTGTTCTCGGCCCAGCCGATCGGCGAGAGCCACGTCAGCCACGAGCTCTCCATGCGGGTGAGGTCGTCGCTCGGTGTGCCGATCGCGTTGCCGAAGCCTGCGGTGAGCAAGGCGATCAGCAGAATCCACACGGTGAGGGCGTTTGCTCCGCGCGAGGTGCGCATGAGCTGAGCGGCGACCAGCCCGACGCCGAGGAAGACCACGCCGACGGACGCCGCCGAGATCCCGGCGAGGATCGATCCCTCGGCGTCCTGCCCGGCGCCGAGGAACGCGGCCGCGGTCAGGCCCGCGAGCAGCGTGTTGGCGATGAGGCCGTGCAGCACCGTCGCCGCGGCGGGGCGCACCCGACCGGCCGGCGTCGCGGCGACGAGCTCGGTGCGCCCGGGCTCCTCGTCTCCGCGCGTGTGTCGGACGGCGAGGAAGCTGCTCATGAAGCCGGCGAACAGGGCCAGCCACGGCATGATCAGGAACACGATGAACGCCCCCTCGTCGGCGCCCGAGGGCAGCCCACGGAAGAGCAGGATGACGGGGTTGGCGAGTGCTGCGGCGAGCAGGGATCGGCGGTCCTGTTCGGTGGCGAAGGATTCGGCGACTCCGGTGAAGGCGAAGTACGCCAACGCCGCCGTGCCGATGACCCAGAGGGCCACTTGCACGCGGTCGCGGCGGAGCCGCTGCAGGACGAGCGCAAGGGTCATGCCCGGGTGCTTTCGCCGGCCGTGACGTGGTCACCGTAGTGGCGGAGGAACAGCTCCTCGAGCGACGCAGGCTCGACGCGCAGTCCCTGCACCCGTCGTTCGGCCAGGGCGGGCAGGATCTGCGCGATCGCGTCGCTGTCGACGGTGAAGCGCACGCGTCCGTCGCGGGCGGTGACATCGTGTGCGCCCGGGATGCCGGAGGCTTCCGCGGCGTCGATCCCCTCGAACGAGACGTCGGTCCGCGTGAGGTGTCGGAGATCGGCGAGGGTGCCCGATTCGACGATGCGGCCGGCGCGGATGATCGACACCCGGTCGCACAGATGCTCCACCTCGCTCAGGATGTGGCTCGAGAGGAGGATGGTCGCGCCGCGCTCGCGGAGGCGGGCGATCTCGTGGCGGAAGACGACTTCCATCAGGGGGTCCAGCCCGCTCGTGGGCTCGTCGAGGATGTACAGGTCGGCGGGCACGGCGAGCGCCGCGATGAGCGCCACCTTCTGCCTGTTGCCCTTCGAATACGCCCGTCCCTTCTTGCGCGGGTCGAACTGGAATGCGTCGCCGAGCCGTGCGCGTTCGGCGCGATAGTCGGCGCTGGCCCGGTCCACGCCGCGCAGCCGCGCGAGGAGGTCGATCGCCTCGCCTCCCGAGATGTTCGGCCAGAGACTGACGTCACCCGGAACGTAGGCGATGCGTCGGTGCAGTTCGGCGGACTGCGTCCACGGATCTGAATCGAAGACGGACGCCACGCCCCCGGTCTTGCGCGCGAGGCCCAGGAGCACGCGGATCGTCGTGGTCTTGCCGGCGCCGTTGGGGCCGAGGAAGCCGTGGACTTGGCCCGCAGCGACTTCGAGGTCGACCCCGTCGAGCGCGTGGACGCGGCCGTACCGCTTGGTGAGGCCGTCGGTGCGGATGACAGTGGTCATGGCGTTGAACCTACAGGGATTACATGAATTTGTGAAGACTCGGACGCGGATCGGTCAATGTATACACAGATCACGCAAAGGGACTTGCTTCGACCCGTCTGGCTCTCTAATGTATACAAAGGGACGAGGGGGTGAGGGCATGCGAGCCAGCGATCGCGCGTACCGCGCTCTCCTGATGGACATCCAGTCCGGCACCCTCGCGCCGGGGTCCGTCCTTGCCGAGGCCGGGCAGGCGGCGCGACTCGGCGTGAGCCGTACCCCCCTTCGCGAAGCGTTGGCCCGGTTGGTCGCCGATGGCCTGGTCGTCCAGGCATCGCCCCGCGTGACCGTCGTCGCCGACATCGACACCGGTGACATCCGAGAGCTCTTCGAGGTGCGCCGCGCGCTGGAAGAGACCGCTGCGCGACTGGCGTCCGCTCGCGGCGATGCCGCGTTGTTCGCCGCGCTCGCCGCCGAGTTCACCGACATGGATGCAGCCGCAACTCCCGACGCGTACTACGAGCTCATCGCACGCTTCGACGCCGCGCTCGATGCCGCGGTCGCCAACGACTATCTCACCGGGGCGCTGCGGACCATCCGCACGCACCTCGTGCGCGTGCGCCGCCTCGCCCGCGACAACCCGGCGCGCCTGGCGGCATCCGTTGCAGAACATCGACTGATCGCCACCGCCGTGGCCCACCGCGATGCCGAACTCGCGGCGCACGCCACTCACGTCCACCTGCACAACGCGCTGACCAGCATCCTCGGATCGCTGGAGAGCGATGAGACACCGACCGAAAGGGTCCCCGCATGACCGTCACACACCACGTCCGCGTCCACCGGAGCGAGGAAGAACTCGCCCGGGAAGACCAGCTCGCGTTCAAGATCGCCCAGGTCGCCGTCGACCCGGTCGAGGTGGAGCCCGACGTCGTCGACATGATCATCAACCGCGTGATCGACAATGCGGCGGTCGCCGCGGCATCCCTCACCCGTGCGCCGGTCAGCGCCGCGCGGGCGCAGGCGCTCGACCACCCCGTGTCGCGGAACGGCGCCGGTGCGAGCGTTTTCGGCACCGAGGAACTCTCGAGTCCCGAGTGGGCCGCCTGGGCCAACGGCGTCGCGGTGCGCGAATTGGACTACCACGACACCTTCCTCGCGGCGGAGTATTCGCACCCGGGCGACAACATCCCGCCGATCCTCGCGGTGGCCCAGCACGTCGGTGCCGACGGCGCCGCGCTCGTGCGAGGGCTCGCGACCGGGTACGAGATTCAGGTCGACCTGGTGAAGGCGATCTGCCTGCACAAACACAAGATCGACCACGTCGCGCACCTCGGCCCCTCGGCCGCGGCCGGCATCGGCACCCTCCTCGGGCTGGATGCCGGGGTCATCGCGCAGGCCGTCGCGCAGGCGCTGCACACCACGACCGCGACGCGCCAGTCGCGCAAGGGGGAGATCTCGACGTGGAAGGCGCATGCTCCCGCCTTCGCCGGCAAGATGGCCGTCGAAGCGGTGGACCGCGCGATGCGTGGCGAGACGAGCCCGGCGCCGATCTATGAAGGCGAAGACGGGGTCATCGCGTGGATGCTGGACGGACCGCAGGCCGCGTACGACGTGCCGCTGCCCGCCGCGGGCGAGGCCAAGCGCGCGATCCTCGATTCGTACACGAAGGAGCACTCGGCCGAGTACCAGGCGCAAGCCTGGATCGACCTTGCCCGAAAGCTCCACGACGAGGGCGCTTTCGACCCCGCAGATGTCACCTCGATCGTGCTGCACACTTCGCACCACACGCACTACGTGATCGGCTCGGGCGCGAACGATCCGCAGAAGTACGATCCCACCGCTTCCCGCGAGACTCTCGACCACTCCATCCCGTACATCTTCACGGTCGCGCTGCAGGATGGCGGGTGGCACCACGTGGACTCCTATCTGCCCTCGCGGGCACAGCGCACCGACACCGTCGCGCTGTGGCAGAAGGTCACGACGGCGGAGGACGCCGAGTGGACGCGGCGATACCACTCCGATGACCCGGCCGAGAAGTCATTCGGCGGACGCGTCGAGATCACTCTGGCCGACGGTTCGACCATCGTCGATGAGATCGCGGTTGCGGACGCGCATCCGCTCGGCGCCCGGCCGTTCGCCCGTGCGGACTACATCGCGAAGTTCCGCCTGCTGGCCGAGCCCGTACTGACCCCCGCCGAGATCGATCGCTTCCTCGACCTCGCGCAGCGTCTGCCCTCACTGACTCCCGCCGAGGTGCGCGAGCTCAACATCGTCGCCCGCGACGGCGTTTTGGCCTCCGCCCCGTCCCCGACGGGCCTGTTCTGATGTCGACTTGCGCCCGTCTGATGGCGACCCCCGCCCGTATTCAGTCTCCCCGCACGCCGCGCGCGCCGCGGATGGCGGAAATCCGCGAGGCGCCCCGCGCGAGCCGCTCGTGCAGACTGAATACGGATCGTGCGGTGCGGGTGAAGGGGGACGGCTGATGTTGTACTCCACGGTGTCGGCGGCCGAGAAGCGGCGGATTCTGCGGGAGCGGCTCGCCGCAGGTGACACGCTGCGCTTTCCGGGTGCCTTCAATCCGTTGTCCGCGCGGCTCATCGAGCAGAAGGGCTTCGACGGGGTCTATATCTCTGGCGCCGTCCTCTCGGCCGACCTCGGCCTGCCCGATATCGGCTTGACGACGCTGACCGAGGTCGCCGGTCGGGGTCAGCAGATCGCGCGGATGACCGAGCTGCCGGCGATCATCGATGCCGACACGGGCTTCGGTGAGCCGATGAACGTGGCGCGCACGATCCAGACCCTCGAGGATGCGGGCCTTGCCGGCACCCACATCGAGGACCAGGTGAACCCGAAGCGCTGCGGGCACCTCGACGGCAAGTCGGTGGTCGACGCGGACACCGCGATCAAGCGCATCCGCGCCGCGGTCGATGCCCGCCGCGACCCGAACTTCCTCATCATGGCGCGCACCGACATCCGCGCCGTCGAAGGGCTGCCCGCCGCGATCGACCGCGCGAAAGCGCTGGTGGATGCCGGGGCCGACGCGATCTTCCCCGAAGCGATGAAGGACCTCGGCGAGTTCGAAGCCATGGCCTCCGCCCTGGACGTGCCGATCCTCGCGAACATGACCGAGTTCGGGAAGAGCGAACTGTTCTCCGTGGATCAATTGACGGATGCCGGCGTTCAGATCGTCATCTGGCCGGTGTCTCTCCTGCGGATGGCGATGGGAGCCGCGGGCCGGGCTCTCGATACCCTGACGGAAGCGGGTCACCTCACGAGCCGCCTCGGCGAGATGCAGCATCGCGCCGATCTGTACGACCTGCTCGACTACGAGTCGTACAGCCACTTCGACACCAACGTCTTCACCTTCCAGATCGACCGATGACACCTTTCGCCCGGTGAACGGGTGATGAGAGAGGATCGAGCACTATGACGGACATCAAGAAGGGCCTTGCCGGGGTTGTCGCCGACGTCACCGCGGTCAGCAAGGTCAACCCGGAAACGAACTCGCTGCTCTATCGGGGATACCCGGTGCACGAGCTCGCGGCGACGCAATCCGCCGAGGCGGTCGCCTATCTGCTGTGGAACGGCGAACTGCCGGATGCCGCTCAACTCGCCGAGCTGCGGTCCACCGAGCGCGCCCACCGCGCGCTCGCCGATGATGTCAAAGCGGTCATCGACCTCACCCCGTTGGATGCGCACCCGATGGATGAGATCCGGTCGGCGGTCAGCGCTCTCGGCGCGCGGGACCTCGCCGGGACGGGGTCGGTGCTCGACGCGAGCGGAACCCCCGAGCAGAACCTCGAGCGCAGTATCCGCCTCTTCGCCGCGCTCCCGGCGCTCGTCGCGTACGGGCAGCGCCGCCGCCGCGGCCAGGAACTGATCCCGCCGCGCGACGACCTCGACTACGCCGCCAACTTCCTCTGGATGACCTTCGGCGAGGAGTTCGACGCCGTCGTCGTCGATGCGTTCAACCGCTCGATGATCCTGTACGCGGAGCACTCGTTCAACGCGTCGACTTTCACCGCGCGCGTCATCACCTCGACGCTGAGCGATCTGTACTCGGCGGTCGTCGGTGCGATCGGTGCGCTGAAGGGGCCCCTGCACGGCGGGGCGAACGAAGCGGTGCTGCACATCTTCGACGAGATCGGGGATGCCGACAACGTCGTGCCGTGGCTCGATCGCGCGCTCGCCGAGAAGCGCAAGATCATGGGCTTCGGCCACCGCGTCTACAAGCGCGGCGACTCGCGGGTGCCGACGATGAAGGCCGCGCTCGACACGCTGATCGCCTACTACGACCGCCCCGACGTCGAGGCGCTCTACACGACCCTCGAGTCGGAGTTCGTGGCCCGGAAGGGGATCTACCCGAACCTCGACTATCCCTCCGGCCCGGCCTACAACCTCATGGGCTTCGACACCCTCACCTTCACGCCGCTGTTCGTCGCGGCGCGTGTCGTCGGATGGACGGCCCACATCATGGAGCAGACTGCCGCGAACGCCCTCATCCGGCCCCTGTCGGAGTACGTCGGACCCGATGAGCGTCACATCGACGGCTTCATCGATGAGGTCGGCACCTCCACGATCTCGCTCCGCGAAGTGGAAGCCGAGGGCTGACGCGGAGGTCTGACAGGGCGGCTCACGCGCAGCCGGATTCGCCCGGCTGCCGGTATGAGAGACTTCTCATCCGAAACTGTGATCGGTCACAGTAGCGTCGGAGGCGACCGCAGAGGGCACGGCGCCGTGCCCGCACACCCCGGGAGCTCCGCGTGCCTCAGTCGACGACGACTTTCTCCACCTCCACCCGGCGAGCCCTCGCCTTGTTCACGAGCGCCCTCCTGGTCGCCGCCGGGTCCGTCGCCCTCGCGGCGACCCCGACGCTCGCGGCCGACCGCAGCCCCGCCATCGTGGGCGACCTGCAGAGCGAGCTCGGCTGCCCCGGCGACTGGGACCCGACCTGCGCGGCGACGACCCTCGAGGCGGTCGACGGGACGACGCAGTACGCGGCGACATTCGAAGTCCCGGCCGGCACCTACTCCTACAAGGTCGCGCTCGACGGTGGGTGGGACGAGAGCTACGGCGCCGACGGCGCGGCGGGCGGCGCGAACATCCCGCTGACGGTCGGCGGCCCCGCGACGCTCCGCTTCGTCTACGACGACGAGTCGCACCGCATCGGCATCGAGGCGCTGTCCCTGGCATCCGGCTACACGTCCGCCGACGACGCGCTGGTGTCGGCACCGGTGCGTCAAGCCGGCGACGGTCAGCAGTTCTACTTCGTCATGACCGACCGGTTCGCCAACGGTGACCCCGCCAACGACACCGGCGGGCTCTCGGGTGACCGGCTCGCCACCGGACTCGACAAGACCTCCTCCGGCTTCTACAACGGCGGTGACATCGCGGGGCTGCGGCAGAACCTCGACTACATCTCCGGTCTCGGCACGACCGCGATCTGGCTCACGCCGAGCTTCATGAACAAACCCGTCCAGGGCGAGGGTGCGAACGCGAGTGCCGGGTACCACGGGTACTGGATCACCGACTTCACCCGCATCGACCCGCACCTGGGGACGAACGACGAGCTCAAGGCCTTCATCGACGACGCGCACGCCCGCGGCATCGACGTGTATTTCGACATCATCACCAACCACACCGCCGACGTCATCTCGTACGCCGAGAACCAGTACACCTACGTCGATCAGGGCACGAAGCCCTACCGGGATGCCGCTGGGACGCCGTTCGACCCCGCCGACTACGCGGGGACCGGCACGTTCCCGGCGATGGATGCCGCCACGAGCTTCCCGTACACGCCGGTCGTGGCGCCCGCCGAGGCAGATCTCAAGGTGCCCGCCTGGCTCAACGACGTGACGCTGTACCACAACCGCGGCGACTCGACGTATTCGGGCGAATCGACCACCTACGGCGACTTCTCGGGTCTCGACGACCTCATGACCGAGAGCCCGACGGTCGTGAACGGCTTCGCCGACGTCTACAAGAGCTGGATCGATTTCGGCATCGACGGGTTCCGCATCGACACCGCCAAACACGTCGACTTCCCGTTCTGGAAGACCTGGACGAAGGACGTGCTCGACTACGCGCATGCGCAGGGCAAGCCCGACTTCTTCATGTTCGGCGAGGTCTACGACGCCGATCCTGCGACGCTCTCGCCGTACGTCCGCGACACCGACATGAACTCGGTGCTCGACTTCGCGTTCCAGTCGGCGGCGACGAGCTTCGCCAAGGGCGGTGACGCGCAGGTGCTGCAGAAGATGTTCGCCGGTGACGACCGTTACACGACGCCGGACTCGTCGGCGACCGCACTGCCGACCTTCCTCGGCAACCACGACGTGGGCCGCATCGGCTACTTCCTGAAGAACACGCCCGATGCCGCCGCCCGCGACCTGCTGGCGCACGACCTGCTCTTCCTCAGCCGCGGTCAGCCGGTCGTCTACTACGGCGACGAGCAGGGCTTCACGGGCGCCGAACCGGGCGGCGACAAGAGCGCGCGGCAGAGCCTGTTCGCCAGCCAGGTCGCCGAGTACCAGAACCAGACCCTGATCGACGGCACGACCGTCGGATCCGTCGACCGCTACGACACCGACACCGCGGTGTACACGCACGTCGCCGACCTCGCTGCGCTGCGGAAGGACCACCCGGCCCTCGTCGACGGCGCGCAGATCGAGCGCTATGCAGGCGACGGCGTCTACGCGTTCTCGCGCGTCGACGCGGGTGAGAAGATCGAGTACCTCGTCGCGCTCAACAACACCTCGTCCGCGGCGACCGTCACGGTGCCGACGCTGACGGCGGATGCCTCGTTCACGGGCCTGTACGGCGCGACCGGCACGGTCGCCACCGATGCCGATGCCGCGGCGTCCATCACGGTCCCGGCGCTCTCGGCCGTCGTCTACCGGGCCGGGTCGCCCGTCACGTCACCCGCCGAGGCGGTGCCGCTCGCGGTGTCCGTACCGGCAGCCGGCGCGGCGCTGACCGGCCAGGCCGCTGTCTCGGCGAGCGCCGATCAGTCGTGGCGGCAGACGAGCTTCGCGTGGCGCGTCGTGGGCGGCGACCAGTGGCAGTCGCTCGGCACCGCCGAAGACACGACCCCCGGCGTCTTCCACGACGTGACGGGCCTCGCCGCGGGAACCCTCGTGGAGTACCGCGCGGTGTCGACGGATGCCGCCGGCCACCGCTCCGCCGCGTCGACGTACGCGTCCGTCGGCAACCGGGTGAACCTCGCCGCCGACGTCGTGCCCGAAGAGCCCGACGACGCGACCCCGTACGGCGCCGTCAGCATCGCCGGCTCGCTCAACTCCGAGATGGGGTGCGCGGGCGACTGGGCCCCCGACTGCGACCAGGCGCAGATGACGCAGGTCGACGGGATCTGGCGGCTCACGGTCGACCTCCCTGCCGGCGACTACGAGTACAAGGTCGCGACGGAGAAGAGCTGGGACGAGAACTACGGCGCCAACGGCGTCGCGAGCGGGCCCAACATCGTGCTCACCCATCCGGGCGGCCCCGTGACCTTCTGGTTCGATCCGCGCACGAAGGTCGTGCAGTCGAGCGATGACGGCCCGGTCGTGACCCTCGCGGGATCGTTCCAGTCCGAACTCGGGTGTGCCGCCGACTGGTCGCCGGAGTGCCTGCGCGCGATGATGTTCGACGGCGACCGCGACGGCGTGTACACCTTCTCGACCAGCAAGCTGCCCACCGGGTCGTACGAGGTCAAGGTCGCGCACGGCCTCAGCTGGGATGAGAACTACGGCGCCGACGGTGCCGCGGGCGGCGCCAACATCGCCTTCTCGGCCACCGAAGGCAAGCGCGTGACCTTCACCTACGACGCCACGACCCACCGGCTCGAGATCGTCTCGGCCGACCCGCCGCTGGCCGGCACCGGTCAGTCGCGCGCGCACTGGATCGACGCCGAGACGATCGCCTGGCCGGGCGACCTCGGCTCGGCGACGGGCGCGAGCTTCGCACTCTACGGGTCGCAGACCGCCGGCCTCGCCGTCGCCGACGGGGAGGTGACCGGCGCTGAGCCCATCGCCCTCACCCGCGTCGAATCGGGGCTCACCGAGGCGCAGCGTGCGCGCTTCCCCGCTCTGTCCGGCTACCTCGCTCTGCACATCGAGGGGCAGGATCGGGATGCGGTCGCCGCGCTCCTGCGGGGACAGGTCGCCGTCGCGCAGCGCGCCGCAGACGGAAAGCTCACGGCGTTCACCGGCGTGCAGATCCCGGGCGTGCTCGACGACCTGTACGCGGACGCCGCGGAGGACGATGTGCTCGGGGTGTCGTTCCGGGGGTCGAAGCCGACCTTCCGTCTGTGGGCGCCGACGGCGCAGTCGGCGACGCTGCTCACGTGGGATGCCGGCGCCACCGGCGACCCGACGCGGCATGCGGCATCCTTCGATGCGGCATCCGGCACGTGGACCGTCGCCGGACGCACGGCGCTGAAGGGCGACGAGTACCTGTGGGAGGTGGTGGTCTACGCCCCCACGACCGCGAAGGTCGAGACCAACCGGGTCACCGACCCCGCGTCGGTCGCGCTCACGACGAACTCCACGCGCTCGGTCGCGGTCGACCTGGACGACAAGGCGTGGAAGCCCGCGGTATGGACGAAGGCGAAGGCGCCCGTGATCGCCCGCGACGTCGACCGTGCCATCTACGAGCTGCACATCCGCGATTTCTCGATCACCGATGAGTCGGTGCCCGAGAACGAGCGCGGCACCTACCTCGCGTTCGCGCGCGACGGCGCGGGCGCGGCGCAGCTGAAGCAGCTGGCATCCGCCGGCATCAACACGGTGCACCTCCTGCCGTCGTTCGACATCGCGACGATCGAAGAAGACCGCGCAGCCCAGGCCGTGCCGGGGTGCGACCTCGCGGCGCTGCCGGCCGACTCCGACCAGCAGCAGGCGTGCGTGCAGGCGGTCGCCGACACCGACGGGTTCAACTGGGGCTACGACCCGTTCCACTATTCGGCGCCGGAGGGCTCGTACGCGACGAACCCCGAGGGCGGAGCACGCATCGGCGAGTTCCGGACGATGGTGGGCTCGCTCCACAAGATGGGGCTGCAGGTGGTGCTCGATGAGGTGTTCAACCACACCTCGGCGTCGGGACAGGCCGACACCTCGGTGCTCGACCAGGTGGTGCCGGGCTATTACCAGCGGCTCGACGCCAGCGGTGCGGTGCAAACCTCGACGTGCTGCCAGAACGTCGCGACCGAGCACCGGGTGGCGCAGAAGCTGATGGTCGATTCGCTCGTGCTCTGGGCGAAGGAGTACAAGGTCGACGGCTTCCGCTTCGACCTCATGGGGCACCACTCGAAGGAGAACCTGCTGGCTGCGCGTGCCGCGCTCGACGAGCTGACGCTGAAGAAGGACGGTGTCGACGGCAAGAGCATCTATCTCTACGGCGAGGGCTGGAACTTCGGAGAGGTGCAGGATGACGCGCTCTTCGTGCAGGCGCGGCAGGGCAACCTCGGCGGCACCGGCATCGGGACGTTCAGCGATCGCCTGCGCGACGCCGTCCACGGCGGCAGCCCGGTCGACAGCGGCTCGACGTTCCGGCAGGGCTTCGGCACCGGGCTCGCGACCGATCCCAACGGCGATCCGATCAACGGGACCGCCGAGCAGGCGCTCCGAGACCTGGGTCATCAGACCGATCTCGTCAAGCTCGGGCTCGCGGGCAACCTGGCGGACTTCTCGTTCGCCACGGCCGACGGCGCGGTGAAGACGGGGGCCGAGCTCGACTACAACGGTCAGGCGGCCGGCTACGCCGCCCAGCCCGAGGAGATCATCAGCTACGTCGACGCGCACGACAACGAGACGCTGTACGACCTCGGTGTGCTGAAGCTGCCGACAGACACGACCATGGCCGATCGCGTGCGCATGAACACGCTATCGCTCGGCACGGTGACGCTCGCCCAGACGCCGTCGTTCTGGCACGCCGGCACCGAGCTGCTGCGGTCGAAGTCGCTCGATCGCAACAGCTACAACTCGGGAGATTGGTTCAACCGCATCGACTGGACCGGCCAGACCTCGACCTTCGGGTCGGGCCTGCCTCCCGCGGCCGACAACAAGGACAAGTGGCCCATCATGCAGCCGTTGCTCGCGGACCCGGCGCTCAAGCCCGGCGCGGCCGACATCGCCGCCGCCGAGGCCGCCGCCCTCGACCTGCTCCGCGTGCGCCGTGAGGTGCCGCTACTGCGGCTGGGTTCGGCGGAGCGTATCGAGCAGAAGGTGTCGTTCCCGAACAGCGGCCCGGGAGCCGCACCGGGCGTCATCACCATGCTGATCGACGACCGCGTCGGCGACGACGTCGACCCGGATCTCGCGGGTGCCCTCGTCGTGTTCAACGCGTCGCCCGAGCCTGTGACGCAGACGGTGCCCGCGCTCGCGGGCCGGTCATTCGCGCTGACCGCTGCCCAGGCGAACGGCTCGGATGCCGTCGTGAAGACGACGACGTGGGATGCCGCATCCGGTGCGGTCACGGTGCCCGCCCGGTCGGTCGCGGTGCTCACGGAGCCGCAGGTCACGGAGGTCGCGACCCACGTCTTCGCGCAGCCCGATCGCCCGCTGGTGCGCGCCGGATCGTCGGTCACGGTGGGAGGCCGCGTCACAGCGGACGATCGCAGCGCCCCCGTGGGCACGGTCACGGTGACCGACAACGGTCGGGTCGTCGCCACGGTGCAGATCGCCGCGGGCGACCGGGGCAGGTTCTCGGTGACCGTTCCGAAGCTCAGCCGGGGGCTGCACGTGCTGCGCGTCTCCTTCGACGGGGAGCCGGGCTGGCTCGACGCGCGGGCACGCGGGGTGCTACCGGTCGTCGCCTACTGAGGGTAGACGTCGACCCGGGAAGCGGGAGAATGCGCCCCGCATGGGGCTGAACATCAAGAACGAGCGCACGGTCGCCCTCGTCACGGAGCTCGCGGCCTTGACGGGAGCATCCACGACGAGCGCGATCGAGGATGCCGTGCGCCGACGCGTCGACGAGCTGGCCGGTGACGGCGAGCTCACGGCGAGCGTCGCCGCGCGGCGACGGACGGCGGACCGACTGCTCGAGGGGATCCGCGCGAGCATCGCCGGGACGCCGGGCACGTGGCGAGAGTACGAGCGCACGGAACTCTACGACGAGCGGGGTGTGCCGCGGTGATCGTCGACACCTCTGCCGTCATGGCGGTGATCGAGGAGGAGCGGGGTCACGAGGAGGTCGCCGCGCTTCTGGCGGCCGGGGGTGGCCGGATCTCGGCCGCGACGCTCGTCGAGCTCACCGCGGTCGTGCAGCGCTACGGCCGCCCCGAGGTGCATCGCATGGTCGATCGCCTGCTCGCGGCATGGCAGGTCGAGATCGCCCCGTTCGATGCCGCCCAGGCGCGCATCGCGCAGCAGGCTTACCGTGATTTCGGTCGCGGCAGCGGCCACCGCGCGGCGCTCAACCTCGGGTATTGCTTCAGCTACGCCCTCGCGACCGCGCAGAACGAGGAGCTGCTGTTCGTCGGCGAGGATTTCGCCGCGACGGACATTCCCACAGCCCTCGGCCCGTAGCGTCGCCTCGCCTAGACTGAGCAATGTGCCCTACCGGGCGCTGACGATGATGTCGATTTGTCTCACGAGGACGTGACCATATGAGCGTGACCGCCACCCCGACGACCCTTTCCGCCGGTGAGAGGGACGCCATCCTCCAGGCCGTCCGCGAGTTCGCGGCCACCCGACTGGCGCCGAACGCGCTCGATTGGGATCGCCGCAAGCATTTCCCCCGCGACGTGCTCGCCGAGGCCGGCGAGCTGGGGGTCGGCGGCATCTACATCCGCGAGGACGTCGGCGGCTCGGGGCTGCAGCGCGAGGACGCCGCCGCGATCTTCGAAGCCCTCGCGGCGGGCGATCCCACGATCGCGGCGTACATCTCGATCCACAACATGGTGGCGTGGATGATCGACACGAACGGCACCGACGAGCAGCGCCGCGCATGGCTGCCGCGCCTCGTCACGATGCAGGACCTCGGCGCGTACTGCCTCACCGAGCCGGGTGCCGGGTCGGATGCCGCGGCGATCACGACGAGCGCCATCGCCGACCGCGACGAATACGTGCTCACCGGCGTCAAGCAGTTCATCTCCGGCGCCGGGGAAGCCTCCGTCTACGTCGTCATGGCGCGCACCGGCGCCCTTCGACAGGCTCAGGAACCGCGGGGATCAGACGGCATCACGGCGTTCCTCGTCCCCGCGGATGCCGCAGGCCTGAGCTTCGGGCCGAACGAGCAGAAGATGGGCTGGAACGCGCAGCCGACGCGACAGGTGATCCTCGACGAAGTGCGGGTGCCGGCATCCGCCGTGCTCGGCGAGCTCGGCGGCGGATTCCGCATCGCCATGAAGGGGCTCGACGGCGGGCGCGTGAACATCGCCGCCTGCTCGCTGGGCGGTGCGCAGTGGGCGCTCGATCGGGCCGTCCGTTACGTGCACGAGCGGTTCACGTTCGGCGAGGCGCTCGCCGAACGGCAGTCGGTCGTGTTCACGCTCGCCGACATGGCCACGCAGCTGCAGGCAGCCCGCGCGCTCGTGCGCGACGCGGCGCGCGCGATCGACGAGGGTGCATCCGACGCCGCGGTACAGTGCGCGATGGCCAAGAGGTTCGCCACGGATGCCGGGTTCGAGGTCGCCAACCAGGCGCTTCAGCTGCACGGCGGCTACGGCTACCTGCAGGAGTACGGCATCGAGAAGGTCGTGCGCGACCTCCGGGTGCACCAGATCCTCGAGGGGACCAACGAGATCATGCGCGTGATCATCGGGCGCGAGGTCGTCGGAGGCTGAGCCCGGGCGCTGCGCGATCGGATCCCGAACGACAGCGTCGGATGCCGGAGAGCCCGGCATCCGACGCTGCTGCGTGTGAGTGGTCAGCTCAGCTTCGCCCGCCGCCGCACGGTCAGCACGATTCCCGCGACGAGCACTCCGAGCGCCAGGACCGTCACGAACCCGATCGGGAACGTGCCGCCGGTCGCGGCGAGCGTGCCCGGAGCGACGACCTCGACCGGCACGCGGATGTCGACCTGCCCGGGCGCGCTGATCACGAGCGTGTGCGCGCCGAGCGCGAGGTTCGACGGAACCCGCACGGTGAACGCCGTCCGTCCGTCCATCCCCGCGCTGGGGATCCCGGTGATCACGATCGGGTCGCTGTAGAGCGTCGCGCCGATCTGCTGCCCCGGGGTGAGACCCGACACGACGACCGGAAGGGCGCCGCCCTGCTCGACCCGCCCCGATCCGATGTCGATCGTCGCCCAGTCGGCGGCGCCGCCCGTCTCGGGCAGCTCGCCCTCGCCCGCGCCCGGCTCGGTCGGGTCGGTCGGGTCGACCGGTGTGCCGGCCCCGACGAGCGCGCGCCCGAGCGGCGACGGGTCGACGACGTCGTGCGCCGCGAAGTAGGCGACCGTCGCCGCCAGGTCCACCTGCCCGGTG
This sequence comes from uncultured Microbacterium sp., assembly GCF_947488465.1. Lineage (GTDB taxonomy): Bacteria > Actinomycetota > Actinomycetes > Actinomycetales > Microbacteriaceae > Microbacterium. Next base: position 38,871 of record NZ_CANKZA010000002.1, on the reverse strand, counting down.
TCGGTGCGGTCCGTGCCGGCCGCGAAGGTGACGAAGTTGTCGCCGCCGGCGGCGAGGAAGGAGTTCGTCACGACGGTGAACGACTCGGTCGCCGTCACGGGCTTGCCCGCGAACGCCATCGACACGATCCGCGATCCGCGTGGGGCGGACTCGTCGTAGCGGTAGGAGAATCCGTCCGAGACGCCGAGATGCAGCTTGGGCCGCTCCGACCCCGCCGGCTGCCATTGCTCTTCGAGCACGGCCTTCAGCTGCGCGCCGGTGAGGGTCACCGTCACCAGCGTGTTGGCGAAGGGCTGCACGTTCGCGACGTCGCGGTAGGTGACGGTGCCGTCCGTGCCGTAGAGCAGGTCGGTGCGGAGTCCCCCGGGGTTCATCAGACCGATCTGCGCCGGCGTGCCCGCGTAGTCCTCGTTCGAGGTGGCCCACAGGTACAGGTCGGCGACGGTGTTGCCGAGCGTCGACTCGACCCCGCGGTCGCTGCCGGCCGGTGTGCCGCCGCGGAGGATGTCGGCGCTGATCGCACCGACTTCGACGGCGCCCTTCTCGCCGGCGACCGCGACGGCATCCGCCACGATCTTCGCGACGGCGGGATCTGCCGGGAACGCCGCCGTTCCGCCGACGACGAGCGACTGCACGCCGCCTGCGATCGAGACGAGCTCCTTGGTTGTGGAGTCGACCGACAGCTGCAGCGTGCCCAGCGCCTTGCCGTACTCCGACGCCTGGATCACCGGGCGTCCGTCGATCTCGCACGCGTACGTCTGGTGCGTGTGCGCCGACACGATGGCGTCGATGTCGGGCGACGCCTCACGGATGAGGGTCCCGAAGGTGCTCGTGTCGGCGGCGACGTTCGCGCAGACCGAAGTCGCCGACCCTGAGTGGGTGAGCAGGACGATCACGTCGGCGGCATCCGCCGCGGTGATCTCCGCCGCCACCCGATCGGCGGCCTCGCGCTGGTCGCCGAACTCGATGCCCGCGATCCCGGTCGGTGTCACCATCGCAGCCGTGTCGGGCGTGACGGTGCCGATGAAGGCCACCCGCACACCGTCGACCTCACGGACGGCGTACTCGGGGAGCGCCGGCGTCTTCGTGCCGCGCAGGTACACGTTGGCGCCGAGGCCGAAGTCGCCGCTGCCGAAGCGGGGCAGCACGCGGCCCGTGAGGTCGTCGAATCCGGCGTCGAACTCGTGGTTGCCGACGGCGCCGAGGTCGAGACCCGCGGCGAGCAGCGCATCGATGGTCGGGTCGTCCTGCTGGATGAACGACGTGAACGTCGACGCTCCGATGTTGTCGCCGGCCGAGACGAACAGGGTGTTCGGGTTCTTCGCCTCGAACGCGTCGACGGCACCGGCGACGACCGCGGCACCGGCAACGCCGTTGCGGAGATCGGCCTCGAGCCGACCGTGGAAGTCGTTCACGGTGAGCACCTGGATGTCGGTGAGGCCGTCGTCGATGGCGAACAGCGTCGTCGTGCCCGAGACCTCGTTCGCGACCGCGAGCAGGGGCTCGCCGGTGGTCGAGGACTCCGCCGGGATGAACGTCACACCCTCGGCGCCGAGGTCCAGCGAGGCGGCGCTCGGATCGACGCCTGCCGCGAAGTCGCGGTTGTTGACGTACGTGACGAACGTGGATGCCGCGGGGTCGGTGATGTCGTAGACCATGATGCCGCCGACGCGCTCAAGCCCGACGAAGGCATAGGTCCGTCCGTTCACCGCGCCGATGGCGACACCCTCCGGCTCGGGGCCCTTCGCGGCGCTGCGCGTGTCGAAGCCGGTCTCATCGTGACCCGAGTTGACGTAGTCGGGCACAGCGGCGGCGAGGGTCTGCTCGAAGCCGTCGCCGGAGTCGAAGACCTGCCGGCCGTCGGTCGTCCAGATCGAGAAGGAGCGCCCGCCGTAGGAGTACAGCTCGCTGTAGCAGTCGGCGCCGTCGGCGATGCCGAGGTCGGTGGCGATCTTGAGGCGACCGAGGTCGGCATCCGCCTTCTGCGCGGCGAGCGGGCTGTCGGCGCAGACAGCCGCGAGACCCTTCTTGCCGAGGTCCTTCACCCGTGCCTCGTCGATGTAGTCGCCCCATTCGCGGGCGTCGCCCTCGTTCGCGGCGACCAGGTACGTCGCGCCGCCCGCCTGGTACGACGACATGCCGTCGGGCATGTAGATGCCCTTCAGGCCCGGGTAGGTGGCGATGTCGATCGCCTTGTCGCGGTCGCTGGCGTCGAGACCGTTGCCCGCCAGCCCGTGGTCCTTGAATCCCAGGGAAAAGAGGTCGGTGACGGTCGCGGACGCGAGGTCGACGACCGCGATCGCGTTCGCCTCCTGGATCGCGGCGTATGCCGTGCCGCCGTCGATCGTGACGTACTCCGGCTCGAGGTTGCGGCTCACGCGGTTGGATTCGAGCGGGCGCTCGCCCTGGTCGGGCGCGGCCACGTCGGGGCCGAACACGCGGACATCGGCCGGCAGGTTCGCGCCTTCGAACGCGCTGAATCCGGCGATGCGCACGGCGCTCTGCCCAGGTGCCTGCTTGGCGGCGGGCAGCGTCACGACGCCGATCGAGCCCTCCGGGTCGATCGAGAAGTCGCCCGCCGGCTCGCCCTCGTTCGCGACGACGGCGAAGGCGCCGTCCTTCGAGAGGGTGACCATGTCGGGCAGGGCGCCGACGGTGACCGATCCGAGAATGGTGGGCGCTGCGGCATCCGCGTCGAAGAACACGAGCGAACCCGCATCCGTCTTGGTCGGCGCCTCGAGGGCGATGACACCCAGGCCGTCGGACCGCACGGCGACGGAGTTCGCGATGCCGTCTGCGGTGATCTCGTACAGCTCGACCGGTGCGGCCGGGTCGGTGACGTCGAGCACCGTGACGGCGCCCGCCTGCGCGTTCACGACGAACAGGCGGTCGCCGTGGGCGGCGACGATCTCGGCAGCCGACGCTTCGAACACGCCCGTGCGGTGCGTGCCGATGGGGGTCAGTGAGATCGCGGCGTCGTCGGCGGAGTACGCGACGGGCGGTGTCGGGGCGGGCGCGGCCGAAGCTGCGGTGAGGGGGGTCAAGGCGAGCGTGCAGGCGAGGGCGGCCGTGGTGGCCCCCGCGATCGCACGACGTCGGACGGAAGAGCGCATCGATGTCCTCGGATGGGTGGGCAGGGATGCCTCCTGCCTACGGGCGCCGCGTGGCGCTCGTATGACGCAGAGGTGAACGGCAGGGGGCGGCGCGCACCGCTGGACCCTCCGCGAGAAACGGGCGCGGCGACGGCCCGCGTGACACGATGGGGACATGACCGAGTACACCTCGATCCTGACCTCGACGCGAGGACGCGTCGGCTGGATCACCCTCCACCGTCCCGAGGCGCTCAACGCCCTGAACTCGACACTCGTCGACGAGCTGGCGCACGCGGCATCCGCCTTCGACGCCGACGACGCCGTCGGATGCATCGTGCTGACCGGCTCGGAGAAGGCCTTCGCCGCGGGCGCCGACATCAAGGAGATGGAGGGCAAGTCGTCGCGGGACATGGCGATGCAGAACCCTTTCGTCGGCCTCGAGGCGTTCAGCCGGGTGCGCACCCCCGTCGTCGCCGCGGTGGCGGGGTACGCGCTCGGCGGCGGCTGCGAGCTCGCCATGACGTGCGACATCATCCTCGCCGCCGACACCGCGCGCTTCGGACAGCCCGAGATCACCCTCGGAGTGATCCCCGGGCTCGGGGGCACGCAGCGGCTCCCTCGCGCGGTCGGCTACTACAAGGCGGCCGAACTCGTGCTGACCGGGCGGATGATGGATGCCGCCGAGGCCGAGCGTGCGGGGCTCGTCTCGCGGGTGGTGCCCGCCGCCGACCTCCTCTCCGAGGCGAAGAAGGTCGCCGAGACGATCGCGGCCAAATCGCTGCCGGTCGTCTATGCCGCCAAAGAGGCGCTGCGCGCGTCTCTGGAGACCACAGCCGCCGAGGGCCTGCGGTTCGAGAAGCAGGTCTTCTCGTCGCTGTTCGCCCTCGACGATCAGAAGGAGGGCATGGCTGCCTTCCGGGAGAAGCGATCGGCGAATTTCACCCACCGCTGAGTCCTCCACGATCGGTGTGAATCTCAGTTCCACGCTTCGCGGCACTCAGTCGCATCTCGTATGATGAAGTCATCGCGAAGGAGAACCGATGAAGATCGTGGTGCTGGTCAAAGAAGTCCCCGACACCTATGGCGACCGCAAGCTCGACCTCGAGACCGGGCTTGCCGATCGGGCGGCGTCCGATCGCGTGCTCGACGAGATCGGTGAGCGGGCCCTCGAAGTGGCGCTGAGCCACGCCGACGCGCACCCGGGCACCGAGGTGCAGGTCGTGTCGATGGCGTCGGGAGATGCCGCCGCGACCATCCGCAAGGGCCTCGCGATGGGCGCCGGTTCAGCACTCCAGGTCGTCGACGACCGCCTGGCCGGCGCCGATCTGGGTGTGACGGCGCGGGTTCTGGCGGCCGCCGTGCGCCGCGCCGGCTTCGATCTCGTCATCACCGGAAACCTTTCCACCGACGGGTCGGGCGGCGTCCTGCCCGCCATGCTCGCCGAGCATCTGGCGGTGCCGCACGCGACCGCCCTGTCGGCGGTGACGATCGCCGACGATCGTGTCACGGGCACCCGCGCGAGCGATGCGGGCGTCGCGCAGGTCAGCGCCGCGCTGCCGGCCGTGATCTCGATCACCGAAGCGCTGCCCGACGCCCGCTTTCCCAACTTCAAGGGGATCATGGCGGCCAAGAAGAAGCCGTTCGAGATTGTGTCGCTCGATGACCTCGGCGTCGACATCGACCCGGCGATCGCGCCGCAGTCGATCATGACGAGCGTGAGCGAGAAGCCGCCCCGCGGGGCCGGCGTGAAGATCGTCGACGAGGGGGATGCCGGCGACAAGCTCGCCGCCTTCCTCATCGAGAACCGACTGGCCTAAGGAGAGCATGATGGTCGATTTCGCAGGGGACGCGGTGCTCGTGCTCTTGGATGTCACACCCCAGGGCACGCTCGCCTCATCGTCGGCGGGCCTGGTCGGTGCCGCCGGGAGTGTCGGGACACCGGTGGCGCTCGTCGTCGCCGCGCCGGAGGCGCACGCGGCACTCGCCGCGGCGGCGGGCGAGCTCGGTGCGGCCGTCGTGCTGACGGCCGACCTCGGTGGCGCCGACGCGGCACTGTCCGTGCCGCTCGTCGACGCGCTCACGGCGGCTCACGCACTCGTGCGTCCGGACGCGGTGGTCGTCTCCAACTCGATCGAGGGACGCGACATCGCCGGGCGGTTCGCCGCCCGCGCATCGCTCGCGCTCGCCGTCGACGTCGTCGGCCTCGTGCGCGACGACGAGGGCGTCGTCGCGCAGCACTCGGTCTACGGCGGGTCGTTCAACGTGACGTCGGCGCCGACGTTCGGCACTCCGGTGGTCACCGTACGACAGGGCGCGGTCGATGCGCGTGCCGCCGCTGTCGCGGCGCCCGTCGTCGATCGCCTCGAGGTCGCGCCGTCCGGCGCACCGGCCGCGACGATCGAGTCGTTCCAGGCCGAGGTCGCGGCATCCAGCCGTCCCGAACTCCGCGGCGCGGCGAAAGTCGTCTCGGGTGGTCGCGGGCTCGGGTCGCAGGAGAAGTTCGTGCTGGTCGAGGAGCTCGCCGACGCTCTGGGTGCGGCCGTCGGTGCGTCGCGCGCCGCCGTCGACGCCGGCTATGTCCCCTACTCCGCGCAGGTCGGGCAGACCGGCGTGTCGGTCGCGCCGCAGCTGTATGTCGCTCTCGGCATCTCCGGCGCGATCCAGCACAAGGCCGGCATGCAGACGGCCAAGACCATCGTCGCGATCAATAAAGACGGCGACGCGCCCATCTTCGACATCGCCGACTTCGGCATCGTGGGCGATGTGTTCACGGTCGTTCCGCAGCTGATCGCTGCCCTGCAGGCGAAGAAGGCGTAGCGCGGTGGCCTCGTTCCCCGGGCTGCGTCGCGGCCTTCCTCGGATCGCCGGGGGTGACCCGTGGCCGCCCGCATCCGCCGCACCGGCCGCTGATCGTGCTGCGGACGCGGGGATTGCTGCGGCCGCCGGCGCTGCTGCTGCCTCGGGAGCTGCTGCTGCGGCCGCGGGCCCTACGCCGGTCGCTGAGCGTGGCGAAGCGGCGTCCCGCCCGTCCGACACCTCGACCAGCCCGGGGGGCGTGAGTGGCCGTGGCCCCGAACAGGTGGCGCAATCTGCCCCCGTTTCCGCCGAGGTGGGGCAGATCGCGACACCTGTTTCTGAGGGAGCGCCCGTGCTCGTGCGGCGGGGTCTTCCGCGCGCGCCGCAGGGAGAGCCCTGGCCCCCGGCCGACACGGCACCGCACGCACTCGGGTCTACGGGGCAGGTGGCGCATTCGGTGGGTTCCGTCGCCGGGGCCGGGCAGGTTGTGACCCCTGTTGCGGATGCTGCCGATGGCACGGGACCCGGGCCGGGCCCCGAACAGGTGGCGCACTCTGCCCTCAGTGCCGCCGAGGTGGGGCAGATCGCGACACCTGTTTCTGAGGGAGCGCCCGTGCTCGTGCGGCGGGGTCTTCCGCGCGCGCCGCAGGGAGAGCCCTGGCCCCCGGCCGACACGGCACCGCAAGCACTCGGGTCTACGGGGCAGGTGGCGCAATCTGCGCCCACTGCCGCCGAGGCGGAGCAGATCGCGACACCTGTTCCCGACATCGTCGTCGCGCCGTCTGCACTCGCGCCGGTGGCGCAGTCCCCGGCATCCACCGAACCGCGCGCGCCGCTCACCGTCCCTCGGACAGTCTGGCCGGGACGCGCCGCACGCCACCGGCCCGCCCCGAAGCCCGAGCCGCAGAAACTCGGGCCCTTCACGAAAGCGCAGTGGGCGGGCGCCGTCATCCTCGGCGGGGGTGGGCTGCTGTTCGCGGCCGCGCTCGCCGTCGTCTTCGTCCGGGCGTTCCTCAGCCTCGAGTTCATGCAGGACTTCCTCGCCACCTACCCGGGGGAGTATCACTTGCCCGAGGGGGCACCGGTGGGCTTCCCCGCGTGGCTGGGGTGGCAGCACTTCTTCAACGTGTTCCTGATGGTCCTCATCATCCGCTCGGGTCTCACGATCCGCACCGAGAAGCGCCCGTCGGTGTTCTGGACGCCCCGGGGCAATCCCAAGGGCAAGACCAGCCTCACGATCTGGTTCCACCAGGCGCTCGACATCCTCTGGCTCGCCAACGGGCTGGTCTTCATCGTGCTGCTGTTCGTGACGGGGCAGTGGATGCGCATCATCCCGACGAGCTGGGAGGTCATTCCCAATGCGGTGTCGGCGGCGCTGCAGTACGTCTCGCTCGACTGGCCGACCGAGAACGGCTGGGTGAACTACAACGCGCTGCAGCAGATCGCGTACTTCTCGACGGTGTTCGTGGCCGCGCCGCTCGCCGCCGTCACCGGCTACCGGATGAGCGGAATGTGGCCGAAGGGCAACGCCAAGCTCAACGCGGCCTATCCGATCGAATGGGCGCGCAAGGTGCACTTCCCGGTGATGCTGTACTTCGTGGTGTTCATCTTCATCCACGTCGCGCTCGTGCTCGCCACGGGCGCCCTCCGCAACCTCAACCACATGTACGCGGCCCAAGGCTCGGCCGATGGCGTCGCCTACGCCGACAACTGGACCGGGTTCTGGATGTTCGCCCTGTCGCTCGTGGTCATCGCGGCCGCCTGGGTGGCCGCCCGTCCCCTCGTGCTGGCGCCGATCGCGCGCCTCTTCGGCACGGTCAGCGGACGCTGAGGCTGCCGGCATCGCCGTTCCGGGGTCGCGTGGTGTCGCTTTCCCGGGGCGGATGCGGCACCAAACGACCCCGAAAAGGCCGCACGGTACTCCGGCGGCGGCAGTCGCGCCCGCCGCGTGACGCCGGGTAGGGTCAGCGGGTGAAGCGGACCTCGGTCAGCGTCTCGCCGAGGAAGGGCTCGGTGTGGGTCGTGCCGTCGAGCGTGAACCCGTTGCGCGTGTAGAAGCGGTGCGCTCGGGGGTTGTCCTCGGCGACCCAGAGGTAGACGTCTTCTTCTCCACCGACGACGGCGTCGAAGAGCTGCTGACCGGTGCCGGTGCCGTGGAAGGCGTCGAGCAGGTAGATGAAGTACAGCTCACGGGCACGGGGTGCGTCGCGGTCGCGGGCCGGGCCCGACCCGGCGAAGCCGATGATCTCGCCGGCGGAGAGCGCCGCGAACATGCGGAACGACTCGCCCTGCGCGGCCCAGTGGGTCCACAGTTCGGCGAGGCGCTTGGGCGACACCTTCTCGAGCGCCGCCTTGCTGATGAGGTGGTCGTAGGTCTCGTGCCAGCAGGTCGCGTGCACGCGGCCGAGCGCCTCGGCATCCACGTCACGCACGGGACGGACGACGATGTCGGTCTGTGCAGTCGAATCCACGGTGGCTTCCATGGCCAGACTCTACGTCGACCCTATGAAAATCTGAAATCGACGGATGCGGCCACTTTCCCGCCGGGAAACACAGGCTTTTGCGCTAGCATCGCGCCTCGTGAATGTGTGGTGGCGATCCCTCCTGACGATCTGGCGCGCGAAGGTGCTTCTGCACCGGCGTGGGCCGATTCCGCCGCACAGCGTGGGTCGGATCCGGCTGCGCACGATGCCCACCGACATCGACCTCCTGGGACACATGAACAACGGCCGCTACGCGTCGCTGTTCGACCTCGGTCGCTTCGACCTGCTCATCCGCACCGGCATCTGGGATGCGATGAACGCCCAGGGCTGGTACGCGGTCGTCGCGAGCGAATCGGTCACGTTCCGCAAGTCGCTGCAGCTGTGGCAACGCTTCACGGTGGAGTCACGCCTCTACGGGCACGACGACAAAGCCGTCTATCAGATCCACCGCGCGGTGGTCGATGGCGAGGTCTACGCAGAGATGATCGTGCGCGCGCGGTTCCTCCGCCGCACGGGCGGCGTGGTGAACACCGAGGAGCTGTTCGAGGCTCTGCACCGTCCGGACGACCTGCCGCCCCTGCCGGACTGGATCACGGAGTGGGCGAAAGCCTCGGCTCTGCCCTCGACGAAATCGCCCGCGCCGAGCACCTGGGACTGACCGGCACGCTCAGTGGGTCAGTCCCGCCGTCGCGAAGGCCTCCGCGATCGCGTCCTGCACGAGGCGGATGCCGGGACGCGATGCGCTGGAGCGACGCTCGGCGGTGAAGATCTCGCGGGCCGGATCGCCCGGCAGCGGCGTGAGGGTGACGGGCGCGGCCCCGCCCGCCCACAGCAGATCGGGAAGCATGCCGACGGCGTGACCGGCCGCGATGAGTGCGACGTGCGCGCCGAGGTCGGCGAGTTCGTAGCGGACGTCGGGTTCGAATCCCGCCGCCCGACACTGCTGCACGGCCCACTCTCGTGCCGCCGTCCCGGTGGGCTCCAAGACCCATGCGCGGTGCGCGAGCGCTGCGAGCGGGGCGCGGGATCCGTCGGTGGCGAGACGCACCGGGTCGGTGCCCAGCGCCCGCCTGTCGAGTCCCGGCCGGAGCTCGCGGGTGAGTCCCGGGTACTGCTCGGCGATCGCGAGGTCGAACCCGCGCGCCGCCAGCTCGAACAGTCCCTGTTCGGGCGGAACTTCGACCAGTTCGACACGGAGATCGGGCGCGCGCTCGCCGAGGAGCGTGAGCGCGGCCGGAACGACGGCGTGCGTGGCGGTCTGGAGGACGGCCACGCGCACCGGCGCGATGCCGGGCTGCAGCTCTTCCAGCTCTCCGCGGATCCGCTCGTCCGCCGCGAGTGCCCGCGCCGCGTGCACGGCCAGCGCCTGGCCGTGTGCCGTGAGGCGGACGCGTCGCCCGTCGGCGACGAGCAGCGGCACCCCTGCATCCCGCTCCAGCTGGGCGAGTTGCTGCGACACGGTCGACGGGCTATAGGAGAGGGCCTCGGCGACAGCCGCGAGGGTCCCGCGGAGGGCGAGTTCGTGCAGCAAACGGAGACGTCGCAGCTCCAACACGGCATCCACACCATTCATCGATAAAACCCAACGATATCCATCGTAGATCATCGCTTTTCACGAATCATGGTCGTGCCGCACGCTGAACGGATGGAGACGAGGCAGTCTGAGGACAACGTGAGCGCCGAGACGGCCACGCACGAGGAGGTCGGCATGCCCGAGCAGAACCTTTCGCCCCTGGTGGAGCAGTCGATCGCGCTCGCGCAGCGCTGGGTGCGCGAAGCCGCCGAGGTCGACGCCGACCCGGCCGCCGAGCGCCTCGCGGGCGTGCTGAAGGACCCCCAGGGGTTGCCCTTCACGATCGGATTCGTCGACGGAGTGATGCGACCCGAGTCGCACGCGGCCGCCGCGGCGAACCTGCAGCGGGTCGCGCCGCTCGTGCCGGGATTCCTGCCGTGGTATCTGCGGGGAGCCGTGCGCCTCGGTGGGGCTGTCGCGCCGGTGCTCCCGACTCCCGTGGTCCCGATCGCGCGCCGCGTGTTGCGTGAAATGGTCGGTCACCTCGTCGTCGACGCACGCCCCGACAAGCTCGGACCCGCGATCGAGAAGCTCCGCTCCGCCGGTGCGCGGCTGAACCTCAACCTCCTCGGCGAGGCGGTCCTCGGCGAGGCGGAGGCGAAGCGGCGACTCGACGGCATCCATGACCTCATCCGTCGACCCGACGTCGACTACGTGTCGGTGAAGGTGTCCGCGATCGCCAGCCACATCTCGATGTGGGCGTTCGACGAGGTGGTCGACTCCGTTGTCGAGCGCCTGCTCCCGCTGTACCTGACGGCATCCACCGACGCGACCTTCATCAACCTCGATATGGAGGAGTACCGCGACCTCGACCTCACGATCGCGGTGTTCACCCGCATCCTGGACGACCCGCGACTGCACTCGCTCGAGGCGGGCATCGTGCTGCAGGCCTACCTGCCCGACGCGCTGCCGGCCCTGCAGCAGCTGACCGCCTGGGCGCAGCAGCGCGTCGCGGACGGCGGCGCGCGCATCAAGGTGCGTCTCGTCAAGGGCGCGAACCTCGCGATGGAGCGGGTGGATGCCGTGATGCACGGCTGGGACCTTGCCACGCACGCGAGCAAGCTCGACTCCGACGCGAGCTATCTGCGGTGCCTCGATGAAGCCCTGCGGCCCGAGCACACGGATGCCGTGCGCATCGGCGTCGCCGGTCACAACCTCTTCGACATCGCCTACGCATGGTTACTCGCGGGTGAGCGCGGGGTCACGGATGGCGTCGAGTTCGAGATGCTCCTCGGCATGGCGCAGGGCCAGGTCGCGGCGGTCAGCGCCGACGTCGGTCACGTGCTGCTCTACGTCCCGGTGGTCCGGCCGGACGAGTTCGATGTCGCGATCAGCTATCTCGTGCGGCGCCTCGAGGAGAACGCGTCGAGCGAGAACTTCCTCTCGGCCGCGTTCGATCTGCACGATGACCCGCGTCTGTTCGCGCGCGAGCGCGACCGCTTCATCGCCTCGGTGGAGCGCGCCGGCGATCCGGCGCTACCGGTGGGGGCCAACCGGCGGCAGGACCGGGGCGCTCTCGCGGAGGCTCCGGCATCCATTCAGCGCACTCGCGAGACGGGCGAGCATGCGGCGGAGGGGCTCACCCAGGCCGTGCTCGGCATCGCCCGAGCGGGGCAGGAATATGTCGAGACGGCCGTCTTCTCGCCGCGTGAATCGGCGCAGCCCACCGAGGGTGCCCCGGGCTTCCGCAATGCGCCCGACACTGATCCGGCACTTCCCGCGAACCGCGCATGGGCGCGGGAGATCCTCGGCCGGGTGGCCACGTCCGACGCCGGCGAAAGGACGATCGCCGCCGCCCGTCTCGACGACGCGGACGCCCTCGAAGACACGCTCCGGCGGGTGCGCACGGCAGCGGCGGCCTGGGGTGCGACCCCGGCGGCCGACCGTGGCGCGGTGCTGCAGCGCGCCGCGCATGCGCTCGAGCGGCGCCGCGGTGAACTGATCGAAGTGGCGGCATCCGAGACAGGAAAGGTCTTCGCCGAGGCCGACGTCGAAGTCAGCGAAGCGGTCGATTTCGCCGCGTACTACGCTGCGACGGCGCGTGAACTCGACAGCATCGCCGGTGCGGTGTTCGTGCCCGCCCGGCTGACGGTCATCACTCCGCCGTGGAACTTCCCCGTGGCCATTCCGGCCGGGGGAGTGCTCGCGGCGCTCGCCGCCGGATCGGGAGTCGTCTTCAAGCCTGCCCCGCAGGCCCGGCGCTGCGCCGTCGTCGTCGTCGAGGCGCTATGGGACGCACTCGATGAGGCCGGAGTGTCGCGCGACGTCCTCGCACTCGTCGACATCGATGAAGGCGACCTGGGTCAGCAGCTGCTGTCCCATCCGGACGTCGACCGGGTGATCCTCACCGGCGCATGGGAGACGGCCGCGCTCTTCCGGTCGTGGCGCCCCGACCTGCCGTTGCTGGCAGAGACGAGCGGCAAGAACGCGATGATCGTCATGCCGTCCGCCGACTTGGACCTCGCGGCATCCGATCTCGTCAAGAGTGCATTCGGTCACGCCGGGCAGAAGTGCTCCGCTGCGTCGATCGCGATCCTGGTGGGTCCGGTCGGGCGCTCGCAGCGCTTCGCGCGGCAGCTGGTGGATGCCGTGGAATCCCTCCGCGTGGGCGCACCCACCGATCCGCTCAGCGAGGTCGGGCCGCTCGTCGAGGTGCCCCAGGGCAAGCTCGCGTGGGCGCTGTCGACGCTGGAAGACGGCGAGCGGTGGCTTGTCGAACCGCGCCCCGTCGAGGATGCCGACCCCTCCCTCGCCGGAAGGCTCTGGCGCCCCGGCATCCGCGTGGGCGTGCAGCCGGGCTCTCGCATGCACCGGGAGGAATTCTTCGGACCTGTGCTCGCCGTCATGCACGCGACGTCGCTCAGTCACGCGATCGAGTTGCAGAATGCCGTCGCGTACGGCCTGACGGCAGGCCTGTACACACAGAGCCCCGATGATCTCGCGCTTTGGCTCGACGACGTCCAGGCCGGAAATCTCTACGTCAACCGCGGGATCACCGGCGCGATCGTCCAGCGCCAGCCCTTCGGCGGATGGAAGCGCTCGTCGGTGGGCGCCGGCGCGAAGGCCGGGGGACCCAACTACCTCATCGGGCTCGGATCGTGGCGCGCGTCGGCGGGCGCAGCGCCGTCGTCGACCCTGCACCTGCGCGGACTCGACACCCGCATCACGACGCTCATCGAATCAGCCCAGCCCAGCCTCGCCTACGACGGTTTCGAGTGGCTGCGCCGCGGCGCGCTGTCGGATGCGATCGCGTGGGATCGGGAGTTCGGTCAGGTGCGCGATGTCTCGCACCTCGAGGTCGAACGTAACCTCTTCCGCTACCGCCCGGTCGACGTCGCGATCCGTGCCGCCGGTGACGCCGCCTGGCATGAGGTGCTGCGCGTCGTGATCGCGGGAGTGCGGGCCGGCTCGACGGTCACCTTCAGCGCTCCGGTCGGGCTGCCGGCGGGTGTGCGTCGTGCCCTCGGCGAGCTGAACCTGCCGGTGTCGGTCGAGACGGAGGAGGAGTGGACGGATCGGCTGCAGCCGGATGCCGCAGGCCGCCCCGCGCGCGTGCGACTCATCGGCACTCCGACATCCGTCGCCGAGATGCACCGCGCGCTCGCCGACGTGACGAACGGCGACCCGGATATCGCCGTCTATGACAACCCGGTGACGACGGCCGGGCGGATCGAGCTCCTGCCGTTCCTCCACGAGCAGGCGCTCGCGATCACGGCCCACCGGTTCGGCAATCCCGACCCGACGTTCGCCGACATCATCTGAGACGATTCATCAGAGAAACAACTTATCTTTCTAGATGCCGGGGCCTTCCGGCGGCACCATGAACATGGCGCTTCTGGGGAGCGCTCCGTAGGAGTCACCAGTTCCAGCACGGTCGGACCCGAAACTCCTGCCAGATGGCACACCGGGGGGAGTGTCGCTCTGGGGTCGAGGTTGATCGCTCGGCCCCGGGGCATCCCCGCGCCCGGCGGTCGTCAGCGCGCTGCGGGTTCGATCGGGACCATGAACTCGTTGACCAGTGCGCGGACACCGAGGGCGAACAGCGACCACTGCCCGGCGGGGACGTCGTCGCCCGCGGCAGCCGTGATCCGGGGGTGCGGGATACCCTCGAGTGCGCGCACCGCGAAGCCCTCACCGAACGCGGCCATCGCCTCGCTGAAGTCGGTGATCGTCAGGGGGGACTTCATTCGCATGCCGTAGGACGTCATCAGAAAACCGTAGAACTCATCGAAGGCCGCGATCGATTCGTCGTGGCGTTCCCTGCTGGCAGTCTTCAGTTCCGGCCAGGTATCGGCGGCGGTGCGCAGGGCGAGGGCGATCAGGAACGATTGCGCATCGAGGGCCTCGTCCGGGTCGTCGACATCGCTCATGGCGGTACGCACATGCGCGTCGGCCGCGGCGCGGATGACGTCGTCTCCCGGCGCGCCTGCCTCGACGAGCCCGGTCACCGCACCGCGCACATAGTCCGCCGGGTTGCTCAGACGCAGGCGCACCATCGCCACAGCCAGGTCGCGCTGGTAGTCGGTCTGATCGGCCCACAAGCGGTACGCCGCCCCCGTCGTCAGGTCCGCGCGCCGCAGCACATCCTGCAGGCGGATGTGCTGGATGCCGGCGCTCACCCCACGCTCGAGGAGCATCTGCATCCCCACGCGGAGCAGCAGCGCGCGCGTTTCTTCCCCCGTGCGTCTTGCCATAAGAAAAAATCTACTCACTTCGGCGTTCGCGTGCTCGGAATTCGCTTCCGCTGTGCGCTGTGCCGATCTGGCACAATGGAGTCCGGCGTGCCCGCCACGACCTTTCCTCCCTGGTGTTTTCGGGGAGTCGAAGCGCCGACGGGCCTCTGGACAGCGTCCGCCGCCCTTCGTCCGAGGAGCGAGTAAATGTCCACACCCCTCAGCCAGACCCTCCCGTCGGCATCACGCATCGCGCAGCGGCGTCGGTACCTCATGTGCCGCCCCGAGCACTTCACCGTCAGCTATCGGATCAACCCGTGGATGGAGCCGGCGAAGCCGACCGACACGGCCAAGGCTGTTGCGCAGTGGCAGACGCTCCACGACACCTACCTCGCGCTCGGCCACGAGGTCGAACTGATCGACGCCGTTCCGGGCCTTCCCGACATGGTCTACACCGCCAACGGCGGGTTCATCATCGACGGGCGTGCGCTGGGCGTGCGTTTCCGCGTGCCCGAGCGCAGCGGCGAAGAACGCCCCTTCATGGACTGGTTCGCGGCGAACGGGTTCGAGGTCGTCGAGCCGATCGAGGTGCAGGAAGGCGAGGGCGATTTCCTGCTGGTCGGCGACACGATCCTCGCCGGCACCGGGTTCCGGTCGGTGGGTGACAGCCACCGCGAGATCGCCGAGGTGTTCGGCCGTGAGGTCGTCTCGCTGCGGTTGATCGACCCGCGGTTCTACCACCTCGACACCGCGATCTCGGTGCTCGATCCGGTCGAGGGTCCGGGAGGCGTGGAGAACGCGAACATCGCTTACCTCCCCGCCGCGTTCGATGACGAATCCCGCCGCACTCTGGAGGAACGCTTCCCCGACGCGATCACGGTTTCGGACGAGGACGGCGCCGTCTTCGGGTTGAACTCGGCCAGCGACGGCTACAACGTGTTCATCTCGCCGCGGGCGACCGGGTTCGAAGCCCAGCTGCGCGAACGCGGCTACAACCCGGTGCTCGTCGACCTGTCCGAGCTGTTGCTCGGTGGCGGTGGAATCAAGTGCTGCACGCTCGAACTGCGAGGAAACCGATGACCATGACCGCTCCGGACGCCGCCGCCGAGCTCATCGACGCCGAAGACGCGCACGTCGCCCACAATTACCACCCGCTGCCGGTCGTCATCGCCCGCGGCGAGGGCGCATGGGTCACCGACGTCGAGGGCAAGCGCTACCTCGACCTCCTCTCGGCCTATTCGGCCGTGAACTTCGGTCACCGGCATCCGGCCCTCGTCGCCGCGGCAACCGAGCAGCTCGGGCGCATCACGTTGACGAGTCGGGCGTTCCACAACGACCAGCTCGGGCCGTTCGCGGGAGCGCTGGCAGCCCTCTGCGGCAAAGACCTCGTCCTGCCGATGAACACGGGCGCCGAAGCCGTCGAGACCGGCATCAAGGTCGCGCGGGCGTGGGCGTATCGCGTCAAGGGCGTCGCTCCGGATGCCGCCACCATCATCGTCGCCGACGGCAACTTCCACGGCCGCACCACCACGATCGTCAGCTTCAGCGATGACCCGCGGGCGCGCGAAGGCTTCGGCCCGTTCACGCCCGGGTTCGTCTCGGTGCCGTTCGGGGATGCCGCGGCAATCGAGGCCGCGATCGACGAGAACACCGCCGCCGTTCTCGTCGAGCCCATCCAGGGTGAAGCGGGCGTCGTGATCCCGCCGGAGGGGTACCTCCGCCAGGTCCGCGAGATCTGCGACCGACGGAACGTGCTGTTCATCGCCGACGAGATCCAGTCCGGTCTCGCCCGCGTGGGAACGACGTTCGCGTGTGATCGGGAGGGTGTCGTCCCGGACGTGTACCTGCTCGGCAAGGCGCTCGGTGGCGGCATTGTGCCGCTGTCGGCCGTCGTCGCGAATCGTGACGTGCTGGGTGTCATCCGCCCCGGCGAGCACGGATCGACCTTCGGGGGCAATCCGCTCGCGACCGCGGTTGGCCTCCAGGTGGTCGAGATGCTGGCATCCGGAGAATTCCAGACCCGTGCGACGGCGCTCGGCGAGCATCTCGCGGTACAGCTCGACGCGCTCATCGGACACGGCGTCGTCGCGGTCCGCGTCGTGGGATTGTGGGCCGGCGTCGACATCGATCCGGTCGTCGGCACGGGGCGTGAGGTCGCCGAGAAGCTCCTCGCGCGCGGCGTGCTCGTCAAGGACACGCACGGCCAGACGATCCGCATCGCCCCTCCGATCGTGATCCGCGCGACCGAGCTCGACTGGGCCGTCGAGCAGCTGCGCCTGGTCTTGTCGTCCTGACCCCCGCCGCGCCCGGCGGCATCCGACATACTGCCGAAACACGGCCCGGACTAGGCTCGTCCCATGGGTGACCTGTTCGACGGATACGGCTCCACGCTCGCGCCTCGCAAAACCGCGTCGGGGGTGCCGGCGTTCGATGAGATGTTCGCGGCGCCGACCAGCGCCGGAGCCGATGTGCCTTCGCGCACGGCCTATCGCGAGCTCTATCAGGCGCTCGCGAAGATGACCCAGGAAGAGCTGCGCGGGCGGACCGAATCGCTCGCCAGCTCGTATCTCGCGCAGGGCGTGACGTTCGATTTCGCCGGCGAAGAGCGGCCCTTCCCGCTCGACGCGGTTCCGCGCGTCATCGAATACGACGAGTGGTCGCGCGTGGAAAAGGGTGTGCAGCAGCGGGTCAAGGCGCTCGAGGCCTTCCTCGACGACGCCTATGGCCGTCAGCACTGTGTCCGCGACGGCGTTCTCCCGGC
Organism: uncultured Microbacterium sp.; assembly: GCF_947488465.1. Taxonomy (GTDB): domain Bacteria; phylum Actinomycetota; class Actinomycetes; order Actinomycetales; family Microbacteriaceae; genus Microbacterium. The sequence goes on along the minus strand of NZ_CANKZA010000002.1, from coordinate 21,493 downwards.
CGCGCTCATCGCCAGTTCGCAATACTTCTACCGGCAGGCCGCCGGCATCCACTCGGCCAACGGAGTGCGGATCCAGGTCGCCGGAATCGACCTCATCCGCGACGAGCACGGCGAAATGCGCGTACTGGAAGACAACGTGCGCGTGCCGTCCGGAGTGAGCTACGTCATCTCGAACCGCCGGGTGATGGCGCAGACCCTGCCCGAGCTCTTCGTCTCGATGCACGTGCGACCCGTCGGCGACTATCCCAACAAGCTGCTGCAGGCGCTCCGCGCGTCGGCGCCTCCCGGAGTGGACGATCCCAACGTCGTGGTGTTGACCCCCGGCGTCTACAACTCCGCGTACTTCGAACACACGCTGCTCGCCCGGCTCATGGGTGTCGAACTCGTCGAGGGTCGTGATCTCCAGTGCATGGGCGGGAAGGTCTTCATGCGCACGACCCGCGGGTCCAAGCGTGTCGACGTGATCTACAAGCGTGTCGACGACGACTTCCTCGATCCGCTGCAGTTCCGCGCCGATTCGATGCTCGGGGCGCCGGGCCTGCTCCTCGCCGCGCGCCTCGGCAACGTCACGATCGCCAACGCGGTCGGCAATGGCGTCGCCGACGACAAGCTCCTCTACACCTACGTGCCGGATCTCATCCGGTACTACCTCGCGGAAGAGCCGATCCTGAAGAACGTCGACACCTGGCGGCTCGAAGACCCGGGTGCGCTCGAGGAAGTGCTCGATCGGCTCGACGAGCTCGTCGTCAAGCCCGTCGACGGGTCCGGCGGCAAAGGCCTCGTCGTGGGGCCGGATGCGTCGCCCGCCGAACTCGAGAAGCTCCGCAAGAAGCTTCGCAAAGACCCGCGTGGGTGGATCGCGCAGCCCGTCGTCATGCTCTCGACCATCCCGACGCTCGTCGAAGACGGGATGCGGCCACGCCACGCCGACCTGCGTCCGTTCGCTGTGAACAACGGCGACGAGGTCTGGGTACTGCCGGGCGGGCTCACCCGGGTGGCATTGCCGGAGGGACAGCTCGTCGTCAACTCGTCGCAGGGCGGCGGCTCGAAGGACACCTGGATCGTCGGCGGTTCGGCGCCCGAGCGCGGTGAGTACGGCGGGCAGGGCGGCGTCGCGGGCCTCGTGACCGATCAGGCCGCGGTGACCGAGGCGATCTCGATCATCTACGACCCGCAGGACGCGCCGGACCACTCGCCCCAGGACGGCCCGCAGGACCTCCACCAGCAGCAAGAGCAACAGCAGCAGACCCTCACCCGCGCCGAGCCGACAGCATCCACGCGAACCGACAGCTTCGGTGCGCACCTACCTTGTCGGCTCGAGCAGAAGGTGTCGGCTCGCGGAGGGGTGGAGGCGGCGACATGCTGAGCCGCATTGCTGAATCGCTGTTCTGGATCGGGCGGTATATCGAGCGCAGCGACGGGACGGCCCGCATCCTCGATGTGCACCTTCAGTTGCTGCTGGAGGACCCGTGGATCGACGAGGACATCGCGTGCCGCTCGCTCATGGGCGTCATGGGCACCTTTCCGGAGGAAGACGGGGTGCGGGTCAGTCGCGCCGACGTGCTCAACCGACTTGCGGTGGACCGTGCGAACCCGTCGAGCATCGCCTACGCGATCCAGTCGGCGCGCGAGAATGCCCGCCGCGCGCGGGAGATCGTGTCCACCGAGCTGTGGGAGATCCTCAACACGACCCAATCGCGCATGCCGCGACGCATCAACGACGAGAAGACGCACGAGTTCTTCCAGTGGGTGCGCGAGCGTGCCGCGCTCGCCGTCGGCATCACCGATTCGTCGACGAGCCGCGATGAGGCCTGGCAGTTCTTGACCCTCGGCCGGTCGATCGAACGCACCGACATGACCGCGCGGCTGTTGGCGACGCGGTCGTTGACCGAGGCATCCGGCCCGTCGTGGACGACCATTCTGCGGTCGTGTGGCGCCTACGAGGCGTACTTGCGCACGTACCGCGGGATGCCGAGCGCCAGCAACGCGGCCGAATTCCTGCTGCTCGATCGCCTCTTCCCGCGCTCGATCATCCACTCGATCCAGCGCGCCGAGGAATGCATGAGCGCGATCGACCCGGTCGCCGACCGCGTCGGCCACTCCAACACCGTGCTGCGCGCGCTCGGACGCATCCGCAACGATCTGGAATACCGCCCGATCGGTGAGATCCTCTCGGAGTTGCCCGAGCACATGGAGCAGGTGCAGAAAGTCACGCGCGAGGCGTCGGAAGCTATTCGCGACCGGTTCTTCCCGACGCACGCCGAACCGAGCTGGATCGGAGAAACCTCATGATGCGCCTGCGGATCGAGCACGCCACCGGATTCACCTACCAGGGTGAGGTCGGCGCGTCCTACAACGAAGCGCGGATGCTGCCGAGCTCGACGGACAGCCAGTTCGTGTTGAGCTCGCAACTCGACATCGAGCCGTCGACGAGCGTGAACCAGTACCTCGACTATTTCGGCACTCGCGTCGCGTCGTTCGACGTGCTCGCGCCGCACTCGGCGCTGAGCATCACCGCGCGCTCGCTCGTCGAGGTGCGCCCGCGGCCGCTGGAGTTCTCCGACATCACGTGGGATGCGCTGGCACGCGAAGCAGAGCGCTCGATCGGCACGGTCGAGATGATGAGCGCATCCCCCCGCACCGCCGCGCATCCCGAGGTGGCCGAGATCGCCCGGTCGATCGCCGCGCAGCACGAGCACCCGGGGCGCGCCGCGTACGCGATCGCCGAAGCCGTCGGGGATGCCGTCGAGTACATGCACGGTGTCACCGGGGTGCACTCCACGGCTGCCGAAGCCTGGGTCGAGCGCAAGGGCGTATGCCAGGACATTGCGCACATCACCCTCGGCGCGCTGCGGGTCGTCGGGATCCCTGCGCGGTACGTATCGGGATACTTGCACCCGAATGCCAACGCCGAGGTGGGCGTCGCGGTGCCGGGCGAGTCGCACGCCTGGGTCGAGTGGTTCGCCGGCGACTGGCAAGGATTCGATCCGACGAACAACGCCGAGATCGGTGACCGCCACGTCCTCGTCGGGCGCGGGCGGGACTACAACGACATCCCGCCGCTGCGCGGTGTGTACGCCGGACCCTTCAAGAGCGAGTTGCACGTCAAGGTCACGGTCACCCGCGAGGCCTGATCCCCTCGCAGCCGGCCTGGGTAGCGGCATCCACCCTGCCGGTCACCATGCGGAGATCGTGCGGGCGTGCGGGGGCGCGGGCGGGAGGCCGGCAGACATGCGGGCGGGGCGGGGTGGCGTCAGTCGGGGGTGACGGTTGCCAGGAGCGCGCCGCGGGCGACCTGATCGCCGGGGCGCACGGCCACATGTACCGTGCCGGAGACCGTCGCGCGCAGGACGTGCTCCATCTTCATGGCCTCGACGACGAGCACGGCGTCGCCGGCATCGACTGCGGCGCCGTCGGTGGCCGAAACCACGACGACGGTTCCCGGCATCGGCGAGCGAAGTTCGGGGGAGGATGCCGCATCCGCCCGTCCGGCACGCGCGATCGCGACGTCGGTGAGCTCTACGGCACGCCCGTCGGCGACGAGCCAGTCCCCGGCGCTGATCACCGGGCGGCTGACGCCGTCGATCATGACCGTCGCCTTCGTGCTCCCCACTGAGACGGATGCCGCCCGCTCGGCACCCCCGTCGACGCTCACGCGGGCGACAGCGGGCGTGCCCCAGACGCGCACCTCGGCGTGCCGGTCCCCGGCCGCGAGCCGGTAGCGCGCGGGCGCGGCCGGGCCCAGCCGCCAGCCGTCGGCACGCTGCCAGGGCGCCGACGCGCGAGGGAGTGCGGCCCACCGCAGGAGGGCGGCTTCGGCGAAGGTCCGTTCCGACACGAGCGCGAACGGCAGGGTGTCGAAGACGCGCGCGATCAATCCGGTGTCCAGGTCGCCCCGCGCGACCGCGGGGTCTTCGAGCAGCAGGCGGAGGAACTCGATGTTGGTCTCGAAGCCGAGCACGATCGTCTCGCGGAGCGCCCCGATCAAGCGGCGCCGGGCCTCGTCGCGGTCGGCGCCCCAGGCGATGATCTTCGCGAGCATCGGGTCGTACTGCGTGCTGATGTCGAGGCCGTCGGCGAGCGACGTGTCGACGCGCACGCCCTCGCCCGTCGGGTGCCGCACCTCCCGCACCGGACCGCCGGTCGGCAGGAAGCCGGCGCGCGGGTCCTCCGCGTAGACGCGGGCCTCGATGCTGTGACCGGTGAGGGTGACATCCGATTGGGTGAACGGCAGCGGCTCACCCGCCGCGATCCGCACCTGAAGCTCCACGAGATCGAACCCCGTGATCTGCTCGGTGACGGGGTGCTCGACCTGCAGACGCGTGTTCATCTCCATGAAGAAGAACTCATCCGGGCGGTCGCCGGCGACGATGAACTCCACCGTGCCGGCTCCGACGTACCCGACGCTGCGTGCGGTCTCGCAGGCGGCCTCGCCGATGCGGGCGCGCGTGGCGGCATCCAGCAGGGGAGACGGCGCCTCTTCGATCACCTTCTGGTGGCGCCGTTGCAGCGAGCACTCGCGCTCTCCGAGGTGCACGACGGTGCCGTCCTGATCACCGAGGATCTGCACCTCGATGTGCCGTGGCAGGGAGAGGTAGCGTTCCAGAAACAGGGTGTCGTCGCCGAAGGATGCCGCCGCCTCCCGTCGGGCCGCGGCGAGAGCCTCCGGCATCCCTTCGGCCGATTCGACGACGTGCATGCCTTTGCCCCCGCCGCCGGCGGACGGCTTGATCAGGACCGGGAAACCGACCTCGGCCGCGCCGGCGACAAGCGCCGCGTCGGCCAGCCCGGGCGCCGCGATTCCGGGGACGGTCGCGACGCCGTGCGCCTCGACCGTGCGCTTCGCGCTGATCTTGTCGCCCATGACTTCGATCGCTTCGGGTGAGGGCCCGATGAACACGATGCCGGCGTCGGCGCACGCGCGGGCGAAGGCGGCATTTTCGGCGAGGAAGCCGAAGCAGGGGTGGATGGCGTGCGCTCCGCTGCGGAGTGCGGCATCCAGCACCCGGTCGATCGCGAGGTAACTCTCCGCGGCCGGTGCCGGGCCGAGCCGGATCGCCTCGTCAGCCAGGCGCACATGGAGTGCATCGGCGTCGGCGTCGCTGTAGACGGCGATCGAGCGGATGCCGAGACGCCGGAGCGTGCGGATGATGCGGCAGGCGATTTCGCCGCGCCCGTTGATGAGGACGGAGTCGAACACGGCGGTCACATCCGGAAGACACCGTAGCCCGGCGCCTCCATCGGGGCGCGCGTGACGACATCCAGGGCCAGCCCGAGCACATCGCGGGTCTCATCCGGGGCGATGATGCCGTCGTCCCACAGGCGCGCGGTCGAGTAATAGGGGCTCCCCTGCTCTTCGTACTGCGCGCGGATCGGCGCCTCGTACGCCGCCTGATCTCCGGTCGACCACTCCTGGCCGGCAGCTTGGAGCTGGTCGCGACGGACGGTCGAGAGAACGGATGCCGCTTGCGGCCCGCCCATGACCGACACCCGTGCGCCCGGCCACAGCCAGAGGAACCGGGGTGAGTACGCGCGCCCGCACATCGAGTAGGTCCCGGCGCCGAACGAACCGCCGACGACGACCGTGAGCTTGGGCACCCGCGCGCACGCGACGGCATTCACCATCTTCGCGCCGTGTTTGGCGATGCCGCCCTCTTCGTACTCCCGGCCGACCATGAACCCGGTGATGTTCTGCAGGAACAGCAGCGGGATGCCGCGCTGATCGCACAGTTGGATGAAATGCGTACCCTTGAGCGCCGACTCCCCGAACAGCACGCCGTTGTTGGCGACGATCCCGACCCGGTGTCCGTGGATGCGGGCGAAGCCGGTCACGAGCGTCGTGCCGTACTCGCTCTTGAACTCGTCGAAGCGGCTCTCGTCCACGAGCCGGACGATGATCTCGCGAGCGTCGTAGGGCGTTGTGAGGTCGACCGGGACGACATCGGCGAGGGGCGTCGTGACGTGGGGCTCGCGCGATTCGTCGGTGGGCGGTTCGGCCGGTCGCGGGAGAGTCTCCAGGATGGTGCGGACGATCTGCAGCGCGTGCGCGTCGTCGTCGGCGAGATGGTCGACGACGCCCGAGATGCGGGCGTGCGTGAGGCCACCGCCGAGGTCTTCTGCCGACACGATCTCTCCGGTGGCGGCCTTCACCAGCGGCGGTCCGCCGAGGAAGATCGTGCCCTGGTTCCTGACGATGACCGTCTCGTCGCTCATGGCCGGTACGTAGGCGCCGCCGGCCGTCGACGATCCCATCACCGCTGCGATCTGGGCGATGCCGTCGCGAGACATGCGGGCTTGGTTGTAGAAAATGCGGCCGAAGTGGTCGCGGTCGGGGAAAACTTCGTCTTGCAGCGGAAGGTAGGCGCCGCCGGAGTCGACGAGGGAGATGCACGGCAGCCGGTTGTCGGCCGCGACTTCTTGCGCACGCAGATGCTTCTTCACCGTCAGGGGGAAGTAAGTGCCCCCTTTGACCGTCGCGTCGTTGGCGAGAACCATGACGTGGCGTCCGTGGACGAGGCCGATACCGGCGACGACGCCGGCCGCGGGCGCTTCTGCGTCGTAGAGGTCCCACGCGGCGAGCGGCGCGAGCTCGAGGAACGGGCTGCCGGGGTCGAGGAGCGCGTCGATCCGATCGCGGGCGAGCATTTTGCCGCGCTCGAGGTGACGGCGCCGCGATGACTCCGGACCACCGAGGGCCGCGATCGCACGGCGCTCGTCGAGCTCGGCGAGCAGGTCGGTGTAGGCCATCCGGACCCCCTCGTTCGGTTACGGCGCGCTAACTGAAATCAGGTTAGTGACCGATAACCGAAATGTCGAGGGGTCAGGCGGGCGCGGCATCCGGGTCGAGCGTGGCGAGGGTATCGTCTTCGACGCCGTTGTCGGCCACGAGCTCGTCCTCGGTCGTCTCATCGCCGCCGAGCGGCGCTCCGTCGGTGGTCGGGTGGCTGTCGTCGGGAGTGCTCATGGCTCGAGGTTACGCGCGTGCGGCATCCCGTGGGCCAGCTCATCGAAGACATCGGCGGCATGATCGACGCGCGCGAGTGGCGCGCCCTGTCCCGCCCACAGCGATTGGAGGTCGCCGTCGCCGATCCGGTTGGCCTCGGCGCGCACGGCGCCGACCACCCAACTCTGCGCGGGGTAGGGCGCGATCGCGCCCGCCTCGATCGTCTCGATGAAGAGGTTCGGGATGCCCCGAGCCAGCCGTCCCGTCGCGGCGCGCGTCAGAACGGTGCCGTCCGCCGCGATCGCACCGAGGGCGGCGCGGTGCGCGTCGCTCGCCGCCGACTCGCGCGTGCGGAGAAACGCCGTGCCGACCTGGACCGCCGCCGCGCCGAGGGCGAACGCGGCAGCGACGCCGCGCCGGTCGGCGATGCCGCCGGCCGCGATCACCGGGATGTCGACGGCATCCACCACCTGCGGCACGAGCGCGAACGTCCCCACGAGAGAGCGATCGGCGGGGCGGAGGAAGCTCACCCGGTGTCCACCGGCTTCGAACCCACTCGCGACGACGGCGTCTGCTCCGGCGCGTTCGACCGCGATCGCCTCGGCCACGGTCGTTGCGGCGCCCACCAGGCGGATGCCGGCGGCGCGGAAGCGGTCGACGACGTCGGGCCCCGGCATCCCGAACACGAAGCTCGCGACCGCGGGGCGTGCATCGAGGACCGCGGCGAATTGCTCCTCGATGTCCGGATGCGTGGGCGTGCCCGTCGGCGGGTCGATGCCCAGGCGTGCGTAGAGCGGCGCGGCGGTCGCGAGCGCGGCGGTGACGTCGACGTCGGAGGCGGAGAGCTCATCGGCGGTCGGGATCCAGAGGTTCAGCGCGAACGGACGATCCGTCGCCGCGCGCAGCAGTTCTGCGGTCTGGACGATGCGATCGGGGGAGTAACCGTAGAGCCCGTATGAGCCGAGGCCCCCGGCCGTGCTGACGGCGGCTGTCAGAGCGACCGAGGACATTCCGCCGAAGGGGCCGAGCACGATCGGGGTGTCCACACCGAGAAGGGTCATGCCTCCAGCTTGCCCGCTCGCGGTGTCAGCGCGCGAGAAGCTCGTCGACCGTCACGCCCGGCAGCGAAAGCGTGACCTCGGTGCCCCAGGGGTCATGGGCGATGAGCGACGTGCCGTTGTCGGTGAACGTCTGCGCGTGTCCGCGGAGGCGCGCCGCGACCGCGTCGAGGTCGGCGCGGGTCGGCACCGTGATCGCCACTTCGCCGAGGCCGAGCCGCGCGGCGCGTGGGCCCGCGCCGCGGCTGTTCCACACGTTCATCCCGAGGTGGTGGTGGTACCCGCCCGCCGACGCGAACAGGGCCGTCGGGATGGAGGAGACAGTCGCCTCGAATCCCAGCGCGTCGACGTAGAACGCGCGCGCCGCGTCGATGTCGCCCACCTGCAGGTGCACGTGACCGACGCGTCCGGCGAGGGCGGGGCCGGCATCCAGCGCGTCCTGCGTGAGGTGGGTGCGGAGGTATTCGTTCGGGTCGAGATACAGGGTGTCCATGCCGATCTCGCCGTTGATGTGCTGCCACGTGTCACGGGCGCGGTCGGTGTACAGCTCGATTCCGTTGCCTTCGGGATCGGTGAAGTAGAAAGCCTCGCTGACGAGGTGATCGCTCGAACCGGTGAACTGGGTGCGGGCGTCGTGAGCGGCGCGATATACGGTGGCCGCGAGGCTCGCCTGCGTATCGAAGAGGAACGCGGTGTGGAAGAGTCCGGCCTCCCGGGGGTTGACCTCGGGAAGTTCCGGCGTGTGGATGAGGCGCATCATCGGCACGTCGCCGCGACCCAGAACGCGATGCACCTCGCGCCCGCGCGTGCGTTCTTCGATCGGGTTCAGCGCGAACGCCTCGCCGTAGTAGCCGCTCATCAGATCGAGATCGCCGACGCGGAGGGTGACCGCATCCATCTGCGTGTCGGGGTGGATGACGCGCTCGGCGTCGTGCAGAGAGGTCATGTTGCTCCTGTCGTGAACGCTCTCCACGATAGAAGCCCGCAGATGGGTGGGGCCGGTTTCGGCAGGAATCAGCTGCGCGGGTCGAACCGCCGCGGTGCGTGCGTGCGCGCGACGAGATCCCGGAGCGACTCGAGGCTGCCGGAGACGAAGCCTGCCGCGCGCGCCTGCACGAGCACGTTGCCGAGCGCGGTCGCCTCGACCGGACCGGCGAGCACCGGCACGCCGGCGCGGTCGGCCGTGCGCTGACACAGGAGGGCGTTGAGGGCGCCGCCGCCGACGATGTGGATCGTGCGGACATCGATCCCGCCCAGCCGGCCCGCGGTGGCGGTGGCCTCGGCGAACGCCTGCGCGAGTGATTCGACGATCGCGCGTGTGTACTCGGCGCGGCTCTGCGGTGCGCGCACCCCGTGGTCGGCATACCAGGCGTCGATCCGGGCGGGCATGTCGCCGGGCGGCAGGAAACGGGCGTCGTTGATGTCGAAGACGGGCACAGCGGATGCCGGGACGTCGGCTGCCGAATCGAGCAAGGTCGGCAGGTCGATGGCGTGCCCTTCCTGGCGTTCCCAGCCGCGGACGGTCTCGCTGAGCACCCACAGCCCCATGACGTTGTGGAGGAGTCGCACGCGCCCGTCGACGCCGCCCTCGTTCGTGAAGTTCGCCGCGAGTGCGTCGGGGGTGAGAACCGGGCGCTCGACCTCCACGCCGACCAGGCCCCAGGTGCCGCACGAGATGTAGGCCGCGGCATCCGCGTGCATCGGGATGGCGACGACCGCCGAGGCGGTGTCGTGTGAGCCGACCGCGACCACGGGCGCCTGTCCGCCGAGCGACGCGGCGACCTCGGGGCGGAGTGCGCCGAGGCGCTCGCCGGGCGCGATGAGCGGGGGGAGGATTCCGCGGGGGACACCGAGTCGCTCGATCAGGCTGTCGTCCCACGCGTGGTCGAGCCAACGCAGGAGTCCGGTCGTCGAGGCGTTCGTCAGCTCGGCGCGGGCGCTGCCGGTGAGCCAGAATCCCAGCAGATCGGGGATCATGAGCGCAGTGTCGGCGGCATCCATCAGGAACGGATCTTCCGCGGCGAACTGATAGAGCGTGTTGAACGGCAGGAACTGCAGGCCGTTGCGCTCGAACAGTTCGGCGTGCGGCAGCTGCGCGTGCACGGCGGCGACGCCGCGCGCGGTGCGCTCGTCGCGATAGTGGAACGGTGTGCCCAGGAGGCGCCCGGCGCGGAGCAGCCCGTAGTCCACGGCCCACGAGTCGATCCCGATGCTCGCGATCGCCGGCTCCGCGCGGAATGCCTCGCGGAGCCCGGCGAGGGCCGCGCTGTACAGCCCGAGCACATTCCAGTGCAGGTCGTCGCCGAGGGGGATCGGGTCGTTGGCGAAACGCGCGACGGTCGTCGTCTCGAGCGTGTCCGGTCCGACACGCCCGACGATCACGCGGCCGCTCGTCGCCCCGAGGTCGACGGCGGCGACGGAGCCCGCGGTGTTCATCACCGTTCCTGCCCTGTCGCATGGCCGCTGGTGCGGGAGAGCACTCGTGTGGCGGATGAGGCGCGCCGGGCGCTGCGCGCCATACCACGGAGCACGATCACCGGAGGAAGGCGGCCGCGACGCCGGAGTCGACCGGGATGTGCAGCCCCGTCGTGCGGGTGAGTTCCGGACCGGTGAGGACGTAGACGGCATCCGCCACGTTCTCGGGCACGACCTCGCGCTTGAGGATCGTGCGGTTCGCGTAGAACTGGCCGAGGTCCTTCTCTTCCACGCCGTAGGTGGCGGCGCGGTTGGCTCCCCAGCCGGCGGCGAAAATGCCGGAGCCGCGGACGACTCCGTCGGGGTTGATGCCGTTGACCTTCACGCCGTGCTCGCCGAGTTCGACCGCGAGCAGCCGCACCTGGTGCGCCTGGTCGGCCTTGGTCGCGGAGTATGCGATGTTGTTGGGCCCTGCGAAGACGGAGTTCTTCGACGAGATGTAGATGACGTCGCCGCCCATCTTCTGCTCGATGAGGGCCTTGGCCGCCGCCTTGCTGACGAGGAACGAACCCTTGGCCATGACGTCGTGCTGCAGGTCCCAGTCCTTCTCGGAGGTTTCCAGCAGCGGCTTCGACAGCGAGAGTCCCGCGTTGTTGACGACGAGGTCGATGCCGCCGAAGGCGAGCACGGTCGCGTCGATCGCGGCCTGCACGGCATCCGCGTCGGCGACGTTCGCGGCGACGCCGATCGCGACGTCGGTGCCGCCGAGCCCGGCCGCGGTGGCCTGCGCCTTCTCGAGGTCGAGGTCGGCGACGACGACGCATGCGCCCTCGGCCGCCAGGCGCGTCGCGATGGCCTTGCCGATGCCGGAGGCGGCGCCGGTGACGAAGGCGATGCGCCCCTGATGGGTCTTGGGCTTCGGCATCCGCTGCAGCTTCGCCTCTTCGAGAGCCCAGTATTCGATGCGGAACTTCTCCGCGTCGGAAATCGGGGAGTACGTCGAGAGCGACTCGGCGCCGCGCATCACGTTGATCGCGTTGATGTAGAACTCACCTGCGACCCGGGCGGTCTGCTTGTTCGCGCCATAGCTGAACATGCCGACACCCGGGATGAGGACGATCAGCGGATCGGCGCCGCGGATCGCAGGGCTTTCGGCGGTCGCGTGCGCGTCGTAATACGCCTGATAGTCGGCACGGTACTCGGCGTGAAGCTCCTGAAGGCGCGCGATCTGCTCCTCGACGGATGCCGTGACCGGCAGGTCGAGGATCAGCGGCTTCACCTTGGTGCGGAGGAAATGGTCGGGGCAGCTCGTGCCGAGGGCCGCGAGGCGCGGGGCTTCGGCGGACGCGAGGAAATCGAGGACGACGTCCGCATCGGTGAAGTGGCCCACCATCGGCTTGTCCGTCGACGCGATGCCGCGGATCGTCGGCGCGAGGGCCGCGGCGCGGGCAAGCCGGTCGGCCTCAGGGAGAGCCTCGAAACCGGGGCGGATGCTGCCGAACGGCTCGGCCGTGCCGTGCTCCGCGATGTACGCGGCGGCGGTGTCGATGATCCACGACGAGTTCCGCTCGGCTTCGTCGGACGTGTCGCCCCACGCCGTGATGCCGTGCCCACCGAGGATGCAGCCGACGGCCTGCGGGTTCTGCGCTTTGATCTCGGCGATGTCGAGCCCGAGCTGGAAGCCGGGACGACGCCACGGCACCCAGACGACGGTGTCGCCGAAGATCTGCGTGGTCAGCGCCGGGCCGTCGGCGGCAGTCGCGATCGCGATGCCGCTGTCGGGATGCAGGTGGTCGACGTGTGCGGCATCCACGAGCCCGTGCATCGCCGTGTCGATCGAGGGCGCCGCGCCGCCCTTGCCGTGCAGGCAGTAGTCGAACGCGGCGACCATCTCGTCTTCGCGATCGACCCCGGGGTAGACGTTCACGAGCGCGCGCATGCGGTCGAGTCGCAGCACTGCGAGGCCCTCGGGCTTCAGTGTGCCGAGGTCACCACCGGAGCCCTTGACCCAGAGCAGCTCGACGGGGTCGCCCGTGACGGGATCGGTCTCGGTGCCCTTGGCGGACGTGTTGCCGCCGGCATAGTTGGTGTTTTTCGGGTCGGCGCCGAGGCGGTTGCTGCGCGCGATGAGCTCAGCGGCGGTGGGGTTCGTCATGGGGAGTTCCTTAGGTGTGGTGCGCGACCCGACGGGATTCGTCGGCTGCGGCGTCCGGAATGGACGAGTCGCGTCGGCTCGGCAAAGTGGGGAGAAGGAAGGGCCGAGGGTTCAGGCGCCCCAGCCGGCCTGGGTGCCGCCGACGCGGGTCGCCTCGATCGTGGACTGGTAGCCGGATGCGGCGAACGCGGCCATCGGGTCGGCCGGCAGGCCGCGGCTCTCACGCCATTCGGCGAGAGCGGGGCGGACGTCGGTGTAGAAGGCATCCATGAACACGGCCTGCGCACCCAGCACGTCGTTTGCCGTGCGCGCCGCCGCCAGGGCGTCGTGGTCGAGGAGCAGCGCGCGAGCGGTCATCTCCTGCACGTTGAGCACCGAGCGGATCTGTCCCGGGATCTTCGCCTCGACGTTGTGGCACTGGTCGAGCATGAAGGCCACGTCGGGGTTGTTCAGCCCCCCGCCGCGGATGACCTCGACGATGATGCGGAACAACTGGAACGGGTCGGCCGCGCCGACGATGAGGTCATCGTCCGCGTAGAACCGCGAGTTGAAGTCGAACGAGCCGAGCTTCCCGAGACGCAGCAGCTGCATCACGATGAACTCGATGTTCGTGCCGGGCGCGTGGTGTCCGGTGTCGAGGCAGACCATCGCGCGGTCGCCGAGGGTGGCCACCTGCGCGTAGGACGTTCCCCAGTCGGGAACGTCGGTGTGATAGAACGACGGCTCGAAGAACTTGTACTCCAGCACGAGGCGTTGTTCGTCCGAGAGACGCTCGTAGATCGTGCGCAACGAGTCGTTCAGGCGGTCCTGGCGCGCACGCATGTCCATCTGGCCGGGGTAGTTCGAGCCCTCGGCGAGCCAGATCTTCAGGTCGCGCGAGCCGGTGGCATCCATCACATCGATGCACTCGAGGTGATGGTCGATGGCCTTGCGACGGATGCGGTCGTCCTCGTGCGTCAGGGCGCCGAACTTGTAGTCCTCGTCCTGGAACGTGTTCGAGTTGATCGTGCCGAGTGCGACGCCGAGGTCTTCCGCGTGGGCGCGGAGCGCGCTGTAGTCGTCGACCTTGTCCCACGGGATGTGCAGGGCCACCGACGGCGCGAGGCCCGTGACGCGGTTGACCTCGGCGGCGTCCGCGACCTTCTCGAACACGTCGCGCGGCGTGCCTTCGGTCGTCCAGACGCGGAAACGGGTGCCCGAGTTGCCGAAGGCCCAGCTGGGAAGCTCGATCCCCTGCTGCTCGAGGGTGGCGGAGATCTCGGGGGTGAACATGCTCACGATCGGTCGCTTTCGTGGTCGGTGTTGACGGATGCCGTCAACTGGTCGTGCAGGTTGAAGACTTCGGTGAGGCCGCTCGCGCCCTGGTCGGGGCGGCCGTCGAGGCCGAGGAAGAACTCGGCCATCGAGGCTTCCCAGCGGGCGGCCACCTCGGATGTCGCGAGATAGGCCTGCGCGGCTGCGTCATCGTCGGTTTCGTAGTAACCGAACAGGCGGCCGCCGTCGCCGAGGAAGAGCGAATAGTTGCGGCGACCGGATGCGGCGATCTCCGCCAACATCTCGGGCCAGACCGGGCTGTGGCGTGCGATGTATTCGTCGACGCGGTCGGGGGAGACCTTTAGTTCGAACGCGACGCGGGGCATGTCACTCCTCTGTGAGGCTCGCGCGGGTGGAGCATCGTGAAACGATCCAGATGTGAATCGTTTCAAACTGTAGTGTGAGATGCGGAACCCGTCAAGAGCAATGCAGCAGAGTCGGTGAGTGGACAGTGTCAGTGAGCATCAAGGATGTCGCCGCCGCGGCATCCGTGTCGGTGGGCACGGTCTCGAACGTGCTGAATCGGCGCGACAAGGTCTCGCCGGCCACCGCCCGACGAGTCCAGGCGGCGATCGATGAGCTCGGATTCGTCCGCAACGACGCCGCCCGCCAGCTGCGCGCCGGCCGGAGCCGCAGCATCGGACTGATCGTGCTCGACAGTGCCAACCCCTTCTTCGCCGAGGTCGCGCGCGGCGCGGAGGAGCGCGCTGCCGCAGCCGGGATCTCGGTGCTCCTGGGCAACAGCGACCAGGATCCGGCGCGCGAGGGCGCGTACCTCGACCTCTTCCGAGAGCAGCGCGTGAACGGCGTGCTGCTCACTCCGCACGACCTGAACGCGGCCATTCTGACGGATGCCGGCATCCCCCTCGTGCTGGTCGACGGTGAACTGCCCGGTGGTGACCTACCCTCGGTGGCGGTCGACGACATCGAGGGGGGGCAGCTCGCGGTCGCGCACCTGCTGGCGCAGGGGCGGCGGCGGATCGCGTTCGTCGGAGGACCCCTCGCCATCCGGCAAGTCGCCGATCGCTTGGAAGGCGCGCGCCGCGCCCTCGCGGAGGTGCCGGACGCGACGCTCGAGGTCATCGAGCTCGATGCGCTGACCGTACTGCGCGGCCGCGAGGCCGGTGAGGCGATCGCCGCGCGACAGGCCGATGCGCGACCGGATGCCGTGTTCTGCGCGAACGATCTGATCGCGGTCGGGGTGCTCCAGGGGACGGCGATTCTCGGGGGCATTCGCGTGCCGCAGGATCTTGCGCTCATCGGCTACGACGACATCGATTTCGCCCAATCGACGGTGGTCCCACTCTCGTCGGTGCGCCAACCCGCCAGAGAGATCGGGGCAAGCGCGGTCGACCTGCTCTTCGATGCGCTGGCCGACCCGACCTCGCCCCCTCGCCATGTGCGCTTCCGACCGGAATTGGTCGTCCGCGCATCCACCGTCCTGTAAGAACCGGAGTCTCCCTGTGATCCGCACCTCCCTGCACGACGGGTGGACCATCGCCCGCAAGCTCGCCGCGTTCGAGAGCCGCG
This sequence comes from uncultured Microbacterium sp., assembly GCF_947488465.1. Classification (GTDB taxonomy): domain Bacteria; phylum Actinomycetota; class Actinomycetes; order Actinomycetales; family Microbacteriaceae; genus Microbacterium. The sequence continues at coordinate 6,078 of NZ_CANKZA010000002.1, read as the reverse complement.
ACGGTGTGCCCGCGCCGGCCGCGGTCGCGGTGCCGCACGATGCCCTGCGCGACCTGCCGCGGTCGCCCGACAATGACGGCGGTGTGCACTCCGGATACATCCCCGGGGGTGTCTTCGAGTACGCCCGCGATCTCGAGGTGCCGGCCGAGTGGGCCGAGAAGACCGTGCTGCTGGAGTTCGAGGGCGTGTACCGTGACGCCGTCGTCTACATCAACGGCGCATTCGCCGCGCACGAGCCCAACGGGTACGCGGCCTTCACGGTCGCCGCTGACGCGTTCCTGCGGTTCGGCGAGACGAACACGATCACGGTCGAGGCACGGGCGCACCGCGACAGTCGCTGGTATACGGGCGCGGGAATATACCGGCCCGTGCACCTTGTTGTCGGCGACCCCGTGCACCTCGCCCTCGAGGGAACCACGGTCGTCGCGAACGACATCGACCCGGAGCGCGCGATCGTCGAGATCGCCACCCGCGTGGAGAACACGACGCGGCACACGCGCACTGTGCGGCTGGCGTGGCAGATCGTCGCCCCCGACGGCACGGTCGTCGCCGAGGCGGACTCGCCCGTCACGGTTCTCCCCGGCGGGGAGGCGACGGCCCGCGTGCGACTTCCGGTCGCCGAGCCCGCGCTCTGGGGCCCCGACAGCCCGGTGCGGTACGAGGCTCGGATGACCCTCCGCGACGGCGACGCGGTGATCGACGAGGATGCCGCGGCCTTCGGCATCCGGCGTCTACAGCTCGACGGCGTGCATGGCCTCCGGGTCAACGGGCAGACCGTCGATCTCCGCGGCGCGTGCGTGCACCACGACAACGGGCCGCTCGGTGCGATCACGCATCCGGATGCCGAGGATCGCAAAGTGCGCCTGCTCAAGGAGGGCGGGTTCAACGCGATCCGCAGCGCCCACAACCCGGCGAGTCGGGCCTTGCTCGAGGCGTGCGACCGGCACGGCGTGCTCGTCATGGATGAGCTGAGCGACGTGTGGACCCGCGCGAAGACGGTGTTCGACGCGTCGGTGGGCTTCGACAAGAAGTGGGAGAACGACGTCGCCGCGCTCGTCCTGAAGGACCGCAATCACCCGAGCGTGGTGCTGTATTCGATCGGCAATGAGATTCTCGAGCTCGGCACTCCGCACGGCGCGACCTGGAGCCGCCGCATCGCGGAGGAGTTCCGCCGCCTCGACCCGACGCGCTTCATCACGAACGGCATCAACGGGATCCTCGCGAACATGGACAAAATGGCCGAGGTCCTGGGCGACCTTGCCGAGGCCGATCCCAACACGATGATGGCCGGCATGGGCGAGCAGATGGCGGCATCCAACGCGTCGGAGCTCGTCACCCGCTCGACGGAAGAATCGGCGGCCGTGCTCGACGTCGTCGGCTTCAACTACGCCGATTCGCGCTACGAACTCGACGGCGAGCTGTTCCCGAACCGCATCATCGTGGGCTCCGAGACGTTCCCCGATCGCATCGCGGATCTCTGGCGCGATGTTCAGCGGTTCCCGTACGTGATCGGCGACTTCACCTGGACCGGCTTCGACTACATCGGCGAGGCGGGCATCGGGCGGGTCGAATACACGGATGTCGAGGGCTATCGCTCCACCGGCACGGCCGGTCCGTTCCCCTACCTCTTGGCCCAGTGCGGCGATATCGACATCACCGGGTACCGGACGCCGGCCTCGCTGTACCGCGAGATCGCGTTCGGATTGTCGGCCGGGCCCGCTTTCGCCGTGCACCGCCCCGAGCATCACGGCCGGCCGGTCGAGAAGACGCCGTGGTCGTGGGATGACGCCGTCGCCTCGTGGAGCTGGGGTGCCGAGCCCGGGTCGCCGGTCACGGTCGATGTCTATGCCGCTGCCGACGAGGTCGAACTCCTCCTCGACGGACGCTCGCTGGGTGTGGCGACCGTGGGTGCACCGCGTCCCCTGATCGCCCGTTTCGAGACCGAGTATCAGCCGGGCGAACTCGTCGCGATCGCGCGGCGCGGGGGTGCCGAGGTCGGCCGCTCCGCGCTCCGGACGGCCGGTGAGGTTGCGCTCCGCGCGGTCGCGGAAGCGTCGACGGTGGATGCTGCGGCCGGCCTCGCGTACCTCCCGATCACGCTGACGGATGCTGCCGGAATCGCGGTGTGCGACCGCGACGTGGAGGTGACCGTGGCGGTGTCAGGTCCGGGTGAGCTGGCGGGTCTCGGCTCGGGGCGTGCGCGGACGCTCGAATCGTTCGCGGGCCCGACCCGCAGGACCCACGACGGGCGGCTTCTCGCGATCGTCCGGGCTACGGCATCCGGCACGATCACGCTGACCGCGACCGCCGAAGGCTACGCACCCGCCGTCGTCGAGGTGCGCGCCGGCTGACGGTGTTCTGTGGGCGCGTATGCCCACTTTCGGCGCTGCGGGGGCAGGTGTGGTCGCATCCTCGCGAGGTTGCGGCACGAAGTGCCCCCTCAAGCCAAGAGGGGATGCCGGGGCTCAGCGGCGAGTGGGCTCGGGGAGGGTGATCGGGGTCGTCCCGGCAACCTCGTCGCTGAACTCCTCGGGTGCGACCACGTCGATCGGGCGCGTCTCGTCGAGCGACAGCGCGAAGCGGCGGCTTTCGTGACGGTGGAGGCGGCCCGAGATCAGCAGCCATCCGAAGCCGATCGCGAAGGCCACGGCGGCGGCGACGGCGCCCAGCAGGATCGCCGCCCGGGGACCGAACTCGCCGGCGACCCAGCCGACGATCGGTGCGCCGATCGGGGTGCCGCCCATCAGGATCGCCATGTACAGCGCCAACACGCGCCCGCGGAGCGCCGGGTCGGTCGTCGTCTGCACGTAGCCGTTGGCGGTGGTGAGGGTTGTGACGACCGCGAACCCGGTGAACATGAGCGTGAGGGCATAGAGCCAGTAGTTCGGCATGAACGCCGAGACGACTCCGGCGACGGCGAACAGTCCGGTGCCGACGATCACGAGGCGGATGCGGGCACGATCGCGTCGCGCCGCGAGCAGTGCCCCGGCCAGTGACCCGATCGCGAGGATCGAGCTCAGGAGCCCGTAGCCGTCGGCGCCCTGACCGAATTCCAGAGCCATCGTGGAAGCGAAGATGGGGAAGTTCATGCCGAATGCGCCGAGAAGGAAGACCATCGCGAACGTGACCACGAGGTCAGGGCGTCCACCGACATAGCGGAACCCGTCCGCCAGGCGTGAAGCGCCGGAGGCCCGGACGCGCGGGATCAGCTCGTCTTGGCGGATGAGAGTGAGCGCGAAGATCATCGCGAGGAAGGTCACGGCGTTGATCAGGAAGACCCAGCCGGTGCCGACGGCGACGATGACGATTCCGGCGACGGCGGGGCCGATCATCCGCGCCCCGTTGAAGGATGCCGCGTTCAGCGCGACGGCGTTCGACGCGTTCTCGCGGTCGACGAGATCGGAGACGAACGCCTGCCGCGTCGGGTTGTCGAACGCGGCGATGAGGCCGAGGCCGAGCGCGAACGCGTACATCATCGGCAGAGTCATGACGCCGCTGAGGATCAGGATGCCGATCGCCGCGCCCAGGAGAAGCAGCGCCGTCTGCGTCAGCATCAGGAGCCGCCGCCGGTCGAATCGGTCGGCGACCCACCCGGTGACGCTCACGAGGAGGAGCGGCGGCGCGAACTGGAGCGCCATCGTGATGCCCATCGCGCCGGCGTCGTTGTCGGTCAGTTGGGTCAGGACGACCCAACTGAGGGCGGTCGCCTGCATCCACGCGCCGACGTTGGAGACGAGTGCGCCGATGAACCAGACGCGGTAATTGAAGACGGAGAAGGAGCGGAACATCGGCGTCACCGGGCCGCCACCTCCCGCATGAGGGCAGCGGCGTCGTGCAACGTGCCGCGCTGCTGGGGAGTGAGGCTGTCGAGCGCCGCCTCCAGCCATGAGTCCCGGCGGCGGACCGTCTCCTCGACCACGTCGCGTCCCTCGGGAGTCAGCGCGATGTTGACCTTGCGACGGTCGACGTCGTCCGGAGTGCGGGTGAGATACCCCGACTCTTCGAGGCAGTTCACGGTGCGGTTCATCGACGGCGCTGTGACGCGCTCCCGCTCGGCGAGGTCGCCGAGCGTGTGGGCGCCGTGTACCTTGAGCGCCGCGAGAACGGCGAACTGCCCGTCGCTCATCGAGTCGACGGCGCGTTCGGCCCGGAGGCGCCGCGCGAGGCGAAAGGTCGCCATGCGCAGTTCGGATGCTTCAGAAGTCAGATCGGGAGTACTCATACAGATACTTAGCATAGCTCATTAGTTCTGCTAAGGATCTGGATGCCGGGCGCTGGCGAGGGCGTGCTCTACACTCGCGGTCATGCCCGAGTTCACTGACGCGCACGGCGTCGCGATCGTCTACGACGTCCATTCCGCCGAATCGCCCCGGGCCGTCATCCAACTCCTGCACGGTGTGGGGGAGCATGCGGGCAGATATACGGCGCTGATCGAACGCCTCGTCGCCGACGGATACACCGTGTACGCCGACGATCACCGCGGGCACGGACGGACCGGTGTGCGTCAACACGACGGCGAGCTGTCGAAGCTCGGCCGGCTCGGCCCCGGCGGACATCGCGCCGCGGTCGCCGCGGTCTGGCAGTTCACGCAGATCATCCGGGCCGAAAACCCGGACCTGCCGCTCGTCATTCTCGGCCACTCGTGGGGCTCGTTCCTCACCCAGATCCTCGTGAACGACCATCCGGATGCCTACGACGCGGTCATCCTGAGCGGTTCGTCGCTGCGCTGGCCTGGCTCGCTCAACTCCGGCGATCTCAACAAGCCCTGGAAGGCACCCGACGCCCTCGGCACCGAGTGGTTGTCGTCTGACCCGGCCGTTCATCGGGCCTTTCTCGATGACCCGCTGACCACCTCGACCCCGCTCCCGCAGCTGTTCGGGCCCCTCGACGTGCTCCGCCTGATCGGCAAGCCGCGCAAGGACCTCGGTGTGGACCTGCCGCTGCTCCTGATGGTCGGCCGCGATGACACGGTGGGTGGCCCGCGGAGTGTCCACCGCCTCGCCGACGCCTACCGCACTCGCTCGGGACTCACCGACATCACGACCCTCGTCTACCCGGGTGCGCGCCACGAAATCTTCAACGAGACCATGGCCGGCGACGTCTTCGCTGACCTCCTCGCCTGGCTCGACGCACGATTCCCCGCGCGGGACTGAACTGTGTCGCGCCCGCGCAAGAAGTCCCGCCCGCGACGGAGGACACCGGCATCCCCACCGCCGCCACCGCGCGTGCGCGAACCCGAACCCGCCTGGGCGGTGCGCCGCTGGGGCGTCATCAGGATCATCGTGATCGCGCTCGCGGCGGCGACTGCGCTGGGCCTGGGGTGCTTCGAGGCGGATGCCTTCCTCGCTGAGAAGCCGGGCTTCTGGGCACTCGTGGGCGTGGGCATCGGCGCGGCCGGCCTCGTCGCGGCGCTACGGATGATCGCCTTCCCGGTCGAAGCGGTCGTCGCGTACGAGAAGGGCGAACGCGGCCCGTGGGCGCGCGCTCTCGAGATCATTCTGGCGCGGACTCTCGCCGACACGGGCTGGCTCGTGGTCACGATTGTGGTCGGGGTGGCCGTGCGGAGCGCCGTCATCGTGGCCGGGTCCGGGTGGTCAGCCGGTGTCATCCGGAGTTTCGTGATCGCGCCGCTCGTCGGTTTCATCGTGTTCGCGTCGCTGCTGATCGTGGGCTGGTTGCTCGTGCTCGCCAGTTGCGGCCTCGCGCGCCTCGCGCGGATGCGTCGGACCGGGGAGCGCGTTCCGGCATCCGCCTGGTGGAGCATCGCTGTCGTCGCGGGGCTCGCGCTCGCCGTGCCGGCGACCTTCGCCGTGGGGCTCTCGGACACGACGTCGGTGTCGCTCGAGGGCGGCGACGCCATCGGCGCGTTCCTGTTCGGCGAGGTGTGGCTCGAGCATCCGTGGCAGTACTTCGTCCTGTGGATCGCCCGGATCGGCACGTACGCGACTGCGATCAGCCTCGTCGGTGTGATCGTCTCGCGGTGGCAGACGCGGCGGCGCGCCTAGGTGTACTGACCTCGACCGTTGTTGATTCGGTCGATGGGGGTTTTGCCTCCGATGCCGAGGTGGTGCCTGTCTA
>NZ_CANKZA010000001.1 GCF_947488465.1 uncultured Microbacterium sp. | reverse complement strand
GTAGGACACCGCCGGACTTCTTTCGTGAAAAGGCCACCCAAGGTTGGGTGGCCTTTTCTCGTTAACAACGCACCTGAAAGGATGATGCGATGAACGAAGATGAACGACCCCGCAACGGGGGGAAGCCCCGCTACACGCAGGCAGGTTCTGGTTCGCGCGGTCCTCGAGGGTCTGAAGGTCGCCCGTATGTGAAGCGCGATGGCGACAAAGCGCCGCAGCGCGACGGTGAACGCCGCTCGTATCCGCCCCGTGATGGTGAGCGGAAGCCTTACACCCCGCGCGATGGTGAGCGGAAGTCGTATCCTCCGCGTGATGGTGAGCGTCGTTCGTACCCGCCGCGTGATGGTGAGCGTCGTTCTTACCCGCCGCGTGATGGTGAGCGGAAGCCGTACGCTCCCCGTGATGGTGAGCGCAAGTCGTATCCGCCGCGTGATGGTGAGCGGAAGTCCTACCCTCCCCGTGATGGTGAGCGGAAGTCCTACACCCCGCGCGATGGTGAGCGGAAGTCGTATCCTCCGCGTGATGGTGAGCGTCGTTCGTACCCGCCTCGTGACGGTGAGCGGAAGCCGTATCCTCCGCGTGATGGTGAGCGTCGTTCGTACCCTCCCCGTGATGGTGAGCGGAAGCCGTACGCTCCCCGTGATGGTGAGCGGCGTTCGTACCCTCCCCGTGATGGTGAGCGGAAGCCCTACACCCCGCGCGATGGTGAGCGGCGTTCGTACCCGCCGCGTGATGGTGAGCGGAAGTCGTATCCTCCCCGTGATGGTGAGCGGAAGCCGTATCCTCCCCGTGATGGTGAGCGGAAGTCCTACACCCCGCGCGATGGTGAGCGCAGCTCGTATCCGGCCCGCGATGGGGGCTACCGCAGCGCGCGTCCGCCGCAGGACTCCGATCGCCGATCGGTCCCCGCGGGTCCCGCGTTGCCCGACGACATCACGCCTCAAGATCTCAACGGGCCGGCTCGCAACGAGCTGAAGACCCTGAGCAAGGAGAACGCCGAACAGGTCGCCCGCCACTTGGCGATGGCTGCACGTTTGATCGACGAGGACCCGGCTCTCGCGCATGAGCACGCGTTGGCCGCGTCGCGGAGTGCGGGGAGGATCGCCGTCGTCCGAGAAACCGTCGCGATCACGGCTTACGCCACACAGGATTTCGCTTTGGCCGTGCGCGAGTTGCGTACGTTCCGCCGAATCTCCGGTCGCGACGACCAGATCGCCCTTCTCGTGGACAGCGAGCGCGGGGTCGGACGCCCCGATCGCGCGCTCGAGGTAGGTCGCGCAGTCGATCGGTCACAATTGCCGGTGGACGTTCGTGTCGAGCTAGCGATTGCCATGTCGGGCGCGCGTCTCGATCTCGGTGAAAACGAGCGTGCGCTCCAGGAGCTCGATATCCCGGAGCTCGATCCTGACCGCGCCTTCAGCTGGAGCCCCGGGCTCTTCGCCGCGCGTGCAGCCGTGCTCGAAGAACTCGGCCGTACCGACGAAGCCGCCGAGTGGCAGCGTCGCGCCGAAATCGCAGAGGATGCGCTGGGCGCCACCGACGCGGACCGCGAGGTTCTGATGGTCGATGAGGTCGAAGAGATCCCACTCGACGACGATGACGACGATGACGACGCCGATTTCGATGCTGACGTCGAGGAGCCCGAGCTCGAGCAGGACGGCGACGAGGACGCGCGCGACGGCGACGCTGCGCCCGCGGACAGCGCGCCCTCGGAGTTCGGAGCATCCGAGGCCGCTGAGCCGGTGGCGGAGAGAGCATTCACGATCGAGGACGAAGTCGACGAGATTCTGAGCGAGGCGGGTATCGACGAGGACGAGGACTGATGGTCATGTTTTCCCGTCGAGCATCCCGAACCCCGTTGGATGGCGTCGACGCGGTCCTGGCGGACCTCGACGGAGTGGTCTACGCGGGTCCGGGCGCTTTGCCGCACGCGATCGAGAGCCTCAACCAGGCTGGCGAAACCCGGCGACTCGGTTACATCACCAACAACGCGTCCCGCACCGACGCAACCGTTGCGGAACACCTGCGGTCCCTCGGCCTCCGTTCCACGCAACCCTCCGACGTCGTGACCAGCCCGCAGGCTGCCATGCGACTGCTCCGAGAGCGAGTAGCGTCGCCCGCAACCATTCTGGTCGTCGGTGGCGACGGGCTCGTACACGAGCTCGAGAAGGCGGGTTACACCGTCACCCGCAGCGCCGATGACGCCCCGGCAGCAGTGGTGCAGGGCTTCGCTCCGCACGTCGGCTGGGAACACCTCGCCGAAGCCGCCTACGCTCTGGCGACGCCGGAGGATGAGGGCGGCATCCCGTGGATTGCAACCAACACCGACTGGACCATTCCGCAGGCACGGGGGATCGCCCCGGGAAACGGCACACTCGTTTCCGCCGTCCACACGGCCGTCGGTCGGCTGGCAGTCGTGGCGGGCAAGCCCGAGCGCCCCATCTTCGACGAAGCCGTCGCGCGGTTCGGGGCGCAGCATCCACTCTTCCTCGGAGACCGCTTGGACACCGACATCGCCGGCGCCCAGGCAGCGGGAATCGACTCGGTGCTGGTGCTGACCGGCATCGACCGGCCCAAGCATGTGCTCGCGGCGCCGACCACCTCGAGGCCAACCTACATTCTCGGTGACCTGCGGGAACTCCACGAGGCCTATCCCGAGACGGTCGTGCGCGGTGATGTGACGACGGTGGGTAACGCGTCCGTGCGGATCGACGGGCCCGACATCCACATTGTCGCGGAGGGGGACCGGCCGATCGACCTCGTTCGCGCCGGCGCCGCGGCCATCTGGGCGACCGGTCGCGCCATCTACGGCTTCCGCGTGCCCGAGCGGTTGTACGCGGATCCGTTCCATCGGCCGTGACGGTGCCGCGTCGCTCGAGCTGACGCGTATCGTGGACGCATGTCGATGGATGCCGCTGACCCCGACGCTCGCCGCGAAGACCTCCTCTCGACCCTCGATGTGATCGAGGGCCAGCCGCTGTCGGAACGCGCGGGCGCATACGTTGCGCTCCACGATGAGCTCGCGCGGCGGCTCGAGTCCGGCCCGCGCGACCACCACGCGTGAGCATGCGCTTGGATGCGGCGGTCGCCGCGCGCGGACTCGCGCGCTCGCGCACGCAGGCCGCGCAGTTGATCGAGGACGGGCTCGTGACGGTGGGCGGACGTCCGGTCGTGAAACCCTCCGCCAAAGTCGAGGAAGCCGACGCGATCGAGGTGGCGGCGTCTGACCACTACGTCAGTCGCGCGGCGCACAAGCTCGTCGCGGGCCTGGATGCCTTCGAGATTGCGGTCGAGGGCCGACTGGCGCTCGACATGGGGGCCTCCACCGGTGGGTTCACGCAGGTGCTCCGCGAACGCGGCGCCGATCCGGTGATCGCGGTCGACGTCGGCCACGGTCAGCTTGCTCCATCCGTGGCGGCCGATGCCGGGGTCATCTCGGTCGAGGGGTTCAATGTCCGTTATATGACCGCCGCGTCGTTGGCCGACGTCTCCGGAATCGCTACGCGGCCGCACGTCATCACGGGCGATCTGTCCTTCATCTCCCTCGCGCACGTGCTCCCCGCGGTCGCCGCGGTCGCCGAACCGGACACCGAGATCGTGCTCCTGATCAAGCCGCAGTTCGAGGTGGGACGCACGGGTGTTCGCGAGGGACTCGTGTCCGATCCGGGCGCCCGCGCTGATGCGACCACGAGCGTTCTCTGGTCGGCGTGGGATGCCGGAATCGGTACGTTCGGTGTGATCGCATCCCCGATCGCCGGCACGCATGGTAACCGCGAGTTCGTGGTTCACCTGCGACCCCGCCGCGGCGCCGACGATCGGGGAAACCCGACAGAATGGTTGAGCACGGTGAACCGATTGGCGGGAGAAGGATGACCACGCAGCAGCGCAACATCCTCGTGGTGGCGCACGCGCGACGCGAGGAGACCATTGCCGCCGCGCTGCGCGTGATCCGCGCGCTCACGGCCGCCGGCGCGCGCCCGGTGGTGCCTGGCGACGACCCTGAGATCATCGCGGCTCTCGCTCAGGATCCTCCGCTGGTCTCTCTCGGCGTGGATATCGATGTTGCCGATGTCGAGATCGCCATCGTCCTCGGGGGCGACGGGACGATTCTGCGCGCTGCCGAACTCGTGCGCGACGGCACGGCGCCCATCCTCGGCATCAACATGGGGCATGTCGGGTTCCTCGCCGAGATCGAGGCGGATGTCATCGACGACGCCATCCAGCGCGTGATCGACCGTGACTACGAGGTCGAAGAGCGCATGGCGCTCAGCGTGCGCGTGAAGGATGCTCCGGGCGCCGTGATCTATGAAACGTGGGCGCTCAACGAAGCCACGGTCGAGAAGGCCGCCCGCGAACGCATGATGGAAGTCGTCATCGAGATCGACGGTCGACCGTTGTCGAGTTTCGGCTGTGACGGCGTCGTGATCGCGACGCCGACAGGTTCGACGGCGTACAACTTCTCCGCGGGCGGGCCGGTCATTTGGCCCACGGTCGAAGCCATCGCGGTCGTGCCGCTGTCGGCGCACGCGCTGTTCGCTCGGCCGCTCGTCGTGGGGCCCGAAGCATCGGTCGCGATCGAAGTGCTCGCGCGCACCGACGGCACCGGCATCCTCTGGTGCGACGGTCGACGCTCGCACGATCTCCCCCCTGGCGCGCGCGTGGTGGTGCGCCGCTCGCGCAGGAGCGTCCGGCTCGCGCGCCTGCACCCGGCGTCGTTCACCGATCGCCTCGTGCGGAAGTTCCAGCTGCCGGTCACGGGGTGGCGGGGACCGGACACCGCGCCGGTGCGGGAGACCCTGTGATCGAACAGATGACGCTGCGTGATCTCGGCGTGATCGCGGAAGCGTCGCTTCCTCTCGGGCCCGGATTCACGGCTGTCACCGGCGAGACCGGTGCGGGCAAGACGATGGTCGTCACCGGTCTCGGTCTGCTGCTGGGTGCTCGGGCCGATGCTGCTGCGGTCCGTGCCGGTGCGGCGGGGGCCGTCGTCGAGGGAGTGTGGATCGTGCCCGCGGCGGGAGCGGTCGTCGATCGCGTGGCTGAAGCCGGCGGTGACGTCGAACCGATCGGCGATGGACAGGCGGAGCTGTATCTCGGTCGGACGCTCACGGCCGAGGGGCGCAGCCGGGCGAGCGTCGGTGGACGATCAGCACCGGCCGGCGTGCTCGCGGAGCTTGCCGACCACCTCGTCGTGGTGCACGGTCAGTCCGATCAGCTGCGTCTGCGCTCTGCGGCTGCGCAACGCGACGCGCTCGATCGCTTCGGCGGCGCGCCGATCGCGACGGCGCTCGATCGCTACCAGACCGCCCACGCGCACGCGCGGGCGCTCTCCGCCGAACTCGAGGCTCTGACCACGCAGCGCTCGGACCGCATCGATGAGGCCGCGCGCCTGCGCGAGGTGCTCGCCGAGATCGAGCACGTCGATCCCCAACCGGGCGAAGACATCGAGCTCGCGCAACGCGCAGACCGCCTCGCGAACGTGGAGGAGTTGCGTCTCGCCGCCGCGACGGCCCACTCGGCGCTGTCGAGCGACGAGGATCAGCCCGACGTCACGGGCATGCTGTCCGACGCCCGCCGGGCCCTCGAACGCGCGGCCGGCAGTGATCCGGCCCTTGCCGCGCACGCGGCCACCCTGGAAGAGATCGGCTACCGGGTCACCGACGTCGCGGGCGACCTCAGTGCCTACCTCGCCGATCTCGACGACTCGGGTCCGCACGAGCTGTCGACGGTGCTCGATCGCCGCGCCGCACTGAACGCGCTGATCCGCGTGCACGGCTCGCTCGAGGAGACCCTGGCGCTGCGCGACAGCGGTGCCGCGCGCCTCCTCGAACTCGATGACGACGACGACCGCGTCGAGCGATTGACCGTCGAGGCTGGCGCTGCGGCATCCAGCCTCGACCGTGCCGCGCAGGAATTGACGGCGGCGCGAACAGAGGCCGCGGGTCGCCTGGGCGCCGCTGTCACCGAGGAACTGCGCGCGCTGGCACTGCCCGACGCGCGCGTCGAGGTGTCGGTCACGCCCGGCGCCGAATCCACCGCCGGGCGTGACGACGTCGCGCTACTGCTGGCCCCGCATCCGGGCGCTGCGTTGCGCTCGGTCGCGAAGGGCGCCTCCGGCGGAGAGCTCAGCCGCGTCATGCTGGCGATTGAAGTCGTCATCGCCGGCACCGACAGCGTGCCGACGTTCGTCTTCGACGAAGTGGATGCCGGAATCGGCGGTGCGGCGGCGATCGAGGTGGGACGGCGCCTGGCTCGCCTCGCCGAGACCAGTCAGGTGATCGCGGTCACCCACCTCGCGCAGGTGGCGGCATTCGCCAACAACCACCTGAGCGTCGTGAAATCCAGTGACGGATCCGTGACGGCATCCAGTGTGCACGCGCTCAGCGGAACCGACCGCGAAGCCGAGATGGCTCGACTACTCTCGGGATTGTCGGATTCGACCGCTGCACTCGAACATGCCCGGGAGTTGCTGAGCCTTGGCACTTCACGACTGATAGGATGAAAGCCCGTGACGGACACTACTTCTGCAGCGGGAACATCTTCGAACGACACCACCAAGCACATCTTCGTGACCGGTGGTGTCGTTTCTTCGTTGGGCAAGGGGCTCACGGCGGCGAGCCTGGGTAACCTGCTCACGGCGCGTGGCCTTCGGGTCGTGATGCAGAAGCTCGACCCGTACTTGAACGTCGACCCCGGAACGATGAATCCGTTCCAGCACGGCGAAGTCTTCGTCACCGACGACGGCGCCGAAACCGACCTCGACATCGGTCACTACGAGCGATTCCTCGACATCGAGCTCAGCGAGGCCGCCAACGTCACGACCGGCCAGATCTACTCGCAGGTGATCGCGCGGGAACGCCGCGGCGAATACCTCGGCGACACGGTGCAGGTGATCCCGCACATCACGGACGAGATCAAGCGGCGCATGCGCCTGCAGGCCGACGAAACACCCCGTCCCGATGTGATCATCACGGAGGTCGGCGGAACGGTCGGTGACATCGAATCGCAGCCGTTCCTCGAGGCCGCCCGTCAGTTGCGGCACGAGCTGGGCCGCGACAGCGTCTTCTTCGTGCACGTGTCGCTCGTGCCGTTCATGGGGGCATCGGGTGAGCAGAAGACGAAGCCCACGCAGCACTCCGTGGCCGCGCTCCGGTCGATCGGTATCCAGCCGGACGCCCTGGTGCTGCGTAGCGACCGCCCCGTCACCGACAGCAACAAGCGCAAGATCGCGCTCATGTGCGACGTCGATGTCGAGGGCGTCATCAACACCGTCGACCTGCCGAGCATCTACGACATCCCCTCAACCCTGAACGATCAGGGCCTCGACAGCTACATCGCCCGCAGGCTGGGCCTTGCGGCGAAAGCCAACGAGGTCGACTGGACGCGGTGGAACAAGGTGCTTCAGGCCGTGCACAACCCGCAGCACGAGGTGACGATCGGCCTCGTCGGCAAGTACATCGACCTGCCCGATGCGTACCTCTCGGTGACCGAGGCGCTGAAAGCCGGTGGATTCGCGCAGGAGACGAAGGTCCAGGTCGTCTGGATTCCGTCCGACCTCTGCGAGACACGCGACGGCGCCGAAAGGGCGCTCGCCGCCGTCGACGGCATCGTCGTGCCCGGTGGGTTCGGCATCCGCGGGATTGAAGGCAAGCTCGGGGCGCTGAAGTTCGCGCGCGAACAGGGCATTCCGACACTCGGCATCTGCCTGGGCCTGCAGTGCATGGTCATCGAGTACGCGCGCAACATGGCCGGCCTCACGGGGGCGAGCTCGAGCGAGTTCGACCCCGACACCGAGTTCCCCGTCATCGCCACGATGGCCGAGCAGGTCGATATCCTCGCCGGGGGAGACCTCGGTGGCACGATGCGGCTCGGCCTCTACGAAGCGGAACTGGCGGAAGGCTCGCTCGCGGCGGAGGTCTATGGATCGACCCGTGCATCCGAGCGTCACCGTCACCGCTACGAAGTCAACAACCGCTACCGCGACCAGATCGCCGCCGCCGGCCTTGTCTTCTCGGGGCTGTCGCCCGATCGCAACCTCGTCGAGTATGTCGAGTTGCCGCGCGACGTGCATCCGTACTACATCGCGACGCAGGCCCACCCCGAGCTGCGGTCGCGACCGACCGAAGCCAACCCGCTGTTCCGCGGGCTCATCGCCGCGGCACTCGAGCGTCACAGCGCCGGCGAACTGTTCGACGTCGAGCGCGGGGACTGAGGTGCTGCAGGACGACCCGGCGAGCTTCGAGGTCACCCGCTCCGAGACGGCGTTCACCGGCAAGGTGTGGAACATCCGCCGCGATGAGGTCGCCTACGGCGGCGGGACGATGGTCCGGGAGTACATGGACCACACCGGCGCTGTCGCCGTGCTCGCTCTCGACGAGCACGATCGAGTCCTGCTGATCAAGCAGTACCGGCATCCCGTGCGGATGAGGGAGTGGGAGATCCCTGCCGGGCTTCTCGACGTCGCCGAGGAAGATGCGCGGGCTGCGGCCGCGCGGGAGCTCGCCGAAGAGGCCGATCTCGTGGCCGCACGCTGGGACGTGCTGGCGGAGTTCACCACGTCGCCCGGCGGCAGCGACGAAGCGATCCGCATCTACCTGGCGCGAGAACTCTCGCCCGCGGCGGAGACGTTCGAGCGCACGGAAGAGGAAGCCGACATCGAAGTGTGCTGGGTGCCGCTCGACGAGGTCGTGGATGCCGTCCTCGCCCGCCGCGTGCAGAATCCGTCGCTGATCGTGGGGGCGATGACCGCGTTTGCGGCTCGCGCGCGCGATTGGGTGACCCTCGCTCCGGCCGATAGCCCCTGGGAGCGACGGCCGCGTGCGATCGGGCCCGCCGAAGCGATCGGGCCTGCCGAAGCGATCCGGCCTACCGAGGCGTGAGGCTCGAGCGCGCAGTCGACGCCTACCTCAGGCATATCTCGATCGAGCGCGGACTTTCCGATCACACCGTCGCGGCGTATCGGCGGGATCTGTCCGGCTACGTCGGGTGGTTGCGGACGCAGGGTGTCACCGAGACGGACGATGTCACGACCGCTCTGGTCGGTGCCTTCGTGGGAGAGCGGGCGGCATCCGTGCCGCCGCCGGCGGCCACATCGCTGGCGCGGTTGCAGTCCTCGGTCCGGGGCTTGCACCGCTTCCTTGTGCGCGAGGAGCTCAGCGCGCACGACCCGAGTGACAAGCTCCGGCCTCCGAAGACCCCCCAGCGGTTGCCGAAAGCACTTCCCTACGACCAGGTGGTCGCCCTGCTGGATGCCGCCGGGCCTGTGCCCGGCGATGCCACCGACACCGACATCGTGCGGTTGCGCGACCGCGCGCTGCTGGAGTTGCTTTACGCGACCGGTGCGCGCGTCTCCGAAGTCATCCAGCTCGACGTCGACGACCTCGCACACGGCGACGTGGTGCGGGTGCGCGGCAAAGGCTCCAAGGAACGGATCGTCCCCGTGGGCTCGTATGCCCGCGCCGCCGTCGACGCGTACCTCGCGCGCGCTCGGCCGGAGCTCTCCCGGCGAGGTCGGGCGACACCGCGGCTGTTCCTCGGCGCGCGCGGCGCACCCCTTTCCCGGCAAAGCGCGTGGCTCGTGATCCAGCAGGCGGCCGAGCGCGCACACATCAGTGCGCACGTCTCGCCTCACACCTTGCGGCACTCTTTCGCGACGCATCTGCTGCAGGGGGGCGCCGACGTGCGCGTCGTGCAGGAACTCCTCGGCCACGCTTCCGTCGCCACGACCCAGATCTACACGCACGTCACGGTCGACGCGCTGCGTGACGTCTATGCGACGTCTCACCCCCGGGCGCGCTGAGCCCGGGATAGACACGGCCGCGAGGCCGGCGAGTGCGGGACGTGCGGCGCACAATGGGGGTGTGCGCCCGGCATCCACTCTCACCACCCTCCGACCCGGCCGTGGTCTGGCGGTCTTCTGGATCCTCGTCGGGATCGCGGGATGGGTCGTGTCGTTCCTGCTGTACCAGGAATACATCGGGCAGCTCACCGGTGCCGACGCGATCATCTCCTGCAACATCAGCCCGATCGTCACGTGCGGACCGAACCTGCTCTCGCCCGGCGGCAACCTGCTCGGTTTCAGCAACTCGATCATCGGGATGGTGCTGTTCGTCGGGCCGATCTACGCCGGCGTCAGCGCGCTCGCCGCCCCGGGGGGACTGCGGGCGGGGTATTGGCGGACGTATGCGCTCTTCGTCGCCGGCGGGTTCACGCTCGTGCACTTCTTCGCCTACCGGAGCGTCTTCGAGTACGGCTCGCTGTGCCCGTGGTGCATGATCGTCTGGCTCGTGACGATCCCGCTCGGGTGGACGGTGTTCGGCTGGACACTGCGTGAAGGCCTGTGGGGTGCGGCGCTGCGCGGTGCGGGCCGACTCATCCTGTCCTGGATGCCGGTGATCGTGCTCGCCGACTATCTGCTGATCGCCGTGGCCGCCCAGCTCCGCCTCGACGTCATCGGTTCGCTGTTCTGACGCGGGCGTATTCACGGCCCGCGTGTGAGCGGGCGGGCGCTGTGGTCTGGACACTGGAAGCATGGGAGTAGAACGCCTCCGTCATCGGCCCCGCTTGTTCTCGCGCCGGGCGGAGCTCGCTGCGCCTCCCGCCGGTGAACGACCCGGGTTCGCCCATGTGGCGAGCGACCAGGTCTATCTCGATTCGGCGTGCCAGAGTCTGCGTCCGCAACCGGTCATCGATGCGCTCACCGACTACCTGCTGACCTACGGCGCCTGTGGCGGCCGTGTCCGTTACCCCTGGGGGCGCCGCGTCGATGACGAGGTCGCGCGCACCCGCGCTCTGGTGCTCGACACGTTCGGCCTGTCAGCTCGGCGCTACTCGTGCGCATTCACGTTGAACACCACGTCCGCGCTGAACCTGCTGGTGGGCCAATTGCCTGCGCGGCGTTACGCCCGCATCATCACGACCCACACCGAGCACAACGCGGTGTTCCTGTCGACGATGACCGCCGCGCGTCGCGCCGGCATCCCGAGGGTCGTCCTCGAACGTGCCGCCGACGGGCGCATCGAGACATCCGGCACAGATCTCACGGATGCTCTCGTCGTCGTCTCGGCGATGGACAACGTCACCGGGGTGCTCAGCGCAGCGATGCCCGACCTGATTGCGGACGTCCACCGTGCCGGCGGGGCCGTGATCCTCGACGCAGCTCAGGCGGCGCCTCACGCGCTCTCGCACCTCCGAGGGCTGAGGGCCGACGCTCTCTGCTTCTCGGCTCACAAGATGTCGGGGCCCTCGCTCGGCGTCGTGGTCGCGACCCATGAGATGCTCACTTCGCTCGAGCTGAGCGTCGTCGGCGGGGGACAGGTCGCCGCCGTGACGGAAGACGCGTTCGAGCTGCTGCCCGAGCCGCACACCCGGTTGGAAGCGGGCCTCCAGCCCTGGGGCG
Source organism: uncultured Microbacterium sp. (assembly GCF_947488465.1). Classification (GTDB taxonomy): domain Bacteria; phylum Actinomycetota; class Actinomycetes; order Actinomycetales; family Microbacteriaceae; genus Microbacterium. The sequence continues at coordinate 1,030,860 of NZ_CANKZA010000001.1, read as the reverse complement.
AGATCATCGCCTTCGGTGCCGCGCTCGGCTGGCGGAGCGGTTTCCGCAGTGCGGCCGGCGAGTCGCTCACGGTTCATGAGGCTCGGCTCGCCGCGCGTCTCCGGGACGGGATGGCGGCGTTGCCCCACCTCCGCCTGCTCAGTCCCGTGGGGTCACCGCTCGTGACGGTGCGTCCCGAGCGGGTCGACGGCCATCGGCTGGCGACCTTCCTCGCACAGGCCGGGATCATGGTGCGTAGCGGCTACTTCTGCGCGCACCACTGGCTCCAGGAGCGTGAGGCCCATCCGCCGCTCGTGCGCTTCAGCGTCGGCGCGCACAACACCGACGCCGACATCGATCACACCGTGGCGGTCATGGGCCGACTCATGCGAGGGCTGTGACATGGTCTGCGTCGTTGCGTTCCTCGTGGTCCTCGTTCTGTCGGCCGTCTCGGCGAAGTACCGCGCGCTCCTCGGTCGCGCGTGGGGATGCGTCTGGCGCAAAATCACTTTTCGCCCGTGCGATACGACGTTCCGGGAGGACGTCAAGAGCTCGCTCCTCGCGCCCCTCGCCATCCGACACCCTCGCTGGGTGAAGCCGGCATCCGTCGCGATCGAGATCGTCGCGTGGCTCATGGTGCTGAGCCTCATCGTGAGCCTGTATCTCCTGGGGCGCAGCGGCCTGAACCTGTTCGTCTACGGCACCTGCGACAAGCAAGACACGCAGGCATGCGCGCTCGCCGCCGAGTCGTGCTCGATCGATGGCGGCACTCCCACGTTCGGGGACTCTCTCGCCAGGGGAGACGTGCTCGGCGCGTTCGGGAACGAGTTCTCCTCACTCGGCGAAACGATCACCGCCGTCCCCAGTCGGATGAAAACGTGGGATGCCGCCGACTTCGCGCCGGAGAACGCCACCTATCTCGGGGGCTACCGTCCGGGACTCCCGGTCGCGGTCGAGGTTCTGGACCCCGGATGCCGATTCTGCGCGGAACTGTTCCGCAACATGGCCGAGTCGGGGTTCGCGAAGACCCACAACCTCACCTATCTCGCGTACCCGATCTCCTCGAGCCTGGGATCGAAGTTCCCGAACTCGCCGCTGATCGCCTCGTACCTCGCGGCTGTGCAGTCCTACGAGGCTACTGACGGCGACTCCACGGGACCGACGGGGGATTGGGCGATCCTCGAGCAGTTGTTCACCGGTGACGCTCCCGGCGGGACGAGCTGGCAAGAATGGATGAACGACGCGGATGCGGATGCCGCTCGGGAGCAGCTTCACACGTGGCTGGCGGAAGCGGGCTACGACGATGCCGCGATCGCCGCGATCGATGCGCTCGCGGGTTCGGACGCCGTGGCGGGTGTCCTGGCGCACACGCGGACGGTCGTGGAAGACGACATTCGGACGGTCGCGATTCCGACGCTGATCGCCGGCGGTGGGCTGCACACGGGGCTCGTCGGTGTCGACACTCTGTCGCGTCTCCCGTAGCGTCGCTGAGCGGTGTGCGAGAATCGCAGGAGCGCAACGCAGAAGGCAGGAGAGTCGGTGACCGACAAGGCACGGGGGACGAAGAAGGCTCAGACGGGCGACACCCCGATGGGACCCACGGGACGTCCGTACCACGGCTTCCCCACCCCGCCGCCCCTGACCGGGCACGGCCCCGCGCGGATCATCTCGCTCTGCAACCAGAAGGGCGGCGTGGGCAAGACCACCACGACGATCAACCTGGCGGCATCCCTCGCCCAATACGGGCGCAAGGTCCTCGCGGTCGACTTCGACCCGCAGGGCGCTCTGTCGGCCGGCCTCGGGATCGCGACGCACGATGTGCCGACGATCTACGACCTGCTGCTGGACACCAAGCGCGACCCGCGTGACGTCATCGTGCACAGCTCGGTCGACGGGCTCGACATCCTGCCCGCCAACATCGACCTCTCGGCCGCGGAAGTGCACCTGGTCAACGAAGTCGCGCGCGAGACGATCCTCGCGCGCGTGTTGCGCAAGGTCTCCGGTGACTACGACGTCATCCTCATCGACTGCCAGCCGTCGCTCGGACTGCTCACCGTGAACGCGCTGACGGCCAGCCACGGCGTGCTGATTCCCCTCGAGTGCGAGTTCTTCGCGCTGCGCGGTGTGGCGCTGCTGATCGAGACGATCGACAAAGTCCGCGATCGCCTCAACCCCTCGATCGAGCTCGATGGTGTCCTCGCGACCATGTACGACCCGCGCACGCTGCACTCCCGTGAGGTCCTCGAGCGCGTCGTCGACGCGTTCGGCGATGACGTGCTGGAGACCGTGATCGGACGCACCGTGAAGTTCCCCGACGCGTCGGTGTCGGGCGTTCCCATCACGACGTTCGCGCCGGAGCACGCGGCCGCACAGGCCTACTTGCGATTGGCGCGGGAGCTGGTCGCCCGTGGCGCCGTCGCCTGAGTCCGCCGACGCCGATCCCACGCCGGCCGCGGCGCCCGACGACGCCGTTTTCCGCGTCTCCCTCGCGGGATTCGACGGGCCGTTCGATCTGCTGCTGAGTCTGATCTCGCAGCACGAGCTCGACATCACCGAAGTCGCCCTGAGCAAGGTCACCGACGAGTTCATCGCCTACCTGAAGAACCTCGACGCCGACGAAGAGCTCGAGCAGGCGTCGGAGTTCCTCGTGGTTGCGGTGACCCTCCTCGATATGAAAGTCGCGGGGCTCTTGCCCCAGGGTGAACTGGTCGATGCCGAATCGGTCGCGTTGCTCGAAGCGCGCGACCTGCTGTTCGCCCGCCTGCTGCAGTACCGCGCGTTCAAGGAGGTGTCGGCGTGGTTTTCCCGCTGCCTGCAGCGCGAAGACCGGCGACACACGCGCTCGGTGCGGCTCGATGAGAAGTATCGCCGTGCAGTGCCGGAACTCGTCTGGACGCTGTCGGCCGACGACTTCGCGGCGATCGCTCTGCTGGCATTCGCGCCGAAGGAGATCCCGCACGTCGGGCTCGACCACTTGCACGCGCCGCTGGTCTCGATCCGTGAGCAGGCGGCGATCGTCGTCACGCTCCTGCGGGATGCCGGTACCCTCAACTTCCGTGAACTGGTCGCGGGAGTCGCGCAATCCGGCATCGTCGTTGCCCGATTCCTGGCGGTGCTGGAGCTCTACCGCCACGCGGCGCTCTCGTTCGAACAGCTCGAACCCCTCGGCGAGCTGACCTTGCGCTGGACCGCCGAACGCTGGTCCGAAGAGAACCTCGCCACCCTGGGAGCCGACTATGACCGATGACCTTTCGACACCCGCGCGCAGTGAGGTGACCGAGGCTGATGCGCCCCAGCGATCGAGTGATCCGATCGATGTTGCGCGACGCCTCGAGGCGATCCTGCTGATCGTGGACGAGCCGCAGAGCCTCGTCGCGCTCGCCGCCGCCGTGGCGGCACCGGTGCCCGCCGTGCGCAAGGCGATCCACGCGCTCGTCGCCGACTTCGACGGCGTGACCGGCGGCCCGCGCCGCGGGTTCGAGTTGCGCGAAGTGGGCGGCGGGTGGCGCCTCTACGTCCGCGAAGAGTACGACGACGTCGTGTCGGAATTCGTGAACTCGCAGGCACCGTCGCGGCTGTCGCAGGCGGCGCTGGAGACCCTCGCGGTGATCGCCTACAAGCAGCCCGTGACGCGCAGTCAAGTGGCCTCGATCCGCGCCGTCAACGTCGACTCGGTCGTGCGCACGCTCGTCGCACGCGGGCTGATCACCGAATTGTTCACCGATCCCGAGACGGGAGCGATCAACTACGGCACGACCGATGCGCTCCTCGTCAACCTCGGGATCAACTCGCTCGACGAGCTGCCGCACATTGCGCCGCTGCTCGATGACGGCTCAGCCGGGTTCGACACGGAGGTTCTGCGATGACGGAAGACGAACGCGACACCGAGGGCGTGCGCCTGCAGAAGGTCCTCGCGAATGCGGGTGTTGCATCGCGGCGCGTCTGCGAGCAGTACATCGCCGAGGGGCGCGTGCGGGTCAACGGCCGGGTCGTCACCGAGCTCGGCTCCCGGATCGACCCGGCATCCGACCTCGTCGACGTCGACGGCACCGCGATCCAGCTCGACGCCACGAAGCGGTATGTCGTGCTGAACAAGCCGACCGGTGTCGTGTCGACGATGAAGGATGAGCAGGGGCGTCCCGACCTCCGCCGCTTCACGCAGGACTGGCCGGAGCGGCTGTACAACGTCGGCCGGTTGGATGCCGAGACCAGCGGGCTGTTGGTGCTGACGAACGACGGCGACCTGGCACATGTGCTCGCGCATCCGTCGTTCGGCGTCACGAAGGTCTACATCGCGAAGGTCACCGGTCGTGTGTCGCCACAGACGATCGCGCGCCTGACGAAGGGTGTCGAGCTCGAGGACGGTCCGATCGCCGCCGACAAGGCGCGTCTGCTCGATGCCTCCGCAGCCGGGGGGACGAGCCTGGTCGAACTCACCCTGCACTCCGGGCGCAACCGGATCGTGCGCCGGATGATGGCGGAGGTCGGTCACCCGGTCATCGACCTCGTCCGCCGCCAGTTCGGGCCATTGCACCTGGGGACGCTCCCAGCGGGCCGCGCCCGTGAATTGACTACAGTGGAACGTGGCGCATTGCTCACTCTTTCGCGCCGTGATGCCGCCGAGCCGGATGAGCCGGCCGCCGATCACTGAGCCACAGACGGATGACCGGAGATACCCGTGACCGACACGACCCGTGCCCCGGCGCGCGCCCGCGCGGCACGCGTCACCGGGAGCGTACGCGTCGTGGGGGCGGGCTTGCTCGGCGCGAGCATCGGGCATGCACTCACTGCGCTCGGCGTTGACGTCATCCTGACCGATGCCTCGCCCGCGCAGCTGCGTCTCGCGATCGACTACGGGGCCGGCCGCGCAGCCGCAGAGGACGATCAACCGAGGTTGATCGTGGTGGCCGTCCCGCCGGACGTCACCGCGGATGTCATCGAGCGCGAGCTCACGGCGTTTCCGGATGCGGTCGTCACCGACGTCGCGAGCGTCAAGCTCGAGCCTCTCCACGAGCTGCAGCGCCGCGGACTCGACCTCACTCACTACATCGGTTCGCACCCGATGGCGGGCCGCGAACGCGGCGGCGCCATCTCGGCCCGCGCCGACATCTTCGTCGGGCGCCCGTGGGTCGTGTGCCGCGATGAAGAGACTCCGGCCGCCGATCTCGCCCTGGTCGAAGCGCTGGCGCTCGATCTCGGGGCGACGCCGATCGAAATGACCCCCGAGGAGCACGATCGTTCGGTCGCGCTCGTCTCCCACGCGCCGCAGCTGGTGGCATCGCTCCTCGCGGCCCGCTTCGCCGACGCGCCCGAAGGGTCGCTCCGCCTCGTCGGACAGGGGGCGCGCGACACGACTCGCATCGCCGCCTCCGCCCCGGAACTGTGGGTGCAGATTCTCGGGGCCAACGCCGGCCCGGTGGGGGATGTGCTGGCCGCCCTCGCCGATGATCTGCACACGGTCGCGGGTGCCCTCCGCGATCCCGAAACGCCCGGTGCGCGGCGCGCCCTCGCCGACACGATCCGACGCGGCAACGACGGCGTCGACCGCCTTCCCGGCAAGCACGGTCAGAACCGCCGGTTCGAGCACGTCGTCGTCATGGTCGATGACACCCCCGGTCAGCTGGGCCGCCTGTTCGGCGATCTCGGTGAACTCGCCGTCAACGTCGAAGACCTCCGGCTCGAGCATTCTCCCGGCGCACAGTTCGGCCTGGCCGAAATCAGCGTCATCCCCGGTGCCGTGCGCCAGGCCGTCGACGGCCTCACCGTGCGCGGCTGGAAGATCGCGAGCATCCCGACATGAACACTTCGACACGCTCCGGGACCGGTGTGATCACCATCGCCGTCGACGGACCCGCCGGTAGCGGCAAGTCGAGCGTCTCGAAAGAGGTCGCCCGGCGGCTCGGCTACGGCTACCTCGACACCGGAGCCGCCTACCGTGCCCTGGCGTGGCACGTGCTCGAGCGAGGCGCCGACACGGGCGATGCCGATGTCGTTCTGGCCGCGGCCGACGATTTCCCCTATGCGATCTCGCTCGATCCCGACGACTACTGGGTGCGCGTGGGGGAGACGGACGTCACTGACGCGATCCGCGATCCCCGGGTCACGAGTGCGGTCAGTGGTGTGGCCCGCGTGCCGGCGGTGCGACGGCGGGTGAACGAGGTCTTCCGCGCGCTGGTGGCGGCATCCGCTCGCCCCGGGGTCGTCGTCGAAGGCCGAGACATCACGACCGTCGTGGCGCCCGACGCCCCCGTACGCATTCTGCTGACCGCGGCGCCCGACGTGCGCGCCGCGCGACGCAGCGCCGAAGTTTCCACGCAGGATGCCGCGACCGTCGCGGACGCCCTGCACCGCCGCGACGCGGCAGACAGCCAGGTCGTCGACTTTCTCACCGCCGCCGAGGGCGTGCGCGTGGTCGATTCGACCGAACTCGATTTCACACAGACCGTGGAGGGCGTCCTGGACGTCATCCGTGCAGCGACAGGAGCGGCCGCATGAGCGCCGAAGACGAATACGAAGGCGGCCCCGACCGTCTGGAAGAGAAGCTCGCGAACCTCGACGAGGAACTCGCCGAACAGCGGGCGGCGGGCCTGCGGGCCTCGCTCGCCGACTATGAGCTCGACGAGGAAGACGCCGACCTGCTCCAGGGGTTCGACGGCGACGAGGACGGGTACGAGGTGCTGCCGGCGCTACCGGTCATCGCGATCGTCGGACGGCCGAACGTCGGCAAGTCCGCTCTCGTCAACCGCATCCTCGGTCGCCGCGAGGCCGTCGTCGAAGACACCCCGGGCGTCACCCGGGACCGCGTCACCTACAAGGGTGAGTGGATGGAGCGCCGCTTCACGCTCGTCGACACGGGCGGGTGGGAGCCGGATGCCCGCGGTATCGACCGCTCTGTCGCAGCCCAGGCCGAGGTGGCGATCGAACTGTGCGACGTCGTGCTGTTCGTCGTCGACGCGATGGTCGGCGCCACGGCGACCGACGAGGCTGTCGTGCGGATGCTGCGCACCTCCGACAAGCCGGTCTTCTTGATCGCCAACAAGGTCGACGATGCGCGTCACGAGCCGGAAGCTGCCGCGCTGTGGAGTCTGGGACTCGGTGAGCCGCACCCGGTGTCGGCAATTCACGGCCGTGGTGTCGCGGACCTCCTGGACGAAGTCATGAAGGTCCTTCCCGAGGTGTCGGCCGTCGCCGGCAACGAGATCGGTGGACCGCGTCGCGTCGCGATCCTCGGGCGCCCGAACGTCGGAAAGTCGTCGCTGCTGAACAAGGCCGCCGGAGAAGAGCGCGTTGTCGTCAATGAGCTCGCGGGCACGACCCGTGACCCGGTCGATGAGCTTGTCGACCTCGGTGGCAAGCTCTGGCGCTTCGTCGACACCGCCGGCATCCGTCGCCGTGTGCACCTGCAACAGGGCGCGGATTTCTACGCATCGCTGCGCACCTCGGCCGCTCTCGAGAAAGCTGAGGTTGCGGTGGTCGTCCTCGACGTGTCGCAGTCGATCAGCGTGCAGGATCTCAACATCATCGACCTGGTGCTGGAGTCGGGCCGTGCGCTCGTCCTCGCGTTCAACAAGTGGGATCGTCTGAACGACGACGACATGGAGAACGCCGACCGTCGCCGCTACCTCGAGCGCGAGATCGAGCAGGACCTCGCGCATGTGACGTGGGCTCCACGCGTGAACATCTCCGCCCGCACCGGTCGCCATCTCGACAAGCTCGTGCCGGCGCTTGAGACCGCGCTCGAGTCGTGGGATCAGCGGATCCCCACCGGCAAATTCAACGCCTTCCTGGCCGAGCTCGTCGCCGAGCACCCGCATCCGCTGCGCGGCGGCAAGCAGCCCCGCATCCTGTTCGGCACACAGGCCTCGACGCGCCCGCCGACCTTCGTGCTGTTCACGACCGGATTCCTCGACCCGGGCTACCGCCGGTTCATCCAGCGGCGTCTGCGCGAGATCTTCGGCTTCGAGGGCACCCCGATCGTCACGAACATGCGCGTGCGCGAAAAGCGCCAGCGCTGACCGCGGCCGCCGGAGCGCCTTCCGGCGTCGGCGGATCAGCCGGCTGGTCCGTATTCAGTCTGCGTGGACATTGCTCCAGCTGCGTCGGGCGTGATTGCGGGCCCCAGCGGGGCCGGCTGACACGCGCAGACTGAATACGGGCCGTCAGCGAACGACCAACGAGCGGAAGCGCTCGGTGGGTAGGTCGTCCAGGCGCAGCGCGGCCGCGGTGTCATCGACCCGGGGGAGTGGATGCCGGGTTCCGGTCTCGCGGAACCGCTGCACCGCCCAGGCATCCACGCCGGCGTCGGCGAGGCGGCATCCGAGTTCGCGCAGGCGCGTGTCGTCGATCGCCGCGGGATGCACGGTCGTTCGCACCTCGACCTCCAGCGGCCGGTCGGTCGCTGCGCGCAGCATGCGGTTGCCCAGGACGAGTTCGAGCGACCGCCACGCGTGCGCGGCGCTCGGCGACGCACCCGTCACGACGGTGTAGTCGTCGGGGAGTGCCTTGATGTCGAGCCCGACCCAGTCCACGTGCGGCAGCGCCTGCGCGAGTAGGCCGGGGTAGGCGCCCGCCGTATGCAATCCGACGCGGAACCCGAGGGCTCGAGCCATGTCCATCGCGGGCACGAGCGCCCGCTGCAGGGTCGGTTCCCCGCCGGAGAAGACGACCGCATCCAGTAGCCCGATGCGGTCGCACAAGAGGTCGACGACGTCGCTCCACGCGATCGCCCCGTCTGCGCGGGGATCGATCAGGGCCGGATTGTGGCAATAGAAGCAGTTCCACGGACAGCCCTGCAGGAAGACCGTCGCGGCGAGCATGTCCGGCCAATCGACCGTCGAGAACGCGGTGACGCCGGCGATGTTCAGTTCGTGGGCTGAAGCGATGCGGGGCATGACTCCTCCTGTGCAGCCGTGAAATACGTGCGCTCTTGAGCTTCGCCCTTCTTGCCGATGTTGAAGCTGGCGATGGGCCGGAAGTAACCCATCACGCGGGTCCACACCTCGCACTCCGCGCCGCAGTCGGGGCATGTCGCGTGCTCGCCGGAGCGGTATCCGTGCTGCGGACAGATCGAGAAGGTCGGGGTGATGGTGATGTACGGCAAGCGGAACCGCTCGAGGGACCGACGAACGAGATCGCGGCACGCCGCCGCCGAGGGCATCGCGGCACCGAGGTACAGGTGCAGCACCGTTCCGCCGGTGTACTTCTGCTGCAACGGTTCCTGCATGGCCATCGCCTGGAACGGATCGGCCGTGAACCCGACGGGCAGCTGGGATGAGTTCGTGTAGTACGGATTCATTGCGGTCCCCGCATGACGGATGCCGTCGAAACGAGCGATGTCCTCTTTCGCGAAGCGATAGGTCGCCCCCTCCGCCGGACTCGCTTCGAGGTTGAACATGTGCCCGGTCTGCTCCTGGAAGGTCACCATGTGCGCACGCACGTGGTCGAGGAGGCGCTCTGCGAGGGCGAAACCTCGATCCGTGGTGATGTCGTCCTCGCCGCGGGTGAGGTTGCGGACGTACTCGTTGACGCCGTTGACCCCGATCGTCGAGAAGTGGTTGTCGAGAGTGCCGAGATAGCGCTTCGTGTAGGGGAAGAGGCCCGCCTCGATGTGCTGATCGATGATCATGCGTTTAGCTTCGAGGCTGTCGCGGGCGAGCAGGAGCAATTCATCGAGCCGGTCGAGCGCGGCCTGCTCATCCGCGGAGTGCACGAATCCGAGACGCGCGCAGTTGATCGTGACGACACCGACCGAGCCGGTCTGCTCCGCCGAGCCGAACAGTCCGTTTCCGCGTTTCAGTAGCTCGGTGAGATCGAGCTGGAGACGGCAACACATCGATCGGATCATGTGTGGATCGAGGTCGGAGTTCACGAAGTTCTGGAAGTAGGGGAGACCGTACTTCGCCGTCATACCGAACAAGGCCTCGACGTTCTCGCCCTCCCAGTCGAAGTCCTTCGTGATGTTGTAGGTCGGGATGGGGAACGTGAAGGCGCGCCCGTCGGCATCGCCGGTGGACAGCACCTCGATGAACGCGCGATTGATCATCGCCATCTCGGGCGCGAGGTCGCCGTAGGTGAAGGGTTGTACCTCGCCCGCGACGAGTGGATGCTGCTCGCGCAGGTCGTCGGGGCACACCCAGTCGAACGTGAGATTCGTGAACGGCGTCTGCGTACCCCAGCGGGACGGGACGTTGAGGTTGAAGATGAACTCCTGCATTGCCTGACGGACCTGGTCGAGAGACAGGTTGTCACGGCGAACGTAGGGCGCCAGGTAGGTGTCGAACGAGCTGAAGGCCTGCGCACCGGCCCACTCGTTCTGCAGAGTCCCGAGGAAGTTCACGAGCTGGCCCAGCGCGCTGGAGAAGTGTGCGGGCGGCTGGGACGCGATCTTGCCGGCGACGCCATTGAACCCTTGCTCGAGGACCATGCGCAGCGACCAGCCCGCGCAGTACCCGGCGAACATGTCGAGGTCGTGGATGTGGATATCGCCCTCGCGGTGGGCGTCACCCGTCGCCGCGGAGTAGACCTCGTTCAGCCAGTAATTCGCGATGAGCTTGCCGGCGGAGTTCAGGATCATCCCGCCGAGCGAATAGCCCTGGTTCGCATTCGCGTTCACCCGCCAATCCGCACGCGCCAGGTACTCGTCGATCGTGTCTTTTGCGGAGACAGTGGCGCGGTTCATGAGGATCCTCTCGGAGAACGGGTGATGTCTGACCACAATATGTAGTGGTCAGACTGCGCGTCGAGTGCACATGTGGCGTGTCGCCGAATGTGTCCCGACCACAGACGGGTGCGGATGGATGCCGCGGCGTCCGCCGGGTGTGACAGGCTGGGATCGTGACGATCGAGCCGCCCCGCCCCGGTGAGCCGCGCCGCCCCGATGGGCCGCGCGATCCCGGTGACGCCTGGGTCGTGACGCCGGACGGGACCCGATTCTGGGGACGTTTCGGTGCGGCCGGCCTGCTGGCAGTGGACGCTGACCGCGGGGTTTTGCTGCAGCACCGCGTCGCCTGGAGCCATCACGGTGACACGTGGGGGCTGCCGGGCGGAGCGCGCCACGAGGGCGAGTCGGCGTGCGACGGAGCGCTGCGTGAATCGGCGGAAGAAGCCGGGGTTCCGGCCGACGCCGTTCGTCCCCGGATGATCAGCGTGTACGACGCGGGGGTCTGGACCTATGCCACCGTGGTCGCAGATGTCACCGAGCCGTTCGAGCCGGTGATCAGCGACCCTGAGAGTCGTGAGCTTTCGTGGGTGCCACTCGAGGCCGTCGACGGATATCCATTGCACCCCGGTTTCGCCGCGTCGTGGCCGCGCCTGCGGGCGCTCCTCGATGTCCGCCCCGTCGTGCTGGTCGATGCGGCCAACGTCGTCGGATCGGTGCCGGACGGATGGTGGCGGGATCGCTCCGGTGCGGCTGACCGGCTCCTTTCCCAGCTCGTGGATGTCGCCGCGCGGGGTGTGGATGCCGCCCCTCTGGACCTGCCCGAAGACACCTGGTTCCCCGAGATCGTCGTCGTGCTCGAGGGAGAGGCCCGGGCAGCCGGCGACATCGCCGGGGTCACGGTCGTGCGCGCGGCGGGGGCCGGCGATGACGCGATCGTGGCGACCGCCGAGAGATTGATCGTGACCGGTCGCACCGTCACGGCGGTGACGAGCGACCGTGAACTGGCGACGCGACTCGAGCGGGTGGCAGCATCCGTTCGACCCGTCGGATGGCTACGCGACCTGCTGTGACGGGGACGCGGGTTGCGCGGCGCCGGGTCGTCGCGCTCGCCGGCTTCGTTCTGACGGTATTCGCGGGCCTGATCGTGCATACGGCGCTTCCGGACACCCCTGCCACCGATATCGCGGGCGATGCGCTGTACACGGCCGCGATCTACGGCGGCATCGTGGTCGTTGCGCCGCGATGGTCACCCGGGCTGGTCGGCGCCATCGCGATCGGCTGGTGCGTCGCCGTCGAATTGTTCCAACTCACCGGGCTTCCCGTCCGCTGGGGCGAGGCCTGGGCGCCGCTCATGCTGGTGTTCGGGACGGTGTTCGATGCCCGCGATCTGCTCATCTACGTTCTGACCGGGCTCGTGCTGCTGGCCGTGGACCTAGCGCTCGCCCGTCACCGGCGCTGAGGCCGCTCCACCCGGGATATCGCGGGCGCGTTTTGTCGTCACCGCGCGTGGGAGCGACGATTCGCGCCCGTTATCCGTCGGCGTCGCGGTCGAGGCTTCGCCCGCGCAGGCGGTCGATGTCGCGCCGCTCGCGTTTGGTCGGGCGGCCGGCACCGCGGTCACGCACGGCGACCAGGGCCACCGGTTCACGCACGGGCGTGCGATCCTCGTACGCGAGCGCAGCGACCGGGGCGCCGACGCGCTTGGTCAGCAGCTGCCGCACCACCAGGATGCGGTCGAACCCGGATTGGCGCACGCGGAGCTCGTCCCCGATCCGCACCGGCTGAGCGGCCTTCGCCTTCTCTCCGCCGACGCGGACGTGTCCCGCGCGACACGCGGTCGTCGCGGCCGAGCGAGTCTTGTAGACACGGATGGCCCACAGCCACGCGTCGACGCGCACGGTGGAAGCAGCCATGCTCTCGATTCTGCCCGCTCAGCGGAGCGTCAGCGACACGGACGACGCCGACATCGACAACGGTTCGCGGGCACGATCCGGAACGGGTAGGATAGGGGAGTTGTCCGCGTGCGGACGATGGACCGGGATGTGGCGCAGCTTGGTAGCGCACTTGACTGGGGGTCAAGGGGTTTACCCCGCTCTGGTCGGCCCGAACAACTGGAAATCCATGCCACGGGCTGTGGCGCAGCTTGGTAGCGCACCTGACTGGGGGTCAGGGGGTCGCAGGTTCAAATCCTGTCAGCCCGACGTAAAAGCCCAGGTGAGAGTAGGTTTCTCGCCTGGGCTTCTTCATGCTCGGGGTCGTTTTCCGTGGTCCCCCTCTGGTCCCCCCGGCGCTCTCGCCGGCGGCCGTCTGTGGACGAACGGACCGCCCCGAACCCGCTTCCTGTGGATAAGGGGACCAAAAGGGGACCAGAACGCTTCCGGGAGCACTCCCGCGGGGGTGGGAGCGCATCACAGGCTCCGAGACGCCGGGCCACTGCGCCGAGCGTGCTTGCGCTGTCCGGCGGCGGAGAGGAAGGCGTTGGCCTGCTCGGCCGCCGACGCGAGGTGACGGTCGTCCGGGTGGAGGTAGCCGCGGGTGGTCTCCATTGAGGCGTGGCCGAGGATGTCTTGGAGGACGTGCAGCGGGATGCCGGCGTCGGCCATCCAGGTCGCCCCGGTGTGGCGTAGCCCGTGCCGGGTGAGGTCGGGCAGCCCGAGCTTCGCGACGATGCCGTCCCAGTTGGTGGCATCGCGGACGGTCGCGGTGGTGAGGTAGCCGCCCTTCGGGCCGACCAGCAACGAGTCCCCAGGCTCCTTGCCGCCGGTGAGGCGTTCCAGCACGGGCCGGAGCGGTTCGAGGATCGGCACGCGGCGCTCTTTGCGGCTCTTGGTCGGCTTGGTGACCAGTCCGCCCTTGCCGGGGAACACCTGCCGGCGGATCACCACGAGGTTCTTGTCGAAGTCGACGTCCCCGACCTGCAACCCGGACACCTCCGAGGACCGGGCCGCGAGCAGCGCGGCGAGCATCACAAAGTCGCTGTAGGACTGATGGACCTTCCCGCACGCGCGGGCGAGCCGGTTGAGGGTCTTCATGTCCGGGATCGCGTGCGCCCGCGGGGAGGCGTGCTCGGCCGCCTGGCCGCGGAAGGCGTTGCGGTTCAGGCTCCGCTTGGCACGGTTCTTCGCGGGGTTGATCTGGATCAGCCCGTCCCGCACGGCTTCATCGAGCACCCGCACGAGCGGGGCGATGGTGTTCTTGATAGTCGAGGCGCCGTGGCGCTGTTCCCACTCATCAATGGTGCGGTCGATGATGCCGGCGGTGATCTGGGTGACTGGCAGGTGCCCGAGCGCGGGCAGCACCCGGAGCTTCAGCCCGTAGCCGTAGGTCTCGCCGGTGGAGGTCGGGTCCAGGCCCCGCGCCCACCGGTCGCCGATGGATGTGACGAACTCCAGCAGCGTCATGGACACGTCCATGCCCTTGGTCGAGGAGTTGCGGAGGTGGTCGAAGAACGCGTGCGCGGCGGCCTCGTCCCGCACGATCTCCGATCGGATCACCCGGCGCTTGCTGGTCGGGTCGGTCCACCGGGCGCGGGCGCGGATGCCGTAGGAGCGGCGCTCCATGTCCGTGGAGACCTTCACCCCGATCGGCGGGACCGGCTTGGGCTCGGCGGTCGGCTGCGGCTTAGCTCTCCGGGGCATGGTCGTGTTCCAGATCGCCCAGCCAACGGTCCACCGCATCGAGCCGGTACCGGGCGATCCCGCCGAGGCGCAGGAACGGCGGCCCCATGCCCGCGGACCGCCACCGCGACAGGGTCGACTCCGAGACCTTCAAGTACGCCGCGACCTCACGGCTGTGCATAAGCGGCGACACCACGAGCGTTCCGTCGTCGCTCATGACAGTTCACCGGTGTCGGGGTCGAGGGTGCGGTAGAACGCTTCCTCGGCATCGCGGCGAGCCTGCACGTCGGCCATGACGAACTCCACGAACTCGGCGTCGCGGTCGATGATCGGCACGTCTTCGATCGGGTCGGCGGGTTCCTCACCGGGCCAGACGGTCTGCCGGGTGGGACGGTCGTGGTCGAGCTTCGTGCCCGAGGCGGCGACCCATTCACGCAGCCGCTGGCGGGCGTCGGCGAAGTCGCGGTGCCAGCCCAGCGGCGCAGAGCCGTTCTGCTCGGGGTCGTAGGCGCACAGCCAGTGCAGGTGCAGCGCGGACAGCTCCCACAACAGCTCCGGGTGGGCGTACCAGGCGGGCGGGATCACCGCGGCGGGCAGACCGTAGGTGTGCCGCAGCCAGTCCACCCACCGGTTCAGCTCCAGCCACTCGACCTCGGCATCGTCGGCGTTCAGCAAGTTCCAGTTGATCGGGTGCGGAGGCTCGGCGATCAGAGGGTCCTCGAAGCCCTCATCGCCGTCATCGTCCAGGTCCGGGCCGGGCAGGTCGCCCGTGGTGGCGTCATCGTCGCGGGGATCGTCGGACATGGTGTGCTCCTGTCTGCTCTCGCGGTCCCCGGTCATGCCGGGGCTTGCTGTGGCAGGCAGGTGGGCGCGGAGGCGACTGGCGCTGCTCAGATGTCAGAGCGGCGCAGCAGGGCCTCTGTCTGCGCACGATCGGAGGTGAGCTGGGTGGCGTCGGGGCGCCGGGGCCACGGGTGCAGGTCGGTGACGATCGGTGGTGCGGAGCGCAGCAGCACGACCCCGGTGCCGAACGGGAGCCGGCGGATGCGGTCGGGCGGGAAGATCGGCACCCGCCGGACGGAGCGCTGATTGGAGCGGGTGCCGTGGTCACCCAGCGTCACGGAGTCGGTGTACTCGTCGCGTTCCCCGACCAGCGCGCTGACGTCCTGCAAATCGCGGCTGTTGGACGCGCCACCGAGGATGACCTTGACGATCGAGGCATCCCAGATCGCGCCGGCCTGGTGCTCGTTCCACTTATCCCGCGCCTGCGCGAGCGACTGGAGCACCGGCATCGTCGTGATGCCCGAGCCGCCGCCCTCGGCCATCAGCGTCGGCAGCGACGGCAGGGGCGAGAGGTTGGCGATCTCGTCCAGCGCGAGCAGCATCGGCGGATCAAGCCGCGCACCGGGTGAGCGTGCGGCCAGGCGGCGGGCGGTCTCGATCAGGTCTTCCACAAGCGCCGCGACGAGCGCGGCGCTTGCTCCCGCGCCGGACCCGGTGGCCAGCAGGAACAGGGTGCCCTTGTTCTGGATGAAGTGCTCGGGGTCGAAGCCCTCGCCGGGGCCGGGTGAGACGGCATCGAGCACCCTGGGGTCGGCGAGCGATCCGAGGGCGAGGGACACGCCTTGCCAGATGGAGTCGCGGGTGCGGGGGTCGGCGTCGATCATCGCTTCCAGAGACTCGGCCCATCCGGTCGCCGCCTGGACAGAGCCGGTCAGGATCGCCACCGCGTCGGCGGCCGCGGTCGGGTCGAGGGTCCAGCGGAACAGCTCGGCCGGTGGCCGATGGTCGATCGCGGCGGCGTGCAGGAGCGCTTGCAGCGCGGCCCTGGTCTTGCCCTCCCAGAACCCGCCGCCGTCGACGCCGCCGGATGAGAGGCCGGTGCCGGCGGCGAGCCCGGTGGCGCGGATCATCGCGGTCTGCGGGGACTCACAGCCCCGGATCGGTGACCACCGCATCCCCGCGGGCAAGCCCTCGGCGAGGTGTTGCGGGTCGAAGATCGCGACCGGCCCGACCCGGCTGCGGGCACGCAGCGTCGCGGTCAGATTGTCCGGCCTGGTCGAGGTCACCACGACAGCGCCGGGGGCATCGAGGATCGCGGGGATCACCAAGTGGAGGCCCTTCCCGGAGCGGGGCGGCCCGATGACCATGATCGAGTCCTCCACCGACGCCCACACACTCGCGCCCTTGGAAGTACCGAGCCGGTAGCCGACATCCTGCGGACGAGGATCATCCAAGCCCGGGCGGAGGTTCCCGGCGCGGCGCAGCAGCGCCTTCTCGGACGCGGCGGCAGCGACCTCATGCCGCGTGGCGATGCCCGTCATCCGGCGCGGGTCCTGCTCGACACGGTGCGTGTGACGGCGCAGCCGCGACCAGACCCACACGCCGCCGGTGACCAGTACGGCGAGCAGGAGGCCCGAGACGAGCCAGTAGACGACCGGGCTCATGTCAGGTGCGTCCAGGGCGCCAGCGGGATCGCCCGGATCGAACAGCACACCGATCCCGGAGGCGGGACCACCGGCGGGCTGGCTCGTGCCGGTGAGGAATGCCGCGACGGACCCGGCACCGCGGAGCACCAGGGCGACGCCGAACAGACCGACGAGCCCGATCATGGCCGCGTTGGTCAGCTCATCACCGAACGAACCGGTCTGCCGACCCTGACCGCTCATGGCAGCCGCCGGAAGATCGTGAGGCCGGAGATACGGCCGAACAGCACCACCTCCACGACGCCGCCCGCAGCGTCCGGCGCGAGCCGGGCGGGGTCGATGAGAGCGCGGGCCGTGCCGGTACCGGACGCGTCGGTGTGCCCAGTGACGACGGCGACCGCCACGTCCTCACCGGGAACGAACCCGTCGCCTTCGACGGCGTGGAACACCGGCCGCGATGTCGGTTCCTCAGACTCCGGCGGCGGCTGGGGTGCTCGGCGACGTTGGGCCGCGATGATGTCGGTGAAGGTCGTCCCGTCCGCCTCCCGGACCTCGACCCGCGCCGGAGTCGTCCGGTCATCCGTGGCGCGGTCGATGATCTGCCCGAACGAGGATCGCCGCCACGGCGGCGCGAAAGGGTCCGGGTGCAGTGGGCTCCCGTCGACAGTGACAGCCACGGTGCCGTCCTCGCGCACGTCGAGCACGACAAGCGGAATGGACACCGGAACGGACTCGGGCTCGACTCTCCTCATAGCGGCGAGGTGGGCCAGCAGCGGACTGCCGCCGCTCGTTCAGGATTCGTGACCCTGCGGGGAGCCGGTCATGCGGGCGGTGGTGTCGAACGCGGCCAGTTCGGCGGGGTGGAGCTGGTGCTGGACGACGAAGCTGCGGTCCTTGATCCGCCAGAGCCCTTGCCCGGTGCCCAGTCCCGGCAGGAGGCGTTGCTCGGTGCCGGTGAGCCCGAGCGCGGTGGCCGTGGGGCCGAGCTGGTCGGTCTCTTGCCGGTAGACGATCCTGGTCTCCGCGTTCGCCAGCAGCGAGTTCGCCAGGGCACGGTTCGCTGAGCCGAGGTCACCGACGTTCTCCAGGTCGGTGAGCTTGTGGAACACAAGCAGGTTCGCCAGGCCGTAGTGGCGGGCGAGCCGCCAGTGCGCGTCCATCCGGCGCAGCAGCGCCGGGTGCGACATCAGCCGCCACGCCTCGTCGTAGATGACCCAGCGTCGGCCGCCGTTCGGATCGAGCAGGGCGGCTTCCATC
Organism: uncultured Microbacterium sp.; assembly: GCF_947488465.1. GTDB lineage: Bacteria > Actinomycetota > Actinomycetes > Actinomycetales > Microbacteriaceae > Microbacterium. The sequence goes on along the minus strand of NZ_CANKZA010000001.1, from coordinate 1,012,921 downwards.
CACGCCGACGAGCACGTCATCAGCACCGAGATCAAGGTGGAGTTCTCGGTGACGCGGGACAGGTCCAGGCTGACCATCGGCAGCGTCGGGTCGAACCTCACCGTCGACGGGCCGTCGAACAGCCCGGCCAGGTCACCGGCGACGAGCCGTCGCAGCGCGTGCCCCACTTGACGGCCGTCTTCAGCAAGGCGGCCGTCTGGATCGTCGGCGGGATCGGGGCGCAGCAGCCGGTCGACCACCATCGGCAGAATCGGCACCTCGGCATCGCGTACCGCGCCGGCCAGGGCGGTGTCGATCGCGGTGTGTTCTAGCGGCGCGAGCGTTCGAGCAAGGACGGTCTCGGTGAGCGCGCCCAGCAGGTCCCGGCGCCGCGCAGCCAGCGTGGTCGCCCACTCCTGATCAGAGAGGCCGCCGGGACGGTAGCCCTCATCGAGCGGGTTGAGCCTGTTGCCCATCCCGTGCCCGAGGATGATCGCTTTCCCGCCGACCGCTTCGGCGACGCCGGTGTGCTCTCCTTTGGGGTCGCCGGGAACGTACACGCGGTAGCCGAACGGCAGCGACCGGGTGTAGAGGCTCTTGGCGAGCGAGGACTTCCCGGAGCCGACGATCCCGGCCAGGATCAGGTTCGGGGCGGTGATGATGCCCCGCCGGTACAGCACCCACGGGTCGTAGACGAACGACGACCCGGAGTAGAGGTCCTGGCCGATGAACATCCCCTGCGGCCCGAGACCAGCTTCGGCCAGGAACGGGTAGTGGCCGGCCAGGACGGCGCTGGTGTCCTGGTGCCGAGGCAGCCGAAACCTCCCCGGAGCACGGAGCGCGGCTGGCCCTGGCTCACCGGCCGAGGGCAGGTAGACCGTGGCTCGCCGTTCGGCGCGCTCAGCCTCCAGCTTCGCGCGGGTCGTAGCCTTCTCCGCCTGCCGTTGCTCGGCGACGAGCCGGGCGGCGGCCTGTCGCCGCTGCTTACGCAGCCGCCGCCGCTCAGAGGACGGTGCGACGAGGACGGCGGTGTGCAGCTTCTCGTCCCGGCTCACCACGAGAGCCCCCGGGCCTGCTTGACGGCGGCGACACCGGGATGCTCGAACCAGCCGCCGTCCCGGACTCCGCTGCGCCGTCTCGCCGCGTCGCGCCCGGTCTCGCGGTCCGGAGGTGGGACGGGGGTGTCGGCGGGCGGGTCGATCGCGTCATCGGCGGGGATCAGGTACCGCCGGTAGAGGGCAACGTGCCCGGCCTTCGGGTTGTAGGTCATCGCGTAGGCGCCGGTCTCAGCCTGCCGGTCCCCGGCATAGACAGGGGCGTCGTCGTGAACGTCACCGTTCTCCAAGGCGGCGCCGGTGGTCTCGTCGCCGTAGTCCCAGCCGGACAGATGCTCGATCCCCGCCTCGACACCGTCACGGTCGATGAGGTCGAGCACCTGGTCGGCGTCCTCGCCATGCAGGAACACGACCCCCACCCAACGATCAACGAGTTGCGTCGGTGGGTTCCAGACGATCCGGCCGGAGTGGCCCATCGCGGCGTTGAGCCGGTCGTGGGCCTGGTCGATGAGCGTGCCGGCCTGGTGCAGCTCGTCGGCCGCGGACAGCGCCTCGACCGCCCCGCCGGCCAGGTCGCGGGCCTCGTCGGTGACCTGGTGCTGATGGTTCAGGTGGACGGTGGCGAGCTGATCCAGGACTTGCCGGAGCGAGCGCATCCCGCCCAGCAGGTCACCGATCACCGCGTAGGTATCGGACGGGTCCTCGACGGTGCGGGTGGCGTGCGCGAGCCCGCGCAACGCCTCGTACGCCTCATTGGCGTCGCGGGCGGGATCGGTGAACGTGGGCATCACGGGCCTCCATCTGGGCAGGGTCTCTCGATGCCGGTCAGGTGAGCCCCGAGGTCACACCGTGCGGCACAGCGGCAGCGCCGCCGCGGTGAACGCCGCCGCTTGCTGGCCCACGAGCCGGCGGGTCTCGCAGGAGGCTTGGATCGCGGACTGCTCGATCGCCGCGGTTGCGGCTTCCAGGTCGTCGAGGGTGGGCGCGGAGACGCTGATGAGGCCGGAGACGCGAAGCACCCCGTGTCCGGCGGTCAGGTCGGCTTCCTGTTGCAGCACGTCCTGGTACTCGGCGGTCTGGGCGGCGTCCTCGATCTGCCCCATCCGCGCGCGCTGAGCGGCGTCTGAGATGTGTTCGACCTTCTTCTTGCGGATGTCGCGCGCCGCCTGGTCGGAGCGCATCGGGGTGTAGATCAGCGACACCGACCGTTGGATGCCGGTGGACAGCAGCACCGGAGCGAGGAACCCCGGATAGACCATTGATCGCGGCCACTCCGATACCCACAGGACTGCATGCCAGGCGGAGTCGGTGCGCAGGGTTCCCCAGGTCTCGGTGACCGCGACCGGCCCGGCGGTGGCGAGGTCTTGGCCGAGCCGTCCGTGCCGTTCCAGCGTCGCGGCCACGGCCGGGTCGTAGGCCGAGCGCAGGATCACGGCGACCTGGCCGGGGCCGAGCCACCCGACCGCGGTCAGGTCCGCCGACCGGAGCGCGGCGGTCAGGGTCGCCATCTCCTGGCGGAGCACCGCGGCGCCGCCGCGGATGCCGCCGCCGGCGGTCCTGATCTGCCGGGCGCTGGTCTTCATATCCAGGCTCAGGCTGATCGTGGTGGCGTGCCGTTCCCCGGCGGGACCGGCCCGCTCGATCAGTTCGGCGTAGGTGGTCGCGGCCCAGGAGTCGTCGGCGGTGCCGTGCTCGGCCCACCATTCGGCGAGCCCGGTCCCGGAGTCCGGCAGGGTGCGTTCGAGCACTTGCAGCGTCGCGATCCGCCCCGACCGGCACACCGTGGCGAGCACCCGCCCCCAGGAGGTGACCCGGCGTTCCTGCTCGCCGGGATCGAGCAGCACGAACGCGGGATGGGTGACCTCGCAGACCACGGTGAGCCTGCCCTGGCGGGGGTCGTGGATCATGCACGCGCCGGTCTCGGGGTCCAGATGCTCCCGCAGCCGGGCCATGTCGCCGGGCAGCGCGAGATTGCCTGCCGGGCGCGGGGTGACGATCCGCCGCCGATACAGCAGTTGCCCGCCGGTGGTCCGCCACAGCCACCAGCACACGACAGGGAGCCATTCGACCATCGGCCGCCCGGCGATGGGCACCCAGGTCAGCACCGCGGCGAGCACCCAGATCGGGGCGGTGTAGGCCAGCAGCATCCCCGCGCCGGCGTAGAACGCCGCCAGCAGCGTCAGCCCGCCGACGCCGGCGGCGACGAGCTGGGAGACCGACAGGCCCAGCAACACCCCTCGCCGGGTGAGGCGGGAGAACTTCACCGGGGTCAGCCTGCTCCCGGGCGCCTTCCGTTCCGTGGACATGCGTCACTCCTTCCCGGTGCGCGGCGGCGCCGGCTTGGACGGTGCGGGCGTGCGCGGCTGGGGCGCGGAGGGTGGCGGAGGCGTCTTCGACGGCGCAGCGCCACCACCACCGCCCTGGCCCCCGGCGCCGCTCGCGGCGGTCTCTGCCTGGCCCGCGACCGCCTTGCCTGCCTTCGGGCCGGCTTCGGCGGCTCCCCTGGCGACCTGCGCACCGACGACGACCGCGGCCGCGGGACCCGCCGCAGCAGCCCCCGCCCCGGCCCCCGCACCCGCGCCTGCCCCGGCGCCCGCTCCTGTCCCGGCCGCGCCTGCGCCGCCGCCACCGCCAGCGGCTGGCGCCGGGGTGCGCGGCGGCGAGCCGCCCGGTCCGCCGCCAGGCCCGCCCTGCGGGGCACCGCCCTGGGGGTCATCGAGAACCTTCTTCGGCTCGCTGCCGCCCTGGGGCTTGGACGGCACCGGCAGGGGCCGGTTGAGGGCATTTTTGGCCTCCTGCTCGGTGCCCATCTGCTGGTAGAGGTCGAACCCGATGAACGACACGAACCGGTACACCATGTACGGGGCGAAGGCCGCGATCCCCATGAGGACGATGCCGGTGATCGGCTCGGTGACCGCGGCGATGTCCGCCTCGATCGGGGTGGCGATCTGGGTGATCGCCAGCAGGAAGATCACGACGAGCACCAGCTTGCTGATGATGAGCGCGATCACGAACGCCGCCCACTTGCCGATCCATCCTTTGGTGGCATCCCAGGACGCACCGGCGAACGCGATCGGCGCCAGCACCACGGCCACCAGCAGCAACGCCTTACGGATCAACAACGAGAACCAGACGATGAAGACCGCGGCGATCATCAGCCCAGCCAGGAAGATCGTGACGATCGCCCCGACACCGGGAGCGGCGATGTTGATGCCGGTCAGGCCGGCGGCGAGCAGGATGATCTTGTCGCCCATCGTCCCGGTGGTCTCCCCGGACGCCTGGATGATGCCGATGCAGAGCTGGTCCACGATTTCCAGCGCGAGCGCGGTCAGCGTGACCACGACGAACGCACCGAGCACCGATTTCGCCGCGCCGAGCGCCGCCCGGGACAGGGCGGTCGGGTCGCGGCGGACCAGCCCCGTGATCAGTTGCAGGCAGAAGAAGATCAGCACCAGAAACACGCCGATGCCGAAGATCAGGTTGTAGACGCTGGTGAACCCGGGCGAGGTGACATCGACCAGGGTGGTCGTGTCGAACACCGTCCACATCGCCTCGATCAGCCAGCCGGCCGCGCCGCCCATCGCCTGGGCGAGCCAGTCGAACGGGGCCGCCACGACCGTCGCGGCCGCCTCGCCGGCCACATCGCAGACGGACGAGATGATCGGCACATCGCAGACACCCATCACGAATCTCCTGCTGTGCGGGCCTCAGACGGCCTGGCCGACGTCCCAGAAGAAGTTCACGAGCGTCACCGCTGCGCCGCAGATCACCGCCGCGCCGCAGGAGATCAGCACGCCGAGCTTGCCTCGCCCGGACAGATGCGGGTTAGAGCTGTTGGCGCCGTATGCCCAGACGATCGCGGACACGATCAGCGCCAGGACACTGAGGATGAGGCCGATCGTCATCACGGCGCCGACGATGGTGCGGAGCTGTTCGATGCCGGGCAGGCCGGAGCTGTTGGGGTCGATGTCGATCACGGCGGTTACTCCCTCGCTGAGCAGATGGCTGGTTCAGCGGCGAGGTGAGCCAGCCACACCCTGAGCGCGCACCGACACGACAATGGCCCGCGCCCTGCGAACGGGGCGGGCCGCTCCGGGCGTGCCGGTCAGAGCTGGCGGCCGAGGACGATGAGCCAGTTCACCCACGCCACCCCGGCACCGGCGAGGACGGCCGCGCCGACGCCGACGAGTACCCCGACCCGGCCCTTGAAGGCCAGGGAGTGGTTGCCGTGCGAGGCGCCCAGCGCCCAGCAGATCGCCGAGACCACCACCATCAGCACCGCGACGATGAGCACGATCGTGAGCAGCGCGCCGATCACCTGTTCCAGGTCACCGATCCCTGCCAGGCCATCGAAGTCGGGGAACACGTCCATCACGCACCGGCCTTGACGGTGACGTGCAGGTGGTCGAAGTGTCCGCCGGTCACGTCGCCGGGGTCGTGCATCCCGCCGCCGTCGTAGTCGCGCCAGCCTTCACCGTCGCGGGCGAGGGACCATATCTTGCCTTGCCAGATCAGGTACTCCACGCCCAAGGGTTCGGCGTGGTCCTTCATCCAGTTCGTCACCCGCCACCCGTCCTCGAGTTGCGCGGGCGTCGGAGGTGTCCCGATCGGGTTACCGAAGGTGATGTCGCACGCGCGGCCCAGCGGGTGCTCCGAGGTGGTGCCGGGCCGGGGCGAGTAGCAGGCCCAGCCGGTGTCGGGGAACCCGGCGCGGGCCTGGGCCATGAGGTGCACCATCCGGGCGGTGATCTGCCCGTCGCTGGTGGGATCGTCCACGAGCCGGTCAGGGTCGCCGTCGACCGGGGCGGGCTCACCCGCCGTGCCGCCGGCGGTGTCGCATCCGGCGGCGGCGCCGACCGCGGCTTCGGGCAGGTCGGCGGCGTTGTGGGCGTTGAGCCACGCCGCGGCATCGACGGCCTCGCCGCTGGTGCCGCCGGGCCGGACCTCGAAATGGAGATGCGGTCCTGTGGAGTTGCCGGAGCTGCCGACGTCGCCGATGTGCTGCCCGGCGACCACCCGGTCACCGGCTGAGGCGTGGATGCCGGACTGCCACATGTGGGCGTAGGCGGTCGCGACCGTCTGCCCGCCGATCTGGTGCTCGATGACGATCAGTCCGCCGTAGCCGTCGGAGAACTCCGCGACGGTCACGGTGCCGTCCGCGACGGCGAGGATAGGGGTGCCGTCCGGGGCAGCGAAGTCCGTGCCGGTGTGGAACGACGGCGCTCCGGTGATCGGATGGATGCGCGGCCCGAACTCGCTGGTGAGCACCCACGTCCCCTCCGGGAGCGGGAACACCACGCGCGCGGACTGCGCCACCGGACCCGCCGCCACGACCGTCACAGCGGCGCCGGCCGAGCCGGTTCCGTCGCCGGATGCGCCGGTCAGGGCATCGAGGATAGCTTCGGCGACCGGCTCATAGTTGCGGTAGCGGTCCGGGTAGGCGCTGACTTCGACCGCTTGGGCTGCTTCGCCGGGGTCCATCTGCTGCCAGCCCGGAATGTCCAGCAGACCCCGCGGGCTCGGGTAGTTCGGGCCGGTCGGCCCGCCGAAGAACGCCCGCGCCTGGTAGGTCGGGTCCATCAGCTCCGCGACGGTGCCCCAGCCCGACTGCGGCCGCATCTGAAATAGCCCCAAGCTGTCGTGATCGCTGCCGTTGCCGTCGTTGGGGTAGTTCCCGCTCTCGGGGTAGGCGCCGGTGTTCGCCAACTGCCGCAGCGTGCTCTCGGTCAGCGCGGCCATCAGCGCGATCGTGATGCCGTGACGGCCGACGCCCTCGATGCTGCCGCCGATCGTGATGATCGTGGCCGCGTGCGTGAGCTGGGTCGTGTTCAGCGTGAGCGTGGTGCCCTCGGCGGTGGTGACCGTCAGCGACTCCGGGACGTCTCCTATGGTGACGGAGCCGCCGGGCACGACGCAGTTCGCGGCGGCGGGATTCATCAGCACGCCGACTCCGACCAGCCCCAGCATGGGACCCAGCAGGACCAGCGCGAGAACGACGGCGGCGACCTTCTTCAACACGGCACGGACCTCCGGCTATCGGAGCGGGTTGTCGAGCTGGGACAGGCGCAGCACATGACATAGGCCGCTGCGGAACTGCGGCGCCGGCGGCGGGCAGGCCAGGAACACGGTGAACGACACCGACTGCTCCGCGGTGACGGGTTCGCCGTTCCAGACGCCCGCGCGGTGGCGGGTGCCCTCGATCGTGACCGCGGTGGCACCGGGAGGGAGCTGCCCAGGCTGGGCCTGCTCGACCGCCTGATCCCACGCCTCGGGCACGAACGACCGCTCGATCGTGAGGTGCTGGGCGGTGGCGTACTGGCGCAGCTCGATCCACGCCTCGCGGGAGGGCAGATAGCCGGCGATGTCCGACGCGAGGCCCGCCTGCTCGCTGCCGGAGGGGTCGCCGACCTCCAAGAGTCCGGCGGTGTAGTCCAGCGGCATCAGCCCGGAACCGGTGTCCCAGCCGAACAGCGCCTCCGCGACGTTGCGGGCGAACTCGTCCGGGTCGTGCGAGGGAACGACCCGCGGCGGACCCGGCGCCGCCGGCTCGGTCTCGCCCGGTGCGGTGACCGTGGGCGCAGGGTCGGGTGCGCGGTCCTCGGGTGGCCGCGGGCCGGTGATGAGCCCGTAGACGCCGACGCCGACCAGGAGCAGCAGCACGAGCCCGGCGGCGATCACGGCGATCAGCCGGCCACGGGACCAGGAGGCGAGATTCGTCTTCATACCCGCGAGGTGAGCCCGCCCGCGACTCGCGGCGTCGGGCGGGGGTTCAGAGGGCGCGCAGCAGCGGCCGGTCCGGCTGTGCGCCGGCGCGGGCGGTGCGGAGCCGGTCGGCAAACGCGACCGTGCCCTCGACGGCGGCGAAGAACACTTCGATCTGCTCATCGGTGAGTTCGGCCGCCAGCTCGTCCACGTCGTAGTGCGTCCACCACGCTTCCAGCTCGCCCCAGGTCAGCACGAACGCACGCACCGAGAACCGCGCCGGCTCCTCGTCCGCGTCGACCGGGCGACGAGACGGTGCGGCCGGCTTCGTGGCCTTGCCGCGCTTGGCGGCATGGACGCGGGCCAGTGCTTCGTCGGCCAACTCATGCAGCCGCCGATCCCGGTCGGCGCCGGCGTCGGCGTGCGCATCCTGGAGACGCTGGAAGATCGGGTTGACCGGCGCGCCGGCCTCGATCTGCGCCAGCCCGTCGCGGGCCTGAGCGCGCAGCACCTCCGGGACGGCGGGGTCGTCGGCCAGGTGTTGCAGGAAACCGATCTGCTCCAGCCGCGTGTAGGAGGACGAGCCGGTCACCATGCGCGCCGCCTGCGCGCGTGCATCCCCGAGCTGGCCGGGTGCTGGTGGTCCCGCCGAATCGGCGGGACCATGCTTTCCGGGCTCGTGCCCGTCCTGGAACTGGGTGGCCGCCTTCCTCCGGGCGGCGTCCTCGGCCATGAGTTCCTTGATCTCCCGATACAGCCCGGCGGCCTCGATCGGGCTGAGGGCCTTGTGGAGCTGGTTGTCGTCTTGTTCGGCCAGCAGATGCCCGAGCCGGTCTGAGATGCCCGAGCGCACCCACACGCTGACCCGCCGGTGCCCGAGCTGCTTGATCGCCGCGAGCCGCCGCGCCCCGCACACCAGCGTCCCGTCCGGGGTGATCGTCGGCGGCTGCAACAGGCCGTCCCGCTCGATCGACGCCGCCAGGGCGTCGAGGTCGCCCAGGTCGGTGCGGTGCCGGCGCCCGATGGTGATGGAGTCCACCGTCCGCTCCAGCTCGATGCGCCCCGCCGGTGCGCTCATCGCGCACCCCGCGACGTGTCGGTGCCGCGCGTGTTCGTGCCGGGCGCGGCCAGCGACAAGGTGAGCACGAGGTCGTCGTCGCGCAACAGCACCGGGAGCGTCTCGCCGATCAGCAGCCGCAAAAGCATGCCGCGTCCCGCGCCGGTCGCCGCGAGCTCCGGCAGCGGACTGCCCAGCAGCGCACGCAGCAGCACCGCCCAGGTCCGGCCCGACAGGTCGAGCAAGGCGCGGGCATGCTTGTCGCGCCGCAACGTCTCGTAGGCGGTGTGCCGGTTCCCGACCCGGGTCAGCGCCCCACAGACATGCTCCACCGCCGTCCGCGCGGTCTCGGCCGGCCAGCCCAGCAGCACCAGCAGCGTGATCGCATCCTCCACCGCCGCCGTGGCGGACGTCGGCTCTGCCCCATCCCGCTCAACCTCGCTATCGTGCCCGTCGCCGTCGTGCGGATCGGTGACCTGGAAGGCCGGGTGGTAGTCGTCCAACGGGTTCTCCCGGTCGGAGAGCCGTTCGGGGTCGTGGAACACCGAGTAGCGGGGCCGGCGCGCCTGATGGGTCGAGCACAGCAGCCCTTGGCCGCGTTCCTCGGCGATGCAGGTGATCCGCACCGCGTGCGTGACGACCGCCCACGGGTCCTCCGCGGTGCGGGCGGCCTTCGTGCGCATCACGTCGAACGCCGCTGACGCGGCCTCCCACGGGTCGAGCCGATGCTTGTGCGCCAGGGCCGCGTACTTCTCGGCCGCGAACGCCATCAGCTCGCCCGCCACCGGGTCCTGCTCCCACGCGCCACGCCCCGCGGAGTGGAGCCGGTGCAGCAGGGCGCGCAATCCTTCGCTGCTGCGATAGTCCTCACCGGACTCGCTGGTGTTCGTCGTGCCGGGTGTGCTGGTGTTGTCGGTCATGGTCGAGGCACCTCCTGGCGGGCAGGTGCGCCCGCAGGCTCCTGCGGGTCTCACCTCTGCCAGCCCGGCGTCCACGACTCACCCCACCTGCTACCGCATCCCGACCCCGGACCGGGCCTGGCCCCGATCGGTGCCGCCACGACGCCCGAACGCGCTCAATGGCGGCAGGCGGCGCGCCCGCTCTGCGACCCATCGGGCGCCCTTGTCGATCGGGGCGCGCAGCCTGCGGTTCCCCGCGGCGGTGACGTCGATGCCGCGTCGGGACAGAGCCCCGCCGCCGTGGGCGAACAGGTCACTCGGACGCACCCAGTCCACGCCCCGGCCCCGCACCTGCGCCAGCTTCTCCTTCGCGGCTCTGCGGGACGCGGCCTCCTTGATCGCGTCCGGCGTTCCCGGCGCCTCCGCATCCTCGGCAGGGGTCGGCGTCGTCCGCGCCTGCGGAGCCTGTTCGGGTTCGCGATGGCGGTGGTGCTGCTCCGCCGGGTTCGTCTGGTCCTGGTCGCTCATGGCGTGGCTCCTTGCCTCACGGGCTCGGACCCGGACGGGTCGGCCTCATCGCTGTGGTGCGCGTCGGCATGCTCGGGACGGGGAAGCCACCGGCCGACCGTCGAGGGATGCACCCCCAGGTGCCGGGCGATGGCCTTGTTCGACCACTCCCGCTCGCGCAGCTCCGCCGCCCGCGCCCGACGATCCAGCCCACCGTCCTCATCGGCCTCGACGGCGCCGGACCCGGCAGGCGAGGGCACGGCGGGTTCGGTCTCGATCTGTGCCGCCACAACCGGGACACGCTCAACCGCGTCTGTGATCGCTGGTGCATCGGCAGGACGCGCTGCGGATCGGGTCAGGACGACGGTCAGATGGGTGATCGCCAGCAGCACCACCGGCGGCACCGCAGCGACCGCGGCCGCGAGCGGGCCGGAAACGTCGGCGTCTGCGGCGACGACCGCGTGCAGAGAGTTCGCCGTCACCGACACCGCCGCGCCGCCGATCAGCAACGTCCACGGGTACCAGGCCGCTTTCTCGCCGGCGAGCGCGACTACCGCGACCGTGGACACCACGATCACGCCATCGACGATCAGCGGCCACGCCCACGCCTGCCCGGCCCCGATCCCGGAGCGGCGGGCGAGGTCCGCCAACGCGGTGAACGACAGCCAGAACGCGCCGGCCGCGATGAACACCGTCCCGGCAACCGATGTGACCACCGCCCAGCGCCGCCCCCGTACCCTGTTCATCCCAGACCCCTTGCCGCGTCCACTCGGAGCCCTGGGTCACGTCGAGCGAGCCCGCCCGCAGGCGGGCTCGCCGGTGCCGCGGTGCGTTCCCGGCGGGCGGCTCCGACGCCGACGCTGCGATAGGCGCTGTAGACGGTGCGGGTGATCTCCCGCTCCCCGAAGTCGGGCTGCTCGGCGCGCACCAGCGCATCCAGGGCATCGGCGACGGGCACGTTGCCCTCGGCCAGACGGCACGCGGCCCAGAACAGCTTGTAGTTCCGGTCGCCCTTGACCTGCCGGGACAGCCACGCCGCCAGCCGGTCCGCGTCCTCCCGCCCGGCTACCGGCTGGCCCTCCCGCGCCGGGCGACGCGGCGGTGGCGGATCGAGGAAGTCGCGCAGCCGCCCCGCATCCACCGGCTCCACCGCACCGGAAGCGACCTGCTCGACCCGGTACGAGACCGAGGCGCCGTCCAGCCGCAGCAGCGAGGGCGGGGCGATGACATAGCCGCCGTCCCCGCGGCAATCCACGCCGGCCTTGCCGACCGCCCATGACCGCTGCACCTTGGCTGGGATGGCCGGGAAGTAGGCGTGCCGCCCGCCTGTGGGTGTGGTCACCGTCGCCAGCGGCGCCGGGATCAGACCCGCGCGGGCCGCCCGCGCGTACGCCGCGTATCCGTCGACGCCGTGCACATCCACGTCGATCACGACCAGACCTGACGCGGCGCCGGTCGGGATGCCGATGTTCGCGCCCGGCTGCCACCGCCACCACCCCGCCACCCGTCGCGGATCGGTCGTCGCACGGCGGAAACCGGATGGGACGAGGGGCGTCTTCTCGCCCGGCACGCACGGGAACACCGGCACTCCGGCCCTCGCCAGCTCGCGCGCCGCGACCGGCAACGGCAGACCGTCCAGCCGGTCGAACAGGGCAGCGAACGCCGAGGGGGCGACCATCACAGCCCCTGCTCCGGCACCGCCTGCACCGTCCGCGGCTCACGCACCGGCAGCGGCTCGACCCGCGGTCCCGGTTCCGGCGCTCGCGCAGGTCCAGACTGTTCGACGTCGGATTGGTCGAGTCGCAGCGAGGTCGGGTTGCCGTTGCCGAGCTGGATCGTGTCGAGCTGGCCCAGGACCTCGGTCGCGGTGCGCCGGACCTTCTCGCCGGTGTCCCGGATGACCTGCGCCGGGTCCTTGCCGTCCACGTTGGCCGCCCATCCGGCGACGTAGGGGATCGCGTAGTCGCTGGTGTCCATGCCATGTGCAGCGGCGATCATCAGCGCGACGGACTCGGCCTCGACCTCACCGATCCCGCGATGCTGGCGCGCTTCCTGCTGGTTCGGCCCGTGCAGACGGACATGGCCCAGCTCGTGCGCGAGGGTCTTCACCTGCGCGGCCGGGTCCATGTCCGTGCGCACGAGCACCTGACGGGTCTCGTAGTCGGTCATGCCGTTCGCGCCGCGGATCGCGTCGGCGTCCGGCATCCGCAGCACCTCGTACCCCAGCGACTCGACCTGCGCAGCCAGCCCCTCCCACAGGCCGACGGGTGCTTTGCCTTCCAGCAGCTTCGGGGTCGGCAGTTCCGGCAGCTCCGCACCGTGAGTCCGGGACACATCCCAGACATGGGCCGGGACGACGCTGACGATCCGACGCTGCACGACTTCGCCCGGGCGCGGCTTCTCACCCTTTGACAGGCGCCGCCACGAGGCCGGGTCTTTCGGCGTCGCCGTCGCGAACCTCACCCTGACCGGCGCACGAATCTCATACCCGCCGCCGGCCTCGGCCCAGCGGCCCATCTTCTTCCAGTCCTGGAAGCCAGCCACCCACGTCGGCGTCGGCGTCGGCACCCGGCCCTGCTCGTAGGCGTCCACGTGCTGCGCCCAGATCAGCAGCGTGTTGTTGAACGACCGCGACCGGAACCGCGCCGCGAACTCCATCGCCCGCCGCCAGTCCTCACCCGACACCAGCTCCTCGACCGAGCGCACGATGCGTTCTTCGAGAGCTTCGAGCTTCGCTTCCCTCGTCTCGTTCCTCATAGCCATCGCCTGACCTCCCTCCGCCTGGGCCACGCCCAGAGGGAGCAGCCGTGCGACCACGAGGTACGCCGGGCGGATCAGGAAGACGAGACGGACGACGGAAACGAGACTGGCGACCGTCAGGCTCCGCGACGAACCCGACGAATCTCTACTGGACTACCGGGGCGCTCGGAAGCAGTGGGGTGGAGACGGCCGATCCTGCGGATATGACCCGGCTCGATGCGCGTTTCACCCGGCCCCGGTAGCGGCACGCGCGCGGGCGATCGCTCGGTAGTGGCTCGGCGTCACGCCGATGCTACGACGGAACTGACGGGCCGCGAAATCAGGATCGCTCCATCCCACCTCACGGGCGATCACCGCGATCGGAGTGTCCGTGGTGCGCAGAAGACCCGCCATCCGCTCCGCTCGCAGCATCGTCAGATACGCGATCGGCGACTTCCCATACGCCTCCACGAACACCCGCCCAAGCTGCGACTTCGACAGATGCACCTCGCGGGCAAGGTCAGTCACCGACCACCGACGCACCGGGTCCGCCCGAAGTAGATCAGCGACCCTCCGTGCCTCAGTCCGTAGCGGCAAGAATCCCCGTTGCCGCGGCTGAGTAGGCCAGGTTCTCACGCGCTGAGTGGAGGACTCCCGCACCGGTGTCACCTTCACGAAAGGGGTCAGGACGTGAGCGACCGAGAACCACAACGCTTGTATCCGATGGAAGTTCGCCACCGGTCGATCCTCAACGCTCAGCGCGACCAACTCGTCCAGCCACGGCATCAACATCCCCGCCCGATCCTCGCCAAGTCGGAGAACCTGGGCTGGCTCGGCATAAGTCGTCGCAAAGAAGTCCTGTGCTTCAAGTCGATCTTGCAACAACCCGACGTGCTGCCAGAACACCTGGTCGACCAGGTAATCGGTGTCCGCGAAGACGGTGGTCGTCGTGACGTGGCCTTCTGGCTCACTCCCGCACAGGACATTCGCGCCGAGCACGACAACATCGCCAATACAAACGGGTCTCTGCCCGAACTCACTGAACAGCACCACGGACCCAGAGCGAACGATGACAACCTTGATGCAGTCGTACGCCACCGGAGCGATCGGATGGTGCTCGGTCCGGGTCAAGGCCGTGATGGGTGAGCGCACGCCTTGCTCGTGTGCCTCGAATCCCAACATGCTCTTGACCCGGACAGCCGCATCTCAGCGTTCGTCCATTGGGCGTTCCATCTCGCTTTCGCGCATGCGTCCCATCAGCATCGCGATCAGCGCAAGTACGGGTGGAGCGACACCGGCGATGATGAAGATCACGGGGATGGGTACGAGCAGCGAGAGCGGTCCTGCGATCGCGATCGAGACAGGCATGAAGGTGATCGAGACGAAGAAGTCGAGGCTCGCGACTCGGCCGATCATGTCGAGCGGCACCAGACGTTGCAGCAGGGTTCCCCAGATGACGACACCGGCTCCGGTCGCTGCGCCGACGATGAACAGCGCTGCGAGCATGAGAATCAGGTTGTCGGCGACGCCGATGACCGCGAGTGGGAGGGTTCCGCCGCCCCAGCAGGCGATCATGAATGTGAGGTAGCGGCGCGGGAGTTTCAGCGATGACACAACGAGTGAGCCGATCGCCCCGCCCATGCCGAATGCGGCGAGGAGGAAGCCGAACGTGGATTCGGCGTCCTCGAATCTGTCTCGGGTAATGAAGGGCAGCAGCACTTCGATCGGTCCCTGGATGATGAGGGCGAGCGAGGAGCCGAAGACCAGAGTCCAGAGCAACCAGCGTGTGTGAACCACATAGTTCACGCCTGCTCGAAGGTCACCCCACACGCTCGTGTGCTGCTCCGGAGAAGCGACCGTGGTCAGCTCGTCGCGTCGGCTGAGGAACAGAGTGAGGATGAACGCGATCGCATACGAGGCTGCGACGATGACGGCCCCGATGGCGGGGAAGAACATGCCGACGACGATTCCGCCGAGGGCGGGACCGAGCCCCTGCCCCATTGAGGGTCGGAGAGCGCCTTCGAGCCCGTTCGCGGCGAGGAGCTGCTCAGGCGGAAGCACCTGGGGCAGATACGCGCTGTAGGCGGGGTAGAAGAATGCGCTTCCTGCGCCCATCGCGAATGAGGCAACGCCGACGTGCCACAGTTCGACCGTCTCGGTGAGGGACAGGACTGCCACCACGGTCATCACAGCCGCGGTGCATCCCTGCACGGTGATGATGATGCGGCGTTTGGAGAACCGATCGGCGACAACGCCACCCAGGATCGAGAAGGCGAACAGGCCCAAGCTCATACCTGTTGCGACCGCTGAGAGCGCGAGCGGGCTGTCATCGAGCGCGAGCACTTGGAAGACCATCACGATGGTCCACATCCCGGTGCCGAAGACCTCGATGCCGACCGCGGCGAACAGGAGCCGATAGTCCCGCGAAGCCAGTGGCCGCAGGGCACGTATCCGGTTGAGGTTCTTTTCGCTCATACCAGCGCCTCGCCTTCGACCATCGACGTCAGTCCGAGGCTCGGCCAGCCGTCAACGTCACGGAGCAGTTGCCGGTCGTGCGTTGACAGGACGACCGCCGCTGCGGTCGCTCCGAGCGCGTCGGTGAGTTCGTCAACGAGCGCGATTGAAAGATGGTTGGTGGGTTCGTCCAGGAGCAGCACATGCGGGCGCATCGCGAGTACGAGCGCCAGATCGAGCCGGCGCTGCTGCCCCATCGAGAGCTCGCCCACTCGTTTGCCCGCCTCGCGCGGGCGCAGGAGACCAAGCTGAGAGAGGCCGATCGCATCTGATTCCCGCAAAGTGCCTTCGGACACGAGCGCGCCGACGTGTGTGGCGTACACCTCGCTCGCTCTCCGATCAGGCGGCAGGGTCGTCTCCTGATGGAGAAAGCCCAGTCGCGTGCTCCGAGGCGTTCGAACCGCTCCCGTGTCCGGAGCCAGCTCACCGCCGACCACGCTCAGCAGTGTTGACTTACCGGCACCGTTCGGGCCGGTCACTACGAGACGGCCGCGGTGGGAGAGTGAGAACGACACTGGCCGGCTCAACCGCCCGGCGACGCTGATGTGATCGACGCTGAGGAGAACCGCGCCAGTTCGTGTGGGGAGGTCGGGGAACCGGAAGAGCTGAGGCGGTTCCGGCACGGTGACGGCGTGGGCTTCGAGTGCTTCCTGGCGTCGGTGCACGTTCTGCACAAGCCCACCGGCTCGGGTGGCTCGCCCATGCTTGTTGGTGCCCTTCTCTGGTCTCCACCCCGAGACGAGCCGGTTCTGCGCAGCGCTGAGACTGTCCTGCAACCGGGCATGCTCGGCCTGTTGGCGGTCGTAGTCCTGTTCCCAGCGTTCCCGCTCGGCCAGGCGTCCCTCCCGGTAGCCGGCATAGCCGTTCCCGTACACGCGCGGACGATCGTCCGGCGTCGGGTCGAGGTCGACGATGGTCTCCGCGATGTCGGACAGCAGCGCGCGATCGTGGCTGACGACGACAACGCCCCCGCTCCGCGCTCGGAGCTGCGCGGTCAGGAACTCAAGCCCACTTCGATCGAGGTGGTTGGTGGGCTCATCAAGCAGTAGAAAATCGTGATCGGCGCCCAGGAGGCACGCCAGCCGTACCCGATACCGCTGTCCCACCGAGAGGTCTGCGAGAAGCCTGGTCGAGTCCGTCTCCGCTTCGAGCGCATCGAGCGCGATCTGCACGCGCCGTTCGGCATCCCACGCATCGAGCGCTTCGGCACGTTCCAACGCGGCCGCGTACTCCTCCGCCGCCCGGTCCGTGCCATCCGCAAGAGCGAGAGCTGCGGCGTCAAGTGTCGCCAACGCGGCCAGCGGTTCGGCTATCGCTTCCGCGACCGCCTGCCCAACAGTTCGCCTGTCAGTGGCGGTCATCTCTTGCTCGGCAACACCGATCGTGCCGATGCGTTGGACCGTTCCGCTGTCCGGGACCAGGGCGCCAGCGAGCACCTGTAGGAGCGTCGATTTTCCCCGCCCGTTCTCTCCCACGATCGCGACACGCGATGAGGAAGTGAGGGTGAGGTCGACATGATGGAGAACGGGCGTGGCTCCGCGCATCAAAGACACGTCGGAAGCGATGAGTTGGGCGCGTTGGCGCGCCGGATGACGGTTCGTCGGGGTGAGCATTGAAGTCCTTCGAGACGACGCACCACCAGCCACAGGCAGGTAGGTACGCAAATGACGGCGACCCCCAGAGGGGTCAGAACGAGCGGCCGCCGCAGACTCGGATTACTCAACGAGCGCGGTGGGCCTACTCAGCCGTCACAGGAAGTACAAATGCATGGACGCGATTGTACCGCATGACACCGCCGAGTCTCCGTTTCATCGGGACCCGGTGGTGGTGGCACGCGCGCGGGCGATGGCCCGGTAGTGGCTCGGCGTCACGCCGATGCTACGACGGAACTGACGGGCCGCGAAATCAGGATCGTTCCATCCCACCTCACGGGCGATCACCGCGATCGGAGTGTCTGTGGTGCGCAGAAGACCCGCCATCCGCTCCGCTCGCAGCATCGTCAGATACGCGATCGGCGACTTCCCATACGCCTCCACGAACACGCGGCCAAGCTGCGACTTCGACAGATGCACCTCGCGGGACAGGTCGGTCACCGACCACCGACGCGTAGGGTCCGCCCGCAACAGTTCGGCGGCTCTCCGTGCCTCGGCCCGTAACGGCGAGAAGCCTCGTCGCCGTGGCTGAGTAGGCCAGGTCGTCTCGCGCTGGGTTGAGGATTCGCGGATCGGTGTCGTCGTGACGAACGGGGTCAGGACGTGAGCGACGGAGAACCACAACGCCTGCACCCGATGGAAGGTTTCCATCGGACGGTCCTCGATCGTTAGGGCGACCAACTCGTCCAGCCACGGCATCAGCATTCCTGCCCGGTCCTCACCGAGACGGATCAACTGAGCGGCCTCGCTGTAGAACCTTTCAGCGAACTGCTGCGCGTGCAGCCTGTCTGACAGCACGGCCGCGTACTGCCAGAACACCTGATCGATGATGTAGTCCGGGTCGAGGTAGACCGTGGTGACCGTGACGTGTCCTTCCGGTTCGCCACCGCACAGGGTGTTGCTGGCAAGGATCACCACGTCGCCCAGGGTGGCCGGCTGTTGGCCGAACTCGCTGAACAGGATCAGCGATCCTGAGCGAACGAACATCAGCTTCACGAAGTCGTGGGCAATCGGCGGCGTGGGTTCGTGGTGCGTGGACGTTTGCGACACGATTGGCCCGAACGCTCGTGCAGCGTGCGTCGCCTCATGCGCGATCGACGCCGACATGGGACGCACGCCTCACAAGCCCGCCGGCCAGGCCCGACTCCCACCGGGACTGGTCCAGCGCGCGGAGCAGCGCGCGCGTTTCAGGGTGCTCGGTGGTGGTGGTGGTGGTACGGAAGCGCCGGTCATCGCTGCTCAACTCACCGGCTATTGAGCAGCTGGCATCGCCCCGCCGCGGCGCGAAAGCACTGACATGCTGCTCCACAGAAGGACGGCGAAGAACACCAAGATCGCGCTGAGGAGAATCGGTCCGACCGCGCCGGTGGCTTCGATGGCGAAGCCACCGGCGATGGGTCCGATGACGGCGCCGATGTTCAACGCGACGGTCGCGAAGGAGCCGCCCATCGTCGGCGCGGCGTGCGCGGTGGCGATGATCCTGGCGATCAGTGTGCTACCCAGCGCGAAGGACAGCGTGCCCTGGGTCAGGGTTAGGACCCAAAGCGCAGCGGGGCTGGCGTTAGTGAACGCCAGCAGCGCCCACCCGGCCATGAGCAGCGGCCCGGTGTAGGTAATCAGGCGTCTCCAATGGCGGTCACCGAACTGTCCTGCGACGTAGACACCGAGGAAGGCTCCGATACCGAACACGGCCAGCAGCAGCGGCACCATGCGTTCGGTGAGTCCGGCCGGGCCAGTGGCGATCGCGGCCAGGTAGGTGAAAGTGCAGAACGTCGCGGCGTTCACCAGAACGGCCAGCACAAGATTCAACTGCACCGGGCGCGATCGCAGACTTGCCAGCTCACGGCCGATGGAGCGGGACCCGCCAACTCCCGCAGCCTCCGAGGGCCGGGTAGGCGTGGCCGCTAGCACCGCGACGATGGCCGGCAGGCACAGCAGCGCGATCGCCCACAAGGTGGCACGCCAGCCGAGCAGGTCGCCGACGAAGGCCCCGGCGGGCACTCCGGCGATCAGCGCCACGGTGGTGCCGCCGAGGATGATCGCCAAGGCGCGAGTGTGCCGCTCGGCCGGGACGATTCGGGTCACCGTCGAGAGCGCGACAGCGAGGAAGCCCGCGTTCGCCAACGCTGCGACGATGCGGGAGGTCAGCAGCACGGCGAAGCTGTCGGTGATCGCACCGACGACGTGGGCGGCGATGAACAGCGCGAGAAAGCCGGTGAGGGTCCAGCGCGGTGAGACCCGCCGAGCTGCGGCGGCCATGGCCGGGGCACCGATGACCATCCCCAGGGCGAAGCTGGAGGTGAGGAGCCCGGCTTGACTGAGTGAGACTTCGAAGTCAGTGGCGATGCCAGGAAGGAGACCGGCGAGGACAAACTCGGAGGTTCCTTGGGCGAACACCGCGACGGCGAGCAAGTAGAGCAAAACAGGCATGAGTGTGCCTTCCGAAGCAAGAGGTGAGGAGTTGGTAGACGCGTGGCGCTACCGGTGCTTCGGATGCGTGGTCACTCACGGCCTCTACGCTGGCCGGATTATCGGCGGCGCGGGCCGTTAGAGGAAGGACTGGGGCATCTCGGGCTACCGGTAGACCGGCAGCCCTGACCTGTCTGCTTTGGGAGAACTCACCAAGCCAGGATACCAGGCGACGGACGTGCGACCGGGACACCAACACTGTGGTCGTGACGTCAGCACACGTCCCGGTCGTCATGCCACTGGAAGCGCCCGGCGAGCACATCCACCGGAGGAACATCGCCCCAGTCGTTGGTGGAGATGTCGCCCAGGTTGGGGGAGTCGGGCCAGTGATGGGTGAAGAAGAGGGCGACCTCGTCATTGTTCTCGGAGAACCAGGTCGCCTCGGCGCCCAAGGCCGTACTCGACGGCGAGATCGAGGCCTCCATATCCGAGCCGACACGCAGGGAGCGGTCGTGGCGATCAGCGTCGAGCATGGGGACTCCGGTTGACAGGTGATCCCCGGCGGATTCCCCACAGGAAGTCGCTGCCGTGCTGGTCACCGGCCAGGTGCTGCGCTCACCTGCTCCACGGGCGAAGCCCTCTGTCGCTTTCTTCACACACTATGAACAGGCGCAGTGCCTTGTCCTGCTCGCTGACGCCTCTTCGTCTGAGCCGGCTCTCTGCCGGAGCCCTCGGCGCCCAGAGCCATCACACGTCTTTCAGACGAGGTAGAAGCGCCGGGGTAGTGAGCGCCCGGCAGCGTTCAAGCCCGAGATGCCCGTAGGCCTATACCGTGGGAAACGTGCTGCACCTACTCGTTGACACGTCGACGTGGCTCGACCTGTCCAAACGACGTGACGGGCAGCGCTGGATCGTTGCGCTCCGCCTCCTGGTGCATCAGCGGGACGTGGAACTCCTTGTTCCCGAACTGGTGATCGAGGAGTTCGAGCGAAATCGAGAACGGATCGAAGCGTCGATGACGGCCAGCGTCGCTCAGCGGTTCAAGCTCATCAAGCAGGACCTCGAAGACTACGGCGGCACCGATGTGGAGAACGCCGTTGAGGTGATTGCCGACCTGGCACGCGATGTGCCGTTGATCGGTGCGATGACAACGCGCAACTTCGATGAGGTCCTCGAACTCTTGCGCACGGGGCGCCGGGTCGAAGCAACCGATGCCGAGCACCGTGGGGTGGTCGAACGCGGGCTGCGAAAACGCGCTCCGTTGCATCGGTCACGCAACAGCGTCGCAGATGCGTTGCTCATCGAACTCTATGCAACCGCCGCGCGTGCATCAGACCTGTCGCGCAACCCCCACGCATTCGTCACGTCGAACAGCGCCGACTTCTCGACGGAGGACGGCGACAAGCGGCAACCCCACCCCGATGTCTCCGCAACCTTCGCATCGGAAGGGTCCACGTACGCGCTCGGGGTCGACGGTCTCAATGATGTTCTGCTCTCTCACTTCGGCAGCGAGATCAAGGAACTGTTCGCGGAGACCGACTTCATTGAGGAACCGCGGCGACTTGGCGAAATCCTAGAAGCGGAGAAGATGTTGTTCGACCGCGTTTGGCACCACCGCTCCCTTCAACACGAGTACCAGCTGCGCGCGGCTGGCGACGAGGGGGAGTTGGAGCGGCTGGAGGCGATAGCTGGCCCAGCGCGCAAGCGTGTCGAGGAGACGTACACCCAGCCCGGGGAACTCGGGCCCTACACGGACTTCGAGCTCGGAATGCTCAACGGCAAGCTCTCTGCGTTGCGTTGGGTACTTGGCAGCGAATGGGACTTCTTGGATACGTAGCTCACGGCCGAAGCCCGTGGCTCGCTATCAGGTCGGGGCGCTGGGACAGCAGAGTTTCCAGTCGGCTGTCCGGCCAGAGTTCGATGAAGGGCAGCTTTCCATCGGCGTTGTGTTTCTCCGCTACGGCCACCGCATCCGTCGTGAATCGTCCACTCGTCGCAATGACGAGCGCACGAACAGGCGGCGGTTCCCACAGCGAGAGCGCCGCGAGCGTGCCCGTGACGTCGGCGGGGCCGACCGACTTGGTGGTCCAGTGCTTCGCCTGGATTATGACCCGTTCGGTTCGAGTAGTCCCGCCGTCGTCTTGGATGACGCGCTCTGCCGACAGGTCGCGTCCTCGATCCGCCGCGCGGGTCTTCATCAGCCACTCGACGTTCTGATAGCGCGGGAACGCCCGTAAGAGATCGAATAGCAATCGCTCGAATCCGTCGTCATCGAGAGCGGACCACGACAAGCCGGTACTGGCCGCTCCGGCTGGCCTCGCAGAGGCGGCCACCCCGAGGTCGATCCCAGGGACCGGCAGCGGGTCCGACTCCGCCAGACTCGCTGCCTCGATGTCCGCACGAACCGAAGGCCAATCCATCTCAACGATGTCATGCCAGTCGTGACCCTGCCCGAAGTGCATGTGACGGTGAAGGTCGGTCCACCGTCCGCCGCGCTCGGTGGTGTCTCCGAGCAGTCGTTCGATCTCGCTGATCGCGTCCTCGATTACCGCCGTCGTAGGGTCCTCAAGTCGATCGTTTGAATCGCGCGGTACCGATTCCACTACCTGTGGAAGGGTCTCGTTGATGGTCGAGGTGAGGTCGTCCAGCCGCTCGTGGATCGCTCGACGCCGGGCCTGTGCCAGTCGGAATCGGTACTCATCAAGCTGGTTGGATGGTTCCTCCAACTGGTTCATGAGCGCAAAGGGCGGCTCCCCGATGTCTGCGTAGTCGATGAATGCCTGACCGGCAGCATCCGCATCGGGGAGTTCTTCGGTCACTGTCCATCCGTCGATTGGCGGCAACCCGGACAGCAACACGCTCCAGGCTCTCCGTAGGTCCTCATACTCTCGGCTCGATCCACGACTTGGGCCGGAAGGGAGCATCGGCTGGGCTCGCTCCCAGACCGCGTCGAGCTTGGCGAGGTTCGCCGCAGCGCGATCCATCACCTGGAGCAACTCGTCAAGATTCACCGCTCAAGTCTCCCATCCATGTCCCGTGCGATCCTTCTCGTGCGCCGTTGCCTACCTCAATGTCGTGACGGTTTCGATGCGGGTGATGTCGGCCGGTGATGGGTACAAGTACCTGTTGAAGTCGGTCGCCGCAGGCGACGGCGACCGACGCCTGAGCACGCCGCTGACTCGCTACTACGCCGAGGCGGGTGCGCCACCGGGCTTCTGGATGGGCTCGGGCCTTGGCCGACTGGGTCGCGGCGAGCTGGTCGAGGGTGCTCAGGTGTCGGAGGCCCAGTTACAGCTCTTGATCGGGATGGGCCATGACCCGATCACCGGCGAACCGCTGGGACGCGCCTACCAACAGTTCGCGTCGATCACCGAACGGATCACGCAGCGCGTCAACGCACTCGATCCCGTACTCGGGCCAGCCGCTCGTGCCCAGGAGGTCGCCGCGATCGAGGCAGAGGAGGCAGAGCGCGGCACCCGTCGCGCGGTGGCGGGGTTCGACTTCACGTTCAGCGTCCCGAAGTCGGTCTCTGCGATCTGGGCGGTCGCGGACGCGGGCACGCAGTCGCTGATTGCTGACGCCCATCATGCGGCGGTTGCAGAGCTGGTTGCGTTCCTCGAGCGCGAGGTTGCAGCAACCCGTGTCGGTGCAACCGGCCCGGACGGCGCGGTTGCGCACGTCGACGTCGCCGGGGTCGTCGCGGCGGCGTTCGATCACTACGACAGCCGGGCCGGTGACCCCCAGCTGCACACCCATGTCGTCATCAGCAACAAGGTGCTGACCGTCCAAGACGGCCGCTGGCGGACCCTCGCCGGGCGGCCGATGCACTCGGCGGTCGTCGCTGTCTCCGAGCTGTATAACGCTGCCCTAGCCGACCGGATGACCCGCACACTCGGATTGGACTGGGAGGCGCGGGAACGGGGGCGGGACCGGAACCCGGCGTGGGAGATCGAGGGCGTGCCCGACGAGCTGGTGGCCGAGTTCTCCACCCGCACCCGGCACATCGAGGCCGAGAAGGATCGGCTCATCGCGGAGTACGTCGCCACGCACGGCCGACAGCCCTCAGCCCGGACGGTGCTGAAACTGCGGGCGCAAGCGACGCTCGCCACCCGGCCGGAGAAGCAGATCAGATCGCTGGCCGACCTCACCGCGGAGTGGCGGCAACGCGCCGGCCGTGTGCTAGACCAGGACGCGACCGGATGGGCACGCGCCCTCACCAGCGGCGCCGAGGCGCGCCGGGTGCTCCGCGCCGACGACGTGCCGCTGGACGTGGTGGGCGAGGTCGGGCAGGCGGTGATGGAGACGCTTGGTGAGAAGCGTTCGACCTGGACACGGTGGAACCTGCACGCTGAAGCGTCCCGTCAGTTGATGGGCTGGCGGTTCGCCAGCGTCGAAGACCGCGAAGCGATCACCGGTCTGGTCGTGGACGCTGCCGAGCGTGCCTCGCTGCGGCTCACTCCGCCGGAGCAGGCGACCAGCCCGCTCGAGTTCCGCCGTCCGGACGGCACGACGCGGTTCCGTCCCCGGCACTCGACGCTGTTCTCATCCGAGGCTCTGCTGGCCGCAGAAGACCGCCTCCTGGCCCGCGCCGACGCGACGGCCGGCCCCGCGGTGGCGTTGGAGACGGTGGAGCGGATCGCCCGCACGCCCGACGCGCGCGGCCGGGTGCTTGGCGAGGACCAGGCCGCGGCGTTGGCCGCGATCGCCGTGTCCGGTCGGGTCGTGGATGTGCTGGTCGGCCCGGCCGGCGCTGGGAAGACCACCGCCATGAACGCGCTGCGCCGAGCGTGGGAGAAGGAGCACGGCGCCGGGTCCGTGGTCGGGCTGGCGCCTTCGGCGGTCGCCGCTCAGGTCCTCGCTGACGATCTGGGGATCGCAACGGAGAACACGGCGAAGTGGTGGCAGAACCACCTCATGCACGGCACCACGTTCGAGGCGGGTCAGCTCGTCATCATCGATGAAGCCTCCCTCGCCGGCAGCGCCTCACTGGACCGGATCACCCGCGAGGTCGAGAGGGCCGGAGCGAAGGCCCTGCTGGTCGGAGACTGGGGCCAGCTCCAATCGGTCGACGCCGGCGGCGCGTTCGGCCTGCTGGTCCACTCCCGCGACGACACACCTGAGCTTCACGACCTGCACCGCTTCACCCACGCCTGGGAGAAGACCACCTCGCTACAGCTCCGCCACGGCCACACCGAAGCGATCGACACGCTCATCGACCACGGCCGGATTACCGGCGGCGACGCCGAGACGATGATCGACGCCGCCTACAGCGCCTGGCGACGCGATCTTTCCTCCGGCCTCGCGTCGATCCTCGTCGCCGAGACCCACGAGACAGTCATCACGCTGAATGACAGGGCGCGGGCGGATCGGATCATCGACGGCCAAGTGAACCCGACCCGCGAGGTCGGCCTGCACGATGGAACTGCCGCGTCGGAAGGCGATCTGGTCATCACCCGCCGCAACGATCGCCGGCTGCGCAACGGCCTCCGGTGGGTCCGCAACGGCGACCGCTGGACGATCACCCAGGTCCGCGAGGACGGATCGGTCAGCATCCGCCCAACCGGGCGCCGGTTCGGCGGCGGGATCGTCCTACCTGCCGACTATGTGGCCGAGCATCTGGACCTGGGCTACGCGATCACCGCGCACCGGGCGCAGGGCGTGACCACCCAGACCTCTCACGTCGTGGTCACCCCGACGACCACGCGGGAGAACTTCTACGTCTCGATGACCCGCGGCGCCGAGCGAAACCACGCCTACGTCGCCGTCGACCGCGACGATCACGAACACACCGAGCCGCATCCCGGCGACAACCCCAACACCACCGCCCGCAGCGTCCTGTACGGCGTGCTCCAGCACGTCGGCGCGGAGTTGTCGGCGCACGAGACGATCACCGCCGAGCACGAACACTGGGGATCGATCACCCAGCTCGCGGCCGAGTTCGACACGATCGCGCAAGCCGCACAGCACGACCGCTGGTCGACACTG
The DNA here is from genome assembly GCF_947488465.1 of uncultured Microbacterium sp. Lineage (GTDB taxonomy): Bacteria > Actinomycetota > Actinomycetes > Actinomycetales > Microbacteriaceae > Microbacterium. Next base: position 987,423 of record NZ_CANKZA010000001.1, on the reverse strand, counting down.
CTCGCCGCTGCCGGGCTCACGCCCGAGCAAGTCGGCTACGTGCTCGACTCCGACGCCTACGGCGCGCTGTCGGCCGAGCTGCGGCACGCCGAAGCCAACCACCACGACCTCGACACCCTGCTCCCGCGACTGATCGCCGCCCGCAACGTGGATGATGCCGACGACATCGCCTCCGTGATCCACGCCCGACTCGCACGCGCTACGGCCAGACCGGCCGGGTCTGGCCGCACCCGCAAACCACCTCGACTGATCGCCGGCCTGATCCCTGACGCTGGCGGGCCGATGGCCGACGAGATGCGCCGAGCCCTGGACGAGCGCCGCGACCTCATCGAACAGCGCGCCGACGCCGTGCTCCACAGCGCCCTCACCGACAAAGAGCCCTGGGCCACGAAGCTCGGCACCGAGCCAACCGTCAAGAAGCAGCGCGACGCGTGGAGACGCGCCGCGCGTACCGTCGCTGCCTACCGCGACCGCTACCAGATCATCGACAATCGCAGCCCGTTCGGGCCGGCGCCGGAAAGCACCAGCCAGAAGATCGACGCCGCACGAACCCGCGCCGCCCTCAACCGCGCGCTATCCCTTTCCGGCGATGACGCGACGAGGGAACAAGTGCGACCGAGCGCCGTGACTCGGCCCGCACCGCGCCTGTGAGCGCTGCCCAAGGCTGGTGCGGTGAGGCTGAGGACCAGGCGGTCAGATCGAGCGTCCCGGCGTTCCCGGTGACGGCCGCCGCTGACCGAAATCCCGTCCGACCTCCGAGCGCGAGACTGGGTGTCCGGGAGCATCGGCGTCAAGCAACGCGATCACGTCGCTGGACTGAGTGACGAGCGTCGCCTGGCCCTGTCGGATCAGCTCGTTCGTCCCGCTACTGGCGGCGCTCGTCACCGGACCGGGCACAGCCCCAACACCTCGGTCGAGGTCTCGTGCCGCGAGGACGGTGGTCATCGCCGCTGACCGGGCACTGGCCTCGGGAATCACGGTGGCGCCCGACAGCGCCGCCATCAGCCGGTTCCGGGCGATGAACCTGTGCCGGGTCGGCGCGGCCCCTGGCGGCACCTCGCTCACCAGCAAGCCGACCTCACCAACTCGGCGTAGTAGGTCGCCGTGTCCGGCAGGGTAGGGCCGGTCGACACCGCCGGCCAGAACCGCGATCGTCTGCCCGCCGGCCGCGAGGACAGCGCGGTGTGCGGCTCCTTCGATCCCGTACGCGCCTCCGGCGACAACGATGCGTTCCTCATCAGCCATACCTGTCGCCAGCTCGCCGGTGATGTGCTCGCCGTAGGAGGTGGCGGCTCGGGAGCCGGTGATTGTGACGCGATCGCTCAGCGCCGTCGTCAGGAACGAAGCCGCCCCACGCGTCCACAGCAGATAGGGGGCACGCTCACCCAGGTCGTTCAATCCGGCGGGCCAGTCCTTGTCGGCCGGGATGAGTGTGCCGAACCCGAGCCGTTCGGCCTGAGCGATCTGATCGGGCAGGTCGGGCGTGATCCGCGCCGCCAGCCGCGCGCGCCACATCAGCACGTCGGCGCGCGGCAGGCCGGGCACGTCGTCGGAGTCGATCAGCCGTAGCGTCTCGATCCCGTTGTGATGGGCGAGAACCCGGCCGGTGGTCGGGTCGTTGGGTTCGGCGATCATCGACAGCGCGACCCGCGCTATCCGCTCACCCTGTACCTGCTCCGCCAGCGCCGCCATGATCGGTGTCCTCTCACTCCGAAGGTCACCGACGAGGTACACGCCCGCCCACCGACAGGGTTCCCTCTGTCGCACGCCCGTCGTACGCTGGATGACGAGGCAGGTTCGCCAACTACGCGGGTCCTTCGGGACAGCCCCTCTGAGGGCACTCGGTTCATAGCCGCCTCCACGACGGAACACCGTCGCGCTATGACGAGGAAGAGAGACCCGCGATGCTCCGCACATCCGTTGCGCTCAGCGCACGAGGCTACGGCGTACTCCGCTACGCACCCACCAACCTGCTCATCAACGCCATCCGCACCAGACGCGGCCTCAAATGGGGCATCCCCGCGATGCTCCTCGCCGTGCCCTACCTCTACGCCGCCGCGATCTGCACCACGATCATCAACGACGGCGGCGCCGGGTGGCTCTACCTGCTAGTCCTGCTGTTCGTCTGGAACGCCTTCAAGTTCCTCTGGATCGGACCAGTCAGCCTTCTACTCATGGCCGGTCGAACCGCTCGCGCGCGGAGAACGCACGCCTGAACCACAAGCGACGGTGGCGCGTCTCCGGCCATTGCCGGCCCCCTCGTGACAACCTAGACACACGTGGGAGCCGGAGGTAAGCACCGACAGGAGGCATGATGCGGCGCGTGAGAGTTGGTCGGCACAACGTCGGCGTTTCAGAGGTGCTTTCGTCCTACTGGCACTTCGCGGCCGAACGGCAGCACGTGTATCACGCGAGGCTACGCGGCGAACCTGGCCCATGGACCGATGACGTAGTCCTGTCCAAGTATCGCTTCACTAACGCCTACCGCGCCGCCGACCGCGTATCACAAGATCTAATACGTATCGCCTACGAGGGACCCCAGGACCCCGAAAACCTCGTCTTACGCGTTCTACTGTTTCGGTTCTTCAACAAGCCATCGACATGGGAAGCGTTGGAATCAAGATTCGGTCAGATCACAACATCCACATTCGATGTCGATGCCTACAGCAAGGTTCTCGACGCAAGAATTGCTACCGGCGAGAGAGTTTACTCTGCGGCGTATATCGTTCCGCCCCCGCCGTTCGGCGCGGTTCGGAAGCATCGCAACCATCTGCTGCTGACCGAGCACATGATCCGTTCCGGGGTTGCCACGCAGATCGAGCACGCTAGGTCCCTTAGCCAGGTCTTTGAGACGATTTCGACGTTTCCTTCACTCGGTCCTTTCCTCTCTTATCAACTGGCGATCGACCTCAACTACACCTCGGTGATCGACTTCGATGAGAACGACTTTGTCGTGCCTGGACCGGGCGCGCGCAGTGGTATCGCGAAGTGCTTCCCGCAGCTCAATGGTGTACCTCCCGAAGACATCATCCGATGGATGGTCGACACGCAACAGGCGCAGTTCGAAGATCAAGGCATCGTTTTTGACGATCTATTCGGTAGAGCTTTGACGCTCATTGACTGCCAGAACCTGTTTTGCGAAACCGACAAGTACGCGCGAGTAATGCACCCCAATGTGCGTGGAGTCGGCAGTCGCAACAGGATCAAACAGCAGTTCGCACCGCAAGGCCCGCCAGTAAGGCCGTTTTTCCCCCCAAAGTGGGGCATCAACCAGCGGGTCGCCGGCCGTTCGAACGCGCTCGCATCAGCTACCTAGCGCGTCGGGCTCAATGCTGCAACCGTTGAGTTCGTTCGAGATACTCGCGCGCGGCGGCGGCAAGCCGGCTGTCTCCAAGTTCAACTAGCTTGTCGTCTAGGACGCTGGGTTCGGCTCCACTTTGCGCGGACCAATATAGATCGATCATTCGAATGTATGCGAGCAGGAGCGGGTCGGTGAGGTTGCAGTCGAGCGCCGCGAGGTCTTGGCCAGAGCGGATGCCGGCCTCCAGACGCATCCACTCGGCCCACGCCGCGGGGGCGTCCTCCCAATCTGTGTCGAATTGCGGCTGCCCTGTCGCGTCGGACGCCGCCGGGCTCGGCTGACTGGCTAGAAGTCGTGAAGCCCGGTCGAAGTGGCGCTCGTAGAGATGCAGGGAAGAGCTAAAGAAGACCAGTCGCCCAGGCATACATCGGAGCCACCGCGACATCACTTCAAGCAGTAGTGTCCACTCGAAAGCGTTGATGCCTGAAAATCCCCACCATATGTCAGTGCTGCGGGCAGCCACGTGGAGGTCGAGATGCCCATCCCTCATGAGGAAGTGAAGCCAGTTGTTGCATGGGATATCTCGACTCTCCACGAAGTCGCGATCGGGATCGTAGATGCTCGCGACGGCACGCCGCGAGAGCGGGTCTCTCCGGAGAATCTTCACAATCTCCGCGAGTTGATCCACGCCGTTCCAGCTTCGGAGCCGGAGGCCGTACCCAGCACGCCATGTCAGGCCATCATCCGAGAAGTCGACCGCGCGCTCTAAATAGGCGCTGAGAAAGCTCAAGTCGTTTCGGCCCGCCAACACCCACATGCTCTCCGCTATCGAGGCAAAAACGTTGTTGTTTCGGTGGGGGAGCACAACGTGGCGAGACCGAATGTCAGACACCTCGATGAGTCGCGCCCGCAGCTCGCGGGTCCGCTCTCCGCGGACCTCAACAAGTTCTCCAGAGTCAGCAACGGCATGCAACTCGGCTAAGAACGCCTGCTCCACATCTCGATAGACGGCCACCGCGCCTCATCGATTCTCAACTCGGGCAGCAAGTCCGCGATTCAGAAGCGTCTCAGTCACAAACGAGTGTGTCTCTTCTTCGCTCGCTACCGGGACGACAACCGCGGACTCGGCATACTCGTCCAAGAGTGCTCGATAGCCATCCTGTACGCCCGGAGCGTTGTTCGGGTCGAGGTGGTGGGGTTCGAGGAAAACGAACACAATAGACGGCATGATTGGCGACCAGATCGTGTCGATGAGTTCCTTGAAGCTCGACTCAGGGAGTCCTGACTGCTTCACTGATCCGCCGTACCAGCCGTAAGCGAGGGTGGACCACCACCAACGATCCAGAATCAAAGATCGCGTCTCCGCAGCTCGCTTGAGATCAGGCACCGACTCCGCATGGCACGCGAGATGCGCTAGCTGCTGGGCGAGGCCTGACCTGGGCTTCTCGTCAGCGGTCTCGCCCTCCAGCGCTCTGTACACACGCTCGGTGAACGTAGTGAAGCCGCTTGGCATGTGAGCGAACACCGTGGACTCCGCGTCGAGCGAGCCACGGAGGCGGTTCAACTGAGTCGACTTACCAGTCTGATCGAGGCCCTCGAACACGATGACCGCACCGCGACGGATGGTGAGATCAGTCTTGGCCATCACCAGCTCCTTCGCTCAGCCCAGCGTGGCTCCCGGGATGTGTCAGAGGTCACCCCTAGCATCAAGCTATGCGACAGAACCGGGATCACGAGGGAGGCGCAGCGGCGCGTCGCCTTGGCGACCCGTGGCGCGAGCTCCCCGATGCTGGCCGCGGCTACCTGTCTGTCTACTTCTCTGAGCCCCTCGCCCGATGGCCAGTTCGCGAGATCACCCGACGTGCGGATAACAAGAGCGACCCAAACATCGAGACCGGAACATACGGCCTGTTCTCCACCTGTGAGCCGTCCATGCGAAATCGGATCGTTCTCGATGGCGCGGCCACCATCTTCTTCCTCACGACACGCAAGCCGCACCAGGGGAGAGTGATCTCCGGGTATTACCACGTTGGCTGGTACACGGAAGGCACCCAGGGTGCGGTCAACCGCGACTACGCCCTCGCTGCCGACAAGATGCACTTCATAGACCCCATCCTCGCGAGCGATCTGGCAGAGCCGTTAGCAGCGATCTGTTCTACGCAGTTCCGCACGATGAAACCGATCGATGTTGAGACTGTGGCGACTCTTCGCCGGATATGCGACGAGCGCCCTGACCGCACAGCCGAATACTTGGGGGAAGTCGAGCGAATCGAAGCGTTCGCGCGTGCTCGATCAGGCTACGCGTATCCGTCGTGGGGGCGAGAGGCCGGATTTAGCTGGGCAGACGCCCCCGAGTACTACCAGACAGACGCTGAGCTCTCGAAGGTGCCCAACAGTTCCAGGAACCGCAAGTGGCGATGCCGAGAGTGCGGATATGTCATCAAGAGCGGCGCACTGCTGAAGAAGTGTCCGTTGTGCAAGCAGATGGCAACGCTCGCTCCCGCCGAGGAGGGCGCATGACCCGTCGAGTCTTTATCAGTTACCAGCATGCCGATCAGATGAAAGCCCGTGGCTTGAACCTGATGACGTACAACAAGCACGTCAACGTTGACTTCACGGGACGGCACCTGCTCGACCCCGTGAAGAGCCAGGACGCGGATTACATCAGCCGAAAGATCAAGGAGCGGATCAAAGGGTCATCGGCCACAATCGTTCTCATCGGGAAGGAGACCTCCCAAAGTGAGTGGGTCGAGAAAGAGATCCAGTGGAGTAAGGAACAGGGAAAGGGCATCATTGGCATTCGTATCGATCCCGACGCCCCAGTCCCCGAAGGGTTGACAGAGTACGGCGCTGAAATTCTCGACTGGAACACTCCAGCAGATGTCAATCAGTTTGACGATGCCATCGAGCGAGCAATCGCAGCGACGAGCCGCGGTAGGTCGATGCCCACCAACACGATGAGTACATGCACGCGATGAGCAGTCACAACAACTCCCGCGGGCCAGGGAGCATCACGTTGCCCGTTATCCACGATGCGGCAAGCGAAGCGTCAGGGCGCGGACAAACAGCGTACGTCCGGCTAAGCGCCTCCCGACTAGTTGCGCTTCTAATCGCAACGCTCGCCGCGGCGCTGGGCATCGCCATCGGAAGTTTCGACATCTCTGGCCTTGTAGTGCTTCTCGCGTTCGTAGTAGCCGCACTAGCCGAGTTAGCTTTGATCCGATTTCAGCCCGAACGCGACTGGTACGCCGGACGCGCGGTCGCCGAGTCAACCAAGACACTCGCATGGCGTTTCGCCGTCCAGGGAGAGCCTTTCGGTCCGACTCTCACTGAACAAGAAGCTGAGGCACTGCTTCGAACCCGAGTCAGCGAAGTCTTGCAACGTGGCAAGGACCGAATCAACGTTGGTCCTGGCGATGCGGTGCTCACAGAGAGCATGCTCGATCTCCGTCGATCTTCATTCTCCGAACGCAGAGACGCTTATCTCGAACAAAGGACAGAAGAACAGCGCGCCTGGTACTCGTCTAACGCCCGGAAGAACGAGGTCCGTGCTACGGCGTGGCGCTATGCGCTTCTTCTTGGTGAGTTGCTGGCAATCGTAGCTGCCGCTCTTTCCCTAGGTCGCGACGAGCCGTTCGACTTCGCCGGCATCGTCGCTGCGTTCGTTGCAGGAGGAGCCGCCTGGCTGGCGATCAAGCAACACTCCCAACTGACCTCCGCGTACAGGGTGGCGGCAGGTGAACTGGCCGTTCAAGCAGATGTTCTCCGCGGCGTGAGCGCTAAGGACTGGCCGCAGGCGGTGGCGGATGCTGAGGAAGCAATCAGTCGGGAGCACACAATGTGGCTGGCTACCCGCGGCGAGGAGCCGTTGCCGCCTCCCCACATAGGCAGGGCTTGATCGAGACTTCGATCGCAACGTGAGGTCCGGGCATTGTGGTGCTATCGAGGAATCGCAAGAGCGCCCAGACATCTGCGGCGGTTGGATTCGGGTCACAGCACGCCGCAAGTGGGTTCGGAGGTGCTGCTGAGCGCCCTCGACCCGGTCAACCTCGGCCCGCCTCGGAATCTCGTGCGCGGATCAATCTGGGTGCTCGGGCACTTGAAGCACCGCTCATTGGGAGACGCGGGAGGCGGTGGCGGAGGGGGACCAGAAGGGGACCAGAATCATGCAAACCATGCATCTCGTGACGTGCGCTGCATGACCTGAGGCCCGGAATCACGCGGATTTCGGCCTCGACGACGCCGTCTGGACGCCTGGGGGTCAAGGGGTCGCAGGTTCAAATCCTGTCATCCCGACGGTCGAAAGAACACGAAGGGCTCTTGCGAATTGCAGGAGCCTTTCGTGTTCCTGCTTGCAGCCCGTGAAAGGCCCACACCGCCGTGTACTCCCTCCTCCTCGCGATCATCTACATCGCCTTCATCAGTCTCGGTTTGCCCGATTCGCTCGTCGGCGCCGGATGGCCGATGATGCACCAGGATCTCGGCGTTCCGATCGCTTTCGCCGGCATCATCACGATGATCATCGCCGGTGGCACGATCTTCTCGAGCCTCGCCTCGGAGCGGGTCACGCGCCGGTTCGGCGTCGGCGTCGTGACCGCCGTCAGCGTCGGGATGACGGCGGCCGCCCTCGTCGGCTTCTCGACCTCCGGCTCGTTCTGGATGCTGTGCCTCTGGGCCATCCCGTACGGACTCGGGGCGGGTGCCGTCGACGCGGCCCTGAACAACTACGTCGCGGTGCACTATGCCGCCCGCCACATGAACTGGTTGCACGGATGCTGGGGTCTCGGCGCGTCGATCAGCCCGTTCATCATGAGCTTCACCCTCACCTCCGGCTGGGGATGGTCCAGCGCCTACCTGATCGTCGGCATCCTGCAAGCGGCACTCACCTTCGCGTTGCTCATCAGCATCCCGCTGTGGGGCAAAGTCAATCCGGTCGCCCTACCCGCGCACGACGACGGCGACGAACCCGCCGATCGCGCGCACGTCCCGCTGGCGCAGGCGCTCCGCATCCCGGGCGTGCTCCTGATCCTCACCGCGTTCTTCGCCTACTGCGCGCTGGAGAGCACGGCGATCCTCTGGGCGTCGAGCTATCTCGTCACCGATCGCGGTGTCGCGCCCGCCACCGCGGCGGCGTTCGCGTCGCTTTTCCTCCTCGGCATCACCGCGGGGCGCTTTCTCGCGGGCTTCTTCGCCGACCGCGTCGGTGATCAGCAGCTCATCCGCGGCGGATTCGTGACAGTCGGACTCGGCGCCGTGTTGCTGGCCCTCCCGCTGGAGACCACCGTGGTCGCGCTCGCGGGACTGGTCATCCTCGGGCTCGGATGCGCGCCGATCTATCCCGCGATCATCCACTCCACTCCCGTGAACTTCGGGCGTCGCAACTCGCAGGCCATCATCGGCATCCAGATGGCCGCGGCGTACACCGGCTCGACGTTCGCTCCGCCCCTGTTCGGCGCGATCTCGGCGTGGACCGGCATGTGGATCTTGCCGCTGTTCCTCGCCGTGCTCGTCGCGCTCGGCCTCGTCATGTCCGAGCGCCTCAACGCTCAAGTGCGGCGCCGCGCCGCGATCCGCTAGGCAAAGCGGCGGTCACAACTCCCGTCAGGCCCAGACGTCTTCGATCGGAATGTCCCGACCCAGCACGTTCTGCGCGGCGCGGTGGCCGGAGAGCATCGCGCCCGGGACGGTCGCGGGGTCATCGCTCCAGGTGGCCTCGCCAGCGAGGTGCAGCACGCCGCCGATCGGCACGGCCAGCTGGTCGTGTTCCTCGGGGAGTGAGCCGATCGCCATGTACGCGTAGGCCCCGTGCGAGAACGGGTCATCCTGCCACGCGGTCATCTTCACCCCCGTCGGCTCGGGAGTGTCCGCACCGTACAGACGACGGAGCTGTCTCATGACGTCCTGGACGACGTCTGCGGCATCCCACGCCCGCGTCTGCGCGGCGGCCGGGCCCGCGGCGAACGTGAGCAGAGTGGGCGTGCCGTGGAGGGCCGACAGGTCGTACCAGGAGTGCCACCAGCGCCCCTCGGGGCCTTGCTGGCGGATCGCGTAGACGCCGTCGTCCCAGAACTTCTCTCGGAACGTGAGGAAGATCTTCTCGAACGCGTTCATCTTCAGACGGCTGAGCGGATCGGCGTGGCTGTCGGGGAGCGGGGGATCGATCGTGAACGCGCCGGAGGTGAGCACCCCGATCGGGACGGTGACGATCGCGCTCGCCGCCCGAAACTCTTCGCCGTGGGCGGTGCGGACGGTGACGCCGTCGGCAGACCAAGACACGGTGTCGACGACGTGGTGCAGGCGGATGTCGAGTCCCTCGGCGATGTGCGTCGCGAGCTGGTCGTAGCCGTCCGGGAAGACGACCTCGTCGCCGTTCACGGTGTCGTCGTCGAGGCCGTGCGCGCCCATCTCTTCGATCCACACGCCGTACTGTTCTTCGGCGCGATGCTCGACGTACTCGCGCACCCGCTGTGTGCGCTCGGGGCTCCAGCCTTGGTGGGCAAGGACGACCTCGGTGACGTCGCGGTACGAATCTCCGGGGGCGGATGCCGCGATCACCTCCACGAGCTCAGCATTCACCGCGTGAATGTCCGCGACATACGCCGCTGCCTCGTCGTCAGTCAGCCGGATGCCGTCGGGGGAGTAGTGCGCGATGGGCCGACTGTCGGGCTGATAGCCGCCGACGGTGAACTCCACCGTCCGCATGCCGAACGCGGTCGCCGCCGCGGCCACCGGACTGTCGTCGATGCCGTGGATCCACGATGCCCCGCGATCGGTGGGGTCGCCGTCCGTCCGATCGGTCCACGTGCGACCGCCGATCCGGTCACGCGCTTCGAGCACGACGACCCGCTGCCCCGCTCGCTGCAGCAGCTTCGCGGCCGTGACGCCCGACACCCCCGCGCCGATGATGATCGTGTCGAACTCCGCCATGGTGTTCTCCTCCCACCCGTTCTGACGCTAGCGGGCCGCGGGCGAGGAATCGACCCTCAGCGTGAGGCTCGAAACGAGCGTGGCACCCCGGTCGGCATAGACCTCCGAGAACGCAGTGAAGGCGTACGAGCCGATCGTCACGCCGGACACATCCGTGAGGTGGTCGCCCATGAGGGCGGTGAGGTCGGCTGCCGGTGCCGCCGTGGCGACGGCCTTGACCGTCAGCTCGGGTGCGTAGGTGGGTGCGAGCTGCGCGGCGAACAGGGCCGCCTGCCCGCCCTGCGAGTGTCCCCACATCACGACATCGGTACTCGCGCCGGTCTCCGTCAGCGCTTCGGCGGCGCGGACGGCATCCAACATCGCGTTGCCGGCGGTCTCGCCGACGAGGTAGGAGTTGGGTCCATCGGTGCCCATGCCGACGTAGTCGGTGGCGGCCACGACATATCCCCGATCGAGCATGAACCGGAGACCCTCGATCCCGACGTCGACACGACGATCGCGCCGGTGACATCGGTCGTGCGGTACATGATGCGCCAGGCGCGGGCGTCGAAGGGCACGCCGATGAGTTCTTCGCTGCGGATGATGCTGCCGGGGGCGCCGTCGGTTGCACCGGCGGGCTGTTCGTAGAACGCGGCGAGGGTGGTGCGTTCGATTGCGTCGCCGATGAGTCGGAACTCGAACGCGGCAACCACGCACGCCACGAACGCCAGCGTCAGCGCGAGGAACCGGCACCCTTCGTCATGGTCACATCAGGGCGCACGTCGACGCGGGCGCGTCGCCGCGGGGGTGTCGGGGATTATTCACGGCCCAAACCTTGTGTGGTCAGACCACAAGGTGCATACTGGGAGAAGAAGGCCGAGAGACACGATCTCGACCCGGTCAGCAAGGGTACGGATGCTGCCATCCGTACCGGGTGAGGAGAACCCGTCATGTCCATCTCGATCGATGCTCTGGTCGATAACGCGCAGGTCGCGCTCGCAGAGTATGCAACCTTCACACAGGAGCAGGTCGACCACATCGTGCGCAAAGCATCGGTGGCCGCCCTCCATCACCACGGCGACCTCGCCGTCATGGCTGTCGAGGAAACCGGCCGCGGCCTGTTCGAAGACAAGGCCGTCAAGAACATGTTCGCGTGCGAGCACGTAACGAACTCGATCATCAAGCAGAAGACGGTCGGCGTCATCTCGCACGACGCACTCACCGGCATCACCGAGATCGCCGATCCGGTGGGCGTCATCTGCGCGCTCACCCCTGTCACGAACCCCACCTCGACCGCGATCTTCAAGTCGCTCATCGCGTTGAAGACCCGCAATCCCATCGTCTTCGGGTTCCACCCGTCGGCACAGAACTGTTCCGCCGCCGCGGCGAAGATCGTCCGCGATGCGGCCGTCGCTGCCGGCGCACCGGAGAACTGCATCCAGTGGATCACCGAGCCCTCCATGGAGGCCTCGGGTGAGCTCATGAACCACCCCGGTGTCGCACTCATCCTCGCCACCGGCGGCAACGCGATGGTCCGTGCGGCCTACTCGTGTGGCAAGCCTGCGCTCGGCGTCGGTGCGGGCAACGTTCCCGCCTTCATCGAGCGGACCGCCAACGTCGGTCGCGCCGTCAACGACATCGTGCTGTCGAAGTCGTTCGACATGGGCATGGTGTGTGCGTCGGAGCAAGCCGTCATCCTCGACGCGCCGATCGCCGATGAAGCGCTCGCCGAGTTCGACCGCCTGCACGCCTACCGTGCCACGGCAGACGAGAAGCGGATGCTGGAGGAGTTCATCTTCGGTATCGCCGCCGGCAGTGAGAACTGCGCCGGCGCTAAGCTCAACCCGACGGTCGTCGGCCAGTCGCCGCAGTGGATCGCCGAGCACGCCGGATTCTCGGTTCCCGAGGACACCTCGATCATCCTCGCGGACGTCTCCGGCGTCGGCCCGCACGAGCCGCTCACGCGCGAGAAGCTCGCTCCGGTGCTCGCCGTTCTCCGTGCGGCAACGCCCGCTGAAGGCATCGACCTCGCGCGTCAGATGGTCGACTTCGACGGCCTCGGGCACTCGGGTGCGATCCACTCGAACGACCAGCAGGTCATCGCCGATTTCGCCGCGGTCGTCAAGGCCGTCCGCATCATCGAGAACAGCCCCTCGGCGCTCGGTGGCATCGGTGACATCTACAACGCCTTCATGCCCTCGTTGACCCTGGGGTGTGGCTCGTACGGGCACAACTCGGTCTCCAACAATGTCTCGGCGGTGAACCTTTTGAACGTCAAGCGCGTCGGACGGCGCAATAACAACCTGCAGTGGTTCAAGATCCCGGCGAAGACCTACTTCGAGCCGAACTCCATCAAATACCTCGCTGACATGCGCGGCCTCGAGCGAGTGACGATCGTCACCGACCAGACCATGACCCAGCTCGGCTACGTCGACAAGATCATGGATGTGCTGAACCGTCGAGAGAACCGCGTGCAGGTGCAGCTCATCAACCAGGTGCGTCCCGAGCCGAAGGTGTCGGAGGTCAAGGCCGGCGCCGAACAGATGCGCCAGTTCAACCCCGACACGATCGTCGCTCTCGGTGGCGGTTCGCCGATGGATGCCGCCAAGGTCATGTGGCTGCTGTACGAGAACCCCGAGATCGAGTTCTCCGACATGCGCGAGAAGTTCTTCGACGTGCGCAAGCGCGCCTTCACCTTCCCCGAGATGGGGAAGCTCGCAAAGCTCGTGTGCATTCCGACGACGTCGGGCACCGGCTCGGAGATGACCCCGTTCGCGGTGATCACCGACGACGAGACCGGCATGAAGTACCCGCTGGCCGATTACGCGCTGACCCCGTCGGTCGCGATCATCGACCCCGAGCTCACGCGTGTGCTGCCCGGTTTCCTCGTCGCTGACGCAGGGTTCGACGCGTTGACTCACGCGACCGAGGCGTTCGTGTCGGTGTACGCGAACGACTACACCGATGGCCTGTGCCTGCACGCGATCAAGCTCATCTTCGAGAACATCGAGCGCAGCGCCAAGGCTGTTCCCGGATCGACGGATGCCGCCGACATCAAGGCTCGCGAGAAGATGCACAATGCGGCATCCATCTCGGGCATGGCGTTCGGCAACGCGTTCCTGGGGATCGTGCACGCGATGGCCCACGTCACCGGTGCCACCTACAAGCTGGTCCACGGTCGCACGAACGCCGTCTACCTGCCGCACGTGATCCGCTACAACGGTACGGTTCCGACCAAGCTCACGAGCTGGCCGAAGTACGAGCGCTACATCGCGCCCGAGCGGTTCCAGGAGATCGCGAAGCACCTGGGGCTCCCGGCATCCACGCCGGAGGAGGGCGTCGAAAGCTACGCCCGCGCCGTGGAGGAGCTGCGTGACCGCGTCGGAATCGAGCGCTCGTTCCAGGCTCAGGGTGTCGACGAGACCGCGTTCATCGCGGGTCTGCACGACCTGGCGATGGCCGCCTACGGCGACCAATGCGCACCCGCCAACCCGCGCATGCCGATGATCGCCGACATGAAGACCCTCATGGAGGCCGCGTACTACGGCACCTCGTTCGCCGAGGTGCGCGCCGCCCGCCGCGGCGCGGAGGTCGAGAGTGCGGCCGTCACCGGCACCATCACGGTGCAGGGCAAGGGCCGGGCGAAGGCTCGCGCCTGATCGAGGGATAGGACCAGCGAGGGCCGGGGGAGCATCCCCGGCCCTCGCTTTCGTCTGACGGTGGGGCCACGGCTGGGGCTGGCGTTGCGGGCCGTTTCGGTCACCTTGCTCTCTGTGTGGCGACGAATGTTGCCCGGGATGCCGGGGCTGCGCGCGCGGCGGGATGCGTCCGCCCGGTGGTCGAGCGCCGCGCGCTCACTCCGGTGGTCGAGTGGCGTGCTGCAGGCGCGGTATGTCGAGACCACAACACGCCCCGCCGGAGTTCGCGCCCTTCCGGAGCGGGCCAGCCCGATATCGTCGTCCCTGACGCTCTCAACCCGCACCCGACAGGAAGATCGCGACGACGATGAAGGCATTCCAACGGGTGCTCCGCGCGCCGAGTGTGCGCGAGGCGATGAGCCACATCCCCGATGTGTTCTACGAGCGCTTTGCGACGGTTGTCCTCTTGTATTGGCTCGCAGCACCACTCCTGCTGTGGGCCATTGAACAGCCCACCGGTATTTCAATCGGGATGCTCGCGTCGATCGATCTGCAAGTCGGAGTGGCTGCGCTCGCCCTGGGGGCGTTGCTGATGATCGATAGGTTGCTGGGGCGAGGACTGACGTTCGATCGGTCGTTCCTCCGCGAGCAGCTTCCCTTCCTGCTCCTCTTGGCCTTCATCGCCTGGCTAGTGATCGCCTCTCTATTGCACCCGACCGATGCGACGTGGCGCGGCGATGGCTATCGGCGCGAGTCCGTTTTCGCTTATGCCAGCTACGTCGGGTTCTTCTTTCTCGCGAGCCGAGTGTTCCGCCGCTCGCTACGGCGGTTGATCGTGGGCGGCGTCTTGGCTCTGGTGACGATCACGTGCGCCGTGACGTTGTTCACCGTGGGTTCTGGTGTCGTTGCGAGCGGTGTCTGGTCCCTGCCGCGCGGAGTGAGCGCTTACTTTGAGAATCTCAACCACTACGGCTACATGCTTGCTGTCGGGGGAGCTATCGCCGCGTGCGGAGCACTTCTCGCGGTTCGCCGGCCGATGCGGATGCTGTTGCTCGGCGTCTTCGGCTCCATCCTCTTCACACTTCTCCTCAACGACACACTGGGCGCGTATGTCGCCCTGGCCCTCGTTGGCGTTGGTGTCATTGGGTGGCTCGTGGTCCTCGGTCGGCTCTTCGTTCGAAGAGCGCTTGCGCTCATCACGGTTGCCGCTGTCGTGCACATCGCCGCAGTGTCGGGCGGGGTGGGGATTCTCAGTGAACTTGTCTCGCTGGGCGCGGACGCACAGGCAATCTCGTCAGGCGAAGACGCAGACGCCTCGGGTTCGGGACGCTGGGGTCTCTGGGTCCAGACGCTGGACATGATTGCATCCAGTCCGTGGTTCGGGAACGGCATTGAGAGCACGGCCGACCTTCTCGCGGGCGGCTACGGACGCCCGCACAATGAGTACCTCCAGTACGCGGCTTTCTTCGGCGTGCCAGCGCTGACGGCATATCTCGGCGCGTTGATTGTCGTCTTCCGACGGGTAGCGCAGCAGGGGAGGGCTGTCGACAACATCACCGTGTATGCCGCGGCGGCGGTCGCGACCTATCTTGTATCGGCGTTCTTCGGTAACACCATGTACTACACCGCCCCCTTGGTGTTTCTTCTCCTGGGCGTCGTGTGGAGCGGTGTGCGCACGCCACGTGTTGCTACTGCACTTACTCCTCGCCAACCGTTGTCTGTCGAAACAGCTGTGCCCCGCCCTTGAGGAGTGGGCGGCGCCGCATTGCGGTCATCTTTCGTCGTCACAGCGTCCCGATCGAGACCAATGGTGCCCGGAACAGCATGAGCCGAGGTCGCAACCGTACGCTGGCCCTATGAATCACAAGCCGCTCGGCCGCACCACCCGTTCCGTCTCGTCCATCGGCCTCGGCACCTGGCAACTCGGCGCCGACTGGGGCGATGTGAGCGAAGATGACGCACTGGCGGTGTTGGCGGCATCCGCTGACGCGGGCGTTACCCTCTTCGACACCGCAGACGTCTACGGCGACGGCCGCAGCGAGCAGCTGATCGGGCGTTTTCTCGCGTCGCGCCCCGGGCACGACATCACGGTGGCGACCAAGATGGGGCGGCGCCTCGCGCAAGAGCCAGCCAACTACACGCCCGAGAACTTCCGCGCCTGGACTGAGCGGTCGCGCCGCAACCTCGGCGTTGAGACGC
Organism: uncultured Microbacterium sp.; assembly: GCF_947488465.1. GTDB lineage: Bacteria > Actinomycetota > Actinomycetes > Actinomycetales > Microbacteriaceae > Microbacterium. Next base: position 971,379 of record NZ_CANKZA010000001.1, on the reverse strand, counting down.
TCGATCTCGTGCAGCTGCACTGCCCGCCGTCGGCGGTGATCGACGCCGACGCGACCTACGACGCGCTCGATGCCCTCGTCGCGGACGGCGCGATCGCCGCCTACGGTGTGTCAGTCGAGACGTGCGCGCAGGCGCTGTCGGCGATTGCGCGGCCGAACGTGACGAACGTGCAGATCATCCTGAACCCGTTCCGGCTGAAGCCGCTCGACGAGGTCCTGCCGCACGCCGTGGATGCCGGTGTCTCGATCTTCGCGCGAGTGCCGCTCGCGTCGGGCCTGCTGAGCGGCAAGTACTCGACCACGACAACCTTCGCCGCGAACGATCACCGCGCGTACAACCGGTACGGCGAAGCGTTCGACCGCGGCGAGACGTTCTCGGGTGTGGACTTCGCGACGGGCCTCCAGGCGGTGCAGGAGCTCTCCGCAGCGGTGCCGGAGGGCCTGACGCTGCCCGCGGCGACGCTCGCGTGGATCGCTTCGCGCCCGGGCGTCACGAGTGTGATCCCCGGTGCCCGCAACATCGCGCAGGCCGAGTCGAATGCCGCCGCCGGGGAGATCGACGTCGACCTGTCGGGCTTCGATGCCGCCGTGACCGACGTCTACGACCGTCTCCTGCGTACCGACATCCACCCCCACTGGTGAGAAGCGGTTCACGCCGTTCCGGGCCGCTTTTGTCGTCGTGAGTGGACAATGGTGACCGATTGTGCCCGTGATGTCGGCAAAGGCGCGACGATAGAAGCGTGAGCAGAGCACCCTGGATCGTCACCGCGCTCGCCGCCCTCGGCGGTGTGGCGCTGGTTGCCGCGGTCGCCCTTGCCCCGCCGCCGTACGCGGAGGCAACACTGGCGCCCGCCGATCCGGTCGCCTCGGTCGCCTCGGCGACGGAAGCCGCCGCCGCTCCCGCCTCCGGAGTGGTCATTGGCGCCCCTGAGAATTCGACGATCTACGACGTCGCGACCCTGACTCAGATCGACGTGTGGTCGGTGACGCCCGCCATGCCCGTCGATGACGACCCATTCGGGCCGCTTACCGGTGAGCTCGCTCAGCCGCTCGTTGCGGCGCCGATCTTCGCCGACCCGACGGGGGAGCCCATCGGATACCTGCCACGCGAGGCTGCGTACGGCGGCACCACCGTCCCGGTGATCGCGCACGACACCCATTGGGTGAAGGTCATGCTGGCGGGGCGGCAGGGGGTGCCGCCGGAGGGGAACGCGGCGCAGACCGTGGGCTGGTTGCGCGCCGCCGACGTCGAGCTTCGCCCGGTTGCGGAGTACGTCGAGGTTCAGCTTGCTGCGCATACGATCGACATCATCACGGATGCTGGCGCCGAGCGCGTCGCCGACGACTTCGCCTGGGGCAAACCCGCGACACCGACACCGGTCGGCCGCACATTTGTGATGTGGACGACGGTGGTGCCCGAGTTCGCGTACACACAGGGACACCCGCTGACCTATCTCGGCGTGCAGTCGCCGGCCATGGCCGGCTTCGATGGGGGAGAGGCCGCGGTGACCGCGTTCCACTACTACAAGGTGCGGTCGGGCGACGTGTCGTTCGGGTGCATCTACCTGGATGCCGCGGCCACGGATCGTGTGGCTCAGCTTCCGCCCGGCACGCCCGTGATCATCCACCCGTAGGCATGCCCGCCGTTCACGCCCGCGGCTGATCGAGTGTGCGTGCGAAGGGGGTGTGTATCGAGATCACCGCGAGTGGCTCAGCTGGTCTCGGTACACCCGCGGCCGCGCCGCGGGCACTCGACCAGCGGTGGGTGAGTAGGGCAGCTCAGAAGGGAGCGACGTCGATTGCGGGGACGAAGCGAACTGTCGCGGGCGGGCGGTCGATGTATCTTCGGCCGGTCGGTCCGGTCCACTCGAGTACACCGTGGCCGAGCTGACGCACCCGCCACGCAGTGCAGTGTTTGACGACGTGATGTCGGCGGCAGAGACACGCCAGGTTGCGGTGATCGGTTGCGCCACCGTCGGCGGCGGCCACCGTGTGATCGACATCGCTTTGGTGTACGCGCCTGCGGCATCCCGGCGTGCGGCAATGCTCGTCGCGCGCGGCTAAGTACCGCTGAAGCTGTGCGCTCGGCCGGTAGCGATCGACGGCCAGCGGTTCGCCCGTGTAGGGATCGGTGAAGACGCGATCCCATCCGGGGGCAAGCCCCGCGATCCGGCGGGCGAGATCAGGGTCGATGGGGCCGTAGCCGGCGAGGAGGGCCGGTCCGCCGGTGGGATCTCCGGCGAGAGTGAGCGCCGGCACAGTGACTTGCACACGTCCCATGATCGCGCCGAGGGCAGCGTTGTCGTCGAACGACGTCGGGACTCCGGTAAGCAGCAGCTCGCAGAGCAGATCGGCGCGGACTTGATCGAGTGTGCGCGGGTCGGGTCGGTGTGTCGTCGACTCCGCGCCAAGGGAGGGCTCTGTGCGAAGAGTCGTGGTCGAGGCTGCGCCATCGGGGGGAGTGCCCGCATCCGATTCGGCCTCAGCACGTCGTGCACCGGAGCCACCCAGCACGCTCCGACCCATCGTGGTGAGGCGGTCGTGCGCCGCATGGAGGAGTGGCGCGGGGCCGTCGACGATGAGGCGCGCGAGACCTTCGTCGAGATCGTAGAGGCGCACGGCGCGCTCTTGCGCGGCAGCGCGAGCGCGTTCGGCAAAGGCTTCGGGGCAGATCGTCGCAGCGATCGCTTTGGCCGCGGCGGTCATGCGGGCGGGAGACTCTGTCGCGGCGACGTCGAGGGCCAGGCTCTCGTAGCGTGCGCGATCGTCGGTGTCCGAGAGGAGCACGCCCGTTCGGACGATCGCGGTGGCGTGGGCCGCATCGATCTCACCGTCGGAAAGCGCCGTGAACGTGCGGGCGAACTGGGTGGTCAACAGGAAAGCATCCGAGATGCGCGCCTGCACCGTGCGGTCGGAGACCCGCATCGCGGCGCCGAGCTCGAGCGACACCTCGCGAAGGGGGAGATCTGAGCTCGAAAGCCCGCTGCGACCAGTGCCAGTCGCCTCTTGGCGCAGTTGCGTGGCGCGATCGGAGATCACGTCGACGGCTTCAGCGAGAACGGCGGCCTCGGCTGCCTGCGCGGCCGCCACCATTCGACGCGCATTGAGTACGCGATCGACCAGCCGGTCGAGAACCGGCCACGGCGACTCTTCGTGCACGCTCATGCCCACTACCTCCACACCGAGCGACGTCGGCGGAGAACCCGTTTCGAATGTGGGCACATACGGGGCTTCTAACGCCCATAGTAGTACATAGATACGACACGCGCAAGAGGAATCTGGTCCCGTCGTCGCTATGCTGTGCGCATGCATCTGGAGTTCGCGAGCGAGGTCTTCCGATGGTCTGCGCGTCGTGAAGATTTCTATCTGGCCGAGGTTCCTGCCGATCTCAGTGCGATGATTCAGGAGATGCCGCGCCCCACGCGCGGGTTCGGCTCGGTGCGCGTTGCCGTCACGGTCGGCGGTTCCGAATGGCGCACGTCGCTCTTTCCCGACGCTGAGAGTGGTACGTACGTACTACCACTCAAACGAGCGGTCCGGGATGCCGAGGCCATCGGCGACGGCGATGTGATCGCGATTGAGATCGATGTTCTCGACGTATGAGGTGTAGTTACTTCGCTCAGTTTTCACATGAGTAACAAATTTCTCATTGACAACAACATGAGAGACCTCTAATGATTAGTCCCGGAGAGGGACGAACGTCCTCGCGGCGGCCATACCTCATCCAGCTCAGCACAGTCTCGGAATCGACCTGAATTCGAGACGTACCCGATGTGCGTCCTCCCCCGGAGCGCTCGCTGGCGTGCCTGAGCGCCCTGTTCGATTTCCCCCACATGGAGAGGCACGCGCATGCGCAGCACCGTCCGCAATTATGTCCAGGCCGAGAAGGCCCGCCGCGAAGAGAACGGTGACGAGGGCTTCTCGCTCATCGAGCTCATCGTCGTGGTGGTCATTCTCGGCATCCTCGCCGCAATCGCCATCCCGATCTTCGCCGGTCTGCAGGACCAGGCGCAGAAGCAGGCGCTTCAGACTGTCGCAGCGAACGGCGCCACCGCGGTCGCTTCGCAGATCGCATCGGACAACGCCGCGGGTATTCCTGACGAGCTGACGCAGCTCAGCAAGGACGGCATCGCTGTCACTCTCGACGGTGGGACGCCTGCCAGCGTAGAGGACGTTTGCGTAACTGCCACGAAGACTGAAGGTGGTTCGTGGGCGAAGGCCGGTCCGGGCTGCACTGGAGACCTGGTCAGCTCGTAACCTAGGTCCAAACTCGTCAAGGCCGGCCCGTTCCCGACGGGCCGGCCTTGACGCACCCCCACATTTCCACCGCACTCCCCCCGGAGGTGCCGCGTGTTCCAGCGCCACTACGACGAAGGCTTCAGCCTCGTCGAAGTCCTCATCGCGATGTTCCTCTTCGCGGTGATCTCGCTGGCGGTGCTCCCTCTTCTCATTTCTGCTGTCAGCCTGAGCGTCGTCAACCGTGACGTCGTCTCGGCCACCGCACTCGCGAACGATCGCGTGGCGCAGCTGCGCGAGAGCTTTCCCACGGCGGCCGATTCGACCAGAACGTGCGCGGCCTTGACCGCGGCACTCACCGACATGAACGCAGACGACACCGTGCCAGCGGGGTTCACGATCGCCGCCGAAGCCTTCGTCGACGCGGGTCAGGCAGCGGTGTGCCCGACGGGTGCGGACGCGTACCCACGCGCCGTCCTGGTGACCGTCGTCGTCGATGACAGTGCCGGTGGCACGTCGACCGTCTCCACCCGCGTCACGGTCGGGGCGGCATCATGACGCGACAGCTCGCGCAGGACGACGCAGGGCTCACCCTCGTCGAACTCATCGTGACGATCGTCGTCAGCGGTATCGTCCTCGCGCTCATCGCGATCACGTTCGTCAACGGCATGGTCGCGCAGCGCGACGGCGTGATCCGTGACAACGCGACAGGTGCCGCGAACGTGGTATCCCGCAGCCTCACCACTTCGGTCCGCAACGCCACGGAGATTCGCGTCAACGATGCGGGCACACGTCTCGACGCCGTCTTCATCGCGCCCGACGGCACACCGGAGTGCCGTGCGTGGGAAGTGCGAGACGGTCGCCTCGTCTACCGATCCGATCAGACAACACCGCTACCCGCCGCCGACGACACCTGGGGAACTCTGGCGAGTGGCATTGAGGGAACCATCGACGGCACCGCGGTCTTCGGGTGGGACGACAGCAAGAATCTTCGAATCGGAATGACGATCACCATGGAGGGCATCACGGCACCTCTCGAGAGTGGCGTGACCGCGCAGGCCGTTGGTGGAGGGGGACTCACATGCTGGGACTGAGGGCGCGGGTGAGTCTTTCGCGTGACGAGGGATCGGCGCTTGTCACCGTCTTGATGGTCATGCTCGTACTCACGATCGGCGGACTCGCGCTTTCTGCGATCGTCGTCAATACGTCCGGCATGGTGACGGACAGTCGCAGCACGGCCCAATCGCGTGCCGCGGCGGATGCGGGTCTCGCGCAGGCGCTGGCGGTCGCTCTCCGCGATGGCGAGATCTGCGACCAGGGTCCGATCGAAGTGGCGCCGGTGAATGGAACGCTGGACGGCGGCGCGACCTACGCGGTGACGCGTGACTGCGTCTCGGTCGAGGGGCGAGCCATTTTCAGCGCCGTGGGGCGCGCACCAGGCGGCGCGATCACCACCACCGAGGCCGTGTACGAGTACACGCCCGCACCCGCGGTCATCAAGGAGCCGGCCCTCATCACCAAGGCGCCGCTCAACCTGAGCGCGCTCAAGATCCAGGCCGTCGACCCCGACGAGCCGGCGACGGTCTGGGTCATCCCCGAACCCGGCGTCGCCGGTGACTTCACGTGCGACTCCGGAGGCGCGATCGCGGGATCCGTGTACCTGCCCGCGGGCACCGTCCGCGGTGTCGGCGGATGCGTCGTCGCCGGCGATGTCTATGCCGAGGGTGACGTCACGATCGATCGCGGTACCAAGATCGGCGGGGACCTCGTCTCGCTCAACGGAAAAGTGTCGATTTCAGGCGGAAGCACAGTCGGAAAGGGTGTGTACGCACGCAACGACATCACACTCTCCGGCGGTCCGAAACTCCACGGCGATGTCGTCTCGGTCATGGGGAGCGTCAGCGTCAACGGTGGCATCACCATCGATGGCAGCATCCACGCCAAACAGAACGTCGTGGGCACGAGTACCGGCGCCAATGTGGTGCAGAGCATCTACGCGGGGGGCAACCTGACACTCACGGGCGGCGGTCCGGTGGCGCGCGATCGCATCATGTACGGAGGTGCCTTCTCCTATTCGAGCGGCACCGCGGCGTCGTGGGCCGTCAACTCGGTCACGCGCACCCCGCTGCAACCCGTCGTCAGCGTCCCTCAGCTCCCCAGCGCGCCCGAGTGGCAAGGGATCACGAAAGCAGACTTGGACTCGCTCGTGTCGAGCGGCATGTTCGAAAAGATCACGTGGACCGGTGCCTGCGCCTACGACTGGTACCCCGAGCATGAGATGGTCGCCAAGATCAAAGCGCTCACGAAGCCGACTCTCATCGACGCCACGCACTGCGCTCAGGTGGACATGCACAAGTACAGCGGAACGACGTCGCTGAAGACGGATGTCATCTTCGTCGCCCCGTCGTTCAACATCGAAGACCAAGATTTCGAGTCTGCTGATGGCGCCGCGCACCGCATCTGGTTCATCGATCCGGAGGTGCCTGGTCGGACGTGTGACACCGTGCCCCCCATCAGCATCGATGGAACCAACATGAACCCCGGAGCCGGTGCCTCGAAGATCTCTGCCATGATCTTCACCCAGTGCACGGTCGACTTCCCCAACAGCGGCGAAGGCTGGAAAGGGTCGATTCAGGCCGGAAAGATGACCGGAAAACCGAACTTCTGGTACACCCCCGTCGGGTTCCCGGGAAGCACGGCCCCCGGCGAGGACGAGGACAGCGAGTCGGGGACGGAAGCAATCCTGGGCGACCTGATCTCGCGTCGTGATGTGGCTTCCCCGTGACGCCGCTCGCGATCTATCTCCTCATCATCGCCGGCCTCTTCGGCTTGATCATCGGCTCGTTCCTCAACGTCGTGATCTATCGCGTCCCCGCGGGCATCTCACTCACTCGGCCGAGTCAGTGTCCCTCGTGTGATGCGCCGGTGCGGCCCTGGCAGAACGTGCCGGTCGTCTCATGGCTCGCTCTGCGCGGGAAATGCGCGAACTGCGCCGCGCCGATCTCGGCGCGGTATCCGCTCGTCGAGCTCGCGACCGGCGGCGCGTTCGTCGGCGTGGTGTGGATGGCGCTCGACGCCGCGCCGATCGCGACTCCCGCGCTGGTGCTCGTCACGCTCGCGTATCTCTACCTCGCGGCGATCAGCATCGCGCTGACGCTCATCGACCTCGATACCCGGCGCCTCCCGAACGCGATCGTGCTCCCGAGCTACCTCGTGCTGGGTGTGCTCTTCACCGCCGCGTGCGTGTTCGGGGCCCCGTGGGAGAACCTCCTCCGCGCCGCAATTGCCGGCGCCGCGCTCTTCGCCTTCTACTGGCTGCTCCGGGCGATCCGCCCGGGGGGCATGGGCGGGGGAGACGTCAAACTCGCGGGCGTGCTCGGCATCGCGCTCGGCTGGATCGGCTGGGGCGCGCTCATCGGCGGCGCCTTCGCCGCGTTCTTGATCGGCGGCGTGGTCGGCATCGCGCTCATGCTGACCCACCGCGCGACGCGCAAAACCGCCGTGCCCTTCGGCCCCTTCATGGTCGTCGGTGCCTGGCTCGGAATCGTTGTGGGCGAACCGATCGCCCGCTGGTATGTGGGAATGCTCTCGCTCAGCTGAGCGACGGCGCGGAGAGAGGAGAAGGTCATGGCGAACACGATCGTCGGGCTCGAGATCACCGAAGAGGGGGTGCGCGCGGCCGAACTGACGACGGGCAAGAACCCCACCATCGTCGCCTACGGATCCGTTCCGCTGCCGGCGGGGGCGGCGAAGGACTCCGAGATCTTCGATCAGGATGCCGTGGCTCTCGCCATCCGCCAGCTCTGGTCGCGCGCAGGAATCAAGGGCAAGAAGGTGGTGCTCGGCATCGGCAGCCGACGGATCCTCGTGCGCGACTACACGACGCAGGCGATGCGGCCCGATCTGCTCGCGCAGTCGCTGCCGTATCAGGTGCAAGACCTTCTCCCGGTGCCTGCCGACCAGGCCGTGCTCGATTTCTACCCCATCTCGCAAGAGGGCGATCAGGTTACCGGGCTTCTCGTGGCGGCCGTCGCCGAGACCGTTGAAGAGCTCGTGTCGACGATCGGGCGCGCCAAGGTCGACGTGCAGGTCGTCGATCTTGCGCCGTTCGCGCTCGCACGCGCCGTGAACCGCGTCGCCGCACCCGGTGAGGCTGTCGCCGCGCTCTATCTCGGCGACCACACGAGCTACGTCGTCGTCGTGCAGGACGGTGCACCTCGATTCGTTCGCATCATTCCCGTCGACATCACGACGGCCGCCGTCCGCGCACGCGAAGGTGCGGGGTCGGCTTCCGAACTCGACGCGGCGCCGATGGAAGAACTGCTCGAGACCGTCCCGGCATCCACCGGAGACGACGTGCCGCTGCGGCGCCGGTCGGCTCAGCGGTCCGCAGTGCGCCCCTCCTCGGGGATGACCCCGGCGGCGATCGACGACCTCGTGCTCCGACTCGGCAGCACTCTGCGCTTCTACGCCGACCGCTCCGGCGACACCCCGGTGACCCGCGTGCTCGTCAGCGGCGCCGGTGCCGGGGTGGAGGGCATTCCGGCCTCTCTTGCGGCGAGCCTGCCGATCGCCGTCGAGGTCCTGGGCGCCTCGAGCGTCTTCGCGTCGAAAGTGCCGTTGCAGCCCGGTGATGACGATCTCAACCTGATCACCACCGCCGCCCTCGCTCTGGGAGGCACGAACTGATGGCCCTCGCATCCACTTCTGCACTGGTCGTCGGTGGCGCTCCCCGCGTCAACCTGTTGCCTCGCGCCGTCACCGAACGGCGCGAGCGCTCGATCCTGCTCCGCAAATGGGGCTGGGGGCTTGTCGCCGCTCTCGCCGTCGTCGTGCTCGCGGCCGCGGGCACCTACGTGCTCCAGTTCGCCGCGCAGCAGCGACTGGCAGCGGAGAACGCCCGCACGAACGACCTGCTCGTCCAGGTTGCCGCGCTCCAGCCCGTGAGCCAGAAGCTGCAACTGCAGACCGAGCTCGGTGACTTCCGCGTGCAGGCCATGGGCACCGACCTGGAGTGGACCGGCCTGCTCGATTCCATCCGGACGGCACTCCCGGCCGACGTCGGGATCATCGAGTACACGCTCGCGCCCGGCGGGTTGCCGCAGGGCGACGCGCCCGACGCAGAGGTCGGCGCTCAGGGCACCGTGAACTTCACGAGCGCGACCCCCACCGACATCGTCGGTCTGATCCGTTCGGTGCGCACGCTCCCCGGCATCATCGACGCGGATGGCTGGGCGAGCACGCTCAGCGGGTCGGAGTATCGCTACGAACTCCGGGTGACCTTCGACCAGACCGTCTACACCGGCACTTTCGCAGCGGAGGCGACCGAATGACCCTCAACAAGCAGCTGATCAACCTGCTCGGCATTCTCGTCGCCGTGATCGTGCTGGTCGCCGGCCTCGCGCTCATCGCGTTGCCGATGTACTCGCAGGCCCAGACGATCAACGCCAATGCCACGACGGTCGCACAGACCAACGCGGTCTACCAGGCGCAGATCGACGGGCTGAGCGCGGCGAACGAGCGGATCGAGGAGATCGATCAGAGCCTCGCCAACCTCCGGACGCAGATCGCTGCGGCCCCGCAGCTCGACGACGTGTACGAGATCATCGGTGCGACGGCCCAGCAGGCAGACGTGCGCATCGAAAGCATCGCGGCCGAAGAGTCGGCCCCCTTCATTGCGCGCACGGCGTTGGATGCCGAGGGCAACGCGGTCGTGGCTGAGCCGGAGCCTGAGCCCGCACCGGTCGAAGATGGCGCCGCACCCGCGGCCGAGACCGAGGTCGAGGAGCCGGTCGCGCCGGAACCGACGACTGCCGAAGACGCCCCACAGCGGCAGGTGCTCGTCACCATCACGATCGATGTCGCCCAGCCTTACGCACTACCGGCCGCCGCCGAGGGCGAGGCCGCAGATCCGGCCGCGCTGGAGACCGAAACCGATCCGGCCGCCGTGCGGGCCGATGCCACGGCGCAAGCGCAGAAGGCAGCCGCGTTCGTCGACGCCCTGGGTGTCGGCCCGCGTCTTCTCGCCCCGATCAACGTCGAGTACACGGGCGGCAAGCTCACGATCTCGGTGCTCGCCTTCATCCGAACGGAGACCGCGCAATGACCCTCGACGTCGCGCCCATCGCCCCGCTGCTCGCCGTCGCTGCGCGCTCTCGGGCATCCGACGTCCACCTGACGGCGAAGCATCCGCCGCTCATGCGTGTCGACGGCGATCTCGCCGGCATCCCCGGCTTTCTCGAGCCGACGAGTCAGAACTGGCTCGAAGGCGCCATCGGCGGGATCATGACGAACGAGCAGGTCGCTGAGTTCCGCCAGCACGGCGAGGTCGACCTGTCGATCACGGTGCCCGATGTCGCTCGCTTCCGTGTCAACGTCTTCCGCCAGCTCGGAGAAGTCGCCGTCGCGATGCGATTCATCCCGGATCGCATCCGCAGCTTCGCCGAGCTCGGCGTGCCGCAGATCGCCGCCGACCTCGTCACCAAGCCCCGTGGTCTCGTGCTGGTGACTGGGCCGACGGGCTCTGGCAAATCGACGACGCTCGCCTCGATGATCGACGTCGTCAACCAGACCAAGCCCGCGCACATCGTCACGGTCGAAGACCCGGTGGAATTCCAGCACACCAGCAAGCGCGCGCTCATCCATCAGCGCGAGATCGGCAGTGACACCGCGTCGTTCTCCGAAGCGCTGCGACGCGTGCTGCGTCAAGACCCCGACATCATCCTCATCGGTGAGCTCCGTGATCCCGAGTCGATCTCGACCGCCCTCACCGCCGCCGAGACCGGTCACCTCGTCCTGTCGACCCTGCACACCCAGAGCGCCGCGAAGTCGATCAACCGTATCGTCGACGCGTTCCCCTCCGACCAGCAGAACCAGGTGCGCACGCAACTCGGCGACACTCTCCGCGGGATCATCACCCAGACGCTCCTGCCGCAGGCGCAGAACGAGGGGCGTGTCATCGCGACCGAAGTGCTCGTCAACACCCCCGCCATCGCCAACCTCATCCGCGAGGGCGAGATCAGCCAGATCTACTCCATGCTGCAAGCGGGTGGCGGGCTCGGCATGCACACGCTCGATCAGGACCTGAAGCGTCTGGTCGAGAAGGGCACCATCTCGCTCGCGCTCGCGAAGGAGATCGCCGAAGACCCGCGTACCTTCGACGAGGCGCGCGTGCGGCCCGCCGACTACGACGCCGAAGCATGGACCATGCACTCGTCTGAGCGCCAGGCCGTGGGCTGGGGGAACTGATGTCGCTGATCGAGGAGTACACCTATCGCGCGGTCGACGCGACCGGGGGAGCGGTCGTCAAGGGCACGCTCGAAGCATCGAGCGAGAACGCCGTCGCATCGAAGCTCCGCGCCCAAGGCCTCACTCCGCTCGAGGTCTCGCTGACGTCGAAAACCGGACTCAACCGGGAGATCTCGATTCCGGGTCTTCAGCGCCGGGTGAAAGTGGCAGCGCTGGCGGTCTACGCCAAGCAGATGGCCGGCCTCATCAACGCGGGGCTCCCGCTCATGCGCACCCTCTCGATCCTCATCGAGCAGACCGAAGACAAGATGCTGCGCGAAGCGCTCGTGCGCGTGCACGCCTCGGTCGAATCGGGGGCGGCGTTCTCGGCGGCGCTGGCGCAGCATCCCGACGTCTTCCCGCCGCTCATGGTCAACATGGTGCGCGTCGGCGAGTCGGGCGGTTTCCTCGGGCAGGCGCTGACGACGGTCGCCGACACCTATAAGGATGAAGCCGAGCTGCAGGACAAGATCAAGTCGGCCACGACCTACCCGCTGATCGTCCTGTCGATCGCGATCCTCGGTGTGGTCGCGATGATCACGTTCGTCGTGCCCGTCTTCGAGGGGATGTTCAAAAACCTCGGTTCTGAGCTCCCGTTGCCGACGCAGATCCTCGTGACGCTGTCGAACAACATGGTGTGGATTCTGCCGCTCATGATCGTCGCCGGCATCGTGTTCTGGTTCTGGTGGCTTCGCAATCGCAACTCGGATCGCGTGCGGAAGGTGGTCGACCCGCTCAAGCTGCGGATGCCGGTGTTCGGCCCCCTCGCCACCAAGATCGCGGTCGCCCGATTCAGCCGTGGCCTGTCGATGATGTTGAAGGCCGGCGTACCGCTCGTCCAAGCGCTGTCGATCGTCGGCGCCGCGTCGAACAATTACAAGATCGAGGAAGCCGTCCGGCAGGTGCAGGAGTCGGTCAAGCAGGGGAAGTCATTCTCGTCGCCGCTCGCGAAGGCCGAGGTGTTCCCGACGATGGTTGCGCAGATGGTGGCCGTCGGTGAGGAATCGGGCACGCTACCCGACATGCTGGCATCCATCGCCGACTTCTACGAAGGCGAAGTGAAGACCGCGACCGAGCAGCTCACGAGCGCGATCGAGCCGATCTTGATCGTCGGCATCGGCATCATCATCGGTGGCATGGTCATCTCGCTCTACATGCCGATCTTCTCGATCTACGGCGAGATCGGCGGCGCCGGCGGCTGATTCGCGGCGCGCTTCGCACGGCGTCACCGTGTCACCGGTGGCGGTGCGGGCCGCTTTTGTCGACACCTGGCGCGGTTGGCGACAATTCTTGACCGGGATGCCGGCGATTCTTGCGTGTGCCACGTCTCCTCCTCACGCGCCGGCGTTCCGGGCGCCTTTTGTCGCCACGCGGCGTGGGTGGCGACGTTTCATGTCCGGGATGCGGGGCACACGTCGGTGGGCGGAGTCTCCTCCCCACGCGCCAGTTGCCAGGAGTTGTCCACATTTTCGGCGATCTCGACGGGAGGCCGCGTCCCTGCGCGCCACGGTGGATCATGGCATCCCGTCCGACGCCCCTCCCCCCGCGACTCGGGCCGCGTTTCGCGGTGAGCGCGGCGCGGGATGCCGGGGTCACCCCTCGCCGGCTGCGAGCCGGCGACCTCGAGGCGCCGTTCTGGGGCGTGCGCGCGCATCCGTTCGACCCGCCCGAACGCGACGGCCTCGCCGATGCCGACGCGCGGTTGCTGCGCCACCGGATCGAGGCGTACGCGGAGCGGATTGCGCCGACGCGCTTCTTCACCGGGCTCTCGGCGCTCGTCCTCTGGTGCGACATGCTTCCTGTGCGGCCGTGCCCGCCCCTGGATGTCGGCGTCCTCGCGCCGGAGCGCACGCCGCGTGCGCGTGGCATCCGTGGCCATCAGGTGGGCCGCCACCTGGCAACGGTGACCGAGTGCGACGGCTTGCCAGTGACATCGCCCGCCTCGACCTGGGCGACTCTTGCGCGAGATCTTCCGTGGCGAGACCTCGTCGCCGTCGGTTCGCTGATGGTCACGCCGCCACGCGGGCCTGGTGGTGTGATCGCCGGCCCTGCACTGACGACGCTGCCCGCGCTGAAGGCCGTCACAGCCGCAGGGTCGCGCACCGGAGTCGCGGCGCTCCGCGCGGCGGTGCCCTACGTCCGCGTCGGCGCGCGGAGTCGTCCCGAGGTGCACCTGTTCCTCGCCATTCTGCAGGCGGGCCTCGCTGAACCCGAGTTCGACGTGCCCGTGTTCGACGACGCGGCGGCTTTGATCGGCATCTTCGATCTGGCCTACGTCGGCGAGCGCGTGCTGGTCGAGTATCAGGGGGAGTATCACCGCATGTCCCCGACGGCGTGGGCCGCGGACATCCGCAAGTCCGAGCGTGCCCGCGAAGCCGGGTGGACCGTCGTCCAGATCACCCGGGCCGATCTCTACCCTGATCCGGGCGCCGCTGTCGCCCGCGTGCGCCGCGCGTTGTCATCGCGCTGACGTCCCACCCGCAGTGCATTGCGGGCAGCTTTGGTCGGATGCCGGCATCCACGGCGACAGAACAGGCCCGGTTTGCGAGGCACCGCTCGGCGCGCGTTGCGTTGCGGGCAGCTTTGGTCGGATGCCGGCATCCACGGCGACAAAAGCGGCCCGGTTTGCGAGGCACCGCTCGGCGCGCGTTGCGTTGCGGGCAGCTTTGGTCGGATGCCGGCATCCGTGGCGACAGAACAGGCCCGGGATGCGGGGGCGCTGCTGGGTCGCGCTGCGTTGCGGGCACGTTTGGTCGCCTGGTGGCATCCGAGGCGACAAAAGTGGCCCGGGATACCGACGACCGCGCGGTGGCCTCAACGCCCCCCGATCGGACCCCCGTCTGCGAGGTTCTGAACGAACGCAGTGACGTTCGGCTTCAGGTTCCACGCCGCCCCGTCCAGGGGCTCCTCGGCCTCGACGATCGATTCAAGCTCCTCGATCGCGTCTGCGACGACTTTTTCTGCGCGCCGCACCCCCCAGGAAGACACCTCCGCGACCACATCACCGCGCGTGATGTCGTGGTGCCGATACTTCCGATTGATCGCGAGTGCCAGCTTCCCATCGCGGCTCAGGTGAGCCTGGGGGACCACGTCATACGCGGGAGCGAGTTCGACGTTGTCGTCGATCGGGTGCAGCAGGCCGATGTTCTTTGCGTGCATGTCGAGGTTTCCGACGCCCACCGCGAGAACGACAAGTCTCGCGAGCGTTCGGAGCTCGCTCTCGGGAGCATGCATCGTCAGGGTGTCGGCGATCCGCCGTGTACTCACGACCCCGCCGTACTCCTGATACTTCTGGATGCCGCGCGCACCCAGCGCCTGAGCGAAATCTTCCTGATGGACGCGAGACCCGTTGTGGCGATCGAAACGCTCGATGACGAGTGCGGGCAGGCCGGCGAAATCTGCGATCCTCGTGTCGAAAGCGGCCAATCCCATCCGGCGAGCGATGCGCGATCCGAACTCTTCGTCGTAGATCACGGTCGCGTTGTCACCCGGAAGTTGCGGCTTGAGGATGTGCGTGGTCGGATAGCCGCCGAGCGCTTGCGCCCAGCCCGTCTCCGTGCGCACGAGGACGACCTTGGGCTGTACGCCTCCGAGAGAAGACCGGCCGGCTCGGGGGTCGTTGGCCAGCGGCGACCCGATGGGATCTTCCAGCAGCGCGCGCACCGCGTCTTCGTCGAGCGAACGCACCGCGGGTGTGCGTGGCTCGGTGGGGTCATCGAGATCCCAGATTTGCAGCGCACCCGCGACATCTCGGCCGTAGCGAGCGAGGAAGGCGGGAATGTCATCGCGCCGGAGCCCCGCCTGACTGATCAGATACTCGTACTGATCGCCTTCGGGGAGGAGCTCCGAGAACCAGGTGCGTCGACGACCGGCGTGATCTCGACGTTGGCCTCCGACCAAGGGGACCGCGACCGACAAGATGGTGCTGTTGGCTCCGAATCTCTCGATCCCGTTCGAGCTGGGGGAGAAGTCGAAAGACCGCGCGTCGCCCTCGAGGGTGCCGATCGTCGTGTCATGGAGCTCAATGGTCAGTCGCATCGGCATCCTCCCACCGTGCGCTGAACTCGATCCCGGTGACGTGGGCGATGCCGAGCAATCGGCGCAGATAGATCGTGGATTTGCCGTTCTCGATCTCGCTGATCATGCTCTGGGGGATGTCGAGCTCTGCGGCCAACTCGGTCTGCGACATCCCACGCGCGATGCGCGCCTGCTGAACGGCAAGTCCGAAGTCGGCGGGTGCGCGAAGTCGCGCGGTGCGCTGTGCCATGAGATGCTCCTGAGGTATCGGATTATCACGATACCTCGCACGTATCGGATTATCTAGATACCGAGCGGTACCGCGGAAGCGTCAGATCGAGACGCGCAGCACTTCTTCGATCGTCGTGATGCCCTCGGAGACCTTGCTGAAGCCGTCTTCGCGGAGGGGGATCATCCCGTCCGCCAGCGCCGATTGGCGAAGTTCGGTTCCGGTCGCGTGACCGACGACCATCTGCTCGAGGCTCTCGGTGACTTCCATCACCTCGTGCAGTGCGACGCGACCGCGGTATCCCGTGCCGGAGCAGGCCGAGCATCCCACGGCGCGATACAGCACGGGCGGATCGAGGGGATTATGGGGGAACTTCACCGACGAGAGCACGTCGCGGCTCTCGGTGTAGGCCTCGCGGCACTTCACGCACAGGCGCCGGGCGAGGCGCTGCGCGACGACCGCCGACAGGGCAGTACCGACCAAGAACGGCTCGCATCCGATCTCGACGAGACGCGTGAGCGCCGACGGGGCATCGTTCGTGTGCAGGGTCGACAGCACGAGGTGACCGGTCAGGGCCGCCTCGATCGAGATCGTCGCGGTTTCTTGGTCGCGGATCTCCCCGACGAGCACGACGTCGGGGTCGGACCGGAGGATCGAGCGCAGTGCCGCTTGGAACGTCATGCCGGCGCGGGCGTTTACCTGCACCTGATTGATACCGGCCATCCGGTACTCGACCGGGTCCTCGACCGTGATCACGTTGATCCGCGGATTGGCGACGGTGTTCAGCGCGGTGTACAGCGTCGTCGACTTGCCGGAGCCGGTCGGGCCGGTCACCAGCACCATGCCATGCGGACGCGTGATCGCACCGCGGAAGCGCTGCTCGTTGCGGATGGAGAAGCGCAGATCGCCCATCGAGAGCGACTGGGCGGAGCTGTCGAGGATTCGCATGACGATCTTCTCGCCCCACACTGTCGGGAGGGTAGCCAGGCGCAGGTCGATCTGACGGCCGTCGTGATGGACGGACAAGCGACCGTCCTGGGGCTTGCGGCGTTCGGCGATGTCGACCGCAGCCATGATCTTGAGCCGAGAGATGACGCCGTCCTGGATCGCACGATCGGCGCGCTGCATCTCGTGGAGCACGCCGTCGATGCGGTAGCGCACCAGCAGCTGCTTCTCGCCGGGCTCGATGTGGATGTCGCTCGCGCGGTCGTTGATCGCCTGACTGATGAGGAGGTTCACGAACCGGACGATCGGGGCGTCGTCGACCGATTCTTCAATCGACTCCGTGCCGGCCGAACCATCGGCAACGGCGCTCTCGCCGATCTGCTCCGACAGGTCGCTGAGCTCCTCGTCGGACCGCAAGAACCGACCGAACGCGGCTTCCAAGGCATCGGCCGAGACGACGGCGGGCCGGATATTGAGCTCGGTCGCCGTTGTGATGTCGTCGATCGCGATGAGGTCGGTCGGATCCAGCATCCCGATCGTGAGGCTGCGACGCCCCCGCTCGATCGGGATGACGTGGTAGCGGCGACAGAGAGCCGCGGGCACCGAAGCGATCGTGTCGGCAGACAGGGTGATGGAGGCCAGGTCGATGAACGGGAGGCCGGTCTGCGCGGCGATTCCCTCCGCGACCTGCGTCTCGGTCGCCAAGCGTGCCGCGACCAGTTTGTGGCGCAGCTCAGGACCGTCCCCGTATTCGGCGACGGCATCCCACATGTCCTCAGCTCGAACGGCCCCAGACCGAACGAGCGATTCCGCGAGTCCCTTCACGGTGGATCCTCTCCCGTTCTGTATCCTATGCCGCCGGTGGTACGGATGTGAATAGAGAGTTCTCTGTGACAAGAGTGCACACCGAGTGACCTGTCAAGGCCCCGCGGAACGTCGGCACCGGCGCATATCCTGGGCGGCATGAACATCGCGCGCGTTATCGCTTGGGCCCTGACCCTGGTCCCGGTCCGTGCATTCCTCCGGTACAGCGAGCGGCGCGGACCGGTGCTCGCCGACAGCGTCACCTACCGCACGCTCTTCAGCGTGTTCGCGGGCGTGCTGCTGGGCTTCTCGGCGGCGGCGCTGTGGCTCAGCGGCAACCCCGCGGCCTGGAACGCGTTGGTCGATGCCGTCGACAGCGCCATTCCCGGACTCGTCGGCGACGGCGGCCTGATCGACCTCGACCAGGTGACGGCGCCCGCGGGACTGTCGGTGGCCGGCATCCTGGCGCTCGTCGGTCTGATCGGTGCGGCCATCGGCGCGATCGGGTCGCTGCGCACCGCGATGCGCGCGATCTGCGATCAACTCACGGACGACGTCCTCTTCATCTGGGTGTTGCTGCGCAACCTCGCCCTCGCGGTCGGCGCGGGCGGTGCGCTGGCCGCCTCGGCGGTCGTCACCGTGCTCGGCACGGCGGGGCTCAGCGCGGTCGCCGCGTGGCTGGGCGTCGCGAGCGATGACCCCCTCATCACGTGGGGGAGTCGGATCTTCGCGATCGTCGTCACGTTCGCGTTGGATGCCGTCGCCATCGCGGTGCTGTTCCGCACGCTGTCGGGTGTCCGCGCTCCGGCTCGCGCGCTGTGGACCGGTTCGCTCCTGGGCGCAATCGGCCTGACAGTGCTGCAGCAGGCCTCGGGCCTGTTTGTCGGGGGAGCGGCATCCAACCCGCTACTTGCTTCGTTCGGCGCGCTGATCGCGCTGCTGTTGTGGTTCAACCTCTCGGCGCAGGTGATTCTCATCGCGACGGCCTACATCATGACCCTCGTCGAGGAAGATGCCGACCGCGTGCGCGCCCGCTTCGGCGCCGCGACGCTCGCGCAGCACCGCCTGCGCCGGGCCGAAGATGCCGTCCTGGTCGCCACGGCCGAGCTCTCCGCAGCGCGCGAGGCGGAGGAGCAGGAACGAACGGGTACATGACGCGCGGGTAATCCCTGTGTTACATCCGCCCGCTCGATGTGCGCCGAAGCGCGCGGGGCATTAGCGTGGGAGCGTGTCAGAACATGAACCTGTGACCGGTCCCAGTTCCGCTGCCGCAGCAGCATCCCACCCGCTTCAGGCGACCCATCCGCTGGCGCTCGCGCCCGTCGCGGGCCCCGCCAGCACGGTCGACGGGTTCGTGCGCCAGTTCCTGCGCAACCTCAATTACGAGCGCGGCGTACCACTGTCGGCCGCCAGCGCGAACGACCGGTACTTCGCGTTCGCGATGACCGTGCGCGACTACCTCATGGCCCGGTGGCTCGAAGACCTCCGCCGCCAGCGCGTCGCACAGGTCAAGGGCGTCTGCTACCTCTCGGCGGAGTATCTCCTCGGCCGCCAGCTCGACAACAACCTGCTCGCGAGCGGCCTGACCGATATCGCCACGACCGCGATGGCGGAGTGCGGCATCGACATCGAAGACCTCCGCGCGGCGGAGGTCGAACCCGGCCTCGGCAACGGCGGGCTCGGACGTTTGGCCGCCTGCTTCATCGATTCGCTCGCGACGATGGCCGTGCCGAACATCGGGTACGGCATCCGCTACGAGTACGGAATCTTCCGGCAGACGTTCCAGGACGGCCAGCAGGTCGAGCAGCCCGACTCGTGGCTCACGATGGGGTCGCCCTGGGAGTTCCCGCACCCCGAGGCCGCCCAGCCCGTGTCGTTCGGCGGCTATACCGAGCACTATGACGACGAGGGCACGGAACGCAGCCGCTGGATCCCCGCGTGGAACGTGCTGGCCATCCCGTACAACTACATGGTCCCGGGGTACCAGAACGGCCGCGTCAACACGCTCCGCCTCTGGAGCGCGAAGGCGACGAACTCGTTCGACCTGCGCGTGTTCAACTCCGGCGACTACGAAGAAGCCGTGCGGTCGCAGACGTTCGCCGAGAACATCTCGAAGGTGCTCTATCCCGAAGACTCCACCCCGCAGGGCAAGGAGCTGCGCCTGCAGCAGCAGTACTTCTTCGTCGCGGCATCCATCAAGGACTTCTTCGACCACCAGCTGGCGCCGGACTTCGACCTCGCGAAGCTGCCCGAGCGCGTCATCTTCCAGCTGAACGACACGCATCCCGTCATCGGTGTGCCGGAGTTCATGCGCGTGCTGCTCGATGAGAAGAAGCTCGACTGGGATGAGGCGTGGGCGATCACCCAGCAGTGCTTCGCCTACACGTGCCACACACTGCTGCCCGAGGCGCTGGAAGTCTGGTCGGTCGACCTGCTGGGCCGGCTCCTGCCCCGACACCTCGAGATCATCTACCGCATCAACGACGAGTTCCTGGATGCCGTCCGCGCGCGCTTCGGCGACGACGAGATGCGCCTGCGCAACATGTCGATCATCAGCGAGTTCCCCGAGCGGTCGGTGCGGATGGCGTACCTCGCGACGGTCGCCGGCGCGAAGGTCAACGGCGTCGCGGAGCTGCACTCGCAGCTGCTGCGCGACAAGGTGCTGCCCGACTTCAACGAGTTCTACCCGGGCAAGTTCACCAACGTCACGAACGGCATCACCCCACGCCGTTTCATCCGGCTCGCGAACCCGGGCCTGTCCGACCTCATCACCGAGGCGATCGGCACCGGCTGGCTCACCGACCTCGAGCGCCTGCGCGAACTGGAAGCATCCGCTGAGGACCCGCTCTTCCGCGAGGCGTTCGCCGCGGTGAAAGCCGCCAACAAGCGCCACCTCAACGACGTGCTGCTGGCCCGCGACGGATTCACGGTCAGCGATGGCCACATGCTCGACGTCATGGTCAAGCGCCTGCACGAATACAAGCGGCAGATGCTCAAGGTGCTGCACATCGTCACGCAGTACGAGCGCATCGTGTCGGGTCAGGTGGCGGCATCCGACATTCAGCCGCGCACGTTCATCTTCGGCGCGAAGGCGGCGCCGGGCTACGCGATGGCCAAGCGCATCATCCACCTCATCAACGCCGTCGGCTCGGTCGTCAACAACGATCCGCGCGTCGAGGGGCGGTTGAAGGTGCTGTTCCCGCCGAACTACAACGTGACCCTCGCCGAACGGGTGATCCCGGCCGCCGACCTCTCCGAGCAGATCTCCCTCGCGGGTAAGGAAGCATCCGGCACGGGAAACATGAAGTTCGCCCTCAACGGTGCGCTCACGATCGGCACGGACGACGGTGCGAACGTCGAGATCCGCGAGCTCGTGGGCGACGACAACTTCTTCCTCTTCGGGATGAGCGAGCCCGAGGTCGAGGCGCTGTGGGCGCGCGGCTACAAGCCGGCCGACTTCTACCAGGGCGATGAGAGCCTGCGCCGCGCGATGGATCTGATCGCCTCGGGTGCCTTCTCCGGCGGCGACAAGAGCGTGTTTGAGCCGGTCGTGTCGAACTTGCTCTACGACGACCGATTCATGGTGCTGGCGGACTACTCGACCTACATCGCGGCGCAAGACAAGGTCGACGCCGCGTATGCCGATCAGGATGCCTGGACCCACGCGGCGATCCTCAACGTCGCCCGCAGCGGATTCTTCTCGTCCGACCGGTCGATGCGTGACTACATCGATCGCATCTGGCGCGCCCAGCCCCTGCGCTGAGCGCGCTTCTCCTCGATGCATTCTGTGGGCGCAGATCGTCGTTTCCCCGTGGGGAAGCATCCATCTGCGCCCACTGATCGCGCCAGCGGTTCAGCGGGCGTAGCGCTCGGTGAACCGGCGGAGGATCGCGCCGGTGTGCACGACGGGGAGTCGACGCACGGCCTGGAGCGTGGCATCCAGTTCGCCCTCGCCGAAGTAGCCGTGCCCGGCATACACGCGGATGCGGGTGGAGATCCCCTCGACATCGCACTCCGGGTGGAACTGGGTCGCGTACACGTTGTGGCCGACCCGGAACATCTGCACGGGGCATCCGGCGCCGCGGACGAGCAGCGTCGCCGACGGAGGCAGGACGGTGATCGCCTCCTTGTGGCCGACGAACGCGGCGAACGTCTCCGGCATGCCGGCGAGAACCGGATCGGCGGCGCCCTCGGGCGTCAGTGCCACATCGATGACACTGATCGGCTCGCGGTACGTGCCGTCGATCACCGCACCCTGGTGCGTGCCGAGGGTCCCGACGCCGTAGCACGCGCCGAAGAACGGGAAGTCCCGCGCGACGACCTCATCCAGCAGTGTCGCGAACTCTGCTTCGACCCGGCGCTGCACGGCGGATTTCTTCTCGAGCGGGTCTGACGCGTTGAACGGCCCGCCCCCGACGAAGATCCCGGAGTAATCGTCGAGATCGATGTCACCGAGCGGACCGGCCTCCATCCGCACGCGAACGAGATCGCCAGCGGCGAGACCGGTGAACCGCTGAAACAGCGTGTATTCGTCGTCGGCGGGGCGATCTTCGGCGCGGGTGGCCAGGAGCAGGAAGGGCTTCATCGGCACCCGAGTCTAGGCGCTGGCGGGCATCCGTTGCGCCACACGGATGTGCTCGGTGATCGCCCGGAGCGTCTCGGCGACCGCGGGATTGCGGGTGCCTTCGTCACGCGCGACCGCCCAGTACGCGAGGGGATGCTCGTAGGCCCCGTCGAGGACGCGCACCAGGCGCGAGTCTCGATCGCCGAGGAAATCGGGCAGGATCCCGATGCCCGCGCCCGCTGCCGTCGCCTCGACGTGGGCGAAGACGCTCGTGGACCGCAGTGACGGGGGAGAGTCGGGGAGCTCTTGCAGCGCGCGGTCGAGTTCGTCGACCTGTAGCGAGCTCTCGACGTAATAGACGAGCGGGTGGTTCGCAAGATCGGCGACGGATGCCGGCTTTCCGCGCGCCGCGAGATAGTCCGCGGTGGCGTAGAGCCGCAGCGCGTAGGCGCAGACCGGTGTCGCGTACGCCCGCAGAACCTGCGGACGACCGACGACGATCTCCAGGTCGACCCCCGAGCGGTTTTGCCGCACCCGCTGGGTGGCCGAGAGGAGTTCGACGGCGAGGGCGGGATGCGCGGCGCGCAGCGTGGTCATCGCGGGCGCGAGGAACGCGGAGGTGAACGCATCGGGCGCGGCGATGCGCACTATTCCGTGCACGGGATCGCCGTCCTCGCCGTCGAGGAGCTCCCGCATCGAGCTCTCGATGCGTTCCGCTGTGCCGACGGCGCGGCGACCGAGATCGGTGACCTCCCATCCGCCCGCGCCCCGCACGAGGAGCCGTCCGCCCGTCGCCGCCTCGAGCGCGGCAATGCGGCGCGACACCGTGGAGTGGTTGATGCCCAGCACTGCGCCGGCGGCGGTGTACCGGCCCAGCCGCGCGACCGCGAGGAAGGTCATCAAGGCGTCGAGAGGGGGCTCTGGTGCGGTCGCGGTCACGCCATCAGTGTGCGCCAACGCACAACACTCGTGCAAGAGTGTCGGTCCAATGTGCATTGAGATGCAGGCATTCGGCGCCTAGCCTGGCTTCATCGCGTGGACGAGGTCGTCCCGCGGCACACCTTCGATGATGCAGGGAGTCGTCATGTCTTCATCCCCCCTCCAGATCGCGTGGATCGGGCTCGGCCGGATGGGCGCGCCGATGACGGCTCACCTCGTCGAGGCCGGTCACACGGTCCGCGGTGTGGATCTGAACCCCGCGGCCGCCGCGGCCGCTGCGGCGGGAGGAGTCGCCCTCGCGGCGTCCGTCGCCGATGCACTCGAGGGCGCCACGGTGTGCATCACCTCGCTCCCCAAGCCCGCCCACGTCCGCGAGGTCTACGGCGGCGCGGACGGCATCTTCGCCCACGCGACGTCTGACATGATCCTGCTCGACACCTCCACAGTCGATGTCGACACCTCCCGCTGGTGCCATGCGGAAGCAGTCGCGCGCGGACTCACCTTCGTCGACGCGCCGATTTCCGGCGGCACGGCGGGAGCCGAGGCCGGCACCCTCACATTCATGCTCGGAGGAGAGCCCGCCGATGTCGCTCGGGTCGCCGAGATCGTCGCGCCGATGGCGGGCAACGTCATCTCCTGCGGCGACGCCGGCGCGGGAATCGCCGCGAAACTCGTCAACAACATGATGCTGTTCATCAACGTGATGGCGATGTCCGAAGGCTCGCAGCTGGCAGAAGAGCTGGGGTTGGATGCGGAGACCTTCTGGCAGGTGGCCTCGGTGTCATCGGGATCGTCGTGGGCAATGCGCACGTGGTATCCCGTGCCGGGCGTGCTCGAGAAAGCCGCCGCCAACAACAACTTCGCGCCGACTTTTTCGGTCGACCTCGCGCTGAAGGACTGCGGCCTTGCCCTTGCCGCCGGCGAGCAGGTCGGCGTGCATCTGCCGGCGGCGGCCCTCGCCCACGCACAACTCGCGCAGCTGGCTGACGAAGGCCTCGGCGGCAAGGACTGCACGCTCGTCGCCCGGCTCGCCACCCCCGACGGCACCCTGCGCGGCTATGACCCCGCGCTCGACGCCACTCCCGCCCACGCCTGAACGGACGCATCCCATGAGCATCGATACCCCCTCCCGCACTCTCGCCACGGTGCCCCACGTCGTCGCCGGCCGGCGCATCGCCGACGATGCCGCGCGCCGCGGCCCGGTGTTCAACCCCGCGACGGGGCAACAGAGCGGCGAGGTCGTGCTCGCGTCCGCCGAGTTCGTGCACGAGAGCGCCCGCGCGGCACAGGTCGCACAGCGCGGCTGGCGGGACACCGGGCTCGGCAAGCGGCAGCAAGTGATGTTCCGCCTGCGCGAAATCATCTCGTCGCGCTCCGACGAGCTCGCCCGCATTATCACGGCTGAGCACGGCAAGACGGTCGATGATGCGCTCGGTGAAGTCGCCCGGGGGCTCGAGAACGTCGAGTTCTGCACGAGCCTCATGCACCACCTCAAGGGCGACTACTCCGAGCAGGTCGCCGGCGGCGTCGACGTGCACCAGGTGCGCCAGCCGATCGGCGTCGTGGCGTGCATCACACCGTTCAACTTCCCCGTGATGGTGCCGCTCTGGATGGTCACGACGGCGATCGCCGCGGGAAACGCCGTGATCCTCAAGCCCTCCGAGCGTGACCCGTCGGCGGCGGTCTGGCTCGCCGAGGCGTTCGCCGAAGCCGGGTTGCCGGCCGGCATCCTCAACATCGTCCACGGTGACAAAGAGGCCGTCGATGCGATTCTGGACGACCCCATCATCCGCGCCGTCTCGTTCGTCGGGTCGACGCCGATCGCGCGCTACATCTATGCGCGCGCCGCGGAGAACGGCAAGCGCGTGCAGGCTCTCGGCGGTGCGAAGAATCACATGATCGTCATGCCCGACGCCGATCTGGATGCCACCGCTGACGCCGCCGTGTCCGCCGCGTACGGCTCGGCGGGGGAGCGCTGCATGGCCGTCTCGGTCGTCGTCGCCGTCGGCGACATCGCAGATGCTCTCGTGGCAAAAGTCGCTGAGCGCATCGGGACGCTCACGGTCGGCGACGGATTCGACCCCACGAGCGAGATGGGACCGCTCATCACGCGGGATGCGCTGGACCGCGTGACGAGATTCGTCGCCGGTGCAGCGGACGAGGGCGCGTGCGTCGTCGTCGACGGGCGCGAGCGCGAGTTCGACGGCGGTGGGTTCTTCATCGGGCCCTCCCTGGTCGACGGTGTGACCCCCGGCATGCGCGTCTACGACGAGGAG
Organism: uncultured Microbacterium sp.; assembly: GCF_947488465.1. GTDB lineage: Bacteria > Actinomycetota > Actinomycetes > Actinomycetales > Microbacteriaceae > Microbacterium. The sequence goes on along the minus strand of NZ_CANKZA010000001.1, from coordinate 946,083 downwards.
ATCTTCGGCCCGGTGCTCTCGGTCGTGCGCGTCGCGACGTTCGACGAGGCCGTCGCCCTGATCAACAGCAACCGCTACGCGAACGGGACGGCGGTCTTCACGCGCGACGGCAAGACGGCCCGCCAGTTCGAGTACGACATCGAGGTGGGCATGGTCGGCATCAACGTGCCGATTCCGGTGCCGATCGGCGCGTTCTCCTTCGGTGGTTGGAAGGACTCGCTCTTCGGCGACACGCACATGTACGGGCCGGAGGCGTTCTCGTTCTACACGCGCCGCAAGGTCGTCACGACTCGCTGGCCCGATCCCAGCGAGAGCCAGATCAGTCTCGGGTTCCCGACGCACTGAGGGCCGGGTGGAGGGGAGTCGGTGTCGCCGCCCGGGGATAGGCTGAAACGAGGAGGTCCACCATGGCCATTGCACGACTGCACGGAGGCCCGCTCGACGGGCAGGTTCTTCCCCTGGAAGACGACACTCTCGACCGGCTGATCATGCCGTACAGCGAGACCCAGATCGTCTACGAACGCGCGGGTGTCGACACGAACACGGGCGACGCCGACGGCCCGACCACGGCGGAGTTCCACTTCGTCGAGGCGCAGGACGACATCAACCCTGACGTCGACGGTCGGGACGAGTGACCGGTTCCGGCGGCGCTTCGTCGGTGGAGGTCGAGCTGACATTCGATGTCGATGAGCTGACGACGCTGCCGGACTGGACGGGGCTCCCCGGTGTCGCCCACGTGGCGGGTCCCGAGCACCGCGACCTCGACGCGCGGTATCTCGACCTCGCCGATGTCGCTCTGGGTCGCGCCGGCTACGCCGTTCGCCGCCGTTCCGGCGGTCCCGACGAGGGCTGGCATATCAAAGGACCCCGCCGCTCCGACGGCGGCCGCCTCGAAACGCACTGGCCGCTCGATGACACCGACGGTGCGGTGGTGCCGGATGCTGTCGCCGCTGCCGTCGCCGCGATCGCCCCGGGGCCGCTCCTCGCGCTCGCCCGCATCCGCAACGCCCGCGACGCCTATGCCCTGACCGACGCCGACGGCGGACTCATCGCGGAGTTCGTCGACGATCACGTCCAGGCGACCGACGAGCGCCGCGGCGCGACCTCGAGTTGGCGCGAATGGGAGTTCGAACTCGGCCCTGCGGCTCCGACCGACCCGGCCGCGCGCGCCGAGCTGCTCGCGGCAGCCACCGACGCCGTCCTGCGCGCCGGCGGGCGGGTGGCGGCATCCGATTCGAAGCTCGCCCGTACGCTCGGCCTCTAACGCACTGACGCCGCCCCAGTTTCCCGGGGCGGCGTCAGATGGCAACTGATCTCACATGTTGATCATGTGACCGGCGAGGCCGTGGAAGCCTTCCTGCAGAGCCTCCGACAGCGTCGGGTGCGTGTGCACGTTCCGGGCCGCTTCGAGAGCCGTGAGATCCCACTTCTGCGCGAGCGTGAGCTCGGGCAGAAGCTCCGAGACATCAGGGCCGATGAGGTGTCCACCGAGGAGCTCCAGGTGCTCGCCGTCGGCGATGAGCTTGACGAAGCCGATCGGTTCTCCCAAGCCGTTGGCCTTGCCGTTGGCCGAGAACGGGAACTTCGAGACCTTGACGTCGTAACCGGCATCCCGGGCCTGCTGCTCGGTTAGGCCGAACGAGGCGACCTGCGGCGAGCAGAACGTGGCACGCGGCATCATGCGATAGTCGCCCAGCGTCTGCGTCTCTGCGCCGGCGATGGTCTCGGCTGCGACGACCGCCTGAGCTTCGGCGACGTGGGCCAGCTGCAGCTTGGCGGTGACGTCACCGATCGCGTAGATGTGCGGCACGTTGGTGCGCATGTAGTCGTCGATGCCGATCGCGCCCCGGTCGGTGAGGGCGACGCCGGTGGCCTCCAGGCCGAAGTTCTCGACGTTCGGCGCGAACCCGATCGACATGAGCACCTTGTCGGCGTCGATCGACTGCGTGTCGCCGCCGGCGTTGGGCGTGTAGGTCACCGTGACGTGATCGCCGTGATCGGTGACGGTCTCGACCTTGGTCGAGGTGAGGATGTCGATCCCGTACTTCTTGTACTGACGGGCGATTTCCTTCGAGACGTCGGCATCCTCGTTCGGGAGCGCCCGATCGAGGAACTCGATGATCGTGACCTTCACGCCGTAGTTGTGGAGGACGAACGCGAACTCCATGCCGATCGCGCCGGCACCGACGATGACGATCGAGCCCGGAAGCTCCCGCGTCATGATCTGCTCTTCGTACGTGACGACGTTGTCGCTGAGCTGCACGCCCGGCAACAAACGCACGCGCGAGCCCGTGGCGATGATCGCGTTGTCAAAGGTGACCTCTTCGGGCTGGCCGTCGGAGCGCGCAACCGTGATCGCGTTCGGACCGGTGAAGGTGCCGCGACCCTCGTACTCCGTGACCTTGTTCTTCTTCATCAGGAAGTGGATGCCCTTGACGTGTGTCTCGGACACCTTGCGGCTGCGGTCCCACGCGACGCCGAAGTCGAACGACACATCGCCCGAAATGCCGAAGAGCTCGGCCTGGTCGTGGAAGACGTGCGCGAGGTCGGCGTTGCGCAGAAGTGCCTTGGAGGGGATGCAGCCGACGTTGAGGCAGACACCGCCCCAATACTTCTCTTCGATGATGGCGACCGACTGGCCGAGCTGCGCGGCGCGGACGGCCGCGACATAGCCGCCAGGGCCGGCGCCGAGGATGACGACGTTGTAGTGAGGCATGCCTCCAGCCTAGTCCTCACGCCGGCCGCGGGCCCGCGCGATCAGCACCGCCACGAGCGCTCCGCCGAGGGCCACCGCAGCGACGAGGAGGACGATCCAGACGGCGCCCATCCCGGTGTCGCTCATGGGTGGACCGGGGAGCGGAGTCTCCGTGCCGAGGGGAGCCACCGCGGGGTCGCCAACCGTGAAGCTGTACTCGCCGGAGACCGGGTGCCCGTCGCTGGAGACGACGCGCCAGATGACGGAGACGACGCCGGACGCCGACCCCGTGAGCGGCTGGGTGAGCTTCGTGCCGTCGAGTACCGGATCGCCGCCGGTGAGCGAGGCGCCGGTGGCATCGGTGACGACAACTTCGGTGGCTCCCGGCTCGTCGAGCAGCACGCCGCTGAACGTGAGGACGAGCTCCGGCGGCAGCGCGTCGACCTGGCCTCCGGTCGCCGGCACGGCGCCGACGAGTTCGTCGTGTGCGAACGCGGGCGAGGCGACTCCCACAAGTGCGATCGCCACGATCACGGCGAGAAGCGAACGGATGCCGGAGCGACGGCGGGGATGGGCCTTGTGAATTCCTTGTGACATCACGCGATCGAGCCTACCTAGGGCTTTCGAGTGTCGGTGCGGAGGCCTAGCATGGCGTCAGGTGGCCCCTCGACAGGCAGAGCCGGGTGCGACCGCCTCGAGCGAAAGGGGTGCGTGATGGACGCGATGATGATGAACGCGATGTCCGAAGACATGATGTCGATGGAGGGCATGCCGGCCATGGACATGGCCATGATGCAGGCGTGCATGGATGCCTGCGCCGCATGCGAGCAGGCATGCACGGTGTGTTCGGCGCAGATGATGGACTGCGCTCCGGCCTGCATGAACTGCGCCGATATGTGCAACACGATGATGCGATCGATGATGCGCATGCAGGGGATGACCCCGGCATCCATGATGGCGATGCTGGATGCCTGCATCGCCATGTGTCAGACGTGCATGGACACGTGCATGATGCATGCCGACGACAGCGTCGTGTGCAAGATGTGTGCGGACTCCTGCCAGGCGTGCATGGATGCCTGCATGGCGATGAAGGATGCGATGTCGATGGCGTGAGCTATCGCGCGGTCCGTTACAGCGACAGTGCGTTGAACAGGCGGCCGCCGACGTTCAGCACGTGATAGCGACCGTGGAAGGCGACGGGCAGACCGGGGGAGACCGCGTCCGCGGCTCCCGCGCCGTTCCACACCGTGAGTTCGGTGCCGTCAGCAACGGTGTGCACGACGATCGTGCCGTCAGTCGCCGTCGACGTGACGATCGCGTCGACCCACTCGCTCGGCGTTGCGGAGACGAGCCGGGACTGGATCAGGTGGACGGCGTGACCCGGAGCGAACGACGAGCAGGCGTGACCGAGCGCGCACATGCAGACCGCATCCTGACGCACCGAGGGGGGCGTGAGGCGGGTATGCGACGTGGACACGGGTTTCTCCTGACGGGTAGGTGGTCAACTCAGAGTACGAAGTCCGCGGCGGGGTCGCCCGGCGCGCGAAACAGGGCGCAACATTGGCGGAAGCCGCCTCTCGGATCGGGCCTCACTCGGGCATGTCGATCCGTTAGGGTGGGTGAAGGAGGACAACGTGGACGACAACGATCGAATCGGCCAGCCGGGAACCCCGGAAGGCGACGGTTCTGCCGTGCCCGCGGGAATCCGCCGCGAGGGCGACACCGGTTTCACCGACACGACCCAGACGTTCGGACACGATTCCGATCTGTCCTTCGTGCCGTTCGGGATGGAACTGACCGACGTCGAGGTTGAGGCGATCAACGCGCTTCCCTCGCGCTCCGCTCTGCTGCTGGTCCGCTCCGGCCCCACAGCCGGCGCCCGCTATCTCCTCGATGGTGACGTCACGACGGTCGGCCGCCACCCGGAAGCAGACATCTTCTTCGACGACGTGACGGTCTCGCGTCGTCACGCGGAGATCACCCGGACGGGCAATATCTTCGAGCTCGTCGATCAGCGCTCGCTCAACGGGACCTACGTCAACGGCGAGCGTGCGGACCGCGCGCTCCTCACCGACGGTGCCGAGGTGCGTATCGGCAAGTTCCGGCTGAACTTCTTCGTCGCTCCGCTTGACCGCGGTCAGGCGACCGGGGCGTGACGCCGGCGTCATCTCCCCGCAGTCGCTCAGCGGCTACGGGGCACCTCAGCATCGGCCAGGTGCTCGCGCGCCTCGCGCCCGAGTTCCCGCAACTGACCGCGAGCAAGCTGCGCTTCCTGGAAGTGCAGGGGATTGTCACGCCCGTGCGCACCGAGTCGGGGTACCGCAAGTTCTCGCCAGCGGATCTCGAACGCTTGCGCACCGCGCTGACGCTCCAGCGTGATCACGACTTCAAGCTCGCTCGTATTCGGGAATACCTCGACGCTCACGACGGCATGGGCGATGTCGTCGTCCCGCCCTCGATTCTGGAGACGCCGCGCCGATACCGCCGTGATGAGCTGCTCGCCGCATCCGGTGCGAAGGCGAGTCTGCTCGGCGATGCGGTCACCGCGGGCCTGCTGATCGCCGCGGACACCTACGATGAGCGCGCCCTCGCGCTTCTGCGTGCACTCGTTGCGCTCGAGGCGCACGGCATCCAGCCTCGTCACCTGCGGACCATCCGACAGGCAGCGGAACGTGATGTCGCACTCGTGGAGAGTGCGCTCGCGCCGCTGCTTCGCCGGGCGGATGCCGGGTCTCGCGCCCGGGCGAACGAAATCGCGCCCGAGCTCGTGCGACGCCTCGACGATGTGCGTGCCGGGTTCGTCCAGACCGCGCTGGATCGACTGACTCCGTGACGCGCCGCCGCGACACGCCGCCCCCTTCCATGCCGATGTCGTTGCCGGTCGGCTCCGGCTCCTCTAGCGTGGAAGAATCCCGATCGTACGCAGGAGGCCACGATGACCGCGCATGACGCGTTCGGCGAAACACCCTTCGCCACGGACCTGCTCTTCACCGACGGTCTGCCGCAGATGGACGACGAAGTCGGCTACCGCGGTGCGGTCGCGGCTCGCGCGGCCGGGATCACCTATCGCCAGTTGGACTACTGGGCGCGCACTGAACTTGTCGAACCGACGGTTCGCGGCGCCAGCGGCTCGGGGTCGCAGCGTCTGTACGGTTTCCGCGACATCCTCGTCCTCAAGCTCGTCAAGCGTCTGCTCGACACCGGGATCTCGCTGCAGCAGATCCGCACGGCCGTCGAGCAGTTGCGCGCTGCCGGCATCCGCGATCTCGCCGGAACGACGCTCATGAGCGACGGCGCTTCGGTCTATCTCTGCACGTCGAACGACGAGGTCATCGACCTCGTGAGCCGCGGTCAAGGCGTGTTCGGTATTGCGGTCGGCAAGGTTCTGCACGAAGTCGAATCGACGCTGCTCGACTTCGACCCGCAGGCTCCGGACCCCGTCGACGAGCTCTCCGCACGTCGCTCCGCGCGCTCCGCCTGAGTCGCTCGGGCTGGCCCCTCTCGGGCATGTCCCAAAAGTGGCTGTTTTCAGTGCCTGAAACCAGCCACAAGTGGGACAAGGGTCCCCTTCCGGGGTGTATGTCCCAGAAGTGGTTGTGTCTGGCGCTTGAAGCCGACCATAAGTGGGACAAGGTGCGCTCTTCCGGGGCATGTCCCAAAAGTGGTTGCTTCTGGCGCGTGAAAACAACCACAAGTGGGACAAGGGGCGCCACAAGTGGGACGAGGGGCGCCCGAAGTGGGACGAGGGGTCAGGCGCGCTGTTCGCCGGCGGCGATGCGGCCGGTGCGCATGACCCGGTCGAGCAAGGCGTCGAAGTCACCCGCGAGCTCTTGCGCCGAATCGCCCGGCCAGATGTGCAACGGCTTCGCCGCGCCCTGCGCCTGCTGCAGCGACGTGCGCTCGGGCAGTTGAGGTGACAACACGAGCGGACCGAACATGTCGCGCAGTTCCTTGATGCGGAACTGGTGCTCGATCGACTGCGGGCGCACGCGGTTGACGACGATACCGAGGGGCTGGAGACGGGGCGACAGGCCGCGGCGGATCTCTTCGATCGCGCGGAGCGCACGGTCGGCGGCGGCGACGGAGAACAGACCCGGTTCGGTCACGACGATGACCCGGTCGGATGCTGCCCACGCCGTGCGCGTCAACGCGTTCAGCGACGGGGCGCAATCGATGAGGACCAGGTCGTAGTCAGCCTCGATCGTGGCGAGCGCCTCTTCGAGCTTCCACACGTCGCGCACGCTTGGGTGCGGGCCGTCGAAGTTGATGGCAGACGGGCTGCCGATCATCACGTCGATCGTGCCGGGGTGCACCTTGGCCCAGCCGCTGGAGGTGATGGCCTGACGGACCACTTTCTCCTTCGGGTTGGCCAGCACATCGGCAACGTTCAGGCGTCCGGCGACTTGGATGTCCATCCCCGTGGACACGTCAGACTGCGGGTCGAGGTCGACGACAAGAGTTCGCACCCCACGAGCGAACGCCGCCGAGGCGAGGCCGAGGGTCACGGTGGTCTTGCCGACGCCACCCTTGAGGGAGCTGACGGAAAGTACGTGCACGAGGCTCTACGTTACCGTCCCCTAGGCTGTGAGGGTACTCAGCCCGCCGACGGTGGCCCGATGCACTGGAGCCCCGGCATCCCAATGAGGTGAGCATGTTCCGTAAAATCCTGGTCGCGAACCGTGGCGAGATCGCGATTCGCGCGTTCCGAGCTGCCGTTGAGCTCGGCGCACGAACGGTCGCCGTCTTCCCCTGGGAGGACCGCGGGTCGCTTCATCGCCAGAAGGCGGACGAGTCGTACGAGATCGGCGAGAAGGGGCATCCGGTCCGCGCGTACCTCGACGTCGACGAGATCATCCGGGTCGCTCTGGCCTCCGGCGCCGACGCGATCTACCCCGGCTACGGATTCCTCTCGGAGAACCCCGAGCTGGCGGCGCGCGCCGCCGAGAACGGCATCACGTTCATCGGGCCGCCCTCGCTCGCTCTCGAGATGGCCGGCAACAAGGTCACGGCGAAAGAGCACGCGATCGCCGCAGGCGTCCCGGTGTTGCGCTCCACCCCCGCCGCAGACGACGTGGACGAGCTCGTGGCGCAGGCCGCGGACATCGGATTTCCCATCTTCGTCAAAGCCGTCGCCGGCGGCGGCGGGCGCGGCATGCGCCGGGTCGAGACTCCCGGAGAGCTGCCCCCCGCGATCGCCGAGGCGATGCGCGAGGCCGGAGCGGCCTTCGGTGACGCGCGTGTGTTCCTCGAGCAAGCCGTCATGCGCCCGCGGCACATCGAAGTGCAGATCCTGGCGGATGCCGCGGGGGAGACCGTGCATCTCTTCGAGCGCGACTGCTCGGTGCAGCGCCGCCATCAGAAGGTCGTCGAGATCGCGCCCGCGCCGAACCTCGACCCCGCGATCCGCGATGCGTTGCACGCCCACGCGGTCGCGTTCGCCCGCTCGATCGGCTACGTCAACGCCGGCACGGTCGAGTTTCTCCTCGAAACCGCCGGTCCCCGCACCGGCGAGGCCGTCTTCATCGAGATGAACCCTCGCATCCAGGTCGAGCACACCGTCACGGAAGAGGTCACGGATGTCGACCTCGTGCAGTCGCAGATGCTGATCGCGGCGGGTGCGACTCTGGAAGAGCTCGGCCTGCAGCAGGAGAACATCCATCTGCGCGGCGCGGCGCTCCAAACCCGCATCACCACGGAAGACCCCTCGCAGGGGTTCCGCCCCGACACCGGCCGCATCACGACATATCGCTCGCCCGGTGGTGCCGGCATCCGCCTCGACGGCGGCACCACGGCGGCAGGCTCGCAGATCAGCCCGCACTTCGACTCCATGCTCGCCAAGCTCACATGCCGTGGCCGCGATTTTCCGGCAGCGGTCGCGCGCGCCAAGCGGGCCCTGGCGGAGTACCGCATCCGTGGCGTCTCGACCAACGTGCCCTTCCTCCGTGCCGTGCTGAACGACCCGGCCTTCGTCGCCGGCGACCTCTCCACCTCGTTCATCGACGAGCGTCCCGAGCTCCTCACGAGCAACCCGTCGCGCGACCGTGCGACGAAGCTGCTGAACTGGCTGGCCGACGTGACCGTCAACCGCCCCTACGGGGAGAAGCCGCTCTCCGTCTCGCCCGGCAGCAAGCTGCCCGAGCTCGATCTGTTGGCGCCCCCGCCCAGCGGCAACCGTCAGCGTCTGCGTGATCTCGGTCCGGCCGGCTTCGCACAGGCATTGCGTGCGCAGACGGCTCTCGCCGTCACCGAGACCACGTTCCGCGATGCACACCAGTCGCTCCTCGCGACCCGCGTGCGCACGCGTGACCTCGTCCGCGTCGGACCGCACCTGGCCCGCATGACGCCGGAACTGCTCTCGGTCGAAGCGTGGGGCGGCGCGACGTACGACGTCGCTCTCCGCTTCCTCGCCGAAGACCCGTGGGAGCGCCTGGAGGCGCTCCGCGATGCCATGCCCAACATTCCGATCCAGATGCTGTTGCGCGGACGCAACACGGTCGGCTACACGCCCCGGCCGACGGCCGTGACCGACGCATTCGTCAAGGAAGCGGCGGCATCCGGCGTCGACATCTTCCGCATCTTCGACGCGCTCAACGACGTCGACCAGATGCTCCCGGCGATCTCGGCCGTCCTCGAGACGGGGACCGCCGTGGCAGAGGTCGCCCTCTGCTACACGGGCGACCTGCTCAACCCCGCCGAAGAGCTGTATACCCTCGACTACTACCTGAAGCTGGCCGACCGGATCGCCGCGTCCGGCGCGCACGTGCTCGCGATCAAGGACATGGCGGGACTGCTGCGTCCGGCCGCTGCCGCCACCCTCGTGCGCGCGCTCCGCGAGCGCTTCGACCTGCCGGTACAGGTGCACACCCACGACACGGCGGGTGGTCAGTTAGCGACACTGCTGGCTGCCAGCGCCGCGGGTGCCGACGCGGTGGATGCCGCCGCCGCACCGCTGGCCGGAACAACCAGTCAGCCGTCGCTATCCGCCTTGGTGGCCGCCCTCGCGTACACCGATCGTGATACCGGGCTGTCGCTGCAGAACGTCAGCGATCTCGAGCCGTACTGGGAGGGCGTCCGCCACCTGTACCGCCCGTTCGAGTCGGGTTTGCCCGGCCCCACCGGGCGCGTCTACCACCACGAGATCCCGGGTGGTCAGCTCTCGAACCTTCGCCAGCAGGCGATCGCCCTGGGGATGGCCGATGAGTTCGAGCGCATCGAGGACATGTACGCCGCGGCAGATCGCATCCTCGGACGCATTCCGAAGGTGACGCCCTCGTCGAAGGTCGTCGGCGACCTCGCTCTCGCGTTGGTGGCAGCGAAGGCCGATCCGGCCGATTTCGAACAGAACCCGCAGAACTACGACATCCCCGACTCGGTCGTCGGATTCATGGCGGGCGAGCTCGGCGATCTCCCGGGCGGATGGCCGGAACCGTTCCGGACGAAGGTGCTGGCCGGGCGCGAGATCAAGATCGAGATCCCCGCCCTCACCCCCGCCGAGGAGGAGGGGCTCACAGGCGACGCCGCGACGCGCCGTCGCACCCTCAACCGGCTGCTGTTCCCCGGACCGGCGAAGGAGTTCGAAGCGACACGCGAGGCGTACGGTGACCTGTCGGCGCTCGGAACGCCCGACTACTTCTACGGCCTCAAGCCGGGCGAAGAGCACGTCGCCGAAATCGATCCCGGGGTGCAGCTCTACGTCGGGCTCGAGGCGATCGGTGAGCCGGATGCTGCGGGCATGCGCACGGTCATGACGACCCTGAACGGGCAACTGCGCCCGGTCTGGGTGCGCGACCGTTCGATCGCCGTCGACAAGGTGACGGTCGAGAAAGCCGACACCAGCAAGGCCGGTCAGGTCGCCGCCCCGTTCGCGGGTGTCGTGACGATCAAGGCGGCTGTGGGAGATGTCGTGAAGGCCGGACAGCCGGTCGCCTCGATCGAGGCCATGAAGATGGAAGCGGCGATCACCGCACCCGTCGACGGCACGGTGGAGCGCCTCGCGATCACGGGCACGGCAGCGGTCGAAGCCGGCGACCTTTTGGTCGTCGTCCGGCCCGCCGAGTAGCCTGTGATGTTGGATGCCTCGCATCCGAGAACATTCTGGGAGAGTGCACCGTGAGTCATGACCATGACGAGAGCTCGTCGAACGACCCTGACCATGGCGTCCTGAACACGACGGAAAGCGTCGATGTGTCCGGCGTCGGGATCGTCGACGGGTCGACCGCGCACGTCGAGATCGTGGTGCCGACGCTCGGCGGCGACGACGATTTCGACGATGATGACGTCGTGCTCGATGACGTCGCGCTCGTCGCTGCGGCGGAGGCACCCGCGAAGCCCGCCGAGCCTGCGTTCGCACCGTCGACGAAGAAGAAGGTGGATGTCGGCCGCGTCGCCCGCCTCGGAGACACGACGAGCGTGCCGGTCGTCGATGCATCCGTCGAGGCCGTCGCCGCGCAGGACCTCGACCACCACGAACGAGTCCGCCCGCGGACGTCCGAGATCGCGCTGCACTCTCGACGCCTCGGTGATTTCGAAGCGGATCGGGAAAGCTCCGACCTGCTGACGTCCGACCGGCTCCTCGATCCGGCGCACATCGTGCGCCCGGAACCCGAAGGAACGTGGCAGCACATCGTCTATTCGTTGTCCGGCCGCCGCATCAACCTCGGCGACAGCAAGCGCGCACGCGCCCGCAAAGAACTCGACCGTCGCATCGGTGCGCCGCTCGCGGGCGGGGCGCGGTTCGTTCCGGTGCTCTCGCGCAAGGGCGGTGTCGGCAAGACGACCGTGACGACACTGCTCGGGATGGCCCTCGCCGATGCGCGCGACGATCGCGTCATCGCCGTCGACGCCAATCCGGACCGGGGCACGCTGGCCGATCGGGTCGGGAGGGCCAGCGGTCAGACCGTGCGCGATCTCGTTCGCGCCCGCGGCGACGTCCACGGGTTCAACGACATCTCGCGCATCGTCTCGCGAGACGAAACGCGGCTGGACGTGCTCGCCTCGGAGACCGACCCGCACGTGTCGGAAGCGTTCAGCGACGCCGACTACCAGCAGGTCGCGGAGATCGCCGCGCACTTCTACTCGATCGTGCTCACCGATACCGGCACCGGCATCGTGCACTCGGTGATGGAGGCGACGCTCGACCGTGCCGACGAGCTCGTGATCGTGACCGGCTTGAGCATCGACGAGGCCCGTCTGGCCGCCGAGACGCTGACCTGGCTGGAGACCAACGGATTCGCCGAGCAGGCGCGCCGCGCTGTCGTGGTGCTCAACGCTGCGCGGCCCGGGGCCGCGCTCGTGCGCGCGAGTGAACTCGACGCGCACTTCCGCAGTCGCGTCCGCGCGGTCGTCCGCATGCCCTACGACCCGCACATCGCCTCGGGCAGCACCGTGTCCTTCCGCGATCTTCAGCCCGAGACCCGCCAGGCCGCCCGCGAACTGGCCGCCACCGTCGTCGAGGGCCTACGGGTCCCGGCTGCCGTCTGATGCCCGTCCGTCCGATCCGCCTGTTCGGCGACCCGGTTCTTCGTGCACCGAGCGCGGCCATCGACGTCGTCGATGACGGCATCCGCGCGCTCGTCCGGGACCTCCTCGACTCCGTGGAGCCGGCGGGGCGAGCTGGCGTCGCGGCTCCCCAGATCGGTGTGGGCCTTCGCGCGTTCAGCTACAACATCGATGGCGACATCGGATATGTGCTCAATCCGGTGCTCGTCGAGGTGTCGGGGGAGCCGCAGCCGGTCGGCGAAGGATGCCTGTCGGTTCCGGGTCTCTGGCATGACGCGATCCGGTATCCGTGGGCGAAAGTCGTCGGCACGGATCTCGACGGCAACGAGGTCGTGCTGGAAGGCGAGGGCCTGTTGGCCCAGGCGCTGCAACACGAGACCGATCACCTCGACGGGAAGCTGTATCTCGATCGTCTGCCCGCCGACACGCGGCGCCAGGCGATGCGCGAGATCCGCGAGTCCAGCTGGTTCTGAGTCGAGACGGGTCAATGCCGCGCAGCGGCGTTGATGCGGCTGCGACTCAGGTGGAGTAGCGGCGCGCACCGTCGCGTATCGAAACCTCACGCACCAACAACAACGACCGGGGAGCCGAAGCTCCGCCGGTCGTTGTGCTTTCTTCGGGCGATCAGCCGCCGAGCGGGATGTTCGTCGTCGAGACCGGCACGTTGTAGAGGTCTTCGACCGCGCCTGCGAAGTCCTGCATGATGATGTTCCGCTTGATGCTCATCTTCGGCGTGAGGTGACCGGAGGCTTCCGTCCACTCGGTGTCGAGGATCGCGAACTTGCGGATCGACTCCGCGCGCGAGACCTTCTTGTTCGCGATGTCGATCGCGCGCTGGACCTCTTCGCGCACCGTGGGGTGAGCTGCAGCATCCGTCAGCGACATCTCACGGTCGAGCCCGTTGTTGGCCAGCCATGCGGGGAGCATCTCGGGGTCGAGTGTGACCAGCGCCGAGATGAAGGGCTTCTGGTCGCCGACGACGACCACCTGACCGACGATCGGGTTGGCGCGGATGGGGTCTTCGAGCGCAGCCGGGGCCACGTTCTTGCCACCGGCGGTGACGATGATCTCTTTCTTCCGTCCGGTGATCGTGAGGAAGCCCGCCTCATCGAACGAGCCGATATCCCCCGTGCGGAACCAGTCGCCGTCGAATGCTTCGGCGGTCGCTTCGGGGTTGCGCCAGTACTCCTTGAACACGTTGATGCCGCGGACCTCGACCTCGCCGTCCTCGGCCAGACGTACGCCGACTCCGGGAAGCACGGGACCCACGGAGCCGATCTTCGACTTGGTGGCCAGGTTGACGGTCGCGGGCGCCGTGGTCTCGGTGAGGCCGTAGCCCTCGAGGATCGTGACGCCGAGGCTGTGGAAGAAGTGCCCGAGGCGCGGTCCGAGCGGAGCCGATCCTGAAACGGCGTACTGCACGCGGCCGCCCATGGCATCGCGCAACTTGCTGTAGACGAGACGGTCGAACAGGGCGAACTTGATCTTGGTGCCGAACGGGACCTTCTTGCCTTCCTGCAGGAGACGGGAGTGCTCGATCGCCGTGTGGGCAGCGGCGCGGAAGATCTTTCCCTTGCCGCCGGCTTCGGCCTTCTGCTCGGCCGAGTTGTAGACCTTCTCGAAGACGCGCGGAACGGCCAGGAGGAAGGTCGGTTTGAACGAGCCGAGCGCCGGCAGCAACTGCTTCGTGTCGGGCTGGTGGCCGGTCTTCACACCCGCATGGATGTCGAGGATCGAGATGAAGCGGGCGAAGATGTGCGCCGTCGTGATGAACAGCAGCGTGGAGGAGTTCGGCACGCTCACCACTTCGTTCAGTGCGACGGAGGAGTTGCGGCAGAGCTCCACGAAGTTGCTGTGCGTGAGCACGCACCCCTTGGGGCGGCCGGTCGAGCCGGACGTGTAGATGAGCGTCGCGATGTCGGCGCCGACGGCGATCGAGCGACGGCGCGCGATCTCTTCGTCGGTGATCCCGGTGCCGGCGGCCGTCAGGGTGTCGAGATCTCCGGCGGCCATCGTCCATGCCTGTCGGATGAGGGGCACGTCACTGCGGATCTCGGCGATCCGCGCAGCGTGGTCCTCCGACTCGCCGATGACCCAGGTGGCGCCCGAGTCCGACAGGATCCAGCTGACCTGTCCGGCCGAGCTCGTCTCGTATACCGGAACCATGACGGCGCCTGCGTAGAACAGAGCGAAGTCGACCAGCGTCCAGTGGTAGGTGGTTCGCGCGATGAAGCCGACCTTGTCGCCGGGCTCGATGCCGGCGGCGGCGAACCCCTTCGCGAGAGCGATGACCTCACGTTCGAACTCCGCGGCGGTGATATCGCGCCACCCGTCTCCCTCGGGGACGGCGAACAGCGCGAGCGACGGGGTCGCCTTGACGCGTTCGACGAGAAGATCAGCGACGTTCGCCTGCGGATCGGCGGGAACGATCGCGGGGACTTCGAATTGGACGGCGCTCATGGGCGGCAACTCCTTTGTGTACCGGGTGGCGTCGGGTGATGACGACGGGATCGAGTCTAACTGCTGATGAAACTCAGTCCCGCGGGTGCCGCGCCCCATTCGGGTAACACCGGTTCGCGTACCCCGGAGGACTGTGCAGTCCACACTAGACTCTCCGATGCCGCACCGCCGGTGTCGGCGGAGAGGAGGACTGTGCTCAACGTCGGCATCGACATCGGTGGCACCAAGATCGCCGGGGGCGTCGTCGCCCTCGACGGCACGATCGTCGAGCAGCTTCGCGTTCCGACGCCCGTCGACACGGGGGCGCTCGCGGATGCCGTGGCCGCGATGGTCGCCGAGCTCGCTTCGCGGCACGAGGTGCACGCCGTCGGCGTGGCCGCCGCCGGCTTCATCGATCGCACGCGCTCGGTGATGTTGCACGCGCCGAACATCGATTGGCAGAACGCCCCCCTGCGAGCGCAGTTCGAAGCGCAGATCGGGCGCCCCGTCACGCTCGAGAATGACGCCAATGCTGCGGGCTGGGGCGAGTACCGGTTCGGCGCCGGACGGGGGTCCACGGACATGGTCATGATCACCCTCGGGACCGGTGTCGGCGGTGCGGCGGTCGGTGATGGATCGCTCCTCATCGGCGCCAACGGCAGCGCCGCCGAGCTCGGGCACCTCCGGTTCGTCCGGGGCGGTCGCCCCTGCGGGTGCGGGCAGAACGGGTGCCTCGAGCAATACGCATCCGGACGCGCTCTGCAACGCGAGATCGCCGACATCGCCGACGCCGGCGGGCGTGGATCGCGCCTTGCCACTCACCGAAACGCCGCCGGGATCGTCCCCGGTGCGGATCTCCAACTGTTGCTCGCGGAAGAGGATGCCGGTGCGCTCGAAGCCGTGCGGCGGGTGGCGACGGCGCTCGGCGAGGCCTGCGGCGCTTTCCAGGCGGTTCTCGATCCTGAACTGTTCGTCATCGGCGGGGGAGTAGCGGAATTGGGCGAAGATCTGCTCGAGCCCACCCGCATCGCCTACGAGACCTCGCTGCCCGGCTTCGGGGAGCGCCCGACGGCGCGATTCATCACCGCGACGCTCGGCAACGACGCGGGCCTGGTCGGCGTGGCCGACCTCGCGAGAATCCGGACCTGACGGTGTTCTACTGGGTGATGAAGTACGTCGTGATCGGACCGATCGTCAAGGCGATCTTCCGGCCCTGGATCGTGGGACGCACCAACGTGCCGGCATCCGGCGCGGCGATTCTCGCGAGCAACCACCTCTCGGTGAGCGATTCGATCTTCCTCCCGCTGATGATCGACCGCCGCATGTCCTTCCTCGCGAAGAGTGATTACTTCACCGGCACGGGCATCAAGGGATGGGCCACGCGCGTCTTCATGAAGGCGAGCGGCCAGATCGCGATCGATCGGACGGGCGGAAAAGCCTCGGAGGATTCGCTCAACACCGGACTTCAGGTGCTCGGGCGGGGCGATCTCCTCGGTATCTACCCGGAGGGCACCCGTAGCCCAGACGGACAGCTGTATCGCGGCCGCACGGGCCTCGCGCGCATGGCACTCGAGGCTCGCGTTCCCGTCGTGCCGGTCGTGATGGTCGACACGGGCACGGTCATGCCGATCGGCCGGTCGATTCCCCGCATCGGCCGGGTGGGCATGGTGATCGGCGAGCCCCTGGATTTCTCCCGCTTCCACGGCATGGAAAGCGATCGCTATATCCTGCGATCGGTCACCGATGAAATCATGGTCGCCTTGCAACGCCTCGGCGAGCAGAAGTACGACGATGTCTACGCCTCGACCGTGAAGGACCGCCGCCCGCCCGAGTAGGCCGCCGGAGGTGTCATCCGGCATCCACCAGCAGGATGCCGCCACTAGACTGGCCGGATGCCCACCCTGCACGACGACCTCGATCACTGGCGCTCGCTTCCTATCAAGCAGCAGCCGAACTGGACCGACCTCGACGCCGTGACCGCCGTGTCGAACGAGATCGCGACGCTGCCTCCGCTGGTCTTCGCCGGCGAGGTCGACAACCTCCGGGAGCGCCTCGCGCGCGCCGCGTCCGGCCAGGCGTTCCTGCTGCAGGGCGGCGACTGCGCGGAGACATTCGCCGGTGCGACCGCCGAGCAGATCCGCAACCGGGTCAAGACGGTGCTGCAGATGGCGGTGGTCCTCACCTACGGCGCCTCGATGCCGGTCGTGAAGATGGGCCGCATGGCCGGACAGTTCGCCAAGCCGCGGTCGAGCGACACCGAGACGCGTGGAGACGTGACTCTTCCCGCGTACCGCGGCGACATCGTCAACGGGTACGACTTCACCGAGGCGTCGCGCCAGCCCGACCCCCAGCGCCTGCTGAAGGGGTACCACACGGCGGCGTCGACGATCAATCTGATCCGCGCGTTCACGCAGGGTGGATTCGCGGACCTCCGCGAGGTGCACTCCTGGAACAAGGGCTTTGCGCAGAATCCGGCCAATCAGGCGTACGAGCGACTCGCGGCCGAAATCGACCGGGCCATCAAGTTCATGGAGGCTGCCGGGGCGAACTTCGACGAGCTCCGCGGCGTCGAGTTCTACACGGGCCACGAGGGCCTGCTGATGGACTACGAACGACCGATGACGCGCATCGATTCACGCACCGGGACGCCGTACAACACGTCCGGGCACTTCCTGTGGATCGGTGAGCGCACGCGCGATCTCGACGGTGCCCACATCGACTACTTCTCGAAGATCCGCAACCCCATCGGGGTCAAGCTCGGTCCCTCGACGACGCCTGAAACGGCACTGGAGCTCATCGACAAGCTCGATCCTGAGCGCGAGCCTGGCCGCCTCACGTTCATCACCCGCATGGGTGCGGGCAAGATCCGCGACGCGCTGCCGCCGCTGCTCGAGGCCGTGCGCGACTCCGGCGCGACTCCGCTGTGGGTCACCGATCCCATGCACGGCAACGGGATCACGACGCCGACCGGGTACAAGACTCGCCGCTTCGACGACGTGGTCGACGAGGTCCGCGGGTTCTTCGAGGCGCACCGCGCTGTCGGGACGTTCGCGGGCGGCATCCATGTCGAGCTCACGGGCGATGACGTGACGGAGTGCCTGGGCGGTTCGGAGCAGATCGACGAGGCGACCCTCGCGACGCGCTACGAGAGCTTGTGCGACCCGCGCCTGAACCACAAGCAGTCGCTCGAGCTGGCCTTCCTCGTGGCCGAGGAGCTCGAGAAGCGCTGACTCCGGCCGCGCGCACGTGCGTTGCGTGCGTGCGTTGCGTTGCGTGCGTTGCGTGCGTGCGTGCGTTGCGTTGCGTGCGTGCGTGCGTGCGTTGCGTGCGTGCGTTGCGTGCGTGCGTGCGTTTGCGTCGCGTCGCGCCCGTCCGTCCGTCCGTGCGTAGCGCCCGGCGCACTCTCCGCGAAACCGCTCCTGTGTTCGCTTTTGGGCCTGATCGCGCGACACAAGCGCGATCTCACGACGGTTGCGGCCGCGCGAGAGGTGCGCGTCTGGGCCGCGAGACTGCCGCTATGTACGCGGATGGGGTTGTTTGCGTGACACAAGCGCGGTCTCGCATCGGGGTGTGGACTACGTGAACGCGCGTCTCGATCGCGCGGCACGATCGGGAGATGCACAATTCACCGTTGCCGCATCCGCTGAATCTGGGGGCGTTCGCGTTCCGTGAAGCCACGGATGCCGGGATCAGCCGTCGCCGTCTGCGTCAGCCCGACGTGGCGCACGTGCATCGTGGACTATATGCGCCGGCGGGTGCCGTCGCGGACCTGCGCGAGGACTGCATCAACACTCTCTCGCTGCTCGGCGAGGATCGATGCTTCAGCCACCTCACCGCGGCGCGCCTCTGGGGAATCCCCGTGCCCTTCGCGTGGGCGGCATCCGAACCGTTGCACGTTCTCGCCGTTCGTGGAGCCGAGCCGCTGCGCCGGCCGAGAATCGTCGGTTGGGAAAGCGCGGCACACCCCGGAGAAATGTCACAGGGAATGATCCCGCTCGTATCGCCGGCGGCGACGTGGGCACAGTTGTCCATCCCGGGCGCGACGGGCACGGATCTGGAGACCGGACGCAAGCGAGCGCTCTCGCTGCGCTGGCTCGTGGCGGCCGGCGACTATGTGCTGACGGGGCCGCGTGTATCCGGCATCCGGGTGCCGCTGTGCACGCGCGATGAACTCGTCGAGGCGGTGGATGCTCGTCATGGCCGGCGGGGCGCGCGAGCGCTCGCGTGGGCACTCGAACGTGTGCGCACAGGACCGCAGTCGCCGAGAGAGAGCCTTCTGCGCCTCGCCCTCGTCGATCATGGGCTGCCGGAACCGGTGATTCAGCCGCCGGTGCAGACGGCGGACGGCATTCGCCACGCAGATCTGGGGTATCCCGAGGCGCGGTTGCTGATCGAGTATCAGGGAGACCACCACCGCACCGATGCTCGGCAGTGGCGCGAGGATCTCCACCGTCAGCAACTCTTCGAGGATGCCGGCTACCGCGTCATCGCGGTCACGATCGATGCGTTCACGGACGATTGCGCGGCGCTGGCTCACCGCATCCGCCGTGCCCTCGTGGGCCGCTTCTCCACGGGGTGAATCGCTCGCCGACGAGCGAGACCGCGCGTGTGTCACGCGAAGGTCATCGCACGCGAACATACGGGCGGTTTCGCGGGAGGTGAGGGGGACGTCCACGGGTGCTCCCAGCTCGGGAGACTGCGCGTGTGTCACGAAAATCCCGCCGAATGAGTACATACGGGCGGTTTCGCGGTTGGGCCGGCCGGGGGCCGGGGGCAAGGAGCGGGTGAGCGAGGGAGGAAGGGAGCGCGACGCGGGGAGGGTCAGTCGGGGGGAAGGGGCGACGCGGGGTCAGCCGAGCAGGCTGATGGTGAGGTCGATCCGAGTCCCGCGCGGGTGCAGGCTCTCGCCAGCGGGGGAGGTGTCCGCGACCTTCGTCAGGCCGTTGGGGACCGCGTTCCAGAACGCGGCGTAGTTGGGAGAGAAGCCTGCGTCGCGGAGCGCTTGCGCGGCATCCGACAGCGTCATTCCGACGACGCTCGGCACCTCGAACAGCTGCGGACCCTTCGACACGATCAGGGTCACCGTGTCGCCGGGACGGAAGTTGCCGTCGTGTTCGCCGATGCCGATCACCACACCCTTGTCGACGTCGTCGCTGAACTCCTCTGCGACCGAGGTCTCGAGCTGGACGTCCGACAGGGTCGAGCGGGCAGCATCCACGTTCTCGCCGACGACGTCGGGGATCGGCCCGAGGGATACGTCGTAGACAACGGTCGACCCCTCGAGCGCCGTGCAGCCGCTCGTGCAGTCCACCGCGTCGCCACCCCCCGGCGGCGTGATCCATGCGCCGATGACGGTGCCCTCTGGGGCGTCGGTGAAGTACGGTGTCGGATCACCCGACGGCGTGATGAAGAACTCGGCCAGCGTCGCGGTGGCAGCATCCACGCTCACTCCCGACAGTGCCGCGAGATCGTGGGATGCCGGCCCCAGCGAGATGATCACCGTGACCTCGCTGTCCTTGTCGACGCGGGATCCGGCAGGGGGATCCGTGCCGATGGCCTGCCCGGTGGGCACGTCGCGGCTGTAATCCTGGCCGGGCACCGCGACGAGAGACTGCTCTGCCAAGAGGGCGGATGCTTCTTCGATCGATCTGCCGGAGACATCGGCGACGGCGACGAGCGACCCCGGCCCGGAGCCGAACCACCAGCCGGCACCGGCGGCGAGCCCGGCGAGGAGCAGCACGAGCGCGATCAGCCATCCGCCCGTGACGGAGTTACGACGCGTGCGGGCGCGCAGCCGTGTGGCGTTGTCGGAATCGTCCGTGACGGTCGGGGCCGTGAACGTGCCGGGCATGACCTTCGTCATCTCGCCCGAGTCGTAGGCCTCTTCTTCGCGCGTCGCGCCCGGCGTCACCGTGCGCACGACGTGCGGAAAAACGCCCAGATCCTTCTCGATCTCGCGCAGGCGCTCGAGCATGACCCGCGCGTCGGTCGGCCGGTCGTCGGGTTCACGCTCGGTCGCCCACATGACGAGCTCATCGAACTGCTCGGGCACCCCCGGGTTCTTCGCGCTCGGTCGGGGAACCGAATCGGTCGCGTGCTGGTAGGCGATCTGCATCGGCTGCTCGCCCTTGTACGGTTGCTCGCCGACGAGCATTTCGTAGAGCATGATGCCGAGCGCGTAGATGTCGCTACGGGCGTCGGCCGTGCCGCGGGTGACGAGTTCGGGAGCGAGGTAGGCGATCGTCCCCAGCAGCATCTGTCCGGTGGCTGTGTTCGCGCTCGTCGCGCGCGCCAGCCCGAAGTCGCCGATCTTGATCCGACCGTCCTCGGCGAGCAGCACATTCTCGGGCTTCACATCGCGGTGCACGATCCCGGCTCGGTGGGCGGCTGCGAGGCCGGAGAGCACGGCATCCATGATCGTGATCGTCTGCGGGATCGTGAGTCGGCGCTGCTCGCGCAGCAGTTCGCGCATCGTGATTCCGGGGAGGTACTCCATGACGAGGTAGGCGAGCTCGCCATCCTGGCCCTGGTCGAAGACGTTCACCACGTGTGGATCGGCGAGTCGTGCCGCGGCCCGCGCCTCCTGGATGAACCGCCCCTGGAACACCGTGTCGTCGGAGAGGTGTCCGTGCATGACCTTGAGGGCCACCCGGCGCTCGAGGCGAAGATCTGTGGCGACGTACACCGTCGCCATGCCGCCGCGGGCGATGCGAGCGCGGACGCGGTATCGGCCGTCGACCAGACGGCCGATCAGCGGGTCCGTCTGCTGGCTCGTGCTCACTTACGAGATTCTACGGATCAGACCAGGTGAGGCCGGGAGCGGCTCACCCTGGATCATCCTTATCCGTAGGCGGCGACCCACGTTCTCGCCTGTTCTTCCCAGGGCGCGTACCGCTCGGGATACGCCGATCGCTGGACGGCTTGCGCGGCTGCACCGAACTCCATCTCCTGCCACCCGGGGACATCGAGGAGTCCCTGCGTGCGCGAGCCGTTCGGGTCGTGTGTGCCGCCGAAGAAGGCGGCGGCAGCGCGTCGTGCATCGCGAACCTCGCCCTCGGTGCCCCACCCCTGGCTCGGACGCTGTTGGAACAGCCCGAGTGAATCGCGGTCGCCCCAGTCGAGGTTGCGGATCCAGGATTCGACCATCGCTGTGGCGAGTGCGATCGCTATGCCGCGGTCGGGAACGCCGAGGCCGCGGCCGACGTCGATGATGATCTGTGCGTTCGCGATCTGCTCGGCGTCGAGGGCGGTGACCGGGGCTGTCTCGACGGCGACGACGGCCGCCGGAGTCATGGTGGGGGATGCCGGCGCGGCGGCGCTCGGAATCGACAGCTCTTGCCCGGGATAGATGATCGAGTCACGCGTCAGGCCGTTGGCAGCCAGAAGCGCGGTCAGCCCGATGCCGCCGGCCTGCGCGATGCCCCACAGGGTCTCGCCGCCGGTCACCGTATGTGTGGCGATCGTCGCGGCGGCGGGAGCGGGAGCGGGAGCGGGCGGTGCCACCGCGGGATCCGTGCTCGCGCCAGTGAGCGCCAGTACCTGCCCGGGGCGGATGATCGAACTCCAGCCGAGACCGTTCCAGGCAAGGACGTCCGCGGTCTTCAGACCGTGCTGCGCGGCGATCGCGCTGACGGTGTCTCCGGGCTCGACGGTGTGCGAGGAGGGAGGGGTGGATGCCGGCACGCTCTGCGGCGGGACCTTCGTCGCAGGGAGAGGAGCCAGCGGGCGATTGTGCGCGCGTTCAGCCTCGACCGCTCCCGCGGGCGTCGCGGTCAGCGACAGTGCGATCGTGCCGAGCACGGCTGTCGGTACGGCGAAGGACCGCGGCACGAGGGTGTGGAATCGTCGCAAGATCTTCCCCTTCTTTTGACTTGGCCACCGTGTCACGGAAGTGAACTCCTGTCAACGGGTGATAAGGATGGGGCGAATGTGACAGAAGTGAATTGGCGAGTGGCGGCGACAGGGGCGGCCCAGTGGAATAGTGGAGGGGTGACTGGTCAGACCCCCGAAACGACACCGACCGAATGGCTGACGATGCCCGAGCTCGTGGAGCGCCTCGATGAGTCGCTCGGCCGGGTGCGCCGCCTCCTCGACGACAAGTTCCTGATCGGTTCGCGGCGGACCGGTGTTTTCGCGGTGCCGGAAGTGTTCATCGTCGATGACCACCCGCTGCCGTCGCTGCGCGGGACCGTGATCGTGTTGCAGGATGCCGGGTTCTCCGACGACGAAGCGATCGACTGGCTCCTCGGTCACGAAGAGGCCATCGGCCGTGCGCCGATCGCCGCACTCCGTGAAGGACGCAAGGCGGAAGTGCGTCGCGTCGCCCAGACTCTCGCCTGACGCGCCACCGCGGGGATATCAGGCGGTGCGGACCGTCGCCTCCCGGGCGAGGTCACGGAGCACGCCGACGGCCGAGGTGCCGAGCGGTGCGCCGCGCAGCGCACGGTCGCCCTCGTCGGCGTAGCGCGTGATGTGGTCCTCCACGCGTGCGAGTGCTCCGGAATCGACGATCGTCTGTTGGAGCGATGAGATCTGGGCGTCATTCAGCGTCGGGTCGCCGATCAGTTCATCCAGCACCCGGCGAGCTCCGGGCGACAGCGCCTCGCGGGCGTAGGCGATCAGGAGCGTCCGCTTGCCTTCGCGAAGGTCATCGCCGGAGGGCTTGCCCGTCACGGAGCTGTCCCCGAAGACCCCCAGAACGTCATCGCGCAGTTGGAAGGCGAGCCCGAGCGGGTGGCCGAATCCGCTGAGCGCGTCGGACTGTGCCGCACTGGCGCCCGCGAGTGCTCCGCCGAGGAGCAAGGGATGCTGGATCGAATAGCGGGCGGACTTCAGTGACGCGACCCGAAGCGCACGCTCCGCCTGAGCGCTGTCTGGAGCGGTCAGGTACGCGGCTTCTTCGGCGAGGTCGAGGAACTGGCCCACGGTGACTTCCCGGCGCATCATCGCGTAGATGTCCCGCGCTTCGGGCGCGTGGGCGCTGCCGCGGAGCCCCTCTTCCAGCAGGTCATCACTCCACGCCACGAGGAGGTCGCCGAGCAGGATGGCGGCCGAACGGCCGAATCCGGCGGCATCCCCGGCCCAGTGTGCGTTGCGGTGACCCGATTCAAAGGCCCGATGCGCAGCCGGGTGCCCGCGCCGGGTGTCGGAGTTGTCGATGATGTCGTCGTGGACCAGCGCGGCCGCATGGAAGATCTCGAGGGCCGCCGCGGCCCCGATCGCGTCATCGGCGACGGGGAGGGGCCGGCCATCTCGATGCTCGGCCACCGCGCGCCAGCCGGTGATGCAGAATCGCGCACGCAGGCGCTTTCCGCCGGCGACGGCGTCCGCTGCCGACTGCACGAAACCCGCCGCTTCGTCCCCCCACGCATCGGCGGACGCAGCTTGCCGGGCGGTGAAACTTTCCAGTCGCTGGGAAACAGCCTCGATAGGGTCCGCAGGAGCGCTCACGGGCCTAGCCTAGTTCTCGAGTACATGCGTAGAATCAGTGCACCGGAGCCCGAGGGGGATGCATGCCGCTGTCAGAGCAGGAACAGCGTCTGCTCGATGAGATGGAACGTCATCTCATGAGCAAGGACGCAGACGTCGTCACCGCGCCCCGAGAAGGTCAGACGCTCAGCTATCGCAACATCGTCTACGGCTCGATCCTCGTGCTTCTCGGTCTCGGCGGTCTGATCGTGGGTGTCTCGACCGACGTCGTCATCGTCGGCGTCCTCGCTTTCGTGGTGATGGTTGTTGGCGTCGTGCTCGCGGTGACGCCCAACCGCAACGGCGGAACCTCGACGCAGGGCACCATGGGCGAACGAAAGTCCGCCCCCGCAGCTCCCGCATCCTCGTCCTTCATGGATCGCATCAACGACCGGTGGGACCGTCGCAACGGCTCCGAGTAGATTTCGCGCCCCACGGGGCACGTTCGTCAAAGCACCGACCTCCGGGTCGGTGCTTTTTTGTGCGTGTGGGGCCTTCTGGGGAGGAATACCCGGCAAAAGGATAGTGATGTGGAGGGAAGTGGAGTAAAGTGGTGCGCATAGACGACGGCCGGGTCGACACAGGGGGAGGGTCCGATGCTGCTGGGCACGTACACCCCCAAGCTCGACGACAAAGGTCGCGTCATCCTGCCGGCCAAGTTCCGTACCGACCTCGGTGATGGTGTCGTCGTCACCCGTGGCCAGGAACGTTGCCTCTACGTCTTCAGCACGAAGGAGTTCGAGCGCGTCTACGAGAAGATTCGCGAAGCGCCGCTCACCAACAAGCAGGCACGTGACTTCCAGCGCATGTTCCTCTCCGGCGCCAGCGACGAGAAGCCGGACAGCCAGAGCCGGGTGACCCTGCCGGCGCACCTGCGGACCTACGCCAACCTCGGCCGCGACCTCGTCGTGACCGGTGTCGGTGCACACGCGGAGATCTGGGACGCACAGGCCTGGAACGACTACGCCGCCGACAACGAAGACGGCTACTCGGACATGGAGCAGGAGGTGATTCCCGGCTTGTTCTGATCCGTGGCCGTGACTCCCAGCCGCACGCCCTGACACACTTCCCCGGTGCCAGGTCGCGGCGGATGGGGATCACGACTCCGGATCACCGGCCCTCTCGCATCATGGACCTCAACGACATCCACACCCCCGTTCTGCTCGACCGCTGCGTCGAGCTGCTCGGCCCTGCGCTGCAGCGGGACGGAGCCGTCCTCGTCGACGCCACCGAAGGCATGGGCGGACACTCCGAAGCGCTCCTCCAACGGTTCCCCCAGACCCGACTCATCGGCCTCGATCGCGATACCGATGCGCTACGGATCGCGGGCGAGCGGCTCGCCCGCTTCGGCGACCGCGTGACGCTGGTGCACGCGGTGTACGACGGCATCGCCGATGCGGTGGCGTCGGCCGGCGCACCGCGCGTGGACGGCATCCTGTTCGATCTCGGCGTTTCGTCGTTGCAACTCGACGACGCCGACCGCGGTTTCGCCTATTCGCAGGATGCACCGCTGGACATGCGGATGGATCAGACGGCCGGCACGACAGCCGCCGATATCGTCGCGACGTACGGCGAGGGTGACCTGCGCCGCATCTTCGAGCGCTACGGCGAAGAGAAGCTGTCCGGCCGGTACGCCCGCGCGATCATCGCGGCACGTGGCACCGCGCCGATCGAGCGTTCCGGTCAGCTCGTCGACATCCTCCTCGCCGCCACTCCTGTCGCGGTCCAGCGTGAGGGGCGCGGGCACCCTGCCAAGCGCGTCTTCCAGGCGCTGCGCATCGAGGTGAACGCGGAACTCGCCGTGCTGGAGAATGCGATGCCGGCGGCCCTCAGCGTGCTGAACGTAGGTGGCCGGATCGTGGTGATGTCCTACCAGTCGCTGGAAGACCGACTCGTCAAGCGTGTGTTCGCGGATGCCGCGGCCTCGACCGCACCGCCGCGCTTGCCGGTCGAGTTGCCCGAGCACGCGCCCCGCTTCCGACTGATCACCAAGGGCGCCGAACTGGCGTCCGAGGAAGAGCGCGCCCGCAACCCGCGGGCCACTCCGGTGCGCTTGCGCGCCGCTGAACGAGTGAGGGAGGCGTCGTGAGCGCTGATCTGCTGGCTGTCGCCCTTCCCGAGCCGGATCGTGCGCCGAGACCCCGCCTGCGGGCCGTCGCGGCACCCCAACCCGCGCGCCGCCCACGCCTGATGTATGGCCTGATCGCGGTGGCGGGCGCTGTGCTGATCGGCGCGATCCAGATGGGCTTGTCCATCCTCACGACGCAGACGTCGTACGACATCGCGGCGCTCACGCAGGAGAACCGCGCGCTCGGCTGGGAGAAGCAGATGCTCGAAGACCAGGTCGCCGGCCTCAGCTCTCCTCAATACTTGGCGGCCAACGCCTCCGCGCTCGGCATGGTCGTCGGGCAGCCGCCCAGCTACCTACGACTGAGCGACCACACCATCATCGGTGACGGCGCGGGCGGAACAGGGGCGACCTCGATCGACGCACTGACGAAAGCCGCCGTCCCCAACGCTCTCGTGGGGGGCGTCCCGCTCGTGACCGACCCCGCCTCCAGCCTCAGCAGCGGCGCCACCGTGGATGCCGCCATCTTGACGGCCGATTCTTCGACACCCCCCGCGATCGCCGAGGGTCTGCCGACTCCCGCCACACACTGAGAGACATGACGACTCGAGCCACCCGCAGCCCGCGCCGCCGTACCGTCGTCGCTCTCGCCGTCGTCCTCGTCGTGCTGTCGGCGTTCGTCGTTCGACTCGTCGACATCCAGGTCGTGAACGCGAGCGACCACGTCAAAGATTCGCAGGACTATGCGACCGGTGCGACCGTCACTCTCCACGGCGCCCGCGGTGACATCGTCGACACGACCGGCGTCGTTCTCGCCGACAGTACGGTGCGCTACGACGTGCAGATCGACCCCGCCCTGGCGGTCAAGGGCGCCCCTCAGCGCGATGCTCAGGGCGCGATCGTCAAGGATGACGAGGGCGATCCGGTGATCGTCCCGTGGGAGTCGCTCGCGGCGCAGATCGCGGCCATCACCGGCCAATCCGCCGATGACGTGCGGAAGATCGTGGCGGATGCCTTGGCCATCAACCCCGAGTCGCAGTACGCCGTCATCAAACAGCGCGTGTCGACGCAGGAGTACCGGGCGCTGGCCGATCTCCGGTTTCCCTTCCTGTTCTTCCCGACCGATCCGTCGCGGACTTATCCCGACGGAGCGGTCGCCGGAAATCTGATCGGTTTCGTGGGGTCCGACGGCACGCCGCTGGAAGGGCTGGAGAGTCTGCAGGACTCGTGCTTGGCCGGTGCCGATGGAAAGCTCACCTACCAGCGCGGTGCCGACGGCGTGATCATCCCGGGCACCGAGGTCGAAACCCCCGCGACCGACGGCGGCACGCTGCGGCTGACCATCGACTCGGACCTGCAGTGGTACATGCAGCAGCTGATCGCCGAAGAGACCGATCGACTCCAGGCCAACTGGGGCGGGATCATGGTCGTCGAGGTCGCGACCGGAAAGATCCGCGCGGCGGCCGAGTCGGACACCGTCGATCCCAACGATCCCGGCGCCTCCGATGCCGAAAGTCGCTCATCGAAGCTGCTGCGGTACTCGTATGAGCCGGGATCCACGTTCAAGCCCGTCACGGCGGCCACGGGCATCGACGTGGGCGTGCTGACCCCGTTCACCACGGCCTATGACCCCGACCGGATGGAGTTTCCGAACGGCGCCGTGATCAACGACGACGAGAAGCACGATCCGCTCACGCTGACGCTCAACGGCGCTCTCGTGCGCTCGTCGAATGTCGCTCTGTCGCAGTTCGGCGCGATGATCGATCCGCAGACCAGGTTGGATTACCTCCAGAAGTTCGGCGTGGGGCAGGGAACCGCTCTCGACTGGTCGGGCGAGCCCTCGGGCACGTACCACGAGGTCGCGGACTGGGACAACCAGACCTATTACACGACGACGTTCGGCCAGGCCTTCACCGTGACGGTTCCGCAGGTCGCGAGCGTCTATCAGACGATCGCGAACGGCGGAGTGCGCGAGCCTTTGTCGTTCGTCGAATCGTGCACCACGGATGACGGAACAGTGACAACGCCCGAGCTCCCCGAGCCCGTGCAGGTCATCAAGCCCGACACCGCCGCGCAGGTCGGGCAGATGCTCGAGAACGTCTTCGTCCAGGGCACGCTCGCCGAGGACGTGGCGATCCCGGGCTACCGGATGGCGGGCAAGACCGGTACCGCGCAGGTCAGCAACGGCGCGGGCGGGTACAAGGACGGCGTCTACTTCACGTCCCTCGTCGGCTACGCGCCCGCGGACGATCCGAAGTACGTTGTCATCACGGTCTTCGACGAGCCACAGACGGTTCGCATGTCGTCGGCCAACCGCACGTCGTTCACGAAGGCCATGACACAGGTGCTTACGCACTATCGGGTCATGCCGTCGGACTCGACGACGCCTTTGCTCCCTGTGACACCGTGACGCGCCCCCCGGCGTGAGGAACCAGACACCATGATTCGCATGACCCTGGCCGAGGTGGCCGCAGCCGTTTCGGGAACCCTGGAGCTGTTCGGCGCCGACAGCCCCACGACGATCGTCGACGGGACGGTCGACACCGATTCGCGACTGATCGGCTCGGGTGACATCTTCGTCGCGAAGCCCGGCGAGGCCACCGACGGTCACCTTTTCGTCGCGGCGGTGGCCGACGCGGGTGCCGCGCTCGCGATCGTCGAGCATCGCGTGGATGCTGCGATCTCCCAGATCGTCGTTCCCGACGTCGTGGCTGCTCTCGCCGATCTGGCCCGCGAGGTGGTCGCCCGTGTGCGCGCCCTCGGCACCCTGACGGTCGTCGGCATTACCGGCTCCAATGGCAAGACCACGACCAAGAACCTTCTCGCGCGGATTCTGCAGGACGACGGCGAGACCGTCGCTCCGCGCGCGTCGTTCAACAATGAGGTCGGCGCACCGCTGACGATGCTGCGTGTCACGACGCAGACGCGGTATCTCGTGAGCGAGTTCGGTGCGGCCGGTCCCGGCCAGATCGCGCGACTGGCGGGTCTTGTCACACCGGACATCGGAATCGTGCTGATGGTCGGCCTCGCCCACGCGGGCGGATTCGGTGGCGTCGAAGCGACGCTGAAAGCGAAGACGGAGCTCGTCGAGGCGGTGCGTCCCGGTGGCGTCGCTGTGCTGAACGCCGATGACGCGCGGGTGGCCACCATGGCCGCGGTCGCGGAGGCGCGCGGGGTCTCGGTGCGCTGGTTCGGGCGGGGAACGGCCGCCGAGGTGCGCGCCGACGACGTCGAGGTCACGGCATCCGGCACGACCTGCACGATCGTGGTCGGGAAGGAGCGGATGCCGCTGCGCCTCCGCGTCCTCGGCGAGCACCACGTCATGAACGCCCTCGCGGCGCTCACCGCGGCGCGCGAGATCGGAATTCCCCTCGCCGAAGCGATCGCGCGGCTGGAGACGGTGGAGATCGCCGAACGGTGGCGGATGCAGCCGCTCGGCTCCGATCGCGTCCGCATCATCAACGACGCCTACAACGCGAGTCCCGACTCGATGGCCGCGGCGCTGCGCACCCTCGCGCAGATCGTCCTGCCCGGCCAGCGCAAGGTCGCCGTTCTCGGCGCGATGAGCGAACTCGGTGAGCAGGCCGGCGAGGAGCACGATCGCGTGGGCCTGCTGGCGGTGCGCCTGCGGATCGAGCGGATCGTGGTGGTCGGGCCCGAGGCGCGGCGCCTGTTCATCTCGGCCATCAGCGAGGGATCGTGGGACGGCGAAGCGGTGTTCTTCGCGACCGCCGACGAAGCCTACGACTACCTGATGGGGGAGCTCCGTGACGGAGACCGGGTGCTCGTGAAATCTTCCAACTCCGCCGGACTCCGGCATCTGGGTGATCGTCTGGGAGAATCGTTCTCGTGAGATCCCTCCTTGCTGCCGCCACGATCTCGCTCGCGTTCACGCTGTTTCTGACGCCGCTGTTCATCCGCCTGTTCGAGAAGCTGGGCTGGGGGCAGGTCATCCGCACCCCGGATGATGCGAAGAGCAACAACCCGAACCACCACGCCAAACGCGGCACCCCCACGATGGGCGGCGTCATCTTCATCCTCGGGGCGATCATCGGGTACGTCGTGGGCACCTTCACGGGCGGCGCGCCGCCGACGATGTCGGGCCTGCTGGTCATCTGGATGATGGTGGGACTCGGCGCCGTCGGATTCATCGACGACTACATGAAGGTGCGCCAGCAACGCAGCCTGGGACTCTCGGGATGGCGGAAAGTCGTCGGCCAGATCGCGGTGGCCGTTCCGTTCGGCATCGTGGCGCTGAACTTCCCCAACACGTACAACCAGACTCCCGGGTCGCCGTTCATTTCTTTCTTCCGCGACATTCCGATGCTGTCGTTCATGGCACTCGGGGCGATCGTCGGTTGGATCCTGTACCTGGTCTGGGTCTCTTTCCTCTCGGTGGCATGGTCGAATGCGACCAACCTCACCGACGGCCTGGACGGCCTGGCCACCGGCGCCGGCATCTTCACGATCTCGGCGTACAGCCTCGTGACCTTCTGGCAGTTCCAACAGCGCTGCCACAGCAGCGACCTCGTCGATTCCTACGTGGCGGCGTGCTACCCGACGCGCGACCCGATGGATCTCACGATCATCGCGGCATCCTTCGTCGGTGCGCTCGTCGGATTCATGTGGTGGAACGCACCCAAGGCGAAGATCTTCATGGGTGACGTCGGCTCGATGGCGATCGGCGGGGTCATCGTGGCGATGTCGGTCCTGTCGCGCACCGAGATCCTTGCCATCGTGATCGCCGGTGTCTTCATCATCGGTCCCGGATCGGTCATCCTGCAGCGCTACTACTTCAAGGCGACGGGCGGCAAACGCCTCTTCCTCATGAGTCCGTTCCACCACCATCTCGAGATGCGCGGGTGGCCGGAGATCACGATCGTCGTCCGCATGTGGATCATCGCCGGCATGCTCGCGGTGGCCGGCGTGGGCCTTTTCTACGTCGCTTGGCTCGCGGCACTATGACCGCGCGCCTCGATTCGCTGACGAGCTGGCACGCCGACTGGGGCGGGCTCCGCGTCGCCGTCCTCGGGTTGTCGGTCACCGGCTTCGCCGTCGCGGACACGCTCGCCGAGCTCGGCGCGGAGGTGCACGTCTTCACCGAGCGGGCGGACGAAGAATACGCGCGCCTGTTGCCGGTGATCGGAGCGCGCCTGTGGACCGGGCCGCTGGACAGCGTTCCCGACGCGCTGACGGACGTCGCGCCCGAGGTCGTCATCGCGTCTCCCGGATTCCCGCCGCACCACCCGGTAATCTCCTGGGTCCTCGCGAGCGGAATCGCCCTGTGGGGCGATATCGAGCTCGCGTGGCGGGTGCGCGACAAGGTCACCCGGCCCGACGGGCGCCCCGCCGACTGGGTGCTCATCACGGGAACCAACGGCAAGACGACCACGACGCGGCTGACGGCCACCATGCTCGCCACCGGCGGGCTGAGAGCGGCGCCGTGCGGCAACATCGGCATCCCCGTGCTCGATGCGGTCCGCGATCCCGCCGGCTTCGACGTCCTGGTGGTCGAGCTCTCCAGTCACCAGCTCTGGTACCTCTCTCTCCAGAACGGACCTGACCCTCTGTCGCCGGCCGCGAGCGTCTGCCTCAACCTCGCCGACGACCACCTCGAATGGCATGGTTCGGCCGCTGCGTATCGCGATGCCAAAGCATTCGTCTATCAGCACACCCGCGTCGCCTGCCTTTACAACAAGTCCGACGTCGCCACGCGCGAGATGGTCGAAAATGCGGAGGTCATCGATGGATGCCGCGCCATCGGCTTCGATCTCGGCGTTCCGGGTCCGAGCGACCTCGGTGTGGTCGACGGCATCCTCGTGGACCGCGCGTTTTTGGAGGAGCGCCGCACGAGTGCGCTCGAGCTGACCACGATCGCCGACCTCGCCGAGCGCGGGCTTGCGGCCCCGCACATCGTCGCCAACACGCTCGCCGCGGCGGCCCTCGCGCGGGCGCTCGGCGTCACGCCGGAAGCCGTCCGCGATGCGCTGCGGGACTTCCGGCTCGACCCGCACCGGATCGAGGTCGTCGCCGTCGCTGCCGGCATCACGTGGGTCGACGATTCGAAGGCCACCAATCCGCACGCGGCGGACTCGTCGCTGGCTGCCTATCCCGGAGCCGTGTGGGTTGTCGGTGGGCTTCTGAAGGGTGTCGACATCGCGGGGCTCGTCGCCGGTCGCGGTTCGCGGGTGAAGGCCGCGATCGTCATCGGTACCTCGCGGAGCGAGATCGCCGAAGCGTTCGCACGACACGCGCCCGCGGTCCCCGTCTTCGAGGTCGACCACGCACAGACTGAAGACGTCATGACAGAGGTCGTCGACCTGGCGGCGGGTGTCGCGCGTGACGGAGATGTGGTCCTCCTCGCTCCGGCTGCGGCATCCTTCGATCAGTTCGAGTCCTATTCGGACCGGGGGCGGCGCTTCGCCGACGCGGTCCGCCAGCGGATCGGGAGGGGGATCGGTGGCCACCACGACATCGCACCGGACCCGTCCGGCGAATCCGACTCCTGAGCTCGGGTCCGATTCGCAGGGCTACGCGGCTCGCGTCTCGCTCGGCCGGGTGTTCACCCCCGTGCCCAGCGAATTCCTGCTGATCGCCTCGACCGCGCTGCTTCTCACCGGCTTCGGGTTGGTGATGGTGTTGTCCGCGACGATGGCGCGATCGGTGGCCGACGGCGAGAGTCCGTTCGAAGTCGTGCTGAAGCAGGGCGTGTTCGCGGTCATCGGTATTCCGTTGATGTTCGTGGCGAGCCGCTTCCCGATCTCGTTCTGGAAGAGGATCGCCTGGCCGGCGCTCATCGTCACGACGATGTTCCAACTGCTGGTGTTCGTCCCGGGCCTCGGAGTCAACGACGCCGGAAACCGCAACTGGATCAACATCGCCGGCATGCAGATGCAACCGTCGGAGTTCCTCAAGCTCTCGCTCGCGTTGTGGCTCGGGTACGTCCTGTACCGCAAGCAGACCCTGCTGGGTCTGTGGCGCCACGTCTTCATCCCGGTCGTGCCCGTCGGCGGACTCGTGATCGGGACCGTCCTCGGTGGCCACGACCTCGGCACCGCGATGATCCTCATGGCGATCCTGCTCGGATGCCTCTTCTTCTCGGGCGTGAAGCTGCGCATCTTCGTGTTGCCGTTGCTGGTGGTGCTCGCCGTCGTCGCCGTCTTCGCGGTGACGAGCCCCAACCGGATGGCCCGTATCCTCAGCAACTTCAACGTCGACACGCTGGATTGCTACTACGCCGCCGTCGGCGACTGCTACCAGGCCGTGCACGGCGTGTGGGGACTCGCCAACGGTGGCATCTTCGGCCTCGGCCTCGGCAATTCGCGCGAGAAGTACGGCTGGCTGCCCGCGCAGTCCAACGACTACATCTTCGCGATCCTGGGTGAAGAACTGGGGCTGATCGGATGCTTGGTCGTCCTCGCGCTCTTCACCCTGTTCGCGGTCGGCGCCTTCCACGTGATCCGCAAGACCCACGACCCGTTCGTGCGCATCGTCGCCGGTGGCATCACCGTCTGGGTCGTCGGCCAGGCCGTCGTCAACATCGGTGTCGTCCTGCGCATCTTCCCGGTGCTCGGTGTCCCGCTGCCATTCATGTCGCAGGGGGGCACGGCGCTGCTGTCGGTGCTTCTCGCCTGCGGTGTGCTCCTGTCCTTCGCTCGGAGCTTGCCGGCACCCACCGAGCGCACCGTGCCCGCCCCACAGGGACGGCCCGTCCGCGCGCGGTAGTCTCGATCCGGTGACGACTTACCTGTTGGCCGGCGGCGGAACAGCCGGTCATGTCAATCCTCTGCTGGCTGTGGCCGATGCGCTTCGCGCGCGAGAAGCCCAGGCATCCGTCCTCGTCCTGGGAACGCGCGAGGGGCTCGAATCGCGGCTTGTTCCGGAGCGAGGCTACGAGCTTCTCGTCGTCGACAAGGTGCCCTTTCCCCGTCGCCCGAACGGGGCCGCGGCACGTTTCCCGGTGCGGTTCTCGCGCGCGATCGCGCAGGTGCGTGCCCACATCCGCGCGCACGGTGTCGAGGTGGTCGTCGGCTTCGGTGGCTACGCATCTGCGCCTGCCTATGTGGCCGCGCGCCGGGAGCGCGTGCCCTACGTCGTGCACGAGGCGAACGCGAAGCCGGGTCTTGCCAACGTCCTCGGTGCGCGCGCCGCATCCGGCGTCGGCGTCGTGTTCGAGGGCACTCCGATCCGCGGAGGGCGAGTGGTCGGCATGCCGTTGCGGCGCGAGATCGTCGAGCTCGACCGTGAGGCCCGCCGGGCCGAGGCCGCCGCAGCGTTCGGGCTGGATCCCGCGCGCCCCGTGCTCTTGGTCTTCGGCGGGTCGCTCGGTGCGCGTCGGCTCAACGACACGCTGGTCGAGTCCTGGCGCGACATCGTCGACGCCGGGTGGCAAGTGGTGCATGCGACGGGGGAACGCAACGAAGCGATAGATCCGGGGCATCCCGATTACCGGATCGTGCCGTATCTCGACCGGATGGACCTCGCCTTCGCGTTGGCCGACCTGATCGTCTCGCGGTCGGGGTCGGCGACCGTCGCCGAGGTGAGCGCGCTCGGGATCCCGGCCGTGTACGTGCCCTACGCCGTCGGCAATGGCGAGCAGGCGCTGAACGCGGCCTCGGCCGTGCGGGCGGGGGCGGCGAGAATCATCCCCGATGCGGAATTCGTTCCGGCCCGGGTGACCTCGGAGATCGTGCCGCTTCTGAAGGATGCCGGCGCTCTGGCGGCCATGCGCGCCGCCGCGGCATCCGTCGGCACGCGCGCGGGCACCGAGAACGTCGTCGCGATGATCGACGCCGCCCTCCCGCGCTGAGCTCACCTCCTCGGGCCCCGGCGGTTCGGGGTCGCGTGTGGTCGCCGCTGGGCTCGCGAAGCGACCAGAAGCGGCCCCAAAACCCTCGCGTGGGCCCGTCAGCTTCACCGCGGGCTTTGTGTTCGGGGTCGCGTGTGGTCGCTGGCGGGCTCGCGAAGCGGCCAGAAGCGGCCCCAAAACCCTCGCGGGTGGTCAGGTGCGCAGCGCGGTGGCGACGAGCGCGAGCGCCTGATCGGCATCCACGTGGAGCAGGCGGATCTGCTCGGCGAAGGCCGTCGCGGCACGCTGGGCCTGCTGCAGGGTGGCGTCGCCCTGCGGCGAGACGAAACTGCCGTTGCGGCCCCGCGTTTCGATGAAGCCGGCCGCTTCCAGCTCGCGGTACGCGCGCGCCACGGTGCCCGGCGCGATCCCGAGGTCATCGGCGAGGCGCCGCACGGTCGGCATCCGCGAGCCGGCGACGAGGACACCGCAGGACACAGCATCCATCACCTGACTGCGTACCTGCTCGAACGGCGGGGCAGCGGATGCCGGATCCAGGGCGACGAGGGCAGAGAGATCCATAGGTCGTTCGTACCGCGCCCGGATCGTGCTGTCCACCTCGGGCGCGCCCTCGGCCGGGGCGGAGGTGCGGCGATCTAGACTTGTCGAGCCATGATTCGACCCGACCTCACCCTCCCGATCCCCGCCGACATCGCGGCCGCGCACTTCATCGGCATCGGAGGATCCGGCATGTCGGGACTCGCCGGGATGTTCCTGGACCGCGGCATCCGCGTGTCCGGATCAGACCGTGCCGACAGCGCAGCCCTCCGCGCCCTCGCGGCACGCGGCGCGACCGTGCACGTCGGTCACGACGCCGCGAACCTGCCGGACGATGTCGACACCGTCATCCACACCGGAGCGATCTGGCCGCAGAACCCGGAGTTCCTCCTCGCGAAAGAGCGGGGACTCCACGTCATCCATCGCTCGCAGGCGTTGCACTGGCTGATCGGTGGTCGGCGACTGGTCTCGGTGGCCGGCGCTCACGGCAAAACCACCTCGACCGGCATGCTCGTCACGGCGCTGCGCGCACTCGATGCCGATCCGACGTTCGTCAGCGGTGGCGTCATCTCGGACCTCGGTGTGTCCAGCGGCACCGGCGCGGACGACCTGTTCGTGATCGAAGCGGACGAATCCGACGGAACGTTCCTGCTGTACGACACGTCGGTCGCCCTCATCACCAACGTCGACCCCGATCACCTCGACCACTGGGAGTCGCGCGACGCCTTCTACGACGGTTTCGTGCGCTTCGGCAACGAGGCGCGTGAGGCCGTCGTGATCTCCTCCGACGACGAGGGTGCTCAGCGCGTCGCGGCGGCGCTCACGCATCCGACCATCATGACGTTCGGCACGGATGCCGGAGCCGACGTCCGGGTCGGAGACATCGTGACAGACGGTCCGGTGCGCTTCACGCTCACTCACGCCGGCGTCACGGTCGACGGCGCGCTGGCCCTGCCCGGCGCCCACAACGCGATCAACGCGGGCGGCGCCGTTGCGGTGCTTCTCACGCTCGGGTTCGCGCTCGAGCCGGCGCTCCGCGCGGTCGAGGCGTTCGGGGGCACGATTCGTCGCTTCGAACTCCACGGTGTCGCCCGCGGCGTCAGCGTGTACGACGACTACGCGCATCACCCGACCGAGGTCGCCGCCGCGCTGGATGCCGCCCGCAGCGTCGTCGGGGAGGGACGCCTCATCGCCCTGCACCAGCCGCACACCTATTCCCGCACGCAGGAGATGTACCGCGAGTTCGCGGAGGTCCTCGAGTCTCGCGCCGACCACACCGTGGTGCTCGATGTCTACGGCGCGCGCGAAGACCCGGTGCCGGGCGTCACGGGGGCGCTGGTGAGCGGCGCATTCGACGATCCCGAGAAAGTCCACTTCGTCGCCGATTGGGCGGATGCCGCCGCGTACACGGCATCGGTTGCGCACGACGGTGACTACATCATCACCCTCGGCTGCGGCAACGTCTACTTGATCATTCCGCAGGTGTTGCAGGCCCTTTCCGGAGCGCAGGACTAGCCCATGCAACGGCCCACGCCGCTGCCGGCGTCGACGCCTCCTGCTCGTCCGGCGTGGTCCCCCGACGAGGAGATCGCGTTCACGCGGATCGGACCGCCGGTCGCAGTGCCCGAGGGAGGTCCCGGCGACCCGGACGAGACGGCGCCCATCGAGCCGCTGTGGCACGACGTGCCGGATGACGCGGTTCGCCCGATTCCCTTCGCTCCCGCGGCGGAGTCCGCACCGGACATCGACCCCGAGGTCGGTGTCCGTGATGTCTGGGCCGCCGCGCGGGCGCGCCGCCGTGCGCTGCGCGCCGAGGTCCGCCGCTTCACGGCCCGTCAACGGCGGCGGCGGATGCTGTGGATCGGCGTCGCGGCCGCTCTCGTGCTCCTCGTCCTCGGCACGCTCGGCGCCGCCTACAGCCCGTTGTTCGCCGTCGAGCGCGTGCAGGTCGTCGGCACGTCGAGTTTGGATGCCGGTGCCGTCGAGGCGGCGCTGGCCGACCAGATCGGTGTGCCGTTGCCCCTCGTGGATTCGTCGGCGGTGAAGGCCGCGCTCATCCAGTTTCCGCTCGTGGAGACCTACACGCTCGAGGCGCGCCCGCCGCACGACCTCGTCGTGCGCATCGTCGAGCGCACGCCGATCGGATCGGTGCAATCAGCCGCCGGTTACACGCTGGTCGACGCGGCCGGGGTCGCGCTTTCCACGACGGCGGAACCCCCCGCGGGCCACCCCGTGATCGACGTCACCGGGGGAGTGGGATCGCCCGCGTTCGAGGCCGTCGGTACCGTGTTCCGCGCGCTCCCCGACAGCATCCGCACGCAGGTGACCGGTATGACGGCGACGACCGCGAATGACGTGACGCTCGATCTCGGCGGGCCCGGGACCTCGGTCGTCTGGGGCAACGCCGACGACTCGGAGTACAAGGCCGTCGCGCTCGAGTCGATCATGGCCGCCCGCCCGCCCGAGGGTGTCTCCAGCTATGACGTGTCGTCGCCGAACGCCGTCGTGGTGCGCTGACCGATCTCACGCATCTTTCTGCGCGACACGCCCACTGCCTGGGCCCGCGCACGCATCCCCCCGCATACCTTCAAGTCAAGGAATTGCATACTCGGCAATTCTTTAAACCTCAACTAGAGGTTCAAGGTTTACAGACAGTGGTTCGGGACACGAAGGAGCCGGCATGAGCCAGAACCAGAACTACCTCGCGGTGATCAAGGTCGTGGGTGTAGGTGGCGGTGGCGTGAACGCCGTCAATCGGATGATCGACCTGGGGCTGCGGGGTGTGGAGTTCATCGCGGTGAACACCGACGCCCAGGCGCTCCTGATGAGCGACGCCGACGTCAAGCTCGATGTCGGTCGTGAGCTCACGCGCGGCCTCGGTGCCGGCGCCGACCCCGAGGTGGGTCGCCGCGCGGCAGAGGACCACGCGGAGGAGATCGAAGAAGCGCTTGCGGGCGCAGACATGGTGTTCGTCACCGCAGGTGAAGGTGGCGGAACAGGCACCGGCGGTGCTCCCGTCGTCGCGCGGATCGCGAAGTCGATCGGTGCTCTCACGATCGGTGTCGTCACGAAGCCCTTCTCCTTCGAGGGTCGCCGTCGTCAGAGCCAGGCCGAAGCCGGCGTCGCGAAGCTCAAGGAAGAAGTCGACACCCTCATCGTCGTGCCGAACGACCGACTGCTCGAGATCAGCGACCGCGGCATCTCGATGATCGAGGCGTTCGCCACGGCCGACCAGGTGCTTCTCGCCGGTGTCCAGGGCATCACGGACCTCATCACGACGCCGGGTCTCATCAACCTCGACTTCGCCGACGTCAAGTCCGTCATGCAGGGCGCCGGATCTGCCCTCATGGGCATCGGGTCGGCGCGCGGTGCGGACCGCGCGATCAAGGCCGCCGAGCTCGCGGTCGAGTCACCCCTCCTGGAAGCATCGATCGAGGGCGCGCACGGCGTGCTGCTGTCGATCCAGGGTGGCTCCAACCTCGGCATCTTCGAGATCAACGATGCGGCGCAGCTCGTCAAAGAGGCGGCGCACCCGGAGGCGAACATCATCTTCGGTACCGTCATCGACGACACGCTCGGCGACGAGGTGCGCGTCACGGTCATCGCCGCGGGATTCGACGGGGGTGAGCCGCAGACGCGCATCGAGCCGATCACGGCCCAGCGTCCGGTGGCGCCGCCCGTGCCGCCGCAGGTACCGGCCGACGAGGCGGCACGCGAGGTCGTGGTCGCCGAGGAGCGGCAGCCGGTCTCGGTGACGGCGACCACCGAGTCGTACGACTCGGTCTTCGGTGATGACGATCTGGACATCCCCGACTTCCTGAAGTGAGAGGCCGACAGGCTCAGTGACGACGGTGGATCTGCACACGCGGCTCGCCGATCTCGATGCACGCATCTCCGATGCCGCGAGATCGGCGGGCCGCGACCCGTCGGAGCTCACTCGCATCGTCGTGACGAAGTTCCACCCCGCTGCCCTGGTCACACAGCTGCACGGGCTGGGGGTCCGCGACGTCGGCGAGAGCCGTCAGCAGGAACTCGCCACGAAGCGCGCCGAGCTTGCCGCGCTCGACGGACTGCGGTGGCATTTCGTCGGGCAGATTCAGACCAAGAAGGCCCGGGCAATCCGTGCCGCATCCGACTGTGTGCACTCCGTCGACCGCGCCCGGCTCGCGGATGCCCTCCACGCCGTCGATCCGGACGGTGCACCGCTGGATGTCTTCCTCCAGGTGAATCTCACCGACGATTCCGGTCGTGGGGGAGTGGCACCGGCGGAGGTTGTCGCATTGGCGGAGCATGTCGCCGGCACCTGCGGTTCGCTACGGGTGCGGGGAGTCATGGCCGTCGCGCCGCTCGGCGTCGAACCGGCCGCCGCCTTCGCTCAGCTGGCGGATGCGGGTGCCGCCGTCCGCCGCGTTGTGCCGGACGCGACGTGGATGTCGGCCGGGATGTCGGGAGATTTCGCCGAGGCGATCGCCGCAGGCGCGACACACCTGCGGATCGGCTCGGCAATCACGGGTCCACGGCCCGTGCGCGATTAGCCTCAGAACAGACGAGCAAACGGAGGATGCTGATGTCGAACCCGCTCAAGAAGACCATGGTGTACCTGGGCCTCGCCGACGAGGAAGAAGCCTACGAAGAGGCGACGTCCGACGCCCCCGCGCGCCGGGAGCGTCCGGTGGAGAAGGCTGCCCCGGTCACGCCCCTGCACCGCCCCACCGTCGTGCGTCAGCCGACGTCCGGCACGGTCAGCGAGATCCTCACGGTGCATCCCAAGCAGTACCGCGACGCGCAGATCATCGCGGAGAACTTCCGCGACGGCATCCCGGTGATCATCAATCTTTCCCAGATGAGCGATGCTGACGCCCGACGCTTGATCGACTTCGCCAGCGGACTCTCGCTCGGGTTGTACGGCCGCATCGAACGTGTGACAAGCAAGGTGTTCCTGCTGTCGCCCGAGAACGTCGCCGTCTCCGGTGATGGCACGCTCGCGCAGGCCGATCCCGAGACCGCCGCCTTCACCGCGTAGTGGAGATCGTTCGGTGGGTGGCTACGGTCGCCGACGTCCTTCTCCTGCTGTACATCCTGCTGCTGCTCGCGAGGCTGATCCTCGAGTACATTCCGATGTTCAACCGCGAGTGGCGCCCACGGGGAATCGGGCTCGTGCTCGCCGAGGCCGTCTTCACGGTCACCGATCCGCCGTTGCGGTTCTTCCGCCGCCTCCTCCCGCCGGTGCGGATCGGTCCGATTGCCCTCGACCTGGGCTTTCCGGTCACAATGCTCGCGTGTTTCGTCTTGCTGACGATCGTCCGCGTCATCGCCCGCCTCTGACCGTCTTCTCGCATCCAGGTGAGGTGGCGGGCTATGCTGAAGACCGTACGGCGCTGAGTCTGTACGGCACGCTGTAGGAGACGCCGCCCCGACTCGGCCCGCGTCGTGAGCCCCCGAAAGAGGAAACACCATGGCTTTGACCCCCGAAGACGTCGTCACCAAGCAGTTCCAGCACGTCCGCTTCAAGGAGGGTTTCGACCCCGACGAGGTCGACGACTTCCTCGACGAGATCGTGGTCGAGTGGCGCAAGACGATCGCCGAGAACGAAGAGCTGAAGACGAAGCTCGCCGCGTATGAGTCGGGTGAGACTCCCGTTGCCGCCGCTCCTGCCGACGAGGTCGTCGTGGCGGAAGAGGTCGTCGAGGCAGAGCCCGAGCCTGAGGTCGTCGAAGAGGTTCCCGCGCCGGTCGCCGCCGCAGAGCCCGCTCCGATCGCCGCTGCGGCCGGAGGCGGCGCCGCCGCGTCGGCCGGCATCATCGAGCTCGCCCAGCGACTCCACGACGAGCACGTCGCGGAGGGCATCGCCCAGCGCGACAAGCTGATCGCCGAGGCCGAGGCGCACGCGAAGGCCATCGTCGCCGAGGCGGAAGCCAAGGGACGCGAGGAGCGTGCTCGCCTCGATGCCGAGCGCACCACGCTCGAGACCCGCATCAGCGAACTGCGTCAGTTCGAGAGCGACTACCGCAACCAGCTCCGCGGGTTCATCGAGGAGAAGCTCCGCGACCTCGACGTCACGGGCGCCACCTCGGCTGCCGGTCGCTGAAGGCTTTGACCGACAGAACACCTCTGCGCGCGGCGGCGGCCGGCACCCTCACGGCGTTTCTCGCCGTCCTGGTGCTGGCCGCCGACCGGTTCACGAAGTACCTCGCGCTCGAGAACCTGCCCTACCAGGAGACGGTCCCGGTCCTCGGTGACTTCCTGCAGCTGTACCTCACCCGTAACCCCGGAGCCGCCTTTTCGCTCGGCGAGGAAGTCACCTGGATCTTCACGATCATCCTGGCTATCGCTGCCGGACTCGTCGTGTTCCTGGCCGTGGCGCGGGTCCGATCACGCCGATGGGCGGTGGTCCTCGGCCTCCTTCTGGGCGGCATCCTCGGCAACCTCACCGACCGTCTCGTGCGGGAGCCGGGCTTCGGCGTCGGGCACGTGATCGACTTCATCTACACGCCGTGGATGATGCCGGCCATCTACAACGTCGCCGACATGTTCATCGTCACGATGATGATCCTCGTCGCTCTCCTGATCCTCCTCGGTCTGCGCCTCGACGGCACGCGTGAGCCACGCGAGACCACGGCCGCGGAGGATGCCGCGGACACCCACGAGGTGGCGCCCACCGTGCCCGAGGCGCCCCGCACGCGGACGGATGACTGACGTGGAGTCTCGGACTCTGCCGGTTCCCGACGGCTTGGACGGTGCGCGCGTCGACGCAGCGCTGGCGAAGATGCTCGGCTTCTCACGAACTTTCGCCGCCGAGGTGATCGAGGGCGGCGGCGTCCGGATGGACGGCCGGCCCGTGGGGAAGTCCGACCGGTTGCGCGGCGGCAGTTGGCTCGAGGTCGAATGGGAAGACAAGCGCGGCCCCGAGATCATTCCGATCGCTGTCGATGATCTCGGCATCGTGCACGACGATGACGACATCGTCGTCGTCGACAAGCCGTCCGGGGTCGCAGCCCACCCCTCTGTGGGCTGGGAGGGGCCGACGGTTCTGGGCGCATTGGCTGCTGCCGGCTTCCGGATCGCCACCACCGGCGCCGCGGAGCGTCAGGGTGTCGTGCACCGACTCGACGTCGGCACGAGCGGCCTGATGGTCGTCGCCAAGACGGAGCGGGCCTATACGGCACTCAAGCGCGCGTTCAAAGAGCGCGAGGTCGACAAGATCTACCATGCGGTCGTGCAGGGTCACCCCGA
Source organism: uncultured Microbacterium sp. (assembly GCF_947488465.1). Lineage (GTDB taxonomy): Bacteria > Actinomycetota > Actinomycetes > Actinomycetales > Microbacteriaceae > Microbacterium. The sequence goes on along the minus strand of NZ_CANKZA010000001.1, from coordinate 903,336 downwards.
TCCACTCGCGGGCACGATCGATGCGCCGATCGGTCGGCATCCTTCACACTCGTGGAAGTTCGCCGTCACGCCGTCCGGAAAAGACTCGATCACCCACTACGAGACGCTGGAGGCGTTCCCGCGCGCCGCTCTCGTGGAGGTGCATCTCGAAACGGGACGCACGCACCAGATCCGCGTGCACATGGCAGCGCATCGGCACCCCTGCGTCGGCGACCCGTTGTACGGAAGCGATCCGACCATCTCGGCACAGCTCGGCCTCACCCGTCAGTGGCTGCACGCCCGCGAATTGTCCTTCGCTCATCCGGCGACGACCGAGTGGGTCACGTTCTCCTCGAGCTATCCCGCCGATCTCTCACACGCACTCGAGGTCCTCCGCGGCGACTGAGCCCCACATGCCTGTGCGGGTACACCGGAGTGCCTAGGCTGAGCGTGTGAATCCGCTCGCCTCGCGCCCCTGGTTGTCCTCCTATGCAGAGGGAGTGCCGGCCGAAATCGAGCCGGTCACCCAGACCCTCGTCGACATGCTCGACGACGCCGTCGCACGCTACCCCACGCGCGCGGCGCTCGAGTTTTTCGGCGCGGAGACGACCTATGCCGATCTGGGCGAACAGGTGGCGCGGGCCGCCGAAGGCCTCCGCCGACGCGGTGTGCGCGCCGGTGACCGTGTCGCGCTCATCCTGCCGAATTGCCCCCAGCACGTCGTCGCCTTCTACGCGGCGCAGCGCCTCGGCGCGATCGTGGTGGAGCACAATCCGCGCTACACGGCGCCGGAGCTGCGCCACTTGTTCGAAGTCCACCACGCCACCGTCGCGATCGTGTGGGATGCCGTCGCCGACACGATCGCCGAGTTCCCCTCCGACATCCGTCCGGCCCACATCGTCGCCGTGACACTCCCGGATGCGATGCCGCGGCGCATGCGCGCGATGCTGCGACTGCCGGTGAAGAAGGCCCGCGAAGCGCGAGCTGCCCTCACACAGCGGCCGACCGCGAAGGGCGTTATCCCGTGGAGGGATGTCGCCCGCGCACGCCGGGTATCGCGCAAAGTGCCCCGCCCCGCACTCGACGACATCGCCGTGTTGCAGTTCACCAGCGGCACGACCGGGCGACCGAAGGCCGCCGTCCTCACCCACCGCAACCTGCGGTCCAATGCGGCACAATCGGTCGCGTGGGTGCCGGGTCTGATTCCCGGCGGCGAGGTGTTCTACGCGGTGCTCCCGCTCTTCCACGCCTACGGCCTGACGCTGTGCCTGACCACCTCGATTTCGGTCGGCGCACGGATCGTCCTGTTCCCGACGTTCGAGGTCGGCATGACGATGGATGCGATCCGTCGCACGCCCCCCACGTTCCTCCCCGCTGTGCCCCCGATCTACGACGCGCTCGCACGGGCGACGTCGCGCGCCGGCCTCGATCTCTCGTCGCTGCGCAACGCGATTTCGGGTGCGATGGCGCTGCCGGCGGCGACCGTGCAACGCTGGGAGAAGGCAACCGGCGGAATCCTCGTGGAGGGCTACGGGATGACCGAGTCCTCACCCATCAGCATCGGTAACCCGATGGGCCCCCTGCGTCGCACGGGCACGGTCGGCGTGCCGTTCCCGAGCACCGACATCCGAGTGGTGGACCCTGAGGACCCCACGATCGACCGCGCCGTCGGTGAACCGGGTGAGCTCCTCGTGCGCGGCCCGCAGGTGTTCCAGGGCTACTGGAAGCAACCCGATGAGACGGCGCGCACGCTGCTGGCCGGTGGCTGGCTGCGCACCGGCGACATCGTCACGGCCGACGCCCATGGCTTCGTGACGGTCGTCGACCGCATCAAGGAACTCATCATCACGGGGGGATTCAACATCAGCCCGAGCGAAGTCGAAAACGCGCTCCTGCTGAACCCGGACATCGCCGATGCTGCGGTCGTCGGCATCCCACGCGCCGACGGCGGCGAAGTGGTGACGGCCGCTGTCGTCGTGCGCGAGGGCGCCCCGTTCGACGCCGAGGCGATTCGCGACCTCGCTCGCGCACACCTGGCCGCGTACAAGGTGCCGCGCGCGATCGTCGCGTTGGACACGCTCCCGCGATCGCTCGTCGGGAAGGTCCTCCGCCGCGAGGTGCGCGAGGAACTCGTCCGTCGGCGCCAGGGCTGACCCTCAGCGTCCGCCCGAAAAGACCGCCGGGTCGTCCTCCGCGAGCGCGAGAGCGATCTTGCGGACGTGGAACGGCTCGACGTCCACGAGCTCGCCCAGTCCGTACCAGCCCACCTCGGTGAGCTCGCCGTCGGCGGGGTGGGGCGTGCCGGAGACCCAGTCGCAGCGGAACACCAGATCGAGATAGTCCGCCTGATCCCCGTTCGCATACGTGATGCGGGGAATCTGCTGCACGACCGCAAGACGCGTGGCCGTGACGACGACGCCGGCCTCCTCGAGGCACTCGCGGATCGCCGCATCGGCGGGCTCTTCGCCCGGGTCGACGATGCCCGACACGCACTGCCAGGCGCCGTTGTCGGCGCGCTTTCCCAGGAGGACTTTCTCGTCCCGGAAGACGACGGCGGTCACGCCGACGAGGCTGAGGGGCGCGTGTCCGATCTTCTCGCGGAGCGCCAGGATGAACTCGGGAGTGGCCATGCGCTCAGCCTACGACCGGAGCGGGTGCCTGACCCTCCGACGTAGACTCGTCGGGTGGCATCCGACTCCTTCGTTCACCTGCACGTGCACAGCGAGTACTCGATGCTCGACGGGGCGGCCCGCATCGGTGCGATGGTCCAGGAAGCCGCGCGGTTGGACATGCCGGCGATTGCCGTGACCGACCACGGCAACACGTTCGCGGCGTTCGAGTTCTACCGCAAAGCCCAGGCCGCCGGCATCAAACCGATCATCGGCATCGAGGCCTACGTCACACCCGGAACGCACCGCTCCGACAAGTCCCGGGTCCGCTGGGGTACCCCCGAGCAGAACCGCGACGATGTCTCCGGCTCGGGCGCGTACACCCACATGACCCTGCTGAGCGAGACGACGGAGGGGATGCACAATCTCTTCCGGCTGAGCTCGAAATCCTCGCTCGAGGGGTATTACTTCAAGCCCCGCATGGACCGCGAACTGCTGCAGACCTACAGCACAGGTCTGATCGCGACGACCGGATGCCCGTCGGGCGAGATCCAGACCCGGCTGCGGCTCGGGCAGTACGACGCGGCGCGCGCGGCAGCCGCCGAGTTCCAGGACATCTTCGGCAAGGACAACTACTTCGCCGAGATCATGGATCACGGCCTCGAAATCGAACGCCGTGTCACCGGCGATCTGCTGAAGATCGCGAAAGACCTGTCCATCCCGCTCGTCGGGACAAACGACCTGCACTACACGCATCAGCACGACGCCACCTCGCACGCAGCGTTGTTGTGCGTGCAGTCCGGCTCGACGCTCGACGATCCCAACCGCTTCAAGTTCGACGGCGACGGCTACTACGTCAAGAGTGCAGCCGAGATGCGCCAGGTCTTCCGTGACAATCCCGAGGCCTGCGACAACACGCTGCTGATCGCCGAGCGGTGCAACGTCCAGTTCAACGAGTCGGCCAACTACATGCCCCGCTTTCCGGTGCCCGCCGGCGAGACCGAGGAGAGCTGGTTCGTCAAAGAGGTCGAAACCGGGCTCGAGTACCGATATCCGAACGGCATTCCCACGGAAGTCCGCGCACAGGCCGAGTACGAGACCGGCGTCATCCTGCAGATGGGCTTCCCGGGGTACTTCCTCGTCGTCGCCGACTTCATCAACTGGGCCAAGGACCACGGCATCCGGGTCGGTCCCGGGCGTGGCTCCGGTGCCGGTTCGATGGCGGCGTACGCGATGCGCATCACCGATCTCGACCCGCTCCGGCACGGTCTGATCTTCGAGCGCTTCCTCAACCCCGACCGTGTCTCGATGCCCGACTTCGACGTCGACTTCGACGATCGCCGCCGCGGCGAGGTCATTCAGTACGTGACCGAGAAGTACGGCGACGAGCGTGTCGCCCAGATCGTCACCTACGGCACCATCAAGGCCAAACAGGCGCTGAAGGATGCCGGTCGTGTGCTCGGGTTCCCCTTCAGCATGGGGGAGAAGCTCACCAAGGCCATGCCGCCCGCCGTGATGGGCAAGGACATGCCGCTGGAGGGCATGTTCGACCCGGCCCACGCGCGGTTCAAAGAGGCGGGCGAGTTTCGCGCCCTCATCGAGTCGGATCCCGAAGCCAAGACGGTCTTCGACACGGCCGTGGGTCTGGAAAATCTGAAACGCCAGTGGGGCGTGCACGCCGCCGGTGTCATCATGTCGTCGGAGCCGCTGATCGACATCATCCCGATCATGAAGCGGGAGCAGGACGGCCAGATCGTCACGCAGTTCGACTACCCCTCGTGCGAATCGCTCGGTCTCATCAAGATGGACTTCCTGGGGCTGCGCAACCTCACGATCATCGACGACGCGCTCGACAACATCGCCGCCAACCGCGGCGAGAAGGTGGTTCTCGAAGACCTCGGCCTTGATGACACCGCGGCCTATGAGCTGCTCGCCCGGGGTGACACTCTTGGGGTCTTCCAGCTCGACGGTGGTCCGATGCGGTCGCTTCTGCGGCTGCTCAAGCCCGACAACTTCGAAGATATCTCCGCGGTCATCGCGCTCTATCGGCCGGGTCCGATGGGGGCGAACTCGCACACCAACTACGCGCTCCGCAAGAACGGGCTGCAGGAGATCACTCCGATCCATGCCGAGTTCGAAGAGTCGCTCGCCGAGATCCTCAGCACCAGCTACGGCCTGATCATCTATCAAGAGCAGGTCATGGCGATCGCGCAGAAGGTGGCCGGGTTCAGCCTCGGTCAAGCCGACATCCTGCGCCGCGCGATGGGGAAGAAGAAGAAGGAAGAACTCGACAAGCAGTTCGCCGGGTTCGAAGCGGGCATGCACGCCAACGGCTACTCGGATGCCGCAGTGCAGAAGCTCTGGGAGATTCTGCTTCCCTTCTCGGACTACGCGTTCAACAAGGCGCACTCGGCCGCGTACGGGCTGGTGTCCTATTGGACGGCCTACCTGAAGGCCCACTACCCGGCCGAGTACATGGCGGCCCTGCTGACGAGCGTCGGTGACGCCAAGGACAAGCTCGCCGTCTACCTCAACGAGTGCCGCCGGATGGGTATCCGCGTGCTGCCGCCGGACGTCGGCGAGTCGATCCGCTACTTCGCCGCCGTCGGCGAGGACATCCGGTTTGGGTTGGGTGCCGTCCGCAACGTCGGCGCGAATGTCGTCGACGGGATCGTCGCCGCCCGTCAGGACGACAGCTTCGTGAGCTTCCACGACTTTCTCACCAAAGTGCCCGCCCACGTGGCCAACAAGCGCACGATCGAGTCGCTCATCAAAGCCGGTGCCTTCGACTCGCTCGGCTCAACGCGACGCGCCCTCATGGAGATCCACGAGGATGCGACCGAAGCCGCCGTCGAGACGAAGCGCAAGGCCGCCACCGGTGCGATCGGGTTCGACTTCGACAGCCTGTACGACGAAGCCGAAGAGATCATGCCTGCCAAGGTTCCCGAGCGTCCCGAATGGACGAAGAAGGACAAGCTCGCGTTCGAGCGCGAGATGCTCGGGCTCTACGTCTCCGACCACCCGCTGGCCGGTCTCGAGATTCCGCTCGCCAAGCACGCATCCACGTCGATCCACGATCTCCTCGCCTCCGACGATGTCGAGGACGGAGACCAGGTCACGATCGCGGGCCTCGTGACGAGTGTGCAGCACCGGGTGGCCAAGCAGAGCGGCAATCCGTACGGCATGATCACGGTCGAGGACTTCGATGGTGAGGTCACCGTGATGTTCATGGGGAAGACCTATACCGAGTTCCAGTCGATGCTGGTCGCCGACGCGATCCTGGTCGTCCGCGGACGTGTGTCGCGGCGCGATGACGGGCTGAACCTGCACGGTCAGATGGCGTTCACCCCGGATCTCGGCACGGTGGATGCCGCCGGCCCCCTCGTGCTCCTCATGCCCGAACACCGCGCGACCGAGACGACGATCGGTCAGCTCGCCGAGGTCTTCACACGCCACCCCGGCGACACCGAGATCACGGTCAAACTGCACAAGGCCGCAGTGGCGAAAGTGTTCGAGATCCCCACGCGCGTGCGGGTGACGGTCGACCTCTACGGTGAGCTGAAGGGGCTTCTCGGGCCCCAATGTCTCGGGTGACTCATCACCTGGCCGGGTAGGATCACACCCGAACCGTCCCGGAAGGACCCATCACCGTGAGTGACGAGAAGACCACCCCCGAAGAGGCCCAGGCCGACGTCTTCGCCCCCGAGAGCGCGACGCACGACCCGAACAACCCCGAGGTCGGCACATCCGCACCCGACCGCGATGAGACGGCCGACCACGACCCTGACGTGTCGTTCGAGTCGATCGGCGCGGCCTTCGCAGCGGTCACCGACGGACCCGACGCCGTCGACGAGACCGCACCACCCCAGTACGGTGTGGGCCCGTTCTCGATCCGTGAGGTCGCGCTCGGTGGCGTGTGGCTGCTCGCGTTCATCTTCTCGTTCTTCCCGATCTACGGTCAGATCGGTAATGGCGTCTCGACCTGGAACGGTATCGACTGGGTCCTGACGATCGGTGTGCCCACGGTGGCCGTCTTCCTGATCGGCCTGCGTCGCCTGTCGCCGCAGGGCATCCGTCGCGTCGGTTCGCTCGGGATCGACCAGTTCGCGTCCGTCGCGTTCTCGGTGTCGACCGTGGTGTGGCTGGGCATGCTCTGGAACTCCTTCGTCACCCTCGCCGGTTCGCGGGTCTTCTACGCCACGTGGGTTGTGTGGATCGAGTTCATCCTGATGCTCGCCGGTGTCTTCCTCACCGTCCTCGCGCCGCTGTTCCCGACGATCGGCGATGACTTCCGGCACCGCGCGGAGATCCCGGCCCACCGTTTCGCGAGCCCCGCCCGGCCCGTCATCCCCCGCCCTGCCACCGCGCGCCCGGCAACTCAGGCGGCGCCGGCGACTGCGGCGCCCGTCGCCACAGCGACGCCCGGGGACGATCAGGTCGACGCCGCGTCGCCCCTCTTCGAGGCGGGAGAGACGCAGGTCCTTGATGTCCTCGCCGAGGAAGAGCACACACCCGTCACCGCTCCCGCGACGCAGGCGTTCTGGGCGCTCGCCCCCGTCGAGCGCGATGTGGTCGACGATGCCGGCGAGACGCTGTTCACCGTGGGCCCGACCGCCTGGGCTCTCGTGATCGAGGACCGTGGCGACAGCTTCGTGGTCCGCCACGAAGATGGCCGCATCGGATCGCTGCGCGACATCTCCGGCGTCACCCGTGGCTGAGTGCGGGACGGTCTGATCGATGCGCACGATTGATCTGCGCGGTCGCGCGCTGAGTACCGACGAGCTCTTGGCGGCGGTGCCGCGTGCGTCGGCCGCTCGCGACGAAGCGCTGGTGACGGCCGCCCGCATCGTCAGCGACGTCGCCGTCGGAGGAGAGACCGCGCTCCGTGACCAGGCGGCACGTTTCGACGGCGTCGAGGGACACGAGCTCCGGGTACCGCAAGCGCACCTCGACGAGGCGCTCGTTGCGCTCGAGCCGGAGGTGCGGAAGGCCCTGGAAGAAGCCATTCGCCGCGTCCGTGTCGCTTCGGCGGCGCAGGTTCCGCCCGCCGTCGTCACCGAGATCGGGGCCGGCGCGCACGTCGAGCAGCGCTGGCGGCCCGTGCGTCGCGTCGGCGTCTACGTTCCCGGCGGCAAGGCGGTCTACCCGTCGAGTGTCGTCATGAATGTCGTCCCGGCCCAGGTCGCCGGCGTCACCGAGGTCGCGCTCGCCTCTCCGCCGCAGCGCGAATTCGGCGGCCGCGTGCACCCGGTGATCCTCGCTGCGGCGCGCCTGCTCGACGTCACCGAGGTGTACGCGATGGGCGGCGCAGGTGCCATCGGCGCCTACGCCCACGGGGTGGCCTCGCTCGACCTCCACCGTGTCGATGTCATCTCCGGACCCGGCAACAACTTCGTCGCCCTCGCCAAGCGCGTGGTCGCCGGCATGGTCGGCACCGATTCGGAGGCCGGAGCCACGGAGATCCTGATCGTCGCGGATGCCTCCGCTGACGCGGACTGGGTCGCGGCCGACCTCGTGAGCCAGGCCGAGCACGACGAGCAGGCCGCGGCCGTGCTCGTCACGGACTCGCCTGAGCTTGCGGCATCCGTCGCCGACCGCGTCGCCGCCCGCGCCGCGCGGACGCTGCACGCGACTCGCGTCGGAGAAGCCCTCGCAGGCGTGCAATCGGCGATCGTCCTGGTCGATGACATTGCGGTTGCCACCGCGTTCAGCAATGCCTACGCTCCCGAGCACCTCGAACTGCACCTCGCCGATCCCCGCGTCGACGACTTCGTCAACGCGGGCGCCGTCTTCGTGGGGCCGCACTCGCCCGTGAGTCTCGGCGACTACCTCGCCGGCAGCAACCACGTGCTCCCGACCGGCGGCCAGGCTCGCTACGCGGCCGGCTTGTCGGCATCCACCTTCCTCCGTCCGCAACAGGTGATCGCGTACGACCGCGGGGGCCTCCAGGACGTGCGCGAAGCGATCGTGGCGCTCGCGACCGCCGAGGCCTTGCCCGCGCACGGCGAGGCTGTCATCGCCCGATTCGAGGGGTGAGCTGTGCACTGTCCCTTTTGCCGCCACGCAGACTCGCGCGTGATCGATTCGCGCACGAGCGACGACGGACTCAGCATTCGTCGGCGTCGGCAATGCCCCGAGTGCGGCGGTCGCTTCTCCACCATGGAGACGGCCAGCCTGAACGTGATCAAGCGGTCCGGCGTGATCGAGCCGTTCAGTCGGCAGAAGGTGATCTCCGGCGTACGCAAGGCGTGCCAGGGGAGGCCGGTGACCGAGGCCGATCTCGCTGTTCTCGCCCAGGCGGTCGAAGAAGCCGTGCGCCAGACCGGATCGTCCCAGATCGACACGAACGATCTCGGTCTCGCGATCCTCGAGCCGCTCCGCACCCTCGACGAGGTTGCGTACCTTCGATTCGCGAGCGTCTACCAGGCGTTCGACTCGCTGGAGGACTTCGAGAGTTCGATCGCGCAGCTGCGCGCCGACCACGCCGCCGCGTCCGAGTGAATTGTTCCGGCCGGGCTCGCAGTAAGCCGCGGCCGCTTGAGAAATAGGCTGACACCTGATGTATGACTTCGTCTTCCGCCACGTGTTCACCCGGATGGATCCGGAGGTCGCGCACCACCTCGTGATGCCCGTCATCCGTGTGCTGGGAATCTGGCCGCTGCGACCGATCGTCCACGCTCTGACGCGCCCCGCCCCGCACCTGCGCACCGAGGCGCTCGGCCTGGTGTTCGATTCACCGTTCGGGGTCGCCGCGGGTTTCGACAAGAACGCCCTCGCGACGTCGGGCCTCTACGCGCTCGGGTTCGGCCACGTGGAGGTGGGAACGGTCACCGCGATCCCGCAGGACGGCAACCCGAAGCCGCGCCTGTTCCGCCTGGTCCCGGATCGCGCACTCGTGAACCGCATGGGCTTCAACAACGCCGGTGCGGAGGCGGCATCCGCGCGGCTCGCGAAGGCGCGTCGCCGTACGAAGCGCCTCGTGCTGGGCGCGAACATCGGCAAGAGCCGTGTGGTCGATGTCGATTCGGCGACTGCCGACTACGTGGCCAGCACGCGACTCATCGCTCCGGTAGCGGACTATCTCGTCGTCAACGTCTCCTCCCCGAACACCCCGGGCCTCCGCGGTCTCCAAGCAGTCGAGACGCTGCGTCCGCTGTTGTCGGCCGTGAAGGATGCCGCCGGGACGACACCACTGCTCGTCAAGATCGCGCCGGATCTCCCCGACGACGAGGTCGAGGCTGTCACCCGACTGGCCGTGGACCTCGGACTTGCCGGACTCGTCGCGACGAACACGACGATTTCTCGCGAGGGACTTCGCACCGATTCTGCGAAGGTTGAGGCGGCCGGCGCCGGTGGGCTCTCCGGCGCGCCGCTGACGCAGCGCGCGCTCGAGGTGTTGCGCATCGTCCGCTCGGTGGCGCCGCAGCCGCAGTTCTGCGTGATCTCGGCCGGGGGCGTGGAAACGGCCGCCGACGTCCGGGAGCGCCTCGCCCTGGGTGCGACCCTCGTTCAGGGATACTCGGGCTTCATCTACCGCGGACCCCTCTGGGCGCGGCAGATCAGCCGGGCGCTCGCCCGCGGCTGATCCGTCGGATCGGTTCCGATCAGACGGGGTACTGGCCGCGCTTCACCTGCGCTTTGGGTAGCCGCATGAAGCGCATCTGCACGGTGCGCATCGCCGCGTACCAGCCGAGACCCTTTTCCATCTTGGTGTCGCCGAATTTTGCCTTCACGGCGCGCTTGACACGGATGCTGGTGAAGATCATGTCGGCGACCACGAAGAGGATGAACATCCACAGGCCCACGAAGCCGTAGTAGACGAACGCCTGGGGCAGGAACGTCATCAGGATCACGACGAGCATGAGCGGCATGAGCGCCTCGCCGAGGTGCCAACCGGCATCCACGAAGTCACGCGCGAAGCGGCGCTGCGGACCCTTGTCGCGCATCGGCAGGTACTTCTCGTCGCCGTTGGCCATGCCGATGCGGGCTTTCTCGCGCGCCGACGCGAGCTCCATCTTCGCGCGCGCCTTGGCCTCTTTCGTGTCGGCGACGAGGGGGCGCTTGCGGGCCGCCTCCTGCTCGGCGCGCGAGGGCGTCGGGCGGTTCTTGCCGGCTCCGGTCGGGGCGTCGGGAGCGGTCTCGGGTGCTGCAGGCGTGTGGGCCACGGGAGGTACCTCGGTTCGGCGGGAATCGTGCCCCTTAAGATTACCCGCATGAGCTCCGACCTGTCCCGCCCCGCCGCCGTCCGCGAGGCGGCACTGTCCGCCGTTCCCGCTGCTCTTGCCGATCTCGGCGCGCTGGTGCGCATTCCGTCCGTCGCATTCCCGGGTTTCGATCGGGCCGACGTCGAACGCAGCGCCGCGGCCGTGAAGGGCCTTCTCGACGACCTCGGCATCTTCGATTCCGTGCAGGTGAAGACCGCCATCGTCCCCGAGACGGGCGTGGAAGGGATGCCGGCGGTCCTGGCGTCGCGTGCTGCCCGCAATGGGCGTCCGACGATCCTGCTGTACGCCCACCACGATGTGCAGCCCGTCGGTGACGAGGCGCTGTGGGAATCCGCGCCGTTCGAGCCCACCGTCCGAGATGGCCGCCTCTACGGGCGCGGCGCCGCCGACGACAAAGCGGGGGTCATGGCGCACGTGGGGGCGCTCCGTGCGCTCACCGAGGCCCTCGGCGCTGACTTCGATCTCGGCGTGAATCTCTTCATCGAGGGGGAGGAGGAGGCCGGTTCCGCTTCGTTCGCGCAGTTCCTGAGCGATAACGCCGAGGCGCTGCGCGCCGACGTGATCGTCGTCGCCGATTCCGGTAACTGGGATGCGGCAACTCCCGCCCTCACGGTCTCGCTTCGCGGTAACGCGCGTTTCACCCTCACCGTGAAGACGCTCGACCATGCGTCTCACTCCGGAATGTTCGGGGGTGCGGTGCCGGACGCCATGATGGCGACGATCCGCCTGCTCGCGACCCTGTGGGACGAGGACGGGGCTGTCGCTGTCGCGGGTCTCGCCGAGCGCGACGCTGAGACGCCCGTGTACACGGAGGAGACTCTTCGCAGCGAAGCCGGCCTGCCCGCCGGCGTCGACCCCATCGGGCGCGGCAGCATCCTGAGCCGCATCTGGAACAAGCCCACGGTGACGGTGACCGGCATCGATGCGCCGAGCGTCACGAACGCCTCGAACACCCTGAGCCCCGAGGTCTCCGTCGTCATCAGTTCACGGGTGGCTCCCGGACAGCCCGCGCGTGAGGCCTACGCCGCGCTCGAGGCGCACCTGCGTGCCCACGCGCCGTTCGGTGCGGAGCTGACCTTCCGCGACGTCGATTGCGGCGACTCGTTCCTCGTCGACACGAGCGGGTGGGCAGTCGCGCAGGCGCGAACCGCCCTCGCCGCAGGCTACGGAGTGGATCCCGTCGACATCGGAGTGGGCGGGTCGATCCCCTTCATCGCAGACCTCGTCCGTGAGTTCCCCGCCGCGCAGATCCTCGTCACCGGCGTCGAAGACCCGCACGCTCGGGCACACAGTCCGAATGAGTCGCTGCACCTGGATACCTTCCGCCATGCGCTCGTCTCCGAGGCCCTGCTGCTGGAAAGCCTCGACGCCACCACCGTCTGAATCCCCTTTTCCGGTCCCCGGGGCGTGCCACCGCGTAGAATCGGAGGCATCCCGCCGTCACGCTCGCGCGAGCACCGGACGGCCCGACAACCGGGAGTACTCATGACCGACCTCGCTACGCCCCCCGCCGCGTCCGCTCACGGCGTCGGCCTCACCGACGCTGCCGCGGCCAAGGTCAAGAGCCTGCTCGACCAGGAAGGCCGCGACGACCTGCGTCTGCGCGTCGCCGTCCAGCCCGGCGGATGCTCGGGTCTCATCTATCAGCTGTACTTCGACGAGCGGTTCCTCGACGGCGACCAGGCGGTCGACTTCGACGGCGTCGAGGTCATCGTCGACGACATGTCGGTGCCCTACCTCGACGGCGCCAAGATCGATTTCAAGGACACGATCTCGGAACAGGGGTTCACGATCGACAACCCGAACGCAGCCGGGAGCTGCGCGTGCGGCGACAGCTTCCACTGACCCCACGAAACCCCCTCCGATAGTCCGGACATCCTGAGCGCCTGGCCTGAATCGCGTGGGAGGTTGCCCTAGACTGGCTGGTGTCGACCTTCATGACCCCGAAAGGTGAACCGTGCGCGTCAAACGTCGCCTCCGCTGGGCTGTCGTCCCGATGGGAATTGCCACCGCAGTCGCTCTGGCTGCCTGCACTCCGACCGAGCTGAACGGCTACCTTCCCGGTTTCGAGGATGCTGACGCGAAGCCCGCAACCAACCACACCGAGATGGTGTCGGGGCTGTGGGTGAACTCGTGGATCGTCCTCCTCATCGTCGGGGTGATCACGTGGGCGCTGATGGGCTTCGCGGCTGTGGCCTACCGTCGCCGCAAGGGCCAGAGCGGCCTGCCGGTGCAGATGCGCTACAACATGCCGATCGAGATTTTCTACACGATCGTGCCGCTCATCCTCGTCATCGGTTTCTTCGCGTTCACCGCTCGTGACCAGGCGATTCTCGAGACACAGTACGAAGACCCGGACGCGTGCATCACCGCGATCGGCAAGCAGTGGGCCTGGGATTTCCAGTACAACGAGGCTGACTGTGAAGAAGACGAGGCCGCGGTCTGGTCGATGGGTGTTCAGGCGGAGACCGATGCGCAGGGCAACATCATCAGCGAACTGCCCACGCTCTACCTCCCGGTCGACAAGGAAGTGAAGATCAAGCTCACGTCGCGTGACGTGATCCACTCCTTCTGGATCATCGACTTCCTGTACAAGAAGGACATGTACATCGGCAAGGACAACTACTGGTCCTTCACGCCGACCCGTGTCGGGGAGTACGACGGCAAGTGCGCCGAACTGTGTGGCCAGTACCACTCGATGATGCTCTTCAAGGTCAAGGTCGTCGAACAGGCCGAGTACGACGCCTACCTCGACAGCCTGCGCGATGCCGGCCAGACCGGTGGCATCAACGACGCCTACGACCGACTGCAGAACCTGCCCGGTACCGGCGCAACCTCCGAGGGAGAAAACTGATGGCGACGACAGTTCCGCTTCAGGGAGAAGCCCCGCGTCGGGTGTCGACTCTGCCGCCCCGCCAGGCCGCTCTGCTGAGCTCGTCCCGCGTGGAGCAGAAGGGCAACATCATCGTCAAGTGGATCACCTCCACTGACCACAAGACCATCGGGTACATGTACCTGATCGCCTCGGTGCTGTTCTTCCTCCTCGGTGGCGTGATGGCGCTCATCATCCGTGCCGAGCTGTTCGAGCCGGGCATGCAGATCCTTCCGACGAAGGATCAGTACAACCAGCTGTTCACGATGCACGGCACGATCATGCTGCTGATGTTCGCGACCCCGCTGTTCGCCGGCTTCGCGAACGCGATTCTCCCGCTGCAGATCGGCGCGCCCGACGTCGCGTTCCCGCGGCTGAACGCCTTCGCGCTCTGGCTCTTCATCTTCGGATCGCTGATCGCCGTCGCCGGGTTCCTCACGCCGCAGGGCGCGGCGTCGTTCGGCTGGTTCGCGTATCAACCGCTCGCCAATGCGAGCTTCTCGCCCGGTGCCGGTGGCAACCTGTGGATGCTCGGTCTCGGTATGAGTGGTTTCGGAACGATCCTCGGTGCCGTCAACTTCATCACGACGATCATCACGATGCGCGCGCCCGGTATGACGATGTGGCGACTGCCGATCTTCTCCTGGAACACGCTGGTCACCAGCATCCTCATCCTGATGGCGTTCCCCGTGCTGGCCGCCGCGATTCTCTCCGCCGCCGCAGACCGCGTTCTCGGTGCGCACATCTTCGATCCCGCCAACGGCGGAGTTCTGCTCTGGCAGCACCTGTTCTGGTTCTTCGGTCACCCCGAGGTCTACATCATCGCGTTGCCGTTCTTCGGCATCGTCTCCGAGATCCTCCCGGTCTTCAGCCGCAAGCCGATCTTCGGATACAAGACATTGGTGTACGCGACCATCGCGATCGCCGCGCTGTCTGTGTCGGTCTGGGCGCACCACATGTATGTCACGGGAGCTGTGCTCCTGCCGTTCTTCGCCCTGATGACCATGCTGATCGCGGTCCCGACCGGTGTGAAGATCTTCAACTGGATCGGCACGATGTGGAGAGGGTCCGTCACGTTCGAGACACCCATGGTGTTCTCGCTCGGCTTCCTGGTCTCCTTCGTCTTCGGTGGTCTCACGGGTGTCATCCTGGCCTCGCCGCCGCTCGACTTCGCGTTGTCCGATTCGTACTTCGTCGTCGCGCACTTCCACTACGTCGTCTTCGGCACGGTCGTGTTCGCGATGTTCGCCGGCTTCTACTTCTGGTGGCCCAAGTGGACCGGCCGCATGCTGAACGAGCGACTCGGAATGGTGCACTTCTGGCTGCTGTTCATCGGCTTCCACATGACCTTCCTGATCCAGCACTGGCTGGGCGTGGACGGTATGGTGCGTCGCTACGCCGACTATTCCGCCGCAGACGGGTGGACGTGGCAGAACCAGGTGTCCACGATCGGCGCCATGATTCTCGGCGCCTCGATGATTCCGTTCTTCCTGAATGTGTGGATCACCGCTCGTACGGCGCCCCGTGTCACGGTCAACGACCCGTGGGGTTACGGTGGATCGCTCGAGTGGGCGACGAGCTGCCCGCCGCCGCGGCATAACTTCACGTCGATCCCGCGCATCCGTAGCGAGCGCCCCGCGTTCGACCTGAACCACCCCGAAGCGGCCACGCCGGTCGGTGTGGGTCCGGCGAAGGACGCACCCGATGCCCCCGTTGTGGACCTGGCTGATGGAGAGGTCAAGTAAGTGAAGACCAACACCAACCTCTGGTGGATCCTCGCCGGGTTCTTTTTCCTCTGCACGGCGGTCTACACCGGCTGGAACATCATCGAGCACTCGTCGCTCCCGTGGTACGGCGCGATTGAGTGGGTCGGGACCGTGGCGTTGCTGTTCACGGTCTTCATGGCAATGCTGATCGCGTTTTACGTCAACCGGGTGCACCAGGCACAGGGCGGGGAACTTCCCGAAGACACCCTGACGGCGGATATCGATGATGCTGACCCCGAGATAGGTGAGTTCAGCCCGTGGTCGTGGTGGCCCCTCGTGCTCGCGTTCTCAGCGGCGCTGGCGATCCTCGGGCTGGCGGTCGGGACGTTCCTGCTGCCGATCGGTTTCGCCGTGTTCATCGTGGCGATCGTCGGCTGGGTCTACGAGTACTACCGCGGGTACTTCGCACGCTGAGCGGATCGGATGACGCCGAGACGTCATTCATCCGGCGGCATTCTTCGTCATGACACTGCACCTCGACACGGGCGTTGCCAGCGATGTCGGCGGTTACCGCGACATCAATCAGGATGCCGCGTTCGTCGCACCGTGGGGCGCCGGGGTTGCCGACGGTGTCGGAGGGGGGCCGGCCGGCGATCTCGCCTCTGCGGCGTTTCTGCATCGTCTGGTCTCTGCCGGGGGAGCGCAGGTCGATGACGGCGAATCGCTCGTGCGCCGCATCCGCGCCGCCAACGGGGATCTGAGCGCACATGTCCGCCGAGATCCGGCATTGACGGGGATGGCCACGACGTTCACCGGCGTCTGGTTCACCCATGAGGGGACGCTGCTCCTGGCGCATACCGGTGATTCGCGCGCGTACCTTGTGCGCGACCATCACCTGATCCGCCAGACGCGTGACGACTCTTTCGTTCAGAGCCTCGTCGACCAAGGTGCCGTGAGCGAGGAAGACGCCATGAGGCATCCGCGGCGCAACATCATCACGGCATCGCTCCGCGGAGATGAGGGGGATGTCGTCCGCGTCACCGAGCGGACCGGGCTCCGTGGTGACCGGTGGCTGCTGTGCAGTGACGGCATCAGCGACTATCTGCCGGATGAGGTGATCGCCGCGATTCTCCGCTCGGTCGCCGTCCCGCAGGAGACGGCCGATCTCTTGATCGCCGCTGCGCTCGACGCGGGCTCGCGCGACAACGTGACGGCCGTGGTGGCCGACATCGTGCCGGGGGAGCGCGACGACGACGCAGAGCCGGAGTTCGCCGGAGCAGCTGCCACGCGCTTCATCGAGCGCTTCGATGAGCTCGCCGGCTGACCGGTTTCAGTTCTCCGGACGGACGTACATGACCTGCGGGTCGAAGACGCGGGGGAGCTGCCCGTCAGCGTCGACGCACGGCAGACCTTCGCGGAGCCAATACTCATAGCCACCGATCATTTCGCGCACGGAAAAGCCCAGCCGCGCAAACTCGACGGCACCCTTGGCACCTGCGTTGCAGCCGGGGCTCCAGCAGTAGACGACGACGGGCACACCCGCGTCGAGCTCCCGTGGCGCACGCTCGGCGATGTCTCGGTAGGGCATGTGGATGGCTCCGACCGCGTGGCCCTGGTTCCAGGCATCCGTGCTGCGCACATCGATCAGCACCACGCTGTCGCCGGCTTTCTGCGCGGCGTACACGTCGGAGGGATCGGTCTCGTGGGCGAGCTTGCGAGAGAAGTAGCTGAGGGAGTCGGTCATGACTGAGACGCTACGGGATGCAGAAAGCGGCGAGAGTGACCGGGACGGTCACGCCTCGCCGCTTTTCGGCCAGATCACGAGAGGTCAGTGCCCCTTGTGGCCTGTTCCGTCGCCTTCTTCGAGCTCGGCGTGGTCCGCCTGTTCGAGAGCGTGGTGGTGGTGCGCGCGGGCCTCGTCGATATCGGCCTGCGTCACCGGGGCGAGACGGTCCTCGAAGAACCACCGAGAGATCGACGCGCGCAGGTTCTCGTGCCAGGGGATGCGACCCTGGTCGTTCGGACGCACGACCAGCGGCTCGTTGGTCTCGAAGTCCACGAGCTTGACGAGCTCGTAGTCGTCGACCGGCTGGTGGACCTCGATGTACTCGCCGCCGGGAAGGCGGACGATGCGACCGGACTCGTAGCCGTGCAGAGCGATCTCACGATCCTTCTTCTGCAGGGCGAGGCAGATGCGCTTCGTGACGAAGTACGCGATGACCGGGCCGACGATCAGCAGAGCCTGGAGCGTGTGGATCACACCTTCCATCGTGAGCCAGAAGTGGGTCGCGATGATGTCGGAGGAGGCAGCGGCCCACAGGACGGCGTAGAACGTGACGCCGGCGGCACCGATCGCGGTGCGCGTCGCGGCATTGCGCGGGCGCTGAGCGATGTGGTGTTCGCGCTTGTCGCCGGTGATCCACGCTTCGATGAACGGGTAGATGAGCACGAGGACGATGAAGATCCCGATGATGCCGAGTGGCAGCAGGATGTTCCACGACCAGGTGTGGCCCCAGAAGACCGACTCGAGGTGCGGCGGCACGAGACGCAGGGCGCCATCCGCGAAGCCGATGTACCAGTCGGGCTGCGTACCCGCCGACACCGGTGACGGGTCGTACGGGCCGTAGTTCCAGATCGGGTTGATCGTGAACAGCGAGGCGATCAGGACGATCACGCCGAAGGTGATGAAGAAGAAGCCACCCATCTTCGACATGTACACGGGCATCATCGGGTAGCCCACCACGTTGCTGTTCGTGCGGCCGGGTCCGGCGAACTGCGTGTGCTTGTTGACGATCATCAGCATCAGGTGCACCGCGAGGAGTGCCACGAGGATCGCTGGCAACAACAGGATGTGCAGCGTGTACAGGCGCCCGACGATCTCGGTGCCCGGGAATTCGCCGCCGAAGAGCAGGAACGAGATCCAGGTCCCCACGAGCGGGATGCCCTTGACCATGCCGTCGATGATCCGCAGGCCGTTGCCCGAGAGCAGGTCGTCGGGGAGCGAGTAGCCGGTGAAGCCTTCCGCCATCGCGAGGATGAACAGGATGAATCCGATCACCCAGTTCAGCTCACGCGGCTTGCGGAACGCGCCGGTGAAGAAGACACGCAGCATGTGCACGCCGATGCCGGCCACGAAGACCAGGGCCGCCCAGTGGTGGATCTGGCGCACGAGCAGACCGCCGCGGATGTCGAACGAGATGCGCAGTGACGAATCGAGTGCCGCCGACATCTCCACGCCACGCAACGGCAGGAAGGCGCCGGTGTAGTGCGTTTCGACCATGGATGCCTGGAAGAAGAACGTCAGGAAGGTGCCGGACAACAGCACCGCGACGAAGCTCCAGAGCGCGATCTCGCCCAGCATGAACGACCAGTGGTCGGGGAAGATCTTGCGGCCGAGTTCTTTGACCAGTCCCGAGATGCTCGTGCGCTCGTCGATGTAGTTCGCCGCGCCCGCGACGAAGCGGCCGCCGAGCGGCTTGTCGTTCGGGTTCTTCTCAGTGTCTGTCTCAGTGACAGTCGCGGTGCTCAATGGCGCTCCCAGAAGCTCGGGCCGACGGGTTCTTGGAAATCGCTCTGTGCGACGAGGTAGCCCTCGTCATCGACCGTGATCGGCAACTGCGGCAGCGGACGCGCTGCGGGGCCGAAGATCACTGCGGCCGAGCGAGAGACGTCGAACTGCGACTGGTGACACGGGCAGAGCAGGTGGTGCGTCTGCTGCTCGTAGAGCGCGACGGGGCATCCCACGTGCGTGCAGACCTTCGAGTACGCGACGATGCCGTCGTACGACCACTCGAGCTTGTTCTGGTCGGCGGGAAGCTGCTCGGGGAGCAGGCGCATGAGCAACACGATCGCCTTCGCCTTCTCTTCGAGATAGCCGTCGTGGTGGCTGAGCTCGGCGAGAGGAGCGGGGATGACGTGCACAGCGGAGCCGAGGGTCAGGTCGGCAGCACGAATCGGCTCGCCACTCGGGTCGTGCGCGAGGCGCATCCCTTCCTTCCACATCGTGTGACTGAGGAGAGCGACCGGGTCACCGGCGATCGGGTTGCTCGGGCTGTTCTCCGGAGCGAGACCGCGAAAGAGTGTGATCCCGGGGAGGATCGACGCGGCCAGCGCAGCGATCAGCGATCCGCGGATCGCGGTGCGGCGTCCGAATCCGGACTCCTCGTTCGCGTCACGCAGCGCCGCGACGGCGCCTTCACGCGTCGTGTCGCGGCCGCGGGTAGCGTGGCGGGGCTCGATGAACTCCTTGTCGCTCATGACGGCCTTGGACCAGTGGATCGCACCGATGCCGAGGGCCAGCAAGGCGAGGCCGATGCCGAGCCCGATGAAGAGGTTGTTGTGGCGGATATCGATGATCCGGCCACTCTCGATCGGGAAGAGCATGTAGGCGGCGACCGCCCAGATGCTGCCGGCCAGCGACAGGTAGAACAGCGTGTACACCGTGCGGACGGCGCGCTTCATAGCGGCCGGGTCCTGGTCGGTCACTCGCGTCCGGTGCGGCGGCAGTCCCGGGTTCTGCACGGGATCGGGAACCGCGACAGCGAGCCCCGCGGAGGGCTTCCATGAAGCCCTCTCGTGCTCGAGCGCGTCTTCCTCGTGTGCCATGGTGCTCCTCGCGTTATTTCTCGTCAGTGAAGTTCGTGATCAGTTGGACTTCGCCGTGATCCACACGGTGAGGCCGATGAGGGAACCGATGCCGAAGATCCAGATGAACAGACCCTCGGAGACCGGTCCGAGCGAACCGAGCGAGAATCCGCCGGCCGACTCGTTCTCCTGAAGAAAGATCAGCGACGAGATGATGTCGCGCTTTTCCTCGGTGGTGAGGGTCATGTCGTTGAAGACCGGCATGTTCTGCGGGCCGGTCGTCATGGCGGCGTACATGTGCAGCGCGCTGGTCGAGGTGAGCGCGGGAGCGTACTTGCCCTCCGTCAGGGCGCCGCCGGCGGCCGCCACGTTGTGGCACATGGCGCAGTTGATGCGGAAGAGTTCGGCACCGTTGGCCACGTCACCTTCCCCGTCGAGCACCTGCTCGTCGGGGAACGTGGGGCCGGGAGCCACCGACTGGACCCATGCGGCCATCGCGAGTGTCTGCTCCTCGGTGAACTGCGAGGGCTTCTGCGGGGCTTGCGGTCCCTGGGCCTGCAGGGGCATGCGGCCGGTCGAGACCTGGAACTCGACCGCGAGCTCGCCCACACCGTACAGCGACGGCCCGTCGGGCGTGCCCTCCAGGTTGAGGCCGTGACAGGTGGCGCAGTTCGCCTGGAAGAGCTTCTTGCCGTCTTCGGCGGTCAGCGCGGAGGCGACGGCGGTGGGCTCGGTTGCCGCCATCGCAGCGGAGGCGCCGGCGTAGATGCCACCCGTGACGAGTAGGCCGATGCCGATCAGGGCGGCCGCGGCCCACTTGCTGCGGCGGCCGGTCTGACGGCGCGGGGTCTTCGATGCCATGGAAGTGTTCAGCTCCGCTCTCACTTGATGAAGTAGATGACGACGAACAGGACGATCCAGACGACATCGACGAAGTGCCAGTAGTACGAGACGACGATCGAGGATGTCATCTCCTTACGGCCGAAGTTCTTGACCGCGTAGGCGCGGCCGATGACGAGCAGGAAGGCGATGAGGCCGCCGGTGACGTGGAGGGCGTGGAAGCCCGTCGTGATGTAGAAGGCCGACGCGTACGAGTCGGTGCTGATCGCGACGCCCTCGGCAACCAGAGTCGCGTACTCCCAGACCTGGCCCGAGACGAAGACGGCGCCCATCAGGAAGGAGAGGAAGAACCACTCGACCATGCCCCACTGGCGGAACTGCCAGAGCGATCCCTTGCGGTACGGCTGGAAGCGCTCAGCGGCGAAAACGCCGGCCTGAGCGGTGAACGACGACAGGATCAGGATGACCGTATTGATCGCGGCGAAGGGCACGTTGAGTTCGACGGTGCGCTCGGCCCACAACTCCGGAGAGGCGTTGCGCAGCGTGAAGTAGATGGCGAAAAGGCCCGCGAAGAACATGACTTCGCTGCCGAGCCACACGATCGTTCCGACCGCGACCGGGTCCGGCCGCTTCACGGAGCGCAATGCCTGGGGATACGTCGCTGAAGTGCTCGTCACCTCTCCATTATGGCGGATAGGGGACGAGGTTTTCGCATCACTGAAGGTCGTTTTGGGTGGAATCGTCCCGGCATCCGACTTTCGGAGGGATGAGCATGCGCTTTGAGGAGGCCGTGAGTTCGCCGTCAGAGTCCCGATAGGATCGGTCACCATGGCGGAGCTCTACTCGTGGCCTGAGATTCTCACGGCCGTCCTGGACCGACGTGACCTGACCGTCTCAGAGTCGACGTGGGCCATGCGCCACGTCATGGCAGGAGAGGCGACACCGTCGCAACTGGCCGGATTCCTCATCGCCCTGCGGGCGAAGGGCGAGACGGTCGATGAGATCGTCGGGTTCCGTGACGCGATCCTCGAAGCCGCCGTCCCGCTCCCTGTTCCCGCAGACGTGCTCGACATCGTCGGGACGGGTGGTGACCGGTTCGGTACGGTGAACATTTCGACGATGTCGGCGATCGTCGCAGCATCCGCGGGGATTCCGGTTGTCAAACACGGCAACAAGGCGGCGAGCTCGGCATCCGGGTCATCGGACGTCCTGCGTGCGCTCGGCATCGATCTGACGCTGTCGCCGGAACGCGTCGCCGACGTGCTCGCCGAGGTGGGCATCACGTTCGCGTTCGCGTCGGCCTTCCACCCCGGCTTCCGTCACGCGGGGCCGACCCGTTCCGAACTGGGTGTGCCGACCGTCTTCAACTTCCTCGGTCCGTTGTGCAACCCGGCCCGGGCCGAGGCGAACGCCGTCGGTGTCGCGAACCTCGATCGCGTCCCGTTGATCACCGGTGTCTTTCGGACGCGCGGTGCGACGGCGCTCGTGTTCCGCGGAGATGATGGCCTCGACGAACTCACCACCACTGGTCACAGTCGTCTGTGGGAGATCAGCCGCGGTGACATCCACGAGCATGATCTCGATCCCCGCGACCTCGGGATCCCGTTGGCTCAGATCGACGATCTGCTCGGCGGTGACGCCGAGCACAACGCTGCCGTCGTTCACCGCGTGCTGGCGGGCGAGACCGGTCCGGTGCGCGACATCGTGCTGCTGAACACCGCCGCCGGCATCGTGGCGTACGACCTGTTCCGCGATGCGACTCAGGTTCAGCGTCCGATCGTGGAGCGCTTGGGTGACGCAGTGGCGCGCGCGGCGGAGGCGATCGACTCCGGAGCCGCCGCCGCGAAGCTGACCGCGTGGGTCGAAGCCACCTCGTCGGGATCGGTCTGAGAGCGCACCTCGTCCGCATTTTCTCCGGCGATAGGTACTGGTGAGCCTCTCCTGAGCGGCGTTACGGTGAAGACAACATCACGGCACCCCTAGAGAGGAACCGCCATGTCAGAACAGGTTGTGACGGCTGACACCGTCGAGCCGCCCCAGAAAAAGGTCGGCATCGTCAAGCTCGCCGGCATCCTCGGCATTCTCGGCGGCATCGCGCTGATCGTCGTCGGAATCGTGGTCTGGGTGATCGTTTCCTCCCAGTTGCGTGCCGAGAACATCACCATCCCGGACGACGCAATGGCCTTCCAGGGTCAGACAGTCGCCGGGCCCTTCACCGCGTATGTCCAGGCCGACATCATCCAGCACCACGCTCTTGGCGCATCGGGCGGCAAGACCTACGCCGAGCTCGCGCAGGATGACCCGGTGCGCGCCACGATGATGAACGCGTCGTTCCTCCGTGCGTCGCTGTTCACCTCGGTCGTCTCGTTCGGTGTCGCCGCCTTTGCAATGGGAATCGGCATCCTGTCGATCTTGTTCGGGTTGGCACTGAACCGGCTGGCCTCGGTGCCGGTCGTCGTTCGACGGTCGACGGTCACCAACTCCTGACCCGACGAAACGGGCTCGCGCTTCGGTGCGAGCCCGTTTCGCGTCTCTCGACATGGACCCCGGCGCCGCTCTCGACGAAATCGCCTCGCTCCTCGAGCGGGAGCGTGCGTCGCGCTATAAGTCGAAGGCGTTCCGAACCGCGTCGGCGGCCATCGCGGGACTCTCCGCCGCGCAGCTTGACGACGTGGCGAGCCTGCGTCGCCGGCCCGGGATCGGGGAGTCCACCCTGCGTGTGATCGTGCAGGCGCGCGGAGGAGCGGTGCCTGACTATCTCGCCGAATTGCGGGCGTTGCACGGTCCGCCGCCGTCGACCCTTCGGTCGCTCTTGCGGGGCGACCTGCATGCCCACTCGGAGTGGTCGGACGGGTTGACCTCGATCGACCTGATGGTCGACGGCGCTCGGGCGCTCGGCCACGAGTACCTCGCGATCACGGATCATTCGCCACGGTTGCGCGTCGCGCACGGTCTGGATGCCGAGCGCCTCCGCGAACAGATCGACGTGGTCGCGGGATTCCGCAGGTCCGGCTTCACGCTCCTCACCGGCATCGAGGTCGACATCCTCGACGGCGGCGACCTCGATCAGGAAACGGATCTCCTCGCCGTGCTCGACATCGTCGTGGCCTCGGCGCACTCCCAGTTGCGCATGGAGAAGCGCGCGATGACGCGGCGGCTCGTGGCCGCCGTGTGTCATCCGCACACCGACGTGCTGGGACACGTCACCGGTCGCCTCGTCGCCGGGGCGCGCGGGCTGCGACCCGCATCGGACTTCGACGCGCCTGCGGTCTTCGCGGCGTGTGCGGATCGCGGCGTCGCCGTCGAAATCAACTCCCGACCCGAGCGGGAGGATCCGCCGGATGAGTTGATCGCCCTGGCCCTCGCCGAGGGATGCCTGTTCTCGATCGACTCGGATGCGCACGCACCGGGCCAACTCGCCCTTCTCGCCGAGGGCGCGGCACGCGCAGAAGCGGCCGGCATCCCACCGGAGCGGATCGTCACGACGTGGCCGCTCGACAGGCTGCGGGAATGGACCGAGCGGCGTCGCTGAGTTCAGGAGGGATCCCACTGAGGGCCTGCTGTGGTCGCCAGGGGGTCCGGGCGAGGGGGCTGACCCTGTGGTTGGTGATTTTGGGTCTCGTGTCGTCGCTCCCACCCTCGCAGAGCGGCCACACGGGACCCCAGATAGGGGTCTGCAGTTTTGGGCCTGTTGTGGTCGCCGTGGCTGACGTGAGGGGTGGCTCGCGGGTCGCGTGACCCTCGAGCTTGAGATTTTGGGTCTCATGTCGTCGCTCCCACCCTCGCAGAGCGGCCACACGGGACCCCATATAGGTGTGTGGCGCGGGCAATCAGACGCGGGCGGCGATCGCCGCAACGGCGCGATCGAGCGAGGATCCGAGGTTCCAGGCCGCGCTGAGGCTCGCCGCTTTCGCGGGGTCGGCGGCGCGGAGGCGGCTGTCAATTTCCGGCAGGTCCAGGGTGCGGACCACTTCGACGACCGTCGGTGCCACGTCGAGGTAGTCGGCGGACGCGTGGAGCTTGGCGCGAATGCCGGCCGTCATCCCCTCGCCCCGCTCGGCGGCTGAGCGGATGCCGGCCAGGTCGCCGTGCGCGGCGAGCAGTGTCGCCGCGGTCTTCTCGCCGATCCCCGCGACGCCGGGAAGCCCGTCGGACGCGTCGCCGCGGAGCACGGCGAAGTCGGCGTACTGGGTGGGCAGTACTGCGTAGTTCGCGACGACGGCTGCGTCGTCGAGAACCTCGAGGTTGCTCATGCCGCGTCCGGTATAGACGACGCGGACGCCCCGGGCATCGTCAACGAGCTGGAACAGATCGCGATCACCGGTGACGACGTCGACGGGCATGGATGCCTGCGTCGCGAGGCTGCCGATCACATCGTCGGCTTCGTGCTCCGGCACCCCGACGATCGGGATGCCGAGAACGCCCAGTTCCTCGCGGATAAGCGGGATCTGGGCTTCGAGGGGATCGGGGATGACCTCGACATCGGGACCCGCCTCGACCTCCGTGGCGACGCGATGGGTCTTGTAGCTCGGGATGAGGTCGACTCGCCACTGCGGTCGCCAATCGTCGTCCCAGCAGGCGATGAGATGCGTCGGCTCGTACGTCGAGACGAGCTTGGCGATCATGTCGAGCAGTCCGCGTGCCGCGTTCACCGGTCGACCGTCGGGGGAGCGCACCGTGTCGGGCACCCCGTAGAACGCACGGAAATACAGGCTCGCGGTGTCAAGCAGCATCAGTCGGTCGGGCACGTGCACATCCTGTCACGCACCGCGGATATGCGTCAGCAGCCGGGGCCACCGGGGCTTTCGAGACAGGTGCGATCGACAAGCGCGGTGCGCACCTCGACCACCTCGATCGTCGACGTGGGCGTCCGCACCTCGAGGAGTCCCGGAACGGGCACATCGCCGCTGCCGAAGTCGACGGTCGCGGCGTACTGCACGATCGCGGCGGCACCGTACGTGCCGCGTGCGGCATAGGCGTGACTGGTCGCGGTGGCGCTGAACTGTGCCTGGCCGAGCGCTGCCCAGCTCTGTCCTCCGGTCGCCGCCGTGCGCGACGTGCCATCGCCGTGCACGAAAACGAAGGATGCCGGCACGAACCGCACCGTCACCGGCAGGTCGAACAGGGTCCCCGTCGCCGTGTGCGGCGTCGCGCTGACGACGAAGTTCATCGGCATGCCGACGATGCCCACGCCGTCCGGCTCGTCGGCGAGGAGCGATGCCGCCGGCGCGAACGACGCGACGTCGGCAAGCGTCGGACGCAACACCACGATCGAGTAGCACCGCGGATCCCGCGGATCGGCGATGCAGTCCGGTCCGGGCGGTACCGGCGCGGCCGGACCCCCGGGCGGGCGCGGTCCGGACTCCGGCGCGGAGGCGTTCTCACGCCCGCCGCCGGACGAGCCGCCGCCCGGTCGCGTGGCGCCGATCTCCACCGACGACCCCGAGTTCGAGATCGTGCACAACCCCGCTGCGCGTTGATCGAAGCTACATTGATCGGTCTGCGCACCTGACAATGCGATATAGAGCAGGAGGATTCCTAGCATGCGGAGTCAGTCGCCGTGGTGCTCGAAATCAGTGGTTCGGGTGTTACCCAGATCACGGTCGCTTCCAGACCAAGCTTGTCTGCTCGATCATAGGGTGTCACGTCGACCCCATCACGGTTCACTAGCCGCGTCTGAGAGACGTTGATGCAGACCAGTATTGAACTGGAAGCCAGGCTCCAGTCCGACGGGGCTACTGCCGAGACGATTGAATCGCCCTGCAAGCTCAAGCCCTCCGCCACGAATGTTCTCTGACCATCAATGTCCGCTTCCAGTGCCACACCGGTGAGAAACCCTTGCGGATCCATAGCTGACGTGGGATCTGCCCGCCGCGCGTTCACCGCGTCGACGTAGGCGCGATAGGTGGCCTCGGCGGCGGCGAAGGCCTCTTCCTCCGAGGCGAAACCGGTGGGCGAGGGAGTCGGTGTCGGCTCCGGCGTGCATCCGCTCGCGAGCAGGGCGATGGCCAGGGCGCCGAGCATCGCGCCGGCGCGATGCAGCATCCGATCCATCATGTGCCTACGCTAGCCAGTGGCCCTTGCCGGGGTCGCGGTTATCCACAAGGAGTCGTCATGTCGTTCGGTTCCGCCGCAGCGCGCCGTGGCCGTCGCCTGCCGGCCGTAGATCCGTGTCCGTGCGGGAGCGGCCAGGACTTCTCTGCGTGTTGCGGGCCCATTCTCGACTGCGCTCCGGCCCGGTCGTCCGAAACCCTGATGCGATCGCGCTACACCGCATTCGCGCTCGGGGATGTCGACCATCTTCTGAGCTCCTGGCATCCGACAACGCGACCCGAAACGTTGGAACTCGAGGACACGTGGGAATGGCGACGTCTCGACATCGTCCGCGCGCAGGATCAGGGCACGCACGGCATCGTGGAGTTTCGCGCGCAGTGGCATGACGCCACCGCCCACACCGCGGGCGAGCTTCACGAGGTGAGCCGGTTTCGCCAGGCGGCGGGCCGCTGGTTCTACGTCGACGGCGACGCGGAGTAACTCGCCTGCAGGGAACCGGGGACTTCTGATAGCCTTGAGTGTCATTTGTGTGGCGCTATTGCCATGCCTTCGTGACATGCACTCCCTACTCACCGTTTCGGCTCGAGGTTTCCGGACGTCTTCACGCGGACGGATGCCGTTGACAGCGCGAAGCCCGATACCCCAACCCAACAAGGACAACCCACTACATGACTACCGCAACGACCGCCCCGGCCACCAAGCAGGTCGCCATCAATGACATCGGATCTGCTGAAGACTTCCTGGCCGCGGTCGAACTGACGATCAAGTCCTTCAACGACGGCGACCTCATCGAAGGAACCGTCGTGAAGGTCGACCGCGACGAGGTTCTCCTCGACGTCGGATTCAAGACCGAGGGTGTCATCCCCTCGCGCGAGCTTTCCATCAAGCACGACGTCGACCCCAACGAGGTCGTCAAGGTCGGCGACGAGGTCGAAGCCCTCGTTCTCCAGAAGGAGGACAAGGAAGGCCGTCTCATCCTGTCGAAGAAGCGCGCGCAGTACGAGCGTGCGTGGGGCGACGTGGAGAAGATCAAGGAGAACGACGGTGTTGTCACCGGTTCCGTGATCGAGGTCGTCAAGGGTGGACTCATCGTCGACATCGGACTCCGCGGCTTCCTGCCGGCATCGCTCATCGAGCTGCGTCGCGTTCGCGACCTCACGCCGTACCTCGGCCAGGAGATCGAGGCGAAGATCCTCGAGCTCGACAAGAACCGCAACAACGTCGTGCTCTCGCGTCGCGCCCTGCTCGAGCAGACGCAGTCGGAGTCGCGCACCACGTTCCTCAACAACCTTCACAAGGGTCAGGTTCGCAAGGGTGTCGTTTCGTCGATCGTCAACTTCGGTGCGTTCGTCGACCTGGGCGGCGTGGACGGCCTCGTGCACGTCTCCGAGCTCAGCTGGAAGCACATCGAGCACGCCTCCGAGGTCGTCGAGGTCGGTCAGGAAGTCACCGTCGAGATCCTCGAGGTCGACCTTGACCGTGAGCGTGTCTCCCTGTCGCTGAAGGCGACGCAGGAGGACCCGTGGCAGGTCTTCGCCCGCACCCACGCCATCGGCCAGGTTGCTCCGGGCAAGGTCACCAAGCTCGTTCCGTTCGGTGCGTTCGTGCGTGTCGCAGACGGCATCGAGGGCCTCGTCCACATCTCCGAGCTGTCCGGCAAGCACGTCGAGCTCGCTGAGCAGGTCGTGTCGGTCGGCGAAGAGGTCTTCGTCAAGATCATCGACATCGACCTCGAGCGTCGCCGCATCTCGCTGTCGCTCAAGCAGGCCAACGAGTCGGTCGACCCCAACGGCACCGAGTTCGACCCGGCGCTGTACGGCATGGCGACCGAGTACGACGAGCTCGGCGAGTACAAGTACCCCGAGGGCTTCGACCCCGAGTCGGGTGCGTGGCTCGAGGGCTTCGACGCTCAGCGCGAGAAGTGGGAGCAGGACTACGCTGCGGCCCAGGGTCGCTGGGAGTCGCACAAGGCTGCCGTCGCCAAGGCGATCGAGGCCGAGGCGAACGCCCCGACCGAGACCACCTCGGCCTCGCCGTCGTTCACCTCGGACAGCACCGGCGGCGGAACGCTCGCCGATGACGAGGCGCTCGCGGCACTCCGCGAGAAGCTGTCGGGTCGCTGAATCTAGAACCCGTGTGAGGGCCGCCACCCTCGGAGAAATCCGAGGGTGGCGGCCCTTTCGGGTTGGTCCGCGCTAACGTCGAGGTATGCACGTGCACCGAGGTGGCCGTCGGCCTTCGGGTGCGACGATCGACTTGCGCGATCGGGTGGTTGCCAACAACCAACTCCTCCTCACCGCCATCGTCGGCGCACTGTTCGTCGTCGGCTTCGCGACGCAGTCGCTGCGGAATCCGGAGCTGTTCGGACTCGGGGTGCTCGTCATCGTGGTCGGTGCCGGGGCGAGCCTCGCGGTGCCGTGGACTCGGATCGCCCCCGCCTGGGTCGCGATCATCCCCCTGGTGGACATCGGGGCGATCGCACTTCTCCGCGCATCCGATCCGTCCGGGGGACTCGGCCTGCTGTGGGCGTTCCCGGTGCTGTGGCTCTCGTCGCTCGGACGAGGGGCATTCCTTCTCTCGTCCATGCTCGTGACGGCTGTGTACTGGGTGGTGGTGGCCACCTCCGGCGCCACCGAGCGCACCTACGCCCACGTGCTGTTGCCCATGCTGATGTTCGCCATCGGCTGGGCCAGCTACTCCGCCACCCGCCGCTCGTCTGCGCAACGCGTTTTGCTCGATCGGCAGACCGACCGCCTATCCGCCGCGCTGGCCCAGGCGAATCGGCAGGAGCAACTGGTCACCGAAGTGCTCGACACGGTCGATTTCGGCGTGATCCGAATCGATGCCTCCGGCGCCGTCACGCACGTCAACGATGCGCTCGGCGCGTTCCGTCTCCGCATCCCGGGATTCGGGCGCGTCGATGAGGACCTCGTCTCGTATCGAGAGGACGGCCTCACCCTGTTGTCCGCCGCCGAGCGACCGTTGGCGCGTGCGCTCCGCGGCGAGGAGTTCAGCGATGTGATCGTGCAGGCAGCGGCGATCTACCGCGGGTGCGTCGACGAGTTGAGCGGGCTCGATCGAGGACTCCTGCCGCAGGTCGGGGTCGGGGTGGCGCTCACCGAGACCTTGGGGTACGACGCCGAACACCTCCTCGCGTCGGCGCGGCTCGCAGCGGGTGACGCGGCGCACAGCGTGGAAGCGTCGGTGTTGTTCGGGGGTGTCAGCGGTTCACGTCCCGCGCACCGCTGACGGGACATGGCATCGTGGTCTTATGGCATTGATCGCACTGACCGGTGGTATCGCCTCCGGAAAATCCACCATCGCCCGGCATCTCGCCGATCATGGCGCCGTCATCGTCGATGCCGATCAGATTGTGCGCGACGTGCAGAGTGCGGGGTCACCCGTTCTCGCGCGAATCGCCGAGGAGTTCGGTGCGGAGGTGATCCGCGCCGACGGCTCCCTCGACCGCCCGGCGCTCGGAGCGCGGGTGTTCGGCGACGAATCGCGGCTCGCCGCGCTGAATGCGATCGTGCACCCGGCCGTCCGCATCGAGTCGGCTCGGCGGTTCGCGCAGGTCTTCGCGGACGACCCGGACGCCGTCGTCGTCTATGACGTTCCGCTCCTCGTCGAAGCCCGCGTCGACGACCCCTGGGATCTGATCGTCGTCGCGCACGCTCCCACCGACGTGCGGATGGGCCGGCTGGTCGAGATTCGCGGACTGAGCGAGTCCGAGGCATCCGCCCGTATCGCCGCGCAGGTCTCCGACGATCGGCGTCTGGCCGTCGCTGATGTCGTGATCGATACGGCCGGTACGCTCGCGGAGACGGCAGCGCAGGTCGACCGGTTGTGGGAAGAGCTGCCGCGTCTCACCCGAACCGCTCTCGCGCGCTGAGCGCGATATCGCGCCGACACGGCTCCGCAACGGGCCGTTCATGGGGAGCCGCTACCGTGGCCGCATCACCCGAGCTCCACCGGTCCGAGGAGTCATCATGTGCGCATCCACGAGGAGAATTGCTCGCCGGAAGTCCGATCCGGACGTCGAATGGGACGACTTCGCCGTCGGTGACTTCGAGTCGGGCGAAGACGAGGACGTCTGACGCCGAGGGCGAACGATCGCCGCCGTGTCGGACGCCCCGCCTACGCTGGGATGATGCAGACCACGCGTTCCGTCCGCCCTTTCGAGGTGATCAGCGAGTATCAGCCCAGCGGCGATCAACCGCACGCGATCGCCGAGCTCGCCGGCCGCATCAACGCCGGTGAAACAGATGTCGTGCTGCTCGGTGCGACGGGAACCGGAAAGTCGGCGACGACCGCGTGGCTCATCGAGCAGGTGCAGCGTCCGACGCTCGTGCTCGCGCACAACAAGACGCTGGCCGCACAGCTGGCCAACGAGTTCCGTGAACTCATGCCGAACAACGCCGTCGAGTACTTCGTCAGCTACTACGACTACTACCAGCCCGAGGCCTACGTTCCGCAGACCGATACCTTCATCGAGAAAGACTCGTCGGTCAACGCGGAGGTCGAACGTCTCCGTCACTCCACGACGAACTCGCTCCTGAGCCGCCGAGACGTCGTCGTGGTCAGCACGGTCTCGTGCATCTACGGGCTCGGCGCTCCGGAAGAGTACATGCGCGCGATGGTCGCGCTGCAGGTGGGGGAGCGGTACGACCGCGACGCGCTGATCCGCAAGTTCATCGCCATGCAGTACAACCGCAACGACGTCGATTTCTCCCGCGGCAATTTCCGGGTGCGCGGCGACACGATCGAGATCATTCCGGTCTACGAGGAGTATGCGATCCGCATCGAACTGTTCGGTGACGAGATCGAGGCGTTGTACATGCTGCATCCGCTGACCGGGGATGTCGTGAAGAAGCTCGAGAGCGTGCCGATCTTCCCCGCATCGCACTATGTCGCCGGCACCGACACCGTCCATCGCGCGATCGGGACGATCGAGACCGAACTGGCCGAGCGGCTTAAGGAGCTCGAGGGGCAGGGCAAGCTGCTCGAAGCTCAGCGGCTCCGCATGCGGACGACCTTCGACCTGGAGATGCTGCAGCAGCTCGGATTCTGCTCGGGGATCGAAAACTATTCACGCCATCTCGACGTGCGCGAGCCCGGCGAACCGCCGCACACGCTCCTCGACTTCTTTCCCGACGACTTCCTCATGGTCATCGATGAATCGCACGTCACCGTGCCGCAGATCGGCGCGATGTACGAGGGGGATGCGTCGCGCAAGCGCACGCTGGTCGACCACGGCTTCCGGCTGCCCAGCGCGCTGGACAACAGGCCGCTGCGCTTCGACGAGTTCAAGCAGCGGATCGGTCAGACCGTCTACTTGTCGGCGACCCCCGGTCGCTACGAAATGGGCATCGCCGATGGAGTGGTCGAGCAGATCATCCGTCCGACCGGGTTGGTCGACCCCGAGATCATCGTGAAGCCGTCGAAGGGTCAGATCGACGATCTGTTGGAAGAGATCCGCATCCGCGTCGAACGTGACGAGCGTGTGCTCGTCACCACTCTCACGAAGAAGATGGCGGAAGAGCTGACCGACTTCCTCGGCGAGCACGGAGTGCGGGTGCGCTACCTCCACTCCGATGTCGATACGCTCCGCCGTGTGGAGCTCCTCACGGAGCTGCGACAGGGTGTGTACGACGTCCTGGTCGGCATCAACCTCTTGCGTGAAGGCCTCGACCTGCCCGAAGTGTCGCTCGTCGCGATCCTCGACGCCGACAAGGAGGGCTTCCTGCGCAGTGGTACGTCGCTCATCCAAACGATCGGTCGCGCGGCTCGAAACGTCTCCGGCGAAGTGCACATGTACGCCGACAACATGACCGATTCGATGCGTAAAGCCATCGACGAGACCGATCGGCGCCGCGAGAAGCAGGTTGCCTACAACCTCGAGCACGGCATCGATCCGCAGCCGCTGCGCAAGAAGATCGCCGACATCACGGAGGCGCTCGCACGGGAGGCCTCCGACACCCAGGATCTGCTGTCCAAGAAGACCAAGAGCGGCAAGGGCAAGTCTCCGACGCCGCAGCTCCGCCGTGAAGGGATCGCGGCCGAGGGGGCCAATCAACTCGAGGCGACGATCCAGGATTTGTCCGGGCAGATGCTCGCGGCGGCGGCCGAGCTCAAGTTCGAGCTCGCTGGGCGCCTGCGCGATGAGGTGCAGGACCTCAAAAAGGAGCTGCGCGCGATGGAGAAGGCGGGACACGCCTGAGCTCGGGTGTCACGGACAGTGCATGAGGGGCTTCGGCCCTGACCGGTCGAACGTGTGCGCCGACATCGCGTGCCCGCAGAGGGGGCAGGCGCGCTCGGCACGCACGGGCTCCGGCTCGGTGTCGTAGGGGCCGACCGACGCCGGCCCGGCGACGCGGATGAGACGGGTGTTGAGGTACGCATACCAGCCCCCGGCCGCACGCACGCGTTCGCGGAGCGGTGGGCGGGCAGGATCGGGCTCGGTCATATCCTTAGTGTACTAACGAATATGTAGGATGAGGGTCATGAACGCCGACGACCCGCGCGATGACCTGCTGAAGCTCGACAATCAGCTCTGCTTCGCGGTGGTGACCGCCGCGCGGAACGTCGTCGCGATCTACCGCCCGATCCTCGAGCCGCTCGGCCTCACGCACCCGCAGTATCTCGTCATGCTCGCCCTGTGGGAGGGCTCGCCCCGCGCCCTGGGGGAGCTGGCCGACGAGCTGGCGATGGAACCCGCGACGCTGTCGCCGCTCATCGGGCGCTTGGAGGCGCAGGGGCTCGTCTCCCGCGGTCGCAGTGTGGGGGATGCCCGCGTACTCGCGCTGGGTCTCACGCCGGCGGGCGTGGCGCTTCGCGAGCGTGCGCTCGACGTTCCGGGGAAGGTGATGGCGGCCACCGGCATGACGTCCGAACAGGTGGTGACTCTCCGCGACGGACTGGCGCCGTTCGCGGGACGGCGCACCGTGTGAGGAGCTCCCGGCATCCGGAAGGGGCTTCGCTCAGAGCGCACGCGGGGGCCCGGTGTCGGAGGCCCCGCTTAGACTTGTGCGGTGCCTATCGTCCCCGTCGCAGCGTCGAAACTCAGCGTCCGCGGAGCCCGCGTCCACAACCTCAAGAACGTGGATCTGGACATCCCCCGGGACTCCCTCGTGGTCTTCACGGGTCTCTCCGGATCGGGGAAGTCGAGCCTCGCGTTCGACACCATCTTCGCGGAGGGGCAACGCCGCTACGTCGAGTCGCTGAGCGCCTACGCGCGCCAGTTCCTCGGTCAGGTCGACCGACCCGATGTCGATTTCATCGAAGGCCTGTCGCCGGCCGTGAGCATCGATCAGAAGTCGACGAACCGCAACCCGCGATCGACCGTGGGCACGATCACCGAGATCCACGACTACATGCGACTCCTGTGGGCTCGGATCGGCGTGCCCCACTGTCCCGAGTGCGGGGCGCAGATCCAGCGGCAGACCGTGCAGCAGATCGCCGACCAGCTCATGGAGCTCCCCGAGCGCACGCGGTATCAGATCGTCGCTCCGGTCGTGACGCAGAAGAAGGGCGAGTTCGTCGACCTCTTCAAGGAGCTCTCGGCCAAGGGCTATGCGCGCGCCGTGGTCGACGGTGACCTCATCCAACTCGCCGAGCCGCCCACGCTCAAGAAGAGCTACAAGCACGACATCGCCGTCGTCGTCGACCGACTGGTCGCCGCCCCCGACATCCTGAGCCGTGTCACGGACTCGGTCGAGACCGCGCTCGGCCTTGCCTCCGGGATCATGCAGGTGAACTTCGTCGATGAAGAGGGCGATGACGCGTGGCAGAGCTTCAGTGAGAAGCTCGCCTGCCCGAACGGTCACGCCCTGCAGCTCACCGAGATCGAGCCCCGGACCTTTTCGTTCAACGCGCCGTTCGGGGCCTGCCCGACGTGCTCCGGTCTCGGCACCCGCATGTCGGTCGACGTCGAGCTCATGCTCGGCGACGAGGAACTGTCGATCAACGAGGGCGTGATCATTCCGTGGACGACCCAGGGCAAGGGGCTCTTCCAGTACTACGAGCGTCTCCTGGTGGGCCTCGCCGATGACCTCGATTTCTCGCTCGACACGCCCTGGCGTGATCTGACTCCCGAGGTACAGGAAGCGATCCTCCGCGGAGAGAACTACAAGGTCACCGTGAAGTGGAAGAACCGCTACGGTCGCGAGATGCGGTACTCCTCCGGGTTCGAGGGCGTGGTTCCCTACATCGAACGGCAGTACACGCAGGCCGAATCCGACAGTCAGCGCCAGCGGTGGTCGGAGTATCTGCGTGAAGTCCCCTGCGCGGTCTGCAAGGGCGACCGACTCAAGCCGGAAGTGCTCGCGGTGCTGGTGCACGGCCACTCGATCGCCGATGCCTCGCGCTTGAGCCTGGGCCAAGCGCAGGAGTACTTCGCCCAGCTCGAGCTCACCGATCGCGAAGCGAAGATCGCGGCGGCGGTGTTGCGTGAGATCCGGGCCCGGTTGGAGTTCCTCATCCAGGTCGGACTCAACTACCTCAGCTTGTCGCGCGCGGCGGGGTCGCTCTCCGGCGGTGAAGCGCAACGCATCCGCCTCGCGACGCAGATCGGTTCGGGGCTGACCGGTGTGCTGTACGTCCTCGACGAACCGTCGATCGGCCTCCACCAACGTGACAACCGTCGTTTGATCGAGACACTCGTCCGGCTCAAGGAGCTCGGCAACACGCTCATCGTCGTCGAGCACGACGAAGAGACGATCCACGCGGCGGACTGGGTGGTCGACATCGGACCGCGCGCCGGTGTCGACGGCGGTCACGTCGTCCACTCCGGGCCGCTGGCGTCGCTTCTGGAGGATCGCTCGTCGCTCACCGGTGAGTACCTCAGCGGCCGTCGCATGATCGAAACACCCAAGAAGCGTCGCAAGATCGACAAGAGTCGGATGCTGTCGGTCGTCGGCGCGCGGGAGAACAATCTCAAGAATGTGACCGCCGACTTTCCGCTCGGCGTGCTCACCGCGGTCACCGGGGTCAGCGGATCGGGCAAGTCGTCGCTGGTCAACGGCATCCTGTACGAAGTGCTGGCGACCCGCCTCAACGGTGCACGCCGCGTCGCCGGAAAGCACACGCGGGTGACGGGCCTCGAAAACCTCGACAAGGTCGTGCACGTCGACCAGGCCCCGATCGGTCGCACCCCGCGCTCGAACCCTGCCACCTATACCGGTGTGTTCGATCGCATCCGCACGCTTTTCAGCGAGACGCCCGAGGCAAAGGTGCGCGGCTACCAGCCCGGACGGTTCAGCTTCAACGTCAAGGGCGGGCGCTGTGAGGCCTGCTCGGGCGACGGCACGATCAAGATCGAGATGAACTTCCTGCCCGACGTCTACGTCGACTGCGAGGTGTGCCACGGCAAGCGATACAACCGCGACACCTTGAGCGTGCACTACAAGGGCAAGAACATCGCCGAGGTGCTCGAGATGCCGATCGCCGAGGCGGCGGACTTCTTCGAACCGATCCAGGCGATCCACCGCTACCTCAAGACGCTCGTGGACGTCGGGCTCGGTTACGTGCGGCTCGGTCAGTCGGCCACGACCCTCTCCGGTGGCGAAGCCCAGCGCGTCAAGCTCGCGACGGAACTGCAGCGCCGATCGAACGGTCGGAGCATCTACGTTCTCGACGAACCGACGACGGGGCTGCATTTCGAAGACGTCGCACGGTTGCTCGAGGTGCTGAACAGCCTCGTCGACAAGGGCAATAGCGTCATCGTGATCGAGCACAATCTCGATGTCATCAAGTCGTCCGACTGGATCATCGACCTCGGTCCCGAGGGTGGTGCCGGTGGCGGTCAGATCATCGCGGTGGGTACCCCGGAGCAGGTCGCACGCGTCGAGGCCAGCCACACCGGCACCTTCCTCGCCGAGGTCTTGGCATCGGGGCGGATTCACGCTCCGGAGAAGACGCTCGCCGCGGCGCCGAAGGCGCGCAAGGCCGGCTGAAATGGCCGACGCACTTCCCTACAAGCCGAAGCCGGGGGAGATCCCCACCGAACCCGGCGTGTATCGCTTCCGCGACGCGCAGGGGCGTGTGCTGTACGTCGGGAAGGCGAAGAACCTCCGGGCGCGCCTGTCGAACTACTTCGCACCGTTGCACACACTGCACGAGCGGACGCGTCGGATGGTGCTGACGGCCTCGTCGGTCGAGTGGACCGTCGTCGACTCCGACGTCGACTCGCTGCAACTCGAGTACACCTGGATCCAGGAGTATTCGCCGCCCTTCAACGTGCGGTACAAGGACGACAAGTCCTACCCCTATATGGCCATCACGCTGGCCGATGAGGCGCCGCGGGTCATCGTGACCCGCAACCGCCGCATCCGGGGGGCGAAGTACTTCGGTCCCTACCCGAAGATCTGGGCCGTGCACGACACGATCGACCTCATGATCAAGGTGTTCCCGATCCGCACGTGCTCCGACTCGTCGTACAAGAAGGCGATGGCGAGCGGCCGGCCCTGCTTCCCCGGTCAGATCGGCCGCTGCGGCGGGCCGTGTTCGATGACCGTGACGATCGAAGAGCACCGGGCGATCGTCGACGACTTCGTCGCCTTCATGTCTGGCGGCGATCAGCGCTTCACGAAAGACCTCACGAAGCGCATGCGGGAGGCATCCGCCGCGATGGACTACGAGTCGGCGGCCGTCTACCGCGATCGTCTGCAGTCCATCGATGCGGTCCTCCAGCGCAGTGCCTTGGTGCTCTCGGACGATACGGATGCCGACCTGTTCGGCATCGCGGAGGACGAGCTCTCCGCGGCGGTGCAGCACTTCATCGTGCGCGGTGGTCGGGTGCGCGGGGTACGTGCCACCACGATCGACAAAGAGCTCGACATCGCCGGCGCCGACCTGGTCGATCAGGTGCTCCAGCGCACGTACGGTGATGCGGCCGCCGCCGACATCCCGCGGCAGGTACTCGTGCCGGTGCTCCCCGATGACTCCGCCGAGATCGAGCAGTGGTTGACCGAACGCCGCGGTCGTCGCGTGGCCGTGCAGGTCGCGCAACGCGGACAGAAGTCGGAGTTGCTGAAAACAGCGACCCGCAACGCGGAGCAGGCGTTGCTGCTGCACAAGATGCGACGGACGAGTGACTACACGTCGCGGACGCGCGCCTTGACCGATCTTCAGGAGGCGCTCGGGCTCGATGAGGCGCCGCTGCGGATCGAATGCTACGACGTCTCGCACCTCGGCGGCACGAACGTTGTCGCGTCGATGGTGGTCTTCGAGGACGGGCTACCCCGCAAAGATCAGTACCGATCTTTCGGTATTCCCGAGACCACCGACGACACCGACTCGATCTACCAGGTGCTCACGCGGCGTCTTTCCCACATCGACGAAGATGACCCGGCGACACCAGACGCCGTCCCGGTCGTCGACGGCGATGAGCCGGTGGTGATGATCCGGAAGAAGCCGAGATTCGCCTACCGGCCGCAATTGCTGGTCGTCGACGGTGGCCAGCCGCAGGTCGAAGCGGCCGCTCGCGCACTCCGAGATGCCGGCGGGCCTCAGATCGCCCTGTGCGGTATCGCCAAGCGTCTCGAAGAGGTGTGGCTCCCGGGGGAGGAGTACCCCGTCATCCTGCCGCGCACGTCCGAGGCGCTCTACCTGCTGCAACGTCTGCGCGACGAAGCGCACCGCTTCGCGATCACGCATCAGCGGTCGCGGCGCAAGCGTGATATCACGACCGTGCTCAGCGACGTTCCCGGGCTCGGCCAGATCCGGATCAAGGCACTTCTCCGGCACTTCGGGTCGGTGGCGAAGCTCACGCAGGCGACCCCCGAGCAAATCGCCGAGCTTCCCGGCATCGGCCCGACGCTCGCCGACGCGGTGCATCGTCACCTCGCGAATCGCTAGGCTGGCAGGGCGATCCACGCGACGAACCTGGGGAGAGTCATAGTGGCCACACCGGACGAGTTGCCCCCGGGCGAGGTGCTCATCGTCACCGGCATGTCCGGCGCCGGTCGGACAACCGCCGCGAATGCGCTCGAAGACCTCGACTGGTACGTCGTCGACAACCTGCCGCCGCAGATGCTGCGTCCGCTGCTGGAGCTCACCGAGTTCGCCGGCGAAGCGTTGCCGAAGGTGGCAGCCGTCGTGGATGTCCGTGGCCGTGATCTCTTCCGCGAGTTGCCCGCCGTCACGCAGTCGCTCCGCGGTGGTCGTCAGTTGCGTGTGCTCTTCCTCGATGCCTCCGACGAAGTGCTCGTCCGGCGGTTCGAATCGGTGCGGCGGCCGCATCCGCTCCAGGGGGACGGCACGATCCTCGACGGCATCCGCCGGGAGCGCGAACGGGTGGCTGTCATCCGCGAGAGCGCGGACGTGATCGTCGACACGACGAACTTGAACATCCACCAATTGGCTACGCGGATCGTCGATCTCTTCAGCGAGGACGGCGCCGCTCGGCACACGGTGACCGTCATGAGCTTCGGGTTCAAGTACGGGCTCCCCACCGACGTCGACCTGGTCGCGGACATGCGCTTTCTGCCCAATCCGTTCTGGATTCCGGAGTTGAAGGCCCACACCGGTGAAGAGCAACCGGTCCGTGACTACGTGCTCTCGCAAACCGGCGCACTCGAGTTCATCGACGCGTACTCGACGGCACTTCGGCCGGTGCTCGAGGGCTATCAGCGGGAGAACAAGCGTCATTCGGTCGTCGCGATCGGGTGCACCGGCGGCAAGCACCGCTCAGTTGTGACCGCTGTGGAGATTGCTGATCGACTGGCGAATGTGCCCGGAGTGGCTGTGCGCGTGAAACACCGCGACCTCGGTCGCGAGTAGGCTGGACTCTTCCCTCCGCCGCTCTACCGAAGGATCGTTGTGTCGTTGACCGCTGATGTGAAGACCGAGCTGGCCAGCGTTCGTGACCCTCGGCCCACGGCGCGGGTGGCTGAGTTGACGGCCCTGTTGCGCTTCTCCGGCGGCCTTCACTCGATCGCCGGACGCGTCGCCGTGGAAGCGGAAGTCGAGTCGGAGGTCCTGGCCCGACGCGTCGCGCGCGACCTCATGGAGATCTATGGAGTCCGCCCCGAATTGCACCGGGTGCAGGCCTCTGGGGGTCGCGCCGGTGGTCACTTCGCCGTCCGAGTCATCGACGGCGGCGAGACGCTCGCGCGCCAGACCGGGCTCCTCGACGCGCGTCGTCGACCGGTCCGGGGCCTCCCGAACAAACTCACCACCGGTGCCCGGCCCGATCTTGCCGCCGTGTGGCGCGGTGCCTTCCTCGCGGCCGGTTCGCTGACCGAACCCGGCCGCTCGGCCGCGCTCGAGATCGGATGCCCGTCGGGCGAAGCCGCGATGGCGCTCGTGGGCGCGGCCCACCGCATCGGCATCGCTGCGAAGGCGCGCGAAGTGCGCGGGATACCTCGCGTCGTCGTGCGTGACGGCGAGGCGATTCGCGTGGCGTTGGCAGAAATGGGCGCCGCGCGCACCGCCAGCGCCTGGGAAGAGCTCCGTCAGCGGCGAGAAGTCCGCGCGGGCGTCAACCGGCTCGTGAACTTCGACGACGCGAACCTCCGCCGCTCCGCGCAGGCGGCCGTCGCCGCGTGCGCGCGGGTGGAGCGAGCGCTGGAGATCCTGGCGGACGACGTCCCCGATCATCTGCGCGAAGCCGGCGAACTGAGGCTGGCCCACCGCGACGCGAGCCTCGACGAGCTCGGACACCACGCCGACCCGCCGATGACGAAGGATGCGGTGGCCGGCCGCATCCGTCGCCTGCTCGCGATGGCCGACAAGAAGGCCGTCCACGACGGCATCCCGGGAACGGATTCCGCCGTGCCGGAGGGCATGGAGGACTGACGACTCCGCCCGCGCGGTGTTTTTCTCACGTCCCCGTGAGGGAAGCAACCCCCTGCCTCGTGTGTTGTCGCTGTCAATAGGATGAAGACGTCCACTCGCCGCGCGCACGTGCGGCGCCGACAGGAAGAAGACAGCATGGCGAAGTACACCCTCCCCGACCTCCCGTACGACTTCGCGGCGCTCGAGCCGCACATCAGCGGCAAGATCATGCAGCTGCATCATGACAAGCACCACCAGGCATACGTGACCGGCGCGAACACCGCGCTCGAGCAGCTCGCCGAGGCGCGCGACTCCGGCAACCTCGCCAACGTCAACAAGCTCGAGAAGGACCTGGCGTTCAACCTGGGCGGGCACGTCAACCACTCCATCTTCTGGACCAACCTGTCCCCGAACGGCGGCGGACAGCCCGAGGGTGAGCTCGCGGCGGCCATCGACGACAACTTCGGTGGCTTCGAGAAGTTCCAGGCGCACTTCACGGCTGCGGCGACCGGCATCCAGGGGTCCGGCTGGGCGGTGCTCAGCTGGGACGTCCTGGGCGAGCAGCTGATCATCCAGCAGCTCTTCGACCAGCAGTCCAACACGGCGCAGGGAACAGTGCCGATCTTCCAGCTCGACATGTGGGAGCACGCGTTCTACCTCGACTACCTGAACGTCAAGGCCGACTACGTCAAGGCTGTATGGAACATCGCGAACTGGGAGAACGTCGCCGAGCGCTTTTCCACGGCACGCGAGAAGACGTCGGGCCTGCTCGCGTAGTAGGGTCATGACCAGGTGAGGATGCCGGGTTTCCCTCCGGCAACGGGGTGGAAAGCCCGGCATCCTTTCTATCCAGCAGTAGCGTTCCGGGTGTGCCGAAGGGGTGCATCGGCGCAACACACAACGGGAGAAACAGTGACTGTCAAGATCGGAATCAACGGCTTCGGCCGCATCGGCCGCAACTTCCTGCGGGCGGCTATGGAGCAGAGCGCTGACATCGAGATCGTCGCGGTGAACGACCTCACCGACAACAAGACGCTCGCTCACCTTCTCAAGTACGATTCCGTCGGTGGCCGCCTCGCCGCAGACGTCTCGTTCGATGCAGACTCCATCACGGTCGACGGCAAGGCCATCAAGGTCTTCGAAGAGCGTGACCCCGCCAACCTTCCCTGGGGCGACCTGGGTGTGGACATCGTCATCGAGTCGACCGGCCGCTTCACCAAGGCCGTCGACGCGAAGAAGCACATCGATGGCGGTGCGAAGAAGGTCATCATCTCGGCCCCCGGCACCGACGTCGACGGCACGTTCGTCATGGGCGTCAACGACGGTGACTACGACAACGAGACGATGCACATCATCTCGAACGCGTCGTGCACGACCAACTGCCTCGCGCCCCTCGCACAGGTCTTCAACGACGCGTTCGGCATCGAGCGTGGCTTCATGATGACCGCGCACGCCTACACCGCCGACCAGAACCTTCAGGACGGCCCGCACGGTGACCTGCACCGTGCGCGCGCCGCAGCGCTGAACATCGTGCCCGCCTCGACCGGTGCCGCGAAGGCCATCGGCCTGGTGCTTCCGGAACTCCAGGGCAAGCTGAGCGGCTCCTCGTACCGGGTTCCGATCCCCACGGGCTCGATCGTCGACCTCACGATCATCACGCCGACCGACGGCCTGACCGTGGAGACCATCAACGCCGCATACGAGAAGGCCGCTGCCGAGGGTGCGCTCGTCGGGTACCTGAAGTACAACACGGACGCCATCGTCTCGACCGACATCGTCCACGACGACCACTCGTCGATCTTCGACGCGGGTCAGACGAACGTCTCGGGCAACCTGGTCAAGGTCTCCGCGTGGTACGACAACGAGTGGGGCTACTCGAACCGCCTCGTCGACCTCGCTGAGCTCGTCGGCGACAAGCTCTGAGATTCCGCCATGGCTCTGCGCACCCTCGACTCGCTGGGTTCGCTGGCCGGTAAGCGCGTCATCGTCCGTGTTGACTTCAATGTCCCTCTGAAAGAGGGCGTCATCACGGACGATGGCCGTATCCGGGCAGCACTTCCCACGCTCAACCATCTCCTCAACCAGGGGGCCCGTGTGATCGCGTGCTCCCACCTGGGTCGCCCGGACGGCGCTCCGGACGCGAAGTACAGCCTCGAGCCGGTCGCTCAGCGGCTGTCCGAACTCCTCGGCGCCCCCGTCGCGTTCGCACGCGACACCGTCGGAGAGTCGGCGCAGGATGCCGCCGCCGCACTCGCGGACGGTGAGATCGCCGTCATCGAGAACCTTCGCTTCAACCCGGGCGAAACCGCGAAGGACGACGGCGAGCGTCGTGCGTTCGCGGAGCAGCTCGCGGCCCTCGGCGATGCGTTCGTGTCCGACGGCTTCGGAGTCGTCCACCGGAAGCAGGCGTCGGTCTACGAGCTCGCCGAGCTTCTTCCGTCGGCGGCTGGGTTCCTCATCGAGAAGGAGGTCGACGTCCTCGACCGCCTGACCGAGAACCCCGAGCGTCCCTATGCGGTCGTCCTCGGTGGATCCAAAGTCAGCGACAAGCTCGGGGTCATCGAG
The DNA here is from genome assembly GCF_947488465.1 of uncultured Microbacterium sp. Taxonomy (GTDB): domain Bacteria; phylum Actinomycetota; class Actinomycetes; order Actinomycetales; family Microbacteriaceae; genus Microbacterium. Next base: position 860,126 of record NZ_CANKZA010000001.1, on the reverse strand, counting down.
CACCTGCTGCCGCGCGCCGACAAGATCCTCGTCGGCGGCGGGATGCTGTTCACCTTCCTCGCGGCCCAGGGGCACTCGGTCGGCAAGAGCCTGCTCGAGACCGATCTGATCGACACCGTCCGTGGGTACATCACGACCGCGCAGGAGCGCGGCGTGGAGCTCATCCTTCCGGTGGATGCCGTCATGGCCGCCGGCTTCGCCGCCGACGCCGATCACGTCGTCGCTCCTGCGGATGCGCTCGAAGACACGCCCTTCGGCCCCGACGGGATGGGCCTGGACATCGGACCGGCATCGGCCGAGCTGTTCGCGGAGGCGATCCGCGGATCGAAGACGGTGTTCTGGAATGGTCCGATGGGTGTCTTCGAGATGCCGGCATTCGCCGCCGGCACCCAGACCGTCGCAGCTGCTCTGACCGAGGTCGACGGGCTGTCTGTCGTCGGTGGGGGTGATTCGGCCGCCGCCGTCCGCCAGCTCGGATTCGCCGACGACCAGTTCGGTCACATCTCCACGGGTGGCGGCGCCAGCCTGGAGTTCTTGGAGGGCAAGAAACTGCCCGGTTTGGAGATCCTCGGATGGCAGTGAGAACCCCGCTCATCGCGGGCAACTGGAAGATGAACCTCGATCACCTGCAGGCGGTCGCGTTCGTGCAGAAGTTGCATTGGACGTTGAAGGAAGCCGGGCACGAGAACGGTTCGGTCGAGGTCGCGGTCTTCCCGCCCTTCACCGACATCCGCACTGTGCAGACGTTGATCGATGCCGACAAGATCCCGTTCTCGCTGGGAGGTCAAGACCTCTCGACGAAGGACTCCGGCGCGTACACGGGTGAGATCTCGGGCGCGTTCCTGAAGAAGCTCGATTGCGGCTACGTGATCATCGGCCACTCCGAACGTCGTGACTACCACGCCGAGACGGATGAGGTCGTCGCAGCCAAGGTGCAGGCCGCGCTTCGCCACGGGCTCGTCCCCGTGATCTGCGTCGGCGAGACGCTGGAGCAGCGCGAGCAGTCCGGACCGACCGCGGTCTCGGTCGCGCAGCTGCAGGCCGCCCTCGCGGGCGTTCCCGCCGATGCCGACATCGTCGTGGCGTACGAGCCGGTGTGGGCCATCGGCACCGGCCAGGTTGCCTCGCCCGAGCAGGCGCAGGAGGTGTGCGCTCAGCTGCGGACAGTGATCGCCGACGTTCTCGGTGACGAGGCAGCAGCGCGCACGCGCGTGCTGTACGGCGGTTCGGTGAAGTCGGGCAACGTCGCGAGCTTCATGCGCGAGCCCGACATCGACGGAGCCCTGGTCGGCGGTGCAAGCCTGGTGGTCGACGAATTCGCCGCCATCATCCGCTACCAGAAGCACGTCGGCGTCTGACCCGTACCGCGACAGGCCCGAGGACCCGTGAGAGTCCTCGGGCCTGTCGCCGGTATACTCGAACATTGTGCGCCCTGTCGCGGGCGCAGCGAAAGGCTTCATCGATCGTGGACATCCTCGAGTTCGTACTGCAGGTGCTGCTGGGTATCACCAGCCTCTTGCTGACCCTCCTGATCCTGCTGCACAAGGGTCGCGGTGGCGGTCTGTCCGACATGTTCGGCGGCGGGATGAGCTCGGCGATGGGGTCTTCGGGACTTGCCGAGCGCAACCTCAACCGATTCACGGTCGTCCTCGCTCTTGTCTGGTTCGTGGCGATCGTCGCCCTGGGCCTCATCACGAAATTCCAGGGGATCTAATGGCATCCGGCGGTAACGCAATCCGTGGCACCCGAGTCGGTGCCGGCCCGATGGGCGAACAGGACCATGGACACCACGCGGACCGAATCTCGGTCTCGTACTGGGATGCGTTGGGCAACGAGACCGTGCGTCACTTCGCTGCCGGGATCGCCGAGGAGGAGATCCCCGAGACGATCGACTCTCCCCACTCCGGTCTTCCCGCGGGACGCGACAAGGCGAACCCGCCGGCGCTCGCCAAGGCTGAGCCCTACAAGACACACCTTGCGTACGTGAAGGAACGGCGCACCGAGGATGAAGCAGAGACTCTCCTCGACGACGCACTGCAGCAGCTGCGCGAACGGCGCGGCCAAGCCTGATCGCACGCGGCTACGCGCTCACGCGCCGGGATTCTCCGACCGGGCGTGAGGCTCAGTATTCGCCGTCGATCAATTCCGCGGGGACGTTCGTCGCGGCCGCTTCATCGACGAACAGGATGGTGCGCTTGCGACCCTTGGCCCCGGCCGCGGGCACGGTTTCGTAGCTTGCGCCCGCGAGCGCGAGCCCCAGAGCGGCGGCTTTGTCGGTTCCGACGAGCACCATCCAGACGCGCTTGGACGAGTTCAATACGGGGCGAGTGAGCGTGATCCGCGTCGACGGCGGGGTCGGGGAGTCGTAGACCGGTACGACGGCCTTGTCCTTGATCTGGATTTCCGGACGATCGGGGAACAACGACGCGATGTGCGCGTCGGGACCGACACCGAGGAAGCAGACATCGAACGACGGCCACGGCTGGTCATCGCCGGCGAACCGCGCGAGCTCGGCGGAATAAGCCTCGGCGGCCGCATCCGCATCCATCGCGTCGTCAGCGCTCAGCATCGCGTGGATGTTCTCCGCCGGCACGTTGATGTGGTCGAGGAACGCCGCGCGCGCTCCGCGCTCGTTGCGGAGGGCGTCGTCGCGACCGACGAATCGCTCATCGCCCCACCAGAAGTGCACGCGCGACCAATCGATCGCCGTGCGGGCGGGATCGGCTCCGGCGGCTTCGAGCACCTGCGTGCCGATCATGCCCCCGGTGAGGCCGACGTGCACGGTCTTCCCGGCAGACGTCTGCTTGGCGATGCGTTGGATCAGGCGGCAGGCGACGTTGGAGGCAACCGTGGCGGGATCTGAGTCGATCACGACACGCTTGTCCGTCCAGAACTCGGCCATGTGTGACTCCTACGTCGTCGCGGGCCCGAGCAACTCCCAGCCCTCCGTGATGACTCGACCATACAAGACGTCGGGATCCAGTCGGCGCAGTTCCTCGGCGAGGCATTCGCGCAGAGTGCGGCGGGGAAGGACGATGTCGTGCGACGGCTGCCCGGGCTGGGTCAGGGTGGCGTCGATGTCGTTGCTGCGTTCGAGCACGATGTCGCCGCCCGCGCGCACGAGACGCACGCGTTGGATGCCGTGGGCCCACTCCTCCGGCGGCGCGTATCGCCACGTCACCGGCACACCGAGCTTGAGGCGGAGCCATGCGGCCAGAAGTCCCGTCGACGGTGAGTTGCCGGCACCGACGACGTCGATGGCTGTCACGGGCTCGTACGGCGGCTGGTCGAGCACCGCGGCCAATTGCTCCCGCCAGTGCGTGAGTCTCGTCCAGGCGAGGTCGGTGTCACCCGGCGCGTATGACGGGCCGAGCGAGGACAAGCGGTCCTTGGAGAACGGCTTGGTCGATGCATCCGTGATCCGGCGCTGGGCCATGCGTCCGATCGGGGACTCGCCGGGCCTGGCCGGCGGGTGGTCCGGCCACCAGGCCACGACGGGGGCATCCGGCAGGAGGAGTCCCGTGACGAGGCCCTCTTGGTTGCTCGCCGCGTCGCCGGTGGCGCGGAGGACGATGACCTCGCTCGCGCCGGCGTCGCCGCCGACCCGGATCTGGGCGTCGAGCTTCGCGGGACCCTCAGGGTCGGTGATCAACACGATCACACGCATCGGGTGCTCGCGAGACGCATCGTTCGCGGCCTCGATGGCTTCCTCCTGCAGGCCATGGGTCGTCACGATGACGAGTGTGAGAACGCGCCCGAGAGCGACGGCGCCGCCCTCTTCGCGGACGTTCACGAGCGAGCGGGCAATCTTGGACACCGTGGTGTCCGGCAGGTCGACGATCACGGGCGCCTCCAGACGCGGCCATCACGGGCCAGGAGTTCATCGGCGGACGGGGGGCCCCATGAACCGGGGGAGTACTGCTCGAGCGGGTCGGTCTGCTCGGCCCAGTATTCCTCGACGGGGTCGAGGATCTTCCAGGACAGTTCGACCTCTTCGTGGCGCGGGAACAGCGGCGGGTCGCCGAGGAGCACGTCCAAGATGAGCCGCTCATAGGCCTCGGGGCTCGATTCGGTGAAGGCGTGGCCGTAGCCGAAGTCCATCGTCACGTCGCGGACCTCGTTCGCGGCACCCGGGACCTTCGATCCGAAGCGGATCGTGACACCCTCGTCGGGCTGTACGCGGATCACGAGCGCATTCTGTCCGAGCTCGAGCGTCTGATTGCGCTGGAACAGGTGCTGGGGTGCGCGCTTGAACACGACGGCGATCTCGGTCACACGGCGTCCGAGTCGCTTGCCGGTGCGCAGGTAGAACGGCACGCCCGCCCAGCGACGTGTCGCTATCTCGAGCTTGACGGCCGCGTAGGTCTCGGTCGTCGAATCCGGCTTCATCCCGTCTTCGGCGAGGAATCCCGTGACCTCCTCGCCACCCTGCCATCCGCCGGCATACTGTCCGCGCGCCGTCGCCGTCGCGAGATCGGCGGGCAGACGAACGGCCGCGAGGACCTTCTCCTTTTCGGACCGGAGATCGGCGGCCTCCATGGAGATGGGCTCTTCCATCGCCGTCAGCGCCAGAAGTTGGAGAAGGTGGTTCTGGATGACGTCGCGCGCCGCGCCGATGCCGTCGTAGTATCCTGCACGCCCACCGACACCGATGTCCTCGGCCATCGTGATCTGCACGTGGTCGACGTAGTTCGCGTTCCAGATCGGTTCGAACAGTTCGTTCGCGAAACGGAGCGCGAGGATGTTCTGCACCGTCTCTTTACCGAGATAGTGGTCGATTCGGAAGATCGAGTCAGCGGGGAAGGCCACTTCGAGGGCGGCATTGAGTTCGCGCGCCGTTTCCAGGTCGCTGCCGAACGGCTTCTCGATCACGACACGTCGCCACGCATCCGGGTTCGTGGACTTGTCGTCGACGAGGCCGGAATCCTTCAGCTGCTTTGCGACGATGGGGAAGTCACGCGGGGGGATCGACAGGTAGAACGCGTGGTTGCCCATTGTGCCGCGGTCGGCGTCGAGGTTCTCGACGGTCTCGCGCAGCCGGCGGAACGCATCGTCGTCGCCGAACTCGCCCGACACGAAGCGGATGCCCTGGAGCAACTGTTTCCAGGTCTCTTCGCGGAACGGCGTGCGCGCGTGCTGGCGGACGGCGTCGTGAACCACGTTCGCGAAGTCCTGGTCTTCCCAGTCGCGTCGTGCGAAGCCGACGAGTGCGAATCCGGGGGGCAGGAGCCCTCGGTTGGCGAGGTCGTACACGGCGGGCATGAGCTTCTTGCGTGACAGGTCGCCTGTCACACCGAAGATGACGAGCGCACTCGGGCCGGCGATGCGGTTGAGACGGCGATCATCATCGTCGCGCAGCGGATTGTTGCCACGGCTGATCGGAAAGGGCGAGTCGGGGCGGGGCCCCGTGGATTCCACGGACATCGGTGGGTGATTCTCCTACTGGGCTGCTTCGAACAGCGAAAGGACCTCGGCCTGAGGATCGGTGAGGGTGAGCGTGACGACCGGTCGACCGTGTGCCGTGAGCACGGCGGCATCGCCCGCGGCCTGCGCGGCGATCAACTGGCCGAAGGTGAACGGCCGGCCGGGGATCTCGAGGTCGATCTCGCCGCCGTCGAGGATCTGCAGGAACACCCCGTTCGCGGGTCCGCCCTTGTGATACTGACCGGTGGAGTGCAGGAACCGGGGTCCCCAGCCGAACGTCGTCGGGCGGCCGCTGTCGGCCGCGGCGAGTTCGCGCAAGCCCGCCAGCTGCGGCAGGGCCAGGCGATCGACGTACGCCTGGATCGCGACATACCCGTCCGGACCGACACGCTCCCAGAGTGCGTCGAGTACGCCCGGCAACGTCCCCGACGCCGCGAGCGCGGGGTCGGACACCCGCACCTCGACCCCGTGGGCCGAGAAGGCCGGTGCCGTGGCTCCGGGGCGGGCATCGAGGAGGCCTCGCGTGGCATCCTTGGCCGATTCGACATCGGGTTGATCGAACGGATTGATCCCCAGGATGCGGCCGGCGATCGCGGTCGCGTATTCCCAGACGACCAACTGCGCGCCCAGCGATCCGCTGATGAGCACCTCGTCGGGGTGCTGCTCGAGAATCTGGAAATGGACTGCGTCGTCGACGAGGCGCACGATCTGCAGGTCCGCGGGAGTCTGGTCGACCTCCGGGGAGACCGGCAGCAGAACAACCGGGAGGATGCCGGTTCCGTTCTTCCCCGTCGATTCGGCCACGAGCTGCTCGATCCAGTCCGGCAGGCCCACGATGTGGGTGCCGTCGCTGACGAGGCCGAGCTTGTCACGGCGGGGGGAGCCGCCGGCGATCGCGGCCGCGAGGACGAGTGCCGGATTGCGTCGGTCATCGATCGCGACTTCCAGCAGCGTCGCCTCGGCTTCGTCGAGGAGTTCGGAGATATCGACACCCGCGAGGCCCGTGGGGACCAGTCCGAACGCCGTGAGCGCGGAGTACCTGCCACCCACCGTCGGATCCGCCGGGAAGACGCGATAGCCGGCGGTGCGGGCGGATTCGTCCAGTGGTGAGCCCGGGTCGGTGACGACGACGATCCGCTCTGCGGGGTCGATGCCGAGATCGGTCCACGCGGCTTCGAAGGCGCGTCGCGCCGAGTCGGTCTCGACGGTCGAACCCGACTTCGACGACACGACGAGAACGGTCTTCGTCAGGTCGCCCGTTTCGGCGTCGCCGTCGAGCGCGGCGAGCACCTGTCCCGGAGCGGTCGAATCGAGGATGACGAGCGGCACGCCCGCCGTGGCGGCGATGACTTCGGGTGCGAGGGACGATCCGCCCATGCCGGCGAGGACCACGCGGGTGATCCCGCGCGCCACCAGGTCGGCGCGGAGCGCCTCGATCTCGGCGACGAGCGGACGAGAGACGGTGACGGCCCCCACCCAGCCGAGCCGACGGGAGGCTTCGTCAGCCGCATCCGGACCCCAGAGGTCGGAGTCTTCCGCGGTGATCCCGCTCGCGACGAGGTCGTCGACGAGCCCGGGGAGAGTCTCTGCGACCACGTCCTTGACATGGCCGGAGACGTGGATCTCAAAGCTCATCGCTGGCTCTCGGGCGCACCCTCGAGGGCGGCCGTCACGGTGCCCTGCAGGTCGTGCCACGAGGCGATGAACTTCTCGACGCCTTCGTCCTCGAGCAGCTGCGTGACGTCGACGAGGTCGACGCCGATCGCCCCGAGCGCGTCGAAGACGGCGTGCGCGTCAGCGTAGTTGCCGGTGATCGTGTCGCCGGTGACGACGCCGTGGTCGAAGGTCGCCTCGAGCGTCTTCTCGGGCATCGTGTTGACGGTGCCGGGAGCGACGAGTTCGGTCACGTACAGGGTGTCGGGCAGTGCGGGGTCCTTGACACCGGTCGACGCCCACAGCGGACGCTGGACGTTCGCGCCGAGGGCGACGAGGTCCTGTGCGCGCTTCTCGCCGAAGCGCTGCTCGAAGAGCTCGTACGCCAGTCGGGCGTTCGCGAGACCCGCCTTCGACTTCAGCGCCAGGGCCTCATCGGTACCGATCGCGGTCAGACGCTTGTCGACCTCGGTGTCGACGCGCGAGACGAAGAACGACGCCACCGAGTGGATGCTCGAGAGATCGACATCGCCGCCATGGGCGCGCTCGAGACCGGCGAGGTACGCGTCGATGACCTCGGCATAGCGCTCCAGGCTGAAGATGAGCGTCACGTTGACCGAGATCCCGGCCGCGATGACCTCGGTGATGGCCGGGAGGCCGGCCTTGGTCGCGGGGATCTTGATCAGGACGTTGTCCCGGTCGACGGCCGCGAAGAGCTTCTTCGCTTCGGCGACGGTGGCGGTGGTGTCGTGCGCGAGATCGGGGGAGACCTCGATCGACACGCGACCGTCGACGCCGGCGGTCGCGTCGTAGATCGGACGGAAGATATCGCACGCGTCGCGCACATCCGTCGTCGTCAGGGCGAAGATGGTGTCGTCCGCCGATGCACCGGCGCTCGCCTGCGCGGCGATCGCCTCTTCGTATCCGATCCCGGCGCTGATCGCGGCCTGGAAGATCGACGGGTTGGTGGTCACGCCGACGACGCTGTGCGAGTCGATGAGCTCCTGGAGGTTACCCGTGGTGATGCGCTGGCGCGAGAGATCGTCGAGCCAGATGCTGACACCGGCGGCGGACAGGTCTTGAGTGGGCGTGCTCATGCGTTCTCCTTGACAGTTGCGCGGGCCGCCTCGGCGACCGCGTCGGCGGTGACGCCGAACTTCTCGAACAGGGTCTGGTAGTCGGCCGAGGCGCCGAAGTGGTCGATGCCGATCGAACGGCCGGTGTCTCCGACGATCGTGCGCCACAGTGGCGTCGAGCCGGCCTCGACCGATACACGGGCCTTCACCGCGGCGGGAAGCACCGATTCGCGGTACTCCGCATCCTGCTCGTCGAACCACTCCAGCGACGGTGCGGACACCACGCGGGCGTGGATGCCCTCGGCGGCGAGCGTCTCCCGCGCCTCGACGGCGAGCTGCACCTCGGAGCCGGTCGCGATGAGGATGACATCCGGTGTGGACGTCTCGGCATCCACCAACACGTACGCGCCGCGCGCGACACCGTCGGTGGTGGCGAAGCCGCCCTCACCGCGCGGGAAGACCGGGATGTTCTGGCGGGTCAACGCGATGCCGGTGGGCCCGCCCTGGCGGCGCAGGATCTCGACCCAGGCGGCGCTGGTCTCGTTCGCATCTGCGGGACGGACGACCGTGAAGTTCGGGATCAACCGGAGGGTCGCGAGCTGCTCGATCGGCTGGTGCGTGGGCCCGTCCTCACCGAGCGCGACGGAGTCGTGCGTCCAGACGAACACCGAGGGGATGTCCATCAGCGCGGCCAGACGCACGGCAGGGCGCATGTAGTCGGAGAAGATCAGGAATGTCCCACCGAACGGGCGGGTGGGGCCGTGGAGCTTGATCCCGTTGACGATCGCGCCCATCGCGTGCTCGCGGATGCCGAAGTGCAGCACCCGCCCGTACGGATCGCCGGACCACTCGTGCGTAGACCACTCGGCCGGGATAAAGCTCTTCGCGCTCTTGATAGTCGTCAGGTTCGACTCGGCGAGGTCGGCCGAACCGCCCCAGAGCTCGGGAAGCTGGTCTGCCAGGGCGTTGATCACGGTTCCGGATGCGGCGCGGGTCGAGACGGCTTTGCCGGCTTCGAACGTCGGCGCGGAGAGATCCTCGGGGAGCGCTCCGGACTCGAGACGATCAAGAAGTGCCTTGCGCTCGGGGTTCGCGGCGGCCCAGGCGTCGAAGTCCGCCTGCCACGCCGCACGCGTCTCGGCGGCGCGCTCGGCGAGGCCGCGCGTGTGCGCGATGACGTCGTCGGCGACGACGAAAGACTGCTTCGGATCGAATCCGAGCACCTTCTTGGTCGCGGCCAATTCGTCGGAACCGAGGGCGGAGCCGTGGATCTTGCCGGTGTTCTGCTTGCCGGGCGACGGCCAGCCGATGATCGTCTTCAGGATGATGAGCGACGGCTTCGACGTCTCGCCCTTCGCCGCCTCGATCGCCGCAAAGAGAGCGGCGGCATCCTCGACGTACTCACCGGTCTTCTTCCAGTCGACCGTCTGGACGTGCCAGCCGTACGCCTCGTAGCGCTGCGCGACGTTCTCAGTGAAGGCGACGTTCGTGTCGTCCTCGATCGAGATCTGGTTGGAGTCGTAGATCGCGATGAGGTTGCCGAGCTCCTGGTGTCCGGCCAGGCTCGACGCTTCGCTCGTCACGCCCTCCTGCAGGTCGCCGTCTCCCGCGATCGTGTAGACGAAGTGGTCGAACGGACTCGTGCCGGGGGCGGCCTCCGGATCGAACAGGCCGCGCTCGTAACGCGCCGCGTAGGCGAAGCCGACGGCCGACGCGAGCCCCTGGCCCAAGGGACCGGTCGTGATCTCGACGCCCTTCGTGTGGCCGTACTCCGGATGACCCGGGGTCAGCGAGCCCCAGGTGCGCAGCGCCTTGAGATCCTCGAGTTCGAGCCCGAACCCGCCGAGGTACAGCTGCACGTACTGCGTGAGCGAGGAGTGACCGACCGACAGGATGAAGCGGTCGCGGCCGAGCCAGTCGGTGTCGGTCGGGTCATGGCGCAGCACCCGCTGGTACAGCAGGTGGGCGGCCGGGGCCAGACTCATCGCCGTGCCGGGGTGGCCGTTGCCGACCTTCTCCACCGCATCCGCCGCGAGTACTCGGGCGGTGTCCACCGCACGTCGATCGATTTCATCCCAGCGCAGTTCCGACACGTGGTGCCCTTTCACAAGAGGGGGAGTGCATCCGACACAGAGCAACCGGACGGCGGCGTCCGCGAGGAGTGCGCTCATCCGGGCGCTCGGGGACGCCTGTGGTTTCAGCTTAGCGAAGCGGTATGCGTCACAGGCCATGCGCGCTTCGATGTGACGAAGTCTTGCGCACGTGCCTCTGGCGGGTGTGTCGGGACTGTGACGCGCCGGGGTCCACTCCCTCACGGGCGTGCAGGAGTGATTGTGAGCGCCTGTCCCATCGGGTGGATGTCCTAGACTGAGGAGGATCACTGGACTGCGGCGGAGGCGATGAACGTGACGACGACGCGCGAGGTCTCTCAGGCTTCTTCTCCCCGCACAGTGGGACGCACGATCCGCGCGTATGTGACGCTCACGAAGCCTCGGGTCCTCGAACTTCTGCTCGTCACGACCGTTCCGGTCATGATCCTCGCGCAGAGTGGGATGCCCAACCTCTGGCTGGTGCTGGCCACCGTCATTGGCGGCGCGATGAGCGCCGGGTCGGCAGCGACATTCAACATGTACATCGATCGCGACATCGACGCGCAGATGCGACGTACCGTGAACCGGCCGCTCGTCACCGGCGAGGTCTCGCCCCGTGGCGCTCTCGTGTTCGCGTGGACGCTCGCGGTCGCATCCACCGTGTGGCTGTGGCTGACCACCAACTGGATGGCGGCGAGCCTTAGCGTCGTGGCGATCTTCTTCTATGTCGTCATCTACACGATCATCCTCAAGCGCCGCACCGAGCAGAACATCGTGTGGGGCGGCATCGCCGGCTGCTTCCCCGTTCTCATCGGGTGGTCGGCGGTCACGGGATCGCTCACCTGGACGCCGTTCATCCTGTTCGTGCTGGTGTTCCTCTGGACCCCGCCGCACTATTGGCCGCTGTCGATGAAGTACAAGGGCGACTACGCCGACGCCGACGTGCCGATGCTCGGCGCGACGCGCGACGGCATCCAGGTCGGTCTGCAGGTCATCCTCTACGCCTGGGCGACGATCGCGTGCTCGCTGCTTCTCGTGCCCGTGGCCGGGATGGGCGTGGTCTACACGGTGTCAGCGCTCGTCTTCGGCGGCTGGTTCCTGTACGAATCGCACCTGCTCTACAACCGCGCCGTGCGCGGCGAGCAGATCAAGCCGATGCGCGTGTTCCACGCATCCATCACGTACCTCACGCTGTTGTTCGTGGCGATCGCCGTCGATCCACTGCTGCCGTTCTGACCCTGCGCCGCTCGCCGGCCTTCATCGGATTCGGATGATGTCACCGGATTCGGATGTATTCGGCTGTCCTCGCCCGATTCTGCGGCGTCCATCCGATTCTGGTGCGGAGCGGAGCGGGTGCGGATGCGGGTGCGGGTGCCGTGGTCCCCGGTGGTGAGGCGGATGCCGGGGCCGGGAATGCGGAAGACCTGCACCCGGCGCGGGGCCGGGGTGCAGGTCTTCGTGACGGCGGAGATCAGCGGGTGATCGGGGCGTCAGCCTCGTCGGTGACGGGCTCCGCGGTGGCGGGCTCGTCCGTGGGGACGGTCGGCTCGTGGGTCTCGGCCCACGCCGGAGCGTCGACGACCTCGACCGGTGCGACTGCAGCGAAGGAGCGGAGCGTCGCGAGCGTGGCGGCAAGAGCCAGGCCGATGAGGCCCGCGCCGACCAGGATCGCGCCGAGCACGGCCCAGATCTGTCCGGCGTAGACCTCGACGCCCGTCGCGGTGCCGTCGGCGAGGGTGGCCGCCATGGTTCCCAGCTTCTCGACGAGCACGAAGGCGCCGGCACCGATCGACACGACGGAACCGCCCAGAAGTATCCAGAACGGGACGCTGCGCGTCAGGCGGGGGCGGGTGATGGTCATAGGGGAGACTCCTCGGGATTCACGCCGTGCGAGCGCACGACTTCTCCACCCTGGTCGACCGTTCCGTGTAGGTGCCCAGCGGAGCCTATGAACTGGCTGTGGACGGTTCGGTGAAAGAAATGACCGCGCGAGGCGCCGAGATGTGCACCACGACGGCCGTCATCGCGGCGACCAGGACGACCGCCAGCACCATGTGGATGTTCACCAGGGCGATCGGAAGCCCTGCGCGCGCTTGCCAGAGGCCCACGATTATTTGCACCACTTCGACCGCGAGCAGCAGTCCTGTCCATCGGGGGAGCCGGAGGACTTTCGGCATTCGGAACGATGCGGCGAACAGCACGAGCGTGAGTGCGAACAACACGTAGGCCGGCCAGCTGTGCACGTGCTGCCAGAAGATCGGGTCGAGGCCGTTGCGCGCGGCCTCGTCGTCGCCGGCGTGCGGACCGGATCCGGTCAGCAGGATGCCGACGACCACCGTGAGCAGTGTTGCCACACTCGTGAGATGGACCAGAAGCGCGTAGCGGCGCGGGACGGCCACCCGCCTCGGACCGGGCTGCCCGTAGACGCGTGCGACGTACACGGTCGACAGTGCCACGAGCCCCGCGGAAACCAGGTAGTGCAGGCCGACGATGCTCGGGTGCAGGTGCAACCACACCGTGATCCCCCCGATGACGGCCTGCAGGATGATTCCGACTCCGTTGGCGAGCGTGAGCTTCATCAGCTCGGGCCGCTCGGCGCGCAGACGCACCACGGAGAGGAAAGCCAGCAGGGCGATGACCACGAGCACACCGGTGAGCGTGCGGTTGGCGAACTCGATGATTCCGTGGATGCCGAGCTCTTCGGTCGGAGTCAGCGACTGCGTGGTGCAGTACGGCCACGTCTCGCAGCCCATCCCCGAACCGGTGAGCCGCACGAGACCGCCGGTGCCCACGATCACGATGTTGCTGATCAGAACGAGCCACGCGAGCACACGCGTTCCGCGGCCGATCCTGCGGGGAAGCCGTTCGTAGAGGCCTCGGATACCGGTCGGCCGAGGTGTCGGCGGGACGTCGACGGTGGGGACGTAGGACATGACTGTCGCCTCCTGGGTGCGCGCCTCGAATGGGCGGCGGCCACGTCCGGGGTGGGGCGTTGCCTGTAGACTCGAGGGGTGGGCACAGTGATGCGAAACGCATCACGCCCACCCACAGTCTAGGCGCGCGACCCGTGCGCTCTGACAAGACGCAGACAGCCCTGAAAGCGGCATCCCACCCCTCGCTCACTCCCGAGAGGCAAGGAATGTCGGAACGGATCACCCCGTTGGGTCTAAGAGGAGGCAAGCCATGTCGGATGTGCTGATCGACCGACCGGAGCTCGAAGGACTCGGTGTGTACGAGTTCGGGTGGCACGACGCGGACGCCGCGGGTGCCATCGCGCAGCGAGGAATCAACGAGGACGTCGTCCGCGGAATCTCCGCGCTCAAAGATGAACCCGAATGGATGCTGAAGAACCGGATGAAGGGCTATCAGCTCTTCGGGCGGAAGCCGATGCCCACGTGGGGTGCCGACCTTTCCGAGATCGACTTCGACAACATCAAGTACTTCGTGCGTTCGACCGAGAAGCAGGCTCAGACGTGGGAGGACCTCCCCGAAGAGATCCGCAATACGTACGAGAAGCTCGGCATCCCCGAGGCGGAGCGCGCTCGACTCGTCGCCGGCGTCGCCGCGCAGTACGAGTCCGAGGTGGTCTACCACCAGATCAACGAAGAGCTCGAGAAGCAGGGTGTCATCTTCATGGACACCGATACGGCGCTGCGCGAGCACCCGGAGTTCTTCGAGGAGTACTTCGGCACGGTCATCCCCGCGGGCGACAACAAGTTCGCGGCGCTGAACACGGCCGTGTGGTCGGGTGGCTCGTTCGTTTACGTGCCCCCGGGTGTGCACGTCGAGATCCCGCTCCAGGCGTACTTCCGTATCAACACCGAGAACATGGGCCAGTTCGAGCGGACGTTGATCATCGCCGACGAGGGGTCGTACGTCCACTACATCGAGGGCTGCACGGCGCCGATCTACAAGAGCGACTCGCTGCACTCGGCAGTCGTCGAGATCATCGTCAAGAAGAACGCCCGGGTGCGCTACACGACGATTCAGAACTGGTCGAACAACGTCTACAACCTCGTCACCAAGCGTGCCGTGGCCCACGAAGGCGCGACGATGGAGTGGATCGACGGCAACATCGGCTCCAAGGTGACGATGAAGTACCCCTCCATCTATCTGATGGGCGAGCATGCGAAGGGCGAGACCCTGTCGGTCGCCTTCGCCGGCCCCGGCCAGCACCAGGACGCCGGCGCCAAGATGATCCACATGGCGCCGTACACGCAGTCCTCGATCGTCTCGAAGTCGATCGCCCGCGGCGGTGGACGTGCCGGCTACCGCGGCGAGGTGCGCGTCGACGCCAACGCGCATCACTCGGCCAACACCGTGCGGTGTGACGCGTTGCTCGTGGACACGAAGTCGCGCTCGGACACGTACCCCGCGATCGACATCCGCGTCGACGACGTCCAGCTCGGCCACGAGGCCACGGTCTCGAAGGTCAGCGAGGAACAGCTGTTCTACCTCATGAGCCGCGGGATGCCGGAGGACGAGGCGATGGCCATGATCGTCCGCGGGTTCATCGAACCGATCGCGCGCGAACTGCCGATGGAGTACGCCCTGGAGTTGAACAAGCTCATCGAGATGGGCATGGAAGGATCCGTCGGCTGATGACGACCACAACCGAGGCCCCCACCCAGGTGGAGGGCCACATCGACCCTGCCGCGGCATTCGTGCCGGTGCAGACCCGTTCCGAGCGTCCGCGCTCCTTCGATGCCGCCGACTTCGGCGTGCCGACGGGCCGCGAGGTCAACTGGAAACACACGCCGCTGACCCTGGCTCAGGACCTCTTCGTCGACGAGCCGGCGCCGCACGGCGTCATGGCCGTCGAGGTGAGTGCACCGGCCGAAGTGGAGCAGCTCCGACTCAAAGTCGGCGACGCACCCCGCGGCGAGCATTTCCGCCCCGAAGACATCTCGAGCGCGATCGCCTGGACGCAGGAAGAGGACGCTCCGCTCATCCGCATTCCGGCGGGCGTCGAGCTGACCGAGCCGGTCATCGTCCACCTGACCGGCACGGGCGGCGTGGCACACGCCCACGTCGTCATCGAAGCGCAGGTGAACTCGCGCGCCACGATCGTGCTCCGACACGACGGGGATGCCCGCCACGCTCAGAACGTCGAGATCATCGCCCGCGATGGATCGAACCTGACCGTGATCTCGGTGCAGCGCTGGGATGCCGACGCCGTACACCTGGCTGCCCACCAAGCGCGGGTGGATCGTGACGCGACGCTCACACACATCGTGGTCAGCCTCGGTGGCGCGCTGGTCCGGGTGAACCCGTCGGTGGAGCTCGCCGGCGCGGGCTCACGCGGCTACCTGTACGGGCTGTCGTTCGCCGATGCCGGTCAGCACCTGGAGAGCCAGGTGTACCTGCACCACAAGGGACCGCACACGACCGGCGACGTCCTCTACAAGGGCGCCCTGCAGGGCGACAGCGCCCGCAGCGTCTGGATCGGCGATGTGCTCATCGGGCGCGAGGCCGCCGGTACGGACTCGTACGAGGCGAACCGCAATCTCGTGCTGACCGACGGCGCACGTGCCGACTCGATCCCCAACCTCGAGATCGAGACCGGCGACATCCTCGGCGCCGGTCACGCGAGTGCGACGGGTCGGTTCGACGACGAGCAGCTGTTCTACCTTCAGGCCCGCGGCATCTCCGAAGAGGAAGCGCGGCGACTGGTCGTCCTCGGATTCCTGAGTGAAATCGTCCAGCGCATCGATCTTCCGGACCTTCAGGCCGAGCTGGCAGCCGCTGTTGAGGCCGAGCTTGCCGCGGGGGACCTCGCGTGACCGCGCAGAAGGTCCTGCAGCTCAGTGAGCTCGAACAGGACACCGCCGTGCGCGTGGTGATCGACGGCGTCCCCATGGCGGTCGTGCTCGACGGTGAAGGTGAGGTGCACGCGATCGGCGACACCTGCACGCACGGTGACGTTTCGCTGGCCGAGGGCTTCGTCGAGGGCGACACGTTGGAGTGCTGGGCCCATGGCTCGGCCTTCTCGCTCCGCACCGGTCGCCCCCTCAACCTCCCGGCCTACGAGCCGGTCCCTGTCTACAGCGTCACGATCGACGGGGATGACATCCTCATCGACCCGCACGTGACCAAAGAAGTGAACTGAAAAGGAAAACCATGGCTGTTCTCGAGATCCGCGACCTGTATGTGACGGTCACGACGGATGCCGGTGAGACCCCCATCCTCAACGGCGTGACCCTCACGGTCCGCACGGGTGAGACCCACGCGATCATGGGCCCCAACGGGTCGGGCAAGTCGACCCTCGCCTACACGATCGCCGGTCATCCCAAGTACACCGTCACCGGGGGCACGATCACGCTCGACGGCGAGGATGTGCTGGCGATGAGTGTCGATGAGCGCGCTCGCGCGGGACTCTTCCTCGCGATGCAGTACCCGGTGGAGATCCCGGGCGTCACGGTGACGAACTTCCTCCGCACGGCCAAGACCGCCGTCGAGGGCGAAGCTCCGGCCATCCGCGCGTGGACGAAGGATGTCAAGGAGGCCATGAAGAACCTCCGGATGGACCCGAAGTTCGCGGCGCGCAACGTCAACGAAGGCTTCTCGGGCGGCGAAAAGAAGCGGCACGAGATTCTGCAGCTCGAGCTCCTCAAACCGGCGATCGCCGTGCTCGACGAGACCGACTCGGGACTCGACGTCGATGCGCTGAAGATCGTGTCGGAAGGGGTGAACCGCGCGAAGGACGCCACCGATCTCGGTGTGCTCCTCATTACCCACTACACCCGGATCCTCCGCTACATCACGCCCCAGTTCGTCCACGTCATGGTCGCCGGCCGCATCGTCGAGGAGGGCGGTCCCGAGCTGGCGGACCGTCTCGAGAGCGAAGGTTACGACCGCTACCTCGACCCTGCTGCACCGATCGAGGCCTAGGATCGACGTCATGACGGACACGCTCAGCCCGGAGAAGTACGACGACGTCACCGAGGCGCTCAAAGAGGTCATGGACCCCGAGCTCGGCATCAACGTCGTCGATCTCGGTCTGATCTACGACCTCAGTTGGGACCAGGAGAACGACGCCCTCGTCATCCATATGACGCTGACCTCGGCCGGGTGCCCGCTGACCGACGTGCTCGAAGAGCAGACCGCGCAGGCCCTCGACGACGTCGTGGACCGGTTCCGCATCAATTGGGTGTGGATGCCGCCGTGGGGCGCCGAGCGCATCACCGACGACGGGCGCGACATGATGCGGGCCCTCGGCTTCGCCATCTGAGTCGAGACGGAGCAATGCCGCGCAGCGGCGTTGATGCGTCTGCGACTCAGGGTGAGTAGCGGCGTGGAGCGTCGCGTATCGACACCTCGGCGCTAGGCTCGTCAGGTGACGATCACCCCGCTGGATGCACTGCCGTTGGAGGCGCTTCGTCGACGCTCGAGCACGAAGTGGCGCACGTTCCCTGAGGACGTGCTGCCCCTGTTCGTCGCCGAGACGGACTTCCCGCTGGCGGAGCCCATTCGTGCGGCGCTGTCCGATGCGGTGGAGATCGGCGACACCGGATACACACCGCCGGACCCGGGGCTCCGCGCGGCCTACGTCGGCTTTGCGCGCCGCCGATTCGGCTGGGAGCTCGAGCCGAAGCGGGTGGCGTGGACGGGCGACGTGATGATGGGCGTCGTCGAGCTACTCCGCGCCACCGTGGCGCCCGGCGATCGGGTGGTGATCACGCCCCCCGTGTACCCGCCGTTCTTCTTCTGCATCGAAGAAGCAGGCGGTGTGCCGCAGGAGGTGCCGTTGCTCGCGTCCGACGATGGCTGGGTGCTCGACCTCGACGGAATCGAGGCCGCACTGGCAGCCGGCGCCCGTGCTGTGCTGTTGTGCAACCCGCACAACCCGACCGGAACCGCACACGCGAAGGAGAGCCTGGCTGCTCTCGCCGAGATCGCGGCGCGGCACGGCGCGGTCGTGATCAGCGATGAGATCCATGCGCCGCTCGCGCAGCCCGGCAGCGGGTTCACCCCGTTCCTGGCGGTGTCGGCGACGGCTGCCGGCGTCGGGTATGCCGTCACGAGTGCCTCGAAGGCATTCAATCTCGCGGGCCTGAAATGCGCGCTGATCCTCACCGGCGCCGATGCGACCACGGCGGTCGTGCGATCGCTGCCGCGCGAGGTCGAATGGCGCACGGGTTTGTTCGGGGCGATCGCTGCCGTCGCCGCGTTCGACGAGGCATCCGACGCATGGCTCGACGCCTTACTGGCGCGGTTGGACGAGAATCGGATGCTGCTGGCCGAGCTCGTCGCCGAACACCTCCCGCTCGCGCGCTTCGCGATTCCGGAGGCCGGGTTCCTGGCGTGGATCGATCTCTCGGCCTACGGCTGGGGGGACGATCCCGCGCGCGCGGTGCTCGCCGGAGCCCGCGTCGCGCTGCACCACGGTCCCGAGTTCGGCACGGGAGGTGCCGGCTACGCACGCCTCAACTTCGGATGCTCGCCTGATGTCTTGCGCGAGGCGATCACACGGATCGGCGCCCTCGCCCGGGCCTGACCGGGCTTAGACCTCGGCTTTACCCAAACGCCAGTAGCCCATGAAGGCGACCGCGCGGCGGTCCACACCGAGCCCGGACACGAGATGGCGGCGGAGCGTCTTGATTGCGCTCGCTTCGCCCGCGAGCCACGCATAGAGGGGCGCCCGCTTGAGTGCAGCGCCACCCTTGGCCGTACGCGGGACTTCCCAGAGAATGTCGTGATCGATGTCGATTTCTTCGACCTCGGCGCCGCGGCCTGCGGGCACGAGCGTTGCTGCGGCATCCTCGACCGCACCGACGAGGTGCGCGTGCCGCGTCGAGGCATGCCGCGCCGAGACGCGGTAGTCGAACCCGGGGTGGGCGGGCAGGTAGGCCGCGTCGGCGGGCTCGGGGACTTCCAGCACGACCACCCCGCGGGCCTCGCGCGGAAGTTGCTCGAGGATGACGGCGATCGCGGGTGCCGCCGTCTCGTCTCCGGCGAGCAGGAGGTCGTCGACGTGGGCTGGGGGCACGAAGTCGATGCCGTAGGACACCCCGGAGTGCGCGGTGGTGGGCGCGAAGATGAGTACCTCGTCGCCGATCCGCGCATCCGCGATCCAGGCGGATGCCGGCCCCACGACCTCGTGCGAGACCATATCGACGTCGACTTCGCCGGCATCCCGTCGGACGTAGCGGGTCGTATAGGTGCGAAACGGCGGGCGGCGGTCCTCGTCCATCTCGCGCCACAGCGTCCACCAGTCGTCGCCGGTGGGCATGTCGTCGATCGATGTCGCAGAGGTCGGGAAGACGATCTTGATGCGCTGATCGAGCCCGGGATCGCCGTAGTCGGCGAGGTTGGTGCCGCCGAAGGTGAAGCGGCGGAAGCTGGGGGTGATGTCGGTGATCGCGGTCACCTGCGCGCGGAAGAACCTGCTGGTCGGTCGCTCATCGGTCATCGGTTTCTCCTGACTGTCCGAAGGTCTGGGCGGTGTGCTCTGCCGGGAGCACACGGTGTCGGCCGCGGGGGAGTACCAAAGGGGTTCCCGAGACGGGGTCGGCGATCACGAGCGAGTCGAGGTCGAACACCTCGCGCACCAAGGCGCTCGTGACGACCTCGGTCGGCGGCCCGCTCGCCACCAGGCGCCCGCTCCGTAGGGCGAACAGGTGGTCGGCGTAGCGCGCCGCGAGATTGATGTCGTGGAGCACCATCACGATCGTGGTGCCCTGGGTGGCGTTCAGATCGGCGAGGAGATCGAGCACCTCGATCTGGTGCGAGACATCGAGGAACGTGGTCGGCTCATCGAGCAGGAGGATGTCGGTCTCTTGGGCGAGTGCCATCGCGATCCATACCCGCTGACGCTGGCCGCCGGAGAGCTCATCGACGGCTCTGTCGGCCAGGTCGAGCACTCCCGTGGCGCGCAACGCCTCGGCGACGGCGCGGTCATCGTCTGCCGTCCAGCCGCGGAACAGCTTCTGGTGCGGATGACGGCCGCGGCCGACGAGATCGGCCACGACGATGCCCTCGGGTGCGATCGGTTGCTGGGGCAGGAGACCGAGAGTGCGCGCCAGCTCTTTCGTCGGGATCTGCCCGATGGCTGTGCCGTCGATGAGTACCGTGCCGCTCTGTGCGGGAAGGAGGCGCGCGATCGTCTTCAACAGGGTCGATTTGCCACACGCGTTGGCCCCGACGATCACGCTGATACCGCCTGCGGGAATGTCCAGATCGATCCCGTCGACGATGGTCGTGCGCCCGTATCCCGAGACGAGATTCTCGGTGCGGAGCGAATGCAGGGCGGTCATGACGATCCTCCGCGGCGGCTGGTTCGAACGAGCAGGTAAAGAAGGTACGGCGCACCGAGGATGCCGGTGATCACGCCGACCGGGAACTTTGTGTCGAACGCGAACTGTCCGAGCAGATCTGCGGCCAGCACGAGGCACGCGCCGGTGAGGGCGGCGGGCAGGACGGTCGAGGACCCCGGGCCGACAATGCGTGCGGCGATCGGCCCCGCTAGGAAGGCGACGAACGCGATGGGGCCGGTGGTCGCTGTGGCGATGCAGGCGAGGGCGACGGCCGAGACGATCAGGACGACCCGCGTGCGGTCGACCGACACGCCGAGCGCGGTCGCTGAGGCATCGCCGAGTTCGAGCGTGTTGAGGTCGCGCCCGAGGAGAAGGACGAGGGGAACGAGGACGGCCACCGCGATCACGAGGGGAAAGAGCTCATCCATCCGCGCGCCGTTGAGGCTGCCGGTCATCCAGCGCGCCGCCGCGGACAGGTCCCAGACGGCCGCGCGGAGGAGGAGATAGGCCACGACCGCGTCGAGCATGGCGCCGACGCCGATGCCGATGAGGATGAGGCGGCCACCGGTGGATTCTCCGCCGCGCGCGGCGAGGTAGATGATGAGCGCGGTCGCGATACCTGCCGCCAGCGCCAGAGCCATTGTGGCGCCGCTGTTCCAATGCAGGATGACGAGGGACAGAATGGCCGCTGCGCTCGCGCCCGACGTGATGCCGATGACATCCGGGCTCGCGAGCGGATTCCGCAGCATCGTCTGGAACGTGGTTCCGGCCACGCCGAAGGCGATTCCGGCCAGGATGCCGGTGAGTGCCCGGGGGAGGCGCAACGTCCCGACCGTGAACGATGCGCCGGGGACCTGGTGGCCGAGGAGGACGGCGATCACGTCCGAGGCGGGGTAGATCGTGTTGCCGAGCATCAGCATCGCGCAGAACAGGACGACGACGAGCGCTGCCATGGCCCCGAGCGCGATGCGGCGGCGGCGGGCGCGGTGACGTCGGCCTGCACGCACGCGATCGAGCGCGACGGAATGCACGGGAGCCGTAGAGACGGTGAGCGTCGTCATCAGAGCGCCTTCATCCGGGTGCGGCGGGCAATGATGATGAGCACCGGCGCGCCGAGGAACGCGGTGATGATGCCGGCTTCGACTTCGCCGGGCGAGCCGATCACGCGACCCAGAGTGTCGGCGAGGGTGAGGAGGATCGCGCCGCCGAGGGCCGACAGCGGCAGGAGCCAGCGTTGGTCGGAGCCGGAGACCAGTCGCACGGCGTGCGGAATCATGAGGCCGACGAAGCCGATGGGTCCCGCGAGAGCAGTGACCGCGGCACAGAGGGCGACGCCGGCGATCGCGGCGATGATGCGCACGCGTCCGACGTGGACGCCGAGGCCGACTGCGACCTCGTCGCCGAGCGCGAGGGCGTTCAGCGACGACGCGGACAGGAGCGCGATGAGGATGCCGATGATCAGCACCGGGACGATGGCCACCATCGTCTCCCAGTCGGCGCGGGCGACGTTGCCGACCTGCCAGTAGCGGAACTCATCCATCACGGCCTGCCGCGGAATCAAGATCGCCGAGACGAGTGAGGCGAGCGCCGCGGTGGTGGCCGCCCCCGCGAGTGCGAGTTTGATCGGTGTCGTACCGCCGGGGCCCACGGAACCGACGAAGTAGACGAAGAACGCCGTGACGAAGGCGCCGATCAGGGCGAGCCCGAGGAAGCCGAGGGCGCTGGAGACACCGAGGAAGGCGATTCCGACGACGACGGCCAACGCAGCGCCGGTGTTCACCCCGAGGATCCCGGGGTCGGCGAGAGGATTGCGGGTGATCGCCTGCATGAGGGCGCCCGACAGTGCGAGCGCCGCGCCGGCGAGGAGCGCGAGGACCGTCCGAGGGATGCGGCTCTGCACGGCGAGCGCGCCGATGTCGGTCGGTGTCTCCCCGCGGAGCCAGGAGGAGATCCCCTCGATGACCTGGGCGCCGCTGACCGGGCGAGATCCGAAGGACAGCGAGAGGACGACCGAGACGAGGATGCCGAGGATCGCGGCGGCCAGAACCACGCCGTGACGCCGTGCACCCGCCGGAGAGGCGGAAACACGGCGCCCGGTGGCAAGGGTGGAAGTCACTGAACCTTCGCTGCGGCTTCCGTGAGTACGGAGACGTAGTCGGACAGCACCCACGGGATCGACAGAGCGGTGGGCGTCACCGCGGCGCTGAACGCGTCACCTTCGCCGACGGCGACGACCGCGCCGTTCTGGACGGCGGGCAGGGTGCTCCACAGCGGGTCGGCCTGCATCGCGGCGAGCAGCGTGTCGTCGCCGTAGGTCACGATGACGTCGACGTCGGCCAGCTGATCTGCGTTCTCGGCGCTGAAGTCGAGGTAGAAGGAGCCCTCCTCGGCGGCGTCGATCGCAACCTGGGGCAGGTCGAACCCGAGGTCCTTCAGGAATGCGGTCCGCGAGTCACCGCCGGTGTACAACGACACGGTCGACAGGTCGGTGGGGTTGGCGTAGAAGAACGCGGCGGTCTTTCCCTCCAGGCCGGCATCCGCCGTCGCGTCGGCGATCTGCGTTTCGAGGTCGGCGACGAGTGCGTCGCCTTCTTCGCTCAGGCCGAGCGCCTGCGCATTGATCGTGATCTGATCGCGCCAGGGCGTGAACCAGGCGATCTCGGGGTAGGCGACGACCGGAGCGATGTCGCTGAGCGTGGCGTAATCTTCCGCGGTGAGTCCGGACTGTGCCGCCAGGATGACGTCGGGAGTGGTGTCGGAGATCGCCTCGAAGTCGAGTCCGTCGGTGACATCGAACAGCACCGGCATGTCGGCGCCGAGCTCGTCGAGCTTCTCGCTCGTCCACTCGTAGACACCCTGATCGGCAGCTCCCGACCAGGCCCAGACCTGCGAGTCGATGCCGACCGGGACGACGCCGAGGGCGAGCGCCACATCCTGGTTGCCCCAGGCGATCGTGGCGACGCGCTCGGGCGTGCTCTCGATCGTCGTCTCGCCGAGCGCGTGGGTGATCGTGACGGGGAAGGCGGCGTCGCCGGCCGCGCCCGGGGTCGACGACCCGTCGGTGGCGGCGGACGAGGCGCATCCGGAGAGCAGGAGCGCGGCGCCGGCGGCAAGCGCGGCGGCGGTGCGAATTCGGGACACGGGATTCCTTCGGTGAAGCGAGATGGGGTGCTGAAGTAAGGCGAGGCTTACTTTAGTTCGCTGATGCGATCGGATGCCAATTCACTGCAGTCACACTGAAGGTTGGGGCGCCACGAAAAAGCCCCGCCCCTGGCAGTGTGCGAGGAGCGGGGCGAGCAGATTCTGCGTGGTCAGGCGTTCTTGCTCCGGTCGACCGCGCGCACTCCGGCCCAGGCGGCGGGAATCAGGACCGCGGCGATGGCTGCCTTGATGAGGCCGCCGACGACGAACGGCCACAGGCCGAACGCCAGGATCTCGCTGATCCCGAACGATCCGCCTCCGACGACGTTGAGGATGAACGCCATGTAGGGGATGCCGAACACGAACGGGATGGCACTTGCCGCCACGAATCCGACGAAGGCCAGCAGCGGCTTTCGATCCCAGGCACGCTCGGCGAACCACCCGGCGACGAAGGCGGCGACGATGAAGCCGAGGACGAAGCCGAAGCTGGGCTTGGCGACGGCCGCGATCGTGCCCGTGAAGCCGGCGAAAACGGGAAGCCCCGCGAGCCCCGCCAGAAGATACGTGACGAGGGCAGCGGCGCCCCGACGAGCACCGAGGGCGGCGCCGACGACGACGACCGCAAGGGTCTGACCGGTGATCGGCACGGGCCAGAGCGGCACCTCGACCTGGGCGAGCGCGGCGACGAATGTCGCGCCGGCGACGACGAGCGCGGCGTCGAGGGCCAGAGCGCGGGCCCGATCGGTGGGGCGGACGATGAGGTCGGCCAGAACAGGGCGGCGGGCGGTGGTAGAGAGGGACATGCATCTCCTTGGGCGAAGCGGCCGATCGGCCGGGGCGTCGTGGATCAGCCTAGGGGGTGGGTTCCGAGAGTTGTTGGACGCGGTCTACCGAAGATGGCGCCGGCTGCTGTGGCCGCGGGACAAGACGCGCCGCCGGAGATCGCACGCGAACCGACCGGTAGACTGGGTCGCTGGCCATTCGGCCGCATCCCGCACGACATCAGAATGGACGTCCGCCGTGCTCGCCGTACACGACCTCGAGATCCGCGTGGGCGCCCGTGTCCTCATGTCGGACGTGTCGTTCCGCGTGTCGGCGGGCGACAAGATCGGCCTCGTCGGGCGCAACGGGGCCGGCAAGACGACGCTGACCAAGGTGCTCGCCGGCGACCTCCCTCCCGCCGACGGCAAGGTGGAACGCTCGGGCGAACTCGGCTACCTCCCGCAGGATCCGCGTTCGGGTGATCCGTCCATGCTTGCCCGCACCCGCATCCTCGACGCGCGCGGACTCGGGACCCTGGCGATCGAGATGAACGAGGCCGCCACGGCCATGGGCGATGCCGATGAGAAGGTCGCCACCAAAGCGATGAAGCGCTACGCGCACCTCACCGAGCGTTTCGAAGCCCTCGGCGGCTACACGGCCGAGGCCGAGGCGGCGACGATCTCGCACAACCTCTCACTTCCCGACCGTCTCCTCGACCAGCCGCTGTCGACGCTGTCAGGCGGTCAGCGCCGGCGCATCGAGCTGGCCCGCATCCTCTTCTCCGATGCCGACTCGATGATCCTCGACGAGCCCACCAACCACCTCGACGCCGACAGCGTCGTGTGGCTGCGCGAGTTCCTGAAGAACTACAAGGGCGGGCTGATCGTGATCAGCCACGACGTCGAACTCGTCGGCGAGACGGTGAACCGCGTGTTCTACCTCGATGCGAACCGTCAGGTCATCGACACGTACAACATGAACTGGAAGAACTACCTGCGTCAGCGGGTCGCCGACGAAGAACGTCGCAAGAAGGAGCGCGCCGGCGTCGAGAAGAAAGCGACGCAGCTGCAGATGCAGGCCGCCCGCTTCGGTGCGAAGGCGTCGAAGGCCGCCGCTGCGCACCAGATGGTCGCTCGCGCGGAGAAGATGCTCTCCGGTCTCGATGATGTGCGTCAGGAAGAGCGCGTCGCGAAGCTGCGGTTCCCGAAGCCCGCGCCGTGCGGCAAGACACCGCTCATGGCGACGGGGTTGTCGAAGTCGTACGGGTCGCTCGAGATCTTCACCGACGTCGATCTCGCGATCGACCGCGGATCACGCGTCGTCATCCTCGGTTTCAACGGTGCCGGCAAGACGACCCTGTTGCGGATCCTGGCCGGCGTCGACCAGCCGGACACCGGCGAGCTCCAGCCGGGTCACGGTCTGAAGATCGGCTACTACGCGCAGGAGCACGAGAACCTCGATGTTCACCGCTCGGTGCTCGAGAACATGATGTCGGCGGCACCGGACATCACGGCGACCGAGGCTCGCAAGGTGCTCGGCTCGTTCCTGTTCACAGGTGACGACGTGCTCAAGCCCGCGGGGGTGCTCTCGGGTGGAGAGAAGACGCGACTGTCGCTCGCGACGCTCGTCGTCTCGTCCGCGAACATGTTGCTCCTCGACGAGCCCACGAACAACCTCGACCCGGCCAGCCGCGAGGAGATCCTCGGGGCGCTGGCCCACTACGAGGGCGCTGTCGTCCTCGTCTCGCACGATGAAGGAGCTGTCGAGGCGCTCAACCCCGAGCGCGTGCTCATCCTCCCCGACGGCGTCGAGGACATCTGGGGTCGCGACTACGCGGATCTCGTCAGCCTGGCCTGATGCTGTGGGCGCTCAGCGCGCGGTGAGCTCTTCGACGAGGGCATCCTCGTCCCGCATGTCGCGGTCTCGGCGGTCGTCCGCGCGACGGCGACGGGCGGATGCCGCAGATTCGCCGCCGGCTGCTTCTTCGGCATCCTCTCGGCGGTGCCGAATCTCGGTGCGGATCATGTACCAGATGAACGCGAATCCCATCACCGCGAACAGGATCCACTGAATCGCATAGGACAGGTACGGGCCGGGGTCTTCGGAAGGTGACCTGAGCGGCTGTGGTGTCGGGGTGACAGCGGGATCCTCGCTGACCATGAGGCCATACGCGTCGTCGATGACATCGGTCCCGATCGTCTCGCCGATCAGCGGCAGATGGATCGTGGGGACCTGACCCTCGGGAGCAGAGCGCCCCGAGGAGGGAAGCTGCTCGCCCGGGCGCAGCCGCACGATCACGGTACTCTCACCGCTCGGCGGCGCGGGGATCGCGGCCGGCTCGGGAGAGTCCTCCGCGGGCGGCAACCATCCGCGGTCGACGATGAACACGCGGCCATCGTCGGTCTGGAAGGGAACCAACACCTCGAAGGCGCTGGTTCCGCCGTGGGCGCGATTGCGGACGAGAAGCGTCTGATCGGCGAGGTAGCTCCCCTCCAAGATCACCGGCTGCCACTCGTCGGATGCGTTGAATGCGCCGCCGGCCGGGATGACATCGGCCAGGGGTGCGGGCTCGGCGTCATAATTGGCCGCGATCAGTTCGAGTTGCGCTTCTCGCCAGGAGTTGCGGCTGAACTGCCAGTTCGACAGGAATGCGCAGGCGATCGCGAAGGCGACCGCGAATGCCAGGTATCCGCTCCATCGCAGCGCGGTGCGACCGTTCATGCAGAGGCCTCGAACGCGACGACCTCGACGGGGAAGTCCCGCGCCGCGAGATAGTCACGCAGATAGTCGACGTGTTCCGGGCACGCGGCCCAGATCTTTCGCCGATCGGCGGCATGGATGCGGGGGTTCCGCCACACGACCTGCCACCCGGCGTCCGCACGGCATCCCGCCCGTGAGCAGACCCGATCGCTCACACGGTCTCCCCGGGCCGGTCGCTCTGAGGAGCGGAGCTGACGGCGGGCGACTCGTGCAGCCGGATGACGCCGGTCGACTCCGCCGAAGGAGGCGCCTCGGAAGCCGTGGCGGGAAGCGCGCGTTCCGGGGGCACGGCGCGGCTGTCGGTGCTCGAGGAGGAGACGTTGGCGATCACGACCGCGAAGTACGGCAGAAAAATCGCGCCGACCGCGAGCACCCACGTGTGCCAGCCGTAGGGCGTGATGACCACCATGAGCACGAAACAGATCACACGGATGCTCATCATGATGAAGTACTTCCGCATGCGCGTCTGCGCCTCGTCGCGCGGTGCGCGGGGGAGCGAGGTCGCTGACTGCGGGGGTGCGGGGTTCTTCACGGTCCTCCCAGGGTACGCCTGCGGCGATGCCCCCGGCTCGTGCGGGCGCTGCGATCAGGCGTAGCTCCCGCTCGAGGCGCCGATGCCGATCAGGAGGAAGAAGAAGATCCCGAACAGGAGGATGATCCCGAAACCGATCCAGCCGACGATCACTCCGGCGAGGGCCATGCCGCGGCCCTTCTCGCCGGAGGTCTTCAGCTGGTTCAACGAGATGTGTCCCATGATCGCGCCGGCCAACGACCCGACCAACGGCAAGACCCAGATGAAGCCGAGGATCGACGCGATCATCGCGACGATCGAGAGCACATTCGTGCGCGGTGCGGGAGCGTAGCCACCGTACCCGTAGGGCGCGGAAGGATACGTCGGAGCGGCGCCGGGGTACTGCTGCACCGGCTGCGGGCCGGGATACGCGGGCGGCTGGACAGGGTAGGCCGGCGGCTGATACGTCGGGGCGGTCGCGTAGGGAGGGGGCGGCGGAAGTGCTGGACCGTCGGTGGGCGGCTGCGGGGGCGTGGGATCGCTCACGGATACTCCTTCTCGAAGACGTCTCCAGCCTATCCGGGTGGCCGACGCGCCCGCGCACTAGGCTGGTGCGGATCCACTCACGCCTACCCGGGGAGCATCATGTCCACCGATCGCGTCGTCCTCGTCACCGGCGGAAACCGCGGTATCGGCCGCGCGATCGCCGAACGCTTCGTCGCCGAGGGCTATCGCACGGCCGTCACGGCCCGCTCGGGTGAAGGCCCGGAGGGCACGCTCACAGTGCGTGCCGATGTCACCGACGCGGCATCGCTGGATGCCGCTTTCACCGAGGTCGAGAAGACCCTCGGGCCGGTCGAGATCGTCGTCGCGAACGCGGGAATCACGAAGGACACCCTGCTGCTGCGCATGACCGAAGACGACTTCGACTCGGTTGTGGCGACGAACCTCGGTGGCACGTTTCGCGTGGTCAAGCGCGCATCGAAGGGGATGCTGCGGGCAAAGTGGGGCCGGGTCATCCTGATCTCCAGTGTCGTCGGCCTCTACGGTTCCGCCGGCCAGATCAACTACTCGGCATCGAAATCGGCTCTCGTCGGCTTCGCCCGCTCGCTCACCCGTGAGCTCGGCGGCCGCAACATCACCGCGAACGTCGTGGCGCCCGGTTTCATCGAGACCGACATGACCGCGGAGCTTCCGGAAGACACCCAGGCCGAGTACAAGCGCACCATTCCCGCCGGTCGGTTCGCCACCGCCGACGAGGTCGCCGGTGTGGTGACGTGGCTGGCATCCGACGACGCGGCCTACATTTCGGGTGCCGTCATTCCGGTCGACGGTGGCCTCGGGATGGGGCACTGAGTCAGGACCGACGGATGGCCGCCACGATCGCCGCGGCCAGGCGCGCGGGCTGCGAGAACTGCGGCCAGTGGCCGGTGTCGAGTGTGACGATGTCGGTGCTGTCGATTGCCTCGAACTCGGCGGCAGCGGGACCCCACTGCGACAGGAAGTCGCGGAAGGCGGCGTCGTCGAACCGCCCCGACAACACCGTCACGGGGACCCGGTAGCGCCGTTCGTCGCGCAGTGCGATGGGGTCGGTCGGCACACGCGCCGGCACGCTGCGCGTGCGTGGAGCCGTTGCCGCGCGGGTGGCTGCATCGAGGTCGGCAACGTCCTCGTCGTCGAAGAACTCCCATCCGGGAAACGGGATCACGCCATCGACTTTTTCGAACTCCGAGATGATCCCGCCGTCGAAGGGGACGGCGGTGTCGATCAGGATCACCCGCGCGATGCGGTCGGGCCGGGCATCCGCCGCTCCCCAGGCGACGTTTCCGCCGCCGCTGTGCCCCACGACGACGGCCGGGCCTTCGGCGGTGTCGATCGCCGTCACGGCGGTGGCCACCCAGTCGGCGATACCGATGTCGGAGCTCGCCGAGGCGGGGGCGCCCACGCCGGGCATGGTGAGCGGCCGCGGGTTCAGGCCGGCCTTCCGCAGGGCGGGTGTCACCTCAGCCCAGGAGGAAGCATCGAGCCAGAGGCCGGGGATCAGAATGACGTCCATGCGGCGACACTACGCGCCGCCGCCGACCCGCGACAGGGGCGCGATCAGGGGAGGAGCGGGATCACTTCGCGCAGGTCCACCGGCCCGATGACGAGGTCGGCCTGCGCGCGCACGGCGGGCTTCGCGTTGAATGCCAAGCCGAGGCCGGCGGCATCCATCATCACGAGATCGTTCGCGCCGTCGCCGATCGCGATCGTGCGCGACAGCGGCACACCGTGCGCAGACGCCCATTCCCGCAGCGCCGCGGCTTTGGCACCGGCATCCACGATGTCGCCGTCGACCGTCCCGGCGAGGGCGCCGTCAGCCACGGTCAAGCGGTTGGCCCGCCACACGTCGACGCCCAGATCCGGGGCGACCGTGTCGAGGATTTCGTGGAATCCGCCCGAGACGACGGCGGCGATGCCGCCCCGACGGTGGATCTCGGCGATCAGCTCGCGCACGCCCGGTGTCGGATCGATGCGCGCGAGCACCCGCGCGAACGCGGTGACGGGCACCCCGCGGAGGGCCTCGACGCGTGAACACAGACTCGTCGCGAAATCGATTTCCCCGCGCATCGCGGCCTCCGTCGCGGCAGCGACTTCGACCCCACGGCCCGCTTCGTCGGCGATCAGCTCGATGACCTCGTTGCGGATGAGGGTGGAATCGGCGTCGAACACGACGAGGAACCGGGCGTCAGGCACCCGTCCACCGTAGCGGGCCGAACGTTCAGCCCGTGACGTGAACGTTCTTACCGACGACCGTGATCCCCGAATCGGTGACCGTGAAGCCGCGCGCGAGGTCGCGCTCCCGGTCGACACCGACCGTCGCGCCCGGATCGAGCACGACGTTCTTATCGAGAATTGCCCGGTGCACGCGGGCGCCGGGCCCGACGTTCACGTGGTCGAAGAGCACCGAATCGGTGATCGTCGATCCTCCGCCCGAGAGCGTCCACGGTCCGACGACGCTGCGCTCCAGGTGCGTGCCGGAGAGCACCGACCCGAGCGAGACGATCGAATCGATCGCATTGCCCATGCGCCCGACGCTGTCGCGGACGAACTTCGCCGGCGGCGAGTTGACCGCCTGCGAGTGGATCGGCCAGTCCATGTTGTAGAGGTTGAAGACCGGGAGCGTGGAGATCAGATCCATGTGCGCGTCGAAGAACGAGTCGATGGTACCTACGTCGCGCCAGTAGTCGCGGTCGCGCGCGGTCGATGCGGGCACGTCGTTGCGGATGAAGTCGTAGACGGCGGCCTCGCCGCGTCCGACGAAATAGGGGATGATGTCGCCGCCCATGTCGTGGTCGGATCCGGGCAACTCGCCGTCGGCTTCGACCGCGGCGATCAGGGCGTCGGTGTCGAAGATGTAGTTGCCCATCGAGGCGAGCACTTCGTGCGGGGCGTCGGAGAGCCCGGTGGGGTTCTCCGGCTTCTCGAGGAACTCGCGGATCGTGATGTTGTCGGCGGGGTCCAGGTCGATGACGCCGAACTGATTGGCGAGTTCGATCGGCTGACGGATGCCGGCGACCGTCGCCTTCGCGCCCGACGCGATGTGGGCTTCGAGCATCTGCTCGAAGTCCATGCGATAGACGTGGTCGGCGCCGATCACCATGACGATGTCGGGCTTCTCGTCGTGGATCAGGTTGAGTGACTGCAGGATCGCATCGGCCGAACCCGAGAACCAGCGCTTGCCGAGACGCTGCTGCGCCGGCACCGAGGCGACGTACGAGTTCAACAGAGCCGACATGCGCCAGGTCTGCGAGACATGGCGGTCGAGGCTGTGTGATTTGTACTGCGTCAACACGACGATCTGGCGAAGACCTGAATTGATCAGGTTCGAGATCGCGAAATCGATCAATCGGTACTGACCCGCGAACGGAACCGCTGGTTTGGCCCGATCGACGGTGAGGGGCATGAGTCGTTTTCCCTCGCCGCCGGCGAGGATGATTCCGAATACCTTCGGCGCTGCTGGCATGGCACCACACTATGCCCGAGATCGGCGTCTGTACTAGCGTTCACGACATGCGCGTCGACATCGTCACGAAGGAATATCCGCCGGAGATCTACGGCGGGGCAGGAGTCCACGTCACCGAGTTGGTCACAGCCCTCCGGCGGAGCATCGAGGTGCAGGTGCGCGCGTTCGGCGCCGAGCGTGACGCGACGGACACGACCTCGTACGAGGTGCCCGCCGAGCTGGCGGCCGCCAACGGCGCGGTCCAGACCCTCGGCGTCGATCTCGAGATCGTGGGCGATGTCGCCGGTGCCGATGTCGTGCACTCGCACACCTGGTATGCGAACTTCGCCGGTCATCTCGCCTCGCTGTTGCACGGCATCCCGCACATCGTGACGGCGCACTCACTCGAGCCGCTGCGGCCGTGGAAGGCCGAGCAGCTCGGCGGCGGGTACGCCGTGTCGAGCTATATCGAGAAGACCGCCTACGAGGGCGCCGCCGCTGTGGTCGCCGTCAGTGACGGGATGCGGCGGGACATCCTCCGCAGCTATCCGACGCTGGATCCCGACAAGGTGCGGGTCATCTACAACGGGATCGACGTCGAATCGTGGCGCCCGACCGAGGATGCCGCGCTCCTCGAGCGCTACGGGATCGATCCGGCTGCGCCGTCGGTCGTCTTCGTCGGACGCATCACGCGGCAGAAGGGGTTGCCGTACTTCTTGCGCGCCGCGGCTCTATTGCCGCCGGAGGTGCAGGTCGTCCTGTGCGCCGGAGCGCCCGACACCCCGCAGATCATGGCGGAGGTCGAAGGCCTCGTACGTGACCTGCAGACTCGCCGGGAGGGTGTCGTCTGGATCGACGAGTTCCTGCAGCGTGATCAGTTGTGTGCGCTCCTGACCACCGCGACCACGTTCGTCTGCCCGTCCGTGTACGAACCGCTCGGCATCGTGAACCTCGAAGCGATGGCCTGCGGCGCGGCCGTCGTCGGCACGGCGACGGGCGGCATCCCCGAGGTCGTCGTCGACGGAGTGACCGGCCGGCTCGTGCCGATCGAGCAGGCGCAGGACGGTACCGGTACGCCGGTGGATCCGGAGAAGTTCGTCGCCGATCTTGCGGCTGTCCTCACCGAGGTCGTCTCAGATCCCGCCCGCGCCCGCGCCTACGGCGAGGCGGGCCGCCGCCGCGCCGCCGACGAGTTCAGCTGGCAGGCGATCGCCGACGCCACCGAGGCTCTCTACCGCGAGGTGACCAGGAACTGAAGTGGTCGCCCGTTAGGCTGGACGCATGCCGCAGGTCCTCGAATTCGCCGATGTCGTCGTCCGCCGCACCTCCCGCAACATCGTCGATCATGTGGACTGGACAGTCACCGACGATCAGCGGTGGGTGATCCTGGGCCCGAACGGCGCAGGAAAGACCACGATCCTGCAGTTGGCCGCGACGCTCCTGCACCCCACGTCGGGGCGGGTCACGATCCTCGATGAGACCCTCGGTCGCACCGACGTGTTCGAGTTGCGTCCGCGCATCGGGTTCGCTTCCTCTGCCATGGCGCGCCGCATTCCCGCCGAGGAGACCGTGCTGGACGTCGTGCTGACGGCCGCATACTCGGTACTCGGTCGGTGGAACGAAGAATACGAGGGCATCGACGAGAAGCGTGCCCGCCGCGTGCTGGCCGAGTGGAAGCTCGAGCACCTTGCCGAGCGGACGTTCGGCACGCTGTCGGACGGTGAGCAGAAGCGCGTGCAGATCGCGCGGGCCGTCATGACCGACCCGGAGGTTCTGCTGCTCGACGAGCCGACGGCGAGTCTCGATCTCGGCGCGCGTGAGGAACTGCTGGGCCTGCTCGGCGGGTACGCGCAGGAGCCCACGACGCCCGCGATGATCATGGTCACCCACCACGTCGAAGAGATCCCGGTCGGCTTCACCCATGTGCTGTTGCTGCGCGACGGGGAGATCGTCGCGCAGGGGCCGTTGGCCGAGGCGCTCACGGCCGAGAACCTGTCGACCACGTTCGGCACTGACATCGTGCTGCACGAGGATGCCGGCCGTTACGCCGCGCGTGCTCAGGCAGGTTCGTGATCCAGGCAGGTTCGTGATCGGCTCTCCGGGCTGATAGAATCGGTCCTTGGTGTGCGCGCGTCCGCACGCGCACCGCAGACTTCCACCGCCGCTGGCAAAATCCAGGGCACTTCGTGAGGATCCCAATGAAGACTGACATCCACCCCACCTACAACGCGGTCGTGTTCCGTGACCTCGGTTCGGGCGAGACCTTCCTGACCCGTTCGACGGTGTCCAGCGACAAGACGATCGAGCTCGACGGTGTCACGTACCCCGTCATCGACGTCGAGATCTCCTCGGCTTCGCACCCGTTCTACACGGGCAAGCAGCGCATCATGGACTCGGCCGGTCGCGTCGAGAAGTTCAACCAGCGCTTCAAGAACTTCGGTGGTTCGAGCAACTGAGCTCGCCCCCACACGAAAGCCCCGCCTCGGCGGGGCTTTCGTCGTTTCACGGGCGCGAACCCGCGTTCGCGGGTCAGTTGGTGCCGCATCCAGGTGCGGATGCGGCACCAACTGACCCCGCAACCTGTGGGAGGCGCGAGGGCAGCCGCGCCAACGACGAGGGCCCGCCCCCGTAGGGGCGGGCCTTGCCAGAAAAGCTACGCTCAGAGCGCGGCAACCTGCTTCGCGATGGAAGACTTGCGGTTCGCGGCCTGGTTCTCGTGGATGACACCCTTGCTCACGGCCTTGTCGAGCTTCTTGGTCGCGCGAAGCAGTGCCTTCTCGGCAGCGGCCTTGTCGCCACCGGCGATGGCCTCACGCGTGCGACGCACCTCGGTGCGCAGCTCGCTCTTCACGGACTTGTTGCGCTCGCGCGCCTTCTCGTTGGTCTTGTTGCGCTTGATCTGCGACTTGATATTCGCCACGTCGACGTCTTTCGTTCGGAGTTTTTCGTTGGGAGAGTGTCGCAAGACGGTAGAGGGGCGCCTCGCGACTGTCGTGTGAGGTGTGGGACTCCCACGCAAGCCAATCACCGAGTCTATCAGGTCGGCGGCCGTCGCCATGCGGCATGATCATCCTCACCGGCTCCCGACCGGTGATCACGCTCGACGAAGGGGCCGATGTGCCAGCCTTTCCCTCCGGACGCCTCACCGCGGTACATCCGCCGCGTCGCGGGTCGCGCGCATGAACCGCGGCACGCGGGTCGGCTCGCGCTGGTTTGTGCTGTTCACGCTCGCGTGGTTGGTGATCTGGACGGTGCAGCTCACCCCGCTGCAACTGCTGATCCCCTTGCAACTGAACACACCGGACGACGCGAACGGCTGGATCACCGGAGTCGTCTCGTCGGGACTCGTCCTCGCCGCCGGGGGGATCGCCGGAGTCATCGCCGGACCGCTCGCGGGTGGCCTGTCGGACCGCACCCGCGGCGCATTCGGCCGTCGCTGCCCGTGGGCGCTCACCGGCGTCGCGGTGGCCACGGCATCCCTCGTCGCGCTCTCTTTCGCCGAGGGTCCGTGGGGAGTGGGGATCGCGTGGGTCGGCGTCTCGGTCGGTACCGCGGTCGCGTCGGCGGCCTTCACCGCGCTGATCGCCGACCAGCTCACCACGCAGCGCGGCGCGGCCTCTGCCGCGGTCTCGTCCTCGCAGGCGCTCGGGATCATCGTCGGCGTCGGGGTCATCGTCCTGCTCGAGCTCGGCACTGTCGCCGGCTATCTCGTGCTGGCGGCCTTCTTGGCGGTCGTCGGCGTCACCGCCGCTCTGCTGCTTCCCGACCCGCCCGCACCGGCGCTCTCTGCGGGGGCCCGCACGCCGCGTCGCCTGAGGCATCGGCTCGCTGCACTGCGTGATCGCGACTTCGCCTGGTTGCTCGCGGGGCGCCTCGTCGTCAACATCGGCAACGCGCTCGGAACCGGGCTCCTGCTCTTCTTCCTCATGTACGGGCTCGGACGGGACCCTGCGGGGGCAGAGGATGACCTGCTGCTGCTCATCCTCGTCTACACGGTCTTCGTCGTCGCTTCGTCGATCATCGCGGGAGCCGTCAGTGACCGCACCGGACACCGGGTCGGCATCGTGGTGGTCTCGGCGATCGTGCAGGGGGTCGCGGCGCTGCTGATCGCGGTGATCCCGTCGTTCGAGATCACACTGGTCGGCGCGGCGGTGCTCGGCACGGGCTACGGGGCGTACATGGCTGTCGGCCTGGCGCTCGGCACCGATCTGCTGCCCTCCGCGGCCGACCATGCGCGCGACCTGGGCTTCGTCACGGTCTCAGCGAGCCTCGGCCAGCTTTTGGGCCCACTCATCGGCGCGGGGCTCGTCGCCCTCGTCGGCGGCTTCTCGCTGTTGTTCGTCGTCGGTGGCGTGCTGTCGATCGTCGGCGGGCTTCTCACGCTCGCGATCCGTCGGCGCACCGAGGTCGTCAGCGCGGGCTGACTCCATCGGACGGGGAGGCCTCGATCGTCGCGATCGCAAGGTCCAGGACCGCGTTGAACACCTGTGGCCGCATCGCCGTCACGAGATGCGTCGTCCGCGGTACCACGATGAGTTCGGCATCGGGCGCGACCCGGGTGAACAGCCGCTCATTCACCCGCAACTGGTCGTATTGCCCGTTCACGAACCAGAGCGGGACATCGATACGGCGGAGCGCCGCCAAGAGGTCGAGAACCGACAGGCTCCGCAGAGCGACATCCTGTGCGTCGTACGCGTAGCCGCCGGCGCCGAAGTCCCTCCGGGTCTCGGGCGGGAGGGTGCGGTCGAGCATCTGCTCGGAGAGCCACGCGCCGCGCCGGGGCAAGCGGTCGACCCCGCGCGCGAGTGTGCGATAGGTGCGCAGCGCGACGCCGCGGGGGATCGCGGTGCACGATGCGGCGATGAATCCTGCGATCGGCGGAGGGGTCTCTGCGCCCGCGTATTCGATGCACAGCAGTCCGCCCATCGAGTGGCCGACCAGCAGGACGTCCGACGATTCCGCGGCCGCGCGCACCGCGCGATCGATCGTGGCGAAAGCTCCGTCGAGCGTGAACTCTTCGTCCATCCGGGCCCCGTGGCCGGGAAGGTCGACCGCGGTGGAGGAGATTCCGCGCGCCCGCAGATGCTCGACCTGCGCCCGCCACATCGTCGCGGAGGTGCGGATGCCGTGGACCATCACGACGTGGACAGACATGACCCCAGCCTAGAGAGGCGAGGTCCGCGAGCGCGCCTTCGGGACACGCTCGCGGACCTCGTCGCCGCGTCAGAACAGGACGCGAACCTTCGTTGCACCACTTGTGGACCCCGTGGCCACGGCGTCATCGGCCGGCACGAACACCGCGGTATAGGTGTGCGTGCCGCGGCTGAGGCGGCCGAGGGTGTGCGTTGCCAGCCCGCGGCTGACCGGGACGGTCGCCACGACCGTGTCGCCCTCGCGGAACTCCACCGCGCCCTCCGCCTGGCCACCCTCCTGCTGCACGGAGGCGACGAGCGTCGACGGCACCAGGCGGTTGATGTGGATGGGCAGGATGGCGATCAGCCGGGTGGAGGTCGCCGCGGCCGGCTCGGCGGGAGCCTCCACCGTGATCGGGACCTGCACCACCGTGCCCGAGGCCGGAGCGGTGAGCGTGAGCGTGGCATCCCCTGCAGGTGTTCCCGCCGGGAGCGTCACCGTGACGGTGGCAGCCCCTGCCGCCACCGCGACTTCGCCGAGCGCCGTCTGGCCGAGCGACACCTGGAGCGTCGTGTTCTCGGGCGCCCCGCGGCTCGTGAGGTTGAGTCCCGCGACCGTGAAGGTGACCGCGCTGCCGGCCGCGACCGTCTCGGGAACGCCGGAGACCTGGACGGCGTGCTTCGCGTAGTCCGGCGCCAGGGGCGACCCTTCGGCGATGTGGTCGACCCACGCCTCGTAGTCGAGCAGGCCGGTGTCGACGTAGTCCGTGCCCTGCGTGAAGGCGCGGAAGTTGTCGCCACCCGTCGCCAGGAACGAGAACGTGCCGATGCGGTACGAAGCGGCAGGATCGAGCGGCTCACCGTCGATCATGACCGATGTGATTCGCGACCCCTCGGGGAGTGCGGCGTCGTAGGTGTAGGTCACGTTGTCCGAGACGCCCAGCTGCAGGTACGGCCGCGAGGGCACCGTGCCGTCGGCGTTGCGCTGCCACTGCTGCTCCAGCAGAGTCGTGAACTGCTCTCCCGTGAGGGTGACGAGGGCGAGGGTGTTGGTGAACGGCAACACGGCGTTCGCCTGCGAGAACGAGACCGTCCCGTCGGCGAGTCCCGCGATCGCGGTCGACCCGAACTCGGCCTGGGTGTCCCAGAGGTCTGCCCGCAAGCCGCCCGGGTTGGTCACACCGATGTCGGCTCCGCTCGGCAGGGCACTGAGCGAATCACGCAGCATGTTCGCCACGGCGTTTCCGAGTGTCGACTCACTCGCCCGGTCATCGCGGGTTCCGCCAGACCATACGCCGTTCTGGAACGAGCCGCCGGCGTAGGCCGTGGTGATGTCGCCGGAGACCTCGCCGACGGCGGTGTTGCCGATCTCGGCGGCCGAGGCCAGGGCGGCGTCGACGATGGACTTCACGGCCGCAACCCGCGGGTACGCCGCGACGAGGTCGGCGGGAGCGGTCGTCGTCCGCGCCACGTTCGTCTCGGTGTGCGCCGAGACGTCGCCGGAGGCCGGATCGATCGTGAGCGTGATCTTTCCGACGTTGGCTCCGTACGAACCGGTCTGCACGACCGGGCGGGTGCGGTCGGTGCCGGGGACCTGTGCCGACCAGGCGTACTCCTTGTGCGTGTGACCGGTGAAGATCGCGTCGACCGTGCTCGAGGTGTCGTTCACGAGTGCCGCGAACGCGCCGCCCGCGGCGAGTTCCTCCTCCAGGGTTGCGCCGTCCGGCGTCCCCGCGCCCGCACCCTCGTGGTAGAGCGCGACGAGCACATCCGCCTCTCCGTTGGCGGGATCCCCGTCACTCAGCTCGCCGGCCACACGGTTGACCGCGGCGACCGGATCGCCGAAGGTGAGGTCGGCGATGCCCGCGGGAGACACGAGCGACGGCGTCTCCTCCGTCACCGCGCCGATCACGCCGACGGTGAGGCCACCGGCATCCAGCAGCGCGTACTCGTCGAGCGCCGGCGTCTCGGTACCTGCCTGGTAGACGTTCGCACCGAGCTGCGGGAAGTCGGCGGCTTCGCTCACGCGACCGGCAAGGTCGTCGAAGCCGCGGTCGAACTCATGGTTGCCGACGGCGGATGCCTGGAGCCCGAGGGCGTTGAGCACATCGATCGTCGGCTGGTCTTGCGCGACCGACGAGGGGAACAGGGACGCGCCGATGTTGTCGCCCGCGGAGAGGAACAGGGTGGGACCGGAGGCGGTGGCCCGCAGCTCTTCGACGGTGCCGGCGAAAGCGACGGTGTTGCTGTCGATTCGGCCGTGGAAGTCGTTGATGTCGAGGAGCGTCAGTTCGATCGGCGCAGCCTCGGCATCCAGCCCGACGATCACCGGATCGTGATCGCTCGAGCGGTACGCGTCGTCCTGGTAGAACTCGGTGCCGTGCGAGCGGAACCGGCTGTACTCGAGGGCCACCGATTCACCCGAGTTGATGTTCCAGATGTCGGCGCCGGTCGCGCGACCGAGCGCCGCATCGTTGAGCAACACGTGATCGAGCGAGCCGGACAGCCCCGAGAAGCTGTACGACGACGAGTCGACGTCGAACGCCAGCTCGGCGTTGGTGTAGCCGGCCTCGTACAGGACGTGCAGCGGATCTTCCTGCCCGTAGGAGTTGAAATCGCCGACGAGAGCCACCGCCATCACGTCACCCTGGATGCCGGCCACCCAGTCGCGCAAGGCCGTCGCCTGCCGCACGCGCGACTCGGTCGACGATCCCTGGCCGTCACCGGTGTCGGCATCTCCCGGCCACGGCCCCGCCGACCCCTTCGACTTGAAGTGGTTGACGACGAAGAGGAAAGGAGCCCCGCCGGCATCCGGCGTGAAGACCTGACCGATGGGCTCGCGCGCGTTGCCGAAGGCTTCGCCGTCGGCGCTCTGGTCGCCGAGCGCGCGCGCCGCGCCGACCGTGTCGACCGCCGCCGTCCGGTAGATGATCGCGTTCGTGATGACGTCTTGCTCAGCGGCGGGCGGGAGGTCACTCGAGGAGGGCACGAACGCCCAGGTCTCTGCGCCATCCGCCGCGTTGAGCGCGTCGACGAGCGTCGCGGTGGCCTCGTCGGCCTGCTCGCCGAGCGCGGCGGAATTCTCGATCTCCATGAGGCCGACGACGTCGGCGCCCAGCGTCGAGATCGCCTCGACGAGCTTGGCCTGCTGGCGCTCGAGGTCGCCGTCATCCCATGCGCCGCGCTGGTCGCAGCCTTCGCGCACGGTCACTCCGTCACCGAAGCGATCGGTGTAGGGCACGCACGTCGGGCTGTCGGTGCCGAGCGTCGTGAAGTAGTTCAGCACGTTGAAGGATGCCACCTGCACATCGCCGCCGACGGACTCGGGCGCGGTCGTGCGAGGGTTCGTGAACGTGACACCGTCGACGCCGGAGCCGTCACCGGCGAGCGGCTGCGACGGGTTCAGCTTCCAGGCGTTGTTGCGGTAATCGACGATCACCGGCTGAGTGAAGCTCACCCCACCACCCACGACGATCGGCTCCGCGAGCGAGACATAGGCCGGCGTCAGCGCGGCGTTCGCGGGGGACAGGTAGTTGGTGCTGGTGCCATCGTCGAGCGTGACCGCACGCGCGGCGTTGTCGGCCGCGACCGCTGCCGCCTCCGGAGTGCCCGGACGGGCGACATCGGTGGGCTGACGGAGGGGCGCGTCGCCGGAGGCCAGGCCCACCTCGCCGTACTGGTTGGTCGAGTAGGTGTTCGAGACCGTGAACGCCCCCTGCGGCGAGATGAGCATCGACTCGAGGCTTTCGCGCTGCGCGGCGTCGGTGGGCCAGGGGAGCGTGGCGGCGACGGGCGGGTCAGCCGCGTCGATCTTCACCGCGCCGCCGGCGGCGACCGTGATCTCGGTCAGCCCGTTGAACTCCGAGACCGCGCCGGTCACGCGGACGGTGTCACCGAGCGCGACCTCTGCGGTCGCGGCGGGGGAGTACACGAAGATCGCGTCGGATGCCGTGTGTGCCCCGAGGTCGAGCGCTCCGCCGGTGCCGGGGGTCTGGATGACGTACCCGTTGAATCCGCCCGTGGGGTAGTGCGCGGTCACCACGCCCGTGGTGGTGACGGTCGAGCCGGCCAGCGGCGACACGTCACCGGTGCCCTGAATCTCGGCGATGGTCACCGTCGCAGGTTCCGTGGGCGCGGTCTCGGTGGGCGTGGGTGTGGGTGTCGGAGTGGGCTCGCCTGCTGTGCCGAGACCTGTCGGCGTGGGCGTTCCCGGTGTGAAATCGGCCGCGTTGTCGGTGGTGTTCGCGAAGGATGTCGATCGCGACACGCTCGTGCCGTTCGTGGTCGCCGGCGCCGGGGCCGTGCCGGCGAAGTCGCCCGCTGCACCCCACCCGACGAAATCGACGACCTCGGGCAACGCGGGAATGCCGGTGGCTCCGCTGAGCGCGGTCGCCGTCGAGACCAGCGCGACCTTGCCCTGCGTCCCGCTCAGGGCGATCACGCCCTCGACGTCCGCGGTGAACCCGGGGAGGGCGGTGTTGGCGCCGGCGGCTTCGCCGATCAAGACCTGGCCACCCGCCGGGACCGATCCACGGAGCGTCGTCACCTGCCAGCTCGATCCCGTCGCAGAGGCGTACTGCACGCTGTAGCCGCTGAGGTCGACGGCATCGGCACTCACGTTGGCGATTTCGATGAAGTCCCGGTTGAACGCCGCGCCGTTGTTGCCGCCGCCGCCGTACACCTCCGAGATCACGAGCGGCGCCGTCGGAGAGACGGCGGCCGAGGCAGGGAGGGGTGCGAGGACGAGACCGCCGGCGACCAGGGCGGTCGCGGCCAGCGTTGCGGTCAACCGGCGGGAGCGGGGCGGATGGGACAGGGCGTTGTGCGTCACGTTCGTCTCCGAGCGGTCCGGGCGCGACAGGGGGTTTCGCGCAGCTTCCGGCCACAGCATTGAGCATTCGTGGCATCCATCCGCCCTGGCAAGGGGCAAAACGGTTAACTCTTTCTCATCAGTCGGTTCGCTGGCGTGTCTCGACCGATGTCGGTTAGTGTGCGGCTCTTCGCCGGTGTCGCATGCCCGGAGCAGGGGGCACCTGCCCGGTAGACTTGCCGGAACATGTCCCCGCGCGCCCTGAAGCCCCTCGAGCCTGCCGCCACCCCGCCCGAGCTCATCCGAAACTTCTGCATCATCGCCCACATCGACCATGGCAAGTCGACGCTGGCCGATCGCATGCTGCAGATGACCGGTGTCGTCTCCGACCGCGATATGCGGGCGCAGTACCTCGACCGGATGGACATCGAACGCGAACGCGGCATCACCATCAAGTCGCAAGCGGTGCGGATGCCGTGGGCACTCTCCGACAACGCCTACGCGTTGAACATG
The DNA here is from genome assembly GCF_947488465.1 of uncultured Microbacterium sp. Lineage (GTDB taxonomy): Bacteria > Actinomycetota > Actinomycetes > Actinomycetales > Microbacteriaceae > Microbacterium. The sequence continues at coordinate 818,013 of NZ_CANKZA010000001.1, read as the reverse complement.
ATCGATACGCCGGGTCACGTCGACTTCACCTACGAGGTGTCCCGGTCGCTCGCCGCGTGTGAGGGTGCCGTGCTCCTCGTCGACGCGGCCCAGGGGATCGAAGCGCAGACCCTCGCGAACCTGTACCTCGCGCTGGAGAACGACCTGCACATCATCCCGGTGCTGAACAAGATCGATCTGCCGGCGGCCGACCCGGAGAAGTTCGCGGCCGAGCTCGCGAACCTCATCGGCGGCAAGCCCGAGGACGTGCTGCGCGTCAGCGGGAAGACGGGCCAGGGCGTCGAGGAGCTCCTCGACCGCATCGTCGAGCAGATCCCCGCCCCGCGCGGCAACGCCGACGCGCCGGCCCGCGCGATGATCTTCGATTCGGTCTACGACTCGTATCGCGGGGTGGTGACGTATGTCCGCATGATCGACGGCAAACTCGAGCCCCGCGAACGCATCCAGATGATGTCGACGCGTGCGACCCACGACCTCCTCGAGATCGGCGTGTCGAGCCCGGAGCCCGTGCCGACCCAGGGCCTCGGCGTGGGTGAGGTGGGCTACCTCATCACGGGGGTGAAGGATGTGCGTCAGTCCAAGGTCGGTGACACGATCACGCATCATCGGAAGCCCGCCACCGAGGCGCTGCCCGGCTACACCGATCCGAAGCCGATGGTCTTCTCCGGGATCTACCCGATCGACGGCAGCGACTACGGCGACCTGCGTGAGGCGCTCGACAAGCTCAAGCTGTCCGACGCGTCACTCCAGTACGAACCCGAGACTTCGGTCGCGCTCGGCTTCGGCTTCCGCTGCGGCTTCCTCGGCCTCCTGCACCTCGAGATCATCACCGAACGCCTCTCGCGCGAGTTCGGCCTCGACCTGATCACGACGGCACCGTCTGTGACCTACGAAGTCACGACCGACACCGGCGACCTCGTCACCGTGACGAACCCGAGCGAGTACCCCGACGGGCGTGTCGCGGAGGTCGCCGAGCCCGTGGTGAAGGTCGGCATCCTGTTGCCGAAGGACTATGTCGGAACCGTCATGGAACTCTGTCAGTTCCGGCGCGGGACCCTCCTCGGCATGGAATACCTCAGCGAGGACCGCGTCGAACTGCGCTACAACATGCCCCTCGGTGAGATCGTCTTCGACTTCTTCGACAACCTGAAGTCGAAGACGCAGGGGTATGCGAGCCTCGACTACGAGCCGGCCGGCACGCAGACGGCCGACCTCGTGAAGGTCGACATCCTCCTTCAGGGCGAGAAGGTCGACGCGTTCAGCTCGATCGTGCATCGCGAGAAGGCCTACGCCTACGGCACGATGATGACCGAGCGGCTGCGCAAACTCATTCCGCGTCAGCAGTTCGAGGTGCCCATTCAGGCCGCGATCGGAGCGCGTATCATCGCCCGCGAGAACATTCGCGCGATCCGCAAGGACGTGCTCGCCAAGTGCTACGGCGGTGACATCACCCGCAAGCGCAAGCTCCTCGAAAAGCAGAAAGAGGGCAAGAAGCGCATGAAGATGGTGGGGCGCGTCGAGGTGCCTCAGGAAGCCTTCATCGCGGCACTGTCCGGCGACGTGGACGGCAAAGAGAAGAAGTAGAAGAACGGCGAAGGGTGGAGCGGATGCGTCGTGGAAACTTCCAGGACGGCACGGTCGACTACGCCGCGGTCGGGGCGACGCAGGCGCACGATCTGATGGGCTACCCGCCCGAGCACAGTGTGCCGGCGGAAGCGTCGTGGCGGATCGGCAGCGGAGAAGAGCGCTTCGCCTCGTCCGGCGAGGCACTGTTGTCGTGGACAGCGCTGCGCGGCGCCGGCCTTGCGGTCAGCGACGTGCGTCCGGCCGCCGGGCCGATGTACTCGGGCGTGAGCTTCGACGCGGAAGGTGCTCCGGTCGTGCCGAGCAAGCTCGAAGCCGACCAGCGTTTCGACGCTGACGGCACGCCCTATGTGAGCGCCGGCACCACGATTCGCGTGCACGGGCGTGTCGGCGGCCAGAGCGCCGATGCCGAGCTGCGCGTCATCTTCGTGACGGAAGAACCGCGGCGGATCGGGTTCGCGCTCGGCACCGTGGGGGACTCGGCCGTGAGCGGCGAGGAGTCGTTCGTGGTCGAGTGGTACGACAACGATGAGGTCTGGTTCACGGTGCGCGCGTTCGACCGCCCCGTCTCTGCGCTCTACCGCCTGCTGCCGCCGCTGCTCAAGCGCCGCCGCCGCGAACTCTTCCAGGGGTATCTGCGCGCGATCTCACCGCTGTACACGACACCAGCCTGATGGGCGCGGCTGCTCCCCTCGGCGATCCCGTACCTCGGGACGGCGCGTTTCCGGACGACGTCACGACACACCCCGACCGCGCCTTCGGCGTGTATCTGCATGTGCCGTTCTGTCGGGTGCGGTGTGGATACTGCGACTTCAACACCTATACCGCGACCGAGTTGCGCGGGGCCCGGCAAGACACGTACGCCGACGAGGTGCGTCGCGAGATCGCGCTGTCTCGACAGGTCCTCGCCCAGGCGGGGCCGCTCCGCCCCGCGCGCACCGTCTTCTTCGGCGGCGGGACCCCGACGTTGCTGCCGCCGGGCGACCTCGCGCGCATGCTCGACGGCGTGCGCGAGGCGTTCGCACTCGAGCCGGGAGCGGAGGTCACGGTCGAGGCGAACCCCGACACGGTGACGGATGCGACCGCTCACGAGCTCGCAGCCGCCGGTGTCACGCGGCTCTCGATCGGGATGCAGTCGGCGGTGCCGCACGTGCTCGCCGCTCTCGACCGCACCCACGACCCGGAGCGGGTGACCACGGCGGTGGCCTCGGCGCGCCGTGCCGGGCTCGCGGTGAGCCTCGACCTCATCTACGGTGCTCCGGGAGAGACGCTCGCCGACTGGCGTACGTCGCTCGAGACGGCGATCGCGCTGCGGCCGGACCATGTGTCGGCCTACGCGCTCATCATCGAGGAGGGCACGAAGCTCGAACGTCAGATCCGTCGCGGTGAGGTGGCGGCGCCGTCGGATGATCTCCAGGCCGACATGTACGAGCTGGCCGACGACCTGCTGGCAGCCGCAGGCTTCCAGTGGTACGAAGTGTCCAACTGGGCGACGACCCCGGCGCAACGCTCACGCCACAATCTCGCGTACTGGCAGGGCGAAGACTGGTGGGGATACGGACCCGGTGCCCACAGTCACGTGGGGGGTCTGCGCTGGTGGAATGTGCGGCATCCCGCCGCGTACGCGCAACGCCTTGCGGCCGGTGAATCGCCCGGCGCGGGACGCGAACGGCCCGACGAGGCCGCGCGGCGCCTCGAGAGCGTTCTGCTGCGCTCGCGTATCGTCGAGGGGCTTCCGGTGTCGGAAGTGACGGGGGAAGGGCGCCGCGCTGTCGCCGGGCTCATCGCCGACGGACTGATCGAGGGCGCGGACGCCGTCCGCGGACGAGTGGTACTCACCCGGCGGGGGCGGTTGTTGGCGGATGCCGTCGTTCGCGCACTGACGGTCTGACAGAGCGTGGTTCTGCCGCCGCATACGGGCCGGCGGGATAGGATTGGCACTCGAGGATCGGGAGTGCCAGCACAGCGCGGAAGGGCGAGGAGGATCATGGTCTCGGAACGTGGGCTCCAGGTCCTTCGTGCGATCGTGCAGGACTATGTCGACACGCATGAGCCGGTCGGGAGCAAGGCGATCGTCGAGCGTCACCAGTTCGGCGTCTCGGCGGCAACGATCCGCAATGATATGGCGCTGCTGGAAGACGAAGAGCTCATCGCCGCTCCGCACACCTCATCCGGTCGCGTACCGACCGACAAGGGCTATCGCGTCTTCGTCGATCACCTCGCAGATCTCCGGCCGCTGAGCACGGCCCAGCGGTCGGCGATCTCGTCGTTCTTGAACGATCCGGTGGACCTCGACGACCTCCTCGTGCGGACGGTCCGCGCCCTCACCCAGTTGACGGGTCAGGTCGCGATCGTCCAGTACCCGTCGTTCGCCCGCGCGAGCGTGTCGCACGTCGAGGTCGTCCACCTCGGGGGCACGCGCGTCGTGATCATCGTCGTGACCGACACCGGGCGGGTCTCACAACGGGTGGCGTTCGTCCGCGACGAGCTGCTCGGCGGCGACATCGACGAGATCAAGGGGGCCATCGCCCGCCTCGTCACCGGCTCGTCGGTGCGCGACGCGGCGCAGGCGATCGCCGATCTCCTCGCCGACGAGACGCGTCCGCCCTCCCGCGTCGACGACGCCGTGCGCACGGTCGCCCGAATCGTCGCGGAGGAACTCGACGAGTTCCGCCAAGACCGTCTCGTCATGGCGGGAAGTGCGACACTCGCGCGACGCGAAGGCGATTTCCGGGGGAGTATCTACCCGCTCCTGGAAGCGATCGAGGAGCAGGTGACCCTCCTGCGCCTCATGGGCGAGATGGTCGCCGACGAGCACGGACTGGCGGCCAGCATCGGCCGCGAAAACGACCCGTTCGGGTTGGGTGAGGCATCCGTCCTCACGAGCGACTACGACGCAACCGGATCCCGGGCGCGCGTCGGGCTGCTCGGCCCCACGCGCATGGACTACCCCACCAACCTCGCGACGGTCCGCGCCGTCGCGCACTATCTGAGCCGGCTCCTCGACGAGGACGACACGTCCCGCTGAGCGCACGGTTCGACACCTACACACCCCCAGCAGGGGCAGGAAGGCGATTGTGGCAGACCACTACGAAGTACTCGGTGTTTCGCGCGAAGCGACCCCCGAGGAGATCAAGAAGGCATACCGCAGGCTTGCGCGCGAGCTGCACCCCGATGTGAATCCGGGGGAGGATGCGTCGGAGCGCTTCAAGCTCGTGACCCACGCGTACGACGTGCTGAGCGACCCCGAACAGCGCCAGCGTTACGACCGCGGCGGTGACGATGGCGGCGGATTCGGCGGCGCCGGGTTCGGTGGTTTCGGCGACATCTTCGAGACCTTCTTCGGGGGTGCGGGCGGTCAGCGGGCCGGCCGGCCGCGGTCGCGCCGGGAGCGCGGCCAGGACGCGCTCGTGCGGGTCACGCTCGAGCTCAAGGACGTCGTCTTCGGCATCCACCGGGACATCGAGGTCGACACGGCCGTCCTCTGCGAAACGTGCGAAGGTTCGTGCTGCCAGCCCGGCACGCATGAGGCGACGTGTGACATCTGCCACGGATCGGGACAGATCCAGCGCACCGTCCGGAGCCTGCTCGGCAACGTCGTCACCTCGCAGCCGTGCAACGCCTGCCAGGGCTACGGCACGACGATCCCCTATCCGTGCTCGACCTGCCAGGGTCAGGGTCGCGTGCGCGCACGTCGGACGGTGTCGCTCGACATCCCCGCCGGCGTCGAGACCGGCCTCCGGCTGCAGCTCCCGGGTTCCGGCGAAGTCGGCCCCGCCGGCGGACCGAACGGCGACCTGTATCTCGAAGTGACGGTGGCCCCCGACGACGTCTTCAGTCGCGACGGTGACGACCTGCTCGCGACGCTCGAGGTCTCGATGCCCGATGCCGTCCTCGGTACCGGGACGACCATCACGTCTCTCGACGGTGATGTCGACCTCGAGGTGCGGCCCGGCATCCAGTCCGGCGATGTGCTCACGATCAAGGGACGTGGCATCACTCCGCTCCGCGGCGGCACGCGTGGTGACCTGAAGGTGGCGGTGCAGGTGGTCACTCCCACGAAGCTCGATGCGAAGTCGCGCGCACTGATCGAAGACTTCGCGAAGAAGACCAAGGCCCCCGGACCCCAGCTCTCGCAGTTCCACCAGGGCATGTTCGCAAAGCTCCGCGACCGCTTCCGGGGCTGACGTGGCGCTGCACTTCCTGGTCGACGAGATCACGACGGCGGTCGGTGCCGAGCTCGTTCTGCGCGGTCCCGAGGCGCACCACGCCGCCGTCGTCCGCCGGCTCAGGGAGGGTGAGGACGTGACTGTCGGCGACGGCGCGGGCACGTGGCTCACCGGCACGGTCGTCGCGGCGGCGCCGAAAGAGGTCGTGATCCGGGTGACGGATGCCGCCGCCGTGCCCGCGCCGACTCCCCGCCTCGTGCTTGTGCAGGCCCTCGCGAAGGGTGACCGCGACGAACTCGCCGTACAGGCGGCGACCGAACTCGGGGTCGATGAGATCGTGCCGTGGCAGGCGAGTCGGAGTGTGTCGCGGTGGAGCGCCGAGAAGGCGCCGAAGGGTGTCGCGCGGTGGCAAAGTATTGTCCGGGAAGCAGCCAAGCAGGCCCACCGGGCGTGGGTGCCGGGCGTCGTGGCGCCGGTCTCGACCGCGCAGGTGGCGGCGCGGGCGGGCACCCTCCTCGTTCTCGAGCCGACGGCATCCGCCCGTCTCTCGCAGATCGACCTGACCGGAGCGTCGGAGATCGTGCTGATCGTCGGGCCCGAGGGAGGCATCGCGCCCGAGGAGCTCGCGAGCCTTGAGGCCGCGGGAGCCACGCTCGTGCGCCTCGGTGACACCGTGTTGCGGACCTCGACGGCGGGCCCTGCTGCGCTGGCGCTCGTGAGCGCTCACCTCGGCCGCTGGTAAGCGCCCCCGGATAGACTGGGGACATGAGCGAACCGTCGATCTTCAGCCGCATCCTGGCGGGAGAGATTCCGTCTGAGATCGTCGCCGAGACCGAGAACGTCTTCGCGATCCGCGACATCGCGCCGCAGGCGCCGCTGCACCTCCTCGTGATTCCGAAGACTGAGGACTACCGCAACGTCGTCGAGTTGGCCGCCGGTGACCCGGCGCTGCTGACCGAGATGGTGGGGCTTGCGAACACCCTCGCCGCGGAGCATGCCGACGGAGACTTCCGCCTGATCTTCAACACCGGTGCCGGAGCCGGGCAAACCGTATTCCACGTTCACGCGCACGTCCTCGCCGGGGGACTTGCCGAAGGGAGCCTCGGTGGCTGACACCGACGAACCGACCACCCACCGCATCCTCGTCGACGGCATCGCGATGGTGCAGCTGCTGGGCCCGCAGGACCGCTTGCTCCGTGTCGTCGAGCGGGAGCATCCGCAGGTCGAGGTGCATGTGCGCGGCAACGAGGTCACTCTCACGGGCGAGGCGGATGCCGTGGGCGCGGCGCGCGGGCTGGTGGACGAGCTCATCGCGATGACGCGGTCGGGCGCAGGACTCGACCCGGCCGACGTGCAGACGTCGAGCCGGATCCTCCGCGACGACTCGGGCCCGCGCCCCTCCGACGTGCTCGGCGAAGTGATCTTGTCGTCGCGCGGCCGGACGATCCGCCCGAAGACGGTCGGACAGAAGAACTACGTCGACGCGATCGAGGACCACACGATCGTGTTCGGCATCGGTCCCGCCGGCACCGGCAAGACCTACCTCGCGATGGCGAAGGCCGTCCAAGCGCTGCAGCGCAAAGAGGTCGACCGCATCATCTTGACGCGACCCGCCGTGGAGGCGGGGGAGCGGCTCGGTTTCTTGCCCGGGACGCTCACCGACAAGATCGATCCGTACCTCCGGCCGCTGTACGACGCGCTCAACGAGATGATGGACCCCGAGCTCGTGCCGAAGCTCATGGCGTCGGGCACGATCGAGGTTGCGCCTCTCGCGTACATGCGCGGCCGCACCCTCAACAACTCGTTCGTCGTGCTCGACGAGGCGCAGAACACGACGCCCGAGCAGATGAAGATGTTCCTGACCCGTCTCGGGTTCGGCACCCGCATGGTCGTCACCGGCGACATCACCCAGGTCGACCTGCCGCAGGGAGCGTCGGGCCTGCGGCTCGTCACGCGGGTGCTGAAGGACATCGACGACATCCACTTCTCCATGCTGACGAGCGAGGATGTCGTGCGGCACAACCTCGTCGGCCGGATCGTCGACGCCTACAGCGTCTATGACGAACAACGGCTGGCGTCGCGGCGTGAGCGAGATGAAGCATCCGAATTCGCGAACCGTGCCGAGCGGCGCGGACATTCCCGCCCGAGCGGCCCCCGCGACCACCTTCCCCAGCGAGGACGATCATGACCATCGAGATCACCAACGAGTCGGGCGTCGACACCGACGAGACCGTGCTGCTGCGCCTGATGGAGCACAACTTCAGCGAGCTTCACGTCTCACCCGATGCCGACGTCGCGATTCTCCTCGTCGATGAGGGCGCGATGGAGGCCCTGCACGTCCAGTGGATGGATGAGCCCGGCCCGACCGACGTCTTGAGCTTTCCGATGGATGAGCTGCGTCCCGGCACCGAGGAGCAGCCGACACCTCCGGGCCTCCTCGGCGACATCGTCCTCTGCCCGCAGGTCGCAGAGGGCCAGGCCCAGACCGCGGGGCACTCGACGCTCGACGAGCTCATTCTGCTGACCACGCACGGGCTCCTGCACCTCCTCGGGTTCGACCACGCCGAACCGGAGGAGGAGCGTGAGATGTTCGGACTCCAGCGCGAGCTGATCACGGCGTTCCAGGCGTCCGAACGCCGACGACGCGCATGACCGAATCGCTGTTGCTGGTCGCCGCCGTCCTGCTGGTGGCCCTCGGTGGCCTCATGGCCGCGATCGATGCCGCGCTCAGCGTGACCTCGCGCGCCGACATCGCCGAGCTCGCGGTGACCGGGCGCAACGAAGCCGCACTCGCGCGGATTTCTGCCGATCCCGAACCGCACGCCAACGCGGTGGTCTTCATCAGGATTTTGGCCGAGACGACCGCGGCCGTCCTCGTGACCGCCGCCTTCTCGATCCTGTTCGACAGCATCTGGTGGGCGGTGCTTGCCGCCGCGATCCTCATGACGATCGTCTCGTTCGTCCTGGTCGGGGCGAGCCCACGCGCCGTCGGACGCCAGCACGCGAAGGGCCTGCTGCGTGCGTGCGCACCGCTCATCCGCGGGGCGCGGGTCGTGCTCGGTCCGATCGCGCACCTGCTCGTCGTCGTGGGCAACCGCTTCACCCCCGGCGTGCAGCGCGGCACCTCGTTCGCGTCGGAAGAGCAGCTTCTCAGCATGGTCGACGAGGCCGCCTCGAAAGACCTCATCGAAGAGGACGACCGCGAGCTCATCCACTCGGTCTTCGACTTCACCGACACGTTCGTGCGCGCCGTCATGGTGCCGCGCACCGACATGGTGACGATGGATGCCTCCGACACGACGCAGCAGGCGATGCAGCTGTTCCTCGACAAGGGCGTCTCGCGCATTCCGATCGCCGACGCTGAAGCCGACGACATCACCGGCGTCGTCTACCTCAAGGATCTGGTCCAGTTCGCGTACCGAGACGAAAGCGCGTGGCGTGATGCGCCGGTGAGCTCGATCGCGCGCCCCGCCGTCTTCGTGCCCGAGTCGATGAAGGCGGAGACTCTGCTGCAGCAGATGAAGAAGGATGCCGTCCACGTCTGCCTCGTGGTCGACGAGTATGGCGGGGTCGCCGGTCTCGTCACCCTGGAAGACCTGATCGAGGAACTCGTCGGTGAGATCGCCGATGAGTACGACCCGCGTTCGACCGAGATCGTGGCCCTCGGGGTGGGGCGCTACCGCGTGAGCGCGCGTCTCGGTCTCGACGAGGTCGGCGAGCTGTTCGGCATCGATCTCGAAGACGAGGACGTCGATTCGATCGGCGGACTGTTGGGCAAGCTCCTCGGGCGTGTGCCGCTGCCCGGCGCGACCGCCGAGTACGGTGGGCTCATCATCACCGGGGGAACGTCGCGGGGGCGTGGCCGCGGGCTCGCGACGGTGTTCGTCGAACGCGGTCCGCACCTTGCGGCGGCCGACGCGGCCTTCGGAGGCCGCGCGTCGCGCACTGGAGAGAACCCGATCGTGGACACCTCCACCGGGAACATCAAGATCCAAAGGAACCTTCACCGATGACCGAAACACGATCGGGGTTCGTGACGTTCGTCGGCCGCCCCAACGTCGGCAAGTCCACGCTGACCAACGCGCTCGTGGGAGAGAAAGTCGCCATCACGAGCGACAAGCCGCAGACGACCCGGCGCGCGATCCGCGGCATCCTGAATCGCCCCGCCGGACAGCTGATCATCGTCGACACCCCCGGCATCCACAAGCCGCGGACGCTGCTCGGCGAGCGTCTCAACCACCTCGTCGACCAGGTGCTCGGCGACGTCGACGTGATCTGCTTCCTCGCGCCGGCGACCGAGAAGATCGGCCCCGGCGATCGCCGCATCGCTGAGTCGCTCGACGGTTTTCCGCGGGCGAAGAAGATCGCTTTGGTCACCAAGACCGACATCGCCTCACGTGATCAGATCACCGAGCGGCTGATGGAGATCGACGGTCTTCGCGAGGACTGGGTCGCCGTCATTCCGCTGTCGGCGGTGGCCGGAGAGCAGCTCGACGTGCTGACCGACGAGCTTCTCGCGCTCATGCCGCGCGGGCCGCGCCTCTACGAAGAGGGCGTCGTCACCGACGAATCGATCGAGGACCGGATCGCGGAGATCATCCGCGAAGCTGCGCTCGAGGGCGTGCGCGACGAGCTGCCGCACTCGATCGCCGTGACGATCGAAGACATGTCGCGCCGCCAGACCGGATCGATGACCGACATCTTCGCGAACATCGTCGTGGAGCGTGACAGTCAGAAGGCGATCATCATCGGCCACCGCGGATCGCGTCTGGCCGATGTCGGATCGCGCGCTCGCGCTCAGATCGAGCCGCTCGTGGGCACCAAGGTGTTCCTCAAGCTCCACGTGCGGGTCGCCAAGGAATGGCAGCGCGACCCCAAGCAGCTCGGCCGCCTCGGCTTCTGACGCGCGCGCAACGACGAAGGAGTACCCCGGTGGTCACAGGTGAACTGCGCCCTCAGGTCGACAAAGTCTGGGATGCGTTCTGGTCGGGCGGCATCGCGAATCCGGTCGAGGTGATCGAGCAGATCACGTATCTGCTGTTCATTCGCCGGCTCGATGAGCTGCACACGCTCGCCGAGAAGAAGGCGGCGCGCACCGGTCAGCCGATCGAGAATCCGGTGTTCCCGGAGGGGCTCGACGACACGGCGCGCACGCCACGGCCGTACACCGATCTGCGCTGGAGCGTGTTCACGAACTTCTCGCCGAGCGAGATGTTCGAGGTCGTCGCCGAGTACGTCTTCCCGTTCCTGCGCCGCCTGGGCGCGGAGGGGTCGAGCTACGCGCGCAACATGAAGGATGCCCGGTTCACGATCCCGACGCCGGCGCTGCTGACGAAGGTCGTCGACCTGCTCGCCGACATTCCGATGGATGATCGCGACACCAAGGGCGACATCTACGAGTACATGCTGAAGAAGCTCGCGACGAGCGGCACGAACGGGCAGTTCCGCACGGCGCGGCACGTGATTCAGCTGATGGTCGACCTCACCGAGCCGCGCATCGACGACACCATCATCGACCCGGCCGTCGGTACCGCTGGCTTCCTCGTCGCCGCGGAAGAGTTTCTGCGCGAGCACCACGCCGACGCGTGGACAGATGCCACCTTCCGCGCGCACTTCAACAACGAGATGTTCACGGGGTTCGACTCGGATGCCGCGATGGCTCGCATCGCGAGCATGAACATGCTGTTGCACGGGGTCGAGAACCCGACGATCGAGCGCGCCGATTCGCTGTCGGAGGGGCACCCGTCGGAGGGTGTGTACTCGCTCGTGCTCGCGAACCCGCCGTTTGCCGGTTCGCTCGACGACGAGACGGTCGCGAAGGATCTGCAGACGGCCGTCAAGACGCGCAAGACCGAGCTGCTCTTCCTCGTGCTCATGATCAAGTTGCTGAAGAACGGCGGCCGCGCCGCGGTGATCGTGCCGGAGGGTGTGCTGTTCGGATCGTCGAATGCGCACAAGGCGGTGCGGAAGATGCTGGTCGAAGATCAGAAGTTGGATGCCGTCATCAAACTGCCGTCCGGCACCTTCAAGCCGTACACCGGGGTGTCGACGGCGATTCTGCTGTTCACGAAGACCAGTTCTGGCGGCACGCACAACGTGTGGTTCTACGACGTGCGCGCCGACGGCTTCACGCTCGACGACAAGCGCACCCCGATCGAGGCGACGGACTACCCCGACATCGTCGCCCGCTGGAAGACGCGGGATGCGGAGGCCGAGCGCCCGCGGACGGCCCAGTCGTTCCTCGTGCCCAAACAGGAGATCGTCGACAACGCGTACGACCTGTCCCTCAACCGCTACAAGGAACTCGAGATCGAGGAGGTCGAGCACCGCTCACCGACCGAAATTCTGAATGAACTCGACGCGTTGGAGGTCGAGATCCAGGCCGGCCTCGCGCGCTTGCGGGAGATGCTCGCGTGACGTGGGAGACGGTCAGGCTGGGGGCGATCGCTCAAGTGGTCGGTGGAGCAACCCCGAAGACGAGCGAGCCGGCCTACTGGGACGGCGACATTCCTTGGGTGACGCCTGCCGAGATCAGTCGTCTGTCCGGTCACTACATCGAGTCAACTGAACGCACGATCAGCAGCGATGGGCTTTCTCGGTCGGGAGTTCAGATCTTGCCCACGGGTTCGGTGCTCCTCAGCTCGCGAGCGCCGATCGGTCTCGTGGCAATCAACCGTATTCCGGTCGGCACCAACCAGGGCTTTAAGAGCCTGATCCCGTCGGACCGGATCGAATCCAACTTTTTGTTCTGGTGGCTCAAGAGTCACACGAAACTCCTGCAGAGCAAGGGCCGAGGCGCAACCTTTCTCGAGCTCTCGAAAGCGGAAGTGGAGCGAATCGAGATCCCGCTCCCACCCCTCCCCGAACAACGCCGCATCGCCGCAATCCTCGACGAGGCCGATGCGCTCCGCGCACAGTTGGAGTCTGCGCGGCAGAGATCCCGGTTGCTAACAGACTCACTCTTCAACCACATCGTGGAAGGCGCTGCAGACTTCGTGCCGCTCGGCCAGGTGGTGACCCTCATCACTGGGCCCTTTGGCTCCAGCGTTCATCGGGAGGATTACGTCGTCGGCGGCGTCCCACTGATTAACCCAAGTCACATTGTCGACGGTTATATTCGGTCGGACGTGTCGGTAACCGTGTCTGGCGCGAAAGCTGAGCAGCTGAGCGCGTTCTCGCTTCAACCCGGCGATGTCGTGCTTGGAAGGCGAGGCGAAATGGGGCGGGCGGCTGTAGTTCGGCCGAACGACGCCCCAGCACTGTGTGGTACCGGGACGATGGTGCTCCGATCGCCATTGACTTCACAGAGCGGCGGTCTCCTGGCCCGACTGCTTCGGACGCCACGATACGTGTCGGAACTCACGGCCGCGGCCTCGGGAGTCACCATGCTGAATCTCAGTCAGTCAGCTGTGGGCGGATTGCTGATCCCGCGCCCTACGGCACAGTTGGAGGCAGAGGTGGGCGTATTGGATGAATCAACTTCGGCGTTCATTCGAGACCTCGATCGAAGGCTCCACGAAGCGAATGCGCTCTTCGATTCCCTCCAGCACCGCGCCTTCCGGGGAGAGCTGTAAGCGGCATCCGTTCACGGCGCTCGGGCCAGCGTGCGCCGCGATGGCGTGTCGGCGACCATCTTTCCTCAGAGGTCTCAACCTGTGAGAATGGCTCTGTTTAGATAAATCGGAGCCGAAATGCCGCGTTCACCCCAACAGCACGTGCCGGAAGTACCGATCAGCACGTTCAAAGCGAATCCGATCGCCTACGCCGACTCCGGCGCGGTGGTCATGGTGCACAACCATGCCCGCATGCGCGTGGTGCCCATCGTCGCGCCCGACGCGCCGAGCTTGATCGAGATCAAGACCAGGCTGCGACTGCTGAATGCGCTGCACGACGTCGATCTCGTCGAGCAGGAGCGGCGCGATCTCGCCGCCGCTCGCGACGCCGATGTTCAGAGTGATCCGCGATGAAAGCCGTACTGGACACGAGTGTGCTCATCGGACCACTTCGCGAGGAAGTCATCGACTCGATCGATGAGTACGCGGCGCCCTACATCGTGCGTGCCGAATTGCTCCGCGGGCGTGAGCGCTTCGCGCGCACGCCGGGTTTGGCGCACGCTGCTCGTGCCCGGACCCAACTCGTCGAGACACTCGATCTGCTCCCGGGGTTCTGGTTGCCGTTCGGCGCCGCCGACTCCGACGCCTATGCAACCCTCGTCGCGACGAGCGAAGGCGCCGTACGCACCAAGGACGCGCTGATCGCCGCGCAGGCTCTCGCGCTCGATGTTCCCCTCGTCACGGCTGATCGCGGGTTCACTCGATTCACCGGTCTCCGAGTCGAATACTCGGAGTAGAAGAACACGATTCCGTGCCGAGTCTGGCGGAGCGCCGAATGACCGCTGCTCCGCCAGACCGAGGGCGCGAGGTCAGTACCCGACGGCCGCGAGCGCGTGGTTGGCCTCATCCGGCGTGAACTGGCCGCCGTACGCGCTCGTCAGCTGGTCGTAGAGACCCTGGCGAGAAAACGACGAGTAGTCGAGGTAATCCTGCGCCGATTCGACGGCTTCCGCGTTCCAGTCGGCGCCGACCGTGTCGACGGCCCACGTGGCGACATCGACGGGGTAGCCCCCGCCGTACTCACTCGACATCTGGTCGATCAGCCCCTGGCGGGAGAAGCCCGAGTAGTCGAGGTAGGACTGTGCTTCCTTCAGCGCGTTCTGCTGCTCCAGCGAGTAGACCGGCTTCGGGGCTTCGGCGGTCACCGACACCGCGGTGCCGGGCTCGGCCTTCAGCCCGCCGGTCGGACTCTGCGACGTGATGATCCAGTCTTCACCCACGCCGGCGTCGACGGTCAGAGTGAATCCGGCACCTTCGATCAGCGCCCGTGCGTCGCCGATCGTCTTGCCGCCGACCTCCGGCACCGCGACAGTCGTGTCGGGTTCCTCTTCGACGGGCTCGGCCGTCGGCGTCGACACGGCAGCGACGGGTGCGTCGGCATCCGCGAGATCGTCGGTGCTTGTCGCGCCGCCGAGCGCCCCACCGATCGCGGCGATCAGCAGCAGTGCACCGAGCGCGATCAACGCCCACTGCCACCATCTGAGCGCGCGGAGACCGGTCTTCGGGGCCACGGCCACGGCGCCGGTCGGCAAGACCGCAGTGCTCGCGAGCGTCGAGGGGTGGGCAGACCCGTGCGGTGCCGTCGAGGCCGGGTGGCCCGAGCCGGCGTTCACCTGCTCGGTCCAGCGGGCGCCATCCCAGTAGCGCTGCGTCGAAGCGTTCTGCGGGTCGGGGTACCAGCCGGCGGGCGGCAGGGGCGAAGCCGGGGTGATGTTGTCAGACATGACAGAGCTTTCTGTTCGTGCGAGGCGCGTCCCCCAGGGATCGCGCCACCGGCCGTTGGCCAGTAGAGCAGTACACAGGAGACCTCCGACATTGCGCCCCGTCAGGTCTGCAGCACGGCGTTCAGGAGGCGGGTGGGGGACGTGGTCGCAGGCCGCCATCGTTGGAGCGGATCGATCCACGCGGGTGCGAGAAGTTCGGGGACACCGCGGTTCATTCGGATGCGCCAACCGCAATGATCGAAGAACCGATGATGAGGCCAACACAAGAGTCCGCCGTTGTCGGTATCGGTCGGCCCGCCTTCGGAATATTCGGTCACGTGGTGGATTTCGCACCATGCCGGCGGTACTCCGCATCCGGGGATGAGGCAGCCGCCGTCGCGAGCCGCGATCGCCCGCCGCTGGTGCCGGTTGAACACGCGATCCTCGGTGCTGATCGACTGGATGCGGCCCGTCTCGCTCAACACCACCCGCTGGATGACCCCCGCGCACCCGGCGTGGGTGGCTGCGTTCAGGGAAACCGGGTAGTCCATGCCGTCGAGATAGGCGCTGCCGCGGCCCGCGAGCAGGTCTTCTTCGCGTGCGGTGATGACAAGGGTGGGGGCCGCGCCGCCGATCGTCGGCAGAGATTCGGATGCCGCCGCCACACCGAGCACCATCGCCAGCACGTCGTGCATCTTCTGCGCGCGGGTGCGAGTGTCGACGACGGTCAGCGACTCGAGATCGCCGTTGTCGGTGCCGGAGGAGGGAGTGGGCGACTCTTCGACGAACCGCACACCGCCGGGGAGCGTCACGGGGTCGACCCGCGGATGCAGCGTCGCATCGGCGATGCGCCGGAACTCCGCGGCGACCTCGGGCATGAGCATGCCGCGGATCGGAACGCCGACATCGGTGGCGACGCCGAACGTGAGGCCACGCTTGCGCATCGACGTCGACTCGCGCGGCTCGCTGCCATCGGGGTCGAGCGCGACCGCCCAGACCTGCGCCTGCAGCCGGAGGAGGTCGGCGCACGCGGGAGGCGCGGCATCCGGACCCTCGCCACGTGCCTCGGCCGCCAGCACCGCATCGGCGACGAGGAGCGCGTCGCGCGAGACGCGGGAGCCCAAGGTGATCAGGGGAGCAGCGACGGCAAGCGCACCGTCGAGGCCGACAGCCCCGTCGCCGAGCGCGTCTCGCATCGCCGGCAGGGTGGGCTCCAACAACTCGCCGGAGACCAGCGAGGTCTGCTGGTGCACGGCCTTCGCCGCGGTGAGGTAGCGCCGAGCCGAGACCGGCGAGAGGAGAGTCACCCGCTGGACGAGCTCGGAGAGGCTGCTGCACCCCAGGCGGTATGTCATCCGCACCTCGCCGACGGGCGTGTCGTTGCGCTCGACGATCTCGCCCACCGTCTCGACCATCACGGCGTCGATGAGTCGTTGCACGCGGCCGACGGCGGAGAGCACCGCGACCAGTTCGTCTTCATCTGCCCGTCGCAAAGCGTGGCCGGAAACGGCGGCAGCCGCGACGGAACCGGCGAGCTCATCGAGCTTCGCGAGTGTCGCAGCTAGTTCGTTCATACGTTCGATTTTACGGGAGGCCTCCGACATTGGGAGGGTGTTATCCCCAGATAGATGCTGAAAAACACCTCCTGCGCAAAATGGGTCGCTAAGTGCCGCTTGATCGGTGAAAACGCCGCATTCCGCCTGCCGTCCGGGCGAGTCGGCAGGGTTCGCTAGCATCGGGAGAACGGGCAGGGGCCGGCCTTGCCACTGGGTGGGAAGACGGCGTCAGGCGTGGGGAACTTCGACTTCGCGAAGGAGCGGTGGCCGCAGCTGTGGGATGCAGCGCGTCGTGCCGAGGAGTACATCAAGGCCGATCCGCGGACCGCTGCCGCACAGACCCGGCGAGCGGCGGAACTCTTCACGCAGTACATCTACGACGTGGAGAGGCTGACCCGCCCCTACGATGCGAACTTCGCCCGACTGATCGAAGACCACGACTTCATCGAGGTCGTGGGCAAGGCACTCAGTGCTCGGCTCGAGGTGATCCGCCGTATCGGCAATCGCGCGGTCCACCGCGACGAGGACGTCTCGCACGCGACCGCACGCACCGCGCTCGAGGGGCTGCACGTCGTCTTTCTGTGGATGGACTTCACCTACGGTGATCCCGGCACCGCCGAGCCACCCGCTTTCGACTGGAACGCCGTCCCTCCCGCTCCTGCGCTCGTGATCACTCGCACGCGCGAGCAACTGGCCAAGGCCCAGGAGAAACTTGAGCGGCGCGACGCGGAGCTCATCCAGGCGCGCGAGCAGGATGCCGCCCTTCGCGCCGAGCTGGAGGCGCTCCGCGCCGAACTCGCCAGCAACAAAGCGGCCAACACGATCACCCACGCGGGCACGATCGACCCGGCAACCGCGACCGAAGCCGAGACACGCACCGAACTGATCGACATTCTGCTCGCCGAGGCGGGATGGCCGCTCACCGATGCGCGAGACCGGGAGTGGCCGGTCTCCGGCATCCCCAGCGCATCGGGAACGGGACGAGTCGACTACGTCCTCTGGGGTGATGACGGTAAGCCGCTCGCGGTCGTCGAAGCCAAGCGCACCCGCGCGAGCGCGAAGGAAGGACGCACGCAGGCGAGCCTCTACGCCGATGCGCTCGAGGCCGCAACCGGGCAGCGCCCGATCATCTTCTACACCAACGGGTACGAGCACTGGATCTGGGATGACCGGCGCTCTGCCCCGCGCCGCATCTCCGGGTTCCCCACAAAGGACCAGCTCGTTCTCGCGATTCAACGGCGGACGTCGCTCAAGCCGTTTTCCACCGTGGCGATCGACCGCAGCATCGCCGCGCGCCCCTACCAGCTTGCGGCGATCCGCGCGGTGACCGACGCCTTCGCGGACGGGCGTCGTCGTGCGTTGCTCGTGATGGCCACCGGCACCGGCAAGACCCGCACGGTCATCTCGCTCGTCGATGTGCTGCAGCGGGCCAACTGGATCAAGCGGGTACTGTTCCTCGCCGATCGTACGGCCCTCGTCACGCAAGCGGTCGGCGCCTTCAAGACGCACCTGCCCGATAGCGCGCCGGTCAACCTCGTCGAGGACAAGACCACCGACGGCCGCGTCTACGTCTCGACGTACCAGACCATCATGGGCCTCATCGATGCGGGCGAAGACGACCGTCGGCGATTCGGCCCTGGCTACTTCGACCTCATCGTGGTCGATGAGGCCCACCGGTCGATCTATCACCGGTATGGCGAGATCTTCGACTACTTCGACGCTCATCTCGTCGGTCTCACCGCGACACCGCGCGCCGAGGTCGATCACAACACCTATCGCCTCTTCGAGCTGGAGGACGGAGTCCCCACAGAGGCGTTCGAGCTCGATGACGCGATTGCGGGCGGCTACCTCGTCCCTCCGGTCGCGTGGCCGATTGATCTCGGGTTCATTCGACGCGGCATCCGTTACGACCAGCTCAGCCCCGCCGAGCAAGAAGAATGGGACGCCCTCGAGTGGGAGGGTGGCGAGATCCCCGACGAAGTGGATGCCGCGGCCATGAACCGCTGGCTCTTCAACGCCGACACGGTTGACAAGGTGCTCGAGGTGCTGATGGAGCACGGCATCCGCGTCGCTGGGGGAGACCGCCTCGGCAAGACGATCCTCTTCGCGAAGAGTCAGGCCCACGCCGAGTTCATCGAGAAACGGTTCAACGACAACTATCCGCACCTTCGCGGGCACTTCGCGAGGATCATCACGCATCATTCGGGCCCGTACGCCCACCACCTGATCGGCACGTTCTCGACGCCCGAAGCCGACCCGCACCTCGCGATCTCGGTCGACATGCTCGACACCGGCATCGACGTCCCCGACGTCGTGAACCTCGTCTTCTTCAAGCCCGTGCACTCGCAGACGAAGTACTGGCAGATGATCGGCCGCGGCACCCGCCTGCGCCCCGACCTGTTCGGCCCCGGGCGCGACAAGTCCGAGTTCATGGTCTTCGACGTGTGCGGCAACATCGAATACTTCAACCAAGAGGTGCCCGAGGTATCTACCACCCGCCCGCGCGGCGTGAGCGAGCGGCTCGTATCGGAGCGATTCGCGTTGCTGGGCCTGCTCGGCGAGTCGGATGTGGAGCTCCGCGAATCGCTCATCACGTGGCTCCACGCGCGGGTCGCCGGGATGAACCGCGACAATTTCCTCGTGCGCCGTCACCTGCGGGCGGTCGATCGGTTCGCCGATGCGGAAGCCTGGCGTCGCGCATTCACGCCCGAAGACCACGCCGCCGTCGACGAGCTCGCGGCCCTGCCCTCGGCAGCCGATATCGACACCGATGAGGCGGCGAAGCGCTTCGACCTGCTGATCATCGCGGCGCAGCAATCACGCGCCGCGGGAGAAGCCGTGCCGCCCGCGCTCGTTGCGCGCCTTCGTCAGTTGGCGGGCCTCGTCGCCGAGCAGCGCGGCGTGCCTGTCGTCGAAGCGCAGCGGTGGCTGCTCGACGCCCTCGCCGACCCGGAGTGGTGGGCGTCGGCATCCGTTACGCAACTCGAAGACGTGCGCGTTCGCCTGCGGAGCCTGCTGGCGCTCATCGATGTGCGACACCAGGCGCCGGTGTACACCGACTTTGAAGACACGCTGGAGGAGCGGCGCGAACTCGAGTTCGCGCGCGTCTCGGTCGGCCTCGACCGGCGCGCGATCCGGGCGCAATTGCTCGCGTTCCTCCGCGAGCACGACCACGTCGTGGCGCTCCACAAGCTCCGCACCGGCCGGCCGCTGACCGAGGCCGACCTCGCCGAGCTCCACCGCATCCTCGTCGAAACGGGTGGGGTGGATGCCGCTGCGCTCTCGGCGGGCGCCGAAGAAGCACACGGCCTCGGCCGCTTCATCCGCTCGATCGTCGGCCTCGAACGCTCGGCCGCCGAAGAGCTCGTCGGCGACTTCATCGCAGCGCCCGGATTCACGCGCAATCAGCAGGCGTTCGTCGACCTGGTGGTCACCGAGCTCACCGTCGAAGGGCGCCTCGACACGCGGCGGCTCTACGAAGACCCGTTCAGTGGGATCGCCCCGGAGGGGCCGGAGGCTCTCTTCACCGAGGTGCAGATCACCGACCTCCTCGACCGGCTCACGTTGCTCGACCGGTCTGCCGACCCGATTTCCTCGACGGCGTGAAACCTCACCCGACCGGTCGCAACGCCGAACGGACGATGACCATGTCCGCGCCGAACTCCGCGTCGGCGGCTGTCTGATACGTGCCGTCGTCCCAGACGACGTCGATCCACAGCCGCCCGTCCATCGGCCCCGAGGAGAGGTAGTCCGCGCCGAGGCGGTCGACCAGACTGTCCTGGATGGCGACGAGTTCGGCCTCGGTTCCGACGCCCGCGGTGCCCCCGGTGGGATCCTCCACAGCCATCGGGTCGTACAGCGCGAGAAGAATCGGCGGCTGAGTCACCGTGATCCCCGACCCGTCGAAGGTTCCCTGCACGGCGTACGCACCCCAGGTCACGTCGCCCGAGCTCTCCGTGCCCTGCAGTCCATCCCACGTCCAGCCCGACAGCGGCACACCGGCACACTGCGGGGGATAGGACTCCTGGACCCCGCCGAGGCAGAGCTCGGCGCTCCCCGCCTGATCGATCACGGTGCCTTGACCGATGACTTCGCCTTCGGGCAGAGCCGGAGCGATCGCCCCGAGTGCGGCGGTGCGGCCTTGGCCGGCAGGGGCGGCATCCGAAACGCTCGCGCACGCGCTCAACGCTCCGGAGAGGACGAGTCCGACGGAAATCGAAAACACGAGGCGAGGGGTCATACCTTCACAGTGTCGATACCCCGGCTTTCGTCTCACCGGACACGCGGGGTGTACCCTGTCTGCATGCGCTTCAGCGGCACCCTCCTTCTTAGCCGCCGCGACGAGACCTCGGTTTAGGGCCTCCCTCGTCGCGGAGCTTCGTCGTTGGCCCCTACGACCAGACGAAAGATAGAAGCGACACATCATGGACAATCACCAGAAGCCGTCGGCCATGCCGATCCACAAGTACCGTCCGTTCCACGAGCAGATCACGGTCGACCTGCCGGATCGCACCTGGCCGGGCAACCGCATCACGCAGGCACCCCGCTGGTGTGCCGTGGACCTCCGCGATGGCAACCAGGCACTCATCGACCCGATGAGCCCCGAACGCAAGCGCATCATGTTCGACCTGCTCGTCGGCATGGGCTACAAGGAGATCGAGGTCGGGTTCCCGAGCGCGAGCCAGACCGACTTCGATTTCGTCCGCCACCTGATCGAAGACGGCGCGATCCCCGACGACGTGACGATTCAGGTGCTCACTCAGGCGCGCGAGCACTTGATCGAGCGGACATACGAGTCGATCGCCGGGGCGAAGCAGGCGATCGTGCACCTGTACAACTCGACGAGCGTGCTGCAGCGTGAGGTCGTCTTCCGCACCGACCGTCAGGGCATCATCGACATCGCGCTCGAGGGAGCGCGCCTGTGCCGTGAGTTCGAGAAGCGCATCCCCGAGACGAAGGTCTTCTACGAGTACTCGCCCGAGTCGTATACCGGCACCGAACTCGAGTTCGCGCTCGACGTCTGCAACCAGGTGATCGAGGTCTTCGAGCCGACCCCCGAGCGCAAGGTGATCATCAACCTGCCCGCGACGGTCGAGATGGCGACGCCGAACGTCTACGCCGACTCGATCGAGTGGATGAGTCGCCGCCTCGCGCACCGCGAGAACGTCATCTTGTCGCTGCACCCGCACAATGACCGCGGCACCGCGATCGCTGCGGCGGAGCTCGGGTACATGGCCGGCGCCGACCGCATCGAGGGATGTCTGTTCGGCAACGGCGAGCGCACGGGCAACGTCGACCTCGTCGCCCTGGGAATCAACCTGCTGACGCAGGGCGTCGACCCGCAGATCGATTTCGGCGACATCGACCACGTCAAGCGCACCGCCGAGTACTGCAACCAGTTGCCGGTGCCGGAGCGCAGCCCGTGGGCGGGTGACCTGGTCTTCACCGCGTTCAGTGGCTCGCACCAGGACGCGATCAAGAAGGGTTTCGAGGCGATGGCCGCCACCGCCGACGAGCGCGGTGTGTCGGTCGACGACATCCCGTGGGCGGTGCCGTACCTGCCGATCGACCCGAAGGACCTCGGCCGGTCGTATGAAGCGGTCATCCGGGTGAATTCCCAGTCCGGCAAGGGCGGTGTCGCGTATCTGTTGAAGAGCGATCACGCGCTCGACCTGCCGCGAAAGCTGCAGATCGAGTTCTCCGGCGTCGTGCAGGCCAAGACCGACGCCGAGGGCGGCGAGGTTTCGAGCGATCAGATCTGGGCGATCTTCACCGACGAGTACCTGCCGGCATCCACCGCGGATGAGAAGTGGGGGCGCTTCGAGCTGCTCTCCACGCGCACGCAGAGCGACATGTCCGGTGACGTCTCGCTCGAGGTGACGCTGCGCGACGGCGACGATCAGGTTCCCGCATCCGGACACGGCAACGGCCCGGTTGCGGCATTCCTGAGCGTGTTGCAGGAGCGCGGGTTCGACATCTCGCTCTATGACTACGTCGAGCACACGCTCAGCGCCGGCGGTGATGCGCAGGCAGCGGCCTACGTCGAGTTGCAGGTCGACGGCGAGCGCCTCTGGGGCGTCGGGATCGACGGCGACATCTCGACGGCATCCCTCAAGGCGATCGTGTCGTGCGTCAACCGCGCGATCCGCACGCGCGAGCACTCCGCCCTCGCTACGGTCTGACCCGGCCTCGCGGCCCCCGCTCCGGCGCCGAAACACCGGCTGTGCACCGAGACCCCTGATTTCAGCGGGTGTCTCGGTGCACAGTCGGTGTCTCGCGGATGGTCGGCGCGCCGGGGCGGGGCGCGGTCAGGGGCGGATGATCGGGATCGCGGACGTCTCCACCGCGACCTTGCGGCGGTAGAGGGCGCGCTGCTCGGGCAGGGAGATGTCGAACATCACGGCCAGCAGCCGGATGACCGTGGTCACCACGATGCAGGCGATCGCGGCGGCGACCAGCGGCGCACCGAGGGCGTGGGCGCCGGCGAGCACGACGCAACCGGCAGCGGCGGCGACCGCATAGAGCGAACCGACGTGCATGATCGCGACGGGCAGCCCCATGAAGACGTCACGCAGGATGCCGCCACCCACCGCCGCGCACACCCCGACGAACACGGCGGGCACCTCCGGCAGCCCGATGGCGAGCGCCTTCGCCGTGCCGAACGCACCGAAGAGGCCGATCACGAGAGCATCGAGCGCGACGATCACCTGGTTGAGTTTCTGGAACACGTTCGCCAGCAGCATGCCGGTGAGCGCAGCCCCCACCGCCGTCAGGAGATACCAGTTGCTCTGGAGCGTCACGGGTGAGACGTTCAACAGCAGATCGCGGATGAGACCACCGCCCATCCCCATCACGATGCCGATGATCGTGACGCCGAGGAGATCGAGGCGGCGTTGGCCGACGAATCCTGAGGCGAACAGGGCGCCCTGC
Organism: uncultured Microbacterium sp.; assembly: GCF_947488465.1. Classification (GTDB taxonomy): domain Bacteria; phylum Actinomycetota; class Actinomycetes; order Actinomycetales; family Microbacteriaceae; genus Microbacterium. The sequence goes on along the minus strand of NZ_CANKZA010000001.1, from coordinate 794,458 downwards.
ACGCCGCCGAGACCGACGGCGATGAGGTCGGCCCACAGGGGGATCACGAAGAGCGGCTCTGTCACGCATCCATTGTCCCCGGTGGCGGCGATAATCGTTACGTGCCCACTTACCGCGACGAAGTCGTGGTCCTGCGTACCCACAAACTCGGGGAAGCGGATCGGATCGTGACGATGCTCAGTCGTCGTCACGGCAAGATCCGCGCCGTTGCCAAGGGCGTCCGCCGGACCTCATCGCGGTTCGGTGCGCGCCTGGAGCCGTTCATGGTCGCCGACGTGCAGCTCTACGAAGGGCGCTCGCTCGATGTCATCCAGCAGGCCGAATCGCTCGGGTCGTACGGCGCCGAGATCGCCGTGCACTACGACCGGTACACCGCGGCACACGCGATGGTCGAAACGGCCGACCGGCTCAACGAGGCGGAGTCGACGCCGCAGCAGTACCTGCTGCTCGTCGGAGGGCTCCGCGCCCTCGCGCAGGGCGCCCACGCATCCCGTTCCGTCCTCGACTCCTACCTGCTCCGCGCGATGGCGCTCTCCGGCTGGGCTCCGGGGCTCGGGAACTGCGCGCGCTGCGGCCAGGTCGGCCCGCACGACTTCTTCGTCGCCCAGCTCGGCGGCACGGTGTGCCGAGACTGCGCTCCGGCGGGTTCCGCGCGCCTGCGCCCCGAGACGGGAGACCTGCTGCGCTCGCTCATCGCAGGGGAATGGGATGCCGTGGATTCCGCGTCGGACCCCACCGCCGCGTCGGCGTCGGGGCTCATCGCCGCCTACGCGCAGTTCCACCTCGAACGCGGCATCCGCTCGTTGTCGCACCTGGAGGGTGCCCGATGATCTTCCCCGGCCGCACGCCGAAGCCGTACACGCACCGCGACGCCGTGCCGTATCGCGCGCTCGATTGGACCGGCATCCATCCGCCGGACTTCCCGAAGGGCGGGGTGCCCGAGCACGTCGCGATCGTCATGGACGGCAACGGTCGCTGGGCCAACCGGCGCGGTCTCACCCGCATCGAAGGGCACCGGGCGGGCGAGGAAGTGCTGCTGGATGTCGTGGCTGGTGCGATCCAAGCGGGCGTGAAGCACCTCAGCGTCTACGCGTTCTCGACCGAGAACTGGAGCCGGTCGCCGGAAGAAGTCCGCTTTCTGATGGGCTACAACCGCGATGTGCTGCACCGGCGACGTGACCAGCTCAATGAGTGGGGCGTGCGGATCCGCTGGGCGGGGCGCAAGCCCAGGCTCTGGGGCTCCGTCATCAAGGAACTGCAGTTCGCCGAGCAGCTGACGGCGGACAACGACACGCTGACGCTGACGATGTGCATCAACTACGGCGGCCGAATCGAGCTCGTCGACGCGATGCGGCGGATCGGCGAAGACATCGCCGCCGGGCGCCTGAAGCCCTCGGCGATCACCGAGAAGACGATCCGACGCCATCTCTACATCCCGGACATGCCCGACGTCGACCTGTTCCTCAGGTCCTCCGGAGAACAGCGCACCTCGAACTTCCTGCTGTGGGAGTCGGCCTACGCCGAGATGGTCTTCCTCGATACGCTCTGGCCCGACTTCTCGCGCACCGACCTGTGGGGCGCGATCGAGACGTACCTTCGGCGCGACCGGCGGTTCGGCGGTGCGGTCGACACCCCCACCGGGGAATAGATCCGCCACCTGCGCTCGTTACCCCTGTCGTGACGGATGCCATCAAGATCGACGTGTGGATTAGTCAATTCTGACTTGTCCAAGCCCTGCGCCGACGTGGAAAAAAAAGGTAGAGACAGAGACGGCCTGACCCCGGAGGGGTTTCCTGCGTGGGGGTGGGGGGTCCCTGCCCTGGGTGTCACCAGACGCTATCGGTGGCGGTGAGGAAGGCTTTCACGGGGTCGTGGTGGGTTGCAGTGGTGGTGTCGATTGTGAATGCTCCACTGTCGTCTTGGAGTCCGAGGAGTGCCCAGTGTTCGGGGGCGATGGTGACGCGGCCTTGTGAGGTGCTGTAGCTGCGTGAGGTGGTGGCGTCGTCGACTGACACGGTTACTTGTGTGCTGTCGTCGGGGTGTTTGATGTGTGCTGTTACGGCTTCGCGTACTGCGTAGTCGAATGGTGCTTCGCTGATCTGGTGAATGGGGCGGTGGAGTAGTTCGGCGCGCGCTTCGATGAGCAAGATCGCGTCGTTGATCCACATCTGCCATTGCTCGGCGGTGGTCGCGTCGGGTTCGGGTTGTCCGAGCGCGAGGGCGATGCTGTCGGGGGTGACGGTCATGGTGGCCTTCCGGGTTGGGTGCGGGCGCGGCAGGGGTTAGCTACCGCGCCCGCGGTGTGTCACGCGGGGGCGGTGACTGTGAACTTGGCGAGCCGGTTGGGGCGGACCAGGTTCCAGCCGATGCGCCAGGTGGCGCGGAGGGCGATGCTGTCGCTGGAGAAGTAGGCGTCGGTGGACTGTGCCACCTGGACCTGTCCGGCTGCGGCGACGGTTGCGGCGCTGTCCACGATGAGCCCGGTTCCGGCTGCGAGGGCCGGAGTGACGGTGACGGGCAGGTCGAGCAGCATGCGGGTGCTGTCCATGGTGCCCGCGCCGAGCAGGGATGCTGCGGAGCCGGTGCCGGTCTTGAACTTGCGGAGTCGTGCCCATGCCACCGGGTCGAGGATGATTCCGGTGGGTGCGCCGCCGTTGCTTTCCAGGGTCGCGATGACGTCGATCAGCGCGTCGAGGTGCGTGGCGACTGCGCCGCCGTTGACGATCCCGGCGACGTTGAGCAGACCTGCGGGCGGAGTCACTGCAGGGCTGGTCGGGGCCGGCTGGGTGAGGAAAGCGATGTTCGCCTTCTTCACGATCGCACGGCGCACACTGTCGCCGAGCTCCTGCGCGGTCCCTTCCTGCTCGAACTGTTCACGCGAGAGGCGGAGCAGCTGGCTGATCTTCGCGGTTGCCACGAGCACTTCGGACAGGTCGGGGTCACCTTCGGGGATCTCGTCGCCTTCCGCGATGAACGCGGCGGTGTCGTCGTCGACGTAGGGGACGCGGAGCATGGGCGCGTCACCTTCGATCGATCCGGCGACGGTCGCCGCGCTGAGGATGATCGCGTCGGGGATGACGTCGCTGGGTGCGAAAGCGGCGATGTCGGGGCGCCAGGATGCGGCGCTGTCGGTGGTGGTAATGGAGGCCATGGCGGCTCTCCTTTCTGGCGGCAAACGAAAAGCCGCCTACGAAGGAATATGAATGTTCCTGCGCGGCGGCTCCTGGCCTACCGTGCGCCCCTCCTGGGGTTGCGTGAGCCGGTGCTTTCACCTCGGGTGTCCACCCGGCTCACGCACCATTCTACGCGCCGTCAGGGGCGAATGCTTCGGCCCATCCGTCGCGTCTGGGTGAGGGTGTCGCGGTGTTCCCTTCTCGGCGTGCGATTCCTGCGCGGGGGCCGTGGCCGAAAAGGTGCGGGCGGGTGGTGCCGAGCTCGGTGATGATCTCGGCGAGCCGGGTGGTGTTGATCGTGGCGCCTTCGAACAGTTCCGCATGGTCGAGAGCGAGGTCATCGATCGCGGTGGGTGCGAGGGTCACGGTGCTCTGGTATCCCTTGCCGGTGTCTACCTGGACGCTGTACCCGGTGAGGGTGGCTTTGAGGATCGCGTTTCTCGCGTCGGTGAGCGTGGCGCCGAGGGTGTCACGTTCCGCTTCGACGTCCCGCAACTGGCGCCGATACTTTGCGGCCTCCCTGCCGGGGTTGTCACCGGGTGTCTCGATGTTGGTCTGGTCTTCGGTGTTGATCTCTGTGGTGGTGGTGTCGCTCATGGCTTGTCCTTTCGTTCGGTGATGTGGAGGTTGGGGAGATCGTCGGAGGTGAGGCCCGCGGCGGTGACTTGAGCTTCGGTGACGACGGACGCGCCGACGATGACCGTTTCGTAGCGGCCCTCGGTGATCCCGATGGGGGCGCCGTCGACGTCCTCCATCACGGTGCCGGGGATGAACACGGTGCGGGTGGTCCCTGCAGCAGCGTTCTGCTCGAGAAGCGCATCGCGGGTGAGTCCTTCACCGGGCACGATGTCGCGCGGTGGGTGAGGTCCGCCGAACAGGTGCCGGACGAAAGCGCGCATGTCTTCCATGTCGTCACTCATCGGGCTGCGCCTCATCGCTGAGAACGTCGTCGAGCTTGTCGATGAATCGGGCGATGGTGTCCTCGTGCGCGCGGATCACGGCAAGGTTCTGTTTCGCGCGTACCTCCCATTTCCGGGACTCTCGCCGCCAGGTGTCGGCATCCGTCTGGTGCTCGGTTGCGCGTGTCTCCCAGGTGCGTGCCCGAGCCTCAGCGTCGGGGCTGTTGCGGGCTTGCTGCGCGAGTCGCTTACGTACGATCTCATCCACTTCGGTCTGGGTGAATGTGCGCTCTGTGGTGGTCATGATGTGCTCTCTGTCGTGTTGGGTCGGTTGATCCTGATGCGCAGTCCGCGCGTTGATTGCGCGATCTTGACGTCCCAGTTCTCCGTGAGGAGGAAGGCGAGATCGCGGATCGTGGCCGAGTTGACCCATGAGACGTGCAGATCCCAGACGGGGCGACCGTCGCGGATCGTGCAGGTGCCGGGTTGGGTGGCCCATGAACCGGGCTGGAGGCCGAGCCGTTGCAGGGTTGCCATGGGTGTGTCGTCAGTCATGTTCGTTTTCCTTTCGTGCGGCCTACGGTGTGCCGGTGGTGTTTGCTGGGTCGGTCGCTGGGTCTAATGCGCGCTCAGACGTTGAGGGGGAGTGCGTGGAGCTTCCCGTCGGGGCCGAGGTAGACGGTGTATCCGCCGTTGAGGGCGAGCCATGCCCAGGCGCTGGCTTTCTCCGCGGGCGTGTGAATGACGATCTCGGTAGGTGTGTCAGTCATGGGTGTTTCCTTTCGTGCGGTGTGTGGTGGGTCGGTAGTGCTTGCCTGCCCAGACGCCGATCTTGGGTCGTGCTGCGCGTGCGTATGCGGCGCAGAGTGTGCGGATGTGGCAGAGGTCGCATCCGGCTTGCAGCTCGGCGAGGGTGGACGGGGTGAGGTCGTCGGCGGTGTAACGGTCGTCTGCGTGGCAGGGTGGCCGGTACGTTTCGAGCGCATCGCTGAGCGCGGCGAACTCGGTAGTGCCTTTGGGCTCTGAGGTCTTAGGCATGGTCGGTTCCTCTGCGGGGCTCGGTGATGTCTACGACGGCAGACAGATCGGTGTGCGGCCAGCGGTCTGTGAGGCGTCCGATACGGCGCCCATCGGCTCGGGTCTTACCGCACCGCCAGCACCAACCGGAAACGGCGTCGAATGCGTGTTCGTAGTCGCGAATGCAGCGGTTCACGTTCACCGGTTACCTCCCGATTTCCGCGTGATTCCGCGGGAGGTGAAGGGTGGTGAAGGGTTGTAGACAACTTTCCTTATGCGTGCGTACGCGTAGAGTTTGCATAAACCCTTCACCACCCTTCACCCGGCTCGGTTTCGGGGGCTTCGATGAGCAGTCCGATGCCGTCCCGGAGCATCCCGAACTTGGTCTTTCGTGCGGGGTAGCGGAGTCGGTCAAGCTCAGCGCCGAAAGCCTTCTCGGTGAGGCGTTCGGTGCCGTTGGCGATCTGCCACCCTTGCCATGCGGCGAACAGTTGGCGGCTGGTCGCGGATGATCCGCGCTCGGTCGTGCAACGCTCATCGATGAACCGGGCCACGGCGTCGGAGTCGGCCTGATATTCGCCGGTCGCGTGGACGACGGAATCGGGTTCACGCATCCCGCCGTTGTCCTCGTAGTCGAAATGGCCGGCGACAACCCACGACAGGACCGCATCGGCGTGCAGTTGCAGACGTTCCACGAGCTCGGGGTCACGTTCGGCGGGCGGAATGACGACATCGAACGGAACGACACGAATGCGACGCCACACGGCGGGATCGTTGCCCTTGACCATGGGTAGCGCGTTCGTGACGTACACGAGTTGATGCGACGGCCACCACGTCACCGGGGGCTGATAAAGGTTCCGCGCGGTGAGCTTGTCGCCACCGGTGAGGCGTTTCATCGTCGCCTCATCGAGCTTGCGGCCCTCTTCGGTTTCCGATCCGACGACAAGCCTGGCGCCGAGCAGCTGCATCATCTCGGGGCCGCCGATGCCGCCGCGCTCACGTTGCATGAGCATGTTGGGGTCGATGACGGTGGCGTAGTCGCCGAGCGCGTGGACGATGGCGCCGTACGCGGTGCCTTTGCCGTTGGCGCCGGTTCCGATGAGGACGGGGAACAGGTGTTCCCGTACCCGCCCGTAGACGGCTTGACCCATCACCCGCTGCAGGTAGGCGCGTTCGGCGTCGTCGGGGAGCACCTGACTCAAAAACGCCTCCCAGACGCCCGTATCGGCAGTTTCTGTGTACGCGCCCGTTGCCATGCGTGTGAGGCGGTCAGCGGGCAGGTGAGGCCGTAGAGCACGTGTTCGGAGGTCGAGGGTGCCGTTAGCGCAGTTGAGTAGGTACGGGTCCGCGTCCAGCATCTCCACCGTCGCCGCGAACTCGAGAAGCGATGACGCAATCCCGAGGACACCCTCGATGCCCGCCGCTGATTCGCACTTGGAAACGTCCATCCGCAATTGCTTGTCACCTACGCTTTCGGCGAGCGCATCCGCGAGGACTTCCAGCACGGCGCGACGGGCGCGGCCCGCGTGATCTTCGGCCCATCGCTTCCCGTCCCAGTAGTGCCAGCCCAGACCGTGCACGTACAGCAGCCGGTGATTGTGGGACTGAGCGAGCCGGTAGGCCATGCGGACCTGGCCGGAGTGTTGTTCACCCGACCTCGTGGCCGGAGTGCTGGTGCCGAAGGTGTCGGGGTCCGTGACGCCGAATGGCACGTCGTCGTAGAGGTTTTCAGGCACGCGCGGCCTCCGCTCGCTCGGCGGCGATCCGGTCAAGCTCGGCCCACTTCTGGCCCATTTGCTTGCGTGCGAGAACGATGTCGAACGCTTTGAGATTGGCCTCTCGTGCGGCTTGTGCTTCGGCGGGATTGTTGGCGACGAAATGCCAGTGATCGGCGGCGCGCTCAGCACGGTCAAGCATCGGGGCGAGGTAGTCCCATGCCGCATTGAATCCGCGGGACCATTCACGCAAGCGTTCTTCGCGCATCCCGGTCGCGACGGTGGCAGAATTGGGAGCGATCAGCCCGTCAGCCAGATCATCGATCGCCCCGTTCCCGCGGGGCGTTTCGTTTTGGGTCACTGGTCGTCACCGCCCGGAGTAGACACGAGCGCGACGTGATCCGGCGCATCGGCCAGAGCCTCATCGACCGTCACCGGACGGCGGACGGTTCGCGGGGGAGCGGGTGACGCGGCAGTGAGCAGCGCGGCAAGCCGAGAGCGCTGCGTGTCGGTCAGCGGGGGAGCCTCAGCGACAACACGCGCGATGTACGCGGCGATCTTCTCAGCGGCGAGATCGCGGCGAGCGTCGATCAGTTCAGGGTCATCGGCGCGACGATCGCGAACAAGCCCGCCGATCCGCCCGCGTGCACTAGCGATTGATGGGGAAGGTGTACGGGTAGACAAGGAATGCCTCCATGGGTGGAGAAATCTCCCGCCCATGAAGGCGCTTGCTGCCGGAGTTAGCCCTGCTGCGGCTCGGGGTTCTCGGAGCGCTTAGCGCTCTGATTGCTTACGTACGATACTAGCAAGTGTCACTAGCGAAAGTTCCGACACGCCGCTTTCATTCACGACGTCGAGTGCCGAATATAGCTTCGCCTGGGTCAGTGTCCACGGTCGACGGCACTTCCTACACACAAGGTCAAAGTTGACTCGCATAGGTGCAGCCGGTAAATCCTCTTCCAGCGCCCAGCCGTCAGCGTCCACCGTGTCGCCGTGCAAGGTGTAGCCCGCGCTCGGCTTCAACTGTGCTCTGCTCGATACCCGCTCATCCCAGCCCATCGGCGTCAATCGGAAGTTCGTGACTGCCACGCGGCGAGCGTGCGACTTGTCATCGCAATAGATGAAAACGTTCTGCATGGGGTTCTCCATTCGTTGCGTCCCTCTGGCTGGATTCAGTCGTCAAGTACTTGCAGGTGTTCGTCTACGGCCCGTGGACGGCGCAGACGGACGGTGCGCTTCTCGGCATCCGTAGCGGCGTCGAGGAGGGCTTGGGCGAGCTCACGCGCCTCGTGGGGGAACAACCCGGTCCCGAAGCCGGGAGCGTCGAACGTGACGAGTCGACGGGTCGAGTCGAGCCAGTCGACAGCGTGGTCGATGATGATTGGTCCGCCCGAGAAGCGGGAGTCGACGACGGTCATCGGGTGACCTCCGCGCTGAGGTCGATCATCATCTCGAGTTCCAGCTGCATGAACGGGTCGTCGAGGTTATCGCCGCCGATCAGTTTCCAGTACCAGTAGCCCTCTTGCGCGCGGTGTTTGAACCAGCTGTTGGGGTCGAACTTCGCCCAGGCGCCGGATGGCATCTGCGCGAGGACCTTCTCGGCGTGAGTTCGCTCCCGAGTGTTGGCGTCCGCGGCCATGCGGAGGACGAACTCCTTGCGTGAGGGGACGCGGTAGATGCGGTAGTAGAACTTTGCCCAGCCTTCGGGGTACTCCTCGACGAAGCTCGTGAATGTGCCGTCAGCGCCGATCCGGGTCGTGTAGTCGGCGTACTTGCGGGTGGGCGTAGTCTTCATGTTGATCTGTTCTCCTTGTTGGGTGTTCGGGTCTTCGCCCTCGCCGAGCTGCAATCTCGACGGGGGCATTCTTCATCCAGCACGATGCTGGGAAGTCTTCATCTGGGTTCCGACAGAGCGCGTGGCACAGTCTCGAGCCGTGGCCGGTCAGACTTGGCCGGATTGATCCGCACGACCGCGAGAGTCGCGCGCACGAGGTTCTTTCTGTCCTCAGCGGCCAGACCCTTCCAATGCGCCTCAAATGCTTCCTGAGCGCCGACGAAAGCACTTAGCCGGGACTGAAACTCTGCATCGGCGAGGGCGTCGGACAATACGCCTTCGATCGCGGCATCCACGCGTTCGAGCACGGCCCGCGCGGCGGCGACAAGTGGAGCGTGCCCGGAATCCGCGGCGAGAGAATCGATCCGCTCGCTCAGCGCGTCATGCTCGGCTTTTAGCCGGCGTGCTCTCGCGATGTCTTCGGCGCCTCCAAACTCGGCGTAGAGCGCTTTGGCGCGGTCCGCCTGCTGTGCAAGATCAGCACGCTGAGCCACAAGCGCTCTCCGCTCAGGTGTCGATCCCCCGGCAGGGGATCGCTGAGCGAGCGCCATGACAACTTCATGCGGAATCGCCGCCTCAGCGATCTCCGCCTTTATCCGAGCGTGTCCGGGCGGGGTCTTGGTGCCGGGAGTGCGTGCCGCTCGGGCGATCTCTCGGCACACATAGGCGGGGGAGTAGACGCCTTTGGACCAGGACGCGCCCACCACCATCGACTGACCACAACTGCATTCGGCGATACCAGAGAGGTAGCGATCAGCGCTCACGCGACCCTGCCGCTGCGGGCGCGACGTCGTGAGGATCGCGCGCGCAGTCTCCCAGGTGTCGATAGGCACCAGCGCGGTGATCTTCGATTCCGGTTGTCGTTCACCGTTCGCCACAAGGATGCCCGCGTTGCGCTCGCGCAGAAGCGTGTTTCGGACAGCGACCACAGACCATTTGCCACCGATCGCTACGGGTTCCCAGTGCCACGGGATCGTCTGGCCCCTGCTGATCGCGGCCTGTCGCAAAGCCTCCGCCTCTTCGGCCTTCTTGCCACCCATCACTCGCGTTGTCCGACTTCCCGCGTTGTTCCATGCGCGTGTGATCGCGTGGACCGTGGCGCCGTCGATGATCGAGTCGTATGCGGCGCGGATGATTGCCGCTTCGCTCTCGCGCGGCGTGATCCCATCCGGTTCAAAGCCAAACACCCGCGGCCTACCGAGCGGGTAGCCCTTCTTGATCTTCGCCGCATTGCCCTGCGCACGCCGTTCACTGGTCCGCTCAGCCTCGGCAGCATCCCACGCGGCCACCGTTCGCGCCGTCGCCCTCCCATCGGCAGTATTCAGGTCATAGCGGGGGCTCACGTTGTAGAAGAACTCGATACCCGTGCGGCGGGCAAGGTCGATCAGCGTTTCCCACTCGGCGGGACGTCGGGTGAGGCGCGACATCGAGTAGGCAACGACGGCTTGGAACTCGCCACGGTCGGCTGCAGCGAGCATCGCGTCGAACTGCGGGCGGACCTTTCGGGAATTAGACGACGCCGAAGAATCGTTATCCGTGTAGACAGCGACAACAGTGAGGCCGTTACGCTCAGCCACGCGGCGGGCGGTTGCTTCCTGGTTCGCAACACCGATCGCCTTACCTTCAGGGTCGGCGGAGATACGAGAGTAGATCGCACATGACTGGGACACGCGACAAAATTAGCATCGACGTGTGGAGTGATATTGCGTGCCCCTGGTGCTACATCGGGAAGCGCAACCTGGAGAACGGGCTCGCGGTCGTCGCCGACGACGCCGATGCTCCGCAGGTGGAGGTGACGTACCACTCGTATGAGCTCTCGCCGGATACCCCGGTCGACTTCGACGGCGATGAACTCGATTTCCTCGCCGGACACAAGGGCATGCCGCGTGAGCAGGTGCAGGAGATGCTGAACAACGTCACCGGTGTCGCTGCCGGGTCGGGCCTCGAGTACCGTTTCGACCTGCTCCAGCACACCAATACGGTCAAGGCGCACGAGCTGCTGCACTTCGCCAAGGCACAGGGCGCGCAGCACGCGATGGCCGAGCGCCTGATGGCCGCGTACTTCACCGAGGGTCGTCACGTCGGCCGCGTCGACGACCTCGTCGCGTTGGCCGCCGAGGCTGGTCTCGACGCGGATGCTGCGCGCGAGGCGCTCGAATCCGGTCGGCATCTCGCGGACGTCCGCGCAGATCAGGCGCAGGCGCAGTCCTACGGCATCCAGGGTGTGCCGTTCTTCGTGATCGACGGCAAGTACGGCGTCAGCGGAGCACAGCCCGCCGACGCCTTCGCCCAGATCACCCGGCAGGTGTGGTCGGAGCGCCAGCAAGCCTGATCAGGCGGGCAGGCTCGCTTCGATCGCCGCCACGACCTCGGGGGCGTCGGGCTTCGTCTGCGGGCGGAACCGGTGCACGTCACCGGACGGGGTGACGAGGAACTTCTCGAAGTTCCACATGATCGGGCCGCGGGCGCCCTCGGCGTTCTTGGCCTTCTTCAATGCCTTGTAGAGCGGCGCCGCACTCGACCCGTTGACGCGGACCTTGTCCATCACGGGGAAGCTCACGCCCCAGGTCATCGAGCAGTACTCGAGGATCTCCTCCATCGAGCCCGGTTCCTGTCCCATGAACTGGTTGCACGGAAATCCGACGACCTGCAGGCCTCGGTCGCCGTACGTGCGCTGCAGCTGCTCGAGCTGCTCGTACTGCGGTGCCAGGCCGCATTTCGAGGCGACATTGACCACCAGGATCGCCTTGTCGCCGAAGGCGCCGAGCGTCTGCTCGCTACCCTCCGCGGTCTGGAACGCGATGTCACGGATATCCACAGTCGGTGTCTCAGGCATGTTCTCCACGATATGCCCGCACCGGCGCGACGGGCCCGGTCTTCTCTGGGAGAATGGAGAGGATGTCCACCACTCTCGCTCCTGCACCGGCCGCTCCTTTGAGGATCGGTCCGATCACGCTCGACGCGCCCGTCGTGCTGGCACCCATGGCCGGCATCACGAACACCGCTTTCCGCCGGCTGTGTCGTGAGTACGGGGCGGGGCTCTACGTCAGCGAGATGATCACGACGCGCGCGCTCGTCGAGGGCAATGCCACGACACGCCGCCTCATCCGTCATCACGAGTCCGAGACGCCGCGCTCGATCCAGTTGTACGGGGTGGACCCTGCCACGACCGAGGCGGCGGTGCGCATTCTCGTCGAAGAGGACCACGCCGATCACATCGATCTGAACTTCGGCTGCCCGGTTCCGAAAGTGACCCGCAAAGGGGGCGGCGCTGCTCTTCCGTGGAAGCTCGGTCTGTTCCGCGAGATCGTCACGCGCGCTGCTCGCGCCGCCGAGCACATCCCCCTGACGGTCAAGATGCGCAAGGGCATCGACGCCGACCACCTCACGTATCTGGATGCCGGCCGCATCGCCGAAGATGCCGGCGTCGCCGCCGTGGCCCTCCACGCGCGAACGGCGGCCGAGTTCTACTCTGGGACGGCGGATTGGGAGGCGATCGCGACGCTCAAGCACGCGGTCACCGGCATCCCCGTGCTCGGCAACGGCGACATCTGGTCGGCCGCCGACGCGGAGCGCATGATGGCCGAGACCGGCTGCGACGGTGTCGTCGTCGGGCGCGGATGCCTCGGACGTCCGTGGCTGTTCGGCGATCTCGCGCGGGCCCTCGGGGGTCCGCAGGCCGCGCACGGTGCGCCGGTCGATGCGACCCTCGGGTTCGTCGCCCATGCGTTCCGTCGCCACGCCGAACTTCTCGTGGAGTTCTTCGAAGACGAAGGCCGCGGATGCCGTGACATCCGCAAGCACGTCGCCTGGTATTTCAAGGGCTATCCGGTCGGAGGGGAGACGCGGGCAGACCTTGCGACGGCATCCACTCTCGCTGAGATCGACGATCTGCTCGCGACGCTCGATCTCGACGCGCCCTACCCCGGCGCCGCTGCCGAAGGTCAGCGCGGACGTGCCGGCACGCCCAAGCGGCCGGCTCTCCCGGACCGCTGGCTGGAGTCGCGCGAGCTCAACGCCGCCGAGTCGTCCGCCATCGCCGACGCCGAACTGGATTCCAGTGGCGGCTGACGCGGGCGGCGTCGGGATCTCCGCGGGCCGGCCCTCCGGCTACGACGAGCGCGACGCCGCACGCTTCCATCCCGAACAGCACCGCTCGCGGCGTGACGGCTTCGCGCGGGACCGCGCGCGTGTGCTGCACTCGGCGGCATTGCGCCGACTGGCGGCGAAGACGCAGGTGCTGAGCCCCGCGAGTCCCGCCGACTTCGCCCGCAATCGCCTGACCCATTCGCTCGAGGTCGCCCAGGTCGGTCGTGAGCTCGCCATCGCGCTCGAACTCTCGCCCGACGTCGTCGACACCGCCTGCCTGAGCCACGACCTCGGGCACCCGCCGTTCGGTCACAACGGCGAGCGCGCGCTCAACGACTGGGCCGAAGACATCGGCGGTTTCGAGGGCAACGCACAGTCGCTTCGCATCCTCTCGCGCCTTGAGCCGAAGGTCATCGACAGCGAAGGTCGCAGCGTCGGGCTCAACCTCACCCGCGCGAGTCTCGACGCGACCTGCAAGTACCCGTGGACGGTAGAGCACGCGATTCCCGACCCGGGCGGGCGCCAGAAGTTCGGTGTATACCCGGAGGACGAGGCGGTGTTCCGCTGGATGCGCGAGGGCGCGCCGGGGCGCCTGCGCTGCATCGAAGCCGAGGTCATGGACCTCTCCGATGACATCGCCTACTCGGTGCACGATTTCGAGGACGCGATCCTCAACGGCTATCTCGATCCCCGCCGCCTGTCCGACGCGCGTGAACGCGAGGCCCTGCTCACCGCGATCCAGTCCTGGGTCGGCTACGGGTTCTCGCGCGACGACCTCGGCGATGCGCTCTATCGCCTGACCCGGTTGCCGGAGTGGATCACCGAGTTCGACGGATCGCGCGCGGCGGTGGCCCGTCTGAAGAACCTGACGAGCGACCTCATCGGACGCTTCGCGCGCGCCGCGACGACCGCCACGCGCGAGCACTACGCCACTCCGGTGCTCACCCGCTTCGGCGGCCGCATGATCATCCCGCGCGTCATCGAAGTGGAAATGGCGGTCCTCAAGGGCGTCATCGGGGCATTCGTCGTCTCGATCGATGGGCGCAAGGGCCTCTACAAGGAGCAGCGGCGGGTGCTCAAGCGCCTGGCGACAGCCCTGTGGGAACGGCCGGAAGAGCTCGACGGGTTGCACGCGGAGGACTTCGTTGCCGCTCCGACGGATTCTGCGCGCCGCCGCGTCGTCGTCGACCAGGTCGCCAGTCTCACCGACCGCTTTGCGATCGAGTGGCACGCGCGGCTCGTCGGCCCCGTCGACCTTCGTGAGCTCGGACTGTGGTCCTCGGATACGCGCGTCACGGCCTCCCACGCGTTCGCCCTTCCCGAGCCGATCGAAGGCTTGGGTCACGACATGGTCACCAGTGCGGGCGCGTCGCCCGCGGTCGAGGGACACTGATGGCCCGCATCCGCCAGGCCGACGTCGACGAGGTCAAGGCGCGCACGAACATCGCCGACATCGTGGGGGAGCGCGTCGCCCTGAAATCGGCGGGCGTCGGGTCGATGAAGGGCCTCTGCCCGTTCCACGATGAGCGCAGCCCCAGCTTCCATGTGCGCCCACAGGTCGGCTACTACCACTGCTTCGGATGCGGTGAATCCGGCGATGTGTACTCGTTCCTCCGGGCGATGGATCACGTCTCCTTCACCGAAGCGGTCGAGCGCCTCGCGGGGCGCATCGGATTCGCCCTGCATTACGAAGACGGGGGAGCAGCGCCGGAGACCAGTGGGCGGACGCGGCTCTACCAGGCCAACTCCGCCGCCGCGGAGTGGTTCCGGGGCCAATTGTCCTCACCGGAGGCCGATGCCGCGCGCCGCTTCCTCGGCGAGCGGGGTTTCGATGCGGGTGCGGCCGCGCATTTCGGTGTCGGTTACGCGCCGAAAGGCTGGAACGGCGTCCGCGACGCCATGAAGGCGCAGGGCTTCACCGATGAGGAACTGACAACAGCGGGGCTTCTGTCGCAGGGGCAGCGGGGGGTATACGACCGTTTCCGTGGCCGGCTCGTCTGGCCGATCCGTGACGTCACGGGTCAGACGATCGGATTCGGCGCACGCAAGCTCTACGACGACGACCAGGGCCCGAAATACCTCAACACCCCCGAGACGCCGATCTACAAGAAGGCGCAGGTGCTGTACGGCCTCGATCTCGCGAAGAAGGACATTTCGCGTTCGCACCGCGTCGTGGTCGTCGAGGGGTACACCGATGTGATGGCCTGCCACTTGGCCGGCATCACGACCGCGATCGCGAGCTGTGGGACGGCATTCGGCTCCGATCACATCACGGTGCTCCGCCGCGTCATGGGCGATGACACGGCGTCCGGTGAAGTGATCTTCACGTTCGACCCGGATGCCGCCGGCCAGAAGGCGGCGCTGCGCGCGTTCGGCGACGAGAAGCGATTCGCCGCACAGACCTACGTCGCCGTCGGCCCGGACGGCCTCGATCCCTGCGATCTGCGTCTGCACCGTGGCGATGCTGCGGTCCGGGCTATCATGGAGAACAAGGCGCCGATGTTCGAGTTCGTGATGGACCAGCGCCTCTCGGGGTACGACCTCGCCACGGTGGAAGGGCGGGTGGGAGCCCTGCGCGCCGCCGCCCCGATCGTCGCCGACATCCGCGATCCCGCACTGCGGCCCGGGTACACGCGGGTACTGGCCCGGAAGCTCGGCATGGACATCGGTGAAGTTCGTCCGGCCGTCGAACGCGCCACCCGCGCGGCGCGCGCGGCATCCGATGCGCCGGCCGACATGCCCGCCGCGGCACCCGGCGAGGAGACGCCTGCCCTCACGCGCGTCACGATCGCGTCGCTCCCGCGGACGGCGGATGTGGCACTCGAGCGCGACGCGCTCATGGGGGTGCTCCAGTACGGGCATCTGCTCGATGCAGCCGAGACGGATGCCGCTCTCGCCGTGCCCATGTCGCACCCGGCGCTGGATGCCGTCCGTCTCTCGATCGCCGCGCACCCCGATCGCACCCGCATCGGGTGGGCATCAACCGCCGTCGAGGCCACTCGCGAGCCGTTCCGATCGCTCGCCGTCGAGTTGTTGACGGCCGCTTTCCCCGCCCTGACCGAAGCTGAGGCGGAAGCCTCTGCGCGGTCGCTGTGCCTGCGACTGCGGGTGCGCGCCGTCGACCGCGAAAAGCTCGACCTCCTCGGCGCCATCCAGCGAGTACCGCCGGATTCGGAAGAGGGGCGCCGGGTGCGGGTCGCCCTGCGCGAGCTCGACCAGCGCCGCCGGAGCCTCAGCGAAGAGAAGTAGCGCGGGGGCAGCGAACCGGGCAGGATGAAGCCCATGCCTCGCCTCGACGATGATGCCCCCGCGATCCGTGCGACCGATCTGTCGCTCGCCCGCGGCGGGGTGCGCGTCGTCGACGGAGCAACGTTCACGCTCGAGCGTGGCGGGGCGCTGGCGCTCATGGGCCCGACCGGAGCCGGCAAGTCCAGCCTCGCCGCGATCCTCTCCGGCATCCGTCAAGACTCTCTCACCGTCGCCGGGGGAGACGCGACGGTCGAAGGGATCTCGGTGCGCCGTGGCGGGCGCAAACTCCGCGTGCGGGGGTACGTGACGGGTTATCTCGCCCAGGGTGCCGGATCGAACCTGCCCGCGCGGCTCACCGTCTCCGACGTCATCGGCGAACCCATCACCGCCCGTGACCGCCGGGTGAACTCCCGCGCCCTGGCGATCCGGGTCGCCGGGCTCCTCGACGAACTCGAACTCCCGCTCGGCGCGGCCGCGAAGTATCCGTACGAGCTCAGCTCCGGCATGCGGCAGCGTGTCGCGCTCGCTCGCGCGCTCGTCCTCCAGCCACGGGTGTTCGTCGGTGACGACCCGTACGCCAACCTCGACCTCGAAGTGCGCCGCGCCGCCCGTGACGCGCTGCTGCGCCGTCGCGACACCGACGGCATGGCCATTCTCCTCGTCACCAACGATCCCGACGCGGTGCGCGAACTCGATGCCGACGTCCTGGTCTTGCACGGCGGGCACACGGTCGGGTACGGGCACGGTGCGGATGAGCTTCTGTGGACGCCGGACGGCCGGGACCGCCTCGCGTCGTGACACGCGCGACGTGCGCCTCGCGTCGCGCGGACCTCTCGAGCTTTGCTAGGATGATCTGGTTGCCCGCTCGCGGGTGACTGATCCTCGGTAGCTCAATTGGCAGAGCAGCCGGCTGTTAACCGGCAGGTTCTTGGTTCGAGTCCAAGCCGGGGAGCGAAGGGCCCTGGACTCCACTCCGGGGCCCTTCTTCATTCCCCGGGGGAGTCCCTCACGCGTCGATGTCGTCGATGCCCGGGGTCCAGGCCTGGCCGGGCTTGCCCCAGCCGCGTTTGCGGGAGAGCTTCTGTACCGTCTTCCAGTCGCCGTCGTCGAGCCGGTCGATGTAGAGGACACCGTCGAGGTGATCGAACTCGTGCTGCATGATCCGCGCGCGCCAGCCGTCCACTTCGATCCGCACCGGCTGACCATCGAGGTCGGTTCCGGTGACCAGAACCTCGTCGGAGCGGCGGAGGGGGAACCGCTCTCCTGGGAAGGAGAGGCATCCTTCCGACTCCTCATCCGGGTCGGGGATGCCGGGTTCGAGCGGCCGCATCCACAATTCGGGATTCACGATCACGCCGCGCCACGGCTCGCCGTCGTCGTCCTGATAGGCGTAGGTGAAGATCCGCAGCGACACACCCACCTGGGGCGCGGCGAGGCCGACGCCGGGCGCGGCATCCATCGTGTCGAACATGTCGGCGACGAGCGTGCGGATCTCATCCGTGATCGCGTCGACGGGAGCAGCGGGGGAGTGCAGGGCGGGGTCGCCCATGATGCGAATCGGAAGAACAGCCACGTCCTGAGCCTACCGATCGCCTTCGGCGGTTAGTGTCGAGGCATGATGGATGCCTCGTCAATCGGAGACGTCACCGATCAGCTCGTCGGTGTCTTCGATGATCCCAAGATCCTCATCGGCATCCCCCTGGCGCTCCTCGGCGCTGTGTTCATGTCGTTCGGTGCGCAGTACCAGCACCGTGGGGTGCAGAAGGTCGAACGTCTCACGCAGATCAACGGCGGCAACGGGCTGACCGGTGCGCATCTCGTCAACCTCTTGCGACGCCCGTCCTGGGTTGCGGGAACCGTCATGTTGGGCCTCGCGATCGTCTGTCAGTTGGCCGCGCTGTCGTTCGCTCCGCTCATCCTCGTCCAGCCGCTGGGCGCGATTTCGCTCGTGATCACGACGCTCCTGAACGCCAGGATCAGCGGACACACGCCGACGAAGCGCTCGATCAGCGCGATCGCGTTGTGCGTGGGCGGCATCTTCCTGTTCGTGACGATCGCCGCCATCTACGCCACCGAGACACCCGTCAGCGACCGTCAGCTCGTCACGATCCTCGTGATCCTCGCGGTCGTCGTTATCGCACTGGGATCGTTGTGGTTCTGGATCCGTCGTCGCGCGAACGCGCTGTTCTACATCGTCGGCGCCGGCATCATCTACGGTTTCGTCGCAACGCTCGCGAAGGTCGTGATCAGTCGCATCCAGTCGGGCGACTTCGAGTGGTTGACCGTCGTCTGTGTCATCGCTCTCGTCACCGGCACGGCGGTCGGCGCCTACTTCGTCCAGACCGCGTACGCGTCCGGCCCGCCGGACCTCGTCATCGCGGGGCTCACCGTGGTCGATCCGATCGTGGCGATCATCATCGGTCTGACCGTGCTGCAGGAGGCGGCTCGCGCGCCGTGGGGCGCATTCGTCGGCTTCGGCGTCGCCGGGCTCCTCGCGGTCGTCGGTGTCTTCCAGCTCGCCCGGTACCATCCGCAGATCGTCAGCGACAGCCAGGAGATCCCGATTCAGCGCGGGAGCGACGGACAACCCAGCACGGGGTCGATCCGCATCACCGAAGCCGTGTCGAAGGTGTGGCCCGACCCGCCGACACGCGATCGGGACGAGCGCGGCCCCCGGTAGGCTCGTACGACAGGGGGCGGTGGCCAAGCTGGTCAAGGCAGCGGGCTCATAACCCGACGATCGTGGGTTCAAGTCCCACCCGCCCTACAACGCCCAAGAATGACACGGTTGTGATTCCGGGGCGCCGTCCGTCATAATGGGCCCATAACCGCATAGCACTCGCCGCACATCGGCATTCGCACCGTTCAGGTCGTAGGGGAAGACGTACCTGAAGAAACGGAGAAGCAGATGGCGACAGCATCCGCGCGTGGAGTGATCTACATTCACTCTGCGCCACGAGCGTTGTGCCCCCACCTCGAGTGGGCGGTGGGGCGCGCCCTCGGGCGTGCCGTGAATTTCGACTGGGCCGACCAGCCGGTGCTCGCCGGCAGTCGCCGCGCCGAATTCTATTGGGAGGGTCCCGCCGGCACCGGCGCAGCGCTCGCGACCGCGATCCGCGGGTGGGAGCACCTGCGGTTCGAAGTGAGCGAAGACCCCACCCCGCGCAGCGACGGGGGACGCTGGCTCCACACTCCGGGTCTCGGCATCCACTTCGCTCAAACCGACACCGCCGGAAACATCGTCATCGGTGAAGACCGCATCCGCTACGCCATGGAGATCGCGGCGGGCGACGCGTTCGAGTTGCAGCGTGAACTCGGCGTCGCGCTGGGGTCCGCGTGGGATGAGGAGCTCGAGAGCTTCCGTCACGCGAGCGATGACCAAGCCGTCGTCTGGCTGCACAAGGTCGGCTGAGACCCCACACCCGCCACACAGACCAGGCGGCGCAGGAGCGCCCGTACCGAGCCTCGGATGGCTTCCCGGGGATCGAGAGCACGTACCGGCCGCCTTACCCGAAAGAGAACCCCCTCCGCATGGCTTCGCGGAGGGGGTTCTTTCGGCCTGACGGTCAGACCGAGGCGAACGCGGCGACGGCGTTGTGCCCGCCGAACCCGAACGAATTGCTGATCGCGAGCTGATCGCCGGCGCCGAGCGGTGTCGGCTCGCCCGAAAGACGGAACGGCACGGCCGGGTCTTGCTCGGTGATGTTGATCGTCGGCGGGGCGACCCGCTCTTGGATCGCCAGGATGGTGAAGATCGCCTCCAGGGCACCGGTGCCGCCGAGCAGATGGCCGGTCGAGGCCTTCGTGGCGGAGACGGGGATCTCGTCGATCCGGTCGCCGAAGACGCTCTTCAGCGCAACGTACTCGTTCGGATCGCCGACCGGCGTGGAGGTCGCGTGCGCGTTGATGTAGGTGACCTCATCGACCGATCGGCCCGCGGCTTCGAGCGCCATGCGCACGGCACGGGCGGCGCCGGTGCCTTCGGGGTCGTTCGCGGTGATGTGGTACGAATCCGCCGTCACGCCACCGCCGACGACCTCAGCATAGATCCTCGCGCCGCGGGCCTTGGCGTGCTCTTCCGTCTCGAGGATCAGCACGGCTGCGCCTTCGCCCATGACGAACCCGTCGCGGTCGATACTGCCCGGGCGTGAGGCGGTCTCGGGCGAGTCGTTGCGCTTGGAGAGCGCCTGCATCGACGCAAAAGAAGCGATCGTCACCGGGTGGATGACCGATTCGGTGCCACCGGCGATCGCGACGTCCGCCAGGCCGTCGCGCAGATGCTCGACCGCGTTGACGATCGACTCGGTGCTCGACGCGCACGCGCTGGCGACCGTCCGCGCGTAGGCGCGGGCGCCGAAGTGCAGCGAGAGGTTGCCCGCGGCCGAATTCGGCATGAGCATGGGGACCGTCATCGGAAGGACGCGGCGGGGGCCCTTCTCACGGAGCGTGTCCCACGCATCCAACAGCGTCCAGAGGCCGCCGATACCCGTCGCGAAATCGACGCCCAGACGCTCGGGATCGACCTCGGGCTCGCCGGCATCCTTCCACGCCTCCAGAGCCGCCACGAGGGCGAACTGCGAGGAGGGGTCGAGGCGCTTGGCGATCGGACGCTCGAGCACCGTGTCGGGGCGTACCGCGGCCTGCGCGGCGAAGGTCACCGGCAGCTGGTACTGCTCGACCCAGTCGTACTCGAGGGTGCGGGTACCGGAGGCGCCGGACAACAGCGCTTGCCAGCTCTCCGGCGCGGTGCCGCCGATCGGGGACGACGCGCCGATGCCGGTCACGACGATGCGCGGTGTGCTCATGGTGTTCCTCTGGGGTCCTCAGCGTGCAAACGGGGCGCGCCGGTGGGGGAGCGAGCCCCCCACCGGATCGCTGATCACGCCTGGTGGGAGGTGATGAAGGTGACGGCGTCGCCGACGGTCTTGAGGTTCTTGACCTCTTCGTCGGGGATCGTGACGCCGAACTTCTCCTCGGCGTTGACGACGATCGTCATCATCGAAATCGAGTCGATGTCGAGGTCATCCGTGAAGGACTTCTCGAGGGCGACCTCGTCGGCCGAGATGCCGGTCTCGTCGGTGACCAGTTCGGCGAGTCCTGCGAGGACCTCGTCGTTGCTGAATGCCATGGGATTCTCCTTGTTTCTTCTTCGGTTCACCGGCCCGAGCGGGCCGAAATCAGTTTAGGTGTGAGGGTCGCCCGGTCAGGGGAGGACGACGACCTGCGCGCCGAACACGAGCCCCGCGCCGAACCCGATCTGCAGGGCGAGACCACCGCTGAGCTCGGGATGCTCTTTCAGCAGGCGGTGCGTCGCAAGCGGGATGGATGCCGCAGACGTGTTGCCGGTCGTCTCGATGTCCCGCCCGATCACGACGCTGTCGGGCAGCTTGAGCTGCTTGGCGAACTCGTCGATGATGCGCATGTTGGCCTGGTGCGGGACGAAGGCGGCGAGGTCGGATGCCTCGATACCGGCGGCCTCGAGAGCCTGACGCGCGACCTTGACCATCTCCCACACGGCCCAACGGAATACCGTCGGCCCTTCCTGGCGGAGGGTGGGCCACGGCGCGAGACCGTCACGGAACTCCACGAGCGTGTGGTTCATGCTGACGGCGTCGGCCTTCGAACCGTCCGAGCCCCAGATGGTCGGGCCGATGCCGGGATAGTCGCTCGGACCGATGACGACAGCGCCCGCGCCGTCGCCGAGGAGGAAGGAGATCGAACGGTCGGTCGGATCGACGACGTCACTGAGCTTCTCGGTGCCGATGACGAGGGCATAGTGCGCAGCGCCCGCACGGATGAGGGCATCGGCCTGCGCGACACCGTAGGCGAAGCCGGCGCAGGCGGCGTTCAGGTCATAGGCCGCGGCCGGGTTGGCCCCGACACGGTCGGCGACGATCGCCGAGACCGACGGCGTCTGTCGGGGGTTCGAAATCGTCGCGACGATGACGGCGTCAACGAGCGAGGGATCGATCCCGGCGGCGGCGATCGCCTCGGCGGCGGCATCGGTGGCCAGATCGATCGCGGTGGTCTCGGCGTTCGCGCGGGTGCGGGTGACGATGCCGGTGCGCTGGCGGATCCACTCGTCGCTCGAGTCGATCGGTCCGACCAGGTCGTCGTTCGGCACGGCGTTCTCGCCGCGCGCGGCACCGTACGACAGGATGCGGGTGTGCGCCGCGCCGGTGGGCTGAATGAGGGTGGGGGTCATGCGTCGGCTCCTGTCAGCAGGGCGGTGGCGGCCGCCAGATCATCCGGCGTCTTGACGGCGACCGTGGGCACACCGCGAAGCGCACGCTTGGCGAGACCGACGAGCGTTCCCGCGGGGGCGAGTTCGATGATGCCGGTAACGCCCTGGTCGGCGAACGAGGCCATGCAGAGGTCCCACCGCACGGGTGAGGCGACCTGGTCGACCACGAGGTTCAGAGCGGTCCGGCCGTCGGTGACCGCAGACCCGTCGTTATTGGTCCAGAGGGTGGCGCGGGGATCGGCGACCGTGACATCGGCCGCCGCGGCGCGCAGCGTCTCGACAGCGGGCGCCATGAAGCGCGTGTGGAACGCACCGGCCACCTGCAGCGGGATGACCCGAGTGGCCTTCGGAGCATCGGCGCCGAGCTCTGCGAGAGCCGGCAGTGCGCCGGCCGCGACGATCTGGCCGCCGCCGTTGAAGTTGGCCGGTGTCAGGTCGAGTTCCGCGAGGCGGGCGAGGACAGCATCCTGGTCGCCGCCGAGGATGGCGCTCATTCCGGTCGTTTCGATCGCGGCAGCTTCGGACATGGCCCGGCCGCGGATGCCCACGAGGGACATGCCGTCGGTGTCCGAGAGCACGCCCGCCGCGACGAGCGCGGCGATCTCACCGACGGAGTGGCCGGCGACGCCAGCCGGGTCGGTGCCGGCCTCGGTCAGCGCGGCGAAGGAAACGAGCGAGGCGGCCACGATGAGCGGCTGCGCGATGCGGGTGTCGCGAATGCGATCGGCATCCCATTCGGTACCGGCGGCGATGAGGTCGACCTGCGCGTCATCCGAATATCGCTCGAGTGCGGAGCGGACGCCCGGGACGTCGAGCCACGGCAACAGGAACCCGGGGGTCTGAGAGCCCTGCCCGGGGAAGACAGTGATGATCACGTCCCTATCCTCCCAACATCGCCGCGGCGCCCGCTGGCGATCGTGGCACAAGAAAGTAGCGATGCCTTGTGTGTGTCATACAGCACGAATGAACCGTCACGCGCGGCGTGCGATCGGCGAGCGACGCCGCGTGACGTCCGTTCCGATCGAACCGATGATGAGCGCGGTCTGCAGGATCAACGCTTCGCGGGGGCCGGTGGCATCCCAGCCGATCACGTCCGACACGCGCTTGAGGCGGTAGCGGACGGTGTTCGGATGCACGAACAACTCCCGCGCGGTCGCTTCCAGCGACCGGCCGTTGTCGAGGTAGCTCCAGAGCGTCGTGACGAGATCGGAGGAATGAGCCTGCAACGGACGGTAAATGCGCTCGACCAGCGTCGCCTTCGCCATCGCATCGCCTGCCAGCGCGCGCTCCGGGAGGAGCTCGTCGGCCTCCACAGGCCGCGGGGCGTTTCGCCAGGCCTTTGCCACGGCGAAGCCGGCCAGCGCCGCGCGGGCGCTCTGACCGGCATCCACGAGCGCGGGCACGGTGGGTCCGAGCACCAGGTGCCCCACACCGAAGCCGGGCTCGAGTCTTCGGGCGATCTCCCGGAACGGAAGCTCCGTCTCGGTCTCCTCGCGCGCGGGCAACTCGGCGCGCCCGATGACGAGGACCAGGCGCGACCCCTGCACGCCGATGAGGACGTCGACCCCGAGTTTGCGCGCCATCCGCCGGAGCTGGTCGACATCGAACTGCGGCGGGGTCGTGCCCACGAGCACCGCGACCTCGCCGTGTCCATGCCAGCCGAGCGCCGCGATGCGGCTGGGAAGTTCTTCGTCGGCTTCCCCCGTGAGGATCGAGTCGACAACGAGCGCTTCCAGCCGGGCATCCCAGAGGCCCCGGGCCTCCGCGGCGCGCGCGTAGACATCGGCCGAGGCGAAGGCCACTTCACGCGAGAACAGCAGGATGCTTTCGCGCAGATCTTCGGCGCGTCCCGCCACACGCTCCTCGGTGACGGCCACCGTCACACGGATGAGCTGCAACGTCTGGGTCAGACTGACGCTGCGCAGAAGCTCTCGAGGGGCGGCGGCGAAGATGTCGGCGGCGATCCAGGGGGTCGAGCCGGGGTCTTCGTACCACTGGATGAACGACGCGATGCCCGCCTGCGCCACGAGACCGACCGCCGATCGTCGCGCCGGCGGCATCTCCGCATACCAGGGCAGAGAGTCGTCGAGGCGTTTGATCGTTGCGGTGGCCAGATCACCGGAGATCCGGCGGAGCCACGCGAGTGTCTCCGCCTTCTCCTGTGCGGTGGGGCGGGCGGGCATGTGCCGCGTCAGCTCTCGCCGCCGGCGTTTCCGGTCGTTCCGGCCGTCACGTCGTACAGGCGGTACTTCTCGATCGCCTGGGCCGAGAGAGAACGGTCTACGAGACCGTCGTCCGCGAGCGCCTGGAGCGTGCGAACGACGATCGACGGGCCGTCGATCTTGAAGAACCGGCGAGCGGCGGCACGCGTGTCGGAGAATCCGAACCCATCTGCGCCGAGGGTCGCGAAGCGACGCGGCACCCAGGGGCGAATCTGGTCCTGGACCGCCTGCATCGAGTCGCTGACGGCGATCACGGGTCCCTCGGTGCCCTGGAGCTTCTCGGTGACGTAGGCGGTGTGCGCGTCTTCGAGCGGGTAGAGGAAGTTGTGCTCGTCGGCGCGGAGTCCGTCGCGGCGCAGCTCCGTCCAGCTCGTGACCGACCACACGTCGGACACGATGCCCCAGTCGTCCTTCAGCAGCTGCTGAGCTTCGAGGGCCCACGGCACACCGACTCCGGACGCGAGCAGCTGGGCACGGTGGCCGTCACCCTCGCCCACAGCGACGCGGTGGAGACCGCGCACGATGCCCTCGGCATCCACGTTCTCCGGCTCGGCGGGCTGCACGATCGGCTCGTTGTACAACGTGATGTAGTACATGACGTTCGGGTCGGGGTGGTTGCCGCCGTACATGCGCTCGATGCCCGCACGGACGATGTGGGCGATCTCGTAGCCGTAGGCCGGGTCGTACGAGACGGTCGCGGGGTTGGTCGAGGCCAGCAGGTGCGAGTGTCCGTCGGCGTGCTGGAGTCCCTCACCGGTCAGCGTCGTGCGACCGGCCGTGGCGCCCATGATGAAGCCGCGGGCCATCTGGTCGCCGGCTGCCCACTGGGCGTCACCCGTGCGTTGGAAGCCGAACATCGAGTAGAAGATGTACACCGGGATCAGCGGCTCGCCGTGCGTCGAGTACGACGTGCCGACGTTCGTGAACGCCGCGACGGCGCCTGCCTCGTTGATGCCGACGTGGAGGATCTGGCCCTGCGGACTCTCCTTGTAGGCCAGGAGCAGTTCCCGGTCGACGGAGGTGTAGTTCTGCCCGTTCGGGTTGTAGATCTTCGCGGTCGGGAAGAACGCATCCAGACCGAACGTGCGCGCCTCGTCCGGAATGATCGGCACGATCCGGTGGCCGAAGTCCTTGGACCGAAGGAGATCCTTCAGAAGACGCACGAACGCCATCGTCGTGGCGATCTCCTGTGTGCCCGAACCCTTCTTCGGGAGCGCATACGCGCTGTCGTCGGGCAGCGTGATCGGCACGTGGTGCGTGCGGCGCTCGGGCAGGAATCCGCCCAGCGACCGACGCTTCTCGACCATGTACTGGATCGTCTCGTCTTCCATACCCGGGTGGTAGTACGGCGGCGCGTAGGGGTTCTCTTCGAGCTGCGCGTCGGTGATCGGGATGCGCATGGAGTCGCGGAAGTGCTTGAGGTCTTCCAGCGTCATCTTCTTCATCTGGTGCGTCGCGTTGCGACCCTCGAAGTGGTGACCCAGGCCGTAGCCCTTGATCGTCTTGGCGAGGATGACGGTCGGCTGACCCTTGTGCTCGGCGGCGGCCTTGTAGGCGGCGTAGAGCTTCTGGTAGTCGAGGCCGCCGCGGCGGAGCTTGCCCCAGATGTCCTCATCGGACCAGTCCGACACCATGGATGCGGTGCGCTCATCGCGGCCGAAGAAGTGGTCGCGGATGAACTTGCCGTCCTCGGCACGGTAGGTCTGGAAGTCGCCGTCCGGCGTCGTATTCATGAGCTTGACGAGCGCGCCGTCGGGGTCGGCCTGGAGCAGCTCGTCCCAGCCACGACCCCAGACGACCTTGATGACGTTCCATCCGGCGCCACGGAAGTAGCTCTCGAGCTCCTGGATGATCTTGCCGTTGCCGCGCACCGGACCGTCGAGGCGCTGGAGGTTGCAGTTGACGACGAAGGTCAGGTTGTCGAGTCCTTCGTTGGCCGCGACCTGCAGCTGTCCGCGGCTTTCGACCTCGTCCATTTCGCCGTCGCCGAGGAACGCCCACACGTGCGAGTCCGAGGCATCCTTGATGCCGCGGTTCGTGAGGTACTTGTTCGTCATCGCCTGGTAGATGGCGTTGATCGGGCCGAGTCCCATCGACACCGTCGGGAACTGCCAATACTCCGGCATGAGCCGCGGGTGCGGGTAGGACGGGATGCCGAGCTCACCCTTGGACTTCTCCTGACGGAATCCGTCGAGCTGGTCCGCCGAGAGCCGGCCTTCCAGGAACGATCGGGCGTAGATGCCGGGGGAGGCGTGACCCTGGATGAAGATCTGGTCTCCGCCGCCGGGTGCGTCCAGGCCCCGGAAGAAGTGGTTGAACCCGACTTCATACAGGGACGCCGACGACGCGTAGGTCGAGATGTGTCCACCGACACCGATACCGGGCCGCTGCGCACGGTGCACGGTCAGGGCCGCATTCCACCGGATCCACCGGCGGTAGCGGCGCTCGAGCTCTTCGTCGCCGGGGAACTCAGGCTCATTCTCGGGCGCGATCGTGTTGATGTAGTCGGTCGTGGGGACCTGGGGCACGTTCAGCTGAAGCTCGCGCGAGGTCTGCAGGAGGCTGAGCATGATCTCGCGTCCGCGGCCGGCGCCCTTGTTGTCGACCAGCTGATGCAGGGATTCCTGCCACTCGGAGGTCTCATCGGGATCGCTGTCCTGCGGGCCCTGCGAGTACGGATCCTGATCGTTGACAGTCACGGGAGACCTTTCGTCGTCTGGCAGATCGTGCCAGGAATGGGCTTCGGATGCGTGCGCGCTTTGTTCAGCGGACACAACACATCCTGGATCAGCCTAGTCATATCCGGTTGTCGCCAGGCGACTCCTCCGGCTCTCGTAGAATGATCGTGTCGGGCCTATAGCTCAGTTGGTTAGAGCACCTCGTTTACACCGAGGGGGTCGGGAGTTCGAGTCTCTCTGGGCCCACCACGTCAGATTCAGAACGTGCGCGCGGTGAACGACAGTCGCGCGGCGAGTGCCGTGATCTCCTCCACGTCGCCGCTGGCGACCACGACGAGCGGACACGCATCCGACCCCTCGTCCAGATAGACGGTACGCAGGTCGTGCGCCGACAGGATGCCGTCGGCTCGTGCGATCGCCTCGGTGAGCCCTCCGGCGACGTCTCCCACCTCGTCGAGGTCAGCACCGGTCTGGAAGACCCGCGGGACTTGCGCCAGGGCGTCGGCCAGTTCGACGCCCGAGTCGGACCACTCCATGTAGGCGAGCGCGCCGGCATCGTCCAGCGCGTCGAAGAGCGCGGCGCGCACATCGCCGCCGTCGCGTCCGGCGTGCCGGATCGCCTTGCCGACCTCCGGATCGTCCTCGAGCAGTGCGCCGAGACGCACCCAGTCTTCGATCACGTCACTCCTCTCGACCGACGACGCGCGGTGCGGCGGGATTCAGGGAGAGCCCGGCATCCTTCCCCAGCCGCGAACTGCGGTGCGAATAGGCGAAGTAGATCGCGAAGCCGATCGCGAGCCAGATGAGGAAGCGCAGCCAGGTCTCCACCGTCAGGTTGAGCATCAGGTACACGCAGATGAGCGCCGAGATCCCGGGCAGCCAGGGATTCAGCGGCACCCGGAACCCGCGCTTCAGATCAGGCCGCGTGCGGCGCAGCACGATGACGCCGACCGAGACCAGCACGAACGCGGACAGTGTGCCGATGTTGACCATCTCCTCCAGAACGCCGATCGGGGTGAAGCCCGCGACGACGGCCACGATGAGTGTGACGATGATCGAGATGACCCACGGCGTGCGCCAGGTGGGGTGCACCTTCGCCAGCCGCTGCGGGAGCAGGCCATCGCGCGACATCGCGAAGATGATGCGCGTGGCGCCGATGAGGAGCGTGAGCACGACAGTCGTGAGCCCCGCGACGGCGCCCGCCGCGATGACCGTGGCCATCCAGGTCTGCCCGTGATACGCGAACGCGTTGGCCAGTGCGGCGGCCGGATCCAGATCGGCGTACGACACCATCCCGGTCACCACGAGTGCGACCGCGCAGTACAGGATCGTGCAGATCACGAGCGATGCGATGATCCCGATCGGAAGATCACGCTGGGGGTTCTTGGTCTCTTCCGCCGTCGTCGCGACAACGTCGAACCCGATGTAGGCGAAGAAGACGAGCGCCGCACCGGCGAAGATTCCGCCGAACCCGAAGGCCATCGGCTCCGCGCCGGAGAGGAACTGCAGGAGAGGCTGCGTGAGACCGGTCGCGGATTCGCGCGGTGCGGTGTCCGGAACGAACGGCACGTAGTTGGCCGGGTTGATGAACTGGATGCCGGCCACGATGACGAACAGCACGATGAAGAGCTTGACGGCCACCAGCACGAGGTTCACCCGCATCGACTCGCGGATGCCGAAGGTCATGAGGCCACCCAGCAGCAGCACCAGCAGCACGGCCGGGAGGTCCACGACACCGCCGTAGCTGATCTCGGGGGGAAGCTCGACTCCGAGCTGCCCGAGGAAGACCCCGAGATAGGCGCTCCAGCCCTGCGCCACGACACTCGCACCCAGGAACATTTCCAGGATGAGGTCCCATCCGATGATCCAGGCGAAGAGTTCGCCGAGCGATGCGTACGAGAACGTGTAGGCCGAGCCGGAGACGGGTACGGTCGAGGCGAACTCGGCGTAGCACATCGCGGCGAGGGCACACGCGATCGCCGCGACGATGAAGCTGATGACGATCGCGGGCCCCGCGACTTCGTGCGCCGCGCGGCCGGTGAGGGTGAAGATACCCGCGCCGATCACGACGCCCACGCCGAAGATCGTGAGATCGAGCGCGGAGAGCGACTTCTTCAGCCGGAACTCCGGCTCCTCGGTGTCGGCGATCGACCGTTCCACGGATTTCGTGCGCATGACGCTCATGAAAGACCTCTTTCGGGCACAGGGACGATGGCGCGACAGATGCCACATGGTAGCGGCATGGGTGCGCCCGGGGGAGAGGGGCCCGTCTGGCGTCGCCGGTACGCGGTAGGTTGGAGGGGTGAAAGCCAGCCCCTCCGACCAGGCTCGTCTCCTCGAGCTCGCCGCTCTGGACGCCGGCATCCGGCACGCCGAACACGCGCGTCGCAACCCCGCCCACACCGAACGGGTGAAGGAACTCCTCGCGGTTCGCCAGGCGCAGTCGGCCGAACTGACCGGACTCCTCGGGGCGCGAGACGACGCGAAGGCGGAGCTCGCGCGGATCGAGTCGGACGTCGCGCTGGTGGATGCGCGTGCCGCCCGCGATGCGGGTCGCCTGGCTGCCACCTCGAACGCGAAGGACGCGCAGGCCCTCGAGCACGAGATTGTCTCGCTCACCAAGCGCAAGAGCGACCTTGAAGACGCCGAGCTCGAGATCATGGAACGCCTGGAAGCGGCCGATGCCGCCGTTGCCGGCCAGGAGGAGCTCATTTCGGCGACGAACGCCGAAGGCGCGCGTCTGAGCGCCGAGGGCAAGGCGGCCGTCGCCGACGCCACCGCTCGCATCGAGAGCGCCACGCGCGACCGATCCGCGGTGGCTGCCCAGGTGCCGGCCGACCTCGTCGCCCTCTACGAGCGGCTCGCCGACCGCGGTGTCGGCGCGGGTGCCCTGCGTCAGCGGACCTGCGAAGGGTGCCGGATGGTGCTTTCGGGCACCGATCTGCAGGTGCTGCGGCGTGCTGAGGACGACGATGTCGTGATGTGCCCCGAGTGTGGATGCATCCTCGTGCGCACCGGTGAATCCGGTCTCTGACTGGCTGTGCGTCGCACGTGACGGTGACGTCATCGTCGTTGCGGACGGCGACGACACCCCGCTCCGGCGGCTGACCGCGGCCGAGTGGCACCGCGCCGTGCGCGACGCCGATCCGCGCACCCGCTGGGTGTGGGATGACTCGCGTCGCTGGTACCCCGATCTCCTCGCGGCCGGCATCGAGGTCGCGCGCTGCCGCGATCTCCGTCTCGCGCACGCGATCCTCCGCACCAGCGACCGTGTCACAGATCCGAGCCCGCTGCGTGCGGCTACCGAGTGGAATGTCGCGGACGCAGAAACGCTCGTCGCAGCGCCGGATGCCGCGGCAACTCTCTTCGACGTCGACGAGGAGCCCGGCTCTCGCGCCGGACGGGGCGTACCGTCCGATCTCGCCTCGGTGCGGGCGGAATTCGCCCGGCAACAGGCCGCGGTTGCCGCCTCCGCCGACCCGGATCGGCTGCGGCTCCTGCTCGCGGCCGAATCGGCCGGCGCCCTCCTCGCGATCGAACTCCACACTGCCGGTCTGCCGTGGAGTCGCTCCGTCCACGACGGCATTCTCACCGAACGCCTCGGCGCGCGGCCGGCCCAGGGGCGTCTGCCGTCGCGCGTGGAGGTGTTGGCCGCGGAGGTCCGCGCCGCGCTGAACGACTCGGCCGCGAGTCTGGATTCGCAGCCGAAGCTCCTGCGTGCGCTCCATCGCGTGGGTGTCCTGGCAACGTCCACCAGTAAATGGGAACTGGAGAAAATCGACCATCCGGTGATCGAGCCGCTGCTGGCGTACAAGAAGCTCACCCGCCTGCTCAGCGCGAACGGGTGGGCCTGGCTGGACGAGTGGGCGCCCGACGGGCGCTTCCGTCCCGTCTACGTGCCGGCAGGCGTCGTCACCGGTCGGTGGGCGTCATCGGGCGGCGGCGCGCTCCAGCTCCCCCGAGAGCTCCGGCCTGCCGTGCACGCCGATCCGGGATGGATGCTGATCGTCGCCGATGTCGCGCAGCTCGAACCCCGCGTGTTGGCCGCGATGGCCCGAGACGAGTCGCTCGCGGCAGCGGCGCGCGGGACCGACCTCTACGAGGGAATCGTCGCCGGTGGCGTCGTCGCGACACGCCAAGAGGCGAAGTTCGCCGTCCTCGGCGCGATGTACGGCGCGACGACGGGGGACAGCGGACGACTCGTACCGGCCCTCCGGCGCGCCTATCCGCGGGCAATGGGTCTTGTCGATGAAGCCGCCCGCATCGGCGACGAGGGGGGAATCGTGACGACATGGCTCGGCCGATCGAGCCCGCCGCCCTCGCCGGAATGGCGCGAGGTGCAATCGGCCGCCAGTGCCTCCGACGCCTCGGAGGCCGATCGATTGCGCGCGCGGCGCTCCGCGCGCGACCGCGGGCGTTTCACCCGCAACTTCGTGGTTCAGGGCACCGCGGCCGAGTGGGCTGCGGCCTGGCTCGCCGACCTCCGTGCTCAACTCGCGGCGTTTCCGAGGGTGGATGCCGGCGACGCAGCGCCGGCATCCGGAGCCGTCTTCGGCTCGCGCGCGCACCTCGCCTTCTTCCTACATGACGAGATCATCGTGCATGCGCCGCGGGCGCACGCCGACCGAGCGGCCGCGGCGGTGCGCTCCGCCGCCGAGCGCGCGACGACCCTGCTGTTCGGGACGTTCCCCATCGATTTCCCGCTCGATCTGCGGATCACGAGCGACGCGGCCAAGAGCTGATCACGCGCAGGGCAGCACGACCGGAGGCTGGATCTCGGCGGCGTTGAGCAGAGGCGTCGTCAGAATCTGGGGGGTCGGGGTTCCGGCCTCGGCAGAGACGAACCGGAAGTCGATCACGTTGACCTCGCCGGGGGAGAGATTCACTCTCACCAGACTGGTCGGGAAACCGTTGTCGTCGACATCCACCGACACCTCGGGAACACCGTCTTTCTGCACCCCACCGAAGAACGTTCCCGGGGGAGCGGCCACCGAGATGCTCGTCCCGATGTCGCCGATGCCGGTGCCGTAGCGGCCATCGCCCGTCATCGATCCCGGCAAGTGTGCATCCACCGGAAGCGAGCTGCTCATCGTCACGCGGATGAGGGTGTCGGTTCGGCCGTCGGCGCGGCAGGAGGACACTTCCGACGCGATCGCCAGATGGAGGAACGTGTCGAGCTTCCCGCCCGTCGCATCGTTGACGTAGACCGCGAAGCCGCCGGGACCTACCGCGGCGTGGCGAGCGGCGGGCCCGGCGAGGGACGTGCCTGCGAGCGCGTCGCGGACCCGGGCATCCGCGGTCCAGATCGACACGCTCCCGCCCGCGAGCGGTGCCGCCACGGCGCGCGCCCAGGTCAGCGGGTCGGCCTGCACGGTCGCCAACGCCGCGACGACGGCGGACGTCACTGACTGCAGGAACGCGGTTTGGCCCGCAGAGTCGAGCGTCATGTAGGGCTCGATCAACAGTCGCTCCACGAGCGTGTCGGCGCTGAGGGTCGAGCCGTCGGCGAGTGTGACCGGACCGGTCACACTCAGCAGTGCGCGCATGACGAGCGGGTCGACCGAGACGATGGCGTCGGGAGCGGGATGACCTAGCGTGACCCACCAGGCGGAAGCGAGACGGGCGGTGAGATCGAAGTCGGTCGTGAGCGAGGCATTCTGCACGTACCGCCCGATGATGTCGCCGTACAGCGCTTTCGATGAGGCCGCGGTCTCCACGCTCGGCATCGGCACGCCATCGAAGCTCGACGAATCGGCTTGCGTCACGAGGGTCAGGCCCCCGGCGTCGGCGGAGAGCAGTGCGAACGAGCCGGTGATCCCTCCGCCGGTGCGCGCTTCGGCGGAGTTCTGCATCATGACGAGCACGGAACGCGCGCCGTCCAGTCCCCAGAGCTCGGGGAGGGCTGCGGTCGCACCGGCGAGGGTGCGCACGGTGGGCGTCGCGGCCGCGAGCTGCGCGTGGAGCTGCTGCACGGCGTCGGCGATTCTCGGTTCGAGGTCGCGGGCCTGCACGTCTGCCAGGGCACTCTCGGCGTCGGCGAGCACGCCCGCGGCGGTGGCGAGGTGCTGATGGATGCCCGGGAGATCAGACGTGAAGTCCGTGCCACCGGCCGCCGCGTCGACCACGGGGAGCAGCGCCTGCCCGACGGCGGCTGCGTGGACAGCCACCGTTCGGATGGCCGCCACATCGTCACCGACCCAGGGCAAAGCCTCGGCCACCGGCCAGAGGGGGTCGGATGCCGCGCCGCCCGCGGCATCCGCGTGCGCGACAAGATCGTGCACCCCCGACGTCACCGCGCCCGCATCGCCGGACGCCGCCGCGTCGATCAGCGTGCGGGCCGAGCCTTCCAGCCGAGTGAGTTCGATGGCAGTGACCGCGACCCGCGACACGATCCAGCCGAAGGTGAGCGCCAGCGCGACGAGCAGCACCACGCACGCGATGACGACGCGGCGCGGAGACGTCGACGAAGCGCGGACCTCAGACACGGCGGCGTCGGCGCAGGACGACGGCCGTGATGCCGAGCCCGAGCCCGGCGATACCGATCGCCCCCGCCACGAGGAGCGTCTGCGGCGTGCCACCCGTCGCGGGCAGTCCCGCGGCGCTCAACTGCGCGCGCGGCGCCGTGGCGCACTGGGGGGTGGACGGCGGGTAGGAGACGGCGACGGCGAGCGTCGGATTGACCTCGATGGTCGCCGTGATGTTCCCCCGCGTCCAGGCGTAATTACCGGTCGTCTCGACCAGCTGGCCGCCGCGCGTCTCCCATCCGGGCCAGCCGGTGCCGCGCCCGTCGGCTCCGATAGTCGCTCCAGGCCACAGGATCCGTCCGGAGAGCGTGCCGTCGGCGCGGAGTGTGCCGAGCGCGAGGGTGACGGAATTCGTTCCGTCGGTGAGGATGAGCCGGGCCGTGTTCCCGGTCGACCGCGCCTGTGGATCGAGCATCTGCACCCGGTACGTGAGCCAGGGCACATCCTGTGCGCACGCCGGAACGACCGTCGATCCCGACAGTGTCGGTTCTACGGGCTCGTCGGGCGTGTAGTCGGGGGGCGCGGTCGGCGTCCCCTGCGCGGCGACGAGCGGCACCTCGGCCGCGGAACTCGCTGCCGCGCCGCCGAACACCATCGCCCCGACGATGACCGTCACTGCCAACAATCGACCGTTCATCAGACCCCCCAAAGTCCGACGCAGAACACTTCCGTGTCCTACGGTGCGAGCACCCCCGTGCTCCTCTATGAGAACACCCCCGTGTTCTCACCCGTGGACACCCCCGTGCCCACTTCTGTTGCTGACAGTAGTACACGCATCCGCTGGGGACAATGACCCCGGCGATCAGCGACGTAGACTCGAATCGCGAATGGGTCGGCTGGACGGTCGCGTGGCGGGAAACCGCACCGAGGAACGTCCGGGCTCCACAGGGCAGGACGGTGGGTAACCCCCACCCGGAGTGATCCGCGAGACAGTGCCACAGAGAGCAGACCGCCGGGGGAGACCCCGGTAAGGGTGAAAGGGTGGTGTAAGAGACCACCGGGACCGTGGTGACACGGTCCGCACGGTAAACCTCGTCCGGAGCAAGGTCAGACAGAGGATGATGACGCGGCCCGCTGAGTCCTCGGGTAGACCGCTAGAGCGGCACGGCAACGTGTCGCCGAGAGAGATGACCGTCCACGGGGCTTCGGCCCCCGGACAGAACCCGGCGTACAGGCCGGCCCATTCGCCCTTTCTGAACCGCCGTCAGGCGTCGAAAGCCGGCTGCGCCTCGGTGACGCGCACCGAGAGCGCTGCCGCGCCGATGATCCCCGCATTGTTGCGGTGCACGGCCGGGACGATCGGCGTGTTCAGGTCCAGGAGCGGCAAGAACTGGTCGGCGTGCTTGGACACGCCGCCGCCGACGATGAAGAGGTCGGGGCTCAAGAGGAATTCGAGGTAGCTGTAGTACCACTGCAGCCGCTTGGCCCACTTATCCCAGCTCAGACTTTCGCGTTCGACGGCCGAGTAGGCGGCCCATGCCTCGGCGTCGGAGTCCTTCCTGGCCCGCTGCAGGTGCCCGAGCTCGGAGTTCGGGATGAGGATGCCGTTGTGCAGCATCGCGGTGCCGATGCCGGTGCCGAGGGTCGTGAGAAGCGCCAACCCCTGCACGCCGCGCGCCGCGCCGTAGCGGACTTCGGCGACGCCGGCGACGTCGGCGTCGTTCGCGAAGTGGATCTCACGGCCGAGACCGTCCTCGAAGAACTTCTCGGCCTCGAACCCGATCCACGTGTCGGCGACGTTCGCCGCCGAGAGGGTGCGGCCGTTCTTCACGATCGCCGGGAAAGCCACGCCGAGCGGGACATCGGCATCCGTCACACCGAGCGTGTCGAGAACGACGCGGACGGCGGCAAGCACGTCTTCCGGCTCGGCACCCTTGGGCGTCGCCACCTTCACGCGGTCACTGAGCAGCACGCCCGCCTTCAGGTCGACCAGGGCGCCTTTGATGCCCGTTCCACCGATGTCCACACCGACAGCCCGTGCCGCATTCGTCGTCATGCTCCCACCCTACCGAGGAGCGCCCAGCCACTTCGAAAGCCTAGGATCAAGCCAGACCGTGCCGACGCCAGGCGCGAGGCGAGAGAAGAGGCCCAGATGTCCGAAGAGAAGTACTGGTACAACCTCACGACGCACGCGGTCGAGCGCGGCTTCGAGTCGCCGGCCGTCGACCGCGCCGGTCCCTTCGACACGGAAGAAGAGGCAGCGAACGCGCCTGCTCTCCTTGCTGCGCGCTCCCGCGCGTGGTCGGAAGACGAAGCCCGCGACGACGCGTGGGGCTCGGACGCCGACGTGTCGGGCGAAGCGACGGGCGACGCAGGCCGATAGTCTGGCCTTCGGACCGGCTTCGCCTTCCGACCGGTTGTGGAGAGGACGCGATGGACAAGCAGAGGGACTTCGTACTGCGCACGATCGAGGAGCGCGGGGTGAAGTTCGTCCGACTCTGGTTCACCGACGTGACCGGAACCCTGAAGTCGGTCGCGATCGCACCCGCCGAAGTCGAGGGGGCCTTCACCGAGGGCATCGGCTTCGACGGTTCGGCCATCGAGGGGTTGACGCGCTCCTACGAATCGGACCTGCTCGCTCACCCCGACCCCACGACATTCCAGACGCTGCCCTGGCGGGGCGAGATCGACCCGACTGCGCGGATGTTCTGCGATCTGACGACGCCGGACGGTCAGCCCGCAGTCGCAGACCCCCGGCACGTCCTCAAGCGCACGCTCGCGAAGGCCGCCGACGCGGGCTTCACGTTCTACACGCACCCCGAGATCGAGTTCTACCTCTTGAAGTCCTCGTCCTACGGTCCCGACGGCCCCGAGCCGGTGGACTCGGCGGGGTACTTCGACAATGTGCCCGGTGGCACCGCGCACGACTTCCGTCGTCGCAGTGTGCGAATGCTGGAGGACCTGGGCATCTCGGTCGAGTACAGCCACCACGAGGGCGGCCCCGGTCAGAACGAGATCGACCTGCGTTACGCGGACGCGCTCGCCACAGCGGACAACATCATGACCTTCCGCACCGTGGTCAAAGAGGTCGCGATCGAGCAGGGCGTCTACGCGACGTTCATGCCGAAGCCCCTGAGCGGCAAGCCCGGAAGCGGCATGCACACGCACATGTCGCTGTTCGAAGGCGATCAGAATGCGTTCTACGAGGCTGGCGCGCAGTACCAGCTCTCCAAGACCGGGCGCCACTTCATCGCCGGCCTGCTCAGGCACGCCAACGAGATCGCGGCGGTCACCAACCAGTTCGTCAACTCCTACAAACGGCTCTGGGGCGGCGACGAGGCACCCAGCTTCGTCACCTGGGGCCACAACAACCGTTCGGCGCTCGTGCGCGTGCCCATGTACAAGCCCAGCAAGGGCCAGTCCACGCGGGTGGAGTACCGAGCCCTGGATTCTGCGGCGAACCCGTACCTCTCGTTCGCCCTCATGCTGGCGGCGGGCCTCAAAGGCATTGAGGAAGGCTACGAACTTCCACCCGAAGCGGAGGACAACGTCTGGTCGCTGACCGACGCCGAGCGTCGCGCGCTCGGCTACGCGTCGCTGCCGGCGAGCCTGGACCACGCGCTGGAGTACATGGAAGAGTCGGAGCTCGTCGCCGAGACCCTCGGTGAGCAGGTTTTCAATTATGTGCTGCTGAACAAGCGTCGCGAGTGGCAGGAGTACCGCGCCCAGGTCACGCCGTTCGAGCTGAAGAGCAACCTGGAGATGCTCTAGGCATCATGTCGACCGGCGCGCGTTCCTCGGCTCTGACCGGACTCGCCCGACTCGGCTTCGGTGATCTCGGTGCAGCCGACGTCCTCGTGGGAGAGCTCACGGAGCTTACCGGCATCGAGCGATCGAATCTGCTCGGGTCGGCGGAGTTGGCCGCCGACCCGGATCAGGCGTTGGCCGCGCTCGTACGCGTCGCACGTCGCGACGCCGCAGCGGTCGGTGACGCGCTCACCCGCGCCAGTGCGACGGTGTGGCGGGTGCTGGGCGCCTCCAGCGGATTCGCCGAGTTCTATTTGCGGCATCCGCGCGAGCTCGAGGACCTCACCCGCGCCGGCGGCGGGCTGCCGTCAGCGCAGGAGCTCCATGACGAGTTGCTCGACGCGGTCGCCGCCGATGCCGAGGGGTTCGCCGCCACGGGAGAGGAGAGCGCCTGGGTCGCTTTGCGTGTGCGCTATCGACGGATGCTGGCGCGCATCGCGGCGTTCGATCTTGGCGTGCCGGATGCCGTGGATGTCCTCGCGCCCGTCGCGGCGGCCCTCGCCGATGCCGCCGGCGCTGCGCTGGAGGCATCGCTGTGCGTGGCCCGCACCCGAGTCGCGGGGGGCAACGCGGGCGCAGGGCTCTTCCCGCGGGCCCAAGTGGCTGGTGCGCAACTCGCGATCATCGGAATGGGTAAGACCGGGGCCCGCGAGCTCAACTACGTCAGCGACGTCGACGTCATCTTCGTCGGCGGCGCGGATGAAGCGACGATCGAGGAGATCGGCGAGAGCCGTGCCATCGACATCGCGACACGCCTCGCGGTCCAGACGATGCGGGGTATTTCGGGGATCGAGATCGAGCCGCCGCTGTGGGACGTCGATGCGAATCTGCGTCCGGAGGGAAAGCAGGGCGCCCTCGTACGCAGCCTCGATTCGCACCTGTCGTACTACGACCGGTGGGCCAAGAGCTGGGAGTTTCAGGCGCTCCTGAAAGCGCGCCCGATCGCGGGTGACCGGGCGCTCGGCGACGCGTACGTCGCGGCGGTGCAGCCGAAGATCTGGATGAGCGCCGCGCGCGAGAACTTTGTCGACAGCGTCCAGCGGATGCGCGAGCGGGTCACCGAGCACATTCCGCCGGCCGATATCCCGTATCAGCTCAAACTCGGACCCGGCGGAATCCGCGACATCGAGTTCACCGTCCAGTTGCTGCAGCTCGTGCATGGGCTCGGCGATCCCAGCATCCATCAGCGTGGCACTCTCGACGCCCTCGAGGCCCTCGTCGACGCGGGGTACATCGGCCGCGCGGACTCCGCTGTGTTCGCTCGCGACTACCGGGTGCTTCGGGTTTTGGAGCACCGGATGCAGTTGCGCGGCCTCCAGCGCACTCATCTGATGCCCACGACACCGGAGGGCCTGCGGATTCTGGCCCGCGCGTCCGGACTGGCCGAGAGTGGCCCGGCCGTGTGGACGCTCTGGGAAGCGGTCAAGCGCGATGTGCGCGAAGTCCACGTGCGGCTGTTCTACCGGCCGTTGCTGTCGGCGGTCGCCGCCCTTCCCGCGGACGAGCAACAGATTTCGCAGGGTCAGGCCGCGGATCGCCTCGCAGCGATCGGCTTCCGCGACCCGGCCGGCGCGTTGCGGCACATCGGTGCCATCACGGGGGGCCTCAGCCGCAAGGCCACGATCCAACGCCACCTCATGCCGGTGATGATCCGCTGGTTCGCCGACGGCGTCGATCCGGATTACGGATTGCTCGCCTACCGCCGCATCAGCGAGCGGCTGGGGGACACTCCCTGGTTCTTGCGCATGCTGCGGGACTCGTCGGGCGCGGCCGAGAGGCTGACGCGCGTGCTGTCGGGTTCTCGTTACATCGGTGAGCTGATGGAGTGGATTCCGGAGTCGGTCGCGTGGCTGGATTCCGACGAGCAGCTGCGCCCGCGGCGTGGCGTTCTGCTCCAGGAGGAGGCCCGGGCGATCCAGTCCCGCCATGAGACGGTGACCGACGCCATGCGGTCAGTGCGCGTGCTGCGGCGGCGCGAGCTCCTCCGACTGGCGCTTGCGGGCGTGCTCGGCACCGCCACGATCGAAGAGATCGCCGCCGGACTGACGACGGTGAGCGAAGTCACGATCCAGGCGACGCTGCGTGCCGTGCGCCGCGAGATCGTCCCGCCGGACGATGCGGCGCTGGACTTCTCCGTGATCGCGATGGGCCGCTTCGGTGGTGGTGAGCTCGGGTTCGGCTCGGATGCCGACATCATCTACGTCTATGACGCCAACGGCATCGATCCCCAACGGGCCAACGCGCTGGCCCTGCAGATCGTCGCAGGGCTGCGCACCCACTCGGAAGACCATCGAGTGCCGTTCGACCTCGACGCGGATCTGCGCCCCGAAGGTCGCACCGGCCCGATGGTGCGCTCGCTCGAGTCCTATGCCGAGTACTACCGGCGTTGGTCGCTGTCGTGGGAAGCGCAGGCGCTTCTTCGTGCCCGCGGCGTCGCGGGCAGCGTCAAGCTGATTCGGGCGTTCATCGCCATGGCCGACGAAGTCCGCTATCCCGCCCAGGTCGATCCACACGGGCTTCGCGAGATCAAGCGGATCAAGGCGCGCGTCGAGAATGAGCGGTTGCCTCAGGGCGCCGATCGCGCCCGCCATCTGAAGCTCGGTCCGGGCGGTCTGAGCGATGTCGAATGGTTGGTCCAACTTCTGCAGCATGCCCACGCGCACGAGATTCCGGCGCTGCGGACCACCTCGACGATCGGGGCGCTGAGCGCCGCGCGCGACGCAGGGCTCGTCCCCGAGTCTGCGGCCGAATATCTGGCAGACGCGTGGCGTCTCGCGAGCCGTCTGCGCTCGGCGAATACGCTCCTGTCCGGTCAGACGAGCGATGTGTTACCGACCGACCGCGGCAAGCTCGACGGCATCGGCCGGCTCCTGGAATACCCCCCGCGCTCGGCGACGCGGGTCGAGGAGGAATGGATGCGGACGTCGCGCCGCGCGCGCCGCGCGTTCGAGAAGCTCTTCTACGGCTGAGCCGCGGCATCCCGCCCGTGGCGCGATCTCCGCAGATTGTCGACTTTTCCGCACCCATACGGCGAATCTCTGCGGAGATCGGGTCATTCTGCGCGCGTCGCGCCACCCGCGCGCGCACGAAGCCCCGACATCCGAAAAGAGATGCCGGGGCTTCGGGCGAGGCGTCAAACGCCGAAGTACAGCTCGGCTTCAGGATCTGAGGTTCGGAGGGTGTTCCACAGGATCGTACTCCCCTGCGAAGTAAGGGAAGTGCGATGCTGAGCATGGGGTGGGTCGCTGCTGCGGCTGTCCGAGAACCTGTCCGTTTTGCCGATTCTTGGCCGACCTACGGGTCTTCCTGGGGGTCTACGGGAGGTGCCGCCTACCTGTTTGATATGAGCGCCGACCGCACTCGCCTCTGGACTCCGCAGGAGCTTGCCGACTATACGGGCATCCCCATCAGGACTCTCGCTGACTGGCGGACGGAGCGCGCGCGCAGCCGAGGTCTCGGATTGCCGTTCGTCGCACTCTCGGCGCACAACGTCCGCTACCGCGATGAGGATATCGAGGCGTTCATCGCAGGCCGGATCGTGGCTCCTATGGACAGGATGGCCGACTGATGGCGCGGCCGAAGCGCGCACTTGGCGAACTCGGCAAGGTGACCTACACCGTTGAGCCGAGCGGTCTCGTCATCGCGCGAGGACGCGTCTACGACGGTAACGGGCGCGAGCGTCGTCCGAGCGGCCGCGGCGCGACCGAAGCCGAGGCGCTGGCCGCATTGCAGGAAGCGGCCGATGTTGCCGTCGGTCGAGCCCTGGCACGACGCACGCAGGTCATGACTGTAGCGGAGTTGGCGACGGCGTGGCTCAAGACGGCGTATCACGACGACGACCCGCGAGTGTTGCGCCAACGCCGCGAGCAGACCGTCGATGGCTACGCATCGGTGGTCCGAGCGCATGTCACCGCGCGCGCCGGAGCCATCCCTATCGCCGACATCACCGCCGATCGCGCCGACGGACTACTCATGGACATCGCGCGGGAGAAATCGGTGACGACCGCAAACAAGGTTCGGAACGTGATGTCGCTCATGTTCGATTGGGCGATCCAGCAGGGACACTTCTCGGCTGCCGGGTCGATCCAGCAGACACGGCATGGAGCGGTCGTCGTGGCGAACCCCATCCGCGCGACCCGGCGAGCGGATGAGCCGGACACGATGTACTTCAAACTCGACGCGGTGCAGGTCAAGTACATCCTCCACCTCATCCGCGACGTGTGGCCGGAGCGACACCGAGCTCGGTATCCCGTGGGCCGGTGGCCCAACTACAAGCTGCTCGCCGATTACATCCTCATCACGCTCGGCACCTCCCAGAGGACCGCGGAGCCGATTGCGATCCGGTTCCAGGACGTGCGGTTCGAGGCGGTGGAACAGCCGGACGGAAGCCTCACGATGGAGGCGCTCGTCTGGGTCGGGGGGACGATGGTTCGTACGAAGTCCCGCGGCCTGTTCCGTCAGGACTCGCCCAAGGCGGAGCGGCAGAAGCGTTGGGTTCGCGTTCCGAAGTTCGCGGCCAAGGTGCTGAGCGAACTCGTGGCCAGCCACGTTCCTGATCCCGAACGGAATCCCGACGACGTGCTGTTCATCACCGAGCGCGGCCGTCCGCGCGACCCCAGCGCAGTCGGCGAGCTGCTGCGGATGTTCCGCCGCGAGTTCGACCCGGAGCTCTCGGCTATCGGCGTCGACGCAGAGCACCTCACCTTCCGCAGCCTCCGCAAGGCCGTCGCCGCGGCGGTATCGGACACGGCCGGCGTCGAAGTCGCACGCGATCTGCTCGGGCACAGTGACGCGGCGATCACCGAAGGCCACTACGCGAAGCGCCCCGACCTCATTGTCGAAATCGCGGCCGACGCGCTCGATGAGGTGTTCGCAGGCATTGACGCATGAAAGGCCGCGAAGAGGGAGACCTGACAACGCATGATTGTGAGCAACTACGAGCCGCTGCTGCGCACGTTCGTCGACGACAACGCTGCGGCGCTCACCGCCTGGGGTGTCGATGTGGACGACTACACGGCACACCTGTTCGACGCACGACGGCGACATTCGTCGAGCGCCCCTCCGGAATCACACTCGCTTCGCGGCTGCTCGGCCACTCGAACGAGCAGATCACGCGCGCGAGCTACGGCGTCTGCGCCGTCGAAGTCGACCCGATCACGATCGACATCCTCGACGAAGTTCTCGGATCCTGACAGGCAGGGAAGGTGCAACATGCGAACAGGGCGACCGCCGCTCGAACTCGGCACACACGGCACGATGACCACCCGCTCCGTCGGCAATGGGCGCACATGCGCCATCGCGCGACTGCGGCTGTGGGATGGAGAACTCCACCGAGTCACAGCCACCGCAGACACCGCGACGGACGCCCGCGCACGGCTGGAACTCCGAATCGCGGAGCGACTCCGGCTGTCGGAGCTCGATGCCTGGCGTTATCTCACTCCCGACGACCCCTTCGACGAGCTCGCCTACGTGTGGCTCGGCGACCTCGCGTGGCTCTCCGATGTGAGCGAGGCTACGTACGCGCGGTGTGAACGCGTGGTTCGAACGCAGCTCACGCCGGCGTTCGGCGATTTGACGATCGGCGAGATCACCGTGGACCGGATCGAACATCACTTGGCTGCTCAGCGGGCCGCATCAGAGGAGGCCGCCGCCTCCTCGCGCGACGCGATCCAGTTGCTTCTCGACTTTGCGGTCGGCGAGGGCGTGATCCTCTCGAACCCGATGGAGGTTGCGGCGGCAGATGGCGTGCCTGGGCGTCTCGGCGATCTAAGCGTCTACAGGGAGCTTGTTCGTGGGCGCATAGAACTGCGCCGCGACGAGCGTCGGCGCGATGTGGGACATGACCGCTGACGGAGCTCGTCGCGGAAGGAGCGGCTCTTCGATACGGGCGCGCGCCGACCACGGAGATGAAGCGCCAACCGCTCCTTTAGTGCAGCACGAGAATTGAACCTGCATCAGGGGTCAGGGGTTCGAGTCCCCTCAGGTCCACCAAAACTCCCGGTAAAGCACCGAAACTTCACTCCCCGAACAGGGAGTTTGAATGTTTGGTAGTCGTTTAGTCGACGACGGACGGCTTCGCGCCAGCGAAGCCATAGATCCCTTGTGCCAAGTCCCCCGCGAACGTTGTCTATCTTCACTGTCGACAATATGAGGTGCGGTCATCGTGATGATGCCTTTCGAGTGGGATGTGAGAGTTTCCTCGAAGGATCACACGGTGACCGCGCCCACGTCCAAGACGAGGCCGGCCACCGCGGGCTACACCACCTTATGGGGCACTACTATTCCCTGCGGTCGCGGGAAGTGGAGTCCTTCCTCCCAAACCCCGAAGGAGTGAAGGAAGTCCTCGGTGAGTTCCAGTGCCTCGCGCGTGGAGGCGACCCGCCGGGGGCGGGACACGAACATGCGCTGCGCACTAGCATCGAATGCCCGACTTGTCGTGATCGTGATGAGGAGGTGCTCGGGCTGCACCTCGACACGCAGCGTGCATACGCCGAAGACGGCCTCAGTTGTCACGGAAAGGGCTCCCTAGTCGATCGGGTTGTCGGTCAGGCGCTGGCGCTGTCCGAGCAGGATGATGATCCGCTCGGGTTCCTCGGTCTCGTGCACGTGGATCGGAAGCCGCGGCGCGCCCGAGTCCACAGACATCCATAGCAGTCCCGCCCGGACGGCGGCGAGTTCGCGGCGCCCCGTCGTGAGGGCGAGGAGCGCCTGCGGCGTGTTGTCGAAACCGGTGAGCGCATCGAGGATGCGCTCGGCGATCGGATCGCGCGGACACTCCCACGAATCGATCGGAAAGTCGACGGTGCCGATCGCGTCGCCGGGGTCTTCACGGAGCTTCTCGGCCAGCGCCCCGACTGCCTTCGGATCGTCGAA
This sequence comes from uncultured Microbacterium sp., assembly GCF_947488465.1. Taxonomy (GTDB): domain Bacteria; phylum Actinomycetota; class Actinomycetes; order Actinomycetales; family Microbacteriaceae; genus Microbacterium. The sequence goes on along the minus strand of NZ_CANKZA010000001.1, from coordinate 750,194 downwards.
GGTGAACTCTCCGACGTCCTTCACGTGAACAGGGACGGGTTCGATGTCCACCTCGGTCTGCTCGGCCTGAGGCCCCCGTCGCACGAACGCGACCCAGTTGTACGCGGGTGTGCGCAGTGCCGGCAGATCCGCGGGGTCGCTCGGGACGAGGACGTCCACCTTCACCTTCGGGTCGCCCGACGAATGCAGTGGGATGCGGTCGCGGTGCTGCGCGGCGAGCAGCTCGTCGGCGATCTGGTCTGCGCGCAGCTGGCGGATGCCGACATCGACACGGTCACCGAAGAAGTCGGCGAGCACCTCGGCGGTAGCCCCGCGCTCGGGGACTGGCAGATACCCCGCCGGGGGGAGTTCGCCGATGCCGAGGACCTTCGGGAGTGCGTAATCGTCGGCCTCTGCGGGGGCGGCATCCTGAACCTTCTCGTACGCGCCGTGGAGCTTCTTGACGCCCGCGTGGTTCTCGACCGACTTGTTCTGCAGCGTGTCGAACAGTTCGGCGACGGAGGTCTTCATGTCGAGAAGGGTCGCGATCCGCTCGTGCGTGGCGGCGAGGTTCACCCGGATCGACGCGTCGAGCTTCGCGACGGAGCGGATCGCCCCGAGGACCTCGGTCTCGAACTGCAGGATCTGCGCCAGGAAGACCGGCCACGGCCGCATGGCGAGCCGCGCCCTCCACTGTGCCGACGCCGCGGGCCCGTCGACGAGCCGGCGCCCCGTCCAGACCTGCAGCAGGATGCCGCCGCTCTCGGACGGGTCGCTCGTGTACAGGACACCCAGGGGGACGCCGCTCTCGTCGGGCAGTGGCGTCGCGTCGGCCCAGTCGCGGGCGCTGACCGGGGGGATGTCGGCGTCGGGCGTCCCGGGCACGAGCCACGGATGTGCGTTCGACCGCTCCCGCTCGAAGTACGCCGACGAGAGCCAGTTGCCGCGCCGCAGAGCGCCCGAGACAGCGCCGAACCCGTCGAGCGAGTCGGGCACGATCCGGATCTCGACGCCTTCGTCGCGCCACGGACGGATCGTCGCCCCGTCGGTGCCGCAGTCGCGCGCGCACAGACTGCCGTAGGCCGGGACGGATCCCGACGTGCGCGAGGCCCAGTGGAGCTCGACCCGCCAGAACCCGTCGTCTGAGATCGCGGGCAGAGGCGGGTCGTCGAGCGGGATTGTGACCGCGAGCGGCAGCATCAGCAGCCCGCCGCGCGGACTGATCGCGAGGCCAGGAGAGACGACGAGTCCGTCGTCGGTGAGGGCGACGCCCAGCCCGTGCACGATGCCCGTCCCACTCGCGGTCGCGAGCGCGGAGGTGAGAGCGCGCGAGTAATCCTGGATGGCGGCGAGGTGCTCGCCGCGCAGGAACAGTCCGTCCTGGGGGTTGAGGCCGCGGAACCCGCCGAACACGGTCGTGCCGGTGGTTGCCGATGCGGCGGGCGCGGCGGGTGTGGCACCGATGACGGCATCCTTCGGAACGAACACCGGTCGGGCAGCGACGCCGGCCGCCGCCGGCTTCGTCGAACCGGACGCGGTGCTGTCGTGGCATCCACAGTCACTCGTGGTGGTCGTCACGGTCATCATCTCCTTCGTAATCGGAGGGCTTCGGGTTTCGGCGGCGCTCCGGCCGTCCGCGCTCTTCGCGCTCTTCGCGCTTGTCGTGCTCGTGCCCACCGTGCTCGTGCTCTTCCGGCCGCTCGCAGTACGGGTTCTCCGCGGTCAGCACGGCATCCCGGCCCTGACCGGTCGTCCCCGGGTCATCGCCCACCACTCCCGCGAAGGGAACCCGGGGCTCCGCGCCGTACACCGGCGTCACGCCCGTGCCGACGACCAGCACCCTGATCAACGGGTGCGCCGGCCGGTCAGCCAGCCGGACGATGACCGAGTTGTCATCGGCGTCGTACCGGGGCCTCCGGTCGAGGTCCTCCACGACCCACCCGGCCGGCGAGAGCGAGCTGACGACGACCGAGTCTCGGGTCAGCGTCGCCGGCAGCACGTCGGCGGTGACCCGGAACGTGAACTCGCGCGGATGATGACCCCACTCGACGCTCCCCGGCACGGCCTGGGGCCCCACGGCCGTGAGCGGGTCGCCGACGCCGATGAGCCCGGGCGCGAGCGCGCACACCAGATCTTGGATCACCGCTGTCGGCAGCAACGCCCGGCGGCAGCAGTCGTCGATCGACATCTCTCCGTCGATCTCGGCGCAGCCCCCTTGGTCGCGGACCTTCACGCGGATGCAGGCGAGGCAGATCCCGGCATCCGCGTCGTCCACGGGAAAGAGGTCGGGCTCGCAGACGTCGCCGCTCGGGCTCAGGTCGGCGGCGTCCCGTGCCGCGAGGCAGCGGAACCACCGCAGCAGCTGCGGGGCGCGATCGTGCGCGGGCGCGGCCATCACCTCGTTGCGGGCGGCCAGGGCCTCGCGGCCCGCTTCGTCGCCGTCGCGGACCTGATCGAGCCCGAGCAGCACGCGCACCCGGTGATAGGTGCGCACCCGCCGATGATGGCCGGGGGCGAGGTGCAGGTGCGCCCGTTCGTTAATGCGCGAGTACTCCTGGCTCTCGCGGGTGACATCGCACGGGTCCGCGAGCGCGGGCACGGGCCGGTCGAGGCACGCGTCGAAGCTCAGCATCAGGCAGAACTCGACGGTGCTCCCGCCGCAGTCCGCGACGGCCTTGTCGAGCAGTCCTTGCACCGAGATGCACCGCGGTGCATCGAGGTGCAGTTCGCGTCCGATGCCGTCCAGTCCCAGGCCCGGCGACACCTTGAGGTCCCACTCGCCGCTGGTCTCGACCGAGAACCCCCACGCCACCCCGCTGCCGTGCAGCCAGGCGTTGTGGAGCATGTGCTTGCCGCGCGGATTGCCCAGCATGACGTCGAAGTCGTCGCTGTCGAGCAGCATTCCTCTGGTGGGTCGCAGCGCGTTCCACGGCCAACGCGAGAGCTGCGCGGACGCGTCGGAGACTCCGTCTGTGCGGGCGGTGCCCGCCCGCTCATCGATCGTGGTCATCTCGTCTCCTTGGTGGCTCCCCGGGGAACGGGGTCGAGGCCTTCTGGTACTCGCGGCGCACCGCATCGATGAGGCTGCGCTGAGTGATGATCCCGCCGTCGGATGCCGCTGCGAACGCCGCGGCGACCGCGGCGTTGCGGATCCAGCCGCCGGGAATGGGGTAGATGCGGGCCAGTGCGTCGAGATCGACGTCGGCGCCGCGCACCGAGCCGAGCGCTTCGGGCAGCAGGTGATCCCAGAGCGCTCGCCGGGCCGGCAGGTCGGGCAGCGGGAACTCGACGACGAAGTCGAGTCGACGCGTGAAGGCGGGATCGATGTTCTGACGGAGGTTGCTGGTCAGAACGACGAGACCTTGGAACTGCTCGACGCGCTGCAGCAGGTAGGCGGTCTCGAGATTGGCGTAGCGGTCGTGCGAGTCCGAGATCTCTGTGCGGGTGCCGAAGAGTGCGTCGGCCTCGTCGAGCAGCAGCACGGCCCGCGTGCGTTCGGCGGCGTCGAACGTCGCCGAGAGGTTCTTCTCGGTCTCGCCGAGCCACTTCGAGACGAGCCGCGCGACGTCGACGATCATCAGGTCGGTGCCGATCGCCGCGGCGAGGGCGGCCGCGGCGAGCGACTTGCCTGTGCCCGGAAGCCCCGTGAAGAGCAGCCGCACCCCGCGGGTCGCCTGGGCGAGCTGCGCGAGGCGCCAGTCGTCGAGGACGGTCGCCTGCGTCGAGAGCCGGTCGACCGCGGCGTGCAGCAGTGCCATCGCCTCGGAGGGCAGCACAAGCTGCTCCCACGCGATGTCGGGCACGACGAGCCGCGTTCCGGGAGGCAGGTTCACGGCCGCCCGGCTGCGCACCGCCCTCGTGATGCTCTGGGTGCTGGGCGGCTCGCTCGAGAGGCCGAGGTCGCGCGCGACCTGCGCGGTGAGCGCGGGATCGAGCGGATGCCGTCCCGCGAGCGTGTCGGCGTCATCGGCGAGACCGGGCACGGCGGCCGCCCACGCATCGCGGATCGCCGTGAGGGGCGCCGGGCCCGACGCGACGCGAACGAGGGCGCGGTCGCGGGGTGGCGCGAGCGCCCCCGGTGCGGCTGAGACGAGAACCGCCCCGGCGAAGTCGCCGAGCGGCACGTCGACGGGCTGCTCGGCGCGGTCGATGTCGACGAGCGGGACCGAGCCGCGCGCGACGGCGTGCGCGACGAGGAGCGACACCGCCACCGCGCTGCTCGCCGAGAGCGTCGCCCCCACGAGGTCGCGTCCCGCCGCTGTCGCGATCGTCTCGCACCGACCCCGGGCGACGATCGGGTCCTCGTCCAGGACGGCGACCAGCGCGCGCTCGTCGTTCCGCACGGCGCTCACGCCTGCCGCCGCATCCGGCAGCATCAGCCACGACGCCATTCCCGCCGGACCGCCGGCGGTCGCCACGCGGCGAAGGCTCGCGGGCCACGCGTCGTGCCCGTGCAGCGCCGGCCACAACTCATCGGCGAGGACGAGCGAGCGCTCGAAGTACGGCCCGCTCCCCTCGAGGCTCAGCAGGCCGTGCCGCACAGCGGCCCCGCTGGTCAAGGTCTCGCGCAGGTGCGCACGGGTGTCGGTGTCGCCGCCGAACACCAGCGCGGCGAGCCCCGCGGTCGGTCGCGGTTCGCCCGTCGGATGCAGCGTGCGCAGCGTCGCCGCGAGCCCCTCGTGCTCTTCGGGCACGCCGGCGAGGATCAGCAGATCGATCTCGAGGTCGGTGAGGGCGAACCCGCGCACGATCCGGGTGAGCGGCGTCTCGGCGGCGGAAGTGGTGCGGGCGCCCCCGTCGTCCGCGGCGTCGGCCCAGTCGCGCAGGAAGCCGACAGCCTCGGCCGCGCCGGATTCGGGCGTGCAGTTCTTGTCGACGACGGCGGCGATCCGTCGGCACATCTGACCCACGCGAGCGGTGAGGTATCCGCGATCACTCATAGCGGAACCTCACGACATGCCCCAGCCAGGGCACCCAGCCCGGGTCGAGGTCGAGTCCGGCTCGGCGCACGTCGAGGTCGACGGCATCGAGGCGGAAGGTCGCCTCGATCCAGCCGGGTCGGCGTTCGATGATCGCGCCGCGGTGCGCGATGCGCCGGACGAGCTCGGCATCTTCTGCCGCGTCGGCCGCGCTGCCCCGCAGGAGTTCGGCCGTCCGTGCCGCCCAGCGGTGTGCGAGGGCATCGAGCGCCGGAACCTCGCCCTCATCCTCGTCGTCCACCGGGACGTCGTCGGCGGCAGCGAAGGCGAGGAGCGCAGGGTCGTCCACGTCGACGGGCGCGAGTCGACGGCCGACCCGGTGCAGCACCCAGCCGACCGTGCGATCGACGAGGGGGCGGTCGTCGAGCGCGTCGGGGAGTGCCGCGTCCGCCGCGGTGTTCAGCAGGAACAGCAGCCCGCCCCACTCGGAGGCCGGTCCCTCGGTCGCGGGCGCCTCGTCAGGCGATTCCGCCTCGACGTCGTCCGCGCGAGGCGACCCCGACCCGCTGACGGATGTCGCGCGCGCCGCGCTTCGTGCGGCGTCGGCGCGCGGGCCGCGTGCGCCCAGCCCGAGGCCGGACGCCGCCTCGGGCTGCAGCCGATCCGCGACCGCGACGAGAAGGTGTTCGAGGCGATCCGCCGACCGGCGAAGCTGTGCGGGATCCGTGGCCGCGAGGGCGAGCACGCTCCACGCTCGCAGGGTGTCGGCGTCGACCCGCAGACCCGACGCGCGGAAGGCGGCCGCGACCTCCGACCGCCCCACCACCGAGGTGCTCAGCCGCGCGAGCACCGCGTCGTCAGACCACTGCCGCTCGTCGGCACGGTCGCGAGCGACACCCGCACCAGTGTTCGAGCCGTCCACGGCGGCCGCAGGAGCACGGCGGTCGCCCTGCCCGTCCGCCGTCGCCGCCGGATCCCAGGGGCTCTGCGCCTCGGCGGCGACGAGCCTCGCAAGCCTCTGCCACCCCTCGCTCCCCAGCATCCGGTGCACCCGGGCGACGCCCGACTGTGCGATCAGCCGCGCGATCGCGCCGGTGACCCCGGTCGTGAGGCGGCCGAGCACGAGAAGCAGCAGCCCGCACGGGTCCGCCGCCGGCTCGGGGTCGCCCGGTCCCACGAGCCCGACCAGGCGCCACGCCCAGGCATGATCGTGGTCGCCCGCCACGAGCCCGCCCAGCATGTGGTCGATCGCGTCCTCGGGGCGCCGGTAGTGCACGACGTCGGTCGACCCGTCCACGAGCGACTGGCGCAGCGCCGTCAGCACGCGGTCTGCCCAGTTGGTCTCGAGCGCGCTCAGCGGCCGTTCGGGGTCCAGCTCGACGGCGACGTCGAGGCGCTGCACGCACCACTCCCCGTCGGGGAGGGGATGCTGCCGCATGGCGTCATCGAGCCGCTCGTCGACGATGCGCCGGAGCATCGACGGCACCTGATCGGGATCGGGCCACTCGGTGACGGAGGTGGTCATCCGTCCGATGCGCAGATCGGTCATCCGACACGCACCCCCCCGAGCCTGGCCTCGCTCACGGGCGCCGCGAGGGACTTCTCGCCGAGGGTGCTGCCCTGGCCGAGCCGGGTGCGGCCCGCGACGCTGACCGATCGCCCGCGGGGCGGCGCGACATACGCGGTGAGACCGAGGCGCAGCCGGCCCACCGGCATTCCGTCTCCGAGTTCGCATACATCGCCGAGGGTGTGGGAGGGCTTGTGGGCGCGGATCAGGTCGTCGACGACCTCGCGCTGCTCGTCGTCGAGGCAGCCGGGGACGAGCACCGTGAAGCGGTGGGCGAGGCGCTCGTACGAACTCGTGTCGGGCAGTGCGCCGCCGATCGTGAAGTGCCCGAGCATGCCGGTGGTTACGGTCGTGCCGGCGACGGTGGGCGAGTGGAGCCGGCCGTCGGGGTCGAACCCGAGGAACCCGCCGCCCAGGCCCCGCAGCCGCCAGCGTTCGATGATCCGCGCGTCGCGTCCGAGGTAGAGGCGCAGCATCCGCTCGAGCATGCCGATGGTTCCGCGGCGCGCGAAGAGCGGGAACGCCTCGGCGACGAGCGCGCGGCGGGCCTCCTCGGACCAGCGCTGATCCAGGACGAGCCCGGCGAAGCTCGCGAGCCAGGGAAGGAACTCGTCGAGGGTCGTGCGGGGATCGACGATCGTGCGGCGCTCGGCGGCCGCCGTGTCGAGGTCGTGCAGCATCCCCTCGGCGGGCATGAGGTACCGGTGCAGGAAGTCGGCCTGCTCGTCGACGCTCGAGAACATGCGCGGCAGGCTCGACAGCAGCGCGTGCCCGGGCCGCTCGACCCGCAGCGCGCGGACGCGCGGCGAGGTGCGCTCGGTTCCCGACATGACGAGCTGCACCCAGAGGTAGCGGCCGGGGGATGCCGCGACCGCGGTCTCGTACGTCGTCCATTCGGTCCCCGTGGTGAAGGGGTCGGCGGCGGCAAGCGCGGGGACCTCTCCACGGGGGACGACGCGGAGGACCTGCGCGTCCGCGAGTGCCGTCGCCGAGGGAAGCGGGGGAGTGTCGTCGGTGTGGCGCAGGCGGGGGATGCCGCGAGCCGGCGCCGACGCGGGGAGCGGATCGTCCACCTCATCGGCATCCGAGGTCAGCATCCTGATCGACAGCGCGGTGCCGGTCGGCAGACACGCGTCGACGAAGATGCGACCCCAGCGGGTGCGGTACTGGCCGCTGTCGAGCCGGTACGTCGTGACGACGCCCTCGCGGGCATGGCGCGATCGCGGGCCCTGTGTCGACCGCGAGCCCGTCGCGGTCGTGTAGACGACGCGGCCGGCGGGGTCGACGGTGACGGCACCGCCGTCGTAGTCCTCGGCCGCGAGTGGTTCGTCCTCGATGAGCGCGCCGTCGCGCTCGAGGAGCCGCCGGAACGGAGAACCCGGCGCGAAGGCGACGACCAGAAGCCCGGCGGGGGTTCCGGCGATGTCAGTGGCACTCGGCTCGTCGAGCAGTTCGGCGCCGTTCTGGTCGGCGATGACGGCCTCGCCGTCTCCGCGCCAGAGGACGACGATGCGTCCCGAGAGGAAGCAGACCCGTGCGGGCCGGAGCCCGGGGTGCGCGCACGGCCGGCGCAGGGGGAGGAGGTCGGCGCAGGGGCGCCGCTTCCCGTCGATCGCGACAAGACGCGCCGGTGACCGGGTGAGCACGACCGCGCCGGGTTCCCCGTCGACGTCCCTCACCGCGAGGTCGACCGGACGGCCCGGCATCGTCATGCGGCGGACCACGCGGCCCGTCCACAGATCGGCGATCATGACGGCGCGGCCCGCCGACTCGGCGACGTAGAGGCGATCGAGGCTGTCGATCCCGATGCCCGTGGGGCGCCGCAGCCCTCCCGGACAGTTCGCGACCGGCGCCGCCGCGTGCGACGTCACCTCGACGACGCCCTCTTCGGGGCGGGTGCGCCACGTGCGGCACCAGCGGTCGTGCGCGATGCCCGACGGGCACGTCGGAGCGAGCGGGCGAGGCGGCACGCACCGCTCGCCCTCGGCATCCCACCGCGAGGGCCGGGCTGCGGGCGCGGGGGCCCAGTCGAGGCCGACCCCGCCGCCGGGCAGCAGCACCGTGTGCTCGTGCGCGCAGCGCGCCCACTGGCCCTCGTGCGCCAGCAGGGCGATCCCGCGGTCGCCGTTCATCAGCACACCTCCGGCGGGAGGGGCACCGGCGTCAGGGGGCCGCCGGCCGGATCCGCGGTCGTTCCGGGGGTGCGCGGAGCGCCGCGGGCGACGTCGACCGCGACCACCTCGGGCAGCTGCCACGTCTGAAGGGTGATCGCATCGCGCTCGACGACGTAGCGCGGCGAGGTCGCGGTCGCGGGGGTCACCAGCGCGAGCCGGGTGCCCTCGGCGTACTCGACGCCCTCGACCTGCACGGCGATGGCCTCGAGTTCGGCGGCCCGGACCGTACGGCCGAGCGGCCATCCTCGGCCGTCCGGTCCGTTGGACGGCACCGCGCCCAGGTACTGGCGCACGATCGTCTCGACCCAGCGCCGGACGGCATCGACCTGGTAGCCCTGGCGCACCGTGACGCCGATCGACACCGCCACCTGCACGTACTCGGGCGGGATGACGTACAGCTCCGCCGTGACGAGCCGGCGCGGTTCGAGGTACGTCGCGACGCGCCGCAGCAGCCCGATGTCGGGCAGGGGCGCGTCGGGGTTGCGCACGTCGACCTTCGGCAGGATCACCAGGGTCGTGACGCCCGCCGCATCGACCGTGGGGGTGTCGGGGTGGAAGGTGGGCAGGGCTTCGGCGCGCGCGACCTCGACGATCTCTTCGGCGAGATCGCGGAAGTCGTCGGGTGTGACCGCCCGGTCGCGTCGATGCACTTCGGCGGGGATCGCCGCGAGCGCCTCGCGCAGCGGCACCGCGTCGGCTCCGCCGACCGCCGCGAAGGGGTTGACGACGGTGACGGCGGGATGCCGCGGGAGCGCGGTGATCGCGCGCGGCGGCAGGTTTCCCTTGGCTCCCTCGGCGTATCGGTACGACGGCACGCGGATGCGCTCGCCGAGCTGCGGGAACCGCGCGCGCCCGAACACCACCGCGCCGTTCTCGTGGTCGACCGTGAAGTGGCGGTCGTCGAGCGCGCTGCGGGCGAAGTTCTCGACCTCGACCCAGTCCGTCCACCCGTCGGCCTCTTCGACCTGCAGGTGCACCGTGCCGACGAGCACGGGCGAGTGCGTCAGAGGGAACCGCTGCTCGGCATCCCCGGTGCCGCTGCCGAGCAGTTCGGGCGCGGCCGTCCGCGCCTGTTCGGCGGCGACGCAGTTGGCGCCGACCCAGAGCACCCTCCCGATCGCGTCGCCGACGTCGTTGCCCGCGGGGCGCGACACGCGCAGCCAGGCGATCACCCGCTGCCGTAGATCCTCGTCGTCGATGGGCGGCGGGTTGTCGGTGCTTCCGTCCCCGAGGGTGCGCAAACGGGGGAGTGTGGGCAGTTCGAGCTTGACGACCCCCGTCGTGACCATGCCGTGGGTCGTGTCGCCGAGCACCGCGAGCGGTTGCAGGAGCGGCTTGCCGGCGGCATCCGACTGCCCTGTCCAGAGCTGCCACAGGGTCGCGGGAGGGTCGTCACTGAGCACGCCGGCGCGCAGGCGCTCGGTCTCATCCGGTGTGATCTTGCCGAGCACCGGCGGCGGCTCCAGCCGCTCGTCGAACGCGACGCCGAGGAACAGCGTCCTGCCCGCGAGCGCCTCGACCTTGGTCGTCTCGGTGCCGAGCACGGCGACCCACATCGAGCGGTCGATCTGATCGCTCACGTCGATCGTCGCGGCATCGGGATCGTTCGGATCGAGCGAGGTGACGACGGTGCGGTAGAACGCCGCGGCGGACTCGGCCACGTTCAGCCGGCTGAGCGCGTCCGCGCGGCTGTCGGCGGAGCCATCCGTCGTCGTGGTCTTTCCTGCCGCGATCGCCTCGAGCGGCCAGACGTACATCTCGTCGTCGGTCTCGAACGACACCTTGCCGCCCGAGGCCTCGGAGCCCTTGAGCACCTGCACCCCGTCGGGCAGCTCGGTCGTCGCCGATAGCAGCACGTGGGCCGGCTGCGCCGGACGCGGCTGCACCCCGAGCAGCCGCAGGAACTCGATGCGGGTGGTCTCGGGGATCTGGTTGAAACGGTACAGCAGCGACTCGCCCAGGTGGGCGAACAGCTCGAGCAGCGCGATGCCGGGGTCGCTCTCGTTGTGGTTCGTCCACTCGGGCGTATAGGCCGGGATGCGGCGGACGAGTTCGTCACGCAGCTGCTGCTGGGTGCGGTTGTCGAGGATCGGTCCGATCAGTGCCATCGCCGGCTCATCGCAGATAGAAGGGGTACACGAGGTTGTCGGCGCGGAGGTCGGCCCGGCGCACGTACGCGATGTCGACCCACACGAGGTACGGGTCATCGCCCTCGGTGACGGCGACCTCGACCAGCTGGATGCGCGGCTCCCACGTCTCGAGCGCGGAGCGGATGTCGGTGGCCATGGCGGTGCGGGTCGTCAGCGTGTTCGGCGCCATGAGGTAGCGCCGCAGCCCGCACCCGAAGCCCGGCAGCATGATGCGTTCGCCGGGCTCGGTGTCGAGGATCGTGGTGACGGATTGCCGGATCAGATCCATCCCGCCGAGCCAGGCGAGCGTGCGATCGCCGGGCTCAGGAAGGAAGGGAAGCCGGATGCCGGTGCCCGTCCACTGATCGACCACATCTGCCATGCCACGATCGTCGCGGGTGGGGCGTCACGGGGGCGTTGCGCGGTTGGCAGCCAGCGACTACTCGTACTTCGCTGCCCAGTAGTACTCCTGAACACGATGGAGTTGCCCGTCCCGGCTGCCGATGAGCGTGTAGAGGAGTGTCTTCGCGACGTGGCTGTCCCGCTCGCGACTGGTCAGGTCGAAGACGATGGTCTGAGCTCCGGCGGTGAAGATCGCGTCGACCTTCAACTCTCCGACCTGGGTGTCCAGCACTTGTTTGGGCAACCCGCCGGACAGCCAGGCGTGTGCTCGTCCACCACCTCTGCCCTCGAAGACCAACCAGTCGCGAACGGTCATCTGCGCGATGTCGTCCGGCAGACCGTAGACATGCGTCAGCTTCTGCTCGACGTCAGCCTTCACGCTCGCGGGCAGGCCCATCTCCTTCAGACGACGGGCAAGAGCGGCGTGGAACTTGGTGCCCTTCGCTGCCATGTTCCCCGACCATTGCCCCTTCATGTCGCGAAGCGCTGCGTTGATCGCACCCTGCACATTGACTTCGCTCGTCGAACCATCAGGCGTCTTCTTGCTCTTGCCGCCCTTGCCGGAAGTGCCTCCGAGCGAGGCGAGCGCGCTGTCGATTTCTTCCTCGCTCACGTCGCGCAGGATCGAGGTGAAATGGATCGCCGGGCTCATGCCGGCGGTGACGTCCCAATGATCCCCGGCGGCCGTCGCCGTGAGCACGGTGAAGCCCTTGGACTTCTTGATCGCCGCCAGGTCATGCTCGATTTCGGTGGAGTCCTCCGAGTCCCGCTTCGACTTGGTCGCCAGCTGCTTCAGCGCGTCGAGCCCGGCCTGCCAGCGCTTCTGCTCCGCGGGGGTGCGCTGGTGCTCGGGCTCGGGCTCGGTCGCCGGCGCACCCGCGCCCGCACCCTTCTCGGCGGCGCCCTTCGGCTTGCCCGCAGCGCCGGCCGCGCCGCCCTTCGCCGCGGGCTTCGCCGCCGCGGGAGGAGCCGCCGCCGCGCCAGGAGCGGCAGCAGCAGGCGCTGCGGCGCCCGGCTCGGCGGACTCCTTCCACTCGCCCTTCTTCTCGACCTCTCCGCCGGACTTCTTCGCGGGGACGTGGTCGTCCATCAGGTCGGTCATCAACCGCGACGAGTCGAAGGCGACGTCGCTGAACGCGATCTCGGGGCTCTTGCCCGAGCCGAGCACATGCTCCACGTCGGCGCCGATGCCGAACTCGCCGGGCAGGGGGTACTCGAGCTGCCCGAGCGGCCACGGCCAGCGCTTGCTCGGCGCCGGCGACCACCAGGGGCTGTCGAGCGAGACGAACAGCTCGCCGCTGAGCAGCAGGAACGGCTGCGCGGCGATGTCGAGGTGGCCGCCGATGAAGAACTCGCCGCGTTTGCCTGCTTGCGGGTCGGCGATCTCGCGGTACCCGATCCGCGGGGTCGCGTCGACATATCCTCGGATGCCAGCGAGCGCGCTGATCTTGGCGCCTGCCTTGATGTCGTGGTCGAGGATCTCGAGGCCCGCGCCGCCTTCCGCAGACAGGCGGACGCCCGCGAACGCCGAGATGTTGAGTGTGCCCGTCAGCCCGAAGCTCTGCAGCACTTCGGGCTTGGTCGAGTAGGTGCCGGTCATCTCCATGCGATCGAGGGTCGCGGGCCCGAGCTTGGCGACCAGCTCGAGCCCGACGTTGGCGAACAGGAAGATGTTCCCCACGACGGGCAGCCCGTAGGCGGCACGGACTTCGAGCTTGGGGAGCTGCTTGATGTAGTCCCGCTGCTCGAAGAGCGGCTTGGTCATCTTCGGGGTGATCTTGCCGACGATCGTCACGTCGCCGAGATGGTCGACGACGACCATCGCCTCGCCGCTCAGCCAGTCGGCGAGCTGGACGTTCACGGTGCCCCAGCCGCACACGACACGCGGACCGGGCTTCGGCGCCTGCGCCTCGGTCGCGGGGGCCGCGGGTGCGGCGGCCGGCGCGGCGGTGGGGGCGGCGGTCGCCGCCTGCCCCGCAGGTGCGACCGATGCTACCTCCTGCGGCATATGCGCCTGGGTGAGGAGCTTCGCGCTCGCGGCATCCGTCACCGCGAGGGTCACCGAGCCGCCGAACTTGTCGTTGGCGTAGTGGATGGTGCCCTGAATGTCGATGAGGCCCCGCGCATAGCGCGCATCGAGCGATCCGCTGAAGCCCTTGAGTTCCGCGACGTCGATCTTCGCGCTGCCGATCAACGTGCCGTCCGGCGCCAGTTCGATCGGCACGGTCACCGTGCCGAGGCCCGGGACTTTGCCGGTCGCCGTGGCCGTGAACGTCACGGTGCGGTTGGTCGCCGCGATGGACCCGCTGGCGTTGAGGAACTTGCTGATCCCGAAGTGCAGATTGCTCGCGCCCAGAGTGAGCGTGTCGCCCGCGACCGAGTTGGAGAGCCCGGTGAGCCTGAGCCCGTCGAGCCCGTGCCACCCGAGGGCTTCGGCGTGGCGCTGCACGTTCTTGAGGAGCTCCTCGGCGTCGGCCCAGACCCGGTTGCCCTTCATTCCGGAGGCTCGCGCGAGGACCGTGCCGTCGCGGACCTTCACCGCGATCACCGGCTCGATCCCGACCGCGCGCAGCGGATTGAGCAGCGGGTGGTTCAGCGACAGCCCCTGGAAGCCCGATCCCTCGGTCTCGAGCCCCGACTTCCTGCGCTGCAGGCGCAGTTCGCCCGCGGCCATGTCAGAGAACCGGGCACGGACGATGACCTTCTTCTCATCCGCGGCGGGCTCCAGCCCGGCGGGGATCTCGAGGGGCTGACCGCCGCGGATGACGACCGCCGGCGTGCGGGTGTCGATGACCGGCGCGGGCGGGATCGATCGGGCCAGCTGCCCGGCCAGGCCCCCGGAGACCGCGCCGCCTCCCGCGGCGGGGGCCGTCGCCGGCGCGGCGGGCGCGCTCGTCGCCGGTGTCGCACCCTGGGCAGGCGCGGCTGCCTTGTCCTGCACCTCGAGCACGTCCGATCACCCCCCCGCGTCTCAGCGAGCCGCGCCGGATGCCGCCGCACAGAGCGGGTCGTCCGGGCTCTCCTCGTGCGGCGCGGGTGTCGGCGCCACCGCATCCGTCGGGTCCGTGCCGACCACGAGTGCGTGCGTCATCTCGTGCTCTCCGGCGAACGCCGGCGTGCCGTCCGGCTTCGTCGCCGCGTCGAGCGAGTCGACCCAGTCCGGATGCCGGTCGCCGGGTGCGAGGTCTCGGAAGTCCATGCCCATCGCGATGTTGAACTCGGTCCGCTGCGCGGCGTTGACGGTGCCGAGGTCGGCTGTCGCGAGGAAGTCCGCCATGGCGGTGAACGCGATCCGCGGCGGGATGCAGAATCTCAGCGCAAGCAGCCACCACAGCTGGAAGAGCAGCACGACGATCGGCAGGAACATCAGGAAGAGGAAGAACGCGACGATGAAGAACAGCTCGATCGCGAACGTGCAGACGGCGGCGCCTGCCCCGATGCGGCCAGAGCCCGATTTCGGGGTGCCGCTGAACGGGTTGAACTTCATCTGCGAGTCGGGCGGCGTGAGGATCCGCACGCCGCCGGGACCCTGCTTCTCGCCGGCACGTGCCGCGAGGCGCCGGAAATCGGGCAGCGTGATCGTCACGGTGCGGTTCTTGGTGCCCGCGGGATCCATGGGGTCGGCGAGCCGGAAGGGCTCGCTGGGCGCACTCACCCACGTGCGGTCGGGGCAGTCCTCGCGCGGCTCGGTGACGACGCACTCGATCTCGTAGATCGCGTGGTCGTCGAGCTTGCGCTCGATGACGGGATCGCGGCCTGCGGGCTGGGGTGCGAGCCAATGCTCGCCCGAGTAGGTCGGGACCACCCCGAACCACAGCGAGCGCGATCGGGGCCCCTTGGGCCCGGCATCCTCGGCGCACTCCGCATCCTTCTCGCGGACCGGCAGCCGCGTCATGGGGATGATCTCCTCGACCTCGCCGGCACCGATCGGGTCGGCTTCGTCGCAGATCGTCCGCCAGCGGCCGCCGCCTCCGAGCGAGACGAGCCACTGCTGCACGTCGGTGTGGCAGTCGATCTCGGCGAGGTCGTCGGCGTGATCCTCTTCGAACCGGCGGCGCCATGCCTCGTTCGCCCACCAGACGTCGCGAACGTCGGGGCTCGTGGGCACGCATTCGCCGAGCCCCTGCTCTTTGGCGAGGTCGGCGACCAGGTTCGCGGCGACCCGGCGCGCGGGCCGCCCTTTTGCGGTCAAGGACGTGTGCATCCGCCGCATCCGGAACCCGACGTTGATCTCGTCATGCGAGCCCGCGCGCGGCAGGCCGGGCACGTCGCAGAAGACCTCGACGACCACGATGTAGAACCGCTCGTGCAGCGGCTGGTACAGCTTCCGCAGGTTCGTCTTCACGAGCCGCGAGGTCGCGAGACGGAGCCGCGAGTCTTCGTCGAGGTGGGGCTTGACCGGCACCGGGTACGTCCACACGTCGTCGTCGCCGAACGTCACGCTGTCGGCCGGGTCGGCGAGCAGCCGATCGACGAAGTCGGGCCGGTCGTACATCTGCAGCAGCGGCCGCTGCGCGAGGGGCGAGCGCAGGTCGACCTCGTCCCTGGCCCGCTGGTACCAGGGGGTGCGCATGACGAAGCCGATCTCGCTCACCAGATGTTCCCCACTCCCGGGCTGTACATGGGCGAGATCACGCCGACATTCGCGATGAGGGTCTGGCACGTGACCATGCCGCTGAACACCGATGTCGGCGCGTCGACCTTCAGCGAGGGCGCGGTCACCTTGACGACGGTGTTGGCGCTGATGTCGATGCCGCCTGCGGCGTTGAGGGTGATCGTGCACCCGTTGATGTGGGTGATGGTGATCTCCTGCGGCGCTTCGTTGAGCACCACCTTGTGGCCGGTCTTGGTCGTGATGCTGATCTTGGGCGCCCCGGCGGTGTCGTCGAACTCGAGCCGGCTCTTCTCGCGTGTCTGCAGCACGCGGATGTTGTTCGGCGCCGCCGGGGTTTCGGGCTGGCCCGCCTGCCCGTTCCACGTCGCCCCCACGATGTACCCGCGGCGGAAGTCGCCGGCCTCGAACGCGACGATCACCTCGCTGTCGACCTCGGGCATGATCTGCAGGCCCTGGTCCTTGTCGGCGTACGGCGAGCACAGCCGCGCCCACCCCCGCATGTCGCGGTCGCCGTCGGTGCCGAGCGAGGGGAACTTCACCTGCACGCGACCGAGGTTCGCGGGGTCGTCGGTGATCTTGGTCACCAGTGCGGGGTAGACCCCGAAGAACCGGGGCCCCTCTCCGTCAGCAGGCTCGGGGAGTCCCATCACGCCGCCTCGTTGAGCGTGGCGCGCTCGGCCTCGAACGAGGTGCGCAGCCCGCGCACATTGTCGTACGTGTGCGTCACCTGGGTGACGTAGTAGCCGTCGCCCTCGAACGGTGCGCCGACGAACTCGAGGCTCAGCTGGCTGCCGACCGAGAGCTGCGGGGTACCCCGGGTGACGCCGCGCGCGGTGACGAAGCGTCGCGCTCGCCGCAGCATCTCGGCGCGCGCCCAGGCCGATGCCTCGGCCGTGGTGTTGGGGACATCGCGAACGCGGATGCTGGCACTCGCGCCGAGCGCGCGCTCGAGCACCTTCGGGCCGGTGCGGCCGGGCGACGCCTCGGCGTCGATCGCGTCGGTGCCGGCCCACTCGTCGATGACCGCCTTGGCCCGCGCGTCGTACCCGCCGACGGTGACCTCGGTGCGCTGGTGGGCGAGGTCGGCCGAGATGCGGCAGCTGAGCAGGTCGGCGCCGTGGGCGAGACTGATCTTCTCGCCCCGCCGGGCCGGGCGGTCGCTCATGTGCAGCGTGCGGCCCCGGCACCACAGGTCGGTCTGCAGCAGGCGCGCGCGGTCACGCAGGAACGCGAGGTCGCTCTGATTCACCTGCTGCAGCACGTCGTAGCGGGGTCCGTCCGCCGAGACGTCGGCGTCGAGCCCGTGCTCCTGGGCGATCTGCCGCGCGACATCGGCGTCGGTCACGTCAGTGTACGTGCGCATGCGGCGGGTCATCCGCAGCCGCATGAGTTTGTCTTCGGCGAGCAGCACGACGCGCGGCGGCTCGCTGTCGCCGAGCACGATCTCGAGGCCCGAGACGGACCCCTCGAACACCACGTACTGGTTGCCCTCGGGGCCGATCGCGACCTCGATGTCGGTGCCGAAATCGAACTCGCTGCCGTCGAGGTGCAGCGTGGGGCCCGGGGGGCCGGGCGCCCCGATGGCGCTCGCGACGAACTGCGCCTCCATGGTGCGAAGCCCCTCGACGCCCTCGTCGATCACGAGCCGCACGCAGTCGCGTGCCAGCGCTCCGACGGCCTGGCGCGCGACGGTGAACACCGGCGAGGCGAGCGCGAGCAGCGTCTCAGTCATCGAAGTCCTCCGCGCACACGCGTCGGCGCAGTCTCACGATGCGGGCCTGGATGCCGCGCCACTCGTCTTCGCGCACACCGGGGTAGCGCGACGCGGCGTCGCCCGCGGCGCCCGACGTCTCGGCGACGGCCCCGCGCGCCCCGGAGAGCTCGGTGTGGATCTCGCCGACATGCACAGCCATCGCGGTGACCTCTCCAGGAGTGGTGCCTAAAGTCTCACCGCCCGGGCGTCGCCGCAGCGTCACCGGACACGCGGGCGCGAAGCGGTATGCCGCGGCCGTACGTCAGCGACCGGGCGTCCGCCTCGGCCGACGCCGACGCCGTTCCCGACGCCCCGGTCTGTACCCGCACGGGGCTGTCGGGCACCGAGAACGACGCGCGTGCGCTCGCCGCAGCAGCCCGTGTGCTGTCGGCGTCGACCCGAGCGCTCGCCCGGGCGACCCCGCCCACCTCGGCGAGCACGAATCCCGCCGCAGCCTCGGCAGTCGCGCCGCGGCCGAGCGCAGCGGGTCCGTCGAGTCCGAGCGCGGCCCGGGTCGCTGCGGCGTCGACTCCGGCGGATGCCGTGAACCCGCCGCCGGCCGCGACTCCCGCCGACGCGTCCGCCCCGGCGCCCGCCCCGATGCCCGCCGACGCCGATGCGGCGGCGCCGAGCTGCACCTGTGTCCCCGCCGCGAGCCCCAGCGGACTGTCGAGCCCGGCCATCGCCGAGCGCCACGTGGTCGGGTCGGCGTCCAGACGTGTCAGCAGCTGCTGCACGCTCTCGCCCGCGCGCGCGAGCGCCGTCGAGACGGGGTTCGCGGACGGGGTCGATCCGGGGCCGTTGCCCGGCGGAGGGCTGGGGGTGGTCGAGCCGCCTGCGGGGCTCGCGCCGGTCGATCTGTCGGGCCGAAGAGCGGATGCCGCGTCCCGCGCCCCGTTGCCGACGTCGCCGGCATCCCATTCGGGGTTCTGCTCGGTGATCGTCACCGACACCTTGGCGCGCAGCGGGGTGCCGTTGGGGGCGAAATAGTCGAGGTCCTCGGTGAGCTGCGTCACGATCCCCTGGAACATGAACGAGCCCCACTCGAAGCGTGCGGCCGGCGGCGGCTTCTTTGGTTCGGCGCGCCTCGGCTCGACGAACTGGCGCACGATGCGCGTGTAGTCGCGCACGTCCTTCGGGTTGCCGCTGCCGTCGGCCTCTTCTGCGGTGTCGAATTCGAGGTCGAACGACAGCGTCGCGGGCTGCGCCGAGAACGCCTGTCTCTTCTGCGTGTTGGTGGTCGACCCGCCCTTGTCGATGTTGTTCGAGCGCGAGAGCTTGAGGGTCGTCGGGTTGAACTGCACCTTGAACTGCGCCTTCGCGAGGTCGCCGTCGACGACGTAGGTCGCGGGGCCCTTCTTGCCCTTGGCCGGCCCGTCCTTGAGTCGCGTCAGCGTCGCCGCGGCGAGTTCGGTCATCACGACACCTCCATCCGCAGGCCCTCGTGCGCGATGTGGAGCTCTTCGATCGCGATCTCGCCGGTCTTGGCGTTGAGGGTGGGGCCGGTCACCTTCTGGGGGAGGCCGCGGTCGAACGTCCACGTCGCCAAAGGGGTGCGGCTCTTCGGGGCCAGGATCTCGATGCGGCCGTTGTAGCGCGTGACCGGCTGGGTGCCGCTGACCATGCGCGTCAGCCACAGCCACAGGTCGGGGTTGGCGCGCGAGTCGGCGTCGGCCGAGAACATCCCGCGCTTCAGCACCAGCGGTGCGAGCTTGACGCGTCCGACCCGGCGGATGACGCCGTCGTTGCGGCCCCCTTCGAGGTACTCCTTGATGTCGGCCTCGAGTTCGAGGCCGGTGCACTCCGCGAAGCCGCCGGTGGTGCCGAGCACGTCGGGGTTGGCGTCCTTGCCCGCATCGGGGCGGTCGTTCACGCGGGTCAGCGACACGCGGAACGTGAAGGCGGGGAGCAGGAAGTCATCGGCCATCGCGCACCACCGTGAGCGAGCCGTCGGGATCGCGGGCGATCCGCACCAGGATGAACTCGATCGGGACGGCCGGTGCCACCCCGATCTCGGCGATGAGCCGGCCGAGCGCCTGCGATCCTGCGGTGTTGATGTCGTCGCCGCACCGGACGAAGAACGACTCGGCCTCGGTGCGCCCGGCGAACGCGCCCTTGCGCGCGAGTTCGCGGAGCAGAGCCGTGATCATGTACTTCAGACGCTGCCGCAGCTCGGGGGTGTTCGGCTCGAACGCCAGGTCGGCGCACTGCCGCTGCAGCGTCAGGCGCAGCATCGTCATGAGGCGCCGCACCGACAGCTGGCGGTACTCGGGATCCGTCGACAGGGTGCGTGCGGCGCTGAGCCGGAATCCATCGCGCTCCGCGCGGTAGACGTTTATCCCGAGACCGTGCAGGGTGTCGTGCACGGCGTCGGTCACCACCGACTCCATGCGCACCGCGCCCGCGGCCAGTTCGTTCGCGGGACCCCACGGCAGGCCGAGCCTCAGTTCGCGCTCGGCGATGATGCCGGCGGCGAAACACGACGGCGGCAGGGGGATCGCCGAGCCGACGCCGTCGCCGTCGCCGTCGGCGCTGACGGCGAGCCACGGGTGGTACGCGGCGGCATAGCCGGTGTCGAGCCTCGCCCGCCACTCGGCGATGCGCGTGAGCGGCACGCCGTCGGGAACATCGAGCAGCGCGACGAAGCGTCCGCATGCCCGGGCGAGCTCGACCGTGCGCTCCTGCCGTGACGCGAGGATCTCGAGCTCCTCGGGAGTCGTGGCATTGAGCCCACCGGCCGCCGGCGACACCGCGTGAGAGTCGGGTTCGGGTTCGGGGGCGGCGCACGCGGCGCAGCGGCAGGGGAGAGGGGCGAGCGGATGCCGCACCGGCGGATCGGGGGCGGGCGCGTACGTGGCCCACCCGATGTCGGGCACGCACAGCAGGCCGATCTCGCGCACGCGCGCCATGCGGTCGATGCCCACGTGGGGATTCGGTTCGCCGGGGCGCAGCTCCTCGTCGATGGCGTGGAAGTCGATGTGACCGGGGTCGAAGAAGGCCGTGTCGTCGATCAGGTGCGACCGGTCCACGCCGGGCTGGATGATTCCGGTGGCGACCGGCGCCAAATCGGTGCCGGGTGTGAAGTCGAGCGCCGACCAGTCTCCGACCGGCACGACGAGGTGCGCGGGCGCCTCGGAGGCACCCCCGCGCGCCGAGCCGCGCTCGGCGAGCACCGAGTGGATCCAGCGCGGATGCCCCCACCGCAGGCCCAGCCCGGTGAGCGTCTCTGCGCCAGACTCCGTCGTCGCGGGATCGTCGATCGCCAGCTCGCCCGTGACGACCTCGACCCGCGCCGTCGGCCCCACGGCGCCCGCGGCGTCGAGGCGCACCGGCCGCCGCTCTCCGGGTGCCGGCGGCTCGTCGACCGCCGTCACCCACCGCATCACCGCGTCGCCCCCGGCGGCGTCGCTCACGCGCAGCAGCGAACCGACCGGCGCGTCGGCGCCCGGCGGCAGCAGCAGCACGTCGTCGTCGCGGACGTCGGCGCGCAGCCGCTGCGACACCCGGTAGCGCAGCCACACGGTCAGCCCGTTGCCCCACTCGCCCTCGTCCGCCGCGCTCAGCAGGGCCTCGTCACCGCCCGGCAGCGGCATCCGGAACTGCGTCGTGGCCTCCAGACCGCTCGGCCCCTCGTCGCCGCGCGGGGCGATGCGCACCACGTAGGCGACCTGTCCGCCCTGACGGAAGAACGTCGCGACCGCGTGCGGCAGCATCCGTCGTGGTCCGCCGGGCGGCGCCTCGAATCCGCCGAAGATCCGCTCGTACTCCGACCAGCGCTCGACGCGGACGGGCTCGTCGACCGGGCCCCGCAGGGCCACTCCGACGAACCCGGCGATGTCGAGCCGCTCGGGCCGCAGCGCTGCCGCCTCCCTCGCCGGCGCGAGGAAGACGCCGGGATGTCCCGGCGAGCGGGCCGCGGTCGTCAGTATCACAGCGACATGAAGTCGATGCGTTCGGCGACGAGATGCAGCTCCTCCATGGCCACCTCGCCACCGCCCTTGCCCGCCAGCGTCGGGCCCACCCACTTCTTCGGCTGCGCGCGCTGCAGCGTCCACGAGCACACGCCGCGGCGGCCCTCGTCCATGAGGGTGATCGTGACGGTGCGCGGGTCGAGGTCGCCCTCGCGCTGCGCCTTGAGCCACGCGAACAGGCGAAGGTCGCCGACCACCCCGCGCTTGAGGGTGACGTCGTCGGTGCTGTTGATGTTCGGCGTCTTGCGCACGTGGTTCTCGGCGTCGTTCCCGTTGCGGTACTCCGAGTACTTGATCTCGTTGCCGAGGCCGCTGACGTCTGAGAACCCTCCGACGATCTGGTCTTCGCCTCCGACGTCGCCCAGCTTCACGAGGAAGTTGAAGGCACCGTAGGGGTTGTCTCGCGTTGCCATCACTCACCTGCCTTTCATGTGCGGCGCGTCAGCTCTGCTGCGCGTCGGCGGTCCATTGCCCGATGCGGAAGATCACGAACTCCGCCGGATAGGTGGGGGCGACGCCGATTAGGCAGATCATGCGCCCGTTGTCGAGGTCGTTCTGCGTCATGGTCGTGCGGTCGCAGCGGACGAAGAACGCGGCCTCGGGCTTGGTGCCCATGAGGGCCCCGGTGCGCCAGACGGTGACGAGGAAGTCCTCGACCGATTGCCGGATGGATGCCCACAGCCGCTCGTTGTTCGGCTCGAACACGGCCCACTGCGTGGCGCGCTCGATGCTGTGCTCCAGGTACAGGAACAGGCGCCGGACGTTGACGTACTTCCACTCCGGGTCCGAGCTCATCGTCCGTGCGCCCCACACGCGGTTCGCGCGCCCCTCGAAGAACCGCAGGGCGTTGATCCCCTCGGGGTTGAGCACCGCCTGCCGGTCGAAGGTCACGTTCTGCGTGAAGGAGCGGACCCCGTAGACGACCTCGTTCGCGGGAGCCTTGTGCACGCCGCGCTCGATGTCGCTGCGCGCGTAGATTCCGGCGGTGAAGCCGCTGGGCGGCAGCTGCAGGATCGCCGGCGGTGCTCCGGGCACCGGCCGGGCGGTCGGGTCGAGCACTTCGATCCAGGGGTAGTAGAGCGCGGCGTACTCGGTGTCGAACCGCGCGCGGAACTGCCGCACGTCCGAGATCGAGCTCTCCTTCGGCGGGTCGACGATGCCGATGCGGTACGCGTGGGGCGCCTCGCAGTGCTGAATGAGGTACTCGGTGGCCTCGGCGGGGTCGTCGAACCGCACCGCGTCGGGGAGCGCCACGATCGCGATGTCTTCGACCTCGGCGAGGGCGTGCAGCCCGGTCGCGGCCTTCGACGGATCGTCGGGGTCGGCCTCCATGCCGTCGAGGTCGGATGCCGCGAGCGGCGCTCCGTCCGACGCGTCTGCGGGCAGACCGAGGAACGAGGGCTTCTTCGGGTCGCGCAGGGGCAGGAGCGCCGTGACGAGGGCCGCGGCGGTCGCGGGATTCGGGCCGGGGTCGAACCACACGAGCGCGAGGTCGTCGGCCGGGTCGGCGGCGCGCATCGCCTTGGCGATCGAGCGGCTGCTGAGCCCCTTCGTGTCGAGTTCGAGCCCGGTGTACGCGTCGACCCGCCCTCCCCAGCGCACGTTGAGGGTGAGCGTCAAGTGGAACGCCCCCGTGGTCGCCGCGGGAACGGCCTCGACGGTGCCGTCGTCCCTGTACAGGCCGAGGGTCGTCGGGGTGAGGTTGCCCACGACGCGAAGCTGGGCGGTCGCCGGGGCGGCGTCGTCCTTCGGCTCGGTCCCATTGCTGAAGACCTCGACGACGGCGCCCGCCGACAGGCCCTTGAGCGAGCCCCCGCTGAACGAGTTCTTGCCGCGGGTGAACGAGACCCACACCGCGAACTCCTTCGCCGCGAGCCCCGGCCAGCGGGCGCGGATCGTGCCGGCCTGCCCGAGGGCGAGCGACGCGAAGTTCTTGTCGACGTCGATGTCGGGCGGCGGGTTCGGTCCGGGCGTCTTCACGAACGGGAAGACGCGCGACACGTACAGGCGCTGCCCGCCGTTGGCGAAGAACGCGCGGGCCGCGTAGGCCAGGTAGTTCAGCCGATCGGCATCCGCCCCCACCTCGCCGAGGCCGCCGAAGGCACGCTCGAACTCGGTGAAGCTCGTCACCAGCTGCGGCGACGGGGTGGTCGTGACCGTCCCGCTCGCGAGGGTGATCGTGTAGGGCACGGGGCCGTAGCGGGTCAGTCCCGCCATGCCGAAGGTCGAGGTCGCGACGCCCTCGATCGGACGCGAGCGGAAGCTCGTCTCTTCGACGTAGACACCGGGGGTGAGGTACTCGGGCATGGCGGACTCCTTACGGCGCGAAAGGAAAGTCGGCGTCGGGCACGAAGACCCTGCCGACGGGGATGGCGAACGGCGGTGACGGGGGGAGGTGGAGCAAGTGGCCCGGGGGCGGTTCGTCCCCGAGGAGGACGGGATCGCCGGGGCCGCCGGTCACGGGCGGGTTGGCCGGGCGCGTCACGGTCTCGATGGGCGGCGGGTCCGGGGGCTCGCCCGGCGGCTTCGGGAGGGCGACAGGTCCGCGCACCAGGGCGCGCACGGTGACGGTGCTCTGCACCGGGTTCTGGGACGTGCTCGTCAGCCGCAGCACGAACTCGCCGCGATCGTCGCCGTGAGCGCGCCCGATCACGGCGCCGGTGGGGCCGGTCGCGGTGATGCGCGTCCACGGCACCGGCAGGCTCTGCCGGACGACGCGGCCCCGGATCGCCGTCAGTCCGCGCGGAACCGGCGAGGCGGCGCCCGGCCAGAGCCAGACGTCCACGGTGCGCGAGCCGACGGCGAGCGGGCCGCTCGGCGGTCGCTCGATGACCTCGGGGTACGACCAGAGGGGGATGCTGAGGCGCCGCGGCACGTAGCGACGGCTCGGGTCGTCGATTCGCACGGTCAGCGAGGTCACGGGCTGCACGAACCGGCTCAGCGGGGCCGAGCCGCGCGGCCCCACCCGCAGCCGGAACCGCCCCTGGCCGGCGGATTCGAAGTCCACGCACGGCCAGTCCGGTCGAGATCCGGGCGGCAGCTGGTTCTGCGTCGCCTCCCAGCCGACGCGGAACGGTCCCACGGCGACGCGGTTGGTCACGGCATCCCGCAGCACCAGGCCGAGGGCGAGGCGATGCAGCACCGGCACGCGGCCGATGCTCGTCTCGATGACGTCGGTGCTCATGCCGGCATCCGATCGAGTCGTGACGCCACCGTGCCGACGGGCGTGCCGACGGACTCGGGCGTGCCGTCGATGCAGATCACGCGCGCGAGGTAGGGCAGCTGCAGACGATAGTCGGTGTTGAGGGACTGGAACGCCTCGCTCATCGAGTCGAGCGCCAGGTCGTCGGTCACGACCTGGATGGCGTCGCCCGGGCGCCAGGGGTTCTCGGTCGAGCCGTTTGGCATGGTGACCGGCAGCAGCAACGGCCCCGAGAGGTTGCTCTCGCCTTCGAGGATCCGTGCTGCGAGACCGAGCCACAGCAGTTCCTCTTCGACCGTCGCCGCGAACGCGCCGATCAGAAAGTGCAGGCGCAGCGGGATGCGCGGGATGCCGTCGCCGCTGGCGACGGCCGACCATCCGGGCCGCGTCTCGCGATCGACGCTCACCCTGTACGGGAAGACCGAGATCGACGGCTGCTGGATGAGCTGCCCGTTGCCCAGCGCCAGCGTCTTGAGCTGGCGGGTGTTCGCGAGCATCGCGGCGAGGCCGGCGCCGCCGTCAAGCTCGGCGAAGCGCCGGTTGAGCAGCGCGACGATGCTCACCCCTGCTGCCTCGAGCGCCTGGAATCCGGCCATGCGGTCATCGTCGGCGTCCGCGCGTCACCGCGGCGTCGCAGAGAGCGTCGTGCGCAACGCCTCGGTGACACGCGCACCCCGAGACTCGGCGTGCCGTCAGCCGAAAGGAGCGCCCCATGACCACGGAAGAGCCTGCTGAGACCGGGTCGGGCAGAAAGCGGTGTCGTCCGACGCCCGAGGGCGGGTGCCCGCCGTCATCGACGATCGACGACCGCAAGTGTCGCGACAAGGGACTCACCGCTCAGCTCGACTACTCGAACTCGCACGCGCAAGACCTCGAGGCGGCCGAGACCACCTACAACACCGCGCGAGCCGACTACCGCGAGAAGCGGCACGACGCCGCGCTCAAAGTGCAGGACATGAAGCATCAGGTCAAGCACCTCATCGAGCGGATCAAGTGCCTCATCGAGCAGGACCGGGTGGTGCGCTGCCTCGACGACGCGTTCGAGGACGTCTGCACGCAGCTCGACTGCTGCGAGGGCCCACTCAGGTGCTGTGTCGACGATGTCGACTTCGACCGACCGATGCCGCCGGACGACCAGAAGGGCGATCGCAAGCTCGCGCACCTGATCGACCGCTACGAGTCCGAGATCGCCAAGGCGAAGGACTGCTTCACGACGCTGTCGGGCGAGCCGGCAGCGATCGAGGCCCGGGTCGCCGCCGTGAAGGCCGACGTCGACGCGATCCTCGCGGCGCTCGCCGACGACGCGGCGAAGGTGGACCTGAAGAAGCAGTACGCGAACGCGCTGCTCGCCAAGCGCAAGCTGAGCCGCATCTGGAACGGGTTCGCCGACGTCACCGAGTACGTCGACTGCCTCTGCAAAGCCGTCACGACGTGGTCGAACGGTGTTGAAGCGGTCGCGCTCCTCAAGGGCGAACAGGCGGTGCGCACCTGTGCGCAAGAGGCCGAGGATGCCTGGTGCACGGCTCTCAAGGCCGACCCCCTCACCGAGATTCTCGCGGTGTACGATCGGCTCTGCGGCTCCGACAAGCCGTGCGGCAGCGACAAGCCCCAGGAGTCGGAGGAAGATCACCCCGACGACTGCGGCTGTGGCAAGCACAGGTACCACCACGATGACGAGGAGGAGCCGTCGGGTCAGCCTGTCCAGAGCGCGTCATGATCGCACACACCCGATCGGCCGGATGGACTGTGACGCGTCGGTGACGCGGTACCCCTACCGTTGAAGTCTAGGCATTCGGTCGAGCAGGGGGTCTGGCCATGACCGTAGCGTACGCAGCGCCGCGTTCCGCGTCATCCGATGTGGTCTATCTGCTGGGGACTCCCACGGTCATGCAGGACGGCCGATTGCGTGCGGTGCCGGAGGGGTGCAAACGCGTGCTCGCGTTCGTCGCGTTGCAGCATGGAAGGGTCGACCGCCGACATGCGGCGGGGTCGCTGTGGCCCGACGGGTCGGACGATCGGGCATCGGGCAATCTGCGATCGGCGCTCTGGCGGCTGCGGGGTGCCGGCATCGACGTGATCGAGTCCGACAAGATCAGCGTCTTCCTGCGCGAGCACACGACGACCGACCTCGACGAGCTGTGCGAGTGGGCCGACCGGCTGATCGCGGGTTCGTTCGACGAGGACGACCTGCACGTGCCGAACTGGACGTCGACGATCGCCGAGCTGCTGCCCGGCTGGTACGACGAGTGGGTCATCTTCGAGCGCGAGAGAATTCGACAGCGGATGCTGCACGCCCTCGAGGTGCTCAGCTGCACGCTCCGCCGCGCAGGGCGCTACGGCGAGGCGATTGACGCGGCGGTGGATGCCGTCGCGGTCGAGCCGCTGCGCGAGAGCGCTCATCGCGTGCTCGCCGAGGCACATGTGGCCGAGGGCAACGTGATCGAGGCGCGTCGCACCTACATGCGGTACCGCGACCTCGCGCGGCGCGAACTGGGCGTGGAGCCGAGCGCGGCGTTCCGCGCGTGGATCCAGATGTGCGGCGCCCCCCGCGCGATGCGCCCTGGGGGCTGATCGCGCATCGCCAGAGCCTGAGGGTGGGATCGTCGTCGCGGGCGACTTGCGTCTCGTCTCGGTGCTGCGCTCTTCGTTCGCCGCCGTCGGCAACGGCACGGTGCAGCCGAAGTCCGTTGCGCCGATGTTGAAACCCACACTCCCGGTTGCGCGCGCGCCGGATGGCCGCTCCTCAGAGGGGCTCTGGAAGCAGCCGCCGATTGGCACGGGTCACGTAGCCACCCCCGTCATGAATCCCGCAATCGCGCACCGGTCGGTGACCGAAGCGGTTCCAGCGCTGACCCCATACCTCGAGGCCTTGTCTGTCGAACTGGCCACGGCTGAGAGACAGCCAGCCCTCGATCCGAACCACCGTGCTGGGCCGAGTCGGCGGGACCAGATTGGGACCGATAACCCCCGGGGGAGTCCCAGATTCGGCCCGCGCACCCCCGTGCCCACCGGTTCACTGAACCCATGAGAACCGCGAAACACGCGGTTTCCTGCCCATGCAGGGTGGGGGAGTCGAGGCCCAGACGACCTTCAGTTGGTCTCGGTTCGAGTTCGAGGGTCGGCTCCGGGAAGCCCAGCCCGCTCGAGGGCCAGCCGAGTGGCAGGCAGCAGGCACGCGCTGCTCGCTGACCTGATTTCCTGCATGATTCCGCTGGTCCCGTCGAGGATTGGGACTTCTCAACTGCGCCGCCAACTCACTCGTCAGACACGGTACGGGCGCCGAGCCCATCGGTTGGTCTCGGTGAGTCACCAGGCCCGCCGCCTGTGTCTCTTGCCGTCGCTGCGCGTGAGCGGAAGCGGTCGTCCGCACTGTCCGAGAACCTGTCCGTTTACTCCCCGTAGCCGTCCGTAAACGTCCAGAGATAGACTGAGCCCCAGACGGCATCTGCCGCCTGGGGCTCAGTAAATTGCTGGCCTCGAAACCGGGAGTGCGGTCTCTAGGACCCCTCGGAATCAGACTCCGAAGTACAGCTCGAACTCGAACGGGTGCGGGCGCGCCGCGATCGGCTTGATCTCGTTCTCGATCTTGTATTCGATCCACGTCTCGATGAGCTCGGGGGTGAACACGTTGCCGCGCGTCAGGAACTCGGAGTCGGCACGCAGCGCCTCGAGCGAGTCCAGCAGCGAGTTCGGAACCTGGGGAATGTTCTTCGCCTCCTCGGGGGGAAGCTCGTACAGGTCCTTGTCGACGGGCTCGTGCGGCTCGATGCGGTTGATGATGCCATCGAGGCCGGCCATCAGCTGCGCGGCGAACGCGAGATAAGGGTTACCCGAGGCATCCGGCGCGCGGAACTCGATGCGCTTCGCCTTCGGGTTGGACCCCGTGATCGGGATGCGGATGGCTGCCGAACGGTTGCCGGCCGAGTA
Organism: uncultured Microbacterium sp.; assembly: GCF_947488465.1. Classification (GTDB taxonomy): domain Bacteria; phylum Actinomycetota; class Actinomycetes; order Actinomycetales; family Microbacteriaceae; genus Microbacterium. The sequence goes on along the minus strand of NZ_CANKZA010000001.1, from coordinate 721,556 downwards.
GACCAGGTTGACCGGAGCTTCGTAGCCCTTGACCAGACGTTTGTAGGAGTTGATCGTCGGGTTCGTGAACGCAAGCACCGCAGGTGCGTGGGCCAACAGGCCGCCGATGTACCAGCGTGCGGTGTCGGAGAGTCCGCCGTAGCCCTTCTCGTCGTAGAAGAGGGGCTTGCCGTCGAGCCACAGCGACTGGTGGGTGTGCATACCCGAGCCGTTGTCGCCGAAGAGCGGCTTCGGCATGAAGGTCGCGACCTTGCCCCACTGCTCTGCGGTGTTCTTGATGATGTACTTGAACTTCAGGATGTCGTCCGCGGAGTGGACCATCGTGTCGAAGCGGTAGTTGATCTCCTGCTGGCCGCCGGTGCCCACTTCGTGGTGCGAGCGCTCGAGGACGAAACCCGCTTCGATCAGCTTGAGCGTCATGTCGTCGCGCAGGTCAGCCGTCTTGTCGACGGGGCTGACGGGGAAGTAGCCCCCCTTGTACGGGGTCTTGTTGGCGAGGTTTCCGCCCTCTTCCTCGCGGCCGGTGTTCCAGGCGCCCTCTTCCGAGTCGACGCTGTAGAAGCTCTGGTTCTGCGTGACGGAGTAGCGCACGTCGTCGAAGATGTAGAACTCCGCCTCGGGTGCGAAGAAGGCCGTGTCGGCGATGCCGGTGGACGCGAGGTACTTCTCGGCCTTCTTGGCGACCTGACGCGGGTCCTTGTGGTAGATCTCACCGTTACGCGGGTTGTAGATGTCGAAGATCATGACGAGCGTCTTGGCTTCGCGGAACTGGTCGAGGTACGCGGTCGACACATCCGGGATCAGCTGCATGTCCGACTCGTGGATGTTCGCGAAGCCGCGAATCGACGAGCCGTCGAACAGCTGACCGACCGTGAAGAACTCCTCGTCGACGGTCGAGGCGGGAATGTTGAAGTGCTGCTGCACACCAGGGAGATCCGTGAAACGGATGTCGAGGAACTTGACGTCCTCGTCCTTGATGTACGCGAGCACCTCGGATGAATCTTTGAACATGGAGTCTCCAAGATCGGGTGTGGAACACGCCTGACGGAATCAGGCTCGCCTCGACCGTAGTCGGGGCCGGTTGCTCGGTAGTATCCCCAGTGTTTCAGACTTGTTACGAGGCCGCGGATAGGCTGGACGCGTGGCAACGGAACTCAGTGCGAACATGTATCCGGGTGAGCGTCTCGGGATGCCGGAGTTCGGGACCGGAAGTGTGGCGCGCCCCGGCCGCAGGCTTGCGGCTCTCGCGATCGACTGGGCGAGTGCCGTCCTGATCTCGATCGCGTTCTTCTCGTACGACTCGCTGGCCACGCTCGCGATCTTCGCGATCGTCCAGATCGTTTTCCTCCCCACCCTGGGAGGGAGTCCGGGACACCGACTGCTCGGATTGCGTCTGCAGATGCTCGGCGGGGGATGGGTCGGGCTCTGGCGCCCGATCGTCCGCACGCTTCTTCTCGTGCTGGTCATTCCCGCCGTCGTCTGGGATGCCGACCAGCGGGGTCTGCACGACAAAGCCGTCGGTACGGTCCTCGTCCGTCGATGAGTCGCCGACGAGAAGCGCTCAGCGCGGGCGTTGCGCGCGAGCCTTGGCCGGGTCGACTCCCTTGGGGATCGGTAGCGACGTCACCGACTGCGACACCGAGTCGACGCGCTTGACGACAGCCGCCATGGTCGATCGGTCCACCGATTTCGGGAGCGACTTGATGGTCGAGGAGAGTTTGGCGATGGCGACATCACCCTCGCCGTGGCCGAGGTAGATGACGGTGATCGGCACACCGGAAGCGACGCGCTGCACCTTCATCTTCTCGTCGTTGACGAGTCGTGTGAGGCGGCCGCGAGCGCCTTCGGCCACGATGACGACACCACCGCGTCCGATGACGCGGTAAACGGCATCCTGCGTTTTCGGGTTGACCCCGACGGGCATGTCGGAGGCGACCCACTTGCGTCCGAGCGACGTGGACAGCACGTGTCCGGCGCCCCCGGGAACGCCGTCGAGCTTGCGATACATCGCGTGCGTCGACAGGCGCGTCATCAGGATCATGGCGCCCAGAAGGCCGAACATCACACCGGTGATGCCCCAGAGAATGACACTCCACACCGCCACCGGCGGCACGAGGAAGCCGACCAAGACACCCGCGCCGATGCCGAGCAACAGGACGGCGATGAGTGCCCACGGCAGCCAACCGAACTCGGCCTTGGTGAACGTGTACAGGGAGCGAAGCTGCGCGAAGAAACCGGGGCGCTTCTCGGGCGCGGTACTGCGGGAGGACATGGTGACAGCCTACCGCCGGGGCGCGCCGAACTCTTCACATTCCGCTGCTCGCGGGCTCTCTCCACAGATGGGCGCGATGAACACCCACCGACACGTGTCGGCGCGCACACTCGAAGACATGACAGCATCGGATGCGCTCGTCCTGCCGGGATCTCCCGTCCCGTTGCGGCGCCTCCGGGCGGAGGAGTCACCGTATCCCGGCGTCCTGTGCGCGGGGGAGCCGCCCGTCATCTGCGTCGACGATGACGACCTCCCGGCTGTGCTCTGGAATGTCGCGGCAGACGGCCACCTCCTGGCCCCCGTCGACGCGGTACGCACCGCTGACGGCACTGCCGCTCTCATCCCCGCGTGCCGGGCCCGCCTCGACAGCGGCGCGGCGACGACGCCCGGGCGCGCGATCACCGTCGCGATCAGCATCGTCCGTGCGGTTCACGAAGCGGGCCCGCTCGGCCACGATGCCGGTACCTGGTGGGTGGATGCCGGTGGACGCCCGGTGCTGGCGCTCGGATCCGGAATCGGGTGGCGCGAGGATGCGGCGGAGATCCTCGCCGGCATGGCGGAGACCCACCCCGGAGCACTCGAGCGCGTACTGACGCGGATCGCGGCCGGCATCGCAGACGCGTCGCTTGTGCGCCGACACGCGGACGAGTGGGAGGACGCCCTCTTCGCTGCGGCGGAGCCGGAGCCGTTGGCAGACCTTCCCCCGGGCGAGAGCGCCACGACCGACACCGCGCCGCGCCGGGCGACCGCGGTGCGGCGCGAGCACACCGTATCCCCGGCAGTGTCGACGGTGGGCGCCATGCTCGCGCGCCTCGTCGACGCCGACATTGCGCGGCGCACGACCGAGGCGGTCAGCAAGGCCTGCGAAGCGGTGCTCGGGTCCCGCCGCCGGACGCCGCGGCGGGAACCGGAGGAGGTCGACGGTCCGCGGCGCCGGCGCGGCCCGCTCCTCGCCGCCATCGCGGTGATCGGTGTCGTGGTGACACTCGGCCTCGTCTGGCCCGACCCGGACACCGCGTCGGATGCGGCGGCGCCGGTCGCCAGCGCTCCCCCCGTGGTCATGACCCCGGTGCCCTCAGACACGACCTCGGCTCCACCGCCCGAGATGTCCGCGCTCGAGAGCGGCGCCCGCGCGGCGATCGGTCTGTTGGCTCAGTGCAGTGCCGGCGACGCGGAGGCGTGCGCTGCGGTGCGGGAGGATCCCACCCAGCCATTGCCCGAAGGACTTGTCGTCTCGGGGCGGGAACCGACCACCATCGCTGTGCTCGACGAGTACGGCGGCGTCGCCGTCGTTCGTGCAGATGGTGCGGGATTTACGTCTCAAGCAGTCGTTCTCGTCCAGGTAGACGAAAGATGGCTGGTCCGCGACGTCTACGACCTCGCGGACCAGCCATGAACCATCTCGGGTGGGTCAGATCCCCAGCTGCGGCTGGAAGTCCGCCGTCTCCAGGCGGGTCTTCACCGCGCCGAGGAAACGCGCGGCATCCGCACCGTCGACGATGCGGTGATCGTAGGAGAGCGCCAGGTAGACGTATGAGCGGATGCCGATGGCCTCCACGCCGTCCACCTTCACGACGCCGGGCTCCTTGACGACCGCTCCGGTGCCGAGGATCGCCGACTGCGGCAGGAACACCACGGGCGTGTCGAACAGCGCGCCGCGCGAGCCGGTGTTGGTCACCGTGAAGGTGCCGCCGGCGAGCTCGTCGGGCTTGAGCTTGTTGTCGCGGGTGCGAGCGGCGAGGTCCGCGATCTCCTGGGAGATCTCGGCCAGCGACTTGTCGCCGGCGTCGCGCACGACCGGCGTGAGCAGTCCGCGCTCGGTGTCGACCGCGATCGAGAGGTTCTCGGTGGCCGGGTAGACGATGTCGGTGCCGTCGACCGTGGCGTTGACCACGGGGTAGGCGCGGAGCGCCTCGGCGGCGGCCAGCACGAAGAACGGCAGGAACGACAGCTTGCCACCGGTCTTGGCGACGAAGTCGCTCTGAACGGCGGTGCGGAACGAGGCCACCTTGGTGACGTCGACCTTGACGACGGTCGTGAGCTGAGCCGTCTGCTGCATCGAGGCGACGGCACGCTCGGCGAGCACCTTGCGCAGGCGCGACATCGGCTGGGTCGTGCCGCGCAGCGGCGACACCTCGACCGGAGCGGGTGCGCTCGGCGTGGCGGGCGCCGGGGTTGCGGGAGCGGTCTTCGCGGCCTCGGCGGCGGCGAGGACATCTTCCTTGCGGATGCGTCCGCCCACTCCGGTGCCGGTGACGGTAGCGAGGTCGACACCCTGCTGCTGCGCCAGACGACGTACGAGCGGGGTCACGTAGGTGGCCACGTCGTCGTCTGCGGACAGTGAGGGCATGGTCGGTGCCGGCGGCTCAGCCGCGGGTGCCGGTGCGGCGGCCGGAGCCGGCGCGGGAGCTGCAGTCGGGGCTGCCGGAGCAGGAGCAGGCGCAGGCGCCGCGGGAGCCGGAGCCTGGGCGGGTGCCGGTGTCTCTGCTTCGGGAGCAGGAGCCGCGGTAGGCGCGCCCGACCCGATCCGGGCCAGCGTCGCACCGACGGCGACGGTCTCGTCTTCGGAGACCAGCACCTCCAGGAGCGTGCCGGCAACCGGCGACGGAATCTCCGTGTCGACCTTGTCGGTCGAGATCTCCAGGAGCGGCTCGTCGACCGCAACGTCGTCGCCGACCTGCTTCAGCCAGCGCGTGACGGTGCCCTCGGTGACGCTCTCGCCGAGTTCGGGAAGGACCACGTCCTTCGCGTCGTCCCCGGACGCAGGCGTCGCGGAGTGCTCCGTGGCGGGCGCAGGCTCAGCCGCGGGCTGCTCAGCGGCGGGTGCCGGCTCAGCGGGTGCCTCGACAGCGGGAGCGGCTTCCTCCGCGGCGGGTGCGTCGGAAGAACCAGACCCGTCTCCGATCGTCGCGAGGACCGCGCCGACCTCAACGGTCTCATCTTCCTGGAAGAAGATCTCTTCGATCACACCGCTCACCGGGGAGGGGATTTCGGTATCCACCTTGTCGGTCGAGATCTCGAGCAGGCCTTCGTCGGCCTGGATCGAGTCTCCGACCTTCTTGAGCCAGCGGGTGACCGTTCCCTCGGTAACGCTCTCGCCGAGCGCGGGGAGGACCACGGATGTGCTCATGACTGTGTCTCCTTCAGAAAGTCGATGTCGTGTCTAGCTTAGTGAACCGCGCGCCGCCGGGATGTCAGAGCGCGTGCAACGGCTTGCCCGCGAGGGCTAGGAATGCTTCGCCGAGCGCTTCACTCTGCGTCGGATGCGCGTGGATCAGCGGCGCAAGGTCTTCGGGATGTGCTTCCCACGCGACGGCGAGTTGACCCTCGGTGATGAGTTCCCCGACGCGTTCGCCGACGAGGTGCACGCCGAGGACCGGTCCGTCGATCGCGCGGACGACCTTGACGATGCCCGCGGTCCCGATGATCTCGCTCTTGGCGTTCCCGGCCAGGTTGTACTCGTAGGTCGCGACACGGTCGCCGTGCTCTGCGCGCGCCTGTGCTTCGGTCAACCCGACGGACGCGACCTCCGGGCGGCTGTAGGTGACGCGAGGGATCGTGTGCTCCGGCACGGCAACGGGCGCGAGGCCGGCGATGTGCTCGGCGACGAAAATGCCCTGCTGGAATCCGCGGTGCGCCAGCTGCAGCCCCGGGACGATGTCCCCGACGGCCCACACGTGCGGAACGCTCGTGCGCAGGTGTTCGTCGACCGTGACGAAGCCGCGCTCCAGCGTCACACCCGCACCCTCGAGACCGAGATCGGCGGTCGCCGGGCCGCGCCCGACCGCGACCAGCAGATAGTCGGCGACGAGCGTGGAACCATCCTCGAGGGTCACCGTGACGTCGTCATCGGTCTGGCTCACCGATGCGAACCGCGTTCCCAGTCGGGCGCTGATGCCGCGCTTGCGGTACGCACGTTCGAGCGCCTTACTGAGGGTCACGTCCTCGTTCGGGACGAGGTGGTCAAGCGCCTCGACGATCGTGACCTCGGCGCCGAACGAGCGCCAGACGCTCGCGAACTCGACACCGATGACGCCGCCTCCGAGGATGATGACCCGACTCGGGACTTCGCTCAGCGCGAGCGCCTCCTCGCTACGCAGCACGCGTCCGCCGGCCTCGAGGCCGGGGAGCAGGCGACTGTAGGAGCCGGTCGCGAGCACGATGTCGGTGCCCCGATAGAGGTCGTCGCCCACGCTCACGGCAGGACCTTCGACGAGGCGGCCCACCCCGGTGACGACCGTGATGCCCCGTGCAGCGAGGAGCCCCTCGAGGCCCTTGTACTTCTTCGCCACGATGTTCTCGCGGTACGCGGTGACCCCGGCCATGTCGATGCCCTGCAACGTGGCCGTCACGCCGACGGATGCGGATTCGCGCACATGATCGGCGACTTCTGCCGAGTGCAGCAGTGCCTTCGTCGGGACGCATCCGCGGTGGAGGCACGTTCCGCCGACCTTCTCCTTCTCGATGACGATGACCGAGCGGCCGAGCTCGGCGGCGCGAAGCGCCGCTGCATAGCCGCCGGAGCCGCCACCGAGAACGACAAGATCTGCGGTGTGGCCGGTCATCGTGCGGCCTCCTCGAGGAGATCGATGTGGGTCAGGAAATCAATGAGGCTGCGCACGGTTGCCGCGGTCGGGCCCTTGTCGATCGCCCCGAACGCGGTCTTGGTGGAGCCGGCACCGGCGATGTCGAGGTGCACCCAGGGAATGCGCCGAGCATCCACGTCGTCGGAGACGCGCCCGATGAACCGCTGCAGGAAAAGTCCCGCGAACAGTGCGCCGCCGGACGGATCGCCGATCTTCGCGTTCTGCAGGTCGGCGATGGGGGAGTCCAGCTCGTCCTCCATGTGTGCCGGGAGAGGCATGTGCCACGCCGGCTCGGCTGCACGGGTCGCGGCAGCAAGGTAGGCGGCGACCGCCTCGTCGGTACCCATCACGCCGGTATGACGGTTGCCGAGCGCCACGGTGATCGCGCCGGTCAGGGTCGCGACGTCGACGATGACGTCGGGGTGCTCACGGCTCGCCGCGGCGAGACCGTCGGCGAGGACGAGGCGACCCTCGGCATCGGTGTTGAGGACTTCGACCGTCGTGCCGTTGAGTGTCCGCAGGACATCGCCCGGGCGGATGGCGCGGCCGGACGGCATGTTGTCGGCGACGCACAGCCACCCGGAGACGTGGACGGGCAGCTGCATTTCGGCCGCGGCACGCACCACCGCGAGAACGGTCGCCGCGCCGGCCATGTCGTACTTCATCCCCACCATGCCGGCCGGTGGCTTCAAGGAAAGTCCGCCGGTGTCGAAGGTGATGCCCTTGCCGACGAGAGCGACATGACGTTGTGCGCCCGTCGGCGCATAGTCCAGTCGGATCAGGCGCGGGGGGCGGTCGGATCCCTGTCCGACACCCAGGATGCCGCCGAAGCCCTCCGCGGCCAGACGCTGCTCGTCGTAGACCTCCACGTCGACCGGGAGGTCGACGACCGCCTCCACGGCACGTTCGGCGAAATCTTGGGGGCCGAGCCATTCGGCGGGGGTGTGCACGAGGTCTCTCACCAGTGCGGCGGCGGCGCCCGTCGCGCGGACGGCGGTGTGGTCGGCGGGTGCGATCTCGACGGCCGTGTGCACGACGACGTGGGCCGCGCGTTCCGGTCCGGTGACGCTCTTGTACGCGGCGAAGCGGTAGCCGCCGATCAGGGCGCCTTCCGCCTCAGCACGCCAGAGTTCGGCGGGCGCCAGCGGTGCCGCGATCGCGAGGGTTGCGAACCCGGTGGTCGTGCGGACGGCGGCGCCGATCGCGTCGCGAACCGTGGCGGCATCCATATCGCTGCCGGTGCCGACGACGAACACCGGCAGCGGCGTCGCCTCGGGGACGTGAACCCGCAGGATCGACCCTGCGGCGCCGGTGAAGCCCAGTGCCGAAAGGGTGTCCGCGAGGCCCGGCCAGCCGACGAGTTCGCCCGCGTCGCTCGACACGGCCGAGAGCGGGGGAAGAGCCAGCACGATCGCGTCGGCCTCGAGCGGCGAGGCGGGATCCGTGGGGGGAAGGGAAGCGGTGGACAGCGTCAGCTCCGGAAACGGCATAGGTCCCATCCTAGGTTTGCGCGCGGCGCCGGGGTGGGATCGCGGGCGGATCACCGTGTTCGCTGTGAGCGGGATGCACGCGGCGCCGAGGTCCGGAGGTGCTCGTACAGTGGAACCATGCCATTGTCCGGACCCTTGTACGAGCGCGTCGCGTCGGCACCGCCCGTGCCGTCGGGCCTTCCGCTCGTGATCGCGCTGACCGGCTTCACAGATGCCGGTGGTGCCATCGGGCGCATGATCGAACTCTTCCGTGACGATCTCGAGCCGACGCCGGTCGTGTCCTTCTCCGCCGATGTCCTGCTGGACTATCGCGCGCGTCGCCCGACGATCACCTTCGACGAGGATCACCTCGTCGACTACCGTCCGCCGCGCCTGGAACTGTCGCTGGCTCACGATGCTGTCGGACAACCCTTTGTTCTGCTATCTGGGTTCGAGCCGGATTTCGCCTGGGATGCGTTCACCGAAACGGTGGTCGGACTCGCTGAAGGCCTGGAGGTCGCCCACGTCACGTGGGTGCACGCGATCCCGATGCCGGTGCCGCACACGCGTCCGCTCGGCACGACGGTCAGCGGGACGCGGACCGATCTCACGCAGGCGCATTCGGTGTGGAAGCCGCACACGCAGGTGCCCGCGACCGTCGGGCACCTGCTCGAGCACCGTTTCGCCGTTGCCGGGGCTGCGGTGTCCGGTTTCGTTCTGCTCGTGCCGCATTACCTCGCTGAGACCGAGTATCCGGCCGCGGCGCTGGCCGGGCTCGACAGTCTGTCGGTCGCGACAGGATTGGTCTTCGACGCCGATGCCGTACGAGAGGAGAATCGGGAGTACCTCACGCGGGTCGAAGATCAGGTCTCGGGCAGCGACGAGCTCACCTCGATGGTGCGCACCCTCGAGGAGCGGTACGACTCGTACATGGCGGGGTCGACGCTCGGCCAGCCCATCATCCACGCCGGCGATCTGCCGAGCGCGGACGAGTTGGCGGCCGAACTCGAACGATTCCTGGCCGACCGGCGCAGCGACGATGACAAGCGCGGACGTCGCTGACGGAATGTCCGACGCCACCGCGCTGTTGTCTCTCCCGGGGGCGAGGGTCGGCATGCGCCGATCGGCGTCGTCCCCGCGATGATGTATGCGACAATAGAGACTTGACCCGTTGTCACCAGTGGTGATGCTCCGCGTGCGGAACGTCCCGAGGACTTGACAAGGGTCTTACTAGTGTCCGAAAGCCCGGCGAGACCCCGTCGGTGAAAGGCGAGACGTGACCTCGAGCACGAAGACCCCCCGCACCCCCACGGCCGACGACACCGATGCAGCCGAGGCTCCGGTGAAGGCCGCGACGAAGGCCAAGGCCCCCGCGAAGAAGGCGCCCGCCAAGACGGCCGCAACGAAGGCACCCGCGAAGACCGCAACGGCCAAGGCAGCGCCGGCGAAGAGCCGCGCGAAGGCCACATCCGACGACGACGACATCGACGACGAGGTCGACGGCGACGCGGACATCGTCGTGGATGATGTCGAAGAGACCGCGACGGCCGCCGTCACCCCCGAGGACGCCAAGAAGGCATCCACCGGAGACGACGAGGACGACGAGGACGACGAGGAAGAGTCGACCAAGCCGGCCTTCAGCGAGCCGCTCCCGACCGGCGCGATCGTCATTTCCTCCAGCGATGAGGACGACGCGCCCGTCTATTCCACGATGATCACGGGTGCCACGGCAGACCCGGTCAAGGACTACCTCAAGCAGATCGGTAAAGTGCCGCTGTTGAACGCGGCTGAAGAGGTCGAGCTCGCGATGCGCATCGAGGCGGGTCTGTTCGCCGAAGAGAAGCTGTCGCACATGTCGGCGGCGGAGAAGTCCAAGCAGCTGGGACTCGACCTCCAGTGGGTCGCCCGTGACGGTCAGCGTGCGAAGAGCCACCTGCTCGGCGCGAACCTGCGCCTGGTCGTCTCGCTCGCCAAGCGCTACACCGGTCGCGGCATGCAGTTCCTCGACCTCATCCAAGAGGGAAACCTCGGCCTCATCCGTGCCGTCGAGAAGTTCGACTACACCAAGGGCTTCAAATTCTCCACCTACGCGACGTGGTGGATCCGCCAGGCGATCACCCGAGCCATGGCTGACCAGGCGCGCACGATCCGCATCCCCGTGCACATGGTCGAGGTCATCAACAAGCTCGCTCGTGTCCAGCGGCAGATGTTGCAGGACCTCGGTCGGGAGCCCACCCCGGAAGAGCTGAGCCGCGAACTCGACATGACCCCCGAGAAGGTCATCGAGGTGCAGAAGTACGGCCGCGAGCCCATTTCGTTGCACACCCCGCTCGGCGAGGACGGCGACAGCGAGTTCGGTGACCTGATCGAGGACACCGAGGCCGTTGTTCCGGCCGATGCTGTCGGCTTCACCATGCTTCAGCGCCAGCTCGAGTCGCTGTTGGACTCGCTGTCCGAGCGCGAAGCCGGAGTGATCCGCATGCGCTTCGGCCTCGGCGACGGTCAGCCCAAGACGCTCGACCAGATCGGCGACACGTTCGGTGTCACGCGCGAGCGCATCCGTCAGATCGAGTCGAAGACCATGGCCAAGCTCCGGCATCCGTCCCGCTCGCAGTCGCTGCGGGACTACCTCGAATGAGCGCGGACGTCCCCAACGACGGCAAGGCCCTCACGGTCACGGTCGACGGCACCGCGTTCGCGCGCATCCCGATCCGAACCCGCGTGGTCATGCCGGGCGACGACCTGGATGCGTTCATCACGGAGTACGCCACGGGCACGGTTCGCGCGGGCGATCTCCTCTTCGTGACCGAGAAGATCGTCGCCATCACGCAGGGCCGTTCGTTCACCCTCGACGAGATCACCCCGCGTCCGCTCGCCCGATTCCTCTCGAAGTACGTCACCCGCACGTCGTACGGGATCGGCCTCGGCATGCCCGAGACGATGGAGATGGCGCTCCGCGAGTGCGGAACGCCCCGCATCCTGTTCGCCGCCGCCGTCAGCGCGGTGACGAAGCTTTTCGGGCGGCGTGGGGACTTCTACCGCATCGCCGGTGACAAGGCCCGCGCGATCGATGGCCCCACGAGCGGCACGATCCCCCCGTACAACAAGGCCGTCGTGCTCGGGCCGACTCGGCCCGACGCCGTCGCCGCGCACCTGAAGTCGCTCCTGGGCGACGTGGCCGACGTTGCGGTCGTCGACATCAACGACATCGGTGGCAACATCCTTGGCTCAACGCTCGATAAGGCCGCTGAACAGCGCCTTGTGCGCATCCTCGGCGACAACCCGCTCGGCCAGGGACACCAGTCGACACCGCTCGGCATCATCCGTCCCGCCTGACACACGCGTCTCGGCAGCCCGCGCGGGGGGACCTCGCCCTGTGCGGCCGCGCCCCGACCGTATTCAGTCTGCCCGCGGTTGCAGAGGGCTCATTTCCGGGGAATCGGTGCTTTCTGCGCTCGCCAGACTGAATACGGGTCGGGCGAATGGGGCGGGGAGCGGCGTGCGCGGTCCTCAGCCGGTCAGAAGCCCATGGCCGCCCGGTAGCGGGGCAGGTGGCCGCGGCGGATGCCGGTCGCAGACGGCTTGTTTTCGAACACTCCGGCACCCCAGTTGCCCTCGACCAGGACCGGCCCGGATTCGGTCGCGACGATGTCCCAGCCGACGTAACGCACCTGCGGCACGACCAAGGCGACCTCGGTGATGAGTGTGCGGACCTCGTCCATCATCGGTAGCTGGAAATCAGCGATCCGTTCGCCGGAGTCGGGGTGCGTTTCGTAGAGTTCGCCGTGGATGTCGTAGCCCATGCCCATCGCGCGTCCGTCTTCGTGGAGAGCGGTGTAGAAGCCACCGAACGCACCCTGATCGCTCACCTTGCCGCGTCCGAACTTCTGGGCCATGTTGATGATCTCGACGGTGCCGTCGTCCTTCACGAACGTCGTGACCCGCGTCGTGTTGGCCGTTCCCGGGGCGATGGCCTCGAGCGCCGCGTGCTGGGTGATCCGTTCCTCCACGAGAACTTCGCCCTTCGCCACCAATTCGGCATGGAAGGCGGCCCAGTCGGTGACGGTCGTGGTGTCATATCGGCTGACGCCGAACCCGGATTTGCTCACCGGCATCTTGCCGATCACAACGGGATGCCGCTGTGCGAACGCGCGGAGTTCCTCGGCATCCGCTGTCTCCAGATCGAGCCACTCACGACCGAGGAACCGGTCGAAGAGCGTGTTGAACTCGATCTTGTGATGGAAGTGATGGACGAAGGCCGGGTCGTCGAACGTCTTCGACAGTTCGAGCGCGAGCGGGCTGGTCACCCAGGTTGCGCGCTCTGCGCGGTTCAGGATCGCGAAATCGAACTCGATGTAGTCGTTGAAGCCCACGCGCTTGACTCCCGCAGACCAGAGCATGTCGACCAGCACGGCCGGGTAGTTCTTGCCATGGATGCGAGCGGTCTTGCGGGCACGATCTGTCACAGATCGCACGTCGAAACCGCGGGCGCGCTGCCAGAGGAAACGCAGACGGTCGAGGGGAGCGAGGGCGCTCGAAGGCATGGGGGCGTCCTCCCGGACTGTGGAGACGGTGTCTCCCCAGTCTACGAGGGAGCGCTCAGCGAGCGTCGATCAGGCGGGCGGTCTCGTCGTGCCAGCTTGTCGCGATGGCACGGAGCTTCTCTTCGTATTTCCGGCCGTGGTGGGCGCAGAACAACAGTTCGCTGCCATTGACCTCGGCGGCGATGTACGCCTGAGCGCCGCACGAATCGCAGCGGTCTCCCGCGGTCAGGCGGTAGTCGAGGACGGCGGTGTTCTCAGCGGTATCAGTCATGCTCATTTCGGGGCCTCCTCGATCGGTGGGGATGACGCATCCCCGTCGGTGCGGATGCCTCACATACAACCACGCGAACGCAGCATTCATGCCGTGATCCGGTCACATTTCGCTGTGCGCGTACGGGGGAATGCCACAGGATCTATGGCGGCCGCGGGTCCTGAGTGTGTCCTGCGCCGCGTGTCGTCGGGGCTGGATACGCTTGAGGATTGTGACCGCCGAGTATTCCGCCCATCACCTTCAGGTGCTCGAAGGACTCGAGGCCGTCCGCAAACGCCCCGGCATGTACATCGGGTCCACCGACTCTCGGGGGCTCATGCACTGCGTGTGGGAGATCATCGACAACTCCGTCGATGAAGCTCTCGGCGGGTTCGGCACGCGCATCGACATCCGGCTGCATCCGGACGGGAGTGTCGAAGTGCGCGACCAGGCACGCGGGATCCCCGTCGATGTCGAACCGCGCACGGGTCTCACCGGTGTCGAGGTGGTGTTCACCAAGCTCCATGCCGGCGGCAAGTTCGGTGGCGGGTCCTACGCGGCCTCCGGCGGGTTGCACGGCGTGGGCGCGTCGGTGGTCAATGCGCTCTCCGAACGTCTCGACGTGGAAGTCGACCGCGGTGGCAAGACCTATGCGATGTCCTTCCACCGCGGCGAACCCGGCCAGTTCGCGGGACCGGCGCCGGACTCGCCCTTCACCCCGTTCGAGCGGTCGTCCGAGCTGCGCGTGGTGGGCAAGGTCGCCAAGGGTGTGACGGGTACCCGCATCCGCTACTGGGCCGACCGGCAGATCTTCACGAAGGATGCGGCCTTCCACCTCGACGAACTCGAGCAGCGCGCACGCCAGACCGCCTTCCTGGTTCCCGGTTTGGAAATCGTCATCGACGACGAGCGGCCGCAATCCCGGTCGGGGACCGAGCCCAGTTCGACGAGCTATCGGTTCGACGGCGGCATCTCGGAGTTCGCCGACTTTCTCGCCCCCGACACCCCCATCACCGACACGTGGCGACTGACTGGCGAAGGCACCTTCACCGAGACGGTCCCGGTGCTGCAGCCATCCGGCGCGATGGTGCCGACCGAGGTGGAGCGCACGTGTCAGGTCGACCTCGCGTTGCGGTGGGGGACCGGGTACGAGACGGTCGGCCGCTCGTTCGTGAACATCATCGCGACACCCAAGGGCGGCACACACCAGGCCGGATTCGAACAGGGATTGATGAAAGTCGTCCGTGATCAGATCGCGCAGAACGCCCGACGACTCAAGGTCGGCACGGGCGAGAAGATCGAGAAGGACGACATCCTCGCCGGTCTCACCTCGGTGCTGACCGTACGCCTGCCCGAGCCCCAGTTCGAGGGACAGACGAAGGAAATCCTCGGCACGCCGGCCGTCCGCAACATCGTCACGAATGTCGTGACCCGTGAGTTGGCGGCGCGCTTCTCCTCACCCAAGCGCGATGACAAGGCCCAGACTTCGCTGTTGCTCGACAAGGTCGTCTCCGAGATGAAGGCGCGCATCTCCGCGCGCACCCACAAGGAGACCCAGCGGCGCAAGAATGCGCTCGAGAGCTCTTCTCTGCCCGTGAAGCTCGCGGACTGCCGCACGAATGACGTCGCCGAGTCGGAGCTGTTCATCGTCGAGGGTGACTCGGCCCTCGGAACGGCGAAAAACGCGCGCAACAGCGAATATCAGGCGCTCCTCCCGATTCGGGGAAAGATCCTGAACGTGCAGAAGGCGTCGATCAGCGACATGCTGTCCAACGCCGAGTGCGCGGCGATCATCCAAGTGATCGGAGCGGGATCGGGGCGGTCCTTCGACCTCGCATCCGCCCGCTACGGCAAGGTGATCCTGATGAGCGACGCCGACGTCGACGGCGCGCACATCCGCACCCTGCTGCTGACGCTCTTCTTCCGGTACATGAGGCCGCTGATCGAGGACGGACGGGTCTATGCCGCCGTCCCGCCGCTTCACCGCGTCATCGTCCCGAACCCCGGCGCGAAGCCCAACGACATGGTCTACACGTACTCCGAGAAGGAGCTCCACACTCTTCTCGCGTCGCTGCAAAAGTCAGGCAAGCGTTGGCAAGAACCGGTACAGCGGTACAAGGGCCTCGGCGAGATGGATGCCGACCAACTCGCCACCACGACGATGGATCGGGCGGGCCGGACGCTGCGCAGGGTCCGCGTCGAGGATGCCGAAGCCGCGTCGCGCGTGTTCGAGCTTCTCATGGGGAGCGACGTCGCGCCTCGCCGCGACTTCATCATCGGCTCAAGCGACCGGTTGTCCCGCGAGTCGATCGACGCCTGATCGCCGCGACCTGCGCCGGACCCACGGAGGGCCCGGGATCGATCTGGGGGTCGATCCCGGGCTGTGCCGTGCGTCTGGGCACCCGTCTCCGATCGACGAAGGCGCTGAGCGACTCTTCATCCCCGAATGACCGGTACAACAAGTGCCGTTCGCAAGTGAAAAACCGCTGCGGGAGCGGTACTTCGGCTGAACCCAGGTTACGGACCGGGCCGCACCAGAACCGTCGACCTTCGCCTAACCGTCCTACGACTTTTGTCTATGTTCTGGTCACGCCGCGAGCGGGAGCGAAGCGCTGACGACCCACCCCTGGCGGCGACGCGCGGCCTCGAATGTGCCACCGAAGACACGGAAACGCTCACGGAGACGCATGATCCCGTAGCCCGAAGAGGGGAGGCCGGCGGTGCTGGCAGCGGGGGAATCGTCGGAGAACTCCAGGTGCACCCAGCCGTGCTGAACCGTCACGGCGATGCGCACGTGGCGCGCTCCGGTCGCGTGCTTGAGGACATTGGTGGAGCTTTCTCGGATGACGCGGATCAGGGCCAACAGCGACGCGTTGGGAAGGCGAATCTCATCCGGGACCTCGACGCTGACCGCGATCCCTGCCATTTCGAGTTCCTTCACCACAGCCCCGATCGTCGCATCGAGGGTGTCCGGCGATGGCACGCGCTCGGGGGTCAGGTTCTCTTCGCCGCGCACCATGCCGAGCACGCGACGGATATCGGTCAGTGCCTGGACGGCGGCTTCCCGGATCGCGGTCTGGGAGAGGTTGCGGGTGCCCTCGTCGTGGGTACGCTCCAGCACCGCGGCATGGAGAGCGACGATCGTGATCTCGTGCGCCACGATGTCGTGCAGTTCGTCCGCGATCAGGTCACGCTCGCGGCGGAGTTGTTCGGCGAGTTCACGCTCGTTCTCTTCAACCTGTTGGGACAGTCGGAGCCACCGGCTGTACTGCTGACGGATGGATAACCCGATGAAGAAACTCACCACACCGAGCAACACGATGATGAAGACGCCGGCCGGCTCGAAAACTCGTGTCGGACGGACTGCTTCCGCGATCGCCCACGCGGCGACCGCTGAGGAATAGAGCGCCGTCAGAGCGGGACTGCACGTGGCCGAAACGAGTCCGACGACCAGTGCCATACCGATCAGGTACTCCGTGGAGACACCGAAGACGGCGGCGATGATCATGACGGCGATGAGAGCTGCCGTCGCGATCGGAGGACGCCAAGCGAACAGCGCGATCAGGATGACCAGCGCGGTTCCTACGATCGCGCCGAGAAGCGTTGCCGGCGATGTGCTCGTGGCCCGGATGAGGGAGTCAACGATCAAAACGACGGCGATGACGACCAGCAACACCCGGCGCGCGCCTGCGCGGAGGGGCTGAAAGGTCCAAAATGGAGCGCGTCGGCGCATCCATCGTGTTGATCGGAGAGCGGTCACCCTCCGATTATCCCGTGTCGCGGGATCAGCGGAAAATGCCGATCATCTTTCCAAAAACGTAGAAGATACCCATGAGATTCACCTCCTGCAATGTCTCGAATCGATTCTTCAAACAGACGTCCTCGGGTACGACCGACCAATGGCTAGATCCGTTGCGACTTTCGTCGTAGTTCCGCTCGTCAGCGTCGGCTCGAAGCTTTCGTAGGATGGCCACGTGACTGATGTGATTCGAGTGATTGTCGTGGACGACGAGTCCCTGGTGCGCGCTGCACTCCGCGTTTTCCTCGAGTCCGCCGACGGCTTCGAGGTCGCCGGTGAGGCGGCCAACGGCGCCGATGCGATTTCGCTCGTGCGTGCCGTGCAACCGGACGTCGTGCTGATGGACGTGCAGATGCCGACAATGGACGGTATCGAAGCCACCCGCCGCCTGACGCGCGAATTCCCCGGAATCAAGATCGTGGCCCTCACGACGTTCTCCACCGAACGTGTCGTCGTCCCCATGTTGAGCGCCGGTGCGTCGGGGTTTCTCGTGAAGGACACGTCGCCGGAGCGGATCCTGGATGCCGCACGCCTGGCGTTCGACGGGGGATACGTGCTCTCGCCGCGCGTCGCGGAGAATCTCGTGAACTCGATCCAGGCGAACGAACCACCGGCACCTCGTCAACTCGGCCGGGATGAGGCGCTCACGGATCGTGAACTCGAGGTCGTCGCGCTGCTCGCGAAAGGCATGTCCAACGCCGAGATCGCCCAAGAGCTCTTCGTCTCGGAGGCGACGGTGAAGTCTCACCTCGGCCGCATCACGACCAAATGGGGCGTGCGCGACCGCATCCAGGTCCTCATCCGGGCGGCCCAGCTGCGGCTGGTCACCCTCACCTGAGCGCGACTGCGCGTCGTCAGGAGATCGCGGACCCGATCGCGCCGACAACGGCCTCCAACGGTGTGCCGGAGGCGTCGCGCTTCGCGCCGGCATCGGGCAGCTGACGCACGACTCCATCAGTTCCCACGGCGCGCGCAGTGGTGCCCACCCAGGCGAGGGTCAGCGTGTCCTCGCCCTTCAGGAAGCGTTGCGCGCGCACGCCGCCGGTCGCGCGGCCCTTCGCCGGAAACTCATCGAACGTCGACACTTTGCCGCTTCCCGCGTCGGTTCCGGCCAGAGCGCCGGTCGCGCCGGCGATCGTGATGACAACGGCGTCGGCGGGGTCGTCGACGACGCTGAACGAGACGACCCGCTCGCCGGGTGTCAGCCTGATTCCGGCCATGCCGCCCGCGGACTTGCCCTGAGGGCGTACCGCATCGGCCGCGAAGCGGAGGAGTTGGGCGTCGCTGGAGACGAACACCAGCTCCGCTGCATCGCCGGCGGGCGCGGCCCCGACCACACGGTCTCCGGGCTTGAGAGCGATGATCTCGACCTCCGCCTTGCCGGGGGGCAGCTCAGTGGTCGACACGCGCTTGACGACCCCCTGGAGCGTCCCCAGCGCGATGGGAGTCGGTGCGTCGAGAGCCACGATCGTCACGACATGCTCGGACCCACTCAGGCTGAGGTAGTGATCGGCCTTTGTACCGGCGGCCACCTGAACCGAGTTGCCCGGCACCGACGGCAGATCGACGGGGGAGAATCGGACGAGGCGCCCGGCGCTCGTCACGGCGCCGAGGGAACCGCGCGTGGTCGAGTCGACCGCGGCGCGGATCGCATCATGCTTCGAGCGACGCGCCGGCGGCACGATGCCGCCACCCAGAATGTCGACCGCGGTCTCGGCCCGGACCATCCGTCCGGTCGCGGACAGGAAGACGCGGCAGGGTGCGTCGGCGATCTGGAGGTCGGCGGGTGCCGCCGCGCGGGAGCGGGGGGCGACGGGACCGCCGTTGAGCAACAGCGTGCGACGAGGTGTGCCGTACGCCTCAGCGGCGGCATCCAGCTCACGGGCCACCTGGGCGCGCAGCAGCGAGTCGCTGCCGAGCAGCTCTTCCAACTGGGCGATCTCGGCGAGGAGGGTGGCGCGTTCGCTCTCGAGCTCGATCCGGGAGAACTTCGTCAGACGCCGCAGACGGAGTTCGAGGATGTACTCGGCCTGGAGCTGGGTCAGCTCGAACACATCGATCAGGCGCGTCCGGGCCTGCTCCCCATCGTCCGAGCCGCGGATGACCTGGATGACCTCGTCGATGTCGAGGATCGCGATCAGGAGACCTTCGACGAGGTGGAGCCGCTCCTGGCGCCGCGCCAGCCGATATCGGCTGCGGCGCGTCACGACCTGCAGGCGGTGGTCGAGGTAGACGCGCAGCATGTCCTTCAGGCCGAGCGTCTGGGGTTGTCCGTCGACGAGGGCGACGTTGTTGATGCCGAAGGAGTCCTCGAGGGGCGTCAATCGGTACAGCTGCTCGAGCACAGCGTTCGGATCGAATCCGGTTTTGATGCCGATGACGAGTCGGAGGCCGTGATTGCGGTCTGTCAGGTCGACGACGTCGGCGATGCCGGTCAGCTTCTTCGCGGTGACGGCATCCTTGATCTTCTCGATCACGCGCTCGGGGCCGACCATGTACGGCAATTCGGTGACCACGAGTCCGGTGCGTCGCGGTCCGAGCGACTCGATCGAGACCTTCCCGCGGGTGCGGAACGTGCCGCGTCCCGATGCGTAGGCATCCTTGATCCCGTCGAGCCCCACGATCACGCCGCCGCCGGGAAGATCGGGACCGGGGACGAACTCCATCAATTCGGGGAGCGTCGCACCCGGGTGTTCGAGCAGGTGGATGGCGGCGGCGACGACCTCGATCAGGTTGTGCGGCGCCATGTTGGTCGCCATGCCGACGGCGATGCCGGTTGCGCCGTTGACGAGGAGATTGGGAAACGCCGCCGGCAGCACGTCGGGCTGCTGGAACTGGCCGTCGTAGTTCGGAACGAAGTCGACGACGTCTTCATCGAGATTCTCGGTGAGCGCCATTGCCGCGGGCGCCAGCCGTGCTTCGGTGTAGCGCGCCGCCGCAGGCCCGTCGTCGAGCGAGCCGAAGTTGCCGTGGCCGTCGACGAGGGGAACCCGCAGTGCGAAGTCTTGCGCAAGCCGGACGAGGGTGTCGTAGATGGCGGTGTCGCCGTGCGGATGCAGCTTTCCCATCACCTCACCGACGACGCGGGCGCTTTTGACGTGCCCTCGATCGGGCCGGAGGCCCATATCGGCCATCTGGTAAAGAATTCGGCGTTGGACGGGTTTGAGGCCGTCACGCGCGTCAGGGAGGGCCCGCGAGTAGATCACCGAATACGCGTACTCGAGGAACGACGCTTCCATCTCCGCGGAGACGTCGACATCCTCGATGCGGCCGTGGTCTGCGGGGATCGGTGGGGTGCGCGACGCTGCCATGGATCTTCGGGGTCCTCCGGTGACGGGAAGGGGGCCATCCGCCGTGTGCGAGACTGGCCCCGATGTCTCTCAGCCTACCCGCGGACCCGCCGTCAGCCCGGAGCCTCACCGGTGTCCTGCCGCAGTTGCTGGGCTCGCTCACCGGTACGCCCGACTGGTTTCCCCCGGCGCGGTCGGCGATCGTCGTCATGGTCGACGGCCTGGGTCGGGGAAACCTGACGGCGCGCGCCGGTCACGCACGATTCCTCACCGCGCGCATGGCGAAGAAGGATGCCGCGCGTACCGTCTTCCCGTCGACCACGGCAGCGGCGCTGACGAGTCTGCTGACCGGGGAGAGCCCCGGCATCCATGGGATCGTCGGATATAGCGTGCGTGTGCCGGAGACCGGGCGCGCCGTCAACCAACTGCAGGGATGGGAGACCGACGGTCTCGACCCCGAGCGGTGGCAACGCAGTGAGCCCCTCTTGGCACGGGAAGCTGCCGCCGGCCGGCCGTGCTTCGTCGTCTCCAAACCCGCGTACGCGGCAACCGGATTCACGCGCGCGATCCAGCGGGGGGCGACTTTCGTCGGTGTCGCGGCGGCGGCCGATCGCCTCACCGAGGCCGCGCGGTTGGCCGCCCGACATCCGGGTGCGCTGATCTACGTGTATCTGTCCGAGTTGGATGCCACCGGCCACGCACACGGGTGGGAAAGTGACCGTTGGCTGTCGCGGCTCGAGACGGTGGATGCCGATGTCCAGCGCTTCGAGGAAGTTCTGGACCCCGGAGTGGGCGCCGTGCTCACCGCCGACCACGGCATGGTCGATGTGCCGGCTCACCGTCAGGTCCGCCTCGGTGCGGGTGATCCGTTGCTGGCCGATGTCTCGGTCATGGCGGGAGAACCGCGCATGCTTCACCTGTATGCCGACGGCGACGCTCCTGCGGTGCTCGAGCGATGGCGTGCGGCGGAGGGGGAGCGCTCCTGGGTGCTCTCTCGCGGTGAGGCCATCGAGGCGGGGCTGTTCGGTCCGGGTGTGCACCCGGAGGTTGCATCGAGGATCGGTGACGTCCTGGTCGCCGCTCGTGCCGGAATCGCCTACTACGACGACCGGCTGACGGACAAGAAGGCGCAACGGATGATCGGTCAACACGGATCCCTGACGGATCAGGAGCGCATCGCGCCGCTCATCCGCCTCGGTGCGTTCGCGCGCTGAGGGACCTCAGCGACGACGACGGGCGACGTGTCAGGATCCGTCTTCCGTGCGCGCACCGAAGACGATCTCATCCCACGAGGGCATCGAGGTGCGGCCCTTGCGGCGCGAGCTGTCGCTGATGACCGTGTCATCGATGTCTGTTGCGGCGCTGTCGTCGGTGCCGGGCGTCGCCTGGTCGTAGCCGGGCTCGAGAGCATCGAACAGTGCGACGGGGCTCTGCTGCGTCGGCCGTGCGTCCGGCTGATCGCCGGGCATCGACTCGCGCTGACCGCGACGTCGGCGCAGAGCCTCGAGGAGATCGGCGGTCTCGGCGGAGGTCACGGCGCCGTCGGGGGCGCGCTTGATCGCCGCTTCCTGAACGGCCGCGGCCACGGGCACTCGCACGTCGGGCGACGTGATGTCGGCCTCCGGCTCGATGCGCCGGGGGCCGAATGCCCCGCTGTCGAAGCGGGAGGCATCTTTCAGAGGCGATGAATCGAGTGCGCGCAAACGCGGAATCAAGCCCTCCGGCAGCGACCCTTGGCGTGACAGCTGCGTCGCATCGGCGTTCAACGGAGCGAGCGCGCTGCGGCGGGGATCAAAGCTCCAGCGGGCATCGTGGCCGACCTCGTTGGAGGTGAACTCGAGTTTGACGATCCAGCCCGTCTCCTCGCGCCAGCTCGTCCACCGTTCACCGACCGCGCCGGCTTCGGCCAGTTTGGCGCGCACGGCCGCTCCGAACGTGGGCTGCGCATCGGGGTCGAGTTCGCCCCCGATCAGCACGGGGACCGCGAGCGCCTGACCGATGATGTGCTCGCGCTCGGCCAGCACCGGACGCTCGTAGCGCTGGACGTCGTCCAGACGTGCGCCGAGAAGTTCGGCGACCTCTTCGGCCGACAGTCCCGAGCGGATGTGAGCTTGGATCTCGCGGGGGTTCGCGCGGGCAGCGCGCGGCTCCGAGTCACGCTGCAGACGGCGCAAGTGCGCGCGTAGCGTCTCGTCGGCAGGCAACGAGAACCGTTCGCCCGACTCGGTCGCGAGAACGAGGACGCCCTCTTCGGTTCCGATGAGTTTGAGCTGCTCCATGCGAAACACACCTCCAGTTCCGTGCGTGTGGGCCCATGGTGTCACAGCGCTCCGCCGCATCCGGGAATATCGCGGGCGCGCCGCGAGTTCCTCCCGTCGCACCCGCCGGAATGTGGCGGTCACCACCCGGCATTTGCGAAATACCGGGAGGTCGTGCAAACTATCGCCGCCCGACTGGGTCGAGAACTCTCATCGAGTCTGGACTCAGTGGACCGGCAACAGGCACCTTTCTGGAAGTTGAGACGTTTCGAGCATGGCTACCGATTACGACGCCCCCCGCAAGACCGACGACGACAGCGAGTCGATCGAGGCCCTGAAGGAGCGCGTGCCGGACAAGCTCTCCGGCACGGTTGGCGATGAAGACGCCGACAACCCCTCGGGATTCGAACTGCCCGGGGCAGACTTGTCTGACCTCGAGCTGGATGTCGTCGTCCTTCCGCCCCAGGAGGACGAATTCACCTGCAGCGAGTGCTTCCTCGTGAAGCACCGCACGCAGATCGATCACGACTCAGCGCACGGCGCCGTCTGCATCGAGTGCGCGGCCTGATCGGCGACTGACCGCGTCAGGCTCGCTGAGCCCGACGAATGGCCGCCACGACCCGGTCCGGCGTCCGCGTGGAGAAGACCCACTCGGATGCCGGATCTCGGTCGTCGCGGATGTCGACGCGCACGATGCCGTCGATTCCCGGCCGCAGAAGGTGCCAGGCGTCACGATGCAGCCCGGGTCCGCGCGCGGTTCGAGCGTCGTCGCCGGTCAGTGCGATCGGGTCTCCGAGGAGCGCGACCGGGATGTGTGCGCGTCCGACCCGGAGTTCGCCGTTGCGGACGCTCACCACCGGGGCCGAGGCGACGAGCGTGAACGTCAACGCCGCGGCGACGCCGAGACCGCTCAGCAGGGCGACTGTGGCATCCAACGGCACGAAGACCAGGGCGATCATCGGCGCGGCCACGGCGGCGCTGAGCAGTGCCCACAGCGATGGGCTCAACCGCTCGCGGTAGGTGCCGGACGGGGCGTGCGAACGGGCGGCGGTGGCAGTCGAGTTGTGCATTACCCTCGTGGAGTGATCGATTCCGTGGACGTACCCATTATCGCTTCGCATGTCCCCGTCTACGCCCACCCGGGAGACGCGGGAGCCGATCTCGTCGCAGCGGAAGCGGTGCGCCTCGAGCCCGGGCACCGCGCACTCGTCGGAACGGGCGTGCGGCTCGCGCTTCCGGACGGCTACGTGGCCTTCGTCGTGCCGCGCAGCGGTCTCGCCGCCAGGCACGGCATCACGATCGTCAACGCCCCGGGCACGATCGATGCGGGCTATCGGGGCGAGATCAAGGTCGCCCTTCTGAATACGGACATCTCAGAGGCCTACGATGTCGCGGTAGGCGACCGAATCGCACAGGTGATCATCATGCCGGTTCCGCGCGTCCGCTTCATCCCGGTGGATGAGCTGCCCGACAGCACGCGCGGCGAGGCCGGATTCGGATCCACCGGTTATCAGACAGGAGCCACCTCATGAGTGACGCACTCGAGAGTTCCGCCGCGCGGACCGATCGCGCGACGACAGGGCCGTTCGACGAGTCCGAAGCGAACCCCGTCCGGCCGTACATCGATCTCGGCGGGATCAAAGTGCTGCCGCGCGAAGGCTTGAATCTCCGACTCGAGGTGGAAGAGCAGACCAAGCGCATCGTCGCCGTCGGTCTGGACTTCGCCGACTCGACCCTCCAGGTGCAGCCGTTCGCCGCTCCGCGCACGAGCGGCCTCTGGGACGAGACGCGCCAGCAGATCCGCGAGCAGATCCGCGGGCAGGGCGGTCGGGTCGAAGAGCGGGAAGGGCCGCTGGGCCCCGAGCTCCTCGCCGAGGTTCCCGTCGCGGGTGCCGACGGAGCCGCGGGCAAGCGCCTCGCGCGTTTCGTCGGTGTCGACGGCCCCCGCTGGTTCTTGCGCGGCGTCATGGGTGGTGCGGCCACGAGTGATGTGGATGCCGCGGCCGCCGTCGAGGACCTTTTCCGTTCGATCGTCGTGGTCCGCGGCGGGTCTCCGATGCCCCCGCGCGACCTCATCCCGCTGAAGATGCCCGCAGCCCCCGGAACGGCATGACCTCTCCCGGTCTGACGCCCCCCGACCCGGGAGACGCGGCACAACCGACGGCCTCTGAGCTCATCGGGCAGGCCCTCGGGTCGGCGGCGCGCAAAGCGGGCCTCGACCCGGCGAAAGAAGCATCCACCGGCCACGTGGTCTGGCATGCGATGGGAGGCTGGCGCGGCGTGGCCGAGTCGGTCCTCCCGAGCCTCGCGTTCCTGCTCCTCTACACGACGACGTCGGAGCTTCCGCTCGCGCTGGCCGTCTCGGTCGGCATCGCCGCCGTGTTCACCGTCGTGCGACTGGCGCAGCGCTCGCCCGTGAGTGCGGCTCTGGGCGGTCTGATCGCGACGGGGCTCGCGGCCGCGCTCGCCCTCTTCACCGGTCGCGGGGAGGACAACTTCGTCCCGGGCCTGATCACCAACGCGCTGTACGGCACGGGATTGCTCGTCTCGGCGCTCATCGGGTGGTCGCTGATCGGGCTCGCCGTCGGATTCCTCATGAACGAGGGCACCGCCTGGCGCGCCGACGCGCGCAAGCGCCGCGTCTTCTTCTGGTTGGGCATCGCGTGGGCCGCACTGTTCTTCCTCCGACTCGCTGTGCAATTGCCGCTCTACTTCGCCGGCGATGTCGCGACCCTCGGCACGCTGAAGCTGGTGATGGGGCTGCCCCTGTTCGCACCGCTTCTCGCGGTGACGTGGCTCACCGCGCGTGCGCTCTACAAACCGACCGCGGAGTGATAGTTTTATCTTGACATCAAGATAAATCTTCCTTCCCGACGCGGTTAGGCACGCCTCACTAGCCCATCCTGACGAGGGCGGGGAAGATGGGAGAGCAGGGCCGCGCGCTGCTGCATCCGCCGACGAAGGAGAACAGACGTGTCCACTGTTGACAGCTTCGGAGCCAAGAGCACCCTCACCGTCGGGGGGACCGACTACGAGATCTATCGGGTCGACACCGTCGCCGGATACGAGCGGCTTCCGTTCAGCCTCAAGGTCCTGCTCGAAAACCTGTTGCGCACAGAAGACGGCGCCAACGTCACGAAGGCGCAGATCGAAGCGCTGGGCAGCTGGGACGCCGACGCGGAACCCGACACCGAGATCCAGTTCACGCCCGCGCGCGTCGTGATGCAGGACTTCACCGGCGTCCCCTGCATCGTCGACCTCGCCACGATGCGCGAGGCCGTCACAGCCCTCGGCGGCGACCCGAACAAGATCAACCCGCTCTCGCCCGCCGAGATGGTCATCGACCACTCGGTCATCGCCGACCTGTTCGGCTCCGAGAACGCGCTCGAGCGCAACGTCGAGATCGAGTACGAGCGCAACGGCGAGCGTTACCAGTTCCTCCGCTGGGGTCAGACGGCATTCGACGACTTCAAGGTGGTTCCGCCGGGCACCGGCATCGTCCACCAGGTCAACATCGAGCACCTGGCGAAGGTTATCTACGACCGCACGGGCCGTGACGGCGTGCTGCGCGCCTACCCCGACACGTGCGTCGGCACCGACTCGCACACCACTATGGTCAACGGCCTCGGCGTGCTCGGGTGGGGCGTGGGAGGCATCGAGGCCGAGGCGGCGATGCTCGGCCAGCCCGTTTCCATGCTGATTCCGCGCGTCGTCGGCTTCAAGTTGACGGGGGAGATCCCCGCCGGGGTCACCGCGACCGACGTCGTCCTGACGATCACCGACATGCTGCGAGAGCACGGCGTGGTGGGTAAGTTCGTCGAGTTCTACGGCGCCGGGGTCGGCTCCGTGCCCCTTGCGAACCGCGCGACGATCGGCAACATGAGCCCCGAGTTCGGCTCGACGGCCGCGATGTTCCCGATCGACGATGTCACGCTCGACTACCTGCGTCTGACCGGTCGCGATGAGCAGGCCGTCGCCCTCGTCGAGGCCTACGCCAAGGAGCAGAAGCTCTGGCACGATCCGTCGCTCGAGCCGACGTTCAGCGAGTACATGGAGCTCGACCTCTCCACCGTCGTTCCCTCCATCGCCGGCCCGAAGCGCCCGCAGGACCGCATTCTGCTCTCGGAGTCGAAGGCCCAGTTCGAGAAGGACATCCTCAACTACGCGAGTGCGTCGGTCTCGAACGACATCGTCGACCTCGAGTCGAAGCACTCGTTCCCGGCTTCCGACCCCGGCTCCGCGCCCGGCGACGAAGAGCCCGAGACGCGCGAGGTGCACATCTCCAGCGGGTCGCCGGCCGCGGCATCCAACCCGGTGAATGTGACGACACCCGACGGCACCACGTACCTCCTCGACAACGGCGCGGTCACCCTCGCGGCGATCACGTCGTGCACGAACACGTCGAACCCGTCGGTGATGTTGGCCGCGGGTCTGCTCGCGAAGAAAGCCGTCGACAAGGGTCTGAAGCAGAAGCCCTGGGTCAAGACCACGCTCGGCCCGGGTTCGAAGGTCGTCACCGACTACTACGAGAAGTCGGGCCTGGACAAGTCTCTCGAGGACCTCGGCTTCTTCACGGTCGGGTATGGCTGCACGATCTGCATCGGAAACTCCGGACCGCTCATCGAAGAGGTCTCGGCGGCGATCAACCAGAACGACCTCGCCGTGACCGCGGTGCTCTCCGGAAACCGCAACTTCGAGGGTCGCATCAGCCCCGACGTCAAGATGAACTACCTGGCGTCGCCGCCGCTCGTGGTCGCCTACGCCCTCGCCGGGTCGATGCACTTCGACTTCGAGACCGATGCGCTGGGCAAGGACCACGACGGCAACGATGTGTTTCTCCGGGACATCTGGCCGACGCCGGATGAGGTGCAGGAGGTCATCGACTCGTCGATCTCCCGTGAGCAGTTCATCAAGCAGTACGCCACGGTCTTCGACGGTGACGAGCGGTGGACGAGTCTGCCGACGCCCACCGGCCCCGTCTTCGAATGGGATGCCGACTCGACCTACGTGCGCAAGGCGCCGTACTTCGACGGCATGTCGATGGACTTGACTCCGGTCACGGACATCTCCGGTGCCCGCGTCATGGCGACGCTTGGCGACTCGGTCACCACCGACCACATCTCGCCGGCCGGCAACATCAAGATCGGCACGCCGGCCGCGAAGTATCTCGAAGAGCACGGTGTTCGCCAGAAGGACTTCAACTCGTACGGCTCGCGCCGTGGCAACCACGAGATCATGATCCGCGGCACGTTCGCGAACATCCGCCTGAAGAACGAGCTGGTCGCGGCGGTCAACGACGGGCAGATCGTCGAGGGGGGCTACACCCGCGACTTCACGCAGCCCGACGGGCCGCAGGCGTACATCTACGACGCGTGCGAGAACTACCAGGCGCAGGGCACTCCGCTCGTCGTCTTCGGTGGTAAGGAGTACGGTTCGGGATCGTCGCGTGACTGGGCGGCCAAGGGCACGTCCCTCCTCGGGGTCAAGGCGGTCATCACCGAGAGCTTCGAGCGCATCCACCGTTCCAACCTGATCGGTATGGGCGTGGTCCCGCTGCAGTTCCCCGACGGTCAGTCGTGGAAGTCGCTGGGCCTCGACGGCACCGAGATCGTCTCGATCGAGGGTCTCGAGCAGCTCAACGACGGTGTCACGCCGAAGACCGTGACCGTCACCGCGGCGCCGAGCGAGTTCTCGGCCGAGGGGAAGGAGACCGTCGTGTTCGACGCGAAGGTCCGCATCGACACGCCCGGTGAAGCCGACTACTACCGCAACGGCGGCATCCTGCAGTACGTGCTGCGCTCGCTCGTCTGACGCGCATAACGCCCCGGTACCCGCTCCCGCAAGGGGGTGTGGATGCCGGGGCGTTTCGCATACCCGCCACATACAATCGGAGAATGAGTGTGCTCGCATCGATCACCGGTCCCCGCGACCTCGACGGCCTCTCCTCTGAGCAGTTGGGCCAGCTCGCACAGGAGGTCCGGGACTTCCTCGTCGAGAACGTGTCACGCACGGGGGGACACCTCGGTCCGAACCTCGGCGTGGTCGAACTGACGATCGCCCTGCACCGCGTCTTCGATTCGCCGAACGACCCGATCGTGTTCGACACGGGTCACCAGTCTTACGTGCACAAGCTCCTCACGGGGCGACAGGACTTCACCGATCTCCGTTCCCGCGGCGGCCTTGCCGGCTACCCGCAGCGTTCCGAAAGCGGACACGACGTCGTCGAGTCCTCGCACGCCTCGAGTTCGCTGAGCTGGGCGGACGGCATCTCGCGCGCCTTCACCCGCACGGGCCGCAAAGACCGCCACGTCGTGGCCGTCGTCGGCGACGGCGCTCTCACGGGCGGAATGACGTGGGAGGCGCTCAACAACATCTCCGACGACAACGAGCGCAACCTCGTCATCGTCGTCAACGACAACGGCCGTTCGTACGCACCGACGATCGGCGGCATGGCGCGCTATCTCAACCGCGTCCGCACGACCGACGGGTATGAGAGCCTCCGCCGCGGATCGGCCACGTTCTTCCGCCGCCTCGGACCAGCCGGGCGTGCCGTCTACCGCGGTGTGCGCGGCGGCACGCACGGATTCCTCTCCCGCTTCACGAACAACGAAGCCCTGTATTCCAATCTCGACATCAAGTACCTCGGCCCGATCGACGGGCACGATCTCGAGGCGTTGACCGAAACGCTCACGCTCGCAAAAGAGCACGGGGCGCCGGTGATCGTGCACGTCATCACCGAGAAGGGGCGCGGCTACGAGCCCGCCCGCAACGACGAAGCCGACCAGTTCCACGCGGTCGGCAAGATCGATCCGCGCACGGGTGCGCCGCTCGGCGGGTCCTCCTCGGTCGCGTGGACGGATGTCTTCTCCGACGCGCTTGTGGATGCCGGGGAGCGCCGTGAGGATGTCATCGCGATCACCGCGGCCATGCTCCGGCCCACCGGACTGCAGCCCTTCGCCCAGCAGTTCCCGGAGCGTGTCTACGATGTCGGGATCGCTGAGCAGCACGCTGCCGCCTCCGCCGCGGGCATGGCGTTCGGCGGACTGCACCCGGTCGTGGCGATCTACGCGACCTTCATGAACCGCGCGTTCGATCAGGTCATGATGGATGTCGCGCTGCACAAGGCCGGCGTCACGTTCGTGCTCGACCGGGCTGGCGTGACGGGTCCCGATGGGCCCAGTCACCACGGCATCTGGGATCTCGCGATGCTGCAACTGGTTCCCGGCATCCGCATCGCCGTGCCGAGAGATGCCGTGCGTCTGCGCGAAGAGTTCGACGAGGCAATCGAGGTGTCGGACGGGCCCACGGTCGTGCGGTTCCCGAAGGGCACGGTGGGCGCGGAGCTGCCGGCGATCGAGCGCCGCGCTGACGGGACCGATGTGCTTTACCGGGACGGGGGCGAGGACGTGCTCCTGGTGGGGATCGGGCCGATGGCCCACCTCGCGATGGATGTCGCGTCTCGGCTGCGCGCACAGGGAATCGGCGCGACGGTCGTCGATCCGCGCTGGGCGATTCCGGTACAACCGTCGATCGTCGAGCTCGCGCGCTCTCATCGGCTCGTGATCACGATTGAGGACGGCATCCGCGTCGGCGGTGTGGGCACTCGCGTGCGCCAGGTGCTGCGTGAAGCGGGCGTCGACACCGCGGTCGACGAACTCGGACTGCCGGACGAGTTCATCGACCACGCCACGCGGGAGCAGATTCTCGCGGATGCCGGGCTTTCCGCAGCGAAGATCGCGCAGGACGTCGTCGCTCAGGTACTCGGCACCCGCATCCCCGTCGCTCGCCCGTCCGCCGACACCGGCGCGGTATGGACGGTGACCGAGCCGCAGGAGCGCTGACGCGCTGTCACCCCGTGAGACGCGAGTTCCCCGTTGAGACGCGACGCGACGCGGGGCGCCTCGGCGGGGATCTGCCGTGTCGTCGGTAGCGCGGGCTCTGCGTGACAGCATGGAAGGATGAGCTCCGCCAATCTGACCCGCGAGGAGACCGCGGCGCGTGCCGCCGGCATCCACCTCGAGACCGTCGACGTCGACCTCGATCTGCGCGATGCGCCGAAGACGGATGCCGCGACCTTCCCTGCAGCATCCACCCTCGTCTTCGCGGCGACCGTCGCCGAGACCTGGATCGACTTCATCGGCGCGTCAGTCGATGACGTCGTGATCAATGGGGTGCCGCAGGCGGTCGACTGGGACGGGGCCCGGGTCCGGATCTCCGGGCTTGCGGCACACAACACGGTGATCGTCCGCGGCCGCGGCCGCTACAGCTCCTCGGGAGAGGGCCTGCACAGGTTCCGCGACCCCGTCGACGATGAGGTCTACCTCTACACGCAGTACGAGCCCGCGGACTGTCGCCGCGTATACCCGTGCATGGAGCAGCCGGACCTGAAGGCACGGTGGCGCTTCACCGTCACCGCGCCGGAAGGGTGGGAGGTGCTCTCGAACGGGCCGGAATCGGCGCGCACCCCGGTCGACGGGGGAGTGCGCGTCGCCTTCGCCGAGACGCTGCCGCTGTCGAGCTACATCACCGCTGTCGCCGCGGGACCGTATCACCGCGTCGACGGGGCGTGGGAGGGCGCCGGACACTCGGTCGCGCTCGGCGTGCTCTGCCGTGCATCGCTCGCACCACACCTCGATGCCCAGGAGATCCTCGACGTCACGCGACGGGGCTTGGACTACTACGGCACCGCGTTCGCCTACGCGTATCCGTGGGGGAAGTATGACCAGATCTTCGTCCCCGAGTACAACCTCGGCGCCATGGAGAATCCGGGTCTCGTGACCTTCACCGAGAGCTACGTCTTCCGCGGTAAGGCAACCGCCGCGCAACGCGAGGCCCGCGCGAACACGATTTTGCACGAGATGGCGCACATGTGGTTCGGCGATCTCGTCACGATGCGCTGGTGGGACGACCTCTGGCTCAAGGAGTCGTTCGCCGACTTCATGGGTGCGCACGCGAATGTCGCGACCGGAGCGTTTCCGGATGCCTGGGTCAGCTTCGCGAGCCGGCGCAAAGGCTGGGCGTATGAGCAGGATCAGCTGCCGACGACGCATCCGATCGTCGCGGACATCACCGACCTCGAAGCGGCGAAGCTGAACTTCGACGGCATCACGTACGCGAAGGGAGCGTCGGTGCTGAAACAGCTGGTCGCGTTCGTCGGCGAAGAGGCGTTCTTCCGGGGCGCCCAGCGGTACTTCGCCGATCACGCGTTCGGCAATACGACCCTCGCCGACCTTCTCACCGCGCTGGAGGCGTCATCCGGCCGCGACTTGACCGCGTGGAGCGACGCGTGGTTGCAGACGACAGGGATGTCGGAGATCCGTGTCGAACGCGGCGACACACGGACACTCGTGCAGACCGCTCCGCGTCCGCACCGGCTGACGGTCGGTCTCTACGCCTTCGAGGGCGACCGTCTCCTCCGCCGCGCGCGGGTCGAGCTCGACATCGATGCGCCCCGCACGCCGCTGTCGGCGCCGGTGCTGCCGGACGCGGATCTGATCGTCCCGAACGACGATGACCGCACCTACGCGAAGGTGCGACTCGACGAGCGGTCGACGGATGCCGTGGCCCGCGGTCTGTCGTCGATTGATGACGCCGTCACCCGCGCCGTCATCTGGGCGGCGCTGTGGAACGCGGTTCGTGATGGCGAGCTTCCGGTGCGCCGCTACGTCGAGATCGTGAGCCGGCACGCGCGGTCGGAGCCGAATGTCGCCCTCCTCGCAGACGCGATCGTGCACACCGGCTTCGCGATCTCGCGCTACGCGCGGGAGGACGATCGCGCGGGTCTCGCCCGCGGCTGGCTCGAGGTCGCCTGGAGTGCTCTCCACGCGGCCGCGCCAGGAAGCGATGCGCAACTCGCGTGGGCGCGCGGCGTCGGCGCAGCGGCGAGCATGACGGGCGAGCGTGCCGCGGACATCGGTGCCATCATGCGGGGCGAGACCGCGGGGCCTGCCGGCCTGGCCCTGGACCCCGACCTGCGGTGGAGTTGGCTCATCGCCCTGGCCGCAACAGGACATGCCGGTCCCGTCGAAGCCGACGCCGAGCTCGCCCGTGATCCGTCGGCCAGTGGGCACTCTCGCCACCGCACCGTGCTCGCGGCGCGGCCGGATGCCGGCATCCGCGCCGCTGCGTGGCAGGCAGCATGGACCGATGAGTCGCTCTCGAACGATCACCTCGATGCGACGATCGCCGGTGTGCGTGCGGGCGGTCGTCGCGATCTCATCGCCGCTCATGACCCTGACTATTTCGCGCGGATCCGTCCGGTGTGGTCGGAGCGGAGTATCGAGATCGCGCGGAGGCTCGTCGTCGGCTTGTTCCCGGCATCCGATTCGCTTGTGGATGTGGACGCCTGGCTCGCGGCGAACGCCGACGCGCCCGCGTCGCTGCGCCGCTTGGTCATCGAGCAGCGCGACGGGCTCGTCCGCGCGCTCCGCGTGCGGTCGGCTCAGTCCGCGGGGTGATCGCTCGCGTGTCGGCTCGCCGAGCGCACGTTCGCGTCTTCGGCGACCGCGTCGGGATCGTGTGTGCGCGCGGGTCCGAGCCCGAGAGCACGTCGCGCGGTGCTGCGCGACCCCAGGGCGACGGCAGCGGCGGATGCCACGGCGTTGACGAGTGTGGCCAGTAGTAGGGGGCCGTCGAACGGATTCATGCCGCTCAAGAGGACCTGGACCGCGGCGGTCGTCGCGGCTCCCACGACGGCGCCGAACGCGGTGAAGGCAGCGAGGTGCACGCCCATCCGTGGCGCGGCGGGCGCGGGCGAAATCATGCGTCCACGCTAGCGCGGGGTCACGCGGTGCGCGTGAGGTGCGCCGACAGGACGGCGGCGGCGCGTGCGGCGCTGAGATCGTCAGCGGCGGGTGCGGCCGACAGGGCGGTCGAGAGGAGGTAGCCGTCGGTCAGGGCGTCGCCCGTGATCACAACGGACAACAGCTCGATACCGCAGGCCGCGCGCACCTTCGTCGCGCATGCCTCCACGAGCGACGCGGATAGCTCGGCGTTCATCGGCAATTCAAGGCGCCCATCACTGCGGACGAGATCGCGCAGGGCGGCGCCGACGATGTTTCCCGTGCGTTCGGTCACATGGACGACCTCGAGTTCGAACACGCGCAGATCGGTACCGGTGACGAACGGACGCCAATCGAAGGAGGCGTGGACCAGGTGTTGTTGCCCGGCGCTGCCGGTGAGCTGGCGAGCGGGCAGATCGGTGGAGCGCACGCGCGTGTCGACTCGGCGGTACCACGCGAGGATGGGAAAGACCGCGTGGGACCCCGGGCGCAGCACCACCACTTCACCGGCGGCATGACCCGCACGGGCGCGTTTGCGAACGATCGGGCGTCCGTTGCGCGTGCGGATGGCGGCTTCGCCCTCGTCGATCGTCACGATCAGCAGCTTGAACAGGGCCGGCACGACGAGTAGCACCGTCAGCACCGCCCCACCGGTCTTGATCAGCGAGTTCATGCTGCCGGTACCGAACACAGAGGTGATGGTTTCGATCACAGAGCCAGGATGCCGCGCGCGCCGCCCTCATCCGTACACATCCGGCCCGGCGCACCGATCCTTCCCCGAGTCGTCATCGAGTGTTCGCCCACGGGGAGCGGATTCGTCTCCCGTACGCAGAATCGGATGCCGGCGAGCCGCGGCATCCGATTCTGGTGTCCCGATCCGTTTCTGCGAACCGTTCTTCGGGTTAGTGGATGCCGCGGATCGGCGGGGTGTGGAACGTTGCGCCGAAGGTGCGTTCGGACGCTCCCTCGCGGTCGAGGTAGGGCGACGCCCCACCGTCGATGAACGGCCAGCCGGCGCCGAGGATCAGGCACAGGTCGATGTCTTCGACCTCGGGGACGACCCCCTCGTCGAGCATGAGCTTGATCTCGTGCGCGAGACCGTCCTGCACGCGACGCAGAATCGTCTCGGCGGACGCCGGTGATGATCCGACGCCGGCGAGAGCCTTCTGCGCGGCTTTGGTGAAGCCGGTGACGCGCCCACCCTTGTCCTTTTCGACGACCTCGGGAAGTTCGGCCAACACGTGGAAATTCTCGTTCGCGTAGAAACGATCCGGGAACGCGCGCACCATGGTGTCCTGCACGTGCGCGGCGACCTTCCAGCCCACGAGGTCGATCAACTGGAACGGTCCCATCGGCAGGCCGAGCGGGCCGAAGGCCTTCTCGACCTCGGCGACCGGGGTGCCCTCGTACACGGCACGCGCGGCCTCGCCCATGACCTTGGCCAGCAGACGGTTGACGACGAAGCCGGGCGCATCGGCGGTGAGCACGGCGTTCTTGCCGAGCCCGCGAGCAACGACGAACGCCGTCGAGAGTGCCGCATCCGTCGTCTGCGGTGTCTTCACGATCTCGATCAAGGGCATGACCGCCACCGGGTTGAAGAAGTGGAAGCCGACAAGGCGCTCGGGGTGCGCGAGCTTGGCCCCGATCTCCTCGACCGACAGCGACGAGGTGTTGGTGGCGAGCACGGCGTCCTCGGCGACGATCTTCTCGATCTCGCCGAACACGGCCTGCTTCACGCCGACCTCTTCGAAGACGGCTTCGATGACGAAATCGCAGTCGGCGAACAGGCTCTTGTCGGTCGTTCCGGTCACGAGCGCGCGCAGGCGGTTCGCGGCGTCGCCGTCGAGCCGGCCCTTGGCCTCGAGCTTCCCGATCTCGTCGTGGATGTAGGCGACACCCTTGTCGACGCGTGCCTGGTCGAGGTCGGTGATCAGGACGGGCACCTGAAGCTTCCGCACGAACAGCAGTGCGAACTGGCTCGCCATCAGGCCGGCGCCGATGATGCCGACCTTGGTGACCTTCTTGGCCAGGGCCTTGTCCGGTGCGCCGACGGGTCGCTTCGCGCGCCTCTGCACGAGGTCGAACGCGTACATGGATGCCGCGAACTGGTCACCCGTGACGAGATCCGCAAGCGCGTCGTCTTCGCGGGCGAAGCCTTCCGCTTTGGTGCCGCTCTTTGCCTTCTCGAGCAGGTCGAGGGCGACATAAGGCGAGCGGGGGACAGTTCCGATCTTGGATTCGAGCATGCCGCGCGCCATCTTGATCGCGACGGGCCACTTGACGGCGCGTTCGATCTTGCCGGGCTCGTTCTTCCGGTCGACCTTGACCGCTCCGGTGAGGACGCGATCAGCCCACGCGAGGGAGCTTTCCAGGTAGGTCGCGGTGGGGAAGATGGCGTCGAAGATGCCGTAGTCGAACGCCTGCTGGGGCTTCAGCATCCGGTTCTGCTTGAGCGGGTTGGAGATGACGACCTCGAGGGCATTCTCGATGCCGATGAGGTTCGGCAGCAGGTACGCGCCGCCCCAGCCGGGGATGATGCCGAGGAAGACCTCGGGGAGCGCGATCGCCGCTGCGGACGCATCCACGGTGCGATAGGTCGAGTTCAGCGCGATTTCGAGCCCGCCGCCGAGGGCGAGCCCGTTGACGAACGCGAAGGAGGGCACGCCGAGCTCGCCGAGTGTGCCGAGGACCTTGTGTCCGAGTTGGGCGATGAGCTTGGCGTTGTCCCGGGACCCGACCTTGGTGATGTCGGAGAGGTCGGCGCCGGCGGCCATGATGTACTGCTTGCCGGTGATCGCGACGGCGTGGATCTCGCCGGCGGCGGCGCGCGCCCGCAGCGTCGCGAGCGTCTCACCGAGCTCGGTGAGGGTCGCCGGGCCCAGGGTGTTCGGACGGGTGTGGTCCCGGCCGTTGTCGAGGGTGATGAGCGCGAGAACCTTGCCGCTGGGCAGGGTGATGTCGCGCACGAGCGAGTGCGTGATCACCTCTCCCTCGGTGAGTGCCTGAATGGGCGCGAAGTCGATGTCGTCGTAGTTCGTCATCGCGGTCACCGCTTCTTTCCGTTGTAGTGCGGGTTCTCCCAGATGACCGAGCCACCCTGGCCCAGGCCGACGCACATCGCCGTGAGGCCGTACCGGACATCGGGCCGTTCGGCGAACTGCGCTGCGAGCTGGATCATGAGGCGCACACCACTGGCGGCGAGCGGATGGCCGAGCGCGATGGCACCGCCCCACTGGTTGACGCGGGGGTCGTCATCGGCGATGCCGAAATGATCGAGCAGCGAGATGACCTGCACCGCGAACGCCTCGTTGAGCTCGAATAGGCCGATGTCGGAAATCGACAGGCCGGCCTTCCGCAACGCCTTCTCGGTCGACGGGATCGGCCCGATGCCCATGATTTCGGGCTGGACCCCGGCGAACGCGAACGAGACCATTCGCATCTTGGGCTTCAGGCCCAGTTCCTTCACCGCGCCGCCGCCGGCCAGCAGCGACATCGTCGCGCCATCGGTGAGGGGGGATGAGGTACCGGCCGTGACCCGGCCGTGCGGACGGAACGGGGTCTTCAACGCCGCGAGGTCGTCCATCGTGGTCTGCGGGCGACGCCCTTCGTCTTCGGTCGCCAGGCCCCAGGCGCCGTCAGCGCCCTTGATGGCCACCGAGACGAGGTCAGGTTGGAACTTGCCTGCGTCGTAGGCGGCCTGCGCCTTGTGCTGGCTCAGCATGCCGAATCGGTCGCTGCGCTCCTTCGTCAACTGCGGAAAGCGGTCGAAGATGCGCTCGGCGGTCACACCCATGTTGAGGGCGCCCGGGTCGACCATCTTCTCCGCGACGAAGCGAGGGTTGGGGTCGGCATTGCCGCCAATGGGGTAGTGACCCATGTGCTCGACGCCGCCGGCGAGGGCGACGTCGTACATACCGGAGCCGATTGCGCCGCCCATCATGGCGACACTCGTCATCGCGCCCGCGCACATGCGGTCGATCGCGAAGCCGGGCACCGTCTGGGGGAGGCCCGCAAGGATCGCCACGGATCGGCCCAGGGTCAGGCCCTGTTCGCCGGTCTGGCTGGTCGCGGCGATCGCGACGTCGTCGACGCGGTCGGCGGGAAGACCGCCGTTGCGTTCCATGAGACCGATGGTCGCCTTCACGGCGAGGTCATCGGCACGGGTGTTCCAGTACATGCCCTTTTCGCCGGCGCGCCCGAAGGGGGTACGCACTCCATCGACGAACCAGACGTCCGACATCTCGGCCACACTGCCTCCAAAGTTTGGGATTGAGTCCAGCCTACCGTGGGACTGAGTCCCGCGGAGTCGGTTGGGGAGTCTCTACGACATGGGTGCGGTGTCCTCCGCGGGGGCCTGCACGGATTCGACAAACGCCGCAGCGATCTCGGCCGCCGTGTGGGTGATCTGCCAGGGACGGGCGCCGTGCGCGGCCAGGGCGTCGGCGATGGATGCCGCATCCACCGTCTCGGGCGGGGTCCACGCGATGCGACGAAGTGTGTCGGGGGTGAGGAGGTTCTCCGTCGGCATGTGGAGTTCTTCCGCGATCGCCTCGACGCGCGGGCGCGCGGCTTTCAGGCGCGCGTCCGCCGCGGGATTGCGATCGATCCAGGCACGGGGTGGCGGCATCCCGTCGCCGGGAACGCGTTCGGGGGGCAGAACCGGGTCGGCACGGCCCGCCTCGATCGCCGCCCACCACCGGTCGAGCTGGGTGCGGCTGGCGCGGCCGTTGAACTCCTTCAGGCGCGCAAGGTCTCCCTTGGATGCCGGATCTGCCGCTATTGCCGCAACGAGTGCCCGGTCGGGGACGAGCCGTCCAGGAGACACATCCTCTTCGCGCGCGAACTCCTCGCGCGCGGTCCACAGGGCCCGCGCCACGGCGAGCGCGCGGCGGCCGCGCACGGTGTGCAATCCGCTGAGGCGCCGCCACGGGTCTTCCCGTGGCGGCTTGAGCGGGCGCGTGCGGACGGTCTCGAACTCCTGATCGGCGATCTCGAGTTTGTCTTGCTCATGCAGCTCCTCCAGCAGTACGTCGTAGACGTCGACGAGGTGGAGGACATCGAGCGCGGCATATTCGAGCCACGACTGGGGAAGCGGACGTGTGGACCAATCAGCCGCGGAGTGCGCCTTGGCGAGGGTGATGCCGAGCGTGTCTTCGACGACGGCCCCGAGGCCGACGCGGTCATGACCCAGCAGACGGGCCGCCAGTTCGGTGTCGAAGATCGACGGGGGATCGAGATGCGCTTCCCGCAGCGAAGGGAGGTCCTGGCTTGCGGCGTGCAGAATCCACTCCACGCCGCCGATCGCCTCCTGCAGCGGGGACATGTCGCCGATCGCGGGCGGGTCGAAGAGGAAGACCCCCGCGCCCCGACGGAAGACCTGGATGAGGTAGGCGCGCTGCGAGTAGCGGAAGCCCGACGCGCGTTCGACGTCGACCGCCGCGGGACCTGTCCCGGCGGAGAGCAGCGCGGCGGCGTCGCCCAGCCCCGCCTGATCGGAGATGACGGTGTATTCAGCCACGTGTGTTCCTGTGCGTGCCGGCGGGCTTCCGCGCGGCGAAGAGAGCGATGTCCTCGGACCCCGGGGGGAGTCCGGCCAGCATGCAGACGAGTTCGGCCCACGCATCCACGTGCGCCGTCAGGTCGCCCGCGGGTGACCACGATGCGCGGAGTTCGATCTGCGCGCCGTCACCCTCCGCCGCGAGCGTGCCGAACCCCTTCGAGAGCGTCTTGGTGGCGGTTCCGGATGCCGCATCGAATTCCGCGCCGCGGGCGCGAAGCGCGTCGACGAGCCACGACCACGCGACATCGACCAACAGCGGGTCGGTGCCGATCTCCGGTTCGAGCGGCGCCTGGGCAAAACAGACGACCCGCCACGGCCCACCCCACGCATCCGGCTCGTCGACGTCGTGCAGCAGAATGAACCGTCCGGTCCCGTACTCGGAATCGACTGCGTGGGCGCCCTGGCGGACGTCACCGGCCAGAGCGATGGCGTCGGGTGCCAGTGACGCCGGAGCGGGCATCTCGCGCACGGTGAAGTCCGACCGAAACGTCATGGCACGCAGAGCGTCGGCTACTGCGGGGAAGGCCGTGAAACCGGCCGACGGACGGGATTCATCCACGTCGACAGACTAGGCTGGTGGGGCGATGATGGCATCCAGGCGCGCCGTTCCCGGGAGCGCACCACTCCGGGAGTTCGCGCTTCTGCGTACCCTCACGGTCACACTCGCGTCGGCTCTTGTCGGCGTGCTCGCGATGATCTCGTTCGTCTCACTCAGGATGGCCCGGCGCGTCGTGACGCCGGCCGGCCGCCGGCCCGACACCCGCATCGTCGATGTCGATGTCGCCGCTCAGACCATCACTCTGGGTCGCACGCCCGACACGACGCTCCCCGGCCGATACGGGCTGTTCACGACGGGCACAGCCGACTACCTCAAACTCGGCTCTGTCCTTGCGGAGACCGACACGACGGTCAAGCGGAAGCTGTTGACCCACGTGGACCTCCGTTCGCAGCTCGGCGCCGAGGCCGCGTTCAGCGGGTGGTACTACCAACGCCCTGAAGAGCTGCACCTTCCGTTCCACGACGTGCAGATCCCCGCGGCGCTGGGGCCGTGTCCGGCCTGGGAGTTCCCGGCGAACGGCGACGCCGACACGTGGGTGATCCAGATCCACGGGCGGGGGACGACCCGCGCCGAGTGCCTGCGCGCGGTGCCGCTCTTCCACGCCCGCGGAATCACCTCGCTCCTCGTGTCCTACCGCAACGACGGCGATGCTCCGAGGTCGCGAACCGGTACCTACGCGCTGGGGGCGACGGAGTGGCGCGACATCGATGCCGCCATCACCTGGGCACGAAGCCGCGGCGCTGCGCGCATCATCCTGATGGGGTGGTCGATGGGCGGGGCGATCGCGCTGCAGGCGGCGCTCGGCTCGGCTCACCGGGAGAGGATCGTGGGAGTCGCGCTCGATTCGCCGGTCGTCGACTGGCGGATCGTCCTGTCCTTCCAGGCGCGGTTGCTCGGCCTCCCGGCTCCCGTCGCAGATCTCACCATCGGTGCGCTGCGGGCCGACTGGACCAGTGGGGCGACCGGCGCAGGTGCGGCGATCCCGTTCGACCGGCTCGATGTCGTGGCGCGCGCGGGGGAGCTCCGGCATCCTCTCCTCATCCTCCACAGCGATGACGACGGGTTCGTGCCCTCGGATGCGTCGCACCAGCTCGCCGATGCCCGTCCCGATCTCGTCGACCTGCAGGTCTTCGACACGGCGCGACACACGAAGCTCTGGAACTACGACCAGGACCGGTGGACGCTCGCGATCGAAGAGTGGCTCGACCGGCACGAACTCAGCGGTACGGTGCCCCGGTCTAGGGTTGACGAGTGATGAGCGCCGCGCCCGGAATCGTGCACTTGAGCGACCGGAACCCACAGGTGACCGGAACCGACATGGTGGCCGCTCTTGTGCCGCCGCCGCAATTCGACGGCGCGACCTTCGAGACCTACCGCGTCGACCCCCAGTATCCGTCGCAGCAGGAGGCGAAAGACCTCCTTGTGAACTTCGCGCGCGGGGGAGCTCCCGCCGAGCGCGGCGGGCTGTTCCGGCGGGCCAAGAAGGCCCCCGAGATGAAGCCGGGCGTGTACGTGGACGGCGGCTTCGGTGTGGGCAAGACCCACCTGCTCGCCTCGATCTACCACGCCATGCCCGCGCGCCGGAAGTACTTCGGATCATTCATCGAATACACCGCGCTCGTCGGGGCGCTCGGTTATCAGAAGACCGTCGAACTCTTCCGCGGGGCCGATCTGCTGTGCATCGACGAGTTCGAGCTCGACGATCCGGGCGACACCATGGTGATGACGAGGCTTCTGGGCGAGCTCGTGCCGACCGGCACCCGACTGGCGGCCACGTCGAACACCCCGCCCAACGCGCTGGGCGAGGGACGTTTCGCCGCGCAGGATTTCCTGCGCGAGATC
The DNA here is from genome assembly GCF_947488465.1 of uncultured Microbacterium sp. GTDB lineage: Bacteria > Actinomycetota > Actinomycetes > Actinomycetales > Microbacteriaceae > Microbacterium. The sequence goes on along the minus strand of NZ_CANKZA010000001.1, from coordinate 680,346 downwards.
CACGCGATGTCGGCGAGCTTCCAGACGATCCGCATTGACGGCACCGACTACCGTCAGCGTGCCCTCGACGGACACGCGATTCGGTTGGACGATGCCGCGTACGCCGACGCCATCGCGGCGGCGGCGGCATCCGGAACGACGTCGGACGACTCGTTCGCCGACCTCATCCGCCATCTCGCCGGCGTGCACCCCTCGCGGTATCTGCGCGTGATCGACGGTGTCCGCACCATCGGACTCCGGGACGTGACGACGCTGGAAGACCAGTCGGCCGCCCTGCGCTTCGTCGCTTTCGTCGACCGCGCCTACGATGCGCAGATTCCGCTCCGCGCCACCGGCACGCCGGTCGACCAGGTGTTCTCCGAAGAAATGCTCGCCGGTGGGTACCGGAAGAAGTACCTGCGGGCCCTCTCGCGGCTGATGGCGCTCACGCACAGCTGAGATCCGTAGCCGATCCTCGGGGTCGCGAAACGTGATGTTTACGCACAGGGTGCTCGCGTAACCATCCGGAAACACGACACGCATGCCCCAGGAAACGGCACGTGGACAGACTGGGCCGTGCCCGAAGAGCCGCACTCCCGAATGCTTGCGGCCTCCGGGGTCTTGAGTAACACGACACACGAATGAGGAACACTCATGGATTCAGGCAATTTCGCTTGGTCGATCACCGCAACGGCCTTGGTGCTGTTCATGACGCCCGGTGTGGCGTTCTTCTACGGAGGGCTCGTCAAGGCCAAGAGCGTCGTCAGCATGATGATGCTCAGCTTCGGGGCCATGGGCCTCGTCGCGGTCCTGTGGGTCCTCTTTGGATTCAACATGTCCGGCATCTCGGAAACCGAAACCTGGGGCTTCCAGTTCTCCGGTAACCCGTTCACCGAGAACTTCGCCCTGGCCGGCTATGACAGCGCAACGCTCGTCGGCGCCACGTTCGGCGCCACGTTCGCCATCATCACCGTCGCTCTGATCTCCGGTGCGATCGCAGACCGTGCGAAGTTCGGCGCATGGCTGCTGTTCGCCGGTATCTGGGCCACGGTCGTCTACTTCCCCGTCGCTGCGTGGGTCTGGGGCGCGGGCGGGTGGATCTACAACCTCGGTGCCGCGTTCGGCTTCGACTACAGCACGATCGACTACGCCGGTGGAACTGCGGTCCACATCAACGCCGGTGCCGCTGCTCTCGCGCTCGCCCTGGTTCTCGGCAAGCGTGTCGGTTTCCAGAAGGGCATCCAGAAGCCGCACAACGTGCCGCTCGTCATGCTCGGCGCGGCGATCCTGTGGTTCGGTTGGTTCGGATTCAACGCCGGCGCGGAGGGCACCTTCGGCCTCCTCGGTGAAGAGAACACGGGTGCGGGCCTCATCGTGGTCAACACGCTGGGTGCGACGGCTGCGGCCATCCTCGGCTGGATCCTGGTGGAGAAGCTCAAGGACGGCAAGGCCACGTCGGTCGGCGCTGCGTCGGGCGCTGTCGCCGGTCTCGTCGCGATCACTCCTGCGTGCGCCAACCTCGACCCGATCTGGGCTCTCGTCCTCGGTCTCGTCGCCGGTGCGGTCTGCGCCCTGGCGATCGAGCTCAAGTGGAAGCTCGGCTACGATGACTCGCTCGACGTCGTCGGCATCCACATGGTCGGTGGCTTCATCGGTTGCTGGTACCTCGGCTTCTTCGCCATCGACACCGGTCTGTTCACCGGCGGCAACGGCGGCCAGCTGCTCCTCCAGATCATCGCCTCGGTTGCTGTCGCCATCTACTCCTTCGTCGTCGCCTATGTCCTCGGCACGATCATCGAGAAGACGATCGGCTTCCGCGTGAAGAACGAAGACGAGATCGCCGGCATCGACACGGTCGTCCACGGCGAAGAGGGCTACGCGCTCGTCGACTGATCTGCATCACACAGCACGCTTCAGGGCGTCGGACTTCGGTCCGGCGCCCTTCGGCGTTTTGCTACGGTTTCGATATGAACGCCGCGCGCAAAGACAGCACCCTCACCGCGTTCTTGAAGGCTGTCGTGTCGGCCTTCAGCGGCTCTCCTGCCCGTGATGTGTCGACCGTGGCCGTCGCGACGGACGCTGGCACCTCGCCGGGCCAGCGAGGTGACACCGCGACACGGGAAGTGATGCCGCCGGCGGCGGGGGGCCTCCGCATCACGTACGCGCCCGACCGCGACGGCGATCCGGATGCCGGTGAGGTCATCTGGACGTGGGTGCCTTACGACGAGAACGACGGACGAGGGAAGGACAGGCCCGTCCTGGTGATCGCGCGGCAGGATTCTGATCGCGTCTACGCCGTGCGCCTCACCAGTAAGTCCCACGACGGTGACCGGGATTTCCTCTCGATCGGTTCGGGGGAGTGGGACTCACAGGGACGCGAGTCCTGGGTCGACATCGAGCAGGTCTACAGCATCCACACCCGCGGGATGAGGCGGGAAGCCGCGGTGCTCGACCTCACGCGGTTCGCCCGCGTGGCTCAGGCGTTGCAGGCACGCTATGGGTGGAGTGCGGGTGCGTAAGGGACGGCGCTTCGCTGGTCACTGGCTCGTTGTCGCCGCCCTGGCCGCGCTCATCCCGGCGTGGCTCACCGTCATGACCGTCGGGGGATGTCAGGACGCCGTCGACCCCGCCCTGAGTGTCTGCACGAGCGGACCGGCGCTCGGTGACGCGGGCACGGTCGTCGTCTGGGGGCTCTGGGCGGTCTTGGCTCTCTGGTGCATCGGCCGCGCGTTCCGTCCCCTGCGGCAACCGCGCATCCGAGAGTCGCGGACGGCCCCGCCGCGCGCGGGCGGATCCGTTCCGCGCACAGGTGCGCATACGGCGGTGGAGGTGCCGCTTCCGGAACGCGGCGGTGTGCGACTTCAGTACGCGCCCAGCCGGAACGGCCAGCCCGATGCCGGCGAGGTCGTCTGGGCATGGGTGCCCTTCCAGGAGGACCCCACGCGGGGCAAGGACCGACCGTTGCTCATCATCGCTCGTCACGATGCGCAACACATGCTGGCGTTGAAGCTGACCAGCAAACCTCGTGAACGCGACAGTGCTCACCTGGGGATCGGATCCGGTCCCTGGGACGTTCAGGGGCGTCCCAGTTGGATCGACATCGAGCAGCTTTATCGCGTGCACCGCGCCGGGATCCGGCGCGAAGCCGCCCCGGTGGGGAGTGATGTGTTCGGTCGCGTCTCTGACGCGCTCGTCACGCGCTATGGCTGGGTGCGCGCGGACTGAACGGGACGTCTACTCGATCGACGTCGTGACCGACGCCGGCGCGAAGATGATGATCGCCGCGCCGAGGAGCGCGACCGCCGAGCCGACGTAGTCCCACACGGTGGGCTTGAACCCGTCGATCACGATGCCCCACGCGAGCGATCCGGCGACGAACACACCGCCGTACGCGGCGAGCACACGACCGAAGTTCGCATCCGGCTGCAGTGCGGCGATGAATCCGTAGGCGCCAAGGGCGATGATTCCGACGAGCGCGAAGACCCATCCCTTGTTCTCGCGCACGGCCTGCCAGATGAGCCACGCGCCGCCGATCTCGGCCACAGCCGCGAGGAGAAACAGGATGATGATGCGCGCGGTGGTCATCCGCCCAGTTTCGCAGGTCGCTGCGATGGAGCACGCGCGAAGAAGCCCCGCTCTCAGCGGCGGAAGCGTGAGAACGGGGCTGGTGTGGTGGGCGATGCGGGACTTGAACCCACGACCTCTTCCGTGTGAAGGAAGCGCGCTACCAACTGCGCCAATCGCCCAAATGTCCCGAAGGACACAAGTGATGATCGTACCGGATGCGGCGGTCTCGGACGAATCCGCGGCTCGGACACGCGCGGGCGGCACCGGTTTTGCACTTCGCGAAACGTGGACTAAAGTCGATCTAGTGCCCGGGGCAACCAGGGAACATGCGGATGTAGCGCAGTGGTAGCGCATAACCTTGCCAAGGTTAGGGTCGCGAGTTCGAATCTCGTCATCCGCTCGAGTGCTGGATCCCTCTTCGGAGGGATCTTGGCATGTGGGATCAAACCACACGTGGTGGCGTGGCCGAGCGGCTAGGCACCGGCCTGCAAAGCCGTTTACACGGGTTCGAATCCCGTCGCCACCTCCACTCAACTGAATAGCCTGCGAAGGCGCGATTGGCGCAGCGGTAGCGCGCTTCCCTGACACGGAAGAGGTCACTGGTTCGATCCCAGTATCGCGCACACAAGAAAACCCCCGGCTTGCCGGGGGTTTTTCGTTTGCCTGACGCAATCGCGACTCGACAGCTAGGCTCGGCGCATGGCCCACCTCGTGCTCTCGGTCGTCGGCGACGACCGCTCCGGACTCGTCAGCGCCCTCGCCCACGAAGTCGCCGCCCACGGCGGCAACTGGGAGCAGAGCGAACTCGCAGAACTCGCGGGCGCCTTCGCGGGAATCGTCCTGGTCTCGGTGCCGGACGAGCGGGTCGCCGAACTGAGCGACGCGCTCACGGGTCTCGACGGCCTGCTCCGAGTGACAGCGCACGCGGGCACGTCTCTGGAACACGAACGGACCGGGCGCCCGCTCTCGTTCACGGTCCTCGGCAACGACCGGCCGGGGATCGTCCGCGACGTCACGGCCGCGATCACCGCCCATGCACTGAGCATCGACAGCTTCCGCAGTCGCACGGTCGAGGCGCCGATGGCCGGTGGCACGCTTTTCGAAGCGACCGTGTCTGTCAGTGTTCCGCGCGAAGCGGATGCCGTCGCCATCATCGCCGCGCTGGAAGAACTCGCCGGCGAGATCCAGGTCGACCTCTCCGTCGCCTGAACTGCGCCCCGGCGATGGATCACGCGTACGAGCTGATCTCCGGCATCCGTCAGGACCTCACCGATGCCGCCGATCCCGCGCGAGCGCCCGGGCAGCAGGCCTACATGAAGTCTGCGATGCCGTTCCTCGGCGTGCGCATGCCGGAGGTGCGCAGGCTCGCCCGCGAACGGGTTCGTGGTGAGCGTGACTCGGCTGTTCTCCTCGATGTCGCGCAGTGCCTCTGGGACGATGCCGGTTTCCGTGAGGAGCGCTACGCGGCACTCGCCGTGCTCGGTGTACGCACGCTGCGCGGCGACCTCTCCCTCGTGCCGATCATCGAACACGTCGTTCGCACCGGGCAGTGGTGGGATTTCACGGACGAAGTGGCGCATCGCGTTGCTGAGCTGTGGGCGGGACACGCGCCGGAGATGTCGTTCCTCGTGCGGACGTGGAGCGCTGACGACGACGTCTGGATGCGGCGGCTCGCGATCATCGCGCAGCTCGGTCGTCGCGGCGCGCTCGATCGAGCCTTGTTGGAAGAGGTGATCGTCCCGAACCTCGGCGATTGCGAGTTCTTCATCCGCAAGGCGATCGGCTGGGCACTCCGTGACGCCGCGCGGACGGATCCGGACTGGGTGCGCGCCTTCGTGGCCGCGCACCCGCTGAGCCCGCTCAGTGCGCGCGAAGCGCTGCGGCGGCTCTGAGCGCAGTCACCACGCCAGCGGCACCACGGCAAGCGCCACGACGAGCGGTGCGGCCACGAGGCCCCAGAGGATGTACCCGCGCCAGGGGACATCACGATCACCCGTCCGCGCGAGAGGCGAGCAAGCCACGCGGCGACGACGTCGAACACGCCGGCGAGGGCGGCCAGTTCCGCGACGATCGTCACCGCCACGACGAACAGCAGCATCGGCCAGACGCGGTCGGCGATCATCAGAGCATCGGCCACGGGCAACGCGCCCGTGAGCACCGCTGCGCCTCCGGCGAGGAGCAGCACCACTCCGACGACGGCGAGGATCACGGCATCCATCATGGACTCTGCATCTCGGGGCACGCGCCACGACGATAGACTCGGGGTTTCGAGCCACCTTCTGGAGACCTTCCCGTGACTGTCGCCTCACCCTCCCCGGACGTGTCCTTCCCGGCCGACGGATTCGCCCTCTTCCCCGACCGCTCCGTTGTCGCTCTTCGCGTCAACGGCGAGCTCCGAGACCTCGCCGTCACGGTCGACGCTTCCGAGACGGTCGAACCCGTCACAGCGGACAGCCCGGACGGATTGTCGATTCTGCGCCACTCGACGGCGCACATCCTCGCCCAGGCCGTCCAGCGCATCAAACCGCAGGCGAACCTCGGCATCGGGCCGCCGATCACCGACGGCTTCTATTACGACTTCGCGGTCGATGAGCCCTTCACGCCCGAAGACCTCAAGGCGATCAAGAAGGAGATGGAACGGATCGTCCGGGAGAACCAGCGGTTCGTCCGCCGCGTGGTCACCGAAGACGACGCGCGCGCCGAGATGGCGAACGAACCGTTCAAGCTCGAACTGATCGACCTCGCGGGCGGCCCCGGATCGGGTGCGAACGCCGCCGAGGGCGCCTCCGCCGAAATCGGCGCCGGTGACCTCACGATCTACGACAACGTGAACCGCGACGGCGAGACGGTCTGGAAGGACCTCTGCCGGGGCCCGCACGTCCCTGGAACCCGCATCGTCGGCAACGGCTGGGACCTCACCCGCATCGCCGGGGCGTATTGGCGCGGGAGCGAGAAGAATCCACAGCTCCAGCGGATCTACGGCACCGCATGGCCCACGAAGGACGAACTGCGCGCCTACCAGCAGCGCCTCGAAGAGGCGGCGAAGCGCGACCACCGCAAACTCGGCAAGGAACTCGACCTCTTCTCGTTCCCGGAGGAGATCGGCTCCGGCCTGTCGGTCTGGCATCCCAAGGGCGGCATCATTCGCGGTGAGATGGAGCAGCACGCGCGGCGGCGGCATGTGGAGGGCGGCTACACCTACGTCTACACGCCGCACATCTCGAAGGAAGATCTCTTCCTCACCTCGAACCACCTCGTCACCTACCGCGAGGGCATGTTCCCGCCGATCGTGATGGACGAGGAGCGCGACGCCGAGGGCACCGTCACCAAGAAGGGCCAGGACTACTACCTGAAGCCCATGAACTGCCCGATGCACATCTTGATCTACAAGGAGCGTGGGCGCAGCTATCGTGACCTGCCGATGCGCCTCGCCGAAAACGGCACGGTGTATCGAAACGAGCTCTCCGGGGCGCTCCACGGGCTCACCCGGGTTCGCGGATTCACCCAGGACGATTCGCACCTGTTCGTCACCCCCGACCAACTCGAGACCGAGACCGCACGCGTGCTGGAGTTCGTGCTGTCGATGCTCCGCGACTTCGGTCTCGAGGACTTCGAGCTCGAACTCTCGATGCGCGACGACGAGAAGTCGAAGTGGATCGGTTCGGATGAGTTCTGGGAGTACTCGACGAATGCCCTCCGCCAGGTCGCGCTGTCGAGCGGCCTGAAGGTCACCGAAGTCCCCGGCGAGGCCGCGTTCTACGGCCCGAAGATCGACCTCAAGACCCGCGACGCGATCGGTCGGACGTGGCAGCTGTCGACCGTGCAGGTCGACGTCAATCTTCCGGAGCGGTTCGATCTGGAATACACCGGACCGGACGGCGAGAAGCACCGCCCGATCATGATCCACCGGGCCCTCTTCGGGTCGATCGAACGCTTCTTCGCGATCCTGCTCGAGCACTATGCCGGGGCGTTCCCGGTCTGGCTTGCGCCAGTTCAGGTCGTCGCGATCCCGGTGGCCGAGCAGTTCGGAGATTATCTGGATGAGATCGTCGATCGGCTTCGCGCGACGGGTGTGCGGGCTGAGGTCGATCACTCCGACGACCGCATGCAGAAGAAGATCCGCACCCACACGACGCAGAAGGTGCCGCTGCAGCTCATTGCCGGTGAGCAGGATCGTTCGGCGGGCACCGTGTCGTTCCGATTCCGCGATGGGTCGCAGACCAACGGCATCCCGGTAGACGAGGCGATCGAGAAGATTCGCACCGCGATCGCCGACCGCACGCTGATCAACACGGCGGCGGACCTCGCGTGAGAGACGTCGGCCGGTGACCGCGCACGGTGAGGACCTCGGGTCGGCGCTTGTCGATGCGAGTACACTCGCCGGCGTTCCCGACGCATTCCAGCGGTTGTGGACACCGCATCGGATGGCGTATATCACCGCCGGCGCGGATGTGAACCGGGGGAGCGGGTGCCCGTTCTGCGTCGCTCCTGAGCTCTCCGATCCCGAGGGCCTCATCGTGCATCGGGGGCGTACCTCCTACGTCCTGCTGAATCTCTTCCCCTACAATTCCGGTCACCTGCTCGTATGCCCTTATCGGCATGTACCGACGTACGATCTCGCGACATCCGAAGAGACTGCGGAGATCGCGGAGTTCACCCAGACCGCGATGCGGGTTCTTCGGACGGTTTCTCGGTGTGATGGCTTCAACATCGGCATGAATCAGGGCGCGGTCGCCGGCGCCGGAGTCGACGAGCACCTCCATCAGCACATCGTGCCGCGGTGGTCGACCGACGCGAACTTCTTCCCGATCATCGCGCGCACCAAGGCTCTGCCGCAGTTGCTGGGGGACGTGCGAGAAGCTGTGGCATCCGCCTGGCCCGCCGGCTGAGTTCGCCCCCCGGGGTGTGGACAACCGCCTCGGTGCGATGCGCGTCCTCAGTAGGGTGATGGCTTTCCAGGAAGGGATGCCGCATGTCGCTGCGCACACCACTCGCCCTCGCGGCGCTCGGCGTCACGCTACTGTCACTGACCGCCTGTACCGGCTCGGCGACCGTCCCATCGACACCGAGCGCGTCGACACCATCATCTGCAGAGACGGCGGCGGGCGAGCCTGGCCTGGAGGACACGTTCGCGGAGCGTGAGCAGTTCTTCCGGGATCAACAGTTCGTCCGCGGCAGCACGACCCTGAGCGCCGTCACGCCCGCACAGCTGGATTTCATCGCCGAGCAACGCGCGTACATCGAATCGCACGGCGCGGTGTGGTCGGCGGAGTATGAGACGGTCTATCTCGCGCTCACCGCGGATGCCTGCGAAACCTCGATCCTGAACGGTCATGCCCTGAATGCGGCGACCTTCACGACCCATCTGCAGACGTCGCCGCTCGTCGCGACCCTTGTGGACGGCGTGGCGGAGGATCAGGTGCCGGCGGCAACCGCCAATCTTGCCTCTGTCATGGTGTTCGGCACGAGCTTCCTGTGCCCGGCCGACGCCCCGCAATGGGAGGCCGCCTACACCGAGGTCTTCGGCTAGCGAACCTGCGTCACCGCGAACTGCATGCGCGGGTGGGCGTACGATTCCTGCGACTCGACGAGGCGGAGCTCACGCGCGCCTGAATCGTAGGTGTTCTGCAGGAGATCGAAGACACTCGAGACGGTGCGTGCGAGCGCATCGGCGGCATCTCCACTGCGCGTGTAGTGCGCGGTGAACAGCGCCGCGGTCACATCGCCGGACCCGTTGGCCTTCATCGGAATGTGCGGTGTCTGGACGATCCATGCGCCCGCGTCGGTCACCGCGAGCATCTCGATCGTGCCCTCCGGGCGGTCGGGACGCTCCACGGAGGTCACCAGGACGGTCCGAGGTCCGAGCGCGCGCGCCGCATCCGCCGAGGCGAGCGTGGAGGCGAGGTCGGTCGGTTCTGTGCCGGTGAGGAAGCCGAGTTCGAACTGATTCGGCGTGATGATGTCGGCGGCCGGAACGACCCGCTCGCGCAGCAGAATCGGGATGGCGGGCGCGACGAAGCATCCGCTCTTCGCATTGCCCATGACGGGATCGCACGCGTAGACGGCGGACGGATTCGCGGCTTTCACCCGCGCCACCGTGTCGAGGATCACGTCGCCGATCCCTTCACCGCCCTGGTAGCCGGAGAGGACAACGTCGATGTCCCCGAACACCCCACGGTCTTCGATACCGGCGATGACCTCGCGCACGTCATCCGGAGCGATGAGCGGACCGCGCCAGGCACCGTAGCCGGTGTGGTTGGAGAAGTTCACTGTGTAGACGGGAAGGACCTCCACGCCGATGCGCTGCAGGGGGAAGACGGCGGCGGAGTTGCCGACGTGGCCGTACGCGACGGCGGATTGGATGGACAGAATCTTCACGAGCGGATCATCCCACTTTCTTTGGCAGCGGCCGCGTCGACGGCGGCGGAGAGGTCGGAGGCCAGCCGGGCGGCATCGGCATCCGAGAGATCGTGAACGGTGAGGCGCAGATGGAATGCTGCCGCCTCGTCGGAGAGGACGAACTCGTCGCCCGGGCGTGCGAGCCATCCGCGGCGCATGAGCTGCTCAGCCACGACGCGTGCCGGTGCCGCCACTCGCACCCACAGATTGAGTCCGTCTCCCGAAACCGCATCGATTCCGTGGCCGACCAGCCGCTGCGCGAAGGCCATATTCCGAGTGGCATAGTGCGTGGCGGCGGCGCGGATGCCCGCGCGCGTCGCCTCGTCGGTGACGAGCGCGTGCGTGAGTCGCTGGAGCAGGTGACTGACCCAGATCGTCCCCGGACTCAGCCGCATTGCCAACCGGTCTGCGGTGTCGGGATCGGAAGCGGTCACCGCGAGGCACATATCGGGGCCGAGGAACTTCGACACCGACCTGATCAGGGCGTACCGCCGGTGTGACGGACCGATGAGCGAGGTGAAGGGCTGGGACGACAGCAGAGAGAAATGGTCGTCTTCGATCACGAGGACGTACGGATGATCGGCGAGGACCGCGCGGAGGTCCGTCGCGCGCTGCGCACTCAGGCTCGCGCCGGTCGGGTTCTGCGCACGAGGAGTGCAGACGACGGCTCGGACACCGGCCGCGAGGGCGGCGCGAAGGCCGTCGACCGTCATGCCCTCTCGATCGACCGGAACGGGCACGGCGCGATAGCCGCCGAGCCGCACGGTGTTCATACTCGAGAGGAAGCACGGGTCTTCCAGCGCGACCGCATCGTCTCGTGTCAACGTCTGCGCCAAGAGTCGTTCGATCGCGTCGGACGCGCCGCTGGTGACCGTGAGGCGAAGGGGGAGATCGGGCCCGAGATCGGCCCGCACCCACTCGGTCGCCCACGCTTCCAGGTCACGATCGATCACCGGTTCGCCGTACAGCACGGGCCGGCTCCCGATCGTCGGCAGCACCGGGTGCAGCGGCGGGATGAGGGCGGCATCCGGGTTACCCGTCCCGATGTCGCGCAGAACACTGTCGGTCGCGTAGCCCTCTTGTGCGACGCGTTCGGGACCTGCGACGAGTGTTCCCGCGCGTCCTCGGCTGACGACGAGTCCGGCCTGCGCGAGGTGGCGATAAGCGGCCATGACGGTGTTGCGATTGACCGCGAGTCGGTCGGCGAGCGCCCGCACCGAGGGCAGAGCCGAACCTGCGCCGACGCCGCCCCGCTCGATGAGCGCCCGCAGGCTCTCGGCGATCTCGAGGGCCGATGCGCCCCGGATGCCCTCGTCGATCAGATCGTCCGCACTCATGTCGCGCTCCAGTCTATGGGCTTGGTACGTGCTAGTTTTTGGCCTAAGCCAATCCCGACGCCCGGCGCTCGCGCCCGAAGGAGCCCTCCATGTCCACTCCCGCCACCGGATCTTCGCGTGTCAAGCGCGGCCTCGCCGAGATGCTGAAGGGCGGTGTCATCATGGACGTCGTCACGGCTGAGCAGGCCAAGGTCGCCGAAGACGCCGGTGCTGTCGCGGTCATGGCGCTCGAGCGTGTGCCCGCCGACATCCGCGCGCAGGGGGGCGTGTCGCGGATGAGCGATCCCGACATGATCGATTCGATCATCGATGCTGTCTCGATCCCGGTGATGGCCAAAGCCCGCATCGGACACTTCGTCGAGGCGCAGGTGCTGCAGGAGCTCGGCGTCGATTACATCGACGAGTCTGAAGTCCTCTCGCCGGCCGACTACGTCAACCACATCGATAAGTGGGGTTACACGGTGCCGTTCGTCTGCGGTGCGACGAACCTCGGCGAGGCCCTGCGTCGCATCACGGAAGGCGCGGCGATGATTCGCTCGAAGGGTGAAGCCGGCACCGGTGACATCTCCGAGGCGATGAAGCACATCCGCAAGATCCGCGGCGAAATCGCCGGTCTGGCGGCGCTCTCGAAGGATGAGCTCTACGTCGCGGCGAAGGAGCTGCAGGCGCCGTACGACCTCGTCGCGGAAATCGCCGAGACCGGCGCACTCCCCGTCGTCCTGTTCGTCGCCGGTGGGGTTGCGACTCCGGCCGACGCCGCGATGATGATGCAGCTCGGCGCCGATGGCGTCTTCGTGGGCTCTGGCATCTTCAAGAGCGGCAACCCGGCCGAGCGTGCCGCCGCGATCGTCAAGGCCACGACGTTCTTCGATGACCCGAAGATCGTGGCGGAGGTCTCTCGTGGACTCGGCGAAGCGATGGTCGGCATCAACGTGTCCGATCTCCCCGCGCCGCACCGTCTCGCCGAGCGCGGATGGTGACGGCTCTCCACGCGCAGCACCTCTGTCCCACTTGTGGTCGTTCGGACGCGCCAAATCCGACCGGAAGTGGGACATGGGGTGCGCGGAGTGGGACATGCGCTGCCGAAAGTGGGACACGGCGAGGGTGGGATGGGGGAGGGAGGGCGTGCCGGTGAAGGTCGGGGTCCTCGCGCTGCAGGGTGACGTGCGGGAGCACGCGCGCGTGCTGACGTCGCTCGGGGCGGACGTCGTGCTGGTGCGCAGACCCGACGAGCTCGCCGGAGTACGCGGGCTGGTGCTGCCGGGGGGTGAATCGAGCGTGATAGACAAACTTGCGCGCTCGTTCGGGATGGCGGGGCCTCTCCGCGCGGCGATTGCCGCAGGGATGCCCGTGTACGGCACCTGCGCGGGCCTGATCCTGCTCGCCGACCGTGTCACCGACGGGATCGTCGGACAGCAGACGTTCGGGGGGCTCGACGTCACCGTGCAACGCAACGCCTTCGGCAGTCAGGTCGATTCGTTCGAAACAGACCTCGTCGTGACCGCACTCGGCACCCCGCCGGTGCACGCGGTGTTCATCCGTGCGCCCCTCGTGCTCGAGACCGGGGCGGGCGTGGAGACGCTCGCGGCACTGGATGACGGACGCATCGTCGCCGTACGCCAGGGGCCGCTGCTCGGAACCGCCTTCCACCCCGAGGTGTCGGGCGAGACCCGCTTCCACGAGCTGTTCCTCGCTGCGGTACGCGCCGCCTGATCGCGGTATCACGCGCGCGAATCGCATCGGAATAGACTTGTCCGCATGTCCGGACACTCCAAATGGGCCACCACCAAGCACAAGAAGGCGATCATCGACTCGCGCCGTGCGAAGTCGTGGGCCAAGCTCATCAAGAACATCGAAGTCGCCGCGAAGCTCGGCGGAGCCGACATGGCGGGAAACCCGACGCTGTTCGACGCCGTTCTGAAGGCGAAGAAGATGTCGGTGCCGAAGGACAACATCGACCGTGCCGTCAAGCGCGGTGCCGGCATCGGCGGCGACGCGGTCGAGTACACCTCGATCATGTACGAGGGATACGGCCCCAACGGCGTCGCGCTCATGATCGAGTGTCTGACCGACAACAAGAACCGCGCCGCGGCGGAAGTCCGCACGGCACTCAGCCGCAACGGGGGCACGCTCGCCGACCCGGGGTCGGTGGCCTACAACTTCACGCGCAAGGGCGTGATCGTCGTCTCCGGTGAGACCACCACGGAAGACGACGTGATGCTGGCCGTGCTCGACGCCGGTGCGGAAGAAGTCGAGCCGCACGGCGACGGATTCGGCGTCATCACGGAAGCGACGGACCTCGTCACCGTCCGCACGGCACTCCAGGACGCCGGGATCGAGTACGAATCGGCCGATGTCGAGTTCGTGCCGAACCTGAAGGTCGAGATCGACGCGGACACCGCACGCAAAGTCTTCCGTCTGATCGATGCCCTCGAAGACAGTGAGGACGTACAGAACGTCTTCAGCAACTTCGATCTCACCGCCGAGGTGCAGGCCGAACTCGAAGAAGACGAGTAACCCGCGTTTCCGAGCGGATGCCGCGAGTTCCCCGCGTAGCGTGGGGGTGTGGCATCCGCTCTTCGCGTTCTCGGGATCGACCCGGGCCTTACCCGGTGCGGCGTCGGTGTGGTGGATGTCGCTCGCGACCGCTCCGCCACCCTCGTGCACGTGGGTGTCGTCCGATCGGACGCGGGAGCACCGATCGAGGAGCGACTCGCCACGATCGCCGCAGGCATCCGGGCCGTCCTTGTCGACCATCAGCCCCACGTGGTCGCGGTCGAGCGGGTTTTCGCACAGCACAACCGCAGCACCGTGATGGGCACCGCGCAGGCCAGCGGAATCGCACTCCTGCTCGCCGCTGAGCACGGGGTCCCTGCCGCGACCCACACGCCCTCCGAGGTCAAGGCTGCTATCACAGGCTACGGGGCCGCGGACAAGCTCCAGGTGCAAACCATGGTCGCCCGGGTCTTGCGGCTGGATGCTCTGCCGCAACCCGCCGACGCCGCCGACGCCCTCGCCCTGGCCCTCTGTCACGCGTGGCGACGAGGTCCGGCAGTGGCCACGACCGGCGCCGGTGGAATGACCCCGGCGCAACGCGCCTGGGCCGATGCCGAGCGTGCCGCGCGGCGCTGATCGCGCCACCGGGCGCGTGTCGCTCGAACAAACCTGCGAATCCTTCCTTAGGCTCGCTTCATGATCTCTTCCCTCCGCGGCCGGGTCCTGCATCTGGACAGCGACCACCTGATCCTCGAGGTCGGCGGTGTCGGTTTCTCCGTCGCCGTGACCCCCGAAGTGGTGCGTGGATTTCACCTGGGCGAGGAAATCGTGCTGCACACGACCCTCATCGTGCGCGAAGACGCGCTGTCGCTCTTCGGGTTCCGCGAGCGCGAGGAACTCACGGTCTTCACCCAGTTGCTCAGCGTGTCCGGCGTGGGTCCGAAGTCGGCGCTCGGTGTCCTGGCGGCGCTCTCGGTGCCGCAGATCGCCGCCGCGGTGAACGCCGAAGACGATGCACCATTCCGCCGCGTCTCGGGGATCGGCCCCAAGACCGCGAAGCTGATCGTCGTCCAGTTGGCCGGCAAACTGGCAGCCGCGGTCAGCCCGGCGCCGGGGGCGCCGGTATCGGCGTCGATCACGGCCCAGGTTGCTGCCGCTCTCGTGGCTCTCGGCTGGAACGAGCGCACCAGTGCGCAGATCGCCGCCGACGTCGTCGCTGCGGCTTCCCCGACGGAACAGGGTTCGGTGCCGGCGCTGCTGAGGTCGGCGCTGGCGCACCTCGGTCCCGCGCGGACGGAGCGCACCGGTGCCTGATTCGCTCTCGGAGCCGCTCGACCCCTCGCTCCCCGAAGACGAGGTTGAGCTCGCCGTCGAAGGTGCCCTGCGCCCGGCATCGCTCGCGGAGTTCGTCGGCCAGCACAAGGTGCGCGGACAACTGCAACTCCTGCTCGATGCGGCTCGCATCCAGCAGCGCCCCGCCGATCACATCCTGCTCTCCGGCCCGCCCGGTCTGGGGAAGACGACGCTCGCGATGATCGTCGCCCACGAAAGCGAACGTCCGCTGCGACTTTCCAGCGGACCGGCGATCCAGCATGCCGGCGACCTCGCCGCGCTCCTGTCGAGCCTGGTCCCGGGTGAAGTGCTCTTCATCGACGAGATCCACCGCATGGCCCGCTCGGCCGAAGAGATGCTGTACCTCGCGATGGAGGACTTCCGCATCGACATCATGGTCGGCAAGGGCGCGGGGGCCACCAGCATCCCGCTCGACCTCGCCCCGTTCACGCTCGTCGGCGCGACGACGCGGTCGGGGATGCTGCCCAATCCGCTGCGTGATCGCTTCGGCTTCACCGCCCATTTGGAGTATTACGAACCGAGCGAGCTCGAGGAAGTCATCGCCCGTTCGGCCGCCGTGCTCGATGTCGGTCTGCCGCCCGTGGCACGCGCCGAGATCGCGCGGCGCTCGCGCGGGACCCCGCGCATCGCGAACCGACTGCTGCGCCGCGTCCGCGACTACGTCATCGTGCACGGCGCCGCAGGTCCGGGGCGCGGGGGAGCAGCCACGGAAAGCGATGTGCACGCCGCGCTCGAGCTCTACGACGTCGATGCGATCGGTCTCGACCGGCTCGACCGGGCGGTGCTCGATGCCGTCGTCCGGCGGTTCCGAGGAGGACCGGTCGGACTCAATACCCTTGCGGTCACGGTCGGCGAAGAGTCGGAGACGATCGAGTCGGTCGTGGAGCCTTACCTGGTGCGCATCGGATTCTTGGGACGCACGCCGCGGGGTCGCATCGCCACACCCGAGGCCTACGCCCATCTTCGCGTGCCGGAGCCGGACGGGGCTCTCCGAATCGATGACCTATAATCGCTGAAGGCTTTAGGGCCATTCTCGCGCTCATCGCCACCCTCACCGAGCGCACTCCCGAAAGGTGTCATCCGTATGGATTGGATTCTGCTCGTCGCCATGGCGGCTCTGCTCGGCTTCATGTTCTGGAGCTCGCGCCGACGGGCAGCCCGCCTGAAGACGGAGCAGGAGACCAAGGCTCGGCAGATGGTGCCCGGCGTGAAGGTGCTCCTTCAGGGCGGCCTGTACGGCACGCTCGTCTCGTACGACCCGGACGACCTTTCGAAGTCGGCCGAGGTCGAACTCGCGCCCGGTGCGGTCGTCGAGGTGCACAGCCAGGCGATCCTGCGCGTCGTCGAGCCCGAGGCTGAGGAGATCTCCGACGAGGAGTTCGACGAGGCTCAGGAAGATCAGGCCGAGTACCAGGCCGACGTCGCCGAGGGAATCATCACCCCGGTCGAGGGTCGCCCCGTCGCTGACGGCGACGACAAGCCCAAGGCCTGACACACGCATCGTCCGCGTTCGCGGATTCCTCTCAGAAAGCTGACCCTCCGTGGCCACACCCACCCCTGTTCGCCATGCCTGGCGTGCACTGACCGGTCTCCTGATCATCACCGCTCTGCTGTTCGGAGTGAATGCGCTGGGCGTGTACGCCTTCGGGAAGAGCTCCTGGACTCCGGAGCTCGCTCTCGACCTGCAGGGCGGAACGCAGATCATTCTGCAGGCGAAGACTCCGGACGGGTCTGCGCCGACTCCCGATCAGATGGATCAGGCGGCGTCGATCATCCGGCAGCGTGTGGACGCATCCGGCGTCGGTGAAACCGACATCACGACGCAGTCCGGCAACCAGATCGTGGTGCAGATTCCGGGTCCGGCCGACGATGAGACGCGCGACCGCATCGCCTCCTCCGCACAGATGCAGCTGCGCGCAGTGCTCTACACGGGAGCGGCGAGCAACCAATTCGTCGGCGAAGACGGCAACCCGACGCCGTATCCGACGCCCGATCCGACTCTCGAGGCCACGCCCACCGCGGCGCCGACCGACGGTAGCGACATCACCTGGATCACGCCGGCGTTGCAGGCGGAGTTCCTCGCCTACGACTGCGCGGACCCGGCGAACGATCCCGCCAATGCTCCGGCCGATCAGCCACTGATCACGTGTGAGGGCAACGCGGCCAAGTACCTTCTCGGTCCCGTCGAGCTTGACGGATCGTCGATCTCGGACGCCACATTCGGTCTCAACACGCAGAACAACCAGTGGGCGGTCAACCTCGTCTTCGACAGCGCGGGCACCGAGACGTTCGGTGAGATCAGCCAGCGCCTGTTCGTGCTGACCTCGCCGCAGAACCAGTTCGCCTTCGTGCTGGACGGCGAGGTCATCTCGGCGCCGTCGATGAACGGGGTGATCCTCGACGGAAAGCCGCAGATCACCGGCAGCTTCACGCAGGAGACGGCGAAGGTCCTCGCCGACCAGTTGAAGTACGGCGCGCTGCCCCTCAGCTTCGAGGTCCAGAGCACGAATGCGATTTCGGCGACTCTCGGTTCGCAACAGCTGCAGATCGGTCTGATCGCCGGCCTCATCGGCCTCGCGCTCGTGGCGCTGTACTCCCTGATCGTTTACCGTGCCCTCGGCTTCGTGATCATCGCATCGCTGCTCGTGATGGGTGTGCTCACCTACATCACGCTCTGCATCCTGGCGTGGCGCATGGGCTTCCGCCTGTCGCTGGCCGGTGTGGCCGGGTTGATCGTCACGATCGGCTTCACGGCCGACTCGTTCATCGTCTACTTCGAACGCATCCGCGACGAACTGCGTGACGGCAAATCGATCACCGGCGCGGTGGAAGACGGCTGGGGACGCGCGAAGCGCACGATCTACATCTCGAAGTCGATCAACATCCTCGCCGCCGTCGTTCTGTACATCCTTGCCGACGCCACGGTGAAGGGCTTCGCTTTCACGCTGGGCCTCACGACGGTCATCGACATCCTCATCTTCATCTTGTTCACCCACCCCGTGCTCCAACTTCTCGCGCGCACCAAGTTCTTCGGCGGCGGGCACCCGCTCTCGGGCCTTGATCCCGAAGCGCTCGGTGCGGTCTACCGTGGGCGCGCGCAGTTCCGTACTCCCGTGGGGGCGACGGCCGCGAAGGGGGCCGCGGCGCGCCGTGCCGGGCGCTCGCGCGGCGAGGCAGAACGTCGCCAGACCATCGCCGAGCGCAAGCAGGCCGAGAGCGCGGCCAGTAGCCGCTCCACAACGGAGGGGGACGACTGATGCGCTCCATGAATGAGCTCGGCAACGACCTCTATACCGGCAAGACGTCTTTCCCCTTCGTCGGACGCCGTCGGCTGTGGTTCATCATCGCCGCGGTGCTCGTGATCGGCGCGGCGCTCGTGCCGCTCTTCCGCCCCATCCAGTTCTCGATCGAGTTCACGGGCGGATCCCAGTTCACCGTGAACGAGGTCAGCAGCCCCGACCAGGCTGCGGCCACCGCCGCGGTGCAGTCGGTCGTGCCCGGCGCCACGACGAAGGTCACCACGATCGGATCCGACGCGATCCGCGTGCAGACCGACCAGATGACCGAGACCGAAACCCGCGATGTCACGGCGGCCCTCGCCGAGGAGTTCGGGGTCACGACCGACGAGGTCAGCTCGTCCTTCATCGGTCCCAGCTGGGGACAGGATGTCACCCGGCAGTCGCTGTGGGGTCTGGCGATTTTCCTCGCGCTGACATTCTTGATTCTCGCGATCTACTTCCGCACGTGGAAGATGTCGGTCGCCGCGATCATCGGTCTGGTCGACGTGCTCGTGATCACGGTCGGCGTCTATGCGCTCTTCGGGTTCGAAATCTCGCCGGCCGCCGTCATCGGATTCCTCACGATCCTGTCGTATTCGCTGTACGACACGACGGTCGTCTTCGACAAGATTCGCGAGAACACGCACGAGGACGGCGAGGGGTCGCCGCGCACGTTCGCCGAGTCCGTCAACCTTGCCGTCAACCAGACCCTGATCCGATCGATCAACACGACGGTCGTCGCGGCGATTCCGACCGGCGCGATCCTCTTCATCGGTGCGCTGTGGCTCGGGGCTCAGACCCTGACCGACATCTCGCTGTCGATCTTCGTCGGAACGATCGTCGCGGCCTACTCGACCCTCTTCGTCGCCGCACCGCTGTACTCGCTGCTGCGAGAGAACGAGCCGGCACTCAAGTCACGCGATGCGCGCATCCTCGCGGCGCGTGAGGCGGCGACGGTCAGCGTCTGAACGATCGTGCGTCGGCGCGGGCATAGAATTGCAAGGTTCCACGAGGCGGAGGTGATCGGGTGACCGAAACGTCGCCGGCGTCCGCCCAGAATCCGCCGCAGAGTTCGTCATTGCGGCGGTTGGTTCCCCGGATCTTCTCTCGGGCGCCCGCGCGCGACGGGGTCGAACACTTGATCCGTACGGTGCGCACGCATCACCCCAAGGGTGACGTGGCCGTGATCGAGCGCGCCTATCAAGTGGCTGCCCGCGCGCACGCGCCGCAGAAGCGCCAGAGCGGCGAGCCGTACATCACGCACCCGCTCGCGGTGGCGCACATCCTCGCCGATCTCGGGCTCGGCCCGCGGGCGATCGCCGCGGCCCTGCTGCACGACACGGTCGAAGACACCGACTACAGCCTCGACCAGCTCACGAACGATTTCGGCGATGAAGTGGCGATGCTCGTCGACGGCGTCACCAAGCTCGACAAGGTCAAGTACGGCGACGCCGCTCAGGCCGAAACCGTCCGCAAGATGATCGTGGCGATGTCGAAGGACATCCGTGTGCTGCTCATCAAACTCGCCGACCGGCTGCACAACGCGCGCACCTGGGGTTTCGTCCCTCCGGAGAAAGCGGCCAAGAAGGCGACGGAGACCCTCGAGATCTACGCGCCGCTGGCCAATCGCCTCGGCATCCAGGCGATCAAGGGCGAACTGGAAGATCTCTCGTTCGCCGTGTTGCACCCCAAGCTCTATGCCGAGATCGACAGCCTCGTGAAGCAGCGCACACCGCAGCGCGAGCAATACGTGCAGAACGTGATCACCTCGGTCGAGGAGGACCTCCGCGACCTGCGCATTCGCGGGCGCATCATGGGCCGCCCGAAGCAGTTGTACTCCGTCTATCAGAAGATGGTCGTCCGCGGGCGCGAGTTCGACGACATCTACGACCTCATCGGCATCCGCGTGTTGGTCGGAACGGTCCGCGATTGCTACGCCGTGCTCGGCTCGATCCACGCACGGTGGACGCCCCTGCCGGGCCGGTTCAAGGACTACATCGCCACGCCCAAGTTCAACCTGTATCAGTCGCTGCACACAACGGTCATCGGCCCGGGTGGACGCACCGTCGAGATCCAGATCCGCACGAACGAGATGCACCAACAGGCCGAGTACGGTGTCGCGGCGCACTGGAAGTACAAAGAGCGGATGAATAGCGGCAAGGCCGAGGCGAAGTCGCTCGATACCGACATGGCCTGGCTCGCGCACATCTCGGACTGGCAGGCCGAAACAGTCGACCCGGGGGAGTTCCTCGATTCGCTGCGATTCGAGATCGGCGCGAAAGAGGTGTACGTCTTCACGCCGAAGGGACGCGTCATCGGGTTGCCCGCCGGCGCGACGCCCGTGGACTTCGCCTATGCCGTGCACACCGAAGTCGGCCACCGGACGATGGGGGCGAAGGTCAACGGGCGCCTCGTGCCACTCGAATCCTCCCTCAGCAGCGGCGATGTCGTCGAGGTCTTCACGTCGAAGAATCCGGATGCCGGGCCCAGCCAGGACTGGTTGGCGTTCGTCTCGAGCACGCGTGCCCGCAGCAAGATCCGCGGCTGGTTCACGAAGGAACGCCGGGAAGAAGCTGTCGAGCAAGGCAAGGATGCCATCGCTCGCGCCATGAGACGGCAAAATCTCCCGCTGCAGCGGTTGATGAACCAGGACTCCTTCACCGAGGTCGCCCACCAGCTGAAGTACGAGGACGTCACGGCGCTGTATGCCGCGGTTGGTGAAGGGCACGTCTCCACGCAGTCGGTCATCGAAAAGGTCACCGCGCAGGTCGGGGCCAACGAGGACACCTCAACCGGAACGATCGAGATCCCGCACGTCGGCCGGTCGAAGGCGCCGCGCTCCGGCGACTCTGGCGTGCTCGTTCGCGGGGCGCCTGACATTCTCGTGAAACTCGCGAAATGTTGCACTCCGGTGCCCGGCGATGAGATCGTCGGGTTCGTCACGCGCGGCAGCGGCGTCTCGGTGCACCGCGGCGACTGCACCAATGTGAAGGCGTTGAAGGCTGACGCCGAGCGGCTGATCGATGTGACGTGGGCACCGACGACGAAGAGCATCTTCCTCGTGCAGATCCAGGTTGAGGCGTTGGACCGTTCGGGCCTGCTGAGCGATGTCACCCGCGTGCTGAGCGAGCACCACGTGAACATCCTGTCGGCGTCGGTGTCGACCACGAACGACCGGCTGGCGATCAGCCGATTCGTCTTCGAGATGGGCGACATCGTCCACCTCGACCGTGTGCTGAACGCCGTTCGCCGGATCGACGCGGTGTACGACGTCTATCGGGTCACCTCTTCCTGAGCGGCTGCGCGCTCCGCGAGGTGCCGGAGAAACGTGCGCGCCGGGCGTTTGAAGTGCATCGGCGGTGCGTGCTCCAGCCACCCCAGGGTCTCGGCGGGCAGGTCGGGTCGCCAGCGTGCCATCGACTCGGCCAGCGGTCGCGCGGAGTGCACGCCCCCGCAGAACTCGCGGACGAGATCGGCAAGAGTCCGGGCGGGGGAGGTGACGGAGATTCCTCCGATCTCGACCACATCGGTGCTGGATACCGCGTGGTCACGATAGATGAGACGCGGATCGCGTACGTGCATACGCACCTGGGACAGACGCTGCACCGTGTGACGGGCAGGCGGAGTGGAGACGGCACCGTGAATCCACGCGGCCGACGCGTGGGTCAGAGCCACCGTCGTCGGGATCAGTCTCCGCAGTGACGCTGCGCGCAAGGCGCGGGTCTCCACGGCATCCGTCGGCATGAACGCCTCGCCGACGTCGATGAGGTCGCCGTCGAGTCGCGCCGCCGTCAGTTCGGCAAGCGACAACCCGTCGCCGGAGAAGTACAGGAACGGCCAACTCATGCTGGCAGTGTGCCCGAACCTCCGCGGCGAGCGTCCCGGTTCGCGCCCGATTGTGGAGAACCCGCGAAGATCGCGCGCGGGGGAGGGGAAGTCAGCCGCCGAGCGCCTTGAGCCACGCTTTGCGTGCGTCGAGGGCTTCGGTCGCCCGTGTGATGGCGCCCTTGTCCTTCTTCGCTTTCGCCGCCTCGAGATCGGCCTCGAGTCCGGCGATCGCGTCGCGGAGCTGCTGCGTCATGTCGTTCTGACGTGCCTTCGTCTCGGGGTTGTTGCTCTTCCAGTCGGTTTCTTCGCGCTGCTTGAGGCCCTGCTCGATCTTGCGCAGGTCATCATCCAGGCCACGTTCCGCCTCGCGCGGGAAGACGCGACCGATCTCGTCCCAGCGGCGCTGGATCGAGGTGAGGAGCTGGCGCGCCTTCGCGGTGTCCTTCTCCTTCGGAACGGCCGCGGCCTCGATCAGCAGGGCGCGCTTGGCTTCGATCTTCTCTTTGGATGCCTCGGCGTCGGCTTCTTCGCGACCCGCGCGGGCCGCGTAGAGAGCGTCACCGGCAGCCTTGAAGCGTGCCCACAGTGCATCGTCGGCCTTCTTCCCGGCGCGACCGGAGCTCTTCCACTGATCCAGGAGCGCACGATAGTCGGCGATGCCGTCCTCACCCTTGCTGACGAGAGCCTCTGCGCGCTCCGCGAGCTTCGCCTTGCTGTCGCGAGCCGATTTGTGCTGTTCGTCGAGACCGGAGTAGAACTCCCGGCGGTGCTTGTCGAGCGTCGCGCGTGCATCACGGAATCGCTTCCACAGCTGCTGCCCGACCGTCTTGGGGAGGCGTGGGCCGGTGGCCTGGTGCTTCTGCCACTGCTCGAACAGCTCGGTGACCTCTGCGGACGTCTGCTTCCACTGGATCGATTTCGGGTCGCGCGCGGCGAGGGCTTCGATGCGCTCGACGTACACGGTGCGTTCTGCGATCGCGGCATCGACGGCTGCGCGCTGCGCCTTGCTCTGTTCTGCCGACGCCTTGCTGAGCGCCGCATCCAGACGCGTCAGTCGCGTCTCGAGTGCGGCGAAATCGCCGACGGCGGAGGCGCCGGAGACGCGCTCGCGCACGGTCTGCAGCGTCGTGCGCAGTTCTGATGCCGATGCCCCGTCGCGACGGTTGCGCGCCTCGAGCAGGGTCACTTCGCCGGCGAGGTCGAGGAACTTGCGCACGAAGTAGGCCAGTGCTTCTTCGGGCGTGCCGTCGGGGTACTGTCCGACCTCGCGCCAGCCGTCCCCGTCACGCACCGACACGGTGCCGTCGATCTCGACGCGACCGAAGGATGCTGCGGCCAGGGCGTCGGCCGCTGACGCCGCCGACACCGTGGGAGCGGCGGGAGCGATCGGGCGGATCGCCGATTTCGGCTTACCCGGGACGGCGCGCGGCTTCGGGGTGGCAGGCGCGGGGGGCTCTGCGGAGGTATCCGCGTCAGCGGGCGCCGCGGTGGTGTCATCCGCGTCAGCGGGGGTCTCGACCGCAGTATCGACCTCGACCGGGGTCTCCGCGGCGGCATCCGCGTCAGCAGGGGTCTCGACTGCAGCGTCGGCGGAGGCATCCGTGTCAGCGGGTGTGGGGATCTCCTCGACGACGTCGGCGGAGCTCGCGTCGGGCAGATCCTCGACGACCGGCTCGGTCTCGGCGGATTCGGGAGTGGGGACGTTAGTCACGGATAGCACCTCGTCGCGGCGCACGCCGCATGGGGGTTTGGTCGGGTCACAGCCTAGTACGGCGGCCGATTTCAGGGGGTGGGAGTGGGGGTGGGTGTCGCGAGGGGTGTCGCGGTAGGGCTCGGCGATGTGGTCGGCTCCGGTACCGGAGTGCCGGGGCCGACGGTGTAGTACGCGATTTGTCCGCCGATGACGGCGAGGATGATCGCGCCGCCGGCGACGCCCGCGATGAGGTTGTCCCGACGTCGGCGGCGGAGGAGTCCGTCATGGAACTCGTGACGTGCCTGATACAGCCGCGTCCGCTCCTTCGCGACACGCGATTGGTTCTTTCCTGCACCCGTCGCCACGGGACCTCCCTCATTCCCGGAGATCCGGGGCTGCACAACGCCTACCCGAAGCCTACGTGGCCGTGCGCGCACGCGACAAAACGCCGCGCTGTCGGTGGTCGCGACTAGCCTGGTCGGGTGGCATCGACATCCGCTCTCTTCCAGGGCCAGACCCCCTTGGCGGTGCGGATGAGACCCGTCTCCCTCGATGAGGTGGCCGGTCAAGCCCATCTGTTGCGCCCGGGTTCACCGCTGGTCGCCCTCGCCGATCCGGCCGGCGCCGCGCGCACGGCCGTCTCCGTGATCCTGTGGGGCCCGCCGGGGACGGGCAAGACGACGCTCGCGCAGGCGATCGCGCGCACCTCAGGTCGTCGGTTCGTTGAACTGTCGGCGGTGACTGCGGGGGTCAAGGACGTCCGCGAGGTCATGCAGGATGCGATGACACAGCGCGATCTGTATGGGGCATCGACGATTTTGTTCCTCGATGAGATCCACCGCTTCACGAAGGCTCAGCAGGATGCGTTGCTACCCGGAGTCGAAAACGGTTGGGTGATCCTGATCGCGGCCACGACCGAGAATCCGTCTTTCTCGATCATCTCGCCGTTGCTGTCCCGCTCTCTTCTTCTGACTCTTCAGCCCTTGACCGATGACGACCTCGGGGTGCTGATCGACCGCGCCGTGGCCGACCCGCGAGGACTCGACGGCCGCGTTGTCTTGTCGCCCGACGCGCGCGCAGCACTCGTGCAACTCGCGTCGGGCGACGCCCGTCGCGCACTCACGTCGCTCGAGGCGGCGGCATCCATGGTCCTCCCCACCGCTGGCGATGAGGAAGACGCGCAGGCGGCCGGTGTGACCATCACCGCCGAGCACGTCGCGCAAGCGGTTGATCGTGCGCTGCTGCGGTACGACCGGCAGGGCGACGAGCACTACGACGTCATCAGTGCGTTCATCAAGTCGATCCGCGGGTCCGACGTCGACGCGGCGATGCACTATCTCGCTCGGATGATCGAAGCGGGCGAAGACCCGCGGTTCATCGCCCGGCGCCTGGTGATCTCCGCCGCCGAAGACATCGGTCTCGCCGACCCACAGGCGCTGCAGATCGCGGTGGCCGCTGCCGACGCGGTCGCCTTCATCGGCATGCCCGAGGGGCGCATTCCGCTGGCCGAAGCGACGGCCTATCTCGCGACGACGGCGAAGTCGAATGCGGCCTATGCGGCGATCAACGCCGCGATCGCCGACGTGCGCGCCGGCGGGTTCGGGCGGGTTCCGCCGCACCTGCGCGACGCGCACTATCCCGGTGCGAAGCGTCTCGGCCACGGTAAGGGCTACATCTACCCGCATGACCTGGAGGTGGGTGTCGCGACGCAACAGTATCTGCCCGACGAGCTCCGCGGCCGTCGCTATTACGAGCCGACCGGGCGCGGAGTCGAGCGCGACATCGCAGCGAGGGTCGAGAAGATTCGCAAAATTCTGGGGGACTGACGGAAGGGTGGCGCTGATATCCCCCTGAGGGATATATTCGGCGTATGCATCCCGTCATCCTCGGACTCCTGCTGTCGGGGCCCCTCTCGCTCTACGACGTGCAGAAGCGCTTCAGTTCGGGCTTGTCGCACTTCTACAGTGCGAGCTCGGGGAGCATCGAGCGGGCGCTCCGACGCATCGTCGAGGCCGGTGATGCGAGCATCCACGCCGAACCCGGGAGTGCCCGGGGGCGCAAGCTCTACCGGATCACCGACGCGGGCCGGATCGCGTGGCGCGAGTGGATGCATGCGCCGACCCCGAGCGGGTCGGATGCCGAGACCACGGCTTTGGCGAAAGTCTTCCTGCTCGGTCGACTCGAGAGTTCCGGGGAGCAGCGCGACGTGCTCACCGGGATCCGCGCCGAAGTGGAAGCGTCGCGCGAGACTCTGCTGAGCGTCGCGCGCGCGGTGGACATGCAGGCTGCGGAGCTGGATGCGGCGGCACGCCGCCTCTACGTTCCGCAACGAGCGACACTCGACTACGGGGTGCGGGCACACGACACCTTGCTCGCCTGGCTGGTCGAACTCGAGGAGGCCTTCTCATGACCGCCGACACGTCCGCGCCCCGCGGGCGGCGGCGCTGGTACCTCGCCGCCGCGCTCGGCGCGAGTGCCGTGGCGATCCTGTTCGCCACGGTGGGGGACGGCGTGGAGGTTCCGGATGCCACCGGATTCCGTCGCGTCGTGCTCGACGTGGGACATCAGCTGGTGTGGGCGCTCCTGGGCGGCGCCTTCGCGGTCGCCGCCGCTCGTGGACGATGGTCGGGGGTCTCTCAGGCTCTGGCGGTCGCCGGTGGCGTGACCTACGCGATCTTTCTCTTCGCGGTGTTCCTATGGAACTGACCGCACTGGCGGTTGCGCTGACGATCCTCGGGGCGCTCGCGCTTCTCCAGATCGCCGTGGCGTGCGGAGCCCCGTTCGGAGAACTCGTCTGGGGCGGGGCGCATCGGGTCTTGCCGGCGCGGCTGCGTGCGGCAAGTGCGGCCTCGGTGCTCCTGTACGCCGGTTTCGCGTGGGCGCTCGTCGACCGTGCGAGCGCTGCGCCCAGTGACGTCGCGAGGATCGTCGTGTGGGTGCTCTTCGGGTACTTCTGCGTGGGCATCGTGATGAATCTCGCCTCGCGTTCGCGCGCGGAACGCTGGACGATGGCGAGTTCCTGTGTCGTGCTGGCCTCGGCGACTCTTGTCATCGCCCTGCAGTGAAGCCGACCCCTCGTGGCGCCTCTGATAGGCTAGAACGGCTCGAAACCAAGTTTTCGGGCATCCCCCTTCTCTGACACAGACCTCTCGGCGTGCCCCGGCGTGCAGTTTCGAGCAGGGCGAGGAGCGGGAGATACGTCCGCAGGCCGTGACAGTCACGGCCGCGTGAAGGAAGGAATACTTCGTGGCTACGAAGTCCCAGGACCGCCGCAAGGTGCGTCTGTCGCGAGCCCTCGGCATCGCGCTGACCCCCAAGGCAGCCAAGTACCTCGAGAAGCGCCCGTACGCTCCCGGTGAGCACGGCCGCTCGAAGCGCAAGCAGGACAGCGACTACGCCGTCCGTCTCCGTGAGAAGCAGCGTCTGCGCGAGCAGTACGGCATCCGCGAGAAGCAGATGCGGAACACCTTCAACGAGGCGCGCCGCAAGGACGGCCTGACCGGTGAGAACCTGGTCGAGCTGCTCGAAATGCGTCTGGACGCCCTCGTGCTGCGTGCCGGCTTCGCCCGCACCACCGCGCAGGCTCGCCAGCTCGTCGTGCACCGTCACATCCTCGTCGACGGCCAGCTCGTCGACCGCCCGTCGTTCCGCGTGAAGCCGGGTCAGCTCATCCACGTCAAGGCCAAGAGCGAAGGCACCGAGCCGTTCCAGGTCGCAGCCGCCGGCGGTCACGCCGAGGTTCTGCCCCCGGTTCCCTCGTACCTCTCGGTCGAGCTCGACAAGCTGCAGGCGCGCCTCGAGCGTCGCCCGAAGCGTGCGGAGGTCCCCGTGACCTGCGACGTGCAGCTCGTCGTGGAGTACTACGCAGCTCGCTGACGTTTCGTCGGCAGCGTGCTGCGTAGTCGGTGGTTGAGTAGCTCGCGCAGCGAGCGTATCGAAACCCGCAGCTCGCTGACGTTTCGTCACTGCAGCAACCCGAAGGGCGCCGGTTCACCCCGGCGCCCTTCGGCGTTTCCGCATAGCATGGAGCCATGCAGAGATTCGCGTGGTTCGTGCTGGGCATCGCCGGTGGTTTCGTCGCCGCCCATTTGGTCAACAAGGACCCCCGCGGCCACGAAGTGCTGGCCGATGTCGACGCTCGCATCAGCGAGTTCACCGATCGCATCGGTGACGCGTATCGCGCTCAGGAGGCGAAAATCGACGGTCTCGTCGCCGACGTCAAGGACGTTGCGGCCGGCGCGATCGATTCCGCACAGAGCGTGGCCGCCGATGCGAAGGATGCCGTCGACGACACGGTTGCCGCGGCCACCGACGCCGTCCGCGACACGGCCGCCAAGCTCACCGACTGATCACGCGCATCTGGGCGCCCGCTGCGGGCGTCCGGTGCCGCACGCACGCCCGAGGAACACATGAAGACCGCCGAAATCGCCCAGCGCTACCTCACCTACTTCGAGAAGAACGGGCACACGATCGTGCCGTCGGCCTCGCTCGTGACCGATGACCCGGCGTTGTTGTTCACGGTGGCCGGCATGGTCCCGTTCATCCCGTATCTGAGCGGGGATGTCCCGGCGCCGTATCGTCGTGCCGCCGACAACCAGAAGTGCATCCGCACGCTCGACATCGAAGAGGTCGGCAAGACTCCGCGCCATGGCACGTTCTTCCAGATGCTCGGCAACTGGTCGTTCGGCGACTACTTCAAGGAAGGCGCGATCGGATTCGCGTGGGAACTGCTGACCGGCGCCGAAGAGGACGGCGGGCTCGGATTCGACCCCAAGGACCTCTGGGTCACCGTCTACGAGGAAGACGACGAAGCACACGACCTCTGGCTGACGCTGACCGATCTCCCCGAGGAGCGCATCCAGCGCCTCGGCAAAGACACGAACTACTGGTCGACCGGTCTGCCGGGGCCGGCCGGTCCCTGCTCCGAGATCTTCTACGACCGCGGTCCGGCCTACGGCATCGACGGTGGACCTGCCACCGACGACGACCGCTACGTCGAGATCTGGAACCTCGTGTTCATGCAGTACCAGATCACGAATGTCCGCTCGAAGTACGACTTCGACGTCGTCGGCGAACTTCCCGCGAAGAACATCGACACCGGCATGGGCCTGGAGCGCATCGCGTTCATCAAGCAGGGCGTCGACAACATGTACGAGACCGACCAGGTGCGTCCGGTGCTGGATGCCGCGGTCGCGCTCTCCGGTAAGACCTACGGCGAGGTCCACGACGACGATGTGCGCTTCCGCGTGATCGCCGACCACGTGCGCTCGTCGCTCATGCTGCTCTCCGACGGTGTGACCCCCTCCAACGAGGGCCGCGGATACATCCTGCGCCGTCTCATGCGCCGCGCGATCCGCGCGATGCGCTTGCTCGGTGTGGACGGGCCGACCTTCGGTGTCTTGTTCGCGGCATCCCGCGACGCGATGAAAGAGGCCTACCCGATCGTTGAGACGGAGTACGCGCGCTTCGAGCAGTACGCCCTCGCGGAAGAAGCGACGTTCCTGCGCACACTCGCCGCCGGCTCCGAGCTTCTCGACGAGTCGCTGAGCCAGACGAAGACGGCCGGCGAAGCGCAGCTGTCGGGTTCGCAAGCGTTCCTGCTGCACGACACCTACGGGTTCCCGATCGACCTGACACTGGAGATCGCTGAGGAAGCCGGCCTCTCGGTCGACCGCGCGGCCTTCGATGCGCTCATGCACGAGCAGCGCACGCGCGCCAAGGCCGATGCGCGTTCACGCAAGCGTCAGCTGGCCGATACGAGCGTCTATCGCACGTTCCGGGCGCCGGGTGAGACCGTGTTCACGGGCTTCACCGAACTCGAGACCGACTCTCGTGTGCTCGGATTGCTGGTGGACGGGCAGCCCGTCCAGCGTGCCTCGCAGGGGCAGATCGCCGAAGTGATCCTCGCCGAGACCGCCCTCTACGCCGAATCCGGTGGTCAGGTCGCCGATCGCGGCGTCATCGTCGGCCCCGGCTTCGAACTCGACGTGATCGACGTCCAAAAGCCCGTGCCGGGCCTCATCAGCCACACCGTCGAGGTCGTCTCGGGTGAGGTCGGGGTCGATCAGCCGGCGACGAGCGTCGTGGATGCCGTCAACCGACGTGCGGCGCAGCAAGCGCACTCGGCGACCCACCTCATCCATGCCGCGCTCCGCGACACGCTCGGGGGCTCCGCCACGCAGACCGGTTCGCTGAACCGCGCCGGGTATCTGCGCTTCGATTTCTCGTGGGGTCAGGCGCTGTCCGACGCGACGAAGACCGAGATCGAAGAGATCGCCAACAACGCCGTGCGCGACAACCTCCAGGTCACCACGCGGGTTCTCTCGCTCGACGAGGCGAAGAACCTCGGCGCGATGGCTCTGTTCGGCGAGAAATACGGCGAGACGGTGCGCATGGTCGACATCGGCGGACCGTGGTCGCGCGAGCTCTGCGGAGGCACGCACGTGGCCTCCAGCGCAGAGATCAGTCTGATCAGCCTCGTGGGGGAGGCATCGGTCGGGGCATCGAACCGTCGCGTGGAGGCGCTCGTCGGGCTCGACGCTTTCCGCGAACTCGCCGCCGAGCGCGCACTGGTCTCTCAGCTGACCACCTCGCTCAAGACGCCGAAAGACCAGTTGGCGACTCGCATCGCCGAGCTGACCGCGAGCCTGAAAGCGGCGGAGAAGAAGATCGCGCAGTTCGAGGCGAAAGCGCTCGGCGATCGGCTTCCGCAGCTCGTCGAGGCAGCGCAGCCCGTCGGTGCGTTCCGTGTCATCGCGCAGTCGATCGGCGCCGCCGCTTCGGCGGATGACGTGCGGACGGTCGCTTTGCAGGCGCGGGACCGCCTCGGTGCCCAGGCGGGTGTCGTCGCGCTCGGCGCAATCGTCGGCGACCGTCCGGTCGTGATCGTCGCGACCAACGACGCCGCCCGCGCTGCGGGAGCGAAGGCCGGGGTGCTCGCGAAGACCGCGGCATCCGTTCTCGGCGGTGGTGGGGGCGGCCGTGATGACGTCGCCCAGGGCGGTGGCGCGGATGCAGCGGCTCTGCCGGATGCCTTTGCCGCGATCGTTCGGAGCCTCGAGGCGTCGGCCGCGTGAGCGGATTCCGTCGCGGAGTGCGACTGGGCGTGGATGTCGGCAAGGCACGCGTCGGAGTCGCCCGGTGCGACCCGGACGGCATGCTGGCCGTTCCGGTCGAGACGGTTCCGCGGACGGATGCGGCGTCGGCGCGCATTGCCGCGCTCGCGGACGAGTACGACGCACTCGAGATTCTCGTCGGATTGCCGATCGGGCTCTCGGGACACGAGACGGCATCGACGGCGGATGCGCGCGACTTCGGCCGCGAGATACAGCAGGTGGCCGGCCGGCCGGTGCGCCTGGTCGACGAACGACTGAGCACGGTGTCCGCGCACGCCGCTTTGCGATCTTCTGGGCGCTCCCAGCGTTCGTCTCGTAGCATTGTCGACCAGGTCGCCGCGGTCGTCCTGCTCCAGCAGGCGATCGACGTCGAGAAGAGCACCGGTACCCCGACCGGAGAGTTGCTCCCCGATACGCAGGAGTCCGCCTGATGCCCGAATCCCCGCCGAACGACGATCAGTTCGCGGATCTGTTCAGCAAGCTGCCCGACCCGAATCAGCGGGGAGGGGGCGACGCGTCCGCATCCCCGCCGAGTCGGCGAGAAGCGCGCGCCGCAGCCCAACGTGGGGACGGATCCGCCACCCCGCCGGAGACGATCGCCGCGTCGGCCGATCAGCCTGTGGCCGATCGCGTCCCGGAGAGCGCACCGCTTGATGCCCTGTTCGTCGACGACGTGAGCGAGCGGGAACACGTCGCCCGCCTGCGGCGTGACCGGCGCAAGAGCCGCATCGCCGGGTGGGTGGTGTTCGGCGTCGTCCTGGCGCTTCTCGGCGGCCTGACCGCAGGCGGGTTTTATGTCTGGAATACGTACGAAGACAAGATCCGCGCGTTCATGGGCTGGGAAGAGCCCAAGGATTACGAAGCCGGAATGGCGACCGGCGAGGTGTCGGTGACGATTGTGAGCGGCGACAACGGTGCCTCCATTTCACAGACGCTCTTCGACTCGGGGGTGACGAAGACGGCCGATGCGTTCTACGACCACCTGATTGCGACCGCGCAGAATCCGACCTTCCAGCCGGGGGTCTACTCGATGCAGCAGCAGATGACGTCGGCGGCTGCGCTCGAGGCGCTCCTGAACCCGGCGAACAAGCAGGAGTACACGGCGCAGCTGCGCGAAGGCTTGACCGTCGAGCAGAGTCTGCCGCTCCTCGCGGACGGCATCGGCCTGCCCCTGGCAGATCTGCAAGCGGCCGTCGTGGATCCTGCCGCGTACGGAGTCGCGGCCTCGTCGCTGGAAGGCTGGCTCTTTCCCGCGACCTATACGTTCGATCCCGGCGCGACGGCCCCTCAGGTGATCCAGACACTCGTTGATCGTTCGGTCGCGTCGTTGGATGCCGCCGGCGTTCCGGAAGCCGATCGGCAGCGAATTCTGACGACCGCCTCCATCATCCAGCGGGAAGCGCGCTTGGACGAAGACTTCTACAAGGTCTCGCGAGTGATCGCGAATCGTCTGGCTGACGGCATGAAGCTGCAGATGGACTCGTCTGCCCAGTTCGGCTTCAATGAGCTGCACGACGGCACGGCCAGCTCCTCGGCGGAGGCGCTCGAAGATCCGAACCCGTGGAACACGTACGTCGTCGACGGTCTCCCGGCGGGACCGATCTCGAATCCGGGCGACACCGCGATCGACGCGGCGATGCATCCGGCGGAGGGCGACTGGCTGTACTTCGTCACCTGGAACATGGACACCGGCGAGACGATTTTCTCCGCCACCTATGCCGAGCACGAACAGGGCATCGCTCAGTGGGATCAGTGGTGCGCCGACAACGACAACCGTGGGTGTTGACGGCGTGACCCGCTGTGAGGTCTGGGGCGACCCGATCGATCACAGCCTGTCGCCGGCCCTCCATCGTGCGGCGTATGCGCAGCTCGGCTGGGACTGGGAATACGACCGGCGCCAGGTGGGCACGGCAGACTTCACCCCGGCGCTGAGGGGTGCCGAGCTTCATGGGGTCTCGGTCACCTTCCCGCTCAAGAGCGCGGCGTGGACGGCTGCGGCGGTCCGTGATCGGCGCTCGGAGCTCACCGGGGCCGTCAACACCCTGCTTCTGCGTCCCGGCGGCGATGGTCCGGCCGGGTTCAACACGGATGTCGGCGGCATCGTGGCAGACCTCCGCGCCCACGGTGTGACGAGTCCGGAGACCGCACGACTCATCGGTGCCGGGGCGACCGCGACGTCGGCGGTGGTGGCCCTCGCCGAGCTCGGGACAACGCACATCGACGTCGTCGCGCGGCGTCCGGACGCCGCCGAGCCCCTGCGCGCGCTCGGAACCCGGCTGGGACTCACGGTCACCCCCGTGTCGATGGATGCGGGTGCCTACCCCGCCCACCCGCTCACGATCTCCACGCTTCCCGGCGGCGCGACCCTGCCCGATACGCTCTCGGATGTGCTCGCGGCGGGAGGTGGCATCCTCTACGACGTGGTCTACGGTCACTGGCCGACCGCCCTCGCGGCGGCGTGGGAACGGGTGGGGCACACCGCGATCAACGGTCTCGGCATGTTGCTCCACCAGGCGGTGCTGCAGATTCGCATCTTCGCGACCGGCAACCCGGACGAGCCCCTCCCGGACGAACCGTCGGTTGTGGCCGTCATGCGCCGCGCGCTCATGGGAGACTAGACGGATGCTCCGCGTGCTCACGGCCGGCGAATCGCACGGCCCAGAACTCGTCGCCCTCATGGAGGGACTGCCGGCCGGCGTCCCGATTTCCCGTGCGGCGATCCAAGCCGACCTCGCCCGCCGCAAACTCGGCTACGGCCGGGGGTCGCGGATGAAGTTCGAGGAAGACGAACTCACGATCTCCTCCGGCATCCGCCACGGCCTGAGCATGGGAAGTCCCATCGCGCTGCGCATCGGCAATACCGAATGGCCCAAGTGGAGCGAGGTCATGAGCGCCGAGCCGGTCGAACTGACCGATCGCTCGCGCGGTCGCAGTGCCGCGCTCACCCGCCCGCGCCCCGGGCACGCCGATCTTGTCGGCATGCAGAAGTACGGCTTCGACGAGGCACGTCCCATCCTCGAGCGCGCGAGCGCGCGGGAGACGGCGGCGCGGGTCGCCCTGGGTGCCGTCGCGCGCGCCTTCCTCGGCGAACTCGGCATCCGACTCGTCAGTCACACGCTGTCGATCGGCCCGGTTCAGGTGCCGTCCGGCAGCGCTCTGCCCATGCCGGAGGATGTCGAGGCTCTGGACGCCGACCCGCTGCGTTGCTTCGATGCTGCGACGTCGGCTGCCATGGTCGAGGAGGTCGACGCCGCGCGCCGCGACGGCGACACGCTCGGCGGCATCGTCGAGGTGCTCGCGTACGGTCTGCCGCCGGGACTCGGATCGCACGTCCAGTGGGACCGACGACTCGACAGCAAACTCGCGCAGGCGATCATGAGCATCCAGGCGATCAAGGGAGTCGAGGTCGGCGACGGCTTCGAGACGACGCGTCGCCGCGGCTCGGCCGCGCACGACGAGCTGTTCGGCACGGGATCGGGGATCACTCGATCGTCCGACAAGGCGGGAGGAACCGAGGGCGGCATGTCGACCGGAACCGTCCTGCGGGTTCGCGCCGGCATGAAGCCGATTGCCACCGTGCCGCATGCCCTTCGTACCGTCGATGTCACCACCGGCGAGGCCGCGACCGCCCACCATCAGCGCTCCGATGTCTGCGCTGTACCGGCAGCCGGCGTCGTCGCCGAGGCGATGGTCGCGATCGTGCTGGCAGAAGTGGTGCTGGAGAAGTTCGGCGGCGACTCGGTGTCCGAGACCCGTCGGAACCTGCAGTCCTACCTCGCCGCGATCCCGGAGGGATTGCAGAGCGCCACCGACAGCGACGACACGCTCGGATGACCGGCCCCGCCGTCGTCCTCGTCGGCCCGATGGGCGCCGGGAAGACGAGCATCGGTCGACGTGTCGCTCGGGCGCTGGAGGTTCCCTTCGCCGACACCGACAAGATCGTCGTCCGCGACCACGGTCCGATCCCGGAGCTGTTCGCGACCCACGGTGAAGCACACTTTCGCGCTCTGGAACGTGCGGCAGTCGCCCAGGCGCTCTCGGACGGAGGGGTCGTGGCGCTCGGCGGAGGTGCGGTGATGGATGCCGCCACGCGCGCGGCGCTGGCCGCGCACCGCGTCGTGCTGCTGACCGTCCAGCCGCACGTGGTGGCGGGCCGGATCGGCGGCGACGCGCGCCCGCTGCTTGCCGGCGAGGACCCTGTCGCACAGTGGACACGCATCTACGACGCGCGTCGATCGACCTACGAGGCCATCGCCGACGTCACGTTCGACACGTCGAGCGGTCCGCTGGCCGACATCGTGACGGGGATCGTCGACTGGGTACACGAGCACGACCGGCACGCCCGCATCGAGGAGGACGCATGACCGAGACCACGACCATCCACGTGGGCGGCGACAGCGAATACGACATCCGGATCGGGCGCGGCATCCTGGCCGACGTCGCGGATGCGCTCGCGCCGGACGTGCGCAAGGTGCTGATCGTCCACCCGCCGACCTTGACCGAAGCTGCCGGTCGCCTGCGTGAGCTCCTGCAGGCCTCGGGCGAGCGCCAGGTGCTGCTCGCGGAGATCCCCGACGCGGAGCAGGGCAAGCGGGTCGAGGTCGCGGCCTTCTGCTGGCAGGTTCTGGGGCAGGCTGACTTTACCCGCACCGACGCGGTCGTCGGGTTCGGCGGGGGAGCGGTCACCGATCTCGCCGGGTTCGTCGCGGCGACCTGGTTGCGCGGCGTGCAGCTCGTGCAGGTTCCGACGACCGTGCTCGGGATGGTCGACGCGGCCGTCGGGGGCAAGACCGGCATCAACACGGCCGAAGGTAAGAACCTCGTGGGCGCATTCTGGACTCCGCGCGCGGTGATCTGCGACCTCGATCTCCTCGACACTCTGAGCGACAACGAGCGCGTTGCCGGTTTCGCCGAGGTCGTCAAGGCGGGGTTCATCTGGTACCCCGAGATCCTCGACCTCATCGAGGCCGATCCGACTGCCGCCGTCGACCCGCGCAGCGACGCTTTCCGCCGGTGCATCGAGTTGGCGATCGAGATGAAGGCGCGCGTCGTCGGTGAGGACCTGCGCGAAGCGGGACTGCGTGAAGTCCTCAACTACGGGCACACACTCGGCCACGCGATCGAACACGCCGAGCGGTACCGATGGCGGCACGGGGCCGCCGTCTCGGTCGGCATGCTGTTCGCCGCCGAGCTCTCGCGACTGGCGGGCAGGTTGTCGGATGCCGCCGCCCAGCGGCACCGTGACATCCTCGAGCTCTTGGGCCTTCCGACCTCCTACCGTGCCGGCGCGTTCCCGCAGTTGCTCGCGACGATGCAGCGCGACAAGAAGACACGCGGCGCGATGCTGCGCTTCATCGTGCTGGACGACATCGGCAAGCCGACCGTTCTGCAGGCACCCGACGAGTCGCTACTGTTCGCGGCATACCAAGAAGTCGCGGGGTGACGGCTGCCGTCCGTGTGCGGCGCGTCCGGCTCCACGAGTGGCGCGAGGTGCGAGACCTCCGGATCGAGGCGGTGAGCGATCCGGACGCGGCGATCGCCTTTCTCACGTCGCGCGCGGAGGAACTCGCCCGCGACGAGGCATTCTGGCGTGAGCGCACCGCCGGGGCTGCGCTCAGCGATGAGGCTGCGCAGTTCGTTGCGGAGGTGGACGAGGAGTGGGTCGCGTCTGCAACCGTGCTCCTGCGCGACGCCGGCGCCCGCGATCACCTCGACCGGATCGTCGCCGACCGACGTATCGACGTCGTCGGCGTGTTCGTCGCTCCCCATCATCGGGGCACGGGCATCCTGGCGAAACTGTTCGATGCGGCAGTCGGATGGGCGACAGCGCACGGGGCGAACGACCTGTTCCTCGACGTCCACGCGGACAACTCCCGCGCACAAGCCGCCTATCGGAAGAACGGTTTTCTCCCCACCGGCGTCACGTTCACCAGTGTGATCGGAGCGGAGATCGAGATGCGCCGCCCGATAGGGTTCTGACGTGTCCACTCCGCGCCGCCTCCTGCTCGTCAACGGGCCGAACCTCAATCTCCTCGGCACGCGAGAGCCGGAGGTGTACGGGACCGAAACCCTCGCCGACGTCGAACGGCTGACTCACGACGCCGCTTCTGGCTTCGGCTTCGAGGTGCGGGCCATCCAGTCCAATCACGAGGGCGTGCTGATCGACGCGATCCACGCCGCGCGCGAGGACTGTGCCGGCATCCTGATCAATCCCGGTGGCCTCACGCACACCTCGGTCGCCCTCCGCGATGCGCTCTCGGGCGTCGCGCTACCCGTGGCGGAGATCCACATTTCCGATATCTTCGCGCGCGAGGAGTTCCGCCACTTTTCCTACATCCACGATGTCGCCGCCGTGCACGTCGTGGGAGAGGGGGTTGCCGGCTACGCCCGCGCCACCCGGCTCCTGATCGAGACGATCACCGGCCGCGCCGACGGCTGATTCCCGCCGGGACAGCACGGCGGACCTCGCCATCGGATGCCGCAGATTCGGGCATTGTCACCGGATTCGGATGCAGGGGACCGCGGCATCCGATTCTGATGACATTGCCCGATTCCGGTGCAGGCGCCGCCAATCCCGTAGAATCGACTGTCGGCCCGCCCGCGACTCCCGCAGGCGCAGCGCCCCCGCACCCTTCAGAACGGAAGAACGCTCATGGCATCCACCGCAGACATCAAGAACGGCGTCGTCCTCTCGATCGACGGACAGCTGTGGAACGTGATCGAGTTCCAGCACGTCAAGCCCGGCAAGGGCGGTGCGTTCGTGCGCACCAAGCTCAAGAACGTCATGAGCGGCAAGGTCGTCGACCGTACGTACAACGCCGGCGCGAAGATCGACATCGAGAACGTCGACCGCCGCGACTTCACCTACCTCTACAACGACGGCGACAGCTTCGTGTTCATGGACGTCGACAACTACGATCAGCTCACCGTGGGCGCCGCGACCGTCGGCGACGCGAAGAACTTCATGCTGGAGAACCAGCAGGTCCAGATCGCGCTGAACAACGACAACCCGCTCTACGTCGAGCTTCCGCCATCCGTCGTCCTGGAGATCACTTACACCGAGCCGGGCCTGCAGGGCGACCGCTCGTCGGCGGGCACGAAGCCTGCCACGGTCGAGACCGGGTACGAGATCCAGGTGCCGCTCTTCGTCGAGCAGGGCACCAAGGTCAAGGTCGACACCCGTACGGGTGACTACCTCGGCCGCGTCAACTGAGTTGAGCGCCCGCAGCAAGGCGCGCAAGCGCGCCCTCGACATCCTCTATCAGTCCGATGTCCGCGGCGACGATCTCGCCCTGACCCTCGCGGTCGAGGCGAAACGCGCGGCCAGTGAGCCGGCGCGTGAAGCGTCGTGGCTCTATGCCCGCGAGATCGTCGACGGGGTGCTCGACAACCACGACGACATCGACGAACAGATCATCACGCACGCACGCGACTGGAAGATCGAGCGGATGCCGGCCGTCGACCGCGCGATCCTCCGCATCGCGGTGTGGGAACTGCTCCACAACGACGAGGTTCCCGCCGCGGTCGCGATCGACGAAGCAGTGGAGCTCGCGAAGGAGTTCTCGACCGACGACTCCGGCTCGTTCATCCACGGTGTGCTCGCTCGCATCACGCGGGCCAACTGACCGTTCCTTCGCCGACATCGCGAGGAGGGGACGCACCGTGCCCGCGCCGCTCGTTTCCGACGCCGAGATCCGTCGTGTGGCGGGCCCCGGCCCGTACGAGCGCGGGCTCGATTACGCGCGGCGCGGAGCCGTCCGCCGGATCACCTGGGATGACGCGGACGCAACGCTTCGCGGGGTGATCGCGGGCAGCGGGTCTGCGCTCTACCGCTGCGCGATCCAGCTTGATGTGACCGGTGCGGCACCGCGGGTGATGAGCGCGCGGTGCTCGTGCCCGGTGGGTGAACGGTGCAAGCACGCCGTGGCGACTCTGCTGCGCAGCAATGCGGGCGCGGGGGCCGGTGTGCACACGGATGCCGGTGCCCTCGCTGCGATGCCCGCACCCGCTCCGCGCACGCCCGACTGGCGGTCTCTGCTCGCGCGAGAAGAGCCCACGGGCATCGTCCGGCCTCTGGCGCTCGGCGTCGAGGTGCGCCTGCGCGAATCGCGGGAATCGGCGCACTGGGGAACGCGTCGCGTGCAGACCGCGACGCCGCGCGCGCTCCAGGAGGCGCTCGCGCGCGGCCGCGCCGAGGACATCTCGGTGAGTCTTCGCCCGCTGGCCCGCAGCACCGGGACCGGCGCGTGGGTGCGGGCGGGCGTCTCGTGGGATATCGTGCGCCGCAGCGCGCATCAGGCATCGAGCCACCCGTATCCTCGCGCTCAGGCGCGGTGGTTCGCGGAGCTCCACGGGATCGTGCACGATGCGCGCCTGCTCGGCGGGGCCGCCCGAGACGACTCGGCCTGGCTGACTCTCGATAGCGTCGAATCAGCGCTCTTCTGGCCGCATCTGCGCGGTGCGGAGGCTCTCGGCATCCCGATCGTCCCGGCCGCGAAGAGCCAGACCGTGGTGATCGCGGAGGCGGGCGAGGTCACCGTGGCCCTCGACCGAGGGCCTGCCGGCGGGTTGACGCTGTCGTCGGTGGTGACGATCGGTGACGCCACCCCCGATCCGGGGATGGTGCGCCCGGTCGGACACATCGGCGTCTATTCGCTCGAAGCCGGCGAACCGGGCGTCCGCCTGAGGCTCGCGCCGGTGCTTCTCGGTGACGCGCAGCACGCTCTCCTGATGGCGCGCGACCGGGTGGAGGTGCCGGCCGCCGACGCGGCGGAGTTCCTCCGCGAGGCGTACCCGCGCATCGCGCGAGAATCCGACGTGATCGCCGGCGCGGGCGTCAGCCTTCCCGCTCCCGAACAGACGAGCGCGGTCATGACGGTGACCTTCGGTCCCTCCGCGACCGTGCGCTACGCGCTGGAGTGGCACCGTCCGGGGTTCGGCCGCGCGGCCTTCGACACGACCGACGGGTCGGCGGGCGAATCGGAGCTCCGCGTCGCGATCGCCCGCACGTGGACCGATCGTGGACTCGCCTTCGTCGCCGGCGCGACCCTCGCCGATGTGGATGCCGCCGAGTTCACCGAGCACGTCCTGCCCGTGTTGGAGGCCATCGACGGCGTGCGCGTGGAGGTGCGCGGACGCAGGCGTGTGTTCCGGGAGCTCACGGGAGACCCGCGGATCACGGTGAAGACCGTCGAGAGCGACGACGCGGATTGGTTCGATCTCGGCGTGCTCGTGGAGATCGACGGGCACCGCATTCCGTTCCGCCCGCTTTTTTCCGCGCTCGCGACGGGCCGGAAGAAGCTGCTCCTCTCCGACGGCCACTACTTCTCGGTGGCGCACCCCGCGCTCGACCGCCTGCGGGATCTGATCGCCGAGGCGGCCGAGCTTCCGGAGTGGGAGTCGGGCCCGAAGATCAGCCGGTATCAGCTGCCGCTCTGGGACGACTTCGAGGATCTCGCCGATGAAGCAGTCCCCGCGGTCGGCTGGCGCGCGGCCGTCGACGCATTCCGCAACGCCGACGCGCATCCCGTTCCCGCGCCCGCGGGGCTCGACGCGCAGTTGCGGCCGTACCAGCAGGAGGGTTTCCAGCGGTTGGCGCTCTGGTGGCGTCACCGTCTCGGCGGCGTGCTCGCCGATGACATGGGGCTCGGCAAAACCTTGCAGGTGCTCGCGCTCATGCTCCACGCGCGCGAGACGGGGGAGCGCCGGCCGTTCCTCGTCGTGGCCCCGACGTCGGTGCTCGGTACCTGGCGCGCGGAAGCTGCGCGCTTCGCCCCGGGGCTGCGCGTCCACGTCGCCGAGTCGACCGTGGCCAAGAGTGGGGTGGCGCCGGATGCCGCGGACGCGGACGTCGTCGTCACCTCCTACACGCTGCTTCGGCTCGACGAAGACACCTACGCGGACGCGCGCTGGGCGGGTGTGATCCTCGACGAGGCGCAGTTCGTGAAGAATCCGCGCACCCGGCTCTATCGCGCCGTCGAGCGCCTGCAGTCCGACATGGTGCTGGCGGTGACGGGCACCCCACTGGAGAACTCGCTCGTCGAACTTTGGGCACTGCTGGCGCTCGCGTGCCCCGGCCTGTTCCCCTCCGCGCGCCGGTTCCGCGAGGAGTACGTGCGCCCGATCGAACAAGGCAAGGTGCCCGAGAACCGGGAGGGGGCGCCCGCCCGCGAAGATCGCCTGCGGCGGCTGCGTGCCCGCATCCGCCCGTTCCTGCTGCGACGCACCAAAGATCTTGTCGCGCCCGAACTCCCGGCGCGGCAGGAGCAGGAGCTGCACGTCGAACTGAGCCCCGCTCACCGCGCGATCTACGACCTCGCCTTGCAGCGTGAACGGCGGAAAGTGCTGGGTCTGCTGGCCGATCTCGACCGCAACAGGTTCACCGTCTTCCGCTCTTTGACCTTGCTGCGCCGACTCGCGCTCGCGCCGGCGCTCGTCGATGCGGGGGATGCCGGGGTCCGCTCGAGCAAACTCGACTCGCTCCGGGAGCTTCTCGACGAGCTCGTGGCCGAGGGGCACCGGGCACTCGTGTTCAGCCAGTTCACGTCGTACCTCGATCTCGTCCGCCAGGATCTGGATGCGCACGGCATCCGCTACGAGTACCTCGACGGGTCGACGCGACGCCGGACGGAGGTCGTCGAGGCGTTCCGCACGGGTGATGCGCCGGTGTTCCTCATCAGCCTCAAGGCCGGCGGATTCGGGCTCACTCTCACGGAAGCCGATTACGTGTTCCTCCTCGACCCGTGGTGGAACCCTGCCGCCGAAGCGCAAGCGGTCGACCGCACCCACCGAATCGGGCAGACGCGGCCCGTGAACGTCTACCGACTCATTGCGAGCGGCACGATCGAAGAGAAGGTGCTCGCGCTGCAGCAGCGCAAAGCACGCCTGTTCCAATCGGTCATGGGTGACGATGATCTGCTGGCGCGATCGCTGACAGCAGAGGACATCCGGGGTCTCTTCGACGCGTGATGGCCGGTCTTTCCACGGCCCGTCGAGCCGATGCCGCGGGCACGCCCGCGTAGACTCGACGTCGCTCGACCAGGAGGTTTTCCCCATGCGCATCACAGGACTCGGCCACGCCGGAATGTTCATCGAGACGACCGGTGGCAGCATCCTCTGCGACCCCGTCGTCGGCCCGAGCTTCTTCGGCTCGTGGTTTCCGTTCCCCGACAATCGAGGGCTCGACTGGGAACGCTTCGCCGCCGCGGACTTCCTCTACATCTCGCACCGGCACCGCGATCATTTCGACCCGGCGCTGCTGCAGCGCTACGTACGCCGCGACATTCCGGTGCTGTTGCCGGATTATCCGACGGACGACCTCGAGAGCGACCTCCGCGCCCTCGGCTTCGACAACATCGTCTACACGCAGGCGGGTGTACCGCTGCAGTACGGCGACCTGAAGATCATGATCACGCCGCTGCGCGCACCGAGCGATGGCCCGATCGGCGACTCATCGCTGTCGGTCGACGACGGCACCGCCAGCATCCTGAACCAGAACGATTCGCACCCGCTCGATCTCGACAAGCTACTGAGCTTCGGCACACCGGATGCGTACTTCACCCAGACGTCGGGTGCGATCTGGTGGCCGATGGTCTACGACTTGCCGCAGGATGCGAAGCAGAACTTCGCGCATCTGAAGCGTGAGGCCCAGAACAAGCGCGCGATGTACTACATCGAGAAGGTCGATGCCCCGCACGTCTTCCCGATGGCGGGTCCGCCCATGTTCCTGCGCGAAGACCTCTTCCGCTACAACGGGTGGGGGAGCGAGGATGACTCGATCTTCACCGACCAGGCGCAGTTCCTTGCCCACATGGCCGAGTTGCGGCCCGACCAGCAGGGCCACCTGTTCGTGCCGGGGACGCAGGTCGACCTCGCCGGCAGCGCGGCCGAGATCA
The DNA here is from genome assembly GCF_947488465.1 of uncultured Microbacterium sp. Lineage (GTDB taxonomy): Bacteria > Actinomycetota > Actinomycetes > Actinomycetales > Microbacteriaceae > Microbacterium. The sequence goes on along the minus strand of NZ_CANKZA010000001.1, from coordinate 637,407 downwards.
GCCAGACGCTGTATACGGATGCCGAGATCGAGCGCGTGTTCCACGACAAGTGGAACTACCTCGCTCAGCAGCGCGACACGCGACAGGCCGAGGTCGCGGCCGAGATCGCATCGCGCGCGCCGATCCTGCCGCCCGACGAGATGTTGGCGGCGCTCAAGGAATGGTGGGAGCCGCTCCTGCGCCGGGCGCGCACGATCCGCAACGGTGTCGGCGGCAACGTGCGCTTCCGCATCGGCGACCTCGACATGGTCGTCGACTTCCCGAAGGCGAAGGTGCGGGAGTACGCGGGGGAGGAGTGCATCTACTGGTACACGATTCCCGCCGACCTCGTCTCGACCAACATCGCCGATCACGAGATCGACTGGTCGAACTCGATCTTCCTGTCGATGCAGTTCGAGGTCGGTCGCTCCGGCAAGTTCAACGAGTTCTTGACGACGTTCCTCAAGTGCCTCTCCCGTGACCGCATCGAGTACGTCGAGAACTGGTATGCGGAGCAGTCGGACCAGACCGAGGATGCCGAGATCGGCGAATGGACCGTGCAGCGCCGGTGCCCGCACCTGCGCGCCGATCTCACCAAAACGGCGAAGATCGAAGACGGCGTGCTCACCTGCTCGCTGCACGACTGGAAGTGGGACCTGGAGACCGGCAAGTGCCTGTCGACGCAGGGACACCCGATCCGCGCATCGCGCATCATCGAGACGGCGTCGGCCCCGACCACCTGATCTCCCGCTCGGCACACCGCGGCGCAGCGCTATCTCCGGTGATCGAGTGCCGCGGCGCAGCGCTGTCCCCGGTGATCGAGTACCGCGGCGCAGCGCTGTCCCCGGTGATCGAGTGCCGCGGCGCAGCGCTATCCCCGGTGATCTCGATACACCGCGGCGCAGCGCTGTCCCCGGTGATCGAGTGCCACGGCGCAGCGCTATCCCCGGTGATCGAGTGCCGCGGCGCAGCCGCGGTGTACCGAGATCACCCCGCGCCGACTCACGTGCGTTGCAGGCGTCGCTTCAGCCGCACAGGAGACGTCGTGACCGCGCGCCAGCGGTGATCGGTTCCGAGCCAGGGTGGCGCTTTCACTTCGGGGACCCCCGCGTTCATCCGGATCTGCCACCCGATCCGGTCGAGGAACCGATGGTGGAACCAGCACAAGAGAACCCCGTTGTCGGTGTGGGTTTTGCCGCCCTGCGCATATTCGGTGACGTGGTGGATCTCGCACCACGCCGCGGGCGTCCCGCATCCGGGAATCACGCATCCGCCGTCGCGGAGGGCGATCGCGCGGCGCTGGTGGCGGTTGAAGACGCGTTCTTCCGTCCCGATCTCGACGATCTTCCCGTCTTTCCGTGTTGTGATCCGCTGAATCCGTCCGGCGCACGCGATGTGCCGGGCGACGGTGGTCGAGATCGCCTCAGCGCATCCTTGCGCGTGCGCGTACCCGGTGTCTGCGGCGAGGTCTTCGGCTGTCACCGACACCACGAGCGTCGGCGCGTACCCGCCGAGGGTCGGCAACAGCCCGCTGGATGCCGCGACCCCGAGCGCGGCGGCGAATGCGTCGTGCTGCTTCTGGGCGCGCGTGCGATCGTCGGCCCCGGCGAGGGGGAGTAGTTCACCGTTCGCGTCTGCCGCGGCCGGGTCGTCGAAGCTCACTTTCGGCGACAGCTGTGCGTCGAAGATTGTCTGCAACTGCGCGGCGACTTCGGGGAGCAGCATCCCTCGGATCGGGACGCCCGTCGGCGTCGCGACGCCGAGCACCAGAGCCCGCTTCCGGATCGCTGCCCGCTCGCGCGGCTCTGCGCCATCTTGATCGAGCGCGATCGACCAAGTCTGCGCGTGGATCTTGAGCAATGCGGCGCAGGCGGGCGGAGCCCCATCGGGACCTTCGCCGCGCGCTTCGGCGACCACGACGTCGGCCGCCTGCCGGCGCGCATCGTGCGTGACCCGCGGTGCGGTCTGCTGCAGGGGATCGGTGATCGACAGAATGCCGTCGACACCGATAACCCCGTCTACCATCGCGTCGCGCACCGACGGGAACGGCGCCTCGAGGAGTTCGCCGGAGATGTCGGAGATCGCCGGGCGCGTCGCCCGCGCCGCCCGCTGCAGGCGAGCCGCGGTCTGCGCGCTCACGCGGGTGATCTGCTCGACCAGGTCGGTGACGTCGCGGCAGCCCAGGTGCGATGTCATCCGCTCGTCGCGGTCACCGGTCTCAGACCTGCGCATGACCTCGCCCGTCGCGTCGATCAGCATCGCCTCGACGAGCCGGTGGACCGTCGCGATCGCCCCGAGCTGCGACGCGAGCTCGTGCTCTGTGGCCCGCTGGAAGGGCCGCGCCGACGAGCACTCCGCCACCAACGCCGCGACCTGCGACTGCAGGCTTTCGAGGGGCGGAGTGAGGAGGTCCATACCGATCATCATCCTCGGGGGGTCCGACATTGAGAGCCGGAAAAGCACAGATCAAGCCTGGAAAAAGCCACCCAAGAATGAGAGTCTTCTCATCTGTGTCGGACCCTCTCACATAGAGTGAGATCAGTCTCTGCCGCGCTCTCTCCGAAGGCCCTCTGTGCTCAATCACGCCACGTTCATCTGGAACGCCGCCGACATCCTCCGCGGTACGTACAAGCAGCACCAGTACGGAGACGTGATTCTGCCGTTCACCGTGCTTGCTCGCCTCGATGCCGTGCTCGCGCCGACGAAGAAGGCGGTGCTCGCGGCATCCGAGGGGTACGGGCCCGACGATGAGCCGCCGCAGGCGATGCTGCGTGCGAAAGCGGGGCATCCGTATTCGTTCTGGAACCGTTCGCAGCACGATCTGAAGTCGTTGCAGGGCGACCCCGACAACCTCGAGCAGAATCTGCGCGACTATGTGCGCGCGTTCTCGCCGAACGTGCGCGACATCTTCGAGCGGTACAAGTTCGACGACGCGATCATCGATCTGGGTGCGAACGATCTGCTCCTGCAGGTGCTGCAGCACTTCGCGAAGGCGAACCTGCATCCCGATGCCGTGAGCAACGAGCAGATGGGTCACATCTTCGAGGAGCTCATCCGCAAGTTCGCCGAGGCGAGCAATGAGACCGCGGGTGAGCACTTCACCCCGCGCGAAGTGATCGAGCTCATGGTGTCGCTCCTCGTCGACAGCGACGAGAGCCTCATGACGCCGGGCATCGTGCGCGAGGTGTATGACCCGACGGCCGGGACGGGTGGGATGCTGTCGGTCGCCGCCGACCGCATCCACGCGCACAATGCCAAGGCGCAGGTGAATCTGCTGGGTCAGGAGATCAACCCGGCTTCGTACGCGATCTGCAAGGCCGACATGGTCGTGAAGGGTCAGCCGATCGAGAACATCGTGCTCGGCAACACCCTCACCGATCCGGCGTTCGAGGGGCGCACGTTCCACTACGGCCTGTCGAACCCGCCGTTCGGGGTGGACTGGAAGCAGTTCCGCACACAGATCGACACCGAGCACACCGTCGCGGGGTTTGCGGGCCGGTTCGGTCCCGGGCTTCCGCGCGTGAGCGATGGGTCGCTGCTCTTCCTCATGCACCTCGTCTCGAAGCTGCGCGAGCCGAAGCCGGGCGACGTGAACGCGGTTGCAGGGCGCGGGGCCATCGTGCTGAACGGCTCGCCGCTGTTCACCGGCGGCGCCGGGTCGGGCGAGTCGAACATCCGCAAGTGGATTCTCGAGTCGGACTACCTCGAGGCCATCGTGGGGCTGCCGACCGACATGTTCTACAACACCGGCATCGCGACCTACGTGTGGGTGCTCAACAAAGACAAGCCCGCGCATCGGCGTGGTCTGGTGCAGCTCATCGATGCGACCGGCATGTACGACAAGATGCGCAAGTCGATCGGTTCGAAACGACGGATGCTGTCACCCGACCACATCACTGAGATCACGCGCCTGTTCACCACCTTCGAAGAGTCGAAGCACTCGAAGACCTTCCGCACGACCGACTTCTTCTACCGCACGATCACGGTCGAGCGCCCCCTGCGCCTGAACTACGCCCTGACCCCCGAGCGCCTCGAGAAAGCGCTCGCTTCGCGCGCGATCCAAAAGTGGGACACGTCCCTTCGCGACTCCCTTCACCGGTGGTCGAGTAGCTCGCGCAGCGAGCGTACCGAGACCACGCGAGCCGCCTTCACGAGCGCCCTCACCGAGCTCCTGACGGAAGCCGACATCACCCTCACCCCCGCTCAGCTCAAGACCCTCATCTCCGAACTCGGCGAGCCCGACGACGAGGGTGAACTCGTGACGGTCGCGGGCAAGCCGGTATCGGATGCGTCCCGCCGCGACACCGAGAACGTGCCATGGGACGAAGACATCCACGAGTACCTCGAGCGCGAGGTGAAGCCCTTCGTCCCGGACGCCTGGATCGACGAGTCGAAGACGAAGGAGGGCGCCGAGATCCCCTTCACGCGCCACTTCTACGAATACGTCCCACCGCGCCCGCTGGAGGAAATCGACCGCGACCTCGACGAGGTGCTCGGGCGGATCCGCGCGCGGTTGGAAGCGGTCAAGGCGTGAGCTTCTCGACTGCGCCAATCAAGGCTGTCGCGGACCTGAATCCGGAAACGCTTGGCGAGGACACGCCGGCAGATGCGGAGTACTCCTACGCCGAGATATCGGACGTTGCTTACGGACTCCCCATTCAATGGCAGGAACCGCGCCCGTTCGAGCAATTGCCGAGTCGAGCGCGCCGTCTCGCACGCGACGGCGACATCGTCGTTTCTACCGTCCGGACCTATCTTCGCGCTGTCGCGAGAGTGGAGGACTCGCCCGACAACGCTGTCGCATCAACCGGCTTTGCCGTGTTGCGCCCGAAAGCAGTTGAGTCCCGCTATCTGGGATACGCCCTGCTCAGCGCTGACTTCGTAGAAGCAGTGGTCGCTCAATCGGTCGGTGTCAGCTACCCAGCGATCAACGCCAGCGATGTCGCCCGCATTCATATGCCGCTGCCGACACCGACCGAGCAGCGGCAGATCGCGGACTACCTCGACCACGAGACCGCCGAGATCGACGCCTTCATCGCCGACCTCACGATCGGGCGGGCGATCACGACAGAACGGTTCACGGCGATGCGGGCCGCAGTGATGTCGGAGATAGATGGAGCGACACCTCAGTTGCGGAGATTCGTCGAGTACGTTACCAGCGGGTCTCGCGGCTGGAGCGACCTCCTCGGCGAGGAAGGCGATCCGTTTATTCGCATCACGAACATCGCACGGGACTCTCTGGCCATTCAGACGAGCGATCTGAAGCGAGTGAACGGAGTCGAGCGAACGGAAGGTGCGCGGGCTCGCATCGAGATTGGCGATGTCCTCATGTCCATCACCGCCGATCTCGGGTCGGTTGGTGTGGCCGGGACCGACGTCGCGGGCGGCTACACGAGTCAGCATGTGGCGCTGATCCGGCCAAGTCGTGCTCTCTGTGAGCCGAGGTTCCTGGCTCACGCTCTGCTCACGCCGTCGACAAAAGCTCAGATCGCTGAGAAGTCTTATGGCGGAACCAAGATCCAGCTCAGCCTGGCTGACGTACGTGAACTGCGTGTGCCACTTCCATCGATTGAAGTCCAGAAGCGCGTCGCCGCCGAAGTCGACAGCGCGCAGGAGTCTCGAGACCGGCAGATCGCGGACATCGACGCCGCGATCGCCCTCGCGAAGGAGCGCCGCGCTGCGCTCATCACCGCCGCCGTCACCGGACAGATCGACGTGAGTGGTTTCGGTACGCGCGCTACGCGCGCTACTCAACCAGCGGGCGTCAGCGCTACGCGCGCTACTCAACCACCGGGGATCAGCGGTGCGCGCGCTACTCAGCCAGCGGGCGTCAGCGCTGCGCGCGCTATTCAACCAGCGGGCGTCAGCGCTGTGCGCGCTACTCAACCACCGGGAAGCGACAGCATCCAGACCGCTATCGACGAATCCCGCTGACCTCGACTGCGTGGGGGCGCAGATGCGAGAATGAGGCCATGATCGCCGCGACCCTTCTCGACCGCACGGCGATTGCGCGCGCCTGCGAGAAGTACGGAGTCGCACGACTGCGAGTGTTCGGCTCGGCGTTGACCGAGCGCTTCGATCCTGCGCACAGCGATGTCGACTTTCTCGTGGACTACAAGCCCGAGGCTGAACGCACCTTCCCCGCGCTCTTTGCTCTCCGCGACGAACTGACGCAGATCGTCGGCAGGCCGGTCGACCTTCTCGATGTGCGCACGGTGCGCAACCCGTACATCGCCGGCGACATCTTCGCCACTGCCAAAGATGTCTATGCGGCCTGAAACGCCCGCACACCTCTGGGACGCCCGCGAAGCCGCGAAGAAGACCCGCGCAGTCATCGACGGTCTGAATCTCGACGATTATCTTGCCGACTGGATCCGGCAGTCCGCGGTCGAGCGCCAGTTGGAGATCGTCGGCGAGGCACTCGGACGCATTCGACGTGACGATCCCGCGACGGCCGCGCGCATTCCCGATATCCACGCGATCATCGCCACCAGGAACGTGATCGTCCACCGCTACGACGATGTCGACCACGTTCGCGTGTGGGCGATGCTCAACCAGGACATTCCGACCCTCATTCCGGTGCTGGAATCCCTCCTCGCTGAGTTCGGGCCGCCCACAATCTGAGAGACGGCAGCGCGCGGCGTGGCCGACCGATTCCGATAGCGTGATCGAAAGACGAGCGCCGTCGACGGGGCTCGGGCAAGCACGCAAGGGGAGCCGTGAGCACGCAGTACGCCGAGACCGAGTTTCAGAAGCTCATCGTCGCGCACCTCGCGAGTAACGGTTGGGAGATCGGCGCCAGCGCGAACTACGACCGTGAGCGCGCCCTCTACCCCGACGATGTGCTCGCGTGGCTCGCGCTCGACGACGAGAAGAACCTCCGCAAGATCGTCGCGTCGGATGCCGATGCGAAGGGACGCACCCGCGTGCTCGACCGGTTGGCGGCGTCGCTCGCCACCGACGAGCAGCACGGCGGAGGCACGCTCACTGTGCTCCGCAAGGGGTTCGACGTCGTCGGCGCCAAGCGCTTCCGCATGATCCAGCAGCCCCCTGCCGACGATCGCAACCCCGCGATGACAGCTCTGTACGAGCGCAACATCCTCCGGGTCGTGCCCGAGCTGCGCTACTCAATGAAGAAGGACGACCGTCTCGACCTCGCGTTCTTCGTCAACGGCATCCCGGTGGCGACGGTCGAGATGAAGACGAACTTCGCGCAGAGCCTCGGCGCGGCGATCGCGCAGTACAAGCACGATCGGCACCCACAGGGCGAACCGCTGCTCACGCCCGGTCGCGGGGCGCTCGTGCACTTCGCGCTCACCCAGGACGAGATCGCGATGACCACGAAGCTGCAAGGAGAGGCGACCCGGTTCCTGCCGTTCAACCGCGGTCACGACGGCGGTGCGGGCAACGCCCCGAACGCAGACAAGCCGCGCACGGCGTACTTCTGGGAAGACGTGCTCGATCGCGACGCGTGGCTGCAGATCGTCACGAAGTTCGTCTACACGAACCACGAGAAGCAGACCGACCCGCTCACCGGAAAAGTGACGACACGCTCGCAGATTCGCTTCCCCCGATTCCACCAGTGGCGGGCCGTGACGGCCCTCACAGCCGCCGCGCGCGCCGACGGCCCGGGCGAGAAGTACCTCATCCAACACTCCGCCGGTTCAGGCAAGACCGACTCGATCGCCTGGACCGCCCACCGGCTCGCCTCGCTCCACACACCCGCGGGCGACAAGGTCTTCGACTCGGTCATCGTGATCGCCGACCGTCAAGTGCTCGACCGGCAGCTGCAGGATGCCGTCGACCAACTCGTGACCGTCACGGGCACCTTCCAGGCCATCACGCGCGGATCGGAGGGGTCGAAGACGAAGCAGCTCGTCGAGGCGCTGGCCGGTGGCGCGCCGATCATCGGCGTCACGCTGCAGACCTTCCCGCACGTGCTGAAGCAGATGAAGGAGGCGGGTAGCCCGCTCGCCAGCAAGAAGTTCGCCGTCATCGCCGACGAAGCGCACTCGTCGCAATCGGGCTCTGCCGCGGCTGCGGTGCGCGAGGTGCTCTACCTCGGTGAGCCGGTCGCCTTCGACGACGAAGAACCGGGCGCCGATCAAGACGCCCTCGTCGCGATGGCAGCGCACGCCGACACCGACGCGCGCCTCAGCTATTTCGCGTTCACGGCGACACCCAAGGCAAAGACGCTCGAGCTCTTCGGGACGCACGGCTCCGACGGCGTTCCGCGCCCCTTCGACCTGTACTCGATGAAGCAGGCCATCGACGAGGGCTTCATCCTCGACGTGCTGCGCAACTACACGACGTACGACATGGCGGCGCGCATCGCGAAGCGCGCGGCCGTGGGGTCAGACGAGATCGACCCTTCGGCAGGTTCAGGGACCGAGGAGATCGACGTACGGAAGGGCACCCGCGCCCTCATCGGCCTCGTCGAGCTGCATCCGACCAACATCGCCTCGAAGGTCTCGGAGATCCTCACGCACTTCCGCGAGGTCGTCCAGCCGCAGCTCGGCGGGCGGGCGAAGGCGATGATCGTGACGTCGTCGCGCGCCGCGGCGGTGACCTACGCGCGCGCCTTCGAAAAGCTCGCGGCCGAACGCGACATCCCGGTGCGTGCCCTCGTGGCGTTCTCGGGGGAGGTGCCCGACCCAGAGGTTGCCGCGCTGCCGGGGGTCACCCAGCCCGTCGTCACCGAAGCATCCATGAACCCGACCCTCAAGGGACGCGACCTCGCCGATGTCTTCGCCCAGCCCGACCACCACGTGCTGATCGTCGCGAACAAGTACCAGACCGGTTTCGACCAGCCGCTTCTCGTGGCGATGTACGTCGACAAGCAGCTGTCGGGCATCGCCGCCGTGCAGACGCTCTCGCGCCTGAACCGCACGACTCCGGGAAAGACCGAGACATACGTGCTCGACTTCGTCAACGAGCCCGCGATCATCCAGGCCGCGTTCCAGGAGTACTACGAAGAGGCCCGCATCGAGACGGCATCCGACCCCGACCTGGTGCTGAACATCGTCAACAAACTCGACGCCGTCGGCATCTTCACCTGGGCGGAGGTCGACCAGGTGTGGACCGACTGGACCTCGCTCGCGGGTGCGCCCGGCGCGGCCCACAACGCGCTGTCTGCGCACCTCGACCCGGCGGTCGACCGATATTCGGCACGGTGGCTCGCGGCCGAAGACGACGAGGAGCGCGAGCGGCTCCTCGACTTCCGCGCGACCCTCGCTCAGTACGCGACGCTGTACGCCTTCTTCTCGCAAGTGCTGCACTTCGGCGACCCGCGCTACGAGAAGCTCTCGGTTTTCGCCGACCTGCTCGCTCGCCGCCTGCGCGCGCTCGACAGTGGGGGAGGCGGCGAGATCGTCGACGTCTCCGATGTCGTGCTGACCCACTACAAGCTCGAGAAGCTCAAAGACGAAGACCTCGGCCTCGCGTCCGGCGATGCGGCGGGCCTGCGCGGCATCACCGAAGCCGGCATGGCGGCACTGCGCGAGAAAGAGCGGGCGTCGACCACGGAGCTCATCGAGAAGGTGAACGTCTACCTCGGCAACCTCGATGCGGCCGATGAGCACAAGGTCGGCGCGATCGAAGGGCTGCTGGTCGAAGCGGTGCGCGATGCGGGACTCGCCGAGCAGGCCCGCAACAACACGAAAGTCGACTTCGTCAACTCACCCGCACTGCAGGTCGTGCTCGAAGACGCCGTCTGGACGCACGAGACCGCCAGCGCCGAGGTGCTCGCGGCGATCCGCACGCTCGATGGGCGTCAGCTCGTGCAGCTGGCGATGGACTTCGGGCTGTACGAACGCCTACGCGACCGGGCCGCCGGATGACGACCGGCTTTCAGCGGGTCACCTGGGCCGCGACGCCTGGCGTCCGCTAGGCTGGAGCGCGGAACCACAGCAACCTTTAACACCGTCCAGAGAGGCGGAGAAGGGAGCGGCGGATGAGCATCAGCGACAACACGCGCACCGTGCTTCAGCAAGCCGATATCACGCGGGCTTTGACTCGGATCTCCCACGAGATCCTGGAGTCCAACAAGGGCCCCGACGATCTCATCGTCCTCGGCATCCCGACCCGTGGCGTCACGCTCGCGGAACGGATCGGCGCGCAGCTGGCCGACATCTCCGGGCACGCTGTTCCGGTGGGTGCCCTCGACGTCACGATGTACCGCGACGATCTGCACCGCAATCCCACGCGTACGCCGCATCCGACGCAAATTCCCGCGGGCGGGATCGACGGCAAGACCGTGATCCTCACCGACGACGTGCTCTTCTCGGGTCGCTCGATCCGCGCCGCCCTCGACGCACTGAGCGACATCGGACGCCCGGCTGCCGTCCGACTGGCAATTCTCGTCGACCGCGGACACCGTGAACTTCCCATCCGCCCCGACTTCGTGGGGAAGAATCTCCCGAGCGCCCGCCAGGAGCGCGTCCAGGTGCGCCTCGTCGAAGTCGACGGGGTCGATGAGGTGACGATCTCCTCATGAGACATCTTCTGGACACCCGCACCCTCGCGCGCGCAGATGCCCTGCGGGTGCTCGATGTCGCCGAGGACATGCGCGACACGCAATCGCGGGAGATCCGCAAGCTCCCGACCCTGCGCGGCAAGACGGTCGTGAACCTCTTCTTCGAAGACTCGACCCGCACCCGCATTTCGTTCGAAGCCGCCGCGAAGCGCCTCTCGGCCGACGTCATCAACTTCTCCGCGAAGGGCTCGTCGGTCTCCAAGGGCGAGTCGCTGCAGGACACCGCGCAGACGCTGCAGGCCATGGGGGCGGATGCCGTCGTCATCCGCCACGGTGCCTCCGGCGCGCCGCAGACGCTGGCCACGAGCGGGTGGATCTCGGCCGGGGTCGTCAACGCCGGCGACGGCACACACGAGCATCCGACGCAGGCGCTGCTGGACGCCTTCACGATCCGGAAGCGCTTCTTCGGCGACGACAGTCGCGGGCGCGACCTTGCGGGCCTGAAAGTCACGATCGTCGGTGACGTGCTGCACTCGCGCGTCGCCCGCTCGAACGTGTGGTTGCTCTCGACGCTCGGCGCCGAGGTGACGCTCGTCGCCCCGCCGACGCTCGTGCCGCAGGACGTCTCGGCGTGGCCGGTGCGCATCGTCTACGACCTCGACGAGGCGATCGACGGCGCCCCCGACGCGATCATGATGCTCCGCATCCAACTCGAACGCATGAACGCCGCATATTTCCCCACTGAACGGGAGTATTCGCGTCGGTGGGGGTTGGATGCCGCACGCCTTCAGCGACTGCCGGAAGGTAGCATTGTCATGCACCCGGGGCCGATGAACCGGGGCCTGGAGATTTCCGCCGACGCCGCCGATTCACCGCGTTCGACTGTGCTGGAACAGGTCGCCAACGGGGTGTCGGTGCGCATGGCGGCGCTATACCTGCTGCTGGCGGGGGAGCGCGAGACGACGCACGCAGAAGAGGATGCCCGATGACCACCACCACTGTGATCCGCGGGGCAGAACTGCACTCGGGTGAGAGCGTCGACCTGATCGTCGAGGACGGCCGCATCGCCGAGATCGGGTCGGGTCTCAGCCGAGCCGGCGCCGACGTCGTCGACGCGGCGGGCCTGATCGCCCTGCCCGGCCTCGTCGACCTGCACACCCATCTGCGGGAGCCCGGCTACGAAGCGTCCGAGACGATCCTCAGCGGCTCCCGCGCGGCGGCCTCCGGCGGCTACACGACAGTGTTCGCGATGCCGAACACCTCGCCTGTGGCCGACACGGCCGGTGTCGTCGAGCAGGAACTCGCTCTCGGCGAAGCCGCCGGCTACGTCCACGTGCAGCCGATCGGCGCGGTCACCGTCGGCCAGAAGGGGGAGCGGCTCGCCGAACTCGGCGCCATGGCGTCGTCCCGCGCGCAGGTGCGGGTCTTCAGCGACGACGGGTTCTGCGTCTTCGATCCCCTGATCATGCGTCGCGCTCTCGAGTACGTGAAGGCGTTCGACGGCGTGATCGCGCAGCACGCGCAGGACCCCCGCCTGACCGAAGGTGCCCAGATGAACGAGGGCACCGTGTCGGCCGAGCTGGGTCTCGCCGGCTGGCCCGCCGTCGCGGAGGAGTCGATCATCGCCCGCGACGTGCTGCTGGCCGAGCACGTGGGCTCGCGCCTGCACGTCTGCCACCTCTCCACCGCCGGATCGGTCGACATCATCCGCTGGGCCAAGAAGCGCGGTGTGAACGTGACGGCCGAGGTCACCCCGCACCACCTGCTGCTGACGGAAGAACTCGTCCGCGGCTACGACGCGCGGTTCAAGGTCAACCCGCCGCTGCGGCGCGATGAGGACGTGCGTGCGGTCCGCGAGGGCCTGGCCGACGGCACGATCGACATCGTCGCGACCGATCATGCGCCGCACCCCGCCGAGAGCAAGTCGTGCGAGTGGCAGGCCGCCGCGAACGGCATGGTCGGGCTCGAGTCGGCGCTCCGCGTCGTGCAGCAGGCGATGGTCGACACCGGCCTGCTGTCGTGGGGGGACGTTGCCCGCGTCATGTCGAGCGCCCCCGCACGGATCGGTCGGGTCGACGCCGGCACGTTGGCCGCCGGATCGGCCGCCTCGTTCACGCTCTACGATCCCGCCCCCGTACGGACCTTCTCCCGCGAGGACCTCCGCGGACGCAGCAGCAACTCGCCCTACCTCGGCCGAGAGCTTCCCGGCGAGGTGCGCTGGACCTTCTTCCGGGGCCTCCCCACGGTCGCCGACGGCGTCCTCCGGCCCGAGGTCGGCGCATGACGCGGGAGATGGTCATCGCGATCATGATCGCCCTTGCCGTCGTCCTCGTGGCGCTCGGCGTGTGGGCCTGGAAGCGTCGCACACAACGCGACAGCGCCCTGGCCGCGCCGATCGGCGAAGCCCCCGCGGATGCGGTGGTCACGGGCCGCTTCGACGGGTTCTACGTCGCCACGACCGCGCACGACGCTCCGCTCGAGCGCCTCGCGATCCGTGGCCTGGGCTTCCGTTCACGTGCCGCAATCACCGTGATGGATGCCGGTGTCGCGCTCGACCTCACCGGCCAGCCCCGGATGTTCGTGCCCCTCGCCGACATCGAGGGTGTCGACCGGGCAACCGTCGCGATCGACCGCGTCGTCGAGCCAGGCGGGCTCGTCCGACTCTCCTGGCGCATCGGCGACGTGACTGTCGACACCTTCCTGCGAGCGCAGGATGCCGGCTCACGCGCGCTCACTGACGCGATCACCGGCATCCTTCCTCGCCCCCTCGACCCTGCCACTCCGACGATCCCGACGGGAACCGACGCATGACCCCCTCCGCTTTCTCCTTGACCCTCGACCCCGCCGTCCTCGTGCTCGAAGACGGCAGCCGCCACCCCGGACGTGCCTATGGCGCGCGCGGCACGACCCTCGGCGAGGTCGTCTTCTCTACCGGCATGACCGGGTACCAGGAGACCCTCACCGACCCGTCGTACGCCGGGCAGATCGTTCTGCAGACCGCTCCGCACATCGGCAACACCGGCATGAACGCGCAAGACCCCGAGTCCCGCCAGATCTGGGTCGCCGGCTACATCGTGCGAGACCCCTCGCGCGTCGTGTCGAACTGGCGCGCCGACGAGTCGCTCGACGACGCGCTCGTGCGCGACGGCATCGTCGGGATCTCCGGTGTCGACACGCGCGCGATCACGCGCGTGCTGCGCTCGGCCGGGTCGATGCGCGGGGGAGTGTTCTCCGGTGACGCGGCCGAGCTCGCCCCCGACGAGCAGCTGCGCATCGTCCGGGAGGCCCCCCAGATGGCCGGCCAGAACCTTTCGGCCCAGGTGTCGGTGGCGGCGGCCGAGGTGACCCCCGCGACCGGCGAACGCATCGGCAACCTGGCCGTGCTCGATCTCGGTGTCAAAAAAGCCACGATCGACAACCTCGCCGCGCGCGGCTTCGACGTGCATGTGCTGCCGCAGAATGTCACGATCGACGAGATCCGTGCGATCGACCCGGTCGGAGTCTTCTACTCCAACGGTCCCGGGGACCCCGCAGCATCCGGTGATCACGTCGCGCTCCTGCGCGAGGTGCTCGACGACACGCTGCCGTTCTTCGGGATCTGTTTCGGCAATCAGCTGCTCGGCCGCGCGCTCGGCTTCGACACGTACAAACTGCCGTTCGGTCACCGAGGCATCAACCAGCCCGTGCTCGACAAGCAGACCGGGCGGGTGGAGATCACGGCGCACAACCACGGCTTCGCCGTCGACGCGCCGCTCGAAGGCGAGACCCTGAGCCCGAACGGTTACGGCCGCGTCGAAGTGAGCCACATCGGTCTGAACGACAACGTCGTCGAGGGCCTCCGCGCCCTCGACATCCCCGCGTTCAGTGTGCAGTACCACCCCGAGGCCGCCGCCGGTCCGCACGACGCCAACTATCTTTTCGACCGCTTCGCCGACCTCGTGCGCACCACCCTGGAGAACAAGAACTAATGCCCAAGCGCACCGACATCAACTCCGTCCTCGTCATCGGCTCCGGCCCGATCGTGATCGGGCAAGCGTGTGAGTTCGACTACTCCGGTACCCAGGCGTGCCGAGTGCTTCGCGAAGAGGGCGTCCGCGTCATCCTCGTCAACTCCAACCCGGCGACCATCATGACCGATCCCGACTTCGCCGACGCGACCTACATCGAGCCCATCACCTGGCAGGTGATCGAGACGATCATCGCCAAGGAGAAGCCCGACGCGATCCTGCCGACCCTCGGTGGGCAGACCGCGCTGAACGCCGCGATCGACCTGCACAACCACGGCATCCTCGAGAAGTACGACGTCGAGCTCATCGGCGCGAACTTCGAAGCCATCAACAAGGGCGAGGACCGGCAGATCTTCAAGCAGCTGGTCCTCGATTCGGGCGCGGATGTCGCGGACAGCCGCATCTGCCACACGATGGACGAGGTGCTCGCCGGCGCGGCGGAACTCGGCTACCCGCTGGTCGTCCGCCCCTCGTTCACGATGGGGGGCCTCGGCTCCGGATTCGCCTACAACGTAGACGATCTCCGGAGGATCGCCGGTGCCGGCCTCCGCGACTCGCCCACCACCGAGGTGCTCCTGGAGGAGTCGATCCTCGGCTGGAAGGAGTACGAGCTCGAACTCATGCGTGACACCGCCGACAACACGGTCGTCGTCTGCTCGATCGAGAACGTCGACCCCGTCGGCGTGCATACGGGCGACTCGATCACCGTCGCGCCCGCTCTCACCCTCACCGATCGCGAATACCAGAAGCTCCGCGACATCGGCATCGACATCATCCGCGCCGTCGGCGTCGATACGGGCGGCTGCAACATCCAGTTCGCCATCGACCCGGCCACCGGCCGCATCATCGTGATCGAGATGAACCCGCGCGTTTCGCGCTCCTCGGCCCTCGCCTCCAAGGCCACCGGATTCCCGATCGCGAAGCTCGCCGCGAAGCTCGCGATCGGGTACCGGCTCGACGAAGTGCCCAACGACATCACCGGGGCGACGCCGGCGAGCTTCGAGCCGACGCTTGATTACGTCGTCGTGAAAGTGCCGCGCTTCAACTTCGAGAAGTTCCCGAACGCCGACACGACCTTGACGACCACCATGAAGTCAGTCGGCGAGGCGATGGCGATCGGCCGCAACTACACGACGGCGCTGCAGAAGGCGCTGCGGTCGCTGGAGAAGCGCGGGTCGAGCTTCCACTGGGGCGACGAAGAGCGTTCCGCCGAGGAGTTGCTCGAGATCGCGACCAAGCCCACCGACGGCCGCATCGTGGTGCTCCAGCAGGCGATGCGCCGGGGCGCGACAACCGAGCAGGCGTTCGAGGCGACGAAGATCGATCCCTGGTTCCTCGACCAGATCGCCCTCATCAACGAGGTCGCCGAGTTCCTGCAGGCGGCCCCCGAGCTCGACGCCGCGACGCTGCGTATCGCGAAGGAGCACGGCTTCAGTGACGTGCAGCTCGCGCAGCTCCGCGGTGTCTCCGAGGCCGAGATCCGCGGTCTCCGGTGGACGCTCGGCGTCCGCCCGGTCTACAAGACGGTCGACACGTGCGCGGGAGAATTCCCGGCGCTCACGCCGTACCACTACTCCAGCTACGACCGCGAGACCGAGGTGACACCGTCGGAGCGCACCAAGGTCGTCATCATCGGCTCGGGTCCCAACCGCATCGGTCAGGGCGTCGAATTCGACTACTCGTGCGTGCACGCGTCGTTCGCGCTGTCGGATGCCGGATTCGAGACCATCATGGTCAACTGCAACCCCGAGACCGTCTCGACCGACTACGACACGAGCGATCGCCTCTACTTCGAGCCACTGACGCTTGAGGACGTGCTCGAGGTTCTGCACGCCGAAGAACAGTCCGGCACGATCCTGGGCGTCGTCTGTCAGCTGGGTGGCCAGACGCCGCTCGGCCTCGCCAAGGGCATCGAGGATGCTGGATACACGATCCTCGGCACCTCGCCCGCCGCGATCGACATCGCCGAGGAACGCGAGCTCTTCTCACAGCTCCTGGACCGAGCGGGTCTGATCGCGCCGCGTCACGGCACCGCGGTGAACGAGGCGGAAGCCGTCGCGATCGCCGAGGAGATCGGCTACCCGGTGCTCGTGCGTCCGAGCTTCGTGCTCGGCGGACGCGGCATGGAGATCGTCTACGACACCGAGAGCCTGCGCGACTACTTCGTGCGTACCGCCGGCGAGGTCGTCATCGAAGAGGGCAAGCCGCTCCTGGTAGACCGCTTCCTGGATGACGCGATCGAGCTCGACGTCGATGCGCTCTACGACGGGAACGAGCTCTACATCGGCGGTGTCATGGAACACCTCGAAGAAGCCGGCATCCATTCGGGTGACTCGTCCTGCACGCTGCCGCCTGTCTCGCTCGGCCGTACCGAAATCGACCGGGTGCGCACCGCGACCCTGGCGATCGCCGAGGGCGTGGGAGTGCGCGGGCTGCTCAACGTGCAGTTCGCCGTCTCGGCGGGCGTGCTCTATGTCATCGAGGCCAACCCGCGCGCGTCGCGCACCGTGCCGTTCGTCTCGAAGGCACTCGGTATTCCGCTGGCGAAGGCCGCCGCGCGCATCATGGCGGGCGCCACGATCGCCGATCTCAAGACCGAAGGACTGCTGCCGGAGCAGGATGGCTCGCGCGTGCCGCTCGACTCGCCGGTCGCCGTGAAGGAAGCGGTGCTCCCGTTCAAGCGGTTCCGCACCGCAGACGGTCACACGGTCGACTCCGTCCTCGGCCCCGAGATGCGCTCCACCGGCGAGGTCATGGGCATCGACCGGGATTTCCCGACCGCGTTCGCGAAGAGCCAGGCCGCCGCCTACGGCGGCATGCCGACCTCCGGTACCGTGTTCCTCTCGGTCGCCGACGACGACAAGCGCGCCGTCATCCTGCCGGCTCACCGCCTGCAGGAGCTCGGGTTCCGTCTGACCGCGACGGAGGGTACCGCCGAGATCCTCGCGCGCAACGGCATCCGCGTCGAGATCGTGAACAAGTACTCCGAGACGCACGACACCGGTGAGGTCAACATCGTCGACCTCATCAACGCGGGTGAGATCGACATCGTCGTGAACACTCCCTCCGGTGGCATCGCCCGCGCCGACGGCTATGAGATCCGCGCGGCTGCCGTCGCCGCCGACAAGGCCCTCTTCACCACGATGGCCGTCCTCGGCGCCGCCGTCAGTGCGCTTCCGGTGCTGCGGGAAGGCTTCTCCGTGAAGAGCCTGCAGGAGTACGCGATCGACCGGGAGGCGCGTCGGTGACGACGTTCGGGGCACGACTGCGCGCCGGACTGGCCGCGCGAGGGGCCTTGTGCGTGGGCATCGATCCACACGAAGCGCTGCTGCGGGCATGGGGGCTGCCGGTCGATGCGTCCGGAGTCCGTGAGTTCGGGCTCCGGGTCGTCGATGCGGCCGCCGGTCGGGTCGCGGTCGTGAAGCCCCAGGTGTCGTTCTTCGAACGCTTCGGTGCGGCTGGATTCGCCGCGCTGGAGGAGGTCTTGGCGGCCGCGCGTGCCGCAGAGCTCCTGGTGATCGCCGACGCCAAGCGCGGCGATATCGGCACCACGATGGATGCATACGCAGCCGCGTGGCTCACGGCGGGCTCGCCGCTGGAGGCGGACGCTCTCACGGTGAACCCGTACCTCGGCGTCGGCGCCCTGTCCGGGACGTTCGACCTGGCGCTCGCCCAGGGCAAGGGCGTGTTCGTCCTGGCTGCCACGAGCAATCCCGAGGGGAGCGGCATCCAGTCGGCGCGGACCGCGCACGGCTCGGTTGCGCGCTCGATCGCCGCGGACGTCGCGGCCTACGACAGTGACGCCGACGCGGGCGAGTGGTCCTCCCTCGGGCTCGTGGTCGGCGCGACGGTCGATCTCGCGGCGCGCGGGCTCGACGTGCCGTTCGACCGCGCGCTCCCGCTCCTCGCGCCCGGTTTCGGTGCTCAGGGCGCCGAGCCAGCCGACCTGTCGCGCATCTTCGGACCCCTCGCGCCCGCCGTGATCGCGAGCGAGAGCCGGAGCATCCTGTCGGCGGGACCTGATGACCTCGCGGGCCGCATCGATGCGCGTGCCGCCCTGTACCGTGGAGAATCCCATGGCTGATTCCCGCACTCCTCCCGAGGTCGATCGCGCGGCCGCATCGCGGCGCGCTGTCGCCGCCCGCCGTGAGCGCGCCGCGCTCAAACGCGATGTGACCACTCGCGTCATCACACCGCAGGAGCTCCTCCGGCGCGCGCAGTCCGACCCCGAGTCGCCCGCGGGTGCGATGCGGGTCACCGAGTTCCTCACCGCGATTCCGGCGATCGGCGCGGGAAAGCGTGACCGCATCCTCGCGTCGCTCGGCATCTCTCCGGTCAAGCGGCTCGGTGGCCTCGGCGCGCGCCAGCGCGTGGTGCTCGCCGCGTTCCTCGACGAGCGGTGGCCGGAGCCGCAGCCGCGGGCTGGGCGCAGTCGCCTCATCGTCTTGGCTGGTCCCACCGCGGTCGGCAAGGGTACTGTCGCCGCGCACGTCAAAGAGCACCATCCCGAACTGTTGCTGTCGGTATCGGCGACGACCCGCAGCCCGCGTCCTGGTGAAGTCGACGGCGAGCACTACTTCTTCGTCGATGACGCCGAGTTCGACCGCCTGATCGCTACGGGGGAGTTGCTCGAGCACGCGACCGTGCACAACCGCTTCCGCTACGGCACACCCAAGGCCCCGATCGACCGCGCGCTCGCGGACGGGCGCACCGTGTTGTTGGAGATCGACCTGCAGGGTGCGCGGCAAGTCCGTGCAGCGGCTCCGGACGCGACGCTGGTGTTCCTCCTTCCGCCGAGCTGGGACGAGTTGGTGCACCGGCTCATCGGACGCGGCACGGAAGACGCCGAAGAGCGCGAACGGCGTCTCAAGACCGCCAAAGTGGAGTTGGCCTCGCAGGGCGAGTTCGACTTCCACGTCGTCAACGACGACGTCGCGCGCGCCGCCGCTGAAGTGGTCTCGCTCACCCGCTGACGCGCCGCCGGCCGGAAGTCTGCGTGCCGGGCACACGATACGAGGTAGAATGGTCGGATGCCGCGGCTTCGTCGCCGCGCGACAGTCTTCCCCGCCGCCAGATCCCAGGAGGTTCCCCGTGGCTGCACGTGACCAGGGCATCATCGACCCGCCCATCGACTCGCTCCTCGAGAAGGTCGACTCGAAGTACCAGCTCGTGATCTACGCATCCAAGCGTGCCCGTCAGATCAACGACTACTACTCCGACCTGCACGAGGGAAACCTCTTCGACAACGTCGGCCCGCTCGTCGATTCGCACGTCGAGGACAAGCCGCTGACGATCGCGATGCACGAGATCCACGAGGACAAGCTGCGCCTTCGCGCCGCCGAGTGAGGTCATGACGCCGTAGGGCGTCTCCATGCCCGCGTTCTCCGTTTGTCGGAGACCGCGGGCATGATGGTGTGTACCCCCGAGAACCTGGAGCATCGATGAGCGCCCTGCGTCTGTTCACATCCGAGTCCGTGACCGAAGGTCACCCGGACAAGATCTGCGATCAGATCTCGGACTCGATCCTCGATGCACTGATCGAGGTCGACCCGGGCAGCCGTGTGGCGGTGGAAACCCTGGTGACCACGGGTCTCGTGCACGTCGCCGGAGAAGTGCGCAGTGAAGGCTACGTCGACATTCCGGGGATCGTCCGCCGTGTCGTCAATCACATCGGATACACCTCGAGTGAGACCGGCTTCGACGGCGACTCGTGTGGCGTGACGGTATCGATCGGCGAGCAGTCCAGCGACATCGCCGCGGGCGTGGACAATGCCATCGAGCACCGCGAAGGCGGATCGAGCGATCCGATCGACGCGCTCGGCGCGGGCGATCAGGGGATCATGTTCGGGTACGCGACGAATGAGACCCCCCAGCTCATGCCGATGGCGATCTGGACGGCACACCGGCTGGCCGAGCGGCTGACCGAGGCGCGGCGCTCGGGGGCGCTGGGGTTCCTGCGCCCGGACGGCAAGACGCAGGTCACGCTCGGCTACGACGGCGCCGTTCCACGCTCGGTCGAGACCGTGGTGCTGTCGACGCAACACAACCTCGACATCTCGATTCCGGCGCTCCGCGCGGCGGTACAGGCCGAAGTGATCGATCCCGTCCTCGCGCAGACGGGCCTGGATCTCTCCGACGTGCAGTACGTCATCAACCCGGCCGGCCCGTTCGTGACGGGTGGCCCGAAGGGCGACGCCGGACTCACGGGACGCAAGATCATCATCGACACGTACGGTGGCGCCGCCCGCCACGGCGGCGGTGCGTTCAGCGGAAAGGACCCGTCCAAGGTCGACCGCTCCGCCGCGTACGCCATGCGATGGGTCGCCAAGAACGCCGTCGCGGCGGGCCTCGCCGACCGACTGGAAGTTCAGGTCGCCTATGCCATCGGCCGCGCGGCTCCCGTCGGGCTTTACGTCGAGACATTCGGTTCGGGCCATGTCGCCGACGAGGTCATCACTCGCGCGATCCGCGACGTCTTCGACCTGCGCCCGCAGGCGATCATCGACGAGCTCGACCTGCTGCGTCCGATTTACGCCCAGACCGCGGCTTACGGTCACTTCGGCCGAGAGGTGCCCGAGTTCACGTGGGAGCAGACGACTCGCGTCGAGGAACTGCGCGCGGCCGCCGGCCTCTGACCGGCCGTGACCACCGTCGCGCGGGTGCTGATCGACTCCCCGCTGCCGCAGCTCGACCGCCTGTTCGACTACGCCATCCCGGCGGAGCTCGCCGCGGATGCGGTGCCCGGAGTCCGCGTGAAAGTGCCGTTGCGTACCGCGGGGCGGGTCGTCGAGGGGTATCTCGTCGAGATCGGTGAGGCCGAACCTTCGGTACGCCCGCTGTCGGAGCTCGACAGCGTGATCTCCTCCGTTTGCGTCTTGCCGCCCGCGTTGTACGCGCTGGCCCGACGCGTCGCCGATCGCGCCGCGGGTGGCGCCGGCGACGTCCTGCGGCTCGTTGTCCCGAAGCGTATGGTGCGGGCCGAGAAGACCTGGCTCGGCTCAGCACCGCCCGACATGCCCCTGGTCAGCGCAGATGCGACCGACTGGGCTTCCGGCATCCTGGCGCCCTTTGCGGGGGTGACGGATGCCGTCGCCTCCGGTGCGCGGCTCGCGCTCGACGCGCCGCCGCGACCGAGCCGCGATCGCGTCGGAGGCGCATGGGCGGATCTCCTCGCGGCGCTCGCCGTGCACACGCTTGCGGCCGGGCGCAGTGCGCTGCTCGTCGTCCCGGACCAGCGCGATCAAGACCAGGTCCTCGCCGCGCTGGCGGAGCGTGCTCCCGAAGAATCGGTGCTCCGGGACGATGCCCGAAGGTCCGGTCCAGAACGTTACGCGAGCTATCTTCGGATCCTCGCACCGGTGCCGGTGATCGTCGTCGGCAACCGTTCGACCGTGTACGCCCCGGCCCATGACGTCGGCTGTGTCGTCATCTGGGATGACGGCGATCCTCTCCTCGCCGAACCGCTGAGCCCCGGCGTGCATGCCCGCGACGCCGCGCTTGTGCGTCAGGAGCTCGAGGGGAGCGCGCTCGTCTTCGCGGGGCATACCCGCACGACGGATGTCGAACGTCTCGTTCAGCTCGGCTGGGTCCGCGATCTTCCCGCCGAGCGCCGGGAGAGCCCGACCGTCATCCTGTCGGCGACGCGCGAGGGCGAGTCTCGCGGTGCGCGCGTTCCGTCCGCCGCCTTCGCGGCAGCCCGGGAGGCTCTTCAGCACGGGCCGGTCCTCGTCCAGGTCGCCCGGCCCGGTTACTCGCCCGTGCTCGTCTGCGCCGATTGCCGCACTCCGGCCCGGTGCGCACACTGCGCGGGGCCGCTGCGCGCGACGCGCGCCGGCGCAACGCCGGACTGCGGATGGTGCGGCCGCTCGGCGCCCACATGGTCGTGCGCGAACTGCCAGTCCACGAAGCTCCGTATGGCTTCGTCCGGAAGCGAGCGCACGGCGGACGAGCTCGGCCGGGCGTTCCCCGGCATCCGGATCATCGTCGCCGACGGTGCGCACCCGATCACCCAGGTGGATGATCGGCCTGCCCTCGTGATCGCCACGCGCGGCGCCGAGCCGCACGCGGCCGGGGGCTTCCGCGCGATCATCCTGCTGGACGGCGACCGGATGTTGATGGCCGAACAACTGCGGATCGGAGAATCGTGTCTGCGCTGGTGGTCGGACGCTGCGGCGCTGGCGGCGCCGGGCGCGCCCGTCCACCTGGTGGGGGTGTCGGGGCCCGTCGCCCGGGCGCTCGCCACCTGGACGCAACCTGCCTATGCGCGCGCGGAGCTGGCCGACCGCGGCCCGCTCTCGATGCCACCCACGGTGCGTGTGGCTGCCGTCGAAGGTGCCTCGAGCACCGTGTCGGCGACGCTCGACGGGCTCCGTCAGGCGGTATACGGCCTCGGTCCGACCGCGCTTCTCGGCCCCGTGCCGCTGGAGAGTGGGGGAGTGCGCGCGCTCGTCCGCTTCGACTACGCCCAGGGCGCGGCGGTCGCCGAGTATCTGCGCGCGGCAGTCGTCGCCGACGCGCTACGCGCTCGTCGCGCCGCGAAGGACCGTGGCCCGCGAACTACACTCAAGGTGCGGCTCGACGTGCCCGAGCTTGATCTGTGAGGAACCCCCATGCGCATTGTCTTCGCGGGGACACCCCTGCCCGCTGTCCCCTCGCTCCGCGCGATTGCGGCATCCCGCCACGACCTCGTCGGCGTCGTCACGCGCACGGACGCGCCGCTCGGCCGCAAACGCATTCTGACGCCGTCGCCGGTTGCCGCTCTCGCCGCCGAACTCGGGGTGACGACGATCAAGACCGACCGGCTCGATGCTCACGCGACGCACGCGGTGACCGACCTCGCTCCGGATCTCGGCGTCATCGTCGCCTACGGCGGGCTTGTGCGTGAGCCGCTGCTCGCGACTCCGCGTCACGGGTGGATCAACCTGCACTTCTCGCTTCTTCCGCGCTGGCGCGGCGCCGCACCCGTGCAGCACGCGCTGATCGCCGGTGACACGGTCACCGGGGCGAGCGTCTTCCGCCTGGTCGCCGAACTGGATGCCGGGGATGTTTTCGGCGAGGTCCGCTACAGCGTTCCCCGCGGCGCGACGGCGGGTGACGTCCTCGATGCACTGGCGGACGTCGGCGCTGCACTCCTCGTCGACGTGGTCGATGCGATCGCGGCGGGGACCGCGGTGGCACGTCCCCAGTCGGGGGAATACACACTCGCTCCCAAGCTCACCCTCGCCGACGGCGCGCTGGATTTCCGTGTCCCCGCCGACACGGTGATCCACCGCTTCCGCGGGACGACCCCCGAGCCCGGCGCGCACACCTCGGTCGGCGGGCAGCGGCTGAAGATCCTCGCGGCGCACCGGGGTCCCGACACGGATCTCGCTCCGGGCGCACTCTCGCTCATCGAGCGCGACGTGGTCGTGGGCACCGCCGCCGGTACTGTGCTCCTGCAGACGGTTCAGCCCGCGGGTAAGGGTCCGATGGCCGCCGACGACTGGTGGCGCGGACTGCGGCTCGATGATCCCCGCGTCGACACCGCACCGGAGGTGCGCGCATGAGCGCTCCGTCCCCGCGCTGGGTCGCCTACGACACGCTCCGCGCGGTCACCGAATCCGACGCCTACGCGAACCTGCTGCTCCCGCGCGAACTCCGCCGGGCCGGGATGTCGGGCCCGGACGCCGCCTGGGCGACCGAATTGACCTACGGCACCCTCCGTCATCAAGGCACCTACGACGCGATCATCGCGGATGCCGCGGGTCGCCCGCCCGCCGAGATCGATCCGCCGGTGCTCGACGCCCTCCGCCTCGGCGTGCATCAGCTTCTGGCGATGCGCACGCCCACCCATGCCGCGGTGAACGAGACCGTTCGCCAAGTCCGTCACACGGCCGGGGCATCCGCATCGGGGTTTGCGAATGCCGTCCTCCGCCGCGTGTCCGAGCGCACCGCGGAGGAGTGGGCTGCCCGCCTCGAGCGCGGCGCGCGCTCCGACGACGAACGTCTCGGCCTTCGCTACGCACATCCGGTCTGGGTGATCCGGGCGTTCCGCCGTGCTCTCGCCGCCGAAGGGCGCGCCGACGAACTCGACGCGCTGCTCGCCGCCGACAACGACGCACCGGCGGTGACGATGGCCGCTCTGCCGGGGCTCGCCGCGAGGCCAGCGGAGGCCTCCTCAACCCCGTATTCCCCGATCGGCTTCCGCCTGGGCGGGGGAGATCCCGGGCCCGTGATCGCGGCCGCCGACGGCTGCATTCGCGTGCAGGACGAAGGCTCCCAGCTCGCCGCGCTCGCGCTGACGCGGGCCACCCCGGTGCGGTCCGGGGAGCGCTGGCTCGATCTCTGCGCGGCGCCCGGGGGGAAGACCGCGGTCCTCGCCGCCGAAGCTCTCGCCTCAGGCGCCTCCGTCGAAGCGAACGAACTCTCCTCGATCCGAGCCAAGCTCGTGCGCGACTCCGTCGCCGGGGTTCCCCTCGAGGTGCCGGTGTCGGAGGAAGACGGCCGCACGCGCGCGGCGCGCGGCCGGTACGACCGCATCCTCGTCGATGCGCCGTGCACCGGGCTCGGCGCGCTGCGCCGCCGCCCCGAGGCCCGTTGGCGGAAGAGCCCCGTCGATGTCCCCGACCTCACCGAGCTTCAGGGCGGCCTGCTCACAGCCGCGATCGAGGCTGTGGTCCCGGGCGGGATCGTGGCGTACGTCACCTGTTCGCCGCATTTGGCCGAGACGTCGGGTGTGGTCGCCGAGGCGCGGCGGCGGTTCGGCGATGCGATCGAAGAACTCGATGCGCGCGCCGTCCTGGCATCCGTGTCGGACACCGACATCGACCTGCCCGCGCAGCTCGACGGCTCCGGGCGCGCACAGCTCTGGCCCCACCGCCACGGCACGGACGCGATGTCCATCTCGCTCCTGCGGCGCCGCTGAGGGGATCCTTCGCGGGGCAGGTGCTGCCGCATCCGTCCGCGGAAGCGACCACACCTGCCCCCTGAACCCGCGCGTGGCCGCGTCGCGGGGCGTTCGCGGGGCAGGTGTTGCCGCATCCGCCCGGGGAAGCGACCACACCTGCCCCTGAACCCGCGCCGGCGCAAGCCCGCAAGTAGGGTGGATGCCGTGTCCGACAGCGTTCGCATCAATCCCAGCATCCTGGCCGCCGACTTCGTGAACATGCAGGCCGAGCTCGCCCGCATCTCCGGCGCTGACTTCGTGCACGTCGACGTCATGGACAACCATTTCGTGCCGAACCTCACGTTCGGGCCCCAGATGGTCGAGCGCATCCAGGCGACGAGCCCGGTGCCGCTCGACGTGCATCTCATGATCAGCGACCCCGAACGGTGGGCTCCGCAATATGCCGAACTCGGCGCGGCCTCGGTGACGTTCCATCTGGAAGCGGCGACCGATCCGATCCCGCTCGCACGTCGCTTGCGCGAGATCGGTGCCCGTGCGGGAGTCGCGGTGAAGCCCGCGACGCCGATCGATGGGCTGCTCGACGTCCTCGACGAGTTCGATCAGATCCTCGTGATGACCGTCGAGCCCGGATTCGGGGGCCAGAGCTTCATGGCCGACCAAATGCCCAAGCTCGCCCACTTACGTGCCGAAGCGCGTCGGCGCGGGTCGCAGGTCTGGCTCCAGGTCGACGGGGGGATCGCGGAATCGACGATCGCGCAGGCCGCCGAGGCGGGAGCCGACACGTTCGTGGCCGGTTCAGCCGTGTTCGGCGCCGACGACCCAGACCGTGCGATCGCAGCCCTTCGCAGTGAGGCCGTACGTCACCACCGGCACTGAGAACGGCTCACCCATCGACGTGGATGCGTCCGCCGACCGTGTCCAGCTCCTCGCGGAGCACCGCGCGTGCCGCCGGGTGCAGCCGTGTCAGCGCGCTCAGGTCGACCACGAACGACCGACGAAGCGCAACACCTCGTTCCGGCCGAGCGCTTCGAGGGCGAGGGCGAAGACGAACGGCTTCGACATCAACTGAATCGTGAAGCTGCTGTCCGCGTCGCCGACGGCCGTCAACCGTCCACTCGGGGATATATGCGGCGAGGTCGCCGGCATCCTGCTCACGGACGTCGTCGAGGACACCGGCGAGCATGGCGTGGATCGGGTCCACGGGGCGACCCTATCGGCGGCGGACAGGTCATCATTGCCGGTAACCTGTCAGGGTGAAGACTTTCGATGCCCTCTTCGCGGAGCTCACCGCGATCGCCGCGCAGCGTCCCAAAGGTTCCGGCACGGTGGCCCAACTCGATCGTGGTGTCCACGCGATCGGCAAGAAGATCGTCGAAGAGGCTGCCGAAGTCTGGATGGCGGCCGAGTACCAGTCGGATGACGAGACGGCCGAGGAGATCTCGCAGCTCCTCTACCACCTGCAGGTGCTGATGATCTCGAAGGGCCTCACCCTCGAGGACGTCGGCCGACATCTCTGAGCGCGCCCCTCACCTGCCGCTCACGACCCGAAAGCCCCGCAACATGCTGCGAATTGCCGTGCCGAACAAGGGCTCGCTCGCCGAGACCGCCGCCGAAATGCTCGCGGAGGCCGGATACACCGGCCGTCGCGACCCGAAAGACCTGCACGTGATCGACCCGGTCAACGAGGTCGAGTTCTTCTACCTGCGCCCCAAAGACATCGCGACTTATGTCGGGTCCGGCGCGCTGGATGTCGGAATCACCGGCCGTGATCTGTTGCTCGATGCGCGGATGCCGGGCGCCCGCGAGATCGAAGCTCTGGGCTTCGGCGCCTCGACCTTCCGTTTCGCGGGCCCTCCCGGGTCGTTCTCCGAAATCAGCGACCTCGAGGGGCTGCGGGTTGCCACGGCCTATCCCGGGCTCGTCGACGGGTTCCTGGACGAACAGGGTGTTGCGGTGGATCTCGTGCCCCTGGATGGCGCGGTCGAGTCGGCGGTGCAACTCGGCGTCGCGGATGCGGTCGCCGACGTGGTCTCCACCGGGACCAGCCTCAAGCAGGCGGGGCTGGAGATCTTCGGGCCCGTGGTCCTGCAGTCCGAGGCGGTTCTGATCGGCGCACCCGAGGAAGCTCCGGGGACCGAGACGCTGCTGCGTCGCCTGCGCGGGGTGCTCGTCGCGCGCCGGTTCGTCCTCATCGACTACGACTTGCCGGCCGACCTCGTCGACGCCGCCGTCGCGCTGGCGCCCGGTGTCGAATCGCCCACGATCTCGCCGTTGCGCGATCCGGCCTGGGTGGCGGTTCGGGTGATGAGCCCGCGATCGAGCGTCAATCAGGTCATGGACGCGCTCTACGCGATCGGGGCGCGGGCGATCCTGGTCACGGCCATCCACAACGCGAGACTCTGATGACCCTCGCGTGCCGGGTCATTCCCTGCCTCGATGTCGCGGCCGGCCGTGTCGTCAAGGGTGTGAATTTCGAGAACCTGCGCGATATGGGCGACCCCGTCGAACTCGCGGCCCTGTATTACGCCCAGGGCGCCGATGAGCTGACCTTCCTCGATGTGACGGCGACGGTCGATGACCGCTCGACGACGTACGACGTCGTGAGACGCACCGCCGAAGAAGTCTTCATCCCGTTGACCGTCGGCGGGGGAGTGCGCTCCGCGGAGGATGTCGCCCGCCTCCTCGGCGTCGGGGCCGACAAGGTGGGGGTCAACTCCGCCGCCATCGCCCGCCCCGCCCTCATTGGCGAGATCGCCGACCGCTTCGGCGCACAGGTGCTCGTCCTCAGCCTTGATGTCAAGCGGTCGGATGCGACCCGCTCGGGTTTCGTCGTGACCACGCACGGCGGCCGCACCGCCACGACCCTGGACGCGCTCGAGTGGGCGCGCGAGGCGATTGAACGCGGAGCCGGTGAACTCCTGGTCAACTCGATCGATGCCGACGGGACGCGCGACGGCTTCGACCTCGAGCTCGTGGCCCTCATGCGCGAGGTGTCGAGCGTTCCGGTGATTGCCTCGGGCGGCGCCGGCAACGTCGCCGACTTCGCCCCCGCCGTCCGCGCCGGGGCCGATGCGGTGCTCGCGGCATCCGTCTTCCACTCCGGTCTGCTGTCGATCGGCGATGTGAAGAACCAGCTCGCCGACGACGGAATCGAGGTACGCCGGTGAGTGACGTGCGAATCGATCGGGTCCGCTTCACCGCGGACGGGCTGGTTCCGGCGGTCATCCAGCAGCACGACACGCGCGAGGTCCTCATGCTCGGGTGGATGGATGCCGAGGCCCTCCGCCGCACCCTGACCGAAGGTCGCGTGACCTTCTGGTCCCGCTCGCGCCAGGAGTACTGGCGCAAGGGTGACACGTCCGGCCACGCGCAGTTCGTCAAGGATGCCCGCCTCGACTGCGACGGTGACACGCTTCTCATCGAGGTCGATCAGGTGGGCGCGGCGTGTCACACCGGCGATCGGACGTGTTTCGACGCCGATGCCCTCCACCCCGTGATCGGCGCGCGGTGACTCGGCGCGAACGCGTGTGGGCGGTGCTCGCGATCGTCGCCGGCGGTGCGATTGCGATCATTTCGTCGACCCAGACGTGGATGGACGTCACGCTCCGCGCGGGCGCGACCGAACCCATCCCCGTCCCGGGAGCCGCGGCGGTGACGTTGCTCGCACCACTCAGCCTCGCCGCTCTCGCCCTCGGACTGGCGATGACGGTCGTCGGACGGGCGCTGCGGTACGCGTTCGGCGGAACCGCGGTGTTCATCGGTGTCGCCCTGTGTGTACAGGCGCTCCGCGTCGGTTTCGCCCTGCCCATCGACGCGATCGCGGCCACGGTCACCACCACCACCGGCCTCACCGGCAACGACGCGGTCGCCGGGCTCGTCATATCCATCACGGCGACGATCTGGCCCTACCTCACCGGGATCGCCGGCATCGTGATCGCTCTCGGCGGCTTCCTGACCCTGGCTACGGGGCACCGTTGGGCCTCCGGCGGACGCCGCTACCAGGCGACGGGCGGGTCCGCACCGGCATCCCGCCCGCACGACGCGATCGACTCGTGGGATGACCTCTCGCGCGGCGACGATCCGACCTCCCGCTAGACTTCTACGCAGACATACGCGCCACCGAAGGAGAACCATGGGCGACTCGATCGAAGACCCCGGCCACGGACATTCGCCGGCTGCCTGGACCGCCGTCGTGATCATGCTCATCGCGGTCACGCTCGGCACGCTGTTCTTCTTCCTCGACATTCCCGCGCTCGTGTGGGCCTCCGCCGGACTCCTCGCGATCGGCGCCATCGTCGGCTGGGCCATGGCCCGCGCGGGCTATGGCGCCCACGGCGACAAGTACACGCCGAAGCAGCACTGACGTGCTCGACGGCCTGACGGCCGGCGCGGTCGCGGACGCGGAGGCTCGTGCAGCGACGCGACCTCTCCAGGTCGTGGAGAAGACCGCCCTGGCCCAGCCCCCCGCTCGCGACGCACTGACGGCGCTCAGCCCGGCCGAGCGTGTGAAGATCATCGCCGAGGTGAAGCGTGCGAGCCCGTCTCGCGGCGACCTTGCTGAGATTCCCGATCCGGCGTGGCAGGCATCCTTGTACGAGCAGGGCGGCGCGTCGGCGATCTCCGTGCTCACCGAAGGCCGGAAGTTCAAGGGCTCGCTTGCCGATCTCGAGGCCGTCAAGGCACGGGTGTCGCTCCCGGTCCTGCGCAAAGACTTCATCGCCACGCCCTATCAGGTGCTCGAAGCGCGGGCATCCGGCGCCGACCTGGTGCTCCTGATCGTCGCGGCGCTCGAACAGCCGCTCCTCGCGGAGCTGCACACTCTCGTCCTCGAGCTCGGCATGACCCCGCTGGTGGAGACGCACTCCCGCGACGAGGTGAGCCGCGCGAGCGATCTGGGCGCAAAGCTCATCGGCGTGAATGCACGGAACCTGTCGACCTTCGAGATGGACCGCGATCTGTTCGGCTCGCTGGCCGAACATTTCCCAGCGGATGCCGTCAAGATTGCCGAGTCGGCAGTCCTCACGCCCGCGGACGTCCAGCACTACCGCGCTGCGGGCGCCGATGTCGTCCTGGTCGGCGAAGCCCTTGTCACGAACGACCCCGTCACGACCCTGACGGCATTTTTGGAGGCCGGCGCATGAGCCTGCGTGACCAGCACGGACCGTTTTTCGGTGAGTTCGGCGGACGCTACATGCCGGAATCCCTCATCGCGGCGATCGACGAACTGACCGCGGTCTATGAGGCGACCAAGGGCGACCCGGAGTTCGCAGCCGAGTTGACGTCGCTGCTGCACTCCTACGCGGGGCGTCCCTCGGCGCTCACCGAGGTGCCGCGATTCGCCCAGCACGCCGGGGGAGCCCGCATCTTCCTCAAGCGCGAGGACCTCAATCACACCGGATCGCACAAGATCAACAACGTTCTCGGTCAAGCTCTGTTGACGAAGCGGCTGGGCAAGACCCGCGTGATCGCCGAGACGGGAGCCGGTCAACACGGTGTGGCGACCGCGACAGCGGCGGCGCTGTTCGGCTTCGACTGCACCGTGTACATGGGTGAGGTCGACACCGAACGGCAGGCGTTGAACGTCGCACGGATGCGGCTGCTCGGCGCCGAGGTGATTCCGGTCACGACCGGATCGCGCACGCTGAA
The DNA here is from genome assembly GCF_947488465.1 of uncultured Microbacterium sp. Classification (GTDB taxonomy): domain Bacteria; phylum Actinomycetota; class Actinomycetes; order Actinomycetales; family Microbacteriaceae; genus Microbacterium. The sequence continues at coordinate 606,416 of NZ_CANKZA010000001.1, read as the reverse complement.
AGACGCGATCAACGAGGCGTATCGCGACTGGGTTGCCTCTGTCGAGACGACCAACTACATCTTCGGCACCGCCGCCGGTCCGCACCCGTTCCCCGCAATGGTCCGCGACTTCCAGAAGATCATCAGTGAAGAAGCCCGCGAGCAGCTCCTGGCCGAGACAGGCCGTCTGCCCGATGCCGTTGTGGCCTGCGTGGGCGGAGGATCCAACGCGATCGGCATGTTCGACGCGTTCCTCGACGATGAGAATGTGCGCCTCTACGGTGTCGAGGCTGCCGGTGACGGCGTCGACACTCCGCAGCACGCGGCATCCATCGAACGCGGGCGACCGGGTGTGCTGCACGGCGCGAAGACCTATGTCCTCCAGGACGAGGACGGTCAGACGGTCGAGTCACACTCGATCTCCGCCGGACTGGATTACCCCGGCGTCGGACCGCAGCATGCGTGGTTGTCCGACATCGGACGTGCGACCTACATTCCGGCGACGGATACCGAGGCGATGGACGCATTGCGACTTCTCAGCTGTACCGAAGGCATCATTCCGGCGATCGAGTCGGCACACGCCCTTGCCGGAGCGCTGCGCCTCGGCCGGGAGCTCGGCCCCGACGCGGTCATCGCCGTGAACCTCTCCGGCCGCGGCGACAAGGACATGGATACGGCCGCGAGGTGGTTCGGCCTGTACGACGATGAGACAGGCCCGGTCGAGGCGGGCCCGTCCGCCGACGCCGCGACCGGTGAAGGGATCGAGCTATGAGCCGCGTCGCTGCGGCGATCGACGCCGCCCGCGCCGAGGGCCGGGGCGCCTTCATCGGCTACCTCCCGCTCGGGTACCCCGATCTGCAGACCAGCATCGATGCCGCTGTCACACTTGCGGAGAGCGGCGCTGACATCCTCGAGCTGGGCCCGCCGTATTCTGATCCGGTGATGGACGGCACCGTCATCCAAGAGGCAACCGTGGCAGCCCTCGCGGGCGGATTCCGCATGCGGGATACGTTCACGGCCGTCCGGGAGATCACGGCGCGCGTGGACGTGCCCGTGCTCGTGATGACGTACTGGAACCCCGTCATGCAGTACGGCGTCGATCGGTACGCGGACGAGCTGCTCGCTGCCGGAGGCGCGGGCCTCATCACACCCGACATCACACCCGATTCAGCCGCCGAGTGGGTCGCCGCGTCGGAACGCACCGGTCTCGACCGCGTCTTCCTGGCAGCGCCGACCTCGACCGATGAGCGCCTCGACATGATCGCGAGGGCGTCCACCGGCTTCGTCTACACGGTGTCCACGATGGGCATCACGGGAGAGCGCGCCGAGTTGGATGCCGCGGCCCGCGCGCTCGTCGGGCGGCTCCGCTCCCACGGCGTCGAGCACGCGTGCGTGGGCATCGGAATCTCCACCCCGGAGCAGGTCGCCGGGGTCGTCGGCTATGCCGATGGCGCGATCGTGGGCACGGCGCTCGTGCGTGCACTCCGCGACGGTGGCATCGAGGGCCTGGCGGCCGAAGCGCGCGCCCTCGCCACCGGTACCGCCCGCTCCTGACCCGAGGATCCCGCCCGGCGGGCGCTCCCCGTCGCTCTTCGGCTCTGCCGGCGACGAACTCCGCAGAATGTCACCAACTCCGCACCGATTTCCGGCATCCGGTGCGGACATCGCAACATTCTGCGGACATCGTGCGGTGTGAGCGCGGCGTCGACGGCTCTCGGTCCCACTGAAGGCGAGCGGGATGCCGCGGACACGTCGCGCGGCGGGGCGCATTCGCGGAGCGAAGTAGACTTCCTTCGTGCTTTCCTCCGCCGCCGTCGTGACTTCCCTCCCGAGCCCGAGCATCAGCTCCTTCGCGCTCGGACCGTTCACCATCTACTTCTATGCCCTGTGCATTCTTGCGGGCATTGTCGTCGCCGCGATCATGACCAACCGTCGTTTGACCAAGCGCGGCGCAGAGCCGTGGGTCGTCATCGACATCTGCCTGCTGGCCGTACCGCTGGCCATCATCGGCGCACGGATCTTCCACGTCCTGACCCACCCGGACTTCTACTTCGGCGAGGGGAAGAACATCTGGGCGATCTTCTTCATCTGGGAAGGCGGGATCGCGATATTCGGTGCGCTCATCGGTGGCGCGATCGGAGCCTGGCTCGGATGCCGGTGGACCGGCATCCGGTTCTGGAGTTTCGCGGATGCTCTCGCCCCGGGGCTTCTCCTCGCGCAGGCGATGGGCCGGTTCGGAAACTGGTTCAACCAGGAGCTGTTCGGTCTTCCGACCGACCTGCCGTGGGGCTTGCAGATCGACTATCCGAACCCGGCGTGGCCCGCGGGTCTGCCGGAGGGGACGCTGTTTCACCCGACCTTTCTCTACGAAGTGATCTGGAACGCGCTCGGTGTGCTCGTGCTGCTCTGGGTGGGCAGGCAGTTCCGCCTGCAGTGGGGCCGTCTGTTCGCCCTCTACCTGGTCTGGTACAGCGCGGGACGTATCGTGTGGGAGTCGATCCGCATTGATCCCAGCGAGATCTTCTTCGGACTGCGCACGAACGTCTGGGCAGCGATCTTCGGTGTCGTCGTCGGGCTCGTCATCTTCTTCGTCCAGAAGCGGCGCCACCCGGGCCTCGAGCCGTCGCCGTACCAGCGTGGACGCGAATGGTCCGCCGACGGGGCTGTACACTCACAGAACATCGATGACTTCGTGGACGTGAGCGCACCCCCCTCGTCCGAAGTCACCGCAGGCACCGCCACAAGCGCCACCGCCGCCAAGTAACGCATCAGGGCCGACGTCGTCCCACCTTGAATCAAAAGTGAGGACGGTTGCCATGCAAGCGAGCCCCCGCCACAGTGTCGGTACCTCCGGTGGATCATTCCCCGAGGCGCAGGGCATGTACAACCCGGCGTTTGAAAAGGACGCCTGCGGGCTGGCCATGGTCGCCACGCTCCGCGGTCACGCGGGTCACGACATCGTTCAGCTCGCGCTGGAAGCCCTTCGCAACCTCGAGCACCGCGGTGCAATCGGGTCGGATGCCGGTACCGGCGACGGCGCGGGCATCCTCACGCAGATGCCCGACGCGTTCCTTCGCGAGGTCGTCGACTTCGACCTGCCTCCGGTCGGCGAGTATGCCGCCGGGATGGCCTTCCTGCCGCTCGACGATGACGCGCGCTCTGAGATCAAGGCCGGCGTCGAGGAGATCGCCCTTTCCGAAGGCTTGACGGTGTTGGGGTGGCGCGAGGTGCCGACCGAGCAGGAACACCTCGGAAAGCTCGCGCACGCCGCTCGTCCCGCTTTCGAGCAGCTCTTCGTCTCGCGCCCGCCGGTGGGTGACGCGCCCGCCCTCAGCGGGATCGAGCTCGACCGTCGGGTGTACCGCCTTCGCAAGCGCGCACGCCACGAGCACGACGCCTACTTCGTCTCGCTGTCGGCTCGGACGCTGGGCTACAAAGGCATGGTCACGACACTGCAGCTCGAGCCGTTCTACCCGGATCTGCAGGACGAACGCTTCCAGAGCGAACTGGCCGTCGTCCACTCCCGCTACTCCACGAACACGTTCCCGTCCTGGCCGCTCGCGCAGCCGCTACGGATGCTGGCGCACAACGGTGAGATCAACACCGTCGGCGGCAACCGCAACTGGATGCGTGCCCGCCAGTCGCAGCTCGAGTCCGAGCTGATCGGTGACGTCCGCCCGCTCCTGCCGATCTGCACGGTCGGCGCGAGCGACTCGGCCTCGTTCGACGAGGTACTCGAACTGCTCACGCTGACCGGTCGCAGTCTTCCGCACGCCATCATGATGATGGTGCCGGAGGCCTACGAGAAGCAGGCCGACATCACGCCCGAATTGCGCGCCTTCTACGAGTACCACTCCATGCAGATGGAACCGTGGGATGGGCCCGCCGCGCTCATCTTCACCGACGGCACGCTCGTCGGTGCGACGCTGGACCGCAACGGACTCCGTCCCGGGCGCTGGACCGAAACCACCGATGGACTCGTCGTCATCGGCAGCGAAACCGGCGTGCTCGATTTCGAACCGTCGCGAATCAAGCGGCGCGGCCGCCTCCGCCCCGGCCGCATGTTCCTCGTCGACACCGCCGCCCAGCGCATCATCGAAGACCACGAGATCAAGGCGCAGCTTGCCGCGCAGGAACCGTGGCAGGAGTGGCTGGATGCCGGACGCGTTCGCCTGAAGGACCTTCCGGAACGCGAGCACATCGTCCACCCCATCGCCTCGATCACCCGCCGCCAGCGCACGTTCGGCTACACCGAGGAGGAAGTGCGCATCCTCCTCACCCCGATGGGCCAGAACGGCGCCGAGCCGCTGGGCGCCATGGGATCGGATGCCCCGATCGCGGTGTTGAGCGAGCGTCCGCGCCTGTTGTTCGATTACTTCACGCAGCAGTTCGCCCAGGTGACCAACCCGCCACTGGACTCGATTCGCGAAGAGGTCGTCACTTCGCTCGCTCTCGGCCTCGGCCCGGAGCGCAACCTCCTGTCGTGGGGACCCGAGCACACGCGTACGATCACGCTCGATTTCCCGGTGATCGACAACGATGAGCTCGCGAAACTCCAGAACATCGACAAGGCTCTGCCCGAGCGTCGCTCGGTGACGATCCGCGGTCTGTACCGCGCTGATCAGGACCCGCAGTCCCTCCAGAGCCGTCTGGAAGAGATGTGCGCCGAGGTGGATGCCGCCATCGAGGACGGCGTCGAGTTCATCGTCCTGAGTGACCGTGACTCGAACCAGGAGTTCGTCCCGATCCCGTCTTTGCTGATGGTGTCGGCAGTGCACCACCACCTGATCCGGCGGGAGAACCGGATGAAGGTCGGACTGGTGGTCGAGGCGGGCGACGTCCGCGAGGTTCACCATGTCGCGACTCTGATCGGGTACGGCGCCTCGGCTGTCAACCCGTACCTCGCGATGGAGACCGTGGAGTACCTCGTCCGCGCCGGATTCATCACGGGGATCTCGCCGGCGAAGGCTGTCAAGAACCTCATCTACGCCCTGGGCAAGGGCGTCTTGAAGATCATGTCGAAGATGGGGATCTCCACCGTCTCGTCGTATGCCGGTGCCCAGGCGTTCGAAGCCGTGGGGCTGTCGAAGGAATTCATCGCCCAGTACTTCACCGGCACCGAGACCAAGCTCGGCGGCGTCGGTATCGCCGAGATCGCGATCGAGAACGAAGCGCGTCACGCGTACGCGTATCCCGAGGATGGCGCGGCGCGCGCACACGAGCGCCTCTGGACCGGCGGCGAATACCAGTGGCGCCGTGACGGCGCTCCGCACCTGTTCACACCCGACACGGTGTTCCGCCTGCAGCATTCGACGCGGGAGCGCCGCTACGACGTCTTCCGGGAGTACACGAAGCTGGTCGATGACCAAGCCGCCGAGCTGAAGACGCTCCGCGGCATGTTCGGGCTCAAGACCGCGGGGCGCCAGCCCGTGCCGATCGATGAAGTCGAGCCGGTGTCCTCGATCGTCAAGCGCTTCTCGACGGGCGCGATGAGTTACGGCTCGATCTCGAAAGAGGCGCACGAGACGCTCGCGATCGCGATGAACCGCATCGGCGGCAAGTCGAACACCGGTGAGGGTGGCGAAGACGTCGACCGGCTCCTCGACCCCGAGCGTCGCAGCGCGATCAAGCAGGTGGCATCCGGACGCTTCGGCGTCACCAGCATGTACCTCACCCACGCCGACGACATCCAGATCAAACTCGCGCAGGGTGCCAAGCCTGGCGAAGGCGGGCAGCTGCCGCCGGCGAAGGTGTACCCGTGGATCGCGCGCACCCGTGGCGGGACACCGGGTGTCGGACTCATCTCGCCCCCGCCGCACCACGACATCTATTCGATCGAAGACCTCAAGCAGCTGATCTTCGACCTCAAGCGGGCGAACCCCGCCGCGCGTGTCCACGTGAAGCTCGTGAGCCAGTCCGGGATCGGCGCGGTTGCGGCGGGCACGGCGAAGGCCCTCGCCGACGTGATCCTCGTGTCCGGGCATGACGGAGGCACCGGCGCGAGCCCGCTCAACTCGCTCAAGCACGCGGGCACGCCGTGGGAGCTCGGCCTCGCCGAGACCCAGCAGACCCTCATGCTCAACGACATGCGGGACCGCGTCGTCGTGCAGGCCGATGGCCAGCTCAAGACCGGCCGGGACGTCATCATCGCCGCGCTCCTGGGCGCGGAAGAGTTCGGGTTCGCCACGACCGCGCTCGTCGTCGAGGGATGCATCATGATGCGCGTCTGCCATCTCGACACCTGCCCCGTGGGTGTCGCGACGCAGAACCCGGTGCTGCGATCCCGGTTCTCGGGCAAGCCCGAGTTCGTCGTGAACTTCATGGAGTTCATTGCGCAAGAGGTCCGCGAATACCTCGCTGAACTCGGCTTCCGCAGCCTCGACGAGGCGGTTGGGCGCAACGAACTGCTCGACGTGAACGGTGCGATCGAGCACTGGAAGGCCAGTGGCATGGACCTCACCCCGATCCTGGAAGGACCGGCTTTCGCCTCGGACGTGCCACGGCGGAACACGCGTCATCAGGATCACGAACTCGAGCAGCACTTCGATGTGCCGCTGATCGAGCAGGCCCAGGACGTCATCGCCCACGGCGGTCACTTCGAGGTCTCGCTGCCGATCCGCAACACCGAGCGCGCCGTCGGTACCATGCTGGGCAATCGTGTCACGTTGGCACACGGCGTCAACGGCCTGCCCACCGGCTCGATCGAAGTGAACCTCACGGGTTCAGCCGGCCAGTCCTTCGGGGCTTTCCTGCCGCCGGGAATCACCCTGCGCCTGGAGGGTGACTCGAACGACTATGTCGGCAAGGGTCTCTCCGGGGGGCGCATCGTCGTCCGTCCGCCGCGGCAAGCATCCTTCAACGCCGCGCAGAACGTCATCGCCGGAAACGTCATCGGCTACGGCGCGACGCAGGGGAGCATGTTCCTCCGCGGTGTCGTGGGTGAGCGGTTCCTGGTCCGAAACTCGGGAGCCACGGCGGTCGTCGAGGGCGTGGGCGACCACGCGCTCGAGTACATGACCGGTGGCCTCGCGATCATCCTCGGCGCGACGGGTCGCAACCTCGGCGCCGGGATGTCGGGAGGGACGGCGTACATCCACAAGCTCGACCGCACGCTCGTCAACCGCGAAGCACTCACGACGGGCGAGCTCGAGCTTCTCGAGCTCGGCTCCGGTGACGTCGAGATTCTCCGCGACCTGCTCGAACAGCACGTCGCCGAGACCGAGTCGGCGCTGGCCGCCGGCATCCTGGATGATTTCGAGGCCGAGGCCGCGAACTTCGTCCGTGTCCTGCCGCGCGATTACGCCGCGGTCCTGCAGACCCGTCAAGACGCGGTCGCGGAGGGGCTCGACCCCGACGGCGACGTCGTCTGGACCCGCATCATGGAGGTGACCGGTGGCTGATCCCAAAGGCTTCCTGAAAGTCACCGAGCGCGAACTTCCCGCGCGTCGGCCTGTTCCTGTCCGCATCATGGACTGGAAAGAGGTGTACGAACCGGGCGACACTGCGGTTCTGCGCCGCCAGGCAGGGCGCTGTATGGACTGCGGTATCCCGTTCTGCCACAAGGGCTGCCCCCTCGGGAACCTGATCCCCGAGTGGAACGACCTCATGTGGCGCGGCGAGGGCCGCGCGGCCATTGAGCGTCTGCATTCGACGAACAACTTCCCCGAGTTCACCGGACGCCTGTGCCCGGCGCCGTGCGAGAGCTCGTGTGTGTTGGGGATCAACCAGCCCGCGGTCACGATCAAGCAGATCGAGGTCTCCACGATCGACGAGGCGTTCGCGAACGGCTGGGTCGAGGCGGAGCCTCCGGGGCGCCTCACCGGCAAGACGATCGCGGTGGTCGGTTCGGGCCCCGCCGGGTTGGCCGCCGCGCAGCAACTCACACGCGCCGGCCACACGGTCGCGGTGTACGAGCGCGACGACCGCATCGGCGGACTGCTGCGTTACGGGATCCCCGATTTCAAGATGGAGAAGCGTCACATCGAGACGCGCCTGCGTCAGATGCAGGATGAGGGCACCCGCTTCCGCGCGGGTGTCGAGATCGGCGTCGACATCACGTGGGACGACCTGCGGGCCCGTTACGACGCCGTGGTGATCGCCACCGGATCCACACTGCCGCGGGAGCTCGCGATCCCCGGGCGCGATCTTGCCGGCGTGCACTTCGCGATGGAATATCTCGTCGAGTCCAACAAGGCCGTCGCGGGCGACCAGGTGCCGCACCAGATCCACGCAGAAGGCAAGCATGTCGTCGTGATCGGCGGCGGCGACACCGGTGCCGACTGCATCGGTACCGCGCACCGTCAGGGCGCGTTGAGCGTGACGAACCTCGCGATCGGACAGCAACCGCCGGCCGAGCGTCCGGGGCACCAGCCGTGGCCGATGGACCCGCACGTGTTCGAGGTGTCCTCCGCGCACGAGGAGGGCGGTAAGCGAACGTATCTCGCCTCCACCGTCGAGTTCCTCTCCAACGACGCCGGCGAAGTTCGGGCCGTGCGCGTGGCCGAGACCGAGTTCGTCGACGGCCGTCGCGTCCCCAAGAGCGGCACCGAGCACGAAATACCCGCCGACCTGGTTCTGATCGCGATGGGTTTCACCGGCCCGGAGCGCGGCACCCTGGACGATCAACTCGGTATCGTGTTCACGGGCCGCGGCAACGTTGATCGCGGCGACGACTACCAGTCGACCGCCCCCGGCGTGTTCGTGGCCGGCGACGCCGGCCGTGGCCAATCCTTGATCGTCTGGGCGATCGCGGAGGGCCGTGCGGCCGCCGCTGCCGTGGACGAATACCTCATGGGGCGCACGACCCTGCCGTCGCCCGTCGCTCCGCGCGACGTGGCCATCGGCCTCCTCCCCGCGTAGGCTGAAACCATCCCCGATAAACCGAAGAACGACCGACCGGAGTCAGTGAAGTGAGACGCGCGAAGATCGTCGCCACCCTCGGTCCCGCCACATCCTCGTACGAGATGGTTCGCGCCATCATCGACGCGGGTGTCGACGTGACACGATTCAACCTCAGCCACGGCGACTACGCCGAGCACGATGCCCGCTGGGCCAACGTGCGCAAGGCCGCAGACGATGCGGGGCGCGCTGTCGCCATCCTCGTCGACCTGCAGGGCCCCAAGATCCGCCTCGGAAAGTTCGCGGCCGGCCCGCACGATCTGGCCGTCGGCGATGTCTTCAAGATCACGACAGAAGACATCATCGGCACGAAGGAAATCGTCTCGACGACCTTCAAGGGGCTGCCCGGCGACGTGACTCCCGGTGACCAGCTGCTCATCGATGACGGCAAGGTCCGCGTCGAGGTCACGGCTGTGGACGGCCCCGTCGTGACGACGAAGGTCCTCGTGGCCGGTGCCGTCTCGAACAACAAGGGAATCAACCTGCCCGGAGTTGCCGTGAGCGTTCCCGCGCTGTCGGACAAGGACGAGTCGGACCTCCGGTGGGGTCTGCAACACGGATGCGACCTGGTCGCACTGTCGTTCGTGCGCAACGCCGCCGACGTCACCCGCGTGCACGAGATCATGGCGGAAGAGGGCCGCAAGGTTCCGGTCATCGCCAAGATCGAAAAGCCGCAGGCTGTCGACAACCTCGAGGAGATCATCGACGCCTTCGACGGCATCATGGTCGCCCGTGGCGACCTCGGTGTCGAGCTTCCCCTGGAGGCCGTGCCGATCGTCCAGAAGCGCGCCGTCGAGCTCTGCCGTCGTATGGCGAAGCCCGTCATCGTCGCGACGCAGATGCTCGAGACGATGATCGAGAACCCGGTCCCCACCCGCGCCGAGACGAGCGACGTCGCCAACGCCGTCCTCGACGGCGCGGACGCGGTCATGCTGTCCGGCGAGACCAGCGTCGGAAAGTACCCCGTCGGCGTCGTCGAGACCATGGCGCGGATCGTCGCCTCCACAGAGGAGCACGGTCTCGACCGCATCGCGAAGGTCACCGCGCGTCCGCGCACCCAGGGTGGCATCATCACGCTCGCCGCGAATGAAGTGGCCGAGTTCGTCGAGGCGAAGTACATCTGCATCTTCACCGAGTCGGGCGACACGGCGCGTCGCATGTCGCGCCTGCGCCCCGGCATCCCGATGATGGCCTTCGCCGCCGACCCGGCGATCCGTCGTCGTATGACGCTCACGTGGGGTGTGCAGTCCACCCTCGTCGAGCACGTCGCCCACACCGACCTGATGTTCCTGCAGGTGGACGACTTCTTCCTCGGCAACGGCCTTGCGGCCGAGGGCGACAAGGTCGTCGTGATCTCCGGATCCCCTCCAGGAATCGAAGGAACGACCAACGACATCCGTATCCACCGGATCGGTGATGCCGTGCACGGCAAGGCGCCGATCTACAAGGCCGAGGCCTGACGCGCGATACACATGAGAAGGGCGGATGCCGGGGGAGACCCGGGCATCCGCCCTTCTCTTCGTGCCGGTGGTGGGAGTCGAACCCACACGACCTTTCGGTCAACCGAGTTTGAGTCGGTCGCGTCTGCCATTCCGCCACACCGGCCTGTGCCTGATCGACGATACCGTAGGATTCAAAGGTGACTGAGCAGGAACTGACCCCGCCGCCCTCGGCAACCGCCCCGCGCCGCGTCGTCGTCGCCGAGGACGAATCGCTGATCCGCCTGGATATCGTCGAAATCCTCCGCGACAACGGCTTCGATGTCGTCGGTGAGGCGGGTGACGGAGAGACCGCTGTACAGCTGGCAACCGAGCTTCGTCCGGACCTCGTGATCATGGATGTGAAGATGCCGATCCTCGACGGCATCAGCGCCGCCGAGAAGCTCTCGAAGAACCACGTCGCTCCGGTCGTGTTGCTCACCGCGTTCAGCCAGAAGGAGCTCGTCGAGCGGGCGAGTGAAGCGGGAGCCCTGGCGTACGTCGTCAAGCCCTTCACCCCGAACGACCTGCTGCCGGCGATCGAGATCGCCCTGGCGCGCTACGAGCAGATCATCACGCTCGAGGCCGAGGTCGCCGACATGGTCGAGCGCTTCGAGACCCGCAAGCTCGTCGATCGGGCCAAGGGCCTCCTGAACGAGAAGATGGGCCTCAGCGAGCCGGAGGCGTTCCGCTGGATTCAGAAGGCCTCGATGGACCGCCGCCTCACGATGCAGGACGTCGCGAAAGCGATCATCGAGCAGCTCTCCCCGAAGAAGGGCTGAGTCCGCTCCTCGCCCACCAGCGGTGATGAGGGATGCCGCGGGAGCTACGCGCGGGGGAGATCCTTGATCATGTTCGTGATGCGGATCGTCGAGCAGCGCCGGCCCTGATCGTCGGAGACGACGATCTCGTGCACGGTCATGGTGCGGCCGAGGTGGATCGGTGTGCAGACACCGGTCACGATGCCACTCGTCGCCGACCGCGTATGGGTCGCGTTGATGTCGACACCGACGGCCAGTCGCGCGGGGCCGGCGTGCAGGTTCGCCGCCATCGATCCGAGCGATTCGCCGAGCACGACGTATGCCCCACCGTGCAGGAGGCCGACGGGTTGCGTATTGCCCTCGACGGGCATGGTCGCCACCGCGCGCTCGACAGAGAATTCGGTGAACTGGATGCCCATCTTCTCGGCGAGGGCACCCATTCCGCGCCGGGTGGCCCAGGCGATGCCGTCGGTGTCTGTGGGGGAGTGTTCGGAGCTCATCGTTCACCTTCGGGCGCGTCTGTGCGGGATTTCCGGTGTCGGCACCCGCGTCTAGAGTTGCTTAGGTGACGGACTCCGGAAAGCCTACCCTCCTCGTTGTCGACGGCCACTCGCTGGCATATCGTGCGTTCTTCGCCCTCCCGGTCGACAATTTCACGACGAAGGACGGCCAGCACACCAACGGGATCTACGGGTTCCTGTCGATGTTCGTGAACCTCGTCACAGCAGAGAAGCCCACTCATCTCGCGGTGGCGTTCGACACGTCCCGACACTCGTTCCGCACCGACGTCTACCCCGAGTACAAGGCCACCCGCTCTGAATCTCCGTCCGAGTTCAAGGGTCAAATCCCTCTCCTGCAGGAGTGCCTTCAGGCGATGAACGTCACCGTCCTCACGAAGGAGGGGATCGAGGCAGACGACATCCTCGCGACGCTCGCGACGCAGGGCGCCGAGCAGGGCTTCGACGTGCTCGTCTGCTCGGGCGACCGCGACACGATTCAGCTGGTCACAGACGACGTCACGCTCCTCTACCCGAGTGTGCAGGGCGTCTCGCAGCTCAAGCGCTACACGCCGGATGCCGTGGTCGAAAAGTACGGGCTGCCACCCGCGAATTATCCGGACATCGCGGCGCTCGTGGGGGAGACGAGCGACAACCTGCCCGGGGTGCCGAAGGTGGGCGAGAAGACTGCTGTCAAATGGCTGACCCAGTGGGGCACGCTCGACGCACTGATCGAAAACGCCGAGAAGATCACCGGTGTGGTCGGCGGCAACCTGCGCGAGCATCTCGACGATGTGCGGCGCAACCGCTCGCTGAACGCGCTCCTGCGCGATGTCGAGCTGCCGGTGACCCCTGGCGACCTCGCCGTGCAGCCGGTCGATGCGCAAGCCGTCCGCGACATCTTCGCCCGGCTCGAGTTCAAGACTCTTCTCCCGCGCGTGTTCGACGCGATCGGTGCAGATGCTGAGGCGGTCGCCGCCTCCGCGCCACCGGCAGTCGTCGCCCCGACACCGACCGAGCTCGACGCCCCCGCCCTCGCAGCATGGGTTGCGGGTAGCGCGGGCGAGATCGCTCTGACGCTCACGACCGTCGGCGGGTTGCCCGCCCGTATCGGTCTCGCCACCGCCGACGCGGTCGCCGAGGCGACGTGGTCGGATGCCGTGGCCGCAGCTCTGACGGAATGGCTCACCGGGACCGCGCCCAAGGTCATCGCGGACGCCAAGTCGCAGGTCAAGGCGCTCCGCCGGGCAGGGGTGAGACTGGGCGGGCTCGCGTTCGATCCGGTGCTGGCCGGGTGGCTGTTGCGCCCGAGCTTCCCCGACAAGGGGCTGGCTGATCTCGTCGATCGCTACCTCGACGAGAAGCTGCCCGAAGCCGATCCCACGCAGTTGGTTCCCGAGACCGAGGGCGCGACCGCCGGACAGCTCTCCTGGTACTGCCTGCGCGTCGCGGAGGCCGTGCGTGACGAGCTCCCGGACTCGGTGGCGACCGTGCTCAGCGACATCGAGTTGCCCACTCTCGAGGCGCTGGCAGATATGGAGCTCGCCGGGGTCGCGGTGTCCCACGAGAAGCTGTCCTCATTCTCCGCAGAGCTCGGGGCGCGATCTGAGGCAGTCGCCCAGTTGGCATACGCCGAGATCGGACGCGAGGTCAATCTCGGCTCGCCCAAACAGCTGCAGGAGGTGCTGTTCGAGCAACTCGAGCTCCCCAAGACTCGCAAGACGAAAACCGGCTACTCGACGGATGCTGCCGTCCTCGCCGACCTGCAGGAAACGAACCCGCATCCGTTCCTGGATCTTCTTCTGCAGCACCGTGAGGCGACCAAGCTCCGCCAGATCATCGAATCGCTCGATGCCGCGATCGGACCCGATGCCCGGGTGCACACGACCTATGTGCAGACCGGCAGCCAGACGGGCCGGCTGTCGAGTACCGACCCGAACCTCCAGAACATCCCGATCCGCAACGAAGAGTCCCGCCGCATCCGCGCCGCGTTCGAGGTCGGGGACGGCTTCGAGACCCTGCTGACGGCGGACTACTCGCAGATCGAGATGCGCATCATGGCGCATCTGTCCGGCGACGTGGGGCTCGTGGAGGCGTTCAACTCGGGGGAAGACCTCCACCGATTCGTGGGCGCCCGCGTCTTCGGCGTGGAGCCGGCCGATGTCACGCCCGCCATGCGCACCAAGGTGAAGGCGATGTCGTATGGCCTCGTGTACGGGCTTAGTGCGTTCGGGCTCTCCAAGCAGCTACGCATCGAACAGGCTGAGGCGAAGCGGCTCATGACGGAGTACTTCGCGCGATTCGGCGCCGTCCGCGACTACTTGCGATCCTCGGTCGAGCAGGCGCGGATCGACGGCTACACCGAGACGATTTTCGGCCGCCGGCGCCCGTTCCCCGATCTTGCCAGCCCGAATCGGGTGCTGCGCGAGAATGCCGAGCGCGCGGCGCTGAACGCTCCGATTCAGGGGAGCGCCGCCGACATCATGAAGATCGCTCTCTTCCGTATCCACGACGAGTTGCGCGCGAACGACCTCGCCTCGCGAGTGCTGTTGCAGATTCACGATGAGCTCGTGGTCGAGATCGCACCGGGGGAGTGGGATGAGGTCGAACGCATCGTCCATGACCGCATGGGCGATGCCGCCGAACTGACGGTGCCGCTCGACGTGCAGATCGGCCGCGGCGCGAATTGGGACATCGCAGGACACTGACCGGGGACCGCACTGACCACCCCGCGGGCTCGTGCCGGTCGTCGTAGGCTCGTACGCATGACTGATGCACCGCGTACCTCTACGCCGATCGATGCGATCGCCGACGCCTGGGTCGACACCGTTGCCGAGCTCTCCCCAGGACTTGCGACCTACATCGGCCGCTTCGAGTTCAACGATCGCCTCGACGACCTATCACCGGCCGGGACAGAGGCGCGTCTCGCCGCAACGCGCGCGACCTTGAACGCACTGCAGGCGGCCGAGCCGCTCGACGACGTCGATCGGGTCACGAAGGCCGACCTCGAGTCCGATCTTGAACTGGATATCGCCCTGCACGACGTGGGCGCCCACCTGCGCGATGTGAACGTGATCGCCTCGCCCGCGCAGGATCTCCGGAGCGTCTTCGACCTCATGCCCACCGACACGGTGGAGGACTGGTCGGTCATCTCGGCGCGATTGAAGGCCGTCCCTGAGTCGCTGCATGGCTATGTCGAGACGCTGCGGCAAGGGATCGCATCCGGTGTCGTGCCGGCACGCCGGCAGGTGAGCGAAGTGGCAACTCAAATCGCGCGATACACCGCGGACACCGGCTTCTTTGCCGAGTTCGCCGGCGAAGCGGCACCCGCCGAGGGCCAGCTGCCGGCCTCCCTCGCCCGCGACCTCGCCGACAATGCCAATGCGGCACGCGTGGCCTATGACCAGCTCGCGGCGTTCTTCGGTGCCGAATTGGCGCCGGCGGCGACCGAGAAGGATGCGGTCGGGCGCGAGCTGTACGCCCTCCACTCGCGGCGCTTCCTCGGCGCGACCATCGACCTCGATGAGACCTATGAATGGGGCATCGAAGAGCTCGCGCGCATGGTCGCCGAACAGGAGTCGGTCGCGGGCGAGATCCTGCCCGGATCGAGTGTCGAGGAGGCGGTGGCCTTCCTCGAGGCCGATGAATCACGGAAACTGCGCGGCACACAGGCGCTGCAGGAGTGGATGCAGGCCACGAGTGATCGCGCGGTGGCCGAGCTCGGCAAAACCCACTTCGATATTCCAGAACCGATCCGGACGCTCGAATGCATGATCGCGCCGACCCACGAGGGCGGCATCTACTACACCGGTCCTACGGACGACTTCTCGCGCCCCGGTCGCATGTGGTGGTCGGTACCGGAGGGTGTGAACTCGTTCGACACGTGGCGTGAACTCACCACCGTCTATCACGAAGGCGTCCCCGGACACCACTTGCAGATCGCGCAGGCGGTCTACAACCGCGCCGAGCTGAACTCCTGGCGCCGACTCCTCGCGGGCTCCAGCGGCCACGCCGAAGGATGGGCGCTGTACGCCGAGCGCCTGATGGAACAACTGGGCTACCTGGACGACCCAGCCGACCGGCTCGGCATGCTCGACGGTCAGCGGATGCGCGCGGCCCGTGTCGTGCTCGACATCGGCGTGCACCTCGAGAAGCCCCGCCTCGACGGCAACGGAATCTGGGACGCCGAGTACGCACTCGCCTTCATGCGCCGGAACGTGAACATGTCGGACGAGTTCATCCAGTTCGAGGTGAACCGCTACCTCGGCTGGCCCGGGCAGGCGCCGTCCTACAAAGTCGGACAGCGTATCTGGGAACAGATCCGTGACGATGCCGCCGAGCGGGCCGGTATCGCCTTCGACATCAAGACGTTCCACCGGAAGGCACTGGCCGTCGGCGGGGTCGGCCTCGACACCTTGCGGATGGCACTCTCGGGCTCCTGATCGCTCGGGAATACTCTCACCGGCCGTCCGTTACATTCATTTGGATAGAAAGGGCGGCCGGTGACTTTTTCGCTGCAGCTGGGACTCGACACTTTCGGTGACATCACGATCGACGAGAACGGTCAGCGCGTCAGTGACGCGCGGGCGATCCGCGACACGGTCGATCAGGCCGTGCTCGCGGATCAGGTCGGGTTGCACTTCTTCGGAGTGGGGGAGCACCACCGCCACGAGTTTGCGATCTCTAGTCCCGAAATCGTCCTGGCGGCTGCCGCTGCGCGGACGGACAGCATCCGCCTCGGCACGGCCGTCACCGTGCTCTCCAGCGATGATCCGGTCCGCCTGTACGAGCGGTTCGCGACGTTGGATGCTGTCTCCCACGGCCGCGCAGAGGTGATTCTCGGCCGCGGCTCGTTCACCGAGTCTTTCCCGCTCTTCGGCTACGACCTCGCCGACTACGAGGTGCTGTTCGAAGAGAAGCTCGACCTTTTCTCGCGCATGATGCAGGAGAAGCCGGTCACCTGGCAGGGCACGACGCGCGCCGGCCTGCACGAAGCCGACGTCTTCCCCAAGACGGAGAACGGCCTCACCGCCTGGGTCGGCGTCGGCGGATCGCCGGAATCCGTCGTCCGCACCGCGCGGTACGGATACGGTCTGCTCCTGGCGATCATCGGGGGATCCCCCGCGCGGTTCCGGCCGTACGTCGATCTCTTCCACCGGTCGCTCGAGCAGTTCGGCCGTCACGGCTTGCCGGTGGGGGTGCACTCTCCAGGCCACATCGCGGACACCGACGAGCAGGCGTGGGAAGAGCTGTACCCCGCGATGGAGGCGAATCGCAACGCGATCGGCGCGGAACGAGGATGGCCCCCCTACAGTCGGATGCAGTTCCAGCACGATGTGGGTCCGGACGGCGCGATCTACGCCGGGTCTCCGGAGACCGTTGCCCGGAAGATCGCGGCGACGGTGTCGGTGCTGGACGCCGACCGGTTCGACCTCAAGTACTCGAACGGCACGCTGTCGCACGCGAAGATGATGCGATCGATCGAGCTGTACGGCACGCGTGTCGCGCCGCTCGTCGTCGACATGCTCACCGCACGGTAGGTCGATGGCGACGGCGCAGGCGCCATATCCGTAGCATTCACTCATGACGGATACCGCTGAGGCCTCGGTTGCCGGGCGTCTGGACGCCCTGCCCTTCACGCGCGCGCACCTCAAGGTGCTCACCGGTTCGGGCCTGGGATGGGCGCTGGATGCGATGGACGTCGGCCTCGTGTCCTTCATCTTGGCCGCTCTCGTCGCCGAATGGTCGCTGACCGGTGAGCAGGCCTCGTGGATCGCCTCCGCGGGGTTCCTCGGGATGGCGGTGGGCGCGAGCCTCGGCGGGCTCCTCGCCGACCGCTTCGGCCGGCGCTCGGTGTTCGCGATCACTCTCTTGGTGTACGGGGTCGCGACGGGGGCGAGCGCCTTGGCCGGGGGAATCGTGGCGCTCCTGATCCTCCGCGTTGTCGTCGGTCTGGGGCTCGGCGCCGAGCTTCCCGTCGCCAGCACGTACGTCAGCGAGTTCGCGCCCGCACGTATGCGCGGACGTCTGATCGTGATCCTGGAGGCGTTCTGGGCAGTCGGCTGGACAGCTGCCGCACTCATCGGATTCTTCGTCATCCCCAACGTCGACCAAGGCTGGCGATGGGCGTTCGCGCTCGGCGCGATTCCCGCCGTCTACGCGCTCGTGGTCCGGTGGGGGCTCCCCGAATCGGCCCGCTGGCTCGAGCGACAGGGCCGGTACGCCGACGCGGATGCCGTCGTCACACGATTCGAACAGTCCGCCGCGCTCGGTTCGGACACACGGCGCCGCACGGCCCGTCCCGCGTCGCCCGTGACGGTCATGACGGGCGGATCGCGGTTGCGGGCGCTGTGGTCGGCGGAGTTCCGGGTGCGCACCGGGTCCCTCTGGATCGTCTGGTTCTGTGTCAACTTCGCGTACTACGGCGCGTTCATCTGGATTCCGACCATCCTGTTCTCGCAGGGATACGACCTCGTCAAGTCTTTCGGATTCACGCTGATCATCACGTTGGCCCAGCTCCCCGGCTACGCCGTCGCCGCGTGGTTGATCGAGGTGTGGGGGAGGCGCGTGACCCTGTCGGTGTTCCTTGCAGGTTCGGCCGTCGCCGCGGTGTTCTTCGGTACGGCGGGCACGGAAGTCGCCATCATCGCGGCCGGCATGGCTCTGTCGTTCTTCAACCTCGGAGCGTGGGGCGCCCTCTACGCCGTGACACCGGAAATGTATCCGACCTCTCTTCGCGCGACGGGCTCAGGGTGGGCGGCCGGTGTCGGACGTATCGCGTCGATCGTGGCGCCTCTGACCGTGCCCATGCTCCTGGGGCTGGGCGGCGCTCCGCTCCTCTTCGTCGTGTTCGCGGCCTTCTTCATCGTTGCCGCCGGAGCAGCGTGGGGTCTCGTCGATGTGCGGGGCGAGGCTCTCGACGATCGCTGAGCATAGGCTGAGGTGATGGATGCTGTCCGTTTCGTCGCGATCGGCGACTCCTTCACCGAGGGCGTCGGTGATGAGCGCGCGGACGGGACTGTGCGCGGGTGGGCCGATCTCGTCGCTCAGGGATGGGCGGCATCCCGTGGTCACGCGATCGACTACGCCAATCTCGCGATCCGCGGGAAGCTCGTGTGGCCGATTGTCGAAGAGCAGCTCGAGCCCGCTCTCGCCCTGAAGCCGACGCACCTGTCGTTCAACGGCGGAGGCAACGACATGCTCCGCCCCCGCACCTCGATCGACTCGATCGCCGACGCGTTCACCCATGTGTTGCGTCGTTGCGACGAAGAAGGTGTGCGTCTGATCCTTCTGTCTGGCGCGAACCCGTCCGCGCAGCTGCCCATGAGCACGCTCATCCAACGACGCGGCGACCTGATGTCGGCGGCGGTCGTCCAACGCATGGAGGGTCGTTCAGACGTGATCCAGGCACTCAACTGGCCGGATGCGGCGCTGAGTGATCCCTCGTTCTGGTCGGAGGACCGGCTGCACATGAACAGCCGGGGCCACCACCGCGTCGCCGCGCGTGTCCTGGAGGCCCTGGGGGAGCACGTGCCGAACGGGTGGTGGTCTCTGCCCGAGCTTCCTGAGGCGGCACGCTTGGCGCGAGGCGAGTACTTCCGCGAGCACCTCGGCCCCTGGTTTCGTCGGCGTCTGACGGGGACCTCATCCGGAGATGGCCGCGAGCCGAAGTTCGGCGGGAGCTGGGTCGACGTCGCACCGTCGTGATGAGGCCCCGCATGCCACAGGCGGCTGTTCAGTGTCAAGGGCCTGGCGCGGGGCGCGAACGCTCGGGAATATGAGGGATTGTCCCCACCCGAAGGAGTTCTCATGAGTATTGGTGCAGGCATTGCCCTCTTCGTCATCGGCGCGATTCTCGTCTTCGCGGTCGACGTCGACGTCACGTATGTCAACCTCGACATGATCGGTTACATCCTGATGGGTGCCGGCGCGCTCATCTTTCTGCTCGGCCTCCTCTTCATGTTCCGTCGCCGTTCAACGGCGCAGACCACGCGGACGGTCGACCCGGTCGGCGGTGAGCGAGTGACCCAGACGGAATCTCGTACAAGCGGCGACCCGACCGTCTGACCCCCGTGCTGAGGCGGCGCACCTGTCGCCTCAGCGTGTCGGGCGCGGCGGGCGCGGCGGATCCATGCCGAGGAGAATGCGCGTCCGTCGCCGCTCGATCACAATGAACGTCCAGCCGAGGATCCACAGCGGATACTGCGTGAGGAACGCGAGCCGGAAGGCATCCAATCGGTAGGTCTCGGGAGTGCCGGCTCCCTGAAGATCGAGGGCCAGACCGATCGCGAAGATGGCGATGAGGGCCGCGAGGAATCCGCCGACGTTGGTGATGCCGGTGGCCGTGCTCAACCGATGCGCGGGATTGTGTGTGCGGGCATGGTCGAACGCGATCATGGATGCCGGTCCGCCCATCGCGAGGCCGAATGCCAGAACGTAGAGCAGCCAGAGCGGAGCGGGTCCCGACCAGGCGATCACGATCGTCCAGACGATCATCTGCGTCGCGACTGCCGGAAGAACCAGCGCGCGCGAACGCAGATGGGGGATACGGCGGGAGATCTCGCCCATCACCGGACCGAGCAGCATTCCGACGGCGACGTAGACGGACGTGACACCGGTCGCCTGAGCTCGGGTGAGGCCCTCGCCCGCCATGAGGAAGGGCACGCCCCACAGCAGAATGAACGCCGTGCCGGCGAACGGGGTCGTGAAGTGCGACCAGAAGGCGAGCCGTGTACCGGGATGTGCCCAGGCGGCCCGGATGCCGACCCCCGTATCGACCGATGAGCGGACCACCTGAATCGTCCCGGTGTCGGTGTTCACGGAGACATCCGCGACACGATCGGGCGGATGATTGCGGATCAGCAGGGCCACCAGGATCGCGAACACGACGCACAGTCCGGCGATACTTCCGAACGTGATCGTCCACGTTGTCGCGTGGAGGAGCGCCGCCAACGGCGCCAGGGCGAGGAGCTGTCCGCCCTGACCGACGAGGCCGGTGAGCTGGCTCATGAGCGGTCCGCGCTGAGCCGGGAACCACGTCGCGACGAGGCGGAGCACGCCCGGGAAGATCGCGGCATCCCCTGCGCCCAACAGCGCCCGGGCGAAGATCGCCACGCCCACACTGGGGGAGAGGGCCATGGTGAGCTGTCCAACGGCCATCAAGAGCATGCCGATCGTCATGATCGGGCGCGCACCGTAGCGGTCGAGCAAGAGTCCGATGGGGATCTGCATGCCACCGTAGACAGCCAGTTGCACGACGGCGAACATCGACAGCGTCGCGGCGTCGGCCTGGAAGCGGTCGGCGGCATCGACACCGACTGCCGACAATGAGCTGCGGTTCACGACGGCGAGCATGTAGGCCGCGACCCCGACGCTCCAGATCAGCCAGGCTCGCGCATCCGGCCCGGCGAGACGGTCGCGGAGGGGGGAGGGCACCCGTCCACGCTACTCCGGCCCACGGACCTGCCCGCACGGCTTAGAGTTCCTGCGTGGTCGATTTCGAGATGGCGCGGATGGATGCGGGAAGCGTGACGCTTCACGACGCGCGCCGAAAGCTCCGACGCACGGTGGATCTCGAGCCGTTCGACATCGGTGTGTACGCCGTGACACAAGAGCAGGTCGCCGAGTTGCTCGGTGAACCCGCGCCGCATCCACGCCGCCCCGCGGTCGACGTGAGCTGGCTGCGGGCCGTGCGGCTGTGCAACGCGGCCTCCGAATGGGAGGGCTGGGATGCGGCCTACACCTTCGAGGGCGAGGACGTCACCTGGCATCTTGACGCCGACGGGTATCGCCTCCCGACCGAGGCGGAGTGGGGGTACGCGTGTCGTGCGGGATCGACGGGGGCCCACTACGGTCCGCTGCCCGATGTCGCATGGACCGCGGGGGACGGGCTCAACCATCCGCAGAACGTCGGCGGCAAGGTGCCGAATCTCCACGGGCTCTTCGACACGCTCGGCAACACCTGGGAGTGGTGCTGGGATCTGCTGGACCCCGCCCGCTATCGGGACTATCGCGTGTTCCGCGGTGGCGGATTCGCCGACGACGCGTGGAGCGTCCGCGCATCGACGCGGCGTGGGGGAGCGCCCCGCATGCACCACGATGACGTCGGTGTGCGCTTCGCCCGGGGTGGGTTCGATGGTGATGGCGCGGCGCAGGGCTGGTCGGCTGACGTCGATCGGGAGCGGGCCGAGGGCGACGGCCCGTTGCCGCTCGGGTGGACGCCGCTGCGCTGAGATGTCGGTCGACCCGTGGTTGACTCGACGGGTGACGGATGACATGGCGCACGCGCTGCACCTCGAGGTCGATCTTGCCGCGCCGGTGAGCCGGGTTTGGACGGCACTGACTACGACCTACGGCCTTCGCGCATGGTGGTGGGCGGAGTGGGAGGACGTGCGTGTCGCGGTCGATGCCCGCGCCGGCGGCACGTACCGGATCGAAGCCGCGTCGGAAGGCATCGTTGTCGCGGGCACGTACACGGAGGTGGATCGCGTGTCGGGCCGGCTGGCGTTCCAGTGGGTGTGGTCTGACAGCAACGGGGTGTCGGTCGGGGAGTCGTGCACCCTCGTGGTGACGGCACTCGCGAGCGGATGCCGCGTCTCTCTGGACCACACCGGCCCCTGGAGCGATGCGGAGCCGGGGGAGCGATACCGGGTGGAATGGACAACCATCCTGGATCAGCTCCGCGGCGCTGTCGAGGTCGCTCGGTCAGAGGGCGTCGGGCGGCTCTTCGGATGAACGCTGTTCTCGCACCGACCGGCGTTGGGTGACTTCGCGGCCGAGTTGAACGCCGCCGGCGACGACGACGAGGAGCCCGACGGTCAGCGTCACCCAGCGCACCCACGGCGGCGCGTCGTCGAAGACGAAGAACCACACGGCAGTCTGCGGTGGCGTGTTCTGCGGGGTTGTCATGGGAGCCTCCGCCCTTCAGGCGGAGCAACAAGAAGTGTGTCGAAAGGCCTTTACCCATGGATGGCGAACTCGACATCGGCGCCGAGCCGCGATGCGGAGCGTGTGGGACCGTGATGTACACCGTCGATGGCGGCTATCGATGCCGCGGGTGCGGCTACGGAATTGATATCCCGTGGATGGAACGCCCGGTCGTAGCGACGATCTCCCGGTCCTCAGCGGCGGCGCGCATGAGTAGCAGGCAGCGCCCGCTCTCCGCCCATGCGATCCGGACGCTCGCGCTCATCGATGAATGGGGCGTGAACTCCTACGCTCCTGACAACGCCTTCGGGAGCGACCTGCCGCTCGTCGCGATCCTCGACGACCACGACCGGACACCGCTCCCGGTCCGCTCCGTGCGTGCCCGGCTCGCGCGCGACCTGGCAGCCGAGGAGAATGACAGCGAGTTCTTCGAGCTCGAGATCACCGACGCGCCGATGGAGCTGCGGCTGGACGAGGTGCCGCTGACGATCGACCCGCGGCCGCGGCGGAAGGTTCGTGGGTGGTTCCGGTTCGGGAACATTCCCGTTCGGCTCGATGCGATCGCCGCCAGGTGGACGCCCGATGCCGTCGGTATCACGTTCACCGTCGGAGATCGAGAGCATCGATGCTGGGTGTGGTCAGGGGCCGTCGACGAGACCTGACGTCGGACTCACGGGGATCGCGACGCCTCCGGTGCCTTACCGTCGGCACCCTTGCGATCGTCAGACGCGCCCTTTACGGTCAAGGATCCGGTCGGGCTTCGTCGCGTCGGTTGTGGTCAGTCGACGTCGACGACGATGCCTCCGACTTCGAGCTGCCGATACTGGAGGTCTTCGGCCTCGGGGCTGGTCGCCCAGATGGCCCTCAGCTTCCCGTCCTCGATGGACGCCACCCCGACGCCGGGGACACCCCAGTTGACGACAAGCACTTCCCTCGTTTTGCCATCGACCACCTTCGTCGGCGCGGTGACGTAACCGACCGAGATTATCTCGACGACAGGCCAGCCCCCTCCGGCCTCCCACGCGAAGGCGTAATCGGCGTAATCCCCCTCGAAGACCACTGTGGAGAACGCGAGGTCACAGCCCGGCTTACCGATCTGTGGGAGGTCCTCCACGCGGATCTCCCGCTGGGGGCACGGCTGGAGATTCTCCCATCCTTTCGGGATGTCGACTCCTTGAGGCCGGCATCCGGTCAGACTGGCCGCCCCAACCATGACGACAAGCGCGAGCGCCACAGTGCCGTGCCCGCGTCGCCCCCCGTTCGCGGTCATACGTCGAACCAGCATCGCAGTGGAGAGTCGGCGGCACTGAGCAACCTTGATGGTGGGGGGGATAGGCGCTGCAAGGAGTACTCCTCCTCAGCTACGTCCCAGTCGAGCATCCACTTCTCGCCCCAGAGGTCGAACCCGTCGGCGTTGAGTGGGTTCGGCGGGGCGGGCAACACCACGCCATCGTCGAGGAATGACCCGCCGGGCACGTCCGAGATCGATTCTCCTGCGGTTGTCGTATAGATGACGCCGTTCGGGCCCGCAGTGATGTCGTCGTACGTGTGGGTGCTCACGATCTTGGCTGGGTAGGTTGGAGACGTGCCTGTTTCAGGATCGTACCCTTCGGTGATCGGGCTATAGCCGTATCCCCATGCCCAGACATCGCCTGCTGTGTCGAGAGCGTAATAACTCCAGTCGGCGTACAGGATCTTGGAGAAACTCACGCCGACAGGGGTGACGTCCACCCAGTCGACCACCTCCTCGTACGTGTCTTCGTCGTACCAGGTGCGTAGCTCGGTCAGTGCCCCCTCTTCGTCGAGCACGAGGCGGCCTTCGACCGCTACGGAATCGGCGCCGTCGAGTGCGAGCGTGGGGGTGTCGAGTCCAGAAGTGGGAGCACCGGTCGAGGACCAGTTCCCCCAGGCCCAGACGTCACCTGAGTCATCGACGGCAAGAGTCGATCCGTCGTAAATGTCGAAGTCCACGTAGACCCTGGAGTCCACGGCGGTCGGCTCCGGGTGCTCCTCGCCGTTCGAGCGACCGAGTGCCCCGCCCGAATTACTGCCCCAGGTATAGATATGGCCGTCGCTTCCGAGCGCGTGGGCTACGGCGGCGGGCCAAACCACGGGGAGCCTACCGAGCCGAATGTCGACGGGAGTCACACCCAACGGGAACGAGGGGCCGTTGACGGGACCGACCGTTGAACACGCCGCCGATCCCGCGACACCCACGGAAGGCAACAGCAGCGACCAGCCTTCACCTATCAGTCGACCCGATAAGTGAGACGGCGATACTACCGTTGAGTTCACCGCACCGACGCACCCTTCGTCGGACACGCGTCAGTGTCCTGACAGACAGCGCGGCATTGAGCTCACGCCCGAAGCGATGATGATCGGCCCCACGCGGGTTGAGGAACGGCAGTGGCGTCGTCTGGCTGACGTGTGCTGAGCGAAGCGCCCCCACCGATGTCTAGAGTGAAGGTCGGCGGCAGGTGCTCGACGAGCCGTCCATCTACAATCGCGATGATGGGTGCGGCCAAAGCATCAGCGCTCGTAGGGTGGTCGATGCCGACGCCGATTCGAAGACCAGAGCCAGTCTGAATTAACAAGCTGTCTTCGTCACACGCGCTGAGGGCGATAACCAGACCCTCCCCACGGGGGACGAGAGCAACTTGTTTATCTCCCACGATCACGTCTCCTCTACCCGCTAGCTGCACGCGAAGGTATTGCACGATCTCGTCGAACTGTTGATTCATGTGGTCACCATAGTCTCAGTAGATACCCGAGTAGAACGAAGTCTGCGACGATGTGCGCCCCGACACCAGCCCAGATTCGCCCTCGCAGGTACAACGACAAGGTGGCCGCGCCGACAGCAAAGAGCCCTGTCAGGGCCACGCCGGCCCACCCATCCGGAATCGCATAGAAGTGCACAGCCGCGAAACCCACTGACGAGATGAGCACGGCGCCGGTCGCGCCATACGCTCCACGCAATCGAGCCAGAAGGGCGCCTCGCCAGAGCGCTTCTTCCCACACAGCGGTTCTGACATAATGTGCATTATCGGCGTTTTACTAGCCCGAGTTTCACCTAACGTGAACACTCAGTATTCCTCCCCGGTCGCAGAAAAATCTGACGGGCCTAAACCGTTACGCTAGCCACGAAAAGCTGTCTCAGCGCACTGTAAGCGCATAGATGCGTAACAGGTAGGACTGAGAAAACCCGGGGAGCATCGGTGTCTAGACAAACTGCGAGAGCGTCACGTAGCGTTTTTGTCCTACTTATCCTTGTATGGTGCCTGGCACTACTGGGGTGGCCGCTTTTGTCCGCTCTTTCGACAGCTACAGGCGGTCATCTTTCAGCGCCTCTCAGAATTGGTTCGCTCACGTTTGGCTCATTGGGCGACATCGGAGTCTTTGTCTTCCTGTGGTCCGTGCCGCTCGCGCTTATGGCGACCTGTGCATACTTCCTGTGGCGCGCGCCCGGAAGCCCTCGGGTAAAGGCCTCGGTCGCCAGCCACATCCTTCGCGTCGTGGCGGTACTCGCGATTGGGTTCGCAGGGTATCTCGTCGCGATGCTGCTGGTGTTCGTGCTTTACCCCTTACTCGGGTGACGACGAACACGGGCAATCAGAACGGCACCGAAGAGAACGAGCAGCCCGCCGCCGGCGACCAGGTGAGGCAACCAGTCGGCCGAACCTCCTGTGGCTGACAGGGTGCGGGCAGACGCCGGCTGGACGGAGACGGCAGCAGGTTCAGGGACTCCTCCGGCCTGCGGCAACGGGGCTGGCTGGGTCGGCGAAGGAGATGACCCGCCACCAGCCGGTGCGGCCTCCTCTACGACAAGCGGTAGAACGGCGTGTCGTCCACGGTCAGTGAACACGAGCAAGTCGTATGACCCCGGGGAGACTCCGGGCGGGATCGTAGCGGCGGCCGAGGTTCCAGTGGTGGGCACCTCAAATGCGGTGACGGCAGGTTCCATCCACGGGTCCTGTTCTCCTGCCAGCACCAGCCTTGCGCCGACTCGCTCGCCTTCTGAAAGAGGGTCGGCAACAGTCAAGAGAGCGGGCGCCCCGACTGTCATCGAAGGTGACGACAAGGTGGCGTACTCGAGTGCCGTCGCCGTGTTAGACGGATCTGGCACCTGAACGGTCGCGGTCCCCTCCGGAAGGACGTTGATGGTCACGGCTGCGGTCGAGGTTCGGCCACGGCCGTCGGTGACGCGGACGGACGGTTCATAGGTACCCGCGAGCGGATACACATGCTCAACAACGGCCTCAGCGCTGATCACCTCGAAAATCGCGTCGCCGTCAAAGTCGAACTCATAGGTCGTAGGTAGTTCAGCTACATTGCTCCCGCGTGCGCTGAACACAACGGGGAACCCGGTGATCGGCACTCCCGCGAAGTCGAGAGACGCCTCCGGCGCCGCGGAGGCGTCGTCGATGGCAGCAAGGATCAGATCGCCCACCGCGTCAGAGGATTCAATCGGGAGAAGCTGACCCCCCGTAGCGGTGACAATGGGTTCAAGCTGCGCGGAGAGCTCCGGCACCGAGGAGAGCCCATAGATGGAGATGCTGCTCCCTGCCGCGGCAGCTGCCACAGCAGGGAGTTGCCGTGCGCTGAGCATGCTCATCTCGCTACCCAGGGAGCCGGTGCCCTCTGGACGATATCCAGGTGCCTGATCGCGGCTTTCTCCCATATCCGGAGAGCTACGTCGCAGCATCGGTGACCACGGTCCAGGGACGGGTGCAGCGCCGGACAGAACGTCGGCCATCTGAGAGAAGGTGTACTCGGTGCCGACTTCTGGATCGTGTCCGGGCGCATCGCCAATAACGATGATGCTCCGTGACGCAGACTCGTTCCAGTCTGCGCGCACTGCCTCGAAGACGCCGGAGACAACCGCTTCTTCCCAGTCCCCTCCCCCGGCGGGATATAGCCCATCCAGGCCCGCGTAGAACTGCTCCGTGTCACTTGTCAAAGGCACGACCGTCTGTGCGATGAAATCGTCGCCGTAGTCGCGGTACTCGACCAGGCCTACTCGTCCATCTCGCGCTGAGCCGAACACTTTGCTCGCGGCGGTTCGTGCCGTCATCCTCGCCTGATCGATATAGCTACCCATGGACCCGGTGGTGTCGATGGCGAAGACGACATCCATCGCCTTGCGTGGTGCGGGCGTGGGTGTTGTTCCGCGCGCCCACTGCTCGGCTGCTAGATCCGCGAGCTCTTTCCCTTTGCGGGTAGCTTCGTCGCCGACACTCATGTAGGTCAGGTGCGGGTCGATGTTGGCGATCAAACCACCGATGCCCCACAGCCAGCTGTACGAGCAGATCGGATCCTGGTCGTGGCAGATTGTTGTCTGATGGTCGACGGAGGAGTAGAAGGCGTCGACAATGTCCTTACCGTCGCCCGTGAGAAAACTGCGAACGATCCCTTCACCTTCGGTATCGCCTTCAATGGCCGGTGCACCAGGCATCTGATAGGGGTCGCCGAAGTCGATGACGCCGATAACGTCATTGTTCATGTCGGCGATGCTGCGTGCTGCCATTGCGCCCTGAGAGTACCCAGCCGCGATGTACTTGGTGTCGCAGCCCTTGGGCTGCGACTTCTCGAACTTGTCGATAGCGGTCTCGGCATATTCAGCGCCTGCAAGGGACGAAGCGATGAGCTTCTTGAAGATGTCCGTACCGAGGTTGTCATCAATATTGATCGCGGGGTAGCCGGTCGACCCGTCGTACCCAATACCAATCACGGGGACCTTCTCGGGTGAGAAACCCGCCGGCCAGGAGGAGTTCGTTGTCACTGAGAACGCGTGCAACAACTTCCTGAGGGTGTTCCCCTCCCAACCATTTGTGACGAGAGCACCGGACCCGTATGTCTGCCTGGAGCCGGCGTGTGTCGTCGCATCCTCCTTGACGTTCTTCTCTCCCGACCCACGGAAAGTTAGTACCGCAACTGGTACGCACTCCCCCGTCTCGGCAGCGGCTGCCGGCGTAGGCGACATGAGAGAGACGCCCCCGACAAGCAATGCAGCGGCGAACATCGTCACGCCTACGCGAACCCCAGCAAACAAACGCATTGAATCCAACTCCCCAGTGGCGGCCAAAGGCCTCAGTTCGAAATGCGACTTTCCAGAGCATAGCGACTGTGGGTTTCCCGATCGTAAATCTTGTGAGGCCGGTGTTCATAATGGCCGACCTTCCAGCAAAGAACGGCGTGCCCTCATGAGTGGCCCGCATCCTCTTCTGTGACATGAGACTGGCCGCAGGGTGTTCGGCGAGCCCAACCCCGGCGCTCCTCACTGAGACGAGCACAAAAATGTCTACCAGCACTCCTCTTCTGCAACGCCAGTTACCCGTTGCCGAGGGAAGTCTTGGACACGTCGAACAGGGCCCACGACATCTGATCGCCCGTGCCCTTGATGATGGTGTAGGTAGCCATCTGGAAGTCGCCAGATGCGGTAACACCACCTGTGGTCGCGTCGATCGTGGCGTTCGGGTCGACGGCGATGCGCTTGATGTCTGTCCCGTTCACGAACTGCTCACCGGCGGTCCATCCCTGAGCGACGAGGGCGTCGATCCACGCGTCACCCTCAGCGACCGGCTGACTGTTGTGAGTGATGACAGTGCAGGTGGGCACCTCACTGCCGGACTGGTCGGTGACAGCGTTGATGGGAACATCGGGGAGCGGGTAGGTCCAGCATGCGGGCGGGTCCACGACCGGTGCAGCATCGACGGTCGGCTCAGCGGTCGGGGTGGATGCCTCCGTGGCTTCGGCCGCGGCCTTGGTCTCGGTCGGGGCGGCGTCCGGCGCGCCTGACGAGCAGCCGGCGAGGGCCAGGACAGCGGCGACCGCGACAGTCGCGAGGGTCAGTTTTTTCAAGGTCGAGCTCCAAACAGGTAGGGGTTCGGCCAACCGGCCTCTCATCTGTATGCGCGGTCGCGTATGTGAATCCTAGCCACCGCAGGGGTCGGCATGATTACGCGACGTGCCGAGGGCGTCGAGGTCCGCCATCATGCGGGGGAAGACGATCCGGCTCATCTCCCACCGGGAGTAGGGGTGCTGGGCCGGGCCCCACTCCCCGTGACGACGGTAGAAGGCGCCCTGCTCGCTCAGAGATATTTCGGCATACTCATCCATCGACAAGATGATGCGGTCCGCGTGCGAATTGGCCTCACGCTGCACGCGTGCGCACATCTCGTCGAGGCGCTCGTGGACATAGGCGAGGGACATGGGTGCTCCTTCTGCGCTGCCGAATGGGATCGCGCATCTCCTCCATGCGCGGCGTGGAGCCGAATCTCGATTTAGCCCGTGCGGGAAACACCGTGCGGTTACTGCCGCTGACACCCCATTTCTGTCGCACAAACACAGGCCGGCTGCGCATAGAAGAGTTATGTCGAATGTCGTGGATGAAGCCCTCCTCGTCTACGTGGAATCGGGCGCGAACAGCAACAAGTTCTACCGTCTCCGGCTTCACGCGGACGGTTCCGTGCACAAGCTGTGGGGCCGCGTTCGAGACGGCGCTGGGCTCACCGGTCAGACCCAGGTTGAGCAGGGCGGCAGGAGCCGGTTCGACAAGATCTTCGCCGACAAGACGAAGAAGGGCTACACCCGCGTCCAGGTTGCCGACACTACGGGCACCAACTCCGCAGCCGCCACCCAGACACAGCTCCGCGACACCGCTGCCGCATCTCTCGCCGGCGGCAGCACCGACAAGGTCGTCACTACCCTCGTAGACCGTCTTGTCGCGGCGAACAAGCACAATCTGATGGCATCCACCGGTGGAATGATCTCCGTCGACACGTCCGGCCAGGCCCGCACCGCGCTGGGCGTCATCACACCGACCGCGGTCGCCGACGCACGGGTGCTCCTTGCCCGTATCGCAAGGGAGCCGGAAGGGCCCGGGCGCGCGCCGCTGACCGAGCAGTACCTGCGGCTTGTCCCGCACGCCATCCCCGTCTCCGAGGGGAGGGGATGGGCTGCGGGGTGGCTGACCCGTAGCACCTCCCTCGAGCAGCAACAGGAGCTTCTTGACGCTCTCGAATCCTCTGCATCGTACGCGGATGCCGCTCGCCGGGCAGCAGTTGCCGCGGAGACGGGGGATACCTCCGTTGACGAGGACTTCTTCCGCTACCGGGTTCACCGCCTCGAAGAGGGGACGGACGAGTACGAGATGGTCGTCGGCCGCTTCCACACCACGAAGCAAAGCGTTCACCGGGATGTCAGCACCTACGCACCGAAGTACGTCTACCGCCTCGAGGACCGCCGCCACGGCGCGGAGGTTGACGCGGCTCGCGCGCGGGTCCGCAACGTTCAGAAGCTGTGGCACGGCACGGGAGCGGCGAACGTCCTGTCCATTCTGCAGAAGGGACTGTATGTCCCTCCTACCCGTGGGACGTCCATCCATATCGCTGGCAGGATGTTCGGCGACGGCGTCTACCTCAGCAGGAGCGCCTCGAAGTCCCTCCGGTACAGTGCGGGCCTGTGGGGAGGCGGACGGTCGGCGTCGACGTTCATGTTCCTGACCGAGACAGCGATGGGGTACGAGTACCGCCCGAAGGGCAACATCGGCTACGGGTACCGTCGGCCTCTCGCCGATGAGAACGGCAAGGCGTTCAACTCGACGAACGCGCTCCCGGAACTCGTCTCCGGTCTCCGCAACCACGAAGCGATCGTCGAAGACCCGATGCAGGTGTCACTGTCCTGGCTCGTGGAGTTCTAACCCGCCGCAGCGTCATCGCCTGCGTCTAAACGCCGTGCGCTTCTCCGCCGACCGCGGCTGCGATCTGCGGTGCGATCTCTGCAGAGTTGGCGATGCCTTCACTTGAGTTCAGTGTCAGGA
Organism: uncultured Microbacterium sp.; assembly: GCF_947488465.1. Lineage (GTDB taxonomy): Bacteria > Actinomycetota > Actinomycetes > Actinomycetales > Microbacteriaceae > Microbacterium. The sequence continues at coordinate 575,059 of NZ_CANKZA010000001.1, read as the reverse complement.
CCGCGTTCCCGTACGACACGTAGATTCCTCCGAACGAGTCGCTGGCCTCACCCCAGGTGCTAAGCGTCTCCTCGTCGGGGAAGACGTTGATTCCAGCGTCGTATCCGTTGACGGTGATATCGAAGCGCGCTTTCGCTCCTGACAAGCCGACTTCTGCTCGGACCGGTTCACTGTGCTCGATGCCGAGCTCGTCGAGTGCCGCGGTGAAGGCCGCCACAGATGCCTCAATGTCCGACACCGGTGCGGTGGGGGTCTCAGCCTCGGTGGGGGTACTCGACTCGGCGGGTGTCGATACCTCTGCGGCAGGAGGGGGAGTTGTCGGCGCTGGGTCGCTTCCTCCCGCGCACCCGCTGAGGGCGAGCATCGTGATGAGAGCCACGGGCAAAACGGCTGTTGCGATTGTGCGGGTCATGAAGCGCCTCTTTGCTGGTTCAGGGGTGTGAGCCGAGCATATCGACCGGCCTAACCGTCCCACTGCGTGAGCTTCGCGCGGAGCCTGAGTCAGCGCTCGACAATCTCCACGTCAACGTTCTGGTACGTGGCGAACGCGTCGGGGGAGTCGGCGAAGACGACGTCGACCCGCCTGCGGAAACCGTCGTTGATCGCGATGTGGTCGCAGCTGGTGAGAACCTGCCGGTACGTGGGCCCATCATCGCTGATGCCGACGACGATGTCGCCCGGCTGCAGCTGGGTCGCTTTCGTCTGGACCACCGCAACGTTCTCGTCACGCGGTCCGGGGAGCGGGGGCAGGTCGCGCTCAAGCTCTGATTCGGGGACCTGACCGGTGGTGCCATCGGCGTACACGACAACCCGGTAACCGTCCATCGGACCGTCCATCACCCCCTGGATCGCAGAGGCGCCGACGATCGTGCGGCCGGCCGCACGGGTGGGTATGGTGACAGGGGCACCGTCGATGTCGTAGATGGCTTCGGCGAACGGCCCATCGCCGGCGCGCTCACGGCGTGCAGCGCGACGTCTTTCAGCGGCAGAAACACGTGGCGGTGCGGTGACGAGCTCAGCCTCGGGTGCGGTGTGGTCACGCGCGCCGAACTCACCATTGTTGCGGCGGTTACGCTCGCGTTCGGCGTTGTTGAGGTCCATGTCACTGATGTACGCGGGCGAGCGGAGGCGCTGCCCCGGAATCAAAGGAGCCTGACTCAGCGGCCCCTGACGGGGAGTGCAAAGTCGCGGCAAAAAACCGGCGAAATCCGCCCGAGTTGACATAAGATCTATTATCGGCGAACCCGGATTGTGCCGATCTCAGAGGAGCGCGACCAGGACGCCACCGGTGGCGCCGGCAATGACGACGACCCAGGGTGGGAATCGGAACGCCACGAGGAGCACGAAGCACACAGCGGCGAGGCAGAACTCTGCGACGCCGGTGATCGCCGAGGTGAAGACCGGCGAGTACAGCGCGGCCGCCAGGATTCCCACGACGGCGGCATTCGCGCCGCGCATCGCGGCGTGAGCCCATGCGTGCCGGCGGAACGAGTTCCAGAACGGCAGGACGCCGAGGAGCAGGAGAAAACCGGGCAAGAAGATGCCGATGAGTGCGATCGTCCCGCCCGCTACGCCGCCGGGCCCGATGTCGGCGATCGCCCCGAGATAGCCGGCGACACTGAACAGCGGTCCGGGCAGGGCCTGCGCAGCGGCATATCCCGCCAAGAAGTCGGCATCCGTCATCCACCCGGGTTCGACGAGTCCCGCCTGCAGGAGTGGCAAGACCACATGGCCGCCACCGAAGACGAGCGCCCCCGCCCGCACGAAGATGTCGAAGAGCGCAACTCCCCCGTTGCCGGTCGCCAGCACGAGGATCGGTCCGCCGATCAGAATCAGAGCCAAAAGGATCAGGCTTGCGACCCCGACGCGGTGCGACACCGCAACGCGCAGGAGGTCGCCGGATTGCGGCGTCGCGCCCCGGCACAGAATGAGCCCGCCGATGACCCCCACGACGATGGCCAGGATCTGCCCGAGCGATCCTGAGACGAGCGCCGCACACACGAGCGCTGCCGCAGCGATACCCGCTCTGCGCGCGTCGGGTGTCAGGGTGCGAGCCATCCCCCACACGGCCTGCGCAACGACGGCGACCGCGACGACTTTCAGGCCCGCCACGAGTCCGGCGCCGATCGGCCCCGCCAGCAAGGTTGCGCCGAAAGCGACCGCGACCATCAGCACGGCCGAGGGCAGCGTGAAGGCCACGAAGGCCGCGATCGCGCCCCAACCGCCGGCGCGGAGTAACCCGACGCCGAATCCCACTTGACTCGAGGCCGGTCCGGGCAGGAATTGCGACAGAGCGACCAGGTCCGCGTATTCGCGGTCGGTCATCCACCCGCGGCGTTCGACGAACGCGGTACGGAAGTAGCCCAGGTGCGCGATCGGGCCCCCGAACGAGGTGAGTCCGAGCCCCAGGAACACGCGGAAAACCTCCGCCACGCGGGAGGCGGGGGGCGCGGTTTCTCGATGCATGCGTCGTCCTGTGTCAAGGGGGATGCCGGTCACCCTACTGCCACGGGGTAACCAGCATCCCAGCGACGACGCGTGAGCGCATAGTCTCGAAGAATGTTCGACACGCTCACCGGCTTCGTCGTCGTGGGCATGGCGATCACCCTCGGCTGGGTCCTCGGGCGCATCGACCTCCTGGGCCCTCATGCCCGCCATGTCCTCAGTCGGCTCACCTTTTTCGTCCTGTCACCGTTCCTGCTCTTTGTTGTGCTGGCCCAGGCGGACGTGCGCACTCTGTTCTCCGCGCTCCTGCCGGTGTCGGCGATCGCCGCGGTGGTCATCTTCGTCATCCACGCGGTGATCGCCCGCTTCGTCTGGCGTCGAAACGTCGGCGAAACCCTCGTCGGCACGCTGTCGGCCGGTCAAGTCAACTCCAACAACATCGGAATTCCGCTCTCTCTGTACCTGCTCGGCAGCGCGGCCTTTCCGGCACCGGTGATCCTGCTGCAGCTGCTCGTCTTCACTCCGATCACGATGGCGATCTTCGAGGCGACGTCGAACGGACAGCGGCGTGCGTTCCCGATCATCCGTCGGACGTTCACGAACCCGATCGTCATCGGCTCCGTGCTCGGGGTGCTGGTGTCGGTCTCCGGTGCCCGGCTGCCGCCGATGGTGCTCGATCCCGCGCAGCTCATCGCCGACGCGTGCGTGCCGATCCTGCTCATCAGTTACGGCATCTCGCTGCACGGCCAACGAGTGCTGGGTGCCTCCGGACGCCGACGCGACATCCTCCTCGCGTCCGCGCTCAAGCTCATCGTCATGCCGGTGATCGCATGGGCCGTTGCCGTCTTCGTCTTCCACCTCAGCGCGCAGGACGTCCTCATCGTCACGGTTCTCGCGGCACTCCCGACCGCGCAGAACGTGTTCAACTACGCGCAACGGTTCGACGTGGGCGAGACGATTGCCCGTGACACCGTCTTTCTCACCACGGTCGGATGCGTTCCGATCCTGCTCCTCATCACCGTGCTGCTGGGGTGACTCACTCCCCCATCGGTCACGCGTCGATGCGGTGCGCAATCCCCGTCCGGCGCTATGGTGAGGTGTCATCCTTCACAGGACTCTCCCAGAAAGGGACACCGATGACTACTCAAACCTCACTCGAAAAGTCGGCAACAAACGGAATCCGCACGGCGCTCGGCCTCGGTGGCGTGCTGTCGGTCATCCTCGGCATCTTGATCCTCGTCTGGCCCGGGAAGACCGCCATGGTCGTCGCCGCGATCATCGCGATCTATGCCATCGTCGCCGGCCTGGTCTACGCCGGGCTCGGCTTCTTCTCCGCCGGCAAGGGCGGCTGGTCACGCATCGGTCACATCGCGCTCGGCGTGCTGTTCATCATCGCCGGCATCATCGCGTTCATGAACCTTGGTGCGACGACGGTCTGGCTCGCGGCCTTCCTGGGCATCCTGGTCGGCATCATGTGGATCATCGAGGGCGTCGTCTCGCTCTCGACCCTCGGCAACGCACCCTCGAAGGGCTGGACGATCTTCTTCGCGATCGTCTCGCTGATCGCCGGTATCACCCTGCTCTTCTCGCCCCTGTGGGGCGCGGTCGTGCTGTGGTGGCTGCTGGGCATCTCGGCGATCGTGCTGGGCATCATCCAGATCTTCCGGGCGTTCTCGTTCGGCAAGAAGTAAGCCGCACCACGCACAACGCCCCGGGGATTAATCCCCGGGGCGTTGTGCATGCGATCACTCGCCGCCGAAGGAGCCCACGTCGCCGACGAGCCGCGTGTTGTCGGCCGCAATCGGCTCGACGACGGCCAACGCGATCTCAGCGGCGAACTCGGAGACGTTGTAGAGCTTGCCGGCCGACTCGCGCCGCGACGCGAGCGCGCCAGGGTTGGCCCGCTCGAGGAGGGTCGCGGTGATCGTCCCTTCGATCATGTCTCCGGAGACGACGACGAACTCGATGCCGCGCTCGGCGAGCTCAGGGATGCGTGCGCGAAGAGCATCCTCACCCGCGCGCTTAGACAGAGCGACAGCCTCGTACTCGGGCATCGTGGGAGTGGTGCGGATGAAGTGCGCCTGGTGGCTCGTGACGAACACAACACGGGAACCGTCGTGCATCCACGGGAGAGCGGCCGAGAGGACGCCGAGCTGAGCGTCGCGGTTGAGCACCAGCGCGTAGTCCTCCCCCATTCCCGATTCCATGCCGCCGGACGCATTCAGCACGAGGATGTCGAGGGTGCCGAATGTCTCTCCGATCGCGGCCATCATCGCCGCGACCGATCCTTCGTCGGTGAGGTCGGCTCCGACGACGAGCGTCTCGACGCCCAGCTCGCCCAATTCGGTGGCCAACTTCTGCGCGCGCGGTGCCTTGTTGCGGTAGTTGATGACGACGTTCGCCCCGGCTTCAGCGAGGTAGCGAGCGGTATCCGCTCCAATTCCACGCGACGACCCGGTGACGAGGGCCGTCCGACCGCTGAGGGTTCCGGCGGGGATGGGCTGGGACATAGGGACGCTCCTGCGATGACGGTGAAGGGATACCGGCGGTCTCGCCAGATCTCTTCGACACTACCAATCGCCCCCCTAGCCGCGCCGGGCGGGGCCCACGGCATCCGACCGTCCGAGTGTTAGGGTTCGAACAAGACCGAAGATGGGAGCGCACGGATGCTGCCCGACCTCTCGCAGTACCTCTGGATCGCCTGGCTCGTCCTGGCCCTGCTTTTCGTGATCATCGAGCTGTTGACCCTCGAGTTCACGTTTCTCATGCTTGCGGCAGGGACCGCGATCGGGGGCCTCGGTGTGAACCTGCTGGGCGGGCCCTGGTGGTTGCAGGTGCTGGCTGCCGCGATCGTCTCCGCGCTGCTGTTGTTCACCATCCGACCGTTGCTGCTGCGGGTACTCCACCGATCGAGCGTGCTCCACCCCACGAACGTCGATGCCCTCTACGGCATGGGCGCCCGCGTGGTCGCCCCGTTCGTCAATGGCCAAGGATCGGTTCGTCTCGACAATGGCGAGCAGTGGACCGCTCACGTTGCCGACAGTGAAACCGAGCTGCCCGTGGGCACGCGCACGACGGTCACCGCGGTCCGCGGTGCGACCGTCGAGGTCGCACCGGAAGCCGCTCGCACCGAAAGGAGTGTCGACGAATGATCGACATCGGAGCTTTCGCCGGACAGATCTTCATCATCGTCCTGCTCGTCGTCATCGCGATCTTCGTGATCGTCGTGATCTTCCGGTCGGTGCGAATCATCCCGCAGGCTTATACCGGAGTGGTCGAACGGCTGGGCCGCTACCAACGGACCCTCTCCCCCGGTCTCAACTTGCTGGTGCCGTTCATCGATCGACTCCGCCCCCTCGTGGATATGCGCGAGACGGTCGTCTCCTTCCCTCCGCAGCCGGTGATCACGGAAGACAACCTGGTCGTCTCCATCGATACCGTCGTCTACTTCCAGGTGACGGATGCGCGCGCCGCGACCTACGAGATCGCGAACTATCTCGGCGCTGTCGAGCAGTTGACCACCACCACACTGCGCAATGTCGTCGGTGGTCTCAACCTCGAGGAAGCGCTCACGAGTCGCGACGAGATCAACGGACAGCTTCGGGTCGTGCTGGATGAGGCGACCGGAAAATGGGGCATCCGAGTCTCGCGTGTCGAGCTGAAGGCGATCGACCCGCCACACTCCATCCAGGACTCGATGGAGAAGCAGATGCGAGCCGAGCGAGACCGCCGCGCGGTGATCCTCACCGCCGAAGGATCCAAGCAGTCCCAGATCCTCGAGGCGGAGGGCCGCCGGCAGGCAGACATTCTCCGCGCAGAGGGCGAGAAGCAAGCCGCCGTCCTGCGCGCACAGGGCGAATCGGAGGCGATCAAGATGGTCTTCGATGCGATCCATCGCGGGCAGCCCGATGAGAAACTCCTGGCGTACCAGTACCTCCAGACTCTGCCGAAGATCGCGGAGAGCTCCTCGAGCAAGTTGTGGATCATCCCCAGTGAGCTGACCGAAGCATTGCAGGGAATCGGCAACGCCTTCGGCGGTCGTGCCACCGATCCGTCTCCCCGCCCGCGCCGTGACGACACCGAGGGTGTGAGCGACGCTGCAGCGGAAGCATCGGCAGCGGCGGAGGCAGCAGCATCCGAGGCGGAGAAGATCACCTCTGCCGCCCAGACGCTGCCCGGCGGGCCTCTTCCCTCGTCGTGACACATCCGTGGTTCGCCGCATCGGCAGCCCCGCGGGTGCTGGCTCATCGCGGCTTCGTGCCGCCGGATGCCGAGGGCATCGTGGAGAACTCGATCGCCGCGGTCGCCGCCGCGCACGGGACTGGCGCGCGCTACGTCGAGTCGGATTGCCAGGTGACGTCCGATGGGGTGGTCGTCCTCTTCCACGACGATGACCTGCGTCGTGTTGCCAACGACCCACGACCGGTCGCTGCGGTGACCCACGATGAGTTGCACCGGCTCATGGCCCGTCGCGGAGGGCTGCTGACGGTGGCCGACGCGATGGCGGCCTTTCCCACCCTGCGGTTCAACCTCGATGTGAAAGTGGCAGCCGCCGCGGAGCGCGTCGGACGGATCGTCGCGCCGCACGCCGATCGGGTCCTCCTGACGAGCTTCTCCGACGACCGACGGCGGCGGGCCCTCGCCGCCGCTCGCACGCGCGGCGGCGAGCCCGCAACGTCGGCGGGCAGAACGAGCATCGCGCGCACACTCGCGGCGGTCACGACCGGTTCGTCGGCTCTTGTCCGACGTGCGCTGGTGGGAATCGACGCCCTGCAGGTCCCGGAACGTCACGGCCGGATGCGGATCGTCACACGGCGCCTGCTGGATGCCGCTCACGCAGCCGGGGTCGAGGTCCACGTCTGGACGGTCAACGATCCGGCGGACATGACGAGATTGCTCGATCTGGGTGTCGACGGGCTGGTCACCGACCGCGCCGAGGTGGCGGTTCGAACGGTCGCAGGACGCGCCTGAGACGCATTCACGCGCACCGTCTTCGGGGCTGGGGATCCCCTGTGAAAGCAGGCTCAGGATGGTTCGTTCGGATGATGCGCACAGGTGAGTTCGTTATACCTGACAACGACGAGAGGACCACACAATGGCAGATCGCAGCCTGCGCGGCATCCGACTCGGCGCTTCCAGCCTACAGAGCGAGGAAGGCGTCGTGTTTCATGAGCGCGCCAATCACACCTACGTTTGCACGCAGTGCAAGCGCGAAACCGTCATGACCTTCGCGGCCGACGCCGAACTCCCCGAAGCGTGGGAGTGCCGCACCTGTGGCGCCGAGGCTGTGCGCCGCGTCGGCGACAGCGTGGTCGAGATCGACCACTCCGGCGACAAGGTCGCACGTACCCACTGGGACATGCTGCTGGAGCGACGCAGCATCCCCGAGTTGGAAGAACTCCTGGAAGAGCGTCTCGCCCTTCTGCGTGAGCGCCGCGGCGCTGACACGTCGCGCCTGAGCGCCTGAGATCACTCCACTGAGTCGACGCCGGTTTCCCGCCTTCCGGGGCGGGACACCGGCGTCTTCGGCGTGCGCGTGCGATGCCACAGGAGAGCCCCGACCGCCGCGAGCACACCGGCACTCCCCCAGCCGAGGAAGCTCTGGATCGCCTCCCCCGCGAGGACCGCGGGGGTGAGGCCGGTTCGCAAGGGCACGTCGGTGACCATTGCGCCGGGCGTATCGGCGGCAAGAGCATCCATCGTCGAGCCGTCGGGAGCGATCACCTGACTCGTCCCCACGGTCGAGAGGTTCACAACCGCACGCCCGGTCTCGATCGCGCGTATCCGCGCGAACGCGAGTTGCTGCAGGTTCTCATCGGTGCCGCGGAAGTCGGCATTGTTGGTCTGGAACATGAAGACCTCGGCGCCGGCGTGCGCGCCTTCCCGGATGACGTCGTCGTAGATGACGTCGAAGCAGATGGCGAGCCCCACTCCGACGCCGTCGACATCGACGAAAGGCGCGGTGGTTCCCGGCGTGAACTCGCGCTGGATCAATCCGATCAAATCGGGAGCCAGCAACATGAAGAAGTCGCGGTTCGGCACATACTCGCCGAACGGGACCGGATGCCGCTTGTCATACGTGCTGACGGGATTGTCGGCTCCTGCCTCCCACAGCATCGACGAGTTGAAGTACTTCTCATCGCGCGCGGTCACGGCGCCGATCAGCAGCGGCGCGTCGATCCGTTCCGAAAGAGCGTCGAGCGTGCGCGCGACCGACTCGTTGTTCGTCGGATCGGCATCGACGCCTCCCTCGGGCCAGAGGAGGACGTCGACATCCTCATCCTCGATCGGCTCGGTGGCGGCCAGCTGGGCGCGGAAGACGTCGTAGGCTTCACGTTCGTCGAAGTACCCGGCCGGGCCGTTGCCCTGCACCGCACCGACTCGGATCGTTCCCGCATCTGTCGTGGGGAACTGCGGGAGCGAGAACAGCAGGATCGCGGGGAGCGCGTACGAGAGCGCTGTGCGGATGTCGGTGAACGCACCGCGTCGGACGTATTCGATGAGTGCCGCGCAGACGAACACGATCAGGAACGACAGCCCGCTCATGCCCACCCACGAGGTGACGTCGGCCAGCGGCGAGCTCGCCTGCGTCACCGCCACACGGGCCCAGGGAAACCCGCCGTAGGGAAAGGTGCCGAGAAGCTCCTCCCGCGCGACCCAGAGTCCCGCGACGAGGGCAGGAAGCGCGACCAAGCGTCCCCACGCGCCGGGGGCGAGGCGCGGCATCCATCGGTAGGCGAGGGCGAGCGGAACCGCGGCCGCGGCGGTCAACACGGCTTGCAAGACAGACAGTGCGATCCAGGGGATCGGTCCGAGGAACCGAGCCGTGAACGAGAGGTTTACGAAGAAGAGCGCGGCGCCGAACAGGAAGCCGACGAGCGCCGCACTCCACGCTCGACGCCCGATGAGGCTCAGGAGCGCAAGGGGCACGGCAACGAACACCACCGGCCACCAGGCGAGCGCCGGGAATGCGAGGGTGAAGATCAGGCCAGCGGCGACGGCAACGAGCGATGCCGCCCACAGCGGCAGCAGTGGTCGTGGGCGATCGGGCACCCTCTGAGCCTAATCGCGCGCGGAGGTCAGACCGACGCGTAGGCGACGATCCCGCGACGCACGGCGTCGAGGGCCTTGCGCGCCGTCGTCGCCACCGGAGGTTCGGCGACGATCGAGAGCTGATCGAGCAGATCGATCGTCTGCTTCGTCCAACGGACGAAGTCTCCGGCGGCGAGATCTGCCTCGTCGAGCACCCGATCGAGGGTGCCGCCGCGCGCCCACGAATGCATGGCGGTGGCAAGGCCTGTGGCCACCGGATTCGATCCGGGCAAGTGATGATCCTGTTCGAGGTCGTCCAGGCGCGCCCACAGCTCCTGCGTCGCGTTCAGCGCCGCCCGGAACGGTCCGCGCGGAAGTCCATGCTCCCCAGGACCGGCTTCATCGCGCCGCGGTTCGTACACGAGGCAGCACGCGAGTGCGGCCATACCCGCCGTGTCGAGCTCGGCCCAGATACCTGTCCGCAACGCCTCGGCGACGAGAAGGTCGCGCTCACCGTAGATGCGCTTCATCGTCGCGCCGGCCGGGGTCAGACTGGTCGCACCGGCGGAGTCTACGGCGACATAATCCAGCGCGGTCAGAACGTCGACAACACGATCGAAGATCCGCGCGACGGTGCCGGTGCGGGTATCGATCTGCTGGCGCAGCTTGTCGGTCTGTCGCCGCAGCTTCCAGAAACGCTCGGCCCACCGCGCGTGCTTCTCCCGGTCGGGGCACGTCTGACAGGGATGCCGCTGGAGGCGGCGCCGGAGCGATTCGATCTGCTCTTGCCGCTGCTTGCGGGCCGCGGGTGGCGCGGATCTGTCGCCCTTGCGCTCGAGATCGGTGAGCTCCCGTCGCATGCGCGCGTACTCGGCGTAGTCGCCGCGGTCGCACGTCATCGCCTTCTGATATCCGGCGAGCGAATCCTCGGCATCCTTCACCTGGCGTGCCAGACCCACGACCGCGCGGTCGGCCTGGAACTGCGCGAAGGACGACTCGAGGATCTCGCGAGCGCGCGGCCTGCCGAACTGGTCGATGAGGTTCACGGCCATGTTGTATGTCGGCCGGAAGCTGGAGTTCAGCGGATACGTGCGCCGCGACGCGAGGGCGGCGACCGCCTGCGGGTCGAGTGCCTCCGTCCATTGGATGACGGCGTGCCCCTCCACGTCGATGCCGCGGCGACCGGCGCGCCCGGTCAGCTGGGTGTACTCCCCCGACGTGATGGCCACGCGCGCTTCGCCGTTGAACTTTTCGAGCTTTTCGAGCACGACGGTGCGCGCCGGCATGTTGATGCCGAGCGCGAGCGTCTCGGTCGCGAAGACCGCCTTGACGAGCTTCCGCTGGAAGAGCTCCTCCACGATTTCCTTGAACGCCGGCAACAGGCCCGCATGGTGGGCCGCGACCCCCCGCTCGAGGTTTTCGCGCCACTCCCAGTACCCGAGGACGGCAAGATCCTCCTCCGGGAGGGCGCGGGTGCGCGCGTCGACGATCTGGCGAATCTCGTCGCGCTCCTCGCGGCTGGTCAGTCGCACACCCGAACGGCGCACCTGCTGGACGGCGGCGTCGCAGCCCACACGGCTGAAGACGAAGAAGATCGCCGGTAGCAGACTCGCGCGACCGAGCAGCTCGACCACCTGCGGCCGATCGATGCGTTCGATCCGCTGAATATTCGAGGGCCGCACCGGTCGGCTGCCGCCCTTGTGCGGACGCCGCTGCGTCGACTGGTACCCGCCCGCAGACCGGAACTGCTGCCCGCGGCGGTTGTTGTCCTGGTTGGCCCCGTGCGGCGAGCGGATGCGCATGAGTTCCTGGTTGACCTGCGCGGTGGCGATTCCGGAGCGGTCATCGAACAAGGGCAGCAAGTCGCCACGCACGAGCACGTGCTGCTCGAGCGGCACGGGGCGAGTCTCCGACACGATGACGTCGGTGTCGCCGCGCACCGTGTCGAGCCAATCCCCGAACTCCTCCGCGTTCGACACGGTCGCCGACAGCGACACGAGGCGCACGTGCGGGGGCAGATGGATGATGACCTCTTCCCACACCGCCCCGCGAAAGCGGTCGGCGAGATAGTGCACTTCATCCATCACGACGAAGCGCAAACCGCGCAGGGCCGGTGAGTCGGCATAGAGCATGTTGCGGAGGACCTCGGTGGTCATCACGACCACGCGCGCATTGCCGTTGATGTTCGTGTCGCCGGTGAGTAGGCCCACCTCGGTTTCGCCGTAGACAGCCTGCAACTCGCGGAACTTCTGGTTCGACAGGGCCTTCATCGGCGTCGTGTAGAACGCCTTGTCTCCGGGCTGGAGCATTGCCAGGTGGATGGCGAACTCTCCGACGATCGTCTTGCCCGCGCCGGTTGGCGCTGCCACGAGAACGCTGCGATCGTCTTCGAGGGCATGACAGCCCGCGATCTGAAACGGATCGAGGTCGAACCGCTGAGCGTCGGCGAACGCCGTCGTGAGGGGATGTGCGCGATTCGCCTCGGCCCGCGCGAAGCGGGCGGCGGGGTCGCTCACGGGGCGTTTCCGAGTTCGGCCGCGGTGCGCTTGGCTTTGCGCCGGTCGAACAGCATCGACAGCCCGGCGGCGGCGAAGAAGAGAAGTGTCAGGATGCCGGCGAGCAACAGCATGCTCACGATGTCGGCGGCGGGAGTTGCGAGGCCGGAGAAGACGACGGTGACGAGAATCGCCACGCGCCAGCCCTTCAGAATCGCTCTGCCGCTCATCACTCCGGCGAGGTTGAGTGCGACCAGGAACACGGGGAGAACAAACGAGATACCGACGACGATCACGAGTTTGAAGACGAAGTCGTAGTAGTACTTCGCCTCGTAGAGGTTGGCTGCGCCCTCGGCGGAGAACGTCGCCATGATCTCGACGATGTGGGGCATGACCCACCAGCCTGTGAAGCAACCCGCGAAGAACAGCGGGACCGCCGCGGCGACGAATCCGATCGTGTATGTGATCTCTTTGCGGGTGAGCCCGGGCATGAGAAATGCCCAGATCTGCCAGAGCCACACGGGGGCAGAGAGGATGATGCCGACGACGAACGCAATTCGCAGACGCATGTCGAACGGCCCGGTGATCGTCGAATACATCAAGCGGACGATCGCATCGGGGTCTTCGCCGCGTTGCACCGCGACGATCCGGATCGGCTCCGTCATCGCCCAGATGATCCAGTCGGTCAAAAAGAAGGCAACGACCATCGCCACGACCAGTGCGAGCGCACCGATCACGAATCGACGACGCAGCTCCACCAGATGCCCACCGAGGGACATCCGCTTGTCATTGCGCGGGCTATCTCCTCGCGCGTCCGTGGTCGTGCGAGGATGTTCGGCCGTAGCCACGAGCCGCTAGGGCTTGGTTTCGGGCGTCGTGCCCGTTCCGACCGGCGGGATCACCGGAGGCACCGCCTCCGCGGAGACCGACGGCGCGGTGCCGGCGACGGGAGCATCGGCCGGGGCGTCATCGTCCTTCATCGCCTTGATCTCGCCCTTGAAGATCCGGGCCGACTGGCCCATGCTCTTGGCGAGTGCGGGGAGTTTGGCCGCCCCGAACAACAGCAGGATGACGATCAGCAGAATCCACAGGTGCGGACCGGCGAACAGGTTGCCCATGGCATCCTCTTTTCGAAAGTGAGCGGTCGAAGCTGATGACCACTCTACCTGTCGCGCTTGTGACCGGGATCAGCGGTACTGGGCGAGCCCTGCGTCAGCCCAGGCAGCCGCGGACTGCCGTGCCGACTCGGGAGCGGTGATCTCCAGATCACCGCCGAGCCGTGTCGCCGTGCGCTTGAGACTGCGGGCGTCGCCCACACGCACGCGCGCCGTCGCGAGGTCACCCTCGATCGTGATCGGATCGATGGCGACGTAGTCGGCCAAGAGGGGGGCAACCGACCTGCGATACCGCACGTCGACCGCGACGTCCGCGTCACCGGGTTCGAAGAGGTCGGGCACAGCCTCTCCGTCGTGCGTGATCGGGATGTTCGTCGGCCGGACCTCGCTGACCCGGTCGAGATGGAAAGTACGCATCGCGCCGCGCAGATGGCACCATCCCTGCAGATACCACTGGCCGCTCGCGATGTGCACCTTCACGGGGTCCACCGTGCGTATGGTCGCCGGGGCATCGGGCGCCTTGTACGTGAACGAGAGCGCGACTCGATCACGCAGGGCGGCTGCGACGGCAATGCGCAGGTCGTCGACGGCATCCGGCGCCACGATGAGCTCGGCCGGTGCGCTGGAGGCGCCGCGCGCGAGCTTGGCGAGCAAACCCTGGACGATCCCGCTGTCCCCGACGCCGGGGAGTGTGGCAGCGAGGTGCAGCCCGGCCAGCAGCGCCGCCGCCTCGCGCGCCGTGAGCCGCGGTGTGCGCTCGAGCCCGACCGAGTTCGTGATGACGATGAGGTCTCTTTCGTCCAGCAGATCCCAATCGATGTCGAAGAGATCGTTGGCCATCTGCCAGAAGCCACTCTCGCCGGGCAGCCCGATCACGGTGAGCTTCTCGACCATCGCGCGCATCTGGTCGGGCGTGACGTCGAAGGCATCGGCCGCTTCGACGAGGGATACCTCACCCTTCCCGATCAAATACGGCACGAGCTGCAGGATCAGGGCGGCGCGATCGGTGGCCACCAACGGTCGCGTCGTCATGCGTTCTCCCCCGCATCGGTGTGGAGCGCGAGCGCCCGTTCAAGCCGGTGGATCACTTCTTCGCGAAGCGCGGGGGGCTCGACGACACGAACTTCCGGACCGTAGGAGGCGAGCTCGTCGGCGAAGATGTGGATGTCGACATAGGGCACGCGAATGCCCTGCTCAGCCGGTTGGGCACGACGGCTCAGCCGCAGTGCCGCTTCCGTTCCAGGTTCGACCTCCACCAGGGCGAGCTGGCGGCCGGCGAGGTCCACCAAGCCCGCCAGTGCGCGCTCCCCCGCGTTCTCGCGCAATGCGATGTCGAAAGGCGTCCGGGTGATCTGCACGTCCGAGACGATCCGCGAGAGGAGGAACGTGCGCGGCTGGTCGTGCGCGAGATCGATCCCATACACGTGCCACCGTGCCTCGTATTCGAGCAGGGCGAGCGGCTGAATCCTGCGGAGGGTCGCGGCATCCTCCCCCGCCTTCAGATACGAGAACTCGACGACACGCCCCTGTTCGATCGCGCGCTGGAGCGGGGCGAACGACGGTGCACGCAGGTTGATGCGCGGCGAGTAACCGATGATCGGGGCGTCGACGTCGTTGCCGAGCGCTCGGATCTTGCGGAGTCCGGCGCGGGCATCGGCTGACATCGAGCTTTCGCTCCACACGCCGCCAGCGAGGTTCAACACCGCGATCTCGGCGGAGGTGAACTCGATGTCGGCGGGGAGTTCGTACTCGGCCGTAGGGATCCGGTACCGCGCCTCACGGAGATCATCGGGGTCGGCGTAGTCGCCGATGGTCTCGACGGGAATGCCCAGCCCCCGGATGTTCTCCTTGTCCCGCTCGAACATCTTCTCGAGCGCGTCCTTGGAGGCGCCCGTCTCGTGCTGCTCCCGGTAGCCCGCCACCGACGAGAGAATGGTGTCCTTCGTCAATCCCTGCTCGGTGGCCATCAGAGCTACCACCAGGTTGACCAAGCGCTCTTCAGGAGCGGTGCGCGTCGATTCCTTGGCCACCCGACCATCCTAGGCGGCGGGCGCCGAGCCGGCTCCCCGGGGCATCAGCGCGTCGCAGGCGCGTCGATGCCGAGAATGTCGATGACGAACACGAGAGTCGACCCGGCCGGGATCGCGCCCGACGCCTGATCGCCGTAGCCGAGCTCGGGCGGAATCACGGCGAGAATCTGGGAGCCGACGGTCTGCCCTTCCAGCGCCTCGGCGAATCCCTCGACGACGCCGTCCAGCGTGACTGCGGTCGATGCGCCCTTGTCCCACGTCGAATCGAAGACCTCACGGCCGGCCCACGTGACGCCCGTGTAGTGGATGCGGATCGCGTCATCGCCCGTGACCGCGGGCCCGTCGCCCTTCTTGAGCACCTCTACGGCGAGATCGGCGGGAGGTGCGGTGTCGGGAACGATAATCCCGGGGGCGCCGTTCGGCGCGAGGACGACCGAGGGCATCCCTCGGCGGTCGTTGTACTGGGGCGCGCCGTCGGCAGCCGCCAGGTACACCTTCTGCAGGTCCATCACGACGACGGCAGTGGCGTCTTCGGCGATACCGAGGTTCGACGCGGCCGCCTCCGAAAGGTCGGATGCCGGGATCGCCCCGACAATGCGTGAGCCTTCGGTGGCGCACATCATCATGGTCGCGAAACCCGCGTAGTCGGCCTTCCACTGCGACAGCGGCATGACCTGGGTGCCCGACGTCAAGATCGATTCGCCGGTTGCGCCGTTGGCGATCGCGACGGTGAAGACGACGTCCTGCAACTCGGACGTGACGGTGGTGCCCTCGCCCACGGTCGCATCGGTGAAGACGGTCTGGTCGACGTAGACGGGCGAGTTCACCTGCACGGCGGGGCTGCCGGTCTCACCGGACACGTCGAGCAAACCGAGGACCGACGAATCGTTCATCGGGCGCTCGCACGACGCCGCGGGCGATGCGGCAGAGCAGCCGACGAGGGTCAGAGCGGTCAAGCCGACGACGGCCAGGGCAGCAGGGATCCGGAGCACCGGATCAGTCTACGTCGTCGCTCGGGCCGTCCCCGGCCGCGGCGATACGCGCACCGTCCACCGCGCGTTTCGCGTCGCGCACCCGCTTGCGGAGGTTCTTGTCCGTGATCTGACGATCGCCGACCGCTCCCGGAGTCCAGGCCTCGACGTCGACGTCCGAGTAGGTCGGCTTCTTGAGCGCACGCTTGCGGACATCCGGAGGGATCGCGCCGGGCGCCAGGCGACGGGCGGTCAGGAGGAACCCGGTGTGCCCGACCATCCGATGGTCCGGGCGCACGGCCAGACCTTCGACGTGCCAGCCACGGATCATCGTCTCGGTGGCTTCCGGCTCGGTGAACAAGCCGGTGCCGCGCACATACTCGGCGACGCGGCTGAGCTGTGTCGCCGTCGCGATGTAGCACAACACAACTCCGCCCGGTGTGAGGGCGTCGGCGACGACATCGATGCACTCCCACGGTGCCAGCATGTCGAGGACCACCCGATCCACAGATCCCGGTTCGACCTCGGTGGGGAGGGCCTCGGCAAGGTCACCGACCGCGATCCGCCAGGTCTCCGGCTCGTGCCCGAGGAAGGTCTCGACGTTCGCTTGCGCGACCGAGGCGAATTCCGCACGCCGCTCGAACGAGATCAGACGACCCGACCCACCGATGGCGCGAAGCAACCAGAGCGACAGCGCGCCCGATCCGACCCCCGCCTCCACAACGGTCGCGCCCGGGAAAATATCGGCCGACGCGAGGATCTGCGCGGCATCCTTCGGGTAGACGATCGCCGCGCCGCGCGGCATCGACATGACGAAGTCCCGCAGGAGAGGCCGCAATGCGAGGTATTCATGGCCACCACTGTTCGTGTGCACCGAACCATCGGGCTGCCCGAGCAGTGCTTCATGCTTCAGCACTCCGTGGTGCGTGTGCAGTTCGCCGCCTTCGCGGAGCGTGATCGTGTTGAGACGGCCCTTGGGGCCGGTGAGCTGCACGCGATCTCCCAGCCGGAACGGGCCACTGGGGCGTAGGTCGATGTTCATGAGCGATCTCCGTCGAGGTGAGTGGTCGAGCCAGCGTGGATGCCGGCGATATCGTGCACGGTGCGCCCCTCGAGCGTCGGCCAGATCGTCGCGCCGGTGCCGACGAGCGACACCATGAGAGGCACGCCGATCGTCGGGATGCCGGCAGCGACGGCAGCGGTCACCCCGGTCGGCGAATCTTCGATCGCGACGGTGTCCGCCGGGGCGACACCGAGCGACGCGCACGCTTGCAGATAGGGATCCGGGTACGGCTTCGGGCGCGTGGCGTCGTCGCCGGAGATGATGACCTCGAACGAGTCGGGCGCAAGGCGCGAGACGACGAGTTCCGCCATCGGCCGCAGCGACATCGTCACGAGCGCGGTTCGGACTCCGGCCGCACGGAGCTCGGCCAGCAACTCCGCGGCGCCGGGCCGGAGCGGGTTGCCACGCTCAGCGAGCTGGCGCATGACCTGGTCGGTCAGATGCTGGACGATCTCGGGGACGCTCATCCGGACCCCGGCACCTTGAAGGATGGCGCCAGAGGACTCCAATCCCTTGCCCACGAGGGTCAGGGCCTGCTCGTGCGTCCACGTGCCGCCGAAGCTCTCGACCAGCGCGGTTTCCGCGCTCATCCAGTACACCTCGGTGTCGACCAGCGTCCCGTCCATGTCCCAGAGAACGGCAGCGGGGAGCGAAGAAGTCATCGGTCTATGCTACCGATGACCGCTGCACGCCCGTGTGTTCCGAGCTGGTGTGAGGCACTCGGCGTATCGTGGGGGGATCGATTCGCAGAGGGTGAGGAGCACGGTGGACAGACTGGGGCAGCGGGTTCTCGTGATCGCGTTCGACGGGTGGAACGATGCCGGCGAAGCGGCCTCGTCGGCGGTCGCGCGTCTGCGCGAGGGTGCCGACTACACCGCGGTGCTGTCGGTCGATCCCGAGCTCTACTTCGACTACCAGTACACCCGGCCGCAGATCGCTCTCGAGACCGACGGGTCGCGCACCCTCTCGTGGCCTGAAGCGACCCTCTGGCGTCCGACGGGCGAATCCGATGGGACGCGTCTGTGGGTGCTCACCGGTGTCGAGCCCGCGCGCGCCTGGCAGGCCTTCGCCGCTGAGTTCATCGACGCAGCTTTGGCTGAAGACATCACCGGGATCGTCGCCCTCGGGTCGATGATGTCCGATGTCCCGCACACTCGCCCGATCTCGATTTTCTCCGGCAGCGAGAACGAGCAGCTCCGGAGCGCACTCCATCTCGAACGACCCACGTATGAGGGTCCGGTCGGGATCCTGAGCGTGTTGACGCTGGCTGCCGAGCAGGCCGGCATCCCGTCGGCAGCACTGTGGGCGTCGATTCCGCACTATGTCGCGGGGCATAGCCCGTCGCCCAAGGCCACGCTCGCGCTTCTGGATCGCCTGGCCGAGATCACCGGCGCGGAGTTCCCGCGTGATGATCTGCCGGCCGCGGCCGTCGCGTGGGAAGCCTCGATCGACGCTGCTGCCGCCGACGACGAAGAGATGACCGAGTACATCCACCAACTCGAGCAGACCCGTGACGCCTGGGACTCCCCCGAAGCGTCAGGGGATGCCATTGCACAAGAGTTCGAGCGGTACCTCCGCCGTGACGGCGACGGACCGGGCAAACCCGGCCGGGATTTCCCGCCGCGTCAGTAGGCCTGGAGCGCGCCGACGCTCAGCAGGATGATGAGCACAACGCCGAGCACGAGTCGGTAGATCACGAACGGCAAGAAGCTGCCGCGCTTGAGGTACTGCATCAGGAACGCGATCACCGCGAGGCCGACACCGAACGCGACGACCGTGGCCACGGCGGTCTCGAACAGACTGAACACCTGTGCGCCAGGCTCCTGGAACGCCTGCAGCAGTTCGTACAAGCCACTTCCGAACACCGCGGGAACCGCGAGAAGGAACGCCACCTCCGCGGCCGCCGGACGCGTGTAGCCGAGCGCCAAGCCCATCGTCGTGGTCGCCCCGGAGCGGGAGACCCCCGGGATCAGAGCGAGTGCCTGCGCGAAGCCGAGCGCCACACCGTGCGGATACGTCAGGTCTTGCTCGTTGCGCGTGCGACGGCCGAGTGCATCGGCCGCTCCGAGGAGCAGACCGAACACGATCAGCACGATCGCGACGAGCCACAGGTTACGGAAGGTGTCGCGGATCACGTCTTGGAAGAGGAAACCGAGCACACCGATCGGGATCGTGCCGAGGATGACGATCCAGCCCATGCGCGCATCCGGATCGTTGCGCGGGACCGAACCGGTCAGCGACCGCGCCCATTGCGCGATGATCCGCATGATCCGCCCCCAGAAATACACCAGCACCGCAAGCTCGGTGCCGATCTGGGTGATCGCGGTGAAGGTCGCGCCCGGGTCTTGCGCCGACGGCAGCAACTCGCCGGCGATGCGCAGATGCGCGCTCGATGAGATCGGCAGGAACTCGGTCAGCCCCTGCAGAAGTCCCAGGATGATCGCCTCGATGAGGTGCATGACGGCCTTTCGCTGGGGATCAGTACGTGCGGAGCAGATCGGTGAGCACGCGCTGCCCGAATACGAGCGCATCGATCGGGACGCGCTCATCCACACCGTGGAACATACCGGTGAAATCGAGCTCCGCGGGAAGGCGCAACGGCGCGAACCCGTATCCGGCGATGCCGAGCTCAGCCAGGGCCTTGTTGTCCGTTCCGCCGCCCATCAGGTAGGGCACGACGGGAATGCCGGGATCGTGTCGATCCAGCGCGGCCACCATCGCCTCGACGAGCGCGCCGGAGAACGGTACTTCCAGCCCGATATCGCGGTGCGCGATGTCGATCTCGATGTCGTCCCCGACGATCCGCTGGATCTCAGCGAGGACAGCGTCCTCCTGGCCCGGGAGCGTGCGCACATCGATCGCGGCGACGGCGGCATCCGGGATCACGTTGTGCTTGTAGCCGGCCTCGAGGCCGGTCGGGTTGGTCGTCGTGCGGAGCGTCGATCGGAGGAACCCGGATGCCGGTCCGGTGCGGTCCGCGACGTCGTCCGGGTGCGCGGGGTCCCCTCCGCAGAGGGCAGCGAGGCCGTCGATCGTCTGCCGGGTGGTCTCGGTCAGCTCGATCGGCCATGCGGTACGCCCGAGCGTGGCCACGGCTTCGGCGAGTCGAGTGACGGCGTTGTCGGGATGGAAGCGGCTCCCGTGCCCGGCGATCCCCTGTGCTCGGAGCCGTAGCCAGACGAGAGCCTTCTCCCCGACTTGCAGTAAGTACGCGCGCTGATCACCGACCGGAAT
Source organism: uncultured Microbacterium sp. (assembly GCF_947488465.1). Taxonomy (GTDB): domain Bacteria; phylum Actinomycetota; class Actinomycetes; order Actinomycetales; family Microbacteriaceae; genus Microbacterium. The sequence goes on along the minus strand of NZ_CANKZA010000001.1, from coordinate 554,674 downwards.
CGAATAACCGCCGACTTCACTGATGGCCTCCGTGGCGCCCGCGAACCACTCGGGCCGGTCGCGCACCACGAGTTGGGACCCTTCGACACCACCGTTTTCCTCATCCGCGAAGAAGACGACGATGATGTCGCGGGCCGGTTGCTCGTCGGCACGAAGGATCTCCGCGAGGGAGGTGAGGATCATCGCGTTCATGTCCTTCATGTCGACCGCACCGCGGCCCCACAGCATCCCATCGCGGACGACCCCGGCGAACGGGTCGACACTCCAGTCGTCGGCGACCGCGGGAACCACGTCGAGGTGCCCGTGCAGCACGAGTGCGGGTTTGCTCGGATCGCGCCCGGGGATCCGTGCCATCACATTCGTGCGCCGGAGTATCGGCTCGTAATACACCGGCTCAAGGTCGAGCGCTTCGAGGTAGGCGCCGACGTACTCGGCCGCCTCCCGTTCACCGTTCGCGCGCCCCTCGCCGTAGTTGGTGGTGTCGAAACGGATCAGGTCTTGCGCGATGCGCGCGACCTCGGGAAGCTCCTCAGACATGCTCTCCACGCTACCGGCCGTGGCGCAGCGGATTCGGCTCCGCGCGTGCACCGGATTCGGATCCGCGCGTGCACCGGATTCGGATCCGCGCGTGCACCGGATTCGGATGGATGCCGCAGATTCGGCGCGGAGCACGCTCCGGCATCCGATTCTGGTGACATTCTCCGAATCCGGTGCCGGCCGCGGAAGGCGCATCGTCTCCTCCCCCGCGGCCCGCCTGGCGCATCTGTCCACCGATGGGGCTTCGCGCCCCTCAGAGCGTGTCCGAGACCGGGAGGGTAGGGCGATGGACCTCACCGCGTGGATCGACGACCGGGGCGGCATCGTGCACCGCCAGACGCTGCTGGATGCCGGTGTCTCCCCGCACACACTCCGCGCACAGATCGCGGGCGGCGCCGCCAGGAGGGTCCGACGATACTGGGTCGCGACGCCCGGGGCTCCGCCCCCGCTCGTGCTGGCTGCCGAGTGCACCTCGCAGCTCACCTGCATCACCGCGGCGCGCCACTTCGGCTGGTGGATCCCGCCCGACGCGGACCCCCGCATGCACCTGCGCGTACCGCCACACGCGCGCGCTCCCCGCGCGGAGGGGCACGACATCGTCACGCATTGGTCGCACGCCCTCGTCCCGTCCAGCGGGACCACACTGGTCGCATCCGTCTACGACGCATTCGAACATGTCGCGGGGTGCCTCCCCCGCGAGCACGCCCTCGTCATCTGGGAATCCGGCATTCGGTCCCTCCGACTGTCGGCAGCGGAGATACGACGTGTCGCCTGGCGCACGCCGGCCGCGCGCGAGCTCGCTGCGATCGTCACGGGCCTGATGGACTCGGGGCTCGAGACGATCTTCGCCACCCGGCTCGCGCCGTGGGGTCTTTCGATTCGTGCGCAGGTTCTCCTCGCCGGACATCCGGTCGATGCCCTGATCGGAGATCGGCTGGTGGTGCAACTGGACGGTTTCGCCCACCACTCGTCCTCCACTGACCGGACGCGGGATCTCGCGCACGACCGCGAGCTCATCGCGCGCGGCTATACCGTGCTGCGGTTCTCGTACGTCGAGGTGCTCTACCGCTGGGAGCAGGTCGAGCGTGCGATCGCCCGCGCCGTCGCCCAAGGTTGCCACCTGGCCGCCTGATGCGCGTCGCGCGCGGAGCGGATTCGGATGGATGCGTCGGATTCGGACGAAATCGCGCACCGGCGACCGAATCCAGCGACAATCTCCGATTCTGGAGGGCGCGCCGGCACACGAAAAAGGGCCCCTTTCGGGACCCTTTTCCATCTGTGCGCGAGGGGGGACTTGAACCCCCACGCCCTATCCGGGCACTAGCACCTCAAGCTAGCGCGTCTACCTATTCCGCCACCCGCGCAGATGTTGTTTTCGGTTTCGCAACCGAAGAACGACATTAGCATGACCGGCGGCTCGCTCAGAAATCGCGGCTACACCGACACCTCGAACGCGAGTCCGAGCGCGTAGGTGACAGCCGCCGCGCCGAACCCGATCGCCAGCTGACGAAGCCCCCGGCGCAAGGGCGGTGCGCCGGAGAGAAGGCCGACCATCGCGCCGGTCGCCAGCAGCGCAAGGCCGACAAGCGCCAAGGCGAGCGCGACCGCCGGGGTGCCGCTCCACCCAAACAGCCACGGCACGATGGGGATGATCGCACCCGACGCAAAGAACAGGAAGCTCGAGCCCGCAGCCCCCAGCGCGCTACCGACGGTTTCGTGGTCGACGGCCCGTTCGGGAGCTCGCGTGTAGGGGACGGACCGGTCCGCGGCCTGTGCGACCTCGATGACGTGCTGGGCGGCAGCGAGCGAGTCTGCGGCGCTCATGCCGCGGGTGCGGTAGACCAACGCCAGCTCGTTCGCATCGAGGTCGAGGTCCGGCAGTACGTTGTCGGCGTCATTGCTGGGCTCCGTTGCATCGAGGAGTTCGCGTTGCGAACGCACCGAGACGAACTCCCCGGCGCCCATCGACAGCGCGCCGGCGAGCAGGCCCGCGATTCCGCTGAACAGCACGAACTGCGGGGCGACACCGGTGGCACCGATGCCGAGCACCAAAGCCAGATTGGAGACGAGCCCGTCGTTCGCTCCGAAGACGGCGGCGCGAAAAGTCCCCGACAGGCGTCGTCGCCCGCGAGCGGCGAGGCCACGGACGACCTCTCCGTGGATCCTCTCGTCAGCGACCATGCGCGCCGTCGCGAACGGCTCGCTTTCGTAGGGCGAACGCCCTTCCGCATTCTGCGCGAGAGCCAGGACGAAGATGGAGCCGAAGCGGCGGGCCAGCAGGCCCAGCATCCGCGACCCGGCACTCGCGCGCGGCAGCTTCGCCGGCTCGCCGCCGAGCAACTCGAGCCAGTGGTGCTCGTGACGCCGTTCCGCCTCGGCGAGGGCCAACAGGATCTCTCGCTCCTCGCCATCGCGGCGCAGGGCCAGATCTCGGTAGACCTGCCCCTCGGCGCGCTCGTCGACGAGGTATTGCGCCCATCGGCGGCGATCGCGTGCGGTGGGCTCTACGGGGTGGGAAACACTCACGATTCCACGCTAGGCGGCGCGTGTTTCGCGTACGGTACCGATGCCGCGATTGCCAGCATTTCGGCGCTCCGAAGCGCGGGGTCAGGCGTGGACGCGCCGCCGGAGCACCTCGATACGGGCCTGGAGTTGCGCAACCGTCGCACGCGCGACCTCCGGTCCGCCGCAGACCCGACGAAGCTCGGCATGCACGGCCCCGTGCGGCTCGCCGCTCTGGCGCGCGTACAGCCCGACCAGACTGTTGAGGAGCTGTCGCTGCTCCTTGAGACTGCGATGCAGTGCGGGCGGAAGGCCGGGATCCACCGCGTCAGGTGAGGCTTCCGTCGCGGTCGCGCTCGATTCCCCCGCCTCCCGGACACGGCGGTGACGGGACTGCCGGGACTGCCGCTGCATGAGGAGTTCGTGGACGTGTTCGGGCTCGAGCAACCCGGGGATGCCGAGGAATTCCTCCTCTTCGGGGGTTCCCGGAACAGCGAGCTGGCCGAACTCACGCCCGTCGAACAGGACACGGTCGAAGTGCGCGACCGAACCGAGCGCCTGATACGAGAACTCCTGTTCGAGTTCGTCGGAGGCCTTCTCCTCGCGTTCCGCCTCGCTGATCAGATCGTCGTCGAGGAGCCCGTCGTCGTCCTTCTCGCGGTCGAGTGCATGGTCGCGTTCTCGTTCCATCTCGCCCGCAAGCGCGAGCAGCTGAGGCACGTTGGGGAGGAAGATCGAGGCGGTCTCACCGCGGCGGCGCGCACGCACGAAACGCCCGATCGCCTGCGCGAAGAACAGCGGGGTCGATGCGCTCGTCGCGTACACTCCGACCGCCAAACGCGGGACGTCCACGCCTTCCGACACCATGCGGACAGCCACCATCCAGCGCGAGGTCGACTCGGCGAACGTCTCGATCCGACCGGACGCAGCCTTGTCGTCGGAGAGGACGACCGTGGGCTGCTCCCCCGTGATGTCGCGGAGGATGGCGGCGTAGGCGCGCGCGGCTGTCTGATCGGTCGCGATGACGAGGCCGCCGGCATCCGGAATGTCTTCGCGCACTTCGGACAGCCGGCGGTCTGCGCTGCGTAAGACGGCGGGAATCCAGTCACCCTCGGGATCGAGCGCGGTCCGCCACGCCTGCGCTGTCACATCCTTGGTGTTGTCCTGACCGAGATGCGCCTCGAGCTCGTCGCCCGCCTTCGTGCGCCACCGCATCTTGCCGGCGTAGACGAGGAACAGAACGGGGCGCACGACGCCGTCAGCGAGGGCGCGGCCGTAGCCGTAGTTGTAGTCGGTGCGCGACAGGCGAATGCCTTTGTCGTTCGGGTGATATTCCACGAACGGAATGGGCGCAGTATCGCTGCGGAACGGGGTGCCGGAGAGCAGAAGTCGGCGCGTCGCGCGACCGTACGCGTCCCGCAGCGCCTCGCCCCAACTGAGGGCGTCGCCGCCGTGATGGACTTCGTCGAGCACGACGAGCGTGCGTGCCTCGATCGTCAACCTCTGGTGGACGGAAGACTTCACCGCGACCTGCGCATACGTCACGGCGGCGCCGTGGTAGTGCCGAGCCGGAGCGTGCTGTCGGTTGCTGAACCGGGGATCCAGGCGGATACCGACCCGCGCCGCGGCATCGGCCCACTGCGTCTTGAGGTGCTCGGTCGGAGCCACCACGATGATCCGATCGATCACGCCGCGGCGCAGCAGCTCACTGGCCAGACGCAGGGCGAACGTCGTCTTTCCGGCGCCAGGCGTCGCCGCGGCGAGGAAGTCCCGTGGTCCCTTTCCGACGCCATCCGGACCGTCCGCATCGAAATAGGCCTCGAGCGCTTCGGCCTGCCAGGCACGAAGGTTCTGCGCGGTTCCCCACGGGGCGCGCTGCGGGAAGGCAGGCGAGAGGTGCTCAGCGGCAAAGCTGCCGAAATGCTCCTGCTGGTCGCCGTCCACGAGTGACCACCCTAAGCGCTGGCACCGACACGATAGCCTCGAAGTGACCACAAGTCAGGAGAGTCATGGCGAAGAACGAGCCCACGCCGGATCAGCACCGGACCCCCTACGTGCCCAACGAGACGGCGCATCCCTGGCGGCGGATGGTCGCGATCGGCGACTCGTTCACCGAGGGCATCGGTGACCCGATTCCCGACACTGTCGACGAGCATCGCGGCTGGGCGGACCGGGTGGCGGAGGTCCTCGCCGAGCAGGTCGACGACTTCGCCTACGCGAACCTTGCTGTCCGCGGAAAGCTCATCCGCCAGATCGTCGCGGACCAGGTTGAGGCGGCGCTGGCCCTCAGCCCGGACCTCATCACCTTCTCGGCAGGCGGGAACGACGTGCTTCGTCCGGGCAGTGATCCGGATGCTGTCGCGCAGCGGTTCGAGGATGCCGTCGCGCGGTTGTGCTCTCAGGGAGCGACGGTGGTCGTGTTCACGGGCATCGATACGGCCTTCACGCCGGTGTTTCGCGGCATCCGCGGCCGGGTCGCGATCTACAACGAGAACATCCGCGCCATTGCCGACCGCTACGACTGCATCGTGGCCGACCAATGGGCACTCAAAGCGATTCAGGACAGGCGGTTTTTCGACGATGATCGCCTGCACATGAACGCGCTCGGCCATCACGAGGTCGCCCGTATGGTGCTGCGGGCGCTCAACGTGCCGAACGACCTCGCGCCGATGCAGCCCGATCCCGTTCCCCGCATGACCTGGCGTTCTGCTCGCGCCGGTGATCTCGTTTGGGCGCGCACTCACCTCGTTCCGTGGGTCCTGCGCCGCTTGCGCCACCAGTCGTCGGGCGACAACATCACGGCGAAGCGGCCGGATGCCGGCCCCGTCGGCCTCCCGGTGATGACCGAGGCGCCGGCGCGCGACGGTTCGGGGGATCCCGGCTCGCGGATCTGACGCTTCTCAGGGGCGCAACGCCCACAGCGCGACGGCGGCCGCCGCGGCCACGTTCAGGGAGTCCACTCCCCCGGCCATGGGAATCGTGACGACACTGTCTGCGGACTCGAGTGCGCGACGGGTGAGCCCGTCACCCTCTGCGCCCATCAGGAGGGCGACACGGTCGGGTCGGTGGGCGGCGAAATCGTCGAGGCTCACGGCGTCATCGGTCAACGCGAGTGCCGCGACATGCACTCCGGCGTCGGTGAGGATGCCGCGGGCGTCGCGCCAGGCCGGCATCCGGGTCCAGGGAACTTGGAAGACCGTCCCCATGCTGACGCGGACACTCCGGCGATAGAGCGGGTCTGCGCACCGCGGACTGATCAGCACCGCGTCGGCGCCGAGCCCGGCCGCCGCCCGGAAGGCCGCTCCCACGTTCGTGTGGTCGACGATGTCTTCGAGGATCAACACGAGGCGCGCATCGGCGAGCACCTCTGCCATCGGCAGGGGGTCCGGGCGATGCATGGCTGCCAGCGCACCCCGGTGGACGGCGTACCCGGTGAGTTCTTCTGCGACGGCGTCGTCGACGACGAAGATGGGCGCATCACCCGCGAGATCGCGCACGTCGTCGAGCCACTTCTCCTGCACGAGGACCGATCGAGGACGGTGACCGGCGGCCAAGGCGCGCGTGATGACTTTGGTCGATTCAGCGATGTACAGACCGCCGGCGGGTTCGAGCACACGGCGGAGGGCCACATCGGTCAGGTCGCGGTAGTCCGCCAACTGGTCATCGGTGGGGTCATCGACGCGGAGGACGGGCATGGCTCCATGGTGCCACGGCATCCGTAACATCCCGGAAAAGCAGGACGCGTAGGCTCGACCACGGAGAGGATCGGATGTCCACCGTGCTCGAGTTGGATGCGCAGGCCACGGCCGCTGTCGGTCGCGCGATTGACGCGCTCGCCGGGCGCCGTATCGCGGTCCTCACCGGTGCCGGCGTCTCGACCGACTCGGGAATCCCCGACTATCGCGGGAAGGGTGCGCCGACACGGACGCCCATGACGGCGCAGCAGTTCTTGGCGAGTGAGTCCGCCCGTCGTCGCTACTGGGTGGGGAGCCACCTCGGGTGGCGCGCGTTCGCCGCCTCCGCCCCCAACGGCGGTCACGCGGCACTGGCCGACCTTGAGCACCAGGGTGTCGTCAGCGGCATCATCACCCAGAACGTGGACGGCCTGCATCTGCGCGCCGGCAGTCGCCGCGTCGTCGAGCTGCACGGAACCATGCGTCGGGTGCTCTGCACGCACTGCGGGCAGGTGTTCGACCGTCGCGACCTCGCGGTGCGGGTTGAGGCCGACAATCCCTGGATCACGGTGCCGGAGAACGTCGAGCTCGGGCCCGACGGGGACGTTCTGCCGTCCTCGAGTGATGCGTTCAGGGTGCCGGAGTGCTCGGTCTGCAACGGCATGCTGAAGCCCGATGTGGTCTTCTTCGGCGAGTACATCCCGATCGAGAAGTTCCAGGAAGCGGAGCAACTCGTGCGCACGAGCGACGCGCTCGTGATCGCCGGCTCTTCCCTGGTCGTGAACTCCGGCATCCGGCTGCTCGAACGCGCACGACGCCGCAAACTCCCGGTCGTGATCGTCAACCGCGGGCAGACGCGCGCAGACACCCGCGCCACGGTGAAGGTGGATGCCGGCACCACAGAGGTCCTCCGTACGCTGGCCCAGGCGCTTCCGGCTCTGCGCTGAAGCGGGCGGGATGTGTGGCCGGGCGGCGTAGGCTCGAACGGTGACAACGCTTCTGCTCGTGCGCCATGGTGAGACCGATTGGAACGCCGCGCGCCGCATCCAAGGCTCGACCGACATCCCCCTCAACGACACGGGCCGTGCACAAGCGCGCGAGACCGCCGAGGTGCTTGCGGAGCGCTTCGCGGGGCTGGATCCACTCGTCGTTTCGAGCGACCTGTCGCGGGCACGTGAGACCGCCGAGATCATCGCGGCTACGCTCGGCGCCGCCCTCGCGCACGCGTACCCACAGCTGCGCGAGCGCGCTTACGGGGTGGCCGAGGGACTGTCGATCGAGGAGTACCACGAGAAGTTCGGCGCCTGGGATCGTGAGAACGTTCCGGATGCCGAGACGTCACCGCAGCTGCGCCGACGGGCGGTGGGGGCGGTGCGCCGCGTGGTCCGCGATGCCCGGCTGCTCCACTCGCCCCGTGATGTGCCGGTGATCGCCGTTTCCCACGGCGCCCTCATCTCGCAGCTCATCCGGCACGCGAGCGGCGACGCCCTGCCCCTGCCGGGAGAACGCCTCGCGAACGCGTCGACGCATGAGTTCGTCATCCAGCGGCATCACCTCAGCGTGCGCTCCTACGACGCCGTGCCCATCGCCTGACGCCGCCTTGCGGGGTCAGGTGCTGCCGCATCCACGGCGGGATGCGGCATCTGCTGCCCCGCGAATCACGCGTTATGCGCGCGCGAGCACTGATCGCGCGTGGCGCAGGATCGGCTCGTCGACCATCCGCCCTTCGAACGCGAAGACCCCGCGCTCTCCCTCGGCGGCCGTGAGTACCGCGCGCGCCCAGGCGAGAGTGGCCTGATCGGGACGGTACGCGGCGCGGATGGTCGGAACCTGCGACGGATGGATGCACGCGCTCGCCGTGAAGCCACTCGCCGCGGCGTCTTCGGCCTCGCGGCGGAGGCCGCTGTCGTCGGCGAGGTCGAGGTGCACGGCGTCGATCGAGGCCTTGCCCGCTGCCCCGGCCGCGAGCAACACCCGTGCGCGTGCATGACGGGCGATGTCGCGGTAGCGCCCCCGCGCGTCACGACTGGCGGTGCCGCCGAGTGAGGCGACGAGATCCTCCGCTCCCCACATGAGGGCGATGACATTGTCGAGCCGCGCGATCTTGTCGGCAGCGACGACCCCGGCCGCCGTTTCGCACAGCGCGATGACCGAGAATCGCGGGTCGATGCGCGCAATCCGCTTGGGTGAAGAGGCTTTCGCGAGCATGATCGCCCGGAAGTCCGTCTGCGACAACGTGGCGAGGTCGGCGTCGAATTCGGGCGTGCCCAGCGGATTGACCCGGACGATGACCCGCGCGGGATCGACGTGCGCATCGATGAGCGCGCCGCGCGCGACGACTTTGGCCGCGGGAGAGACGGCGTCCTCGAGATCGAAGATGACGGTATCCGCGCGTGCGAGCGCTGTGGCGAACCGCTCGGGACGGTCAGCAGGGCAGAAGAGCACCGCGGGGCCGAGTGCGGAGCTCATGACGCCTCGCCCTCGGGCCGGCGCCACATCAGTGCCACCCGCGTCGCCGTCGCCACCACGTCACCGTGCTGATTTCGCCCGGTGTGGCGCATCGTCACGATCCCTTGACCGGGACGGGACGACGACGGCCGCGCGGCGAGGATCTCTGTCTCGGTCATGAGCGTGTCACCCGCGAAGAGCGGATGCGGGAACTCGATGTCCGAGAGCGCCACTTGTGCCACGAGAGTCCCCTGAGTCAACTGGGACACCGAAGCTCCGACCATCGTCGAGAGCGTCCACATCGAGTTGATGAGACGCTGGCCGAACGGCTGGGTCGCCGAGAACGCGGCATCCAGATGAAGAGCCTGCGTGTTCATCGTGAGCGAGGAAAACAGCACGTTGTCGGCTTCGGTTGCCGTCCGCCCCGGTGCGTGACGATAGCGCGCACCGATCACGAACTCCTCCAGGTACAGGCCGCGCTGAACGATGTCGGTCATCTTTTCCCGCCGTCCAGGAGCCCGAGAGCACGGGCGATCACGAGCAACTGCACCTCGGTGGTCCCTTCGCCGATCTCGAGGATCTTCGAATCGCGGAAATGACGCGCCACCGGGTACTCGTTCATGAAGCCGTTTCCGCCGAAGATCTGGGTGGCATCACGCGCGTTGTCCATCGCTGCGTCACTCGCGGTGAGCTTGGCGATGGCTGCTTCGGTGGTGAACGGCAATCCGCTATCGCGCAGCCGCGCGGCGTGCAACCAGGCTAGTCGTGCCGTGTGGACCCGCAGGTGCATCCGCGCGATCTGGAATTGGATGGCTTGCCGGCTCGCCAGCGGCTCTCCGAACACACGGCGACTGTGCGCGTAGTCGATCGCGGCTTCCAGACACCCTTCCGCGGCTCCGGTCGAGAGCGCGGCGATGGCGATGCGTCCTTCGTCGAGGATGTGCAGGAAGTTCGAGAACCCGCGCCCCTGTTCACCGAGCAGGTTCCCCTCCGGCACACGAGCCGAGACGAACGAGAGCGGATGCGTGTCGGAGGCGTGCCAGCCGACTTTGTCGTAGGCGGGTCCCACCGTGAAACCCGGCGTGCCGGAGGGGACGATGATCGTCGAGATCTCCTTCCGCCCGTTCCTCTCCCCCGTGACCGCCGTGACGGTGACGAACCGGGTGATGGGTGTGCCGGAGTTCGTGATGAACTGCTTGGCGCCGTCGATGACCCATTCACCCGCGTCGAGACGTGCCGTCGTGCGGGTGGCCCCGGCATCCGACCCTGCCTCCGGCTCGGTCAGCCCGAAGCCGGCGAGAGCGCGGCCGGCGAGCAGGTCCGGCAGGAGGTCGGCGCGTTGCGCGTCGCTGCCGAATCGGAAGACGGGCATCGCGCCGAGGCTCACCCCGGCCTCGAGGGTGATCGCGATCGACTGGTCGACCCGCGCGAGAGCCTCGATCGCCAACCCCAGTGCGACATAGTCGCCGCCCTGCCCCCCGACATCCTCCGGAAACGGCAGTCCGAACAGACCCATCTCCCCCATCTGTGCCACGACGGTCATCGACAGGGTGTGGGTGCGGTCCGCGTCGTAGGCCTGCGGAGCGACGACCTCGTCGGCGAATGCGCGCACGAGGTGGGCGAGTTCGCGCTGATCGTCGGTCAGACCGTACGAGGACAGATCCAGCGCGCCCATGCCATCTCCTTCGATGTCCGCGGATGCCGCCCGTTCACGCCTGTTGGCGCACGGACGCAACAATGGGTTAGTGTTCATTAACCCGGCGTCACCAGGTTAGCGAGGATTAACTGGAATGGCAACGACATCCCCTGCCGCAGAGGCAACCCCGCGCGAGCGGGCGAAGGTCGATCGTCATGACGCGCTTCTCCGGGAGGCCGCCCGCCTGTTCGCCGCGACCGGGTTCGACGGTGTCAGCCTGGAAGACCTCGGAGCGGCGGTGGGCATCACCGGTCCTGCCGTATATCGACACTTCGCGAGCAAGCGGGCACTCCTCGGCGCGATCCTCGTGCGAGCGAGCGAGGATCTGCTTCGCGGAGGACAGGCCGTCGTCAACGAGCCCGGAGACGCCGAGGCGCATCTGCGCGCACTCGTCGGGTTCCATGTGCGGTTCGCGCTCGCCGATGCCGATGTCATCCGCGTCCATGATCGCGACCTGCCGCACCTGAGCGACGACGACCGACATCGGGTGCGCCGCTTGCAACGCGAGTACGTCGAGCTGTGGATCGCCGTACTCGGGGTGCTGCATCCCGATCTCTCCGCGGATGAGCTGCGGGTACGCGCGCACGCCGGCTTCGGGCTGATCAACTCGACGCCGTACAGCGTGCGCGCCCTGGCGACCATGCCGCACGACGCGGTCGTCCAGGACGTGCTGGCGGCCATGGCGCTCGCCGCCCTCCACGTCTAGCCGAGGAGCATGGCCCGTCCGGGCGAGCGAAGGACGTCGCCGACCGCGACCAGGAACCGCGCGCCCTGCTCCCCGTCGGCGAGTCTGTGGTCGAACGACAGGCTGAGCGTGAGGACATCGCGCAGTGCGATCTCGCCGTGGTGCTCCCACGGTCGGGAGCGCACGGCGCCGACGCCGAGTATTCCGGCCTCCCCGGGGTTGAGGATCGGTGTACCCGCGTCGACGCCGAAGACACCGAAGTTCGTGATCGAGAACGTCCCGCCACTGAGCGCCGACACGGGCGTGCGGCCGGCTCGTGCCGTCGCCGCCAGCGCGCTGATGGCGTCCGCCAGTTCCACGAGCGTGAGTCGCTCGGCATCCGGCACGTGCGGGACGATGAGTCCCCGCTCGGTCGCCGCCGCGATCCCGAGGTTCACGTAGTGATGCTGAACGATCTCCGCAGCATCCCCATCCCAGCGGGAATTCAGCGACGGCTCCTGTCGGAGGGCAAGGCAGACGGCCTTGGCGACGACGGTCAAGACCCCGATGCGATGTCCTTCGAGCCGCCTGTCGGCGCGGAGGTCGTCCAGCAGGCGCGTCGTTTCCGTCACATCCACGTCGAGGAAGCACGTGACGTGTGGGGCCGTGAAGGCGCTCCGCACCATGGCCTCGGCCGTGTGCTTGCGGACCCCGCGGATGGGCGTGCGCGTTTCCCGCTGCTCCGGTCGGGATGTGGATGCCGGTGTCCCGCTGGGCGTGACGCGCGTCGCAGCGTAACGTTCGACATCGTCGCGGGAGATGACTCCGGAGACTCCGCTCGCTTCGACGAGTGCGAGGTCGACGCCGAGCTGTTTCGCGAGCGCGCGGACCGGAGGCGTCGACCGCGGGCGCTCGTGACGCACGTCGGCGGGCGTCGGCGGCAGAGCGTCGTGCGGTGCCGCGTCTCGCACCTCCGTGTCGGAGGCCGGTGCCCCGATGACCGCACGCGCCCGCCGTCGAGGGCGTCCGCTCGCACGCGGCGCAGCTCCGTACCCCACGAGATTGGGCGGGATCACATCATCGGAATCCGTGTCGGGCGCCACAGAACCGTGAGCTGACGGCACGTCGATAAAGATCAGCACCTCCCCGACGGCGACGACTTCGCCCGCCGCCGCGTGCACGGAGTGGACGGTACCCGCATACGGGGACGGGAGCTCGACGATCGCCTTCGCCGTCTCCACCTCGGCGATCGGTTGATTGAGGGTGACGGTGTCACCGACGGCGACCATCCACTGCACGATCTCCGCTTCGGGAAGACCTTCCCCGAGATCGGGGAGACGAAACTCGGCGGTCATCGCGCAGGCTCTTCGCGGTGGACGACGTCGTCGATCGTTCCGCTGAGGCTGTGCGGCCGGTCACACACGCGGTCGACCGCATCGAGGATTCGATCGAGGTCGGGCAGGTGATGGCGCTCGAGTTTCGCGGGCGGGTACGGGATGTTATGACCCGTCACGCGCAGTGGCGGCGCCTCAAGGAAGGAGAAGCACTGTTCCGTCACGCTCGCGATGATTTCGGCGCCCACTCCCGCTTCTCCCCCCGCCTCGTGGGTGACGACCATGCGGCCGGTCTTGCGAACCGATGCCGCGACGGTGCCGTAGTCGACCGGCGAGAGCGAGCGGAGGTCGATGACCTCCAGCGAGATACCCTCGTCTTCGGCGGCGAAGGCGGCATCCATTGCCGTGACGACCTGCGCACCGTACGTCACGATCGTCGCGTCGGTGCCCTCTCGGACGACCCGGGCAAGACCCATCGGCGCGGCGTCGGCCGTGTCGACGTCGAGGTCGACGTCACCCTTCGCGTGGTAGAGCCGCTTCGGTTCGAAGAAGACCACCGGATCGTCACACGCGATCGCCTGCTGCAACATCGTGTAGGCATCCTGCGGATTCGAGACGGTGACCACGCGGAGCCCCGCGGTATGGACGAAGTACGCTTCGGGAGACTCGGAGTGATGCTCGGCTGCGCCGACGCCCCCGGCCCAAGGAATGCGGATCGTCAGTGGCATCTTCACGCGCCCTGCCGTGCGGTAGTGCAGCTTCGCGACCTGGCAGACGATCTGGTCAAACGCGGGGTACACGAATCCGTCGAACTGGATCTCGACGACGGGTCGGAAGCCACGGTAGGCCAAGCCGACGGCTGTGCCCACAATGCCCGATTCCGCCAGGGGAGTGTCGATGACGCGGCGTGGGCCGAACTCGTCGAGCAGGCCATCGGTGATGCGGAACACTCCGCCCAGCGTGCCGATGTCCTCCCCCATCAGGAGGACGCGGTCATCTGTCGTCAGAGCGCGGCGTAATCCCGCGGTGAGTGCCTTGCCCATGGTCATCTGCGTCATCGCCCCGCCTCCTGGTCGTCGGGGAACCCGTCGAGGAACGCAGCGAACCGGCGGCGTTCGCGGTCGAGACCGCTGTGGGGTTCGGCGTAGACATGATCGAGCACGTCGAGCGGCCGCCGGCTGACCGCGGTGAGCACGACGGTACGCATCTCGGTCGCGAACGCATCGCCCGCGGCCGCGACATCGGCCACGAAGGCATCGTCGAAGGCATTCTCGACCCGAAGATAGGCCTCGAGCCGGGTCAGCGGGTCGCGTGCACGCCACCGTGCCACGTCGGCTTCCCGCCGGTAGCGGGTCGGGTCGTCGGAGGTCGTGTGCGGGCCCATCCGGTAGGTGACTGCCTCGAGGAAGACGGGCCCGAGCCCGCGGCGTGCATGATCGAGCGCCCAGCGCATCGCGGCGGTGCAGGCCAGCACATCGTTGCCGTCGATGCGGAGACTCGGAATGCCGAACCCCGGGGAGCGGCCCGCGATCGGATATCGCGACTGCACCGTGACCGGCTCGGAAATCGCCCACTGGTTGTTCGAGCAGACGAAGACCATGGGGGCGGCAAACGACGAGGCGAAGACCATCGCCTCGTTCACGTCCCCTTGACTCGTGGCACCGTCACCGAAGTAGGCCACAGCGACCTGATCGGCGTCGTCTCGCTGAATACCCATCGCATAGCCGACCGCGTGCAGGGTCTGCGCGCCGATGATGATTTGCGGTGTCGCCATGTGGAGCTCGTGCGGGTCGAAGGTCCCGTGCATCTCGCCGCGCCATCCGAGGAGGAGATCTGCCGGGCGCGCATTTCGCATGGCGAGTACGCCGACCTCGCGGTAGCTGGGGAAGAGAAAGTCGTCGGGTCGGGTGGCCCGTGCCGTACCGACTTGGACCGCCTCCTGACCCTGGGCCGGCGCCCAGAGACCCAGATGTCCTTGACGCTGGAGAGCGACACCCTCCGCATCGATCCGCCGGACCAGAGCCATGTCGCGGTACAAACCGCGAAGAACTTCGGTATTTAGATCGGCGATCCACCGATCCAGCTGAGGGTCAGCCCGGCGCTCGCCGTGTGGCGTCAGCAACATCGCCACGTCGTCCAGGTCGGAGTCACGGGCAGTGGGCGGGGTCAGGGTGTACGTCATCGTCGTCCCTTCTGTTTTCCGGCCGTGGGTCTCGTGAACCGTGGGCCGTCGCAGAGCGTCGGCCTCATCGCCGATGGAGTCGAGGCTACGTCTGCATCGCACCTCGCTCAAGCATCCGGATCCCCGTTGAGCATGTTGCGTAACACGAGAACCCTTGGCCTGTTATGGTTGGGCACTATGGGACTTCTCGACCACGTAGATCTGGAGCTGCTGAACGCGTTGGCCGATGACCATCGCGCCACGGTCGTCGCACTCGCCGACCGTCTCGGCCTCTCGCGCAACACCGTCCAGGCGCGCATGGCGAAGCTGGAACGATCGGGGGTGTTCTTGTCTTTCGAGCGTGCGATGTCGCCCAAGGCGCTGGGGCTTCCGATCGAAGCCATGATCAGCATCACCGTCCATCAGGCCGATCTCCCCCGCATCACCTCCGAACTGGCCGAGCTTCCCGAAGTCGTCCAAGTGCACGGGCTGAGCGGTCAGATCGATCTGATGGCACGCGTGGCCGCGCGCGACACGCAGCACCTCTTCGAGGTGGATGCCCGCATCCTGTCGATCGACGGCGTGGAACGCACCGAGACCTCACTGGTGATGGGCGAGGTCATCGGCTATCGCGTACGCCCTCTTCTGGAGGCGCTACGCGCGGAACCAGGTCGACCGGCGTCCCCACCGCGCTCGGCGTGACGACGTCCGCCTCGGCGGCATCCAAGCGCACCAGGATCACCCCGACCAAGATCAACGCGCCACCGACGAACTGGATCACCGCCGGCGTTTCGTCGAGCAAGAGCCACGCGAACGCCAGTGCGAAGAGGACTTCAGAGAGCCCGATGAAGGATGCCAGCCGCGAGCCGATGCGCGGCACTGCCATCACGCCGAGCGCGTAGCCGAGCGTCGTACCGACGGCGCCGACCCAGAGCAGCGGCACGAGACCGGGCATCTCGACACCCCGGAAAGCGACTGTCGCATCCGGAGCAGTGAACGGCATGATGCCGGTGACAGCCAGAGCCACCATGAAGAGCGCGCCGACGAGCAAGCCGCCGGATGCAAGAGCGAGCGGCGGCAGGTCGTCGCCGGTCCGCTCGGACATCACGAAGTAGACGCAGACGCACACGGCCGCGGCGAGGGCGAGGATCGTTCCCAGCAGATCGAAGCGTGCACCGGCGATGTCGACGACGAGGACGAGTCCGGCGACGGCGACCACCGAGCCGGCGAGTACCAGCCGGGAGGGCCTGCGCCGCGTCCGCAGCCACACGAACGCCACGAGCATGACCGGGGCGAGGTATTGGATGAGGAGCGCGACAGCCACCGGCATCCGCTGCATGGCTGAGAAGAAGAAGAGCTGACATCCGGCGACGGGGATGAGCCCGAACGCCAGGAGCGCCCATCCATGCCGACGAAGAAAGGACCGCTCGCGGGCGATCGTGCGGATGAGCAGAGGCGAGAGGAGGAGGCCGGCAAGACCCATCCGGACGATCAGGGCGGCCGACAACGACCATCCTGCCTCGAGCAGTGGCTTGACGAGCGGGCCGCTCGAGGAGAACGCGAGCGCCGACACGACGGCCAAGACGATCCCGGTCGTGCGATGGACGGGCATGCTTCGGGTCTGCGTCAGGTGAGTCGGAAGAGGAGCCGTGTGCGTCACGAGCGGCCTGCGTTCTACGGGGACAGGTGCACGCCGGCGCCTGTCAGGGGTGTGAGGTGTTTACACTAGTGACGGTACGGCCCTCGAGAGTCAGGAGTCAACATGGTTTTCATCCATGACACCGAAATGTCTCTGCGCGCGGCCGCCGCGCTCGTGAACACGCTTCCCGCCACCGACGGCGATGGGATCGACCGCCTGGTCTCACAGGCCGATTTCGACACCTATTTCGACGAGTACGCGTACACCGGCACCTTCCACCGCGACGATGCGGAGCTGGATATGGTGCGCGGGAACCGGCAGCGCCTGCGCGCCCTGTGGGACGTCGACCGGGAGGAAGCGGTGCCGCTCGTGAACGCGATGCTGCGAGACGGTCAGGCGCTCCCCCAGCTCGTGATCCACGACGGGTTCGACTGGCATATCCATGCCACCGAGTCGGACGCGCCGCTCTCCACCCGCATGCTGGTGGAAGCCGCCATGGCGTTCGTCGACATCATCCGATCCGACCAATGGGATCGCGTGCGCATCTGCGACGCAGATGACTGCGAGTCCGTCTACATCGACTTCTCGAAGAACGGCTCCAAGCGCTACTGCGACACCGGCAATTGCGGCAACCGCATGAACGTCATCGCCTACCGTCGGCGGAAGGCCGAAGAAAGCGTGTGATCGCCGCCGCCGCTTCGCTCGGCTTCTCGTAGTGGATGAGGTGGCCGACGCCGGTGATTTCGACGAGCTCGGCCTGAGGGAAGAGCGTCTGAAGGTGACGCTCTGCCTCGATCGGCGTGATGTCGTCGCGGTCCGCGGCGATCAAGAGGGTCGGCTGAGTGATCCGGGGCGCGAAGGCGCGGACATCGTGTGACACCGACGCCACGAATCCCTCGTGCAGGACGTCGCGATCGGCGAAGCGGGAAAAGTACGTGTCGTGCTGATCGTGGATGAAGGTGCGGAGCTCGGCATCCTTCGTCTTGGCCATCGAGACGCTCATGACGCGGACGATCAGGCCATTGCGCAGAAGTGCGTCCCCGATGGGTTTCGGCAGCTTCGCGCCCGCCCAGTAGTAGAAGACGGCGAGCCGCGTGAGGATGCCGCGCGGGCCCTCGAGGGCGGGAGCGCCGATGGGATTGACGAGGATGACCTTCGGCACCTCGAGCCCTCCCGCCACCGCCGCGGCCACGACAATCGACCCGAACGAGTGGCCGAGCACAACGGCACCCGGCGCAACGGCGCGCACGAAGTCGGTGAGCCAGTCGGCGTAGGTCTCCAGCGTGTGCGGGACAGCGGGGAGAGGAGCCGTCTCGCCGAAACCGGGCAGGTCCGGGGAGATGATCCGGATGTCGTCGAGGTAGGCGACGACGGGATCCAGACCATGGTGCTCGCCGCGATATCCGTGCACCGCGACCACGGTGGTCTCCGCATGAGGGTCACCGTAGACCCAGTACGCCGTCGTCCCGCCGCGCACGTTCACCTCGTGGCGCTCCACGGGAATCTGCGCGAGACGGGAGGCGTAGGGAGACGGGGCGACCATCCGTCGAGTCTACGAGCGCGGCGTGGCCTCCCCGGTCATGTCGGAGGCAGGCTCTAGCGTCGAAGCATGCAGTCCTGGCACCCCGAGCCGCTCCCGCTCTTCGACGACGACCTGTGGTCGGCGGAGCCGGAGCGCGCGGCTGAGCCGGCGGTTGAATCGACGCATTGGGCGCACTCGGTCGGGGTCTTCGACCTCGAGACCACGGGGGTCGACGTCACCACCGATCGCGTCGTCACCGCCCATGTGGGTCTTCTCGGGTCCGGCGGCGTCGCTCTGCGCGCACAGTCATGGCTGGCCGATCCTGGCGTTGAGATCCCCGAAGGGGCATCGGCGATCCACGGCATCAGCACGCAGCATGCCCGCGCGCACGGCAGACCGGCCCGGGAGGTCGTGGCCGAAATCGTCTCGGCACTGCGTGCCCTGCTGGATGCCGGCATCCCCGTCGTGGCCTACAACGCACCGTACGACTTTTCCCTGTTGAAGTACGAGGCGCTCCGGTACGGCATCGAGCCGATCGTCGCGCCTGCGCCCGTGATCGACCCGCTCGTGCTCGACAAAGCCCATGACCGCTACCGCAAGGGAAAGCGCACACTCGAAGTCGTCGCCGCGCACTACGCGGTCGAGCTCACCGGCGCACATGACGCCGCTGCCGACGCGATCGCGGCGGGCCGCGTCGCCCAGGCACTCGCGGGGCGCTTCGCTTTGCCCGCCGATCTCCGCGAGTTGCACACGCAGCAGATCGGCTGGGCGCGGGACCAGGCAGAAAGCCTCACCGAGTACTTCATCAGCGTCGGCCGGCTCGACCCTGCTGAGCACCTTGACGGTGCCTGGCCGATCCGCTGAGCAGCAGGATCGCTCGCGATGAGGTCACTGAAGTCGTCGAGATCGTCGCGTTCGTCCGGCTGTGCGGGGGCCGGCATGAGCGGCCGCCGCCTCTGAGGCACGTCGACGTGGTCCGGAACAACGGCACCACGTCTGCCGATCAGCCACGGCCTCGCTTTCGCCCACTCACGCTCACGGGGCAGCTGTGGTCGCCTCCACGCGCCGATGCGGCATCACCTGCCCCGCGGGCAGGCGTCAGGCGCCGAAGGGGGCGCGCGTCGCAATGACGGTGACGAGCCGTTCGACGGCGAAGACCGGGTCGCGCGACGCGCCCTTGACCTCAGCGTCCGCCCGTGCGGCAGCCTGGATGGCCATCCCGAGCGTCGCTTCGTTCCAACCGGTGAGGTCGCGTCGCGCGCGATCGACCTGCCAGTCCTTCATGCCGATGCGGGCTGCCAGAGCGCTCGACGATTCGCGCGAGCCGGCCACACGCGCCATCGTGCGCAGTTTCATCGCGATCGCTGCGACGAGCGGCACCGGATCGGCGCCGCTGGCCAGCGCATGACGCAGGGTGATGAGGGCCTCGCCATAGCGGCCAGCGATCGCCGTGTCGGCGACGGCGAACGCGGAGGTTTCGACGCGCCCGCCGTAGTACCGTGTCACGACGGCCTCATCGATGTCGCCGGCCACGTCGGAAATGAGCTGCTGGCAGGCTGCCGCGAGCTCGGTGACGTCATCGGCGAAGGCACCCACGAGGGCTCGGAGCGCGTTCGGCGCGATGCGACGGCCCGCTGTCTGGAACTCCCCCGCGGCGAAATCGAACCTGTCGGAATCACGCTTGATCGCCGGCACCGCGATCTCGATTCCGCCGCCGGTGCCGCTGCGGATCGCCTCGAGGAGCTTTTTGCCGCGCACACTCGCCCCGGTGTGCCGCAGCGTCACTGTCGCACCTTCTTGCGGTGCCTCGAGATAGGCGAGCGCTTCGCTCAGAAACGCATCTGAGCACTTTTCGACGCCGGCCACGCGCACGAGGCGCGGCTCGCCGAACAGCGAGGGAGACGTCAGCGTGAGCAGACTGCCGGACGTGTAATCATCGGCACGCAGGTCGGAGACCTCGACGCTCGGGTCTTCGGCACGCAGATAGTCGCGGATGCCGGCGACCGCCCGTTCGGCGCAGACTTCTTCGGGGCCCGAGACCAGCACGATCGGTGCGGGCTGCGGGGCACGCCATGACACCTGCGGGATCGCGGAAGCGGTGCGACCGGCGGAACGGCGAGGTGCGGGCGGCATCGTCCCAGCCTAGCCACCGGCGCCGACACCAGAGCCCCCGCTGACGATCTGTTCGGCGTGCCAGAGGCGCAGCCCGCCCTCCTGCATCCACACCGCCGCCGTGCCGCCCTGATCCGTACGGACGATGCGGGCGCGGTCGTCGTTCAAGAAGGCCAGCGTCTCCGCACGCGGGTGACCGTACGTGTTCTCCCCCACCGAGATCAGGGCGACTGCAGGTGTCAGCCCTGCATACAGTGCCGGATCTTGATCGGCGCTGCCGTGGTGCGCCACCTTGACGACCGTGTAGTGCGGGCGGAGTGCTGCGTTCGCAGCGACGGTTCGTTGAGCCGCTCCCGACAGATCACCGAGGAACAACGAGTCGGGCACGCCGCCGCCGTGGATGTCGACCACCACGCTGGCGTCGTTGCCGGGAAGCGTTCCGCGCTGCGGCCATAGCACCCGCCACTGGGCGCCGCCCAACGCGCCGTGGAGACCGATCGTCGCGCGTTGCAGGCGCGCCCCGCCGGCGGCCAGGGCATCGAGCACGCTCTGATGCTCCGGATCCCCCGGCGGCCCGTGCACAACGGTGCCCACGCGGCCGATGACGGCATCCACTCCCCCGCGATGATCGAGATCGAAATGGGTCAGGATGAGGAGGTCGATCCTGGACACACCGATCAGATCGAGACATTCGTTCACCGATCCGGGGTCCGGTCCGGTGTCGATGAGCGCGACCACACCGGCCGAGCGCACCAGCACGGCATCGCCCTGACCGACGTCGCACGCGACGATCGCCCACCGCTCCGGCACCTGCATCCTCGTCCATGCTCCGGCGACCGGCCCGAGCGCGAGGAAGACGCCGAGACCTGTTGCCGCCACCCACGTCGAGAGGACCCGCACGCGTCCGGTTGTGCGCACGATCATCCCGGCCATCGATGCCCCGACAACGGCCAGCGCGAGAAGCCCCGGCCATCCCTCGAGCCATGTGACGGTCGCACCCGGTGCATGGGCGAGGAGGTCTGCTGTGCCGGCGATCCACGCAGCAGGCAGCCACGCGATTGCGGCGAGACCCGACCCGAGGAGGGGGATGCCGGCGCACAGGCACGCGAGCAGTCCGAGCACCGTTCCGAGGGGCGCCGCGGGCGCGGCGAGGAGGTTTGCCAGGACCCCGTACACCGGAACCTGCGGCGTGAGGAGTACGAGGAGTGGCCCACACGCCAATTGCGCCGCGAGCGGCACCGAGAGCGCCAGCGCGAGAGGCGCCGGCATCCATCGCGCGAGGCCGTCGGCGAGCGGTCCAGCACCGAGAAGCAACGCGCCCGTTGCCGCGGCGGACAGAGCGAAACCGAGCGCTCCCGCCTGCCAGGGATCCACCACGAGGATAGCTGCCACCGCTGTGCTCAGCAGGGACACGCCGGCTCCCGTGCGGCCGAGGAGAACGCCGAGCATGGCGACGGCGGCCATCACCGCGGCCCGGACGACGCTCGGTTCCGGGGAGACGAGGACGACGAAACCACCGAGCGCGATGAGACCGACCACGACGCGCACCCCTCGGCGCGCCCCGCACAGTGCCGCCACGGCGAAGGCGATCCCGACGACGAGAGCACAGTTGGCCCCCGACACCGCCGTCAGATGCGAGAGCGATGCCGTCTTCATGGCGCCATCGAGCTCGGCCGTGACAGCCGACGTGTCGCCGACCGCCAGCCCCGCGATAAGGCCCCCT
This sequence comes from uncultured Microbacterium sp., assembly GCF_947488465.1. Classification (GTDB taxonomy): domain Bacteria; phylum Actinomycetota; class Actinomycetes; order Actinomycetales; family Microbacteriaceae; genus Microbacterium. The sequence goes on along the minus strand of NZ_CANKZA010000001.1, from coordinate 532,662 downwards.
GCGGGAAGCGGCAGGCCCTCCGTCGTCGCGAGGAGTCCGTGACGGAGTGCCGACGCGGCGGCGAGCGCTCCGCCGGGCGGCTCAAGGATGCGGGGAGCGCCGGCCGCATCGAGGACCAGCACCGCACGCTCACCGGCATCCGCGGGCCACGCGGTCCCCTCGACCGAGACAACCGCGCCAAGATCGAGCCCCGCCGCGACCTCTGTCACGCGGATCATCACCGGCACGGTGGAGACGTGCACGACCGGACCGGTCGCGAGCGACCGCAGCCGGGCATCGAAGCGCCACCCCGTCGCGGTGCGTTCGATCTTGCCGACGACAACGGCCTCCGCTTCGAGCGCTCGCCCGCCGCTGATCTGCCACTCCGCCACCTGCGCGCGCGGCCCGGCTGCGACGGCGACGGTCGATGCCGCCGCCGCGGCCACGGCCGCGCACACGGCCCCGATGACGACGAGTCGCAGGAGCCCCTGTCGTCGACGTGCGAGGACGGCGACGGCGAGGAGTCCGAGCGCAGTCCCCCAGAGCAGCGCGGCCACGACAGGCGCAGCCGCCGCGTGCACGATCAGAATCGCCGAGGTCAGCCAGGTCGCCAGCGCGATCGGCACGAGCCGCAGGTCGCGGCGACGAGCAGAGCGAAGGCTCACACCGTCACCAGGTCGCGGAGCCCTTCGAGCATCTTCTCGCCGATGCCCGGCACGGCCAGGAGATCTTCGACACTGGTGAACCGACCGTTCTCGTCGCGCCACGCAAGAATGCGTTCGGCCATTGCCGGCCCGATCCGAGGCAGCGTGTCGAGGGCGGCGGCATCCGCGGTATTGAGATTGACGCGACCGTCGCCGGGCGGGGCGCCGGGGGCGGCTTCTGCAGGGACCTCGCCCCGCACGGGGACGTAGAGTTGCTCACCGTCGGTGAGGAGCCGCGCGAGGTTCACCGCGCCGGAGTCAGCATCGCTCAGCAGTCCCCCGGCTGCCGCAACCACATCCACGACGCGGGCGCCGTCGGTCAGCCGGTAGAGCCCCGGCTGCGCCACGGCACCGAACACATGCACATACAATGCGGCGGGCTGCGCGGACGGCTCTGCGTAGGGGATCTCCTCGACGGGTGTGGATGCCGTCCGCACCACGCCGAACGCGACCGAGACGGCCGCCATCACCACCACGACCACGATCGCTGCTCCCACGCCGAGGCGTCGGCGCGCGTGCGGAGGTGGCGATACGGACACCGCTTCAGCGTGTCAGCGTGAACGACGGTCAGTCAGGCCCGCCACCCGATCGGTGCAGGGATGCCGGAAATCCCTCCCTGTGGAGGAAGCTCCGCGCAGTTCAGGCCGTCGTGAAGCTGACGACCTTCGGCGCACGCACGACCGCCCGGGCGATCTCACGACCGGCCAGCGACCGCACGACCTTCTCATCGGCACGCGCCAGGGCCTCCAGGTCAGCGGAGGAAATGCGCGCAGACACCGTCAGCGTGCCGCGGACCTTACCGTCGACTTGCACGACGGCCGTGACCGATTCCTCCACGAGGAGCATCGGATCGGCCTGCCGCCACGGCACGAGACCGACGAACGGCTCGTAGCCCAGGATCTCCCACATCTCCTCCGCCATGTGCGGAGCGAACAGGTCGAGGATCATCGCGGTTGCCTCGGCAGCCTCGCGCACCGCGGGGTCGGCCGCACCGGCACCCGAGTCGATCGCCTTGCGGGTCGCGTTCACCAATTCCATGAGACGGGCGATCACGACGTTGAACTTGGTCTGCTCGACCAGCCCCGGGGCGTCGGCCCAGAGACGGTGGGTCACCCGGCGGAGCGCGGGGTCGCCCTCGGCCCAGACGACCTCCGGCGCGCTGGAGACATCCTTAGCCACACGCCACGCGCGCGCCAAGAACTTCTGTGCTCCCGTCGTCGAGACGTCCTCCCAGTTGATGTCATCCTCGACCGGACCGGCGAACGCGATCGCCGTGCGGACGGCATCCGCGCCCGGGTCGAGCATGCTCGAGGCGAACTCGACGAGGTTTCCCTTGCTCTTGGACATCTTCGACCCGTCCAGCAGCACCATGCCCTGGTTGATCAGGCTGGAGAACGGTTCGGTGAAGTCGATCAGGCCCATGTCGAACAGGACCTTCGTGATGAACCGCGCGTACAACAGGTGCAGGATGGCGTGCTCGACGCCGCCGATGTACGAGTCCACCGGCGCCCAGCGCGCGGCCTGTGCCGCCGGAAAGGCTTCCGTGGTCGAATTCGGGGCGAGGAAGCGCAGGAAGTACCACGAGCTGTCGACGAACGTGTCCATCGTGTCGGGGTCGCGTAGCGCCGGCTCGCCGGTCGCGGGATCGGTGGTCTGCATCCAGTCGGTCGCGCCGCCGAGCGGCGACGTGCCCTGGGGTGCCAAGTCGAGGCCCTGCGCGTCGGGGAGAACGAGCGGCAGCTGGTCGTCGGGCACCGGCACCGTGCGGCCGTCGGCCGTGTGGATCATCGGGATCGGCGTGCCCCAGAACCGCTGACGCGAGATCAGCCAGTCGCGGAGCCGATAGGACTTCGCCGCGCGGCCCGTGCCCTGCGCCGACAGCTCCTCGATCGCGCGAGCGATCGCGTGCCGCTTGCTGAGCCCGTTGAGCGAACCCGAGTTGATCAGGCGGCCGTCATCGGTGAGCGCGACACCCGTGACCGCAGGGTCAAGATCGTCCAGGTGGGGCTCGTCGGCGAAGGGGTCGATGGGCACGCCGTCGGCGTCGAGCTCGATGACCGGGATCGCACCGGTGACCGGTGCGGTGGTGTCGACGACGACCTTCACCGGAAGATCGAAGGCACGCGCGAAGTCGAGGTCACGCTGATCGTGCGCGGGCACCGCCATCACTGCGCCGTGCCCGTAGTCGGCGAGCACATAGTCGGCAGCCCAGATCGGCAGCCGCTCACCGTTGACCGGGTTCACCGCGAAACGGTCGAGGAAGACACCGGTCTTCGGGCGGTCGGTGGCCTGTCGTTCGATTTCGGTCGACTTGCCGACGCTCTCCAAATACGCCTGGAACGCCGCCTGCACCTCCGGTGTGGATCCCGCGGCAAGCTCCGCAGCCAGATCGGACTCGGGCGCAACCACCATGAACGTGGCGCCGTGGAGCGTGTCCGGGCGCGTGGAGAACACGCTGATCCTGTCTGCGCGACCCTCGATCTCGAAATCGATGTCGGCCCCGACGGAGCGGCCGATCCAGTTGCGCTGCATCCGGATCACCTTCGACGGCCAGAAGCCCTCGAGCTGGTTGAGGTCGTCGAGCAGCCGGTCGGCGTAATCGGTGATCTTGAAGTACCACTGCGTCAGCTTCTTCTTGACGACCTCGGCTCCGCAGCGTTCGCAGTGACCGTCGACGACCTGCTCGTTCGCGAGCACGGTCTGGTCGTTCGGGCACCAGTTGACCGGGCTTTCCTTGCGATAGGCCAGATCACGCTCGTAGAGACGCTGGAACAGCCACTGGTTCCAGCGGTAGTACTCCGGGTCGCTCGTGTGCAGGACCCGGCTCCAGTCGTACGAGGACCCGAACTCGCGGAAGCTCTTCTTGTGCTGGTCGATGTTCCGGTACGTCCACTCGCGGGGGTCGGAGCCGGCGCCGCCCTTGATCGCGGCGTTCTCTGCGGGGAGGCCGAAGCTGTCCCAACCGATCGGGTTCAGGACGTTGTATCCGCGGTGCCGCCAAAAGCGCGCGACGACATCGACGTAGGCGTAGTTTTCGGCGTGGCCCATGTGCAGGTCACCCGAGGGGTACGGGAACATGCCGAGGACGTACTTACGCGGACGCGTGTCGTCGTCACCGCCGGCGCGGAACGGGTCGGACTCGTTCCAGAGCCGCTGCCACTTCGCCTGGATCGCGGAGGGGTCGAAGCTGCTGCCCTCGGCAGACTCGCCGGCAGGAGGAAACGTTGTGGACACTGGAGCACCAATCGGGAAGTCGGGGGCGCATGCACGCGTCTTCCCAGGTTACCGGACGCGCCGTCGCACCCGCCGGAGGCGCCGACTCACCAGCCGGGTGGCAAGGACGCACCGAGCGCCGCCAGTGGAGCGCGCGCTTTCACCCCGACCTCGGCGACTTCGGCCACGGGATCGGAGAGCCAGGTGATTCCCCCACCGGCGCCGACGGACGCACCGCCCGGGTGGAAGACGACCGAGCGGATCACCATGGCGAGGTCCGCGCTGCCGTCCGTGCCCACCCAGCCGAAGCACCCCGAGTAGACCCCGCGCGGTCCGCGCTCGAGCCGGTGCAGGATCGCCATGGCCGACAGCTTCGGTGCCCCGGTCATGCTTCCGGCGGGGAAGGCGGCTTTCACGACGTCGCCGATCGTCGTATCCGGCCGCAGCCGTCCGGCGACGGTGGAGACGAGTTGGTGCACGGCCGGATAGGACTCGATCTCGAGCAGACGTTCGGTCACGACGGTCCCGGGAAGGCAGACCCGCTGCAGATCGTTGCGCATGAGATCGACGATCATGACGTTCTCGGCACGCTCCTTCTCGCTCGCGAGAAGTTCGGCCGCCAGTGCGCGGTCCGTCGCACGATCCGCACCTCGAGGCCGCGTGCCCTTGATGGGACGCGTCCGGACCGTGCCGCCCGCCACCTGAAGGAACTGCTCGGGGCTGGCGCTTGCGAGCGCCCACGCGCCGTTCCGGATGAATCCACCGTGATGGGCGGGCTGCGCGCGGCGCAGGTGCAGATAGCTCGTGACCGGGTCGAGCGCGGTCCCGGTTGCGGCGACCTCGAACCGCGTCGTGAGACACAGTTGGTAAGCGTCGCCGGCGCGGATCGCTTCGCGACACTCCTCGATCAGCGCGGCGTAGCGTTCCGGGCTCACGCGGGCGGTCGCCTCGGTGGGAGTGGGAGAAGGCATCGCGGGTGACGTGCGACCGACGGCGGACCATCCCGCGACGTCACTCGCGAACGCTGACAGCTCCCCCTCGGGGGCGCACAACCAGATTTCTTGCGCGGCGTGGTCGATCGCGACGAATCGCGAGACCCGCATCCAGAGTGAGGACGGGCCCTCGGCGGCAGCGGGCGCCCCCGCTGCCGCAGCACCGCCGTCGTAGCCGAGCCAGCCGACCCATCCACCGGGGAAGGGACCGACATCCGCCTCCGAAGGGCCGCACACGAGCCCGTCGAAATCGGGGTCCTCCGGTGCACCGAGGCCGAGCCAGCTCCAGCCGACCTGCGCCGTGGGCCCGGCATCCAGCCAGAACCCGTGCGGTGCACGCGCAGGGCCCCCGAGGAAGAGGATCTCGGGGTCGACCCATGCCTCCAGTCGGCGGGTCGAAAGCGGCGGCACACGTTCAGGCTAGACGCATAGTCTGAATCCGTGAACGAGTTCCTCACGTGGCTGCTGGATGCCGTGCAGAGCGTCGATCCGATCGTGCGGACTGTGCTTGCGGGTGTGGCGATCATGCTAGAGACCAGTGTCCTGATCGGACTCGTCGTTCCGGGCGACACCGTGGTGATCGTCGCCGCAACCGCGGTGGGCTCGGTCGTCGAGGCGGTGGTCCTGATCCTCGTGGTGATCCTGGGCGCATTGATCGGCGAAAGCATCGGCTTCGGGCTGGGGCGCTGGCTCGGACCGCGCCTGCGATTCTCACGATTGGGTGCGCGGATGGGCGAACATAATTGGAGTCGCGCCGAACGCTACCTCCGGCGGCGCGGCGGGCCGGCGATCTTCCTCTCCCGTTTTCTGCCCGTGCTGCACTCGGTCGTGCCGCTCACGGTCGGCATGAGCGGATTCGCCTACCGCCGGTTTCTCGCGTGGACCGCGCCGGCGTGCACGCTCTGGGCGATCGCGTATGTGTCCGTCGCCGCAGCAGCCGCGGGGACGTACCGCGAACTCGCCGATCAGCTGCATTTCGCGGGCTACATCTTCGTCGGCGTCCTCATGCTGTTTCTGGTACTGGCGTACGTCCTCAAGAAGGTCATCGTCGCCCGCGAAGCTCGGCACATGACGACCGATGCCGCTCCGGAAGGGTCGGCCGCGGAAGACCGCATGGGAGAATAGAGCGATGGCTTCCTCCCGCACCCCCCGTACGAAGGTGCTGTGGTTCGCGCGCCTGGAGTATCGCTTCCATGCCTGGCGTGAGCGTCGCGCCCGTTCGCGCGGGCAGCGACCGACGGTGTCCGCCTACCCCGGTTACGGCAGCCAGGAGTGGGTGCGCGTGCTCGGACGCGTGCTCATCGTGCCGCCGACACGCCAGCGCGGCGAATATGCCAGCGTGCGGGGATGGCGGAGCTTCGCGGCCGTTCCGGTCGGCTACGCGCAGGTGACGGTCACGATCGAAGGGGTGACCCACGAGGTCGTCGCTGACCGGGGTGGCGTCATCGACACGGTTCTGTCCGCCCGCTTGGAGCCCGGATGGCAGACCTTCACGATGGCGGTCGAACACTCCGACCCGGTCGAAACGCGCGTGTTCATCGTGGCCGACGACGTCCGCTTCGGGGTGATCAGCGATATCGACGACACCGTCATGGTCACCGCGCTCCCCCGTCCGTTCGTCGCGGCATGGAACTCGTTCGTCGTCGACGAGCACGCACGACAGCCCGTGCCCGGCATGGCCGTCCTTCTCGAGCGTCTCACGCGTGATCACGCGGGTGCTCCGGTCATCTATCTCTCGACCGGTGCATGGAATGTGGCTCCGACGCTCCAACGCTTCATGCGCCGTCACCTGTTTCCGTCCGGCTCGCTTCTGCTCACCGATTGGGGTCCGACGCACGACCGCTGGTTCCGGAGCGGGCGCGACCACAAGCAGGAGAACCTCCGACGCCTCGGCACGGAGTTCCCCCAGATCAAGTGGATTCTTCTCGGCGATGACGGCCAGCACGACGATGACCTCTACACCGCGTTCACGAGCGAGTTCCCCGACCATGTGACGGCCGTCGGCATCCGACGCCTCTCCCCCACCGAAGCGGTGCTCGCCGGTGGGCGGACGGCCGTGAACGATCATTCGGCAGCGAATGTGCCCTGGGTCACGGGTGAGGACGGGGCGGCGCTTCTGGAGCGTCTCACCGAGGTGGGTGTCACCTCGGCGGAGTAGGCGCCCGTGTCGGAGGCTCACCGTAGGCTGACGGCATGTGTGGTCGATTCGTCGTAGCCAATGTGGCCTCCGAGCTGGTCGGGGTACTCCGCGTCGATCTGGCAGCGGATGAGCTTCCACCCCCGTCCTTCAACGTCGCGCCGACCGATCCGGTGGCGATCGTGCTCGACTCTGCCAAGACCGAGCCGCCCACGCGCCGTCTCGAGGCTGCCCGCTGGGGTCTCGTGCCGGCATGGGCGAAAGACCCGTCGATCGGCGTCCGTGCCATCAACGCCCGCTCGGAAGAGGTCGAGGACAAGCCGATGTTCCGGCAGGCATTGATCAAGCGGCGTGCGGTGGTACCGGCATCCGGGTACTACGAGTGGCATACGGATGCCGGGGTCAAAACTCCGTACTACATCCGGCCGCAGGGCGAGGAGCCGTTGCTGTTCGCCGGTCTGTACGAGTGGTGGAAAGATCCGTCGAAAGCCGACGACGACGCCACGAGGTGGATGCTGAGTTTCACGATCATGACGCGCGCATCGGTCGGCCCGCTCGGGTCGATCCATGATCGGATGCCGTTGTTCATCGACGCCGATCACGCCGATGTGTGGCTGGATCCCACGACCGAGAACGTGGGAGATCTGCTCGACGCGACGATCGACGCTGCGCCGTTGTTGGCCGAGACGCTTCAGATGTATCCCGTCGACCCTGCCGTCGGCAACGTGCGCAACAACGGTCCGGAACTGGTCGCACCGGCCGCGTGACCGCTCCGCCGACGCGACAACGGGCGCCGGATCGCTCCGACGCCCGTTGTGTTCAGTCGCGGATCAGGTCAGCTCGATCGTGGCCTGGTCATTGTTCAGGATGATGACCGGCGTGATGGGCGAGAGGCCCGCCGCGCGGATCTTCGCGAGGTCGAACTGGACGAGCGGGTCGCCGACGTTGACCGAGTCACCGGCCGCGACGAGAGTGCGGAATCCGTCACCCTTCATCGTCACGGTGTCGATGCCGACATGGATGAGGAGCTCCGTCCCGTCGTGCAGCGCCAAGCCCACCGCATGACCGGTCGGGAAGACCGATGCCACAACGCCGGCCGCAGGGGCGGAGATCGTTTCACCGGTCGGGTCGATGGCCACGCCCGGGCCTATCGACCCCTGTGCGAACATCGGGTCCGGGACCTCCGACAGCGGCAGCACGGCTCCGGCGACCGGCTGCACCAGCCGCACCACCGCCGGTTGCGCCGGCCGGCGCGCGGAGCGGTCCCGGTGCTCCCCGGCAGCGCCCGCGGCGATCGCCGCGCCGGCGAGTCCCGGAGCGACCGCTCCGGCGACGGCACCGGTCTGACCGGCATCCGCGCCGCGGAAAGCGTTGATCCGTTCGGTGCGGTCGTTGAGGATGTCATCCATCGCGTCCTTGACGAACTGGACGTTCAACCCGTAGATGACCTGCACGGACTGGCCACCGGCCTTCATCGTCCCGGCCGCACCGGCGCGCTTGAGGGCGTGCTCGTCGATCTTGGACGGGTCGGCGATCTCCATGCGCAGGCGGGTCGCACAGTTGTCGACGTCGATGATGTTGTCCTTGCCACCGAGCCCGGCGATGAACTTCTCCGCCGTGCCGTGATAGCCGGTCAGGCTCGTCTCGATGTTGTCGGCATCCTGCGTGTCTTCGTCGTCCTCGCGGCCGGGCGTCTTCAGGTTCAGGCGCTTGATCACGAAATAGAACGTGAAGAAGTAGATGAAGAACCATCCGACGCCCATGAGGAGCAGGATCCAGGGGTTCTGCGCGAGCGGGTTCGCCCACTGCAGCACCATGTCGATGAAGCCACCCGAGAAACCGAAACCGAGCCTGGTCGGCAGGAGGGCGGCGAGCCCGACGGAGATTCCAGTGAACACCGCGTGGATGAGGTACAGCCACGGCGCGACGAACATGAACGAGAACTCGAGCGGCTCGGTGACCCCGACGAAGAACGACGCGAATGCCGCCGACAGCATGATGCCGTAGGTGACCTTCTTGCGCGTGCTGTTGGCCGTCAGGTAGATCGCGAGAGCAGCGCCCGGAAGACCGAACATCATCACCGGGAAGAAGCCGGCCATGTACTGACCCGTCACACCGTAGACGCCGTCACCCGAGTCGCCCGCAAGGAAGTTCACCAGATCGTTAATGCCCGCCACGTCGAACCAGAACACCGAGTTGAGCGCGTGATGCAAGCCCGTCGGGATCAGCAGGCGGTTGAAGAACCCGTAGAGGCCCGCACCGAACGGCCCCATCGTGGCGATCCACTCGCCGAAGGTGACAAGACCCCCGAACACGATCGGCCAGATGAACATCAGGACAAGTGCGACCACGAGCGAAAGTCCCGCGGTGACGATCGCGACAGACCGCTTGCCCGAGAAGAACGACAGCGCGTCGGGGAGTTTGGTGTCTTTGAACTTGTTGTAGCACCACGCGCCGATGAGGCCCGCGATGATGCCGACGAAGACGTTCTGGACTTTCCCGAACGCGGGGTCGACGTCGGCGATGTCTGCGGCGCCGGTCAGGTTCTGGATCGTCGCGGGCGACAACAGCGTCGTGATGGTGAGCCACGACACCAGCCCGGCGAGGGCCGACGTGCCATCGGTTTTGTTGGCCATGCCGAGCGACACACCGACCGCGAACAGCAGCGGCATGTTGTCCAGAAGCGCGCCACCGGCGGCACCGAGGAACGCCGAGACGACGTTGGCTCCCCCGGCCGCCGAGCTGATCCAGTACGAGATGCCGGACAGGATGGCGGCCACCGGTAGAACGGCCACCGGCAGCATGAGCGATCTGCCGAGTCGCTGGAAGAACTTCATCGTGTCTCCAACCCGAGTGGTGATCCGCCCGACGGCGGACTCGAGCCGAGGCTACCGCCGTTGTACCCCAGCGCACAGCATTCACTCAGGAATGTCGCCGGGGAAGCTGGAGGAAACAACCCTCTGCGGGCAGGTACGCGGCTACCGCCCGGGATCACGCACCCTGTGAGGCAGCAACGTGCGCCTGAGCGCCGGGCGGCGCGGGCGCTGGTAGTCCGCTGGGTGGACCTCCCAGGGCGCGGAGCGCGTAGACGATAGTCGCGAGGTCGACGAGCTCCTGGGTAAGGGCACCGGCGACGGCGGGGATCGCCCCGGTCATCGCAACGATCATGAGCCCGATGCTCAGCCCGATGCCGATCCAAATTGCGGTGAGCGCCACGCGCAGCGTGTGTCGTCCGATCGACACTGCGTCGACGATCTTTGCGAGAGAGTCGACAAGAATGACGACATCTGCTGCGTCTCCGGCGGCCGTGGCGCCTTTCGCGCCCATCGCGACCCCGATGTCGGCAGCTGCCAGCACGGGAGCATCGTTGACGCCGTCTCCCACCATCATCACGGGTCGCGGATGGAGCTGTGCAGCGAGATAGACCTTCTCCGGTGGCAGCAAATCGGCGTGCACTTCCTCGATCCCCACCTGGAGGGCGATCGAGGTGGCCGTGGGGTGGGCGTCCCCGGTGAGCATCGTGATCCGCTCGACGCCATTCATGCGAAGCCATGCAACGACGCGGGAGGATTCGGCCCTGGGGTCGTCGGCAAGGACGAGGACGCCGGCGAACCGTCCGTCGATCGCGACGTACGCGGCGGCCTCGCCGGGGCCGAGTATTGCCGGGTGTGTTTCGGGCGCGAGTGCAGCGATATAGGCCGGTTTGCCGACAACGACACGGCGTCCGTTGAGGACGGCCTCGACGCCATTGGTGGCGACTTCGCTGGCGTCGTCCGTCGCCAAGAGTTGGAGCCCTCTGTCCAGAGCGGCCCGCCTGATGCCCTCGGCGAGAACGTGGGAGGAATACTGTTCAGCGGATGCCGCGAGGAGCAGCACCTCGTCGGCGGTGAAACCCTCTGCAGGCCGGACCTCGACGAGATCTGGTCTGCCCTCGGTGAGCGTTCCGGTCTTGTCGAACGCGACCGAGCGCACGCCCGCCAGCTGCTCGATCACCGCGCCGCTCTTCATGATCACCCCGGTCTTGGCCGCGCGCGAGAGTCCGCCCAAGAAGGCGACCGGCGCTGCGATGAGGAGCGGACAGGGAGTCGCGAGCACGAGCACCTCGGCGAAGCGGGTCGGGTCGCCCGACAACGCCCAGCCAGTGCAGGCCAGGACGAGGGCGATCGCGGTGAACGGTATCGCGAAACGGTCAGCGAGCCGGACGACGGGAGCCCGGGAGTCCTGGGCGCCCTGGACGAGGGCCACAATCTGCTGATACTGGCTGTCCGCGCTGAGGCGGGTCGCTCGGATCCGCACAGCGCGTGTTCCATTGATGGCCCCCGACAGCACCTCGCCTCCTGCTTCCCGACTCACCGGCATGCTTTCGCCGGTGAGCGAGGACTCATCGAACGTCCCGCTGGAAGTGAGCAGGAGCCCGTCAACAGGCACGATCTCCGAGGGCCGCACGAGGAGGACATCGCCGATCGCGACATCGTCCACTGCTCGGTCCTCCACCTCGTCGGAATCGGCGGAATCCGAACGGACGACATGCGCAATCCTGGGTGATCGATCCAGCAGCGCCGTCAGATCACGTCGAGCCCGGCGACCAGCGAAATCTTCAAGAGCTTCCCCGCCCGAGAGCATGAGAACGACGATCAAGGAGGCGAGGTACTCCCCCACGGCGAGGGTGGCGATCATCGCGACCACCGCGAGGATGTCGAGCCCGACATGCCCTCGGAGCACATCCCGCACCATTCCGACGAGCGTCCACACGATGAACACTCCGACGTAGCCGGTTGCCAGCCACCGAGGCGCCGACGTCGCGCCCATCGCCGCGAGGACAAGCACCGTGGTGAGGACTGCCGTCGAGGCCGTGATCACGGGGTATCGCCTGATCGTCCTCATCAACTGCACGCCTTCAGCATCGCGACTCCAGGTGATTCATGCCACCCACGCCGAAGAGACCTCGACGAAGCCTTCCGGTGGTTCGGTGATTGATGAGATCTCCATCTCACTCATTCAGCTTGGGTGCCCTTGTGCGCCGGATTGCTGCGCACGGGTGCGGCGAACGTGGCTGCGGGCGTGCTCGATGGCGGCGGGGAGGTCGACGAAGAGATGATTCTGATGTCGCAGCGCGGAGATCACCCCTACCCGGGTCGCGACGTGGAGGTGGCGTTCCTGGATTCCTTTGATGAGAACGGTGATGTTCCGCCGTTCGAGGGACTGGACGAGTTCGGTGATGACGCGGGCGCCGGTGGCATCGAGGACCTGCAGTTGGGAGAGGCGGAGGATGACGACGGAGACGCTGCTGATCAGGTTGATTTCCTCGACCATCCGGTCGGCGGCCCCGAAGAACAGCGCCCCGTCGAGGCGGAACACCGCGATCTCCTCGTCTCCCGGCTGGGGAGATTCCCTGATCTCCTCGCGGTGAACGCCGCCGGATGCGGCGAGGGTGCGGAGGGCAAAGAAGGCCGCGGCAGCGATTCCGATGCCCACGGCGATGATGAGGTCGAAGGACACGGTGACCACGGCAGTGCCCACAAAGACGGCTGCGTCGGATCTACTGGCGGTGATGACGCTGCGCGCGGTGGAGCGGGAGATCATCCGGATGGCGGTGATCATGAGCACTCCCGCGAGCGCGGCCAGCGGAATCAGCGATACGGCCGATGTCGCAAGGTAGACGACGGCGATCAGCACGAGCGAGTGGATGATTGCAGCGAGCCTGCTTTGCGCACCCGAGCGAAGGTTCACAGCGGTACGCGCGATTGCGCCGGTGGCGGGCATGCCACCGAAGAATCCTGATGCGACGGATGCGAGCCCTTGCCCGACGAGTTCCCGGTCCGCGTCGTAGGGTCCGGTGTCCGAGATCGATGCGGCAACACGCGCGGACAAGAGGGACTCGATCGCAGCCAGAGCCGCAATCGTGAGCGCCGGGCCGGCCAGGGTGGCCACCAGCGGAAGGGTGACGGCGGGGAACGTCGGAGCAGGTAGCGCGGATGGCAACTGGCCAATCCGATCAATGGGCAGGTTCGCAACCGTCACCACAATCGTCACGACGATGATCGCGATCAAGGAAGCAGGGATGTGGCGATTCAGCCGGGGCAGGAAGACCATGATCGCCGCCACGGCGACCGTGGTGGCGATCGCCGTGGCGGCGATCGGCCACGCCACCGTCGGAAGCGCCTCGACGACTGCGACCAAGGTGTTCGTGCTGGGGCCGGGTGAGACTCCGAAAGCGGCGGGGACCTGCTGGAGGAAGATGATGACGGCGATGCCGAGGGTGAACCCTTCGATCACCGGCCAGGGAATGTATGAGACGACGCGACCGATCTTCAGAACGCCCGCTATCAGAACGAAGATGCCCGCCATCAGACTGAGCAGAGGCACGACCTGGGGTCCCTGTACGGCGACGATCGGGCCAAGAATGACGACCATGGCCCCGGTCGGGCCAGAGACCTGCACGTTGGAGCCTCCGAAGACGGCGGCTACGATCCCGGCGATAATCGCGGTGATCAGCCCGACCTCAGCGCCCACTCCGGAGCTCACTCCGAACGCGAGGGCCAGAGGAAGCGCGACGATCCCCACCGTGATCCCGGCGACCAGATCGCTGCGCCATGTCCGTGCTAGCCGGCGATAGTCGGCAGCGCCGGGGAGAAGCGGGGCGAAATAGCCTCTCACAGTCACCGTGAACCCACCGATCGTTCCGGGAGCGCCGGGAGGTTTTGCGAGTCGTGCATCTGCTGCTGCGCCTGAGTCAGGATGTCGACGAGCAAGCGGCGCGCCGCGTGGAGCAGATCGGCGACCTCGGGGAAGGCGGGACGGTAGAACACCTGACTTCCCCTGCGCTCAGAAACCACCAAGTGGTGCTTACGCAAAACCGAAAGGTGCTGCGAAAGGTGCGAGGCCTCGATAGTCAGATCTTCGATGAGAGCACTCACTGCGACCTCATCGGACGCGATCAGGATCTCCAAGATGCGGACACGCACGGGATGCGCCAACCCCTTGAACAGATTGGCCTTGACCTCGTACAGCGGGCGATCCCGACCCAGCGGACCTTCCACAACGCCTCGCATCCACAACTCCTGCCGTGCACTCCGGTGGCACACGAATCAATGATTTGATGATGTCATCATGTCATGTCTTCGTGCACGATCCCACGTCGGCTCTAGGCTGAGAGCATGCCCCAACGCCCTGACAAACATGACCCGTTGACGATCGGTTTCCAGACGCAGGCTGTGCATGCAGGCAACGACGTCGACACCGGTTCGGGTGCAATTCGCCGGCCGATCGTGATGGCGAACTCCTATGCGCTGCCGGATGACCCGTCGACAGTGAGCTGGTCCGGGACCGATGTTCCGCTGTACACGAGGAATACGGGCGCCAATCAGCTCGCGCTGCAGACGAAGCTCGCGGCCCTCGAGGGGGGCGAAGATGCTGTCGTGCTCGCCTCCGGAGTCGCGGCACTGCACGCGATCTTCTTCACGTACCTGAGAACCGGCGACCACGTGGTGGTGGGAGATGTCACTTACGAGGCGACGTGGCGGCTGTTCGCCGAACTGCTGCCGGAAAAGTATGGGATCGAAGCGACGTTCGTCGACACGAGCGACATCGCCGCGGTGAAGAAGGCGGTCCAGCGGAACACGAAACTGATCCACGTCGAGGCGATCGCGAACCCGACGACGAAGGTGACAGACATTGCCGCCGTCAGCGCGATCGCGCATGCGGCCGGCGCGTTGCTGTCGGTGGATTCCACCTTCACGCCGCCTCCGCTCTACCGGCCGCTGGCTGACGGCGCCGACCTGGTGGTGCACTCGCTCACGAAGTACATCAACGGCCACGGTGACGCCATGGGCGGCGTCGTGGTCGGGTCGCGGGACTTGATCCAGCCCATCAAGTCCGACGCGATGGTGGATGTGGGCGGCGTAATCTCTCCGTTCAATGCTTGGCTGATCACCCGCGGCTCCGTCACCCTGCCGCTCCGGCTGGCCCGCCATCTCGAATCCGCGGCGCTGATCGCACGCTTCCTGGACGAAGACCCCCGCATCGCGTTCGTCTCATACCCCGGCCTTCCCTCGCATCCGCAACACGAGGTGGCGCTGCGCCAGTTCGGGGGACGCGGGTTCGGCGCGATGATGGCGTTCGCGGTGAAAGGCGACCCCGAGACCCAGAACACGTTCGTCGCGAACCTTCGGGTCATCACCTCCGCGGTGTCGCTCGGTCACGATGAGTCGCTCATCGTCCATGTCGGCACGGGCGGACCGCGCGTCGCGTACTACCCAGAGGAGTTCCGCACCTGGGGGCACCTCCGCTTCTCCATCGGGCTGGAAGACCCGGAGGACCTCATCAAGGACCTCGACGCGGCATTGACGGCGACCGTCGGATCGCGAGAATAGCCGCCTCCCAGCAGCAGCTCGAGGTGGTGCGGGTCAGCGGAGTGTGGAAAGGGGTCGGCCGTCGGGTGCGGCCGCCCCTGACGGTCAGAGCGTCGCGAGAATGTCCTCCATCGTGGTGATCTCGGCGGTCTGGGACGCGATGATGTCCTCCGCAAGCGTGATCACGTCGGGGTTCTGACCGTTATCGACTTCGCGCTGCGCCATCTCGATCGCGCCCTCGTGGTGGACGATCATCTGCGAGAGGAACAACCGCGACGCCTCAACGACGGAGGCTTCCTCAAGGGCTTGCATGTCGGTGTCGGACATCATTCCGTCGCCCCTGTGATCCATGTCGCCCATGTCGGCCATCGGGGTGCCCCAGTCATCCAACCAGGACTCCATCAGCTCGATCTCCGGACCCTGCGCAGCCTTGATCTCCTCTGCGGGATGGAGCGCACCGCGCCAGGCCTTGAACATGCCATCACGCTGATCCGCGGGCTCAGGGAACAGTTCTACGACGTGAAAGTCACCGGGCACGGCGAAGAGCTGAACCAGGCGCTGGAGCGCGCCGGCAGGGTCGGCGATTTTTTCGAACTCGCCGAACTGATGTGCATTGACGCTCTGCACCGTGACGAATCCTGCGGTGCCCATTTCCGTTCCGAAAGCCAAACCGAGGAGGGCGAGGCTCAACGCAAGGACAACGAGTACACGTATGTCGCCGCATGGGAATTCACCGGCGCCGGGGCTCCACCGTGCCTGCATAAAGAGGAACTCAACTTCGAGTATGTGGAGTTGCAGCAAAGGAGCTACAAATGAACATCACCTTGCGTATTTGGCGCCAACAGAACCTCGACGACAAGGGACGGATGGTTTCCTACGGAGTCGAGGACATTTCCCCGGACATGTCGTTCCTGGAGATGCTCGACGTGCTCAACGAGCAGCTGGGCACGAAAGTCTTCGGCGCGCTATCCGACGCCCCGGTCGCCCTGGAAGTCGACGGATACGACCCACCCACCTCCAAAGCATGGAGTGTCGTGGCGAAGGGCCGCGCCGGCGCAATCAGCCAGGTTCACGACCTGATGGACACCGTGGACCTTCCGCTCTTTCCGTGGCAGGCCGGTGAGAAGAAGCGGTTCATTCGCATCCACCCCGACCTGATCACCGGCCGCCGTTTCGCCGTGGCCGACCCTGACATATGGCGAACGCCGCTATCGGACGTCAGACGTGCATCGCCGGAATAGCACGTCCTTCCAGCAAACCCCATGGAGAGTGACCCATGACCTACGTAATCGCCCAACCCTGTGTGGACGTCAAGGACAAGGCCTGCGTCGAAGAATGCCCGGTTGAGGCCATCTATTACGAGGACGACGTCCCGGACCAATGGGCAGAGTATTACAAGGCCAATGTCGAATTCTTCGACGAACTCGGTTCACCGGGTGGTGCCGTCAAGCTCGGCAACACCGGCCGGGACCACCCCCTGGTTGCGGCATTGCCACCGCAAAACCAAGATATCGGCCTTTAGGTCGGCCTCTTCGCCCGCTTTGCGCCCGTGCCGGGGGAAGCTCGTAGGGAGCAGCCCACACAGGTGACGCCACTGCAAGAAGGTCAAGGGCGGGTTCGAGTTGCACCGGATACTGCCCAGGAGGCCGCCACGCCGCAGCGGCACCGGACTATCGAGGTGTGGCTACGTGTTCAAGCGCATCGATATCGAGAATCGTGACCTCCCGGCGCCCGTGCAATTCGATAAGGCCGGCGGCAGAGAGCGCGGCAAGGCGTCGACTCAGGGTCTCCGGCGTCGTGCCGAGGTACGCCGCGATTTCCTGTTTCGCCATCGGAAGTCTCACCGTGGCCGCTCCGTCCCGCATGGTGCCAGGTAGGTCCAGGAGGTAGGCCGCGACACGGGCATTGACATCGCTGGAGGTGATGGCGGCCAGCAGTCGCTCGACGGAAGAGAGGCGGTCGGAGAGCGTCCGCAGCATCCGCTGACTGATGTCGGGGTAGTCACGAAGTAGGACTGCAAGGTCGGCATGGTCGAACACGCACATCCTGCTCTCTTCCAGCGCGACGGCGAGATCGTTCGGACGGTGGCCCGTCAGGAAGGCACGTTCACCCACGACGTCACCGTCGGTCACCGTTCGCAGGATCTGCTCCTGACCATTGGCGGCCGCGTGGCTGACCTTGAGCTGTCCACTGTGCATCACCAGCAGGCGCGAGACCGGCTGTCCGGGCGCATAGACGATCTCCCCCTTTTCGGCGAGTACCGGGCGGGCGAAGTCCGCAACACGCAACTGTTCCTGACGGGTGAGGCCTTGGAAGATCGGGACGCGGGTGACGCACAAGTCATCCTCGGGCATGACACCACTTTATCCCACGCCGACCCGACGCGACCGTAACGGACGGGCCAGCGGCGCTCGGGGAGGAGCCCCGCGAACTTGATCTACGTCAAGGAGTTCGCGGCACAGCGAACCTACGGTGAAGGTGTCAGTAAGAAACACCAAGACGGAAGGATTCCACAATGACCACCGCGACCACAACCCACACCATCCTCCGCGCGGAAGGTTTTTCCTGCCCCTCCTGCGTGGCCAAGATCGAGAAGCAGGTCGGCCGCCTCAAGGGTGTCGAGAACGTGAAGGTCCACTTCGCCTCCGCCCGCGTCGAGATCGACCACGACGCCGAGCGCGTTTCGGTGGATGACCTTGTTGCCGCCGTCGTGAAGGCCGGCTACAAGGCCACGCCCACGGCCTTCTAACGCCAGCGGGCCCCACAGGGCCCGCTCACATTTCCCCCTTCATCCTGCCGGTACGCCGGCTCAAGACGCAGAAAGGTCGTACCCGAAAGTGAACAGGCTCCAGAAATGGGTCTATGGGAACTGGTCCGTTCCCGTCGTGTCCGGCGTGCTCATCATCATCTCGTTCGCCCTCCAGTGGCTGGGCGGAGGTGTCGCCAACCTCGCCGTCAGCCCGCAGTGGTGGCTGGACGCCGGCACCCACGCCGCGCATGCCAGCGCGGCCTTCACCCTCGGGGATGTCTTCATGATCGCCGCGGCCGCCGTCGCCGGCTACGGGATCGTACTCAAGGCGGTTCGCGCGCTGATCGCCAAGGTCATCGGCATCGACCTGCTGGTGTCGGTCGCGGCCATCGGCGCTGTCATCATCGGCAACTTCTGGGAGGCCGCGGCGGTGACGTTCCTGTTCGCCATCGGCCACGCCCTGGAAGCTGCCACCTTGAACAAGACGCGCTCGGCACTGGCCGAACTGGTCGCTGTCGCCCCGGATTCCGCGACCGTCGTGCGCGACGGTCAGCAACAGGAGGTCCCTGCCGCGCAGGTGAGAATGGGCGAGATCGTGCTGGTCAAGAACGGCGCGAAGGTCCCCGTCGACGGTCAAGTCGTCTCGGGCACCGGCGCCATCGATGAGGCCTCGATCACCGGCGAATCGATCCCGGTGGAAAAATCCAAGGGCGGACAGGTCTTCGCCGGCACCGTCTCCCGCGGCGGTTTCCTGCAGGTGCTGGCCACCGGCATCGGTGCCGATACCACCCTAGCCCGGATCATTCACCGGGTCGAGGAGGCCCAGGACGCCAAGGCCCGCACCCAGGCGTTCATCGACCGCTTCTCCGGCTGGTACACCCCCGCGGTGATGGTGCTGGCCCTGGCGGCCGGACTGATCTCCGGCGACGTGGTGCTGGCCCTGACTCTGCTGGTCATCGGCTGTCCCGGCGCCCTGGTGATCTCCATCCCGGTCGCGATCGTGGCCGGCATCGGCCGCGCCGCCCGCAACGGCATCCTGATCAAGGGCGGCGAATTCCTGGAGACCTCGGCGAAGATCTCCGCGGTCGCCGTGGACAAGACCGGCACCCTGACCGAGGGACGCCCGCAGCTGACCGACGTCGTCGTCCTGGACTCGGCGTTGGAGCGCAGCGAGGTGCTGCGCTGGGCTGCCGCCGCTGAGGCCGGCTCCGAACACCCGCTGGCCCGTCCCATCCTGGACACCGCCCAGGCCGAGGGAGTAGGCCCGCACGGCATCCCCGGCACGGTCACCCCGGTCCCCGGCAAGGGCATCGTGTCCGATGTCGACGGTCGGCGGGTGCTGATCGGTAACCCGCCGCTACTACTCCAGTACGGCGTTGTCGATGACGGCAGCGCCGCCCAGGCGGCGGAATCGCTGGCCGCCGAGGGCAAGACGCCGATGATCGTGGCGGTCGATGACAAGGTGATCGGCGTCGTCGCCGTCGCCGATCAGGTCCGCCAGAATGCAGCCGAGATGGTCGCCCGCCTGCACCGGGCCGGCGTGGAGAAGGTGGTCATGCTCACCGGTGACACCCGGCTGGTGGCCGAGGCCATCGGGAAGGCGACCGGGATCGACGAGATCCACGCCTCCCTGCTTCCCGAGGACAAGCTGGACGTGGTCGCGCAGCTGCAGCAAGAGGGCCACACTATCGCCATGGTCGGCGACGGCGTCAACGACGCCCCGGCCCTGGCCACCGCGAACATCGGCGTGGCGATGGGGGCGGCCGGCTCGGCCGTAGCCGTGGAGACCGCGGACATCGCCCTGATGGGCGACAACCTGCTCAAGCTGCCGGAAGCTATCGGATTGGCCAAGCGGACCGTGTCCGTCATGCGGCAGAACATCGCGATCGCCCTGATCACCGTGGTGCTGCTGCTGGCCGGCGTCTTCGCCGGCGGAGTGACCATGTCGATCGGCATGCTCGTCCACGAAGCCTCCGTACTAGTGGTCATCGCCAACGCGATGCGACTACTGCGCAACGCCCGCGGCTCCACCACGATGCCGAAGAGCGAGAGGACCACCGGAACAGCGGCGCAACAGGTCAACGCCTGACATCGAACCCGCGTAAGCGTACCCAGCCGCTACCGCTCCCGGCGCGGGACACACCGACAAATTCACAACAACGACCCGAACACCGAAAACGAAAAACGCAACTGGAGGAGAGCAATCATGAACGGAAAGAACTTCACCCTGGGAGACAACGTCGAGCATTTCACCATCGCGGACGTGGCCCGGGACAACCCCGACTTCCGGAAGGTGCTGTGGACCGGTGAACACGCCCAGATCGTGGTGATGACCATCCCGCCCGGCGGCCAGATCGGCGACGAGGTCCACGAGCACACCGACCAGATCCTGACCTTCGTCTCCGGCACCGGCGAAGCCGATCTCAACGGCCACACCCACCCCATCGATGCCGGTGACCAATGCGCGGTACCGGCCGGAGCCCGGCACAACTTCCGCAACACCGGCGACGAGCCGCTGGTGCTCTACACCATGTACAGCCCACCGGAGCATGCTGCCGGCGCCGCCTTCGCGACCCGGGAGGAAGCCGACGCCGCCGAAGCCGCCGGTGAGGACGAACCCCCTCGGCTCTGACCCCCATCGTCACGTTATCTAGGGCACTAAGACACACCGCTCAGATCAGAAGGAGATCGCATTCATGTCCAAGGTCTACGTCTTCACCGACTACGGCGGACCCGAAACCCAGCAGCTGATCGACCGGCCTATTCCGGAGCCTGGACCCGGGGAACTGGCCATCGAGGTCCGGGCCGCCGGTGTGAATCCGGCCGACTGGAAGATGCGCGAGGGCCGGCTGGGTCGTGCCTGGTCGTTGCCGGCGCCGATGGGCCGTGAAGCCGCCGGCGTGGTCATCGCTGTGGGCGGCGGGACCGAAGGCTTCGCGGTGGGCGATGAGGTGCTCGGCCTGGTGGCGCCCGGGCAGGGCGGACTGGCCGAGCACACGCTCTTGAGCGCCTCCACCACTGTGGCCAAGCCCGAGGAGATCTCCTTCATCGACGCCGCCACCATTCCGGTGGCCGCAGCCACCGCCTATGACGCCACCCACCAAATCGAACTGGAACCAGGCCAGACCCTGCTCTTGTTGGGCGCTGGCGGCGGGGTGGGGCTGATGGCCGCGCAGATCGGCCGGGTACACGAGTTCACGGTCCTCGGCGTGGCCGACGTGGCCAAGCGGGAACTGGTCGAGTCCACCGGTGCGGCCTTCATCGGATCCGGTTCGGGCGTGGCCGATCGCGTGCGAGAAGTCGCTTCCAGCGTCGACCTGATCGTCGATCTCGTCGGCGGTGACGCGCTGCGTGCCGTCGCGGATCTGGTGGCCGATCCGGGGCGGATTATCTCCGCGGCCGATCCGGACGCCGCGGTCGAACTGGGCGGCCGGGGCTTGGCACGTACGACTGAGGCCATGGGGAAGATCACCGGGGTGATCCAGTACGGGCTGGTCGACCCCCATGCGGACACCCAGTACGACCTCAATGACGCAGGTCAGGCGATCGCAGCCGTGGAGACCGGGCACGCCGGCGGCAAGGTCGTCGTGGTTCCCGAAGGCTGATCAGCCATGCCGGGCGTGGGGGCGAGTTGCGTACTGCGGATGCCCTTACGCAACGCGTCCATCATGGCCCGATCTGCGTCGTCGCTGACGAGGTCGCGAACCTCGTCCCTGGCACGTGATGATGTCAGCCGCACTGGTGGGGAGGGCGGCTGATGGGATCGCCCGCGGCCGAGAGCAACGCCGCACCCCCTGCGGGTGCCAGTCGTCGCCGGTCTTCTCCGATCCTTGCTCGGACCCGGACCGTGCATTCCCCGGTGGGCCCGGTGGCCTATGACTGCGTGAAGGTGATCGTGGTCCGATCGGGTTCGGCGATCCTGTTCAGTGAGTTCGGGCAGAAGCCCGTCGGCGCGGGCGATGTGGTGGTCCTGAGCGCGAATGTCTTGTGTGGCAGCGAACCGGAGGGCCACATCACCGTCACCACGGTCTACCTGGACACCGACTACCTGGTGGACCAGGTGTTCTGGCAGCGTGCCGGGCTGCTCCAGGACCGGCTCGATGACCAGGGACTGGTGGAGACGATCTACACGGAACCGGCTCAGGCGCTGCGGCTGGGTGGCCTTGTCAAGCCGAATCGGACCCACATTACGGGTTGATCTGGACCCCCAATCTTCCTGCCATAGCGAGATCTCGACGTCATCGGGGCAGGATGACTGGCAGGGGGACCAGCCCCCCATTTGGGGGACAGCGCTTTCTCGTGGGGCGGATTAGCCTTCGGTGAAGGACGGGGACAACCCCACGAACCAACGGAGGCAAGAATGCGTCGTGGTCTGCTTAGAGCCTGTACTTCAGCCGCAGCAGCGGTGGCGATCGGGATAACCCTCGTTCTCCTGCTCCAGCAACCGGTTCCGGCGGCGCAACTCACGGATCTCCGCCGCCTCGGTCCGCGACAGGCCCGGCTTGGCACCCTCGTCGATATCGGCACGACGCAGCCACTTCTGCAGCGTCATCGGGTGAACCCCGAAGTCCTTCGCGATCTGCTCGATCGCCACTCCGGGCTCACGGTTCCGCACGACGCGCACAACGCCAGATCAGATGTCACCTACTCGCGCAGCAGTCCCAAGGTGCGCGGGCCTTGCCGCGTACCTTCCAGATACTTCGAGAAGGTCCGAGAGCGCACTGCGGCGACCCGGCGAAGTGTCCAGTAAACGACTACCAAACATTCAAGCTCCCTTATCAGGGAGTGAAGATTCAGTTCTTTACCGGGAGTTTTGGTGGACCTGAGGGGACTCGAACCCCTGACCCCCTGCATGCCATGCAGGTGCGCTACCAGCTGCGCCACAGGCCCATTTCGTTGGGTTGTCACCGCTCGCGGCAACCCTGCAAGCTTACTACATCGAGCGGCCGCAGACGAACACGGGTCAGTTTGCGGGGGCCCCGGCATCCGCCGTAATCGGGATGATCGGGCAGTCCTTCCACAGGCGCTCAAGGCCGTAGAAGATGCGCTCCTGCTCGTGGAACACGTGGGCGACGAGATCCCCGAAATCGAGCAGAACCCAGCGGGACTCCTGGCGACCCTCGCGGCGCAGGCGCTTGACGCCCACCTCGAGCATGGCCTCTTCGATGGCATCGGCGATCGCGGCGACGTTGCGCTCACTGTTTCCGGTGATCAGCAGGAAGGCGTCGACGAGCGGCAGCGGCTCGGAGACGTCGAAGGCGACCAGATCCTCCCCGCCTTTGCTCTCCGCCGCGCGCGCGGCGATCTGGACGATCTCGTGAGTGTGGTCAGATGCGGTCATGAAAATGCTCCGGTGACGAGCGCGACGATCAGTACGCCGGTCAAGGCGAGGGCTAGCGCGCCCGCGGTGATGACGAGGGCCAACATCAGTCGGCCCCCCTTCTCCGGTGCGGGCGGCTTGATGATGTCTTCGGCGCTCTTGATGGTGCTGATCGCGGCACTCGCCGCGATCGGCGTGGGGGAAGATGAGGCGGGCAGTTCGCCGTCGACCAACACCGCGTCGACGTCCTTGCCATCGGCCGTTCCGGGCACCGTGCCCGTCGACCCGAAGTGGTCCGGAAGGTTGAAGGTGCCGGTGATGAGCACTTCACCGGTCGCTGTCACCGGCGATGCGAATGAACCGGTCTCGGGTGTCTGCGACAGAATGAGGGCGTTCGTCGCCGCCGCCGAACCGGTCGCCCCCGAGCCGCGTGACAACAGCTGGTCGAAGGATGCCGGGAGCTCGACCTCCACGGCGTGCCCGGTGAGCAGCCCCGAACCGAACGTCGGTGCGATCACCGGACGCGGCGCCTGCTCGGCTTCGTTCTCAACTGCAGCCTCGTCCACGTGCGCGACGGGGGCCTCAGCGTCCTCGGACGAATCATCTTCTGCGGCCGCGCCCACCTCACTCGGTACGTCTCCCTGGGCCGCGGGCTCCCCTTCGGGTACTCCGACGGCGGCTTCGGCCAGTGCGGGTGTGGCGTCAACCGGAACCGCGGCCACCGGGCCGAACTCCGTGACGATCGGCACCGACGCGGTGCGAATGCGTTCCTGCTGACGTGCACGACGGCGCGTCAGAGCGGGCGAGTCGAGGTCGACCTCCGTGGCCGGCGGCGGCGCGTCCGCGACAGCCGTCGGCTCAGCGGCGCGTGGCAGCGGCGCGACGACGGGCGCCGCGTCGGCCTCGCTCGCCGCGGTTGCCTCAGCTTCGGCGTCGGCGAGGTCCTCAGGCGTGATGATGGGCGTGGATGCGGTGTTACGCATCTCACGGAGCTGACGGCGTGTCAGCTGTGGGGAATCGGGCTGGTCGGGTGTGCTCATGCCTCGCTCCGGTAAAGGTCGTGCTTCGCAATGTATTGGACGACGCCGTCGGGAACGAGGTACCACACCGGGTGACCCCGACGAACTCTCGCGCGGCAGTCGGTGGATGAGATCGACAGCGCCGGGATCTCGAGTTGGCTGACGTCTTCGGTCGGGAGTCCCTCGGTGCTCAGCACGTGGCCGGGTCGCGAGACGGCCACGAAATGGGCGAGGTCCCAGAGTTCGTCGTGATCGCGCCAGCCGATGATCTGCGCGATCGCGTCTGCACCCGTGATGAAGAAGAGTTCGGCATCCGGTCGCGCAGACTTCAGGTCGCGGAGCGTGTCGATCGTGTACGTCGGACCGTCGCGATCGATATCGACGCGGCTGACCGTGAAGCGCGGGTTGGATGCGGTGGCGATCACCGTCATCAGATAGCGGTGTTCGCTCTCGGTGACCTTGTCCTTTTGCCAAGGCAAGCCGGTGGGGACGAAGATCACCTCATCGAGCCCGAACGACTGCGCCACTTCACTCGCGGCAACGAGGTGCCCGTGATGGATCGGGTCGAACGTGCCGCCCATCACCCCGATCCGCGGGGCACGCGCAGAAGACATCGGACGGCCTAGTGGTGGCCGTGTCCCGCCTGGAGATCGACCGGGTGCGCCTTCGCGTAGGCATCCGCCTTGTGCGCGTGACGGTTGGCGACGTTGCGATACGAGAGGGTCACTGCGCCCAGCGCAAGGAAGACGACGAAGGCGATCACGCCGAAGATGAACGTCTCGGCCTGGACGTTGCCGTGCTCTGCTACCTCTTCTGAGGCGAGGGCGACGATCGTGGCGAAAGTCATTCGTACTCCGTTCGGGTCGGGTTCATCCAGCTTAGGCGGTCAGGGACGAATCTGCCCGGCGCCACGAGCGAGCCATTTCGTGCTCGTCAGTTCAGGGAGACCCATCGGACCACGCGCGTGCAGCTTCTGCGTCGAGATGCCGACTTCGGCGCCGAAACCGAACTCGCCTCCATCGGTGAAACGGGTGGATGCATTCGCCATGACGACGGCGGAGTCCACTTCGGCGAGGAAACGCTCGGCGTTCGCCTCATCTGTCGTGATGATCGACTCGGTGTGGTGGGTGGAGTATTGCCGAATGTGGGCGAGCGCGGCATCCAGATCGTCGACGATCCGGAGCGACACATCGAGACTCATGTGCTCTGTCGCCCAGTCCGCGTCGGTCGTGGGGACAGCCTCGGGAATGAAGACACGCACTTCTTCGTCGCCATGGATCGTCACTCCCGCAGCCTGGAGCGCGGCTGACACCGGCGGAATGAGGCGCTCGGCGCCGCCGCGGAGGATGAGGACGGTCTCGACCGCGTTGCAGACGCTCGGGCGCTGAGCCTTGGCGTTGACGACGATCTGTTCGGCCCACTCCAGCGGTGCGGACTCGTCGAGGACGATGTGCACGACACCGGCACCGGTCTCGATCACCGGGACCGAGGACTGCGTGACGACCGTCTCGATGAGCTCGGCGCTGCCGCGCGGCACGAGGACGTCCACGAGCCCCCGCGCCTGCATGAGCGCGTGCGCGCCGTCGCGGCCGAAGTCGTCGACGGTCTGGATCGCCTCGGGATCGATTCCCTGCGCATCGAGCGCCGCCCGCATCACCTCGACGAGCGCGGCGTTCGTGCTCTGCGCAGCGGTACCTCCGCGGAGGACCACGGCGTTGCCGGATCGTAGCGCCAGAGCCGCAATGTCCACCGTGACGTTCGGCCGTGCCTCGTAGATCGAACCGATGACGCCGAACGGCACCGCGACTTTCTGCAGACGCACGCCGTTCGTCAGCGTCCGCTCGTCGAGCACCCGGCCCACCGGGTCGGGAAGGTCCGCGACGTCGCGCACCGCGGCGGCGAGAGCCTGCACGCGCGGCAGATCGAGGCGGAGCCGGTCGACAAGTCCGTCTGAGATGGCGTTCGCGCGCCCACGGTCGAGATCTTCCGCGTTGGCAGCGATGATCCGGTCAGCGGCATCGGCGACCGCGTCGGCGATGCCGCGGAGCGCACTGGCCTTGGCGTCATCCGTAAGCAGTGCGACCTGACGCGACGCCTCCTTCGCGAGAACGAGGCGCTCCTGCGCGGTGGCGGCGATCGTGGCGGTCGAGGTCATCCCGCCAGTCTACCGAGCACGACGCGCCGGTCAGGATGCCGAGACCGCCCGCACCGAGCCGGTCGCACTGGCCGGCACGACCCCGGGAGACGGCGTGAACCACGTGCCGATGTGGGCGCCCTCCAGCGCATCGGCGACCAGGTCGGCACTCGTGACCAAGACGCCGATTCCGGATGCCGTGGCCAACCGCGCGGCCGACGCCTTCGTCGCCGCTCCCCCGGTGCCGACGCTGTTGACGACGACCGAGCCGAACTCGAACCCGTTCATGTCGTCGTCATGCGCGACAACGTCGATCGGACGCGCGCCGGGTTCGCTCGGCGGGCGCGTGTAGAGGGACTCGATGTCGCTCAGCAGCACGAGGGCGTCCGCGCCGATGAGCTGGGCGACGAGCGCCGCGAGGCGGTCGTTGTCACCGAAGCGGATCTCGTGCGTCGCGACGGTGTCGTTCTCGTTGACGATCGGGAGGATGCGCAGCCCCAGAAGTCGTTCCATCGCTCGGCGCGCGTTGGAGCGATGCGTCGGGTTCTCCAGATCACCGGCCGTGAGCAGAACCTGACCGGCCACGATCTCAAACGCGCGCAGCGCGTCTTGATAGCGATAGATCAAGACGTTCTGACCGACCGCGGCGGCTGCCTGCTGCGTCGCAAGGTCGACGGGCCGTTCTTCCAGTGCGAGGTACGGCATGCCTGTCGCAATCGCTCCGGACGAAACCAGCACCACCTCGGTGCCGCGCGCGTGGGCAGCGGCGAGGGCCTCGACGATCGGCTGGATCTTCTCGGCGTTCTCACCACTGATCGAGGATGAGCCGACCTTGACGACGACGCGGCGCGCACCGACGAGGCCCGCGCGATCCTGCACGCTCACTCCTGCTCGTCCTCCGCAGCGTCGGCGCCCTGAGCGCGCCGCACAGCGATGCGTTCCGCCTCGAGTTCGGCGCGTGCGTCCGCCTTGGCATCCATGCGCTCGTGATACCAGTCACGGCGCTGCGCGGTCGTCCGTCGCGGATTGAGATCCAGGCGCGGGTCGGTTCCGCGGGGAGCGGTCATCAGTTCGGCCGCCGATGACAGCGCCGGGTGCCAGTCGAAGACGATCGCGTCGCCCTCACCGATGACGACCGTTGATCCGGCAACGGCGCCGACACGGAAGAGTTCGTTTTCCACGCCGAGCTTCTCGAGGCGATCGGCGAGGAAGCCGACGGCCTCTTCGTTCTGGAAATCACACTGCTGAACCCACCGCACAGGCTTCTCACCGAGGATGCGGTACACGTTGCCGTAGGTGCCGCCCTCGACACGGATCTCGAATTCCTTCACCGCACCCTTCGGGCGGATGACGACCCGCTCCGGCTCGGGAGCCGCCGCGAGCACCGCGCGGTGCTGGGCGATGATGTCGGCCAGCGCGAACGAGAGCTGACGGAGGCCCGCGTGGCTCACGGTGGAAATCTCGAAAACGCGGTAGCCCCGTGCTTCCAGGTCCGGCCGGACGAGGTCAGCGAGATCCTGCGCCTCAGGGACGTCGATCTTGTTCAGGGCGATGAGCTGCGGACGCTCCAGGAGCGGCAGCTGCCCCTCGGGAACCGGGTAGTTGCCGAGCTCCGCCAGAATGACATCGAGGTCGGACAGCGGATCGCGACCGGGCTCGAGCGTCGCGCAGTCGAGCACGTGCACAAGAGCCGTGCAGCGCTCGACGTGACGGAGGAATTCCAGCCCCAGACCCTTGCCTTCGCTGGCACCCTCGATCAGGCCGGGAACATCGGCGACCGTGTACCGGATGTCGCCGGCCTGGACGACGCCGAGGTTCGGATGCAGGGTCGTGAACGGGTAATCGGCGATCTTCGGTCGTGCCGCCGACATCGCCGCGATCAGACTGGACTTGCCCGCGGAGGGGTACCCCACGAGGGCCACATCTGCGACGGTCTTCAGCTCGAGAAAGACGTCGCCTTCCCATCCGGGCGTGCCGAGCAACGCGAATCCGGGTGCCTTGCGCTTGGGGTTTGCCAACGCAGCGTTGCCGAGCCCGCCCTGTCCCCCGGGCGCGGCGACGTAGCGCATGCCCGGGACCACGAGGTCGATGATCGTCTCACCGGCGGCATCCTTCACCACGGTGCCCACCGGCACGCGCAGTTCGACGCTCTCGCCGTTGGCGCCGGATCGGTGGTCGCCCATGCCGAACCCGCCGTTGTCACCCGAGCGGTGGGGCGAGTGGTGGTAGGACAGCAACGTCGTCACCTGCGGGTCCGCGACCAGGACGACGTCGCCGCCGTGCCCGCCGTTACCGCCATCCGGACCGGCCAGCGGTTTGAACTTCTCGCGCTTGACGGAGACGCATCCGTTGCCGCCCTTGCCCGCGCGCAAGTGCAGCGTCACGCGATCGACGAAGGTGACCATGGAGTTCTCCTTGAGAAAATGAGAGAGGGGCGGGCCGAAGCCCGCCCCTCATCACAGGATTGTGTGTGCGTTACTCGGCCGCAACCAGCGACACGATGTTGACGACCTTGCGGCCGCCCTTCTGGCCGAACTCGACTGCGCCGGCCTCGAGGGCGAACAGCGTGTCGTCGCCACCACGGCCGACGTTCGCGCCGGGGTGGAAGTGCGTGCCGCGCTGGCGGACGATGATCTCGCCGGCGAGGACCTTCTGGCCGCCGAAGCGCTTCACGCCGAGGCGCTGAGCGTTGGAATCACGACCGTTACGGGTGGAGCTTGCGCCCTTTTTGTGTGCCATCTCTACGTCTCCCGAGACTTACTTGATGCCGGTGATCTTGACGCGCGTGAGGTCCTGACGGTGCCCCTGGCGCTTCTTGTAGCCGGTCTTGTTCTTGAACTTCTGAATGACGATCTTCGGGCCGCGCTCCTCGCCGAGAACCTCGGCGGTCACGGTGACCTTGGCGAGCTTGTCGGCATCCGTCGTGACGGCGTCGCCGTCGACGAGCAGAACGGCGGACAGCTCGAGCTTCTCGCCGACCTTCGCCTTCTGACGGTCGAGGACGACGATGGTGCCGACCTCAACCTTTTCCTGACGGCCACCGGCGCGCACAACTGCGTAAACCACTTCACACCTGTTTCTTCTGTTGGAGCGCACGGCTCCGATTGTCTTTGTGAGACTGGGAAGTCTTGGTGCGGCCCTCGACTCAACGGTACAGAGGGGTACACGGCGCACCAAGGGTCTACTTTACCGGATGCTGGGCAATCGGGCAAAAGCACCCGCCTGGCGTGTCGCGGCGCGCTCTAGGATGAGCCGACATGGCCATTCTCATCGACGACGCACGCTGGCCCGCACATGGCAGATTGTGGGCCCATCTCGTCAGCGACCACGACCTTGACGAGCTGCATGCGTTCGCCGAAACGCACGGCATCCCCCGCCGCGCTTTCGACCTCGACCACTACGACGTGCCCGACGACGCGGTGCCACGGCTGATCGCAGGCGGTGCCGAACACGTCACCGGGCACGATCTCGTGCGCCGGCTCATCGCCTCGGGGCTGCGGGTCACCGCGCGTGAGCGCCGCGCCCGCTGAAGCCCACTCAGTCCTCGGACGCCGTGGCGATGGGCGTGCCGGTGAGAGCCGCCGTCGTCACACGGCGACGTCCGCGCCCCTGGCCCGGAGCCTTCGGCTCGGGAAGAGCGCTCAGTACCGAGTCGAGCAGCACGTCCTTCTCCGTCCGCGGCCGGTTCTCGGTGGCGGCCGGTTCGCGCTTCTTGCGCACCTTCTTGGGCCGCTCGGGGGCGATCTCGACGATCGGTTCGGCGACAGCATCCTCCGTCACGGGGTGGATGGTGGATGCCGCGATCTGCGCGAGCGCCGACTTGGCACTCTCCGTGATCACGTGGGTCCCACCGTTCGCGGTCGAACCCGTCGTGGGTGCCTGGGCGTTCTGTCGCGGACGGCGTCCCCCACCCTGCTGGGCCTGCGGGCCCGTGCGGTGCTTGACCACCGGGTCGTGATGAACGATGACACCGCGGCCGGCGCACACCTCGCACGCTTCGCTGAAGGTCTCCAGGAGCCCCAGGCCGAGCTTCTTTCGCGTCATCTGCACGAGGCCGAGCGAGGTCACCTCCGCGACCTGATGCTTCGTGCGGTCGCGGCTCAGGCATTCCACCACGCGGCGCAACACGAGATCCCGGTTCGACTCGAGCACCATGTCGATGAAGTCGACGACGATGATCCCGCCGATGTCGCGGAGTCGGAGCTGACGGACGATCTCCTCGGCCGCTTCGAGGTTGTTCTTCGTGACGGTCTCTTCGAGGTTGCCGCCGGTCCCGACGAACTTGCCGGTGTTGACGTCGACGACCGTCATCGCCTCGGTGCGGTCGATCACGAGTGACCCGCCAGACGGCAGCCAGACCTTGCGGTCGAGCGCCTTTTCGATCTGCTCGCTCACGCGGAAGCGGTCGAAGGGGTCTTGCTCGTCCTCGTACTTCTCGATGCGTTCGAGCAGGTCCGGGGCGACGCCGGCGAGGTACGCGGTGATCGTCTGGTGCGCATCCTCGCCTTGGATGAGCATCTTCCGGAAGTCCTCGTTGAAGACATCACGAACGATCTTCACGAGCAGGTCGGGCTCAGCGTGCAGCAGAGCCGGGGCCTGGATCGACTCGACCTGACTCGAGATGTGCTCCCACTGCGCCGTCAAGCGCTGCACATCGCGAGTGAGCTGGTCCTCTGTCGCCCCCTCGGCAGCCGTGCGGACGATGACACCGCTCGACTCGGGGAGGACCTCCTTGAGGATCCGCTTGAGGCGTGCGCGCTCCGTGTCCGGGAGCTTCCGGGAGATGCCGTTCATGGCGCCACCGGGCACGTACACGAGGTACCGACCCGGCAGGGAGATCTGACTCGTCAGGCGCGCACCCTTGTGCCCGACCGGGTCCTTCGTCACCTGAACGAGGACGCGGTCCCCCGACTTGAGCGCCAGTTCGATGCGGCGCGGCTGGTTGCCGGTCTCGACGGCATCCCAGTCGACCTCACCGGAGTAGAGCACAGCATTGCGCCCCCGGCCGATGTCGACGAAGGCGGCTTCCATACTCGGCAGGACGTTCTGCACGCGCCCCAGGTAGACGTTGCCGATGAGCGACGATTCCTGGCTGCGTGCGACATAGTGCTCCACGAGCACGTTGTCTTCGAGGACAGCGATCTGGATGCGTCCATTTTTCGACCGGACGATCATGTCGCGATCGACCGCTTCGCGGCGGGCGAGGAACTCGGCTTCGGTGACGACCGTCCGTCGCCGGCCAGCCTCGCGACCATCGCGACGACGCTGCTTCTTCGCCTCCAGGCGGGTCGACCCCTTGATGCGCTGCGGTTCGGTGATGAGTTCCACCGCACGGCGCCGCGGCGGGTTGGGCTGCTGCGCGGGCTGCTGCTGTGCGGGAGCGTCGTCGGCATCGCCCGATGCGCCGCCGGTGCGGCGGCGCGTGCGGCGGCGCGCGCTCGCGGACGACTCGGGCACATCCTCGTCGCGATCGTTCACGCGCACCGGCGCCGGAAGCGCGGGCGGGGCGTGGAAGAACAACTGCGTCGACACGGCCGACACGAAGGTCTCGGGAAGGAGGCCCAGCGACACCGCCGTGACCGGCTGCCCTTCGGTCGGCTCGTCGACCGCGGCGGGCTCGGAAGCTGCCGACTCCCCCACGGGCTCAGACGGCGAGGTCTCTGCCGGCGCAGGCGCGGCGACATCCGACGCCGTGTCGGCAGCATCCGTCGCCACATCGGATGCGGGCGGCGACGCCTCACCCTCGACGGCGGCGACCTCCGCCACCACGGCGGCGATCTCCGCGTCAGCCACGGTGATGTCGGGGGTCAGCGCAGGCGCGTCATCGGTGGTCGGAGTGGGCTGGTCGTTGTGCTCATCGGCCATCTCTGGCTACTCCTAGCGGGACGGCTCCGCGTGCCGTCCTACGAAAATCTGGCGGTGCCGCTCCGGTCCGGAGGGCCCGCGAACTCATCAGGTCTGCAACATGAGCCTGCTCATGGGCTGAGGCTCGTGCTGCCTAGGGCGTTCATCGCCCGAAGTCTTCGGTGATGCTCGTTCGCGGCGCGGCCGCGGGGCATCACGGTTCATTATCGCACTATCCCTTCGGGATTGCGCCCATGCCCAGGTACACAGGTGTTCCCGCGGTCCGGATGGGATAATCGCGCCATGCCTTCACGCCCCGTCACCGCTCGTCCCCTCGCGTTGGCCGTGTGGATGGTGATCGCGGGACTCATCGGCTGGATCGCGGCGTTCGCGTTGACCATCGAGAAGTTCGACAAGCTGGTGAACCCGACCGATGCCGCGTCCTGCGACTTCAGCGTGATCGTGCAGTGCTCGGCTAATCTCGACTCTCCGCAGGGAAGTGTGTTCGGATTTCCGAATCCGATTCTGGGGCTCACCGGGTGGGTGGCACCGATCGTCGTCGGAGTGGCCATCCTGGCCGGCGCACGCTTCGCCCGATGGTTCTGGTGGGCCTTCGCCGCGGGCATCACCTTCGCGTTCGGGTTCGTCCTGTGGCTGATCGGTCAGAGCGTCTTCGTGCTCGGCACACTCTGCCCCTGGTGCATGGTCACCTGGGTAGTGACCATCCCGACCTTCTACGCCGTGTGGGTGCATCTCCTCCGCTCGGGCGTCGTGTCGCGATCGCAGAGGGTACGCGCCGCGGGAGCCGCCCTCACGGCCTGGGTGCCGTTGATGGCGATCCTGACGTACGCAATCGTGCTGCTGCTCGCGCAGGTGCGACTCGACGCGATCCCTCAGCTCGTCGACATCATCTTCTGACCGGGTGCCGATGCTCCTCGCCGGTGCCGGCGCTCAGAACCAGATGGCGAGTTCGCGGGCGGCCGACTCGGGACTGTCGCTGCCGTGGACCAGGTTCTGCTGAACCTTCAGACCCCAGTCGCGACCGAAGTCGCCGCGGATCGTTCCGGGCGACGCCGTCGTGGGATCGGTCGTCCCCGCGAGCGAACGGAAGCCTTCGATCACGCGGTTGCCGGCCAGACGGATCGCGACCGAAGGACCGGAGAGCATGAAGTCCAGGAGTGGCTCGTAGAACGGCTTCCCGGCGTGTTCCGCGTAGTGCTGCTCCAACAGGTCGCGATCGGGCTCGACGAGCTTGATGTCGACGAGCGCGTAGCCCTTCGCTTCGATGCGGTGCAGAATCGCACCGGTCAGGCCGCGGGCAACACCGTCCGGCTTCACAAGGACGAGGGTTTCTTCCGTGGGCATGTCAGTCTCCGTTCGTTGCGGGATCGGCGCGCTGGGCGTTTCGACGGTCGAGCGCGCCGCCCTTGATCGTTGCATACGCGTACATCGCACCGAAAATGAGCGCGACGACCGCGAGAGCCGGAACGAGGAACCCGCCCAGGGCGAGAATGAGTTGCCAGAACCAGCCGAGGGCGATCCCCCAGCGGTGGCGCAGTACGCCGGTCGTCGCGACCATGAGGAGGGCGAGGACGGCGCCGGCGATGATCCCCCACCACGGCGCGACCCCCGGCGGCAACTGATTCAGACCGTAGAGAGCGAGCCCTCCGAGGAAGACGATGATCGACTCGAACCCGAGGACGACCGCTGCGAGCGACTCTTCGGCGCCGCGGGGGCGACGGGGACGAGCGGGGCGAGCGTTCACGGCTGCCACCCGTCCTTCCAGTCTTGCGTAGCGGCGAGATGCACCGCTTCGCCAGCCAAAACGACGCTCCCTGCGATGACCACGGCTCGGCGGTCGGAGGCCGCGGCCCACGCCCGGGCTGCCTCGGCCGCGTCATCGAGATCGCGGTGAACCGTCACGGCGATCCCGGTCGGTTCGACCAGATCGGCGACCTCATCCGCTTCCGCGGCGCGTTCGGAGTCAGGAGCCGTCGCGAACACGTGAGCCGCTGCCGGGGCGATGCGCGAGACGATCCCCGCCACGTCCTTGTCACCGAACACCCCGAGGACGATGCCCCATTCGTCGAAGTCGAAGGATTGTCCCAGTGCCCGCACGAGCGCCTCCGCTCCGTGTGGATTGTGTGCGCTGTCGACCAACACGGTCGGGGCGATACCGATCAGCTGGAGCCGGCCGGGCGAGGTGACCTGCGCGAGGCCGTCGGTGAGGATGTCGGGCGCGATCGCCTGGGATCCCCCGCCGATGAGGGACTCGACCGCGGCGATCGCCAACGCGGCGTTGTGACCCTGGTGCGCGCCGTACAGCGGGAGGTACAGGTCGTCATAGGTGCCCGCAAGGCCGCGGACAGAGACCATCTGGCCACCGACGGCCAGCTGCGCATCTGTGACGGCGAAGGCGCTGTCCTCCACCGCGATCGTCGCTTCACGTCCCTGCGCCGCCGCGCGCAGGACGCGCTCGGCATCCGGCGACTGCGTCGCGGAGACGACCGCTGCGCCCTGCTTGATGATGCCCGCTTTCTCACCGGCGATCTCCGCGATCGTGTCTCCGAGGCGGTCCTGGTGGTCGAGGCTGATCGGCGCGAAGACGGCGACGTCACCGTCGGCGGCGTTGGTCGAGTCCCACGATCCGCCCATCCCGACCTCGATCACCGCGACGTCCACCGGTGCGTCGGCGAAGGCGGCGAAGGCGAGCACGGTCAGCAGCTCGAAGAACGTCAGCGGCGCATCGCCGGCCGCGGTCAGCTCCGCGTCGACGAGATCGATGAACGGTGAGATCTCGTCCCAGGCCTCCGCCACCAGGGCGTCATCGATGGGTTCACCGTCGATCATGATGCGCTCGGTGAAGCGTTCCAGGTGCGGACTCGTGAACAGCCCGGTGCGCAGCCCGTGTGCGCGGATGATCGACTCGATGATCCGGCTCGTCGAGGTCTTGCCGTTGGTGCCGGTCACGTGGACGACGCGATAGGTCCGCTGCGGGTCGTCGAGGAGTTCCAACACGCGTCGCGTGCGTTCGACACGGGGCTGTACCCACTGCTCGCCCTGCCGGGTCAGCAGTGTCGAGTAGACGGCATCCGCTCTGGAACGGTCACTCATGCGCCGCCTCCGATCCGTGTCACGGCGACATGAATGCCGCCTTCGTTCGCGTACTGACCGGGCGCGACGTAACCGACGTGCTCGGGAACCTGTCCGAAGGCAACGGGATGCCAGACCTCCGCGGGCGCGTCGGCGGGAAGCTGTACATCGCGCCCCGTGACGGCCAGCGAGTGCTGGAGCGCCAGCGTCTCGCCTGCGACGTCTGCCGCGCCGAATGCAGATGCCACCGCGTCGGCATCCGACGCGTTCGAGAAGAGCATCTGCAGGTGGATGCGGTCGCTCACGTCGAAGCCGGCTGCCTTGCGCGTGTCCTGCACAGCCCGGATGATGTCGCGCGCCAGCCCCTCCGCCTCCAGTTCGGGGGTGGTCGTCGTGTCGAGCAGGACGAAACCGCCCTCGGGGATGATGGCCAGCGCCTCACCCTCGGGGCGCCCGGCCGTTTCGAGCACGAGGTCGTACTCCCCCGGCGACAGCGCAACGCCGCCCGCGGTCACGATCCCATCCGCTTCCGACCAGTCGCCACCGCGTGCTGCCGCGATGACCTGCTGCACCTGCTTGCCGAGGCGCGGTCCGGCGGTGCGAGCGTTGACGGCAAGGCGATGCGTGATGCCGTACTCTGCCGCGGTCCCCTCGGCGAGGGCGACGAGTTCGACCGCCTTGACGTTCAGCTCCTCCCGGAGGATTCCTTCGAACTGCGCGAGGTCCGCGGCATCCGGCACGACCACGGTCAGACGCCGCAGCGGCAGGCGCACGCGCTTGCCTTCCTTCTTGCGCAGCGCGTTCGCGATGCTGGAGACCGACCGGACCGTGTCCATGGCAGAGCGGATGTCGGTCGCGTGCGCGAAGACGCCCGCATCCGGCCAGTCCTGCAGGTGGACGCTGCGCCCGCCCGTGAGTCCTTGCCAGATCTGCTCGGACACCAACGGGATCAGCGGCGCGGCAACCCGGGTCAGGGTCTCGAGCACCGTGTACAGGGTGTCGAACGCCTCGGTGGATGCCGGGTCTTCCGAAACCCCCACCCAGAACCGGTCGCGCGAGCGCCGGATGTACCAGTTCGTCAGGGCCTCGACGAAGTCACGCAGCCGAGCGGCGGCCGTCGTCGAATCGAGCGCCTCGAGGTCGGCCGCCACGTCGCGGACGAGGTCCCCCGTGAGCGCGAGGATGTACCGGTCGAGCACGTGCGTCGAGTCCGTGCGCCACTGGGCGTCATAGCCCCCGGGAGCGGCGACGTTCGCGTACGTCGAAAAGAAGTACCACGAGCTCCACAGCGGCAGCAGGAACTCCCGGACGCCCGCGCGGATGCCTTCTTCCGTCACGACGAGGTTGCCCCCGCGCAGCACCGAGGAAGCCATCAGGAACCAGCGCATCGCGTCGGAGCCATCGCGATCGAGCACATCACTCACGTCCGGATAGTTGCGCAACGACTTGGACATCTTCTGCCCGTCGCTGCCCAGCACGATGCCGTGGCACGCGACGCCGGTGAAGGCCGGGCGATCGAACAATGCGCCCGAGAGCACGTGCATCACGTAGAACCAGCCTCGGGTTTGGCCGATGTACTCGACGATGAAGTCCGCGGGCGCGTGCTCATCGAACCATTCGCGGTTCTCGAACGGGTAGTGCACCTGCGCGTACGGCATCGATCCGGAGTCGAACCAGACGTCGAACACGTCCTCGATGCGACGCATCGTGGAACGGCCGGTCGGGTCGTCGGGGTTCGGCCGCACGAGCTCGTCGATGAACGGGCGGTGCAGGTCGACCTCGCCGGCCTCGTTGTGCGGCAGCCGACCGAAATCGCGCTCGATGTCGGCGAGTGAGCCATAGACATCGGTGCGCGGGTAGGCCGGGTCATCGCTCTTCCATACCGGGATGGGCGACCCCCAGAAACGATTGCGGCTGATCGACCAGTCGCGCGCGCCCTCGAGCCACTTGCCGAACTGACCGTGCTTGACGTTTTCCGGTGCCCACGTGATCTGCTCGTTGAGCTCGACCAGGCGGTCCTTGATCGCCGTGACGCGGACGAACCAGCTCGACACCGCCTTGTAGATCAGGGGGTTCCGGCAGCGCCAGCAGTGCGGGTAGGAGTGCTCGTAGCTGGCTTCACGCAGCAGGCGTCCACCGGCGGTGAGCGCACGGATGAGCGGACGGTTGGCATCCATCCACAACTCACCCGCGACGTCGGTGACGTGCGGCAGGAAGCGGCCGCCGTCGTCGAGACTCATGATGAGCGGGATGCCGGCGGCCTCGGTGACCCGCTGGTCGTCTTCACCGTAGGCCGGGGCCTGATGGACGATGCCGGTGCCGTCGGTGGTGGTGACGTAGTCATCGACCAGGATGCGCCAGGCGTTCTGCGTGCCCCAGGTCTCCACGTCGGCGTAGTAGTCGAACAGCGCGTCGTAGTGCACGCCCTCGAGGTCGGCGCCGCGCACGGTCTGTTGGACCGCAGCTGTCGCTTCCTCGGCCGAGCCGTACCCGAGATCTTTGGCGTAGCCGGCGAGCAAGTCCTCGGCCAGGAGATACCGGTGCGACTCCCCCTCGGCGCGGTCGGTGTGCACGTCGGCCGCACCCGACGGCCCACCCGGGAGCACGACGTACGAGATCTCGGGCCCGACGGCAAGGGCAAGGTTGGTCGGGAGAGTCCACGGAGTCGTCGTCCACGCGAGCGCGCGCACGCCGGTGAGACCCAACGTCTCGGCCTTGACGCCCACCAGGGGGAAAGTGACCGTCACCGACGGGTCCTGCCGCATCTTGTAGACGTCATCGTCCATGCGGAGCTCGTGGTTGCTGAGCGGCGTCTCGTCTCGCCAGCAATAGGGCAACACACGGTAGCCCTCGTAGGCGAGGCCCTTATCCCAGAGCTCGCTGAAGGCCCAGAGGACCGACTCCATGAATCCGGGGTCGAGCGTCTTGTAGCCGCGCTCGAAGTCGACCCACCGCGCCTGGCGGGTCACGTAATCCTGCCACTGCTGCGTGTACTCGAGAACCGATTCGCGGGCCTTCGCGTTGAACGCCGCGAGGCCCATCTGCTCGATCTGACTCTTCTCCGTGATTCCGAGCTGCTTCATCGCCTCGAGCTCGGCCGGAAGGCCGTGCGTGTCCCACCCGAACACGCGGTCGACCTTCTTGCCGCGCATCGTCTGGAACCGCGGGAAGAGGTCCTTGGCATAGCCGGTGAGGAGGTGGCCGTAGTGCGGCAGACCGTTGGCGAACGGCGGGCCGTCGTAGAACACCCATTCGTCGGCGCCCTCGCGCTGCGCGAGGGAGGCACGGAAGGTGTCATCCTGCGCCCAGAAGTCGAGGATGGTCCGCTCGATCTCGGGAAAGCGCGGGCTGGGCACGACGGAATCGGCGGCCGCGCCGAAGGCGGATTCAGACGGACGAGGGTAGGTCATTGTCACTCCAGCAGGTTGCGATGCTCCTGCGAGGACGATCTTCCGATCGCGGTACCACCCCGCTTGCCCGACGCGGATGCGGCGAACCCCTCTCACTGCGGCGATGACGGGCCTGCCCCGCGCGGTTCTACTGATCCCGAAGGACGTTCTTCCGCGAGCTCCCCGGTGATGGTCGGATCGATGCTGGTGGGTTCATCCTACCCGGGTGAGCGGAGAGACGCACCGTAGGGTGAATGCCATGGCTCGCGCTCGCACAGGTCCCACTCCGCCGCGAGAGTCCCCTCCCGATCTTCCCGAGCGCCTCGACTCGCACACGGCCATGGCGGCGAGAGATGACCTCTCCGGTGTGTCGATCGACGCCATGTCCGGAGACGTGTCCCTGGCACACGGGCGACTGATCGACGGGCTCGTCGAGGGCGCCTCCCTCGGCCGATGGGACCTCACGGGAGCGACCCTGACGGATGTGCGGATCGCTGACCTCCGCGCAACCGAGGTGATCACCCGCGACGGCGCATGGCGGAGCGTGGAAATCATCGGTGGACGGATCGCGACCCTCGATGCGTCGCGAGCGGCCTGGGACGGCGTGCGGCTCGAGGGTCTCCGGATCGATTACCTCTCCCTCGCCGCGGCCGACGTGGGTGACCTGGTGCTCGTCGGGTGCGACATCGGGACTCTGGATGTGCCGCAGGCGCGCCTCGTCCGGGTCGCCTTCGAGGACTGCCGCGTCGACGAGGTAGACACGCGAGGGCTCCGCGGAGAACATCTGGATCTCCGCGGCTTGGAGGCGCTGAGGTTCACGGACGCGCGGGGTCTCACGGGCGCGACACTGTCGGTGCGGCAGGCAGAGCTGCACGGTCCGGCGTTCGCGGCAGCCCTCGGCATCCGCCTCGCGCCAGGTTCCTGAGGAGATGGAGGATGTCGCGGATCGCTGGCGCCGAACTCATCCTCAGCATCCGCCATCGCCTCGGCAACCGACGTGGACACGTTCACCGTTCGAGGTGCAGGCCTTGCGCCACCGCGCGCGTCACGAGGTCCTGTACCTCGTGCCAGTGATTCACGATCCGGTCGTAGCCCACGCGGATGACGTGATACCCCAGCAGCATGAGCTGCGCATCGTGGGCATTGTCGAGCTCGCGTTGCCGCCCGATGTGGCTGCCCCCATCGGCTTGGAGAACGAGCCGCTCGCCGATCAAGGCATCGACGCGGTGCCCGCAGATCCATACCTGTTGCACGATCGGCAGACCGAGCCACGCGAGGCGCACCGGGATGAAGGTCTCGAGGCCTGAGTTGGAGAACGGCGACGCGGCTTCCCGCACGTCTCGCGCGCGACCGCGGTACGGCAGGCGGCGTAGCTCGGGGAGCGTCACGAGGCGTCGATCCAGCGCCGATTCCCAGATCGCGAGGGCCTGTTCCCGCGGCAGGCAGCCGGCGACGAGCGCGAGGACGTTCTCCACAGGGTCGACCAGGGCGTTCGGATGCCGCGGGACCACCGGCCGCCCCCAGTGCACCGTTGCCCTTCGCCGTCCTGTGCTGGTCTCCGTCCGGATCGACACTCCGCCCGAGCGCGGGTTGGCCGCGACGTGCGGGCGGTCTCCGGCATCCAACACCCAGAGACCCAAGCGCACCGCGGCGGTCACGCACGAGAGCACGACGCCGTCGCGCGCGGCCGCGACGAGCATCGGGTCCGCGCCGGGGACCGCGACCCACCCCTTCCGCGGGCGGACCAGTTGTCCACCGTCGACCGCTGCGCGCACGGCGCGCTCGCTCCACCCCGCGTCACGCACACATCGAACCCGGACGACGCCTCCCTGGGTGCGCACCTCGTCCGCGATGGTCATGACCCCAGACTCGCCCGCCGCGCGGCGATGCGGGGTGCACGAAGCGGGATCTGTGGAGGGTTCCGGGCGATCCGGCGGTGGGGAGGAGGCGGTGACTGCGACACGCATCGCGCCGGTTCATGAGGAGATGGCGGATGCCGCGCATCGACTCCGCGGGTTCCATCCTCAGCATCCGCCATCGCCTCGGCAACCGGCGCAGGCTCCTGACGCCCCCGCCATCGGCCGACACGCTTGCGCGCGCTCGGTAGACTCGTCCAGGCATCCACACTCAGGCACGCTCACACAGTGCCGCACATATCGCTCGAGGAGACAGTCATGACCAGCATTCCCGACAAGCCGGCATTGGAAGGCCTCGAGCAGAAGTGGGATGCCGCATGGACTGCGCAGGGCACCTACCTCTTCGATCGTGACGCGGCCAAGGCGAGCGGTCGCGCGGGTGTCTTCTCGATCGACACCCCACCGCCGACGGCCTCCGGATCGCTCCACATCGGCCACGTCTTCAGCTACACCCACACCGACGTGAAAGTGCGTTACGAGCGCATGCGCGGGAAGACCGTGTTCTACCCGATGGGCTGGGACGACAACGGCTTGCCGACCGAACGCCGCGTGCAGAACTTCTACGGCGTGCGCTGCGATCCGTCGTTGGCGTTCGACCCGGACTTCACTCCCCCCTTCCACGGCGACGCGAAGAGCCTGAAGCCCGCCGACCAGGTTCCGATCAGCCGGCCCAACTTCATCGCTCTGTGCGAGGAGCTGACGCGGGAAGACGAGAAGGCGTTCGAAGCGGTCTTCCGCCAGCTGGGTCTTTCGGTCGATTGGAACCAGACCTATCGGACAATTTCGAAAGACACCATCCGCACGAGCCAGCTCGCATTCTTGCGCAACCTCGAGCGCGGCGAGGCGTACCAGTCGATGGCGCCGACGCTGTGGGACATCGATTTCCGCTCGGCGATCGCGCAGGCCGAGCTGGAGGACCGCGAACAGCAGGCGAGCTACCACCGCATCGCGTTCCACAAAACCGATGGCTCCGGTGACCTGCACATCGAGACCACGCGGCCCGAGCTGCTCGCGGCGTGTGTCGCCCTGGTCGCCAACCCGGAGGACGAGCGCTACCAGCCGTACTTCGGCCAGACGGTCCGCACCCCACTGTTCGACGTCGAGGTGCCCGTTCTCGCCCATCCGCTCGCTCAGAAGGACAAGGGGTCGGGCATCGCCATGACCTGCACCTTCGGCGACGTGACTGACATCATCTGGTGGCGCGAGCTCGACCTCCCCAACCGCTCGATCTTGGGCCTCGACGGCCGTATCCTCGCCGAGGCGCCAGAGGCTCTCGTGACTGACGCGGCCCGGGCCGCGTACGCCGAAATCGCCGGTCTCACGGTCTTCAGCGCGAAGAAGAAGACAGTGGAGCTGCTGGAGGCCTCGGGCGAACTGCTCGACGTGTCGAAGCCGTTCTCCCACCCCGTCAAGTTCTACGAGAAGGGCGACCGTCCACTCGAGATCGTCTCGACGCGCCAGTGGTATCTGCGCAACGGCGCCCGTGACGGTGCTCTGCGCGACAAGCTCATCGCACTCGGTGCGGACATGAGCTGGCATCCCGACTTCATGCGCGTGCGGTACGAGAACTGGACGAACGGTCTGACCGGCGACTGGCTGGTTTCGCGCCAGCGGTTCTTCGGCGTACCGATCCCGGTCTGGTACGGACTGGATGAGAACGGTGAGCGCGACTTCGACCGGGTGATCACGCCGGATCTGGCCTCCCTCCCCATCGATCCCACGACCGACGTCCCCGACGGGTACACCGAGGCGCAGCGCGGAGTCGCCGGCGGGTTTGAGGCGGAGAAGGACATTTTCGACACGTGGGCGACGTCCTCGCTCACTCCGCAGCTCGCCGGTGGCTGGCAGCGCGACGAGGAACTGTGGAATCTGGTGGCGCCGTTCGATGTACGCCCGCAGGGGCAAGACATCATCCGCACCTGGCTCTTTTCCACGATGCTCCGCAGCGCCCTGGAAGACGACCGTGCCCCGTGGACGGATGCGTCGATCTCCGGCTTCATCGTCGACCCCGACCGCAAGAAGATGTCCAAGTCCAAGGGCAACGTCGTCACGCCCGCCGACATCCTCGACCAGCACGGCACGGATGCCGTCCGCTACTGGTCGGCGTCGAGCCGCCTGGGCGCGGACGCCGCGTTCGACCCGCAGAATCCGACGCAGGTGAAGATCGGTCGGCGCCTGGCGATAAAGGTGCTCAACGCCGCGAAGTTCGTCCTCTCCTTCCCTGTGCCCGCGGATGCGGAGATCACGCTCGCGCTCGACGCGTCGATGCTCGCGACCCTCGACCAGGTAGTCGCGGATGCGACCCGCGCGTTCGACGCTTTCGATCACGCCCGTGCGCTCGAGATCACCGAGGCGTTCTTCTGGACTTTCTGTGATGACTACCTCGAGCTCGTGAAGGAGCGCGCGTACAACGAGACGAATACCGGTCAGGCCTCCGCTGCACTGGCGCTGCGCCTCGCGCTCTCGACCCTGCTGCGCCTCCTCGCGCCGG
Source organism: uncultured Microbacterium sp. (assembly GCF_947488465.1). Taxonomy (GTDB): domain Bacteria; phylum Actinomycetota; class Actinomycetes; order Actinomycetales; family Microbacteriaceae; genus Microbacterium. The sequence continues at coordinate 489,331 of NZ_CANKZA010000001.1, read as the reverse complement.
TACTTGCGTTCGCCACCGAAGAGGCGTGGTCATGGTTCGAGGACGGCTCCATCCACACCGCCGCGTGGCCGGAGCCGCTCGGCATCGACGGCGACCCTGCCGTGCTTGTTGCCACCAGTGCTGCACTCATCGGAATCCGCCGGGCGAAGACCGAGGCGAAGGCCTCGCAGAAGACCCCCGTCGAGACGCTGACGATCGCAGCCCCGGAGGCGACCCTCGAGGTGTTGCGACGAGCGGAGGATGACCTGCGCGCGGTCGGACGAGTCGGCACGATCACCTACGCACCGGGAGAATCACTGTCGGTCGGCGACATCGTTCTCGCACCTCAGGAGGCCTGAGATGCAACTCGGAACCCGATGGACCAGCGGTCAGCAGCCTCCGGCGGCGGTGCCGGCGGTGTTGCACCGGCAGATCGCCGCGGTCGATGCGGCGATTCCCGCGGATGATCTCGGACAGCCGCGCCCGCGGTGGACGCTCACCTTCCTGGAAGGTCGACCGATTGCGGAGTTGGACACCGGAGTGATCGTGGAGTCCACCGCGAGCGGCGAGGTCATCGTGCGCCACGACGACGAAGACGAGTTCGCCTGAGTCGCCCTCACCGCCGCAGCACTCCCCACACCACCGCACCGGTGCGCGTGTCATCGCGCTGACGAACGCCGTCACCCGTCTGGTCGCGATAGGTGGTGACGTACTCGTCGATGAGTGCCTGGACCTTGTCGGAGAGCTCACGCAACTGCGGCGGAGTGAGCCGTGCTGTCGCGGTCGTGATGATGGTCGAGTCCCGCCACTCGCCGTCCATGTCGGGACTGAGCCAGCGGTCGATGAACTCCATCAATTGCTGGTGGCGTCGGTTGAGCGTCTCGGTGACGACGACCTGCGTCGCCGCCCGACCCGAGGGTGTGCGGAGCGCGTCCGGATTGCCGAACGACACCGCTCCGTGCGGCCGCTCCCACCACCGCTCCCGGGCGGTGCCTCGATCAGGTACCTCCCGGATCAGGGTGATAACTGGTCGATCCGGAAGACTCGTGCAGCCGTTCGGCGAGCGAGCTCGCAGTCTGCGGGCCGTACTGACTCAAGATGTCGAAGATGCGCACACGAATCGGGTGGGCCAACGCGCGAAGCGCGCCGGCATCCAGTATCTGGACGGGAGTGGGGTCGTGATCCGCGGGCATGTTCCAAAGATGCTGTTGCACACATCCCTTTGCAATGACCTCTTTGCACCCGGAGAGGGGTGCCGGGGCACGGCCTTAAGGTGAAGGAATGACGGATGCTTCTTCGAATCCCCTCCTCGCTCCGAGCACCCTGCCGTACGGCCTTCCGGATTACCGAGAGATCGCGCCGGAACACTACCTGCCGGCGTTCGAGGCGGCGTTCGCAGAACACCGTGCCGAGATAGCCGCGATCACCCGCGTGCGGTCCATGCCGACCTTCGAGAACACCATGGTGCCGCTGGAGAGAGCCGGTGATCTCCTGGGACGAGTGGCCCGGACGTTCTACACGGTCTCTTCCGCAGACGCGACGGCTCCGATCCAGGAGATCGACGAAACGCTCGCTCCCCTGATGTCGGCCCATCACGACGCGATCGGCCTCGACGGCGCCCTGTACTGGCGCATCAAAACTCTGCACGATCACCTCGACGCGGCGGACCTGGCTCCCGAGGACCGCTACCTCGTCGAGCGCCACTATCGCGAGATGACACACGCGGGAGCGGGGCTCGACGACGAGCAAAAGGCCACCCTGACCGATCTGAATCAGAGACTCTCCATCCTCACCACGACGTTCGAGAAGAACCTCCTCGCGGACACGAACGACCTGGCGGTGGTGTTCGACACCGCGGACGAACTGGATGGCCTGACGGCGGGCGAATTGTCTGCCGCCGCCCAAAATGCGGCCGACCGGGGCCTTCCCGGGCGTTACGTCGTCACGCTGACGTTGTTCACCGGGCATCCGTACCTGTCCACCCTGACGAGGCGCGAAAGCCGCGAGCGGTTGCTCACGGCATCCCGCTCGCGCGGGTCGCGGGGCAATGAGAACGACAACCGGGAGGTGCTGCGCACCATCGTCCGCCTCCGCGCGGAGCGCGCCGCGCTTCTCGGCTTCGACAGCCACGCCGCCTACATCACGAGTGACGAGACGGCAGGATCACCGGAGGCCGTCCACACCCTCCTCCGCCGCCTCGCGATCCCGGCTGCGCGCAACGCCGCGCGGGAGCAGATCGCCTTGCAGGCGATCGTGGATGCCGAGGACACTCCGTTCACGCTCGAAGCCCACGATTGGGCGTTCTATACCGAGAAGGTGCGCGAAGCTGAGTACGATCTCGACCGCACGGCCCTCCGACCCTGGTTCGAAGCGGAACGCGTGCTGCAGGACGGTGTCTTCCGGGCCGCCACCGAGCTGTACGGTGTGACGTTCACCGAGCGCCGGGATCTCCCCGGGTACCACCCGGATGTGCGGGTCTTCGAACTGCACAATGCAGACGGAAGCGCGCTGGGTCTGTTCCTCCTCGATCTGTATACCCGCGACTCCAAGCGCGGCGGTGCATGGATGAACTCGATCGTTTCCCAGTCCCGGCTACGCGGGACCGATCCGGTCGTCGTCAACAATCTCAACGTCCCCAAACCCGCTGCCGGTCAGCCGACCCTGCTCACGCTCGACGAAGTGACCACGCTGTTCCACGAGTTCGGTCATGCCTTGCACGGACTGTTCGCGGTCGTCACCTATCCGCATTTCGCCGGGACCGCGGTGTTCCGCGACTTCGTCGAGTTCCCGAGCCAGGTCAACGAAATGTGGATCCTGTGGCCCGAGGTACTGGCCGCCTACGCCCGCCACGTCGACACGGGCGAACCGCTCCCCTCGAGCGTCGTGGACAAACTGCGTGCGTCCGAAGCCTTCAACCAGGGATTCGCGACGAGTGAGTACCTCGCCGCCTCCTGGATCGATCAGGCGTGGCACTCGCTCACCGCAGAACAGGCGGCATCCGACCTCGACGTCGCCGAGTTCGAAGCCGCGGCACTCGTCGACATCGGGCTGGACAATCCCGTGGTCCCCACTCGCTACTCCTCGACGTACTTCGCGCACGTGTTCTCTGGCGGATACAGTGCCGGCTACTACTCCTATATCTGGAGCGAAGTGCTCGACGCTGACACGGTGGAGTGGTTCGGTGAGAACGGCGGTCTCACCCGCGAAAACGGGGAGCGGTTCCGGAGCCGCCTGCTCGGCGTGGGCGGGTCGAAGGATCCGCTCGAGGCCTACCGCGACTTCCGCGGGCGTGACGCCGACATCGCCCCGCTCCTGCACCGCCGCGGACTGGACGGCTGACGAGCGGATGCCGGAGATTCATCCGGCCCAAATCGCGGCATCCGAACGCCACAGGCAGCATTTCAACCGGATGAGAGGATGCCGGAAATTCATCCGGCCCAAATCACCGCATCCGGACGCTACGGGCAGCATTTCAACCGGATGAGCGGATGCCGGAAATTCATCCGGCCCAAATCACCGCATCCGGACGCTACGGGCAGCATTTCAGCCGGATAAGCCGCTGCACCGGAGATTCATCCGGCCGAGATCGCGGCATCCGACTGGCGAAGCGCTGGCGCCCCACCGCTGCCTCGGAAGATCCCGCAAATGGCCGACGAGGTCGCCGGCGGCTGAAAGGGTCGAGCTCAGGCGGTCTTGCGCTTCTGCTGCAGCACGAGGGTCGGTGCAGCACCATCGCTCACGGCAGCACGGGTCACAATGACCTTGGCGACATCCTCTGTCGACGGGATGTCGAACATGATCGGCCCGAGTACGTCCTCGAGGATGGCTCGGAGCCCGCGGGCACCGGTCTTACGCGCGACCGCGAGATCGGCGATGGCGAGCAACGCGTCATCGTCGAACTCGAGTTCGACGCCGTCGAGCTCGAACATCCGCTGATACTGCTTCACGAACGCATTCTTCGGCCCCGTGAGAATCTCGATGAGCGCAGCCTGGTCGAGGGGCGCGACAGACGTGACGACCGGCAGACGGCCGATGAACTCCGGGATCAGCCCGAACTTGTGCAGGTCCTCGGGTTCGACCTCGCTGAAGAGGTCGAGCTCCTTGCCCTTCTCCTGCAGCGGTGCGCCGAATCCGACGCCATGCTTGCCGACGCGCGACGAGATGATCTCCTCGAGACCGGCGAAGGCGCCGGCGACGATGAACAACACATTCGTGGTGTCGATCTGGATGAACTCCTGGTGCGGATGCTTGCGTCCGCCCTGCGGGGGCACCGATGCGACCGTCCCCTCGAGGATCTTCAGCAGCGCCTGCTGCACACCTTCGCCCGAGACATCACGCGTGATCGAGGGATTCTCGGCCTTGCGGGCGATCTTGTCGACCTCGTCGATGTAGATGATGCCGGTCTCGGCACGCTTGACGTCGAAGTCCGCGGCCTGAAGAAGCTTCAGGAGGATGTTCTCGACATCCTCGCCGACGTAGCCGGCCTCGGTCAGCGCCGTGGCGTCGGCGACGGCAAACGGGACGTTCAGCCGCTTCGCGAGGGTCTGGGCCAGATACGTCTTGCCGCAGCCGGTCGGGCCGAGGAGCAGGATGTTGCTCTTGGCGATCTCGACTTCGTCGACCCGCTGTTCTGCGGGCTGGAGAGTGCCGTGGGCGCGTACCCGCTTGTAGTGGTTGTAGACGGCGACCGACAGAGCGCGCTTCGCGGCATCCTGTCCGACGACGTACTCCGCCAGGAACGAGAAGATTTCCCGCGGCTTGGGCAGATCGAAATCGGCAACGGCGCCCTCACCGGACTCGGCCATGCGCTCTTCGATGATCTCGTTGCAGAGCTCGACGCACTCGTCGCAGATGTAGACACCGGGGCCGGCGATCAGCTGCTGCACTTGCTTTTGACTCTTGCCGCAGAAGGAGCATTTGAACAGGTCGGCACTTTCACCGATACGAGCCATGATGCGCCTCTTTCATCGAACCACCCAGAATGCTTTTCGAGCCTAACCGCAACCGACGACATCTCGGCGGATTGAGACGCGGGTGTGGAGGACGACCGCACAACGCCCCGACGATCGGGAAGACCGGCGGGGCGTTGACGAGGTCAGGACGTGATCGCCGCTGCAGCGGGGACGCGCTTGCGCGACGTGAGCACCTGGTCGACGATCCCGTACTCGAGCGCCTCGTGGGCGGAGAGGATCTTGTCGCGGTCGATGTCCTTGTTCACCTGCTCCTGGGTGCGGTTCGTGTGCCGCGCCATCGTCTCCTCGAGCCAGGTACGCATGCGGAGGATCTCCGCCGCCTGGATCTCGATGTCGGATGCCTGACCGTGGCCCGCTTCGCCGACGGCGGGCTGGTGGATGAGGATGCGGGCGTTCGGGAGGGCGAGACGCTTGCCCGGCGCGCCGGCGGCCAGAAGCACCGAGGCGGCCGAGGCCGCCTGACCCAGCACCACGGTCTGGATCTGGGGAGAGACGTACTGCATCGTGTCGTAGATCGCCGTCATCGCGGTGAACGAGCCACCGGGCGAGTTGATGTACATGATGATGTCGCGGTCGGGGTCCTGCGACTCCAGCACGAGCAACTGGGCCATGACATCGTCAGCCGATGCGTCGTCCACCTGGACGCCCAGGAAGATGACGCGATCTTCGAACAGCTTGTTGTACGGGTCCTGGCGCTTGTAGCCGTAGGCCGTCCGCTCCTCGAACTGCGGCAGGATGTACCGGCTCGACGGCATCTGCAAGCCGGAGACTGCGTGCTGGGGAGATCCGAAGGCGGGGGTGTTCACAGTGCGCTTCCTTCGTTGGTTTCGGTGCCGCCGCCGCCGACGACGTCGGAGGCCGATTCGCGAATGTGGTCGACGAACCCGTAGGCGAGCGCTTCCTCAGCGGTGAACCACCGGTCCCGGTCGCCGTCGGCGTTGACCTGTTCGACCGACTTGCCGGTCTGGGCGGCCGTGATCTCGGCGAGGCGGTTCTTCATCGAGATGATGAGCTGCGCCTGCGTCTGGATGTCGCTGGACGTGCCACCGAAACCACCGTGCGGCTGGTGCAGCAGCACACGCGCATTCGGGGTGATGTAGCGCTTGCCCTTCGTGCCTGCAGTCAGCAGCAGCTGACCCATCGACGCGGCCATGCCGATCCCGACCGTGACGATGTCGTTCGGAACGAACTGCATCGTGTCGTAGATCGCCATACCTGCGGTGATCGATCCGCCGGGTGAGTTGACGTAGAGGAAGATGTCCTTCTCGGAGTCTTCGGCGGCGAGGAGGAGGATCTTCGCGCAGATCTCGTTCGCGTTCTCGTCGCGCACCTCCGACCCCAGCCAGATGATGCGGTCACGCAGCAGCCTGTCGAAGACGCTGGTCGCGATAAGTGGTTCAGCCATGAATGCTCCTGGTGTGCGGTTTTGCGTTCGTCACCGAATCTACCCACGCGCCGACGACCCTCTGCCCGTGTTCGCCGTCGGCGGAGAGCGTGTCGGGGCGAAACGACGCGGGGGTGGATGCCCTGGCATCCACCCCCGCGTGCGAACGCGACGTATTACTCGGCAGCCTTCTTCGCCGGCGCCTTCTTGGCAGCGGGCTTCTTGGCCGGCGCCTTCTCGGCGGCCGGGGCATCCGACTCGTCAGCCTTCTTCGCCGGCGCCTTCTTGGCAGCCGGCTTCTTGGCGGGAGCCTTCTTGGCGGGAGCGGCGTCGTCGGCCGAAGCATCCGCGATCTCCTGAGCTTCCTCCACGACCTCAGCCTCGGCCTCATCCTCTTCCGCAACGAAACCGGTGAGGTCGACGGCCTTGCCGTTGGTGTCGACGACCGTCACCTTGCCGAGCACGATCGCGAGCGCCTTGTTGCGCGCGACCTCGCCGACCATCGCCGGCAGCTGGTTGCCCTGCTGCAGAGCGTCGACGAACTCCTGGGGAGCCATGCCGTACTGAGCGGCCGACTGGATGAGGTACTGCGTGAGCTCTTCCTGCGAGACCTGGACCTCGTGTGCCTCGGCGAGCTTGTCGAGGATCATCTGCGTGCGGAACTGCTTCTGCGACGCCTCGGTGACCTCGGCGCGGTGCTCGTCGTCCTCGAGACGGCCTTCGCCCTCGAGGTGCTGGTGGACCTCGTCCTCGACCAGCTGGGCCGGCACCGGGATGTCGATCTGCTCGATCAGCGTGTCGACGAGCTTGTCGCGCGCGGCGGCACCCTGCGTGAACACGGACTGCTCAGCGACACGGGCCACGAGGCTCTCGCGCAGCTCGGCGATCGTGTCGAACTCGCTGGCCATCTGAGCGAAGTCGTCATCGGCCTCGGGAAGCTCACGCTCCTTGACGGCAACGACGGAGACGGAGACCTCGGCCTCTTCACCGGCGTGGTCACCGCCGACGAGGGTCGAACGGAACGTCGTGTCCTCACCCGCGGTGAGCGAGTCGAGCGCCTCATCGATCCCCTCGAGCAGTTCGCCCGAGCCGACCTCGTAGGAGACACCCTCGGCGCGGTCGATCTCGTTCCCGTCGATGGTGGCGACGAGGTTGAGCTCGACGAAGTCGCCCTTCGCAGCGGGGCGGTCGACCGTGATCAGCGTGCCGAAGCGGCCGCGCAGGCGGTCGAGCTCGGCATCCACAGCGGCGTCGTCGGTCTCGACGGCGTCGATCTCGACCGTGATGGTCGACAGCTCGGGCAGATCGAACTCGGGGCGGACGTCGACCTCCACCTCGACCTCGAGGTCGCCGGAGAAATCCTTCTCGTTCGGCCACACGGTGACCTCGGCGGCCGGACGACCGACGACGCGCACCTCGGTCTCGGCGACCGCCTGGCGGTAGAACCCGTCGAGGCCTTCGCTGACGGCGTGCTCGATGACCGCCGTGCGCCCGACACGCTGATCGATGATCGGCGCGGGGACCTTGCCCTTGCGGAAGCCGGGGATCTGGATGTCCTGGGCGATGTGCTCGTAGGCGTGCGCGATGGCGGGCTTGAGCTCGTCCGGCGTGACCGTGATGTGGAGCTTCACCCGGGTGGGGCTGAGCGTCTCGACGGTGCTGGTGACCATACCTGTTCGTTCTCCTTGTGTCCCGGTCGCGCGAGAGCGCATCCGTGTGGGTCTGGGGTTCATGGGGCCGATGTCGGGGCGACAGGATTTGAACCTGCGGCCTCCCGCTCCCAAAGCGGGCGCTCTACCAAGCTGAGCTACGCCCCGGGCGCGCACATTTATGTGCGCCGAAAACGGCCGTTGGTCAGTCTAGCCGACATGACCTTGTAGACTCGTCTGGATGCCGCGTTCACCCGCGGATTCGGGGCTGTAGCTTAGTGGTAAAGCCTCTGTCTTCCAAACAGATGATGCGAGTTCGATTCTCGTCAGCCCCTCCAACGTCCCGACGCGCCACCCCAGGTGGTGCGGCGGGACGTTCGTGTTGAAGGGATCGAACTCCGGAGTGGGCCCACGCCGCCCGAGGCTCCGCGCGCCGCGCAGCGGCGTGTGGAGGAGGCGGTGGGGACGATTCTCGTCAGCCCCTCCACTTCTTGAACTAAATGACCTGCGCAGCGGCGTGTGTCGCGGAATGCACGCGATAGGTCTCGGCGTTCCGCAGGATACCGGCCCGCTCCTCCTCGCTGAGGGCCCGCCGAACCTTTCCGGGCACGCCGGCGACGAGCGAACCGTCGGGCACGACGGTTCCCTCCAGCACGACCGCTCCCCCAGCGATCAGGCACCCCCGGCCTATCTGCGCGCCCGAGAGCACCACGCTCCCCATCCCTATCAGTGATCCGTCACCGATCGAACACCCGTGCACGACGGCGTTGTGCCCGACCGAGACATCGCGACCGATGACGACGGGATGACCGGCATCCACGTGGACGGACACGTTGTCCTGCAGGTTGCTGCCGGCGCCGAGCATGATCGATGAGCTGTCGCCGCGTACGACCGCGTTGTACCAGACGCTGGCACCCTCGGCGAGGGTGACGTCACCGATCACGCGGGCGCCGGAAGCGACGAAAGCAGTCTCGTGCAGGCGAGGTGCGTGACCGGAGAGGGACAGGATCGAGGCGTCATCGGCGACCGTCATGGCCCCGACATTAGCCGGTGTAAGCGGAGCCTTGTCTTGCTTGCGGAATGTTTCCCGCTGAGTAGCGTTGACATCCGCGGGCGTAGTCGTGCGCTCGGAGTTTTGGAGGAGGACGAGAAATGACGAAAACGCAGACGATCTCGATGACGGCCGCGGGCCCCGAGGCATCCGCCAGCACCGCCCAGTTCCTCACGCCGGTGGTTCTGGGACTCCAGTCGCTCGCCGTCAACGGCAAGCAGGCGCACTGGAACGTGCGCGGCTCGAACTTCATCGCGATCCACGAACTCCTGGACACCCTCGTCGCGAACGCGCAGGCATCCGCCGACCTCGCCGCCGAGCGGATCGTCGCCCTCGGCTTGCCGATCGACGCACGCGTGTCGACGGTTGCCGACAAGACTGCCGCGACAGCTGTTCCGGCCGGCTTCACGCCGTGGCAGCAGATCATCACCGCTGTCGTCACCGACATGGATGCCGTCATCGCCGACGTCCAGGCCGCGATCGACGGACTCGACGAGACCGATCTGACCAGCCAGGACGTCGCGATTTCGATCAAGGCGGGTCTCGAAAAGGATCGCTGGTTCCTCTCGGCGCACCTCGCCGAGTAGGTTCCTTCCGCCGCTCCCCCGGTGAGACGGCCCATTTCCGATGAGACGGCACGCGTTGCGTGTCGTCTCATCGTGTCTGTGGCGTCTCACGAAATGCCGGCGGGTCAGAGGTGAGTGAGACGCCCGGCGATCATGGTGGCGGCTACCGCAGTCGCGCGGAGGGACGGCTCATCTGCCGCGAGCGGGTCACGATCGATGATCGCGAGATCCGCGAGGGTTCCGGGCGCAAGCGCGCTGCCGGTGTGCGATCCGCCGGCGGTGGATGCCGCCAGAGCCGTCGCGGCATCCACGCCCTGACGGGGTTGCCACGGCGCACGGCCGTCGCGGGTGCGATGGACAGCGGCCGCCATGGCGGCCCAGGGATCCAGCGGCGACACCGGCGCGTCTGACCCGAACAGCAGATTGGCGCCTGCTTCGGCGAGGGAGCGCAAGGGATAGGGCATCGCCGTCTGGGTCGCCCAGATCGCGTCGGTCATGTCGCGATCATCGACCGCGTGCTCCGGCTGCACGCTCGCGGCCACCCCGAGCCGGGCGAACCGGGCGATGTCCGCGTGCGCGACCAACTGCGCGTGTTCGATCGTGCCGTGCGCTCCGGCGAGGGCGAACGCATCGAGCGCATTCGTGTTCGCCCGGTCGCCGATCGCATGGACCGCGCAGGCGAATCCGGCACCCGTCGCGCGGGTGAGAAGCGCGACGAGCTCGTCCGGCGGAACCGTCAGCACACCGTGATTGTGCGGGTCGCCGGGATACGCGTGTGAGCAGGCGGCCGTGCGGGTTCCGAGGGAACCATCGGTGATCACTTTGAGGGGACCCATCCGCACGAGGCCCGCCGGGTCGAGGGCATTGCCTGTTCCGAGTCCATCGGCGACCGCACGGTCGAGGTGGTCGGGGTAGACGCCGAACGACACACGCGTCGCAGTGAACCCCGCATCCACCCGTCGCGCCCAGGCCTCGGCGTTCCAGGCCATGTCGAAGTCGACGACGCCGACGATCCCCCGGGCGGCGGCTGCCCGCAGGCTCGTGTCCACCAGCGCGTCGCTGACCACCGGATCGGCCGCGTTGAGTCGACGCGAGATCTCGAACGCGGGCTCTTCGCGCAGAACTCCGGATGCGGTGAGCGCGAAGCCTTCACGGCGCAGCGCCGCGGAGTTCAGCCAGACGCTGTGGACGTCGGCGTTGATGAGGTAGGTCGGGACGTCGCCGGTTGCGGCATCCAAGATCTCGCGCTCCATGGCATCGGGCCACAGCGCGTCGCGAAACCCGGTACCGATCCGACGCCCATCGGCGAGCACCCCTGCACCGACCATCAGTGCAGCGGCTTCGGCGGCCGAGGCAGCCTCGCCCACGGGCGTGCGCTGAGCGGCGAGGGCCCACTGCACGGTGTGCACGTGGTGGTCCCAGAGTCCGGGCACCACCCATCCGCCGCCGGCATCGAGCACAGCCCCCCGGCGCGACAACGCACCCGCCGGGGCGATGTCGGAGATAACGCCACCGCGCAGGTGGATGTCGACGAGATCCGCACCGAACGGGTCGAGACGATCTCCGCCGGTCAACCGCGCGTTGATGACGACGTCGATACCGTCGCCGCGGCCCAGACTCATCGTGAGCCCCGTGCGGCGCGGAGCGTCTCGTGAGCCCGCCGCATCTCTGCGGGCAAGCGTGGATCACCGTACCCGCCGCCGCCCCGCTCGAGCTGCAGGATGATCTCGTCCACGACATCATCAGGGCGGTTCTGGCTCAGTTTGCGCTTGGCGACGACCTTCGTGGGCGCGAGGCGAAAGCCCACCGTGCCACGTTCGAGCCCTCGGACGAAGTGCGCGTCATTGGGCAGCTCCCACAGATAGCGCGGATCCGACTGAGCGGATTCGAAGCGCCGCACGAGGCGATCGAGAACAACGAGGTTCTCCTCCGGGGTGAGAATCTCCGGGACCCCGGAGAGGTGCACCGAGACGAAGTTCCACGTCGGCACGTTCGGACCATCGCCGTACCACGCCGGGGAGATGTAGCCGTGCGGTCCCTGCACGATCACGAGCAATTCACTCTCGCCGAGCTCAAGGATGGCGTCGTCGGGTCTGCCCACATGGCCCACGATCGTCAGGTCTTCGCGGTCCTCGTCCAAAAGCACCGCGTAGTGCGAGGCGACGAGCCCGGCATCCGTCTTGGCGACCAGGGTCATCCACGGATTCTGATCGATGACGCGACGCAACTCCGTCACGTCGGTCATCGCGAAACTCGGATTCTGTCTCATCTCATCCTCACACCTGACACGTCGGACACCAGTACAGCTTGCGGGCGGCCATCTCTTCGAGCACGATCGACGTGCCACAGACCCGGCAGGGCAATCCGGCGCGGTGATAGACCCAGTGGCGATCGTCACGATGGGCCATCGCACGACGGTACGCCTCGGGATCGAGATCATCCATCGTCATCATCTGGCCGGTTTCGACGCCGATGCCCAAGAGACGCACCCAGTCCTGCCAGAGGGCTCGGATCACGTCTTCCGGCACATCTCGTCCCGGCGTATGCGGGTCGAGGTTCGCGCGGAACAAGAGCTCGGCGCGGTAGACGTTGCCGATCCCACTGACGACGCTCTGATCCATCAGCAGAAGACCGATCGACGTGGGTTTGCGGCGGACGACGGACACGAAGCGCTCTTCGCCCTGGCCGGGATCATCGACGAGCGGGTCCGGTCCGAGCTTCGCGATCGTCGCCGCGACCTCGTCCGGGGTCTGCAGCTGGCACGCCGTCGGTCCACGCAGATCAGCGCAGGTGGCCTCGGTCAACAACCGCAGGCGCACCTGCCCGACGACGGGCGGCGGCCACTCATCCACGGCATCGCCGAGTCCCCTCGTCTGCTCGCTCATCCGCACGTTCACGCGAGCCCGCCGTGGCGCTCCGATCGAATTCAGTGAGTTCTCCCCCGCCGAGTCGAGGATCGGCGACAGATCGGTGCCCCGCTGGTTGGTCTGGCCCATGCGGCCGTTCGCGGAAGCGATCGTGGGATCGATCTGGATCTCGCCCGCGAAATCCCACGCACCGTACATCCCGAGATGCACGCGCAACCAGATGTCGTCCTCGAATTCGAGGAACATCTGTTTACCGACGGCGCGGACCTCCGTCGCCGCGCGCCCGTCGAGCATCGACGCGCCCTCGGTGAACCGTCCCTGCGGGCTGGATGCGGACACCCGGCGTCCGACGATGTTCCGAGCGAACTGACGTGCGATGCGATGGACAGAGTGGCCTTCGGGCATCAGCCGGCTTCGGGATCCATCGCGTCGGCCGACTCGCCTCCCGCGAGGGTCGCACGCGGGTCGGGCTCGAGCGATCCGTCGACCTCGAACGCGGCGAGCTGCGCGATGCGGCGCGCATGGCGTTCCTCGCCCGAGAAGGGTGTCTCGATGAAGCGGTCGATGAAGCCGATGGCTTCCTGCACAGTGTGCTGACGCGCACCGATCGCGATCACGTTCGCGTCGTTGTGCTCGCGGGCGAGCTCGGCCGTCGCGATGCTCCACACGAGGGCGGCGCGCACGCCCGCGACCTTGTTCGCAGCGATCTGTTCCCCATTGCCCGAGCCGCCGAACACGATGCCGAGAGTCGGGATGCCGGCATCCTGATCGTGGACGACAGCCTGTGCGGCACGGATGCAGAACGCCGGATAGTCATCGAGCGGGTCGTATTCGATGGGGCCGTGGTCGACGACGTCGTGTCCCTGCTCGGCCAGATGGTGCTGCAACTGGGTCGAGAACTCGAGCCCGGCGTGGTCCGTGGCGATGTGGATGCGCATGCCTCCCATCCTATGAAGCCGTAGGCTGGTCGGGTTGCCGTCGGCGCCAGCAGCGCCCGTCCGCGGTGGCACACCCTCACCCCACGGGAGTACTGCAGTGCCTGGAGAGAACCTCACCCGCAGCGAAGCGCAGGAGCGCCACGCGATCGTCTCGACGAGCGCGTACGAGATCGCGTTGGATCTGACCACCGGCCCGGAGGTGTTCCGCAGCCGCACCGTCATCCACTTCACCGCGACCGAAGGCGCCTCTACCTTCATCGACCTGATCGCGCGGGACGTGCACGAGATCACGCTGAACGGCCGATCGGTCGACCCAGCCACGGCTTTCGCCGACTCGCGCATCACGCTCGACGCGCTTTCCGCCGAGAACGAACTGGTCGTCGAAGCCGACGGCCTCTACACGAACACGGGCGAGGGCCTGCACCGCTTCGTCGATCCGGCCGATGGCGAGGTCTATCTGTACTCGCAGTTCGAGGTTCCCGATTCGCGGCGCGTGTTCGCCGTGTTCGAGCAGCCTGATCTGAAGGCAACGTTTCAATTCACCGTGACGGCTCCGGCCGCGTGGAAGGTCATCTCCAACTCGCCGACACCGGTCCCCGCCGTCGATGGCGCGAACGCGACCTGGACGTTCGAGCCGACCCCCAGCATCTCGTCGTACATCACGGCGATCATCGCCGGGCCCTACGAAGAAACGTTCTCCGAACTCACCAGTGCCTCCGGCCGGGTCATCCCGCTCGGGGTCTACGGACGCAAGAGCCTGTGGCAGCACCTCGACGCTGACTACATCTTCGACAAGACCCGCCAAGGGTTCGCGTACTACGAGGAGAAGTTCGGCGTTCCCTACCCGTTCGCCAAGTACGACCAGCTGTTCGTTCCGGAGTTCAACGCCGGCGCCATGGAGAACGCGGGCGCGGTGACGTTCACCGAGACCTACGTCTTCCGCTCCAAGGTCACCGATGCCGTGAAGGAACGTCGCGTCGTGACGATCTTGCACGAGCTCGCGCACATGTGGTTCGGCGACCTCGTGACGATGAAGTGGTGGAACGACCTGTGGCTCAACGAGTCGTTCGCCGAGTGGGCGTCGACGATCGCCACGGCTGAAGCCACCGAGTGGACCGAGGCGTGGACGACGTTCAACGCGATGGAAAAGACCTGGGCCTATCGTCAGGACCAGTTGCCCTCCACCCACCCCGTCGTCGCGACGATCAACGATCTCGAAGACGTGCAGGTGAACTTCGACGGGATCACCTACGCCAAGGGCGGTTCGGTCCTCAAGCAGTTGGCGGCATGGGTCGGCATCGAGGCGTTCTTCGCCGGCGTCTCGCAGTACTTCCAGAAGCACGCATGGGGCAACACCGAGCTCAGCGACCTGCTCGTCGAACTCGAAGCGACGAGCGGGCGTGAGCTCGAGACCTGGTCGAAGAAGTGGCTCGAGACAGCCGGAGTGAACACGCTCTCCCCCGAGATCAAGACCGACGCCGACGGCGTGATCACCCGGTTCGCGATCGTGCAGACCGCACCCGCGGACTATCCGACGATCCGCCCGCACCGTCTGGGCGTCGGCTTCTATACGCTCGAGGGCGACGCGCTCATCCGCACGCACCACGTCGAGTTGGACGTCGACGGCGACCTCACCGAGGTGCCGGAGCTGAAGGGTCTGAATCAACCGGATCTCGTCCTCCTGAACGACGAAGACCTCGCCTACGCGAAGATCCGGCTCGACGAGCGGTCCCTGCGCACGGCGATCGCGCACCTCGGCAAGATCTCTGACCCGCTCGCACGCTCCCTCGTGTGGGGTGCCGCCTGGGATCAGACGCGGGATGCAGAGGCTTCGGCGTCCGACTACGTCGACCTGGTTCTCCGCAACATCGGCGCCGAGACCGAGTCGACCACGATTCGCACGACGCTCGGTCAACTGCAGTTGGCCGCGAACTCCTATGTGGCACCGGAGTCCCGGGCCGCGACGCGGCAGAAGGTCGCCGACGGGCTCTGGAACCTCGCTCAATCCGCCCCGGCCGGCAGCGACAGTCAATTGCAGTTCGCGACAGCTTTCGCCTCTGCTGCCGCCACGAGTGCCCAGTGGGAGACCGTCCGCGCGCTCCGCGACGGTGAGACCGTGCTCGACGGCCTCGAGATCGACGCTGACCTCTCCTGGGCGCTGCTGGTCTCGCTCGCCGCGGGCGGCCTCGTCACGGCGTCCGACATCGACACCGCACTCGCGGCCGACAACACCGCCAAGGGCGGAGAATTCGCCGCCCAGGCGAAGGCCGCGCTGCCCGCCGTCACCGACAAGCAACTCGCGTGGGCGTCCCTGGTGGACACCGAAGGCTTGCCCAACACGGTGATCCGCTCGGCCGCGCTCGGGCTCACGCATCCGGCCGGCGTCGAGGCGCTGTCGTCGTTCATCGAACCGTATTTCGAGATGCTGTTGCCGATCTGGACGTCGCGGACCTACCAGATCGCGAACTACCTGATCGTCGGACTGTACCCGGCTCCCCTGGCCAACACGGCGCTGCGAGACGCGACCCGTGGCTGGCTCGAGGTCCATGCCGAAGCGGCTCCGGCGCTGCGCCGCCTCGTCAGCGAGAACCTCGCGGGTGTCGAGCGGGCCCTCGCCGTGCAGGAGCGCGACGCACAGTAACGGACCGCGTCCCGAGTGACGGCCTCCTCCTTCGGGTGGAGGCCGTCCCCGTGTGCTCATCCCGACGTCGGATGCGGGGACGTGGGGGCCCGGGTAGCGTCGAAGCCATGATCGTTGCAGAAAACCTCACCAAACGATTCGGCGACAAGGCGGCCGTCTCTGACGCCTCCTTCACCGTGCAGGCCGGGAAAGTCACCGGCTTCCTCGGGCCCAACGGCGCCGGAAAGTCCACGACGATGCGCATGATCGTGGGGCTCGACAAGCCCACGTCCGGCTCGGTCACCGTCGATGGGCGCCCGTACTCGTCGCTGCGGTCCCCGCTGACCGAGGTGGGGGTTCTTCTCGATGCGAAGGCCGTGCACACCGGGCGAAGTGCCCGCAATCATCTGTTGGCCATGGCCGCCACGCACGGCATCCCCCGCTCGCGGGTCGATGAGGTCATCGCGCTTACCGGCATCGCCTCTGTCGCCCGGCGCCGTGCCGGCAAGTTCTCGCTCGGCATGGGTCAGCGATTGGGGATCGCGGCGGCGCTCCTCGGTGACCCTCGCACGCTGATTCTCGACGAGCCCGTGAACGGTCTCGACCCGGAGGGTGTCATCTGGGTACGTCAGTTCGTGCGGGCACTGGCCGCGGAGGGACGCACGGTTCTGTTGTCCAGCCACCTCATGAGCGAGATGGCGCTCACCGCCGACCACGTCATCGTCCTCGGCCGCGGACGGGTTCTCGCCGACGCCTCCCTCACCGACCTGGTCGGAGCCTGGACACGCTCGGTGGTCACCGTGCGCACCCCGCGCGCCACGGAGCTCACCGGCGCGATCGGTGGCCCCGATGTCACCATCACCGACATCGCTCCAGGGGTCCTCGAGATCAGCGGACTCGCCGCCGCCGCGATCGGCGACGCCGCCGCGGCCCACGGCATCCCGCTGCACGAGCTCACACCCCGCGCGGGGTCGCTGGAAGACGCGTATCTCGCGCTGACCGAAGACGCCGTCGAATACAAGACGAAGGATGCACGATGACCGCGACCACCGCCCCGACACGGGCCCGCTCGACATCCTCCGTGCCACGCTCAGCCCGACTCTCCTTCCCGCGCGTTCTCCGCAGCGAGATGGTCAAACTCGCCACCCTGCGCTCGACGTGGTGGTCGCTGGGCATCACCGTGGCGCTATCCGTCGGCATCGCCGCACTCATCGCTGCAGCTTCACGCGACTTCGGCGGCGATTTTCCCGCGGTGGGCGCGATCACGGCGCCGATGCAGTTCACGATGCTCGTCGCCGGGATCTTCGGCGCCATGGCGATCACCGGCGAGTACTCGACCGGGATGATCCGGTCGACCCTCACTGCCGAACCGCGTCGCGGCGCTGTTGTGCTGGCCAAGTCGTTGGCGGTCGCCGTCTTCCTTCTCATCACCGTGCTCGTGAGCACCGTGATCGCCGTCGTCATCACTGCGCCTCTTCTCGGTGACGCAGGGCTTGACTGGAGCGACCCGAGTATGTCGACCATTCCGCTCGCGTACAGCCTGCTCGCCATGGTGTCGTTCGGCCTCATCGGTCTCGGGTGGGGATTCATCATCCGCAACGGCGCCGGCGCGATCGCGGCGACCGTGGGCCTGCTGTTCGTCGCGCCGATCATTCTGAGTCTCTTCTCGATCGGCGGTGAGGCGTGGCTCTGGATCGTCGAGCTCACGCAGTACCTCCCGATGAGTGCTGCGTCGACGCTGACCGGTGGTGGTGGCGGCGACGTCGCCGTGCCGATCATCACCATGATCGCGTGGCCGGTGGCCACGCTCGTCGTGGGATGGATGATCCTCCGCACCCGCGACGCCTGAGGCGGTCCAGAGGGCCCACTCGTTAGGATCGTCTCGATGAGCATCCTGCCGAGCACCACCGCACCTCCTCCCGACTGGTCGTGGGGATGGTGGGGCAATCTCGCCGTCGTCGTCGGCGTGAGGCTCGCGGCAATCGTGGGGATCATCGTCGGGGCGATTCTCCTGTCGTGGTTGCTCCGCCTCGTCATTTACCGGGTCGTGCGCCGTATCGTCGCGGGAGCGAAGTCGAAGGCCAACGTCGACGACACCCGCGCGATCGACGCCTCACCGCTGGCACAGGTGCGACTCGTGCAGCGCACCCGCACGCTCGGCACCATCCTGCAGAACATCGTCAACATCGCACTCGCGATCGTCGCGCTCTTGATGATCGTCAATGTCATCGATCAGAGCGTGCTGGGCTCGTTCGCATTGCTGTCAGCGGCGATCGGCGCCGGACTCGGCTTCGGCGCACAGAACATCGTCAAAGACGTGCTGAACGGCATCTTCATCGTGGCCGAGGATCAGGTGGGCATCGGCGACGTCGTCGACCTCGGGCTCGCAACCGGCATCGTCGAGTACGTCAGCGTCCGCATCACACACGTGCGGGATGTCAACGGCACCCTCTGGTACGTCCGCAACGGTGAGATCACCCGGATCGGCAACATGTCGCAGGGGTGGTCTCGCGTCATCATCGACCTGGCGGTCGCGGCCGACTCCGACGTGAACCAGGTCGAGAAGGCCATGCTCCACGCGGCGAAAGACCTCGCCAAAGACCCCAAGTGGCGCACGCGAATCATTGAGCAACCTGAGGTCTGGGGACTCGAATCGGTCTCCGGCGACGCATTGGTGATCCGTCTCGTCATGAAGACCCGCGCCGGCTCGAAGGATGATGTGGCGCGGGAGCTTCGGATGCGTCTCAAGCATGCGATCGACGCCCTCGGCCTCACTCTGCCCCAACTCAACTCGATCACCCTGACCGGTCTCGATGGTGCCCAACGCGTGCGTGGAGCGAATCCGCCCAAAACACACCCGACGCCCATCACCCCCGAGAAGCCGCTGTGGAAGCCGAAGCGAACGGCGAACACCACACCGCCGCTCACGGAGGCCCTGGGCGACTCGTCCGACGACTCCGGCCCCGACACCACAAAGGAACCCCGCTCGTGACCGATGACAGCCCGATCAGCTTCTACGACGAGGTCGGCGGTCACGATACCTTCGTACGCCTGGTGGATGCCTTCTACCGAGGCGTCGCTGAGGACGAGGTCCTGAAGCCGATGTATCCCGAGGAAGATCTCGGCCCGGCAGCAGAGCGCCTCACGATGTTCCTCGAACAGTACTGGGGCGGTCCATCGACCTACAGCCAGCGCCGTGGGCACCCTCGCCTGCGCATGCGGCACGTTCCCTTTCACGTGAATCCGGATGCACGGGACCGCTGGCTCGCCCACATGCGCACAGCAGTGGAGGAACTCGGCCTTTCTCCCCTGCATGCCGCGACGCTGTGGGACTACCTGGAGCGCGCCGCCTTCGCCATGGTCAACACGTTCGAGCCGTCCGGCATCGGCCCGGCTCGCCCGGCGAACGGCGCGCCCGGACTGCTCGTGCACCCCGAGACGCCGGACGCCGCTGTCTCCCCCCCGTCGACGAAGGAGTCGCCATGACCGTCAGCCAGACCCACTCTGCGGATGTCCTCGTCGTCGGATGGGGCCTCGCGGGGATCGTCGCTGCCAGCGAGGCCGCGGCGGCGGGCAAGAGCGTGGTGATCGTCGATCAGGAGTCCCGCCCCAACCTCGGCGGACAGGCGTTCTGGTCCTTCGGCGGCCTCTTGTTCATCGACTCTCCCGAGCAACGGCGGATGGGCATCAAGGATTCGTACGAGCTGGCACGGCAGGATTGGTTCGCGACCGCCGGTTTCGATCGGGCGGAAGACCATTGGCCCCGCCAGTGGGCCGAGGCCTACCTCCAGTTCGCGCACACCGAAAAGCGGGCATGGCTGCGGGAGAAGGGCGTCGGGTTCTTCCCCGTCGTCGGGTGGGCCGAGCGCGGCGGGTACACCGCGACCGGGCCGGGGAACTCCGTCCCCCGCTTCCACATCACCTGGGGCACGGGACCGGGAATCGTGGCGCCGTTCCAGGCCGCGGTCGAATCGGGCGAAGCAGCCGGCCGGATCACCATCCTGCCTCGCCACAAGGTGACGCAACTCACGACGGTGGACGAGACCGTCGTGGGCGCCTCGGGCGACATCCTCGCGCCTTCCGGTGCGGTCCGCGGAGCCGCGACCTCGCGCGAGGTGGTCGGATCGTTCCACGTCGCAGCATCCGCCACGATCGTCTCTTCGGGGGGAATCGGCGGAAACCACGATCTCGTGCGCGCCCAATGGCCGGCGCGCCTCGGCACGCCTCCGGCGAACGCTCGGCACACTCGCACATCTTCGAGCCACCGGCCATGACCACTCATGGTTCGTCCTGTCGCGCGCCATCGTCGAGAAAGAGTTCACCCTGTCGGGCAGCGAACAGAATCCGGACCTCACCGACAAGGACGTTCCCCTGCTGGTGAAATCACGACTCGGCAAGGGGGCCGCGGGTCCCGTGCAGGCGTTCCTCGACCACGGCGCCGATTTCGTCGTGCGGGACACCCTCGACTCCCTCATCGACGGGATGCGGGAGCTTCCCGGAGGTGACGCGCTCGACGGCACACGTGTGCGCCTCGAGGTCGAAGCGCGTGACCGCGAGATGGACAACGACTTCACGAAGGACGCGCAGGTCGCGATGCTGCGTTCCGCACGCGCATACCGGGGCGACCGGCTGGTGCGCACCGCGTCCCCGCACAAAATCCTCGACCCGAAGTCGGGGCCGCTGATCGCGGTGAAGCTCCACATCCTGACCCGCAAGTCGCTGGGCGGGATCGAGACCGACCTGTCGGGACGCGCACTCGGCGCGGACGGTCAGCCCGTCCCAGGTCTGTACGCAGCGGGCGAGGCGTCCGGCTTCGGGTGCGGCGGGGTACACGGGTACCGCGCATTGGAAGGGACGTTCGTCGGCGGATGCCTGTTCTCCGGCCGCATCGCCGGTCGGGCCGCGGCTGCCGCCGTCTGAGTCAGAGCGACGGCCCGGTCGTTCTGACGCCGGTGAGACCGTTGCGGACGGTACCTCGGGTGAGGACGTGCCCCCGCGTGAGCGTGAGTCGCGTCCACGGCCCCAGACGGCGGACCGCGGCGACCTCCTCGCCGCCGATGAAGCCCAACGCGAAGGCGGCGAATGCCACGCCCAGCGGAAGCCCGTCGAGCTCGTCATCGAGGCGGCCCCAGACATCGGCGCGGACTTTGCGGACGACTTCTTCTCCCGCTGTCGTCGGCACGGCTTCGGCGACCGCCGCGATTCCCCACTGCGCTCGAGCAGCCAGTGTGGCCGCTGCGATCCCTCCCGCAGATTCCCATCCGGCACGCGGCGGTGAGATCCCCGCCCAGGCCGCCGACACGGCAGTTTCCGGGAGGGACAATTCATGGGGATCGTCGGTCGGCGCGAGTGCGGATGCCTCGACGACGAGGTCGCATACCAACTCGGGATCCACGCGCACGAGACGCATCCCCAACACCGTCGGCGTCGCATCCAGCAGGCTCTCGGGCGCGAGTGGAGCAGACGTGAGAGCGAGCGTGCCGTCGGCGGCACGGAGCCGTACAGCGCCGTCGCCCAGGCGGACGGCACGCTGCGCGAAGGTCAAGGCATCGCTCGCGGTGGGGGCGTCGGGGAAAAGGAGTCGAGGGGACATCCGCCCTAAACTATCAAGCGGACAGCCCACACCAGGTGGCCTGCCCCGGATGGGAGCAGACGTGGCGGACGAGAACGATGCGGTCGCGATGATGCTGAGCGTCCTGGATCTCGCATCCAGCGACGCGCGCACAACGGAAGACATCTTCACCGGCGGCTCGCATCCCATGCCGTCGGGACGGATCTTCGGCGGGCAGGTGCTCGCACAGGCCATCATCGCCGCAGACCGGACGACGGACGACGATCGCGTTCCCCACTCCATGCACGGCTATTTCCTGCGTCCCGGCGACGCGACGCGAGGACTCACGCTGTCGGTGGATCGCATCCACGACGGCCGATCCTTCTCGACGAGGCGGACCCAGGCGTTCCAAAACGGGGTGCCGATCTTCTCGATGATCTCGTCGTTCGAACGAGAGGATCCCGGACTCGATCATCAGAGCGAGATGCCCCCGGGCATCCCCGCTCCCGAAACGGTGGCCGCCACCGCGCCCGATCTTCATCCGCTGTCTCGTCGGCTCCTCGATTCGAGCCCCATCGAGGTACTCCATGTCGACGGCGCAATCTACGACACCGCACCGACAACGGCGTCCCCGATGCAGAACGTCTGGATGCGGGCACGGCGGTCGCTCGGCGATGACCCGGCGATTCACCGCGCGGTCCTGGCCTACATGAGCGATCTGACGATCCAGGAGACGGTGTTGCGCGCCCACGGCGTGGCGTGGTCGCTACCGGGCGTGAAGGTTGCGAGCCTGGATCACGCGATGTGGTGGCACCGTCCGGCGCGAGCTGACGAGTGGCTCCTCTATGCACAGGAATCCCCGAGCGCCCGAGGTGGCCGCGGGCTCGCCCGAGGTCGACTCTTCACCCGCGACGGCGTGCTGGTCGCCACCGTCGCTCAGGAGATCATGATCCGAGTCCCCGCCTGACGACGAATCCGAGGGGCGGCTACCGCCGCGTGAAAACGACGGACTCGCCGAGGTAAGGCGTCCACGCCGATCGCATCCGGTCACTCAAACGGACCGGCCGGAACGTCTGCGCGTCGACGAGCACGACAGCCGACGATGCGCGCGCATAGAGCGTCTGCGGCGCATCGCTCAGCGGGCTGTAGACCTCGTAGCAGACTTCGATGCTCGAGCCGCCGATCTTCCCGAACCACATCTGGATGTCCAGCGGCTCGCGCCGGTACGGCACGGGAGCGAGGTACTCGATCTCCTGGCGCGCGATGAGCGTGAGCGCGCCGGCATCCACCCCCGCCTCGATCACGGCGGTGTCGGGCGCCTGCTCGCCGTCGATCGGCGACCAGAACACCCGCACACGCGCCTCTTCGAGGAGCGTGAGCATCGTCGCGTTGTTCACATGATTGAACGCGTCGAGGTCACCCCACCGCAGATGGATCGGAACGTGCAGCCGCACACTCGCCGAGGTATCAGTCACGCGTGAGCTTGCGGTAGGTCGACTTCGCCGGGTTCGCCGCGTCCGCGCCCAAGCGTTCGACCTTGTTCGCCTCGTACGACTCGAAGTTCCCCTCGAACCAATACCACTGCGCCGGGTTCTCGTCCGTGCCCTCGTAGGCGAGGATGTGGGTGGCGATACGGTCGAGGAACCACCGGTCGTGAGTGATCACGACGGCGCACCCGGGGAACTCGAGGAGCGCGTTCTCGAGGGATCCGAGCGTTTCGACGTCGAGGTCGTTGGTCGGCTCGTCGAGGAGCAGCAGGTTGCCACCCTCCTTGAGCGTGAGAGCGAGGTTCAGCCGGTTGCGCTCACCGCCGGAGAGGACGCCCGCCTTCTTCTGCTGGTCGGGTCCCTTGAAGCCGAACTTCGACACATACGCGCGGGACGGAATCTCCGTCTTGCCGACCGTGATGATGTCCAGGCCGTCGGAAACCACCTCCCACAGGGTCTTCTCGGGGTCGATGCTGCTGCGCGACTGGTCGACGTAGCTGATCTTGACGGTCTCGCCGATTTTCAGGTCGCCGCCGTCGAGGGGTTCGAGCCCGACGATCGTTTTGAACAGCGTGGTCTTTCCGACGCCGTTGGGTCCGATCACGCCGATGATGCCGTTGGGCGGGAGGCTGAAGCTCAGGCCGTCGATGAGGACACGGTCGCCGAACGCCTTGTACAGCTTTTTCGCGTCGATCACGACACTGCCGAGGCGGGGGCCCGCGGGAATCTGAATCTCTTCGAAGTCGAGTTTCCGCTTGCTCTCGGCCTCGGTCGCCATCTCTTCGTACCGAGCGAGCCGCGCCTTCGACTTGGTCTGACGGCCCTTCGCACTCGAACGGACCCAATCGAGTTCGTCCTTCAGACGCTTGGCGAGTTTCGCGTCGCGTTTGCCCTGAATATCGAGACGTTCGGCCTTCTTTTCGAGATAGGTCGAGTAGTTGCCCTCGTAGCCGATGAGGCGGCCGCGGTCGACCTCCGCGATCCATTCAGCGACGTTGTCGAGGAAGTAGCGGTCGTGGGTGATGGCGATGACCGCACCCTTGTAGGCCTGCAGGTGCTGCTCGAGCCAGAGCACGCTTTCGGCGTCGAGGTGGTTGGTGGGCTCATCGAGGAGAAGGAGGTCGGGCTTCTGCAGGAGGAGCTTCGCGAGTGCGACTCGGCGACGCTCACCACCGGACAACGGTGCCACGGCAGCATCGGCCGGAGGGGTGCGCAGGGCATCCATCGCCTGGTGCAGCTGCGAATCGAGTTCCCACCCGTCAGCCGCGTCGATTTCTTCCTGGAGTGTCCCCATCTCGGCCAGGAGTGCGTCGAAATCGGCGTCGGGGTCGGCCATCAGCGCGGAGATCTCGTTGAACCGATCGAGTTTCGGCTTGATCGCGACACCGTCCTCGATGTTCTCCAGCACCGTCTTGGTGTCGTCGAGTTCGGGCTCCTGCATGAGGATGCCGACCGTGAAGCCGGGAGCGAGCTTCGCTTCGCCGTTGGACGGTGTGTCCAGGCCCGCCATGATCTTGAGGATCGTCGACTTTCCCGCGCCGTTCGGCCCGACCATGCCGATCTTGGCACCGGGAAGGAACGCCATTGTGACGTCGTCGAGGATCAGCTTTTCGCCCACAGCTTTGCGGGCACGGACCATGGAGTAGATGTATTCGGCCATAACAGGCCCAGTCTACGTGGGCTACCGCGCAGGCCTCACCAGTCGATGGGTCGCGTCTGCCCGATCAGACACGAGCCGCCCGGCACTTCAGGGAGCACGACCGCGGTCGGAGTCGGGGTGGAGGGTCCGACCTGCCCGACCAAGCACTCCCCCTGCCAGCGGACCGAGAACTGGATCGCGTCGGCGGGGTTATCGACCGTGGTGCGATCCTGCGTGAGTTCCATGTCGGCCTTCGGGAACCCGGCGGCAACGAGCGCGTCGATGTAAGGGCGACCTTGATAGCTCTGATCGACGGCCCACACACTCTCCATCACCTGTGCGAAGAACGGCAGGTTGTCCTCGGCGGATCCGTCGGCCAGGAGCACCGGAACCGCGGACGTCGGAGTTGCGCTCGCGGCGACGGACGCCGTAGCGGACGACTCCGGCGCGGGTACCACATCGGGTCCGCCGGTACACCCGGCCCATGTGAGAGCGCCCACGAGCATGGTTGTCGCTGCGACGGAGAGGCGACGGGGAAGCGAGGTGGTTCGGCGCACCCGAGCAGTCTAGGGCGCCGAACCTGTGACCTCCGCCGGTCAGAACGGCGTCGAATCCCCCAACGGGCGGGTGTCCCAGGTCCCCGCACCGACGAGGTCGGGCGCAGGTGCGACGGTGGCGGATTCCTCCGCTTGCGCCGCACGGACGACCTGCCCGGACTGCTCCTCGACGGACGGCGCCCATTCGGTGTGTCCGGCTGACTCCTCCTGGGGACGTGTCGCCACTCGGTTGCGCTCATCGCGATGAAACGTCGCCGTGCCGAACAGCAGATCGGGTCCCACGGCATCCGCGTCGATCTCTGCTTCGGTACCCTGCTTGTCGCCTGCCTCCCAGTGCCGCACCCGGAATCGCCCGGTGACGATGACGCGCTGGCCTTTCGTGAGCGAGGCGAGGACGTGTTCGGCCAGGCGGCGGTATGCCGACACTGTGTACCAGCTCGTGTGTGCGTCGACCCACGTGCCGTCCTGCTGACGTTTCTGACTGGTCGCCGCCAGGCGGAACCTGGCGATGGGTTCGCCCCCGGGAAGGGAGCGCGGCTCCGGGGCGTTCGCGATATTGCCGACGACGGTGATGTGTTCGTTCATGACGAATCCTCTCTGCTGCGCCGAAGACGGTCCTCGGCCCGCTCCGGCACCCGGGTGCCCGCCGGGTACCGGAGCACGTTCAGCCTGTAGCGCGACGTCGCAGGCGAGACGCGCCGCACATCGATCTGTGGACAGTTCCGGGAACGAGCACGCTGGGGAGGAAGCGCGGTGACCACGGAAGAACTCTCGATGTCGGAGGTCGCGGGTAGCGTGCGAAGCATCCCTTCGAGGCGGCACATCATCGATCTGTGAGGAGCTTTCATGTCGGCGCAGATTCTCCCTCCCACTGCCCTGAACGCCGCTGGCGTGCAGATCATCCCGATCGGCATGCAGCGCTGGCGCGTGCTCGACCGCCTCGGTCGCGCACGCGGGCAACTCGTGGTCACCGACGGACCGGACGGCCCACGTTTCCGTGCCCGCAGGTTCTCCCCCTCGACCGGCACGTTCCACGATCTCGGCGACTTCTGGCGAGCGAGCGACGCACTCGAGTGTCTGCGCCTCCTGCGGTGATTCAGATGACCGCTTCGAGGAGCTCTCCCCCGGACACCGGCGCCGCCGCGCGCACGGTGGGCCACACGCGCGCGAGAACGTCGACGGCCCTGCGCAGCTGATCGGCGGGAGCAGTGAACGGGATGCGGAGGTGACGGTCGTGCCCACCGTCGACCGCGAACCTCGAACCGGCCGAGAGATATACCCCGTGAGCGCGCGCCGCCAGCACGAGACCCGAGCTGAGCGGAGCGTCCAATTCCACCCAGAGGGCAACGCCGCCGGGGACGTGCGGTACGCGCCAGCCCGGAAGCTCGCACCGCAACGCGGCGGTCAGGGTATCCCGCCCCTCGCGGAGGAGCGCCGAGCGCTGGACCAGGATCTCGGGCATCACCGGCAGGAGCCGCGCCGCGACGGCTTGCTCGAACTCCGGAGTACCGAGGTCACGGCGGGGCCGAGCCGCGACCAGACGTCGGATCAGTTCTGGATCGGCTCGGATCCATCCGACCCGCAGGCCACCCCAGACCGTCTTGCCCAACGACCCCAGGCGAATGATGTCCGCGTGCGCGGACACGCTGGCATCGACGAACGTGGCTCCCGCGAGGCGGGGGTCGATCGCGAGCTCCGCCGTCGTCTCGTCGATCACGAGAGTTGTTCCGGCGCGGACCGCGGCCTGAGCGATGACGGATTGCTCGTGAGCGGACATGCTGCGGCCCGTGGGGTTCTGGAAACTGGGCATCAGGTACGCGAGCGTCGGCGAGGTCCTCGCGAACGCCTGCACGGCGCGATCCAGATCCCATCCTTCTGTGGTCACGGGGACACCGACCAGACGTGCACCGGCTTCGCGCAACGCTTCCGCCGCGTGGGGGTAGGTCGGCGTCTCGATCACCGCCCGGTCCCCACGATGCATCAGCACGCTCGCCAGGAGGTGGATGGCAGCCTGCGCTCCCGTCGTGATCATGATCTGGTCCACCGAGGTCTCGATACCGCGTCGGGTGAAGCGCGCGGCGACCGCGGAGCGCAGCTCCAGGGAGCCGAGGACGTCGTAGCCGGAGCGCGCCACGAGAGAGGCTGCATCCAGCGCCGTCTCGCTCATCACTCCCGCCAAACCCGGCCAGGCGGCCGGGCTCGCTTGCTGAAGGTCGATGTCATCCTCGTCCACGGCGACCCGACCGAGCTCGCGGCGCCGGAGCGGCAAAGTCATGCTCCCCGAACCTCGCACGCTCTCGATGTGTCCCGTGTCGCGCAAGCTGCGGTATGCAGTGGCAACCGTCGTCCGGCTCAGCCCGAGAGCCCCCGCGAGTTCGCGCTCGGCCGGAAGAGCCGTCCGCGGCGCGAGACGATTGTCGAGGCACAGCAGACGGATACCGTCTGCCAGCGCCTCGTAGGCCGGTTCGCGCGTGCGCCACCCGCCGAGGGCAGCCGCCAGTGCCCGCGCGGTGAGTCGAGAGTCCATGCATCCACGATAGGCGAATTGGACTGGTGCCTAAATGCCAATCATGGGATTGGATGGCTCTATGGGTTTTCGTCTCCTTCAGCTCTTGGCGGGATTGGTTCTGTTCGGGGCCGGGTGCGGGGTCATGGTGCAAGCGGGCATCGGGCTGGATCCGTGGACCGTGTTCGCGCAGGGATTGTCGCTGCAGACGGGCATCGGCATCGGGTGGGTCACGAACATCGTCGGATTCTTGGTGCTGTTGCTCTGGATTCCCCTGCGGCAGCGCCCGGGTATCGGCACGATCGCGAACATTCTGCTCGTGGGCACCAGCATGCAGGCGACGATCGCGCTCGTCCCGCACGTCGATGGCTTCGTGTGGGACCTGCTGATCTTCCTCGGCGGGATGCTGTTGGTCGCTGTGGCATCTGGCCTCTACATCGGCGCCGACTTCGGGCCGGGCCCGCGCGACGGCCTCATGACCGGCCTCAATTCACGCTTCGGCTGGCCGATCTGGGCTGCGCGGCTCGGCGTCGAAGCCACTGTGCTCGTCGCCGGCTGGCTCCTGGGCGGCACCGTGGGGCTCGGGACGGTCATCTTCGCTCTCTGCATCGGACCCCTCGTCCACGTCGCGCTTCCGCCGTTCGACCACCGGCGCACCCGAGCGCGCCGCGCCGCGCGCGTGACGCACCCCGGTTGATCGAAGCCGCGCTCAGTGCTCCCGAAACTGCGGCCAGTCCGAACCTGGGCTCAGATGACCGTGCAACGCGTTCTTGGCGATGTCCATCGAGGGATACGTGCCGAGGCTGGCTTCCGCGCCGGCGAGAGTCACGGTGTACCCGTCGCCCTGCTTCCGCACGCTCCCGACGACATTCCCCTCGCTGCCGTACGCGACCCACAGACTGGATGAACTCATGGTGGTGCCCCTCTCGTCCTTCACCGACGCTACGCCGCACGCGCACGTCGCGCCATGGTCAGGGCCGAATCGCCGCGCACAGCGACGCACGGTACGGTAGAAGCGGTCTCACCACCCTCCATAGCTCAGCGGAAGAGCGAGCGGTTTCTACCCGCAAGGTCGGGGGTTCGAATCCTCCTGGGGGGACTTTGAGCCGACCTGCGCGTCATCGCCCGTGCGTGGGACCGGCGTGTCGACCGGCTCGTTAGGATGTCGGAATGGTGAATGCCGCGGAAAGCGACCGGATCGTCTGGATCGACTGCGAGATGACGGGGCTCGATCTTGCCGTCGATGAGCTCGTCGAGATCGCGATCGTCGTGACCGATTTCGAGCTGAACATTCTCGATCCCGGTTTCCAGATCGTCATCAAACCCGACGATTCCGCTCTGGCGAATATGAACGAGTTCGTGACGAACATGCACGCATCCTCGGGGCTGCTGGCGGAGATCCCCCAGGGCGTGAGCCTGGCCGAGGCAGAATTCGACGCGCTCGAGTACATCCAGCGCTTCGTGCCCGAAGGAAAAGCGCCCCTCGGTGGCAACACGATCGGCACCGACCGCATGTTCCTCGCCAAGTACATGCCCCGCGTCGATCGCTGGCTGCACTACCGCAACGTGGACGTGTCCAGCATCAAGGAACTCTCCCGCCGATGGTACCCACGCGCCTATTTCCAGGCGCCTGCGAAAGACGGTGGACACCGAGCGCTCGCCGATATCCGAGAGTCCATTCGCGAACTCGCGTACTACCGCGAGGCGGTCTTCGTCGCCGCGCCCGGACCGACATCCGACGAGGCGCGGGAAGCAGCGGCGTCCGCCGTGTCGTCGTTCACCCACGAGCTGTAATACACTTGTGGGGTTGCCCGGAGATGGGCACATGGTGGGTATAGCTCAGTTGGTAGAGCGCGGCCTTGTGGTGGCCGATGTCGCGGGTTCGAGCCCCGTTACTCACCCCAAGTACTCCCCGGTGGGAGGGTGACATGATCGAGATGGATGCTGCGGCGTTCGATCACCTCGTCACCGACGAACTCGACCGACTCCCCGACGAGGTGCTCGACGGGCTCGACAACCTCGTGTTCGTCGTCGAGGATCGCCCGGAAGACGGGAGCCTGGATCTTCTCGGCCTGTACGACGGGCTCGCGCTCACCGAGCGGGACAGGTACGGCATGGGCGAACTCCCCGACCGCATCATCGTCTACCGCGAGCCCCACCTGCACGTGTGCGACGACGTCGACGAACTTCGCGAGGAAGTGCACACCACGCTCGTCCACGAGATCGCGCACTTCTACGGCATCGATGACGAACGACTGCACGAACTGGGGTGGGCGTGATGAGCGTCGCGCTCCCGCTCGGGGACGTCGATCTGCGTCTCGAGGAGACGCCTTTCGGCTCTTGGCAGACGGTGGTGTGGAACGATCCGGTCAACCTCATGAGCTACGTCGCGCACGTCTTTCGCGAGTACTTCGGATTCACGGCCGAACGCGCAGAGAACCTCATGCTCGCAGTGCACCACGACGGGCACGCGGTCGTGGCCGAGGGCGCCCGCGAGCAGATGGAATTGCATGTCCAGGCCATGCACGACTACGGCCTGTGGGCAACGGTGCGCGAGGCGGGCGCGTGACGGGGTCAATCGAACTCGACCTGTCGCTGATCGAGGCGGCGCACCTGACCGATCTCATCGATCAGTTCCTCGAGGTCGTCACCGCCCCGGGATCCACCGACGATCCCGCGGTCGCACGACTCGTTCCGGACGCCTACCGAGACGACGAGGCCGCCGCGAGTGAGTTTCGACGCCTCACGCAGTCCGATCTGCTCGATCGTCGACGGGTCGATGCGCAGGTCGTCGCCACGACGCTGCTCCGGGACGGCGAGCGGTTGTCGCCGGCGTCCCTCAACGTCACGCAGTTCGACGAGCGCCTGCATGTCGTGCTGGACCGCCCGGCGTCCGGGGCATGGCTGCGGACACTCAGCGCCCTGCGGTTGGTGCTGGCGACCAGGCTGGGCATCCATTCCGAGGACGACCATGACGACACGGATGGTCGGTTCGGTATCTACGACTGGCTGGGCTATCGGTTGGACGGGCTGGTACGCGCTCTCGACCGCTGATCACGGCATCGAGAACACGAACGTCGCGAGATCCTGCGGCCGGTGCTGAGCGAGATGCGTTTCCTCCTGTGCAGCCCACTGATCCCAGTGCGGACGGTAGGTCTCGCCATCCCGATCGAGCGCCCGTCGCTTGCGCGAGGATTCGGGCGCCTCCAGCCAGACGGAAACGTCGGCCAGTGCCACGCTCTCGGGTGTGAGCAGGCCTGCTCCTTCGACCAAGAGCGGCCGGTTCGGATCGATCGTGTGCGCCTCCGCACGTCTCCCGAGAGACCACTCCCATCGATGCCAGGTTCCGGAGCCGCCGTCCGCGTGCGGCCTGAGGATGCATCGCAGCGCCTCCGCCACGCCGGCCGCCAGGCCGTCCCAGCCCGGGTAGAGATCGTCCAGGGCAACGAGTTGCAGACGCCCGCCACTGCGCGCCACCAGATCGGCCGCCAACGTCGACTTCCCGGACCCCGAACGACCGTCGATCAGCGCGAGCGGCCTCGGCGTGGAACCGAGCTCAGCGTGGAGCCTATCGGCCGCACCGGAGAGCGCCGCCGCGAAATCCACGTCAGCGCTTGAGCGCACGGATGATGCGGCTGAGCGCCCGACCCACGACCCACACGAGCGGGATCGCGATCGCTGCGAGCGAGACGAGGTTCGGTTCGAATCGCAGATCATCGCCCTTGCGGATGTAGGCGCCCAGCGGAATCGCATATCCGCCACCGCCGCCACCGCTGCCCTCGGCCGCTTCTCCGGCACCGAATCCGGTGCACGCGAGCGCGACCGGCACGAGCGTCACTCCCCCCACGTCTTGTTGCTGTCCGTAGACGCTGGTGACGCCGAGCGAGGCTGTCTGCTTGCCGAGTTCGAGTGCGAGGTTGGGCATGTGTTCCACCGTACTGCGCGGGTGGGTCCGGCGCACGGCATCGTCAGTCGTGCGGTCGGTGCGGAAGCCGGGGGTTGGTGGGGAGCGCATTGACGTCGCGGCGCGGGCCGATCACGCTGGCACGCGTCACCGCACCCCCTCCGAAGCGCTCGCGTGCGCCGTCGAGCGCCGCATCGATACGTTTCCAGCCCGCGTCCTCGTCCCACAGCGGCACCATGCCACCGCCGGGAGAGCGCAGCTTTTCCGCGCGGACGCCGATGAGCCGCACAGGCTGGGAGAGGTCGAGCTGATCGAAGAGACCGATTGCGACGTCGCCGATCCGTTGGCCCACGTCGGTGGGTTCGGCAGGAGTCGACGCCCGCGTCAGCGTGGTGAAGTCCGCGTAGCGAAGCTTCAGCGCGATCGTGCCCGCTTCCCATCCCCCGGCGCGCAACCGTGCAGCCACGCGATCGGCGAGTCGGCGTAGCTCGCTGCGCAGCACCACCGGGTCGGCGACATCTTCAAGGAAGGTCTCTTCGTGCCCGACGCTTTTCTCGACGCGTTCGACCTCCACCGTGCGCGGGTCGTGTCCCTGCGCCAGGTGCCGGATTCGCTGGCCGGTGGCCGCTCCGAGCGCACGCTCGAGCACAGACGGCGGTGTGGCGAGAATGTCGGCGACCGTGTGGATGCCGCGACCCTCCAACGCCTCGGCCGCTTTCGGTCCGACACCCCACAGTGCCCCGACCGGCCGGGACGCGAGGAACGCCGGAGTATCTGCGGCGCTCACGATGAGGAGACCGTCGGGCTTTGCCAGGGTCGAGGCGATCTTCGCGACGTGCTTGGTCGAGGCGACTCCGATGCTGCACACCAGACCGGTCTCCGCGAGCACCCGAGCACGCAGTGCGCGCGCGATCTGCCCCGGGCTCCCCCACAAGCGGCCCGCGCCTGCGACATCGAGGAAGGCCTCATCGATCGACAGCGGCTCGACGAGCGGAGTCACCGAGTGGAAAATGTCCATGACCTGCCGTGAAAGTGCCGCATACCGATCGAAATGCGGGACAACCACGATCGCCGTCGGACAGAGCCTCAGGGCCACCTGCATCGACATCGCCGATCGCACACCGTAACGGCGCGCTTCGTACGAGGCGCTGGAGACCACGCCACGCCCCTCCGTGCCGCCGACGATGATCGGCTTTCCGGCGAGCGATGGGTTGTCGAGCACTTCGACCGACGGGTAGAAGGCATCCATGTCGACATGCAGGATCCGGGTACCCGAATCGTCGGCGCCGTCCGGCGAGACGATCCGCCCCGTTCCGTCGCCGCGTCCCATGCATCCATTCTGCCGGTCACCTCCGACAGTCGGCGCGAGCTACTGCGCGGCGCGCTCGAGCACGAGTTCGCGCACCCGGCCCGCGTCGGCCTGCCCGCGCATCGCCTTCATGACGGCGCCGATGACGGCGCCCGCCGCCTGCACTTTGCCGTCGCGAATCTTCTCCAGCACATCTGGCTGGGCAGCAAGCGCATCGTCGATCGCAGCGATCAGCGGGCCATCGTCCGAAACGACCGCGAGTCCGCGCGCGTCGACGACCTCTTGCGGCGTGCCTTCACCGGCGATGACGCCTTCGAGGACCTGACGGGCCAGCTTGTCGTTGAGAGTGCCCGCATCGACGAGCAACTGGAGCGCGGCCACCGAGGCAGGCCCGATCAACGAGGTCGCCTCGACGCCCTGCGCGTTGGCAAGGCGCGAGATCTCCCCGGTCCACCACTTGCGCGCGGCGGCAGGCGTGGCACCGGCCGCAACCGTGGCCTCGACTTCCGCGAGGAGCCCGCCGTTGGCGACATCCTGGAACTCGAGGTCGGTGAAGCCCCAGTCACCCTTCAACCGGCGACGGCGGACGGACGGCGCCTCGGGGAGAGCTGCGCGCAACTCTTCGATGAGAGCGTCGGAGGGAACCACAGGCAACAGATCGGGCTCGGGGAAATACCGGTAATCATCGGCATCCGACTTGGGACGACCCGGCGACGTGCGCCCGGTGTCTTCGTGCCAGTGCCGAGTCTCCTGCGTGATCGACCCGCCCGCGGCGAGAATCGCGGCCTGTCGCTGGATCTCGTAGCGAACGGCACGCTCGACCGAGCGCATCGAGTTGACGTTCTTCGTCTCGGTGCGCGTGCCGAGTTTCTCCTGCCCACGCGGGCGCAGGGACACGTTCGCGTCGCACCGCAAGTTGCCCCGCTCCATCCGCGCCTCCGAGATGCCCAGTGCGAGGACGATGTCACGGATCGCCGCAACATAGGCCTTCGCCACTTCGGGAGCGCGATGCTCGGTGCCGTAGATCGGCTTCGTGACGATCTCGACGAGCGGCACACCCGCACGGTTGTAGTCGACGAGCGAGTATTCCGCCCCCTGGATTCGGCCCGTCGACCCACCCACGTGGGTCAGCTTGCCGGCATCCTCCTCCATGTGCGCACGCTCGATCGGCACATCGATCACGGTGCCGTCGGAGAGTTCGATCTGCACCTCACCCTCGAAGGCGATCGGCTCGTCGTACTGCGAGATCTGGTAGTTCTTGCCGAGGTCGGGATAGAAGTAGTTCTTCCGCGCGAAACGGCTCGTCGGCGCGATCGAGCACCCGAGAGCGAGACCGAGGCTGATCGAGTAGCGCACCGCCGTCTCGTTGACGACCGGCAGCGAGCCGGGGAGACCCATATCGACCGGGGCGACGAGGGTGTTCGGCGCCGCATCGTGATTGTCGGCGTGGGCCGGGTTGCCGGCGGCCGAGAACATCTTCGTGGCGGTGTTGAGCTCGACGTGAACCTCGAAGCCCAGCACCGGCTCATAGAGCTCGAGCGCCTTGTCGAAGTCGAGCAGTGCATCCTTGGCCATCAGCGGGCCCCTCCCAGCAGCGGGGCGCGGTCCAGCAGCGGACCACCCCATTCATCGACGAGCAGAGCTTCCAGCGCAGCACCTACGCGGTACAGGCGGGCATCCTCGCGGGCGGGAGCGATGAATTGGATGCCGACCGGCAGTCCGTCTTCTGCCGCCAGTCCGGAGGGGATCGAGATCCCGGGGACGCCGGCGAGGTTCACCGGAATCGTGGTGACGTCGTTGAGGTACATCTGCAGCGGGTCATCGATCTTCTCCCCCAGCCGGAAGGCCGTGGTGGGCGCCGACGGCGTGGCGATCACATCGACCTGCGCGAAGGCGTCGTCGAAGTCGCGCTGAATGAGCGTGCGCACCTTCTGTGCGCTGCCGTAATACGCGTCGTAGTAGCCGGCCGACAGCGCGTAGGTGCCGAGAATGATGCGGCGCTTGACCTCGTCTCCGAAGCCGAGGTCGCGCGAGCGCGCCATCACGTCCTCGACCGTGCCGCCCGGCACGTCGACACGAAGACCGAAGCGGACCGAGTCGAACTTCGCGAGATTGCTCGATGCCTCGGCGGGCAGGATCAGGTAGTACGCCGCCACGCCGTACTCGAAGTGCGGGGCGCTGATCTCCACGATCTCTGCGCCCTGCGCCTCGAGGAGCGCGAGTGAGGCGCGGAAGGATGCCGACACTCCCTCCTGGAAGCCGCTGTCGGGCAGTTCGCGAATGACGCCGACCTTCAGGCCCTTCAGCACGTCACCGCGGGCACCTTCGCGCGCGGCCGCGGCGAACGACGGCCAGGCGTCGGTCAGCGACGTGGAATCGTGCGGGTCATGCCCGCCGATGACGTCGTGCAGCAGCGCCGAGTCGAGGACGGTGCGCGAGACGGGGCCGACCTGGTCGAGGCTTGAAGCCAGAGCGATCGCGCCGAAGCGGCTGACGCCGCCATACGTCGGCTTGAGCCCCACTGTCCCGGTCACGTGTGCGGGCTGACGGATCGAACCGCCGGTGTCCGAGCCGAGGGCGATCGGCGCTTCGAACGCGGCAACGGCCGCAGCCGAGCCTCCGCCGGAGCCGCCGGGGATCCGGTCGAGGTCCCACGGGTTATGGGTCGGTCCGTACGCGGAGTGCTCGGTGGAGGAGCCCATCGCGAATTCGTCCATGTTCGTCTTACCGAGGGGTACGAGGCCCGCCGCACGCGCACGGGCGACGACGGTCGCGTCGTAGGGCGACAGGAATCCCTCGAGGATCTTCGATCCGCTGGTCGAGGGCATGTCGGTCGTCACGAGGACGTCCTTGATCGCCAGCGGAACGCCGGCGAGGTCACCGAGCTGCTCACCCGCGGCGCGGCGACGATCGATGTCGGCCGCGACGTCGAGCGCGTGATCACTGACGTGAAGGAATGCGTGCACGTCGCCGTCGACCGCGGCGATGCGGTCGAGGTGAGCCTGCGTCGCTTCGACGCTCGATACTTCGCCGGTCGACAGGCGCGCGGCGAGGTCCGCGGCGCTCATTCGGATCAGTTCGCTCACTGCTCTTCTCCCAGGATGGCGGTCACGCGGAAACGTCCGTCGGCGGCATCCGGGGCATTCTGCAGCACCTCGTCGCGGGTCAGCATCCGGCCCACCACATCGGGACGGAACACGTTGTGCAGCGGAATCGGGTGGCTCGTCGCGGGGACGTCGGGGGTGGCGACCTCGGACACCTTGGCGATGTTGTCGACGATGGCGTCGAGCTGACCGGTGAGACGCTGCACCTCCTCGTCGCTCAGTTCGATCCGGGCGAGCACGCCGAGATGGCGCACGAGATCAGGGGTGATTTCAGACACGCGACCAGTCTACGGTGGCCCTTCGTCGCTTCCTGTCGCACCGTTAGGCTGATGCCGTGACGACCTACGATCCCCCTCGCCCTTGGATTGCCAGCTACGCCGACGGGGTTCCCGACGACCTGGAGCCCGTCGACGGTTCGCTCCTGGACATCGTCACCGCCTCCGCCCGGGACTACCCCGACGCTCCGGCCCTGCAGTTTTTCGGCAGGGAGACGACCTACCGCGACCTGCAGGATGCGATCGACCGCGCCGCCGCCGGCCTGGCCGCACTGGGCGTCGGCGCCGGGGACCCCGTCGCGATCGTTCTGCCGAACTGCCCCCAGCACATCGTCGCGTTCTACGCGATCCTGCGGCTCGGCGCCGTCGTGGTCGAACACAACCCGCTTTACACACCGCGCGAACTTCGCAAGCAGTTCGAGGATCACGGCGCGAAGACAGCGATCGTCTGGAGCAAGGTCATCCGTACGGTGCAGGAGTTCCCGGCAGACGTCGCCGTCGACAACCTGATCTCCGTCGATATCACCCGCGCCATGCCGGTGCATCTCCGCCTTGCGCTGACGCTGCCGATCGCGAAGGCGCGGGCGTCGCGCGCGGCCCTCACCGAGCGCGTCTCGGGAGCAACCGCATGGGAGAAGCTGCTTGCGAACGACCCGCTGCCGGCGTCTCGACCCGGACCGCAGTGCGATGATCTTGCGATCATCCAGTACACGAGCGGCACGACCGGCGCTCCCAAGGGTGCGGCGTTGACGCACCGCAACCTGCTGTCGAACGCGCGTCAGTCGCAAGCGTGGGTTCCGTCGATCCAGCGCGGCAACGGCTGTGTCGTGTACGCGGTTCTTCCGATGTTTCACGCGTATGGGCTCACGCTCTGCCTGACGTTCGCGATGTCGATGGGTGCACGACTGGTGCTCTTTCCGCGGTTCGAGCCCGAGCTCGTGCTCGACGTGACGAAGAAGCACCCGGCAACCTTCCTGCCCCTCGTTCCACCGATCGCCGAACGTCTCTTGACGGCCGCCCGCGAGGCGGGCGTGTCCCTCGCGGGCACGGAGGTCGCCATTTCCGGAGCCATGGCGTTGTCGCAGAGCATCGTGGTGCCGTTCGAAGAGGCCACGGGCGGTTTCCTGGTCGAGGGGTACGGCCTGTCGGAATGCTCGCCGGTGCTCATGGCGAACCCTGTGTCGGATAACCGAGTCGCCGGGACGGTGGGCTTGCCTCTGCCGGGCACCGAGTGCCGCGTCGTCGACCCCGATGAGCCCACGCGTGATGTCCCACCGGGCGAGCGCGGTGAGCTGTTGGTGCGCGGACCGCAGGTGTTCCAGGGCTACTATGGCCGGCCGGAGGAGACCGAGAAGGTGTTCGTCGACGGGTGGTTCCGCACCGGCGACATCGTCACGATCGACGCGGGTGGTTTCGTGCGGATCGTGGACCGGATCAAGGAGCTCATCATCACCGGTGGGTTCAACGTCGCGCCGACCGAGGTCGAAAACGCCCTTCGGCAACACCCGCACGTCATCGACGCCGCGGTCGTCGGATTGCCCAGCGCCCACTCCGGCGAAGACGTCGTCGCTGCCGTCGTCCTCGACGGTGCCGACATGGATGTGGAAAGCATCCGCGACTACGTGCGCGGCATTCTCACGCCGTACAAAGTGCCACGACGGATCTTCGTCGTCGACGAGTTGCCGACATCGCTCATCGGCAAGGTCCTGCGTCGTCAGGTGCGCGAGTCGCTGCTGTCGCTCACGAACGGAACAGCGCCAACGGCGTAATCAGCCCGCATCCGGTGACGGCGCGGCGAGCGCATCGGGACCGTGCTCGACGAGGACGCGGAACTGCGCCGCGTCGATGATGCGGACGCCGAGCTCTTCTGCCTTGCCGAGCTTTGATCCGGCCCCCGGTCCCGCAGCAACGAAGTCGGTCTTCTTCGAGACGCTCGATGCCGCTTTTCCGCCTGCGGCGATGATCGCCTCCTGCGCACCTTCCCGCGTGTATCCCTCCAGGCTGCCGGTCGCGACCACGGTGACCCCTTCGAGGACCCCGCCGGACGCCCTCGCGGCACCCGGCCCTGGGTGGCCCGGTGTACTCAGCTGCGCTCCTGCCGCTGCCCACCGCTCGACGATCTCGCGATGCCAGTCGACCTCGAACCATTCCCGTAGCGAGTCGGCGATGATAACTCCCACGCCGTCGACGGCCGCGAGCTCATCCCGCGTGGCAGCACGAATCGCGTCGAGGGACCCGAACCACTGCGCGAGAGCACGTGCGGCGACCGGCCCGACGTGACGGATGCTGAGCGCCACCAAGAAGCGCCAGAGTTCTTTCGTCTTCGCCTTCTCGAGCTCGGTCAGCAGTTTGAGCGCGGCCTCGGAAGGCAACACCTCCCGATAGTTCTTGCGAATGCCGGCTGTACGTCGCTGCGCGGCGTCCATGCCCGCCGCCTCGGGCGGATACGACGCCGGACCGAGCTTCTGGAAGGGCGCGCGCCGGACGAGCTCGCCGGTCACTTCGTCGACGCGCCGCTCTCCCGTCTCGGCGTCACGGACGACCACCTCGATCGGAACGAGATCATCGAGGGTCAGCTCGAACAGTGCTGCCTCCGTCACGAGCGGCGGCGTTGCCGGCACGTCGGGTTGCGTCAACGCTGCGGCGGTCACTTCGCCCAGAACCTCGATGTCGAGCGCTCCACGGGAACCGATGTGCTCCACACGTCCGCGCACCTGCGCGGGACACGAGCGCGTGTTCGGGCACCGCAGATCGATGTCGCCCTCCTTCGCGGGGGCAAGGCGCGATCCGCATTCGGGACACTGCGTCGGCATGACGAAAGCCCGCTCCGTGCCGTCACGCAGCTCGACGACAGGACCGAGCACTTCGGGGATCACGTCACCCGCTTTGCGCAGCACGATCGTGTCGCCGATCAAGACGCCCTTGGCCTTGACCACGTCCTGGTTGTGCAGCGTCGCTTGGCGAACCACCGAGCCTGCCACGCGCGCGGGCGCCATGACCGCGAAAGGAGTCGCGCGTCCGGTACGCCCGACCGACACAACGATGTCGAGCAGCTGGGTGTTGACCTGCTCCGGCGGGTACTTGTACGCGATGGCCCAGCGGGGTGCACGACTCGTCGCCCCCAACTCGTCGTGCAGCTCCAGCTCGTCGACCTTGACGACGATGCCGTCGATCTCGTGGGCAACATCGTGCCGGTGAGTGCCGTAGTGTGCGACGAACTCCTGTACCCCGGCGACATCGTCGAACGTGCGGAAATACGGGCTCGTCGGCAGCCCCCAGTCGGCCAACAGCGCGTAGATCTCACTCTGCGACGACACGGGCGGATCCGGCCACGCGCCGACACCGTGGACATAGAGACGCAGCGATTCGACCCGGGCACGACCGGCTTCGAGCTCCAGCCCGCTCTTCTTCTCGAGCTGCTGACGCAGGCCGCCGCTGGCCGCGTTGCGCGGGTTGGCGAAGGCCGGGAACCGCCGAGCGGCACTGCGGGTCGCTTTCTCCTCATCGATGCCGCGCGCGAGAGCCTCGGTCACCACCTGGTCACGAAGGCGCGCCTGCAGCGCGTTGAGGTCGTCGAAGGCCGCCACGGGGATGTACACCTCGCCGCGTACCTCGACAAGCGCCGGATGCCCCGTGCCCTCCAGCCGACGCGGGATCCCCACGACCCGCAGGGCATTCTCGGTGACGTCTTCTCCCACTCGCCCGTCGCCACGCGTCGCGGCCGAAACGAGCTCACCGTACGCATAACGCAGATTGATCGCGAGCCCGTCGATCTTCAGCTCGGTGAGCCATCGGACTGCTCGTCCGGCAGCGGCGCTCGTTTTCTCGCACCAGTGCGTGAGCTCGTCGGCGCTGAAGACGTTGTCCAGGCTCAGCATCCGTTCGGCGTGCGTGACCGGTGCGAACAGCGACGATTCGGCTGCTCCCACCGTAATGGTGGGCGAGTCGTGGCCCTGCACTTCGGGAAAGCGGCGCTCCAGGGCTTCGAGGTCGCGCATCCACGTGTCATAGGTCGCGTCGTCGACGAGCTCGGCGTCACGTCCGTAGTATGCCTCGCGGGCATCGAGGATGAGGGCGGTCAGGCGCTCCGATTCGGAGCGCGCCGCGTCGAGATCATCGGGCGCTGAGTTGTCGTCACCGGCATCCGTCACCCCGTAAGTGTAGGACGCACATCCGACATCGCCTCAGGCGTCGACGGGAACCGCAGATACCGTCGCGTCGACCGTGAACTGACCCAGCACGCGCGTACCGAGGTACAACACCGCGGTCTGGCCCGGGGCGACGCCGTCGAACGGCATCTCAGGGACAACGGTGACACCCTGCGCGCTCCACTGCGCGCGGGCGGGGACCGGATCGGAGTGCGCGCGGATCTGCACGTGGCAGTCGAACTCGGCCGCGTCCGGCGGGGCTCCCGTCCAGGTCGCCCGGATGCCGGAGATCTCCGCGGTGGCGAGGGCCTCCTTCGGGCCGACGACGACCGTGTTCGAGACGGGGCGCACTTCGAGGACGAAGCGTGGCTTGCCGTCGGCGGCGGGAACACCGATCGAAAGTCCCCGACGCTGGCCCACGGTGAAGGCATGCGCCCCCTCGTGGGTTCCGATCACCTCACCTGCGCGATCGAGGATCTCACCACGCTCTGCGCCGACCTTGTCGGCCAACCAGCCGCGCGTATCGCCGTCCGGAATGAAGCAGATGTCATGGCTGTCCGGCTTCTGCGCAACCGTCAGGCCGCGCTCGGCAGCCTCGGCGCGCACGAGCGCCTTGGATGGCGTGTCGCCCAGCGGGAAGTACGTGTGTGCAAGCTGCTCAGCCGTGAGAACACCCAGCACATAGGACTGGTCTTTCGCCGCATCCGACGCGCGGTGCAGTTCCCGGCCCTCGGGTCCGTCGACCAGGAGTGCATAGTGACCCGTGCAGACCGCATCGAATCCGAGTTCCACGGCGCGCTCCAGCAGGGCTGCGAACTTGATCTTCTCGTTGCACCGCATGCACGGGTTCGGGGTGCGCCCCGCCTGATACTCGGCGACGAAGTCGGCGATGACGTCTTCGCGGAAGCGCTCCGAGAAATCCCAGACGTAGAACGGGATGCCGAGGCGATCGGCCGCGCGGCGCGCGTCCAGGGCATCTTCGATCGTGCAGCATCCGCGGCTCCCCGCGCGCAACGTGCCCCCCGCGCGCGAGAGTGCCAGGTGGACACCGACGACGTCGTGACCCGCTTCCACGGCACGCGCCGCAGCAACGGCAGAGTCGACCCCACCACTCATCGCCGCCAGTATTCGCACCGGACCAGTCTACGAGCGTGCGGCCGTGCGGGCTCCGGATGCCCGCGCATACGCCTCCGGCAGCACCGCCAGCACGGCGTCGACGTCCGCGGCGGTCGTCGTCCGGCCGAGCGTGATGCGCAGGACCGACCGCGCCACACGCTCGTCCCGGCCGAGCGCCAGCACGACGTGCGAGGGTTCGGCGACGCCCGCTTGGCAGGCGGATCCGGTCGAGACCGAGATCCCCGCCTGGTCCAGGAGAAAGAGCAGAGACTCCCCCGCGGCGCCGGGGAAATGCAGGTGGACGTTGCCCGGGAGACGGTCGCCCGGGTCGCCGAGGAGCTCGGCGGCAGGCACCGCGATGCGGATCCCCGAGATCAGACGCGTACGGAGCGCCTCCAGACGCGCATGCTCCCCGGCTTGCTCGGCGACGGCCTCCGTCGCCGCGACGGCGAGAGCCGCAGCGCCGGCGACGTCGGGCGTTCCCGAGCGCAAGCCTCGCTGCTGGCCACCGCCGTGAAGCACCGGGGTGAGGGCGGCGTGCCGCGACACCACGAGCGCCCCCGTGCCGACCGGCGCGC
This sequence comes from uncultured Microbacterium sp., assembly GCF_947488465.1. Classification (GTDB taxonomy): domain Bacteria; phylum Actinomycetota; class Actinomycetes; order Actinomycetales; family Microbacteriaceae; genus Microbacterium. The sequence continues at coordinate 447,130 of NZ_CANKZA010000001.1, read as the reverse complement.
CGATCTTGTGTCCCGAGATGCTGAGCGCGACGAGACCGCCGGAGCCGCTTCCGTCGCCGCGCCAGCCGGCGAAGTCGATCGGGAGGTGACCGAGCGCAGCGACCCCGTCGAGGTGGAGTGGTATGCCGGCCGTCGCCGCCGCGCCGGCCAGGACCGCGGCCTCCTGGATCGTCCCCACCTCGTTGTTGGCGATCAGCGCGGTCGCGAGCGCCGCGCCGGGCGTCGCCGCCGCGAACACCTCGGGGTCGATCCGCCCCCACCCGTCGAGCGGGACGTGGCGCACCTGCGCGCTCTCGGCTGCGACGAGCCACGCGACCGAGTCCATCGTCGCGTGATGCTCACCGTCCGGCAGAACCACGGCATCCGCCCCTGTGGCGCGGGACCACCACAGCCCCTTCAGCGCAAGATTGATCGCCTCCGTGCCGCCGGAGGTGAACACGACTTCGATCGGCTCGCACCGCAGGGCAGCGGCCAAAGACTCGCGCGATTCCTCCAGCAGGCGTCGTGCGTCCTGGCCGGCCCCGTGCACCGAGGACGCGTTTCCGACCACCTCGGAAGCGGCCAACCAGGCCTCTCTCGCGGAGGACCGCAGCGGCGAGAACGATGCATGATCGAGGTAGATCGACATGACCCTCCTCGTCGCGTTACGTGCCGGACTCGCGGCGTTACTACTGTAGAGCGCATGGCCAGCCCGACGCCTTCCCCCACCCTCGCAGCTCCCCCCGCATTCCTCGATTCCTCGCTCGATGACCTCGGGGTGACTCTGCGGGGCGATGTGGGGCGCCTGCGGGTCTGGTCAGGAGCGGCCACGAGCGTCGAGATGGTGATCTTCGACGAGATCGACCTCGATTGGATCACGGAGGCGTTTCCGCTCGCGCCCGTCGGCGACGGTGTCTGGGAGATCACGACGCCGAGCCTGCGACCCGGCACGCGCTACGCGCTCCGCGTCGACGGCCCGGCCGGCCCCGGCAACACCTTCAACCCCGAGAGCCTGCTGATCGACCCCTACGGGCGTGGCCTCGTGCCGGTGCGGCGCGGTCAGTGGCGATCGGTCGTCGTCGAGCCCGGCTTCGATTGGGAGGGCGTCACGAAGCCCGAGACGCCGTTGGATCGGACCGTGATCTACGAAGCGCACGTCACGGGGCTTTCCAAGAGGCACCCCGGCGTTCCGCCCGCCCTCCACGGCACGTATGCCGGGCTCGGGCACCCCGCGATGATCGCGCATCTGCACGCGCTCGGCGTCACGGCCGTCGAACTCCTGCCCGTGCACGCGTTCGAAACCGAGCCGCGTCTGCTGCAGCACGGCCTGACGAACTACTGGGGGTACAACACCCTCAACTTCTTCACGCCGCACGGCGGCTACGCGACCGCCGAGGCTTCAGCCCAAGGGCCGGTAGGTGTCGTGCGTGAGTTCCAGCAGATGGTCAAGTCCCTGCACGCGGCGGGCATCGAGGTGATCCTCGACGTCGTCTTCAACCACACATCCGAACTCGGCATGGCCGATCCGCGGTCGAGCCTGCGCGGCATCGACAATCGGGCCTACTACCGGCAGCGTGAGGATGGCGCGTACATCGATCTCACCGGATGCGGCAACTCCCTGAACACGTCGACGGATGCCGCGGCCCGCCTGGTGCTCGATTCACTGCGCTATTGGGCGAACGATCTGCAGGTCGACGGATTCCGTTTCGATCTGGCCGCGACGCTCGGTCGCGACGAGAACCACGTCTTCACCGCCGATCACCCGCTGTTGCGCGCGATCATCGACGACCCCGCCCTGGCCGGCATCAAGAACATCGCCGAGCCGTGGGATGTCGGGATGGGCGGCTGGCAGACGGGGAACTTCGGCGCCGGATGGGCCGAGTGGAACGACCGCTATCGCGACCGTGTGCGAAACTTCTGGCTCAGCGACGTCGACTACGCGCGCCGGGCGGGCACCTCGCCCGTCGGTGTCGGCGGGTTCGCGACCCGACTCGCCGGATCGTCGAACACCTTCAGCGACGAGCGCGGGCCGCTCGCCAGTGTCAACTTCGTCACTGCACACGACGGGTTCACTCTTCGCGACCTCGTCTCGTACGACATCACGCACAATATGGGCAACGGCGAGCAGGGGCGCGACGGAGCCGACACGAACCGCTCGTTCAATCACGGTGCGGAAGGCCCCACCGACGATCCCGGCATCCTCGCCGCGCGGCGGCGCGCGATGCGCAACCTCATGGGAACACTGCTGCTTTCGGCCGGCATCCCCATGATCACTGCGGGCGATGAGTTCGCCCGCACCCAGCGCGGCAACAACAACGCCTACTGCCATTCGTCGCCGCTCACGTGGGTCGACTGGCAACACGCGCCGTGGCAGGAAGACCTGTTCGCGCACGTGCAGCGCCTGATCCAACTCCGGAGAGAGAACCCGGCACTGCGCCCGCGCCGGTTCGCGCACGCCGTGCATCCTGTCCCGAACTCGTCGGTGATCGACTGGTACGACGAGAACGGTGAGACGATGTCGATCGACAGGTGGACGAACCCGGCGCATCGCACGCTGCAGTACGACGCCCAGTCAACGCCGGAGTCAGAGGACCCCAACCGGATTCTGCTCATCGTGCACGGCAACGAGCGCCCGATCGATGTCACGCTCCCCCGCATCGACGGCATCACCGAGTTCGTCGCGCTGTGGTCGAGCGTGCCCGAGCGCCCTGAGGCATCCGAGCAGGTTTTCGCGCCGGGCGACGTCGTCGCTCTCCCCGGCACCGCAATGCAGCTCTTCCGCATGGCCTGACCCGCCCTTTCACCCTGTCTCGCGGGGGTGGGAGCGCGGCCGCGCCGATCCACAGGTGCACACCACGACGCAACGGCGGTAGGTTCGAGACGTGGCGACGACGACGAGCACCCCTTCCTCCCCGGCAGTTCGCAGTACGGCCGAGATTCCCCTCCGACCTGTCGGGTCTCCGGCTCCGGATGCGACCGCGCGCACCGGCCGGATCCCGCTCGGGAACGAGCGCCCGCGCGCGATCGACCCTGAGTTCCGCCCGTCCGCCTTCTCCGGCGAAGCCGTCCCGTTCACCGCCACCGCGTTCCGAGAAGGACACGACCTGATCGGTGTGCACGTGCGACTGTTCTCTCCGTCGGGTCAGGAGTCCCTGCACCGGTTGACGGCTCTTCAGGACGGTTTCGACCGCTGGCGTGTCCTCCTCTCGCCGCTCGAGCAAGGCATTTGGAGGTTCCGGTTCGAGTCGTTTGCGGACGATTTCGCGACGTGGGAGCACGCTGCCGACCTCAAGATCGCCGCGGGGGTGGATGCCGAACTCATGCGCACCATGGGGGCCGAGCTGTTCCTGCGTGCAGCGAAGGAAAAGGACCGCCCCGTGGCCGAACGCCGCGCGCTGAAGACCGCGGCGGAGGCGCTCCGCGACGACGTGGTCAGCGACGACCAGGCGCTGACCATCGTCCGGGATCCTCGCGTGGCGGCGATGTTCGCGGCGAGGCCCCTCTCCTCGCTCACGACGGTCGGCCGCACGCACGAGCTGCTCGTGGAGCGTGAGCGCGCAGGGGTCGGTGCCTGGTACGAGTTCTTCCCCCGGTCCGAGGGCGCCGTCCGCCGCAAGGACGGAAGCATCAAGAGTGGCACCTTCCGCTCCGCCGCGAAGCGGCTACCCGCCGTGGCAGCGATGGGGTTCGACGTCGTCTACCTCCCGCCGATCCATCCGATCGGTGAGCGCAACCGCAAGGGGCCCAACAACACCCTGACCGCAGGTCCGGGCGACCCGGGTTCGCCCTGGGCGATCGGCTCATCCGCCGGCGGACATGACACCGTGCACCCGGACCTCGGCTCGATCGCCGATTTCCGGGCCTTCGTGCGCACGGCGACCGCGAACGGGCTGGAGGTGGCGCTCGACCTCGCGCTGCAAGCGGCGCCCGATCATCCCTGGGTCACCGCACATCCGGAGTGGTTCACCACGCTCCCGGACGGGACGATCGCGTACGCCGAGAATCCGCCGAAGAAGTATCAGGACATCTATCCGATCAACTTCGACAACGATCCGGACGGTATCCGTGCCGAAGTTCTCCGGATCGTTCGCCTCTGGATCGGGCACGGGGTGAAGATCTTCCGCGTGGACAATCCGCACACGAAACCCTTGCAGTTCTGGGAGTGGTTGATCGCCACAGTGAACGCCGAGCATCCGGATGTCGTCTTCCTGGCCGAGGCGTTCACTCGTCCGGCGCCGCTCCTCGGGCTCGCACAGGCGGGATTCCAGCAGAGCTACTCGTATTTCACGTGGCGCAACACGAAGCCCGAACTCGAAGAGTTCCTCACCTGGATCTCCGACGAGACGGCCGACATCATGCGGCCGAACCTGTTCGTGAACACGCCCGACATTTTGACCGAGTATCTCCAGTACGGTGGGCGACCGGCGTACAAGATACGCGCTGCCATCGCCGCGACAGCGGGCGCGAGTTACGGCGTCTACGCCGGCTACGAGTTGTACGAGAACGTGGCGCGTGCGGGCGCCGAAGAGAACATCGACAACGAGAAATTCGAGTACAAGGTCCGCGATTGGGCGGCCGCCGAAGCGGCGGGCGATTCCCTGGCTCCGTATCTCCAGCGCCTCAACGAGATCCGCCGGGCACACCCCGCGCTACGACAATTGCGGGGCCTGCGCGTGCACTTCAGCGACGATGACGCGATCCTCGTGTACTCTAAGCACGTCCCCGGCGGTGTGACCGCAGACGGACGTTCCGACACGATCATCGTCGTGGTCAACGTCGACCCCCACTCGGTGCGTCAGACGACCGTCCATCTCGACCAGACGGCGTGGGGAGGAACACCGGGCGACGAGTTCAGCGTCGAGGACCTCATCACGGGCGCGACGTGGACCTGGTCGGATCACAACTTCGTCCGACTCGACGCCTTCGCCGAGCCCGTCCACATCCTGCACGTGAGGGGAAACCGATGAATCGTCCCGACGACGCCGTCCTCGACACCGTAGCCACCGGGTCCTACCATGCACCGCACGATGTGCTGGGGTTTCACGGGCAGGCAGACGGCACCTGGGTCATCCGCGCACGGCGCCCGCTCGCTCAGACGGTGACGGCCGTACTCGCGGACGGAGAGCGAGTGGTTCTCACGCACCTCCGCGGGGGGATCTGGGAGGGCCAGACAGACACTGCCCCCCTTTCGTACACGCTCGAGACGTCCTACGACCACGGCGTCGCCTTCACCGCAGACGACCCCTATCGGCACGCGCCGACGGTCGGTGAGCTTGATCTGCACCTCATCCGCGAAGGACGCCACGAAGAGCTCTGGCGCGTGCTCGGAGCGCGCCTGCACCACGTGGACGGCACCGATGGCGTGTCGTTCGCGGTCTGGGCGCCGAACGCGCGCGCTGTTCGTGTCGTCGGCGATTTCAACTCGTGGGACGGGCAGGGGCACTCGATGCGCTCCCTCGGCTCGAGCGGCGTCTGGGAGCTCTTTATCCCGGGGCTGGGAGTGGGCACGACGTACAAGTTCGAGCTGCTCACGCAGGCCGGCCCGTGGATCACGAAAGCCGATCCGATGGCGCGCCACGCCGAGGTGCCGCCGGCGACGGCATCCATCGTCAGCGACAGCACTCACGCGTGGACCGACGACGCATGGCTCGCTCAGCGCGGATCCCGCTCCCCCATCGACCAACCCATGTCCGTGTACGAACTGCACTTCGCGTCGTGGCGAGCGGGGCTCACCTACCGTGAGGCCGCCGATCCGCTCGTCGGCTACCTTCTCGAGCAGGGCTTCACGCACGTCGAGTTCCTGCCGCTGGCGGAGCATCCCTTCGGGGGCTCGTGGGGGTACCAGGTCACCGGCTACTACGCAGCGACCAGCCGATTCGGGACGCCCGACGACCTTCGCTACCTCATCGACCGCCTCCACCAGGCCGGCATCGGCGTGATCATGGACTGGGTTCCCGGCCACTTCCCGAAAGACGAGTTCGCGCTGGCACGATTCGATGGGCAAGCGCTCTACGAACACCCCGATCCCCGGCGTGGTGAGCACAAAGACTGGGGAACGCTGATCTTCGACTACGGCCGCAACGAGGTGCGCAATTTCCTCGTGGCGAACGCGTTGTTCTGGTTCGAAGAGTTTCACGTCGACGGCCTGCGGGTGGATGCCGTGGCGTCCATGCTCTATCTCGACTACTCCCGCGAAGCGGGCGAGTGGGAAGCGAACATCTACGGCGGGAGGGAGAACCTCGAAGCGATCCGCTTCCTCCAAGAGGTCACCGCAACCGCGTACAAGCGCTACCCCGGTATCGCCATGATCGCCGAAGAGTCGACGAGTTATCCCGGAGTGACCGCACCCACCAGCGAGGGCGGCCTCGGATTCGGCCTCAAATGGAACATGGGCTGGATGAACGACTCCCTCGAGTACATGAAGCGCGACCCCATGTACCGATCGCACCACGAGGGCGAGCTGTCGTTCTCGTTCGTCTACGCGTTCAGCGAGAACTACCTGCTGCCGATCAGTCACGACGAGGTCGTCCACGGCAAGGGAACCCTCTTCACACGGATGCCGGGCGATCACTGGCAGAAGCTCGCCAACATGCGCGCGTTCCTCGCGTACATGTGGGGTCACCCCGGCAAGCAGCTCCTGTTCATGGGTCAGGAGTTCGGCCAGATGTCGGAGTGGTCGGAGTCCCGGAGCCTGGACTGGTGGCTGCTGGACCAACCGGCACACCGCGAGCTCTTCAACTTCGTGGGCGCCCTCAACGGGGTCTATCGCGACCACTCCGCACTGTGGTCACGCGACAGCGACGGCGATGCGTTCACGCGCTTGGGGGCGCCGCACTGGAATCCCAACGTCATCGCATTCTCGCGGCGCGACCATCACGGAAACTCCGTCGCGATCATCTGCAACTTCTCGGGTGCTCCGCTGTACGACTTCTCACTCGACCTGGGTGAGAGCGGCGACTGGACCGAGATTCTCAACTCGGACGTTCCCGAGTACGGCGGCTCCGGTGTCGGAAATTTCGGATCGGTTCATGCCGACGAATCCGGGCGCGCGAGCATGACGCTTCCTCCGCTGGGCGTGCTGTGGCTGAGCCACAGCGGCTGAGCAACACCCGCTGAGCGGCGAGGACCGGATCAGAACAGCAGGCTCGACAGACGTCCGCGGGCACGCAGGACGCGGGCGTCGGCGTCACCGACGAGTCCGAAGAGCTCGAGCAGCCGCTCGCGCACCGGCGCCCGCTCCTCGTCCGGCAGGACGGCGAAGAGGTCGAGCAAGCGGCCGAACGCATCGTCCACGTGTCCGCCGGCGAGGTCGAGATCCGCGACCGCGAATTGCGCGTGCGGATCCGTCGGCGCAGCCGCAGCCGCAGCTCGCGCCTCCTGAAGATCGAGGCCCTGCACCCGGTCGAGCAACCGCACTTGGCCGAGCCCCGCGCGTGCCTGATCATCGCGCGGATTCTCGGCCAGAGCAGCCTCGTACGCGGCCGCGGCACGTGCGTAGTCGCCGCCCTCGATCGCATCGAATGCTTCCTGGTGAAGCGGCGGGAGCGGCGGCTCGGCATCCTCGGTCGTTGCGTCGGAATCGCCCGGGGATTGCGGCACTGTGCCGGTCACTCCCTGCTGTGCGGCGAGTTGCAACAACTGGGCGAAAACCTCTCGCAGCTGCTGCTCAGGGACGGCACCGGTGAACAATTGCACGGGCTGACCGGCGACGAGCGCAACGACGAGCGGAATGGCCTGCGCGCGAAAGCTCTGTGCCAACTGCGGGTTCGCGTCGACGTCGACCTTGGCGAGCACGAGGCGTCCGCCCAGATCGGTGATCACCTTCTCGAGCACGGGGCTGAGTTGCGTGCACGGCCCGCACCACTCGGCCCACAGATCGACGACGACCGGCACGGTGCGCGAGAGCTCGAGCACGGTGGCGAAGTTCGCATCCGTGGCGTCGAAGATGAGCGGGGGCGTCGGCGCCTCACCGGCAGCCGTAGCCGCAGCCGAGGGGGGAGTCGTCGCCCGCGCACGCAGCGACGAAAGGTCGACGGCGCCACGGAGGACGGCGCCAGGGTGCGGGGTGCCGAGGGTCTGATCGCTCACGGAGTAACCGCCTTCACGTCGAGGATGCTGGAGGAATAGCCGAGGAACTGAATCCGCTCTGTCGAACTCTGCGCGGGCACGAAGAAGAAGAGTTGATCGGCGAACGTCGTTGTGAAACCCGTCGCGGACTGACTGACGCCTGCAAGAGCCTTCACAGTCGGGCTGTCATCGAGCTTGATGACCGCGTCGGAGCTCGTCGGGGTGACGGTATCCGTCTCGTTCACGGTGACGGCCACGATCGCCCCGCTGTCGAGTGTCGCCAGTGCGACCGGCGTCGTGTCTCCGGCGGAGGCCGCAAACGTCAGGGTTCCGGTCTCGGCCGCCGTCTGGTTGAAGCTCTCGAGCCGGGACGTCCGGTTGGCCGCGACCTGAGTACGGAACATATCGGTCTCCGGATCGAAGAGCGGCGCGAATTCACTGTCCGCACCCTTGTCCAAGATGTCCGCGTACGCGCCCGCGAGCTTCGAGGGCGGCAGGAGAAGGAACGGGGAGTCGGGGTCGATGGAGACGGCACCGACGTAGGGCGGGGCCAGGTTGAGGCTGGTGTCAGCCGCGAGGTCGGCGACGTACGTGACCTTGTAGTCGGACCACGCATCGGCCTGGGTGACGCTCATGATGGTGTCCGGGGCGTCGGCGCCCGTGCCCACGACCGCGAAGAAGGTCCGTGGCCACCCGTCGAACGCCTCGGGGAGCAGTACGCGAATACCCGAGGTGGGAATCGGGTCGAGCGAGGCCTGATCCGGGATCGCCGTGCGGAGGCGGTAGTTGGTCTCGCGAGTCTGCAACGCGGGCCCGTCCATCCGCAGCGCCGCCGCTGCCGCGTCGTTCGTCTCATCGGCGGTGGTCACCTGAGCGGCGATCCGCGAGATAATGCGCTCCGCCTGCGCTTCGGTCACCGCAGGGCTCCCCTGGTCGTCGGGAACGATGATGCTCGGTGTCGCCGACGGTGTCGGGGAGCCGACGAGCTCCGGCCAGGCATCCGGCGAGCACCCCGTGAACATCAACGAAGAGACCGCAACGATCGGAAGGACGACGAACGAACGCTTGCCCCGAGTGATCGAACGGCGGGTCGGGGTGGCCGAGATGACGCCCTTGGCATCGGTGTCGACGCGAAGGTCGATGGGCTCTGTCACCGGCACCGGCAGGCCCTTGCGTCGGGGTCCGCGCGAGCGGCGCGCGTGACGAACACCGAGCACGTAGAGGATCACGCCCAGGAGGAGAAGCAAGCTTCCGCCGACGATGAGCGGGCCCGCCCACGGAGTCGCTGCTCCGGTCGGCCAGGACAGCGTCACGTCGCGGGGTGCCGGCTCGGTCCCGTCGGTCGCCACGAGCACGCTCATGTCTTCGGGCAGTTGGAGCTGGGTGATGAGTAGATCGTCCTGCTGGAATTGATCGAGCCAGAGGTCTGAATCGACGGGTGTCAGCGCGACTGCATCCTCGGCCGGTGCCTCCTCTTGCGGGACGGTTTCCGAGACGATCGTGTCGTCATCACCGAGGGTCAGGTGGGCGTACTCCGTCCTCTGCAGCCACGTCGTCAGATCGTTCGTGCGCCCGTAGGCGGCAAAGATCGTGCCGTCGCCCTGGGCACGGAGGGTTTGCGTGCCCTCGTGACTGCGCAGGACCGCTCCGTCGATCAGCACATACGGCACATCGCCGGTGACTTCGATGGCCTGACTGACCGTCCTCGGTCCCTGCAGGACAGTTCGCTGAGCGATCCCCGCCCCGATCATGACGGCGGCAAGCACGAAGGCCACCACAGCCCAGACGAAACGCACGGATGACACACCTTTCTGCGCGCGCGGAAAGCCCGCAGACACACAATCGACATTCCAGCGTAGCGAAAACGACCTGAATGTCGCCCGGGAGGGGGTGCCGCGACGGATTTCCGCCGCTCCCTGCGTAATGTGTGTCACACACCACCATGGCAAGAAGGTCTCCGTGAAACTCCAGCATCCGTTTCGCACTGCGCTGATCGCGACGCTCGGGGTCGGCGTCGGCATCGTGTTGATCCAGAGCGTGTCCTCACTGTCGACGGTGCTGCTTTACGTGGGCACGGCGCTGTTCCTGTCGCTCGGCCTCGATCCGCTCGTGTCGTGGTTGGAGCGCCGCGGACTCCCCCGCTGGGCCGCACTGCTGGTCACCTTCTTCGCCGTTCTGACGGTGTTCGCGGGCATCATCCTGATGATCGTGCCGATCATCGTCACGCAGATCTCGCAGCTCGTGACCCAGGTCCAGAAACTCATCGAGAGCGCTGTCAATCTGGAATGGGATCCGGTCGAGACAGCGCGCACATGGTTGAACGACGTCTTCCCCGCCCTGGATGTCGACCGGGTCTTCCAGTACATCTCCGATTGGTACGCGACGCTGGATGTCGCCACGATCGGCGGCGCGGCCGGCGAGACTCTCCTCGGCATCGGAGCGGGCATCGTCGCCGGCTTCACCGGTGCGCTCATCGTGCTCATCCTCACGATCTACTTCACCTCCTCGACGCCGTCGCTCAAGGCTGCGGTCTACCAGCTGGTGCCCGCATCCAAGCGTGCCCGGTTCATCGACCTCAGCGAGCAGATCACCGCCTCCGTCGGCTACTACGTCGCCGGGCAAGTGACTCTCGGTGTGATCAACGGCGTGCTGAGCGCGATCTTCCTCTCGATCATCGGCGCGCCGTTCCCCGCGGTGCTCGCGGTGGTGGCGTTCTTCTTCTCGCTCATTCCCCTCGTGGGTACGCTCACCGGTTCGGCGATCATCGTGCTCACGTGCCTGATCCCCGGACTCGGATCGCCGCTCACGGCGCTCGTCGCCCTGATCTGGTACGCGATCTACATGCAGGTCGAGGCATACATCCTCTCTCCCCGCATCATGAACCGCGCGGTCTCGGTGCCCGGCGCCGTCGTCGTCATTGCCGCGTTGGCGGGTGGTTCACTCCTCGGGCTCCTCGGCGCGCTGATCGCCATTCCTGTGGCCGCGAGCATCCTGATCATTTACCGCCAGGTGATCATCCCGCGGCAAAACGAGCTCTAGAAATACCTCAGACGTCCCATTCCGTCGGCAACGGCAACGCGTCGGGATGCGTGACGGCGACGATCTCGGTGAGGACCCTGCGGGTCTGCGTCTCTCCCACCCACAGGTGCTTTCCCCCGTCCACCGCGACGAGGGTGGCACCGGGTACCGAGGAGAATCGCTCTCTCGCCTCCGCCGGGCGCAGATAATCGTCGAACTCGGGAACGATGACGACAAGACGCCGCGGATCGCCGCTCCAGCCGGCCACGTCGTCGGCTGTCGCACGATGCAGCGGCGGGGAGAGCAGAATGGCGCCCTCGATCGCGTGATCGCGCCCATACTTCAGCGCGAGTTCTGTGCCGAAGGACCATCCAACGATCCAGGGATGCGGCAAACCGCGATCGTGGACGAACGCCATCGCGGCGGCGACGTCGAATTCCTCCGCGGCGCCGCCGTCGAAGGTGCCCTCGCTCGTCCCCCGCGGTGAGGTGGTGCCTCGCGTGTTGAAGCGCAACACGGCCAGGTCGGCCAGAGCGGGCAGGCGCCCGGCCGCTTTGCGCAGGATGTGCGAATCCATGAAGCCACCGGCTGTCGGCAAGGGATGCAGCGTCACCAGTGTGGCGACGGGATCTGTGTGCTCGGGAAGCGCGAGCTCGCCGACGAGGGTGAGCCCATCGAGGGTGTGCAGCTCGATGTCCTCACGGCGAGCCGGGAGCTGGACGGGTCCGCGAATTTCCATCGTCATCCGATCTTCCAACACGCGGAGTGCCAGTGGCGCCGCGCCGCCACGTCCGCGGCGTCGCCGAGGACCCCGTCTGCGCGCCAGACGACGACGTGCGCGGTGCCGGGAACCACATCTCGGCCGCAGCCCGGGCAGGTATAGGTCTTCTGGGCTTTCGCTGCCGACACGGGTTGCACGGTCCACTCGACACCACGGCGGGTCTCGCTCCGCTTCCACCCGTTCAGCAGACGGTCGAACGAGTCGTCGGCGGGCTCGGGCCTGCGACGGTGCGCGCGGGGCATGCGATCAGTACCAGCCCTTGGCCTGAGAGTGTCCCCACGCTCCACAGGGTGCACCGTAGCGGCCACCGATGTAACCGAGTCCCCAACTGATCTGAGTTGCCGGGTTGGTCGCCCAGTCAGCGCCGGCTGTTGCCATCTTGTTCCCCGGCAGCGACTGCGGAATCCCATACGCGCCGCTCGAGGCGTTGTAGGCGTTGACACGCCAGCCCGATTCCTTGTTCCAGAGAGCGACGAGGCAGGCGAATTCACTGTCTCCCCAGCCACGAGCCATCACCATCTCGTAGGCGATCGCCTGGGCAGACCCCGGATCGGGTGAAACGAACGGCGGTGACCACCCGCCACCCGAGGACGATGATCCCCCCGTGGAGGCAGGCTTCTTCGTGGGAGTCGCGGTGGGCGTGGGGGTGGGTGTCGGGGTGACGTACACGGTATACGCCAGGCCGTCTCGGCCGAGGTCGACCCCCGCGGCTTCAGACGCTGCCAGGTACTCCTGCGCATCATGGATCGTGTGCGCATAGAGCGACACCGGGTCGACTTCGGCAGCGTGAGCGGCCGGCGTAGACGTCGTGAGGGGCCCGACGTAGGCTGCGGCGAATGCCGCCACCGCGAGAACAGCAAAGGTGCCGACCACACCGCGACGGCGCGACCAACGCGCGGGCTGCTGCGGCATCCGCGGCCGCGCAGCAGGGCGCACCTCGGACGACTGCGTGGCAATCGGGCGGGGTTCCTGGGGGACCAAGTCGGCTTCGGAAGTCACAGTTCCCTGATTCTAGCGGGCGCGTGAGACCGCTGTGATGAGAGGCCGCTCACACAACAGCGAGCATGACCTCGACCACGGCATCGAGGACGGCATCCACCTGCGCTTCGTTGTAGCCCCGCCGCTGCATGCGAAAAGCGACGGTTCGAATCTGCTCGACGGACACACCCTCGCCTGTCTCGAGGAAGCGGGCGATCCGATCAGCGACGAGGTCGACCTCATCGATGCGGTAGCCGTACCGCAGCAGAGAAGTACGCGCGAAACGGTGGCGCTTGGGCCGTGTCAATCGGTCGAGGACTTCCTGCCCGAGTTGACGCGACTGGCCCACCCACGCCCGCGCACCCGCGCGCGACAGAGCACGCTCACGCTCGCGCGCGGCAAACGCATCCTCGATTCGGCCCAGGGCAGCATCCACTGCCGCCACCTGGTAGCCCCGCTTGACGAGCGGGAAGGCGACCGTGCGGATCGTGCCGGCATCAAGGTCGCTCACCTCGTCGGACTGAAAGGCGTCCCGTGCCCGCGTGAGGAACGCGTCTACCGCGTCCGGCGCGTACCCCTTGGTGCGGCCGGCCGTATGCGGGAAGGGCGACGCCACGGGCGTCTGAGGGTCTGTCATGACGTCACCAGGGGGAAGAAGAGAAAGTACATCGCGAGCGCCGCCGGCGCCGACGGAAGGATCGAATCAAGCCGGTCCAGAACGCCGCCGTGACCCGGAAGCCACGAGCTCATGTCTTTGATCCCCATGTCGCGCTTGATCATCGACTCCCCGAGATCACCGATGGTCGCCGACGCCAACACGACGAGGCCGAAGATCGCGCCCGCCCATGCCGGCGCGTGCAAGACGAAGATCGCGAACAGCGTCGCGACGAGTGCAGCGGCAAGAGCTGCGCCCGCAAAGCCCTCCCACGTCTTCTTGGGGCTGATGCGGGGAGCCATCGGGTGGCGACCGAACGCAAGGCCGCTCGCGTAGGCCCCCGTATCGGCGGCGACGACCGTCGCGATCATCGCGAGCACCCAATACTCGCCCTGGTCTTGCCGCAGCAACAGGAGAGCGAAGCTCGCCAGAAACGGGACGTAGATCGGGATGAATCCGGCGACCAGCACATCCGAGAGCACGTCGCCGTAGCTTCGCCCGTCTGCGGCCACCATCTGACCGAGCATCCGCCACACCACGACGAAGGCGACAGCGGTGAACGTGATCACCCAGTGCGTCCAGTGACCGACGAAGAAGCCGGATGCCGTGATGACGGCCCCGGCGACCAACTGCGGCCACACATCGACCCGTCGCCCGGAGGTCTGCAGTGCGCGCGAGAACTCGAAGAGACCCAGAAGACATACGGGGATCGCGAAGATCAAGAAGAGCCACTTCACGAAGAGCAACGACCCGAGAACGATCGCGCCGATCGCCAACGAGATCAGCACGGCAAGAAGGAGGTTGCGCCCCGTCCGTTCGTTGATCCGTTCCTGCACGTGTTCGAAATCCGCGCGCGCCTTGCCGACGTGCTGTTCGAGCTCGCTCCGGGCCGCACGAACGTGTGCCTGGAAGGACGGATTGTTCTCCGTCACCCGCCGCGTCGTGCGCGACGGCGGCGGGGCATCACCCGTCGCCGCGGAGTCCGAAGGATCGGTCATCGACGGTCTCAGACCTCGAGCAGTTCGGCCTCTTTGCGCCCCAACGCCGCGTCGACCTCGTCGACGTGCGCGCGCGTGAGGGCGTCGAGTTCCTTCTCGGCCCGGGCGAGGTCGTCTTCGCCGACCTCGCTCTTGAGTGCGTCGAGCTCATCCTTGGATTTGCGGCGGATGCCCCGAAGGTGCACCTTGGCGTCCTCACCCTTGGTGCGGACGATCTTCACGTACTCCTTGCGGCGATCCGCCGTGAGCTCGGGCAACGTCACGCGCACGATGTTGCCGTCGTTGGTGGGGTTCGCGCCGATGTTGGGGGTGTCGCGAATGGCCTGCTCGATCGCCTTGAGCGCCGACTTGTCGTACGGCGTGACGATGAGCGTTCGCGCCTCCGGATTGTTCAACGACGCGAGCTGTGCCAGGGGGGTCGGTGATCCGTAGTAGTCGACCAGGATCTTCTGGAAGAGTTGCGGGTTGGCACGGCCCGTGCGGACGGTGGCGAAGTCCTCCTTCGCCGACTCCACGGCGCGGGCCATGCGCGTCTTCGTGTCTGCCAGGATCTCGGCGATCACGGTCACTCCATTCGTCGGTACGTCCTTGCAAGTCTAGTGCCGGGGACCGCCGGAACTCAGACCGTGACGAGCGTGCCGATCGTCTCCCCCACAAGCGCCCGGGTGACATTGCCCGCCGGCTCCATGCCGAACACGCGCATGTCGATTCCGTTGTCCATGCAGAGGCTGAAGGCTGTCGAGTCGACGACCTTGAGGCCACGCTGCAGGGCGTCCTGATAGGTGATGCGGTCGATTTTGGTCGCGCCGGCATCCTTCTTCGGATCGGCCGTGTAGACGCCGTCGACGCCGTTCTTGGCGACGAGGACCTCATCCGCTCCGATCTCCAAGGCGCGCTGGGCGGCGACGGTATCGGTCGAGAAGTACGGCAACCCGGCTCCGGCACCGAAGATGACCACGCGCCCCTTCTCCATGTGGCGCTCGGCGCGGCGCGGGATGTACGGCTCGGCGACCTGCGTCATGGCAATTGCCGACTGCACGCGGGTGGCCGCCCCCGCCTGCTCCAAGAAGTCCTGGAGAGCGAGAGCGTTCATCACGGTACCGAGCATGCCCATGTAGTCGGCGCGTCCCCGGTCCATTCCACGCTGGCTGAGCTCCGCACCGCGGAAGAAGTTTCCCCCGCCGACGACGATGGCAATCTCGACCTGGTCGGCCGCAGCGGCGATTTCGCGCGCGATCTGGCCGACGACATCCGGGTTCACCCCCAGCTGCCCTCCCCCGAACGCCTCGCCGGACAGCTTCAGAAGGACGCGACGGCGTCCGGTGTTCTCATCGATCACGTGGTTCCTCTTCTCGGATGCAGACTATCGAAAACGGAGGCATCGAAAAGGGCCCGCATCCGAAGATGCGGGCCCTGTCGATTGCTTACGCGCCGACCTTGAAGCGGGCGAAGTCCGTGACAGTGATGCCGGCGGCCTCAGCGACCTTCGCGACGGACAGCTTGTTGTCCTTCGCATAGTCCTGGTCAAGCAGGGCGACCTGCTTGAAGAACGCGCCGACACGTCCTTCGACGATCTTGGGCAGAGCGGCTTCGGGCTTGCCTTCGTTGCGGGAGATCTCGGTCACGATCTCGCGCTCCTTCTCGACCTCGGCCTCGGGAACATCCGCGCGCGACAGGTACGTCGGGTTGGCGAACGAGATGTGCTGCGCGATGCTGCGCGCGGTCTCGGCATCGGTACCCGAGTACGCGACCACGACGCCGATCTGCGGGGGCAGGTCCTTGCTGGTCTTGTGCAGGTAGATCTCGAACGCGTCGCCGACGAGCGTACGGACGCGGCGAAGCTCGACCTTCTCGCCGAGGATCGCGGCCTCACCGGAGATGAGGTCGGCGACGGACTGACCGTGGGCGTCGGCAGCGAGAGCGGCCTCGACCGAGTCAGCGCCGACGGCGGCCGCAGCAGCGAGCACGTTGTCGGCCAGTGCGATGAAGCGGTCGTTCTTCGCGACGAAGTCGGTCTCGGTGTTCAGCTCGATGACCGTGACCTTGCCGTCCACCTCAGCGGCGGCGACGAGACCCTCGCTCGTGGAGCGGTCGGCACGCTTCGCGTTGCCCTTCGCTCCCTTGAGGCGCAGGATCTCGACAGCCTTCTCGAGGTCGCCGTCGGCTTCCTCGAGCGCCTTCTTGGTGTCGACCATTCCCGTGCCGAGCTGCTCGCGCAGCGTCTTGATGTCAGCGATCGTGAAGTTTGCCATGGGTGGTGGCTCCTAGGTTGTGGTGAGTTCTCGTGGATGTCCCGGCCGGCCGCATCTCTGCGCGCCGGCCGGGACGGTGTCCGGTGGCGGAGTTACTCCGCGGCGTCCGCGACGGCCTCGGCAGCGTCGGCCTCAACGGCCGGCTCACCGGCGACCTCGGCCGCGGCGGCAGCACCGGCACGGTCGGCGTCGGACTCGGTGGCGATGGTCTCCACCTCGGCGACATCGGTGACGACGGGGGTCTCGAGAAGTGCGAGCTCCCAGTCGGCGAGCGGCTCTGCGGCCTGAGCCTCGTCGGTCGGCTGGTGACGCTGGATGAGTCCCTCTGCAGCGGCGTCCGCGATGATGCGGGTCAGCAGGCCCACCGAGCGGATCGCGTCGTCGTTGCCCGGGATCGGGAACTGGAACTCGTCCGGGTCGGCGTTCGTGTCGAGAATGCCGATGACGGGGATGCCGAGCTTCTTGGCCTCGTCGATCGCGAGGTGCTCGCGCTTGGCGTCGACCACCCAGATTGCCGACGGCGTCTTGGTGAGGTTGCGGATACCACCGAGCGACTTGTGCAGCTTGTCGAGCTCGCGCTTCTTCAGCAGGAGTTCCTTCTTCGTGAAGCCGCTGTTCGCGGGAACCTCGTAGTCGAGCTCCTCGAGCTCCTTCATCCGGGCAAGACGCTTGGAGATCGTCTGGAAGTTGGTGAGAAGTCCACCGAGCCACCGCTGGTTCACGTAGGGCTGGCCGACGCGCGTGGCCTGCTCCGCGATGACTTCCTGCGCCTGCTTCTTCGTGCCGACGAACAGCACGGTGCCACCGTGGGCCACCGTTTCGCGGACGAACTCGTACGCCTTGTCGATGTACCCGAGCGACTGCTGCAGGTCGATGATGTGGATGCCGGAGCGCTCCGTGAGGATGAAGCGCTTGACCTTCGGGTTCCAGCGCCGAGTCTGGTGTCCGAAGTGAACGCCGCTGTCGAGCAGCTGGCGAATAGTGACGACGGCCATGGCCGTTCTCCTGTTCCGGCGCACGGAGGCGCCCTTTCGGTTGTCCTTGCCGGACCGGTCGGTCACGGCAAGCCTGGTGCCCGGCGCACACCCACCCTCCGCCGGAGCGGAAAGACCTGGGATGTGGATGCCGCGATGCGAGAGCGAAAAGCTCTCGCGGTGCTATGGGCACGCGGAGTCACCCCGACACGCGGGATGCCCTTTCAGTGTATCAGTCGCAGAGCCTCCTCCCCCGTCGGCTCTGGCGATGAGTTGTCCACGGATCGACGATCTCGTCCCGCCGACGCGGTGTGACGCGGCGATGCTGGCCTCCATGCACATCGTCACCGGCATCCTGCTCGTCGCTCTGGTGTGGACCGGCGCGACCGTACCGAGCTCTCCCGCCGTGCCCGCCACCTCCGCGCGACTCGCGGGCTGGCAATGGCCGGTCGACCCGCCACACATCATCGAGCCCTACCGCGCTCCCGCGCACCGCTATGGGCCGGGACATCGCGGCATCGATCTCGGTGCTCCGATCGGCGCGCGCGTGGCGGCCCCCGCCGCTGGCGTCGTCGCGTTCGCCGGCGATGTCGCCGGGCGCCCGATCGTGACGATCGATCACGGCGTCGGTCTCGTCAGCACGCTGGAGCCGGTGGCCGCCACGGTGCCGGTCGGCGCCGTCGTCCGGGCGGGAGACACCGTGGGCAGCGTGTCGACCGGCGGGCACACTCCGGCTGGAGCGGTGCACTTCGGGGTGCGGGAGAACGGCGAGTACATCAGCCCGATCGTGCTGCTGCGCAACGTTCCGCGCGCCGTACTCCTGCCGTGCTGTTGAGGATGTGCCTCAACGCGGGGCGATGGAGTTGGCCTCGCCCTGATCGGCGACCGCGCCCAGCGCCGTCGCGGTAACGGCGTTGCTGTTGCCCTGCACTGTCGGCGCCGTCGGCGCGCCACTCGCCGTAAATGGCGGGTTCGGCGATTCCGGCGCGCACCCGCACAGTGCTACTGCCAGGGTGGCGACGACGAGTGCACGGAGGCCGCGAGCGATCATCAGACCAGGCCACCGGCCGCCACATTCATGCGCGCGGATGGGCCAGTCGGTAGGTCGCAGTCAGCTTCTCAGCTGACACGTGCGTATAGATCTGCGTTGTTCCCAGGCTCGCATGGCCGAGCATTTCCTGGACCGTGCGCAGGTCAGCACCCCCATCGAGGAGATGCGTCGCTGCGGAATGCCGCAGCGCGTGGGGGCCGACCGCAGCGGCGCCCAGCGCCGGGGCGACCGTGCGGGAGACGATCTCGTAGGCCGAGCGCGCGCCGAGTCGAGCTCCCCGCGCACCAACGAACACCGCGCCTGTCCCCGCGCCACGCCCGACGAGTACCGGACGACCCCGCACCACATACGCCTCGAGCGCCTCGGCGGCCGGACCTCCATAGGGCACGACGCGCTCCTTGCCGCCCTTGCCGAGAACACGGACCGTCCGCCGCGATCGGTCGAGATCGTCGAGGTCCGTCCCGCAGACCTCCGAGACACGCAGCGCGGCCGCGTACAGCAGTTCGAGCAGGGCTGCATCGCGAAGCGCGACCGGGTCACCGTCCACCGCCCGCGCCCGCGCGCCGTCGAGCACGGTGGTCATCGTGGGTGCGGTCGCGATGGTGGGCAGTGTCCGTCCTCGTTTGGGCGACACGAGGCGGAGACTCGGGTCGAGCGGAACAAGCTGCTCATCGGCCGCCCACGCGAAAAATCCGCGCACGGATGCCGCGCGTCGCGCCAGCGTCGACCGCGCGTCTCCCCGCTGCGTGGCGCGCCAGAGCCACTCGCGAAGCATCTCGAGATCGACATCCACCAGCATCGGATCATCCAGGGCTGCCGCGAAGTCACGGAGGTCGCTACGGTACGCCCGGACCGTGGCCGTCGCCAGGCGGCGCACGTGGGTCAGCTCGCGCGCCCAGGTATCGGCAGCTTCCGAGATCCGCATGACTCCAGCATGCCCTCTTCCACCTCCCGGGCGGCGTCGGCCACACCGTCACGACCGAGCCCGACACCACCCCTCGCCCTGTCGCTTCACCGCACCTTCGAGCTCGAGGAGACCCAGCAGCGCTGCGGCCTCGGCGATGGCGTACCCACTGCGCCGAGCGACATCGGCAGTGGTCCGCTCCGAGCGAGCCGTGACCGCATCCAGGATGCGTGTGCGCTCCCCCGTGTACTCACGGGCATCGAAGAGCCCCTGGTCCGTCGCGCTCTCATCGCCGATTCCGCAGAGTTCTCGGACATCGGCGGCTCCGGTGATGCACACGGCATCCACCTCGCGGAGCAACCGGTGGCAGCCTGCCGACGCGGCACTGGTCACGGGACCCGGCACCGCGCCGAGGGGGCGTCCGATCTCCGCCGCGTGGTGTGCCGTATTCAGCGCACCTGATCGCCACCCCGCCTCCACGACCACCGTGGCATCGGACAGCGCGGCGATCAATCGATTGCGCGCCAGAAAGCGCCACTTGGTCGGCGCCGACCCACACGGCACGTCGGCGACGACGACGCCGTGCGCGGCGATCCGATCGATGAGGTCTCGGTGTCCGGCCGGGTAGGGTCGATCCACTCCGCCCGCCAGGACGGCGATCGTCGATCCTCCGGCAGACAGCGCACCGCGGTGTGCGGCTCCGTCGATCCCATACGCGGCGCCCGAGACGACGGCGATGCCGGATGCTGCACACTCGGCGGCCAGTTCGGTCGCGACATGTTCGCCGTAGGCCGAGGCCGCGCGCGCACCGACCAACGCCACACCGGCATCGGGACTCAGCTGCGCAACATCGCCGAGTGTCCACAGGCACAGGGGAGCATGGACGCCCAGGTCACCGAGGCGTGCGGGCCAGGCCGCATCTTCGGGCGTCAGCAGCCGTGCACCCGCGCGGCGCGCGGCGGCAAGCGCGGGGGCGATCTCCTCGCGCCGCGGCAGCCAGCGGGCGCGCCCGGCCGACAGTGCGGCGGGAGCGAGCCCGGCCCCGATGGCCGTGCCGATGTCGGCATCGGCGGCAAGCGCGATCTCCAGAGCGTCTGCGGCGCCGAAGGCCGACACGAGCGCGCCAGCCACGCCGTCCCCCGGCTCAGCCAGCGTCGACCAGACCGCGCGCGCATAGGCCGTCACGGCACCCGCGTCATCCCGGGCACTCAGGAGCGGCCCCAGTGCGGTCCGCGCGGCGTCGGGATCTGGAGTGATCGCGATCATGCGAGATTCCCCTTCTTCAAATACAGCGCACGACCGATGTCGGCCACCGACAGTCGGTCACGTCCGGCCAAATCCACCACGCTCCAGGCCACCCGCAACACCCGGTCGTAGCCACGCAGTGTCAACGAGCCGCGGTGGAGGGCGGCATCCAACGGCCGCCGGATCGCCGGCTCGGGAGCCATCGGACCGTTGCGGAGCCACGAGCCCGAGACCTGGGCGTTCATCCGCCAGGGGGTGCCACGCAGACGGACGCCGGCGCGTTCCCGTGCCGCCGCCACGCGCTCGCGAGCGACCGCGGTCGTCAGCGCCGCGGCATCGGCGTCGGCGCGGCGCGCCACCGCGACCCGCTGCAGAGACAGTTCGATGTCGATCCGGTCCAGGAGCGGACCCGAAAGCTTGCCCAGGTAACGGCGAATCGCCAGCGACGGACACACGCACGCACCTCCCGGCACGCCGTAGTTCCCGCAGGGGCACGGGTTGGTCGCGAGGATCAATTGGAACCGTGCAGGAAAGCTCGCGCGGAATCCGGCTCGATGGATCTCGATCTCCCCGCTCTCCAGCGGCTGCCGTAGCGCGTCGAGCGCCTGCCCGCTGTACTCACCTGCCTCGTCGAGGAACAGCACACCGCCGCTCGCGCGCGCGATCGCGCCCGGGCGCACGGTGCGGCTCCCGCCGCCGACGAGCGCTGCCACGCTGGCCGAATGATGCGGCGCCTCGAACGGCGGCGTTCGGCTGAGCGTCGAGACCGGTAGCCCCGCGAGGGACCGCAACGAGGCGGTCTGGAGTGCAGCGTCGTCATCGAGGTCGGGCAAGATGCCCGGCAACCGCCGCGCGAGCATCGTTTTACCCGCCCCCGGCGGACCGCTCATCAGGACGTGATGACCACCGGCCGCGGCGACGATCAGTGCGTCCACCGCGTCCTGTTGTCCGATGACATCCGCGAGATCCATCCGCTCTGCGGGCACGGACGCCGCGATACGGGCTATCGGCACAGGATCGAGACCCGCATCGTCGACGTCCAGACCATGGTGGCGCGCCACGTCCCGCAGGTCGACGGCCCCCGTGACCTCCACACCCGACACCAGTTCGGCTTCCGCGCGATTGGCCGCCGGAACGACGACCCGACTCTTCCCGGCCCGCGCCGCCGCCAGAACGGCCGGCAAGACGCCCGGAACGGGGCGCAAGCGACCATCCAGTCCGAGCTCACCGATGTGCACGGTCGCGGCCAGGGATGCGGCATCCAACGCCTGCTCGGTCGCGATCGCCGAAATCGCGATGGCCACGTCGAGCCCTGATCCCTGCTTCGGAAGGCTCGCCGGTGAGAGATTCACCGTGAGCTTGCGTCGCGGCAGGGGCAGATCGCTGTTCGCGCAGGCGTTGTACACCCGTTGGTGGGCCTCGCCGATCGCCTTATCGGCCAGGCCGATGATCTGGAAACCAGGAACCTGGTTCGACAGATCGGCTTCGACTTCGACGAGATCGCCGCTGAGGCCGGTCAGGACCACGCCCCAGGTGCGCCCAAGCGTCATCGGAGGTCCACCAGGTGCTCGAGCACGGCTGTCGCGGGGTCCTCCCCCGTGATGCCGATGACGTCGAGGCGTAGACGCCGCCGCTGGACGAGATCCGGATGAGCGGTCACCCACGCACACGCGACGCGCCACAGGCGATCGCGTTTGCGCTTGTCGACAGCGTCGAACGGGTGACCGAACCACTCGGTACGACGCGTCTTGACCTCGACCACCACCAGGTGGCGTCCGTCTGTCGCGACGATGTCGAGTTCCCCCGCCGCGCACCGCCAATTGCGATCGAGCAGGGTAAACCCGTGTTCCTGCAGGTGTCGCGCCGCGCGCTGCTCACCGGCGCGACCCCGATCGTCCTTTTGTGCCATAACGGCATGGTGCCCGCGTCACAGCGCGCAGACTGCAGGGCGACGACGATCGGTGGACAGTCGCGCCGATCAGTCGTCTGGGGAGGAAGCGATGCCCCTCAGATCAGGAGTCGAGCGACAATTCGTCGGGAATCTGGAAATCGCGCCGCTGCAACTCCTCGACGTTGACGTCCTTGAAGGTCAGCACCCGCACCGACTTCACGAAGCGGTCCGCGCGATAGATATCCCACACCCAGACGTCGGTCATCGAGATCTCGAAGTAGAAATCGTGTTCGGTATCGCGCCGGACGACGTTCACGTCGTTGGCCAGATAGAACCGACGCTCGGTCTCGATCACGTACTGAAACTGCGAAACGACGTCGCGGTACTCCTTGTAGAGCGCCAATTCCAGCTCGCGGTCGTAGTCCTCGAATACTTCGTCGTCCATGGTGCTTCCAGTCTAGATGTCGCGCGGCTCAGAACAGCGTCGGGGCGTCGGCGATCGCCCAGGAGGACCGATGGTGACGACTCAGCCCGTGAGAGCGGATCGCCTCACGATGTACCGCGCTCGCATAGCCTTTGTTGCGCGCCCAGGCGTAGGCAGGATGCTCATCGTGCAGAGCGACCATCAGATCGTCGCGTGCCACCTTGGCCAACACCGACGCCGCCGCGGCCGAGGCGCAGTCCCGGTCGGCCTTCACGATCGGCCGAACATGCAGTCCTGCTCCCCCGGCCGGGGTGATGTAGTCGTGGTTGCCGTCGAGAATCACGACGGCCTCTTCCGGAACGACACCGATGCCACGAAGATCCGCGATAGCGCGGAGCGCGGCAAGACCCAGCGCGCGGATGATGCCGACATCATCGATCTCGGCGGCCGACGCCCATCCCACACTGGATGCCTGTACCCACCCCGCCGCGCGTTCGGCCACGGCGGGGCGATGGCGCTCGGAGACGAGCTTCGAATCCCTCAAACCCTCGGGGATCCGGCGGCGGGCGCCAGCAGCATCCATCACGATCGCGCCCACCGCGACGGGACCTGCCAACGCGCCACGACCGACTTCGTCGCACGCGATGATGAGCGCGTGCTCGCGCAGCAGGCGACGCTCGATGGTCAGCCGCGGGCTCACGAGCGTCATTGCGCGTCCGGGACCCCATCGAAGACCTCGTGGTGGAAGTCGAGCGCGCCGAATCTCGGGAGCGGCCAGGTGATGAGGAACGCGCGACCGACGACATTGTCGATCGGCACGAAGCCCTGCGACGGCTGATCGACGTTGAAGCGCGAGTCGCGGGAGTGGTCACGATTGTCACCCAGGACCCACAACGACCCTTCCGGGACGGTGACGTCGAAGGACACCACCTCAGGCGCGGTCTGCCCTTCCGCGAGATTGAGGTACGCGGTCTCGTCGATCGGGGTGTCGTTGACCGTGATCTGCCCCAGTGCGTTGCAGCACACGACGTGGTCTCCTCCGACACCGATGATGCGTTTGATGAGGTGATCCTTGCTGTCCGGCGCGGACAGCCCGACGACCGACAGCAGCCAGTCGACGGCTTGCACGGGAAGGCTCTGCGCGGGTGCTGATTCCGCCGGCAACCACCCGCCCGGATCCCGGAAGACCACGATGTCACCACGGTCGTACCCACCGAACCGCGGAGTCAGTTCGTCGACCAGGATGCGGTCCTTGCTCTGCAGTGTCTGTTCCATCGACCCCGAGGGGATGTAGAACGAGCGCACGAGGAAGGTCTTGATGAGAAACGACACCACGATGGCGATGAGGAGGATCACCAGGATGTCGCGCACGAGTGGCCAGGCACCACGGCGACGGGAGACGGGCAGCGCGCCACGGGGTGTGGCGGTGGTCTCGGAGGTCATTCTCGTCCTTCTGGTGGGCCGACCCGTGTGTCGGATCTCCGCTGTCAAGCGTCGCACATCCGGCGCACCGTCGTGCGCACGGCTCGGCGAGGGCGTCGCCGGAGAAACGACGGATGCCCCGGGAAAACCCGGGGCATCCGTCGGAGACGAGCGAGCGACTCAGCGGTCGCGCTTCTCCTTGATCTTGGCCTTCTTGCCGCGGAGTTCGCGGAGGTAGTACAGCTTCGCGCGGCGCACGTCACCGCGAGTGACGACCTCGATGTGGTCGATCACCGGGCTGTGCACGGGGAACGTGCGCTCGACGCCCACCTGGAAGCTGATCTTGCGGACGCAGAACGTCTCGCGCACACCATCACCGGAGCGGCCGATGACGACGCCCTGGAAGACCTGGACACGGGAACGGGTTCCCTCGGTGATGTTGACGTGGACCTTGACAGTGTCGCCGGGGCCGAATTCGGGAATGTCGGAGCGGAGCGAAGCCGCATCGACGGAGTCGAGGATCTGCATGATCGTCACTTCCTGCGACCGCATCAGGTCGACCGCAAAATGTAAGAGGAAAAGGTGGTGTGCGTCCGAGGCAGGCGTTTCCGCGATGCCGTGCTCCCCTGAGGCAGAGCTGGTTCAGGACACGAACGTCCATTCTGCCATGGACGGGGGCACGCACCAAACCCGCGTCGAACGCGATTCAGGATGCGGGCGGTGCCGGGCGCTCGGTGACCACGATGACCTCCGGAAGGCCACCCTGCGCCGCGTCGGACCGCGGTGCGGGGATGTAGGCCACGCCCTCAGCAGTGTGCCGGAGGGCGGCGGTCGGCTTGGCTTCGCGCCAGAGTTCCCAGAGTTGCGTCCACAGCAGAG
The DNA here is from genome assembly GCF_947488465.1 of uncultured Microbacterium sp. GTDB lineage: Bacteria > Actinomycetota > Actinomycetes > Actinomycetales > Microbacteriaceae > Microbacterium. The sequence continues at coordinate 421,612 of NZ_CANKZA010000001.1, read as the reverse complement.
CGATGCCGACGGCCACGGTGATTCCGAGGACGAGCCACCACCACGGGTTCGAGAACACTCCGAGCGCGATGAGCAGCGCATGCCAGGATCCGAACAGCGCGACATCCGTCCAGGAGACGGCACGCTCCGTGCGGACCGTGCCGCGCGCACGCACCAGGAGGGCGAGCACCAGTTGCCCGATGAACACGACCGGCACCGAGACGAACACCCAGAGCAACGCCCACGGGCTGGCTCCGAAGATGATCCAGCCGACGAACAACCACAGAGGCAACACGAAGGCGGCCGGAATCAGCCACTGGAAGAACGCGCGACGCAACCACATGTCCTCGATCGTACGCCGGTCAGACACAATGGAGGCTGAGGAAAGGATCACGATGATCGAGCTGCGCACCCCCGCCGAGATCGATGCGATGCGGCCGGTCGGCCGATTCGTCGCGGAGACGCTCGCCACGTTGCGCGCGGAGACCGCAGTGGGGACGAACCTGCTGTCGATCGACCGCCGCGCACACGAGTTGATCCGACGCGCGGGGGCGGAATCCTGCTACATCGACTACCACCCATCCTTCGGCGCCAGCCCGTTCGGAAAGGTCATCTGCACATCGGTCAACGACGCCGTCCTGCACGGCCTCCCGTTCGACTACGACCTGCGCGACGGTGACCTCGTCTCGCTCGACTTCGCCGTCGCGCAGGGCGGGTGGGTCGCAGACTCGGCCGTTTCGTTCGTCGTCGGCACCCCGCGCGACGAGGATCTCGCGCTGATCGACACGACGCGCCGCGCCTTGGATGCCGCGATCGCCGCTGCGGTCGTCGGCAACCGGATCGGTGACATCTCGTCCGCGATCGGTGACGTCGCCCGCGGCGACGGCTACGACATCAACATGGATTTCGGTGGCCACGGTGTCGGTCGCGTCATGCACGGCGACCCGCACGTCGCGAACGACGGCAAACCCGGCCGCGGCTACCCGCTCCGCGCAGGACTCGTCCTCGCGCTCGAGCCCTGGTTTCTGCAGACGACCGACGAACTCGTCACCGACCCCGACGGGTGGACGCTGCGCAGCGTCGACGGCTCACGCGGGGCACACTCCGAGCACACCATCGCGATCACCGAGGATGGACCGATCGTCCTGACCGACCGGTCATTCCTCGGCGTCGACTGACGTCAGTCCTGATCCCGAAGCAGATCGGGGCGGCGCTCACGCGTGCGCTCGATCTGCTGCTCGCGGCGCCATTGCGCCACGCGTCCGTGATGACCGCTGAGCAGCACATCGGGGACGTCGTATCCCCGCCAGGACGCGGGCTTCGTGTACGACGGATACTCGAGAAGACCGTCCTCGTGTGATTCCTCGACCAAGCTCTCCGGGTTTCCGACGACGCCCGGGACGAGCCGCCCGATCGCCTCGATCATCGCCATCGAAGCGACTTCTCCCCCGTTGAGGACATAATCGCCCAGGCTGACGAGACGCACCTCGCCGAGCGTGGCCGCGTAGGCGAACACACGCTCGTCGATGCCCTCGTACCGCCCGCAGCCGAACACGAGATGGCTGCGTGTCGACAGGTCGCGCGCGGTCGCCTGGGTGAAGAGCTCCCCGGCAGGCGAGGGGAAGATGATCGTCGGCCGGATGTCGGCATCCGCCGGACGCGCGATCTCGTCGAGCGCGTCGCCCCAGGGCTCCGGCTTCATGACCATTCCCGCGCCGCCGCCGTACGGCGAATCGTCTACCGTGCGGTGGCGGTCGTGCGTGTGTGCGCGCAGATCATGGATGCGGACATCGAGCAGCCCTGCCCCGCGGGCCTTGCCCAGGAGCGAGACATCCAGGATGTCGAAGAAGGTGGGGAAAATCGTGACGACGTCGATGCGCACGTCAGTCCTCGGGTGTCTCTTCCGTCTCGCCAGCATCGGTCGGGAGATCTTCGAAGAGTCCCGGCGGCGGGGTGACCACGACGTGACCCGCGACCGGGTCGACTTCGGGCACGATCGCGGCGACGAAGGGCACGAGGATCTCGCCATCGCCGTCCGCGGGAGCAACGATCAACAGGTCCTGGGACGGCAGGTGGTCGACCCGGATGATGCGGCCGATCGAGGCACCGTCACGGATGACGTCGAGTCCGACGAGCTGATGATCGAACCAGGCATCCTCTTCGACCGCGCCCTCGGTGACGTCCTGATCGACCCAGAGGATCGCGCGCACAATCGTGTCGGCACCTTCGCGGTCTTCGATGTCCTCGAAGAAGACAACGGGGTGCGAGTTCATCCACCGGAACTCCCGAACAGTCACGGTCTTCCCGTGCCAGGGCGACGATTCCGGCACCTGCAGAGTGAAGACGGCGCCGGGGACGAAGCGCCCGTCCGGATCGTCGGTGTAGAGCTCGAGCTTCAGAGCGCCCTTCAGGCCATGAGCCTTGACGAGGCGCCCGACACGCAGCTGCGTGCGCGCAGGTCCGGCAGCCACGTCAGTCGTCCGCGACGTCGACGCGGACGCGCGCACCATCGGCGAGAGCCGATACCAGGGTGCGCAGCGCCTTGGCAGTGCGTCCGCCGCGCCCGATCACCCGTCCACGGTCATCGGGGTGCACGCGCACCTCGAGCACGTCACCGCGGGGTGACGTAGAGGATCGGATGGCGACATCGTCCGGGTGATCGACGATCCCCTTGACGATGTGCTCGAGCGCGGCGGCCAGCACCGTGATTACTCTGCGTCCGTGGCGTCGGCGGCGGGCGCGTCGGCGTCGTCGGCAGCAGGAGCAGCAGGCTCCTCGGCCTTCTTCTCGGCCTTCGGCTTGACGACGGACTTCTTGGCGGCGTCGACCTGGAACTCTTCCTTGGCAGCCTTGACCTTGACGGTCGAGACCGCGTCGGCGTCGCCCTGGAACTTGCCCCAGTCACCCGTGAGCTTCAGGAGCGCGGCGACCTGCTCGGTGGGCTGAGCGCCGACCGAGAGCCAGTACTGAGCCCGCTCGGAGTCGACCTCGATGAACGAGGGCTCCTCGGTGGGGTGGTACTTGCCGATCTCTTCGATGACGCGACCATCGCGCTTGGTGCGCGAGTCGGCGACGACGATGCGGTAGTAGGGTGCGCGGATCTTGCCGAGGCGCTTGAGACGGATCTTGACAGCCACAGTTCTCCTTGAGTGCTGTTGTGAGTTGATGAACGTCGCCTGGGCTGTGGGGTGCACACCCGGCGGAAGCTCTGTGATGGACCTGTTTGCGGGATGAGAGGGTCGAGCAAGTGGTCCAACCGTCTATTTTGCCAGATCATGGGCCATGCCGCGAACCACAGCCGTTCGCGTGTCAGACTGTGCGGATGACGGAGCCGTTCGCCACATCCGCCCGCTCGTCCGTGGGCCTGGAATGGGAACTCATGTTGGCCGACGGGAAGACCGGCGACCTGGTCCCCCGCGCACCCGAGATCCTCGCGGCTCTGGGGGAACGTGATGCGCTGGAGCGCTACACGATCACGGGTGAACTGCTGACCAACACGATCGAGGTCACGAGCGGAATCGGTGACACCGTTGCCGCGGTCGTCGATGACATCGCCGACGCGATCGCGGAAGTCCGCACGATCACCGATCCGCTCGGCGTTGAACTCCTCTGCGCCGGCAGCCATCCGTTCGCGCAGTGGTACGAACAGCAGGTCACCGACAAGACGCGCTATCACAAGCTCATCGAGCGCACTCAGTGGTGGGGTCGCAACATGATGATCTGGGGTATCCACGTGCATATCGGCGTGGATGATGTGAACAAGGTCTTCCCGATCATCAACGCGCTCGCGATCTACCTTCCGCATCTGCAGGCGCTCTCCGCATCGAGTCCGTTCTGGGCGGGCGAGCGCACCGGATACGCGTCCAACCGCGCACTCGTCTTCCAGCAGCTCCCGACGGCAGGACTCCCCTGGCCGCTGACCGACTGGTCACAGTACGAGTCGTATCTCGAGGATCTCGTGCGCACGGGCGTGCTCGACGACTCGACCGAAGTGCGCTGGGACATCCGACCCGCCCCCCGCTGGGGGACGATCGAGGTCCGTACCTGCGACGGGATGTCCACTCTTCCGGAGATGGCCGCCGTAGCCGCGCTCGTCCAGGTCCTGGTCGAGCACTTCTCCCGTGAGCTCGATGCGGGCCGCGAATTACCCTCGCTGCAGCCGTGGTTCGTCCGGGAGAACAAGTGGCGGGCCGCCCGCTACGGGTTGGATGCGCGGGTCATTGTCGACCGGGATGGGACGCAACGCCCGGTCGACGACCACCTTCGCGAAACGCTCATCGCCCTCGGGCCAGTCGCCGCTGATCTGCACTGCTCACGCGAGTTCGCCGAAGTCGAGACGATCATCTCGCGCGGCGCAAGCTCGACGCGTCAGATGCGGGTTGCCGACGAGGCAGACGGAGATCTCCGTGCGGTCGTGCAGCACTTGATCCGCGAGTTCCGCGCCGGACCCACGCTGCGCGACCATCTCGCGTCGCTCGGCACTTGACGCGCGACGACGCTCAGCTCTTGCCGAAGAGCTTCTGGATCTGAGCCAAATCCTCGGCCGTCGGCTCTGCCGCAGGCCCGCCGAGGCCGAAGCCGGATCCGGTTGGGGTGGAGGTCGTGGCTGCGATCCCCGCGTTCTCTGCCGCGCGCTTGGCGGGGTTGCCGGAGCGTGAACCCGTGCTCTTCGCCTTCTGCTTGCCGCCGCGCTTGGCCGAGGCGCCGGGCTTTCCGCCCATCGGTCCCATTCCGGGAATATTGGGGACTCCGCCACGGGCGACGGTCCTCATCATCTTCGCGGCCTGGTCGAAACGCTGCACGAGCTGATTGACGTCGGTGACCGTCATGCCCGATCCGCGCGCGATACGCAGGCGGCGCGAACCGTTGAGAAGCTTGGGATTGCGGCGCTCGGCGACCGTCATCGAGCGGATGATCGCCTCGGTGCGATCGATCTCCTTGTCGTCGAAGTTGTCCAGCTGCTGCTTCATCTGACCCATACCCGGGAGCATCCCGAGCATCTTCTTCATCGAACCCATCTTCTTCATCTGCTGAAGCTGGTCGAGGAAGTCTTCGAGAGTGAACTGCTCGGTCGCGAGCTTCTCGGCCATCTTCATGGCTTCGGCTTCATCGAACGCGGTCTGGGCCTGCTCGATCAGGGTGAGAATGTCGCCGAGATCCAGGATGCGGCTCGCCATGCGGTCGGGGTGGAATGCCTCGAGGTCGTCGAGACCCTCACCCGTGGACGCGTAGATGATCGGACGTCCGGTCACGGAAGCCACCGACAGCGCCGCGCCACCGCGCGCATCGCCGTCGAGCTTGGAGAGAACCACACCGGTGAAATCGACACCGTCCTGGAAGGCTTTGGCCGTCGTGACGGCATCCTGGCCGATCATCGCGTCGATCACGAAGAGCACTTCGTCGGGGTCCACAGCCTTGCGAATGTTGGATGCCTGCTTCATCAGCTCGGCATCCACACCGAGGCGCCCGGCCGTGTCGATGATCACGACGTCGTGCTGCTGACGACGAGCGGTCTCGACGCCGTCGCGCGCGACGCGCACGGGGTCCCCCACGCCGTTTCCGGGCTCGGGGGCGTACACCGCAGCGCCAGCCTGCTCGGCAACGACCTGGAGCTGGGTGACGGCGTTCGGACGCTGGAGGTCGGCGGCGACGAGGAGCGGAGTGTGGCCGTCCTTCTCGAGCTGCTTCGCGAGCTTTCCGGCGAACGTGGTCTTTCCCGACCCTTGGAGACCCGCGAGCATGATCACGGTGGGCGCTGTCTTGGCGAACTGCAACCGGCGCTGCTGACCGCCGAGGATCGCGATGAGTTCTTCATTGACGATCTGCACGACCTGCTGCGCGGGATTCAGCGCCTTGTTGACTTCATCGCCCAGCGCACGCTCGCGCACCTTGCCGGTGAACTCTTTCACGACCACGAGCGCGACATCGGCGTCGAGCAGTGCGCGCCGGATCTCCCGGACGGTGCCGTCCACGTCGGCAGGCGTGAGCTTGCCTTTGGTGCGGAGATTGCGGAAGGTCTCTGTCAGCCGATCGCTGAGTGTGCCGAAAGTCGCCATGATTCCCCGATTCTATCTGGCGGCCGGCAGATGCCTGTCCGAGCGCCTAGGCACTCGGAACGGTGATCGCGAGGGCTTCGTCGAGGACGGGAGCCAACTCCGCGCGCGCGGGCCCCGCCGCGGACCACGCCCACACGGCAGCAAGGACGGCCCCACCCGCCGCTGCCCCACGAACATCCGCTACCAAACGCGAGTGCCCCTGCGCCACCAGCCGATCACTCACCGCGCGCCCGAGCACTGCCTGCCGCAGCGCACGTTCGGCGTCGAGGTCATGCGCGAGCCCCATCGCATCCGCGTGGGTGATGGCCAGCGCCAGGCTGTCCGGAGCGAATCCCACCGCGATGCCCCGCAACGCCGTGATCGGTATCTCGGCCTGCGCGATTGCGTCGCACGCGGCCCGAGCACGGGCGTCGAATCCGCCCCAGATCACGTCTGACTTCGACGAGAAATAGTTGAAGAAGCTCGATCGGCTCACTCCGGCCCGCACCGCGATATCCGACACAGACGTGGCCGCATAGCCCTGCTCGAGGAACAGTTCGCAGGCGGCCTCTGCCAACGTGTCACGCGACGAGGACTTGGGGCGACCGGAACTCACTTTCGCATCGTATCGGGCTATATTGTTGGACGCGGTACAACAATCCGGGATTTGTTCCTCAGAGTGAAGGTCGAGCAGTGGATGCTGGAAATCCAGACGGTAGGACTCGCTCCTCATCTCGTCCCCTACCAGGAGGGGTGGGATCTGCAGCGTCGCATGCACGCGGAGATCGTCGCCGGGAGGCATCCGGACACGCTGCTGCTCCTCGAGCACGAGCCCGTGTTCACGGCCGGAGCGCGGACAGCTCGCCATGAGCGCCCCACAGACGGCACTCCCGTCGTCGATGTCGACCGCGGGGGCAAGATCACGTGGCACGGACCCGGGCAGCTCGTGGGATATCCGCTCGTGCGTCTTCATGAACCCATCGATGTCGTCGCCCACGTGCGGCGGATCGAAGGCATCCTGATCGACGTCCTCCGCAGCTACGACATCGATGCCTATCGCGTCGAAGGACGCAGTGGCGTCTGGGTGCGGCGGCCGCTCCGCGAAGACAAGATCGCCGCGATCGGGGTGCGCGTCCAACGCGGTGTGACGATGCACGGGTTCGCGCTGAACTGCGACAACTCGCTCCTGCCGTTCGGACAGATCGTTCCGTGCGGGATCGCCGATGCTGGAGTGACCACCGTGAGCGAAGTCCTCGGCGCCGACCTCACGCCCGCCGATGTCCTCCCCCGCGTCGCGCCGGCCTTCGCTGCGGCTTTCGCCACGGTCGCCGGCGAGGTGGCGGCGTGAGCGCCTGCGGCTCGCCGGCATCCGCCCTGCCTGCCGGCGGACCCGACGGGCGCAAGCTCCTGCGACTGGAGGTCCGCAACGCCCAGACACCGATCGAGCGCAAACCGGAATGGATCAAGACGCGCGCGAAAATGGGGCCCGAGTATCAGGCACTCCACTCGCTTGTGAAGGACGAAGGCCTGCACACCGTGTGTCAGGAGGCCGGATGTCCGAACATCTACGAGTGCTGGGAGGACCGCGAAGCGACCTTCCTGATCGGTGGCTCGCAATGCACGCGCCGCTGCGACTTCTGCCAGATCGACACGGGCAAACCCGCCGCCTACGACACGGATGAGCCGCGTCGCATCGCCGACAGCGTGCAACGCATGCAGTTGCGCTACGCGACCGTGACCTGCGTCGCACGAGATGATCTGCCCGACGGTGGAGCCTGGCTGAACGCCGAAACGACCCGGCAGATCCACGCGATGAATCCCGGTACCGGGGTGGAGCTGCTGGCCACGGATTTCAACGGCAAATCAAATTTGCTGAACGAGGTCTTCGATGCCCGACCGGAGGTCTTCGCGCACAACGTCGAAACCGTCCCCCGCATCTTCAGACGCATCCGCCCGGCGTTTCGCTACGAGCGCTCACTGAATGTCCTCACGCAGGCGCGGGATGCGGGCCTCATCACGAAGTCGAACCTCATCCTCGGGATGGGCGAAGAGCCCGAAGAGGTCATCCACGCGTTGCAGGATCTTCACGACGCCGGCACGGACATCGTCACGATCACCCAGTACCTGCGGCCGACGCCCCGACACGTGCCGGTGGCCCGGTGGGTGAAACCCGACGAGTTCGTCGCCTTCAAAGAAGAGGCCGAGCGGATCGGCTTCTTGGGCGTCCTGGCCGGCCCGCTCGTACGCTCGTCGTACCGTGCGGGCCGCCTGTGGGCCCAGTCGATGGTCTCGAAAGGTCGCGTGCTCCCGCCAGGGCTCGAGCACCTGGCCGCATCCGCAGACCGCGGGTTCGCGCAGGCGGTCTGACTTAGTCGGCGCTCGTCACCGACTGCACATCGCCGTCACTCGTGAGGTTCACCAACAGCACCTCGTCGGTGTCGTCGGGGTCGAGCGCGTATTCCAGCACCGCGAAGGGATCTGAGCCGCCGTGCTCGTCGGCGAGGATCGTCATGCTCACCAGCTGCAACGAGCGGATGATGTCGATATGCACGTCGCCGGAGATATCGACGAGCACGTCCTCGATCTCATCCCCGAGGGCTTCCTGTTGCTGCAGCAGGTACTCGGTCACCTCGCTCGTGCGGTCGTCGAGTTCGGTGACCATGGCGTTCCGCGACTTCAGGTCGATCGCTTCGAGCGCCGAGATCATGGCGGCGGCGACATCGAGCGCCGCTTCCGAGACATCGTCCTGATCCGGCGCCGTGAGATCGATCGTGACGTGCTGATCGCCCAGCTCGACGTGCTCAGACCAAAAGATCGACCCGTCGGGGCCGGACTCCAAGAGTCCGAAGTAGTCGTGCTCGATCGCCATACGCCCATGAAACCAGCACCGCCGCCGGTTCGCGACCCCGACGGCGTGTCGGCGTGTCAGTCCACGAGCGCGGCGACGAACACGTGCGGGGTGAAACCGGTGAGATCGCCGACGCCCTCTCCCTGACCGAGAAGCTTCACGGGGATGCCGGTGCGCTCCTGAACAGCAAGGACGAACCCGCCTTTGGCCGAGCCATCCAGCTTCGTGATCACCAGCCCCGTGACGCCGGCGTGCTCGAGAAAAGCCGAGGCCTGCATCACGCCGTTCTGCCCCGTCGTCGCGTCGAGAACGAGAAGCACCTCACTGATGGGCGCCTGCTTCTCGATGACCCGGCGGATCTTGGTGAGCTCGTCCATGAGCCCGGCTTTGGTGTGGAGACGCCCCGCCGTGTCGACGAGAACGATCTCGGTGCCGTTCTGCTTGGCGTAGTCGATCGTCTGGTAGGCGACGGATGCCGGGTCCTGACCCTCGTGTTGCGGGCGGACGATCGTCGCACCGCCGCGCTCGGCCCACGTCGCCAGCTGCGCGACGGCAGCTGCGCGGAACGTGTCGGCCGCGCCGACGACCACGGTGCGGCCGAAGCGTTTGAGATAGTGGGCGAACTTGCCGATCGTGGTCGTCTTGCCCACGCCGTTGACGCCGACGACGAGGACGACCGCGGGCCGTTCGGTCAGCCGGAGCGTCGTGTCGAACCTCGCGAAATGTTCTTCGAGTGTCTCCTTGAGCATGCGCTGGAGATCGCGCGGGTCCGTCGTCCGATACCGGTCGACCTTCTCGTGCAACTCATCGAGGAGGCGTTCGGTGATGTCAGGACCGAAATCCGCCGTCAGCAGAGCCGTCTCGAGGTCCTCCCACGTGGTCTCATCGATCGTGGGTTTGACGAACATGCCGCGTAGCGCGCGACCGAGCGACCAGGGATTTTCCGCCATGACTCCAGCCTACGGTCGTCCGGCCCGCCCGCTACGCCGTCTCACGCTCGCGCACGCGCTGTCCGACGACGGCAGACACGCCGTCCTGCCGCATCGAGACGCCGTAGAGCGCATCCGCGATCTCCATGGTGCGCTTCTGATGAGTGATGACGATGAGCTGACTGGACGCACGCAACTGTTCGAAAACCCCCAGCAGGCGTCCGAGGTTCGCGTCGTCGAGGGCTGCCTCCACCTCGTCGAGGATATAGAACGGGCTGGGCCGAGCCTTGAAGATCGCGGTCAGCAGAGCCACGGCCGCCAACGAACGCTCTCCCCCGGAGAGCAGCGAGAGGCGTTCGATCTTCTTCCCCACCGGACGCACCGACACCTCGATGCCGGTCGTCAGCGGGTGGTCCGGATCGGTGAGCGAAATGCTGCCCGTCCCCCCGGGGAAGAGGATGGGAAAGACCTCGCCGAAGGCGACACGGGTGTCTTCGAACGCTGCGAGGAAGATCGTCTGCATCCGCTCGTCGAGTTCTTCGATGATCGTCATGAGGTCCGCTCGCGTCTGCACGAGATCGGCGAGTTGCTCGGTAAGGAAGGCATGGCGCTGTTCGAGCGCGGCGTATTCCTCCAGTGCCAAGGGATTGACGCGACCGAGTTGGCCGAGCTTCCGGTCGGCGTCTTGGAGGCGGCGGCGTTGCGCGGCACGGTCATAGGCGACCGCCTCCCCCTCGCCATCGTCCGCGGGAACAGCCTGATCCGGGCCATATTCCTGAATGAGAATGTTTTCATCAAGGCCCAGCTCAGAACTGATCCGCTCCCGCAGGCTCGTCACGTGCAAACGCTTCTCGTGCATCTGCAGTTCGAGTCCGTGCACGCTCTCGGTCAGGCCGCTGAGCCGCTCACGGACACTCGTCTCGTGGGCGCGCAACTGCGCGAGGTCGGCCGCGACGGCACTCCGGGTCTGCTCAGCGAGCTCCAGCTCCACCCGCGCCTGGGCGACAGAGCGATCCACGGAATCAAGAATCGGCGGCAGCGTCTGGGCCACCTCGGCCGCGAGCTCACGTTGCGCGCGACGGATCACCGCCCGTCGTGCGGCTTCTTCTGCGGCGGCACGTTCTCGCTCACGCTGACGCTCCAGCTGGACGACACGCGCTTCCCCCGCTCGCACGCGCTCTTTGAGCGTCTCGACGTCAAGCCGGGCGCGCATCTCCGCATCCCGAGCGGCCTCCAGTGCGCCGAGCATTCCCTCGCGTGCCGACGCATCGAGCATCGGGCGGGGCGCTTCCCGCGCGACGGTCAACGCGTCGTCGGCGGCGCGGGCGGCGTTCTCTGCTTCCGTCACCGCGGCCTGCGCCTGGCGCACCCCGCTCTCGAGTCGCTCGCACTCCGCGACGGCTGCTTCGTGCCGCACAGTCGCACGGTTCACCTGCTCCGCGTGCGCCGCGAGTGCCGCATCGTGCTCGCGTAGTCGAGTGAGGGCATCCCGAGTCCGTCGCCGAGATTCTTCCCACGTCGCCTGCCCGACGGCGAGGGCGTCGCGAAGCGAGTCGACCACCACCGTGATCTCGCTCAGCCGGGCGCGGGCGCCGTCCCGCTCAGCCGCCAGTTCCAGTCGAGACCGGCCAGACCCGGACCCCGCGCGCACGGTGAAGGTCGTGACGATCTCCCCCGCCCGGGTGACGAAAATCACCTCCGACGCGCCCTCTGCGGTCAGTGCCGCCCGGGCGGCCGCCAAGTCATCGACGATCATCACGCGCGAGAGGACGCCGAGGATGCCGTCGGGAGCCGTCACCACGTCGCGCGCGAACGTCGCGCCGCCGATGACGGCCGGCGTCGTCGTCGGCGCCGGGGCGTCGGCCACAGCGATGTCGATCGTCCCGAGGTCCTCGTCGCGGGCGGTGGTGGCCACCTCGAGCGCCGCAGCGACGTCATCGACCAAGACACCCTCCGCCATCGCGCCCAGCGCGGCGGCGATGGCCGGTTCGAAACCGGGCGTGACTTTCACCGCATCCCCGATCAGCCCTCGCACGCCGCGCCCGCCGCGCGCCACGACCGCCGCGGCCGCGTTGCGGACATCGAGCGCCCGGCCCAGTGCAGCGGCCTGCGCCGTGAGCGACTCGACTTCACGCTCGGCGGCGTGCAGGCGCTCACGGAGAGCTGTCACGTGCGTCTCCCCGGATGCGGCGTCACGCTGAGCTCGTTCGTACGAAGATGCATGCTCGGCAGCCGATCCCTCCGGCACGAGGGTCCGATCGACGCCCGCAAGAACGTCCTCCGCTTCGGCGCGCCGGACGAGCGCGGCATCCCACGCGCGTTGCTGGCGGTCCACCGCCCCGCGCACAGCCTCCAGCCGCGACGCCGCCGCATCGGCCGCGCCGCGGAGTTTGCTCAGACGCATGTCGTGAGCCGACACCAATGCGCTCTGGGCCGCGATGTCCGCGTCGAGCGCATCGAGCTCGGCGCGTGCCCGGATGACGTCGCGGGACGCGGCGGCCGCGGCATCCTGCGCCGCACCGAGTCCCCCGCCGATCTCGTCGATCTCGGCACGGGCCTCATCGATCGTGCCCTGGCTCACCGAAGCGACCTCGAGCGCGAGTTGGCCGTCGTCTTCGAGAAGAGCAAGCCGTTGACCGGCCAGCGAGTACAGCCCGCGTAGACGCTCCTGCACCTGCGAGAGCGAGAATGTGACGCTCCGAGCGCGGTCGACTGCCTCCGAACGCTGCTGTGCTTCGAGGGTGTCGATGCGGATCTTCAGCTGATCGGATTCGTCCTGCAGAACGAGTCGCTCGGCGTGGCGTTCTTGCTCGTTGCGCGCGTGATCAGCGAGCTGGGTGCGAAGGGCGACCAGGTCATCGGCGTACAGTCGGGCCTTCGCGTCGCGCACGACCGCCGCGATCGTCGCGGCTTCGCGGGCGATCTCGGCCTGCTTGCCCAGCGGTTTGAGCTGACGACGAAGCTCACCGGCGAGATCGCTCAGGCGCGTGAGGTTGGCCTCCATCGCCTCGAGTTTGCGGAGCGTCTTCTCCTTGCGTCGACGATGTTTGAGGATGCCGGCGGCCTCCTCGATGAAGCCGCGCCGATCTTCGGGACTCGCGGCCAAGACGCTGTCGAGCCGACCCTGCCCGACGATCACGTGCATCTCACGGCCCAGTCCGGAGTCACTCAAGAGTTCTTGGACGTCCAGGAGACGACACGTCTGTCCGTTGATCGCGTACTCGCTCGCGCCGTTGCGGAAGAGGGTGCGGCTGATCGTCACTTCGCTGTACTCGATCGGGAGGGCTCCGTCGGCATTGTCGATCGTCAGCTGCACTTCCGCGCGACCGAGAGGGCCCCGCGTTGAGGTACCGGCGAAGATGACGTCCTCCATCTTGCCGCCGCGGAGGGTCTTCGCGCCTTGCTCGCCCATGACCCACGCGAGAGCATCGACGACATTGGACTTGCCGGACCCGTTCGGGCCGACGATGCACGTGACGCCCGGTTCCAGGGCGAACGTCGTCGGCTGTGCGAACGACTTGAAGCCCTTGAGCGTCAGGCTCTTCAGGTGCATGCTCGCCTCTCGGATGCGGGTGTCGGCACCCACGCTACCGGCACCCTCTTGACACCGGCGCTCGCCACGCGCTAGCGTCACTTCTCGCGTAGAACGTCGAGAGGAGGTCCCTGACATGATGATGATCACGCCGATCCGTACGACGGGGCCCGTCTCCGTCCGCAACCGCGTTTCCTAGCGACGCGCACCGCCTCCGGGCGACGTTCGGCAGCGACCTCCTTGATACAGGTGCTGCTTCTTCCGCCGGTATTCCGGCCGTCCGCCGGGTCTGTCGGCGCTTCGCTGGCTCCGGCATCCGCACGCCGTCCGGGCATCACCGGACCGGCTGAGTGCTCTGCATCCATCTTCTTCTCCGAAGGCACACACCGTGAAGACGACCACGTCCGAGACCCTACGGTCCGGGCCGCTCCGCCCATCCGACACCCTCCGATTGCCGGGTCGCACGCCGCGCACGGCGCTCCCCGATCGCCTCGCCATGCGCGTGGCGCTCTGGCTCGTACTGTGGGGAACGCGCCCTGCGCGCGCTCCCCACAGGCGCGTCGCACGCGATGACCTCTGGCTCGCTCACCGTCGGGATGTCGATCGCGCCGCACGCGAACAGGCCTGGCTGGCCCTCGCGCGTCAGACGCATCCCTCCTGACCTCGCTCTCTCCGAAAGGCCCCGTCCGCGGGACATCATGAACACACACATCTCGACCGACAGCACCGTCTCGTTCGATCCCGTCGCTCTTCCGACCGCGTCGGACGAGGGGCTCTCTCCCGACTTCGAGGAGATGACGCGCGTGCGCAACGCCGTCCTCCGCGAGGTCATGGGGTCGGATGTCGACGCCCAGACTCCCGAGGATCTGGCGCCCTTGTTCGTTCCCGACCCCGACGAACTGCGCTACCTGTGGCTCATCCGTCGGGGCGGGGAGGTCATCGGCCGACTCGGCGTGGACATCCCACAGATCGACGGTTCGCGCACCACCTTTTGGTTTCTCGACATTCTGGCCGCGCACCACGGGCAGGGAATCGGCACCCGTGTCCACGCGGAGATCGTCGAACCGACCGCACGCGCGCACGGCCGCACCGTTCTGCAGACCTGGGCCCAGCACGCCGAAGAGCCGGGAGAAAGGCTCGCCTCTCCTGCCGGCCTCGGCTCGGTGCCCCGAGACCATGCCGCGCGGTTCGGGTTGGCCCTCGGCTACACCCTCGCTCAGGTCGAACGGCGTAGCGAGTTCGATCTGACGACGGGTCTGCCACACGTCGAAGTTCTCTTCGCCGCCGCGCAGACCGCCGCCGAGGGGTATCGAATCGTCCAGTGGCAGGTGCCCACCCCGGCGGAGTACGTCGAGGACTACGCCTGGCTCAAGTCGCGGATGAGTACAGACGCGCCGGCCGCGGATCTGGAGTGGGACGAGGAGCCGTGGGATGCCGAGCGCATCGCTCGACACGATGCGACTCTCGTGCGCGGCCAGGGCGGGCGAGCTCTCGTGACCGCTGCGCAGCACATCGAGACAGGACGCCTCGTCGCCTTCAACGAACTGACGATCCAGTCCGACCCGGAAGGGGTCACGTCGCAGGAGGACACGCTCGTCCTGACAGAGCACCGAGGCCATCGCCTGGGAATGCTCGTGAAGTGCGCCGGGCTGCTCGCGTGGCCGGCTCTCGCACCCCTCTCGACCCGCGTGGTCACCTACAACGCCGAGGAGAACCGTCCCATGCTCGATGTGAATGAGGCGATCGGCTTCGTCCCGGTGGCCTACGAGGGCGCGTGGAAGAAAGTGCTCGAATGAGTGGATGCTCGGCTGCGCCGTCCACTATCCCCCGACCCTCGGTCCGTATTCAGTCTGCGCACATGCCCTCGGCCCACTCAATCCCGGAAGTCCGAGGGTGCGGCGCCGTCACGTCAGCAGCGAGACTGAATACGGACCGGGCAGTCCCCGAGCGGGTGGCGCCCGACGTGGACGAGCGGATCGGGGTCACTCCCCTCACCGTCGCGGGCGCGTGGGAGCGACGCCTGTGACCGGGCGCGCACTCACACCTGCCGCTGGCACCTCGGGCAGAAGTGTGAGCCTCGGTTCATGAAATTCTCCCGAACGATCGGAGTCCCGCAGCGCGGGCACGGCTTTCCCTGACGCCCATACGCAGTCAAACTGTGCGCAAAGTACCCCGCCTGCCCGTTGACGTTGACGTACTGGGCGTCGAAACTGGTCCCGCCTTCGGCGAGGGCCTTCTCGAGCACGGCCCGCACCTCCAGGAGGAGGCGGATGACTGCACGCGGCGTCAGTGACGCTGCCGGCGTCTCCGGATGGATGCGGGCTGCCCACAGTGCCTCATCGGCGTAGATGTTCCCGATGCCGCTCGCGACCGTCTGATCCAGGAGGACCCGCTTGATGGCGGACACTTTCCGCCGCACCCGCGCAGAGAATGCACTTCCATCGAACGCAGGATCGAGTGGATCGCGAGCGATGTGGGCGACTTGCTGTGGCACCGTCGGCGCATCTGTCCCCCACCCGCCCGCCGCTCCATCGGCCGTCGGGACGAGGGTGTCGATCGCGAGCGAGCCGAACGTGCGCTGATCGGCGAACACGATCGCCAATTCTCCGTGCAGGGGGTGAAAGATGTCCAGGCGGATGCGTTCGTGTCGCTCGCCCGCGGCGCCCGGAGCACGCAACAGCATCTGGCCACTCATCCCCAGATGGACGAGAAGCGCTTGGTCCACGCCCTCGATGGGCAGCCAGAGGAATTTGCCCCGGCGAGCGGCACCGACGAACCTGCGACCGGTGAGAGTCGCGTCAAAGTGTGATCCATCGCCGAGATGCCGAGTGAGCGCACGTTCATCCTGGACCGTGACGCCGGTGACGGTGCCCCCCGTGACGGCGGGGGCGAGCCCTGCGCGGACGACCTCGACTTCGGGGAGTTCAGGCACGGTCGGACAGCGCGTGCCAGACGGCGAGAGCCGCCGCCATCTCCGCCTGCTTCTTGCTGGAGCCCACGCCCGAGCGCTCCACCTCGCTGACCGCGACGGTCGCCGTGAACATGCGATTGTGGTCGGGGCCTTCGGCGGTCACCGTGTAGACCGGCGGGGACATGCCGAGTTGAGCCGCGCGTTCCTGCAGGCTGGTCTTCGGATCCATCGCCGCCCCGTACCGTTCCGGGTCGGCCATGAGCGGCGCGACGAGACGCAGGACCAGCGCGCCGGATTCTTCCGCTCCCGCGGAGAGGAACGCTGCGCCGATGACAGCTTCCATCGTGTCAGCGAGGATCGAGTCCTTGTCGCGACCGCCGGTCTGGTCCTCGCCACGTCCGAGGCGCACGTGCGCACCGAGGCCGATCGAGCGCGCCACCTCGGCGAGAGCGACAGTGGACACCACACTCGCCCGCCGCTTTGCGAGAGAGCCTTCGTCGAGCCCCGGATGAGTGGTGAAGAGGTGCACGGTGACGGCCTGCCCCAAAATCGAGTCACCGAGAAACTCGAGCCGTTCGTTGTGGGCGAGGCCCCCGTGCTCGTACGCGTACGAGCGATGGGTCAGCGCAAGCGACAGAAGCTCGGGGTCGATATCGACCCCGAGCTTGTCGGTGAGCATCGAGTGCTCAGCAGAAATGTTCGTCACGGCTGTGCCGCGATGATCAAACGTCGGCGACCTTGCGGCCCTTGTACTCCAGGAACAGTTCGGTTCCCTGCGAGTCGGTGACGACCTTCGCCTGGTGGGGACGGCTGTAGACGACCTTGCCGTTCTCAACGGTCTTGACGAGCGCGATCGGCTCGGCCTTCCACTGCGCGCGACGCGAACGAGTGTTGGAGCGGGAGACCTTCCGCTTCGGGGGGTTACCTGCCATGGCTAGCTCTTCTCTGTGTTGGAGGCGGCGCGGCGCGGGGCCTCGTCCTCTGGGTCTGGGGTGAGGGCCTTTAGCGCGGCCCAGCGCTCGTCGATCGGAATCTCCGGCTCGGCTGTTTCGGTCAGCTTGTCACCCGTGGCCGGATCAAGGCCCGGACAATCCGGCTGACACACCGGCTGGAACGGAAGCGACAGGACGATCGAATCCCTGACCAGACTTTCAAGATCCACGTGGTCGTCTTGAACGTCGAAGTCAGTCCCTTCCTCCCCAGGATACCCGAAGAGTTCCTGAAACTCGACTTCCAGCGACTGGACGATGTCGATGAGGCACCGGCCGCAGACACCGGAGTACTCCGTGACGATGTCGGCGGTGACGAGGATCCCCTCGTGCACGGCCTCCAGGCGCACCGAAAGGTCAAGCGGTTCACCCTCCTGGACGGCGACGAGTCCTTCGCCCCATTTCTCGGGCGCATCGACCGTGCTCTCGAACTCCCGCATTTCGCCCGGGTGTCCCACGATGTCGCGCACCGGATAGCTGAACGGACCGCTCACATGCCTTCTTTTGACCACCACGCCATGCTATCGGCCACCGGCTGGGCGAAGGCTCGGCGCGCGAGAGGTCTCAGCGCTCAGCGCCGGTCGAGAGGAATCGGGCCACCGGGCCTGGGACGAACGGCGACACGTCGCCGCCGAGCCCGGCGACCTGTCGCACCAACGAACTCGAGACGAGCGCGTGCGACGGATCGGGCAGCAGGAATACCGTTTCGATGTGCGCCAGGTGCCGGTTCACGATCGCCATCGGCGTCTCGTAGGCGACATCCACCTGCGAGCGGATGCCTTTGACGAGGACGCCGGCTCCGACGTCCTCGGCGTAGTCGACGAGGAGGCCCATACTCCACGAGGCGACGATCACGTTGCCCTCAACGTTCTCGTCCGCGATCGACTGTTCCAGCAGGGCCAGCCGCTGAGCGATCGGCAGCATCGCCTCTTTACCAGGATTGTGGACGACGAGAACGTGCAGCTCGTCGTACAGCGCCGCCGCGCGCCGGATCACATCGAGGTGTCCGAGGGTCGGCGGGTCGAACGAACCGGGAACCACGGCGATGCGGTTGCTCATGCGTCCATCCTAGTTTTTGGCGAGCGCTGCGCGCTCCTGCTGCCCCACGCGACGGGTGATGGATGCCGCCAATCCGGGATGGCGCAGGAGCGCAGGGTCACTCTCGAGCACGCCTTCGGCAGCCGCTCGCGCGAGAGAGATGAGATCGGCATCCGTGACGACACGGAGCAGCCGCAAGGACGAGCGCACACCGGACTGCGCATCACCCAGGACGTCACCCTCGCCACGAAGTTCGAGGTCGACTTCAGCCAGCGCGAATCCGTCGGTCGTTGCGGCGACCGCCTCGACACGCGAGCGAGCGGGCGTGCCGCCCTGTGCTTCGGTCACGAGCAGGCAGACGCCGGGAACGGACCCTCGACCGACCCGACCCCGCAGCTGGTGAAGCTGCGAGACACCGAACCGATCAGCCTCGAGAATCACCATCGCCGATGCGTTCGCGACGTCGACACCCACCTCGACCACGGTCGTCGCGACGAGGACGTCGATCTCTCCTCGAGCGAACGCCTGCATCGTGGCGTCCTTCTGTTCGCCGGGCATCTTGCCGTGGAGAATCTCGACACGGATCCCGGTGTACGCAGGGTGGCGTGCCAACAGTGCGTGGACCTGCACGACACCCCACCGGGTGCGCTCCCCCTCCCCCTCGAGGGCCGGCGCTTCGGGCCCCGGCTCGACACCCGCTTTCGCTGTGGCCTCCGCGTCGATCGCCGCGCACACGACGAAGGCCTGGTGACCGGCGGCGACTTCTTCGGCCACCCGCTCCCACACCCGGCCGAACCACGCGGGCCTCTCGGCAAGGGGGGCGACATGGCTCGCGATGCCGGCGCGGCCGCCGGGGAGCGTGCGGATCGTCGACACATCGAGATCACCGAAGACGGTCATGGCCACCGTGCGCGGAATCGGGGTCGCCGTCAACACGAGGACGTGAGGCGCCGTGCCTTTGGCACGCAAGCTCTCGCGCTGCTCGACGCCGAAACGGTGCTGCTCGTCGACGACCACGAGGCCCAGGTCGGCGAAGGTCGTCGATTCGCTCAGAAGCGCATGAGTGCCCACGACGATCCGCGCCTGCCCTGCCGCCACGCGTAGCGCCGCCTTCCGTCGCTCCGCCGCGGACTGTTGCCCGGTGAGAAGAGTCGGCATGAGCTCGGGAGCGAGCTGGGGACCCAGCATTCTCGCGATCGAGCGGAGGTGCTGTCCCGCGAGCACTTCGGTCGGCGCGATGAGGGCGCTCTGCCCGCCGGATTGCGCGACCTGCAGCATCGCACGAAGCGCGACCAGGGTCTTGCCCGATCCGACCTCGCCCTGCACGAGCCGGTTCATCGGCCATTCACCCTCGAGGTCTGCCGCGATCCGCCCGCCCACCGCAGCCTGATCCGGGGTCAGCTCGAACGGGAGGCCGGCGTCGAACCGTGCCAGAACATCGCCCGCGGGGCGGGCCGTCGCCGCCATCGCCCGCACGAACTGCCGCTGCTGCAGAAGAGCCGCCTGCAGCACGAACGCTTCGTGCATGCGCAGGGTCGCGCGCGCCGGTTCGATCTGGTCCGGAAAGTCCGGACGGTGGATGCGTTCGATCGCGGTGCGCGCATCAAGCAGCCCCTGAGCGCGTCGGAACTCATCCGGTAGCGGGTCGGGCACCTCCTCGAGCACATCCAGGACGACCTTCATCGTCTGCGCGATCTGCCAACTCGTCACGGTGCTGGTGGCCGGATAGATCGGAATCGGCTCGTTCTGGTGCGCAACCGCGGTGAGTCGAGCAGCATCCACGTCGTCGAAGAGCTGGTAGTCCGGGTGCGCGAATTGCAGCTGGCCTTTGAAAGCGCCGACCTTGCCCGAGAAGATGCCCTGCCGCCCCACGACCAGGTCGTTCTGGCGCCACGGCTGGTTGAAGAACGTGAGACTGAGCACCCCCGCACCGTCGCTGATGACGACTTCCAGCAGCATCCCCTTGCGCTGACGCATCTGCCGGGTCGAGACGCTGCGCACCTCGGCGACGATCGTGACCTGCTCCCCCAGCGGCAACGAGGCGATCGGAGTCAGTTCACCGCGTCGCGCGTACCGACGCGGGTAGTGGTCGATCAGATCACCGACGGTGGCCATCCCGAAGGCCCGCGACAGCGCGGTCGCGGTTTTCCCACCCACGACACCCTCCAGGCGTGTCTCCAGGGTCACCGCGGGCATGGAATGAGTCTAGGGACGTAGGGTGACAGGGTGATCCGCCGAACACTCGCCCGCGCATATTGGGCACTCAGCCGCTGGCGCCTGCGCACCCAACCCGCCCCGACGCGGCCCACGATCCTCATCGGCGCACCCCACACGTCGAACTGGGACTTCGTGCTGATGCTCGCCATCTCCTGGCGCCTGGGGATTCCGATCCGGTGGCTGGGAAAAGAGAGCCTTTTCGCGGGATGGCGCGGGCCGATCATGCGGGGACTCGGCGGCATCGCCGTGGATCGATCCGACGCCGGCCGAGTCGTCGCCGACGTCGTCGCTCAGGTTCACGCGGGCGAGGTCTTCGGGCTCGTCGTGACTCCGGACGGCACGCGCGGCGGCAACACGCACTGGAAGAGCGGGTTCTACCGCATCGCGCGTGAGACCGGGATGCCGGTCACGCTCGGCTATGTCGATCGGACGACCATGACCACCGGACTCGGCCCGACGATCGATCTGACCGGCGACGTGGCTGGCGACATGGATCGCATCCGTGCGTTCTACGCCGACAAGGCGGGACTGCGCCCACATCTGCGCACCGAGCCTCGACTCCGAGACGAGAGCACGTCAGCGTCGTGACCAGAATCATTGCCGGCCTCGCCAGGTCGTTGACGCTGGTCGTGCCGGATGCCGGGACGAGACCCACGAGCGACCGTGTGCGCGAGTCGTTGTTCGGAGCACTGGAATCCGCGGACCTCCTCCACGAGGCTGTCGTACTCGATCTGTACGCGGGATCCGGCGCGCTCGCGCTCGAGGCGATCAGTCGCGGCGCCGGACAGGCGGAGCTCGTGGAGAAGTCTCCGCGAGCGGCGGGGGTTGCCGAGCGGAACGCCCGCACGGTGGCGCGCGCCGTGCCCGATGCCCGCATTCGCGTGCACCGCGCGAGCGCGGACGCGTTCCTGCGAACGACCTCCGTGACGTTCGATCTGGTCTTCATCGATCCGCCGTATGACATCTCCGACGCCGACATCGCCGCGACGCTGGCGCTCCTTCCGCCGCGTCTGAGCCCCGGCGCTGCCGTGATCGTCGAGCGGTCCTCCCGCTCGCCAGAGCCGATCCTGCCCGCGGGCGTGACGATCGAGCGATCCAAGACCTACGGCGATACGACCCTGTGGTGGGCATTCGCTGGGTGACTCACCCGCGATGCGCGTCCCAGTCCCGGTAGGGATCCCATCCGCCGCGTCCGGAGGAAGCGACTCCCCCCACCGTCACGGCGGCCTCGCCCGCCGCGATGACGGATCCGACGCGCACGAACTCTTCCGGGATCACCGCTGTCGGCGGGAAGCAGGCCAAGAGCGCGTGGTCCTCGCCACCTCGGAGCGCAGCATCGTCCAGCGGCCCGTCGAGGGCGACCGTGACCCCCGACGACTCGGCCAGGCGTGTCGCATCGAGCAGGAGCCCATCCGAGACGTCCATGAGCGCGCTCGCCCCGGCGCGCGCAGCGATCGGCCCCAGGGCGATCGGGGGATGCGGGCGCAGCTGCGCGGCAAGGTCTGAGCGCTCCGCCGCGGTCAGGAGGCCGGCATCCACCGGTCGCGGGCTGCCGTCGGGCTTCCGGAAGCGATCGAACAGGATCGCCAGCCCTCGCGCGGCGGCGCCGAGCTCCCCCGCGACCGCGACGATGTCGCCCGGCCGGGCCCCCGACCGCAGCACCGGCGCGACGCCGTCGAGCACACCCACTGCCGTGACCGCGATGGTGAGGGTATCGGATGCCGTGAGGTCTCCCCCTTCGATCGCGCAGCCCGGCGCGAGGGTGTCGCAGGCGGCGCGCAGGCCACGGGCAAGGTCGTCCACGAAGGAGGCCGGGAGCGTCTCGGGCAGCGTCAGGGCCACCAGCAACGCCGTCGGGCGCGCGCCCATCGCGGCGATATCGGCGAGGTTCACCGCCGCAGCCTTCACCCCGAGGTCGTAACCACTCGACCAGGCCAAGCGGAAATCGGGTCCGTGTACCAGCGTGTCGGTCGTGAGCACGACGCGCCCCCCGGGTACCGCGAGGACGGCGGCATCGTCACCGGGACCGACCTCTGCCTGCGAGGCCGCGCCGACGATGCCCAGGATCCGGGCGAGGAGCGCGCGCTCCGACAGGTCACCCACGGTCGGCTCGCGCTCAGTCTCCATGCCTCCACGGTAACCTGGTCAGGTGTTCCGACTGCGCGCGACCGTGCCCCTCCTGGCCGCCGCCGTCCTCGCGGCGAGCCTCACCGGCTGCTCCACGACGGTCGCGATGGAGCCGGCATCCGAGGCGAACGACCCGGGATGCGCGGCGGTCACCGTGCGCCTCCCGGACAGCGTCGATGGCCAGGACCGTCGGTGGACCGATGCACAGGCCACCGGCGCGTGGGGATCGCCGACCTCGGTCTTGTTCACCTGTGGCGTCGCCGCCCCGGGCCCTTCCACCCTGCCGTGTCAGAGCGCCGGCGGCGTGGACTGGCTGATCGACGACTCCGAGGCGCCGAACTATCGGTTCACGACGTTCGGGCGCACCCCGGCCGTCGAGGTGTATCTCGACTACGACGTGGTGAGCGCCCGCACGGTGCTCGACGCTCTCGGCACAGCGGTACAGCAGCTTCCCGCGGACGGCAGCGTCTGCACGGAGCGCCCCACGGGCTGACCTCAGCGCACCTCGGCGAGATCGATCAGCTCACTGAGCAGGTTCTCGTACGACATCCCCGAGGCGATCCAGCACGTCGGGAACATCGAGATCGGGGTGAACCCGGGCATCGTGTTGACCTCGTTGACGAAGAACTCGGTCCCGGTGAAGAAGAAGTCGACCCGGGCAAGCCCTTCACCGCCGACCGCCTCGAAAGCGCGCGCCGCAATCCGCTGCATCTCGGCGAGTTCGCCGGGGGCAAGCTCCGCCGGGCAGACGAGATCGATCCCGGCGGCGCCCTGGTACTTGGCCTCGAAATCGTAGAAGTCACGGCCCGTGATCACGATTTCGCCCGCGACGCTGACTCGGGGCGCACCGCCGTCCCGGCCGGCGAGGACTCCGCATTCCACCTCTCGTCCGGTCACGGCCTGTTCGACGAGAACGGTCCGGTCTTCGGCGAATGCCGTGCCCAGTGCGGCGTCGAGCTCGCTCCAGTCCGAGACTTTCGAGACGCCGACGCTCGATCCCGCTCGAGCCGGCTTCACGAAGGCCGGAAGTCCGAGCGCGTGGATGCGTCGCTCCCACAGTTCGCGGTCACGCGCGAGGTCCCGCTCGGTCACGGTGACCCACGGGACGACCGGAACCCCCGCCGAACGCAGGATGTTCTTCGTCGTGTTCTTGTCCATCCCGATCGCCGACATCAGCAGCCCCGCACCGACGTAGGGCAGATCCAGCAGCTCCAGGAAGCCCTGGATCGTGCCGTCCTCTCCGAAGCGCCCGTGCAAAATGGGGAACACGACATCGATGTTGCCGAGCGAGCGGGTGCCGTCGGCATCCACCACCTTCAGCTCGCGGGAGCTCGCGGAATCCGGCCAGATGATCCGCGTGCCGTTGTCGCGCACGTCGGGCAGGGTGCCCGGAGCGAGCGCGAATTTGTCGGGATCGTCGTCTTCCAGGATGAAGGCGCCGTCACGCGTGATCCCGATGGGGATCACGTCGAACCGCTCGCGATCAATCGCGCGCAGCACGCCCCCGGCCGTTGCGGAACTGATCGAGTGTTCGCTGGAGCGACCGCCGAAAAGCACCGCCACTGCCGTCTTGTCCATGCTGGGTCCTCTCACCCTTGGGCTTGTCGTCCGTCGTCAGGTGCGGAGCGATATCACGCGGATTCATGGTGCCGTCCAGCACCATCTTCACTTGCTCGACGATGGGCATCTGCACACCCGCCTCGCGGGCGAGCTGCAGGATCGGCGCGACCGACGCGAGCCCCTCGGCCGTCTGGTTCATCTGCTTGACGACATCCTGAAAGCTGTAACCCTGTCCGAGCAGGCGGCCGGCGGTGTTGTTGCGGCTGAGCGGGGACTGGCAGGTCGCGATGAGATCGCCGAGTCCCGCGAGCCCTTGCAGCGTTTCGGGCTGAGCCCCCTGCGCGACCGCGAAGTCCGTCATCTCGACGAGTCCACGCGTGATGATGGATGCCTTCGTGTTCTCGCCGTAGCCGACTCCGTCGACGATGCCGATCGCAACGGCGATCAGGTTCTTCAACACACCGCCGAACTCGGTGCCGATGACGTCGGTGTTGACGAACGTGCGGAAGTAGGCGTTTCGGGAGCGAAGCGCGACAGCTTCTGCGGTCTCGCGGCTCGTCGATGAGATGACCGCGGCCGTCGGCTGCTCACGCGCAATCTCGAGCGCGAGGTTCGGACCCGAGGCGACCGCGATGCGCGAGGGGTCGCAGTGCAACTCCTGCTCGATGACCTGGCTCATGCGCAGACCGGTGCGCTTTTCCACCCCCTTCATCAGCGAGATGATCGGTGCATCCGTCTGGGCGACGAGGGGCCGTACGGCCTTGAGATTCTGCCGAAGGGCTTGACTGGAAATCGCCAGGTAAATCTGGCTGGCTCCGTCGAGCGCTTCGGACAGGTGCGTCGTCGCCGACATCGTGCGCGGGAGGTTGATCCCCGGGAGGTATTCGCTGTTGCGCTTGCCCTCCTGGATCTCCTGGGCAAGCTCAGACCGGCGCGCCCACATCACGACGTGGGCTCCGCCGTCGGCGAGGACCTTGCCGAACGTCGTGCCCCAGCTTCCCGCGCCGATGACGGCGACCCGCGGCAGTGCGGAATCGACTCTACGGTTCAAGGCGTCCCGTCTCTCTCTGTCCGTGCGCGGCGGGGTTCCAGCGCTCGGCGGGCGGGGTGAGTCCGCGGAGTTCTCCGAGGAGCGCAGCCACATCGGCCATGACCACGTCGGTCGCGGCGACGAGCTTGGCGGATCCCGAAGCCCCTCGGAAAGCGGACAGATCGCTCGCGGGTCCGAGGCGCACCTGCACGCGCTTTCGGGGCGGCCAGAAGCTGAGCTTCCCGTACCGCGGCATGATCTGATCGACGCCCCAGGTCGCCACCGGGATCACCGGTATATCGCCGGCGATCGCAAGACGCACCGCGCCGGTCTTGCCGCGCATGGGCCACATGTCGGGATCGCGCGTGAGGGTGCCCTCGGGATACACGATGACCCCGCGTCCGTGCTCGACCAGGCTTTCGGACTGCTCGAGCGTCTGTTTGGCCGCTGCGGCCGAGGACGATCGTGCGACCGGGACCATGCCGGTGGCGCGCAACGCCCAGCCCAGGACCGGCACGCGGAAGAGGCTCTCTTTGGCCATGAACCGTGGCGCCCGCCCGAGGCGCCAGGTCGCCACGGCAAGAACCAGCGGGTCGAACTCGCTGTAATGATTCGGGGCGAGCACATAGGGACCCTCGACCGGAAGGTGTTCCTGGCCCGTGATCTCGATCTTGGCGAACCACCCGGTCACAGGGATCGCGATGGCCGCGAGCGGCCAAAACACCGTCGGCCGCGACTTCTCGGGCGAAATCTGCCGACGAGGGGACTTCGACACTCCACTCACCCGACGACGTCGAAGTCGGCGCCGACGTCGGTGAGCTTGTCGAGGAACTTCTCGTAGCCGCGGCGGATGATGTCGACGTTGCGGACCGTCGACGTGCCCTCGGCCGCGAGTGCCGCGATGACGTACGAGTACCCGCCGCGGAGGTCGGGGACCACGACGTCCGCGGCGTGCAACGGCGTCGGTCCGTTGATGACGGCCGCTTGCTCGAGCGCGCGGCGCGGAACACGGCGGTCGTCGCTGGCGATCCCCTCCGGGTGGACCACGATGTCCGCGCCCATCTGCACGAGCGCACGCGTGAAGCCCAGCCGGTTCTCGTACACCGTCTCGTGGACGACCGAGGTGCCCTCGGCCTGCGTGAGGGCCACGATGAGCGGTTGCTGCCAGTCGGTCATGAAGCCGGGGTGTACGTCGGTCTCGACGACGACCGGCTTCAGCGCTCCGCCGCGGCGGAAACGGATGCCATCCTCCGCGATGTCGAAGTCTCCGCCCGCCTTGCGGAAGACGTTGAGGAATGTCAGCATTTCCTGCTGCTTCGCGCCGCCGACGAAGATGTCCCCGTCCGTGGCGAGCGCCGCGCACGCCCACGATGCGGCCTCGTTGCGGTCGAAGATGCAGCGGTGATCGTAGCCACGCAGCGAATCGACTCCCTCGATGAAGATGACCCGGTTGGGCTCGTACGAGATGATCGCGCCCATCTTCTGCAGCACGGCGATGAGGTCCATGATCTCAGGCTCGATCGCGGCGTTGCGCAGTTCTGTCGTTCCTTTCGCGCGGACGGCCGTCAGGAGGACCTGCTCAGTGGCACCGACGCTCGGGTACGGAAGCTCGATGTCCGCTCCCGTCAAGCCTTCTGCCGGCGCCGACAGGCGGATCCCACTCGGGAGCTTTTCGACCGTGGCTCCGAACGCACGCAAGGCATCGAGGTGGAAGTCGATCGGTCGATCGCCGATCCGGCATCCACCGAGGTCCGGGATGAAGGCCTGACCCAGCAGGTGCAGCAACGGGCCGCAGAACAGGATCGGGATGCGGGAGGCCCCCGCGTGCGCGTCGATCTCCTCGAAGTGAGCGGACACGGCGCCGCGCGGGTCGAGCCGGAGCACGCCGTCGCCGTCGTCTTGCACGGTCACACCGTGCACCTCGAGCAACGAGCGCACGACGTGCACATCGCTGATGTCCGGTACGTCGCGCAACACGCTCTCGGTCTCGCCGAGAAGAGCGGCCACCATCGCCTTTGTGGCGAGGTTCTTCGCCCCCTTGACCTCGACGCGGCCCGAGAGCGGGCGTCCGCCGCGGATCGTGAGCGCTTGACCGGGCGATACGTTGCCGCCCGAGCCGGGCTGGGACGATGCCGACTGGCTGAGAAGGGTATTCATCGAGGGAACCTCACTTGTTTCTCGAGGATGCAGACAGCGACGCCCCGGGGTGTGGGGCGTGCTCCGGGCTACGGAACGGGGATCGTCCGTGGTCGCCACGCCTCACGGCGCGCCTCGAACTGCGCGATCTTGTCCTCGTTGCGCAGCGTGAGCCCGATGTCATCGAGCCCTTCGAGGAGCCGCCACCTAGTGTAATCGTCGATCTCGAAAGCCACTCGGAGGTCGCCGATGACGGCGGTGCGCTCCTGCAGGTCCACCGTCATCGAGATGCCCGGTTGCGCCTGGATTGCTGCCCAGATCGCCTCGATGTCTGCCTCGGTCACGACACCCGTCACCAGACCCTGCTTGCCCGCGTTGCCGCGGAAGATGTCGGCGAACTTCGGACTCAGCACGACGTGGAAGCCGAAATCGCGGAGCGCCCAGACGGCGTGCTCGCGACTGGAGCCGGTGCCGAAGTCGGGCCCGGCGACCAAAATCGACGCGCCCTGGTAGGCAGCCTGGTTGAGGATGAATTCGGGATCCTGGCGCCAGTTCGCGAACAACGCGTCGTCGAAGCCCGTCTTCGTGACCCGCTTGAGGTAGACGGCCGGGATGATCTGATCCGTGTCGACCGCCGAGCGTGTCAACGGCGCGGCGATCCCGGTGTGGGTGTGGAACTTCTCCATGTCAGGCCTCCACTCGCTCGATCGCGGGCACATCGCTCGGACTCGCCAGGTGGCCGAGCACGGCCGTCGCGGCAGCGACGAGCGGCGATACGAGATGCGTGCGGCCGCCCTTGCCCTGGCGCCCCTCGAAGTTCCGGTTGCTCGTCGACGCGCACCGCTCACCGGGCGCGAGCTGATCGGGGTTCATCCCGAGACACATCGAACACCCCGCGAAACGCCACTCGGCACCGAAGTCGGTGAACACCTTGTCCAGGCCCTCGGCTTCGGCTTCCAGGCGCACGCGCGCGGAGCCGGGGACGACCATGACGCGAACGCCGTCGGCCTTGGTGCGACCTTCGACGATCGACGCGAATTGGCGGAGGTCCTCGATACGGCTGTTCGTGCACGATCCCATGAACACGGCATCCACCGGAACCTGCTTCATCGGCGTACCGGCCGTCAGATCCATGTACTCCAACGCCCGCTCGGCCGCCGCGCGCTCGTTCGGGTCGGCGAAGGATGCCGGGTCGGGGACGACGTCGCTCAGCGATACGCCCTGACCGGGATTCGTGCCCCACGTGACGAAGGGCTCGAGGGCGCCCGCGTCGAGGAAGACCTCGGCATCGTACACGGCACCGTCATCGGAGGGCAGGGTCCGCCAATAGGCGACCGCTTCATCCCAGTCCGCGCCCTGCGGGGCGTGCGGCTTGTCCTTGACGTACGCGAACGTCGTCTCATCGGGAGCGATCATGCCGGCGCGGGCGCCGGCTTCGATCGCCATGTTGCAGATCGTCATGCGACCCTCCATCGAGAGGGACCGGATGGCAGAGCCGCGGAATTCGAGCACGTAACCTTGACCGCCGTTCGCCCCGATCTTGGCGATGATCGCGAGGATGATGTCTTTCGCGCTCACGCCGGGGGCAAGCTCGCCCTCGACCGTGATCGCCATCGTCTTGAAGGGCTTGAGGGGCAGCGTCTGGGTCGCCATGACGTGCTCCACCTCGCTCGTCCCGATCCCGAACGCCATGGCGCCGAATGCGCCGTGGGTCGAGGTGTGCGAGTCGCCGCAGACCACCGTGATGCCCGGCATCGTGAGACCCAACTGGGGCCCCACGACGTGCACGATCCCCTGCTCTTTGTCGCCCAGCGAGTGCAGGCGCACCCCGAACTCCTCCGCGTTGCGGCGGAGCGTCTCGATCTGGGTACGGCTGGTGAGATCGGCGATCGGCTTGTCGATCGCGAGGGTAGGCGTGTTGTGGTCCTCGGTCGCGATCGTCAGATCGACGCGGCGCAACGGGCGACCTTCCGCGCGGAGACCGTCGAAAGCTTGGGGGCTCGTGACCTCGTGCACCAGGTGCAGGTCGATGTAGATGAGGTCGGGCTGACCGTCCTCACCCTTGACGACGAGGTGGTCGTCCCAGACCTTCTCGGCCAAGGTGCGCGGATGCTCGGAAATAGGAGTGCTCATGATGTCTCGTTCTTGTCGACGTCGGATGTGCCCGCGAAGGACTCCGCGACGAGAGTGGGCTCAGAGCGAGATCTCGTCGCGGCCGCTAAGGAGAAGTCGAGCGATCCGCACGACGCTCACATTACCACCGCCGCATGGACACCCGTGCGGTTACACCCGGCGCGCGGGGTGCCCGACATCCGCCCGACACCACCCCGGGAGCCTCACGATCTCCGCAGAAATGCGCGAACTCCGCACCGGATACGGCCATCCGGTGCGGAGTTCGCAACATTCTGCGGCGTTCGTGCGCCGCGCGGAGCGGCTGACGGCGAGCTCAGCGCGCGTCGGTGGGGGGCTGCTCGACGGTCGGCGGCGTGCCCTTCTCGTCGGCGACCTTCTCGGCAGCGGTGACCGGAGTCTGCTCCGGTGCGGCTTCGGCGTCGATGCGGCCGGCGGTGACGGGAGCTGCCTTCCGCTCCCGCGAGGACGCGATGAGGCTCGCGACGGTCGCGACGATCATCGAGACGATGATGACGCCCAGCGACGTCCAGGTGGAGATCTCCGGAGCCCACTCGATGTGCTCGCCGCCGTTGATGAAGGGCAGTTCGTTCTCGTGCATCGCGTGGAAGACGAGCTTCACACCGATGAACGCGAGGATGAACGCGATGCCGTAGTGCAGATACTTGAGACGGTCGAGCAGGTCCCCCAGCAGGAAGTACAGCTGTCGCAGACCCATCAGCGCGAACAGGTTCGCGGTGAAGACGATGAACGGGCTCTGGGTGATGCCGAAAATCGCCGGGATCGAGTCGAGCGCGAACAGCAGATCGGTCATGCCGATCGCGGCGAAGACGATGATCATCGGAGTGAACATCTTCTTGCCGTTCACCACGGTGCGCACCTTCGCTCCGTCGTACTCGTCGGAGATGTCGATCGTGCGGCGCAGGAGGCGAACGATGAAGCTCTCCTGCTTCACGTCGGAGTCGTGGTCCCCGCCGGGGAACGCCTGGCGCCACGCGGTGAAGACCAGGAACGCACCGAAGATGTAGAACACCCAGCTGAACTGCTCGATGATCGCCGCGCCCGCGAGGATGAACAGGCCACGCAGGATCAGCGCGATGATGATGCCCACCATCAGCACCTCCTGCTGGTAGCGGCGCGGGACCGAGAATTGGCTCATGATCAGGACGAACACGAACAGGTTGTCGATCGACAGGCTGTACTCCGTCAGCCAGCCTGCAATGAACTGACCCGCGTACTCACCGCCGGCGAAGTACCACATCAACCCCGCGAAGATCAGCGCCAGCGTGACGTAGAACACGACCCACAGGGTCGATTCGCGGGTCGACGGAATGTGCGGACGCTTGAGGATCAGCAGCAAATCGGCGATGAGGATGAGCGTCAGCACGACGAGCGAGCCGACCTCGAACCAGACAGGGAGGTCCATGTGGGCCTTTCGGAGGGGTGGAAGAACGTCGAAAGTCTCTCCCCCGCGTGAGCGCGGCGCGCGCCCGGAGCCTCGACTGCAAGGCCCGTACTGACGGACGCGCGAGGACGGGATACTCCCTCTCGCTCGCACAAGAATACAGTCCCCGCCACGCGGTACCGTCCATCTGAGACGATCACCGCGCGACCGACACTCTTCTCCCAGGAGGGGTCGCTCTCCCAGACGACAAGGACACGATGGCTGAGACCGTGACGCACGGCGATGCAGAACTGGTCGCCGCCGCAGCGGCGGGGAGCGACCATGCCTTCCGCCAGCTGTACCGCGCCTATGTACGGCCGGTGTTTTGGCTCGCGCATGGTCTCCTGGGGTCACGCACGGATGCCGAAGATGTCGCGCAAGAGACGTTCTTGGCTGCATGGCGGAAACTGCCGGAACTCGACCTCGTCGGTGACTCGCTGCTCCCCTGGCTCGTGACGATCTGCCGGTTCCAGTGCGCCAACCGCATCCGCCGCCAGCAACGTGACCGCGCGCACCTGACGCCGGCGGCCGACGAGACGCTACCGGCGGTCGTGGACGTGGAATCCCAGGTCATCGACGCGGCTCTCGTGGAACGCATTCTGCAGGAGGTGGGAACACTCGGTCTGCTCGATCAGAAGATCTTCCGTCTGTGCGCCGCCGATGGATACGCGTACCAGGCGGCCGCCGACCGGCTCGGTGTGAGCCACGGTGTCGTCCGCAATCGTCTGTCCCGCATCCGCACTCACCTGCGGAACACGATCGAACCGGAGGGGACATGAACACCGACGAGGTGACACTGCCCGCGTTGAGCGATGCACGTGTCGAAGAGATGGAGACGGCGCTCTTCAGCCAGATCGCTATGGAGCGCCGCGACGAGCGGGCGCGTCTGGAGCGCGCGCGCGTCCGGGCGGTCCGCCGTGGACGATGGTGGATGGGCGGCGCCGCCGCCGCCGCGGTCGTCGCCGTCGCGGCGATCATCGCCCCGCAGGTGCTCTCCGGCATTCCGGGACCGTCGGGCTTTGCCGGGTCGGCAGACTCAGCCGCGGTGGCCCCGGCATCCGGCGCGGAGATGGGCGGAGCGCCGCTCACCGACGCCAGCGGCGGCGCCGCGCGCACGGAAGCCGGCGTCTCGGACACGGAGCGAGAGATCGCGGTGTCCGCGTCCGCGACGGTCGAGGTCGACGATGCCGCCGAGGTAGCGACGTCGATCGGTGAGGCAGCTGTGCTCGCCGGGGGCTACGTCGAAACGATGAGCATCGGCTCGTCCGCGCCGGTGGCCCCGCTCGCCACGACGGACATGTACGCCCCCCTGCCGACCGGCACGTGGATCACCGTGCGGGTGCCGTCCGACCAGCTCACCGCGACGCTGTCGGGTCTCGGAGAACTCGGAACGCTCACCTCTTCGCAGATCGATCGACGTGACGTCACGACCGAAGCCGTCGACCTCCGTGCGCGGGTCGCAGCGCTGGAAGGCTCGGTCGCCCGGCTCACCGAACTCCTGGCGGAGAGCGCATCGACCGCCGACCTGATTGCTGCGGAGTCGGCTCTCTCGCAACGCCAATCGGAGCTCGACTCACTGCGTCAACAACTGACGTGGCTCGAGGGCCAGGTCGACATGGCGAGCGTCATGATCACCCTCGTCGAGCCGGCCCCCGCCGTGACCGCCGACCCGGCGGGCTTCGGCGACGGGGTCGCGGCCGGCTGGTCGGGGCTCGCGGCGACGCTGAACGGGATCGTCATCGCGATCGGGTTCCTCCTCCCCTGGCTCGCGGTGGCCGCTGTCGCCGGCACCCTCATCTGGGCGGTGCGTCGCGTCGTGCGCGCACGGCGTTCGAGCGCGCCGAAGCACACAGCCGCTGAGGACTGATCATCGCGGTCAGGCCCGCGGTGACAGATCGGGCGCCGTGCGGATGCCGAACTCACGGCGCAGTGCGCTTCGCGCAGCGTGCCAGCCGGCGAGGCCGTGGACTCCCGGTCCGGGCGACGTCGACGCCGAGGCGAGATAGATCCCCGGGATCGGTGTCCGCCACGGATCGGCACGGAGAACCGGGCGGCCGACAAGCTGGGCGAGCGTCGGCGCACCGCCGGAGATGTCTCCGCCGACGAGGTTCGGGTTGAGATCCGCCATCTGCCGCGCGGTGCGCGCGGACACCGCGAGGATCGTGTCGCGGAAGTGCGGAGCGAATCTCTCGATCTGAGAGATCACCGCCTCCCGGCGGTCTCGCGAACTCCCGGCGGGAACGTGCGTGTAGGTCCACAGCGTGTGCCGGCCTTCGGGCGCGCGCGTCGCGTCGAACACGGACGGCTGCGCGGCGAGAACGTACGGGCGCTCCGGATGCGTGCCCGCGAGCACCGCATGCTCGGCCGCGATCATGTCCGCGCGCGTGCCCCCGAGGTGCACGGTGCCGGCCCTGCGGAGTTCCGCATCGGCCCAGGGCACCGGCTCGCTGAGGGCGAAGTCGACTTTGGCGACACCCGCCCCGTAGCGGAACCTCTCCATCGCGCGCCGGTACGGCGTCGGCAGGAGCGGCCCCGCCCACCGGGCGAAGGCGCGCGGGGTGACATCGAGCAGCGTCGCGCGTGCGCGCGGGAGCGCCGCGAGGCCCGTGACCTCATGGTCGGTCACGATCTCACCACCGTGCTCCTCGAGATCGGCGACCATCGCCGCGACGATGGCGCCGCTTCCCCCGATCGGCACCGGCCATCCTTCGGCGTGCGCGTAGGTGGACAGCACGAGCCCCGCCCCTGCGGCGGCGACGCCGGGGTGGCGCAGCAGTGAGTGCGCGCTCGCTCCGGTCAGCAGCGCCGGCGCCGCGTCACCCCGGAACCGGATGCCCCACGCACCGCTCCCCTGCTCGAGCGCACGCGCGGAGAGAACGGCGGCCGCGACCGGGTCAACGGGGACGCGGAGGAGCGATCCACCCGTGATATCCGCAACGCTGACGGCGCGATCGACGAGGGGGCGCAGGAGCCGAGCATAGGCACGTCCATCTCGGCCGAGCCCGGCGGCTGTCCGATCGAGGTCGCGGTAGGCGATCGCGGAGCGGCCAGCGCTGAGCGGCTGCGCGAACGACACGTCTGGTGTGACGAAGCGCACGCGATCACGCAGGCCGAATTCGCGGAAGAACGCGGACATGAACGCCAGCGGGTGGATCGCGGCACCCACATCGTGGTGAAACCCCGGGAGCGTCAGCTCGCGCGTCGCGGCGCTGCCGCCGGGCCAGGCGGCCCGCTCGTATACCCGCACACGCAGCCCGGCGCGCGCCGCAGTGACGGCGGCCGCGAGCCCGTTGGGCCCAGCGCCGACGACGACGACGTCGATACCGGCGTCTGGGCGGGGCGCCATGCGGTCCTCCCCTGCTCCTCGACGTCATCGGGATACGGAAAAAGCCTCGACCGTTCGGTCGAGGCTTTTTCCTGTTGTGACCCCAGCGGGATTCGAACCCGCGTTACCGCCGTGAGAGGGCGGCGTACTAGGCCGCTATACGATGGGGCCCTTTCCTTCGAAAGCTCCGAAGGCAACCGTTCGATTATGCCATGCTCTCCCGGTCTCGGCAAAATCGGCCCGAGAGTCTTGCCGCACGGTGGTGCGCGGCGTTGACTGAGGGGCATGCGCGTCACAAAGCACGAACACGCCTGCCTCCGTCTCGAGCTCGAGGGTCGGACTCTTCTCATCGATCCGGGATCCTTCACTCTCCCCCTGGCCGAACTCCGGAATGTGGTGGCCGTCGTCATCACCCACGAGCATCCCGATCACTGGACTCCGGAACACCTGTCACGGATCCGCCAGCAGTTCCCGGAGATTCCGGTGTACGGGCCGGCGGGTGTCGCTGCTGCTGCGGCGGGCGAGGATATCCACGTCGTCGAGGCGGGAGAGACCGTCACGGCAGGGCCCTTCACCGTGAGCTTCTTCGGGGGACGTCACAACGTCATCCATGAGTCGATCCCGGTCATCGACAACGTCGGCGTTCTTGTGAACGGCGCGTTCTACTATCCCGGGGATTCGTACGCCCTGCCCGGTGCCGCCACCGTCGATCTGTTGGCCGCACCGGTCGGCGCGCCGTGGCTGAAAATCGGCGATGCGATGGACTTCGTTCTCGCTATCGCGCCGCGGCGTGCCTTCGCCACGCACGACATGACCTTGTCGCGAGTCGGACTGGACATGGGCCGAGCCCGCCTGCAGTGGGCGGTCGAGCAGGGCGGCGGCGAGTTCGTGGTCCTCGATCCGGACGAGAGCACCGACCTCTAGAACAGACGGATGCCGCATCCCGAGCGCTGTGCGGGGATGCGGCATCCGTCATGCTGCGAGGAATCAGACCTGCGCGTCGTGATCTGTCTCGAGGAACTCGACGAGCGTATCGAGTGCCTCTTCGGCACCCTCGCCCTCGGCCTTGAGCGTGACGACCGTGCCCTGCGTGGCGCCGAGACCCATGAGGGTCAGGATGCTGCCGGCGTTCTGATCTGGTCCACCTTCGGTGGCGATCGTAACGGGCACACCGGTCTGCTGGACCGCCTGGACGAAAAGCTTCGCGGGGCGGGCATGCAGGCCCGAGCTGCTGGCGACTGTGGCCTGGCGTTCTGCCATGGGATCCTCCTAGATCGTGTCTTTCGAGACTATGCCGTGGCGGCGACCGGCGGTACCGTTTCGGCGCCGGAAATACCCTCGTTCGCGGCGGGTCCGCGGCGGGCGAACCGCTTCAAAGCGACGACGCTGAAGGCCGACACGACGGTTCCCGCCGCAATCGCGACCAGCCACAGCCAGAAGCTGTCGATGGCGAAGAAGACGAAGATGCCGCCGTGCGGCGCCTTGCTGGTGACCGCGAACGCCATGGACAGGGCGCCCGTGACCGCCCCACCGAACATCATCGCGGGGATCACCCGGAGGACATCGGCTGCAGCGAACGGAATCGCCCCTTCCGTGATGAAGGCCGCACCGAGCAACCACGCAGCTTTGCCGTTCTCCCTCTCCGGTTCGGTGAACAGGCCCCGCCCGAGAACGGTGGATGCCAGCGCCATCGCCAGCGGCGGGACCATTCCGGCGGCCATGACCGCCGCCATGATCTGCAGGTAGCGTTCGTCCCCGGCGATGCCGGCGGCGAGGTTCGCCGTGGCGAAACCGTAGGCGACCTTGTTGACCGGGCCGCCGAGGTCGAAGCACATCATGAGGCCAAGGACGACACCGAGGATGATGAC
Source organism: uncultured Microbacterium sp. (assembly GCF_947488465.1). Lineage (GTDB taxonomy): Bacteria > Actinomycetota > Actinomycetes > Actinomycetales > Microbacteriaceae > Microbacterium. The sequence continues at coordinate 385,514 of NZ_CANKZA010000001.1, read as the reverse complement.
GCCGACACCGGTGAGACCGGAAAGCCAATCGTTGAGGACCGTCATGAGCCACGCGATCGGGCCGCCGAGCACCAGGAGGAGGAGCCCCGACGCGAAGATCGATGCGAGCAGCGGAATGATCACGACCGGCATGAGACCCCGCAGCCACCGCGGAACATCGAGCGAGTTCAGCCAGCGCGCGGCGATCCCGGCGAGAAGACCACCGACGATACCGCCGAGGAACCCGGCGTTCATGAAGCCTGCCACCGCGCCCGCCACGAACCCGGGGGCGATACCCGGACGGTCCGCGAGACCGTAGGCGATGTACCCCGCGAGGGCCGGTACGAGGAAGCTGAACGAGAGCGAACCGATCTTGAACAGCACCGCACCGAGGTAGACGATGAGCGACGTGTCGCCGAGATTCCAGATCGTCGATGACGCGAGGATGTCGTCGACGGAGAACGCGATCTCGTAGCCGCCGAGCAGGAAGCCCAGAGCGATGAGCAAACCGCCACCGGCGACGAACGGGATCATGTAGCTCACACCCGTCAGCAGCGACCGTTTGATGCTTCCACCCAGGGACGTACTGCTCGGACCTGCGTTGTCGGAGGTTACGGCTGCAGCCCCGCTGACACGGGCGGCATTCGGATTCTTCGCGGCCGCGACGGCCTCGGCGACCAACTGAGCCGGCTGCTCGATGCCGCGCTTGACCCCGGATCGGATGACAGGCTTGCCGGCGAAGCGCTGCGGTTCGCGCACGTCGACATCGACGGCGAAGATGACAGCATCCGCGTCGTCGATGATCTTCTGATCGATCGCTTTGTACCCGCTCGAGCCCTGTGGCTCGACAACCAGGTCGATTCCGTCCTTGGCGCCTTGAGCGGTGAGGGCGTCGGCGGCCATGAAGGTGTGCGCGATACCCGTCGCGCACGCGGTCACGGCGACGATGCGCGCTGGTCGGCCGTCGATGAACACAGCGGAATCAGCCGGAACCGGGGCGCTCGCGACCGCGGGCGCGGCCGTCGCAGGGGTCTCGCTGACCGCGGCGATCACGAGGTCCACGACCTCCTGCGGGGTCGCCGCAGATCGCAGTCCCGTCGTGAAGTCATCCCGCATGAAGCTGCGGGCGAGCCGCGAAAGCACCGCGAGGTGCTCTTCGGCGGCGGTATCGGGCGCCGCGATGAGGAATACCAGGTCGGCGGGGCCGTCATCGGCGCCGAAATCGACCCCCGGGGTCAGGCGCGCGAAGGCGAGCGTCGCCTCGAGAACCGCAGGACTCTTGGCGTGCGGAATCGCGATCCCGCCCGGGAGTCCGGTTTCGTCCTTCTGCTCGCGTGCCCAGGCGTCGGCGGCGAGGGCAGCGGCGTCGCTGGCCCGTCCGGCGGATGCCACGCGAGCGGCGAGGGCCTCGATGACGGCGCGCTTGTCCGGGCCGAGAGATTCGTCGAGGCTGACGAGCCCCGAGGTGATGATGTCAGACACGGTGACCTCCAGTGGTCGTGTTCTTGTGGATGGATGGTGTTCAGGGGGTGAGGGATCGCACGGGCACGTCTCCGGGGAGGAGATCGTCCGGAGTCGGAGCCTGCGTGCCGGGGAGAGATGCGGCAGCCGACCCGAATCGGATGCCGGTGCGGACGCACTCCGCGGCATCGGCTCCGGCCACGCGGGCGAGCAGGAAGCCGGCGAGCGAGCTGTCGCCGGCTCCCACCGTGCTGCGCACGCGGGTCGGCGGCGGTGTGCCGTGCCACGCACCATCCGCGGTCACGAGCACAGCGCCCTGCGACCCGAGCGTGATGAAGGCGGCGCCGACGTGCGTCGGAACGAGCGTGCGCGCAATGGCATGGACCGCGTCGGCGAGGTCACGGTCGGCGTCCAACTCGACCCCGGCCAGTTCCGCCAGCTCTTCGTCGTTCGGCTTGATGAGATCGGGACGGGCACGCGCCACAACGGCGTGAAGCGCCGGACCGGACGCGTCGACCGCCACGAGCGGCGCCGGAACGTGAGCGGCTCGGACCGCGTCGATCACACGGACGTAGAAGTCATCCGGCAGGCCGGGTGGCAGTGAGCCTGCGAGCACCAGCCACGAGGCCGCTGCCGTTGCGCTGACGACGGCGGCGATGAGTGCGTCTGCATCGGCGTCGGTGCGGGCGACACCCGGAAGATTGATCTTGGTCGTCGTCCCCTCGCCATCGGCGATCGTGAGGTTCGCGCGGGCAGCACCGTGGACAGCCACGGCAAGCGACGGCACATGCGCCGCGCGCAACGCCGCCGCGAATGGGTCCTCATCATCGAGCGGCAGGACGGCGAGCGTCTCGCCGCCGGCGGCGGCGATCACGCGCGTGACGTTGATTCCTTTGCCGCCCGCATCTTCTCGCGTGCTGCGCGCGGTCTGCACTTCTCCGGGACGCAGTGGTCCCGAGAGTGTGACCGCCCGATCGAGCGCCGGATTCACGGTCAAAGTGACGATCATGCCTGCCATACCTCCATGTCGGCCGCGTCGACGGCGTCCGCGAGCGAGCGGGACAGTGAGCCGTCGGTCACCAGCACGTCCGCATCATCGAGACGCGCGAAGGAGACGAGAAGCTCCGCCTCGAGCTTGTCGGCGTCTGCCAGCACGACGCAGCGTCGGGATGCGGCAACGATCGCGCGCTTCACGGCGGCCTCATCAGGATCCGGCGTGGACAGGCCGAACGCCGCCGAGAGTCCGTTCGTCCCGATGAAGGCGATGTCGGGACGCAGACGGGAGATCGCATCGACGGTGTGCGACCCGACGGCCGCCGCGGTCAGCCCGCGGACGCGTCCACCGATCGCGGTCAGGCTCAGCCCGGCGGACCCCGCCAGCACATGCGCGATCGTCATCGAGTGGGTCACCACCTCGAGCGGGCGGTGGGCTGGGCCCCGCTCGATCAGGAGTTGCGCCAGCGCCGCGGTCGTTGTGCCCGCGTCGAGGTAGATCGACCCGTCGAAACCCGAGGGAAGAGCCTCCAGAGCGCGGCGTGCGATCGACACCTTCGCCTCACGACGACGCTCACTACGCTCCGCGACCGACGACTCCACCGTGCTGACCCGGGAAAGAGCAACAGCCCCACCATGCACGCGCCGCACCGAACCGACCGCCTCAAGCTGTCCGAGATCGCGGCGCACGGTCTCCGTGGTCACCCCGAATCGGCGCGCAAGATCGACCACCGCGACGCGGCCGGCGCTACTGACGAGCTCTTCGATCATCTGCTGCCGCTCCGTTGCGTACATCACCCCTCCTCGGATTAGCCACATATTACAACACAAAACAACACAAAGGCAAGGCCGGGCGCCTGAGGGTGCCCCAGGTGCCACATGCGCGCACACAGCAGGGGATTGTAGAGATCCTCTAAGACACTGAGGGTCAGCAGTCGTGAAACTTGGTCTCATACAGCAGAGTCATCGCGCGTATGAGATTTTGCTCATCGGCCGCTGTTACGTTCGGTTCGCCTCACCCCGATCCCTCCGGGGAGAGACCCCACCACGCCTGCGACGATGCAGGCGCGAGACAACGGAGTCCTCAATGACGAGAACCGGCACCCACACCCATGGCATGGGTATGCGCGTCACCGTGATCGTGCTCAGCATCCTGCTGGCCGCGATGACGACCATGTACTTCCTCACGGCAGCCAAGCTGTCGGACGGAGCCGCACAGCTCGACAGCGGCGCGACCCTGGCCGCGAACGGCTCGGGCGATCTGTCCGACGGCGCGAAGTCGCTCGCCGACGGCGCCGACGATCTGTCGGCGGGAGCGGCGAAGCTGGATGCCGGCGCCGCGTCGGCGGCATCCGGCGCGACCGAGCTCTCCGCGGGGGCCGACAGCGCGGCCGCCGGAGCGCAGGCGCTCTCGACCGGTGCGGACACCCTCGCGGCCGGCGCAGTGACGCTCGCCGACGGCACGGTGACGGCACGCGACGGCGCGGTGAAGCTCAACGCGGGCGCGACGACGGCGGCCAGTGGCGCGGGCCTGCTCGCCGACGGCGCTGGTCGACTGTCGTCCGGCATCAATGACGCCAAGGCGGGTATCGACAAGCTCGACGCCGGCGCGGCGCGTCTCGACGGCGGTGCCGCGGCAGCGAACGCCGGCGCCGTCCAGCTCTCGGACGGTCTCGGCCAGCTCGCCACCGGCGCCCAGGCACTGAACGGCGGCATCGGCAACGCGTCCAGCAGTGCCTCACAGCTCTCGGCCGGCATCGGCCAGGCCGCCGCCGGCGGTGCGCAGCTGTCCGCCGGCGTGAAGAGCCTGAGCACCGGCGCGGCCACGGTCTCCACCGGCGCAGCGCAGCTCGCCACGGGTACAGCGACACTCGCCGCAGGGACCACGGCGCTGGCCACGGGGGCTCAGAACGTCGCCGCCGGCACCGCGCAGGTCGCGGGCGGGGTCGCCGCGTTGCAGAAGGGCCTCGCCGACTATGCCGATGCGCTCGAAGGCGCGGCCGCCGATCCGGCGATCGTCGCCCAGCTGCGGGGGCTCGCCGCCAACGCCGGCCACGTTGGCGCGGGCGCCGATGAGGTGAGCGCGGGTGCACAGACACTCAGGACCGGTGCCGAAGGCGCGCGCGACGGTGCCGCCACGGTGAACGCGGGCGCTGCCGCACTCAAGGACGGAATCGCGGTCGTGGCAGGCGGCGCCGGCCGGCTCGACACCGCGGCCACAAGCCTCTCCGGCGCTCTGAACACGCTGTCCACGAAGTCGGGCGATCTCGCGAGTGGACTCGGCCTCCTCACCACGAAGTCCGGCGAACTGGCCGGCGGGGTGGGAACCGCGTCGACGAGGTCCGGAGGACTCGTGACCGGGCTCGGCCAGCTCGACGGCGGTGCGGGCGAGCTCGCCGCGGGCCTCGCGACGTTGAAGGCACGGTCGGGTGAACTCACCAGCGGCGGCGCAACGCTCGCCGGCAAGGCGGGCGAGCTCTCCGCGGGCCTCCAGACCCTCAACGCGGGGACGCAGACCCTGAGCGCCGGTTCGCTGCGACTCATGTCGGGTGCGCAGAACCTGTCCACGGGTGCGGGGACCCTCGCCGAGGGCGCGGGTTCGCTGGCCGAGGGCACGCAGAAGATCTCGACGGGAGCCGGCAGCCTCGCCGACGGCCTCGGAGACCTGTCGGCGGGGGCCACGTCGCTCTCGGAGGGCTCCACGCAGCTCGCCGACGGGTCGGATGAGCTCTTCGCCGGCGCGGTCTCGCTCGCCGACGGCAACGCGCAGATCGCGGAGGGCACGGGACAGCTCGCCTCCGGCACGTCGAGCCTCACCCCGACGCTCCTGCCCTGGCTCTTCGGCGCCGCGATCCTCGGCTTCATCGGCATCGCCGCGTGGGTCGCGCACCGGATGGCGCACCGCACCCGCGAGATGACGATGGCCTGATCTCCGGCGCCACACGAAGAAGCGGTCCCGACCACCCGGTCGGGACCGCTTCTCATTGCAGCGAAGCGTCAGGCCTCGCTCATGACGTTGACCTCGACCTGGCCGCGTGCGGCGAGGGCCGCGGCGCGGGCCGCAATACGTCGCGCCTGCTCAGCCTGTCCGGCATCCAGCGTCTCCTGGTCGACGGGATAACTGTCGACCTTGTTGACGCCGTTGTACTTCGCAATGTACGCGTCGAGCTCGGGACCGCTGGTCCACGAAGTGATGAGGCAGTAGCGCGGCTCGTCACCGTAGTGTGCCGCGGCGTGCCACAGGCGCTGCGTGTCGACGATCAGCTGAGCACCGGCCGGGAGAGCGATCCGCGTCTCTTCGCTCGGGTCCGTGCGGTTCTCGCGGAGCACGAAATAGCTCGTCTTGTCGTCCGTGAGGTTGAAGAATCCGCGGACGACCCAGCCGGTGCCATCCGGGTTCAGCCGGTTGTTGTCGTCCTGGTGCAGGTTGTACAGGCAGTCCGCGTACGTGTTCGGCTGCAGTTCGATGATGCGGCAGCGTCCGACGTTCGCGCCGGGCTCCTTCGCACGCTGGGTGAGCGTGGGGGCCTTCTCGGTCTGCGAGTCGATCCACACGCCGTCCTTGTCGGTGCGCGGGGGCTTGTGGTTCCAGAAGCCATTGCACTCGATCTCACCCTTGGCCGAGGCCAGCGGCGCGAACCGAGTGTCGCCGGAGCTCTTCCAGTCGTTGTACTCGACATCGAGCCATTCTTTCGGGTCGATCTCTTTGTTGTAGCGGTCGAGGACGACGTAACCCGTCTCTTCCAGTGCCGCAGACTTGATGTATCCCATGATGAGAGTCATGCCCTTTCGTAGAGGACCAGCGCGTTTTTACAGGTCCAACTAAGGCCAGCCTACCGAGGCCTCTGGTGAACCTGATTAGACTCGTCCGAAACCTGCGAGATGCGATTCGGAGAACATGAGCACCGTCACGAATGTCGCCGCTTCGCACGTCGATGCGACCGCGGTCAACACCATTGGATGGCTCTCGGCATCCGACACCACGATCGTGGTCCCGGTCTATCAGCGCCAGTATCGCTGGGACATCGGCGCGTGCGAACAGCTCCTGGGCGATGTACGCGCCGTCGTCGACGCCACGGGCACCCACACCCACTTCATCGGGTCGATTCTCTCCACGGCGTCCACCCGTGACCGAGATGATGCACAGCTCGTCCTCATCGACGGCCAACAGCGCATCACGACGCTCATGCTCCTCATCGCCGCCTTGCACCACACGCTGCAGGACGACGATCCGGAACTCGCCCGCGAACTCGCGCGGGTGCTCGTGCGAGCCGACGACTCCGATCGGACGAAACTGCGTCCCCACCGTGCGTGGGCCGAAGTGTTCGAAAGCGTCGTGCTCGGCCGCCGCTCCCCCGGTGATGCGCGTCGCGAATCACGCTTCGACGACAACTACGCGTTCTTCCGCAGCCAGATCCGGCCGGGGGAAGCCGCCGACATCTGGCGCGGACTCCAGCGACTCGAGCACGTGTCGATCACTCTCGGCCCGCACGCCAACGCTCAGCAGATCTTCGAGAGCCTCAACTCCACCGGCGAACCGCTCCGAGACCACGAGCTGATCCACAATTACGTCCTGATGGGTCTCTCGCACGCCGAGCAAAGCGAGATCGAGAACGAGTACTGGGTGCCCATCGAACGGGGCACCGGCGACCAGATCGGCGCATTCTGGCGTCACTATCTGATCATGCTGACGGGCCGCGAAGTCACCGCCGCAGGCGAACGCGGTGTGTACGACGCATTCCGCCACGAGTTCCCGCGTCTCGATGTCGACACGCTCCGGCAGCGCGCCGCCCAGTGGCGCGAGTATGCGGGCATCTACCGGATGCTGCGTGAGCCGGTCGAGGCTCCGGACGCGGTCCTGGCCCGCCAGTTCGCCTTCCTCGGCACGTTCGGGCCCGAGACGGCCCCGCTCGCGATGCGTCTCTGCCACGATCACCTCCACGGTCTCCTCGGCCGCGCCGAGCTGATCGATGCGTTCGAGCGCCTGCAGTCCCTCTTGCTACGCCGGACCGTCGTCGGCATTCCGACCGATCGCCTCATCGCCCGACTCTGCCGTGCCGCCGAGCTCGGACCGGAGGAACTCACCCGGGCGATCGCTCGCATCACGCCCTCGGATGAGCGCACGCGCGTGGGGTTGAAGTACTCCGAGCTCCCCCACGCACGCTACGTGATCGGGCGCCTCGCGGATGCCGATCCCCTTGCGCCGTTCGATCTCGAGCACATCGTCCCTCTCTCGCCGGGCGATGACTGGACCGGCGACGGCGAACGCCGCTGGGCGGATTACACCGACGACGAACAGAACAGCCACCGCGCGCTCGCGCACACGCTCGGAAACCTCACCTTGCTCGAGCCGGAACTCGCCGACCGCGCGTTCGACGCCGCGTTCCCCGCGAAGCGCAATGTGTACGCCGCCAGCGCGCTCGAGGTGACGCGCGAGGTGGCGGAGAACTCGGTGTGGGGAACGGCATCCATCGCGAACCGCACGGCCCTGCTCACCGAACGCTTCATGACCGTGTGGCGGCGACCGGCGCTCGTCAGTATCGACGACGACGACCTCACCCCGATCCTCGATGCCCGCAAGCGCCGCGGCTGGCCCCACGGCTGGCAGCGGGAGTTCGACTATGTCGAGTACCGCGGCGAGCACTGGGAGGTCCCCGACGTCCGGTACCTGTTCAACCGGATCTTCCAGCGCCTCTGGGCCGACTCGCGCCAGAGCGTGATCGATTTCAGTGACCGACGCGGCGGACCTGTCTACCCGGCGATGGCGTGGAACGGGCAGTGGGACGAGCTCTCCGACGGCCAGTTCCTGTACATGGGATGGGATTCGAAGTACATGCTCACCGCCGTCCAGGGTGTCCTGGAGGAGGCCGGCTGGGCGAGCGAGGTTTTCCTCAAGTACTCGTATATCGGCGACGCGATGAAGTGATTCGGAGCATGCAAAAACCCCCGCCTGAGCGGGGGTTTTTCACTTGCTGGGGTACCTGGACTCGAACCAAGAACAAAGGTACCAGAAACCTCCGTGTTGCCAATTACACCATACCCCAAGGGTTCAGGCCGAAGCCGTACCGAAGATCAAGCTTAGCCCACGCACGGGGCTCAGCCAAACCCGCGGCGCGTCAGCCGACCCGATCGACCAGCGCCGCCAGGCGCCGGACGGACTCGTCCTTACCGAGAAGCTCCATCGATTCGAACAGCGGCGGCGAGATGCGCCGGCCACTGACCGCCACCCGCAAGGGACCGTACGCAACACGGGGCTTGAGTGCGAGCCCGTCGATCAGCGCCGCTGCGAGGGCGCCCTGCACCGCTGCCGCCGTGAAGTCCTGCGCCGGAACGAGTTCGAGTGCGCCGACCGAAGCGACCAGGACCTCGCCGGCGTTGGCCGGGAGCCCCTTCAGCGCGTCCTCGTCGTAGACGACCTCGTCACGGAACAGGAAGCCGAGCAAGCCCGGCGCTTCACCCAGGAGTTGCATGCGCTCCTGCACGAGCGGTGCCGCCGCATCGAGGATCTCCTGCTGCGCCGCCGTCGGCGCCTCCGAGACGAGCCCTTCCGCGGCAAGGTACGGCACCAGCCGGCTCGCGAAGTCCGCGGGCTCCAGCATCCGGATGTGGTCTCCGTTGATGGACTCCGCCTTCTTCTGATCGAAGCGGGCGGGGTTCGGGTTGACGTCGGTGATGTCGAACGCGGCGATGAACTCGTCGAGCGAGAAGATGTCACGGTCGGCGGCGATCGACCACCCGAGAAGTGCCAGGTAGTTCAGAAGCCCCTCGTGGATGAAGCCCTTGTCCCGCTGCAGGAAGAGGTCGGCCTGCGGGTCACGCTTGGAGAGCTTCTTGTTGCCGGTCTCCCCCAGTACAAGCGGCATGTGACCGAAGCGGGGGACGAAATCCGTCACACCGGCGTCGTTGAGCGCGGCGTACAGCGCCAACTGACGAGCCGTCGAGGGCATGAGGTCCTCGCCGCGGATGACGTGGGTAATGCCCATGAGCGCGTCATCGACCGGGTTCGTGAATGTGTACAGCGACTGGCCACCCGCGCGCACGACGACGAAATCGGGGAAGGACCCGGCCGGAAACGTGACCTCACCGCGGATCAGGTCGACGTAGGTCAGATCGTGCTCCGGCACGCGCAGACGCCACGCGGGCTCGCGGCCCTCGGCGCGGAAGGCTTCCTTCTGATCGTCGGTCAGGTGACGGTCGTGGTTGTCGTAGCCGAGCTGTTTTGCCCGGCCGGCGGCAACATTGCGCGCATCGATCTCTTCGGCAGTGGAGTAGGACTCGTACACAGCGCCGGATGCGATGAGCTTCTGCAGAACGTCGGCGTAGATCTCGCCGCGCTGCGACTGGCGGTACGGGCCGTGCGGACCGCCCTTCTCGACGCCCTCGTCCCAGTCGATCTTGAGCCACGTGAGCGCATCGACGAGCTGGTGGTAGCTTTCCTCACTGTCGCGTGCCGCGTCGGTGTCTTCGACGCGGAAGATGAGCTTGCCACCGGTGTGCCGGGCGTAGGCCCAGTTGTAGAGCGCCGTGCGGATCATGCCGACGTGCGGCAGGCCGGTGGGCGATGGGCAGAACCGCACGCGGACGTCGGTTCCGCTGGCGGTGGTGGTTCGGGGATCGATCGAGGAAGGCATCGTGCCCAGTCTAGTTCGCGGCTACGCCCCCACCCACGGCCTGACCCGTCCCCGTCACGGCATCGACGACGTCCCGCATCGCCGCCAGCACCGCCGCGACAGCCGGCACCCGCTCGGCGCCGTGGGCGGTGATGGCGTGAAGCGTGCGGGTGTGCGCGTCGGACAATGGCCTCGTGATGATTCCGGGCAAAACGGGGAAGGATGCCACAGCCAGCTTCGGTAGCGTCGCGACACCTGTGCCGTGCGCCACCAAGCTCTCGACCGCCGCGATGTTGTCGGTTTCGAACCCGATCCGGGGGGTGAATCCCGCGCGCTCGCACACCTGGAGAAGATGGCCACGGCATCGCGGACAACCCGCGATCCAGTTCTCATCCGCAAACGATGACAGGCTCGGGCGCTCCTCACCCGCGCGCGCATGATCGGCCGGCAAGACCAGCAGGAGATCGTCGCTTCCCACGTCGGTGACCGACAGACCGCGTGCGCTGGCGCCGTGCGGGTCGTCCCGATCCCCCGGGTAGCTGAAGGTGAGCGCGATGTCACTGCGATCTTCCCGCACGGCCTCCACGGCTTCGGGAGGTTCGGCCTCGACGTAGGTCAGCGTGATTCCGGGTGCCACAACGCCGAGCCGGGCGATCATCCGCGGAATCACCGTCGGCGACGCGGAGGGGAAGCCGACGACGCGGACGGTCGCCGATCGCAGGCCCCGGAGCTCCGCGAGTTCCCCGGCCGCGGCATCAAGCGCGGTGGTGACTGCCGGAGCATGCCGGGCAAGGATCCGTCCCGCCTCGGTCAGCCGCAACGTGCGTCCGACGCGCTCGACGACCGGCACGCCGAGCCGCTGCTCGAGTCTCCTCATCTGCTGGCTCAGTGCGGGCTGGCTGTACCCGAGCGCGTCCGCCGCGCCGGTGAGCGAGCCGGTGTCGGCGATGGCACGGACGACCCGCAGGGTCTGGACGTCGAAATCCGGATCGCTCTCAGCCATGAATTCACATAAGCAGCAAGCATGCCTTTCATGCAATACCTGCCATAGACCTATGCGTGCGTTACAAGGATGCTGGATCACATGATGCTCGCGACGAGAGACAGTCTGGCGCCCCTGCGCGCTCAGTTCACCGCACCCGCGGGCTACCTCGCCGCCTGCACCGCGGGCCTCCCCACCGCCGGCACCCGCGACGCGGTGGCCGCGGAGTACTCCCGCCGCCCCGACGTCGACGAATATTGTCGCGCCGTCGAAGCGACCCGCGCTCACTTCGCGTCACTTGTGGGGGTGGCGACCGATCGCGTCGCCATCGGGTCGCAGACATCCGTCCAGGTCTCACTCATTGCGGCATCCCTCCCCGACGGCGCCGAGGTTCTCGTCCCCGAACACGAGTTCTCCTCGCTGGTCCTGCCGTTCGTGCACGCCGGACGTGGCGTGCACGTACGCCCCGTGCCACTCGCCGATCTCGCGGCCGAAGTGACGACCGCAACGTCGCTCGTCGCCTTCTCGCTCGTGCAGTCTGCATCCGGTGCCGTCGCCGACGCCGACGCCATCTGCGCGGCGGCCGCACGTGTCGGCGCGCGAACCCTGTGCGATGCGACGCAAGCCGTCGGGTGGATGCCGGTGACCGCGGCCCGTTTCGATGCTCTGGTCTGCCACGCCTACAAATGGCTGTGCGCACCACGGGGCGTCGCGTTCCTCACGCTGTCCGAAGACTTCGCACGGGGCCTCCGCCCCGCGCACGCCGGATGGTACGCGGGCGACGACCCGTGGGCCTCGTGCTACGGCGGCGATGCCCCGTTGGCCGGGTGCGCCCGCCGCTTCGACGTGTCACCGGCGTGGCAGGCGTTCGTCGGCGCGGAGCCGGCGCTGCGCGCTTTCGCCGAGACCGATATGACCGCCGTCCACGCGTACGTCACGGCGTTGGCTGCATCGTTTCGAGCTCGACTCGCGCTCCCCGCCCCCGAACGCGCCAGCGCCATCGTGACCTGGCCGGATGCCGGCGGCACTGATCTTGCCCGCTTGAGCGCTGCCGGGATCACGGCATCGGGCCGCAACGGCAGTGCCCGTGTCGCATTCCACGTGTTCAACGATCTTGCCGATGTCGAGCGTGCCGCGGCCGCGCTCGGGCGCTGAGGGTCAGCGGCCGACGCGCGCGTAGGGCGACAGTACGGTCACAGCGACAACCACGATCAGCGCGACGAGCGCGAGACCGCCGTAGCCGATCTGGCTGAGGACGATCCCGGCGAGCACGGCGCCGACCGCCGCACTGGATGTCATGATCGTGTCGCTCAGGCCCTGCCGGCGTGGCCGCATGGCCGTGAGGGTGCTTTCGGTGAGAAGCGCGGCCCCCGCGACGGTCGCGGCACTCCACCCGACACCCAGCAGGAACAGTGCCACCAGCACCGCCCATTGCGAGGTCGGTGCCAGTGCCGCGGTGAGCAGGGATGCCGCCAACAGCCCCTGCCCGAGCAGGATCGTCGAGGTCCGCCCCCACCGGTCGGCAAGCAGCCCGAACACCGGCGAGAGGCCGTACATCCCGAAGACGTGCAGGGCGATCGTCGTGCCGACGATGAGCGTCACATGATCGGGCGCGAGGTGAGCGAGATGGATCGGTGTCATCGCCATGACCGACGCCATCACCACGTGCGAGCCGGACACGGCGAAGATCGCGAAACGCGCGACGACGGGCCGATCGGCCTCGACGATGTGCTCTCGCCGCGCCTCGGCGCCGCGGGCCAGGTGTTGCGCGATCAGCAACGGATCGGGACGGAGTGCGACGAGGTACAGGATGAGCGCGGCCACCTGAGCGACGATCGAGAACGCATACGCACCGGTGAGCGGCGGCATCCCGATCACCGCGCCGAACGCCTCCCCCGGCGTCAACATCAACGGCCCGAGCACGCCCCCCACGGTCGTCGCCCACACGACAGTGCCGAGCGCCCGTCCGCGGCGCTCGGTCGAGGCGAGGTCGGTCGCCGCGAACCGCGACTGCAGATTGCCCGCGTTGCCGGCGCCGATCAGGACGACCCCCACCAGCAGGAGGGGGAAGAGTCGCTGTCCCGCCGCGGCGAGCACCACGGCGATGCCGACGAGCGCGAACAGGTTCCCCAAGGTCAGCGCGAGGCGACGCCCGCGGCGATCTGCGAGTCGTGCGAGCGGGATGGCGCACACGGCGGCACCGAGCGTGACGGATGCCGTGGCCAAACCCGACAGCGCCTCCTGACCGGAGATGTCCGCCGCCAGGAGGGCACCGAGAGACACCGTCGCGCCGAAGGCGATGCCCCCGAGAACCTGCCCGGCGGCCAGGACGCGGACGGTACGACGCTGGATGCTCTCGACGTCACCCGAGGTGAGCGTGGCGTCAGGCATTGCGGGCAGGATTGCGCAGCACGCCCAGCCCGGTGATCTCCACTTCGACGCTCTGACCCGCGTCGAACGGCCCAATGCCCGCCGGGGTTCCCGTGAGGATCACATCGCCCGGGAGCAGCGTGAACGCGGCGGACGCGTACGCGATGATGTCCGGCACCGAGTGCACCATGTCCGAAATCGGTCCGTCCTGCCGCACCTCACCGTCGACGCGCGTGACGATGCGCGCGCCGCCGTCGAGATCGAACTCCGTCTCGATCGCGGGACCGAGCGGGCAGAACGTGTCGAACCCCTTCGCGCGCGCCCACTGGCCATCGGCCTTCTGCAGATCTCGGGCGGTCACGTCATTGCCGATCGTGTAGCCGAAGACATACTCCAGCGCCCGATCGGCGGGCACATTCTTGGCCACGCGGCCGATGACGACGGCCAGCTCCCCCTCGAAATCCGTGCGCTCCGACTGTGCGGGCCGGACGATCGCGTCGCCGGGTCCGATGACAGAGGTGTTCGGCTTCAGGAACAGCAACGGAGCCGCCGGCGCTTCGCCACCCATTTCCGCCGCGTGGTCGCGATAGTTCTTCCCGACGCAGACGACTTTCGAACGGGGAATCACCGGAGCAAGCAGCGCGGCATCCGCCACTGGAATGCGCTCCCCCGTCGTCTCGAACCCAGCGAAGAGCGGATCTCCCGCCAGGACGACGAGGTCGGTATCGTCGACGATGCCAAATCGAATGGTCTCGTCGTGGCTGAACCGCACGATCTTCATGCGTCGGCGTCCAGACGCACGAGCCAGTTGTGGCGGTCTTCGCGGCGACCGTACTGGATGTCGGTGAGCTCTTCGCGGAGCGAGAGCGCCAGCGGGCCGAGAGGCTGCTCGTCGAAGAAGTTGCGGCCCTTGAGCACACCGATCGGTGCGACGACGGCGGCCGTGCCGCACGCGAACACCTCGACGATGTCACCCGAAGCGACGCCCTCGCGCCACTCGTCGATGGACACGGCGCGTCCGCTGACGGTGTGACCGCGGTCGGCGGCGAGCTGCAGGATCGATTCGCGGGTGATGCCCTCGAGGATCGAATCGGACTGCGGGGTGACGATGGATCCGTCCTTGTAGACGAAGACGATGTTCATCCCGCCCAGCTCTTCGACGTTGCGGTCGGGATCGAGGAAGACGACCTGGTCGCATCCCTGCTCGTACGCCTCTGCCTGCGGAAGCAGGCTCGAGGCGTAGTTGCCGCCCGTTTTGGCAGCGCCCGTGCCGCCCTTGCCGGCCCGCGCGTAGTCCTCGCTCAGCCAGATCGAGACCGGCTTCGCCCCGCCCGCGAAGTACGCGCCGACCGGGCTCGCGATGACGTAGTAGCCGACCTTGTTCGCGGGCCGCACGCCCAGGAACGCCTCCTTGGCGAACATGAAAGGCCGGAGGTAGAGGCTCTGGTCCTCGCCCGACGGCACCCACGCACCGTCGACGGCGATGAGCGCCTTCAGTGACTCGATGAAGTACTCGACGGGGAGTTCGGGCAGTGCGAGCCGCCGCGCCGAACGCTGCAGACGCAGCGCGTTCTGACGCGGACGGAACGTGTGGATGGACCCGTCCGCATGGCGGTAGGCCTTGATGCCCTCGAAGATCTCCTGACCGTAGTGGAGAACGGCCGCCGCGGGATCGAGCGACAGCGGACCGTAGGGCTGCACGCGGGGGCGATGCCACCCGCCGCGGACCGACCAGCAGATGTCGATCATGTGATCGGTGAACTTCGTCCCGAATGCCGGTGAGGCGAGGATCTCGTCACGCTCGGCGGGGGTCTTCGCGGCGAGGTTCTTCGTGACAGAGAACTCCAGCGGCGTGAGGTCTGCGTCGGGGTCGTACGTAAGGCTCATGAGGATTCCTGAGAAGTCGTGGCGGGTCGTGCTGGCGTCCAGGCTACGCCCGAAGGCGGGCCGAGATCGCGTCGCCGACCTGCGCGGTCGTGCGGGCTGAGCCGTCTCGCTCGGCGATGTCCTGTTCCACGGCGTGGGTGACGCGCGCGGCTTCGGCCGTGAGCCCGAGGTGATCGAGCATGAGGGCGATCGACAGGATCGCCGCCGTGGGGTCGGCGATCTGCTGGCCCGCGATGTCCGGAGCCGAGCCGTGCACCGGCTCGAACATCGAGGGGAATGCGCCGTCGGGATTGATGTTTCCCGATGCGGCGAGACCGATGCCACCGGTGACGGCGCCGGCCAGGTCGGTGAGGATGTCTCCGAAGAGGTTGTCGGTGACGATGACATCGAAACGAGCCGGGTTCGTGACCAGGTAGATGGTGGCCGCGTCGATGTGGACATAGTCTACGGCGACGTCCGGATGCTCTGCGGCCACGGCATCCACGATCCGCTTCCACATGCCACCAGCGTGGACGAGCACGTTCGTCTTGTGCACGAGGGTGACCTTGCCGCGACGACGAACCGCTTGAGCGAATGCGTAACGCACGACCCGCTCGATGCCGAATGCCGTGTTGACAGACGTCTCGTTGGCGACCTCGTGAGGCGTGCCGGTGCGGATCGAGCCGCCGTTTCCGACGTACGGGCCTTCGGTGCCTTCGCGCACGACCAGGAAGTCGATCTCGCCGGGATCGACGAGCGGCCCGGGAGCCCCGGGATAGAGCTTGGACGGACGGAGGTTGACGTACTGGTCGAGCGCGAAGCGAAGCTTCAGCAAGAGCCCGCGCTCGATGTTCGCGTCCTTCAGGCGAGGATCGCCCGGCACTCCCCCCACCGCGCCGAGGAGGATGACATCCTGGGCCGCGATCGCGGCAAGGTCGTCGTCGGTCAGTGTGTCGCCGGTTTCGAGGAAACGCCCGGCGCCGAGCGAGAAGTGCGTCTTGTCGAAGGTGATGTCGGACCCGTGCGTGGCAGCATCCAGAACCTTCTCGGCCTCGGCGATCACTTCGGGACCGATGCCGTCACCGGGGATGACGGCCAGCTTGACGCGCGACATTACTCTCCTCGTAGATCGGGGGTGCCGCGCCGTCAATGCTCCACTGCGACGGTGCGCGACCCTCCCAGCGTAGTGGCCGCGATCACGGCCGCGATCGCGACGAGGATCGCGCCGATGACCGCCGTGATCCCCACGCCCGCGTCGAACGCGTGCGCCGCCGCGGTGCGAAGCGCCTCAGCCGCGGCGGGGTCGAGGCCGTCGGCAACGGACATCGCGCCCGCGAGGGTTTCGCGTGCCGCATCCGCGGCTTCGCCCGAGACGCCGGTCGGAATCACGATGCCGGAGCGGTAGGCCGCGGTCAGGATGCCGCCGAGGACGGCCGTGCCGAGCACCGCGCCGAGCTCGTACGCCGTCTCGGAGACCGCGCTCGCGGCGCCCGCTTTCGCCGGCGGTGCGCTCGCGAGAATCAGGTCGTTGGAGACGGTTTCGGCGGCGCCGATCCCGAGGCCGAGCAGGGTGAATGCCGCGACGAGAAGCGCAAGCGCGCCGTCGCCGACCGCCCCGGGAACGAGCAGATACGCCGCGACCGAGAACGACAGGGCGACCGGCACCACGATCCGCGCCGAAACGCGGCGGGAAATCGGGACGATCAACAGCCCCGAGACGATCATCGCGAGCATTCCCGGCACGAGCGCGAACCCGGCATTCATCGGCGAAAGGCCGACGATCAGCTGCAGGTGCTGTGCGACGAAGTAGAGGAAGCCGACCAGAGCGATCACACTCAGGAGGTTCACCAGGAGTGCCCCGCTGAACGTCCCACGTGCGAACAGGCGCATGTCGAGCATCGGCCTGTCCGAGGCCAGCTGCCGACGCACGAAGATCGTGCCGAAAGCGAGACCCGCGGCGGTCAGGACGACCGGGAGCCAGCCGAAACCGTGCACGGCGACTTCCTTGATCGCGTAGACGACGGGGACCATGGTGGCCATCGACAACACGATGCTCACGGGGTCGATCGCACCCGGGTGCGGGTCTCGGCTTTCGGGTACGAGCAGCGGAGCGAGGACGAGCAGCGGGACGAGGACCGGAACCGACATCAAGAAGACCGATCCCCACGCGAAGTGCTCGAGCAGGATTCCACCGACGATCGGGCCGAGCGCCGCACCGGCCGAGAACATCGCGGCCCAGACCGCGATCGCGAGGCGGCGCTGGTCGCGGTCGGTGAAGATCGATCGCAGCAGCGACAATGTCGACGGCATCAGCATCGCGCCGAACACGCCCATCCCGGCGCGCGCCGCGATCAGCCACTCGGCCGACGGCGCGAACGCGGCGAGCACCGACACGGCGGCGAATCCGGTCGCGCCGATCAGCAGCATCCGGCGCCGTCCGAAACGGTCGCCGAGCGTACCCATCGTCACGAGGAGGCCGGCGAGCACGAGCGGGTAGGCGTCGATGATCCAGAGTTGCTGCGCACTCGTGGGGTTGAGGTCGAGCGCGATATCGGGCAAGGCGAAGCTCAGCACCGTGTTGTCCACCGAGACGAGCAGCACCGGGAGCATGAGCACGATCAATGCAGCCCAGCCGCGCCAGCCCACGCGCGAGCCCTGCGCATCGGCGATCGAGATTTCTTCTGTCAAAGTCATAGTTTATATACCGTCCAGCCGGTATAGTAACAGATATCGACGCTCTGTCGCGAGAAGATGGGACCATGAGCCGACCACCCCGTGCCCGCGAGAGTGTCCTCGATGCGTTCGAGCATCTGCTCATCGACGACGGCGAACGTGCGGCGACGATGGATGCCGCGGCCCGCGCCGCGGGCGTCTCCAAGGGCGGACTGCTGTACCACTTCGCCTCGAAGGACGCCCTGGAGCAGGGCTTGCTCGATCGCCTCAGCGCGCTCGTCGACGCCGACGTCGCCGCGATGGCCAACGCGCCGGAGGGACCGGTCGCCTTCTTCCTTCGCACATCGGTGATGGACGGCGATCCCCTCGATCGCGCGCTGATCGCGGCATCCCGGCTCGCTCAGGGCGGCCACACGGATGCGACGGAGGCGCTGCGCCAGGTTCGCTCCCGCTGGGAAGAGGCTCTGCGACCCCACGTTCGCGACGAAACCGCGCTCGCGCTCGTGCTGCTTGTGAGCGACGGCCTCTACTTCAACAACGCCCTGACGGTCGCCGGCGCGACGGGCCCCGTCCCCCGCGGCCCCGCACTGGACGCGCTGGTGACCCTGGTGGAATCCGCCGTCCGCTGACTCACCCCGTCGATCCCCCCGCCCGCGAGCCGACAGTTTTCGCGCGAGCCGACATGCTGCGCGCGCACGCAACCTGTCGGTTCGCGCGGAGCGTGTCGGCTCGTGCGGAAGGTGTCGGCTCGGCAGATGTTGAAGCGGTCAGGCTTCGGTGATCTCGATCTGACGGAAGAGATCGGCGCCGACGGACTCGCGCATCTGATCGAGGATGCCGTCCGGCACCGGCGAGTCGACCGTCAACACCGAGAGGGCGCGGCCGCTGGCATCGGGATGCGCGACGAAAAGGCCGGCGATGTTGATGCCCGCTTCGCCGAGCTTCTGCCCGTAGATCGCGACGATGCCGGGGCGGTCGGCGTACCGCATGACGATGTGGTGAGCCTCGATCGGCACTTCGATCTCGTAGCCGTTGATCTCCACGATCTTGGGGACCATGCGGGTCCCCGCAAGCGTGCCGGCGACCGTGAGCACGGTACCGTCGGCGAGCGTGCCGCGGAGGATCGTGATGTTGCGGTACAGCGGGCTTTCGGCTTCGACGATGAGACGTGTCTCGATGCCGCGCTGCTCGGCGAACAGCGGCGCGTTGACGTAGGAGACGTTCTCGCTGACGATGTTCGTGAAGATGCCCTTGAGCGCCGCGAGGCGGTAGACGCTCACGTCGTAGTTCGCGAGCTCACCCCGCACCTCGATGTCGAGATTCGTCAGCGCCGCCGGGGCGAGTCCGGCGAAGACCTGACCCAGCTGCTCGACGAGCGCGATGCCCGGGCGGACGAACGGGTCGATGACGCCACCGGCGACGTTGACGGCGTCGGGAACGAGGTCGCCCTCGAGGGCGAGCTTGACCGACCGCGCGACCGATACGCCGGCCTTCTCCTGTGCCTCGTCGGTCGAGGCGCCCAGGTGCGGCGTGACGATCACGTTCGGCAGGGCGAGCAGGGGGAAGGCCGTGCCATCTTCTTTCGGCGGCTCGCTCGTGAAGACGTCGAGACCGGCACCGGCGATCTCGCCGGTCGTGAGCGCCGTGTAGAGCGCTTCTTCGTCGATCAACCCGCCGCGGGCGACGTTGACGACGAAGGCGGTCGGCTTCATGAGCGCAAACTGTGCCGTGGAGATCATGCCGGTCGTTTCGGGCGTCTTCGGCATGTGGATGGTGACGAAGTCGCTCTGCGCCAGGAGATCGTCAAGGCTCAGGAGCGTGACACCGAGCTGCTGCGCACGCGCCGGGGTGACGTACGGGTCGTAGGCAACCACGGAGACGCCGAAACCCTGCAATCGGGCGGCGATGAGGCCACCGATGCGACCGAGACCGATGATGCCGACGGTCTTCTCGAACAGCTCCGTGCCGGTGAACGAGCTCCGCTTCCACGCGCCGGCGGCGAGCGACGCGTGCGCGGCGGGAATGTGGCGAGCAAGACTCAAGATGTGACCGACCGTGAGCTCGGCGGCCGAGATGATGTTCGAGGTCGGTGCATTGACGACCATGACACCGGCCGTCGTGGCCGACTTGATGTCGACGTTGTCGAGGCCGACACCGGCGCGGGCGATGACCTTGAGCGCGGGCGCCGCGGCGATGGCCTCGGCATCCATCTTCGTGGCGGACCGGATCAGCACGGCGTGTGCCTCGGCCAGCGCGGGCAGGAGCGCCGCCCGATCGGCGCCGTCGACGTGGCGGACATCGAAGTCCGGCCCCAGCGCATCGATCGTGGCGGGTGAGAGTTCTTCGGCGATGAGGACGACAGGCTTCGACACGGCAGGCAGACCTTTGAGATGCGGGTGGGGATGCCGCAGGCCGCACCATCGGGGGCCACAGCTGTCTCAGCTTATCGGGGTCTCCCCCGGCGTCTGGACCGTATGACGAACTCAGCCGAGGAGCGACGCGCCGTAGGAGGCGCTGTAGGCGACGATGTTGAGCCAGAACACCGCGACGAGAGCGAGCCCTGTCAGCAGCACCAGGCCCATCTCCCACCAGGGGCGGCGCCATCCGAGCGCGAAAGCGACGCCGAACGCAATCACCGGGAAGACCACGGCGAGCAACAGGACGAACCAGCCGTAGGTATTGAGTCCGAGAGGGCCCGACGCTTGCGTCACCAGGAAATCGAGGGCGTTCCAGACCGCGTAAGCGTAGAACAGGCCGAAGAAGCCCGCGATGGTCACGGTGACCCACGTCGGCTGGCGTCGCATGGGCACGGCAGACTCGATGCTCATCAGGCCACTGTCCCGACTGCGCCGACCAGAATGAACGGCCACGGCACCATCAGGGCGAGTCCGGCGACAAGAGCGCTGATGCGGATCCATGACTTCGCGGCGCGGGTGAGGACGAAGGCCGTCACGAACCAGAGAATCGGTGCCGCCACCGCCAGCCAGAGTGCGGCACCGTATCCGACGGGGCTCACCAGGAAATTCGCCGTGTCTTGCAGTCGCACCCCGCCGATGATCCAGCCGATGACGTAGAGCGCATAGATGCCGCCGATCACTCCCAGCGTCACGAGGGCCGCACTGCCGAGGGGCGCCGGTTCGCCGGCCGGAGTGATCGTGCCGTCATCGTTGATGTGACCGACATCGTCGCTGCCTCGACCGACCGCGGTGAAGCCGTCCGGCAACGCCGGGGCCGGACCGCCGACGTCCATCGTGGGGTCATCATCGCCATCCCAGCTCAGGGCATGATCGTCGCGTCCGCTGTTCACGGCTTCAGCGTATTACGTGCCGCCATGACGGCCGCCGCGACGATGCGCGCGTCGGTCGCGTCGTGTCCGGCCGTGCCACCGCCCGGACCAGCCGGCGCGTCGAGGCCGATGAGCGTCCGCGCGGACAGATGGACCGCTCCAACCCCCGTTGCCGCGATGGCGGCGATGTCCGCTACCTGCACTCCCCCGCCGGCCATGATCTCGACCGATCCGCGGCAGCGCACAAGCTCAGCAAGAATCGGGATGCCGTCGACCGACCGAACGGCACCGCCCGACGTGAGGATCCGATCCACCCCCAGTTCTTGCAGCTGCGTCAGAGCGACCAGCGGGTCGGGGACCGCATCGATTGCACGGTGAAAGACGACGGTGGCGTTTCCCGCGGCATCCCGCCACTGTTCGAGTGCGGCACGGTCGACCGCGCCGTCCACCGTCAACGCACCGACGACGACACCGCCCGCCCCGCGCAACACTGCCGCGCGAATGTCGGCGGCGACCAGGTCGACGTCGTCGGGCGCGTACACGAACCCACCGCCGCGCGGCCGGACGAGCACATTCACGAGCGTCGGGTCGACCGCGGCGAGCACCGCATCCAGTGCCGCAACCGATGGCGTCAGCCCGCCGATGCCGAGCGCGGAGCACAGTTCCAGGCGATCGGCTCCGGCCGCGATGGCGGCGCGCGCTCCGGCGGAGTCCTGAACGGCGATTTCGACGCTGAGGGTCATGCCTCTCACGCTAGCAAGGGCGCGCAGAGACGCCGAAGGCCCGGCCCCCTTGTAAGGGACCGGGCCCGGTGTGGCGATCATCGCGATAGGCCGCCTGCGGCGGCACTCGATGAGCGACCTGCTCGGCGTGTATGCCGAGAGCTTGTGCGTCAGCGCGCGGCGCTGCCCTCCGTGTACCCCTCGTCCTGCTGCTTCCAGGCGAACAGGGAACGAAGGTCCTTGCCGACGACCTCGATGGGGTGCGCGGCCGCCTTCTCGCGCAGGGCGAGGAATTCCGGTGCACCAGCGTCCTGGTCTCCGATGAAGCGCTCGGCGAACGCGCCGGACTGGATGTCGCCGAGGACTGCCTGCATGTTCTCCTTGACGCGCTCGTCGATGACGCGCGGGCCCGAGACGTAGTCGCCGTACTCGGCGGTGTCGGAAACCGACCACCGCTGCTTGGCGATGCCGCCCTCCCACATGAGGTCGACGATGAGCTTCAGCTCGTGCAGGACCTCGAAGTACGCGATCTGCGGCTGGTAGCCGGCTTCCGTCAGGGTCTCGAAGCCGTACTGGACGAGCTGCGAGACGCCGCCGCAGAGCACAGCCTGCTCACCGAACAGGTCGGTCTCGGTCTCTTCCGTGAACGTGGTCTTGATGACGCCCGCACGGGTTCCACCGATCGCCTTCGCGTACGAGAGCGCAGTCTGCCATGCGGTGCCGGAGGCATCCTTCTCGACGGCGATGATGTCGGGGATGCCGCGGCCTGCGACGAACTCGCGGCGCACCGTGTGACCCGGAGCCTTCGGTGCGACGAGGATGACGTCGACGCCCTCGGGGGCGTCGATGTAGCCGAAACGGATGTTGAATCCGTGCGCGAAGGCCAGCGTCTTCCCGGCCGTCAGCTTGTCCTTGATCGACTCGCTGAAGATCGAGCGCTGGTGCTGGTCGGGCGCGAGGATCATGATCAGGTCAGCCCACTCGGCCGCATCGGCGACGCTCTTGACGGCGAACCCGTCCTCCTCGGCCTTCGGGGCCGACTTCGAGCCGTCCTTCAGCGCGATGACGACCTCGACGCCCGAGTCGCGGAGGTTCTGCGCGTGGGCGTGGCCCTGGGAGCCGTAGCCGACGATCGCGACCTTCTTGCCCTGAACGATGGACAGGTCGGCGTCGGCGTCGTAGAAGATCTCAGCCATGGTGTGTGTTTCTCCTTGCTCGTGGTGTGAAAAGTTCAGCCGCGCAGAACGCGTTCGGTGATGGATTTCCCGCCGCGGCCGATGGCGACCATGCCGGATTGGGCGAGCTCTTTGATGCCGAACGGCTCGAGAGCACGCAACAGCGCCTCGACCTTGCCGCGGTCACCGGTCACCTCGACCACGAGCGCGTCCGTCGCGTAGTCGACGACCGACGCGCGGAAGAGGTTGACGACCTCGATGACGTTCGAGCGGGTCTGATTGTCGGCGCGCACCTTGATGAGCATGTGCTCACGCTGGACGGACGCGGACTGGTCGAGCTCGACGATCTTGATGACGTTGACGAGCTTGTTCAGCTGTTTGGTCACTTGCTCGAGGGGCAACTGGTCGACGTCGACGACGACCGTGATGCGGGACAGACCCGGCACTTCGGTCACCCCCACCGCGAGCGAATTGATGTTGAAGCCGCGGCGGGCAAACAAACCCGCCACTCGGGTCAGAAGACCCGGCTTGTCCTCGACGAGGAGGCTCAGCACGTGCGTCGACATCTCAGTCCTCCTGATCGAAGCTCGGCGCGTGATCGCGGGCGTATTGGACGTAACTGTTGCTGACGCCCTGCGGCACCATCGGCCACACCATGGCGTCGGCCGACACGACGAAGTCGATCACGACGGGGCGGTCGTTTGTGGCCAGCGCCGTCTGGATGGCTGCATCGACGTCCTCTTCCTTTTCGACGCGCAGCGCGAGGCATCCGTAGGCCTCGGCGAGCTTGACGAAGTCGGGGACGCGGATGCTGCCGTGACCGGTGTTGAGGTTCGTGTTCGAGTAGCGCCCGTCATAGAAGAGCGTCTGCCACTGACGCACCATGCCGAGGCTGGAGTTGTTGATGATCGCGACCTTGATCGGGATGTTGTTGATGACGCACGTCGCGAGTTCCTGATTGGTCATCTGGAAGCATCCGTCGCCGTCGATCGCCCAGACGGTGCGATCGGGTTCAGCGACCTTCGCGCCCATCGCGGCGGGAACCGAGTAGCCCATCGTGCCGGCGCCGCCGGAGTTCAGCCAGGCGTTCGGGCGTTCGTACGTGATGAACTGCGCCGCCCACATCTGGTGCTGCCCGACACCCGCGGCGTAGACGCCCTCGGGCCCGGTCAGCGCGCCGATGCGCGAGATCACATACTGCGGCGACATCAGCCCGTCGCTCGGCTGGGTGTAGCCGAGCGGGAACTCGGTGCGGAGTCCGTCGAGGTAGGACCACCACTCGGTCGTATCGGCGGCCGCACCGCCCGCACTCGCACCGGCGTACGCGGCGTCGAGGTCGACGAGCACGTCTTTGAGATCTCCGACGATCGGGACATCGGCCGTCCGGATCTTCGAGATCTCGGCGGGGTCGATGTCGACGTGAACGACCTTCGCGTTCGGAGCGAAGAGGGATGCTTTTCCGGTCACCCGATCGTCGAAGCGAGCACCGAGCGAAACGAGGAGGTCCGCTTCCTGGAGAGCCAGCACCGCCGGGACGGTGCCGTGCATACCCGGCATGCCGAGCTGCTGCGGGTGGGAATCCGGGAAGGCACCGCGCGCCATGAGGGTCGTCACGACCGGTGCACCCGTCGACTCCGCAAAGCGCAGCAGTTCTGCCGAGGCCTTCGCGCGAATGACCCCGCCACCCACGTAGAGAACGGGCTTCTTGGCGGTCGCCAGCAGCTGCGCGGCCGCTTGGATCTGCTTGCCGTGCGCCTTCGTGACGGGACGGTAGCCCGGCAGGTCGATTTTCGGCGGCCAGATGAACGGTGCCTCGGCCTGCTGCGCGTCTTTCGTGACGTCGACGAGCACGGGGCCTGGCCGGCCGGTCGACGCGATCTCGAACGCGGCCGCGATCGCGGCGGGGATCTCCGCGGCATCCTTCACGAGGAAGGAGTGCTTCGTGATCGGCATCGTGATGCCCACGATGTCGGCTTCCTGGAACGCGTCGGTACCCATCAGCGTCGAGAAGACCTGCCCGGTGATGCAGACGATCGGCACCGAGTCCATGTAGGCGTCGGCGATCGCCGTGACGAGGTTCGTCGCACCGGGGCCACTCGTCGCGATCGCAACGCCGGTCCTGCCGGATGCCGAGGCGTAGCCTTCGGCGGCATGGCCGGCGCCCTGCTCGTGACGCACGAGGATGTGTCGCAGCTCGGTGGAATCCATGAGCGGGTCGTAGACCGGGAGGATCGCGCCACCGGGCAGGCCGAAGACGTCAGTCACCCCCAGCAGCTCCAGGGATCGGACGACGGCTTGGGCTCCGGTCAAGATCGGAGCAGAACCGCTTCGGGCGGGCGGGCGGGGAACGGCCGCAGTGTCGAAGGACATGAAAGTGACCTCTGATGTTGGTGTGTCGGGACGGCTCAACCCGTCGTCGCGCCCTCCGCAGCGGAGCGCACGAGCTTCGAGTATTTCGCCAGGACGCCACGGGTATAGCGCGGGGGAAGGGGCTCCCAGCCGTTGCGGCGGGAGTTCAGCTCTGCCTCGTCGACGAGTAGGTCGAGAGAGCGAGCCGCGATATCGACCCGTATCAGATCACCATCGCGCACGAAGGCAATGGGACCAGCGTCCACTGCTTCGGGTGCTATGTGGCCGATGCACAGGCCGGTTGTGCCGCCTGAGAATCGTCCGTCCGTCAACAGTAGTACATCTTTTCCGAGCCCCGCGCCCTTGATGGCCGCGGTGATCGCGAGCATCTCGCGCATGCCGGGGCCACCCTTCGGCCCTTCGTAGCGGATGACGATGACGTCGCCCGCGGCGATGTCACCGTTGGTGAGCGCATCCATCGCGCCGCGCTCGCGCTCGAACACCCGCGCGGGGCCTTCGAACACCGACGCGTCGAAGCCGGCCGTCTTGACCACGGCGCCGTCGGGGGCGAACGAGCCCTTGAGGATCGTGATGCCGCCGGTCGCGTGGATGGGGTTGTCGAGGGTGCGGATGACCGTGCCATCCAGCGGGTCGGGGTTCAGAGCCTCGAGGTTTTCGGCGACGGTCTTGCCGGTGACGGTGAGCGCATCACCGTGGATAAGGCCGGCATCCAGCAGAGCCTTCATGAGCACGGGGATGCCGCCGTGTCGGTCGACGTCGGCCATGACGAAGCGGCCGAAGGGCTTCATGTCGGCCAGGTGCGGGACCTTGTCACCGATGCGGTTGAAGTCGTCGAGGGTGAGCTCGACGTCGGCTTCGCGCGCGATCGCGAGGAGGTGCAGGACGACGTTGGTCGAGCCGCCCAGCGCCATCGCTACCGTGATCGCGTTCTCGAACGCCTTCTTGGTCATGATGTCGCGGGCCGTGATCCCCTGGCGGAGCATGTTCACGACGGCCTCACCGGAGCGGTGGGCGTAATAGTCGCGACGACGGTCGGCCGACGGCGGCGACGCCGAGCCGGGCAGGCTCATCCCGAGCGCCTCGGCGACGGAGGCCATGGTGTTGGCGGTGTACATGCCGCCGCACGCGCCTTCACCCGGGGCAATCGCGCACTCGATGCGTTTGAGATCTTCTTCGCTCATGGTGCCGGCCTTGCACGCGCCGACGGCTTCGAAGGAGTCGATGATCGTGACTTCCTTCTCCGTGCCATCGGTGAGCTTTACCCAGCCGGGCGCGATCGACCCGGCGTAGAGGAAGACCCCGGCAAGATCCAGGCGGGCTGCGGCCATCAGCATGCCGGGCAGCGACTTGTCACAGCCGGCGAGCAGGACGGTGCCGTCCAGGCGCTCGGCCATGACGACGGTCTCGACGGAGTCGGCGATCACCTCGCGGCTCACGAGCGAGAAGTGCATCCCCTCGTGTCCCATGGAGATCCCGTCGGAGACCGAAATCGTGCCGAACTGCAGCGGATAGCCGCCACCGGAGTGCACGCCTTCCTTCGCTCCCTGGGCCAGTCGATCCAGGGACAGGTTGCAGGGCGTGATCTCGTTCCAGCTGGAAGCGATGCCGATCTGCGGCTTCTCCCAGTCCTCATCACCCATTCCCACCGCGCGGAGCATTCCGCGGGAAGTCGTGGCTTCGATGCCGTCGGTGACCACGCGACTGCGCGGCTTGATATCGATGGGGTCAGTGCTCGCGGGCATTCTTGAAGTCTATTGCCGGGCGAGGGTACGCTCGCGCGCCAGGTGTACAAGCATCTCGGCGAGTTCTGTAATGTCCCCCACACGCACGGCCGCCGCGGTCTCCCCCGGTCCGACCCGCACGCCGACATCGCCGGGGCCAAGAGAGCGCAGGGCATCTTCATCCGTGACGTCATCACCGGCGAACAACACGGCAGTGGCAGCCGTGAGGCGCCGGAGGCGCGCGATGGCGACGTCCTTGCCCTCCTCGCGGAACGAGAACTCGAGGATGTCGTGACCGGTGCGGCGGCGCCATTCGGGCGCTGTCGCGGCGACGATCGTATCGACCGCGCGGGCTGCTTCACTCGCGGCGGCGGGCCGGGCGAGCCGCGTGTGGAGCGCGAATCCGAACTCCTTGTGCTCGATCCAGGCTCCCTCGCACCCCGCGACCGCCATCTCGGCACGCGTGCAGAGTTCATCCCGCAACACCTCGGCGGCACCGTCGGCGGTGACATCGGCATCCGTCGGCCACTGCTCGGCACCGTGAGAACCCGCCAACAGGATCGACGAGTCGTCATCGTGATCGGCGATGACACGCAGGTCCCGGAGGGCGCGTCCCGACACGAACGCGACGGTCGTCTCCGGCGCCGCGACCAGCGCCGCGACCGCGGCGGCGGCGTCCGGTGTCATCCGCGAGGCCATCGGGTCGTCCTGTAGCGGAGCGAGGGTTCCGTCGAAATCCAGCGCCACGAGAAGCCGCTCGGTGGCCGCCAGCTCGCGCACTGCCTCGTCCGGTGTCACGAGCGGTGCCCCCGTGTGCGTGCCCGGTCGAGATCCGTGAGGAATCCGCGCGACCAATCCGAGACATCGTGGTCGCGCACCCGGCGCCGGAGTGCCCGCATCCGTCGGGTCTGCTCCGCCGGCGGCATCTGGATCGCCTGCACGATGGCATCTTTCAAGCCCTCGATATCGTGCGGATTGACTTTGACGGCCTGTGTGAGTTCGTCTGCGGCTCCGGTGAACTCGCTCAACACCAGCACGCCGCGGTTGTCGACCCGACTGGCGATGTACTCCTTCGCGACGAGGTTCATACCGTCGCGAAGTGCGGTGACGAGCATGACGTCGGCAGCGAGGTAGAGCGCGACCATCTCCTCACGCGGATACGAGTGATGAAGGTATCGGATCGCGGTGTGGCCGACCGTGTCGTGGTCACCGTTGATGCGTCCGACCGTCAACTCGATCTCGTCGCGCAATTGCATATAGGCGGCCACGCGTTCACGGCTGGGGCTGGCGACCTGGACAAGGGTGACGTCTTCCACCTCGAGGCGGTGCTCGGCGAGGAGTTCGCCATAGGCCTTCAGCCGGTGCGTGATCCCCTTGGTGTAATCCAGTCGATCGACGCCGAACAAGATCGTGTCGGGCGACCCGAGACTCTCCCTGATCTCTTGCGCGCGCGCCTGCACGTCCGGTCGACGGGCCAGCTCGTCATATGTCGCGACGTCGATCGAGATCGGATAGGCCTTCGAGACGGCCACGCGATCGGGCGCACCCTCCACGGGTACCCGGATCGATCCCGCCTTCGTCTCGAACCCGAGTTGACGCCGGACAGCGCGGGCGAAGTTGCCCGCATCCTGCACCCGCTGGAAACCGATGACATCGGCACCGAGCAAACCCTCGAGAACCTGACGACGCCAGGGCAGCTGCGCGTAGATGCCGTATGCCGGGAACGGAATGTGATGGAAATAGCCGATCACCACGTCCGGGCGGAGTTCACGGAGCATGCGAGGCACGAGTTGCAGCTGGTAGTCGTGAACCCAGACGGTCGCCTCCGGCGCGGCGATGGATGCGGCCGCCTCCGCGAACGCACGGTTCACGCGCACGTAGGCGTCCCACCAGACGCGGTGATAGGCCGGGGGCGAGATCACGTCGTGGTACAGGGGCCAGATCGTGTCGTTCGAGAAGCCCTCGTAGTACAACTCGACGTCGTCTGCCGTCAGGGCGACGGGAACGAGCGCCATGCCATCGAACTCGAACGGGTCGACCTCGAGGTCCGGCTGGCCGGGCCACCCCACCCACGCTCCTCCCGATGCTTGGAGCACCGGTTCGAGCGCCGCGACCAGACCGCCCGGCGACGGCCGCCACGGTTCCTTGTCATCGTCGGAACGGTCGACCGGAAGTCGATTGGACACCACCACGAAATCGGCGGCGGAAGTGGGGGCGCTCACGGGGCTCCTTCGGCAGACCTGTGTGTCGGCAGACCTGAACCCAGGCTAACAAGGGCGCAGAGGAGGCAAAGCCCGGGTAGCGTGGGCACATGCGCAAGTACCTCTTCGGCACTGGGATCATCACGGCTCTGTCCACCGGCATGGCGCTGCTGCGCGGGATCCGCGGTGATGCACCGTTCACCTGGCGCCAAGGCCTGGCGTGGCTCAGCTGGGGGATCACACTCGCGCTGTCGATCGGGACGATCGTCGACACCTATCGCGCGGGCCGCGGCAAGCTGATCGCACCCGACTCGCCGGTGTCCGGCAAGGAGCAGAAGCTGCTCAAGCGCCGTCTCGGCGCCTGAGCGTCACCTCAGCGGGCGCAGGTGCACCGGCCCTCGGCCGGAACGCCTTCGAGCGCACTCTCGATGTGGAGACCGCATCCGGTCCACGTCGTCTTGCCACAGGTCGTGCAGGTGATCGGCGAACACATGGGATCCTCCTCGGGTCGAGCGGTCAACGAGTAAGGATAATCGCTTCTCCCTGGCCCCCGCCTCCGCACAGACCCACCGCGGCCGTGCCGCTGCCGCGACGGACGAGCTCGTGGACGGCGTGGACGACGAGCCGACACCCCGACGCACCGATCGGGTGCCCCACCGCAATGCCCCCGCCGTGGACGTTCACGACATCGTCCGAGAGCCCCAGCTCGCGCTGCGACACGGCCACGACGGCCCCGAACGCTTCGTTGATCTCGACGAGATCGAGATCCGTGGTGGCGATCCCCTGCTTCGCGAGCGCGCGCTCGATCGCCCGGGCGGGCTGAGCGTGCAGCGAGTTGTCGGGGCCGGCGACCTGTCCGTTGGCGCCGATGAGTGCGAGCACCGGCCACCCGTTCTCGTCGGCGTGGGCACGCGTGGTCACCACGACCGCCGCGGCACCGTCGGAGATCGGGGATGAGTTGCCCGCCGTGATCGTGCCGTCCTTCGCGAAGGCAGGACGCAGGGCCGCGAGGCTCTCGACGGTCGACTCCGGACGGATCCCCTCATCGGTCGTCACGATCACCGCGGGGCCGCGCCGCTGCGGCACCTCGACGGCGACGATCTCCGCATCGAAGAGTCCCCCGTCGCGGGCCGCCGCGGCACGCTGATGCGACCGCGCAGCCACGGCGTCCTGAAGGGTGCGGTCGATGTCATATCCCGGGTTCAGCCGCTCGGTCGACGCGCCCATACTTTCACGGTCGTAGGCGTCGGTGAGTCCGTCGTGCGCCATGTGGTCCAACACCTCGACCGAGCCGTACGCCCACCCCTCGCGGGATCCCATCAGGAGGTGCGGTGCGCGCGACATCGACTCCATGCCTCCGGCGACGACGACGGTCGCGTCGCCGGACGCGATCATGCGCCCCGCGTCGATGATGGCCGTCAACCCTGACAGACACACCTTGTTGACGGAGGATGCCGGCACGTCCCACCCGATACCGGCGGCGATCGCGGCCTGCCGAGCGGGATTCTGCCCAGACCCCGCGGGGAGGACCTGGCCCATGATCACGGCATCCACCGCCGCAGCCGTCACCGGACCCTGAGCCAGCGCACCGGCGATCGCGAAGCCACCGAGCTGTGGGGCGGTGAACGAGGACAACTGACCTTTCAGGCGCCCCTGAGGGGTGCGGGCGGCTGCGACGATGACGATGTCCTGCGTGCTCATGCGGTCTCCTTGAGTGCATCGGAAATGATGAGGTCAGGCTCCGTCGCGGCGACCACCTCGGCGACCGTGACGCCGGGCGCTGTCTCGACGAGGAGCAGGCCCGCCTCGGTCACGTCGATGACGGCGAGATCGGTGATGATGCGGTCGACGACGCCGCGGCCCGTCAGCGGCAACGAGCACACATCGACGATCTTCGGGGAGCCGTCTTTCGCGACATGCTCCATCAGGACGATGACCTTCGCGGCCCCGTGGACGAGATCCATGGCGCCGCCCGGACCCTTGACCATCTTGCCCGGGATCATCCAGTTCGCGAGGTCACCGGCCGCCGAGACCTGCATCGCGCCGAGGATGGCCGCGTCGATCTTGCCGCCGCGGATCATCCCGAAACTCAGCGCGGAATCGAAGAACGCCGCTCCGGGGAGGACCGTCACGGTCTCTTTACCGGCGTTGATGAGGTCGGGATCGACATTCTCTTCGGTCGGATACGGGCCGACGCCGAGGATGCCGTTCTCGGACTGCAGAACGACCGTGACACCCTCGGGGACGACGTTGGGCACCAGGGTCGGAAGACCGATGCCGAGGTTGACGTACGATCCGTCGGCAAGCTCGGCAGCCGCGCGCGCGGCCATGTCATTGCGGGACAGTGCCATGGGTCACGCGCCTTCCGGGATGTCGTGGGAGAGGGCATCGGCAACCGTCACGGTGCGCCGTTCGATCCGCTTCTCGATGTCGGGGCCGACGTCGACGACGCGGTGGACATAGACGCCGGGGAGATGGATCTGATCGGGGTCGAGTTCGCCGGGCGCGACCAGCGTCTCGACCTGGGCGATGCAGATCTTCCCGGCCATCGCGGCGAGCGGGTTGAAGTTGCGCGCCGACTTCGCGAAGACGAGGTTGCCGTGGGTGTCTCCGCGGACGGCATGGACCAGGGCGAAGTCCGTGACGATGGCTTCCTCCAACACGTAGTCGCCCTCCGATCCGCCCGGAGCGAAGCGGCGGACGTCCTTCGCGGGCGACGCGATCGCGATGCCTCCCCGTCCGTCGTACTTCCGGGGCAGGCCACCCTCCGCCACGTGCGTGCCGACCCCGGTCTGCGTGTAGAACGCGGCGATGCCCGCTCCGCCCGCGCGCATCTTCTCGGCGAGAGTGCCTTGAGGCGTCAGTTCGAGCTCGAGCTCACCGGAGAGGAACTGACGCTCGAACTCCTTGTTCTCTCCCACATAAGACGACGTCATCTTTCGGATCCGCTTCGCGTTCAGCAGCACCCCGAGCCCCCAGTCGTCGACACCGCAGTTGTTCGAGACGATCGACAGCTCGCGCGTACCCTGTGCCAGGAGCGCGGTGATGAGGGCGATCGGATTACCGGAGAGGCCGAAGCCGCCGACAGCGAGTGAGGCGCCATCGGGGATATCGGTGACAGCCTCCGCCGCGGACGGGACGGTCTTGTCGATCACGTGGGACTCCTTCGTTCCGGATCTCTCCCCCCATCCTGCGCACCGCCTCGGCCGCGTGCACGTCAGCGCTTGCGATGTGGATACACTCCCCCGTATCGTCCATATTATGGACTCCCGACCGTCGCGAAGCATCCCGGGTGCGCAATCGATCGCACGGGCGGCGTCGCTCCTGCGGCTGGTCACACGCGCCGGCGATTCCGGCATCGGAACGCAAGAGATCGCGCAGCGCGCCGACCTCACGCGTCCCACCGCCCATCGCCTGCTGACCGCACTGCGCCACGAAGGGCTCATCGATCACGACGAATCGACCGGCCGGTGGATGCCGGGACCCGAGCTGTACCTCATGGGCACAGTAGCGGCATCCCGCTACGACATCACGGCGATCGCCCGCGACATAGTCCGCTCACTGGCCGTCCGTACGGAGGAGAGCGCGTTTCTCTCGGTGCGCCGCGGCGACGAGACGGTCTGCCTCCTCCGCGAGGACGGAAGCTTCCCCATCCGGTCGTTCGTCCTGTCCGAGGGCGTGCGCTTCCCCCTCGGCGTCGCCTCTGCCGGACTGGCTATCTTGGCATTCCTTCCGCCTCACGATGTGGACGCGTACTTCGAGCGACACCCCCACCTCTCGGCCGAATGGGGATCCGCCCACACAGAGTCACGATTGCGCGCACGGCTCCACGACACCCAGTCGCGGGGGTTCTCGGTCAACGCGGGTCTGATCGTGGAAGGAAGCTACGGGCTGGGGGCCGCCGTGTTCACCCGCTCGGGTCATCCGCAGTGGGCGCTGAGCCTGACCGGCGTGGAGTTCCGGTTCGGGCCGGACCGGATCACCGAGCTCGGGCGTACGCTCCTGGCCCACGCACACGAACTGTCCACCCGAATCGCGGCCAGCGCGCGCTGAGCGCGTCAGCGCGCGGGCGCCGCCAGGTGCCCGGCGATGACGCCGGCCAGGGCGCCGGCGCCCGCCTGCCCGAGAACCACGGTGTAGTGGTTGAACTCGTCCCAGCGCTGATGCGCGATGTCGGGATACTGTGCCAACAACGCCGCGAGGTGATCGAGCGGGTACAGGCCGGGAGGGTCGTTCTGCAGTCCTCGCGGCACCGTGATGAGCGTTGTCGAACGCGACAGAGCGTGAACGGCCTCGTGGATGGTCGTGCCGGTGTGGAGGTCGACGGTGTCTTCGATCGTCGTCGCATAGCTCGTTGCGGGGCGGAACGCGTCGCCGTCGGGCACCAGGTCGTAGGCGAGGTAGCGTTCGAACTCCGGGGTCCACTCACCGACGAATGCCGGATGCTGCCGCCAGAAGCCGAGGTACGCCTCGACGTCGGCGAACCGCATCGACAGGCGCGCGGCCGTCGGTCCGAGAATCGCTGCCACGAGCTCATCGGGTCCGAGGCCCGACGGCGCGGCCAGCGGAAGCCCGCCGTCGACGAGCACGAGACGGGTGACGAGATCGGGATACCGGTGGGCGAACACGACACTCACGAACCCACCCATCGAGTGGCCGACGACGAGCGTGGGCCCGAGATCCAGGGCGGCGACCACCGCGGCAAGGTCAGCGGCATGCGCGTGCATGCCCGCCGGGCCCCGCAGCATGTTGCTCTGACCGCGACCACGCAGGTCCGGTGCGACAATCCGCACGCCCGGCAGCGCGGCGGCGAGTTGTTCCCACGCGAGGTGGGACGAGGTGACCCCGTGGACGGCGAGGATCGTCGGCGCGTCCGGATCTTCGGCATCCCAGACGCCGACTGTCAGATCGCCACCGGCGACCGGTAGGGAAACGAGGCGATGCGTGCGCACGGTCATCGCGCCGACCAGCCGCCGTCGAGTGTGTAACTCGCGCCGGTGACCATCCCCGCACGATCGGAGACGAGCCAACCCACGAGTGAGGCCACCTCATCGGCTTCGACGAGACGTTTGACGACCGTCTCGGTGAGCATGATCTTCTCGACGACGTCGCTCTCGGCGATACCGTGCACCTGTGCTTGATCGGCGATCTGCTTCTCGACGAGCGGGGTGCGCACGTACGCCGGGTTGACGCAGTTGCTCGTGACGCCGTGCGGGCCACCTTCGAGCGCGGTGACCTTGGACAGTCCCTCCAACGCGTGCTTGGCGGCGACATAGGCGGA
The DNA here is from genome assembly GCF_947488465.1 of uncultured Microbacterium sp. Taxonomy (GTDB): domain Bacteria; phylum Actinomycetota; class Actinomycetes; order Actinomycetales; family Microbacteriaceae; genus Microbacterium. Next base: position 350,824 of record NZ_CANKZA010000001.1, on the reverse strand, counting down.
CTTGAACGCACTCGCGCGCAGACCGTGGACGCTGGAGATGTTGATGATCCTCCCCCATCCGCGCTCGTACATCGTCGGGAGTGCGGCGCGAATGAGGAGGAACGGCGACTCGACCATCAGCCGATGCATGAATCGCCACCGCTCGGGATCGAATTCGTGCAGCGGGGCGACGGTTTGGATCCCGGCGTTGTTCACGAGGATGTCGGCGTCGAGGTTCAGGTGCTCTTGAGCTGCCGTGTCGGACAGGTCGACGACCCAGGATTCACCACCGATCTCCGTCGCAGCGGCAGCGGCCGCGGCGGCGTTGCAATCGGCGACGACCACGTGGGCCCCGCGGGCGGCGAACTCACGCGCACAGGCCAGGCCGATCCCGCTGGCACCCCCGGTGACGATCGCGCGCTTTCCGGCCAGGTCCTGCTCACTCATGGTCGCTCCTCGCTGTCCGCGCCGCCAGCGCGTTGCGGATGAACCGCATCATGTGATCGATGATCTCCACCGGCATCGTCGCGGGCGGGTTGCCCTCGTCATCGCGCTCCCACAGGAGGAAGCGCATGCCGATGAGTTCGCCAGCGCCCATCAGCGCCCAGGCCGTCACTTCCGGGTCGAGGGCCTCATCGACGTCGCCCGCCTGCTGCGCCGCTTTCAGGCCCGCTTCATACCCGTCGACGATGCGCGTGTAGTGCAGCCGGAGAGTTTCGGGTGAGACGAACTCGGCCTCCCGGACCACGCGATACAGCGCAGGGTGGGCCGCAGTGAAGCGGAAGAACCCCTCGAAGCCGGCTCGCTCGGCATCCAGGCGATTGTCTGCGCCGATCATCGCCTCGGTCATCGAGTGACGCACTCGCCTGTTGAGGTCGATGACGAGTTCTTCGAAGATCTGCTTCTTGCTGTCGAAATAGAGGTAGAAGGTGCCGAGGCCGATCCCTGCGCGCTCCGTGATCTTCACGATGGAGGCCTCGTGATACCCCAGCGAGGCGAAAACCTCCTCGGCCGCTTCGAGCAACTTCCGGCGGGTCGCCTCGCCGCGCTTGGTGAGCGGCTTCCCCGTCGCCGACAGCGACGGCTCGTGCGGCGCATCGGCCGCTGCGTGCTCAGTGATGCTCATGAGCGGTTCCCTTTCACCAGGTCGATGGCCCGGACGTGCAGTCGAGAGCGGGCCAGCTTCTCGATCGTGGAGCGCGGGAGTTCTGCGACGAAGGCCACCCGAGCGGGAACCTTGAATCCCGCCAGTTCGGCACGGGCATGAGCGAGCACCTCGTCCTCGCTCAATCGCGCACCGGAGGCTGCGACCACGAAGGCGACACCGCGCTCGCCCCAGACAGCATCCGGCACGCCGACGACGGCTGCCTCCGCAATCCCGGGGTGCAGACACAGCGCACGTTCCACCTCGGCCGGGGCGACATTCTCGCCGCCGGAGATGTAGATGTCCTTCATCCGGTCGACGATCCGGATGCCGCCCTCCGCGTCGCGATGGACGATGTCTCCGGTACGCAGCCACACGCCGTCCGACGTCTCCACGAGCGCGCGAGACGTCGCCTGCGGATCGCCCAGGTAGCCGGCGAAGACGCTCGGCCCACGCACCCAGAGTTCGCCGCTGGCGGCGCCTTCCAGGGGAAGCTGTGTCGCCTGATCGACGATGCACACGTCGACGTGCGGATACGGTTTACCCTCGCACAGGACGTTCGGTGCCGCTTCGGTCAGTCCGTAGCCCTGGGTGAGGGGCCTTCCTGCCGCAGCCCACCGGGCGGCGAGATCGTCCGGCATCGTCGCGCCACCCACCAACGCCACCCGGAGCTTGGAGAGCGACACGGCGGCGAAGCCGGGATCATCCGCCAAGAGCCGATACTGGGTGGGCACACCCATCATGGCCGTCACCCCGCGATCGGCGAGGAGGTGCAGGATGCGGCGCGGTTGGAAAGAGCGTTCCAGGACGACCGTCGCGCCCACCCACCAGGCCAGGAGCGGCTGGCAGTTCCACGCTGCGACGTGGAACTGGGGCAGCATCGCGAGCACGATGTCATCCGAGGTGAGCTGACGAGCGCCCGCCAGCGCCAGATTGTTCCAGAAGCAGTTCGCGTGCGTGAGGACCACACCCTTCGGTGCGGCTTCGCTACCCGACGTGTAGATGATGAGCAGCGGGTCGCCGTCACGGACGCCACGGCGCTCCCCCGGCCCTCCGGCGCGCGGCGGAACGTCGGCTTCGATCCCGGTCGTGCCGAGCGCGGCAACCAGCGGCCGCTGCGCGAGGCGCCGGAACGCATCATCGGCACTCCCGGCGTATTCGTCTTCGACGAGCACCAACGCCGGCGCCGAACGATCGACCACCTCGCTGAGCTCGCGCGCGGAAAGTCGCCACGACAGGGGCACGAAAGCGATCCCCGCCAGGGCGCACGCGAAGAATGCGACGACGTGATCGATCGAGTTGCCCGAGATCGTCGCCACCCGATCGCCCGGGCCGTATCCGCCGCGCCGCAGCCCGAGCGACAACTCGCGGGCTCGCAACTCGAGGTCGGCGTATCCGATGCGCACCCCACGGTCGTCGATCGCGATGTGGTCGGGCGAACTCGCGGCACGATCGGTCAACCAGCGTCCCACCGTGTGCGGGCCGTCCGCGAACACGGGTGCACCCGGCAGCATGTCGCTCACCCGCGCACCTCCGCGGGTTCGGCGACGCTGTCGTCGGCCTCACTCCACTGCCGCAGCTGCGATCGGGTGCGCTCGCCGCGCCGTCGACGGACCCACGCATCGACGGTGCCGGCGATGCCACCGGGGAGGAACATCACGACGAGGATGAACAGCGCACCCAGCAGGAACAGCGGCTCCGACAACGGAATACGCAACACGTCGGGGAGGGATTGGATCCATTCCGATCGTGCAAGCACCGTCAAGCGCTGGTCGAGGATCGTGTAGAGCACACCCCCCAAGATGGCACCCCACCGGAACCCGACGCCACCGAGGACGACCATCACCAGCACCGTGATCGTGAGGTCGGCGCCCACAGCACCCGGCTGGGTACCGGATTGGAGAAGCATGTACGCGATGCCGGCGAGCGAGGCGCAGAGCGCCGCGACGACGAAGACGATGAGCTTCGCGGCGTATGGACGCAGCCCCAACACCTGCACGCGGAGCTCGTTCTCGCGGGTGGCTTCGGCCAGATGACCGAGGCGCGAGCGGTCCACCCACAGCACCACGAGGTAGACGATCACGAGCACCACGAGCGTGAACCAGTAGAGGTTCCGCGTGTTGACGACCCCGACCAACCACTCCGGAACATACTCGGTCGGCAGCCGCAGGCCCTCTTCACCGCCGGTCACGCTCTGGTTGCGCCGGACGAGCACCGAGCCCGCCTGGGCGAAGGCGAGCGTCACCATGGCGAACGGGATTCCGGAAACACGCATCGAGATCGCACCGGTGAACAGCGCGATCACAAGGCCCCCGAGCAGGGCGATCAGCACGCCCGGCCAGAGCGGCACACCGACGTATTCCAGCGCAAGACCGAGGCCGTAGGCGCCAGCGCCGAAGTAGAGCGCGTGTCCGAAGGACAGCATCCCGGCTGTGCCGAGCAGAAGGTTGTACGAAAGCGCAAGTGCGGCAAAGACCATGCACAGCGAGAGCAGCGCCAGGCTGCCTGGTGTGTAGGTCGGTCCGGGAAGGATACCGGGGATCGACACGTTCAGCAGCGGCAGCACGGCCATGAGCACGACGAGTGCGCCACCGATCACGAAGGGCAGGAGGGAGCCCCTGCGTCCCGGCACGAGGGTCGGCACTCCAGTGGTGACGGTCATGCTTTCCTCCCCATGAGACCGCGGGGCCGCACGAGCAGCACGACCGCCAGCAGCGCGACGACGATGAAGTCGCCGGTGCCGTTCAGATAGATGTTGGCGAACTGCTGGAGCACCGCGACGATCACCGAGGCGATCGCCGCACCCGTCAGCGAACCGAGCCCGCCGATGACGGTGACGATGAACGCGAAGATCAGCAGCGAGGCTCCCAGATGTGCGGAGACGAACGTCGTGTAGTGCATCGCGAGCACCCCGCCGATACCGGCCGCTGCACCCCCGATCGCGAAGACGAGGGTGAAGCTCTTGCGCACATCGATGCCGAGCGCGGTGACCATCGACCGGTTCTCGACCCCGGCGCGAATGATCATGCCGTACCGGGTCTTCTGCAGGAACAACACGAGGGCGAGCAGGACGATCGCGGCGGCCGCCATCAGCACCCAGTACGTGTTGGGGATGCGGGCACCGAGAACCTCCGTCGTGCCCTTCAGCCACGGCGGTCCGGCGATGTTGACGGCATCCGTCCCCCAGATCCCCTCGAACAGTGCGACGGCGGCGAAGGAAAGCCCGACCGTGACGAGCACCTGCTCGATGTGCCGCTCGTACAGCGGACGGATGAGGATGAGTTCGGTCAGCGTCGCGAAGATCGCGCCGACGACCGCACCTACCAGGATCGACACCAGGAAAGAGCCCCACGACGCGGTGCCGAGTGCCTGAGCGACCTGCCACCCGACGAAAGCGCTGAGGGTGAGGAAGGCGCCGTGGGCGAAGTTCAGCACGTGCATGAGTCCGTAGATCAAGCTGAGGCCCGAGGCAACCAGAAAGTACAGCGCTCCCAGCCCGATCCCGGTCAGAAGGATGAGGACGATGCTGCTCACGAGTGCACCTCCGCGCTGACGCCGAGAAGGCGCGTGGTCAGGGTCGGATCGTCCAGGATCCCTCGGGCCGGGCCGGTGTGGACGACATGCCCTCCAGCGATCACGATCGCGTCGTCGGCGAGCTGCCGGACGACCTCGAGGTTCTGTTCGACGAGCAGGATGGGCACGATCTTCGCGGCCTCTTGCAGTGCGTCGGCGACTTCGGCGACGATCTTCGGCGCCAATCCTTTGGTGGGTTCGTCCACGAGGAGGATCTGGTTCTCGTTCAGAAGTGCCCGCGCCACCGAGAGCATCTGCTGCTGGCCGCCCGAGAGCGTGCCGGTAAGCTGCGCGCGGCGCGCGACCAGGTCGGGGAAAAGCGCGTCGACGAAGTCGCGCCGAGGGCTTTTCGTCCGTGCTGCCAAGGCGAGGTTCTCGGCGACGGTGAGACTCGCGAAGACCTCGCGGTCCTCCGGGACGTAGCCGACACCACGCTGGACGATCCGGTGCGTGGGCAACGCGTCGATCCGCTCTCCCGCCAGCGTCACGACGCCCTGACGGCTGATGAGACCGAGGATCCCGCGGAGGGTCGACGTCTTTCCGACGCCGTTGCGCCCGAGGACGGCGGTGATGCCTGTCGCGGGCACGGCGAACGTCACGTCCTCGACGACCTGTTGACCGGCGATGGATGCTTTCAGATGCTCGACGGTGAGAATCGACTCGCTCATGCCGCGCTCTCCGTTCCCGAGACGCCGAGGTAGGCGCGTTGCACGAGGGGGTTCGCCATGATGTTCTGCGGCGTGTCGAAGGCGATGATCGAGCCGGAGTACATGACCGCCACACGGTCGACGAGACCCATCAGCACATCGATGTGATGCTCGACCATGAGCACCGTGCATCCGCTGACGCGCTGCATGTCGCGGATGTTGTCGACGAGTCCGGGCACGTCACCCGAGGCCACGCCGGCCATGGGTTCGTCGAGCAGCACGATCTTCGCGTCGGTGGCCAAGAGCACCGCGATCTCGAGCTTGCGCTTGTCGCCGTGGGAGATGTCGCCCGCAGCAGTGTCGAGCTTGTGGGTGAGGCCGACTTTGGTCAGCTCTTCCCGCGCTCGTTCGGTCGCGGCATCCGAGCGCCGCGGGAAGCGCAACAGGGAGTAGTTCCCGCCCAGGCCCACCTGAGCGGCCAGCCGGACGTTCTCCAGCACGCTCAGCCGGGGAAACAGGCTGGATGTCTGGAACGTGCGCCCCAGCCCCGCCCGCGCCCGCTGGGGCACAGACCGGCTGGTGATGTCGTCACCGTTCATCAGGATGCTGCCGGTCGTGGGCCGAGCGACGCCGGAGATCACGTTGAACAACGTGGTCTTTCCGGCACCGTTGGGTCCGATCACACCGACCAGGGTGCCCGGTGCGATGTCGAGATCGACGTCCTTCAGAATGGTCGCCCCGCCGATCTGCAGGCCGAGGCCGCGGATCGACAGCGCGGACGGGACGGGAGCGCTCATGGGGTTCGACTCTCCGCGTTACTGTGCTTCGGCCGGCGCGACGTCCTCAGCGGCGACCGTGTCGACCAGCTGGGGAACGAACGAGGCGCCGTCGGCGACGAGCTTGACCTGGTACATCTCCTGGATCAGCGCGTGGTCGCTCTCGCGGACGGTGAGGCTGCCCTTGGGTCCCTCGAAGGTGTAGCCCTCGAGTGCCGAAACCATGGCATCGACATCGCCCCGGCCTTCGCCGATGGCGTGGACGAGCATGATCGCGGCGTTGAAGCCGTCCGGCGTGAAGAGGTCCGCAGTGCCACCGGCTGCTTCGACCAGCTCGATCATCGCGTCGTTGACATCGTGGGAAGGACCGCCCGGGAAGTAGTGGTTCAGGAAGCTGATCTTCTCGGATGCTTCGCCGTAGGCCCCGAAGGTCGCCGAATCGCCGAGCCCTGTCACGACGGGAACCGCGTCGAGCACCCCCTGCTGGCTCATCGCCTGCCACATCGCGCCGGAGGTGGCGCCGGCCCACGCCACGAAAACGAGGTCGGGGTTGCCGGTGAGCACTTGCTGCGCGAACGGCGTGAACTCGGTGACGTCTTCCGCCACGAGCACGCTGTTGACGGTGGCGCCCTTCGCGCCCAGGATCGCCTTGACAGCCGCCTCGTTGCCCTGACCGAAGGCGGTGTTCTGGGCGAACACCGTGACCGTCTTGCCGTCGAGATCACCCAGGAACGTTCCGGCCGTCGCGACGTCCTGCGCGGACTGGCGGCCGCTGCGGAACGTGTAGTCGTTGATGCCCGTGAGAGCGTCGGCGGCCGCGGGACCCGAAACGAAAAGAACCTGGTTTTGGCCGGCCTGCTCGGCCACAGCCGCGGCGACACCGGACGCGGCGCTGCCGGCGAGGATTGTGACCCCCTCACCGATGAGTTCCTTGGCCGCGCCCACCGCCGTGTCTGCGTCTCCCGCGTCGTCGCGGTAGTCGACCGTGATCTTCGTGCCGTTCACCTCGTCGGTGCCATCGGTGGCGTAGTCGAGCCCCGCTCGGAAGCCCTCGAGGTACTGCTTGCCGTAGCTCGCCAGGGGGCCGGTCTCGCTCGTGATCACACCGACGGTGATCTCTGCGGGTCCGGCCGCGCCGCTGTCCGACGGTGCGGTGGTTCCGCCGGTGGTCGGCGCGCAGGCCGCCAGGGCGAGGGCTACCGTGATGGTCACGGTTCCCAGGAGCAACTTCTTCGTAACCCGCATGTGCGTGCCTTTCACCATTGAGAGGAACCTGAGAACTGATTCAGGTAATGCAATCATGTTCAGGTAGACCCGATGTGTCAAACACCGCGCCGATCACGATCCGATAACCATCGGCCCCCACACATGCGAGAAGCCCCGGATCTCTCCGGGGCTTTTCGGGTCGTGCACCCCCAGGGACTTGAACCCTGAACCCATTGATTAAGAGTCAATTGCTCTGCCGATTGAGCTAGAGGTGCGCTCCGCTCGCCGCGAGGCGAACGAGGACCAACGTTACCATCCCGATGCCGCAGATCGCCAATCGAGGCATCCGTCGCACCGTATCCTGGAGGGGTGAGCTCCCCCGCCCCCCGGCCTTCCTGGAACGCGCCCTTCCGCGGCGACCTGTCCGGCGAACTGGCGCTGGCGCTGCGTCTGGCGGACGCGGCCGACGAGGTGTCCATGGCCCGGTTCGACGCGCCCGATCTCGACGTGCAGACGAAAGCCGATGCCTCGCACGTCACCGAGGCCGATCTCGCCACCGAACGCGCGATCCGCGGCATCCTCGCCGATGAACGACCCGGCGACGGCATCTTCGGCGAAGAATTCGGGACGAGCGGCGACGCCGCGCGGCAGTGGATCATCGACCCGATCGACGGCACCGCCAACTACCTCAAGGGCATCCCGATGTGGACCACCCTGATCGCCCTGTCCATCGATGGCGTTCCGCGTGTCGGTGTCGCGAGTCAGCCCGCCCTCGGGCGTCGCTGGTGGGCCGCGAGCGGACTCGGTGCGTGGACGAACACGCCCTCCGGCGCGCCACGTCGCCTGTCTGTGTCCTCGGTGTCCGACGTCGCGGCATCCAGCGTCAGCTTCCAGAGCATCGCGCAGTGGGATGAAGCCGGCCACACCGATGCGCTGTTGCGACTGAGCCGCGCGGTGTGGCGTGACCGCGGGTACGGCGACACGTGGCCCTACATGCTTGTGGCCGAGGGCCGCCTCGAGTTCGTCGCCGAGTTCGGCGTCAAAGAGTACGACATCGCCGCGCTCGTTCCGATCATCCGCGAAGCCGGCGGCACGTTCACCGATTACGACGGGGCCGACTCACTGTCGTCGCGGTCATCGCTGGCGACCAACGGCATCTTGCACGACTCCTTCTTGTCCCTTCTGCATTCCCCCGCCTAACGATCCGGACCCCCATGGCATCTGCCCGCACTCTCTCCTTCTCCTTCGTCGCCGGTATCGGCGCGGTGTCGCTTCTTTTGACAGGATGCGCCGCGCAGGCCTCCGCACCGTCCCCCTCCGCGACGACCGTGACGACTGCCCCGACGCCCGAGGCGACCGATGGCGCCGAGCCGACACCGACCTCGACAGCCACCGCGGGTGCCGCCGACGCGACCTGCGAAAGCCTCGTGGCCGGGGAGCTCCTCACCGACCTGACAGCCCAGGGATGGACCTACCGCGAAGAAACGTTCACGGTCGGTGACATCCCGCTGGACGAGGGTGTGCAGTGCATGTGGGCCGACTTCACCGCCGCGAACAGCATCTCGTTGCTCGTCGGATGGTCCCCGATCGCGGATGCCGACGCGGAGAGGGCGCAAGAATTGTTGGTCGCGCAAGGCTGGTCAGTTGAAGAGACGGCAAGCGGCGCGTACGTTACCGAGGACCCCTCGCGGTCGCTCACCGTCGACGAGAACGGCTACGGCATGACCTACGAGTTCGGCGAGGGCTGGGTCACCGTCTCGGACACGAAGCAGAATCTGCTGCTCATCGAGCGGCCCGCCGGCTGAGCTCGGATAGACGAGAGACCCCGGCCCGCGTGCGAACACGCGGACCGGGGTCTTCCACTTGTGACAGTGACGTCGTGGAGCTGGGGGGAATCGAACCCCCGTCCAACGCTGAGATACTGCGTTTTCTCCGGGCGCAGTCTGTGAAAACGTTCTGCTCGGCTCCGACCTTTGTCACAGACACCTAAGTCGACAAGCCCAGTCCCAGAAGAGTCCCGTGTGACGTCGAGACCCCGTCACACAGCAAGATCCCTAGATGACGCCAGGGTCCGTAGCGGGATCGCCTACGGTCTGACGGAGTTCAGGCTCGCTTATGCAGCGAGGGCGAACTCAGTGCGCTTGGTTTCGGCACTTATTGGTTTGCAGAGATCGTTAACGAGATAACCCTGCATCCTCGGCCCGCTTCTCGCAGATTCGCAGGCGCTGTCGAAACCGATCAGCCCCGTGAGCCCTTCGACCTCTCGGCCGTGCGGCGAATGAGCCACTGTCACACTGTGGAGTTGTGCTCGGGTGCCGAGGCACCTGAGCATCCCAGACTATCACCGTGCGGCGTAGAGTCGCTCGTATGAGTGAGGTCATCATCACAGTCCGCGGCTCCGACGAGGCGCGAATCGCTCCCGAACGCGCTGTCGCGCACATCTCCGCATCCGTCGACGGCCCCGAACGCGGACGGGTGGTCGAACGCATCGCGGCGCTCGCTTCACCTGTGCGCGACGACCTCGCAGCACGTCAGGCTGCGGGGACGATCGAAGACTGGTCCGCACAGCGCGTCTCGATCTGGTCCGACCGCCCCTGGAACACCGAAGGTCGGCAGCTCGATCTCGTCCACCATGCGTCCGTCGAGATCGTCGCAACCTTCTCGGATTTTGTCGCGCTCTCCGACTGGCTCACCGTGATCGGCATGCAGGAGGGATTCCAGGTCGGCACCGTGGAGTGGCAACTCACTCCCGACACCCGCGCCCGCACCGAGCGCGAAGTCGCGACGGCCGCTGTCTCGGTCGCCGTAGAACGCGCGACCGCATACGCATCCGCGATCGACCGCGCCACGGTCACCCCGATCGAAATCGCCGATCTCGGGCTCCTGACTCACGGGCAGGAAGCCGCGCCGAGCGCGCGGATGTTCGCCAGGTCGGCGATGTCGATGGATGTCGGCGGTGCTCCGGCAATCGACTTCCAGCCCGATGACATCGTCATCACCGCCGCCGTCGAGGCCCGTTTCGCCGCGAGCTGACCGTCGGATCCCGGAAGGTTCGCCCGGAGCTGCTCACGAACGCCGCAGAATGTCGACATTTCCGCACCGGATGCCGCATCCCCCTGCGGAGATCGCGACATTCTGCGGAGATCGGCGCCTGACGCGGACTGACCGAGGTCAGTCGCCGAGGCGGTTGCGCGCGCGCATCGCGCGTTCGGCTTCGCGCTTGTCTTCACGCTCGCGGATCGTCTGGCGCTTCTCGAACTCGCGCATACCCTTGGCGACCGCGATTTCCACCTTGGCACGCCCGTCCGAGAAGTAGAGCTTCAGCGGAATCAGCGTGTAGCCGCCGGCCGAGACGGCGTGCGACAGCTTGATGATCTCTTCCTTGTGCAGCAGGAGCTTTCGGGTGCGCTTGGACGCATGGTTCGTCCAGTGGCCCTGCGCGTACTCGGGAATGTGCACCGCATCGAGGTACGCCTGGCCACCGTCGATGTACGCATATCCGTCGCTCAGATTGGCGCGGCCTTCACGGAGTGACTTCACCTCGGTGCCGGTGAGGACGAGTCCCGCCTCGTACGTCTTCTCGATCGCGTACTCGTGGCGCGCGCGACGGTTGGTCGCGACGACCTTCTCACCACGTTCTTTCGGCATGTCCTCCCCCTTTCGATCCGGATGACAGCCTCTCAGTCTACCCGTGCGCGCGGATCAGGTGCGCAGCCAGCGCCTGATCGCGAACCCCGCCGACAGCGCTGCGAGCACGAGCCCGATCAGGACGATGAGGGGGATGACGACCGCCGCATCCGACATGTCGACCCAATTGGTGATGAAGTCGATGCGGTCGCGCAGATAGCCGTTGACTCCGAAATGGATGCCGGCGACGATGGCCCCGCCCGCGAGCAACGATCCGATGAAGGCGGCGAAGACGCCCTCGAGGATGAACGGTGTCTGGATGAATCTGTTCGAGGCGCCCACCAGGCGCATGATCCCGAGCTCTTTTCGCCGTGCGAAAGCGGACAGGCGGATCGTGGTGGAGATCAGGAGGACCGCCGCGATCAGCATGAGTCCGGCGATGCCGACGGCGATGTAGGTCGCGACCGTGAGCGCCGAGAACAACGGCTCGAGGTATTGCAGTTGGTTGCGGACGTTGTCGACACCCGGTGTGCCGTTGAACGCCTCGGTGATCACGTCGGACTGGGCAGGATCGACGAGATTGACCCAGTAGGTCTCCCCCAACTGCTCGGGCGTGACGTAGTCGGCGTACTCCTGGCCGTACAGGTCCAACAAGTTCTGATACGCCTCTTCCGACGACTCGAACCGCACATCGCGCACCACGGCGCTGAGCGCCGGACTGTCGAGCTGGGTCGCGACCGCGTCGAGCTGCTCCTGTGTCGCGGCACCGTCGACGCACGTCGTGGCGGTTGAATCCGCACGGCACATGAAGACGGCGACCTGTGCGCGATCCGCCCAGTAATCCTGCATCTTGCCGATCTGGATCTGCATGAGCATGGCTGCGCCGACGAAGGTCAGCGACACGAAGGTCACGAGCACGACCGAGATCACCATCGATGCATTGCGGCGGAGGCCGGTGAGCGCCTCGCCGAGGATCAACTGCATCCTCATGTCGTCGGCCCCACTTCGTCGTCGTCCTTACCGAGTCCCAGGCGGTCCGCGACACCCCGACCGTCCGCGTCGAGCCCCCCGATGCCGAGACCGTCGAGATCCACCGCGGGGGTGGCGATGCGGATGGGCCTCGTCCCGGGCGCAGGGTCGACCGGTGCCGGCGTGGTCATTGCCGGATCAGCCTCGGATGCCGGAGTCTCTGCGGCATCCGGAGCGGCTGCCGCCGGTTGCGCGGCGATTTCGCGCTGAAGCTGGAGCACAGCGGTCAGCGCCGCCGTGGCCGCGGCACCCTTTTCGGCTTGCGGGGTGAGGCTCGGGATCGCCGAGGTGTCGCCGTATCCGCCGTGGCGGTCGTCTCGCACCATGACGCCGCCGCGCAACTCGATCACGCGACGCTTCATCTGGTCGACGAACCCGGCTTCGTGCGTGGCCATCACCACGGTGGTCCCGCCCGCGTTGATACGGGCGAGCAGCTGCATGATGTCGACCGACGTCGCGGGGTCGAGGTTGCCGGTGGGCTCATCGGCGAGGAGGATCTGAGGTCTGTTGACCAGCGCACGGGCGATCGCCACGCGCTGCTGTTCCCCACCAGACAATTCGTGCGGGAGCCGCTTTCCTTTTCCCTCGAGCCCGACGAGAGCCAAGACCTCAGGCACCGCCTGCTGGATGAACGCGCGCGATGACCCGATCACCTGGAGGGTGAAAGCGACGTTCTGGAACACCGTCTTGTTCGGCAGCAACCGGAAATCCTGGAACACCGATCCGATGTGCCGACGGAAGTACGGGACCTTGCGGCTGGACAGGGAGTGGAGGTCGCGCCCGAGAACCACGACGCGCCCCTCACTCGGTTGGTCCTCTCGGAGGATCAACCTCAGGCACGAGGACTTGCCCGAGCCGGAGGCTCCGACAAGGAAGACGAACTCACCGCGCTGAACTTCGAAGTCGACGTCGTTCAGCGCCGGCTTGCTGGTCCCACGGAATCTCTTGGTGACGTGCTCGAACCGGATCATGACCTGACGAGCCTAAGCGGGTCACACAAGGATGCCGGATGCGACACCCCGCCTCTCACGACCTGGTGAGTTGACCCCGGACGATCGAGTCGCCGGAGTGCTCAGCTCCGCCATCCGTCGGCTCTTGGGAGATGTCGACGACCGAATACCGCGTCGTGTCGACGTCGACGGGAGCGTGAACGAGCCCACGCTCCCGTCGAGCACGCCGAGACTGACCAACGCAGTTCCGTCCTCGGTCAGCAACCAGACTTCGCGGAGTCCGTCCGCAGGCACGGTGGCGTCCAGCTCGACGCGCACGCGTTCGGTTCCGTTCGGCTCTCGCTCGAGCTCAGCGGTCCCCCGCGCGCCAGGATGGTCCGGGAACGCGTCGAGGCTCGCGGTCGCAATGCCGACCGGGCGCGGAATCATGATCACCAGGGTGATGGCGACCGCAGCTGCCGCCGCGGTCAGCGCGCTCACAACGAGCGCGAGGGGGGTCCGTCGGCGCTGGCGGGGTGCGTGATGGGGCTGCGAGGATGCTGTGGACGCAGACACCGTTGTGCGGGCGTGCGTGTGGTGGTCTGCGGCGACCTCCGCGGCGATCGCGTCCCAGACATGATCGCCGGGGGTCGACAATCCATCCGGTGCCGTAGCGCGCCCGGCCCGGACGGCGCGGCTCAGGGCGCGGACGTCTTCCTGGCAGAGATCGCACTCGGCAAGGCAGCGACCCCGCCCCACGGTTCTCCGCGACGAGACCGGCAGAGCCCGTGTTCACGCCGTTGGGGTCGGAGTGCAATCCGTCGATCGTCTGAACGGCGAGGGCGAGGTTGCTGTCCGCAGCGCTTCCCCATGCGTACACGATCGTGAGGGTGCCTTCGGCGACATTCACATCTGTCGGGCCGAGGACCGGGTCGGTCGTGCCCGCCAGCGCAACGGCAGCCGAGACGGTTCCCGCCGGGAGGTTGAGGGTCGCCTCGTTCGGGTTCGTCAGCCCTTCGACGACAGCCGCACCACCCGCGAGGATGTCGACGGCAGGGGCCGCTGCAACGTGGCGAACGGTCAGTCGTCCTTCACCGGCGGCAACGCCAAAGGACCGGCGAGATCGCCGGGCTGGAAGTCGTCGATCGTCAGCGCGCCGTTGACGTAGACATCGACGGGAGTGTCGGGGATGCCGTGCAAGACGGACAGTGACGCTTCATCGGCCGCCGAAGCGGGGGCCGCGAAGCCGAGCGTGGCGAGCGCTGCGGCCGCAAGGCCGACAGCGATCCTGGATCGCATCATGATGTTCTCCTTCCGCGCTGCGCGCCATTCGCGCCGTCACAGATGTATTCGTCCGAATCGAGAGATTCGGATGCACCTGCCGGAGAATTTCTTCGCGGAAGTTTCCTGACGTGCGCAGACACCGGGTCCGCGGGCGCTCAGTCGTCGTCTTTGCGCTTGCGCCAGCGGATGCCGGCGGCGATGAGACCGTCGAGGTCGCCGTCGAAGACCGAGGCGGGGTTGCCGACTTCGTAGCCGGTGCGGAGGTCCTTGACGAGTTGCTGGCCGTAGAGGAAATACGAGCGCATCTGATCGCCCCAGCTGGCTGTGATGGTGCCCGCGAGTTCCTTCTTCGTCGCGGCCTCCTGCTCCTTCTGGAGCAGCATCAGGCGCGTCTGCAGGACGCGCATCGCGGCAGCACGGTTTTGGATCTGCGACTTTTCGTTCTGCATCGACACGACGATGCCGGTCGGAAGGTGGGTGATGCGCACGGCAGAGTCGGTCGTGTTGACGGACTGGCCACCCGGACCCGACGACCGGAACACGTCGACGCGGATATCGCCTTCGGGAACCTCGACCTCTTTGGCCTCTTCCATCACCGGAATGACCTCGACGGCCGCGAAGCTCGTCTGACGCTTGTCAGCGCCGCCGAACGGGCTGATGCGCGCGAGGCGGTGTGTGCCGGCTTCGACCGAGAGCGTGCCGTACGCGTACGGCGCATCCACTTCGAACGTCGTCGACTTGATACCGGCGCCCTCCGCATAGGAGGTGTCCATCACCTTGACGGCGTACTTGTGGCGCTCGGCCCAGCGCAGGTACATCCGCAGGAGCATTTCGGCGAAGTCGGTGGCGTCGTCGCCGCCCGCGCCGGAACGGATCGTGACGACCGCCGCGCGATCGTCGTACTCGCCGTCGAGCAGCGTCTGCACTTCGAGTTGACCGATGACCGTCTGCAGATCCGCGATCTCCTTGCGCGCCTCGGCGGCGGTGTCCTCATCGTCCATCTCGATGGCCATCTCGACGAGCACGTCGAGGTCGTCCAGGCGCTGTTCGACATCGGTGACGCGCTTGAGCTCAGACTGGCGATGGCTCAGGGCGCTGGTGACCTTCTGCGCTTTCTCGACGTCGTCCCAGAGATCGGGTGCGCCGGCCTCTTCGGAGAGACGGGCGATCTCGGCGCGCAACGCGTCGACATCGACGACCGCGGCGATGTCGGAGAACGTAGATCGCAGGGCCTGGATTTCGGGAGCGGGATCGAATTCAAGCATGACAGTCCAGACTAACGTGAAGAGGGTGACCGCATCCGACTCCTCCTCATCGATGGGCGGAATGCTGTGGCGGTTGGCGCCGATGATCTACGGCCCGACGGTCTTGTTCGCCCTCGGTGAGGGTGCCGTCATCCCCCTCCTCCCGGTCATCGCCGCCGAACTGGGCGCAGATGTCCCGACCGCGGCGCTCGTCGTCTCGGCTCTCGTGATCGGCCAACTCTTCGGCAATATCCCGGCCGGGTGGTCCGTCGCCCGTGTCGGCGAGCGGGTCACGATGGCGGTCGGCGGCGTGTTGGCACTCGGCGGCGTGGCTGGCCTGCTGGTGGCGCCGAGCCTGCCGGTCCTGGCCGCGGCCATCTTTCTCATCGGATTCTGCGCCGCGACTTTCGGACTCGCCCGGCATTCGTTCATGACCACACGCGTGCCGTGGGCGTTCCGGGCACGGTCGCTCTCGTTGCTCGGTGGCACGTTTCGCCTGGGGATGTTCATCGGTCCCTTCGTCGCTGCGCTTCTCCTCGCGATCTTCCAGGACGAGCACGCGACTGTCTGGTTCTTCGGTGTGTGCCTGATCGCCACCGTGCTCCTCGTCGTCCTCGGTCCGGACCCCGAGGTCGTCGCTTCCCCCTCCGCCGCGACACGACCCGCTCTCGACGACGCGGACACCGGCGAGCCCGTTACCGGATCGATCCCCCTTCATCGCCGCGTGGGGGTGTTCCGCACGATGTGGCAGTACCGCGGCGTGCTCTCACGACTGGGGGTGGCAGCAGCGTCGCTGTCGGCGGTGCGCTCGGCCCGCCAGATCGTGCTCCCGCTCTGGGGCGTGTCGATCGGGCTCGACGCCCAGACGATCGCGCTCGTTGTGGGTGTCTCGGGCGCGATCGACTTCGCCCTGTTCTACGCGAGCGGCCAGGTCATGGACCGGTTCGGCCGGCTCTGGGCGGCCCTGCCGGCGATGGTGTTGATGGGCGCGGGATTCGTGGCCCTGTCCCTCACCCACGACCTCAGCCAGTCTGAGATGTGGTTCGCCCTGTTCGCCGCCGTGCTCGGGGTGGGCAATGGCCTCTCGAGCGGTATCCTGCTGACCCTCGGCGCCGACATCGCTCCGCAAGCCGACCCGGCGCCGTTCCTCGGCTCATGGCGCACGTTGACGGATGCCGGCGGCGCGATCGCACCTCTGACCGTCTCGGCTCTCGCCGCCGCGTTCTCCCTGGCGGTCGCCACGGCGGCGATGGGCGCGATCGGCTTGCTCGGCGCACTCGCCTTTCTTCGGTGGGTGCCGCGGTTCGTGCCGCGCGAAAGCTGAGCTCTCCGTCACGCTCCCGTCAGCGCAGCGCGGTGCGGCTCGTGGCCGTCGCGTCGAGGAGGACCCCCTCCGGGACGAAGATGCTGAGCACCGGTGGCCGCCAGAGCGTCGAGACCGTCACGCGTGCCGAGACGCCGTCGTCGGTCCCTGCGGACACGAGTGAGGTGTCGCCGTAGACCACGAGGATGTCTATCGCTTGCGCGTGGATGCCGGCATCCGTCAGCGTGGCCCGCGGCTGCCCGCCGGTCATCGTCAACGTGAACCCATCGGCGCCCGCGAGGGCGGCGGCGTCGGCCGCAGCCTCCACGCGCTTCTGCGCGAGATAGAGGCTCGTCGCATCGACGCACACGAGGACGAGCGCGATCGCGAGAAGCGCGTAGCCGAGGGTGAGGAGGAGAACACTGCCCGCATCGTCTGACGGCGCCGAGCCGGACATCACGGCAGCCCGACCCAGTAGCGCGAGACTTTCTGTGCACCCGTCGCCTCGACCGGCACCCGAGCGAGAGCATCGAGCCCGAGCACGGCGGGAACGAGCGGCAAGGCGACACTCGCCGACACCGTGACCAGTAGTGTGGCGCCCGCCTCGGGGCACGCGACCGCGCCCCGCGCGCAGGCGATGTCGATCGTCATCGTGTCGCGGTCGATCCCGTACTCTTCCGCGATCGCGGCCATCACACGCTCGCCACGGGCGTCCGCGGTCGCCGCGTCGCCCGATGTCGCGATCGTCCGGGCGAGTTGGCGGGCACCCGTCTCGACGCCGAGGGCGTGAGATTGGATCTCACCGAGCGCCACGATCAGATAGACGATGGGCACCAGCAGGATGAGACCGACCAGGATGAACTCCAGCGCCGCCGATCCTTCTTGCGCGCGGTCGTCAGTCGAAGGACTCTCGCGGTGCATGCGCGGTCACCTCCATCCCGGCGGGGATCCCAAGAAGACCGACGAGTGGCAGCGTCGCGATGACCGTGACCTCAACCGCGGGAACACCGAGCGCCGTGGTGTCCCGGGCCGTCACCGCCACGTCGAGTCCGTTCACGGCCGTCTGGATCAGGTGATCGGTTCGGACGGCGCCGTCGGTGAGCGAGGTGTCGGCGAGCGCGCCGTGATACGCGCCTTCGACGGCGGCATCGTGCAGGACGTTGCGAACATAGACGGCGACCCCCAGCTGCACGACGGCGAGCGTGAGCACCGTGAGCAACGTTCCGACGAGGACGAACTCGACGGGGCTGGAGCCGCGATCGTCCTCGCACAGCGACGTCATGACGGGTCAGAACCCCGACACGCGACTGATCGCGTCGGTGAACAGGTCGGCCAACGCAGGCCCCGCGAGAGCCCAGATCGCCACGACGAGTCCCGCGGTCATGAGCGTGACCAATACCCAGCCGGGGACGTCACCACGTTCATCGGTCATCGTCTCGTCCCACAGCGCGCGCACCGCGCCCCATCCTGTGCGGATCATGCCCGCCTCCTTTCGACCGTCGCCGGTCATCCGATTCCGAGTTTCAGCAAGACGATCCCTGGGAAGACGGCGAAGAGTACCGACAGCGGGAGGATCAGAAAGACAAGCGGAAGAAGCATGAATATCTCCTTCCTCCCCGCCGCTTCCAGAAGCCCTCGCTTCGCGTCTTCACGTGCGTCGACGGCTTGATCCTGCAGGACGTGAGCCAGCGGAGCGCCGCGATCGATGGCAGCGACGATGTGCTCGATGGCACGAGAGAGCGCGGGGACATCCACGTTCCGCGCCAGATCGAGGAGCGCGTCGGAGAGGCTCGAGCCTGTCCCACTGGCCAGCACTGCGCGGCGGAACTCCGCGGTCAGCTCGCCGGTCCCGATCTCCCCCACACGGCGCAACGCGTCGCGCAATCCCTCGCCGGCTGACAGGCACAGCGCAAGGAACTCCAGAACGGTGGGGAGTTCGTCCGCGATCCGCGCGGCGCGCGATCGTGCCGCCACGGTCAGACGGTAGTCACACACGAGGACACCCGCGACGGCGAGAAGCGGGGGGAGGAGTGCCGCGATCGGTCCGCCACGGCCTGCCAGGGTGACCGCGACGGCGAGCGCGGCCCCGAGCGCCAGCCCGGCGAGCGCCCAGGCGAGTTGGGTCGCGCGGAAGGACCGCACGGTCTGGGACCGGTCCGCCTGCCGCAGGCGCATCGCCAGTGCGTCTTCCCCGCCCCACGCCGAAATGAGGCGATCGTGCAGCGACTGCCACCCGGCGCTCCACGCGGGCGCCGCGAGCGGAGTCAATCCCCGGGGATCGGCCACGTCGCGGACGTACGGCGCGATCCGTCGTTCGAGGCTCGGCGCCGACCAGCGCGGCACGCGCACCGCAGCCAAGAGGATTCCCGCCGACAGCCCCGCACCGAGCACGACGGCGAACGCAAGCTCGGTGACCACGCTCATGCGAACCACCGCTGCGGCTCGGGGAGCCGCCCCACGCGGAGCGTCAACCGGTACGCGAACACCGAGACCACCGCACCCACCAGAATCACCACGACGCCGGCTGGACTCCCGTAAGCCTGCGCTCCCTCGGGCCGAAGCGCGAGAAGCCCGAGGACGATCCACGGTGCGACCACCCCGACGATCGCGGCACCGCGCACCCACGATTGGCGCGCTTCGACCTCGGCCCGCAGGGTCGCATCGGCTCGGACGGACGTGGACAGAGCTCGCAGGACCGCGGTGAGCTCGCTCCCGCCCACCTGACGCGCCATGCGTAGCGTCTCGACGATCCGGTCAGCGACGGGGTCAGCCAGCGTCGCCTTGAGCCGCAACGCGCTGGAGTCGAAGTGACCGGATGCCGCCATATCCCCCGCGAAGCGGGCAAACGCCGGCCGCAGCGACGGAGGACCACTGTCGGCGAGCGCCGATACGGCATCCGGAAGCGACATGCCCGCCCGGGCCGAGGCGATGAGGAGGTCGCACACATCCGACCACAGGGCACGCCGCGAGGCGCGCAACCGCCGCGCCCGCTGCCGCAACCACGCGAACGGCGCGGCCGCCCCGGCGGTCGCTGCCACCAGCGCGACGGCGGCGAGTCCCGTCACCAACACGCTCACGGATGCCGCCACCACGGCGCAGGCGAGGGAGATGACAACGGGTCGTGCGGCAGGAGCGTGCGCATACCCCGCTTCCTGCAGCATCCGGGCGAGCTTTCCCTCGGCAGCGGACGCCCGCTTCGCTCCCGACCGAGCCGGCCAGAGCCACGGCGAGGCGACCAACAGGACGCCGGCGGCGAGCATCGCACCCCAGAAGATGGTCATCGCCGAGCTCCGTGCATGACCGTCTCGGTCTCGACTCGCCCCTCGACCACAGCGCCGGTCGTTCGCACGATCTCCTCCACGAAGCGGTGTCCATCGACGCCGCGGCGGCAGTGCACGACGAGGTCGACCGATGCAGCGATGGCGGGGAGCACGAATCCCGAGTCGATGTTCTGGCCGGCGAGCAACGGCAGCGCAGCCAGTTTGCGCAGCGCCTCATCGGCGGAGTTGGCGTGGATGGTCGCGGCGCCGGGGACGCCGGTGTTGAGGGCCAGGAGGAGGTCGAGGGCCTCCGCGTCGCGCACTTCACCGACGACGAGCCGGTCGGGCCGCATGCGTAGTGCCTCCTTCACCAGGCGTCGAAGACTCACCGCTCCTGTGCCCTCCAGGCTCGGCTGCCGGCCTTGGAGTGCCACGATGTCCGGCGCCTGGACGGCCAGCTCGAACGTTTCCTCGACCGTGACGACACGGTGATCCGGTGGACAGGCACCGATCATCGCGGCCAACAGGGTGGTCTTGCCGGCGTGGGTCGCACCCGACACGAGGATGCTGCTCCCCGCCGCCATGGCGCTCGTGAGGAGGTCAGCCGTCGCGGGTGTGAGCGAACGCGCGACGACGAGATCATCCAGCGTGCGGTGTGACGCCAGGAACTTCCGGATGTTGACCGCCCAATGAGCCCGCGTGATGTCCGGGATCACGCAATGCAGACGAGAGCCGTCCGGAAGTGACGCATCGACGAACGGCTGGCTGAGATCCACCCGGCGACCCGTGGTGTGCAGCATCCGCTCGACGAGATCGCGGACGGCGTCATCGGTGAGGACGAGCGGAGCGCGATGGCTGCGTCCTGCGCGCGCGAAATACACCCGGTCGGGTGAGTTGATCCAGATCTCTTCGACCGTCGGATCGTCCAACAGCGCCTGCAGCGGGCCGAACCCCGTGACCGTCGCGATGACCGCTCGCACGCACGCGCGCTCATCCTCGATGAGGTCGAGACCGCGCGCGAGCGCGAAGTCGTTGTGGGCACGCACTTCCGCGGTCGCCAGTTGCTCGGCCCGGTCGGGCTGACGCATCGGGTCGGCCTGCTCGGCCCGCAGGCGATCGCGCACCCGCTCGGCGACAGCCCGCACGGCCGACGCGTGCGGGTCCACCGCGACGGAAGGGACAGGGGCAAGGCTCACCCCGGCATCCTGACAATTCTGCGGAACCGGCGGGGAGATTATCCACAGCATCGCTCCTTGTGATGTGGTCAGGCCACACGTAGACTCAGTCTCGTGCTGAGCATCTCCGACACTCTCGGCGTCCAGGCCGATGCCGCCGCCCACAAGGCCGCCGGCCTGCGCACGCTCGGACGGTTCGCCGTGTCCGGGATGCTCGCCGGCGCCTACATCGGCATCGGCGTCGTCCTCATGGTGTCGGTCGCCGGCCCCCTGTTGACGGCGGGCGACGGTTTGGCAAAACTCGTCAGCGGACTGGTGTTCGGCGTGGCCCTCACTCTCGTCGTCTTCGCCGGCGGCGACCTCGTCACCTCGGCGATGATGACTCTCCCCCAGGGCGCCCTGATCCGCGCCGTCTCCCCCGGACGAGCGGCGGCCACGATCGCCGTCACGTTCGTCATGAACCTCCTCGGCGCGCTCCTCTTCGCCGGGCTCATCGTGGTCTCGGGCGTGCTCCACTCGAACGCGCCGGCCGGGCAGATGCTGGCCGGGATGCTGGAGAGCAAGGCGCACGAAAGTCCGCTCGAGCTCATCGTCCGCGGCATCCTCTGCAATGTGCTCGTGTGCCTGGCGATCTGGATGTGCGCGCGCGTTCGCTCCGACGTCGCGAAGATCTTGCTGATCTTCGCCGCGATCCTCGCGTTCATCAGCTCGGGCTTCGAGCACGTCGTCGCGAACATGACGACCTACGCGATCGGACTGTTCTCGGGTGATCCGAACGCGACGCTCGGCCTGTTCGCCGGCAACCTCTGGTGGGTCGGACTCGGCAACTTGATCGGCGGCGGCCTCATCGTCGGATTGGGGTACTGGATCATCGGCGGATCTCCGCGCCTCGATCGGATGCCGGAGACCGGACAACCGTCGACGGCATCGCTCAGTGCTCGCCGATAGACTGGTCACCGCGCGGGAGTGGTGAAATTGGCAGACACGCAGGATTTAGGTTCCTGTGCTTTCGAGCGTGTGGGTTCAAGTCCCACCTTCCGCACGGTGAGGGCCAGTAAGCTCACGCCAGTTCTACCGCCGACCGCACGCACGACCGACGGGACTCCCAGTGCACCACATCGCCCTCATCCCCTGGCTCGACCCTGAGTTGATCATCAATTCGGCGGGCCCGTGGGCGCTGCTGGTGGTCTGTTTCATCGTCTTCGCCGAGACGGGGCTGCTCGTCGGCTTCCTGCTGCCCGGTGACACGCTTCTCGTGATCTCTGGCCTGCTTTCACACTCGACCGACACACTCCCCAACGGCGTGTTCGGCGTGAACGTGTGGATCGTGGCCCTCGCCATCGCGCTTTCTGCCTTCCTGGGCGGTGAAGTCGGCTATTACATCGGCCACAAGGGTGGTCCCGCGGTCTTCGAGAAGAAGGAGTCCGGCCTCTTCAGCCGGAAGAACGTCGAGCGCACCAACGCGTTCTTCGAGCGCTACGGGGGGCTCACCGTCATCCTCGCGCGCTTCGTCCCGATCGTGCGCACCTTCGCCCCGGTCGCCGCCGGCGTCGGGCACATGCCGTGGCGCCGCTACTCCCTCTACAACCTCATCGGCGCGATCCTGTGGGGCTTCGGCCTCACCATGCTCGGCTACCTGATCGGATTCGTCCCCTGGATCTCCGAGCTCGTCACCGAGTACATCGACGTCATCCTCCTCGTCGCGGTCGGCGGCACCGCGCTGGTCACACTGTGGCATTACTTCTCGGAACGCCGGAAGGTCCGCAAGGAGCTCGCCGAGGGTGTTCCCCCGGTCGTGGATGCCGCCGATGCCCACGAGCTGACCCTCACCTCCGAGTCGTTCGAGGTCGCACCCGACATCCACCGGTCGGCACCGGAGGTCTTCGACGCAGACGATGACGACGCGCCGCGCAGCGGCACCACACCCGCCGTCTGAGAAACGACCTCAGGAGGCTTTCTTGGCCTTCGCCGACTTCTTCTTCGGTGCCGATTCGGACGCCGCCCCGTCGCCCTGACGTGCTGCCCGGCTCCGCTCCACACTGGCCTTCAGCGCGGCCATGAGGTCGATCACCTCACCTCCAGAATCCTTCTCGGGTCGGTCGCCGAAGGTCTCGGAGGTGTCGAGCGCGTCACCCTTGTCGAGCTTGGCATCGATGAGCGTGCGCAGTTCCTGCTGATACTCGTCGACGAACTGCGTCGGGTCGAAATCGCTCGAAAAGCTCTCCACGAGCGATGCCGAGAGCTCCAGTTCTTTCGCGGAGATCTTCACCGGCTCATCGAGCGCGGCGAACGTCGCTTCCCGCACTTCGTCGGACCACAACAGGGTCTGCAGGACCAAGACCTCTCCGCGGACGCGGAGAGCCGCCAGGCGCGTCTTCTGACGCAGCGAGAACCGCACGATGGCGGTGCGGTCGGTCTGCTCGAGCGTCTTGCGCAGCAGGACGTAGGCCTTCGGGGAGGCGGAATCGGGTTCGAGGTAGTAAGCCTTGTCGAGCGTCAGCAGGTCGATCTGGTCGCTCGGCACGAACTCGACGACCTCGATCTCGCGACTGCGCTCGGCGGGAAGCGCAGCGATGTCCTCCGATGTGAGCACGACCGTGCGCTCCCCGTCGTCGTAGGCCTTGTCGATCTCGGCGTACGGCACGATCTCGCCGTCGATCTCGCAGATGCGCTGATACCGGATGCGTCCGCCGTCGGCGCCGTGCACCTGATGGAGCGGGACGTCATGGTCTTCGGTGGCCGAGTACACCTTGACCGGCACATTCACGAGCCCGAACGTGAGGGCGCCTTTCCAGATCGTTCTCATGACCCCAGTGAACACCGGTCACAGTGGTGACCGCCACTCCCTTGACTGCTGGCTGGACGTGGGGGCGCTAGCCTGACGAGATGCCAGGCAGTGGACAGCTCGTCGACGTGGCCGGACGCCGCCTGCGCCTGACCAACCTCGACAAGGTTCTCTACCCGCACACCGGAACCACCAAGGGCGAGGTTATCGACTACATCACGCGCATCGCGCCACTGATGCTGCCGCACCTCGCGGGACGGCCCGTGACGCGCCTCCGATGGCCCGAGGGCGTCGACCATCCCCCGTTCTTCGCGAAAGCGCTCGAAGCCGGCGCACCTGAGTGGCTCCCCCGACGCGCGATAGATCACTCGACCGGGGCGAAGGACTATCCGCTCATCGAAGACCTACCCGCCCTTGTGTACCTCGCTCAGGTGGCGAGCCTGGAGCTCCACACGCCCCAGTGGCGCTTTGCCCCGGACGGTGGGCGCAGGCATCCAGACCGACTCGTGCTCGACCTCGACCCCGGATCCGGCGTCGGACTTGCGGAGTGCGCGGAGGTCGCACGCCTGTTGCGGGCCATCCTCGATGATCTGGGCTTGCCGTGCTTTCCGGTCACGAGCGGAAGCAAAGGTCTTCATCTGTATGCCCGGCTCGACGGCTCACGCTCGAGCGAGGAGATGTCGGCGTTCGCGAAGGAGCTTGCCCGATTGCTCGAGGCCGACCACCCGGATCTCGTCGTCAGTCAGATGTCGAAGAGTCTTCGGGCGGGTCGCGTGTTCCTCGACTGGAGCCAGAACAACGCGGCCAAGACCACGATCGCGCCCTACTCGCTCCGGGGCCGGGACGCGCCGACCGTCGCCGCACCACGCACGTGGGCGGAGCTCGATGACCCCGGCCTCCGCCAGGTGCGCTTCGACGAGATGCTCGGCCGAGCCGAAGAGTTCGGCGATCCTCTCGCCGACCTGGCCCCGCGCTCGGCATCTCCGATCGCGAGTTACCTCGCCAAGCGGTCGGCCGCGCGCACGCCCGAGCCCATGCCGGCCGCGGTGACGGAATCCGCCGGGGCAGGGACGAGATTCGTGGTCCATGAGCACCACGCGTCGCGTCTGCATTTCGATCTGCGGCTGGAGCGCGACGGCGTCCTCATGAGCTGGGCGGTCCCTCGCGGTATCCCCGAGTCCACCGAGCGCAATCATCTGGCCGTGATGACCGAGCCGCATCCCCCCGAGTACCTGACCTTCGCCGGAGACATTCCACGAGGAGAATATGGCGCCGGGACGATGACGATCTGGGACACCGGGAGCTACGTCACCGAGAAGTGGCGCGATGACGAGATCATCGTGACGGTCGCGGGACGACCGGGTGGTCCGCTGGGGTCCGCGCGGCTGGCCCTCATCCGCACACAGGGAGCGGGTGAGAAGTCGCAGTGGCTTCTCCACCGCATGCCGCTCGCACCCGCTCCGGGGACGGCGACGCGGGGAGCGCATCCCTCAACGAGGCCGCCCGGCCGCGCCGTCGGAGCTGCCGGGCCCATGCTCGCCACGCCGGCCACCGAGGCCGAGGCCACGCGAGCCGCGAAGCGATGGGGTACCCCCTGGGTCGAGTTCAAATGGGACGGCATCCGCGCCGTCGGCAGATGGGACGGGCACCGCCTGACATTGCACGCGCGCAGTGGAACCGACATCACATCCCGCTATCCCGAACTCACGGGCGGCGACCCCGGGTTCGGCCCGGAGCCGTTGACGGTGGACGGCGAGATCGTCGCGTTCGGCACGGGCGGCACCCCGAGTTTCAGCCGACTGCAGAACCGCATGCACGTGACGAAGCCCCGCGAGATCGAACGCGAGGCCGCGCGCACTCCCGTGACCTTCGTGCTGTTCGATGCGCTCGCGTCGGGCGCGACGGATGCCGAGGAGATCCCCCTCTCCGAGCGGCGCGCTCTCCTGGAAGAGCGCGCTCGGGGGGCCGTCTCTGCGATCGTGGTGCCCCCCATCGCCGACGATGTCGCCAGCGCCCTGGTCACGGCACGTGCACTCGGGCTGGAGGGCGTCGTGGTGAAGGATCCGAGGTCTGTCTACCGGGCGGGCGCCCGATCGGAGGCGTGGCTCAAAGTCAAGATCACGCACACACAGGACGTCGTCATCGGCGGGATCCGGCCCGGGCGCGGCGGCCGAACCGGTGAGATCGGGTCTCTGCTCCTCGGCATTCCGGGGCCGGAGGGACTGGAATACGTGGGCCGAGTCGGCTCGGGGTTCACCGACCGCGAACTCGCGCGGCTCGACGCCATCCTCGTCCGCTCGACCGTGAACCCCTTCCTCGCGGTTCCGGATGCCGACGCATCCGACGCGCTCTGGGTGGAACCCCGTCTCGTCGGCGAAGTCGAGTTCGCTGAGTTCACCCCCAACGACACTCTGCGGCATGCGCGATGGCGGGGGCTCCGCCCGGACATGACCCCCGCGGACGTGCATCGCGCGCCCTGAGTGGCGTCAGTCGTCGGCGGCGGAGATGCCGTTCCCGTCGTCGGCGAAGACGACCACCTCGTCGCCGACGAGCGCGAACTGCAGCGACGTGCCCACCGGAAACAGCGCACGCAATTCGAGCGGGGCGACCGCTTCCACCGTGAACTCGGCCGTTGCGGGGAAAGCGCCCACCCCACACCCGGAGTACACCTGCCCGCTGAACGTACGGTCTTGGAAGTTGACGCTGTCGGTGGGCACGACCGCGATACACGCCTGCGGCGCCTCGTCCCCCGGCTCATCGACGGTCAACACCGTCAACCCGAGGAACTCGTAGGAACGCGCGAGGGCACCCCGCCGCGGCACTCAGCCGTGCCGGTCGTGTTCACGATGGCCCGCCGGTTCGAACTGGAACGTCGAGTGTTCGACATCGAAGTGCGTGGACAGGCATCCCTGCAGGCGTGACAGCAGCGGTGCCGACCCTCCGCTGAGTACCGCGTCGTCGACGACGACGTGTGCGGTGAACACCGGGGCACCGCGAGTGAGTTGCCACACGTGCACGTCGTGGACATCGACGACTCCCGGTTCGCCGAGGATGTGCTCTCGGATCGCGCTCACCTCGGTCCCCTGCGGAGCACGCTCCCCCAGCACCGAGAAAACCTCCCGAAGAAGCGCCACGGCGCGCGGCAGGATCATCGCCGCGATGACGAGCGACGCGATCGCGTCGACCGGCATCCACCCGGTGACGGCGATGACGATGGCAGCGACGATCACGACGGCAGAGCCGATCAGGTCGCCCACAACCTCGAGGTACGCGCCGCGCACGTTGATACTGCGCTTCTGCGCGGCGCTCAGCAGGTACATCGAGACCGCGTTGGCGATGAGGCCGACCGTCGCGACGACGAGCATGAGCCCCGCGGCGATGTCCACCTCGCTCGGCCGAAGGAGACGTCCGAGCGCTTCGATGGCGATCCACACCATCAGCGCGATCAGGATGACGGCGTTCACCAGCGCACCGAAGACTTCGGCACGCTGGTAGCCGTACGTGTTGCGGTCATCCGCCGGGCGCGCCGCGACCCGCGAGGCGATCAGGGCGATCACGAGCGCCGAAGAATCCGTGAACATGTGAGCGGCATCGGCCAGGAGCGCAAGCGATCCGGTCAGGACGGCGCCGACGACCTGGACGAGCATGACGCTTGCCGTCAACGCCAGTGACATCACCAGCAGTCGCTGGTTGCTCGAACCCCGGATGCCGCCGGCGGGTGCGTGATCGTGCATGCTTCGAGGCTAGGCCCCGAGACGCGTGCCGGCCTGCCTCCGCACCCAGTCGGGAACGGTTATCGCTCCAGGTCTGCCAGCAACGGAGCCAGTGCCACGAAGGCGCGCGCGCGATGGGATGCCGCATTCTTCTCTTCGGCGCTGAGGTCCGCCGCACTCCTGCCGCCCTGCCCGTCGGGGAGGAAGATCGGGTCATATCCGAAGCCGCCGTCCCCCGACGGGCGCCGTGCGAGCCGTCCGGGCCACAGCCCTTCGACGACGTGCTCGTCGCCCCCCGGCGTCACCAACGCGATCGTCGAGACGAATCGGGCCGTGCGGTGTGGATCGGCGATGTCGGCGAGCTGATCGAGGAGCAACTCGAGGTTCGCGACGGCATCCTTCTTGTGCCCCGCCCAGTAGGCGGAGAAGACCCCGGGTGCACCCCCCAGAACGTCGACACAGATCCCCGAGTCATCTGCCAGCGCAGGCAGCCCCGTATGGGCCGCCGCGGCGCGAGCCTTGATCAGGGCGTTGTCAGCGAAAGTCACACCGTCTTCGACCGGCTCAGGACCGTCGTATCCGATGACCTCGAGGTCCGGCCGTGTCGCCGCGACGATCGCGCCGAACTCCTCGACTTTGTGCGGATTATGCGTCGCAAGGACGATTCTGCTCATGCGTCAGCCCCGCCCGAGGACTCAGGCCTGCAGTGCCGCGGCCTGCTGCTCACGCAGGTCAGCGCAGCCGGCGACGCCGAGGTCGAGAAGGGCGTCGAGCTCACGCTTGTCGAAGGGGGCACCCTCTGCGGTGCCCTGCACCTCGACGAACAAGCCCCGACCGGTGACGACGACGTTCATGTCGGTCTCGGCGCGGACGTCCTCGACGTAGGCGAGGTCGAGCATCGGCTCGCCGTCGATGATGCCGACCGAGATCGCGGCGACGGAATCGATGAGAACCTTCGCGTTCTTGCCGACAAGCCCCTTCGCTCGGCCCCACTCGATCGCGTCGGCCAACGCGACATACGCTCCGGTGATCGCAGCCGTCCGCGTGCCGCCGTCGGCCTGCAGCACATCGCAGTCGATGACGATCGTGTTCTCGCCCAGCGCTTTCGTGTCGACGACGGCGCGAAGCGCACGCCCGATGAGCCGCGAGATCTCGTGGGTGCGACCGCCGACCTTGCCCTTGATCGACTCGCGATCGTTGCGCGAGTTGGTGGCGCGCGGCAGCATCGCATACTCCGCCGTCACCCACCCCTTGCCTTTGCCGGTGAGCCAGCGCGGAACGCCGCCCGTGAAGGAGGCCGTGCACAGCACCTTCGTGGCACCGAATGAGATGAGCGCCGAGCCTTCGGCGTGTGCGCTCCAGCCCCGCTCGATCACGACGGGGCGCAGCTGATCGACGGTGCGTCCGTCTTTTCGGATGGTCTCGGTCATGAGGTTCCCTTCGGAAGGTCGATGGCGCCGGTCTGCACCAATCGCACGGAAGATACGCCGCGGCCCATCAGCCGATCGGCGAGGCGGAGGAAGTCATCGGCCGACGCGCCGGTGGCCTCGTACACGTGGGTGGGGACGGCATCCGGCCCCGCGAGCAGGTCGCGCGAGACCAGCTGCCGATAGACGTCCTTCGCCGTTTCGGTGTCGCTGCTCACGAGCGAGACGTCCGGACCCATCACGTAGCTGATCGCCCCTTCGAGAAACGGGTAGTGCGTGCATCCGAGGACGAGTGTGTCGACCCCCGCATGGCGCAGCGGTGCCAGGTACTCCTCGGCTACCGCGAGTACCTCCGGCGAGCCGGTGACGCCGGCCTCGACGAAATCGACGAAGCGGGGGCAGGCCGCCGCAGAGATCGTGAGCTCGGGATGGACGCCGAGCATGTCTTGGTAGACACCGGAGCTGATCGTGCCGTCGGTGCCGATGACGCCCACCCGACCGCTGCGGGTGGTGGCGATCGCCGTCCGGACAGCCGGACCGATCACCTCGACGACGGGCACGTCGTACCGCTCGCGCGCATCGCGAAGAAGAGCGGCGGATGCGGTGTTGCAGGCGATGACGAGCATCTTCACACCCTCGGATACCAGCGTGTCGAGAACCTCGAGACCATACCGGCGCACGTCGGCGATCGGCTTCGGCCCATAGGGAGAGTGCGCGGTGTCGCCGATGTACTGGATCGATTCGCGCGGCAACAACTGTGAGACGGCTCGGGCGACGGTGAGGCCGCCGACGCCGGAGTCGAAGATTCCGATCGGAGCGTCATTCACGATTGTTCAGCCTACTCGCCGACGACGCACCGACACGTCGATAGAGTGACCGCATGCCGCCCTCGACCGCCCTGCTCACCGACCGCTACGAGCTCACGATGCTCGACGCCGCCCTCCGAGACGGGACCGCCGGGCGCCCCTGCGTCTTCGAGCTGTTCGGCCGCCGTCTGCCCGGCGCCCGACGCTTCGGCGTCGTCGCCGGAACGGGGCGGTTCCTGCGGGAGCTTCGGGAGTTCCGGTTCGGTGAGGACGAGTTGCGCTACCTGCGTGACGAGCACGTGGTCAGCGCGGAGACCCTCGCATTCTTGGAGGGGTACCGATTCTCGGGGTCGGTCACCGGCTACCGCGAGGGCGAGCTGTACTTCCCCGGCTCTCCGATCCTCACGGTGGAAGGCACCTTCGCCGAAGCGGTCGTCTTGGAGACGCTCGCGCTCAGCATCATGAATCACGACTCCGCCGTCGCGAACGCCGCCGCCCGCATGAGCATCGCCGCCGGCGATCGACCTCTCTCCGAGATGGGCTCACGACGCGCGGGCGAGCGATCGGCCGTGGCGGCCGCCCGAGCCGCCTACATCGCCGGCTTCGGTGCAACCAGCAACCTGGAGGCTGGCCGGACGTGGGGCATCCCCACGATGGGGACGGCAGCACACGCGTGGACCCTCCTCCACGACACGGAAGAGGCGGCGTTTCGCAGTCAGATCGAGGCTCTGGGCATCGACACGACGCTGCTGATCGACACCTACGACATCACCGAGGGAGTAGCCCTGGCAGTGCGCGTCGCCGGCACCGGCCTCGGCGGCGTGCGCATCGATTCCGGCGATCTGCCGACCGTCGCCGCGCAGGTGCGCGCTCACCTGGACGAGCTTGGCGCCAGCGGCACGAAAATCACGGTCACCAGCGATCTGGACGAGTTCGCGATCGCCGCATTGGCGGCATCCCCCGTCGATGCATACGGCGTCGGCACCTCCGTCGTCACGGGCTCGGGCGCTCCCACAGCGGGCATGGTGTACAAGCTCGTCGCCCGTCAAGATGCCGCCGGTGGCTGGGTCTCGGTCGCGAAGGCGTCGACCGACAAAGCTTCCACCGGCGGTCGGAAAGCCGCCTTTCGCACGCTGGATCGCGGCAAAGCCACGAGCGAGCTGATCTCCGTCGCCGACGGATTCGAGCAGGTCGCCAGCGCCGCGCAGTACCCGGACGCACGCCCCTTGCAGGTCGCGCTGGTCGAGGCGGGCGAACCGGTGAACGATGCCGAGGGCCCGGCCGGTGTGCGCGCCGCGCGAGCGCACCATCTGCGCGTCCGTGAAGAACTCCCCGTTCGCGCACTCGCCCTCAGCAGGTCAGATCCCGCGTTGCCAACCGTCTACGTCGACGCCGACTAAGCCTCGATCCACCGATGAGCTTTGGGTGGGCCGGGCTGGCGTGGTCGGTGTGCGGTGGCGTGTCGTGGGCAGGGTTGAGCTCCGGGCGTCGCATCCCGGTCGTCCACTGGCTCCTCGGTCGTGCCGCGGTCGCGGCCATGGTCAGACGGCCGCGACTGGTGGCGGCGCGTGCGTGATCGTGAATAGCTGGGTGAACGCGTTCTGCCAGGGCCAGGCCTCAGGTAGGTGCAGCGTGATCCGGCGCGCGGAGCGCGCCAGCCGCGCCGGGACGTGGATCAGGGTGCGGCGGATCGTCGCGGTCGTCGCTCTCGCGAGCCGTCCCACCCGATCGGCGATGATTCCGGCAGTCCGGGTGAGGTTGAACGCGATCACGGCGAGGACGAGCCAGGCGCTGTTCGCGGTGAACACTCCGCAGGGCAGGTGCGCGAGCGGCCCGGCTTTGAGGTCGGCGTGGACTTGCTCGATGATCGCGTGAGCGCGGTGGGTCTTGTCCGCCACCACGGTGTCCATGTCGTCCGTTTTGGTCGTGGTGAAGAACGCGTGGTGCCGCCAGGTGTCGAACAGTGTCGGTTGCTCCGCCTGTGCCGGGTTCAGGTCGGGGATCCGGCGGACCACCAGCCGTCCCGCGACGCGTTCGGCTTTCTTGCGGGAGCGGAACGCGGTGAAGTCGATCTCGGCGACCTCGGCTTTGGAGATCAACTGGCCTGTGGCTTCGTCACGGATTGAGTCGGTGTACTCGATCATCTCCCACGCGTCATCCGGGATGGTCGCGATCGCGGCCTTCACCGCCGGGTCCATCCGGACGGTCACCGACACGTCGGCGCCGGCTTTGATCGCGGTGCCGATCGTGGCGTGGCCGTAGAACGCGGAATCCGCCCGCAGCAACGGCCGAGCCCCTGCGGCGACGCCGGTGCGGCGCAGGGTGGCGAGGGCGTCACCGACGATCCGTGCGGCGCCTTTCGGGGATCCGGTCTTCCCCTGCCGCAGCCGCTGCCCGAGGATCACCGGCGCCGATGCCGACGTCGATGCCGTGGCGATCAGTGCGTTCAAACCGCGGACACCGGAGTACCCGAACGAGGCGCCCTGCTTCTGGTATCCGTGGACCTCGATGATCGTGTCGTCCAGATCCACCATCACCCGCTCACCAGCCCGCACCCGCAGCAGCGGCGCAGCCGAAGCGAGGTTCGCCAGGACGCGGGAGGCGACCGCATCGAGCTGCCGGACGTGTCCGAACCGGAACTCGCGAAGGAACGATCCCAGCGTCGATGGCGTATACGTCCGATCGAACAACCGGCCCATCCCGCCGTGGCGGAGCAGATTCATGTCGTCGATCGAGTCCGCCCCGGCGAGCATCCCCGCCACCAGCGACATCACCTTCGCGCCCGCGTTCGCGCCCTTGTCCGTCGGGACGCTCAACCGCTCACGCGCGAGCTCGTCCAGCCCCGCGGAACGCGCGAGTCGCAGCATCGGCACCAGCCCCGCGGCCGACATGAGATTCGGATCATCGAACACCGCTGACACCGCGGCAGGAGCGTGCTTGAATTGCATCTACGAGATGCCTCTCGTTTCTGGGAATTGGAACCTTAGACAAGCTCTATTTTCCCTGATCCGAGGGGCATTTCCGGTCAATGCTCCCACCCATTCAATACTGCGATTCATCGGTGAATCGAGGGTGCGCTCAGGAGCTTACTGATGGAGCTTGATCGCGCGATGGATTCTGCCCTGGTCTGTGGCGCGTCGGGACATGCCGATGCGAGCCCCGCATCCCGCTCCAGCGGAGGGGGCTACCCTGATCGATCGCTTGCCAGACCGAGAACCGTGTTGAGCTGTTAGAAAGGGTTGTGATGAAAGCGCAGGGGTCGATGAGCAACCGGTCCGTGTGGGTGTTCGAGTCGGTCGTCACCGCGCTCGTCGTGTTAGGGCTCATATACGTTGCGAGCTTCCGCTACGCCCGACCACTCGTGGATCCCGCACCGCCGCCCCCGGACTACGCCCTGCAGGCAACCATCGCATATGTCGGCGCCGGGCTCGTTTCCATCCTTGCCGTGCTGCTGACACTGTTGCTCACACGTCGGCCCACGCCACGATTCTCGTCGGCGCTCGGGGTAGCAGCGATCATCGTGGCGAGTGGAGTCGGCGTCGTAGTCGTCGCGTTCTTGGTCCCTGCGGCGTAAATGTATGCAGGAGCATCTAGGCAAGCGCATTCCGGATTGATACTTTCTCAAGATGTCTCGCGCTCGCGGGGCAACTTGAGAGGAACACATGAAACGACGGATCTTCGCAGGAGCCTGCAGTCTCGGGCTTATCAGTGCCGCGCTGGTCGCTGCATCTCCCGCAGTGGCCGAGCCCAGGCCGTCTTCGGAAGGAGCGGCGCCCGGGCTCCCGACTGTTGCAATCTCATAACCCGCGCCAGAAGGCACCACTATCGCTGCGGACCTGCCTGGCATGAAGGCGCTCGATATCGACTCGACCCTCGCCATCAGTGAGATCGTTCAGGACGACGTCGACGGTTCGATCAACACCGTGACTTGGGACAGCGACAGAGACGTCATCCAGTTCTACGTCTACGGAGACTCCTCCGAACTCACCCGCACCATCGCCGCTGAACTCCCCGGCGATCAGATGTGGGAAGTCATCCCGTCGGCCCGGCCGATCGATGAGCTCGAAGCGACCATCGAGCGGTTGGCCTCATCCCCTGATGCGCTTCCTGCAGGAATGACATTCGTCTCCGGCACTCCCGCACCCGACGGCGCATCGATCACTCTCGGTATCGAGGAATCCCCGACCTCGCGTTCCCGCGCCCAAGAGGCACCAGACGAGTTGCTCGGCATTCCCGTTGAGTTCAAGGCAGAAGAGCGCGCGCAGACAACCACTCGCGTTCGTACCGCAGCCCCGCTCGTCGCCGGCGGCTACATGGAGGGCCCAACATCTGGCGACGACATGTCCTGCTCCACCGGGTATCCCGTACTGCGGTACCAAGACAGCCAGTACAACATGATCACCGCAGACCACTGCACCGACATACAGGGCGCAAGCTGGAAGTGGGGCGGAGGATCGCACACCGTCGGGAGCTCCACATTCCAGGCAGCTGGAGACACGGACCTCGAGCTGTTTATCGAGCCTGCGTCGCTCTCGACCTGGATCTTCGTTGGAAGCCACACCGACGCGTCAACAGTGTTGCCCATCCGTGGCTACGTGTCACCCGTCGGCGGGAACAGCGTCTGCTACAGCGGATCGCGCTCGGGCCTGGTGTGCGCCAACACCCTCGAGAACTCCGACACCTACAACTGCATCGCGTTCCTCCAGTGCTACTGGACGCGATGGAGCACCCAGATTGACGGAACGCCGGCCGCTGGAAACGGCGACAGCGGCGGGCCAGTCTTCGTGCCGCTCACCCGACCCGATGACAACACCATTGGCGCCTACGGTATTGGCATTGTCTCGATGATCCCGTACCCCAGTCCCGCCACGTGCACGGGCGACCCGGGGACGGGCACGACGCCTGACGAGGGCCGGAAGTGCTCGGCCAACGTCGGATTCGCACCCCTGAGCCGCTGGGCCAGCGCACAGTCGACTCATCAGCTCGTCATCACTACGCAGTAGCCGATAGGCATGGTGAGCGGGGTCACGCTCCGCTCACCATGTCTGTGGTTTGAGTCCGCCATAGCGAGCATCGTCACCCCCAGCGTGATCACCGTTCGCGTTCGCGTCCTTGTCCGGATCGCTCAACGCTACGGGCACCGACGCCGGGGCTTGTTTGCGCTGCATCTACGAGATGACTGTCAGGGTTGGATGAATAGGACCACAGGGATGCTCCATCCTTCCCGGTCAGAGGGACATTTCCGAGTCGCGTTAGCTGCCCAGCACCCACGGTCATCGGTGGATCGGGGCTAAGGCTCAGCCCACCATCGACTCGTAGATTTCCTTGCACGTCGGGCAGATCGGGAACTTCTCCGGGTCGCGTCCCGGCGTCCACTTCTTGCCGCACAGAGCGCGCACCGGCTTGCCGGTGAGAGCGGACTCGAGGATCTTGTCCTTCTTCACGTAGTGGGAGAACCGCTCGTGGTCGCCCGGCTCGACGTGTTCTTCGCGGAGGAGCTCTTCGAGCTCGCGATCCAGCGTTGCCAACCCGCCCTGATCGGGGCTGTCCAACGGGGCGGGTCCGCCTTGGGGAGTGCTCATGGTCCCCGAGTCTAGCGGCGGCCTGATCGGGGTGGGCGGGTCAGATGGACTCGACGAACTCCATCAGACGGCTCCCGCGGCGGTCGAAGATCGCGCCTCCGCCGAAGACCCCGACCAGCAGCACGGAGAGGCCGATCGCGATGCCGCCCCAGAGCGCGGTCCACGCGTACTCGACGTCGGTCGACAGGGTCAGCCACCCCCACCAGAGGGCCGGAAGCGACAGGACGATGGCACCGATCAAGACGATCCCCTGGGCAAGTCCCCCACCTGTGCGCTGCGGCTGCTGGAAGGGGCTGTCTCCGGGTCGCGAGACGGGGTACGGCGCGAGCGAGGACGAGATCGAGGACAACCCGAGACCGCAGAGGAAAAGACTCCCGCAGACGCCGATCATCGCCGGCAAGATGGCCCATCGGCCGTGCACCATGACCGCGATCGGGATGGACAGCGCGAGCACCGGGACCGCCACGAGCAGGACCGGCGCCAGGCGTCCGACCCGATCGGCGTATCCGCGCACAGCGGCAGCCAGGTGCATCCAGAGCGCCGTGGAGTCATAAGCGAGGTCGTTGTGCGCCAACCATCCGAAGAACAACGCCATGAGCGGCACCGGAACCAGCGCTGCCACCGGCACCGGGACCCCGACGAGAATCAACGGGAGTACCGTGACGACCGCGGCGATCGGGACGATCACGAGGTTGACGAGATGGCGCGGATCGCGCAGCCAGTAGATGAGGCTGCGGGCGGCAATCCCGCCGGAGGGAGTGCCAGGAGTGACGGCGAACCATCCGAGCCCGGCACGCTCCCGCCCGGAACTCGGCCGCTCGATCGTCGTGAGCACGCGCTCGACGAGCCACACCCACAGCACCGCCAGCGCGAGGACCGTGAGAACAGCCACGACGAGCGGGCCGGCAACGCCACCGATGATCGCACGGGCCGGCACTGCGGCGGCGGCACCGAACGGCGTCACCGCGAGCACGTCGACCGCTTCACGCAACGCGTCCGGTACGTCGCCATCCCAGTCGAGCGAGACGAAGAACACCAGGACGGGCACGACGACGACCAAGATCGCGATGAGAAAGATGCCGGTGAGCTCGCGCGAGCGCCGTTCGTGGAGAACGAGTCCGCCGAGCGCCAGCGCGATCTTCGCCAGCAGCACGCACGTGAGGATGCCGAGAATCACGGCGAGCACGCTGACACCGAGCGGCGCACCCTGCGCTGTCCACAGCAGCACCACACAGATTCCCACAGCGACCAGAGCGAGAACGGGGATGCTGACGAAGCTCGCCAACAGCAGGATGCCCGCGAGTGGCCTGGGCGCCGGCCCGAAGACGGCAAACCGCCGCGGGTCGAGTTGATCATCGAACCCGCCGACGAGCGCGGCGGCGAAAAAGCCCGCCGTCGCGGCACAGCCCGCGATAACGGAGACCGTCAGTGCCACGTCGACCGGCGCGGTGCGCAAGCGCAGGACCGCCCCGCACACCGCGGCAACCGCGACGATCAGGATGAGGAGTCCGATGAGCGTGCGGGTGACATGACGGCGATCGCCGCGGAGCGCACCGAAGAGAAGATGCAGCCTCAGCCGGAGAACGTGTGCAGCCACTCGAGGCCCTCCACGTCGTTCGACCCACCGGCAAGTTCGATGAAACGCTGTTCGAGCGTGAGCTCGCCGCGGACCTCGGCGACAGTGCCCGCGGCGAGCACCTGCCCGGCGACGATGACCGCGACGCCCGAGCAGACGCGCTCGACCAGCTCCATCCCATGGCTCGACAGGATGACCGTGCCACCGTGGGAGGTATAGGCAGCGAGGATGTCGAGGATGACACCGCTGGAGACCGGATCGACGGCCTCGAAGGGTTCGTCGAGCACGAGGACACGAGGTGAGTGGATCATGGCTCCGGCGAGCATGACCTTCTTGGTCATTCCGGCGGAGTAGTCCGAGACCGGCCGACCGAGCGCCTCGGTGAGGTCGAAGGCCCGAGCGAGGTCTGCGGTCCGGCTTTCGACGACAGCCGACTTCAGTCCGCGCAACGTGCCGTAGTAGTGCAGCAATTGCCGCCCGGTGAGCCGGTCGAAGGTGCGGAGCCGATCGGGCAGGATCCCCATCTGACGCTTGGCCCGGGCGGGCGACGTGCGCAGATCGATGCCCGCCACCTCGATTGTGCCGCGGTCCGGGCGCAGGAGTCCCGCGATCATCGACAGCGTTGTCGTCTTGCCGGCACCGTTCGGTCCGACGATGCCGTAGAACGTTCCCGCCGCAATCGTCAGGTCGACACTGTCGACCGCGCGTGTGTGACCGAAGGATTTGGAGATGCCACGTGCGCGCAGCGCCGTGATCGCGGTGTCGATGTCCATGTCCGGCAACGCGTCGACATCCGCAGGAGAGCGGGGCGGGTCGACGAGATCGCGCTGGACAGCGACCGCGGGCACGGGCTCCGGTTCCGGTTCCGGTTCCGGCAGAGGCTCCGGTTCCGGCAGAGGCTCCGGTTCCCGTAGCGGTTCCGGTTGCGGCAGAGGCTCCGGCTCCGGCTCCGGCTCCGGCTCCGGTTCCCGTAACGGTTCCGGTAGAGGCTCGCCGTGCGATGGCGCGTCCGTGACGGGGACGGGCGCGAGCACGATCGCGTCGTCGGGGACCGGCGTCTGGTGCGCAGCGAACTGGACGGCGGCGAGGTCTGCGGGAAGCTCCGGCTTGGGCGGAACGACCGCCGCGGGCGCGGGCTTCTTCTTTCGTGGCGTCCGCGGGGTGCCCGTGCGCGGCGGTGTGGCCCGGGGCGTCGGCCGCTTCGCCGGCGGTGCCGGCTTCGGCGGGGCCGGCTTCGGCGGCGTCGCGGGTGTCGTCTCGGCGCGGTCGGATGCTGCCTCAGCGGCCGGAACCGACGGCTTCGGCGGGAGGGCCGATTCGCGAGAAGTGACGGCCTTCTCCGGGTCTTTCTCGGGGCGTGGCAAAGCGGCGGTCACTCGTCCAACCTAGCAAGCCGTACGCGATCGCGTCGGGGGCGTGTCATGGGACGACACCACGCTGATTGTCACGAAACGACAACGTCGTCCGCGCACTCCGGGGGTTCCCAGGTGACTTCGCTACCATGACAAGCGGCACGAAGAAGTGTCCTTTTGTCAAACCGACAATGAACACCTTCCTCAGGAGCACCCCTTGACTCTTCAGACTGTCATCCTTGCGGCCGGAATGGGCTCGCGACTGGGCCGAAGCCTGCCCAAACCGCTGACCGAGCTCAGCGACGGCCGCACGATCATGCGCCAGCAGCACGACAACATCCGTGCGGCATTCGGCGACGACGCGCGCATCACCACGGTCGTCGGCTACCGCGCCGAGACGGTCGTGGAGGCGTTCCCCGATGTCGACTACGTCTACAACGAGCGGTACGACCAGACCAACACGTCCAAGAGCCTGTTGCGCGCCCTCCAGGCCACGGGCAAGGGCGGCGTGTTGTGGATGAACGGCGACGTGGTCTTCGACCCCCGCATCCTCGGACGCGCGATCGAACTGATCGAGCGCAAGCAGTCCTTCGTGACGGTCAACACCGCCAAGGTCAGCGACGAAGAGGTCAAGTACACCGTCACCGCGGAAGGCTTCATCAACGCGCTGTCCAAGACCGTGCGTGGTGGCATCGGTGAAGCGGTCGGCATCAACTACATCTCCGCCGCCGACAAGCGCGCCTTCATGGCGCAGCTCGCGCGGGTCGATGACCAGGACTACTTCGAACGCGGCCTGGAGCTTGCGATCGCCGAGAACGCCCTGCTGCTCGAGCCGCTCGACATCTCCGATCTCTATGCCGTTGAGGTCGACTTCGCCGAAGACCTCGAACGCGCGAACTTGTACGTCTGATCGCTCAGCGCTCCCCCAGCGCGCGCTCCTAAGATCGATGCGACATGGCCAAGGTTCCCCGCATCCACTCGTTGCCCGCTGATTCCCCCTGGGACGGCGGGCTTCCCCCGCACGGCTCCCCGGAGCATCCACGTGCCATCCGCGCGCTCGATCGTGTGCTGCAGGTGCAACGCCCGGCCGTCGTCGCGCACCTGCGCAGCATCCGGCTCCGACACCCCGATGCCAGCACGGCGGACATCGCGCGCATGCTCGAGCGCCGCTATCTTGCGGCGGTGACGACCGGCGGTGCCGCCGTCGGCGCCACCGCCGTGGTACCCGGGATCGGAACAGGCGTCACGTTGGCGCTGAGCGGCGTAGAGACCATCGGCTTCCTGGAGGCCACGGCCCTCTACGCGCAGTCGATGTCGGAGCTCCACGGCATCCCCGTCGAGAACCCGGATCGTGCGCGTGCGCTCGTGCTGACCCTCATGCTCGGCAAGGAGGGCGTCGACCTCGTCGCCCAACTCAGCAAGCAGATCACCGGGAAGGGAGTGACGCGGGACAAGTACTGGGGGGAACTGGTCACCAAGTCACTCCCCCGGGCAGCGGTCGGGCCGCTCGTCGACCGGCTGAAATCCACGTTCGTGCGTCAGTTCGCGGCGAAGGGCGGGGCGTCGGCCCTCGGCAAGGCGCTCCCCTTCGGGATCGGCGCTGCCGTCGGCGGCACCGGCAATCATCTTCTCGGCCGCCGCGTCATCGTCGGTTCGCGCCGCGCGTTCGGCATGCCGCCGGGACACTATCCGGCCGAACTCGAGCCCCGCGAGGGCGCCCACACGGTGGAGCGGGTGGCCGCCGACAGCGTGCTCCGCGCCGGTGGCGCCGTCGTTGCCGGTGGTCGGCGGGTGACCGGTGCCGTGACGCAGGCCGTCGGCACCGCCGTGAATACCGTGACCCGCCGCAGGGAGACGGCCACCGACGTCGCGCCCGCGACGCAGGCAGAATAGGCCCATGGGGATCTTCCAGAGCCGCCCCGAAGAGCCGACCGAGTGGGGCGGACTTCCGTCCGAACCGTGGGAGCCGGCCGAGGCCGCCGAGATTCTGCCCCCGCCGGTGGATGATCTCGGGATCCTCGGCGCGGCCGGAGTCGCCATCTCCGTTCCCGTGGAGGTCTATCTCGACCGGGCCCAGGCCGAGGAAGAGCCTAAACTCAACGGATGACCCTCGATCGCACACTGGAGTGCCTGACAGCGTGGTTGCCGCGCCAGCGGTGGTTCACGGCCGGTGCCATGCCGCCCCGGCTGCGCCTGCTGGCCGACCGAATGCTCGCGCAGGATGACGAGAACGCCCGCGTGCGCGTGCTGGTCGTCGTCGACGATGCTCCGACACGGCCGATCGTGTACCAGGTTCCGCTCGTTGAGCGAACCGCCGCGCGGGAGGTTTCCGCGGCATCCGTCATCGGCGCGCGGGACGACGGCCGCGTTCTGATCGACGGCCCGCACGACCCCGCGTATACGCGTGCGCTCCTCACCGAACTCGGCCTGCAGCCGGACGATGTGGAGGCCGAGGTGCTCAGTGGTGAGCAATCCAACACGTCGATCATCTACCGGTCACCCTCTGCTCCGCCGGTGATCTGCAAAGTGTTCCGCCCGCTGAATCCCGGCCTCAACCCCGACATCGAGCTGCAGACGGCGCTGGCCGATGCCGGGTCAGCGCATGTTCCGCGGGTGCTCGGCCGGGTCGACGGATTCTGGCGCTCGCCGACGGACGCGACCGTCACGTGGGAAGGATCGGTCGCATTCGCGCAGGAATTCCTGCCGGACGTCGAGGATGCCTGGCGAGTCGCGCTGCGTGCCGCGTCGACGAGCGCCGATTTCCGTGCCGAGGCAGCAGATCTCGGCCGCGCGACCGCCGACGTGCACCGCGACCTCGCCCGGCTGTTCCCGACCGCTCCCCCCGATGCTGCTGCCCGGGCGACCCTGGCCGGCGCGTGGGCGCGTCGCCTGTCGATCGCGATCGACGAGGTTCGGGAGCTGCGGAGCATCGCGCCCGCGATCGAAGCCGTCTACACCGCGGCGACCGCAGGCCCGTGGCCCGACCTGCAGCGTGTGCACGGGGATTACCACCTCGGCCAGGTGCTGTCCTCACCCGAACGAGGATGGGTCGTTCTCGATTTCGAAGGCGAACCGATGCGCCCGATCGCCGAGCGACGCGCACCCGATCTCGCACTTCGCGACATCGCGGGCATGCTGCGTTCGTTCGACTACGTCGCCGGATCGCTCCGCCTCGACGGCCGCGGCGA
Organism: uncultured Microbacterium sp.; assembly: GCF_947488465.1. Lineage (GTDB taxonomy): Bacteria > Actinomycetota > Actinomycetes > Actinomycetales > Microbacteriaceae > Microbacterium. Next base: position 309,219 of record NZ_CANKZA010000001.1, on the reverse strand, counting down.
CCCCGAGGTCGCCGACGCCTGGGCGCGCGCGGCCCGCGCGGCATTCCTCACCGGCTACGGCGATTCATCGGGCGCCCAACCGACCGGATCACTGCTGGACGCTCTCGAATTGGACAAGGCCGTCTACGAGACGATCTACGAAGCACGTCATCGCCCTGCCTGGCTTCGCATCCCGCTGAGCGCCGTCGAGCGCCTCGTCGCCCGCTGACGCGTCACTCGTCGTCGAGGTCGGCTTCGTCCTGATCCGGTTCGTCGATGTCGTCCACAGTGCGCAGATGCCAGGTCTCCCACCGGTCCATGAGCTCGGAGATCGCCCCGTGGAAGCGCGCGGTCGCCGCTCCGGGCGCGGTCTCGCCGAAGTAGTGGCGCACCCATCCCTCGAGTCGCTCGACAGCCGCACGGTCTTCCTGCAACCGGCGTACGGCCGAAACGATGCCAGCGGATGCCGCCGCATCCAGCCATTCGGCGTCGGACAGGTAGCCGTGGGTATCGACGACAGCCTCGGGATCGAGCGGACGAGTGACCAGCAGCGGCTTGTCGGCCGCCAACCGGTCGTACACCATCGCCGAAATGTCGACCACCGCGACGTCTGCCGCCGCGAGCTGCCACCCGAGGTCCGGACGATCGTCGAAGACGTGCTGCGCGGCCGGGTCGGCACGATTGGCGGCATCGATCGCGTCGACGATGCGCTGATTCGCCGCGCCGTATTCGGCATCCACCACGCCCGAGCGCGGGTGAGGGCGATAGATCAGCCGATGATCCGGGGACGCCAAGAGAGCCGCCGCGAGCGCTTCGCCGTGCGTGCGGATCGACCCGTAGTGCGCCGACGGTCGGTCTCCCTCCCACGTGGGCGCGTAGAGGACGACCGTGCGCTCATCGGGCGAATAGGGCAACGTCCCGGAATAGTGATCGGCTTGCGGCCTGCCGATCGGGATCGTCCGCGCGGCCACGTCGTAGTCCCAGAGCACACGGCCGAGCCGCTCCCGCGCAGCGTCACCAGCGACCAAGGCGTAGTCGTACCCCTTGAACTGATTGGTGGTCATGTACATCTTGTCCGACTCGCCGTGGTTGATGAACACGTGCCAGCGGTGCCCGTACCGGAACATCTGGAAGTTGCGGGTGTTCTGATTGACGTAGAGGACGATGCGGATGTCCTGCTCGGCGAGATACGCCTCGAGGGAGCGGACCGTCGGAGTGAACGCGACCGGCAACGCGCCGTCAGTGAGCAACGCGCGCGCGCCCGTGGGATTGCGGCTGAGGACGACGACCGGCCATGTCCGCGCGAGTTCGGCCAGGGGTTTGTACCACTGGCGGATCTGGTACATGTTCACGGCGCCGTCGGCGAAGTACACCGCGATACGGAAATGCTGCGCGGGCGGGACAGGGGCGCCGGCGAGGTGCCCGCGCACGTCGTGGGCCGCCACACGGTTGTTGACTGCCTTTCGCACGAGTGCGAGTGCTTTCCGCCCGTCCGAAATGATGCCCACTCCTCCAGCCTAGCCAGCTCGGCACCCTCCTCGGGAGGGCGCTGCGCCATGGCATGATCGACGGATGCAGGAAGACGAGCCGCGCGCGCGGGATGCCGCCTCTGTCCCACCGGGGTCAGGCGTCACCTTCGTCATGCCGGTCCTCAACGAGGAGGCGTATCTTGCGCGGGCCGTCGCGAGCGTGCTGGCACAGGACATCGACGGTCCCCTCGAGCTCATCCTCGCGCTCGGCCCCTCGACGGACGGCACCGACGCGATCGCGCGCGCGCTCGCCGAGGACGACCCGCGCGTGCGTCTCGTGGCGAATCCGGAGGCCGACATCCCGGTCGGTGTCAACCGTGCGATCCGCGCCGGCACCCACCCCACGGTCGTGCGCGTCGACGCGCATTCCGCGCTCGAGCCGGGCTACGCGCGCCGTGCGCTCCAGACACTCGACCGGACCCGCGCCGCGAACGTCGGCGGGGTGATGCGCGCCGAGGGTCAAACACCCTTCCAACGCGCGGTCGCGGGCGCCTACAACTCGCCGATCGGGCTCGGCGGAGGGGCGTACCACTCCGGCGGGGAGGAGGGCCCGGCCGAGTCCGCCTACCTCGGCGTCATGCGTCGTGCGGTACTGGAGGAGGTCGGACTCTTCGACGAGTCCCTGCGGCGCGGCGAGGACTGGGAACTCAATCTCCGCATCCGTCGCGCCGGGTACCGCGTCTGGTTCGATCCCGCTCTGTCGGTGACGTATTGGCCGCGCGACAACTGGGCGAAACTCGCGCGACAGTTCCGCTCGACGGGCACCTGGCGGGGCGAACTGGTGCGCCGTTACGGCCGGCGCAATTCGGTCCGGTTCTTCGCACCGCCGGCACTGGTTCTCGTCGTGGCCGCCGCCGTCATCGTCGCTCTCCTGCACATCACGGGCGTCCTGGGTGGCCTCTGGGCGCTCGCGGCATCCGTCGTTTACGTGCCGCTCGTCGCCTACGCCGTGCTCATGATCGGATACGTCTGCTCGCCGGCTGCCGTCCCCGGAGTCCGCGAGCGCGCGTGGACGCTCGTCGTCCTCCCGACCATGCATCTCGCCTGGGGCATGGGCTTCGTCATCGGAGCACTGCGTGGCGCACGGGAGAACATCGACACCTCACGGCTGCAGCGCAACACGCCGTTGCCGTGATGAGACCGCGATGTCAGGCCCGGTCCACGAAGCCCTGATCGAGGATGCGTGCCACGACACGTTCGGCGGCGTGGCCGTCGTCGCGAGTGTTGAAGCGCTCACGCCACCGGCGATAGCGGTCGCGGTAGCGCTCGGGCGCGTCGGGGTCCGCGAGCGCCGCGTGCAGCTCGTCCTGCGTGGCGACGACGGGACCAGGGGCATGCGCAGCGAGGTCGAAATAGAAGCCGCGCAGTTCGCCGCGGTAGTGATCGATGTCGGGGGTGAAGAAGTAGATCGGTTTGCCGGTCGCGGTGAAGTCGAACATGACGGATGAGTAGTCGGTGATCAGCGCATCGGCAGCCAGCAGCAACTCCGAAATGTCGGGGTATCCGGTGACGTCGATCACGCGCTCCCCGCCGGTGTCGGAGCCCGGCAGGAGGGTCCGCGAGTGACCACGCACGAGGAGGGTTGCACGGGCCGCACGTGCGAGCCGCGACAGATCGAGAAAATCGACCATCTGCTCACGGTCGTCGCGCCAGGTCGGCGCATACATGATCACCCGTTCGCGTGGTCCGATGTTGAGGGCCGCGCGGGCGGCTGCCGCATCACCCGTGATGAGCACGTCATTTCGTGGGTATCCCTCCACCCACACCGGGCGCCTGAGGAAGGCGTATGCCTTGCGGAGAATGCGCGCTCCGTAGAGGTTCTGGGCGAGGAGGACGTCCCAGCGCCGCCCTTCGCGCACCACCGCGACCATCCGCCGCGGATCGAAGCCCGGACGGTGCAGCGCCAGCTTCTTCAGCGGCGTGCCGTGCCACGTCTGCACGACGATCTGTCCCGCGCGCCGCGCGTAGCGTCGCCGCAACCAGTCGTTGACCACCAGCAGCCGAGCCGAGCCGCGCGCCCGCCACCAGTCCGGGCTCCCCTCGATGACCGGGATGGCGCCCTCGGGCACGTCGACCGACAGATCGACCACACTCCAATACCGACGGACGCCGGGCGCTACCCGTGCGAGTTCCCGATCGATCGCCCGCGGGTTGCATGACGCGTTGCGACCGTAGAAGCTCTCGAAGAACACCGCGTTCTCCAGCTCCACCGGGCGCGTCGCATAGCGGCGTTCGAGTGCATCCTGCCCTTCGCCGGAGTCGTAGGCGGGATCGATCGGCGGGCCGAGGATCAGGAGACCATTCGCGAGGGTCGCACGCAGTGTCTGCGTCATCGTGAGCGGGATCGCGGCGATGTCGGTGACTGCGCCGCCATCGACGCGCACCCGGTACTCCCCGGACGGCAAGGGATGCGGCTCACCGCCCCACCGTGCGACATGGAGAGACAGTGTCGCCCGCCAACCCGCCCCGCGGGCGGAGACGTCGGCGTGCACGAGGGCACGACGCCCGGTCAACTCGACAACGGTCGGGGCAGGACCGTCCCCGTCCAGCGTGAGCATCGGCACGGGATCGACGTCGATCCGAGCGGTAAGCGTCATGACTCTCTTTCCATCAGTGCGCGGATCCGCGCGTAGACCCGCTCCGTGTTTCGACCGTCCACGTAGGCGTGCACGCGCGAACTCAGGCGCGCCGATCGCTCGATCCGCGCGGCGCGGTGGTTGTCGTCCGTGAGGACTCTGCGCAGCTCCGCGATGACCGCATCCCAGTCCTCGGCCGCATCCGCTCCGGCGACCTCCTCGTAGGTGCCGTAGAAGCCACGACGTCCCGCGTAGTCGGCGAGGTCCGGAGCAAGGAACACGGTCGGCAAGGGCACGAGAGACGCGTCGAAGGCGAGCGACGAGTAATCCGTCACGAGGACGTCCATTCCGGGAAGGAGCGGGGTGACGTCGGGGACGACATCGCTTCCCAGCGCGCGCACCCGATCGGATCCGTCGGGGCTCGCGTACTCGCCGGCACCGAGGGGGTGCGAGCGAACGAGCAGCATCGCGCCGGTCTCCTCGAGCACCTCGACGATCTTCGCCCAGTCGGCAACAGTCGGAATGGCCGGGTCGGGGGCGCCGTCGCGCCAGGTCGGCGCGTACAAGATGCGACGGATGCCGGGCGCGGCCGGACCAGTCAGGCGCGTGAGTTCCGCCCGCGCGGTCTGGCGTCGCTCGCCCGCGCTCCCCCTCGAGAGCACGTCGACGCGCGGCTCGCCCACCACCGGGACCCGGCCTTCGGACACTCCGAACGCCGATTCGAGGCGGCCCCGGACGAGCTCCGACGCGGCGGGGAGTATGCGGATGCGCGCTTGCGTGCGACGGTAGAACCCCCGCAACACCCCGCTCAGAAGGGGCAGGGGGCTCTGGGTCGTCACCGGCGAGTCGAGTCCGATGCGCTTCAGGGGGATGCCGTGCCACAGCTGCACGATGATGCCGCTCGTGGCGGCGTAACGGTTGACGTCTCCGAACCCGTGGGTCACAACGATGACCCGCGCTCGCGCCGTCCACCAGAACCCGCGTAGCGAGGCCTTCGGCGTGTGCGCAATGCCCCGGCGGTCCGCTTCACGAGCCTCGGCGGGCGTCGCGGTGAGCCACACCGCCCGCTCGCCGGCGTCGGCAGCGTGTCGCCACAGGGCCCAGGCTCCGTCGGTGATGCCGGCCGCGCACCCGAAGACCCACAGGTCGCGGCTGCGCGGGACGACGGCGGTCACGAGACGCCCCGCCGCGTACAGCGGAATGCGCAGAAGCTTCCCGGCGTTGCCGGCGCCGAAAGAGAAGGACGCCACCCCGCGAGCCTATCGCGCGGGGTGGCGTCCTTCTTCGCCGGATCCGTGGCCTACGGAGTGAGCGTGCCGAGCGTTACGTCAGCCGAGAGCGTCTTGCCGTCGCGGAGATAGACGACCGTCGCCGTGCTGCCGCCGGCGAGCGCGCGGACCTGCGCGGTCAGATCGGTCGCATCCGTGACCGGGTATCCGTTGAAGGACGTCACGACATCACCGGCCCGGAGTCCGGCGTCGGCCGCCGCTCCACCCGCGGTCACCTCGCTGATGTATGCACCGGCAGTGGTCGCGTCCTCTCGCGTGGCGGCGTCTCCGACCATCGCGCCCAGCAGCCCGTGGGTGGCCACGCCGTCGGCGATCAGCTCATCGGTGACACGCTGGACGATGTTCGACGGGATCGAGAACCCGACACCGATGGAGCCGGACTCGCTGGAACTCGCCCCGCCCGCCGTCGCGATCGCCACGTTGATGCCGATGAGCTTTCCCTCACCGTCGACGAGCGCGCCGCCGGAGTTGCCCGGGTTGATCGCCGCGTCCGTCTGGATGACCGCGATCGAGATCGAACCGGCTCCCGAGGAGGGTGCCTGGCCCTGACCGTAGTCGAACCGGAAGGGCGACTCGCTCTCGCCGTCCTCCTCTTCCTGCTGAGGCGCATCTCCCTCGGGCGCCGCGGACGATGCGATCTGGATCGACCGGTTCAGCGCGCTGACGATACCGGTCGTCACGGTGTTCGCCAGCCCCAACGGAGCGCCCACGGCCACCGTCTGATCTCCGACGTTCAGGTTCGACGAGTCACCGAACTCGATCGGGGTGAGTCCCTCGGCATCCACCAGCTTGATGACGGCAAGGTCGTACGTCGGGTCGGTGCCGACCAGCTCCGCCTGGTAGACGGTGCCGTCGGAGGTGGTGACGCTCAGCGTCGGGTCGGAGGTTTCGCCGTCGAGCGTGACGACGTGCGTGTTCGTGACGACGTAGCCGTCCTCGGTGAGCACGACTCCCGAGCCGGTGCCGCCGGACGAGCCCGACGACGCCGAGATCGTGACGACGCTCGGCAGCACCTTCGCGGCGATCGCCGTGGTCTGGTTCACCGAGTCAGTGTTGTTGACCGTCACCGTGCCGGCCCCCGTGGTGACCACCGTCTGGGACGACGGGAAGAACGAGGCGCCTGCCGCCGCGCCACCGAGACCGGCTGCACCACCGACGAGGGCAGCGGCGACCATGATTCCGACGATCTTTCCCGCGCCGACCTTGCCGGACGCTGCGGCCGGCGCGTCCGGCGCCGCCTGCACCGCGGAAGGGTACGGCGACGTCGGCGACGCTCCGTAGGGCGCCGTGGGTGCGGTCCCGAAACCCGGCTGCGCATACCCGCTTCCCGCCGGCGCCGTGTAGGGCGCCTGCGTGGCGTAGGACGCGGCGTCCGAGGCCGGCGCCGACGCTGCGGCTGCCGCCTGGGCGGGCACCGGAGGAACCGGCGGGATCGCCGCCGCCGGGGGCGACTGCTCGCCGGCTGCCGGAGCGGGCTGCGGAGTGGTCGGTTGCGCGTCGGACGGCTGATCGGTGGAGGGCGTGTGTTCGCTCATCGGTGTTTCCTTCTTCCCAAGACACCTTCAGGATGCCCCGCGATTCTGTGCGTTCCTTATGCCCGCGCCCCCATCAGCCTATGCATGTAGCGTGAGCGGGATGCGAGAGATTCCGGGGGCGTGGCGGCGCACCGCAATCGGTGCCGGACTGTTGGACGGACACGGCAGGGCGGCGCCGACGATCTTCGCCGAGATGTCGGCGCTGGCCGCCCACACCGGCGCGATCAATCTGGGCCAAGGGTTTCCGGATGAGGACGGCCCGAGCGACGTGTTGGATGCTGCCCGCGCAGCGATCGCCCATGGCGTCAATCAATACCCGCCAGGCCTCGGCATGCCCGCGCTCCGCCACGCGATCGCGGCACACCAACAGCGCTTCTACGGCCTGCAGGTCGATCCGGAACGTGAGGTGCTCGTGACTGCCGGCGCGACCGAAGCCCTCGCGGCGACGATTCTTGCGCTCGTCGACGGGCCGGACGACGAGATCGTCGTGTTCGAACCGTACTACGACGCTTATGCGGCGCTCGTCGCTCTCGCCGGCGCCCGTCTGGTCCCGGTCCCGCTCGCCTGGCCGACGTTCCAGCCCGACATCGAGGCGCTCGGTCGTGCCATCACCGATCGCACACGGCTGATCCTGGTGAACGATCCGCACAACCCGACGGGGGCGGTCTTCTCGGCCGAAGCACGGGCCGAGATCGTCCGACTCGCCGATCGTCACGGGGCGATCATCGTGACGGACGAGGTCTACGAACATCTCGTCTTCGACGGTTCCCACGTTCCGTTGGCGTCTCTGCCGGGAGCCGCCGAGCGCACTGTCTCGATCTCGTCGGCGGGGAAGACCTTCTCTACGACGGGGTGGAAGATCGGATGGATCACCGCTCCCGCCGAGCTCGTCACCGCGATCCTGTCGGTGAAGCAGTTCCTCACCTACGTCAACGGCGCCCCGTTCCAACCCGCGATCGCTGTCGGACTCGCACTTCCCGATGCGTTCTTTACCGGTGCCGCCGACGCTCTGAAGGCGAAAGCCGAACAGTTGGGCTCCGGGCTGCGCGCCGCCGGATTCGCCGTCTCACGTCCGGCGGGATCGTATTTCACCGTTGCCGATGCCGATCCCTTCCTCGGCCCCGACGAGGATGCCGCCGACTTCTGCCGCGCGCTCCCCGCGCGGGCAGGGGTGGTGGCGATCCCGCTGACGGCGTTCGTCGGCACCGAGCGGTCAGCGCAATACCGCACCCTTGTCCGCTTCGCGGCGTGCAAGAAGCCGTCGGTGATCGCGGAGGCATCCCAGCGACTGGCTACCCTCGCCCGCTGATCCCCTCGCGCGGGCGCACGTCGAAGCGCCGGAGGGCGAGTGCCGGGTTGACGAGGCGGACCTGTTCGACGGTCTCGACATCGACCCACGCAATCGCCACGTCGGTGGCGGTGCCGACCCCTGCGATCTCCACACCCTGCGGATCGACGATCATCGAGGCTCCGACGCCGAGCGGCGGCGGGTGATCGGCCCCCGCGACGTAGACGGTGTTCTCGATAGCGCGGGCGTGGAGCAGCGTGCGCCAGTGGTGTTCCTTCATCGGTCCTCGCACCCATTCCGCTGCCACCAGCACGACGTGCGCACCGGCGTCGGCGAGCGTGCGCGCGACCTCGGGGAACCGCAGGTCGTAACACGTCATGAGGGCGAACCGCACGCCGTCGACCGCGAAGGTCTCCGGTGCGACGATCTCGCCTGGCTCCACCCAGTCCGATTCGCGTTGGCCGAACGCGTCGTAGAGGTGCACCTTCCGGTAGGTCGCGCGCACTCCGTCTGCCCCGACGGCGATGACCGTGTTGCGGACGTGCCCGGCCACCGGTGAACGCTCGAGCAGCCCCGCGACGATGACGAGATCGTGAGCCTGTGCGATCTGTGCGATCCCCTGTGTGAACGGGCCTCCGATCTCCTCGGCGTGGGTCGCCAGTGAGTCGTCGAACGGATGGATGAAGTAGCTCGAGTACTCCGGGAACACCACGACTCGAGCACTGCGCGCAGCGGCCCGCGCCGCGAGTTCATCGATCACGCGAAGGTTGGCGTCGGGATCCGTCGTCGGCGCGAACTGCGCGACGGCGATCGCTGTCACGACCGGCTCCGAATGCGCAGCACCGTCGGGATGATGACCCACAGCACCGTCACCAGAAGCCCCAAGACGATGCCGGCCGTCCACGCAGCGGTATCGCCCAGCACGACGTCGAAGACGAACGCCACGACGCCCACGAGCAGGAGCGAGACCGTGACCAGCGCCGTCACGAGAGCGGCATGCCCGTACGCGACCACGATCTGCTTTTCACGACGTTGGAAGAGGATCCGGTGCAGTGCCACGGGAGCGAGCGCGATGATGGCGCTGAGCGCGGCGAGCACGACGAGAACCAGGTAGAAGGTCCGCTGCGCGTCGCCGAGATCGACGAAGCCCGGCTGGAACGCGAGCGCCAAAAGGAATCCGGTGAGGATTTGGGTGCCCGTCTGCAGAACGCGCAGCTCCTGCAGGACGTCGATCCATTGACGATCTGACCGCTCGTTGGGGCTCTCGTCACGCCCGTCGACACGGTCGTCGCCAGGCGGGCGGTCGCGCGCAGGAGGGGGGGATGCCATGCCCTCATCCTCGCCTGCACACCGTCGCGACGGCAACCGCGGTTCAGCAGTGCCGCAAACCCGTGCTAGAGTAATTCCTTGTGACGCGGGGTGGAGCAGCTCGGTAGCTCGCTGGGCTCATAACCCAGAGGTCGCAGGTTCAAATCCTGTCCCCGCAACGAAAGAAAGGCCCTGTGATCGGGAAACATCCTGATTACAGGGCCTTTCGCTTGCGTCCGATCACTTCGCGGTCAGTGCGCTGGACATGTCGCCGAGGAATCGCACGATCGCTCGCAGCTCGTCGTCGGTATAGGCAGCCATCCCCTGGCGCATGCGCCCGAGAAGCTCCCCGAAGTGTCGATAGAAGTCGGCGCGCGCGACATCGGTGACGACGACGATGCGGGCACGCCGGTCACACGGGTGTGGGCGACGCTCCACATGGCCGCTGGCACTCAGACGGTCCAGGAGCTTCGTCGTCGAGGCGGTCGAGATCGCGAGGTGGCGGGCGATGTCCTGCGGCTGGACATCGTGACCGGAGCGTTCGCGCATAATGAGCATTCGGAGCGCAGCGACGTCGGTGGCGTTCATGTCCATGTCGCTGCGCATCCCGCCGTGCATCTGGTCCATCGCATCACTGAAGACCTGGACCGCCTCTAGTGTACGAAGCACGAGAAGACCACGCTCGTCGTCGGGTATCCATCGCTCTTGCATCGTTGGACACCCCCTGATCCATTCTGTAGCATTCCAGATATCGCTAGATAAACTAGCGAAAAAGGAGGAAAGATGACAGACCTGGATCTGGTCGTTCTGCTCGACGACAGCGGGAACGAAATCGGCACGGCGCCGAAGTCCAGCGTCCACGGCAGTGACACCGCCCTTCATCTCGCCTTCTCCTGCCACGTCCTCAACGCCCGAGGCGAAGTACTCGTGACACGTCGCGCTCTGGCGAAGAAGACCTGGCCCGGTGTCTGGACCAACTCGTTCTGCGGCCACCCGCGCCCGGCCGAGCCCGTGGCTACCGCTGTGCACCGTCACGCTGGCCATGAACTCGGCCTGTCGATCCACGGACTCGAACTCGCACTCCCTCTCTTTCGTTACCGTGCCGTCGATGCCGAAGGCATCGTCGAGAACGAAATCTGCCCGGTCTACATCGCGTATGCCGACGCCGAGCCGGAGCCCAATAAGGCCGAAGTCATGGATTCGCGCTGGGTAGACCCCGCCGAACTCGCCTCCGCCCTGTCCGCGACACCGTGGGCTTTCAGCCCCTGGCTCGTGCTGCAGGCTGAGCAGCTGCACCTGTTCGACGCCCCCCGATTGCGTCACGCCTCATGATTGCCCTTCCCCCGGACAGTGCCGCCCGTGTGGACGCAGCGATCGATCGGAGCCTCGCGCGACTCAGCGCGCGCGGTGCGCGCTACTCGCCCTCACTCGCACATCTCGTGCAGGCGACGACGCTGGCCGCGGACGGCGGCAAACGATTTCGCCCGGCGCTGGTCGTGGCCTCGTTTCGCGCGTTCGGCGGCGACACCGAAGAGCTGCCGGCCATCTGGGACGTCGCGGCGGCGTTCGAACTGCTGCACACGGCCTTCGTCGTGCACGATGACGTCATCGATCGCGATGTCGAACGTCGAGGCGTGCCGAACGTGTCGGGGAGCTTCCGTCGGCGCGGCGAGGATGCCGGAGCCACCCCCGACAATGCCGCACTCCTGGGGAGCGCGGCCGGCGTTCTCGCGGGTGACCTGCTGCTCTTCGAGACCGTCCGCCTCATCGCCTCGGCGCCGCTGAGCGAACCGCATCGCGATGGCCTTCTCGACCTCGTGGACGACGCGGTGCTGCGCTCGGCGGGCGGGGAACTGCGTGACGTGGAGCACGCCATCCTCCCGCGCGTTCCCGACGCCGACGAACTCCTCTCCACCGCGTACGAGAAGACCGCGGTGTACTCCTTCGAGGCCCCCATCGCCGCCGGCGCCCTCCTGGCCGGTGCCTCCCCCACGCAACGCGCGCAGATGAGCGATGCAGCCGGCCGCCTCGGGCTGGCCTTCCAACTGGTCGACGACCTCATCGGCACGTTCGGCTCTCCCGCCCAAGCCGGCCGCGCAGCCGGCGCGGACCTGCGCGAGTCGAAGCGGACCACGCTGATCGCCCTCGCTCAGCGCTCCCCCGATTGGGCCCGCGTGAGCGTCGCGCTCGACCTCGCCCCCACCGGACCCATCGCCATCCGACGGGCGCAGAAGGTCCTCACGACGAGCGGCGCGCGCGCGGCGCTGGTCGATCTGATCGCATCGATGATCGAGCAGGCCCGGGTCGTTGCGGCCGACCCCGTGCTCCCCGCCCCCGCGGTGGAACTCCTGGCCGGCATCGCCGACCGCGTTGAGAAGCGGATGCCGTGACCACCTCACTCCGCACCTACAACAGCGCCGCGCGCGAAGCCTCGGCGACCGTCATCGGGGAGTACTCGACCTCCTTCGGGCTCGCCGCCCGGCTCCTCGGCGCGCGACCTCGGCCTCATATCCGCACTGTGTACGCCCTGGTGCGGATTGCGGACGAGATCGTGGACGGGGCGGCCGCGGAAGCGGGCCTGGATCCTGCGACCGTGCGGCGCGTTCTCGACGAACTCGAAGCCGAAACCCTCATCGCCCTCAGCCGAGGGTTCAGCACCAACGTCGTCGTGCACGCCTTCGCCCTCACGGCACGAGAGTGCGGTATCGGTGGCGACCTCATCCGTCCGTTCTTCGCCTCCATGCGCACCGACCTCGACGTCTCCACCCATGACCCGGCATCGCACGACGCGTACGTCTACGGGTCGGCAGAAGTCGTCGGCCTGATGTGCCTGCACGTGTTCATGAACGCGGGTGCCGCACTCACGGTCACGCCCGATGACGCCCTGGTCACCGGAGCACGTCGGCTCGGCGCCGCGTTTCAGGACATCAATTTCCTGCGCGACCGCGCCGTGGACTCTGACATCCTGGGGCGCGACTACCTGGGTATGGACGGCCGCGCGGTGACCCGCGACGACGTCCTGGACCGCATCGATGCCGATCTTTCCGCCGCGGCGGCGGTCATCGATGATCTGCCGGCCGATTGTCGGCGCGCGGTGCGCACGGCTCACGACCTCTTCGCAGAGCTTGCCCAACGCTTGCGTCATGCCGAGAACCTCGACGTCCGAGTGCGGGTACCGGGCCTGAAGAAAGCTGCCATCGCTGCCCGCGCCGCGGTGGCCGGCGGAACGCGAAAGGTCAACGAGTGAACGTCGTCATCATCGGAGGCGGCATCGCCGGCCTCGCCACCGCGGCGCTCCTGGCACACGAAGGCCACAGCGTGACACTCGTCGAAGGACGCGACGAGCTCGGCGGACGCGCGGGGTCGTGGGAACAGGACGGGTTCCGTTTCGACACCGGCCCCAGTTGGTACCTCATGCCCGAGGTCTTCGAGCGGTTCTTCGAGCTGCTCGGGACCTCAGCGGCCGCGGAACTCGACCTCGCGCCACTCACCCCCGCCTACCGGGTCTACGCCGAGCCCACCGGCGACGGCCCGGGCGAACGGGTCGACGTCATCAGCGGGCGAGACGAGGTCCGGGCGCTCTTCGAAGAGCGCGAGCCTGGGTCGGGAGACCGCATCGAGTCCTACCTCGATTCCGCCGGCGAGGCCTATGACCTGGCCGTCTCCCGCTTCCTCTACGATTCCTACGCCACGACGGCCGGATTGCGCGATCGCGAGGTGCTGCGGCGACTGCCGCAGTTGGCACCGCTGCTCACGACCTCGCTCTCCCGACACATCGAACGTCGCTTCTCCGAGCCCGTGCTGCAACAGATCCTCGGGTACCCCGCCGTGTTCCTCGGCGGTTCACCGTACGGCGTGCCGAGCCTGTACCACCTCATGAGTCACCTCGACCTGACGCAGGGCGTGCTGTACCCCGCCGGTGGATTGACCGAAGTCATCCGCGCGATCGAGGGGCTCGCGCGGCGGGCGGGGGTGAAGATCCGCACAGCGGCGCCGGTCGCGCGCATCGTCACCGCGGGGCGTCGCGCCACCGGCGTCGCTCTCGAATCCGGCGAGATCATCGCGGCGGATGCGGTGGTTTCCACGGCGGATCTCCACCACACCGAGACCGCGTTGCTTCCCCCGGAACTGCAGACCTACCCGCAACGGTGGTGGGACAAGCGCACCCCCAGCCCCGGCGCACTCCTCGTGTTGCTCGGGGTCGACGGGGAACTCCCGGAGCTCGCCCACCATACCCTCCTGTTCACGCGGGAGTGGTCGGAAGGCTTCGACGCCATCTTCGGCAATGACCCGCGCATCCCCGACCCGGCGTCACTCTACGTCTGCACTCCCAGCATCACCGATCCGACGGTCGCACCCGCCGGGTCCTCGAACGTCTTCATGCTGGTCCCGATCCCCGCGGACCCCTCGATCGGCCGCGGAGGAATCGACGGTGACGGCGACGCGCGCGTGGAGCAGGCCGCCGACCGTGCGATCGCACAACTGGCGCAGTGGGCCGGCATCCCGGATCTCGCCGCGCGCATTCGTGTGCGCCGCACCATCGCCCCGGGCGACTTCGCCCACGATCTGCACGCGTGGCGGGGCAACTCGCTGGGGCTTGCCCACACGCTCGGTCAGAGCGCGATGTTCCGCCCGAAGAACGCGTCTCGCCGTGTGTCCGGACTGTACTACGCGGGAGCGTCGGCTCTGCCCGGGATCGGGCTGCCGATGTGTCTCATCTCAGCGGAGCTGGCCGTCGAACGCATCCACCGCGACGCCCCGGCCGCCGTGCGCTGATGCCGGGCCTCTACCTCCTCGCGATCGTCGTGTCCGCGGCCGGCATCGCCGCGCTCGACGCCCGGTTCCGGCTCGCCTTCTGGCACCGCCCCGGCCGCGCGGCGCTCGCCGTCCTCGCCGGAACACTGCTGCTGCTGGTGTGGGACCTCGCCGGCATCGCGGCGGGCGTCTTCGTCAAGGGCGACAGTCCTCTGCTCCTCGGCATCGACCTGGCGCCGCATCTGCCGGTGGAGGAACCGTTCTTCCTCGCGTTCCTGTGCCAACTCGCTCTCACCGTCTGGGCTGCCGCGGAGCGACGCGGTGCCCGGCGACGGGAGCGGATGCCGTGACCTACGCGTTGCTGATCGTTCCGTTCGCGGTGCTCACCCTCCTCGTGACCCTCTCCACGGTGCGCCGCCCCCGATTCGGCCGCCGCATGGGGTCCTCGGCGATCGCGGCCTTGGTCCTCATCGCGCTTACCGCCGTGTTCGACAACATCATGATCGCCGTCGGCCTGTTCACCTATCCTCCCGAACATCTCTCGGGCATCCGCATCGGTCTCGCGCCGCTCGAGGACTTCTCGTATCCGCTCTGCGCGGCCTTCGTGGTCCCGGCGGTCTTCACCCTGCTCTCACGGGAGCGTGACGCATGAGCACGGCAGGAGTGCTCGGGCACCTGATCGTCTCCTCCCGCCCGGTGAGCTGGATCAACACGGCCTACCCGTTCGCGGCCGCCTATCTGCTGACGACCCGGCAGATCGATCTCACCCTGATCGTCGGCACCGTGTTCTTCCTGATCCCCTACAACCTCGCGATGTACGGCATCAACGACGTGTTCGACTACGAGTCGGACCTCCGCAACCCGCGCAAGGGCGGGGTGCAGGGGGCCGTGCTCGATCGCAGCCTGCACGCGGTCACGCTCTGGGCGGCCGGCCTGTCCTGCCTGCCCTTCGTCGTCTATCTCGTCGCTGTGGGCGGTCCCCTGTCCTGGGTCGTTCTTGCGGCGAGCCTCTTCTTCGTCGCGTTCTACAGTGCGCCGCCGCTCCGCCTCAAGGAACGGCCGTTCGCCGATTCGATCACGAGCAGCATCCACTTCTTCTCCCCCGCCGTCTACGGATTGGTCCTCGGCGGTGCGACGGCGGATCTGTCGCTTCTCCTCCTCATCGTCGCGTTCGCCCTGTGGGGCATCGCCTCGCATGCGTTCGGCGCTGTGCAAGACGTCGTCGCCGACCGCGAGGCGGGGATCGCGTCGATCGCGACGGCACGCGGTGCGCGCTGGACCGTGCGATTCGCGCTGGCCTGCTACGCCGCGGCGGGGCTCACCATGCTCGGTGTCAGCTGGCCCGGGCCGCTCGCGGCCGCGATCGTCCTCCCGTACCTCGCGGCAGTCTGGCCGTACCGCAACCTGTCCGACGCCGAGGCGGAGCGCGCGACCACCGGATGGCGGCGCTTCCTCTGGATCAACCAGCTGGCGGGGTTCCTCGTCACGCTGTTGCTGATCTGGTGGTGGCTGCTCACCGACTGAGCCGCCACCACCGGATTCAGCGGATCGTCACTCTCCGGAGAGGGAGAGCAGCTGCGTCACGGCTGCGGTCAGGCGAGCGTCAGCCTCGGCGAACGCAGCCAGATCGCCGGACTTCAACGCGGTGTCACGGTCGAGCATGGCCTGCTGCGCGTCGGCGAGAGCAGCCTGGAAGGCGATGCTCGTGCTGCCGGTACCCCCACCGGTCTCGCCGCCGGGATCGGCGGACTCGCTCGGCTCAGGCGCCGGGGTGGCATCGCCATCGCCGGCGTTCGCCCCGGAGTCGCCACCGAACAACGTGTCCAGCGCGCCCTGCAGCGTGTCTTCGAACGCGACCTCGTTGCCGAAGGCCACGAGCACCTTCTGCAGCGTCGGCAACTTCGTGGAGCCCGACGACTGCACGAACACCGGCTGCACGTACAGCAGACCGCCACCGACCGGCAGCGTCAGCAGGTTGCCGTTGAGCACCTCGGACTGGCCCTGCTTGAGGATGTTGATGAACGCGGACACGCTCGGATCGGCATCGAAGGTGTTCTGCACCTGGCCCGGTCCGGGAACGGGAGTCTCGGCATTGATCTCCAGCATCCGGAGCTTGCCGTAGCTGTCGCTGCGCGTACCGTCGGCTGCGCCGGCATCGGAGTCGACGGACAAATACCCCATGAGGACGTTCCGTGTGTCTTCACCGCCGGGGATGAAGGTGGTGAACATGGAGTAGGTCGGCGCTTCCTGGCCGGGCATCTGCATCGTCAGGTAATACGGCGGCTGCAGAACCTCGAGCTCGGACACGGGGTCGTTCGGCGTCTTCCAGGCGTTGTCGCGCGCGTAGAAGGACGCCGCGTCGTCGACGTGGTACGTGCCGAGCATCGCGCGCTGCACCTTGAACAGATCCGTCGGGTAGCGCACGTGGCTCATCAGGTCACCGCTCATCTTGCTGATCGGCTTGAGCGTCGACGGGTAGACCTTCTGCCAGGCCTGCAGCAGCGGGTCGGTTTCATCCCACGCGTACAGCGTGACCGAGCCGTCGTAGGCGTCGACGGTCGCCTTCACCGAGTTGCGGATGTAGTTGACGTCGTCCAGCGCCACGCGCGGTGCCGTGTTGGTCGTATCGCTGATCGCGTCACGCAGACTCACGATCGACGAGTACGGGTAGTCGGCGCTGAGCGTGTAGCCATCGACGATCCAGACGATCCGTCCATCGACGACCGACGGATACGGGTCGTTGTCGAGCTCCAGGTAGGGCGCTGCCTTCTGCACGC
This sequence comes from uncultured Microbacterium sp., assembly GCF_947488465.1. Classification (GTDB taxonomy): domain Bacteria; phylum Actinomycetota; class Actinomycetes; order Actinomycetales; family Microbacteriaceae; genus Microbacterium. The sequence goes on along the minus strand of NZ_CANKZA010000001.1, from coordinate 292,183 downwards.
GCGCGACCGGATCACGGTCGTAGAGGATCTGCGAGTCGTCGTTGATCCCGTCGGAGAACAGGATGTCGGTCGCCTGGAACTTCAGCGAGTAGATCAGCCGGTTGAAGATGCTGCCCACGAGCGGGCCGCCGTCACCGGTGAAGGTGGTCTTGGTCTGGGCGGCACCGTCCTCACCACGCGGGTAGTCGAGCTCGATGTTCTCGGAGCCTTCGGGAGCTCCCACGATGGAGTACAGCGGCGAGGTTTCTCCGAAGTAGATCCGCGGCTCGTAGTCTTCACCGTCGGTCAGGTCACCCGTGGTGGGGATGCCGCGCTCGACGAACACGGGGTTGCCGTCTGCGGTGCGTTCGTTGCCCTTGGCCGCGACCATTCCGTAGCCGTGCGTGTAGACGAGGGTCGTGTTGTACCAGGACGCGGCGTTGCCGAGCTGTTCGAGATTCAGCTCACGCACGGACACCACAGTGTCCTGCGATTCGCCGTCGATCTGGTACCGGTCGACATCCAGCGGATCGGTGAACTGATAGTAGGAGCGGTACTGCTCGAGTTGTCGCACCGTGGGTGAAATGATCGCCGGGTCCATGATGCGGATGGAGGCGGTGGTGTCTGCGTCTTCGCGCAACTGGCCGGGCTCTGCGTCGGTCACCGCCTGGAAGTCGCTCTTTTCCAGCCCGTCGATGCCGTAGGCCTTCTGGGTGGCGTCGATGTTGCGCTGATAGAACTCGCTCTCGAGCGTCTCCTGGTTCGGACGCACCTGGATGTTGGAGAGCACCCACGGGTAGGCGATACCGACGACGAGCGACGAGACGATGAGCAGGCCGGTCCCGATGAGCGGGAAACGCCAGCGGCCGATGACCGCCGTGACGAAGAACAGCACCGCGACGAGGATCGCCGCCACAGCGAGGATCGTGAGACCCGGAATGATCGCATTCACGTCGACGTAGGTCGCACCCGTGATGCGCTCGCTCTGCGTCGTCAGCGTCTTGAATCTGTCCAGCCAGAGGCTTGCGGCCTGCACGAGCAGGTAGACACCGGCGAGAATCGCCAGCTGGATGCGGGCGGGCTTGGAAATGCGCAGTTCACCCTGTCCGACCCGGATCGATCCGTAGAGATACGTCACCAGCACCGTGACGACGAGGCACACCAGGATGACGGCAGAGACGAAGCCGAGCAGCGAGGAGAAGAACGGCAGCGAGAAGAGGTAGAACCCGGTGTCCATCTGGAACTGAGGGTCGAGGTCACCCGAATCGACCCGGTTCATCCACAACCACACGGTCTCCCACTGCGCGGATGCGGCGAAGCCGGCGAAGAATCCGAAGAAGATCGGAATCCCCCACATCGCCAGGCGGCGGAGCGGCTCCACCACCTCTTGATAGTGATCGAGCTGCGAACTCAGTCGCGCGTAGACGGGGCGCAAGCGGTAACCGAGCTGGATGGCCAGGAACACCGGTACCGCCATCGCGACGAAGCCGACGAGGAACGTCACGACACGCGCGGTCCACTGCGTCCACAGCACACTCGCGAAGCCGAGTTGATCGAACCACAGCCAATCGGCGTAGAGGCTGGCGAAGATGAAGAACGCCACGACGATCACCGCGATCACGGCAAGCGTGATGCCGATCGCACGTCGGAAGGGACTGGGCGTGGCCTGGGTCGGCGCTGAGGTCGTGGTCACTGTTCCATCCTAAGCGGGCCGTGTACGACCGGACGCGCTAGCGACAGGTGGGCAGGGAAGCGAGATCGCCGTCGTCGCGGATCGCGCGTAGGACCGCGAGCGAATCATCCAACGTGGCGACCGAGAACACCTGCAGACCGGACGGAATATGACCGATGACCTCCCCGCAGTTGCTCTCCGGTGCCAAGAAGAAGTCGGCCCCGGCATCCACCGCGCCGTACATCTTCTGCCGGACACCGCCGATCGCCCCGATCGTGCCGCCGGCATCGATCGTGCCGGTGCCGGCAACGTTCTCTCCCCCGTTGAGCTCCCCCGGAGTGAGGGTGTCGATGATCCCCAGGGCGAACATCTGGCCGGCGCTGGGTCCGCCGACGTTGTCGAGCTGGATGGTCACGTCGATCGGGAAGTCGTAGTCGTGCATCGTCGAGATCCCCACGAGCCACACCGTCTCGCCGTCGACAGTCGACTGCGTCGGCGTCACCGTTTCCGTCACTGTCTCCCCATCGCGGTCGACCGTCAGCTCGACCGGTGCGCCGTCGCCGGCGTTGATGATCGTGCGCAGTTCTTCGGTCTCGGTCAGCGGAGTGCCGTTCGCGGCACGGATGATGTCGTCGGGTTCAAGGATTCCCTGCGCGGCCGAGTCCTCGGTGAGCGAATAGACCCGCACCATCGCGTTCACGTCGTAGCCGAGTTCGGTGAGCGCGGCAGCAGTCGCCTCCTTCTGCGAGTCGACCATCATGACCGCACTCTCCTCATTGCGCTCATCCGTGCTCTGTCCCTCGGGAAAGACATCGTCGAGCGGAATCACCGCGCGCGACGTATCGAACCATGCCAGGGCGAGCTCGAACCACGACGGCGTGCGGTCACGGTTACCCACGACCTGAACAGTCAGAAGATCCAGCGCCCCGGCGGTCTCGAACGTCTCGGCACCGTCGATACTGATGAGCGGGACTTCCTCGCCGCCACTCGTGGCGACCGTGCCGAGCGTGTTGAAGACCGGGCCGGGCTGCTGGATGACGAACGAGCTCGGCAGGAACGTCAGGCCCAGCAGCGCGACGAGGGCGACCGTCAGGGCCCAGATACCGGCGACGGTCGACCGGGGAAGCTGCCGGCGCGGGGCGGGAACGATCGTCGTGTTCTCGTCGAACAGTGCCACGGAGGAGCCTTCCTGGCCGGCCGTTCGCGACCGGCGTACACGGGAGATCCTCTATCAGGCCAGATCCGGGCCAGGGCGAGAGGACGTGCGACTAGCGTAGAGCGCGACGAGTTCTGCCCGCTGAAAGGCGCCTGATATGGCTGATGACAATCTCGACCGACCCGATGGCGAGTCTCCCGAAGACCAGTTCGCCGAGATGCTCCGCAACCTCCTCGGCGGGGGTGCCGAGGGTCTGGACGCGAGCCGCCTGGAGGCGCTGTCCGGCCTCGGCGTGGACCCCGCGATGCTTCAGCAGATGATGCAGCAGATGCAGGCGGCCTTCGCCGGCGGTGGTGACGGCGGTATCGACTGGTCTGCAGCGAAGACGGGGGCGCTGCACCTCGCCAACAAGGACGGGCTGGGCATCACGTCCGGCAATCGCCAGGACTTCGATCAGGCCTTCAGCCTCGCGACCCTCTGGCTGAGCGAGGCGACCACGATCTCCGACCTGCCCCAGCCGCCGCGCGCCATCACGCGCGGCCAATGGGTCGAGGCGACCCTGCCGGTGTGGCAGGAGCTGGCGGAGCCTGTCGCAGACTCGATCGCCGGGGCGTTGACCGCCGCGATCGATGACCACACTCCGGAAGACATGAAGAGCATGATCGCCGGTGCCGGGCAATTCATGCGCCGAATCGGCGGATCTCTGTTCGCGGCACAGCTGGGGGCGGTTATCGGCCGACTGTCGCTCGAGGTGGTCTCCGGCGGTGACGTCGGCATCCCGATCATGCCGGACGGCGAAGCCGTGATCCTGCCGCAGAACTTCGCCGATTTCGGTCGAGACCTGGAGGTCGACGGCGACCAGCTGGCGCTGTATCTCGCGACGCGCGAACTCGCCCACGCCCGCCTGTTCCGCCACGCGCGGTGGCTGCGCCTGCACGTGATCTCGCAGGTGACGGAATTCGCGCGCGGCATCCACGTCGATACCAGCGCCCTCGAGGACCTCGCTTCGCGATTCGATCCGTCTTCTCCCGACGAATTGCGCGCAGCGCTCGAGTCGGGCGCGCTGCTCCCGCAGCGCACGGCGGAGCAGGATGCGGCCCTCAGCCGCCTCGAGAACCTGCTCGCCACGATCGAAGGCTGGGTGGACGTCGTCACCGCCGATGCGACCGCACGTCTCCCGGAGGCGGCGAAGATCGCCGAAGCGGTGCGGCGTCGTCGCGCGGTCGGCGGCCCGGCCGAGCAGGCGATGGGATCGCTCGTCGGCTTGGAGCTGCGCCCGAGGCGCCTCCGCGAGGCCGCGGCGATGTGGCGCGCCGTCACCGACGCGGTGGGCACCGCCGACCGCGACAGCCTGTGGGACTACCCCGATCTCATGCCGGATGCCGCCGACATCGATGACCCGGGCGCTCTTGTGGCGCGCCTGCAAGCCCGGGCCCGCGGCGAACAGCCCGAACGCGACGCCTTCGACGACGCCCTCGATGCCCTCCTGAACGAGGCCGATCGCGGCCCACGCCCCGGGGCGGCGCTGTCGGAGGGGCCGGGCGATGCGGACGGCCCTGAGGAGCCGCGTCCGGTGTGAGTTCCGGGGGACTGTGGATAGTCGGCGTCTCGCGGACGGGAACCGCGGCACAATCGGCACATGCTCCGGCTGGCTCCCTCGCACGCACCGCTCTGGCGCACGCCGTCGAGCCTGCAGCTGGGGGCCGAACCCGGCATCCGTGTGGACGATGTCACGCCCTGGCAGGAGAGTCTGCTCTCGGCTCTGCACGACGGCATCCCCGATGCGATGCTCCTCCCGCTGGCCACGGTCGCCGGGGCTCCCGCCGACGCCGCGGCCGCGTTCGTTGCCCGCATCTCCCCCGCACTGATAGCGGGCGCGCGGCCGCGTCTGCGGGTGCGCGTGGAACTCCCCGCTGACGTCGATGCGGCCGACGCCGCGGCGCTCGCCGGAGCTCTCGACGTCGGCGGGGTGGAGGTCGTGGCCACGACGCGATGGGCGGAGCCGGAGCCGGATCCGGCGGTGCCGGTGATTCTCGTGGCCTACCGCCTGGTCGACCCGCGCCGCGCCGCCACACTGATGGCCCGCGATGTACCGCACCTTCCCCTCGAGCTCGCCGGCGACCGCGTCACGGTCGGACCCTTCGTGATCCCCGGCGTCACCCCATGTCTGGCGTGTGCCCACGCGCATCGACGTGACGCCGACCCCAGTTGGCCCCTGCTGGCGGCGCAAATGCTCGAACGTGGTCCCGTGCGCACCGACCAGGCGCTGCTGTGGGAGGCCGGCATCCTGGCGGGACGCCTGCTGGCCCCGGCTGCGCCGCAGACGGCGTCAGTCACCGTCAGCGCCGCGAACGTCCGCCGGAGCTGGCACGGGCACCGGACGCACGCAACGTGCTGGTGCCGATCTCCTGAAGGAATCGCGACATCTGGCGAGGTCGAGTTCCACTCGCCTGCGACCACGACAGCGACAACGTGCGACCGGCCCGCGTGATGCCCACGTAGGCGAGACGCCGTTCCTCATCGACCTGTTCGAACGTCGTCGCGTACGAGATCGGCAGCAAACCCTCGCTCATGCCGACGAGGTGGACGTGCTCCCATTCGAGGCCCTTGGCCGCGTGCAGCGTCGCGAGCGTCACGGTGCGCAGCGTCGGCTCGTGCTGGCTTTTCGCGCGAGCGAGCAGTTCGTCTGTGAAGACGCGCAGGGACGTGCCCGCCGGCGCCTCCTCCGCGAGGCGCAAGACTGCCGCACGCGCTTCCCACGCATCCCGGAGAGCGCCACCGGCCGGCGGCGGTTCATCCGTGAGCCCCAGGGAACGCAGCACATCTCGGACAGCCGCCACGAAGGTCGTCTCCAACGGAGCTACCGATGCACCCCGCAACGCCATGACCGCCTGCCGCACCTCGGGAAGGTCGAAGAACCGCTTGCCTCCGAGAACCGACGCCGCGATCCCGCGTACCGCCAGCGCCGCCAAGAGCGGTGCGGACTGCGCATTGGCGCGGTACAGAACCGCGATGTCCTGCGCGCGTGTCCCGGAACTCAGCTGTGCGGCAATCAGGGCCGCAACCCCCTCCGCTTCGGCCGTGTCGTCCGGGTAGGCCGTGACGCTCGGCTGCGGTGACGGGCCGCGCGAACCGTCAGGGAGAGCGGAGGGCTCGAGCACGAGCGCACCGGGGCGCCCCCGCATGAGCTCGTTGGCGACGGCGAGCACCGCAGCATCCGACCGGTAGTTGCGTTCGAGGCGCACGATCTGCGCGTTGTCGTACCGGTCGGCGAAATCGAGCAGGTACCGCGGATCGGCCCCCGCGAAAGAGTAGATCGTCTGGCTCGCGTCGCCGACGACACAGAGATCCTGTCGGTCTCCCAGCCACAGGTCGAGCAGGCGCGCCTGCACCGGCGAGACGTCCTGGTACTCATCGACCGTCAGGTGCCGGTACTGCTCGTGCACCGCCGCCGCCACGCGAGGCTCGGCCTCCACCATTCCCGCGCACGCCAGCAGCACGTCTTCGAAGTCGAGTTGACGCCGCTCGTCCTTGACCTTCTCGTACGCTCCCTGGAGGTCGACGAGGGCCTGCACGTCCAGGCCGGGAAGTCCCGTCGGATGCGCGGCGGCGTCGCGCTCGATCGAGAGCATCCGGACTTTCCGTGCCTCGATGCGCCCGGCCACATCGCGCAGTGTCGGAGCATCGAGCCGCAGTCCCAGACTGTCGGCGGCCTGCCCGAGCACCCGTACCTTGTTGTCGATGATGGCGGGGGCCACATCGCCCGCCAACTGCGGCCAGAAGAAGTTCAGTTGTGCCAGCGCCGTCGCGTGAAACGTGCGGGCGGCGACGCCGTCGACCCCGAGCGCGCGGAGGCGACCGCGCATTTCACCAGCGGCCTTGGTCGTGAAGGTGACCGCCATGACACGACCCGGGGAGTACGCGCCGGTGTCGACGCCGTGCGCGATGCGGTGGGTGATGACCCGGGTCTTGCCGGTGCCGGCACCCGCGAGCACACAGACCGGCCCGCGGAGCAGCGACGCTGCCTCGCGCTGCTGGTCATCCAGACCCGCGAGCGCGCGATCGTTCACGCCGGGTACTCCACCCAGTCGAGGATGAGTCGACGGGCGATGGATGCCGTCCCGGGCAACGCGAAGTCGGCCTCTCCGGCCAGGGCCGCCGTGAGCTCGGTGCGCGAGAACCACCGAACGTCGACGATTTCCTCTCCGTCGGGACGGGCCGCCGCATCGTCGACCGCGGACGCGTGGAAGCCCAACATGAGCGAGCGCGGGTACGGCCAGGCCTGCGACCCCCGGTAGCGGATGCCGTCGACCGTGACGCCGGCCTCTTCATGCACCTCGCGGATGATCGTCGCTTCGGCGGACTCTCCGGCTTCCACGAAACCCGCGAACGTCGAATAGACGTTGCGGTCCTTCCACATCGCGTTCTTCCCGAGGAGCAGTCGGGAGCCGTCGGCTGAGGCGACCGCGACGATGACGGCCGGGTCGGTGCGTGGGAAGTGGGCGCGCCCGCAGTCGGGACAGCTCCGAGACCAGCCCGCCGTGCGGATGATCGTGCGTCCGCCGCACGCGGGGCAGAACGGAGCGTCGAGCAACCAGCGGCCGAGCGCGACGGCCTCCACCAGAAGGCCCGATTCGACTGGTGAGAGCTCACCACCGACGACCCGCAGACTTCCCCAGTCCTCGGCATCGACGGGGCGTTCGGTTGCGGCCGCGACGGCGGCCACGAGTCGCGCGGAGCCATCGTCATCGCGACCCAAGAACGCCCACTGCGCCCCGTCCGCGATCACCGACGGAGAAACCAGCAAGAGTGCCGACGCGCCCCCGCCGGGCTGCAGCGGGGCCTGGTCGCCGTGCAACGCAACGACTCGCGTCGTCGGATCGGCCCGCAACGCTTCCAGGAGGCCTTCGTGCGTGCGTTCGTCGGCTGCCCGATCAATCGTCGCGCGCGCTAACGCCGGAAGTCGGAGATCGTCCGGGGGTGTCATCGCGAACCTCTCTCACCAGGCACGGTGCGAATGCCGGGCGTGGCACGGATACTTCACGCCGCCGCGCGCCTACCCTGGGGTCATGGCACGCTCACCCCTCACTCTAGCCGCGTCGGTGACATCCGCTCTGCCCCGCGCGACCGTGGTCGGCGTCGGTCCGCTGACCGAGGGCACGACCGGTCGCTACGACAGCGCGATCGCGACGCTCGACGACGGACGACGCGTCGTCGTGCGCGTCCCCACCGACCGAGACGCCGATGTCGCGCTTCGCGCCGAGGCCCACGCGCTGAAGGCGCTCACCGCTGGCGTGCGCGGCGTGCTTCCCTTCGGCGCGCCCGACGTGCTCGGCGAGACCGCTGTCGACGGCGTACATGCGGTCGTCCAGACTCTCCTCCCCGGCTATCGCGTCGACGCGATGCACGTGCCCGCCGGCGCCGGCGTCGCGACCGCACTTGCCGCGGCGATCGCGCGCGTCCACGACCTGCCGGTGACGGTCATCCGCGATGCGGGGCTTCCCGTTCAGACCGCCGCCCAGGTACGCGATGACGCCGAACGGCTCCTCGACCGCGCCGAGGCGACCGGACATCTCCCCTTCGGACTGCTCCGCCGTTGGAGTACGGCACTCGGATCCGAAGCGCTCTGGCGGTTCGAGACGACCGTCACCCTCGGCGGGGTCGACCCGGCATCCTTCGTCCTGCAAGACGATGACGACGGCGCACCGCACGTGACCGGACTGCTCTCCTGGGGCGGGCTGAGCGTGGGCGACCCCGCAGTCGATCTGCGCTGGACGTCCTCGGCGCCCGATGCCCGCGGGGATGTCGTCGACACGTACACCCGCCTGTCGCACCGCGCGCCCGATGGACTGCTCGTGGCGCGGGCCCGCCTGCATGCCGAGCTGGAGTTCGCGAAGTGGCTCGTCCACGGACACTCTGCCGGCGCGGAATCGGTCGTCGCCGACGCGGTCGCGTTGCTGACGGCGCTGGACGAAAGTGTCCAGGACGAACCGCCGCTCGCGCACGAGACCGTCTCGGTCGACGACGCGATCGCGGTTCTCGGTCGGGTTCCCGCGACGACGGGTGACCTCGGACATATCTCGATGGAGACCGACGCGTTCGACGCAGAGTCGCTCGCGTCGTTCAGCGCGGAAGAGCTGGATGCTGCGGGTATCCCCACCACACCGATCGACATGTCGGACTGGGCGCCGCTGCGCGGCGACAGCGGCGACCTTGCCGCCGTGCGCGACGCAAGCGACGATCACACCGATGACGACCCCGACGCCGCTGCCCGCAACGCGCTCCGGCGCTGGACCGACTCCGCCTGAGCGCGCCTCAGTCGCGAATGATGACGTCGTCCGCGACGTAGTAGAGCACCACGTCGATCTGCTCACGCGGAACTCCGCTGCGCTCGTGATAGGCGCGACGATACAGGCGCAGCTGCAGGAGGCGATCCTCCCGTTCGCGGGCCGTTCGCGGCGGGCGCCCGGTCTTCCAGTCGACGATCTCGATCCGCTCCCCCCGCCGGTAAACGGCATCGAGCTTGCAGATGGCGACGTGCGGGCGCCCGTCGTCGAGAAGATCGTCGAGTGCGACGTCGATCTCGACCTCCACCTCGATCGGGGCGAGCGTCGCCCACTCTGAGGCGAGGAATCGAGCCTTGAGATCGTCGAGTGCATGTGCGTCGGCATCGGGACCGCCGGCCTGGTCTTCGTCGATTTCCCAGAGGGCGTCATCGGCCGACGTGCCCGCGCCGGTCAGACCCGACCGTTCCTCGACCCACGCGTGAAACAGTGTGCCGAGACGGGTTTGGCGGTACGGGCGTTCGGGCAGCGGACGGGCGATCGCCTGCACGGTCCCGGCGTAGTCGCTGACGAAGTCCTTATAGCGCGAGGCCGGCACGCGCACCGGCGCGACGGCCCGCACCCCCGTGGCCCGCTCAGCGCGTTCGGCGAGCAGGAGGATGAGATCACGGGATGCCGGTGCGGGCGGCCCCTCCGCTGCCGCCCGGACGCGGGCCGCGGCCGCCGTGACGGCGGCTCGGCGCGCTCCGAGCGGATCGATCGGCCACGACAACAGCCGGCTCTGATCGAGGTACGGGTCCTCGCCCGTATCAGCGACATCGAGCGGAAGCGCGAGCGCCTCGGCGACCTCGACGAGGAACGGACTCGGCCCCCGAGGGGTCTTCGTCCCGGCCCACGCCGATCCGCTCAGCAGGAGGTGGTCACGAGCCCGAGTGACAGCGACGTACGCGAGGCGTCTCTCCTCATCGAGTTGTCGGTCTTTCAGTGCGGTCGCGAAGTCGGCGAGAGCGGCGCGAAGATCCTGCTGGGTGGGTGCTTCGTCCTCTTCCCACGCCAGTCGGGGCAGCCACGCGCGGTCGCCGCGGAACGGATACGGCAGCACCCCGAACCGGAGCCAGCCGAGACCTTCGCGAGGCTTGGCGGGCAACTCGTCCTCAACGACGCGCACGACCGCCACGGCATCCCATTCGAGACCCTTCGACCCATGGATCGTCAACAGCTGCACGACATCGTCTTCGGGCGGCTCGGTGCGAGGTGCGAACTCGTCCATGCGCTCCGCCCGATCCAGCCACGCGAGCACGGCGGGCAGTGAGCCGCTCTCATCCGCCGCGAGAAAGCCGTGCAGCTCGTCGACGAAAGCGCGCAGCTGATCACCCGCGACCCGCGCCGGTCCGCGTGCGTCGTTGGCTGCCAACTCGATGTCGAGGCGAAGTTCGACCTCGATCAGCCGCACGAGATCCGGCACCGGGATGCCGGCGGCGCGCCGCAGGCCAGCGAAGACCGCCGCCGCTTCCCGCAGGCGCGCACGCGCTCCGGCGGTGAACTCGGTCAGCCAGCCGTGATCGTCGCTCTGCCGACCGACGAAGTCGAGGGCGTCGACCAGGGAGGCGCTGTCCTCGCCGGCACTGCGCAGGTGCGCGAGGACGTCGGCATCCAACGTGTGCAGCGTCGCGTCGCTGCGCCCGATGCGTCGCGCGAGCGCCGCAAGCGCGCGAAGATCGGGAAGGCCGATCCCCCAGCGCGGACCGCTCAGGAGACGGATGAGCGCAGATCCCGCCCGTGGGTCGCTGCTGACGCGCAGCGCGGCGACGACATCGACGACTTCCGGAGTGGACAGCAGTCCGCCGAGACCCAAGATGCGGTGCGGGATGCCGCGGCGAGCGAGCGCATCGGCGAAGCGCACCATGTGCTTCTTCGCACGGAAGAGGATCGCGCCGGTCGTGGGAGCGCCGCCGCGGGCGCGCTCCGTTCTGACCTCGGCGAACCACTCGGCCACCCGCTCTGCTTCGCCGTCGACGTCACTCTCGAACGTGACCGTGACGTCTCCTGCGGGCGCCGCGGGCCGTGGCCGGAGCGCGTCGACCCGCACGGGCGCGCGCGGAGCCAGCGGAGCCAGGACAGCGTTGGCGGCACCCAGCACGCGCCCGCTGTTGCGCCAACTCGTCACGAGAGAGAAATTCTCCGCGACGCCGGATGCCGCAAACGCCCCCGCGAACCCCCCGAGGTTGCCGGCGCTCGCGCCACGCCAGCCATAGATGGACTGGTGTGGATCGCCGACGGCCATCACCGCCGAGTCGGCGAACAGCGCCGCCAGCAAGTCGCTTTGCACCACCGACGTGTCTTGGTACTCGTCGAGAAGAACGACGCGATAGCGCTCGCGCACCTCGACGGCCACCGCCGGGTGTGCCCGTACGATCTGCAGGGCCCCGGCGACCTGATCGGAGAAGTCGATGACGCCGCGCCGACGCTTCTGCGCGTTGTATTCGCGCGCCAGAGTCGTGAGCACTTCGAGCCCGCCGACGGCGACGAGCGCCTTCTCGACGTCGGCGTAGACCGTCGTGCCCTTGCGGGTCGACGGGCGCTCCCGCACCTGAGCGAGGCGTGACGGCAGCGCGGCGATCTCGTCGAGGTCGGCAAGATTGTCGACGCCGTCGCGGGCGATCCGCAGGGCCGCATCGATGATGGTGGAGGGTCGATACGTGATCGTCTCGAGCCGCGGGTCGTCGGAGGAATGGACGACACTGCGCATGAGCAGCCAGGCGGCGGACTCACTGAGGATGACCGATTCTGCATCGCGCCCGATGCGAACCGCGTTTTCCCGCACGAGCTGGTCGGCGAAGCTGTTGTAGGTCGCCACCGTCGGACGGTGCAGCAGCGCGTCCGGGTCGGCCGGGTGAGGCGCTCTTCCCTCGGCGAGCGCGTCGAGCGCGGCCCGGCGCGCGACGTCGGCGGCCACGCCGGTCATCTCGCGCTCGATGCGACCGAACATGTCCAGTCGACCGTCGCGATAGCCCTGTTCGATCACCGGCAACAGCCCCCGTTGCTCGAACTCCGCCAGCCGGTTCAGGCGACGTTGGATACGTTCGGCGAGCTCCCCCGCCGCTTTGCGGGTGAAGGTGAGCCCGAGAACTTCGTCGCGCCGGACAAGACCGTTCGCGACGAGCCAGACAACCCGCCCCGACATCGTTTCGGTCTTCCCGCTACCCGCGCCCGCCACGACGAGGGCGGGGGTGAGTGGCGCCGCGATCACCGCGGACTGCTCGGCGGTCGGGGGAAACTGCCCGAGCGCGGCGGCGATCGCCTCGGGCGAGATCAGCGTCGTCGTCTGCGCCGTCGTCATGAGCGACTCACCGGCCCGATCGTGTGGATGCGGCACAGCGCGTGCGTGTGGTCGTCCCGGCAGTGCGCCTCGTAGGGCGCAAGGAACTCCCGTCCGCCCATGACCCGCACCGCGTCCCCGATCCGCTCGACGAACGCCGTGCGCCGTTCGTCGTCGAAGGGGTCCTGGAGCGGCGTCGCGTAGACGCCTCCGCGATTCTGCTTCAGAACGAGGAGCTTGGCCCCACCGGACGGATGACCCGTCGCTGCCGGAATCGCCCCCTGCTCGAAAGCGAGCTGATAGGCGCTGAGTTGGGGGTTCTCTGCGGCGGCGGTCGCACTCGTGGACTGGGTGCGGCCGGTCTTCAGGTCGACGATGACCACGGTCCCTTCGGCGGTCAGCTCGACCCGGTCGATCGTGCCGCTGATGAGGGAGGGCATCGCGGCGCCGTCCACCGGCACGCTCAGTTCGAATCGAGGCTCTGCTCCCAACAGTGTCGTGCCGGCGTGTTGCGCGTCGCGGAGATAGCGACTCAGTCGCGCAACCAGATCTCGCGCGCGGGTGCGCTCGGCGCGCTCGATCCACACCGCCTCGAACTCGAGCTCCGACCACCGACTCTCGACCGTGCGCCAAAGGTCGGCTTCGTCTGCTCCTTCAGCGTGCTCGAGCGCGGCATGGATCAGTGTGCCGAGGCCGGCCCCGACGCTGCCCGCATCCCCGCCGAGGTCACCGATCACCCAGTTCAACGGGCACACGTCGATCGCCTCGAGCTTCGACGGCGACACGCGCGCCTGTTCCCGCGAGAGATCGATGAGCGGGCCTTCCGACGTCCGCGGAGCGATGCCGTACCACTCCTGCGGATCGGCGCCGGCGACGCCAGCCTCGGCGAGGAGAGCCAGTTGACCGGCCGCGTCGGCGCGTGCAGTCGCCGATGCGCGCACGTCCGTGAGCGCACGTCGGTACTGGGCCACAAGTCCGCGCAAAGAGAGCGGATGCTCGGCACTGCGTGGTGCCGGTTCGACCGGCGGGAGGAATTCGAAGAGCACACTCGGTCCCGTATCGTCGTCGTCGACCGCCGTCACGACCACGCGCGACTGCGCGCGCGAGACGGCACGTACGAACAGACGCAACTCGTCGTGGAGAACGCCGCGTCGCAGGTCCAGTGCATCGGCGGGCTGGTCATCCCCGGCCGTCGCCAGACGCCACGTCTCCAACAGGCCTCCGCGTGGGCGGAGATTCGGCCAGACGCCGTCCTGCACTCCGGCGATCACGACGGTGTCGAACTCGCCGCCGAGCGCGCCGGCGGGAGTGAGCACGGACACGACACCGGTCGGCAGGGGCGCACTGAGGCGATCCTCGGCGACATCAGAAGCGAGGACACCGCGGAGGAATGCGATCGGTGCCGTGCCGTCCTCACGCTCGCCGTGCCGTTTAGCGGCTTGGAAGAGCGCGACGACGGCATCGAGGTCACGCCCCGCTTGATCGGCCAGCGGGCCGTGGCCGGCTGCCGCCTCGCGCCACGAACGCTCGCGTCCCGACCGTTCCCAGGTCGTCCACAGCAGTTCGTGCGCGGTGGCGCCCTCGGCGATCTGTGCCCGCAGCATGGTCACCGTCTCCGCGATGCGGGCAGCGCGTCGTCCTTCGCGCGTGTCGAGCAGCTCGAACTCGAGCGGATGCCGGAGCCCCGACGCCAACAGGTCCCTGGCCGAGGGGACGGGTCGGTCTTCATCCGTGTGTTGCCGGAGGGCATCATGGCGCAGCGCCGTGCGGAGCCTGCGCAACTCGATGCCGTCGAGTCCACCGTGGCGGAGCGCCTCCGCGGGCTCATCGTCCTGCCACTCGTCACGGGCCGCCAGATCGATCAGGAGCAACAACTCCCGCACGGCACGTGTGTCCCCGAGCGTGCGCCCCTGCCCGCTTGCCGTCGTCGGCACGTCACGCGCGGAGAGTTCGGCCTCCAGAGCGAGGACCTGGCGACTGTCGTGCGCGATCACGGCGCAGCCCTCCCAGGGCACCCCGTCGTGGACATGACGCTCCCGCAGCAGCCGCGCGATCGTGTCCAGTTCCTCCCCCGCCGAGCGCAACGCAAAGGCTCGGACCGACCCATCCGGCTCCGCAGCCTCGGGGGGCCGACGGTGCGAGACCACTCCGACCGCGCCGATACGACTGGTGACCTGTGCGGCGAGATCGCGAAGCGCGGGGGTTCCCCGGTGGGGCGCACCCAACACGTGCAGCGGGAGACCGCGCGCCAACCGGGCGAAGTTCTGCGGCGTCGCGCCGCGGAACGACCCGGAGCCGACATCGGGGTCGCCGAACGCCAGCACCGCCATCCCACGCGCACGACAGGCTTCGAGCAGTTCGACACCACCGAGGGTGAGTTCTTGCGCGTCGTCCACGATCAGTACGCGCAGCGTCGCCAGTGCGCCGGGTGTGCCCGGCCCCGCCGTGCGCGCGAGGCCCACTCCTTCGCGCACGAGCCCGGCAGCGTCGCGGTGCGCGCCGCGCATGTCGGCGCGCACCGCGCGGTACTCCGCAGCAAACGTCGCCAGCGACGCCCAGATCTCGCGGTCTTCGCGCTCCGCGAGCGCGTCGAGAGCGGCGGGTTCGATCCCCAAGGTCGTGCATTCCGCCAGGAAGGCACGCACCTCCGTGCGGAACCCTCGAGTGGCGCGGATGTCGGGGGTGAGCCACGTGGGCCACCGCCCGGCGATCCCGGCGATCTCGTCGTCGGCATCACCGTCGAGGAGGTCCTGCACGATGCGGTCCTCGTCCGGTCCCGTGAGCAGTTGTGGCGGTTCGAGCCCGGCCGACACGGCGTGCGCACGCACAAGTTGATAGGCGAATGCTGCGACCGATCGCGCCAGCGGGCCCGGGGTTGCCACCCGCACGCGGAGGGCGAGACGATCACGCAGCACCGTCGCCGCCTGACGCGTGGGCGTGAGCACGAGGATCTCCTCGGGCCGCACGTCGCGCGCAAGCAACGCCGCGACCCGCTCGATGATCGCCGTCGTCTTGCCGCTCCCGGGCGCTCCCACCACCACGCCGGATGCCGTGACGTCCAGATCGATCACCGTCTGTTGCGCGGAGTCGGGCTGCACCGAAGACATGCTTCCACGCTAACCGGCCGCGCCGACACCGCCGTTCCGCGGCGCGTTCGCCGACAGCGTGCAGGCCACCTGTCCCGGGCGGCCGGTCGGTCGGCGCCGTGTCGTAGAGTCGAGATGCGCCCGCTCCCGCGGGCTCCCCCATCGGCAAGAAGGACGTGGCACCACCGTGGAGATCCGCATCGGCATTGCGAACACCGCTCGCGAGCTCAGTTTCGAGTCGGCAGAATCGGCCGACTCCGTCAAGGCGTCCGTGACGGCGGCGATCGAGGGCGGCACCGCAGCTGTCACCTTCACCGATGTGAAGGGCAACTCCTACATCGTGCCGACGGCCGGGATCGCATTCATCGAGGTCGGGACCGAAGAGTCCCGCCGCGTGGGCTTCGTCGCCTGAGCGGCTCCGGCGTGGAGATCCTGCTCGGCTTCATCTTCGGAGCGACCATCGGCGGCGTCCTGCACTTCCTGCAGCCCGGGCGCGACGCCCGCGGTGTCGCGCTGGCGCCGACCCTCGGCGCCGCCGTCAGCGGAATCACCTGGCTCGTCCTCACCTGGGCGGGCATCGGTACCGACAACCCGTGGATCTGGGTTCTGTCGATCGTCGTGCCGGCGGTCGTGGTTCCGCTCGTGCTGAGCGTTCTCACCCGCACCCGCGCCACCCACGACGCGAACGAGCGCCTGCGGCTGAAGATCGCCTGATCAGGCGTCGAGCCCGATCGCGGCCATCCGCCGCGAATGTGCCGCGAGCAGTCCGGTGAAGACCGGATCCACTTTCTTTTCTTCGGCGGCATCCAGCGTCTGCGGACGAAGCGCACCCCGCGCGATGAGAAGCGTGTCGCCGACCAGCCGCCGCCCCCACAAGGCCAGCAGCGACTTCCACTCGGGGTCCGACGCGATCGCATCGGCGATGATCTGCGTGAGTGCCTGACGATCATCATCGGCCCGGAGGATCTCAGCCGCACGCTCGCCGGTAGCGCCGTAGCTGGCCGCCAGGGCGAGATAGAAGTCGTCGAGCATCCCCGCGGTGATGTGCACGGTGAGCATCGTCTCGAGCGGTCTGGCTCCGTGGGTCTCGCGACGGAACGCATCCAACGGCTCCCGGAACGGGAGCATGATCTCCAGCGGGTCGTCGTGTCGGTCGCGGATGAGTGACACCAGGCCTCGGTGCTTGATCAGCGCCGCACCGGCTGCCCGCGACAGTGACTCTTTGTGGGAGAGCTCCGGAGTCGGCGCGATCAACTGACTCAGCGTCTCGAAGTAACCGAGCTGCAGGTAGGCGGCCTGTCCGAGGAACGTGTCGATGTCGGGCGCGAGCTCTTCGAAATCGACGCGACTGACGTCGCCGAAGTCCCCACGCGAGCGGAGCTTCAATGTTCGAGCGGCGGCGCGATCGCGCTGCCAGGGCCAGGTCACCACGAGGACAGCATAAACGCCACCGCCCTCCATTCCCGGGACGGCCCGGCGCGCTCGGGTAGGCTGATGCCGTCCCGGCGACGGATCGGGGCCACCGCGCCTGTGGCTGAGTGAAGGGCGTGGATCTCTTCACCGGCGGCTTCTCACCGCCAGACAGGCATGACAGTATGACGACTTTCGCCGAACTCGGCGTCGACCAGGACATCGTCGATGCACTCGCGGCAAAGGGCATCGTGGACGCGTTCCCGATCCAGGAGCAGACGATTCCGCTCGGTCTTCCCGGCCAGGACATCATCGGCCAGGCCAAGACCGGAACCGGCAAGACCTTCGGTTTCGGCATCCCCGTCGTTCAGCGACTCGGGCTCAACCCGGAACCCGGAGTCAAGGCGCTGATCGTCGTCCCGACCCGCGAACTCTGCGTCCAGGTCTACGAAGACATCGACATGCTGACGCAGAACCGCGCCACGAGCGTCGTGGCGATCTACGGCGGCAAGGCCTACGAGGGTCAGATCGAACAGCTCAAAGCCGGAGCGCAGATCGTCGTCGGCACCCCGGGACGCCTCATCGATCTGAACAACCAGCGACTCCTCGACCTCTCCAACGCGACCGAGGTGGTCCTGGATGAAGCCGACAAGATGCTCGACCTCGGGTTCCTCGCCGACATCGAGAAGATCTTCCAGAAGGTCGCACAGGTGCGCCACACGCAACTGTTCTCCGCGACGATGCCCGGGCCTATCGTCGCCCTCGCGCGCCGCTTCATGACGAACCCGATCCACATGCGGGCCAATGACCCCGATGAGGGCCTCACGCAGGCCAACATCCGTCACCTCGTCTACCGTGCGCACTCGCTCGACAAGGATGAGGTCATCGCCCGCATCCTGCAGTCCGAGGGCCGCGGCAAGGCCGTGATCTTCACCCGCACCAAGCGCGCCGCGCAGAAGCTGGTCGACGAGCTCAGTGACCGCGGATTCAGCGCGGGCGCCGTGCACGGCGACATGAGTCAGGAGAGCCGCGAACGCTCGATGGCGGCCTTCAAAGCGGGCAAGAAAGACGTCCTGATCGCGACCGACGTCGCCGCGCGCGGCATCGATGTGAACGACGTCACCCACGTGATCAACCACACCATTCCCGAAGACGAGAAGACCTACCTCCACCGCGTCGGTCGCACCGGTCGCGCCGGCAACACCGGCATCGCGGTGACGTTCGTCGACTGGGACGACCTGCACAAGTGGGCGCTCATCAACCGGGCGCTCGATTTCGGTCAACCGGAACCGGTCGAGACCTACTCCTCCAGCCCGCACCTCTACACCGATCTCGACATCCCCGCCGGGACGAAGGGGCGAATCGCGACGGCGCCGAAAACCGCTGCCGTGCGCACGCAGCGCCCGGCGCGCGCCACCGACGTCGCCGCCGAGGGCACGGAGGCCGGGACCACCCGTCGCCGCCGTCGCCGCGGAGGACAGGAACCGGTCGGCACGAGCTTCACCGAGCAGTCGGATGCGGGATCCGCCCCCGCCGGGACGAACACCACCGCCGAACGCGGAGCAGACGGAGCGGGCACCCACGACGGAGCCGGCAAAGAGCACCACGACGGCAAGCCCGCGCCCGCGCGTCGCCGTCGTCGCCGTCGCGGTGGATCGGGTGGAGCAGGAGCGCCCATCGCGGGCGCCTGATCGTCGCGTGGTTCCTGTGGGCCTTCATCTTCATCTCGTACCTGTTCGCGCTGTTCGCGATCATCGGCGATATTTTCCGTGACACCACGCTCGGCGGCGGTTGGAAGGCGGTCTGGATCTTCTTCCCGATCGTCACGGCGCTCATCTCCCTCATTGCCCGCGGCCGCGGCATGAGCGAGCGCCAGGTTGCGGCCGCCTCGCACTACCGCGCCGCGCAGGACGACGACATCCGTCAGATCGCCCTCAGGGGCGGACGGGGGCGCTTCCTGGTGCACGGGCGATGATGCGGGCGACCATGTCGTCTGCGGTGGTGTTCTCCCCCGGCACGTTCGGCTTGCCGCGACCGTGGTAATCACTTGAGCCCGTCACGATGAGGTCGCGCGCGACGACGAGCCGGCGCAGCTGCGACAGCGCAGGTTCTTCATTTTCGCGATGGCCGAGTTCGAACCCGGCGAGACCCGCCTCCAGCATCCTGTCGACAAGAGCCGGCGGCAGAAGACCCGCGCGCCCGGCTGGATGCGCGACGATCGGAACTCCGCCAGCGCCGACGATCGCTGCGACCGCCGTCACCGGATCCGGCGCATAGAGCGCCATGTAATAGTCACTGCCGGGATGAAGGATGCCCGCGAACGCCTCGCCACGATCGCGCACGTGCCCTTTCGCCACGAGTGCATCGGCGAGGTGGGGCCGGCCCACCGTGGCGCCGTCGGCGGTCTGGGCGAGGATGTCCTCCCACGTCAGGTCGTAATCCCGACCGATACGATCGGCCATCGTGCGGGCACGAGTGAGTCGCGCCGTGCGGATGCGGTCGGTGAGCGCGCGGAGGCCCGCATCATCCGGATCGAACAGGTAGCCCAGCACGTGGACACTGCGCCATTCGTGCCGCGCGGACAACTCCATCCCGGGAAGCAATGTCATCCCGAGCGAGCCCGCAGCCTCGGCCGCTTCGGCCCATCCCGATGTCGTGTCATGGTCGGTCAGCGCGACGGTGCGCAGGCCCTCCCGGTGGGCGGCGGCCATCACTTCGGCGGGCGGTTCGGTGCCGTCGGAATGATCCGAGTGCAGGTGCAGATCGCTCGGACCCGCGAACGCCTGTGCGCCGCGAAAGCGTTCATCCACCATGCTCCGAGCGTACTGGCGTCGGGCCCGGTATCCGCCCTTCTCTCAGCCTGCTGACATAGAGTCGCCGACGTGCTTCGCCTGCTGGGACTTCTGATCACCGTGCTCACGGCCATCGTCGTCGCGATCCTCACGTGGCCCCAGTTCTTCCGCCTCGAGCGGACGTTTCCGATCGCGCAGATCGTGTCCTTGCGGGCCGTCACCATCCTCCTCCTCACGGCAGCCGGCGTGCTCTTGCTCCTGTTGTGCCTGGCCCGACCGCTCCGCGCATTCGCCGGCACGATGGCCGCGATCGTCTTCATCGGAGCCGCCGTGGGCGGCGGCATCCTGTTCTCGCGCGGCCTGGGTGCGGGGGGTCTCCCCGAGACGACCGACGCCAGCGTGCGCGTCATGACCTGGAACACTGCCGGTGCCGCCGCGGACGCCAACACGATCGCGCGCACTGCCGTCGCCATGCAGGCCGACATCGTCTCGCTACCCGAGACCACCGAGGAGGTGGGCGTCGCTGTCGCCGTCGCGATGCGCGAGCTCGGGGCACCGATGTGGGTCCACAACGAGAATTACGAGGGATGGGACGCGAACTGGACCAGCCTGCTCATCTCCCCCGACCTCGGCGACTATGCCGTCGTCGAGTCCACCGTCGACGGAACGACGAACACCTCAGAGGTGCCCAGTGTGGTCGCCATGCCGGTGGACGGCGAGGGACCGATCGTCGTCGCCGTCCATGCCGTGGCGCCCCGCGCTGCCTACATGGACGAGTGGCGCAGCGACCTGCAATGGCTGGCCGATCAGTGCGCGACCGAGAACGTGATCATGGCCGGTGATTTCAACGCGACCCTCGACCACATGGCGCATCTGGGTGTCGCCGGTGCCGATCTGGGGCGGTGCCACGATGGCTCAGCCCGCAGCGGGACGGGCGGAGTCGGAACCTGGTCGACGAGCGTGCCGTCACTGCTCGGCACCCCGATCGACCACGTCATGTCGACCTCGGGCTGGGTGGCGACCGGCTCGGTCATCCTCACGTCGCTCGATGACAGCGGGAGCGATCATCGCCCCCTCGTCGTGCAGCTCGAACCCGCCGCATAGCGACACGAATGTCGCGACCTGAGAGACTGGATGCCATGAGCACGAGCGAAAGCGACACGATCGCCGAGACCAGTACCGAGACCATCCCCGCGGAGAACACCAATCGGAAGCAGCCTTTCCCGCAGGGCTTCCTCGACACGATCTCCACCGGATGGGCCGAGCGTCCCGAGCAGTCTCCGCCCCCACGCGCACAGGCTGCCTACACCGCGGCACGGCGCGACGCCGTCTCGGCAGCATTCCCCGGTGAGCGCCTCGTGTTCCCGGCGGGATCACTCAAGCAGCGCTCCAACGACACCGACTATCCGTTCCGCGCGCACTCCGCGTTCGCGCATCTCACCGGGTGGGCCAGCGATAGCCTGCCCGGTTCGGTGCTCGTCTTCGAGCCGACGGCATCCGGTCACGACGTGACTCTGCACCTGCGTGATCGAGCCGACCGCACCACGACCGAGTTCTACGCCGATGCGACGGTGGGCGAGTTCTGGATCGGCCCGCGCCCCGCAATGGAGGATGTCGCGCAGGACCTCGGCGTGGCCACCGCGCACCTGGATGATTTCACCGCTACCGACGGCGACCGCGCCGCCGATGACGACGCCGAGCTCGGACGGTTCGTCTCCGAACTCCGCCTTGTCAAAGATGCGTACGAGATCGAGCAGATGCGACTGGCCGTCGAGGTCACCGCACGTGGATTCGACGACATCGTCAGCGACCTCCCCCGCATCATCGCGACGCCGCGCGGTGAGCGCGCCGTCGAAGGCGTGTTCCACCACCGCGCGCGCACGGAAGGCAACGGCGAAGGCTACGACACGATCGCCGCCTCCGGACCCCACGCCTGCTACCTGCACTGGACCCGCAACGACGGTGCGGTTGTGCCCGGCGATCTGATCCTGGTGGATGCCGGTGTCGAGGTCGACAGCCTGTACACCGCCGATATCACCCGCACTCTTCCCGTGTCGGGCACCTTCACCGAGGTGCAGCGCAAGATCTATGAGACCGTGCGCGAAGCGGCCGACGCCGCCTTCGCCGCCGCCGTCCCCGGAGTGAAGTTCCGCACGGTCCACGAAGCGGCGATGCGTGTCATCGCCACGCGCGTCGCCGAGTGGGGCCTGCTCCCGGTGAGCGCGGAGGAAGCCCTGGAAGCCGACCGCGGCGGTCAGCACCGCCGCTACATGGTGCACGGCACCTCCCATCACCTGGGGATCGACGTGCACGACTGCGCGCAGGCGCGGCGTGACATGTACTACGACGGCATCCTGGAGCCCGGAATGGTCTTCACGATCGAGCCGGGGCTGTACTTCCAGATCGACGATCTCACGGTGCCCGAGGAGTATCGCGGGATCGGTGCGCGCATCGAGGACGACATCCTGATGACCGCGGCCGGCCCCGAGAACCTCTCGGCCGGCATCCCGCGCACAGCCGACGAGGTCGAGGCCTGGATCGCCCGCCTCGCCCGCTGACCGCCCCTCCCCGGCAGGTTACACACGCGCACGGAGCCACGGGATGACGGACCCCGCGATGTCGGCACCGATGGCCTCCGGCGCACGGCGGGCACCTTTCACGTCGAAGGAGTGTCCGCCGCCGGCGGTCCAGAGCACGGCGGCATCCTGACACGTCGCGACTGCGGCCTCGAACTGCGCGATCGGCTGGATGAACGGATCGTTCGTACCCTCGACGAAGAGTTGCGGCACAGAAATAAGAGGCAGGTGCTCGGCGCGCGAGGCCTCCGGCTTGCCCGGCGGATGAAACGGATACCCCAGATAGATGAGCCCCGCCGGACTGATCGCACCCTCGGCGGCGGCCATCGAAGCCATCCGTCCGCCGTAGGACTTCCCCGCCGCGAATGACGGGACACCGGGCACGTGTGCCGCAACGGCAGCCATCGCCGCCACCCACGTCGCGACGGCGTGCGCCGCGGGCCCCGGCATCCGTCTGCCCGCTTCTCGATACGGGAACATGAAACGCAGCACCGCGACCCCCTCGGCGGCGAAGGCCTCGGCCGCTCCCCGGAGGAACGGATGATCCATCCCGGCTCCCGCGCCATGCGCGAGCGCGAGCGCGGCCCAGGGATGTGCGGGAGCGTCGAGCGCGATGGAGACCTCGACCGTCCCCGACGGCACGGAGACCTCGATCATCACCGGGACTGCTCGTCCGCACCCTCCCCGGGCGGAACGGCAGGCGGCTGCGGTGCCGGATCGACGCGCTCACCGTACTGCGGCGGGGGCAGCGGATCAACACGTTCCGGCACAACCGGTTCGGGAGCGGGGTCTACGCGCTCCCCGACGGGCGGTGCGGCCGGGTCCACCCGCTCACCGTACTGCGGCGGGGCGACGGGACGGGCCCGCTCACCGTACTCCGGCTGTTCGGATGCCGGCGGCACGGCCGGTGCGGGAAGACCAGATGTCTGCGGCGGCATCGGCCGACCGATGATCTCTCGAGCTCGCTGAATCGACCGCGGAAGCACCGTCACCTCGTACTGATCGGCGATGACCTGCGTGATCGACGTGTAATCGCGGCGGCGGCGCACAAGCGTGTACGTGATGATGCTCAGCAGCATGCCGACCGCGATGCCAACGAGCATGACGCCGACGAACAGTTGAATGGCAGCGTTCGGGGTGCCGAGCACGAAGATCGCCGAGAACAGCAGGCCGAGCAGGATGCCGTTGATCGCGCCCGAGCGGGCGGCTGCGGCGTACCCCAGTCGACCCGTCACGCTTTCGACGGATCGCAGGCCACGACCGACGATCGCGATGTCTTTCGCCGGAATGTCGGCCTCGATCAGCTGCGACACGCTCTTCTGAGCGCCCTGGTAGGTCGCGTGCTCGGCGATCTTCTCGCCGTGCTCCTGCGGGGTGCCGCCGATCATGCTCATTGATCCATCTTGTCACGCACGCCCGACACCGCCAGTGGCCGGGCCACGGGAGAGCGCGCGCACTACGCTGGAGACGTGAGTACGCAGAGGGTTTTCGTGGCACGCCTGACCGGCTGCACCGTTTTCGACCCCGCGGGCGACCGGCTCGGCAAGGTCCGGGATGTCGTCGTCATCTACCGCAAGGACGATCCGCCGCGGGTGGTCGGGCTCGTCGTGGAGATTCCCGGCCGCCGCAACGTCTTCCTTTCGATCGGTCGGGTCACCTCGATCGCGACGGGCCAGGTCATCACGACCGGGTTGATCAACGTGCGCCGCTTCCAGCCGCGCGGTGGCGAGGTGCGTGTCATGGCAGAGCTCCTCGGCCGCAAGGTCTACTTCCGCGACGGCTCCGGCCACGCCGTCATCGAGGACGTCGCGATCGAGCGCAGTCGACTCGGTGAGTGGGACATCGGTCAGCTGTTCCTCCGCAAGCCCAAGACGAGCGCGACTCCGTTCGCGAAGGGGCCGACGACGTTTGCTGCCTGGTCGGACGTCCGTGAGGAGCAGTCCCCCGGACAGGCGCAGTCGGCAGAGCAACTCGTGGCCACCTATTCCGAGCTCAAGCCGGCCGACCTTGCCAACACTCTGCTCGATCTGCCCGACGAGCGTCTGCTCGAGGTGGCGGAAGAACTCTCCGACGGGCGCCTCGCCGATGCTCTCGAGGAGATGCCGGAAGACGACCAAGTCCACATTCTCGAGGCGCTGGGCGACGAGCGCGCCGCCGACATCCTCGATCAGATGGAGCCCGACGACGCGGCCGACGTGCTCGCGCAGCTCTCCGAGGACCAGCGCGAAGAATTGCTCGAGCTCATGGAGCCCGAAGAGGCCGAGGATGTCCGGGCACTTCTGCAGTACAGCCCCGACACGGCTGGCGGCCTCATGACGAGCGAGCCGATCGTGCTCTCGGCCGACGCGACCGTCGCCGAGGCGCTCGCCCTCATCCGGCGACACGAGCTGCATCCGGCCCTCGCGGCAGCCGTGTTCGTCACGCTCCCGCCCTACGAGACGCCGACCGGGCGGTTGCTCGGCACCGTGCACTTCCAGCGGATGCTGCGCTATCCGCCGCACGAGCGCCTCGGCGCGATCATCGACGACACGATCGACGCTGTGGCGGCGACGGCATCCGCGGCGGAGGTCGCGCGGATGCTGGCCAGCTACAACCTCGTCTCCCTGCCGGTCATCGATCAAGCCCACCGCCTCGTCGGCGCGGTGAGTGTCGATGACGTGCTCGACTATCTGCTGCCCGAGGACTGGCGTTCGCACGACGGCGATGACACCGACGTGACGCCCGCGGGGGTGCGGCGATGATGGCGCGGGCCTCGAAGGTCACGCTCGAAGACCCGCGCGGTCGCTCCAGCGTCCTGGCTCGCACTCCCCGCACACCCCAGCCGTCGCGGGACCGCTTCGGCCGGTTCACCGAGTGGATCGCCCGCGCGATGGGCACGCCGACATTCCTGCTGATCCTGTCGCTGTTCTGCGTGGCCTGGATCACGTGGAACACGATGGCGCCGGACTCCGTGCGCTTCGACGACGCGGCCCTCGGGTTCACGGCGCTCACACTCATGCTGTCCTTGCAGGCATCGTACGCCGCGCCCCTCATCCTCCTCGCGCAGAACCGTCAGGACGACCGCGACCGCGTGCAGATCGAGCAGGATCGTCAACGCGCCGAGCGCAACCTCGCCGACACCGAATATCTCGCGCGGGAAGTCGTCGCGCTGCGCATGGCCCTCACCGACATGACCGAGCAGGTCATGACGCGTGACATGCTCCGCCAAGAGCTGCGCGCACTTCTGGAGCACCTCGACGAGCGCGAGGAACGCGGCGACTCATGACCCTCACCGATGCGGTGCGGGGCGCCGTCGGCGCTGTCACCGACCCCGAGCTACGCCGTCCCCTGTCTGAGCTCGACATGATTCGCACGGTCGAGGTCGAGGGCACGACCGCCCATGTCGAAGTGGCGCTGACGATCGTCGGGTGCCCGGCGGCCGATCGCATCGCCCGAGATGTCCGGGATGCCGCGGCATCGGTCGAGGGCGTCTCCGAGGTCGAATTGACCATCGGGGTCATGACCCCGGCCGAGCGTGCCGCTCTCACCGAACGGCTCCGCGGCGGGCGCGGTCGCGAGATGCCCTTCGGGCCGGACTCGCTCACCCGTGTCATCGCGGTCACGAGCGGAAAGGGCGGTGTCGGGAAGTCCACCGTCACCGCGAATCTGGCCGTCGCCCTGGCGGCGCGCGGCCTCGCTGTGGGCCTCATCGACGCCGACGTGCACGGATTCTCGATCCCGGCGCTCCTTGGTTTGATCGAACCCGACGGCCTCCCCCCACAGCCGACACGCATCGACGACCTGATGCTGCCGCCGGTCGCGCACGGCGTGAAGACGATCTCGATCGGGATGTTCCTGCCGCGGGATCAGGCGGCATCCGCCGTCGCCTGGCGTGGCCCGATGCTGCACCGCACCGTGCAGCAATTCCTCACCGATGTGTTCTTCGGCGATCTCGACGTTCTGTTGATCGACATGCCCCCGGGCACGGGTGACGTCGCGATCTCGGTCGGCCAACTCCTGCCGCACGCGGAGGTCCTCGTCGTCACGACGCCGCAGGTCGCGGCCGCCGATGTCGCCGTTCGCAGCGGGCTCGTCGCGCGCCAAACGGGTCAGCGTGTCATCGGCGTCATCGAGAACATGGCGGCCCTCGCTCTTCCCGACGGCAGCACGCTCGATCTCTTCGGATCAGGCGGCGGTCAGACCGTCGCCGCAGCGCTGTCGACCGACGGAGCCGCCGTGCCCCTGCTCGGCTCGATCCCGCTGAGCATCGCCCTCCGCTCCGGCGGCGACACCGGAGCGCCCGTCGTCGTCAGCGCGCCGGAAGACGCGGCGGCGCAGGCGATCAGCGCGGTGGCCGATCAGCTGGCGCGCGCCGCGCGCGGCCTCGCCGGGCGCGCGCTTCCGGTCACCCTCGCCTGAGCTCCCGGTCAGGTGGCTTCGGAGTCGAAGGGCACCGGAAGCGTGCGATCCATCGTCGTCATCGGCATCGTCGGCGATGTGGCGGCGATCGCCGCGCCCGCCGCGGCTGCCTGGACGGTCGGGACGGGAGCATCCTCCAGCAGGGCGTCGCGGATGATCCGGCGTGGATCGTACTGACGCGGATCGAGCTTTCGCCACTCGATGTCGTCGAAGTCTTCGCCCATTTCCTCTTTCACGCGGGTCTTGGCTCCGCCGAGCCATTCGCGCGCGCGAACAGTGAATCGTCCCAAAGCTTCGGCGTACCTGGGGAGGCGTTCGGGGCCAACAAGGAGCACCGCGACGATCGCGATGAGCAGGAGCTTGTCCCCGTCGATCCCGAAGAACATGGGTCCAGATTACCCGTGCGCCTGGCGCAGGGTTGACCCACCGCACCGTACGCTGGCAGAGGAGGACCACTATGGCCGAGTACGACGCGATCCGCAGGTTCGTCGATGAAGTGACGACAGAGCCCGAGTCGATCGCGCGTGCGCGCGCGCATGCCGTCGAGCTCGGCGCCGACCCGATCAGCGCACCCGTCGGCGCGCAGATCGCTGTGCTGGCCGCCACGACCGCAGCTCTCAACATCGTCGAGATCGGCACCGGCGGCGGAGTATCCGGTTTGTGGCTTCTGCATGGCTCCCCGCGGGCGACGCTCACGACGATCGACAAAGAACCCGAGCACCTCGCCGCTGCTCGCGTCGCGTTTGCCGATGCGAAGATCCCGCCCGCGCGCGCGCGTTTCATCACCGGCCGTGCGGCGGATGTCCTTCCTCGCATGAACGAAGCGTCGTATGACATCGTCCTCGTCGACGCTGACGCGGAGGGCGTCATCGAGTACGTCGAGCACGGACTTCGCCTCGTCCGCGCCGGCGGCACCGTCCTGGTCCCGCGGGTTCTCGCGGGCGGCGCGGTCGCCGACCCGGTTCGCCGCGATGCCCAGACGAACGCCTATCGCTCCCTGATCCAGGAGACGCAGTCCTCCCCCGCGGTCCTCGGCGCCCTGTCGATCGTGGGCGAGGGACTCTTGCAGTTGACGACCACCGGCAGTCGCTGACACGCACCGCGGGATCCCCGCGTCATCTGAAGCGGAAACGACGAACGGCCGGTCCGTCAGGACCGGCCGTTTCGGCGATGCGGGGTCAGGCTGCGCCGACGACCCCGGCAAGGACGCCGTGGAGTTCTTTGGCCTCGTCGTCGTTGACCGACACGACCAGGCGTCCGCCACCTTCTAGCGGGACGCGCACGATGATGAGGCGCCCCTCCTTCACGGCCTCCATCGGTCCGTCTCCGGTGCGCGGCTTCATGGCTGCCATTGCGGGCTCCCTTTCGTCAGAGTACTACTGGACAACTTTACCCGGTCCTGGAGACACCCGACGCTCACGGGACCGCTCCCGCCGTGCACGTCAGGGGATCTGCGCGTAGGTGTTGCCGAGCGCGAGCATCTGGTGGATCCACCACCCCTGCCCCACGAGACCGAGAATCAGCATGCTGACGCGCCACGTCGTCGACCTCGGGAGTGCCAGAGCTCCGTACAGCGGCGCCAGCGGCATCAGCAAGCGGAAGATGCTCGACTGCGGAAAGAACACCGCCAACAGATAGAGCATGTAGCTGGCCGACCACAGCCGGATCTCGGGCCCGAGCCGGCGCACGTGCCGGGAGAAGAGGAGCGTCGCGCCAGCAGCGAGGACGACCAGTGCGAGAGCGAGGTAGCCGAGCGCTTCCGGCAGGCCCCACAGGCGGAACCAGATCGCGGCGGCCTGGATGAAGCCGGAGAAGGGGACGAAGCCACTCTCCCGGTCTCCCGTCCAGCCCTGCCGCCACGAGAGCTCCGTGTCCATGTAGGCCGACGGATCACCGGTGACCGCTCCTGCGATCAGCTGCCAGGAGAAGCCGACCGCCGTCGCCACGAGGCCGAGCGCGACGATGTGGATGATCTCCCGCACCGGCAACGGGTCGACGCGCCGGCGCCACCAGCGAAAGATCCCGTAGAGACCGAGCAGCAGCGCGAACGCCAAGACCCCGGGTCGCGTGTATCCCATCAGCGGGATGAGGGCATACAGCCAGAAGAAGCGCCGGCGCACGAGCGCCCAGAGCGCCAGGAAGAGCAGAGCGAGAAAGAGGGTCTCCGCATACCCCATCTGAAAGAGCGCACCCAGCGGGCCGGCGGTGAATAGCGCCACGGCCCAGAGCGCCGAGGTGGCATCGATGCGCTCACGCAGCAGGTGGAAGAGCGCCAGGCACGCCGCGTATCCGGCGATCAGGGCGAGGAGGACTGCGGCAAGCGGATAGGAACCGCCGAGCACCACGCTCAGAGCCCGCGACAGCGCAGGATAGATCGGCATGAACGCCCAGGTGTTCTGGGTGACGTTGCCGGCGTCGTCCAGCGGAAGTGTGCTCGGGTAGCCCGTGGTTGCGACGAGCCAGTACCACTGCGAGTCCCACCCCATCGACAGTGACCCCAGGGTGGCGTCGGCGCCGAAGCGCGAGTCCGGGCCCGAGATCGCGGCGGCGATCAGCAAGAACCCCGTCGTGACGAGACGGGCGATCACGTAGACGATCGCCACGCGCAGCGCGACCGGAGCTCGACCGCGCGCTGCGCGAGCGGTCACCTGCCCAGCCACGCGCGCAGGCCGCGTTCGACGTCCTCGATCTGCGCCACCGGAACGCGCTCCTCGTCGTGGTGTGCGAGATGCGGGTCGCCGGGGCCGTAATTCACGGCAGGGACGCCCATCGCCGAGAAGCGCGCGACGTCGGTCCACCCGTACTTCGGTCGCGGCTCTGCGCCGACCGCGGCCACGAACTCCTGCGCGAGCGGAGCGTCGAGCCCCGGTCGCGCGCCCGCGGCCCGATCGACGAACTCGACGTCATATCCCGCGAACACCTCGCGGACGTGATCGGATGCCTCGTCCACGGTGCGGCTGGGCGCGAACCGGTAGTTGACCTCGACCTCGCACAGGTCGGGGATGACGTTACCGGCGATCCCCCCGGTGATGCGGACCGCATTGAGCCCTTCGCGATAGACGAGACCCTCGACGTCGATCTCGCTCGCCCGATACTCCGCGAGCCGGGCGAGGATCGGTGCAGCCTTGTGGATCGCGTTCTCGCCGATCCACGAGCGCGCACTGTGCGAGCGGACCCCGCGTGTGCGCACGATGGCACGGAGGTTACCGTTGCAGCCGCCCTCGACCTGCCCGTTCGATGGCTCGCCCAGGATCGCGAAGTCCCCGGCGAACAGATCGGGCCGCGTCGCCGCGAGACGCGTGAGGCCGTTG
Organism: uncultured Microbacterium sp.; assembly: GCF_947488465.1. Lineage (GTDB taxonomy): Bacteria > Actinomycetota > Actinomycetes > Actinomycetales > Microbacteriaceae > Microbacterium. The sequence continues at coordinate 262,200 of NZ_CANKZA010000001.1, read as the reverse complement.
AGGTCGGCATCCACCTCTTCGTGGTCGTACCACATCCAGGTGATGTCGACGCGGGGATCGACGAGCTCAGCGGCCAGTTTCAGCTGCACCGCGACGCCGGCCTTCATGTCGACCGTGCCCCGCCCCCAGATGTACGGCTCCCCGTCGATGACGACATCGCGCGTCGGCAGGTTCGCGTTGATCGGCACGGTGTCGATGTGCCCCGCGATGACGACGCGCTGCGCGCGCCCGAGCTGAGTGCGCGCGACGATCGTGTCGCCGTCGCGAAAGACCTCGAGGTGAGGAAGCGCCGTCATGGCGTCGAAGATGAGATCGGCCAGCACCTTCTCGTCACCGGAAACGCTCGGAATGTCGCAGATCGTGCGGGTCAGGTCGGCGGACGATGAGGTCAGATCCAGCGCAGGCATGGGCCCGAGTCTACCGAGCCGCCGCGCCCGCTAGCCTGGTGGGGTGACTGAGCAGCGATGGGTATGGGGTGCGGGACTGGCGACGATGTCGCAGGACGGCACCGTGTTGGATACGTGGTTCCCGGAGCCGACACTCGGCCGCTCCCCCGAAGAGGTCGACACAGCGCAGCTCGACGCGCTCGTCGGCGATGATGAACGCCGCGCCGTGCGCACCGAGGTCGTGATCGTCGACATCGATCTGGATGCCGCGCCCACCGGCACGAGCGATGCTTATCTCCGGTTGCATGCGTTGTCGCACCTGCTCGTCGCCCCGAACGAGCTGAATCTCACCGGCATCTTCGCGCACCTGCCGAATGTCGCATGGACCAACGCCGGTCCCGTGCACCCGGACGACCTCCGCCGTCTGCGCGGGGCCCTCCTGCGCGCCGGCATCCAGGTGCAGAGCCTCGACAAGTTCCCGCGACTGACCGATTACGTCACGCCGGAGGGCGTGCGTATCGCGGATGCGTCGCGCGTGCGCCTGGGCGCGCACCTCGCTCCCGGAACGACCGTGATGCACGAGGGTTTCGTCAACTTCAACGCCGGGACGCTCGGTGCCTCGATGGTCGAGGGGCGGATCTCGCAGGGAGTCGTCGTGGGCGATGGCAGCGACATCGGCGGTGGCGCCTCGATCATGGGCACCCTCTCCGGCGGCGGCGCGCATCGCGTGTCGATCGGGTCGCGCACTTTGCTCGGCGCGAACGCCGGTATCGGCATCTCGCTCGGCGATGACTGTGTCGTCGAGGCGGGTCTGTACGTCACGGCCGGCTCGAAGATTTCCCTCCCGTCCGAGCCGCCGCTCCATGACGGCACGCGCCCGGTCGTCAAGGGCGCTCAGCTCTCCGGGCAGAACGGCATCCTGTTCCGTCGCAACTCGCTGAGCGGCGCGATCGAAGCCGTGCGGCGTGCGGGCGCCGGTGTGACACTGAACGAAGCCCTGCACGCCTGAGCCGGATTCGTCCGTGTCACCTGACGAGGTGGCGCAATCCGCCCCCTGTGGGCATCTGCGACCACAGATCGCGCCCCCTCCTTTCGGTCCGCGTGGACAAGGTGGCGCAATGCGCCCGGATCTCCACGCCGAGGCAGCACATCACGCCACCCCCTTCGAAGCGCGCATCCGGACGTAGCCGTATGCTGACCGGATGAGCAAGCGCATGCCCAAGAGACTCTACGAGCGGGAGATCACCGCGCTCCAAGCGCAGTTGGTCGATATGCAGGCCTGGGTGCAGGCGACCGGTGCACGCGTCGTGGTCATTTTCGAAGGCCGGGATGCCGCCGGCAAGGGCTCGACCATCAGTCGCGTCTCCCAATATCTCAACTCCCGCGTCACGCGCATCGTCGCGCTGCCCACTCCGACGGAGCGCGAGAAGACCGAGTGGTACTTCCAGCGCTACATCGCGCACCTGCCCGCCGCGGGCGAGATCGTGCTGATGGACCGGTCCTGGTACAACCGGGCCGGTGTCGAGCACGTCATGGGCTATTGCACGAACGCGCAGTATCACCGGTTCCTGCACCAGGCCCCGATCTTCGAGCGGATGCTGGTCGAAGAGGGCATCATTCTGCTGAAGTACTGGTTCAGCGTCTCCGACGTCGAGCAGGAGCAGCGATTCCGCTCGCGTAACGACGACCCCATGCGCCGGTGGAAGCTCTCCCCCAATGATGTCCTCTCGATCACGAAGTGGGAGGACTACTCCCGCGCGAAGGACACGATGTTCGTGCACACCGACATCCCCGAGGCGCGCTGGCACGAGGTCGACAACGAGGTCAAGCGTCGCGGCCGGATCAACATGATCCACCATCTGCTGTCCCAGGTGCCGTACGAGCTGGTCGAGCGGGAGCCGATCGACATTCCGCCGCGCCCGGCTTCCGGGGGATACGAGCGTCCGCCGCGCGAGGCGCAGAACTACGTGCCCGATTACGCCGCAGAGCTCATCGCCGCCGGGTAGGTCGGCTCCCTGCGCTCCCCCTCGGGCACCGGATTCGGAGGGATGCCGCGGATTCGGATGGCGAGGGCATCACGCATCCGAATCTGGTGACAATGTCCGAATCCGCTACGCCTCGCGGCGCCAGGGGCCGACCGGGTCTTCGGCCGTCCACACCACGTGCGTCCCGGATCCCGGGCGGACGAGTCCGGTGAGCCAGTACGTCTCGTCGGGCGCCCAGCCCCCGATGACGGAGGAGTACTCGTCGTCGACGACGATCTCACGGGTCGCGGCGGTCAGATAGGCCCACGCGGTGAGGTGCACGGCATCCCACTCACCGGCGACGCGGCCCCAGTCCGGCAAGAGCCACCTGCCCGCCCGTCCGGTCGTGCGATACCAATCGTGGCGGCGACTCGCGGTGACTTCCAGGGGATACCGGCGGCAGAGCTCCGCCCAGTCGCGCTCGGAGCGGATCTCGTAAGTGCGGCCGGTGCCCGCGACCGGCATCGCGACGGCACGCGTCCAGCCGAAGCCGTCTTCGATGTACGGGATGCCGGTGGGCACTCCATCGGGGCGCTCCCCCGTCGTGTGCGGCGCTCCCCAGGGGTGCGACCACCAGTGGCCGCTGACGTTCGCCGCCGGGTCGGTCGGCCGCTCCCGCGCCGCCTGTTCCTCCTCGGCGCGGGTCGAGTCGCTCCACCGCGCCGCGGCATCCACCGGGAGTGCGAACGGCGAGAGGTCTCCGGCGGAGTCGAACTCCACGGCCCACTGTCTCTCGGTCCGGTCGCGCGTCCACCACTCGGCCGCGGGATGGGAGGTCACCTGCGCCGCGATCGCGGTGAGCGCGGCGCAGACGTCGGGATCGGCGGCCACGAGGTCGGCGCCGTCGGGCGGCTGCCAGTACCGCGCGAAGTCCACCGAGCGTCGCAGCGCTTCGTCGATGACGGGCGCGGTCAGCTCGACGGGCGGAAGCGAGCGGATGAGCGCGGCGAGGTCGCCGGTGGATGCCGTTGTGTCCATCGGACCGCGGGATTCGAACGTGCCGCCGTCGTCGGTCCACCCGAAGCGCACGATCGACGCCCCGGCGGCGACATCCGCGTTGTACTCCAGCTCGAACAGCGCGTGCCGCGCGCGCTCGTCGACCTCTCGCGCCAGCTCGAGACAGATCCTGCGTCCGCGGGGCCCGGCGAGGAGGTCATCACTCATTCCGCGATCCTGCCATGAAACGAGGGACCGTCCGCCGTCCCCGGATGTGGATCGAGGGACCGGAATCGGACGGAGTGAACAGATTCGGATGCGGGAGCGCTCCCGCATCCGAATCTGATGACATTGTCCGAATCTGCGGTGCGCGCAGAGCCCAGGTGCGCGCAGAGGCCACGTGCGCGCAGAGAGCGCGCCGTGCGGAGGGCCGGCTGCGCGCCGGGCGTCAGACCGTGCCGGGGTAGTCCCGGGCGCCGGAGCCGATGTACAGCTGCTGCGGGCGGCCGATCTTCGTCTGCGGGTCGTTCTGCATCTCGGTCCAGTGCGCGAGCCATCCCGGCAGACGACCGATCGCGAACAGCGGCGTGAACATGCGCGTCGGGAAGCCCATCGCCTTGTAGATCACGCCGGTGTAGAAGTCGACGTTCGGATACAGGCGGCGCTCCCGGAAGTAGTCGTCGCTCAGCGCGACCTCTTCGAGTTCCTTCGCGAGGTCGAGGAGCGGGTCGTGCACCCCGAGCTCCGTCAACACCTCGTCGGCCGACTCCTTGACGAGCTTGGCGCGCGGGTCGAAGTTCTTGTAGACGCGGTGTCCGAAGCCCATCAGCTTCACACCGTCTTCCTTGTTCTTCACGCGCTCGACGAAGCGCTCGACGCTTTCGCCGGAGTCTCGGATGCGGGCCAACATGTCGAGAACGGCCTCGTTCGCACCGCCGTGCAGTGGTCCGTACAGCGCGTTGATGCCCGCCGAGATCGACGAGAACTGATTGGCGCCCGTCGATCCGACCAAACGCACCGTCGAGGTCGACGCGTTCTGCTCGTGGTCTTCGTGCAAGATCAGAAGCCGCTCGAGGGCGCGCGAGGTGACCGGGTTGACCTGGTAGACCTCGGCGAGGTTGCCGAAGTTGAGCTTCAAGAAATTGTCGACGAAGCTCAGCGTGTTGTCGGGGTAGAGGAACGCCTGCCCGATGCTCTTCTTGTGCGCGTAGGCCGCGATCACGGGGAGCTTTGCCAGCAGGCGAATCGTGTTGAGCTCGACGTGCTCGGGGTTGTTCGGGTCGGACTGACCCTCGTAGTAGGTCGACAGCGCGGCGGTGGCCGCAGACAGCACCGACATCGGGTGGGCCGTGTGCGGCAGCGACGAGAAGAAGCGCTTGAGGTCCTCGTGGAGCAGCGTGTGGTGACGAATCTTGTCGTCCCATTCGCCGAGCTGGTCGGCGGTCGGCAGGTTGCCGTAGAGCAGGAGCCAGGCGACCTCGAGATACGTGCTGCTCTTGGCGAGTTGCTCGATCGGGTAGCCGCGGTAACGGAGGATGCCCTCATCGCCATCGATGTAGGTGATCGCCGATCTGGTCGCCGCGGTGTTGACGAAGCCGTAATCCAGAGTGGTGTGACCGGTCTGCTTCGTGAAGGTCGAGAAGTCGACGCTCGGGACCCCTTCGGTACCTGCCAGGATCGGCAGCTGGGCAGTCCGGTCACCAACGGTGACGGTGGCCATCTGGGGGTTTCCCGTATCGCTCACGAAGCCTCCTTGCGTTCTTTGGGGGTTCCTACAGCCTAGTGGCCCCTCGGGCCTACTCCGATCCGAGCCAAAGGATGCCGGATTCGGTAGGAGGAAGCCTACGAATCGGTGAGTCGTCGCGCCGCCTCGGCGATGCGTTCGTCGGTCGCCGTCAGCGAGAACCGCACGTGCTGCGGGAAGTGTGTGCCGTAGAAGTGTCCCGGACCAGCCAGGATGCCGCGCTCCGCGAGCCGTCCCATGCTGACCCAGGCGTCCTCCCCCTCGGTCGCCCAGAGGTAGAGACCACCCTCGGAGTGATCGATGCGGAAACCCGCCGCCTCGAGCGCGGGACGCAACATCTCGCGGCGGGCTCGGTACCGCTCCTTTTGAGCCTGGACGTGCGCGTCGTCATCGAGCGCGGCGGTCATCGCCGCTTGCACGGGGCCGGGCACCATGAGTCCGAGGTGCTTCCGGGCGGTCAGCAGTCGGGCGATGAGGCCGGCATCCCCCGCGACGAACGCCGCCCGATAGCCGGCGAGGTTCGACTGCTTGCTGAGCGAATACACCGAGAGCAAGCCCGACATGTCACCGTCCGTGACCCGCGGGTCCAGGATGCTGGGGACCGGCGCGGCGGCCCACTCTCCATCCCAGCCGAGTTCGGCGTAGCACTCGTCCGATGCGATCACGGCTCCGAGCTCGCGTGCGCGCTCGACGGCCACGCGGTAGTCACGCACCCCGAGCACGCGGCCATCGGGATTACCCGGCGAGTTCAGCCAGATGAGCTTCGTCCCCTCGGGCCATTGCGCGGGATCGTCGGATGCGACGGGTGTCGCACCGACGAGCTTCGCGCCGACCGCGTAGGTCGGATACGCCGCGCGCGGGTGGATGACGATGTCGCCCGCGGTGAGGTCGAGCAGGAGCGGCAAGAGCGCCACGAGTTCTTTGGAGCCGACGGTCGGCAGCACGTCGTCGGCCGACAGACCGGAGACACCGCGCCGCCGCGCGTACCAGGCGACAATCGCTTTCCGCAGGGCGAGTGTCCCGACCGTCTGCGGGTATGCGTGCGCATCGGTCGCGGTACGGATCGCCTCGACGACAACGTCGGGCGTCGGGTCAACGGGTGAGCCGATCGACAGATCGACGATTCCCTCAGGGTGCGCTCGGGCCGTCTGGGCGTAGGGTGCGACGGCATCCCACGGGTAGTCGTCGAGGTCGCGAACGGCCATCAGTGCGACTGCGGGGGCAGAGCCGAGATGACGGGGTGATCCTTCGCGATCACGCCGACCTTCGCGGCGCCGCCGGGCGAACCGATGTCTTCGAAGAACTCGACGTTCGCGGTGTAGTAGTCCTGCCACTCGTTCGGGAGGTCGTCCTCGTAGTAGATGGCCTCGACGGGACACACCGGCTCACACGCACCGCAGTCGACGCATTCGTCGGGGTGGATGTAGAGCGACCGCTCGCCCTCGTAGATGCAGTCGACGGGACATTCATCGATGCAGGCTCGGTCTTTCACATCCACACACGGAAGCGCGATCACATACGTCACGCATCCAGTCTAGATCGTGGGCCGACCCTCCTCGGGCGTGTCCGGAACATCCGACGCATCGGCGACGGCTCGCGCGGGCACCGACGGCCATGCGATCACGACGGCGGCGATGATCGGAACCGCAATGGTCCACAAGATCCCGGTCGACAGGGCCCCCTCCTCGGGCGCCGGCACGACGACCGATCCCCCCGGACCGCGTCCCGAGAACACGAGGGTCGCGGTCATCACGCCCATCGCCGTCGCGAACGCCGCCCAGCGGTCTGCGGTCAGCAGCCGGACGGCCGCGAGGAGCGCGCCCACCCCGATGACGGCCACGAGGAGTCCGAGCGGCATCCATCCCCACGATGCGGCCTGACCGATCGTGCCGGCGACGCCGTAGACAACGCCGATCACGAGGGCGACAGCCCATGTCCCGAAGCGTGCCCAAGAAAACTCCACCCCCGAAGTCTAGGCGCCCACCCACACCGCGCGTGAGACGCGGCATCCGCGCTGAGACGACATGCGAGGCGTCCCGTCTCACCGGCGATGTGCCGTCTCGGCGAGGGCGCGGGCAGGATCAGGCGGCGAGGTTCGAGAGACGCAGGAGGGCCGCCACGACCGCGGCGGCGATCACGACGAGGAGGAACGGGGCGCGGACGATCAGGAGCCCCGCGGCGACCACGAGGGCGGGTACGCGGGCGTCCATCACGATCGCCTGACCCGCGCCGACGGTCTGCACGGCCACGAGAGCGGCCAACAACGCGACCGTCAGCAGGTCGACGATCCGCGACGGCGCCGGGGCTTCGAACCACCGCGGAGGAATCAGGTACCCCAGCGTTTTCAGCGCCAGACAGAGTGTGGATGCCAGCAGCACCGCCGTCCAGAGGGTCACGGCAGCCCCTCCCGCTCGGGAAGATCATCCGGTTCGGCGTCGAAGCCCGACACGGGGCGCACCGATGAGGCGACGCCGAGCCCGTTGGTCCACCCGACGATGACCGCCACGAGCGCAGCCACGAGTACGGGGAGCCCGGGCATGATCGCGGGGGTCAGCACCGCGGCGATGACCGCGGCGGCCACGCCCACCGCGATGGCCTGTCGCTGACGTAGGCGCGGCCACAGGAGTGCGAGGAACGCCGCGGCGGCGGCGGCGTCGAGCCCGTACGCGCGCGGATCGCCCAGGACATCGCCCAGCAATGCTCCCGCCAAGGTGGAGACGTTCCAGCCGACATAGATCCCGATCCCGGTGACCCAGAAGCCGATCGCCCGCGCGCGCGGATGCGTCTGCGCGAGTGCGACGGCCGTCGATTCGTCGATCGTGAAGTGCATCGCCGCGACACGCCGGAGCGGGCCGCCGGCGACGACCGGCGCCATCCGGAGCCCGTACGCCACATTTCGAACCCCGAGGAGCCCGGCCGAGGCGATGGCGGCAGGCGCGGCGGCGAGGCCTCCGGCCCCGATCACCCCGACGAAGGCGAACTGCGAGCCGCCGGTGAACATCACGAGGCTGAGCACACAGGTCTGCCAGATGTCGAGGCCCGAGGTCACCGCGAGGGCACCGAAGGAGATCCCGTACGCACTCGTCGCGAACGCCACGCCCAGTCCATCGCGCCATGCGCGGCGCGCGGCGGCATCCTGACTCACCTGCCCGAGCTTAGTGTCGGCGGGTACTCTGGCTCGCATGAGCAGGATCTTCCGGATGAGCGTCGCATCGGTGTACGTCCACTACGTCGCCAAGGCTGAGCGCAAGGGCCACACGAAGGACGAGGTCGACGAGGTCACGCGGTGGCTCACGGGGTTCTCCCCCGCCGAACTCGAGGCACACCTCGCCGACGGCACCACGTTCGAGGACTTCTTCGCCGCGGCGAACCTCAACCCGAACGCGCCGCTGATCACCGGAGTGATCTGCGGCATCCGTGTTCAGGAGATCGACGATCCGCTCATGCAGAAGATCCGCTATCTCGACCTGCTGGTCGACGAGGTCGCGCGGGGCAAGAAGATGGCGAGCATCCTCCGCTCCTGACCCCCTCCACCCGCCCGACCCCCGCGAGCCGACAAGACACGCGCGAGCCGACAAGATCCCTGCGTACGGATCTCGTCGGCTCGCGCAGAACTATGCGGCTCGCGGCGGAGGCGAGGTGGGTCAGGCGCTGGCGTCCTGGCGCTTCAGTCGCGAGGCGTTGCGTCCGCGGACCGTCGCGTCGAGCTCGACCTTGCGGATGCGGACGACCTCGGGCGTCACCTCGACACATTCGTCGTCGCGCGCGAACTCGAGGCTCTCCTCGAGCGTCAGCAGACGCGGCGGCGTCATCGACTCGAAGGAGTCCGAGCTCGCGGCGCGCATGTTGGTGAGCTTCTTCTCACGCGTGATGTTCACGTCCATGTCGTCGGCGCGCGAGTTCTCGCCGACCACCATGCCCTCGTAGACCTCCTGCGTGGGCTGCACGAAGAACGACATGCGCTCCTGCAGGCCGATGATCGCGAACGGAGTGACGACACCCATCCGGTCGGCGACGATCGAACCGTTCTGACGCGTGGTGATCTGACCGGCCCAGGGCTCGTACCCGTGCGAGATCGCGTTGGCGATGCCCGTGCCGCGGGTCGTGGTCAGGAACTCGCTGCGGAATCCGATGAGCCCGCGCGACGGAACGATGAACTCCATCCGCACCCAGCCGGTGCCGTGGTTGGTCATGTTCTCCATGCGACCCTTGCGGTTCGCGAGGAGCTGCGTGATCGCACCCAGGTGCTCTTCGGGAGTGTCGATCGTCAGGTGCTCGAACGGCTCGTAGGTCTTGCCGTCGATCTTCTTCGTGACCACCTGGGGCTTTCCGACGGTGAGCTCGAAGCCCTCGCGACGCATGTTCTCCACCAGGATGGCGAGCGCGAGCTCACCGCGACCCTGGACTTCCCACGCGTCGGGGCGTCCGATGTCGACGACTTTGAGCGAGACGTTGCCGATGAGCTCCTTGTCCAGGCGGTCCTTGACCATGCGCGCCGTGAGCTTGTGGCCCTTGACCTTGCCCATGAGGGGCGAGGTGTTCGTGCCGATCGTCATCGAGATGGCCGGGTCGTCGACCGTGATCGCCGGGAGGGGGCGCACGTCCTCGGGGTCGGCGATCGTCTCACCGATCGTGATGTTCTCGAAGCCGGCGATGGCGACGATGTCGCCGGGGCCTGCCGACTCGGCGGGGTAACGCTCGAGCGCGCGGGTCTTCAGCAGCTCGGTGATCCGCGCGTTGCTGGTCGTGCCGTCGGCGCGCACCCAGGCGACCGTCTGGCCCTTCTTCAGCGTGCCGTTGAAGACGCGCAGGAGTGCCAGGCGACCGAGGAACGGGCTGGAGTCGAGGTTCGTGACCCAGGCCTGCAGCGGCGCTTCGTCGTCGTAGGAGGGCGCGGGCACGTGCTGGAGGATCGCCTCGAACAGCGGCTCGAGGTCGTCGTTGTCGGGCAGTGCGCCGTTCTCGGGCCGGTTGGCAGAGGCGGCACCTGCGCGGCCGGAGGCGTAGACGACGGGCACGTCGAGCAGCGCGTCGACGTCGAGGTCGGGCACGTCGTCGACAAGGTCGGATGCCAGGCCCAGCAGCAGGTCATGGGCTTCCTCTTCGACCTCCGCGATGCGGGCGTCGGGGCGGTCGGTCTTGTTGACCAGGAGGATGACGGGGAGCTTCGCTTCGAGCGCCTTGCGCAGCACAAAGCGGGTCTGCGGAAGCGGACCTTCACTCGCGTCGACGAGGAGCACGACACCGTCGACCATCGACAGGCCGCGTTCGACCTCGCCACCGAAGTCGGCGTGGCCCGGGGTGTCGATCACGTTGATGGTGATCTCTTCGCCGTCGGCGTGCTTGCCCTTGTACGTGATCGCCGTGTTCTTGGCGAGGATCGTGATGCCCTTTTCACGCTCGAGGTCGTTGGAGTCCATCGCGCGCTCTTCCATGTGCTCGTGCGAGCCGAAAGAGCCGGTCTGGCGCAGCATCGCGTCGACGAGCGTGGTCTTGCCGTGGTCGACGTGCGCGACGATCGCGACGTTGCGGAGGTCCGAACGGAGGGCGTGCGCCATGGAAGTGTCCTTGCCGAGTGGGGAGAGAAAGTCGATCGCTGTCCGCGGAAAACGCGAGACATGCGCACTTCAGCGTACCGCAGGCTTCCCTGAGGGTCGCCCGGATGCCGGGACACACGCGCACGGGGCGGACTCCCGAAGGAGCCCGCCCCGCGTTCTCGCGTGATCAGTCGATCAGCTGGTGGCCCAACCGACCGTGGTCCAGTCGATCGTCTCGAACTGGGTGGCGCCCCAGTTGACGAGACCGTCCTTGACCGCGTAGACGTTCGGCAGCGGCGCGAGCGGGAACATGGGCACGTACTCCCAGATCACGTCGTTGATCTCCTTGGCGATCTCGACGCGCGCGTCCGGGTCGAGCTCCGCGTTGACCTGGTCGTACAGGTCGCCGAGGCGGTCGTCGGTCGTGCCGGTGAAGTTCGACTCGGAGTCGAGCGGGTAGTACAGCGCCTCGGACGAGGAGATCGGGAACGGTGTACCGACCCATGAGAACGACACCATCTCGAAGTTGCCCGGGATGACGTAGTCGCTGAAGTACTGCTGCGCGGGCACGGTCTCCAGCTCCACCGGAATGCCGAACTCACCGAGGTCGGCCTGGACCTGCTCGGAGCGCTGGATGTTGGTGGCGGTGTCGGCCGGAACCGTGATGCTGAGCTCGAGCGCCTCGCCATCCTTGGTCCACGACTCGCCGTCCTTCGTGTAGCCGGCTTCCTCGAGGAAGCTTGCGCCTGCCTCGGGGTCGTAGGGCAGTGCCTTGTCTTCGTAACCGTTCTGACCGGGCATGAAGATGTAGTCGCCCTGCGTGACCGGCGGGGCGCCGACGGGGGTGTTCGCCGATGCGGCAATCCCCTCACGGTTGACGATCGAGGCCACGGCCTTGCGGACGTTGACGTCGGCCAGCGGGCCTTCCTTGGCGTTCATCGTGACGTGCGTCCACGTGAGACCACCCGAGGTCTGGACCTCGGCGTCGGAGCGGGTCTGCGCGGTGGCGTACAGGTCGGCGTTGGCCGAGATGTAGAGCGCGTCGATCTCGCTGTTGGCGAAGGAGGAACCCTGCTGGTCCTGGCTCACCGCCTTGTAGAGGACGGTCTCGAGCTTGGGCGTCTCGCCCCACCACGCGGGGTTGCGCTCGAGGGTGACGACCTGGCCGGTCGCGTCGATGTTCGAGATGCGGAACGGTCCCGATGAAGGCACGGCCTGCGTGCGGTAGCCGTTGTTGTAGGCCTCGGGGTCGCTGGAGATCGCCGCCGGCAGGACCGTGCCGAACAGCGACTGCCAGTCCGCGTACACCTGCGAGAAGGTGATGACGACGTCGAACTCATCGGCGCCCTGTTCGACAGAGGTGATGTCCTCGTATCCCGCGGTGGACGCCGGGGTGTAGGCCTCGTTGGTGCCATTCTGGGCCGCCCAGAACGCCTGGTAGTCGGCGACCGTGATCGGCGTGCCGTCTTCCCACACGGCCTCGGGGTTCAGCTTGATCTCGACGACCTGGGGGTCGTCGCCGGTGATCTCCGCCGAGGTGGCGTAGTTCTCATCGAGCACCGGCGTACCGTCTTCGCCGATCTTGAACGGGCCGCCGATGGTCGCCTCGGAGATGTCGACGGTGTCGGCCTCGTTCCCGTCGACCTCATTGGTGTTGAACTGCACGGGGAGCGAGCCCACCGCCAGGGTCAGTGTGCCGCCATCCTGGACCTCGGCGGCATCTGCGCGGACCCACGCGGTCGCGGGAAGCTCCGCGGCCTCGCTCGGTGCGCCGGTGGGGCTGGTCGTGTTGCCGGCTGCACAGCCTGTGACGATGAGCGCCGCAGCGCCGAGCATCGCCAGAGAGCCGAGCGCCTTGGCACTCCGATTTCTCATGTGATCGTTCCTCTCGATTGTTTCTGGGGGGCCCTTCGGCGCGTGGTGCCGCGCGCGGAGGGAGTTCAGGGGGTGGTGGCCGGTTCCGGCGCCACCGCGATGTCGACGAGCGCCGACTTCTCGACGTGGTGACACGCGACCCGCACACCATGGTGCGGCGCGAGGGCGGGATCGGTATCGCGGCACTGCGCCTGACGGGATTCGTCGAGCAGTGCGTAGAGCGGGCACCGCGTCCGGAACCGGCATCCGGTGATCTCCTGCGTCGGACTCGGAAGGTCACCCTGCAGCAAGATCCGGGCGCGCCCGCGCTCGATGCGCGGGTCCGGAATGGGAGCCGCGGAGATGAGTGCCTTGGTGTACGGATGCTGCGGGCTCCCGAACACCTCGGCGATCGGACCCTGCTCGACGACGGCGCCGAGATACATCACCGCGACGTCGTCCGCCATCTGCCGGACGACGGCGAGGTCGTGCGCGACGAAGACATAGGACAGGCCGAGTCGCTCCTTGAGATCCTCGAGCAGGTTGATGATTCCGGCCTGGATCGACACATCGAGCGCCGAGAGCGGCTCGTCGAGGACGATGACCGAGGGACCCGTGGCAAGGGCCCGGGCGATGCCGATGCGCTGGCGCTGTCCGCCGGAGAACTCATGCGGATAGCGGTCGGCCATCGCCGGGTCGAGCCCGACGAGCTCCAAGAGCTCCACGACACGCTGATCGCGGGCCTGCTTCGAGGCGCCCTGGACCAGGAGCGGCTCGCTGATGACTTCCCCGATCGGCAGCCGCGGATCGATCGCGCCCATCGGATCCTGGAAGACGATCTGGACGTCCTTGCGCAAGCCCTGCAGCTCTTTGCGCGAGAGCGAGGAGACATCCTTGCCGTGGATTGTGATCCGCCCGTGGTGGGGGCCCCTCATTTCCATGATCTCGAGGATCGTGGTCGTCTTGCCGCAGCCGGACTCCCCCACGAGGCCGAGCGTGCGACCGGGACGCAGTGAGAAGCTCACACCGTCGACCGCACGGACGGTGCCGATGCGACGCGGGAACACGGCACCCTTCATGAGGGGGAAGTGGCGCTTGAGGTCTTCCACCACGATGACGGGAGCGTCATCGGTCTCGGCGCGTGCATCGGCCGGCAGCGGCTCGGGTCGCGGGAACACGTCGCCGCGGTCGAGCTCACCGCGCGCGATCTCGCCGGAGCGGATGCAGGCGGCCAGGTGCGGCGGCTCCACCCCCGGTTCGTAGGCGACGAGGTCGGGTTCGATCGTGCGGCACTCGTCGATGGCGATCGGGCAGCGCGCCGCGAACGGGCACCCACGCGGGAGACTGCTGAGAGACGGCGGCCGTCCCTCGAGCGGCACCAGTCGCTGACTGCCGGCGGTCAGCATGTTCGGCACGGAGCGCAAGAGCCCGATCGAGTAGGGCATGTGCGGTTGGTGGAAGATCTGCTCGGTGCTACCGATCTCGACGAGTTTGCCGGCATACATCACCCCGACGCGATCGGCATGGCCGGCGACGACACCCAGATCGTGGGTGATGAGGACGACCGCGGCGCCCGTGATCTCCTTCGCGCGCTCGAGCACGTCGAGGATCTGCGCCTGGATCGTCACGTCCAGGGCCGTTGTCGGCTCATCGGCGATGATCACTTTGGGGTCGTTGGCGATCGCCATTGCGATCATGGCCCGCTGGCGCATTCCGCCGGAATATTCATGCGGGAACGCGCGGGCGCGCCGCTCGGCATCGGGGATGCCGACCACCTTCAGCAGCTCGACCGCCCGCGCCTCGGCGGCCTGCGCCGAGAGTTTCGAGTCGTGCACGCGCAACGCCTCGCCGATCTGCTGACCGACCGAATACACCGGGGTGAGTGCCGACAGGGGGTCCTGAAACACCATGGCGAGCTCTTTGCCGCGCACGCGGGACAGCTGGGCATCGTTCATCTCGAGGAGGGATCGACCTTCGAACTCGATCGCTCCGGCGACCTGCGCCGTCGAGGGCAGCAGCCCCATGACGGCGAGCGAGGACACGGACTTCCCCGATCCGGACTCGCCCACGATGCCCAGGAACTCCCCCGGGAAGATGTCGTACGAGATGCCGCGGACGGCCTTGACCGCGTCGGCACCGCGTTGCGGGAAGGTGACGCTGAGGTCCTTCACCGACAGGAGCGGTGTTCCGGTACGGGAGAAAAGTTCAGCCACGGTTCACTCCGGACGTGGGGTCGATGGCGTCGCGCAGCGCATCGCCGATGAGGCTGATCGCGAACAGCAGGATGATGAGCACCATGGCGGGGAAGACGAACAGCCAGGGGCGGGTGAGGGCTGCCGCCGTGCCGTCGGCCAGCAGGGTGCCGAGGGAGACGTCGGGTTTCTGCACGCCGAAACCGAAGTAGCTGAGCGATGTCTCGGCCATGATCGCCGACACGACGCCGAGGGTTGCGTCGATGATCAGCAGCGACGCGATGTTGGGGATGATGTGGCGACGCAGGATCTGCCCCGTCGGCATGCCCATGTAGCGCGCCGCCCGGACGAAATCGCGGTTGCGGAGCGACCGCGTCTGGCTGCGCACGACCTGCGCCATGATCATCCAACTGAAGATCGCCAGGAAGATCGTCAGTGCGACCCACGAGAGACCCTTATAGATGGGGCTCAGGAGCACCAGGATGAAGAAGGACGGAATCACCAGCAGAAGGTGCACGAACCAGCCGATGGACTTGTCGACCCAGCCGCCGAGGTAGCCGGCCGTTGAGCCGACGACGGCGGCGATCAGCGTCGCCGCGGGGCCGGCGATCAGGCCGATCACGAGCGACTTCTGCAAGCCGGAGAGGGTCTGGGCGTAGAGGTCCTGGCCGATGGCGTTCGTGCCGAACCAGTGGATCATCGTCGGACCCATGTTCATGTTCAGCGGGTCGCGCTCGGTGGGTGACCATGCGTAGAGCGCCGGGCCGATGAAGGCCCACACGATGATGAAGATGATGACGGCGGCACCGACCCAGAACCGCGGCATGCCCTTGAGGCGCAGCCACACCAGTCGGTTGCGCGACATCGGACGACGAGCGGGGCCGACGTCGTTCGCGGGGTCGAGCGACGCTTCGACGGCTTCCTCTTGTGCGATCGTCATGTCAGCTCCTCACTCTCGGATCGAGCGCGGAATAGAGGATCTCGGACAGCGTCGACGACAACAGCACGAGCACAGCGATGTAGAGCGTCGACCCGGCCATCACGTTGATGTCGTTCTTGGTCACCGCTTCGAGCGTGAATTGACCCATGCCCCGCCAACTGAAGACGATCTCGAGCATCGCTGAGCCCGCGATGAGCGTGCCGAAGCTGTAGGCGAAGAACGTGGTCATCGGGATGAGCGCGATGCGCACACCGTGACGGACGAGGGCGGTGTTGCGCGGCAGCCCCTTCGATCGCGCCGTCCGGATGTAGTCGGCCCCGAGCACATCGAGCATGACGCTGCGCTGATAGCGCGAGTACGAGGCCGCGCCGATCAGTGCCAGGGCGATCGTGGGCAAGAGGAGATGGATGGCGCGGTCGAGTGCGAGGTCCCACCACGACCCCGAGATACCCGCCGTGTACTCGCCGGTGAAGCGGATCACCTGCGATCCGATCAGGTTGTTGAAGGCGGTAGCGGCGATCATGAGCAGCACGCCGATGACGAACGTCGGCATTGCGAAGACGAGGAACGAGGCGTACGTCACGATCTGGTCGCTCGCGCGGTACTGCCGCACCGCACCCCAGACGCCGAGGATGACACCGAGGATCGCGCCGATGATGGAACCGATCAACAGCAGGCGCAGGCTCGCCCCCGACCGAGCGACGATCTCTGCCGTGACCGATTGGCCGCCCACGGTGGTGCCGAGCGAGAACTGGGTGAACAGCCCCACGAGCCAGTCCCAGAGGCGCACAAGAACCGGGACGTCGGGGTTGACCCCCATCGCGTTCAGCGATGCGTCGATCGAGGACTGCGGTGGCCGCGGGTTCATGCCGTAGAAGCGCTCTGCCGGGTCGAGGATGACGCTCGCGAGGATGTACGCCAGACACGTGGCGACCAGCGAGAGGATCGTGTAATTGATGAACCTGCGGACGATGTAGAGGGTCACGAGGCGGCACCCGGGTTCCCGGGAGCGGCGGCTGTTCTCTGCACGGATCTTCTTTCGTCCAGCAGTCGCCGCCTGGTGGGCCGCGACTCAGTGATTCGCCGGTTGATGTACCCGGTGAATAGACCCTAACCCGGCGATCATCGGTGAACGCGAGCCATCGGGAGTCTTTGCAGGACCGTAACATTTCGTGACCTGCACGCAAAATGCATGAGATTCCGGCGCCACAGGCATCAGTTCGATCACGCTGGACCGCCCGTGATCACCACCGCGACAAGCGCCCACACGACGATGATCGCGAGGGCGACGAGCCCCCGCAGGTCCCAGGAACGAGTGGGCTCGCCGCTCGGGGCCCCGGCATCCACCGCCGCTTCCCACCGTCGCTTGATCGTCTCGACCTCGTGCAGCGCGGGTGGTTCCCGGCGGGCGCCATCGGCGCGCGTGCGGCTGGGGCGTCCTGGCCGGCCGGCGACGGGACCGCCGAAGGCCCTGAGCTCACGCCCTTCGCCGAAGACGAAGACGACCTGGTATCGCAGGCGGATATCGGACACCGTCCCCCACGGCACGCGGGTACGGCGGAGAAAGTTCTGCACGGTCACGGCACCGGCATCCGTCTCGATGACCGACGCGTACACGAACAGATAGACGAACCACACCGCCAGCAGCACCCACGGCGCAAGGAGGAGCGTCTCCCCCCATCCGGCACGAAGCACCGCGTCGCCCAGAAGAAAGAGCGCGACGACGCCCGAGACGATCATCGCGATCGTCCCGGACGGCGCGCGCAGCACATCCCGTCCGTCGGAGCTCACCGAGTCAGTTCCCGCCCAGCGGGATCGAGGCTCCGGGGATCGCGTCGAGGAGACGCCGCGTGTATTCCTGGGTCGGTCGGGCGAAGATCTCGTCCACGGTGCCCTGCTCGACGACGCGACCCTTCTCCATGACGCACACGAGGTCGGCGGCCACACGGACCACGGCCAGGTCGTGCGTGATGAACAGGTAGGTCAGTCCGAGCTCCGACTGGAGCTCCGCCAACAGCTCCAGGATCTGATCCTGAACGAGCACGTCGAGTGCCGAGACGGCTTCGTCGAGGATGACGATGTCGGGCTTCAGCGCCAGTGCCCGGGCGATCGCGACACGCTGTCGCTGCCCACCGGAGAGTTCGTTGGCGTATCGCGACGCGAGCGCCTGCGGCAACGACACCTGGTCGAGCAGCTCCCGCACGCGGGCACGGCGCGAAGCGGTGTCACCGACCTTGTGGATGTTCAGCGGCTCGGCGATCGTGTTGCCGATATTGCGCATCGGGTCGAGCGATCCGTAGGGATCTTGGAACACCGGCTGCATGCGGCGGCGGAGGTCGAACAGCGCGCGCTTGGACAGCCCCGATACGTTCTCGCCGTCGATCTCGATCGTGCCGGACGTCGGCGCCTCGAGCGCGAGCACCATCTTGGCCACCGTGGACTTGCCCGAGCCAGACTCGCCGACGAGCGCGAGCGTCTTGCCGCGCGGAATGTCGAAGGACACACTGTCGACCGCGCGGAACGGCGTGCTCCGGAAACTGCCCTGGCGGATCTGATAATCCTTCGTCAGATCACGCACACGCAGCGTCGGCGGGATGCCGGCGACATCGGCGGTCGTTTCGATACCGCGGTCCTCGGCTGTCGCCTGAATCCGCTGCGACGCGATCGACGGAGCAGCCGCCACGAGTCGTTGCGTGTAGGGGTGACGCGGGTTCTGGAGAATCAGCCGGCTCGGACCCGATTCGACGATCTCACCGTCCTTCATCACGATGATCCGCTCGGCGCGCTCGGCCGCGAGACCCAGGTCGTGGGTGATCAGGAGCACCGAGGTGCCCTTCTCACGCGTGAGCTTCGCCATGTGATCGAGGATCACGCGCTGAACGGTGACGTCCAGTGCCGAGGTCGGCTCGTCCGCGATCAGCAGCTTCGGGTCGGCGGCGAGGCCGATGCCGATGAGGGCGCGCTGGCGCATGCCGCCGGAGAACTGGTGCGGATACTGGTGCATCCGCTTGTCGGCGTCGGCGAGGCCGGCCTGCTTCAGCACCTCGACCGCCCGCGCTTCGATGTCGCGCTTGCCGGTGGCGATGCCGTTGGCGCGCACGGCCTCCTTCACCTGGAACCCGATCGACCACACCGGGTTCAGGTTCGACATCGGATCCTGCGGCACGTATCCGATCTCACGTCCGCGCACCGACTCCATCTGGCGCCTGCTGTACCCGGTGAGTTCTTCACCGTCGAGGAGAATGCTGCCTTCGGTGACATGACCGGTTCCGGGGAGGAGGTTCACGACGGCGGATGCCGTGGTGGACTTTCCCGAGCCCGACTCCCCCACGATGGCGACCGTCTCGCCGGGGAAGATGTCGAAGCTGACACCGTGTAGCACTTCGCGGGTGCCGGACTGAGAATTGAACGCAACGCGCAGGTCGCGGACGCTCAGCAGCGGTTCACGGGAGATCTCGCGGGGAGTCGTATCGCTCATCGGCGGGCCCTCGCTCTCGGGTCGAGGGCATCGCGGATCAGCTCGCCCAGAAGGATGAATGCCAGCACCGTCACGGTCAGAATGATCGACGGGTAGATGAGCGCCATCGGTGCGATGCGCAGCGACTGCTGCGCATTGCTGATGTCATTGCCCCACGACATGACGTCGCTACCGAGTCCGACGCCGAGGAAGGACAGCGTGGCTTCCGCCACGATCGCTCCCGCCAGGCTCAGGGTCGTGATGACCAGCAGCGGCGCGATCGCGTTCGGCACGACGTGTGTGACCATCGTCATGAACCGCGACTGTCCGAGTGCCCGCGACGCCGTGACGAAATCGGCCTGGCGCACGCGCAGCACTTCGGCGCGCACGACGCGAGCGGTGGATGCCCACGCGAAGCCGCCGATCGCGAACGCGAGGGTGAACTCGTTCCGGTTCGTCGAGAAGACGCTCATCACGACGACCGCCGCGAGGATGTAGGGGATCGAGAAGAAGATGTCGCCGATGCGGGAGAGCAGCGAATCGAGCCATCCCCCGTAGAAACCGGCATACGCCCCCATGATGAGGCCGATCGTCGTTCCGATAAGGGTTGCCAGCAGACCGACGACGAGCGAGGTGCGGGCACCCCACACCATGCGCGCCCAGATGTCACACCCGAGGAACGTGAACCCGAGCGGGTGACCCTCAGCCGGCCCACCGTTGCTGTTGGCGAGCAGGCAGTTGTCGTTCGGCGGCGTCTGGGTGAACAGCGTGGGCCAGACCGCCATCAACAGCACGATCGCGACGACGACCAGGCTCCCCCAGAAGGTGGGACGACGACGCAGGTCCTGCCACGCGTCCGTCCAGAGGTTCGAGGGCTTCTCATCGACGCGCACGGCGTCCACGACCAGGGTCGCATCCTTGATGGGGGCGACGAAGTGGTTTCGACCTGTGGGGTCGTTCGCATCACTTGACATAGCGGATCCTCGGGTCGAGCAGGCCGTAGAGCAGGTCCACGAGCAGGTTGACGATCACGTAGATGATCACGAAGACGGTCACGAACGAGACGACCGTCGGACCTTCGTGCTTCTGAATCGCCTGGAAGAGAGTGTTGCCCACACCGGGGACATTGAAGATGCCCTCGGTGACGGTCGCGCCGACGAGCAGCACGCCGAAGTTGGTGGCGGAGTTCGTGATCACCGGGATGAGGGAGTTCCGCAGCACGTGCGTGGGGATGACGCGACTGCGCGACATGCCCTTGCTGTAGGCGGTGCGCACCCAGTCCTGGTTGAGCGTGTCGATGACGGACGAGCGCATGAGGCGCATGCTCGTCGCGTAGAGGCTGAAGCCCAGGACGATCGCCGGCAGCCACAGATCACCCCAGTCGTTCTGCGCGCCGACCGTGGGCTTGAACCAGCCCCACTGGATCGCCAAGAAATACTGGGCCAGGAAGCTGAAGACGAAGATCGGGATCGCGACGAACAACAGCGCGATCACCAGCATGGTGTTGTCGAAGATCTTGCCCTTGCGCAGCGCCGAAACGGTGCCGATGATGATCGCGAGGGTGAACTCGATCGCGATCGCCATGATCGCGAGTCGGCCGGTGACGGGAAGCGTGCGGGCGAGCACGTCGTTCACGGACTGACCGGAGAAGGTGATGCCCAGGTTTCCCTGGAAGATCCCGGTGATGTAGTAGAAGTACTGCACGATGAACGGCTGATCCAGGTGATAGCGCTCACGGATCGCCTCGAGCACCGCCGGGTTCGGCGTCTTGTCGCCGAAGAGGGCGAGGATCGGGTCGCCGGGCAAGGCGAAGACCATGAAATAGATGAGCAACGTTGCCCCGAAGAACACAGGTATCACCTGTAACAGGCGTCTGAGGATGTAACCGAGCATCCTCTCTCCCTCCACGCAATGGGGCGCTGCGCGACGCGATCGTCGCGTCCAAGAGCGCCCTCTAAAGTATCGTCCCTCGTCCGCGATGTGCGCGCGAGGGCTGGCCGGACAAACCGCGAGGCGGTGACAGAAGTCACCGCCTCGCGGGCTGCGATCGGGATTACTTGGTGATCTGGTGGTACAGCGGCACCGAGTTCCAGCCGAACTCCACGTTCTCGACGCCCTCGGCGAAACCGCCGGAGACGTTCGAGTACCAGAGCGGCAGAACCGGGAGGTCCGCGAGCAGGATCGACTGTGCCTCCTGGAAGTCGGCGTTGGCCTCTTCCGGGTCGGTCGCCGAGATGCCCGACGACAGGAGCTCATCGAACTCAGGGTTCGAGTAGTCACCGTCGTTGGAGCCGGCGTTGGTGGCGTACAGCGGGCCCAGGAAGTTGTAGAGACCCGGGTAGTCCGCCTGCCAGCCGGTGCGGAACGCGGTCTGGATCGTGCGACCCGTGACCTCGGAGCGCAGCGACGCGAAGTCGACGTACGGAGTGCCAGACGCCTCGATGCCGAGCGTGTTCTTGATCGAGTTGGCGACCGCGTCGACCCACGTCTGGTGTCCACCGTCGGAGTTGTACGCAATCTGGAACGAACCAGTCCACGGCGAGATCGCGTCGGCCATGGCCCACAGCTTCTTGGCCTCGTCGGGGTTGTACGCCAGAACCTCGGCGCCTTCGAGGCTGTCCGACCAACCCGCGATGACCGGCGACGTGAAGTCGCTGGCGGGGGTACGGGTGCCCTGGAAGACGACCTCGGTGATCTCTTCACGGTTGATCGACATCGAGATCGCCGCGCGACGCAGCTTGCCCTCGTCGCCCGAGAAGTGCGCGAGGCGCTCCGGGATCGCGAACGACTGGAAGATGGCGGCAGGCTGGTTGACCGCACGCTCACCCAGCTCGTCCTCGAACGTCGCGAGTGCAGACGGCGGGACGCCGTCGATCACGTCGACGTTGCCACCCTGCAGGTCGGCGTAGGCCGCTTCCTGCGTGGCGTAGAAGATGATGTCGAGACCGGCGTTCTGCGCGGTACGGCCACCCGTGTAGTCCTCGTTCTTGACGAGCGAGATCTGGACGTCGTGCTGCCACGCATCCTCGGACGCGAGCTTGTACGGGCCGTTGCCGATCGGGCTCTCGCCGAATGCGGCCATGTCCTCGAACGCGACGTCGGGCAGCGGGTAGAAGGCCGAGTAGCCCAGGCGCAGTGCGAAGTCGGAGGCCGGCTTGTTGAGCGCGATCGTGAAGGTGTAGTCGTCCACCTCGACGAGGCCGGTGAGCTCGGAGTCCTCGTCGTAGCTGAAGCCCTCGATGTCCTCGAAGAAGTAGCTCGAGAGCTGCTCGTTCGAGAGCGTCGCGCCGTAGTTCCAGGCGTCGATGAAGTTGTGGGCCTGGACCTCGGTGCCATCCGTGAAGGTCTGGCCTTCCTTGATCTTGACCGTCAGGTTCTGCGCGTCGTCGACGGTGATCGACTCGGCCATGTCGTTCTGGGGCTCGCCCGAAGCGTCGTAGTAGACCAGGCCGGCGAAGATCTCGTCGAGGATCTTTCCGCCACCGGTCTCGTTCGTGTTGGTCGGAATGAGCGGGTTCTGGGGCTCAGAACCGTTCGTCTTGATGATGGCGGTGCTGGCTCCGCCCTCCGACGCGCTCGGGGTGCTGCTGCCGGTACCGGCGCAGCCGGCGAGAGCCAGCCCTCCGGCCACGAACAGCGCGATGCCCGCGAGGGCGATCTTGTTGCGCTTCAACTTATCCTCCTGTGCAAG
Source organism: uncultured Microbacterium sp. (assembly GCF_947488465.1). Taxonomy (GTDB): domain Bacteria; phylum Actinomycetota; class Actinomycetes; order Actinomycetales; family Microbacteriaceae; genus Microbacterium. The sequence goes on along the minus strand of NZ_CANKZA010000001.1, from coordinate 239,439 downwards.
GGTGATGCGCCCACAGCAAACTAGGGACAAGCTGGGGCGCGGATAGGGAAACACTAAGCATCTACGGCGCCTTGGTCAAAACTCCCGCGCAGAACGTTACATACCCTTAACTCAATCTCGCGTTCGTGTGGCAATCTGACAAGGTGCAGCAGCATCCCTCTTCGGTTTCACGTTCGCGGCTGTGGTGGGAGATCGCGATCGTGCTCGCCCTGTCGGTGGGACGCTCGGCGGTGTACTCCGTTCTCTCGCTCGTGGAGGCGCTCACCCGGGAGGAGTCGCTCGGGGATCAGTCGACGTCGCTGAATCCGGGGGCAAACGCGCAGGCCTTCTGGGACGTCGTGAACCAGATCGTCGGCCAGGTGTTCGCGTTCGCGCCGATCGCGCTGGCGATCTACTTCTTGTGGGAGCCCGGGGTCTCGGCTTTCCGCCGGATCGGGCTGGACCTCCGCCGGGTGGGCTCCGACCTCGCGCGGGCGCTGTTGCTGGTGGTCGTGATCGGCCTCCCGGGGCTCGGGTTGTACGCCGCCGGCCGGGCGCTCGGCATGACGGTGCAGGTGGATGCATCCCCACTCGACCCGTCGTGGTGGACCATTCCGTTGCTGCTCCTCGCGGCCCTCCGCGCCGGGCTCACCGAGGAGGTCATCTTCATCGGATACCTCTTCGACCGCCTCCGCCGACTCGGGTGGGGCACGTGGACGATCATCCTGTCGACCGCCGCGCTCCGCGGTGCTTACCACGCATACCAGGGGTTCGGACCGATCGTGGGCAACGTCGCGATGGGCATCGTCTTCGGCTGGGCGTATCACCGCTGGGGCCGCGTCATGCCCCTGGTGCTCGCGCACGTGCTGATCGACATCATCGCCTTCATCGGCTACCCCCTCGCCGCCGAGTGGTGGCCCGCCCTCTTCTGACCGGCATCCCCCCACCCCGCCGCCGCCCCCCGCGTCCCGCCCGCGTTCCCGCCGCGTCCCCGCCGCGTCCCGCTCCGTCCGCGAGACACCTTCTGTGCGCCGAGACACCGGGTACCTACGGACGTCTCGGTGCACAGAAGGTGTCTCGCAGTCTGGCGACGTGCTCCGACCGAGATATCCACAGGGGCGGGTTGCGGCGAGTTGTCCACGAGAGGGTGCGTGGAGCGCCCGCGCGGGGACGGGATCGGGTGTGATCGCAGGATGCCGACCATCACTGTCGAAGAGATCACCCCCTCGCCTGTGCCGCTGCTGCGCCGTGACGAGCACGCGCACCTCGATCGCGCGGTCCGCAGCGGCGAACTCGCCCGCGTGGCACGCGGCGTATATGCACCACGCGAGCTCTGGGCGAACCTGCCGCCGTGGGACCGATATCTGAGCCGCGTGCACGCCGCCGCCTCGCGGTATCCCCATGCGGTTTTCGTCCGCGATTCCGCAGCGGCACTCCGGGGACTACCGGTGTTCGGCGAACCCGCCTGGGTGCACGCGATCAATTCCGGGGCGGCACCGACCCGGCGGGTGGGAGATGTCATCTTCCATTCCGCCGAGCGGATGCCGCAGCACGAACAGCGGGGAGGTATCGAGGTCGCGACGATGGCCGAAGTCGCAATCGACGCGGCTCGATTGCGGCATCCGGCCGTCGGCCTTGCCATCGTCGATGCGGCGTTGCGGCGCACACCTGACCTGTCGACCGGGAGGTTGCGGGCGCTCAGTGAGACGCATCCATCGTCGCGGGGGCGAGCGCGTGCGCGTTGGGTGATGGACCGCGCCTCGCCGACACCGGAGTCACCTTTGGAATCGGTGAGCCTGGCCGTCATCGAATGGCAGGGGTTTCCGCCGCCGCAGTGTCAGGTCTGGTTCCGCGGCGGCGGAGACGATGATCGCGTCGATTTCGCGTGGCCGCAGTGGGGCATCGCGGGTGAAGCGGATGGGGAGATCAAGTACAGCGGGGAGCTCGGGGACGCGCGAGGGGCTCTGCGCGCCCGCGGCATTCGCGATGCGCGACTGATGCGTCGTGGCATCTCGACGATCCGACACTGGGGTTGGCAAGATCTGGTGGCGCCCGACCTGCTCCGCACGATCCTCGCCTCAGCCGGGCTGCCCATCATCCGCCCCGCTGCAGCGGGCCCCCTCCGGACCCTCGCCGCCGCTCTCCGCGGCGCCCCCTGAACCCTGCCTCCCTCGGCCGCGAGACACCTTCCGTGCGCCGAGACACCGGATGCCCGCGCGTGTCTCGGTGCAGGATGGGTGTCTCGGCGACCAGGGGGGTGCCAGGGGGGTGTCAGGGGGGTGTCAGGCGAAGGCCTCGGGAGGGGGGCAGGCGCAGACCAGGTTGCGATCGCCGTAGGCGTTGTCGATGCGGCGCACGGGGGGCCAGTACTTCGTGCGCACCAGGGTGTGCACGGGGTAGACCGCCTCGGCGCGGGTGTAGGGATGCTCCCACTCCCCCTCGATGACCGCCGATGCCGTGTGCGGAGCGTTCACGAGCGGATTGTCGTCTGCGGGCCAGCGTCCGCCGGCCAACGCCACAGCCTCACCGTGGATCGCGATCATCGCCTCGATGAACCGCTCGATCTCGCCGAGGTCCTCCGACTCGGTCGGCTCGACCATGAGTGTCCCGGCAACGGGGAACGACATCGTCGGCGCGTGGAAACCGTAGTCGATCAGGCGCTTGGCGACATCGTCGACCGTGACCCCGGTCTCCTCCCGGAGCGGCCGGAGGTCGAGGATGCACTCGTGCGCGACGAGCCCGCCCTCCCCCGCGTACAGCACCGGGTAGTGGTCCCGAAGACGCACGGCGATGTAGTTCGCGGCGAGCACGGCTGCGCCCGTCGCCGACCGCAGACCCTCGGCGCCCATCATCCGCATGTACGCCCACGAGATGGGCAGAATGGATGCCGACCCATACGGCGCGGCCGAGATCGGCCCGCCGTCGAACACGAACCCGCCCGCGTGCTCGGCACGCTGCGCGAGCGGATGCGATGGCAGGAACGGCGCGAGGTGCGCCTTGGCCGCCACCGGACCGACGCCCGGGCCGCCGCCACCGTGCGGGATCGCGAACGTCTTGTGCAGGTTCAGGTGCGACACATCGCCACCGAGATCGCCGAAACGGGCGAAGCCGAGAAGCGCGTTCAGGTTCGCCCCGTCGACATACACCTGACCGCCCGCGTCGTGGACGGCCGTCGTGATGTCGACCACACCCTGCTCGTATACGCCATGCGTCGACGGGTAGGTGATCATGAGGGCCGCGAGATTCGCGGCGTGCACCGCGATCTTCGCCCGCAGATCGTCGAGATCGACGTTGCCGGCTTCGTCGCACGCGACGACGACGACCTTCATGCCGGCCAGGACCGCGGATGCCGCGTTCGTGCCGTGTGCCGAAGACGGGATCAGGCAGACATCGCGATGCGTGTCACCCGCCGCGTGGTGGTATCCGCGGATCGCGAGAAGGCCCGCCAGCTCGCCCTGCGACCCGGCGTTCGGCTGCAACGCCACCGCGTCGTAGCCGGTGACTTCGGCAAGCCACGACTCGAGCTGCTCGATCATGACGAGGTAGCCGGCGACGTCCTCGAGCGGAGCGAACGGATGAATGCGCGAAAACTCCGGCCAGCTCACGGCGGCCATCTCGGTCGCCGCGTTGAGCTTCATCGTGCAGGAACCCAGCGGGATCATGCCGCGGTCAAGCGCGTAGTCGCGGTCGGCGAGCTGTTTGAGGTAGCGCATCATCGCCGTCTCCGAGCGGTGCGTGGTGAAGACCGGATGCGTGAGGAACTCATCCGTCCGCCGAAGAGCGTCGGGCAGGTGAGTGAGCCCCCCGCCGGCAACGAAGCCGAACGCCCGCTGGGCCGGTCCGCCGAAGACCTGCACCAGGTGGTGGAGGTCGGAGACCGAGGTCGTCTCGTCGACCGAAATCCCGACCGAGTCGCTGTCGCGGAACCACAGCTGATAGCCGCGCTCCCGCGCGGCGGCGACGATCTGCTCGGCATGACCGGGCGTGCGGACCACGATCGTGTCGAAGAACTCGTCGTGCAGACGCTCAGCCCCGGCATCGGCGAGCCACTGCGCGAGCAGCCCAGCCTTGCCGGCGACATCGGTCGCGATCTGGCGAAGTCCGTCGGGCCCGTGGTAGACGGCGTACATCGACGCCATGACGGCCAGCAATACCTGTGCGGTACAGATGTTGGAGGTCGCCTTCTCGCGGCGGATGTGCTGTTCACGGGTCTGCAGCGACAGCCGATAGGCAGGGTGCCCGGCGGCATCCACCGAGACCCCCACGAGACGACCCGGGAGTTGACGCTCGAGGCCGGCGCGTACGGCCATGTATCCAGCGTGCGGGCCACCGAATCCCATCGGCACGCCGAACCGCTGCGTCGTGCCGACGGCGATATCGGCACCGAGCGACCCCGGTGAACGCAGCAGGGTCAGCGCGAGAAGGTCGGCCGCGACGACGACGAGGCCGCCCTGGGCCTGAACCGCGGTGATCACGTCGGACGGATCCCAGACCCGTCCGGACGCACCGGGGTATTGGATGAATGCGCCGAATGCCTCGGCGGCGGCGCCGTCCGCGAAGTCCGTCACGACGATCTCGATCCCGAGGGCCGCCGCGCGGTGCGCCAGCAGCGCGCGCGTCTGCGGCAGCGCGTCGGCGTCCACAAGGAACACGTTCGAGCGCGACTTCGAGGCGCGACGGGCGACCAGCATCCCCTCGACGACGGCCGTGGACTCGTCGAGCATCGACGCGTTCGCGGTCTGCAGGCCGGTGAGGTCGGTGACCATCGTCTGGAAGTTGATGAGCGCTTCGAGGCGCCCCTGCGAAATCTCGGGCTGGTAGGGCGTATACGCCGTGTACCAGGACGGGTTCTCGAGGACGTTCCGCTGGATCACGGACGGCGTGATCGTGTCGTAGTACCCGATCCCGATCATCGAACGCGCGACGCGATTCTGCGACGCGAGATCGCGGAGCTCCGCGAGCGTGTCGGCCTCCGATGCCGCGGGCGGAAGAACCGAGTCGATCGTCGGGTCGACATGAATGGATGCCGGGACCGCCCGCTCGACGAGCGCCTCGACGCGGTCGTAGTCCAGGGCCTCGAGCATCTGCCGCTGGGCAGCTGCGTCGGTCCCGATGTGGCGTTCTGCGAACGGAGCGCTCACGCCTCGCCGCCCGTGAGTGCGACGTAGGCATCGCGATCCATCAGAGCGTCGATGTCCGCGCCGTCCACACGCACCTTGATGAGCCAGCCCTCGCCGAACGCGGAGGCGTTCACGAGCGACGGGTCTTCGACCACGGCGTCGTTGATCTCGACCACCTCACCGGTGAGCGGCGCGTACAGCTCGCCGACCGACTTGGTCGACTCGATCTCGCCGCAGACGTCGCCCGCGGTGACCGCCGTGCCGACGGCGGGCAACTCGACGAAGACCACATCGCCGAGCTTGTCGGCGGCGTAATCGGTCACCCCGATCGTCGCGACGTCGCCCTCGAGGGCGATCCACTCGTGCTCGTCGGTGTAGTGAAGCGAAGTCAGGTCGGTCATGTCGTCCTCCGGTAGAAAGGCAGTGCGGTCACAGTGGCGGGGATGCGGGTGCCCCGCACATCCAGGAAAAGTTCGGTGCCCACGGCGGCGTGCTCGGGGGCGACGTAAGCCATCGCGATGGGATGGCCAAGAGTGGGGCTGAGCGCGCCAGAGGTGATCTCACCGACCGGAGCGCCCGCGGCATCCACCACGGCGTAGCCGGCGCGACCGGCGCGGCGTCCCTCCGCGACGAGGCCGACGAGTACGGGGAGGCCGTCCGGGGCAGCGGCGAGAGCCTCCTTGCCGGTGAAGTACTCCTTTTCCATAGCGACGACGCGGCCGAGTCCCGCTTGCGCGGGCAGGATCGCGGTCGAGAGCTCGTGGCCGTGGAGGGGCATGCCCGCCTCGAGACGCAGCGTGTCGCGGGAGGCGAGGCCCGCCGGGACGAGGCCGAGCGGCGTCCCCGCCTGCAGGAGCGCGTCCCAGAGCGCGGGTGCGAGGGCGTTCGGCACCATCAGCTCGAATCCGTCTTCGCCGGTGTACCCGGTGCGGGCGACGAAGAGCTCCTCGCGGGCGTAGGTGCCGCCGAGCCAGGCGTAGTAGCCGAGATCGGAGAGCCCGTCGACGATCACGCCCTCAGTCGCCGCGACGATCTGCTGCGCGCGCGGACCCTGCACCGCGATCAGCGACATCTCATCGGTGATGTCGCTGATCGCGATGTCGCCGAAGAACCGGTTCAGCGCCGCGGCCACCTTGGCGCGGTTGCCGGCGTTGGAGATGATGAGGAAGTCCTCCGCGCCGCGCCGGTAGACGATGACGTCGTCGACGATGCCCCCTGTCTCATCGAGCAACAGCGAGTATTTCGCCTTGCCCACCTTCATGGTGGAGATGCGGCCGGCGAGCATCGCGTCGAGCACCGCGCCGGCCCCGGCGCCGGCGACCGTGAACTCGGCCATGTGCGAGATGTCGAACAGGCCCGCGGCCGTGCGGACCGCGTGGTGCTCCGCAAGGTCGGAGGTATAGCGCACCGGCATCGACCAGCCACCGAAGTCCGTGAACGAGGCGCCGAGGGCCTCGTGACGCGAGGCGAGCGGGGTGGAGCGAAGATCTGACACGAGTTCTCCCGGGATCGGGCGGGCGGATGCCGAGGACTCGGCATCCGTGAACTCCCCCTCTGTCATGAGCCTGAGAGTTTCACCCGCGCGAGCGCGGGCTTTCACCGTCGGCGGATGCCGCAGCATCGCTTTTCAGAGTGGCCGGACGTGAGCGGTACGCGGACCTGAGAGATTGGCGGGGAGGCTTGCTCCTTCGGTGCCCGGCGCCATCCCACGAGGGTCGGATGCCGGAGCTCTCCCGCACACGTCATGCGGCCTGTCTTCAGTTGCCCTGCCAGCATAGCGCCCGCTCAGCGCACGCACTCACCCGAAGACACCGGCGCCGACCCACCGTCGAGGCCGGTGAGCGCGGGACGCAACTCCTCCGTGGTCATGGCGTAGCCACGACCCTCACCTTCCGCGCCGCGCGCGAAGACCACTCCGATGACCGCGCCATCCCCCGACAGCAGAGGTCCGCCGGAATTTCCGGGCTGCACATCGGCGTCGAGGGCATAGACCTGTCGCGGCGCGATGGAGTCATCGTAGATGTCGGGCACCGGGACCGGTCCGACCGAAAGGACACCCGCCGTCCCACTACGGAAGGGGCCGCCGAGCGGATATCCCTGGAACGCGGCCTGCGTGCCCGGCGCCGCGGGATCGGCGATGCGGAGGGGTTCGGCATCCACACCGGCGACCGCGATGACGGCGAGGTCGTCGATCGGGTCGAAGTACACGATCCGCCCCTCGGTGACCCACCCGCCGGGGAGTTCGACGATCGGGGTGCCGACACCGGCGACAACGTGCGCGTTCGTGACGACGAGATCGTCGGCGGCGACGAAGCCCGAGCCGGTCAGCGTCGCTCCACACGCGTAGGCCGTGCCGCTGATGCGCGCGACCGAGGCGGCTGCGGTCTGCAACTCGGGGTCGTCGAGCGCGATTTCGGGGCCTTCGGGAGTGACGATCGTGCCGATGACGGCTTCGAGGCGGGGCAGCCCGTCCTCGATGAGCGCGCTGCGCGCGGCGGCGAGCGCGTCGTCGACGGGAGTGGGGGTGATCGAATCGAGAAATCCGATCACCCGCGACGAGGCGATGGCCGGTGAAATTCCCGGGAGGCCCGCGGCGCTCAGGCCCGTGGCGATCATGAGGAGCGCGAGGGCGGTCGCCACGAGACTCGTGACTCCGCCGAGGAAACGCTCGAGGCCCCGCAGCGGCGTGCGATCGACACCACGGCGCACGGTCGCACCGATCGCTGCGCCGATCGCGGTGACCACCAGCACGATCGCGATCGCGAGACCGGCGAGCGCGGCCGTACGCCACCCGCCCTCCGGTACGAGGTCCGAGATGAGCGGAGTGGCGAGCGGCACGAGCCAGAGGGCCGCAGCTGCTCCCGCAACCAGGCCTACGACGGTTCCGAGGCTCGCGAAGAGGCCCCGCGCGAGTCCCGTGACGAAAGCGATCACAAGAGCGGCGGCGGCGACGATATCGATGACGAGCACAAGGACCTCCGCCGGTCACGCTAGCAACCGCGGCGCGGGCGATCCTGAGCGGATGCCGCGCTTTGCCCTTCGGGTCAGTATGACTCTAAGATGGACCCGAGGTTATGGTCATGATGACACAAACAGAGTCACCCACGGATGAGATCCGGGTCGCCGTCTCGACGGTGATCTTCAGCCTGCGCCGCGAGCGCGCGGGTGAACCGGCACGTGTTGTCCTGCCACTTGTGCGCCGGACCCGCGACCCCCACGAAGGGCAGTGGGCTCTTCCCGGCGGCTGGCTCAACGCGACGGAAAACCTGGAGCCCGCCGCATCGCGCACCCTCGCCGAAACCACCGGACTCACCCCGAGCTTTCTGGAGCAGCTGTATGCCTTCGGCGACACCGGCCGCTCCCCCGCCCGCACGATCTCGATCGTCTACTGGGCGCTCGTACGGGAAGATGCAACGCTGGCGTCCGAGCTGGAAAATGTCGCCTGGTTCGACGCCGTCACCCTTCCGAAGTTGGCCTTCGACCACAACGACATCGTCGAGTACGCGCTCTGGCGCGTCCGCAACAAGGTCGGCTACAGCCGCATCGCACACGGGCTGCTGCCGGAACTGTTCACCCTCGCCGAGCTCCGCGAAGTGTACGAGGCGCTCCTCGGCCGCGCCCTCGACCCCGCGAACTTCCGCCGTCAGGTCGAAAACTCAGGGACCCTCATCCCGACCGAAGACTTCCGGACCGGCCCGCACCGGCCGGCACGGCTGTACCGCTACGACCACGACGTCGAGCTGGCCGAACGCGGCCCGCTTCCTCACCCCTCGCTCGCTCTTCGCTAGATAAGGCACGGACATGACCGCCACCCACATCACGCTGCAGCCTCGACCGCGGGACGCGAGCGTCGACCACAGCATCCAGGCCATCGTCACAGGTACCGGCCCGGGAGAGACGTGCAACACCGACCTCGCCGCCGGGCCGTGGGACTTCGACGCGCGCCCGGGGTACGGCCCCGGCTCATCCATGGGCGATGTGATCCCCACCGGTGCACCCCGCCAGGGTGAGCTGCCCGTCGAGTACCGGGAAGCATCCGAAGCGGAACTCGCCGAGCGCGTGCGCGCCGCCAAAGCCACTCTCGGCGACCGGGTCGTGGTGCTCGGCCACTTCTATCAGCGCGAAGAGGTGGTGCTCCACGCCGACTATGTCGGCGACTCGTTCCAGCTGGCGAACGCCGCGCTGGAGCACCCGGATGCTGAGGCGATCGTCTTTTGCGGCGTCCACTTCATGGCCGAGACCGCCGATCTCCTCTCCCGCCCCGAGCAGGCCGTGATCCTCCCCAACCTCGCGGCGGGGTGCTCGATGGCCGACATGGCCTCGATCGACGAGGTCGAGGAGTGCTGGGAGCAGCTGGCCGAGGTGTACGGCGACCTCGACACGCCGGATGCCGACGGGCTCGTCCCGGTGATCCCGGTCACGTACATGAACTCGTCCGCGGCGATCAAGGGGTTCGTCGGACGGCATGGCGGCATCGTCTGCACGTCGTCGAACGCCCGCACGGTGCTCGAGTGGGCGTTCGCCCGCGGCCGCCGCGTGCTGTTCTTCCCGGATCAGCACCTGGGACGCAACACCGCCAAGGCGATGGGCGTGCCCCTCGAGCAGATGCCGATGTGGAACCCGCGCAAGAGCCTGGGCGGATCGAACGAGGAGACCCTCGCCGATGCCCGCGTGATCCTGTGGCACGGGTTCTGCTCCGTCCACCGCCGCTTCACTGTCGACCAGATCGACAAGGCCCGCGCAGAGCACCCCGGCGTCCGCGTGATCGTGCACCCTGAGTGCCCGATGGACGTCGTGGATGCCGCCGATGACGCCGGATCGACCGACTACATCCGCAAGGCGATCGCGGCCGCCACGGAGCCGACGACCTTCGCGATCGGCACCGAGATCAATCTGGTGCAGCGCTTGGCCGCGGAGCATCCCCAGCACCAGATCTTCTGCCTCGACCCCGTCGTCTGCCCGTGCTCGACGATGTACCGCATCCACCCGGGTTATCTCGCTTGGGTGCTGGAGGCGCTCGTCGCGGGCGACGTCCTCAACCGCATCACGGTGCCGGACGATGTCGCGGGGCCTGCGCGTCTCGCGCTCGAGCGGATGCTGGCGGCCAAGCCGTGACCGTCCCGCACGTCGTCGTCGTCGGCTCGGGCATCGCAGGGCTCCTCACGGCGCTCCACGCCGTCGCAGCCGGGTGTCGCGTCACCCTCGTCACCAAGGATGTCCTCGAACACGCAAACACCCGCTACGCGCAGGGCGGGATCGCCGGCGTGATGTTCGCCGACGATCGCGCCGACGATCACCTGCACGACACCCTCGTCGCCGGGGCCGGCCTCAGCGACCGCGAGGCCGTCCGCGTTCTCGTCGACGAAGGCCCCGATCGGATTCGCGAGCTCGTCGCCCTCGGGGTCGCGTTCGATCGCGGAAGCGACGGCGAATACGTGAAGGGTCTCGAAGCGGCGCATTCCTACCCGCGCATCCTCCACGCCGGCGGAGACGCCACCGGCACCGCGATCGAGAAGGCGCTCGTCGCCCGCCTGCGCGCGAGCGGCGCGGAGGTCATCGAGCATGCCTTCCTCATCGACCTCGCCACCTCCCCCGAGCCCGCTGGCGCAGCCGGCTCGCAGCCCGAGCCCGCTGGCGCAGCCGGCGTGTACCGAGACCACCCGATCCCCCGCGTCACCGGAGTCCACCTGCTCATCGGCGATGCTCCCGGAGTCCCCGGCATCCGCCGCACGATCGACGCCGATGCCGTCGTCCTTGCGACCGGCGGCGCGGGGCAGCTCTTCGCGCACACCACGAACCCCCCGGTCGCGACCGGTGACGGCATCGCCGCCGCCCTCCGCGCGGGTGCCAACGTCACCGACCTGGAGTTCGTCCAGTTCCACCCGACGGTGCTCGCGGTCGGCGAGGCGTTCCTCGTCTCGGAAGCGGTGCGCGGCGAGGGTGCGGTTCTGCGCGATGAGGAGGGTCGGCGGTTCATGCTCGAGGTGCACCCCGACGCCGAGCTCGCCCCGCGGGACATCGTCGCGCGCGCGATCGCCGAGGCCATGGAGCGCCAGGATGGCCGTCCGGTGTTGTTGGATGCCACCGGTCTGCGCCCCACGCGAAAGCAGACGACGACCTTTCTCGCTCGACGCTTTCCCACGATCGATGCGGCCGTGCGCGCTCGCGGGCTCGATTGGGCGCGCGAGGCGATCCCGGTGACCCCGGCGGCGCACTATCTGATGGGTGGCGTGATGACCGACCTCTTCGGCCGCACGTCGCTACCAGGGCTCTATGCCGTCGGCGAAGTCGCGCGCACCGGAGTACACGGCGCGAACCGGCTCGCATCGAATTCGCTGCTCGAAGGCGCCGTCTTCGGCGCGCGCGCGGGCGATGTGATCGCGTCAGATGTCGGTTCTGGCACCTGGGCACTCGCACCATCCGCCGTCACGCAGCGATCCGCCGCCGCCACGCCCGGTGCCGCACGCCCTTTCACGCGGGCCGCGTTGCAGGAACTCCTGTGGGAGAACGCCGGGCTCGTCCGTGACGCCGGCGGCCTTGCGCGCGCTGCCTCGGTGCTGGCGGCCTGGCGAGCACAGGCGCGGCCGACGGAGACCGAGGCCCAACTCGAGGATGCGAACCTCCTGATCGTGGCCGACACCCTCGTCGCCGCAGCCCACGCGCGAACCGGATCGATCGGCGCCCACCACCGCCGCGATGCCGCCGCGCTGGTCAGCCCCGCCCCCGCCCCCAGCCCCGCCCCCGCGAACCGTATTCAGTCTCCACGGGACGGAAAGACCCACGTTCTGCCCGAATCGCTCTTTCCCGCGAACGTTCTCCTGAATACGGACCGCGCGACGGAGATGACCGCATGCTGAGCCGGGCCCAGATCGACCGCGTCGTCGCCGCTGCCCTCGACGAAGACGCCCCCTGGGGTGATCTGACGAGCGAGTATCTGATCCCCGCGACCGCGACCGCGACCGCCGACCTCGTCGCGCGCGAAGCGGGGGTCTTCAGCGGCGGTAGCGTCTTCGCCGCGGCGTTCGCTCTCACCGACCCGCGCATCGAGGTGACCCTCCACGCCGCCGACGGCGATGTGTTCGCACCGGGCGCGGTTCTTGCCGCCGTCTCGGGACCGGCTCGCGGGGTGCTGCAGGCCGAACGCGTGGGGCTCAACTTCGTGCAGCGGATGAGCGGCATCGCCACCCTCACGGCCCGCTATGTCGCCGAAGTCGCCGGAACGGATGCTCGCATCGCCGACACGCGCAAGACCACTCCCGGACTCCGCGCCTTCGAACGCGCCGCCGTGCGCGCCGGCGGAGGACGCAATCACCGCTTCTCGCTGTCCGACACCGTGATGGCCAAGGACAACCACCTCGCCGTCCTCACGGCGGACGGAAGCGACCTCACCGAAGCGCTCCGCGCGGCGATCTCCCACCTGCCCCACACGACGCATGTTGAAGTCGAGGTGGACCGGATCGACCAGATCGAGCCGGTGCTCGCGGCAGGCATCGGCACGATCATGCTCGACAACTTCTCGCTCGACGACCTCCGCACGGGTGTCGCGCAGGTCGCCGGGCGCGCGACCGTCGAAGCATCCGGCGGGGTGTCGCTGGAGACGGTAGGTGCGATCGCGGAGACCGGCGTCGACGTGATCTCGGTCGGCGCGCTGACCCACTCCGCTCGCGCGCTCGACCTCGGGCTCGACGTGCGGGTCGACCCCGCCTGATGCTCTACCTCGACCATGCCGCCACCACCCCGGTGCGTCCCGAGGTGCGCGCGGCGATGTTGCCGTATCTTACGGATCGGTTCGGCAACCCGTCGAGCCACCACACGGTCGGTGAGGCCGCGGCCGCCGCGCTCGACGACGCGCGCAGCCGGGTGGCGGCCGTTCTCGGCATGCGCGCCGGTGACATTGTGTTCACGGCGGGTGGCACGGAAGCCGACAATCTCGCGATCAAGGGGCTCGCGATCGGCGCCGCACTCCGCCGGGGCACGCCGGTGCACGTCATCACGACCCCCATCGAACACGAGGCGGTGCTCGCCTCGTGCGACTACCTCGAACGAGTCCACGGCTACAGCGTGACCCATGTGGGAGTCGATCCCACCGGTCTCGTCGATCCGGCTGCCGTCGCCGCCGCGATCCGCCCCCACACGGCGCTCGTCACGATCGGCTACGCGAACAACGAGGTCGGCACGGTGCAGGATGCCGCCGCTCTCGCGCGGGTGACATCGGCGGCCGGCATCCCGTTGCACCTCGACGCGGTGCAAGGCGCCGGATGGCTGCCACTGCGCGATACGGGCGCGGACGCGCTGTCGATCGCGGGGCACAAGATCGGCGCGCCGCAGGGCACGGGCATCCTCGCCGTCCGCGGCCGGTTGCCGCTCGAACCACTCGTCCATGGTGGCGGACAGGAACGAGGACGCCGCAGCGGCACGGAGAACGTCGCCGGTGCCGTCGCGGTCGCCCTGGCGCTCGAGCTCGCCGAGGCGGAGCGCGACGAGGCCGCGACGTGCGTGGCTGCGCTCCGCGACGCCTTCATCACCCGCGTGCTCGCGCATGTGCCGTCCGCGCGACTCACGGGCCATCCGGTCCAGCGACTGCCCGGCACGGCGAGCTTCACGTTCGCGGGAACAAGCGGAGAGGCCGTGCTCCTCGAACTCGAGCGGCGTGGCGTGGTCTCCTCCAGCGGCTCGGCGTGCGCCGCCGGCAGTGACGAGCCGTCGCACGTGCTGCTGGCGCTCGGGATTTCGCCGGAGGTTGCGCAGACCTCCGTCCGCTTCAGCTTCGGGCACGGGCTGCGAACTGATCTGGCGCCGGTCGCCGACGCCGTCGCCGCCGCGGTCGCCGCTGTCGGCCGCTGACGCGTCCACGTCGCGCACCCGCGCGTTGCGGTCACAATCTGCCGCATCCCCGGCATCCCACCGACACATCTTGCCCGTGACTCACCGGGGCGCCGTCGCGCACCCGCGCGTTGCGGTCACAATCTGCCGCATCCCCGGCATCCCACCGACACATCTTGCCCGTGATGCCGGGCGACCCGGGCATGCCGCGCGACCCGTGATGCCGTGCCGTCCGGGCATGCCGGGCGGATCGACGCCGCCCCGGATCAGGAATGCCGCGCCCGCGGCGGATCGACGAGCTCGTCGCCGGGCGGCTCCAGCACGGGCAGCGCGCCCGTGTCGCCGAGCTCCGAGGTGAGAAGGAGTGCGGCGTCCTGACCCGCGGCCCCCGCCGGCGCCCGGTCGGCGCGGCGGTCGGGGTGATCGGCCGGACCGGCGGCCTCCTCGAACCCGTCGATCTGCGCGGCGGCCATCTGCTGCGCCGCGAGCTCCGCGTAGAGCCCGCCGCGGGCGAGGAGCTCCGCGTGGGTGCCCGATTCGACGATGTGCCCGGCCTCGATGACGTGGATGACATCCGCGCCGATCACCGTCGACAGCCGATGTGCGATCGACAGGGTCGTGCGCCCGCGCGCAGCGTTGTCGAGCGCTTCCTGCACGACCCGTTCGGACACCGTGTCGAGCGCGCTCGTCGCCTCGTCGAGCAGCAGAACCGGAGGATCCTTCAACAGCACCCGCGCGATCGCGATCCGCTGCTTCTCGCCGCCGGACAGCCGATAGCCACGCTCGCCGACGACGGTGTCGTAGCCGTGCTCGAAGCTCGCGATGATGTGGTGGATGTTCGCGGCGGTGCACGCCGCTTCAAGTTCGGCGTCGGTCGCGTCGGGCTTGGCGTAGCGGAGGTTCTCTCGGATCGTGGCATGGAAGAGGTACGTCTCCTGCGAGACGATTCCCACGTGGTCGACGATCGATTCCTGAGTGAGCGAGCGCACGTCGGCCCCGCTGAAGAGCACGGCACCGCCCGACGCCTCGTACAGGCGCGGCGCAAGGTAGAGGATCGTCGTCTTGCCCGCGCCCGACGGCCCGACGAACGCGACGTGTTGGCCGTGTTGGGCCACGAAAGAGACGCCGCCGAGGGTCGGGCGGGCGGTTTCCGCGGCATCCGGATACCGGAACATCACATCCCGGAACTCGATCTGCCCCATCGGCCCCGGCGCCTCGGCGACGGTGATCGCGTCGGCCCGGTCGATGATCGCAGGCTTCAGGTCGAGGTACTCGAAGATCCGCGCGAACAGCGCACGGGAGGTCTGCAGATCAAGCGCCACGCGCATGAGCGACATGAGCGGCATGAGCAATCGCGCCTGCACCGTCGTGAAGGCGACGACCGTGCCCGCCGTGATCGCGCCCGAGCCGCCCGCGATGAGGTAACCCGACACGAGATAGATGACTGCCGGGACGGATGCCATGATCACCTGCACGACCGCGAAGAATCCCTGGCCGCTCATGGCGCGCTGCACCTGCAGTCGCACCTGGTTCGTGTTCTCTTCGCGGTAGCGGGCCGACTCGGTGCGCTGACGGTTGAACGCCTTCGACAGCAGGATGCCGGAGACACTGAGCGTCTCTTGCGTGATCGAGGTGAGCTCCGACAGCGACTCCTGCGTCTGCCCCGCGATACGTGCGCGCACCTGACCGACGCGGCGCTGCACGAAGATCAAGACGGGCATCATCACGACGGCGATCAGCGTCAGCCGCCAGTCGATGAGAATCATCGCGACGAGGGCCGAAACAACCGTCACGACGTTGCCCAGGATGCTGGTGACCGTGTTGGTGAGCACACCGGACACACCCCCCACGTCGTTTTGCAGACGGGACTGGATCACGCCGGTCTTGGTGCGGGTGAAAAAGCCGAGCTCCATCGCCTGCAGGTGCTCGAAGAGCTTCACCCGCAGATCTCCCGTGACCGCGTTGCCGACGGTCGAGGTGAACCACGTCTGGGCGACCCCGAGCACCGCCGACAGGAGGAAGAGGCCGATCATGATGAGCACGAGCCGCAGGAGCAGACCGAGATCCGGACCGCCGCCGGCAACCGGGAAGAGCGCATCATCGAAGATGCGCTGGACGATCAGCGGTGGGATGACGCCGATCGCCGCCCCCGCGATCACCAGGATGCCGGTGATGACGATGCGTCCGAGATACGGTCGGAAGAGCGCGACGACACGGGCGCCGAGATCGGGGATCTCGGGAGCCTCGGCGTTCAGCTTCTTCTGCGCGGCCTCATCTACTCCACGGAAACCGCCGCCTCCGGGACGACCGCCGCCCATTCCACCGATAGCCATGCGCGTCAGCCTAGGGTGTAGCCATGACCTCCATCGACGGTGAATGAGATGACGCCGCCAGCGATGACGTCACCGATCCCTGAGTGACCGATTCCGCCTCCACGGGAATACCGACAGCGCCCACGGCGTTCCGCTTGAGGTTCGCCCGGCTGTCCGCGGCGCGCTCCCCTGTCTGCACGTCACCCGAGGAGACCCCGCATGACCGCCACGTCCGATATCACGACCGTCCCTTCGGGCACCACGATCACGCCGGATCAGAACCGCGTCATCTGGTTGTTGCTGATCGCGGCGTTCGTCGCGATTCTCAATGAGACAACGATGGGTGTGGCCATCCCGCATCTCATCGATGACCTGGGCATCACGGCGGTGGCCGCTCAGTGGCTGACGACCGCCTTCATGCTGACGATGGCCGTCGTGATCCCGACGACCGGATTCCTGCTGCGCCGCTTCACGACGCGCACCATGTTCACCGCCGCGATGAGCCTGTTCACCGCCGGCACACTCGTCGCGTTCCTCGCGCCGGGCTTCGAGGTGTTGCTGGTCGGCCGGGTCATCCAGGCATCCGGTACCGCGATCATCATGCCCCTGCTGATGACGACCCTCATGACCGTCGTCCCCGCGCACCTGCGCGGACAGATGATGGGGCGCGTCAGCGTCGTGATCTCGCTCGCTCCGGCGATCGGCCCGACGATGGCCGGCCTCGTGCTGGACAACCTGACATGGCGATGGATCTTCGGCATCGTGCTTCCGATCGCGATCGTTGCACTGGCGATCGGCGTGCGCTGGATCCCCAACATCGGCGAGCAGACGCACGCGCCGATCGACATCCTGTCCGTGGTCCTGTCGGCGTTCGGCTTCGGTGGTCTCGTCTTCGGACTCACTCAGATTGGCGGCGGCCACGGCAGCACCGCTGAGGCGGCGGCATCCACGACGACCCTCGTCGTCGCGCTGGTGATCGGCGGCATCGCACTGGGACTGTTCGCATGGCGTCAGGTGATCCTGCAGAAGAAGGACGATGCGTTGCTCGATCTCCGCATCTTCCGCTCCGGCAACTTCTCGCTGTCGGTGGCGCACTTCGCCGTCATGTCACTCGCGTTCTTCGGCGTCATCACTGCGCTGCCGCTGTACCTGCAGGGCACGCTCGGGATGTCGGCCAGCGAGTCCGGACTGGCCGTGTTGCCGGGTGCACTCGCGATGGGTCTCCTCGGCCCCGTGATCGGGCGCATCTACGATCGACGTGGCACGCGGGTGCTGCTGTTGCCGGGCACGATCATCGTGCTGACCGTCCTGTGGTCGTTCACGATGCTGACCGAATCGACGCCGGTCTGGATGATCGTCATCGCACAGACGGTGCTCTCGATCGGACTGGCGATGTCGTTCACACCGCTGTTCACCGCGTCGCTCGGCTCACTCGAACCGCGGTTCTACTCCTACGGCAGCGCGACGGTATCCACCGTGCAGCAGGTCGCCGGAGCCGCCGGCATCGCGGTGCTCATCTCGGTGATGTCGTCCGTGAGCGTAGCCGCTGTGGAGTCTGGCGCTGCTGAAGCAGCCGCGGGAGCCGAAGGCGCGCGTGCCGCGTTCCTGCTGGCCGCGATCATCGGGACACCGCTGCTGATCAGCGCGTTCCTGATCCGCAAGCCGGCCGATGCTCCCGACGGCATGCCGGTCGGACACTGAACCGCCCGCGGCGGGTCGCTGTCAGCTCAGTTCGTGCTGCAGCATCCCCCGCCGCAGCAGGACTCGCCCTCTTCGGCGACGACGAGCAGGTTCTTCTCATCGGGGACGGGCTGAAGCGTGGGAGCGGGGAGGTTTGAGGTAGCCATCCCTCCATGCTAGACCTCGGTCGCACGGATGGACCGATTCAGTCCCAGTCGAGATAATCCTCGATGAACCACGACGTTTCACCAGGATGCGTGAGCACGAACAGGTGTCCGGCGTCATCGACCGACGTGACACTCACCAGCGCCGGGGCGGATGCCTGCAACGCAAGTCCGTTGTCGGGCGGCGTGATGTCGTCGCTGCCACCCTGGATGACGAGCGTCGGCGTATCCGGTGCGATCGTGGCCCACTCGGGCGTCGGTGTCGATGAGAGCGCGGTCGTCTGCATCGCTTCGAGCGCGGCATCGGGCGCAAAGCCCTCGCCGAAGACGGCGGTGAAGGCCTCCCTGCGATCGGCGGGGGTACCGGCTTCCACACCGAGAAGGAGGATGCCGTTGACGTGATCGTGGTGATCGAGCGCAACCGTGCGGGCCACGGCTCCGCCGAACGCGTGGCCGCCGATCCAGGCGTCGTCGATCCCGAGCGCGGTGAGGACGTCCACGACGTCCTGCGCGAGATCGTGCATCGTGGCGGGGCCCGCCGCGCGTGACCCGATGCGCACGACGCGGAAGTCTTCCTCAACGAGGATGCTGGCGAGCGTACCCAGGTAGGCGAAGTCGAGACCGGCTGCCGGGAGCAGCACGACCGCGGGGCCGGAGCCCTCGTCGATGTAGGCGACGGCGCGACCGTCTGGCTCGAAGGTCTGGCGCTCGTGCGTCACTGTCGTTTCTCCCTGTCACCTGGCGGCCGACGGCAGCTCGCGCCGGCCACGTCAGTCTACCGAGGGCTCCCGACGGTCTCCGGGGCGAGGCATGGAGGACGTTCGCGTATCGTGGACGCGTGCCGTCCAGCCCCGAGGAGTCCGCGTGAAGCTCGCCGATCTGCAGCGTTTCGTGGCTCTGCACGCGGCGGGGCTCCATTTCCCGCGCGCTGCCGCCGCGCTCGGTGTATCGCTCACGGCGCTGTACGCCTCGATCGAGCGGCTCGAGACCGCGGTCGGGCACGAGCTCATCGACCGCGACCGCACTCCCTGGACCCTTACTGCGGCGGGCACACTCCTGCTCGACGAAGCACACCGCCGCATCGCGGATGCCCCGGCAATCGCGACCACGCCGAAGAAGACCGGCGGCGGCAAAGCGAAGGCGTCCAAGGGTGTCGGCCGCGCCCCGATCGTGAAGGGCCAGCCGAAGCCCTACAAGAAGCGTCAGGGCCGCTGAGTCCGATTCCGGCCGTCGTGGCGGCTCAGTCGCATGGCGCGTGGGGCAGCTGTGCTCGCGTGGGACAGGTGTGGCACCGTCGAGCCAACCGGACATACGACTGAGCCGCTCGACGTCGCGCAGGTGCCCGAGCGGTGCTGCCTCAGACTTCGGTGACGACGCCGGCCTCGACCCGCCATTTCCGGTCGGTGTGCACGGCCTGGAGCAGGCGCCGATCGTGGGTCACGAGCAACAGGGTGCCCGTGTAGGACTCGAGGGCCTGCTCGAGTTGCTCGATCGCCGGCAGATCGAGGTGGTTCGTCGGTTCGTCGAGCACGAGAACGTTGACTCCCCGGGCTTGCAGAAGCGCGAGAGCGGCGCGCGTGCGCTCGCCCGGAGAGATGTCATCGACGGGCCGGGTCACATGATCGGCGATGAGGCCGAACTTCGCGAGGAGCGTCCGGACCTCCCCCGAGTTGAGTTCGGGCACCAGCGCCTCGAACGCGACGGCGAGCGGCGCCGACCCGGTGAGCGAGGACCGCGCCTGGTCGATCTCCCCGATCTGCACATTCGCGCCGAGACTCGCCGTTCCGGCGTCGGGATGCTGGGTGCCCAGGAGTGCACGCAGGAGCGTCGACTTGCCGGCGCCGTTGGGTCCCGTGATGCCGATCCGCTCCCCCGCGATGACCTGCAGCGAGACGGGGCCGAGTGTGAAGTCGCCCTGGCGGAACACGGCGCCGCTGAGCGTGGAGACCACCGTGCTCGAGCGCGGGGCTGCACCGATCGTGAACTCGAGCTGCCACTCCTTGCGGGGCTCCTCCACCTCGTCGAGCTGCGCGATGCGGCTTTCTATCTGACGTACCTTCTGCGCTTGCTTCTCGCTCGACTCGGTCGCGGCCTTCCGCCGGATCTTGTCGTTGTCGGGTGACTTCTTCATCGCGTTGCGCACACCCTGACTCGACCACTCGCGCTGCGTGCGGGCGCGTCCGACGAGATCAGCCTTGGTCGAGGCGAACTCCTCGTACTTCTCACGCGCATGGCGACGCAGGGTCGCACGTTCTTCGAGATAGGCGTCGTAACCGCCGCCGAACACGCGGTTCGAGTGCTGTGCGAGGTCGAGCTCGAGCACGCGCGTGACGCATCGGGCGAGGAACTCCCGATCGTGGCTGACGAGCACCACTCCGCCCCGAAGCCCGCGGACGAAAGCTTCGAGCCGTTCGAGTCCGTCGAGGTCGAGATCGTTTGTGGGTTCGTCGAGCAGCACGATGTCGAAGCGTGAGAGCAGGAGCGCTGCGAGCCCCACGCGGGCCGCTTGCCCTCCCGACAGGGACGTCATCAGTGCGGTCGTCCCGAGGTGGAGTCCGAGCTCGGCGAGGACCACCGGCATCCGCTCGTCGAGGTCGGCGGCACCGCTCGCCATCCAGCGATCGAGCGCCGCGGAGTACGCGTCGGCCGGGTCGGTACCGGGCGCGGCGAGCGCCGGATCCGCGAAGGCGAGGGCCGCGGCATCCATCTCGGCCGCCGCGGCGGCGCAACCGGTCCGCCGCGAAATGTACCCCGCCACGCTCTCGCCCGCGAGGCGCTCGTGTTCTTGCGGTAGCCAGCCTACGAACGCGTCGGTCGGCGCGAGCGAGACAGTGCCCTCCTGCGGCTCGTCAATGCCAGCGAGCAGGCGGAGCAGGGTGGATTTTCCCGCGCCGTTCGCGCCGACGACTCCCACGACGTCGCCGGGAGCGACGGTGAGGTCGAGCGCATCGAACAGTGTGCGGTGGCCGTAGCCGCCGGCGACGCCGCGGGCCACGAGTGTTGCGGTCATCCCGCCATCCTCTCAGGCTGCCGGGCGGACCCGTCGCCCTGCGGCGGTCTGTGGATGAGGAGATGTCCACGCGTGAGGACGGATGCCCGGCATCCCTCCTCAATTGAGCACATGTCCTCAGCGCGTGCACGTGGAGATCGCGGGATCCGGGACGCGTAGCCTGGTCCGATGGAATCGTGGGAGCTGCATGCCTGGCACGCCGACTTCCTCGACGCGTGCAATCGGCATGACCTCGGTGCGATCCGCGGATTCCTCTCCCCCGCCGTGCGCCGCGCGCACCTGCCCGGCGGGGCGGATGCCTGGATCACCGACATCGAGGACCTCTTCCGCGGGTTCCCCGACTGGCGCTGGCGCCGCATCCAGCTTGTCGCCGAAGACGACCGGATCGCCGTGCACCTCCGTGGCGCCGGCACCCACACGGGAGCTTTCCGCGGAATCCCGCCGACCCGACGCCATGTCAACATCGCCGAGTTTGCGATGCTCCGCGTCGAGCGCGACGTGGTCACGGAGCACACCGGCACCGGCCCGCACGAGATCCTGGCGCAGCTGCGCGACTGAGCGCCTCAGCTACCTGCGGGAACCAGGGTGCGGACCTTCGCGAGGACCCGGTCTCGGAGCTCACGCACGCCGTTGATACCCCAGTTCTCAGGGTCAGCGAAGGACCACTCCACCAGCTCGCCGACGACGGGTCCCGGCAAGGAGAGTCCGGGCTTCATGGTCACCACGACGTCGGCCGAGGCGAGGTCCGCGACGGTGACGGCGCGGGGGCTCGCTTCTGACGTGTCGATGCCGAGCTCGCCGAGCGCTTCCGCCACGACGGGATTGATGTGCTCGGCGGGCGAGACGCCGGCGCTGGTCGCGGTCACGCTGCCGCCGGCGACGTGGGCGAGCAGGTGCGCACCGAGTTGGGAGCGGCCCGCGTTGTGCGTGCAGATGAAAAGGACGGTCGGCGATGCAGTCATGCGGAGACTCCTGTAGGGACATGGGCGCGAGACCACGCCTGGGTGGCTATTTGGACGGCATCCCACGGGGACCCGAGAGGGGGCGTATAGGAGAGATCGAGATCCGAGACCTGCTCCACGGTCAGCCCGCCGAACAGTGCGGTCGAATAGGTGTCGACGCGCTTCGCGGTTTCGGTACCCAGCCGCCCGATTAGTTGGGCCCCGAGGAGAAGGCCGGACTGCGTGTCGCCGGTGATTCTTATCGCGATCGGCTGCGCGCCGGGGTAATAACGCTTGTGATCATCCGCGACGGCTTCCGACGTCGCCGGTGCGAACCCTGCTGCGACGGCTTCGTGGTCGCGCAGCCCGGTGCGTGCCGCGACGACATCGAAGACCTTCACCACTTGAGTGCCGACCGACCCGGCGAAGCGCCGCTGTCCGCCGAGCGCGTTCTCTCCGGCGATGCGGCCTTGCTTGTGCGCAGTCGTGCCGAGCGGAAGGTAGGTCACGCCGAGAAGGCGATGATGAGTGACGATGCCATCGCCCGCCGCGAACACGTGCGGAATGCCCGTGCGCATCTGCTCGTCGACGACGACGGCACGGCCGACTCCGAGCCGCGCACCCGCATCCTTGAGGAGCGCCGTGTTGGGCCGAACACCGACGACAGCGAGGACGAGCTCGGCGGTGTGTGTAACCGGCTGGCCGAGATGCTCCGCCCGCACGAACAACCCCGAGTCGGTTTTCTCCACCGCTGTCACGGTGGTGTTCGTGTGCACCTCCACGCCGTGCTCGAGCAGTTCGGCGTGCACGGTGGCGGCAAGTTCAGGGTCGAGGGTGGAAAGCACTTCGGGTCCACGCTGCAGCTGAATCACCCGCATCCCCCGCGCCCGGAAGCCTTCCGCCATCTCGAGGCCCACGTACCCCGCGCCGATGATGATCGCGGTGCTCGGGTCACGTTGGGTGAGGTGCGCATCCAGCGCGAAGGTGTCGCCCATCGAATGGATGACGTGGACCCCGTCGTCGGGCCCGAGCGTGTCGAGACCATGGATGCCGGCGAATGCGGGAAGGGCTCCCGTGCCGACGATCAGCTCGTCATACGCGATCTGGCTCTCCCCCGCCTGATCGCGGACGGTCAGCGTGTGGGCCGCAGCATCAATGCGGGTGGCGAGGGTCCCCAGCCGGAGCCTCATTCCGGTCGCCTCGAGGTCGGCGTGGGTGCGGTGCGCGAGCGATTGCCACGGCTGGACATCGCCGGAGAAGTAGTACGGGATGCCGCAGATCGAGTAGTTCGGATACTCGTCGGCGACCACCACGGTCACGTCGACCGAGGGGTCCAGCTCACGGGCGCGGAGCGCGGCGGAAATCCCCGCGTCGCTGCCGCCGATGGCGACGATGTGCATAAGTCAGTCCTGTCTCAGGGTCCGTGGAGAGGGTCGTGGGCGAGGGTCAACCGAGGGACGCGAGTTCTTCCTGCGCGACGCCGACTTGCTCGTCGGTGAGCGGCACCACGAGTGCTCGCGCGGCCACGTTCGCCGCGTTGTCGACGTAGAAGTTGACGAAGCCCTTCACCTGCGGCTTGTCCGCGTAGGACGCGTTGTTGACGTAGATGAACAGCGGACGACTGAGCGGCGTATAGCTGCCGTCTTGCACCGTCTCGACGGTCGGCGAAACGCCGTCAATCGATGCCGCGATGACGGCGTCGGTATTGGCCTCGACGTAACTGAGGCCGAGGAACCCGATGCCGCCGCGGTTCTCCGCGACCCCCGCCACTGTCAGATTGTCGTCTTCGGATGCGAAGTAGTCTGCGCGGATGGCGCCTTCTTCACCGTTGATCTCGGCGCTGAAGTAGTCGAGTGTTCCCGAGTCCTGGCCCGCGCCGAACAGCACGAGCGGCTCGTCGGGGAAGGCGGGGTCGACCTGACTCCAGGTGAGGATCTCACCTTCGGATGCGGGCGCCCAGATCATGGCGAGCTGCTCAACGGTCAGGTCCGTCGCCCAGTCGTTCTCGGGGTTCAGGATCACGGACAGGCCGTCATTCGCGACGACGATCTCGGTGTAGTCGACGCCGGCGTCGCCACACGCAGCCTTCTCGTCCTCCGAGATCGCTCGCGAGGCGTTCGAGATATCGGTCTCTCCATCGCAGAACGCCCGAAATCCCGCCGTCGTGCCCGTGATGGTCGCGACCACGTCGACGTCCGGTTCCGTCCCCGCGAACAGGTAGGCGGCGGCGTCGGTCAGCGGCTCGACCGTGGACGATCCGTCGGTGACGACGGTCCCACTGAGACCCTCACCGGTGTTGCTGGATGCTTCGCCTGTGCAGGCGCTGAGTGTCACGGACAACGAGAGCACTGCCGTCGCGCCGAGCACGGCGCGCGCGCGACGGAGGTTCACGCCCCACCCCGGGCCGGGAGAAGCTCGGCGAGGAGGTTTTCGATGCGAGCGCGGATCTCGTCACGGATCGGTCGGACCGCGTCGATGCCCTGGCCGGCCGGGTCATCCAGCTCCCAGTCTTCATAGCGCTTGCCGGGGAAGATCGGGCACACGTCACCGCAGCCCATCGTGATCACGACGTCGGATTCTTTGACAGCGTCGACCGTCAACACCTTGGGTGTGTTGTTCGCGATGTCGATGCCTTCTTCGGCCATCGCCTCGATCGCGACCGGATTGATCTGATCTTTGGGCGCCGACCCTGCGGAGAGAACGTCGATGTCCCCGCCGCTCAGCGCATGGAGATAGCCCGCGGCCATCTGGGAACGGCCGGCATTGTGGACGCAAACGAACAGGACTGTGGGCTTGATGGACATGGGGTCTCGCTTTCCTCAAGGAAAAGCATAGACCAGGATCTATCTTTTCAAAAGAACGCGAGGTGAACGATCAGGCCGGGACCAGATCGGCCAGCAGAACCCTGACCCGCGCCTCGATATCGTCGCGAAGAGCACGCACCGTATCGATGGGCTTGCCGACCGGGTCTTCCAGATCCCAGTCGAGGTACCTGCGACCGGGGTACACCGGGCAGGCATCACCGCATCCCATCGTGACGACGACGTCAGCGGCCCGCACGGCCTCGTCAGTGAGCGGCTTGGGAAACTCCTCCCCCAGTGCGATCCCGATTTCATCCAGCGCGGTGACGATATTGGCGCGCACCGCACCAATCGGGGCCGACCCCGCGGTGCGAACGAGAACACGCTCTCCGGCGAGCTGCCGGAGGAGCCCGGCAGCGAGCTGAGATCGACCGGCATTTTCCACACAGACGAAAAGCACCTCGGGTACGACCCTGTCAGCCGAGGCCGAACGAGCTAGGGCGTCCAGCCGCACCGTCGCGAATGTGGCAGTGCGCGAACCGAGGAGACCGGTCGAACTCGTCTCGGAGAGGAGCTTGTGACTCTCTCGCACGTAGCGCTCCACCGTCTCTTTACCGAACGTGCCACGGTAGCGCTCGCTCAGGTTCGCGATGACGCGAGGGAGATCGAGCTCGGGGCCGGCGCCAGCTTCATCACCCAACAGGGCGTGCACACGGTCGGCGTGGCGGGGATCCAGCGAGTACCAAACGCGCCGACCCTCGGGCTGCCGCTGCACGATACCTTCGTCGGCCAGGGCCTTCATATGGTGACTGACCGTGGGCTGTCGCAGCTCCAGCGTGGTGGCGAGCTCGCCGACCAACGCACGACCGTCGGTCGAATCCCGGATCAGTCTCAGAATGCGCGCGCGCGTCGGATCCGCCAGCACAGACAGATCCGAAGCCACCACACCATCGCCCATAGACCCAAGTCTATTCATTCGCGGTGACGCGACGGGCGATACGGCTTCCCCGCACGGATGGAGTGCAACACCAGGCGTGCGGGATATATCGAGTAGCATCTATATATGCGGACGACTCCCGACCTGATCCTGGTTTCTGTGGGCACGGATGACGCCCGGCTTCCGCACTGGCGGCCGACCGCCTCATGAACGCAGACACAGCTCGCGCCCTCACCGGCGAGTTTCTGGGCAGCGCACTCTTGGCCGCCGTCGTCGTCGGCTCCGGCATCGCCGCGCAGAACCTCTCCCCGTCGGACATCGGCCTCCAGCTTTTCGAGAACGCCTTCGCCACGGCGCTCGGATTGGCGGTGCTCATCGTGCTGTTTCAGACCGTCTCCGGCGCGCATTTCAACCCGGTGGTCTCCCTCGTGGATGCCGCACTGCATCGCAAGGGCGTACCGCTCACCGCGGCATACATCCCGTCCCAGATCCTCGGCTGCATCGGGGGAACCGTCCTCGCGAACCTGATGTTCGCAGCTCCTGCCATCGCGTGGAGCACTACCGACCGCGCCTCAGCGCCGCACCTTCTCGCGGAGGTCGTCGCCACTGCCGGCCTCGTTCTGCTGATCTTCGCGCTCGTGCGCACCGATCGCTCCTACCTCGCCGGACCCGCAGTCGGCGCCTACATCGGCGCGGCCTACTTCTTCACGTCATCGACGAGCTTCGCCAACCCCGCTATCACGATCGGGCGCGCCTTCACCGATACCTTCGCTGGCATCGCGCCGGCATCCGTCCTGCCGTACATCGCCGCGCAGCTCATCGGCGGCGCGCTGGGCTGGATGCTGGTGCGACTGCTTTTTCCGGCCGCATCCCCCGCGCCGCTCCCCACTGATCAGCGGACTTCAGCAACCAGACCCTAACGGAGCGCTTGTATGCCCCTTTTCGCGCTCGATCAGGGCCTCCCCCGGACTCAGACGTTGAACCGGAACTCCACCACGTCGCCATCCTGCATGACGTAGTCCTTGCCCTCCAGGCGCGCCTTGCCTTTCGCGCGCGCTTCGGCGACCGATCCGGTTGCGACGAGGTCGTCGAAGCTGATGACCTCCGCCTTGATGA
Source organism: uncultured Microbacterium sp. (assembly GCF_947488465.1). GTDB lineage: Bacteria > Actinomycetota > Actinomycetes > Actinomycetales > Microbacteriaceae > Microbacterium. The sequence goes on along the minus strand of NZ_CANKZA010000001.1, from coordinate 212,556 downwards.
AGCCCTTTTCGAAGTCGGTGTGGATGACACCGGCTGCCGCGGGAGCCTTCCAGCCTTTGCCGATCGTCCAGGCCCGCGCTTCCTTCGGACCCGCCGTGAGGTAGGTCTGGAGGCCCAGAGTGTCGAACCCGATACGGGCGAGCTGGTCGAGTCCCGATTCGGTCTGGCCCGTGGATGCCAGGAGCTCAGCGGCATCCTCCGGATCGAGGTCAATGAGCTCCGACTCGATCTTCGCGTCGAGGAAGACCGCTTTCGCCGGCGCGACCAAGGCGGCGAGCTCGGCGGTGCGGGCGGCATCCGTCAGGACCGTCTCGTCGACGTTGAAGACGAAGATGAAGGGCTTCGCGGTCAGCAACCCGAGTTCACGGATAGGGGCGAGGTCGATCTTGGACGCCGACAGGAGCTCACCGCGCTGCAGCGCGTCGCGGGCGGCGACCGCCGTCTCAAGGACCACCGGGTCGAGCTTGCGTCCCTTGACTTCCTTCTCGTACCGGGTGATCGCCTTCTCGAGCGTCTCGAGGTCCGCGAGCTGGAGCTCGGCGTTGATCGTCTCCATGTCGTTCTGCGGGTTGACCGCACCATCGACGTGCACGACGTCACCGTCGGCGAATCCACGCACGACCTGCGCGATCGCGTCGGCCTCGCGGATGTTGGCGAGGAACTTGTTGCCGAGCCCCTCCCCTTCGCTCGCGCCGCGGACGATGCCCGCGATATCGACGAACGATACGGCCGCCGGCAGGATCCGCTCGGAGTGGAAGATCTCGGCGAGCTTCCCGAGCCTCGGGTCAGGCAGGTTCACGACGCCGACGTTGGGCTCGATCGTCGCGAACGGGTAGTTCGCCGCGAGCACGTCGTTCTTGGTGAGAGCGTTGAAGAGCGTCGACTTGCCGACGTTGGGGAGACCGACGATTCCGATGGTAAGAGCCACGGGATGTCAGTCTACGCGGCGGCCGGGTCGTCGCCGGGCGGCGTGGCGTCCCACCGATGTCGGACGCCCGCGCGAGGGTGGAGACGTGCCCCTGGACTTCACCGCCATCGACTTCGAAACGGCGAATTCCTCGAGCGCCTCGGCCTGCGCGGTGGGACTCACCCGGGTCAGAGACGGTCGCGTCGTGGCGACGGCAGGATGGCTGATCCAGCCGCCGGTCGGGCATGAGCGCTTCTTCGAGCTGAACACCAGCATTCACGGGATCCGCGCCGAGGATGTCGCCGGCGCGCCCGGATGGTCCGACCAGTTGGCGGCACTCACCGCCTTCATCGGTGACGATGTCGTGGTCGCTCACAACGCCGGGTTCGACATGTCGGTGTTGCGCCGCGCGTGCGAAGCAACGCGGGATGTCTGTCCGCCTTATCGCTACGTGTGCAGCCTGCAGATCTCACGCAAGACCTACGATTTGCCGTCTTATCGGCTGCCGTTCGTCGCCGCCGCGGCCGGGTTCCTCGATTTCGCCCACCACGATGCGGCAGCCGATGCGCTCGCATGCGCGCACATCATGATCGACGCCGCTCAGCGGGCTGGAGCACAAGATGTGGTCGAGCTCGCGATGCTGCTCGGTGTGCGCGTGCCACAGCTGACACCGCCGACCTCCACACCTCTCGCCACGCGCTGAATCCCGCCGATGTCGGCGGCTCGGGGCATGCTGAGCACATGGATGCCGCCATCGTCACCGCCCTCATCGTCGCCAGCCTGTTCGCGGGTCTCCTCGCCGGGTGGTTCGCCGGCGGAGCGCGTGTTGCGGAGCGCGCCGCCCGTGAGAGCGCGAGTCTCCTGTCCCGCGTCGCTGCGGCGGAGGCCGGAGCAGCCGCGCTCGGCGAACAGCTCGACCAGCAGAGGGAACTCACACGCGAGCTGGGCACGCAGGCGCGGGCCGACAGCGCGGCGAGAGATGAACGCGAGCGACGCGAGCAGCAGGTGCTGCGCGCCCTGGCTCCCGTTCAAGAGAGCCTGCAGGCCATGCAGGGCAAGGTCGACGAGCTCGAGCGGGAGCGCCGTGAACAGTTCGGTTCTCTCGCCGAACAGTTGCGCCGTGCGCAGGAGTCCGACGAAGCTCTGCGGACGACAACCGAATCACTGGCCGGAGCTCTGCGCTCCACCTCCGCACGCGGCGTCTGGGGCGAAACCCAGCTTCGCCGCATCGTCGAATCGGCCGGGCTGACCCGCTTCGTGGACTTCGAGACGCAAACAACGATCGGGTCGGATGCCGGCGTCGGCCGCCCCGACCTCGTCGTCCGTCTCCCGGGAGACAAGGCACTCGCCGTCGACGCGAAGGTGCCGCTGAATGCGTATCTCGAAGCTAGCGCGATCCCGCTGACCGCGACGGGCGCGGAAGGCGCACGCCGGAAGGCCCTGCTCGCGCAGCATGTGAAGGCCGTCCGCGCACACGTCGACGCCCTCGCGAAGAAGGCGTACTGGGCGGGGCTTTCGTCGAGCCCCGAATTCGTCGTCTGCTTCATTCCGAGCGAGTCGCTCCTGGCCGCCGCACTCGAGGAAGATCCCGCCCTTCTTGACTATGCCTTCGGTCGGCGGGTCGCCCTCGCCTCCCCCGTCAACCTGTGGGCCGTGCTCAAGACGGTGGCGTACACCTGGACGCAGCAGGATGTGTCTGACGAGGCGCGCACACTGTTCGCGCTGGGCACTGAGTTGTACCAGCGCCTCGGCAGTCTCGCGGGCCACGCCGACGATCTGCGCCGCGCCATCGAACGCACGGTCGACAGCTACAACCGCTTCGCCGGTTCGCTGGAAAGTCGGGTGCTCGTCACCGCGCGGAAATTCCCCGGCATCGATGACACAAAGCTCGACACCGTTGCCGCACCGGCGCGGGTCGATACGGCAACACGTCGGCTCACCGCTGATGAGCTCACACCGGTCACCGCGGACCTCGGCGAGATGCGCACACGGCTCGACGAGACAGGCGTCGAGGCCGACTCCGGCGAGCGGCTCAGCCGGGGAAGAAGTTGAGGAGCCCGACGACCGAGAGCGACACGAACACGAATGCGCCGATCATCCACCACGCGCTGACTTGGTGCCCCTCGGGCGCACGTCGACGCAACAGCACGTCGGGTCGGCGCGCGGGGTCGAGCGGCACCGCGATCTGACCGGTACGCGGATTATTCGAAGCAGTGGACATGTGACCCCCGGAGTGTGTGGACGACCAACGTGTCTCCGATGACACCGGTGACAGTCTGCCAGACAGAACCGTCCGTGTCCTGAGTGCCGCCGCGCGCCGCCGGATCGGCCCGCCCGCGCCGCGAGTCCCGCAGCCCGCGTTCTGGCCGCGAGACGTGGTGAGCGCGCGAGGGCGGCGAGGACCGACGTCTCAGGAGGGGGTCAGAGCCACTTGGAGGCGAGGTGTTCCGAGGTGATGCGACGGAGGGTGCCCGACGCGCCGCGCAGCACGACGCTCTCCGTGATGATGTAGTCCGGGCCGGAGCGGCGCACGCCGCTGACCAGTTCACCGTTGGTCACACCGGTCGCGACGAAGATCGTGTTCGTGCCCTTGACGAGCTCGTCCGCCTCGTACACGTAGTCATCGAGGCGCAGCCCCGCGTCGATGCCCTTCTGCTTCTCTTCGTCGTCGCGCGCCCAGAGCCGTCCCTGGATGTGCCCGCCGAGCGCCTTGATCGCGCACGTTGTGGCGACACCCTCCGGGCTCCCGCCGATCCCGATGCACATGTCGGTGCGGGCGTTGTAGCGGGCCGCGTTGATGCCACCGGCCACATCGCCGTCACTCATCAGTCGGGTGCCGGCACCGGCGGCACGGATGTCGTCGATCAGCTGCGCGTGCCGCGGCCGATTGAGCACCGACACGACGAGCTCGTCGATCGGCTTGTCGAGCGCCTTCGCCAGCCGGCGAATGTTCTCGCCCACGGGGAGGCGGATGTCGACGACGCCGACACCGGCCGGACCCGTCACGATCTTGTCCATGTAGAACACGGACGATGCATCGAGCATCGCGCCGCGGTCCGCCACGGCCAGCACCGACAGGGCATTGTTGCGTCCCTCTGCCGTCAGCGTGGTCCCGTCGATCGGGTCGACGGCGATGTCACACTGCGGGCCGCGGCCGGTTCCCACGTGCTCCCCGTTGTACAGCATGGGCGCGTTGTCCTTCTCGCCCTCTCCGATCACGATGACCCCGTCGAAGTTCACGGTCGTGAGGAAGGCTCGCATGGCGTCGACCGCCGCGCCGTCGGCGAGTTCCTTCGCGCCTCGGCCGATGAACGGCACAGAGCGGATGGCTGCGGCCTCGGTCGCACGCACGAGTTCCAGTGCGAGGTTGCGGTCGGGATGCAGGGGACTCATGTCCGCGGTCAGGCTCACCATGGCCACAGCCTAGATCGCTGAGGCGGCCTGCCGCCGGGATTTCCGGCATCCGCTCGTGAAGGAATCGAGATTCTTGCGTCCGGGGTAAGCGGGATTTGGTCCGGCTCCCTCATCGCCGAGGCGGCGCCGCCTTCGCTAGGCTGACCGATGGAAACACCGCCGACCTGAGCAGACCTCAAGGAGCAGACATGCCCGTCGCAACCCCCGAGCAGTACGCCGAAATGCTGGACCGCGCGAAGACCGGTGGGTACGCCTTCCCCGCGATCAACGCCGCCAGCTCGCAGTCGATCAACGCCGTCCTGCAGGGACTGACCGAGGCCGGATCCGACGGCATCATCCAGGTCACCACCGGCGGTGCGGATTACTTCGCCGGCCACACCGTGAAGGGCCGCGCGTCCGGCGCGATCGCCTTCGCGAAGTTCGCGACCGAGGTCGCCAAGAACTACCCGATCACGGTCGCCCTCCACACCGACCACTGCCCCAAGCCCGCCCTCGACGACTTCGTCCTGCCGCTGATCGCCGCCTCCGAAGAAGAGGTCAAGGCCGGCCGCAACCCGCTCTTCCAGTCGCACATGTGGGATGGCTCGGCCGTCACGCTCGACGAGAACATCGCGATCGCGAAGGACCTCCTCCCCCGCATGAAGGCGATCAACGCGATCCTTGAGGTCGAAATCGGCGTCGTCGGTGGCGAAGAGGACGGCGTGGCACACGAAGGTTCCAACGATGCGCTCTACACGACGACCGCCGACGTGTCGAAGTTCGTCGACGCTCTCGGCCTCGGCGAGCAGGGCCGCTACATCGCGGCTCTGACGTTCGGCAACGTGCACGGCGTCTACAAGCCGGGCGGCGTGAAGCTGCGTCCCGAACTGCTCGGCGAGATCCAGGCCGGCATCGCCGAGAAGTTCGGGACGGCCGCCAAGCCCCTCGACCTCGTCTTCCACGGCGGCAGCGGCTCGACCCCGGAAGAGATCGCCACGGCGGTCGCCAACGGCGTCATCAAGATGAACATCGACACCGACACGCAGTACGCCTTCACGCGTTCGGTCGCCGGCTTCATGTTCCAGAACTACGACGGCGTGCTCAAGGTCGACGGCGAGGTGGGCAACAAGAAGGCCTACGACCCGCGCGCCTGGGGCAAGATCGCCGAGTCGGCCATGGCTGCCCGCGTCGTCGAGGCGACGCAGCAGCTCGGTTCGGCGGGTCACTCGATCAGCGCCTGACCCCGGTCACCGACGAACGCCTCGATCTTCGGGTCGGGGCGTTCGTCGCGTGCGGGCGTCACCCCGATGCGGCAGCGGGGCTCAGCCGAGAAGCGAAGACTGGATGCTTGCCCAGAGCGTCGCATCGTTCACGATCGGGACGATCGCGAGGAACGACGCGACGAGGTTCACCACCACACCGGCGACCAGCGGAATCCAGAAGGTGATGCGTCCACGGCGCAGGCTCCCCCGCGAGAGCATGGCTGCCGCGACGAGCCCGACGACGAGCACGATCGCCGCGGCGATGCCCCACGCGGCCCCGGAGTCGGGATCTGCGAGCGCACCGTCGGCGCCGAGCGCCCGGAGGAACGTGTCGACGTAGCCCTCGTAGTCCAGCAGCGCCGGCACCGAGGTCGCGACGTTGACCAGCCCGAAGACGAGGAGCATCACCGTCACGATGCGATCCACCGTGCGCGGGGCGCGCACGGGCGGGGCGGCCGGCCGGACGGCAGGAAGGGTCGGCGCCGACACGACCGCCGGGCTCTCCCGCACGGGCTCGCGGATGCTCGCGCGCTGCTGCTCGGGCGTCGCGTACTCGCCGTACTGCGGGCGGGGCCGCGGGTCGGGCTCAGCACCCGCCGGGGTGGTCACGAGCGACGCCCACCCAAGGCGCGCTCGTCGCGGCGTCCGCCGGCATCCTGACGCAGCTCCTTGGGGAGCGAGAAGATGAGGTCTTCCTCGGCGGTACGCACCTGCTCGACATCGCCGTACCCGGCGCCGGCGAGTTCGGACAGCACTTCCTGCACGAGGATCTCCGGCACCGACGCGCCGGAAGTGACGCCGACGGTCTCGACGCCGTCGAGCCAGGCCTGCTCGATCTCGTGGGCGTAGTCGACCCGGTACGACGCTTTCGCGCCGTACTCGAGCGCGACCTCGACGAGCCGCACGCTGTTGGAGGAGTTGGCGGATCCGACGACGATCACGAGGTCCGCCCCCTTGGCGACCTTCTTGATCGCCACCTGCCGGTTCTGCGTCGCGTAGCAGATGTCGTCGGACGGCGGATCCTGCAGGTCGGGGAAGCGGGTGCGGAGGCGCCGCACGGTCTCCATCGTCTCGTCGACGGAGAGGGTCGTCTGCGACAGCCAGACGACTCGCGACGGGTCGCGCACCTCGACGGTGTCCGCCTCTTCAGGTGACCCGACGATCGTGACGTGGTCGGGAGCTTCACCGGCAGTTCCCTCGACCTCTTCGTGTCCTTCGTGGCCGATCAGCAGGATCTCGAAGTCGTCGCGGGCGAAGCGCACCGCCTCGCGGTGCACCTTCGTCACGAGGGGGCAGGTGGCATCGATGGCCTGCAGCCCGCGGTCGGCGGCTTCGTTCACGACGGCCGGCGAGACACCGTGCGCGCTGAAGACCACGTGCGAGCCCTCGGGGACCTCATCGACTTCTTCGACGAAGATCGCACCCTTCGACTCGAGTTCGGTCACCACGTGGATGTTGTGCACGATTTGCTTCCGCACATACACGGGGGCGCCGTAGCGCTCGAGCGCCTTCTCGACAGCGATCACGGCGCGGTCGACACCGGCGCAGTAGCCGCGTGGCGAGGCCAGGAGAACCTTCTTGTGTCCGGGGACCGGGTTATCCTGAAGCCGTCCACGCGGGCCGGGAATGTGCGGCAACGGAAGTCGGACGGTGGGTGAGCTCACTCCTCAATTGTATTGATCCGAGTCCGGGTAAAGGCCGTATAGCGCGGGAAGGATGCCATGACCTCGTTCGAGTCGGCGCCGGGACAGGTCCCGCCGCCGGATGCGGTCCACCCGCGCGACTCCTCTCCGGAGACCCCGACATCCGTCATGCGACTGAATGAGACGATCCGCGACTTCGTCCAGCGGTGGAGCTCAGTGTGGGTGGAAGGCGAGATCACGGCGTGGAATCTGCGCGGCGGTCACGTCTTCGGGCGCATGAAGGATGCCTCCGGCGACGCCATGATCTCCTTCCGCCTCTGGTCCTCGACGCTCCAGCGCCTGCCTGACACCCTTCGCAGCGGTGACCGCGTGGTCGCGTGCGTCAAGCCGGACTATTTCGTCAAGTCCGGGGATTTCAGCTTCACCGTCTCCGCGATGCGGCACACGGGGTTGGGCGATCAACTCGAGAGGCTGGAGCGCTTGCGCGCGCAACTGCGCACGGAGGGATTGTTCGACGCGTCACGCAAGAAACGCCTGCCGTTCCTGCCCACGGTCATCGGACTCATCACCGGAGAGCGCAGCGATGCCGAGAAGGACGTGCACCGCAACGCCGAGTTGCGGTGGCCGAACGTCCGGTTCCGGACGATTCATGCGGCGGTGCAGGGCGATCGGTGCGTTCCGGAAACTCTCAGCGCCCTGACGAAGCTGGATGCCGATCCCGAGGTCGACGTGATCATCATCGCGCGCGGGGGCGGCGACCCACAGACCCTGCTCGGGTTCAGCGACGAAAAGCTCCTGCGCGCGGTGGCCGCGGCATCCACGCCCGTCGTCTCGGCAATCGGTCACGAGAATGATCATCCGCTGCTGGACGACGTTGCCGACCTGCGCGCATCCACCCCGACCGACGCCGCCAAGAAGGTCGTGCCGGACGTCGCCGAACAGCGCGCGATCGTGCAGCAGCTGCGCTCGCGCGCACGCACGCGTTTGACGCAGCGCGTGAGCCATGACATCGCCCAGCTCGAACAGCTGCGCACGCGACCGGTGCTGCGGTCCCCCGAATCTCTCCTCACGACCCGCACCCACGAGCTCTGGACGCTTCGCTCGCGCGGACGCGACGTCGTCGGACGGCAGATGGATGCCGCAGATCGGCAGACGACACACCTGCGGGCGTCGTTGCGTGCGCTCTCCCCCGGTGCGACCCTCGACCGCGGGTACGCGATCGCGCACGTCGGAGACGGGATCATCGTGCGCGACGCGGCCCAGGCTCCCGCCGGAACGAGGCTGGTCGTCACGGTGGCGGAAGGATCCTTCGGCGCACGATCCGAGGGCGAGATCGCCGAGACATCGACCGACCGGGACAGCGCGCGCGGCGACTCTAGGATGGACTCATGACCAGCGAGGATGTCGTCGATGTCGCCAGTCTGTCTTTCGAGCAGGCCCGCGATGAGCTCGTCCGCGTCGTCGCCGAGCTCGAACAGGGCGCCCCGACCCTCGAACAGTCCCTGACCCTGTGGACGCGTGGCGAGGCGCTCGCCGCCCGCTGCGAAGAGTGGTTGCGCGGAGCGAAGCAGCTGCTCGAGGCCTCCCGGCCGTCCGGCGTGGAGTCGTGATGGCCGCCGCACCCCGCGTCGTCGCCGAGCTCGGTCGCCCCGAGACCGCAGACGAGACCGCGGCGCGCAAAGCCGCATCGTCAGCCGCCTACCGCTCGAGCAAGACCTTCCGAAACCTCCTCGTGGCGCTCGGCGTCATTCTGGCCATCGTCGCCGTGATCGTGGCCATCGTGCCGCGGGGTTCGCTCCCCGACCCCGAACCTGCCGATGTCGCCGCCTCGGCCGCTGCGGCGTCCGAGGCCGTCGGTCAGCCGCTTCTCGTGCCGGCGGTCCCCGGCGACTGGCGCGCGAACTCGGCGCGTCTGGAGGGCACGTCGATGTGGCGGGTCGTGTACGCGCCGCCGGAGGGATTCGTCCGCGTCGCGCAGGGCCTCGGCGCCTCCCCCACGTGGGTGTCAGAGACGCTCGGCGGGCTCGCGCCGACGGGCAGCGTGACGATCGACGGCGTCGTGTGGGATGAGTACACGATTCCGAGCGCCGCCCAGACCGCCGCCATCTCGTACGCTCTCGCGACGGATGCCGGCGCCGACACCGTGCTGATCTATGGCGCGACCGATGCGGAGACCGCCGCTGTTGCCGCAGCGGGCGTCACAGATCAGATCCGCGACCTGCGTGAGGAGAACCCGTGAGCGAGCAGACCATCGACGAACGTCCCGATCCGGCCGCCGTCTGGGAGGAGATGCGCCAGGGGAACGAGCGCTTCGTGGCGGGCGCACCCCGGCATCCTCGTCAGGACGTCGACCGTCGCAACGAGCTCGCCCACTCGCAGACCCCGCGAGCCGCGCTGTTCGGCTGCTCCGACTCGCGCCTGGCCGCGGAGATCATCTTCGACCAGGGTCTCGGCGACCTCTTCGTCGTGCGCAATGCCGGTCAGGTGGCCTCGGACTCGGCGATCGCGAGCCTCGAGTATGCCGTCGCCGTGCTCGACGTGTCGTTGGTCATCGTGCTCGCGCACGATGAGTGCGGTGCCGTGCGCGCGGCGATCGACTCGACCGCCCTCGACGCACCCGAACTCCCCTCGCACATCTGGCGCCTGATCGCGAAGATCGTGCCCGCTGCGCGCACGGTGCTGCGGCGCACACCGGGCGCACACCCGCAGAGCCTCGATGCCGAGCAGGTCGGGCGTGAGCACCTCAAGAACACCGTCGACGATCTGCTCGCTTCCTCGCGCCTCATCACCGAGGCCGTCGAAGCCGGGCGATTGGCCATCGTCGGCTCCAACTACCGCCTGAGCGAAGGCACGACCATCCCGCAGGTGATGGTCGGGCTCGACGCCTGATCGCTTCTGACACACACCAGGACAAGGACGTGACCGCAATGACCGCTGCCACCGAGTACCGCATCGAGCACGACACGATGGGAGAAGTGCGCGTCCCGATCGACGCTCTGTACGCCGCGCAGACCCAGCGTGCCGTGGAGAACTTCCCGATCTCGGGCGACCCGCTCGACCCCGCCCAGATCGTGGCCCTCGCCCGCATCAAGAAGGCCGCGGCCCTCGCGAACAAGGCGCTCGGCACCCTCGACGGGCGCATCGCCGACGCGATCGCCCGCGCTGCCGACCAGATCATCGACGGCGCGCACAGTGACCAGTTCCCGATCGACGTCTACCAGACCGGGAGCGGCACGTCCTCGAACATGAACATGAACGAGGTGCTCGCGACACTCGCGACGCGCGACCTCGGCGAGGCGGTGCACCCGAACGATCACGTCAACGCGTCGCAGTCCTCCAACGACGTGTTCCCCACGTCGGTGCACATCGCGGCCACGCAGGCCCTCATCGACGACCTCATCCCGGCGCTCGACCACCTCGCTGTCGCGCTCGAGACCAAGGCCGACCTCTGGAAGAGCGTCGTGAAGTCCGGCCGGACGCACCTGATGGATGCCACGCCGGTCACCCTCGGCCAGGAATTCGGCGGCTACGCCCGTCAGATTCGCCTCGGCATCGAACGCGTCCAGGCCGTCATCCCGCACGTCGCCGAAGTTCCGCTGGGCGGCACGGCTGTCGGTACCGGCATCAACACGCCGCTCGGATTCCCGCAGAAGGTCATCGCGCTCATCGCGGAAGAGACGGAACTCCCCGTCACCGAGGCCAAAGACCACTTCGAGGCGCAGGCCAACCGTGACGCGCTCGTGGAAGCATCCGGAGCTCTCCGCACGATCGCCGTCTCGCTGACGAAGATCAACAACGACATCCGCTGGATGGGGTCCGGGCCCAACACCGGTCTGGGGGAACTCCACATCCCCGACCTGCAGCCGGGCTCGTCGATCATGCCGGGCAAGGTCAACCCCGTCGTCCCCGAAGCGACGCTGATGGTCTGCGCGCGCGTCATCGGCAACGACGCGACGATCGCCTGGTCGGGAGCCTCGGGACTGTTCGAGCTGAACGTCGCGATCCCGGTCATGGGAACCGCTCTGCTGGAGTCGATCCGTCTGCTCTCGAACTCGATGCGCGTTCTCGCCGACAAGACCATCGACGGTCTCGAAGCGAACGTCGAGCGTGCCGCGGCCTACGCCGGCATGTCGCCGTCGATCGTGACGCCGCTCAACAAGCTGATCGGCTATGAAGCGGCCGCGAAGATCGCCAAGCACTCGGTCGCTCAGGGCATCACCGTCCGCGAGGCGGTAATCGATCTCGGCTATGTCGAGCGCGGCGAACTGACCGAGGAACAGCTCGACGAGAAACTCGATCTGCTCTCTATGACCCACGCGGGGTGATAATCAGACCGTGAACCGGATGCCGGGTACGCCCTCGCGGCGTGCACGCACGCTGGGACTGGTCCTGGCGATCGTCGCCGCGGGCTTCGCGCTGACCGCGCTGGCCGTGGGGGTCGTCTGCGCGCTGACCGATACCCCGCTGCCGTGGGTCGCCGTCCTGGTGTACGGCGTGCTCGGGTTCGTGACGCTCGGGGTCACCGCAATCGTGGGCTGGATCCTCCTCGAGGACCCTCCCGCCGTGCAGGTGAGCGATCCCGCTGAAGGGTCGTTCGACGCACAGCGTCGCCTCTTGGATGACGTCCGGCACGAATTGAAGACACCGATCACGATCGTGCGCGGCCATCTCGAGGTGATGGACACCTCCGATGTGGAGGATGTCACGGCAATCCGTGACCTCGGCATCGCGGAGCTCGACCGCATGACGCGACTGATCGGCGATATCGACCTGCTCGCCGCGGTGGAGACCGATCAGCTCACCATGAGCGATGTGGATCTCACCGTCCTGACCCAGCGCATCTCAGAGTTGGTCTCGGTGATCCCCGGTCATGAGTGGAGTATCGAGCAGCAGGCCACGGGTGTCATCCGCGGCGATCGTGACCGGCTCCTGCAGGCCTGGCTCCAGCTCGCCGACAACGCCGCCAAGTACACCCCTGCGGGGAGCCCGATCGAGCTCGGCAGCGCTGTCCACGCATCCGGTGCCCAGTTGTGGGCGCGCGACCACGGTCCCGGAATCCCGCATGCCGTGCGACACCGCATCTTCCGCCGCTTCGATCGTGGGTCGGGAAAGCGCGTCGTCGGGGGCTCCGGTTTGGGCCTCGCGATCGTCGATGCGATCGCCAAGAGCCACGGTGGCCGTTGCTCGGTCGCCGATACCCCGGGCGGCGGAGCCACCTTCACCATCGAGATCCCGATCGGCACGCGTGCCAGCCTGCCCACACCCGTGCGCGCCGGCGATGTCGTCCTTCAGCGAGAGGCCTCCGGATGACCCGCATCCTTGTTGTCGATGACGAACCCCACATCGTCTCGCTCGTCTCACGAAGTCTTCACGCGGAAGGGTTCGACACCGTCTCGGCCGATGACGGCGCCGAGGCGCTCGAGCGTGCGCAGGTCGGCGACATCGACCTGATCGTGCTCGATGTGGGGCTGCCGACGATGGACGGATTCGAGGTGCTGCGGCTCCTTCGCGCCGCCGGCGAACGGATGCCGGTGATCATGCTCACGGCCCGGAGCTCCGCCCACGATGCCGTCGAGGGGTTGGATGCCGGCGCAAGCGACTATGTCCCGAAGCCGTTCTCGGTGGCAGAGCTGCTGGCCAGGGTGCGTTCGCGGCTGCGCGAGCACACCGGCGCGGCGACGATGACTCTCACCCACGACGATGTGACGCTGGACATCCTCGCTCGGCGGACGGCCGTCGGCGGGCGGGAGATCGACCTGTCGGCGCGCGAGTTCGCCCTCGCCGAGCAGTTCCTGCGGCATCCGGGCGAAGTTCTCACGCGCGAGGTTCTCCTGAGTAGCGTCTGGGGCATGGATTTCGACCCCGGGTCGAACGTCGTGGACGTGTACGTGCGGTACCTCCGCGCCAAGCTGGGCGCCGATCACATCATCACCGTGCGCGGCGAGGGCTACCGCTGGGAGTGAACCGCCGCCGCTGGCCGGTGACGGTGAGGCGGCGGCGAAGAGCCGACACGGCGAAGGCCCCCGGCGTGCGCCGAGGGCCCCGCCAGCACGCGTGTCAGCTGAGCTCGCCCTGCTCCAGCAGGTCGGTGACGAGTGCCGCGATCGCTGAACGCTCGGAGCGCATCAGCGTCACGTGGCCGAAAAGCGAATGCCCCTTGAGTGTTTCGATGACCGAAGCGACACCGTCATGCCGACCAACCCGCAGATTGTCGCGTTGCCCGACGTCGTGCGTGAGCACGACGCGCGAGTTCTGACCCATCCGACTGAGCACCGTCAGCAACACGTTGCGCTCGAGCGACTGCGCTTCGTCGACGATCACGAACGCGTCGTGCAGCGACCGGCCGCGGATGTGCGTGAGTGGCATGACCTCGAGCAGTCCGCGCGCGACGACCTCTTCCAGCACATTGCCCGTGACGACCGAGCCGAGTGTGTCGAAGACGGCCTGACCCCACGGCCCCATCTTCTCGTTCTGGTCGCCGGGCAGGTAGCCGAGTTCCTGTCCACCGACGGCGAAGAGCGGGCGGAAGACGATGATCTTCTTCTGCTGCTGCCGCTCGAGCACCGCCTCCAACCCCGCGCAGAGCGCCAGGGCCGACTTACCGGTACCCGCACGGCCGCCGAGCGAGACGATCCCCACCTCGGGGTCGAGCAGCAGATCGATGGCGATGCGTTGTTCGGCGGACCGCCCGTGCAGGCCGAAGACGTCGCGGTCGCCACGCACAAGCTTGTACTCCCCGTCCCCGGTGACCCTGCCGAGCGCGGAGCCGCGCTCCGAATGGATCACGAGGCCGGTGTTCACCGGCAACCCGAGCACGTCGTCGCTGGCGGCGACCTCGCTCTCGTACAGGTCGCTGATGTCGTCGCCCGAGACGTCGAGGTCGGCAATTCCCGTCCAGCCGGAATCGACGGCCTGTTCAGCGAGATACTCTTCTGCGGGGATGCCGAGTGATGCCGCCTTGACGCGCATCGGGAGATCCTTGGAGACGACCGTCACCTCTTGACCCTCCTGCGCGAGGTGCATCGCGACCGAGAGGATGCGGGTGTCGTTGTCACCGAGGCGCATTCCGGCCGGCAGGACCGACGGATCGGTGTTGGTCAGCTCGACACGGAGCGTTCCGCCTTCCCCGACCGGCACCGGGAAGTCGAGACGCCCGTGCTCGACGCGGAGTTCGTCGAGGTGACGGAGCGCCTGACGGGCGAAGTAGCCGAGTTCCGGGTCGTGCCGCTTGCCCTCGAGCTCGGTGATCACGACCACCGGGACGACGACGGAGTGCTCGGCGAAGCGGAAGAAGGCCCGCGGATCGCTCAGCAGAACGGAGGTGTCCAACACGTATGTGCGGAGATCCTGGTCGGCGATGATGTCATCGTCGTATCCGGTCCGGTTCTGCTGCTGTGGTGCTCTGGTGGTCACAACCCGCTCCCGCCCCGGGTGAAAACCACCCGGCAGTTTCGAGTCGGCCGTGGGCCACGAGTCAGTGGATGGCCGACTCGATCGGGCACCTTGCCCGATGTGATGAACGTACGTCCGGAGGTCGCGTGGCGGCCAGTCCGACACGCCGCGTCGAGGTTGCCGGAATGTTAATTCTCGGACGTGCGAGTGTCGTCGACGATCGCGATGACGATGTCGTCGTCGGTCGTGTCTTCGGCATCCGCCTCGAGGTCTTCGATGTCGTCGTCCTCGTGGAGGGGAAAGCCCGCGGCGATCTCCGGCGCGGTCTCGATCAGCACGATCTCGGGGAGGACGAGGTCAGCAGACAGATCGTCCCGATCGACATCGACGACACTGCTCACGCGGCGGGAAGCAGCGTCGGCCAGGGCATCGGCGAGCATCGCCAGCGTGTCTGCGCCCGTGCCCACATGGACAGACACGCGGATGGTCGCACCGCGGGCGGTGACCGTGACGCCGTGATTGGCGAGCGCGGCCGCGAGGGCGGCTGCATCGTGCGGCACCGGGACGAGCGTCACAATGCCCGCGTGCGCATCGCGGGGAGTGAGGACGGGGATGTCGTGGCGATCAGCGAGGACCATGACGTCCTGCGCGCGTGCGCGCACCTCCGCCGCGACCGCGGCGACCCCGACGTTCTCGAGTTCACGCAACGATGTCGCGAGGCGGGACGCGGCGAGCGGATCGTCCGGAGCGATCGAGTAGGCCGCGGCCGTCGCAGGGGATGCCGGGATGCCGGGTGTGCTCGAGTCGCCCACTATGCCGGACAGAACCGGCGCGATACGCTCCTGCGCGCGCTGCGAGAACCGTGCGAAGCCGGTGCCACGCCCGGCACGCAGCCATGTGTAGCCGTTGCCGGCGACGACGTCGGCGAGGTTCCAGTCCACATCGACAACTCCGAACGCGTGCATCACATCGACGATCAGCACGCGGTCGCCGATCGCATCGCGGATCCCGGCCAGATCGACCAGGGCCCCGGTGCGGAAATCGACGGCGCTGAGCGCGACCGCGGTGACATCGTCCGTGAGCGCGGTCACGATGGAATCGACCGTGACGATGCCGTCGGGAGGGTCGATTTCGCGCACGGCGAGGCGACCACGTGCAGCGGCGGCCCGATGGGCGCTCACCCGGATCGCGGGGAAATCCTGGCTCGGCACGACCACGGTACCCTCGAGGCCGAACATCGCATGGACGAGCCCCTGGGTCGTGGACGGCTGGAGCACGACCTCGTCGACCGGCGCACCGAGGAGCCGCGCGACGCGCTCCCGGGCCTCGACGACACGTTCTTCGACGAGCTCGATGCCCGACCGGCGGCCGGTCGCGAGGAGTTCGGCGTCGGCGTGCATCTCGGCGCGCACGGACGGCGACAGCGGCCCGAACGCCGCCCAGTCCAGATACCCCGGTGCGACATCGAACGAGTCGTCGAACGGTTCGAGGAGGCTCACGTTCGTCATTCTGTCACGGGCGCGGTCGCGACTTCAGCTGCCGTAGCGGCGATCGCGCGTCGCGTAGTCGCGGATCGCGCGGAGGAAGTCGACCTCTCGGAGGTCGGGGCCCAGCGCCTCAACGAAGTAGAACTCCGAATGCGCCGACTGCCACAGCAGGAAATCGCTCAACCGTTGCTCACCAGAAGTGCGGATCACGAGGTCGGGGTCGGGTTGCCCGCCCGTGTAGAGGTGCTCGCCGATCTGCTCCGGCGTGAGGCTCGCGGCGAGGTCCTCCAGTGAGCCGCCCTGACCCTGGTGTGTGGCGATGATGCTGCGGACAGCATCCACGATCTCACCGCGGCCGCCATACCCGACGGCGAGGTTGACGTGCAGACCGGTGTTACCGGCAGTGCGCTCCTCTGCGGTGCGCAGGACCCGGGCGAGATCGGGCGGCAGGATCTCGGCGCGGCCGACCTGCTTCACGCGCCAACCCGGCTCGTGCGAGAGCTCTTCGGCGAGTTCGGCGATGATCTCGATGAGGTCGGCGAGCTCCCCGGAATCACGCTTGGTGAGGTTGTCGGTCGACAGCAGATAGAGCGAAACGACCTGGATGCCGAGATCATCGCACCAACGCAGGAACTCATGCATTTTCGCGGCCCCGGCACGGTGCCCGTCGGCGACCGAGCGATAGCCGGCTTGACGTGCCCAGCGGCGATTGCCGTCGATCATCATGGCGACGTGGTGCGGCACCGATTCCGGCGTCAGCTGTCGGCGTAGCCGGGAGCTGTAGAGACGATAGAGGAACCCCTTGCCCTCGTCCGCCCCGGTCGGTGTCACTCTCCTACGCTATCGCGGGGAGCGCACGACAGCAGCAGTGCCGCGGTATGGGTGCCGCGGCATGCGTCCAGGCGTAGGCTCAGGGCGTGACCCGACCCGTACCCGACCACGGTGCTGAAAAAGACCACGACAGCGGCGATGAAGAGGGCGCGGAGATGCCCCAACTCCCGCTCCTCGAGGCCGCGACCGCCGATGAATACCTGGACCTGAAGCCCACGTGGCGCGGGTGGATCCACGCGGCGACGTTCCCTGTCGCGATCGTCGCGGGAATCGTCTTGATCGTCCTCGCCGAGGGTGCGCCGGCGAAGTGGGCCTCGGCCGTGTTCATGGCATCCTCCCTCCTCCTCTTCGGCAATTCGGCGCTGTACCACCGCTTCGACTGGGGCCCGACGACGAAGGCTGTGCTCAAGCGCATCGACCACGCCAACATCCTGCTGCTGATCGCCGGCACGTACACGCCGATCGCCGTGCTCGCGCTCCCGCCGGAAAAGGGGATGCTGCTGCTGATCCTCGTGTGGACGGGCGCGCTCCTCGGCATCCTGTTCCGCGTGTTCTGGATCGGAGCGCCCCGCTGGCTGTACGTCGCGCTCTACCTCGCGCTCGGCTGGGCCGCTGTCATGTACATGGGCGATCTCTTCCGGGCGAACGTCGTGATGATGTTCCTCGTCATCATCGGCGGTCTGCTCTACACCGGCGGCGCGATCGTCTACGGCATGAAACGGCCGAATCCCTGGCCCGGACACTTCGGCTTCCACGAGATCTTCCACGTCTGCACGGTGCTCGCGTTCCTCTGCCACTGGACCGCGTGCCTGCTGATCGCGCTGAAGCCGCTGTCTCCCTCGCTCGGCCTCCCCGGCTGAGCCCGGCCTCGACCCGGCTGGGCCCGGGACGTCAGCGGCGCGGGTCGATGTCCTCGTCGTCGACGTCGGTGGCGCGCTCGGCGGCCTCGGCCTGCGCCTGCGCCTCCTCCTCGGCATCGAGTTCGGCGGCGATGTCGGCGCGGTAGCCGGCACGACGGATGCGGCGGAGCATGTCGATCAACAGGAACACGACGGCGATCGCGAGGAGTGCGATCGCGGCGAAGCCGAAGAAGCCGGGCGTGACCGTATCCGGGTCGACCGACACAGTCGGTGTCGGCGTCGCGAAGTCCGTCCGCGCGATCAGCGGGGCGAGCAGTGTGTGCGTCAGAGCGTGCATCAGTCCTTCAGTTCCGCGCGGAGCGCTTAGCCTGGAAGTCCAGCCTAGAACGGGAACGCCATGACATCCGCCGCGACGCAGGACCTCCTCGACGATCGTTACGGCCGCCGCCGCGGCCCGCGCGGCCGCATCGGGTGGATCGTGGTGGGTGTCATCGTCGCGGCCGTTGTCGGCTACCTGGGCTGGACGACCGTGGCCTCGGCCGTCGACACCGTCGACGTCGACGGCACGGGTTTCGTGTGGCACGACGCGCACTCCGTCTCGGTCCAGTTCCAGATCACCGTCCGCCCCGGTGTTCCCGTGACCTGTGCCCTGGAAGCGCAAGACACCGAGCACGGCGTCGTGGGCTGGCGGGTCGTGGAATACCCGGCATCCGAGGAGCACAGCCGCGCGTTCACCGAGACGATACCGACGACGGCCGAAGCGACGACCGGTTTTGCCTCGTCCTGTTGGATCCCTTAGGCTGGGTCGATCTTCTCGCCCTGGCTGTTGCCGGGGCGTTTGGCTTATCAGTCCGCCTTCCCTCGATCAAAGGAGACGACGTGTCCAGCGACAGCGCCGAGACCTTCCTCACCCAGGACGCCTATGACCGCCTGGCCGCCGAGTACGAGCACCTCTCGACGACGGGCCGCGAAGAGATCGCCAAGCGCATCGAGATCGCTCGCGAGGAGGGCGACCTGAAGGAGAACGGCGGGTACCACGCCGCGAAGGACGAGCAGGGCAAGCAGGAAGCGCGCATTCGCACGCTCGCGCAACTCCTCAAGGATGCGGTCGTGGGGGAAGCGCCCGAAGCCGACGGTGTCGTGCGTTCGGGAACGGTCGTCACCGCGGTCGTCGCCGGCGGCGAAGAGGTCTTCCTCCTGGGCAGCCGCGAGATCGCCGCAGGGTCGGAGCTCGACGTCTACAGCGAAGCATCTCCCCTGGGCGCGGCCATCCTCGGTCTTGCCGAGGGCGCCAGGGCGACGTACACGGCGCCGAACGGCCGAGATATCTCGGTCGAGATCGTCTCGGTCGCCACCTACACGGGCCAGTAACCGCTCAGTCCAGGGCGATGCGGGGCGAGAACCCGGCATCCTCCAGCACCGAGATGACGTGCGCACGGTGCTCTGAGCCACGCGTTTCGACGCTCAGCTGCAGGATCACTTCGCTGATCTGCAGTCCCTGGCCGTGCCGCGTATGGAGCACCTCGATCACGTTCGCGCCCGCGATCGACAGCAGCTCCGACACGCGTGCGAGCTGTCCGGGACGGTCCGGCAGAGGAATCTGCAGGGTCATGTAGCGACCGGATGCCGCCAACCCGTGCGAGACGACCCGCTGCAGCAGGAGCGGATCGATGTTGCCTCCGGAGAGGATCACTGCCGTCGGCCCCGTGGCGGTGACCTTGCCGGCAAGGATCGCGGCCACCCCGACGGCGCCCGCCGGTTCGACAACCTGCTTGGCCCGCTCGAGAAGCACGAGCAGTGCCCGGGCGATGTCGTCGTCGGTGACGGTGACGACCTCGTCGACGAGCTCGCGGATGACGGCGAACGGGACGTCACCGGGGCGAGCAACGGCGATGCCGTCGGCGATCGTCGGTGTGGTCGCCACCTCGAGCGGCTCCCCGGCCGCCAGAGACGACGGGTAGGCGGCGGAGTTCTCGGCTTGCACCCCGATGATCCGGACCGTCCGGCCGTCGAGCGCGGCGCGGGCGCGCACCGCCGCCGCGACACCGGCGATCAGGCCGCCTCCGCCGATTCCGACGATCACGGTGTCCACCTCGGGAAGTCCGTCGTAGACCTCGAGGCCCAGCGTGCCCTGCCCGACGATCACGTCACGGTGATCGAACGGGTGGATGAGGACGGCACCGGTGCGCTCGGCGAACTCCGCGGCCAGCCGCAGCGGTGTCTCCACCGTCGCGCCCTCGAGGACGACCTCGGCGCCGTAGCCCCGCGTCGCGAGCAGCTTCGGCACGGGCACTCCGAGCGGCATGAAGATCGTCGCGGCAATGCCGAGCTTCTGCGCGGCGAGGGCCACGCCCTGCGCGTGGTTGCCGGCGGATGCCGCCACCACCCCACGCACGCGTTCTTCCGCCGTCAGCCGCGAGAGACGGTAGGTCGCCCCGCGGATCTTGAACGAGCCCGTGCGCTGGAGGTTCTCGAGCTTGAGGTAGACCGGCTGGCCGAGCAGGTCGGACAAATGCTCGGATACGTCGAACGGGGTGCGGGTGATGACGCCGTCCAGAACCGCGGCGGCGTCCTCGAACTCCGCCAAAGTGGGGATGGTCACGCGGGGTTCCTCCTCGAGCGCGGAACAGTGCTCCAGATGAGATTGTCGGGATCGAATCTGCCCTCACCGCCGCCATGGCGACCGGACAGGTAGACGGCGACGACGTTGACGAAAGCGGCGAGGGGCACGGCGAAGAGAGCGCCCGGGATGCCGGCGATCATCGCGCCTCCGGCGACGACCAGGACCACCGCGAGCGGGTGGACTTTCACGGCCGATCCCATCAGCAACGGCTGCAGAATGTGCCCCTCGATCTGCTGTACCGCCAGGACGACGACCAGCATCCACAGCGCGATCCACGGCCCGTTGTAGACCAGCGCGAGGAAGACCGCGAGAGCACCCGTGACGACGGCACCGACGAACGGGACGAACGCGCCGAGGAAGACCAGCACGCCGATCGGAATCGCGAGCGGCACGCCGAGGAGGAAGGCCCCGAGCGCGATGCCGGTCGCATCGATCGTGGCGACGAGAAGCTGGGTCCGCGCATAGGTGACAACCGTCTTCCAGCCGGCGTTTCCGGCGCCGTCGACGTCGTCGCGTGCCGCCCGAGGAAAGAGTCGGACGATCCAACGCCAGATGCCGGCGCCGTCGGCGAGGATGCACAGCAAGATGAAGACCGTCAGGAGCAGCCCGGTCAGCACGTGGCCGACCGTGGAGCCGACCACCAGGGCGCCCGACCAGAGCAGGCTGGCCTGCTGCTGCGCGAAGTCCCAGATCTGCGTGAGGATGTCGTCGATCTGCGTCGCGGTGAGGTGGAGCGGACCGTCGATGAGGTACTGGCGGAACTGCTCGATCGCTTCGCCGGTGCGGGCCTGGACGCTGCCCCACTGCCGTGTGATCTGCCAGATCGCCAGCCAGAGGAGACCCCCGATGACGCCGACGGCGCCCAACACGGCAATCACGATCGCCAGCCATTTCGGCACGCGATGCGCCAGCATCCACGTGAACGCAGGCCAGAGAAGGGCCGTGACGAGAATCGCGATGAGCAGCGGGATGACGAGGAGTTTGAGCTGGATGACCAGCCACACCATGATCCCGATGGCCACGGCGATCACCACGAAGCGCCAGGCGTACGCGGTGGTCACTCGTAGCCCACGCGGCAGCGAAGAGCCGATCTCGGTCGATACCGACTTGTTGCGGATCGCGTCGAGCAGGGAGCCTCGGGGCTTGTCGTCGGAGCCGCTCATCCCCCGAGTCTAGGCGCGGTGAGTGGGTGCGAACGCCGCGACTCTAGAACTGGATGCGGGGCGGCTCGGCGATCGCGGCGCCGTCCGTGGCCTCGAAGAACTCGCGCTCGTCGAACCCCAGGTTGCGGGCGAACATGTTGTTCGGAAACACCTTCACCTTGGTGTTGAGCTCGCGTACTCCCCCGTTGTAGAACCGGCGGGATGCCTGGATCTTGTCTTCGGTGTCGACGACGGACTGCTGGAGCTGAAGGAAGTTCTGACTCGCCTGCAACTGCGGATACGCCTCAGCGACGGCGAAAAGCGATTTCAGCGCGTGTTGCATGTGCCCTTCTGCCACGCCCGCTTCCGCCGGCGACGACACCGAGAGCGTCTCGGCACGAGCCCGGGTCACATTCTCGAACACGGCCTTCTCGTGTGCGGCATACCCCTTGACCGCCTCGATGAGGTTCGGCAGGAGATCGGCTCGACGTTTGAGCTGCACGGTGATGTCACTCCACGCTTCGTCGACGCGGACGTTCAACCCGACGAGCGAGTTGTAGGTGGCCCAGAGGTAGATGCCGACGATGACGACCAGTGCGACGACGATCAGGACCGGAATCAGCCATTCCATAGCGCTCCCATCGATTGTGTGCTCATCCTATCCGCGCCGTCCCTCGCGGATCGTGCCCGTGGGAGCACTCCCAGGCCTTACTCATTCACCCAGCACGCGGTCGAGGTAAGGATTGCGGAAGACTCGGTTCGGATCGAGCCGGTGGCGCAGAGCCAGAAAGTCATCGAAGCGGGGATAGCGGGGCCGGAGGGCCGCAGCATCCAGGGTGTGGATCTTGCCCCAATGCGGGCGACCGTCGTGGGCCAGCATGATCTCTTCGATCGCGCCGAAATACTCGGTGGGATCGACCCGCCAGTAGCGGTGGACGGCAATGTACCCGCTGGGCCGGCCGTGCGCGGTCGAGAGCCACAGGTCGTCGCCCGCCGCGAGCCGCACCTCGATCGGAAACTCCACCCGCCATCCACGCTCGTCGATGAGCGCCTGCACCGCGCGGAAAGCGCCCGGGAGCCGCTCGGCGGGCACAGAATATTCCATTTCGCGAAAGCGCACGCCACGCGCCGTGGCGAAGACCCGGTGCGAGGCATCCGAGAACGTGCGGTCGCCCCAGACCTTGGCGGACAGCCGGTTGATCGCCGGCACGAGCGCCGGTACTACGCGACCGGTCGAGCACGCGGCCTGGTGCACCCCGTTGCCCACGAGGATGTCGTCGACCCACTTGCCGACCGGCGGAAGCGGCGTGACGGCGGCGTCCGCCGCGCCGCGTGTGTTGGTCTTGGTGAGGGCGATGTCGGTGTGCGGAAACCAGTAGAACTCGAAGTGATCGCTCGCCGCTGCGCGCGCAGGGAGATCCTCGAGCACCGTGTCGAGCGGTTCGGGGCGCTCGACGGCGTGGAGCGTGAACGCGGGCACGCACTGGAGAGTGACGTCCACGAGGATGCCGAGGGCACCGAGACCGAGAGCGACCCCCGGGAGCAGATCCGGCTCGTGCTCCTCGTCAACCGTGAGAAGTTCGCCGTCGGCGGTCACCAGAGTGGCCCCCACCACCTGCGTGGCGATTCCTCCGTACCGGGTTCCCGTGCCGTGCGTGCCGGTGGAGATCGCGCCCGCGATCGACTGGCGATCGATGTCACCGAGATTGGTCATCGCGAGGCCGTAGGGCGCCAGCAGAGCGGGAATCCGATGCAACCGTGTCCCCGCCAGCATCCGCACCCGCGATCGCTCACGGTCGACCGTCACGATGCCTTGCAGCTCGGTGAGTTCGAGCAGGGTGCCTGGCGCGACCGCGATCCCCGTGAAGCTGTGCCCCGCACCGACGGCTTTGATCTGGCGACCGCGCGCAGCCGCCGCGCGCACCGAGCGGCGGACAGCCTCGACGGTCGAGGGGTACTCGACCGTGTGCGGCCGGACCTTCTCGGTGCGGGCCCAGTTCTGCCATGTTCCGCCGGGCCGGGTCACAGGAAGCTCTTCCCGGCGCCGCGATACGTCAGCGCTTCTCCCACGACGCTCGCGCCGGAGGTGAGGTGGTACCGATCCACGCGTTCGGCGAGCTCGCCGCTCTTGGCGTGGCGGAACCAGACGCGGTCCCCCACCTTCAGCCGGCGTGCGGCGGCGCCCTGCAGCGGGGTCTGGACTTCGCCGGCACCTTCGCGGCCGAGGGTCTTCAACCCGGGAGGCCAGACCGGGAGCGGTTGGCGTGAGGCGACGGCTGGGCCGGAGGCGATCCATCCTCCACCGAGGACCGTGACGATATCCGGCGTGGGCGTGCGGACGACCTCGAGCGAGAAGGCGGCCGCCGGCGCCGGCGAGAACGCACGGTACCCGTCGAAGAGGTGCCCCGCGAGCAGACCCGAACCGGCCGTCGTCTCGGTGACGGCCAGGTCGGATGCCGTCGTCTCGAGCGAGCCGGTGCCGCCGCCGTTGACGAACTCGAGCGTGGCGATCTCGCGGAGCGCAGCGACGATCGCCCCGCGGCGATCGGTGAGCTCCTGGACGGAGCGGCGCTGCATCCAGCGGATCAGAGCGTCACCGGAGCCGGTGTCGTCGGGCTGGCCCGCGACCTGCGCTTCGTACATCATGAGTCCGACGAGGCGGAATCCGGGGCGGGCCATGATGGCTCGCGCGAGTCGAGCGACCTCGGCCGCCTCATGCACCGGTGATCGCCGTACGCCGATGTGACCGAGGACGGGTGCGCGCCACGAGGCATCGGCGTCGATCGCGAGCCGGATCACGGGACGCGCGGTGGGTGGGACGACGGCGTCGACGACATCGAGTTGCGCCACGTCATCGACCATCAGGGTGATGCGCGCTGCCGCTTGCTCATCGGCGGCGAGCGCCGCGATGGCCGCACGGTCGACGCTCGGGTAACCGAGGACGACGTCGTCGCGGGTCTCGGCGAGCCACAACGCTTCGGGCAGGGTGAAGGCGAGGATGCCCTGATATCCCGCGAGTGCGAGGGTCGCATCCAGCACGTCCGGTACGCGGATGGATTTGCTCGCGACCCGGATCGGCACGCCGGAAGACCGGACCACAAGATCGAGCGCGTTGAAGCGGAGGGCGTCGACGTCGATCGTCGCGACCGGCCCGGAGAGGCCGGCGATCGCCTCCGTGCGGGCGCGCCAGTAGTCGGAGGCGTGCGCCCACGGTTCCGCCGGGCCGATCGCGGGCGTGGCAAGCAAATCGAGGGACATCCGTGGGCTCCTTCGGACGGGATGGCACCAGCCTAGAGCGAGACGCGATCTCGCCTACGGTGAGACTCGGGTTCCACCCGCGGGCATGCGCGGAGATTCCCTCTGGTCAGATTCTGCGCGACCGGTTACGGCAACGTCGTGCCGGTCGCGGCGCCCGTGCAGAGCATCGCCATACGGGAAGCACTCACGGGCCAGCTCTTTTTAGTGCTGCGGGTCGCCCGCATCGCCCCAACGTCGTGGTTCTGTTCTTGGGCTGGTCCGTCATCGAAGCCCTCGGCGCGGTGCTCGTGATTCCGGCGATCCCCGCGCAGGTCCCACCGCGGGGTCGGACGGACAGAGCCCCGGGCGGCGCGACGAAACGCGGGACGAGGTGACGAGCAGACGACCTCACCGAGCCGGCCGCCTCGTCAGTGCGCCAGAACACCGAAAGTCAGGGCACAGGAGGCTCGTCCCGACCTGTGCCGACGCGTCCGCCACCGTTTCCGCTGTTCTTTCCCGGACCGTTGCCGTTGGTGCTGTTCGGGCGGGCGCCGCTGCCCGTGCCTGACCCGGAGTTCTCGACCGCTGTCCCGTCGATGGTCGAATCCGCGCCTTTCTCTGTCGCCGGCACCGTCGTGTGCGGTACGAGGTCCTGAGCTGGCGACGCGGGAACGGTCGGAACGACCTGCAGATCGACGATCTCCGCGTCGACAGCCGGCTCGACCTCCGGCGAGGGCTCCTCGACCGGGGCAGTGGTCTGCACCGGCGGGACGGACGTCGGGTCGGCGGTCGGTAGCTCGATCTCACCGAGTGCGGGAAGGGCAGCCCACCCCGCAACGAGCAGCACGGTGGCCAGCACGCCGACGGCGACCGGACCCGCACGCCGACGATGCCCAGACGCCGTCCGGCCAGAAGCCCTGCGCGCGGCTCGGCGCATCTCCGCGCGCCGCGGAAACGCGAGCGTCTCACCGGCAAGATCCGGCTCCGGGGAGGCAGCCGAGGCGGGCGCTCCCGCGGCAGTGACGAGCGCGGCTTCATCGTTGCCCATCACGGGCATCGGCGCCGTCGCCTCCCGGAGGGCCGCCGCGGCCAGCGCCGCGTGCGCAGCGGTGCCGCCGACCATCTCCTGCGCGCGTCGGACGACGTCCACGTCTGACGGGCGCTCGGCCGGATCGATCGCCGTCATCGCCGTCAGGAGCGTGCGCCACCCGTATTCGAGGTCTCTCGGGATTGTCGGCGGCGTGGTGAGACGCGCGACGATCGACTCGATCGGCGCCAACCGAGCGAACGCGCGCGTTCCGGTGAGAGCCTCCAAAAGCACAAGCCCCAGCGAGTAGACATCTGATGCCGGATGCGGGTCGGCGCCGCGCGCCTGCTCCGGCGACATATACGCAGCCGTACCGACGGCGATCCCGGGCGACGTAAGCCGCGCGGCATCCTGTGCGTGGGCGATGCCGAAATCGCTCAACACGGCGCGCGCCGTCGCGGTGCCGCCCACCGCCGACCTCAGGAGGATGTTGCCCGGTGTGACGTCACGGTGCACGATGCCCGCTTCGTGCACGGCCCGCAAGGCGTCGCCGATGTCGCAGGCGAGGGCGGCCACCGCGTCCGACGGGAGCGGCCCGGCATCCATGAGGCGCCGCAACGCCCCGCCATCGACGTATTCGAGCACGAGGAAGTCGGCAGAGACCCCTGTGAAGCTCGCGTCATACAGGGCGATGAGCGAAGGATGCGTCACCGTCGCGAGCAGCCGCGCTTCCTTCTGGCGTCGCTCACGGTCGCCGAGTTCGTCGACGCGGGCGGTGAAGACCTTGATGGCGACCTCGCGCCCCAACTGCACATCGAGCCCTCGGAACACGCAGGCCATCGCGCCGGCGCCCAGGTACTCATCGAGGCGATAGCGGTGGTCCAGGACGTCGCCGACAGCGGGCATCCCCCGATCACCCCACGCGGTCATGCCTGACACCGTTCGGCCACGCCGCTTCCTCCCCTGAGACACCACCGACGATACTGACGGTCCACGGAAAGTGACGAGCCATTGACCGCCCGCGATCAGGGTGCTATGTCGAGATTTCCGTGGCACCGAGAAGTCACGCACGGGGAAGGAACGAGGGCGGGCCACCCGGATTCGGATGGCGCCCCTCGATGCCGGCGTTGTTGAAGAAGCCGTCGATGCGACCGAACGTCGACACCGTCTCATCGACGTAGCGCTGCGTGTCGTCGTCGCTGGAGACGTCGGCGACGATCGTCAGCAGTTTCGCATCCGGCGCGATCTCGCGCATGGCATCCGCGGTGGCCGCAAGGCCCTCTTCCGAGACGTCGACGAGCGAGAGAGCTGCGCCCTCCGAGGCGAGGCGGACCGCCGACGCTCGTCCGAGTCCGGATCCGGCTCCGGTGATGAGGATGGTGTGGTCGCTGAACCGTTCGGTCATGTTTCTCACCTTTCGCTGGGCGGCACCTGCTTCGTGGGTGGGTGCCGTGTGCTTCCACATGGTGCAACAAATCAGGCGACGGGGAATTCCGACCGGGGATTCGCGACGCGACGCGCCCCCCCCCGTTTCCCTCGAACGATGACTGTGGATAACCCGGACGAATGTCGGAGGTATGTTCTAGTCTTCAGGTATGGAAGAGAACCCACTCACCGGCATCGCGGAAGCGCTCGACGCGCTGACCGCGGCCGGTGGCGGGCGATCGCCGGGGGCATTGACGGCGGGTGAACTCGTCGCGGTGAACCAGGCGTTCGGGGCGCTGCGGCGGCGGGTCGAGGCCGCGTTCGCGCCCGTCGCGGCGGAGATCGCCCGGCAGTCGCGGGTCGAACTCGGCAAAGACTCCCTCGCGAAGAAACAAGGGTTCCGCTCCCCCGTCGCGTTCATCCAAGCCACCACCGGGTCCAGCGTCGGCGATGCGGTGAAGCTCGTGCAGGTCGGCGAAGCCACCGCGCCCCGCATGACGCTCACGGGTGAGGAGTTGCCGGCCAAGCACCCGCACGTCGCGGCGGGAGTGCGGGCGGGTGCGTTAAGCGTCGCGACGGCGTCGGCGATCGTGTCGATGCTCGACCGCATCACGGTGCGGGTGGATGCCGGGCGGCTCGACGCCGCGGAGCGGGAGCTCGCCCTGATGGCGCCCGGGCTGCGGGCGGACGAACTGGCCCGACTCCTTGTGCGCGCGGAAGCGACCCTCGACCCCGACGGGGTCGAGCCCCGACACGAGCAAGCCCGCGCGGAACGCGACTTCTCCATCCGCGAGCGTGACGGAAGATTCATCCTCACCGGGCAGGTCGACATCGAAACCGGTGCGCCCATCAAAGCCGCCATCGACGCCATCGTCACCGCCACGCTCCGCGCCAACCACGACGCCGACGACGCCACCCGCGACCAACGATCGATGACACAGATGCGCGCCGACGCGCTCGCCACCCTCTGCCGCCACGCGATCGGCTGCGACCAACTCCCCACCGGCCCGTCCACGACCGTGATCGTCCGGGTCACCCTCGACGAACTGCAGACCGGTGTCGGCGCCGCGACCATCGACGGGATCGACCAGCCCCTCCCCGCCAGGGCGCTTCGCCGCCTCGCCTGCGACCTGCAGGTCATCCCCTGGGTCATGGGCAGTGACAGCGAGATCCTCGACTGGGGCCGCGACAAACGCGGCTTCACCCGCGCACAAAAACTCGCCCTCGCCCTCCGCGACGGCGGCTGCGCCTGCTGCGGAGCACCCGTCGCCTGGACCGAAGTCCACCACATCACCTGGTGGAGCAAAAACGGCCCCACCGACCTGTCCAACGGCATCCTCCTCTGCACCGCCTGCCACCACCGCATCCACGACGACGGCTGGGAGATCCGCATCGACGGCACCGGCATCGACGCGAAAATCTGGTTCATCCCGCCACCCTGGATCGACCGAAGTCAAACCCCACGACCCGGCGGACGACGCCGCTACACGCTGAGCGCGTGACTCAGGCGGGCGAAACCCGTACCCCCGGTGGGACTCGAACCCACACTCGAGCGATTTTAAGTCGCCTGCCTCTGCCATTGGGCTACGGGGGCCCTCTCTCAGGGTAGTCGGGCGCACGAAGCCGACCCAAAGACGAACCCTCACCCCCGCGGGATGCGGGAATGAGGGTTCGGCGTCAGATCTGAGCGGCGTCAGCCGGCGGCAGGGGCTTTCGCCTTCGGGGCCGGCTTCTTGGCGGGAGTCTTGCCGGCCGCGGGAGACTTCTCCGTGACGGTCGCGGCCTCCACAGGCGTGGCCTCGGCCGGCTGCTCGGTGGAAGGCGTCGTGCCCGACTTCTCCGCCGCGACCGACTTCGGGTCGATTGCGGGGGCCGCCGGCTCGGCGGCGGGAGCGGCCGGACGCGGGCGTGCAGCGAACTCCTCGAAGACATAGCGCGGGTTCTGCACGGTCTGCAGCGACACGTTGTCGCGCGTGAGCCAGAAGTTGTGCCACCAGTCGCCGATCACGCGCCACTTGCGCTCCCACGACGGCATGGCCAGGCCGTGGTAGCCGCGGTGCGCGACCCAAGCGACGAAGCCCTTCAGCGCGATCTTGTTCGACTGGAAGACACCGTTGTAGAGACCCAAGCCCGCGACGGCACCCAGGTTGTGGTGGATGTACTCGCGCGGGACCTCGTCGCGGAGAACGGCGACCAGGTTCTTCGCGAGCAGCTTCGCCTGGCGCACGGCGTGCTGCGCGTTCGGAACGCAATATCCGCCGACACCCTTGCCGGTGAGGTCGGGCACGGCCGAGACGTCGCCGGCCGCCCAGGCACCCTCGACGATCTCGTCCTCGGTACCCACGCGCAGGTCGGCGCGCGTGCGGATGCGGCCACGTTCCTCGACCGGCAGGTCGCTGCCGCGCACGACGGTCGGGTTCGCCATGACACCGGCGGTCCAGATGATGAGGTCCGTGGGGATCGTCTCACCGGTAGAGAGCTCGACGTTTCCGTCGACCGCGCTCTGCAGTTGCGTGTCGAGGTGCACGTTCGCCCCACGCTGGGCGAGGCTCTTGAGCACCCACTCGCTGGTCTTCAACGACACCTCGGGCATGATGCGGCCCATGGCCTCGACGAGGTGGAAGTGGGTGTCTTCGAACCTCAGCTGCGGGTAGTCCTTCAGCAGCGACGACGCGAGGGCACGAGTTTCGGCGAACACTTCGATACCTGCAAAGCCACCACCGACGACCACGACGGTCAGGAGGCGATCACGCTCGGGACCCGCCGGAAGGTTCGCCGCCCGGTCGAAGTTCGTCAGGATGCGGTCGCGGATCGCGACAGCCTCTTCGATCGTCTTGAGGCCGATCGCGTTGTCGGCGATACCGGGAATCGGGAACGTCCGCGAGACAGCCCCGGCAGTGACGACGATCTGGTCGTACGACTCCTGCCACGGCTCGCCCTGCTCGGGGGTGATCGTTGCGGTGCGGGTTGCGTGGTCGATGCCCGTGACCTTCGCCGTGACGACCTTGGTCTTCTTCAGGTGACGGCGCAGACCCACGATGACGTGACGCGCTTCGATCTCACCGGCAGCGACCTCGGGGAGGAACGGCTGGTAGGTCATGTAGGGCAGCGGGTCGACGATCGTGACCTCCGCCTCACCCTTGCGCAGGTGCTTCTCGAGCTTCCACGCCGTGTAGAAGCCGGCGTAGCCGCCGCCCACGACGAGGATCTTGGGCACGGTGCTGGTGGCGGTGCTGTTCACAGGTGGAAGGACTCCTTGAATCAACGGCTCGGACTACGCGGAGCGCGCGCCGATCGAATGCGCCGGGCAGCAGCGGTGACGCCGAGCGCCACCAGTATAGCGGCCAGGGTACCCGCCACGAGCGGCACCGTACCGTACCGCACCGTCTCGGCGCTCGGAAGCAACGGCGTCACCCGGGTCGGTGGATCGGCTTCCGGGAGCGGCGGCACATCGACGGCGACCGCCGTTTCGTTCGGCGCGGGCGTCGCTTCCGCGCGGCGGTACAGCCGAATCCACTCGGCCAGATCGCCCATGGGGTTGACCGAAACGGACGGGAGGGATGCCGTGACCGCAGCCGCGGCATCCACCAACCCGTACCCGTACAGGGCGCGGTAGAGCGCGGTGGACAAACCTGCCCCGCCCGCCGCCGGGCGCGCTGTGCGGATGATGTGGTTGATGACGTTGGCGGCATCCATCTCGGGATGGGCTGCTCGGACGAGCGCGGCGATGCCCGCGACCAGTGGTGCCGCGCCACTCGTGCCGTTCCACTCGACGATCGTGCCGTCGGCTGAGACGCCGAGAAGCTTCTCGCTCGGTGCAGAGATCCCGATGGTGATCCCCTGCGTCGATGCTTCCTTGCTGGCGAAACCCGCTCGGTCGACACCTCCCACCGTGAGCACACCCGGGATCGTCGCGGGGGCGCCGACCTCATCCGTCCCGGTGCCTTTGTTGCCCGCCGCCACCACGACGACGACATCGTTTTGGAACGCGTACAGGAAGGCGTCGTCCCAGGCGCGATCCCACGTGAGGGTGTTGGTCGTGAAGGAGAGATTGATGACATTGGCACCGTTGTCGACCGCCCATCGCATGGCGCTCGCGACCTGTTCGACGAACGGGACCGATGAAGCCGATCCGAACCCGACCGAGATGGCGAGCAACTCCGCTTCCGGAGCGACGCCGACCATCCCCGTTTCGGGCCCGATTCCGCGGGCGGCGGCGAGGGAGGCGACCCAACTGCCGTGGCTGGCATCGACCGCACCGACGGGCGTGCGCCCGTCACTCGCACCGACGCCGGAGAAGTCCGCACCACCGGCGACCGCGCCGGCGAACTCCACCGGGCCTCGGCCGATGCCCGTGTCGATGATCGCGATCGTCGCGCCCTTGCCTTTCGTGGTCTTCCACGCGTCACGGACGCCGTACTCATCGAGCCAGTACTGGGCGCTGCGCACGGGATCGACGGCCATCGTCGGCACCACCTGCTCGGGGAGCAACTCCCCCGGATCGACCTGCGCGGGGACCGCTGCCGCTCCGGTCGCACCGGCCACCGCCAGAACGAACGCACCCCACGCCCGGGCGATCCGGCCGATCATGCGGCTCCGGGGCTGAGACACGTGCATCGCGTCGGAGACCAGTCGCCGCGCGCGAGCGCGAGGTCGCCGATCGGGTTGACACCGGGGCCGGCCGCCAGAGCATGCCCGGCGAGGGCGTGCAGGCACTTGACCCGGGTCGGCATGCCGCCGGCGGAGATCCCCTCGATCTCGGTGACCTCGCCGTAGACCGTCCGATCGCTGAGATATGCCGCGTGTGCCGCGGCGTAGGCCGCGGCGATCTCCTCGTCCTCGACGAGGAGATCCGAGAACTCTCTCATCACCTGATCGGCTTCGAGCGCCGACATCGCCGCCGTCGCGCCCGGGTGCGTCAGGTAGTAGAAGGTCGGAAACGGGGTGCCGTCCGGGAGCCGGGGTTCGGTGGCAACGACGGTCGGATTACCGCAGACGCACCGTGCGGCGATGCCCACGACACCCCGCATGGGGCGGCCGAGCTGTTCGCGCATGACCTCGAGGTCGGCGTCGGTGGCAGGGCTGAGCGTCGGATGGGGCACACACTCAGGGTACCGGGACCTGCTGAAGAGGTGCGGGGACGAGCCGTCAGCCGGTGGGTCCGGTCACCGTCTCGGCGAGACCGGCGCCGGTGACGGAGCGGACGAGCTGGGCCATCCAGTCATTTTTCGTCTCGACGACATCGTCGCTGACCGACGCCTGCTCCTGCGGGATCGCCGTGTCCGGAAGGTCATTGTCGACGAGATACACCACCTCGCCCGGCTTCTTGTAGTACAAGCGGGAGCGTGCCTGCGAGGTCACATAGGCCTCGTCCGCCCAACGTTCGCTTTCGGCCTGGAGTGCGGCGACCTCCTCGGTGCTCACCTGTACCGAGCGCTCGAGCGCCGCGATCTGCTGGCGCTGATCGATGTAGGTCCCCACGGTCGGCACGAGCGTGAACACGGCGAGGACGACGAGCCCCAGCATGATCCCGGTGAAGGCGGAGAACCGGACGCCGCCGATCCAATCGCGCACGTCGACAGGCGCGCGTCCGTCCCCGGAGGAACGAGAAGGGGGAGCCGTCGTTTTCGCCACGGCTCCCCCTCTCGTCATGTCTCAGTCGTGCATCAGCCCTTGTAGCGGGGGAACGCGCGACGGCCGATGAATTCGGCGGCGTCACCCAGTTCCTCTTCGATGCGCAGAAGCTGATTGTACTTCGCGACACGCTCGCTACGAGCGGGCGCGCCGCTCTTGATCTGACCCGAGTTGACCGCGACGACGAGGTCGGCGATCGTGGTGTCCTCGGTCTCACCGGAGCGGTGCGAGAACATTGTCGTGTAGCCCGAGCGGTGCGCAAGGTCGACGGCATCCAACGTCTCGGAGAGCGTGCCGATCTGGTTGACCTTCACCAGGAGCGAGTTCGCGACACCGAGCTCGATGCCCTTGGCGAGACGCTCCGGGTTCGTGACGAACAGGTCATCGCCGACGAGCTGGATCTTCTTTCCCAGCTTTTCGGTGAGAGCACCCCACGCATCCCAGGAGTCCTCGTCGAGGGCGTCCTCGATCGTGACGATCGGGTAGGCCTCGGCGAGCTCGACGTAGTAGTCGGTGAGCTGCTCGGCCGACCAGTCCTTGCCCTCGAAGCGGTAGACACCGTCGTTGTAGAACTCGGTCGCCGCCACGTCCATGCCGAGCGCGATGTCGGTGCCGACCGTGAAGCCGGCCTTCTCGATCGCCTTGACGAGGAAGTCGAGACCCTCGCGGTTGCTCTTCAGGTCGGGGGCGAAACCACCCTCGTCGCCGAGGCCCGTCGCGTAGCCGGCGGCCTTCAGCTCGGAGTGCAGCACATGGTACGTCTGGGCGCCCCACTGCAGCGCCTCAGCGAAGCTCGACGCGCCGATCGGCGCGAGGAAGAACTCCTGGCAGTCGATGCCGTTGTCGGCGTGCGATCCGCCGTTGATGACGTTGAAGAGCGGCACGGGCAGCACGTGCGCGTTCGGGCCACCGAGGTAGCGGAACAGCGGCAAGTCCGCGCTGTCCGCGGCGGCCTTCGCGACCGCGAGCGAGACGCCGAGGATCGCGTTGGCGCCCGAGCGCGACTTGTTCTCGGTGCCGTCGGTGGAGATGAGGATCTCGTCGATGATGCGCTGCTCACTGGCATCCACACCCTCGATGGCGGGGCCGAGCTCGTCGATGACGGCGGCGACGGCCTTCAGGACGCCCTTACCGCCGTAGCGGCTCTTGTCGCCGTCGCGCAGCTCGTACGCTTCGAACGCGCCGGTAGATGCGCCGGAAGGGACGGCAGCCCGCTGGACGATTCCGTCGTCGAGGAGCACCTCCACTTCGACGGTCGGGTTGCCACGCGAATCCAAAATCTCGCGTGCGCCTACAGCCTCGATCAGTGCCACAGGGGACTCCTTGCTTGTGGAGGATGAATCTCGGAGCGTCGTCGGTCCACTTGTGAGTCTAGTGAGGTGGATGCCGTCGACGCAGGCACCAGACCGGATCAAACCGGTGCGTCTTCACCCGAGCTCGGCGGTGGACTCCCGCACGACGAGTGTCGGGGTCGCGACCTCGTGCCGGGCAGGGTGTCCGGCGAGCATGTCGGTCAGCTGCTTGAGCGCGAGGGCCCCCATGTCCCGACGCGGTTGGTCGACGCTTGTGAGCGTCGGACGCAATGTGGACGCGAGGTCGATGTCGTCGTACCCCGCCACGCTGAGCGAGCGTGGTACCGGGACGCCGGCGTCGAATGCGCGCCCGATGAGATCAACCGCCAGGCGATCGTTTGCGCAGCACACGGCCGTCGGCGCTCCCGCCGCACCGTCCGCAACACGGGCGATGAGCGAAACGGCGTCGGATTCGACGACCGCATGCGACTCGAGCCCGAGCTCGTGCATCGCGGTGCGATACGAGTCGCGCCGGGCGACCGCCGCAGGGCGCGCAGACCCCGACAGATGCGCGATCCGGCGGTGCCCCAGTGCGACGAGGTGATGCACTGCCAGACGCATTCCGGTGCGGTCGTCGTTGGAGACCTGCCCGACCCCGGGAGGCAGACCGACGGGGCGACCCACGACCACAAGCGGAACACGCCGCGCAAAATCGCCGATGGCATCAGCATCGGCTTGCCCCGAAACGATGACGACACCATCGAGCCCCAGAGCAAGCATGCGTTCGAGCCGCGTCCGCAGCACATCGCGGTCGCGTCGACCGTCAGCGATGACGACCGACATACCGTTCGCTTCGGCGGCATCCTCCACACCGTGCACGACGTCGGTGTGATAACCGCTGCGCAGATCGTCCAGCAGCACGCCCACGGTCTGGCTTCGTCCGCGCGCAAGCGAGCGCGCCCAGGGGTTGGAGCGATAGCCGAGCCGATCGGCGGCATCGAGAATGCGCGCGCGCGTCTCGGCCCGCACGCCCGCGTCACCGCGCACGGCGAGCGACACGAGTGACTTCGAAACGCCAGCCTCGGCGGCGACATCGTGGATGGTCGGCGGACGATCACGCGGTGCTCTCACGGTGCTGTCTTACCAGCGCCTGGAGCGTTCCAGAACATTCCAGCTGGAGCGTTCCACGAGCGTTCACGCGACGGTGTCCGGGCGTATAGGCCCGCTTCGTAGGTTCTTCCTCGAACCCGCACGAATGAGAAGAGCCTCTGTGTCCGATCCCCTCGCTTCCCCGCACGCCGCTGCGCTGCACCGCGCGCCGAGAGCCCTCCTGCTCGACTTCGGCGGCGTCGTCTTCCAGACCGCGAAACGTCCGACGGGACGCGATGAGCTCGCGGCAGCACTCGTGGAGCGCGTCGCACGGGCCGGACACCACATCGATCAGGCGACCGTTCGGGCGTCGTTGGATGCCGGAATCACCGCCCTCGGACACTGGAAGCACGCCTCGAGCCGGCGCCTCGAGCCGCGCGAGATGACCCACCGTGAAGTCGTCGGGGACTTCCTCGTCGCCGACCTCCCCTCCCCGATTCGCGCGCTACTGGTCGCCGAGGCGAGCGAGGTGCTCGAAGAACTGAACACGACCCTGTCCGACCACGAGGTACGTCCCGGCATCCGGGATCTCATCGCCGAAGCGCAGCGCCGCGACATTCCCCTCGGCATCGTCAGCAACGCCCACTCCGGACGTAGTCACCGGCGCTTGCTCGCGGCGCACGGGCTCGCTTCCGCGTTTGCCGTGCAGGTGTACAGCGACGAAGTCGGCATGCGCAAGCCTCATCCGGGCATGATCGAACTCGCCGCCGCGGCGCTCGGTGTCTCTCCCGCCACCGCCTGGTACGTCGGCGACACCCAAGATCGCGATGTCGTCGCCGGCCGTCGCGCGGGTGTGGGTGCCGTCATCCTCACCGCGAGCAAGCACACCGATAACCCGCCCTTCGGGATCGCCGATGACGCGGACGCCGTCTTCGCCACTCCCGAGGGCCTGTTCGCGGCGCTACGCGACGCCGCAGCCCCACATCCGGCGACTGCGCAGATCCCCGCGCCGACTCACGGCGCTGCGCTCCTGATCGACCACGGTGGTGTTATTTCGACGTCGACCCCCGACGACGACCTGCTCGACGCGTTCTGCGAGCGCCTCGCCGCCTTGCTTGACGCTCCGGAAGAGCGCATCACCCCGGCCTCCGCCCGCGCGCTCATTGCCGCCGGCCGCGCACAGCACCATGCGTACAAGCTCGACCAGCGCGCCTCGATCGACGGCATCCGCGAGCTCGACGCGACGACCTTCTGGCGCGACATGGTCGGCCGAGACCTCTCGGTACGCGCCCGCGCTCTCCTCGAGGCCGAAGCGCACGACCTGATGTTCCAGTACGGGCGCGCCAAAAGCAGACGGACGGTGCGCAGCGGCATCCGAGATCTCCTCGAGCAGACACGCGCCGATGGCGTTCCCGTCGTCGTCGTGTCGAACACGATCAGCGGACGCGCCGTGCGCGCCGAGTGCGCCGCGCACGGCATCGACCACTTGATTGCCGCGTATGTGTGCTCCGATGAGAACGGATTCCGCAAGCCCGATCCGCGCATCGTCGCGGAAGCGCTGGCGATCGCAGACGCCGACCCCGCACGCACGTGGTTCGTCGGCGACAAGCCGCAGAATGACGCCGCCGTCGCCCTCGAGGCCGGCATCGCTCACCGCGTGCTCGTGCGCGGCGGCGCGACAAGTGATGCGCAGATCGACGCCGCGCTGGCATCTGGACTCGCCACCGATGCCGTCGCATCGGCGAGCGAGCTGGCTGCACTCATGGCGTCGTCGCCCGTGATCTCTCCCCGCGCCGCAATCCGCGTCGCGACTCCGTGAACCGCAATCGCGTAACCCGCTCATCTGAAGGAGAACGACTGTGACCGACACCGACCTCACCTACCAGCGCGAAGGTGCCCTTCGTGGTATCGGCGCGCCCGGCGGCGACCTCACCACCCCGCAGAAACTCATGATCTTCGTGTTGTCGATGGCCCTCTTCGGGCTGTCGAACATCATCCTCGAAGTCATCCCGGACGTCTCGATCGGCCCGATCGACGTGTCGGTCAGCTACTTCGTCTTCGTCCCGCTGACGATGGTCGCCCTCTTCAGCCCGTTCTGGGCAGCGCTGGGCGCCCCGCTCGGCGAGATCATCTTCACCGACCTCCTGATGGGCGACTTCTCGGGACTGGCCGAAGTCGAGGGCTTCATCCAGATGTTCCTCGCGCTGTACATCGCAGGGACCATGATCCGCAATCCGCGCTCGCGCACCCAGATCTGGATCGCAGCGATCACCGTAGTCGTCATCGACAAGGCACTGTCGGCCATCGTTGACCTCTCGAAGGTATGGATCGGCCTCGAAGACCCGGAGTTCATCGAGGGGCTGCCCGAGTCGATTCTCGCGATCGAGGGCATCGGCTTCGGCGTCGATATCCTCATCAGCGGCATCCTGTTCGGCGCGATCCCGGCGATGTGGCTGATCCCCGCGCTGCACGGCAAGATCGAGCCGCTGCTGGGTGTGCGTCCGCGCGTACCCGGGGAGCCGATCCCCGGCGCCGCACCCAAGGCCGGCTGGTTCGTCGCCGTGGCCGTGCTGCTGTCGATCGCGTCGTTTTTCTTCGCTTTCCTCGAGGCGTGGGACATCTCGGTCGGCGTGGTGGAAACCGAGTTGCTCGACCAGTACGGCCCGGGCTTCTTGTGGGTCAGCGTCGGCGCAATCGTCGTCACACTCGGGATCGCCCTCGTGCTCTTCCGCCTGTACCGCAAGAAGCAGGAGCACTGACCGTGAGCGACCCCGTCGTCGTCATCGAGAACCTATCTTTCCGATACCCCGGAGCGGATGCCGATGTGCTCCGCAACGTGAATCTCACGATCGAGCGCGGCGACTTCGTCGCGGTCGTCGGTGGGAACGGGGCGGCTAAGACCACGTTGTGCAAGACGATCAACGGTCTGATTCCGCACTACTGGGCCGGGGAGTTCGCGGGTTCCGTGACGGTCGACGGGGTCGACACGTACACCTCCAGCGTCGCCGATCTGTCGAAGAAAGTCGGCTACGTCTATCAAGACTTCCAGAACCAGCTCGTCCGCCCCACCGTGCGTGACGACGTCGCATTCGGGCCGATCAACTTCGGACGCGCCTCGCATGCGAGCGACACGGATGCGGCCCTCGAAGCTCTCGGCATAGCGGGGCTTGCGAACCGCTACATCTGGCAGCTCTCCGGCGGCCAGGCACACCTCACGGCGCTCGCGGGCGCCCTCGCGCTGAGGCCGGACGTGATCATCGTGGATGAGCCGGTCGCGGAGCTTGACCCCGCGCGCGCGGAGGAGATCTACGAGCGCCTCGCCGAGCTCAACCGCGCGCATGGCGTGACCGTCATCACGATCGAACATCACGCCGAATTCGTCGCCCGGTACGCCCGTTCGGTCGTGCTGATGGCCGAGGGCTCGCCCGTGTGGCATCTGCCGATCGAAGAAGCGCTTGCCCGCACCGACGAACTCGAGCAACACGGCATCCCGGCGCCGCAGGCAGTGCAGGCCGTGCGGGCACTGGGCGTGGACGCCGCACCGCGCACGCCTGCCGCAGCGGCGGCGCTGCTGCGTGACCGGGTGAGCTTCGATCGCCGCGACCGGGCGCACGCGGCATCCGAACCCGCACCCGAGCCTGGGCGCGTCGTCGCAGAAGTTTCGCGGGTGACGCACGGATACAAGTCGGTCGGCGGTGGGATCACGCGCGTGCTCGACACGCTCGACACGACGCTCCGCAGCGGCGAGCGCATCGCCCTCGTCGGCGGCAACGGAGCCGGTAAGTCGACGTTGCTGAAGCTCCTCGCCGGAATCATCGTCGCGCGAGAGGGCGATGTGACGATCGACGGCCGCAGCACCCGGTCGGTTTCCGCGCGGGAGATGGCAACCACGGCCGCCTACCTCGCCCAGCATCCGCAACTGATGTTCCTGAAAGGAACAGTCCGCGACGACGTGGCACTGTTTCCGCGGTCCCGTCGACAGCCGGACGCCGAAGCGATCATCGAGCGAGTGCTCGAGCGCGTCGGGCTGGTCTCGCTCGCCCAGCGCGATGGGCGCACGCTGTCGGGAGGTCAGCAGCGCCGGGCGACGCTCGCGATCGGACTGGCGATGCGGCCGAAACTGCTCTTGCTGGATGAACCGACCTCGAGCCTGGATACCCGCAGCCGCGACGACGTGACCACGATGCTCGCCGACCTCGCCGATACGATCGAGTGCACCGTCGTGGCGACCCACGACATGCAGCTCGTCGCGGAATGGGCCAGCCGCGTGCTGGTGCTCGAAGACGGACGAGTCCTGGCAGATCTCCCCCCGCGCGCCTTGTTCGCCGATGCGTCGCTTCTCGCGCGCGTACGACTGCGCCCGCCGCAAATCGCGGCGCTTGGGCGTGAACTGGGGATGGATCCTGTGCCGCTCTCCGTGGCCGAGTTCGTCTCGGCCACGTCCCGTCTCGAACAGGAGGTGGCGTGATGGCCCGCGTGCATCATGACGTGCTTTCGGTGGAGTGGATCAAGCTCGAGCTCATCCGCACGGCCTATTCGACGCGCGGCGGACTCTTCGCCGCGATGGATCCGCGCGCGGTCGTCATCTGGTACATCCTGCTCGCGATCGTGCCGTGGTTCACACACAACATCACAGTCTTGGCGTGCCTGTTCGCGATCGGAACGGTTTCGATCTTTCTCGCCCGCGTCGGCCCGCTCATCCTCGGTTTGTTCGTGCTCGGCATGGGAACCGAGGTGGTCTACCTGTCGATCGCCGCGTGGCTGTTTGGCGGAAACATCGAGACGCTTATCGCGCTGGCCGCGTTGAACCTGAAGCTCGGCGTCGTGGCACTGGCGAGCATGGCCGCGTTCGTGTCGCTCGACCCCGAGAAGCTCTCCGACGCGCTGCTCGCCTTCCGCGCCCCGCAGATGCTCGCCTTCGGGGTGAGCTACGGGTATCGGATGCTGCCGATCCTCATCGAGGAGTTCAGCACGGTCTTCGAGGGATATCGACTTCGCACGGCACCACCCGCGAAGAAAGGCCTGCTGGGATGGCGGGTGGCTGCGCAGTGGGCGGTGCTGGCCGTGCTGTCGTTCTATCCGATCTTCCTCAACACCGCCGCATCTGTGCGCACGACCGTCGAGGCGCTGGAGACCCGCGGCTTCACACACGGCGCGGCGAACGCGCACGGGTGTCGAATCCGCCTCGCGAAGCTGCGAATCGGTCTGCTCGATGTCGTCGTGCTCACCGTGACGGTGCTCGCCGTCGCGGCGGCGTTCGCCGCGGGGTCCATCTGGCCGGTCTACCGGTAGTCACCGTCACGCCGTGGCGGTGGCGGGGGCCTCCGCGAACGCAGCGCGCACGGCGGGAAGCAGGGCTTCGGCGGTGCGCCGGTAGCCGAGCGCGCTCGGGTGGAAGCGGTCGAGGCTGAACATTTCGTCGGGCTGCGTCACGAAGAACGGGCCGACGGCACGGCGCAGCGACACGGCACGCGCGTTCCTGCTGGCGACGGCCTCCGCTTGCGCATCGGCCAGGTGGCGCGAAAGCCGCGCGCCCAGTGCACGCAGCGGCTGCGGGACGGGGCGGAGCGAGCCGAGGTCCGGGCAGGTGCCCACGACCACCGCGGCACCAAGATCCTGCAAGCGCCCGATCGCCTCGTCGAGATGGGCAACCGACGTCGACACCGGAACACGGTGCGTTACGTCATTGCCGCCGACGACGATCACGGCGACATCGGGGCGGTAGCCCGCCGGTAGGCCGTCGATCTGCGACCCGAGCATGGACGACTCGGCACCCACCACGGCAGCCGTGCGCAGCCGGACGGGACGCCGCTCGAGGCGCGCGAGACGTGCACCGAGGGTGTCCTTGCGGCGCTCGGCGCCGAGGCCGGCGGCGATCGAGTCGCCGAAGACGACGAGCTCGAGCGAGGGTCCGTGGAGCGTTCACCCCACACGCGGTCTGCAACCAGGGCATCGTCTTCGAAGGGTTTGCCGATGCGGCGGCGCGCCACGGCGGCTTGCCGCACGAGCATCGCTCGTCCGCCGAGGAAGAAGATTCCGGCCGCTGCGAGAGTGCCCACGGCCGCGACGACAGCGGGGCGCTGCGGTACGTCGCGGCCACGAGTCATGCACACATGTCAGCGCATGCCGATGAACGGATGCCGTCACCCGAGTGACCGCACGATGACCCGAGTCAGGACAGGGGTTTGAGGTCCAGGTCGGCGCGGGTGATGCCGGAGCTTACCGTCGCGAAGGCGGTGTAGCCATCCGCCGCAGCGCGCTCGAGGAGCGCCTTGAGGTTCTTCGTGCGCTGTTCCAGCCGGACGCGCGCGCCCTCGCCGATCAGCGCGGCTTTCAGGGCGACGAGCTCCGCGACGGGGACGTCGCGGTCGTGGACGAGCACGACCGCGGATGCCGCGGCATCCTCTCCCCCACTCAGGAGGTCGACAATGCGCTCGAACCCGATCGAGAACCCGACCGCCGGCACGTCTTGGCCGAGGAAGCGTCCGATCATGCCGTCATAACGCCCACCGCCGCCGAGCGAATACGCCACACTCGGATGCGCGAGCTCGAAGATCGTGCCGGTGTAGTACCCCATGCCCCGCACGAGGAACGGATCGAAGACGAGCGGGATCTCGCCGGGAAGATCCGCCGAGGGACGCGCGGCCGCGACGGCCTCGCCGATCGCGACCAGGTGGGCGACGATGTCGTCGGGCGCGCCGACAGGCAGCGCCTTGCGAATCTGGCCTTCGCCGTACGGGCGGTATTCCAGGGTCTGGGGCCGCATCATGAAGGAGCGGAACGTGTCGACAGCGGCCGGTGCCGCGCCACGGTCCGCAAGCTCGGCGACCACACCGTCGACGCCGATCTTGTCGAGCTTGTCGATCGTGATCAGCACTCCCGGACGCTCCTCTGCCGTGAAGCCGAAGCTGTCCAGCATCCAGTCGAGCGCGCGACGGTCGTTGATGCGGATCGAGCCACCCTCGAGGCCGAGCGCATCGAGGGTGTCGAGGCTCGCGACGAGGAGTTCGGCCTCGGCGCGCGCGGTGGCATCGCCGATGATGTCGATGTCGCACTGCACGAACTGGCGGTAGCGCCCCTTCTGCGGGCGCTCGGCGCGCCACACCGGGGCCATCTGGATGGAGCGGAACACACTCGGCAACTCCGCGCGGTGGCTGGCGTAGAAGCGCGCCAACGGGACGGTGAGGTCGTAGCGCAGCCCCAGGTCGCTCAGCGCCGCCGGGTCGTCGGCCGCGGCGCGGACGGCGTCGGCATCCAGCCCGCGCTTGAGCACGTTGAACGCGAGCTTTTCGTTGTCGCCGCCGATGCCCGCGTGTAGGCGGGCGTACTCCTCGACCACGGGGGTCTCGATCTCATCGAACCCGTGCGCGCGGTAGCGCTCACGGATCACGGCGAGCACACGCTCGCGCCGGGCCTTGTCAGCGGGGAGGAAATCGCGCATGCCGCGCGGCGGGTTCACGGATGCCACGGGCCTATTCTTCCAGGTCGACCGCCGGTCGCTGCGCGGCGGTGTCCC
The DNA here is from genome assembly GCF_947488465.1 of uncultured Microbacterium sp. Taxonomy (GTDB): domain Bacteria; phylum Actinomycetota; class Actinomycetes; order Actinomycetales; family Microbacteriaceae; genus Microbacterium. Next base: position 169,796 of record NZ_CANKZA010000001.1, on the reverse strand, counting down.
GGGCCTGCGGTTCACAACTCCGGAGATTCGGTCCACGGCGGGCGCCTGTCACCCGATTGGAGCTGCTGGGTGCACGATCTCCGGAGTTGTGAACGCCAGGGCTCGAGTACCCTCGCCGTCAGCCGGCTTCGGCCGCGCGGATCTCGCCCTCGAGGCGGCGGATCGCCCCGCGCAGGGCGCGCTCGGCATCCCAGCCCCGTTCGCGCGCTGCCCCGACGGCCTCGAGCAGCACCTCGCCGAGCTCCTCTTCGCTCTGCACCCCGCTCCAGCCCCCGCTGCCGCGAGACACCACCGCCGCACCGAGACTCCGTTCCGCTGCCGGTGTCTCGGTGCGCAGAGGGTGTCTCGCCGACGGGGTGGGGGCCGAGGCAGACGGCGGGGTCACCAGCGCGGAGGCACGGCCGAGGAGCTTCTGGGCGAGGGACAAGGGTGGCATGTGCGGCGAGATCCCGTCGAGCACGGAGCGACGCTCGTGCTTTTCGGCCGCCTTCGCGGCGTTCCAATGGATGAGGACTTCTTCGGGCGTCGCGGCCACGGCATCCGCGAAGACGTGGGGATGCCGGCGGATCATCTTCTCGGACAGCGTCGCGGCGACGTCATCGATGTCGAACGGGTCGTCGGGATCCTCCGCGGCGATCGCTGCGTGGAAGAGGACCTGCCACAGCAGATCGCCGAGCTCTTCGCGGAGATCGGCGCGCGTACCGGCCTCGACGGCGTCGATCAGCTCGGCGCTCTCCTCCACGAGGTAGGGCACGAGATCGGCGTGCGTGATCTGCTGCGACCACACGCACCCCTGGCGCACCGCCCGCATGGTGTCGGCGGCACCCCGAAGAGGGTCAGTCTCGCTCAACTCGCCTGCAGAACCCGTCGATGATGCCATGCCCGCCAGGATACGAGCCCGGCGGCGAGAATCAACGAGATGCCGGACCCGGCGAGCACGCCGAGCGTCGCTTGATCCCGGATGCCGGGCGCCCCCGCAAAGGCGAGTTCCGACAGGAGGAGCGACACGGTGAACCCGATGCCGCCGAGGGCACCGGCCGCGAGGAGATCACCGAACGGCAGCGCCTGCGCCGCAGGAACCCGAAGAACCCGCTGCGCGATCCAGCCCGCACCGGCGATGCCGATGAGCTTTCCGACCGGAAGTGCCAGGAGCACGCCCCAGAACGCCGGCGACAACTCACCCGCTGACACCTGCGGGATCACGACGAGCGCAGCCACCAGAGCGAACAACGGCAGCACGATGGCGTTGACCCACGGTTCGATCTCATGGCGCACCCGCAGCGCAGGCTGCTGGGCCATCACGAGACCGAGAACCACGCCCGCGATCGTCGCGTGCACCCCCGACTCATGCACGGCGTACCAGGTGCCGATCCCGGAGATCACCATGCCGACGACTGCCCACCGGCCCCCGCGTGTGTCGACGAGGCGGCTGCACACCGCGAAGATCACGATGAAGACAAGCGCGAGCAGGATCATCGCGAAGTTCACGTCGGACGTGAACAGGACCGCGATGAAGACGATCCCGACGATGTCGTCGAGGATCGCCAGAGCCAGCAGGAACACCCGCACGGCCGGCGGCAGGCCTCGCCCGAACACCGCGAGTACCCCGAGCGCGAAGGCGATATCGGTCGCCGTCGGGATCGGCCACCCGGACGCCGCATCCGATCCGCCGGCGACCAGAAGGTAGACAGCGACCGGGATGATGACGCCGCCGGCGGCGGCGAGCGCGGGGAGCACGGCACGCTTGGCCGAGTTCAGTTGACCGGTGGTGAGTTCGTATTGCAACTCGATCGCGGCGGCGAAGAAGAAAATCGCGAGCAACCCGTCCGAGATCCAATGCCGGACCGAGAGATCGATGACGCCGGGTATCCCCAGGTGGGCGTCGGCGATCGCAAAGGCCGCCGGGGCAACAGGAGAGTTCGCCAGGACAAGGCCCAGCGCCGCAGCAACCAGGAGAAGGATGGCGGGAAACCGTGCGGAACGCAGGAGTGCCATGGGCACCTTTCGGGGTCGGGGACACGAACGCCGACCAGACTTCCCGGCACACCCCGAGCGATTCTACCCGTGACATGCACGTAACACCGGCCCATTAGCGTGGAGGGATGCGCGAACTCACCCGCACCGAAGCCATCGACCTCGTCGGCCGCGGCGACGCCGAGCAGGAACTCCCCGAACAGATGCGTGCCGACGTACGCATGCTCGGCTCCCTGCTCGGTCGTGTCCTGCGCGAAAGCGGCTCCCCCGGTCTGTACGACGACGTCGAACGCCTCCGTCAAGCCACCATCGCGGCGTACACCGACGACTCCCCCGAAGCGTTCGAACGCGCGGCCTCGATCGCCGAGTCGTTCTCGGTCGAGCGGGCCGACGAAGTCGCGCGCGCGTTCACGGCATACTTCCACCTCGTGAACCTCGCCGAGGAGCACCAGCGTGTGCGTGTACTGCGCGAACGTGACGGACGGCCCGAACGAGAGGATGCCACCGACTCGGTGGCTGCTGCCTTCGTGCAGTTGGCTGCCGAAGTCGGCGACGACACCGCGCTGAAGCGCCTGCAGAACATGCGCTTCCACCCCGTCTTCACCGCCCATCCCACCGAAGCGCGCCGGCGCGCGGTGTCCACGAGCATCCGGCGGCTCGTGACCCTTCTCGGCGAAAACGACGCCTCGCTTCGCGGCGGGGCCGACGAACGGCGCGCGCAACGGCGGATGCTGGAGGAGATCGACACGCTGTGGCGTACCGCCCCGCTCCGCGTCGAGAAGCCGACCCCGGTCGACGAAGTGCGCGCGATCATGGCGGTCTTCGACGAGACGCTCTACACCGCGGTTCCGCACGTCTACCGCCGCGTGGACGACGCCCTTCAAGGACCGGCGGCCGGTGGCCGCGCGCCGGTGGTTCGTCCCTTCGTGCGCCTCGGAACCTGGGTCGGTGGCGACCGCGACGGAAACCCGTTCGTGACGGCCGCGGTCACCAAGAAGGCGGCCGCCATTGCAGCCGAGCACATTCTGCTGGGCCTGGAACGCTCGGCCGATCGCATCGCGAAAGCCCTCACGCTCGATGCGGAGTCGACCCCTCCGAGCGAGGCGCTCACCGCTCTCGCGCAGAGCCTCGCCGCTGCCGACGAAGACGGCGCTGCCGACGCCGCCAAGCGCGCGAAGGGCGAGCCGCACAAGCGGGTCATGCTGCTCCTCACCCGCCGCATCACCGCCACCCGCCGGCGCGACGCGGACCTCGCCTACCGGGACCCGGAGCACCTGCTCGCCGACCTGCGTATCGTGCAATCTTCGCTCGTCGCCGCCGGCGCACCGCGGCAGGCCTACGGGCACCTCCAGCAACTGCTGTGGCAGGTCGAGACGTTCGGGTTCCACCTCGCTGAACTCGAAGTGCGCCAGCACTCGGCCGTGCACGCGAAGGTGCTCGAGGAATGCCGCGCGGGGGGCGCGCTCAGCACACAGGCCGAAGAGGTACTGGAAGTCTTCCGCACGATCGCGCAAGTCCAGCGTCGCTACGGGCCGCGCGCCGCGGGTCGCTACATCGTGTCGTTCACGACGTCGGCTGCCGATCTCGCTGCCGTCCACGAGTTGGCCCGCTTCGCGGTCGGCCCCGGCGGCACCGCGCCGGTGCTGGATGTCATCCCCCTCTTCGAGACCTTCGCCGACCTGCAGGCAGCGCCCGGGATCATGGCCGAGATCGTCAGCCACCCCGACTTCGCCGCGCGGCTCGACGCGACGGACCGTCGCCTGGAAGTCATGCTCGGCTACTCCGATTCTTCGAAGGATGTCGGCCCCGTGGCGGCGAACCTCGCCCTGTACGAGGCGCAGGCGTTGATCGCGGCATGGGCGCAGGATGCCGGCATCCACCTCACCCTCTTCCACGGCCGCGGCGGCGCGCTCGGCCGCGGCGGCGGACCTGCCAATTCGGCGATCCTCGCGCAGCCGCCGCACTCGGTGGACGGCCGCTTCAAGCTGACCGAACAGGGCGAGGTCATCTTCGCCCGTTACGGAGACCCGGCCATCGCGATGCGTCACATCGATCAGGTCGCGGCGGCGGTGCTCCTCGCATCCGCGCCCTCGATCGAGCAGCGCAACCGCGACGCCGCCGAGCGTTTCGCTCCGGTCGCTGCCACGATGGACACCGCCTCGCGCGAGCGGTTCTTCTCGCTCGTGAAAAACGAGGGATTCGCGCAGTGGTTCGCCACCGTCACGCCGATGGAGGAGATCGGCCTGCTCGCGCTCGGCTCGCGTCCCGCGCGGCGAGGCCTGTCAGTCGAGTCGCTGGAAGATCTCCGCGCCATTCCGTGGGTGTTCGCGTGGTCGCAGGCCCGCATCAACCTGGCCGGCTGGTTTGGCCTCGGTACGGCGCTCGACGCGGTCGGCGACGAGGATCTCCTCCGGAGCGCCTACGCCGAATGGCCGCTCTTTCGCACAGTGATCGACAACGTCGGCATGAGCCTTGCGAAGGCAGACGCGCGCATCGCCCGTCGCTACCTCGACCTCGGCGACCGTGACGATCTCGCCTCCCTCGTGATGGACGAGATGCTCCTGACGCAAGACTGGGTGATCAAGATCACCGGCGGTGAGGGCCTGCTCGCAAACAAGCCGGTGCTGCAGCGCGCGGTGAAGATGCGCAGCCCCTACGTCGACGCGCTCTCCCTGCTGCAGCTGCGGGCCCTTCGGGTGCTCCGCACCGGCGAGTCGGCCTCCGACGCCCCACCCGAGTGGCAGCGCCTGCTGCTGCTGTCGGTCAGCGGCGTCGCGGCGGGGCTCCAGAACACGGGCTGATCCCGGGCATCCACCCATGAGAGGGGACTATCCCGCTGAGACGGCAGCCGACGACGGCCGTCTCAGCGGGCGCGTGCCGTCTCAGCAACGGGGAGCGAGAGAGTCAGTCGGTGCGGCGGTCGTGCGCGTGGCGGGCGAGCGCGGCGCCGTAGCGCTCGGTGAGCTGGACCATCAGGTCCGGTGTTGCACGGTCGAGACCGAAGACATAGCCGGGGAAATCGAGGTCCTTCTGTAGCGCCCAGATCTCGTCGTGACGGTCCGGGGAGAGCACCTGGGCAGGATCGCCCACCGCGATCCACCCGATCGGGACGACGGTGTCCGGCGGGAGGACTGTGCGCAGGTGTACGACCGCGTTGATGCGCACCTCGCATCGCTCGCCGATTCGGGCACCGTTGAAGACGCGGGTCCCGGTCGCGAGGAACACCTCGTCGGCGATGCTCGCTCCCGAGACGCTCGCCATCGGGCCGACGAGGACGTGCGCGCCCAGGTGAACCGGATGCGCGGCACTCGCACGGACCAGAGCGTTCTCCATCACGATCGTGTTCTGGCCCACGGTCACCGGTCCTCCTTCGGACGTGATGACAGCGCCGTGCAAGACCTGGCATCCCGCGCCGATCACGACGTCCCCGGAAATGACGGCGGTGGGGGCGATGACGGCATCAGGATGGATGCGGGGCCAGGCACCCACATGTTCGAACTGCATGATGACCTCCTCGACCCGAGCGTAGGGCGCTGGTGCAACATGCGTCGAGGCCCCTCATGTCCGCCGCTAGGGTGAAACGGGCCTCGTTGCCCACCCTGCCCCACCCTTCGGCCAGAAAGCTCCACCGTGACCGACACCCTCGCTCCGCTTCCCGATGCCGTCCGTTCCGTCTTCGACACGGTGCAGCGACGAAACCCCCACGAACCCGAATTCCAACAGGCCGTCCACGAGGTGTTGCATTCCATCGCCCCCGTCCTCGAGGCCCACCCCGAGTACGTCGCCGGCGGCATCACCGAGCGGATCGTCGAGCCCGAGCGGCAGATCCTCTTCCGTGTGCCGTGGACCGACGACGCCGGACGCCTCCAGGTGAATCGCGGCTTCCGCGTACAGTTCTCCTCCGTCCTCGGGCCCTACAAGGGCGGCCTGCGATTCCACCCCAGCGTGAACCTGTCGATCGTGAAGTTCCTCGGGTTCGAGCAGATTTTCAAGAACGCCCTCACCGGTCAGGGCATCGGCGGCGCCAAAGGCGGCAGCGACTTCGACCCGCACGGCCGGTCGGACTCCGAGATCATGCGGTTCTGCCAGTCGTTCATGAACGAGCTCTACCGCCACCTCGGCGAACACACCGATGTTCCCGCCGGTGACATCGGTGTCGGCGCACGCGAGATCGGCTTCCTCTTCGGTCAGTACCGCAAGATCACCAACCGGCACGAATCCGGCATGTTCACGGGCAAGGGTGTCCAGTGGGGCGGGGCCGAGGTGCGCACCGAGGCGACCGGGTACGGCGCAGTGTTCTTCGCCGAAGAGATGCTGGCCGTCCGCGGCGACTCGCTCGCGGGCAAGCGCGTCTCCATCTCCGGATCGGGAAACGTCGCCACGTACGCGATCGACAAGGCCCGGCAACTCGGCGCGGTGCCGGTCACCGCATCCGACTCGTCCGGGTACGTCATCGATGAGGCGGGGATCGACGTCGCCCTGCTGCGCGAGATCAAGGAAGTCCGGCGCGCGCGCATCTCCGCCTACGCGGCCGAGCGACCGTCTGCCCGGTTCGTCGAGGGAGGTTCCCCGTGGGAGATCGCGGTCGATGTCGCGATCCCTTCGGCGACGCAGAACGAGCTCGATGAGGATGCTGCGCGCACCCTCATCGCCAACGGCGTCATCGCGGTCTCTGAGGGGGCGAACATGCCTTCCACTCCCGGTGCCGTCACGGCGCTGCAGCAGGCCGGCGTGCTCTTCGGACCCGGCAAGGCTGCCAATGCCGGTGGTGTCGCGACCTCGGCCCTCGAGATGAGTCAGAACGCCGCTCGCCAACGCTGGAGCTTCGATGACAGCGAAGCGAAGCTGCGTGCAATCATGAGTGACATCCACCGCTCCGCGTTCGAGGCCGCCGAGCGGTACGGACGACCCGGCGATTACGTCGCCGGGGCCAACATCACCGGCTTCGAACGCGTCGCGCACGCGATGCTCGCGCAGGGCGTGATCTGAGCACCTCCCGGGAGAATCCGCCGATGGCCGCAGAGTCCGCCGCATCCGCCACGAAGGTCTCGACGCTCACCCTGTCGACGTTCGTCGTCGGCTCGATGATCGGCGCGGGCGTCTTCTCGCTCCCCAGCACCTTCGCCGCCCAGACCGGCGTCGCGGGTTCGCTGATCGCGTGGGCGCTCGCCGGTACCGGGATGTTCCTGCTGGCGCTCGTCTTCCAGCGTCTCGCGTTGCGTCGTCCCGATCTGGATGCCGGTGTCTACTCGTACGCACGGGCGGGCTTCGGACGCTATCTGGGGTTCCTCTCCGCCTGTGGCTACTGGGCGAGCGCGTGCGCGGGCAACGTGTTCTATTGGGTCTTCATCATGTCGACGGTCGGCGCGATCGCCCCGGCGCTCGGCGCGGGTGACACCCCGCTCGCGGTGGGGATCTCCTCGGTGGGGCTGTGGGTCTTCTTCTTCCTCGTGCGTCGCGGGACGCGCGAGGCCGCCGCGGTCAACCGCATCGTCAGCGTCGCCAAAGTCCTGCCGATCGTCGTGTTCGTCTTCCTGTGCATTTTCGCGTTGGATCCCGCGGTCTTCGTGGCAAACCTCACCGGTGACCAGGCGATTCCCCTGTTCGAGCAGGTGCGCGGCACGCTGCTGGTCACGGTGTTCGCATTCATCGGCATCGAGGGGGCGAGCGCGTACTCGCGCCATGCCCGCGGGCGCCGCGACATCGGCCGGGCGACGGTGCTCGGCTACCTCAGTGTCCTCGCGATCTTCGTGTCCGTGACGATCGTCTCGTTCGGCATCCTGCCGCGCGCGGAGATCGCCGCTCTCCCACAGCCGTCGATCGCGGGAGTGCTCGCCGAGGTCGTCGGGCCGTGGGGGGCGGTGTTCGTCGGGGTGTCGCTCATCGTGGCGGTGCTCGGGGCGTACCTGTCATGGACGCTCATGGCGGCCGAGGTCCTTCTCGTCGCGGCACGTGACGGCGACCTGCCGGCCGTGTTCGCCCGCACGAACGCGAAGGACGTGCCGGTGGGTGCGCTCACGATGTCGACGGTGCTCGTCCAGATCTTGATGGTGGTCGTCCTGTTCGCGAACGATGCGTTCGACGTCGCCCTGAACCTCACCAGCGCACTGGCGCTCATCCCGTACTTCCTCACGGCCGGGTTCGGTCTCCGCGTCGCATTCGGCGATGCGCACGGGAGCACCCGCGGCCGGGCCATCGCTGCGGTGATCGTGGCCGCGCTCGCGACCGGCTACACCGCTTTCCTGCTCTACGCCGCGGGCGGCGAATACGTGCTGCTGGCGATGCTGATCCTCGTTCCCGGGACCGCGTTGTTCGCTCTCGCTCGCCGCGCGGCGGGCGCACGGGTGTTCGCCCCGGGTGAATGGGTGATCTTCGCCGCCGCGCTGGGGGGCGCGATCGCCGCCGTCGTGCTTCTCAGCAACGGCTCGATCACGGTGTGATCAGCCGAGCTTCTCGGCGTCGGCGGCGACCGGCAACGGAAAGAGCTGGTCGAGCAGCTGTCGCACCCACGCGATGAGGTCGGCATCGGAGAGATGGTCGCCTCCCGCCGTCGGCAACGGCACGATCATCGCCTCACCACCGGCGAGCACCTTGGACTTCGGATAGAGGCGCTGCACGCGCAGGCGCATCGAGTCGGCCTCCGGCGCAGGAACGACGCGGAGATTCGGACCCATCGCCACGACATCGGCAAGGCCGGAAAGAGCCGCCCGGCGGCGCAGACGCGCAACCGCGAACAATCCTTCGACCTCGATCGGCGGTGTACCGTACCGGTCGGTGAGCTCTTCGGCGACGAGGTCGAGCGCGTCATCCTTCGCGGTCGCGGATGCCGCGGCCGACAGCTTCTGGTACGCCTCGAGGCGCAGACGTTCGCTGTCGATATACGCGTCGGGAATGCGGGCATCTACCGGCAGTTCGAGGCGGAGTTCGGCGGGGCCCTCGACGTCTTCACCGCGGAAGGTCGCGACGGCCTCACCGATCATCCGGAGGTACAGGTCGAACCCGACGCCGGCGATGTGACCGGCCTGCTCGGCGCCGAGGAGGTTGCCGGCACCGCGGATCTCGAGGTCCTTGAGCGCGACCTGCATGCCCGACCCCAGGTCGTTGTTGACGGCGATCGTCTCCAGGCGATCGGCCGCCGTTTCCGACAGCGGCTTCATCTCGTCATAGAGGAAGTACGCGTAGGCCCGCTCCCGACCGCGGCCGACGCGTCCGCGCAACTGGTGCAGCTGGCTCAGACCGTACTTGTCGGCGCGGTCGATGATGATCGTGTTGGCGTTGGAGATGTCCAACCCCGTCTCGATGATCGTCGTCGAGACGAGCACATCGAACTTGCGCTCCCAGAATCCGTCGACGACTTCCTCCAGCGCGTGCTCCCCCATCTGCCCGTGCGCGACGGCGACACGTGCCTCCGGGACGAGTTCGGCGAGTTGCGCGGCGACACGCTGGATCGACTGCACCCGATTGTGCACGAAGAAGATCTGGCCTTCGCGCAAGAGCTCACGGCGGATCGCCGCGGCGATCTGCTTGTCGCTGCGGGGTCCGACGTAGGTGAGGATCGGATGGCGGTCCTCGGGCGGGGTGGCCAGCGTCGACATTTCCCGGATGCCGGTGACCGCCATCTCCAGCGTCCGCGGGATGGGCGTCGCGCTCATCGCGAGGATGTCGACGTTGGTCTTCATCTTCTTCAGCGCGTCTTTGTGCTCGACTCCGAAGCGCTGTTCCTCGTCGATGATCATGAGACCGAGGTCTTTGAAGATGATTTTGTCGGTGAGGATGCGGTGTGTCCCGATGACCATGTCGACGGTGCCCTCCAGGAGCCCGGCGAGCGTCTCGCGGGCTTCCTTATCGCTTTGGAAGCGGGACAGCGCGCGCACCTGCACCGGGAACCCGGCAAAGCGCTCTTGGAACGTTTCGAGGTGCTGCTTGACGAGCAGAGTCGTCGGGACCAGCATCGCGACCTGCTTGCCCTCTTGGATCGCTTTGAACGCGGCACGCACGGCCACCTCGGTCTTGCCGAACCCGACGTCGCCCGAGAGCAACCGGTCCATCGGGATCGGCTTTTCCATGTCGGCCTTGATCTCATCGATCGTCTGCAATTGGTCGAGGGTCTCGGCGAACGGGAACGCCTCTTCCAGCTCACGCTGCCACGGGGTGTCGGGCCCGAACGCGTAGCCCTTGGCCGACATGCGTGCGGAGTAGAGCTTGACGAGCTCGACCGCGATGTCACGGACGGCTCTGCGTGCCTTGCCCTTGGCCGCGGCCCAATCGCTACCGCCCATCTTCGAGAGGACGGGCGCCTCGCCGCCGACATACTTGCTCAGCAGGTCGAGCTGGTCGGTGGGGACGAACAGCTTGTCGCCGGGGTGCCCGCGCTTGGACGGCGCGTACTCGAGCACGAGGTACTCGCGCGTCGTCTTCACCGCGTTGCGACCGCCGCTGGACACCTCCCGCTGAACGAGTTCGACGAATCGACCGATGCCGTGCGTCGCGTGCACGACGACGTCACCCGTCTTCAGCTGCAACGGGTCGACGACGTTTCGGCGGCGCGAGGCGAGCTTTTTGACGACCCGCCCGTCGGCACCGATCGTCCGGCCGTAGAACTCGCTCTCCGTCAGCACGGCCAGTCGCGCGTCGGGCAGTTCGAATCCGCTCTCCAGATTCGCCACGACGCACACGGCCACCCCCGGCTCGGGGACGGTGTCGAGGAGGTCGGTCGCGCGCGCAGTGATGCCGTGCTCGCCGAGAACGTCACGCGCACGGTCGACGAGTCCGACGCCCGACGCGGTGACGATCACGCGCCACCCCTCAGCGATGAGCTCACCGACGTGAGCCGTCGCACCGTCGACATTGCCGTGGAAGGAGGGCACCGACGTCGCGGCAATGCGCACGACCGAACTGTCGATGAGGCCTTCAGCCGCGGCATCCGCTGCCCCGGAGTCGAATGTGCTGAGCGTCCACCACCGACCGCCGCGCTCGCTTGTGGCGGCGTGCAGTTCGGGGAGCGAGAGGAAGTCGCCCGCGCCGAGGTCGACGGGCATGTCGGCGCCCGCCGTCGCGGCGCTCCACGCGGCCTCGAGGAACTCGCGGTTCGTCTCGCCGAGCGTGATCGCACGGGTGACCGACCGTTCCGGGTCGACGACGGCGGCCGCGGTGCCGCGCGGAAAGTAGTCCACAAGGGGAACGACCGCGTCGGCGACGACGGGAAGGAGCGACTCCATCCCTTCCACCGGGATACCGGCGCTCATCTTCTCGAGCATCGTGCGTAGCCCGGGGAACCGTGGGAGGAGGTCGGCGGCGCGCGCGCGGACCTCGGACGTGAGCAGCAACTCGCGGCTCGGGAGCAGTGTGACCTGCGCGACCTCTCCCGGGAGGGAGCGCTGGTCGGCCACCGAGAACGCGCGGATCTGTTCGACCTCGTCACCGAAGAACTCGACGCGGTAGGGGTGTTCGGCCGCGGGCGGGAAGACGTCCATGATGCCGCCGCGGACGGCGAACTCGCCACGGCGCGAGACCATGTCGACGCGGAGGTAAGCGAGTTCGACCAACCGCCGGACGACCGTGTCGAGTTCGGTTCCCCGACGACCCGCCGTCACCTCGAGCACTCCCGCATCGGTCAGGCCGGCGGCGACCGGCTGCAGGGCGCTCCGCACGGATGCGGTCACGATGAGCGGCCCATCACCGGAATACTCCGCCAGCCGGCGGAGGACCTCGAGCCGCTTCCCGACGGTTTCGGCGCTGGGGCTCAGTCGCTCGTGCGGCAACGTCTCCCACGCGGGGAAATGCAGAACAGACGCGTCGGGCACGAGAGCCTCGAGCGCCGCGCCGAGGCTTTCGGCGCGGCGACCGGTGGGCGCGATGGCGAGGAGGACCGCCGGCTGCCCGGCCGCCACACGACGCTCGAGCAATGCGGCCAGAACGGGAGCATCGAGCCCGGCGATGACCGAAAAATCGGTGTCTGCGAGGGCCGCGGCATGCGCGTTCTGGAACGATTCTGCCTGCGCAAGGGCGCGCACGATCCCGGAAACTGTCACCGGGAGAGTCTACGTCGTCCCCACCGACACGCTCCGGCATCGCTGGTCCGACTGCCTAGGATGGGGCCGTGACCGCGAACCCCCCTCCGCACCCGAGCACACCGCGCGCCTACCCGGTCTTTCCGGCGCCGACGAGCGCCGCAGGTGTCAGCCAGCCCACGCCGGGAGCACCGCCGGTGTTCACCGGCGCCGCGCCCGTGTCGTCCGGCGGACGATCCCCGCGCCTCGGCGTGATCGCTCTGGTCCTCGCCATCACCGCCGCCGCGGGAGCCAGCATCCTCAGTGCCGTCACCGCCTATCCCGCCGCCGTTGGCGCGATGACCGATGCCCTGACCCTCAGCCCCGAGGGGCTGGAGAACCTCTCGAACGATCAGCTGCTCATGGTGCTGAGCCCCGTGCGCGGGCTGGCGCTGTGGGCCGAGATCGGGTTCTGGGCCGGCACCGTGCTCGGAATCTGGGCATTCGTACAGGGCATCGTCGCGATCGCCACGCGGCGCGGGCGCGGCGCGGGAATCGCCGCGGTCATCATCGCCGCCCTGGGCCCCGTGGTGTTCTCGCTGATCGTCGGTGCATCCGTGCTGGGCGGAATCACGGCCGGCGCCGCCTGATCCCCGCCGCCGCCGCCGAGGTCACGACGGGCGCGGAGCGTGGAAACGCTGCTGCGCGGCGAGGAGGCCATCGCCCACGACGAGTTCCACGGCATCCGCGGCCTCGGCCAGGAGCAGCGGTAGGTCCTTACGCTCGGTGGAACCGAACGGGTCGAGCACCCAGTCGGCGGGGTCCTGGCGACCCGGCGGGCGACCCACGCCCACCCGCACGCGAGCGAATTCCGGTGTTCCGAGCGCCTTGGCGACGTCCCGCACGCCGTTGTGGCCGCCGTGGCCGCCGCCGATCTTGAGCTTGATCGCATCGAACGGGATGTCGAGCTCATCGTGGACGATGATCACACGCTCCGCCGGAACACCGTAGAACTGCGCGAGCGCAGACACCGGCCCGCCCGACACGTTCATGAACGAGTTCGGTTTGGCGAGCACGAGCTTCGCGCCCCCCGGGGTCAGCCACGTCTCCGCGACGCGGGCCTGCGCCTTGTGCGCGCGCAAGGTCTCGCTTCGCCGGGCCGCCAGCTCGTCGATGACCATCTGTCCGACGTTGTGACGGGTCGACTCGTACCGAGGTCCCGGATTTCCCAGCCCCACGACCAGCCACGTGTCTGCCATGTCTCCCTCCGGGCGACGAAACCCGCCCGCACCAGTATCGGTGGGGACGGGTTTCGACCGTGGATCGTCCTTACTCGGCGGCCTCGACAGCTGCGTCGCCCGACTGCTCTTCGGCAGCGGCCTCGTCGGCAGCCTCGATCTCGTCAGCGGCGGTGTTCGACGGCACACCGACCGCGACGATCAGCGTCTCGGGGTCGGTGATGAGCGCGGCGCCCTTCGGGAGCTTCAGGTCGGCGGCCGTGATGCGCGCGCCGTCCTCGAGGCCCTCGACGTCGACCTCGACGCTCTGCGGGATGTGCGTGGCCTCGACCTCGAGCGACACCGTGGTGTTGTCGAGGTTGATGACGGTGCCGGCGGCGGGCTCACCGATGACGACGACGTGAATGTCGACCTGGACCTTCTCACCCTTCTTCACGACGAGGAGGTCGATGTGCTCGATGATCTGGTGCACGGGGTCCTTCTGGACGTCCTTGACCAGCGTCAGCTGCTGTGTGCCCTCGACGTCGAGCTCGAGCACGACGTTGGCGCGACGGATGAGCAGCGCGATCTGGTGACCCGGCAGCGCCACGTGCACGGGGTCGGTGCCGTGACCGTAGATGACGGCGGGGATCTTTCCGGCGGCGCGGAGGCGGCGGGCGAAGCCCTTGCCGAAGTTCTCGCGAACCTCGGCGACGACCTTGGTGTCGATCTCAGTGGACATGATGTTCTCCTTGCGGGCGGAAAGCCCAGGTTTGGGTCTGTGGTTTCGACTCGAACGCACACGCGTGAGGAAGGCCAGGGTTTCCCAAGAGCACATCACCGCGTCGATCACGGATGCTGTCGCAGCATCCCTCGCCGAAGTACAGCCGCCAGTCTACCAGCCCGCTACGATGGGCACGTCACGATCCGACGCACCGCTGATCTGCCCCGACGGAGGCTCCCATGGACTACGGCTGGCTTTCTTACGCGTTCATGTGGCTGATCGGGCTGATGTCGATCGGCGCAACCGTCGGCGTCATCGGTGCCCTCTGGTCGATGGGACGCTCGGGCTACCGCAAGGACTGAGCGGGCGCACGCACCAGCAGGTCGACGATCCGCTGAACCACCGATCCCAGATCGGCATCATCCGCGACCCTGATGCCCGCTTCATCGGACCCGAGCGGTTCGACACGTGCCGGCGGCTGATCCAGCTTCGCCACCCGCGCTGCGCGATCCCGGCGCGGAACCCGCGTGCGGATCACAGGGGATGCCGTGGCCACGAGTTCGACGAAGATCACATCTGACACCCGCGAGCGGATGCGGTCGCGCCCCGACCGCGCCAGGAGCGGGCAGGCGACGACGACGGCCGGGTGCCGCAGAGCCCAGGCGATGCCGTCCAGCCAGGCGGCGGGGACGTCCGCGGGCGCGAACCGCGCCGCCACGGACACTAGCAGGTCGTCACCGTCGATGAACGGTGATCGCAACGATGCCGCCACGGCAGCACCGATGAGAGCCTTCCCCGAATCCGACGGACCCATGACCACGATGCGCATGGTCGAAGTGTCCCACGCCCCCGGAGACCGATCACGGCATGCCACGCCGTCGCCGGCGCACCGGAACCGGCGCCCTATCTCGTGCGCGAGAGATACGCGTCCAGGGCCGAGCGCGCTCGCCCGGCGGTCTGGATCACACCCTGAACGTTCTCGACCCGCACGCCCGGCTCGTCCGGCTCCAGGTGCTGCAGCGTCGTGAGCTGCGAATCGAGCAACGCGGGCGGCATGAAGTGCTGGCGTGAACGCATGCGACGGTCGAGCTCATCGCGGGACACCAGCAGTTCCACGAAGATGGTGCTCGGCTGGGCGGCGACGATCCGCTCGCGATATCTGCGGGCCAAGGCAGAGCACGCGACGACGAGCCCCGCGTTGCGTGTCAACTCCGCTCCGACGAGGTCCAACCAGGGCCAGCGGTCGTTGTCGTCGAGCGGACTTCCGGAGGCCATCTTCGCGACATTCGCCGCGGGATGCAGGTCGTCGGCGTCGACGAACCCGACACCGAAGTCCACGGCGAGTGCGGCGCCGACCGCGGTCTTCCCCGACCCACTCGGCCCCATCACCACGATCCGTGGTGCGCTCACGTTGCCTCCACCCCCATCTGGACCACCACTTTGCCGCTCTGCGCCGACTCCCGCGCCGTGTCGAAGGCGACGCGCGCATGCTGCGGACCGAAGACGTGCGTGATGACCGATTCGATCGCGGGATGTGCCGTAAGCAGCACGATCGCTTCGTCGATCTCGTCGAAGAAGCGGAACGCACCGACCAACGTCGCTTCCTTCGAGACGAGCGGCGCCAGGGAGATCGGACGGGGTTCCGCGGGAAGCATCCCGATCTGGACGACCACCCCTCTCCGCCGGACGGCGATCAGCGCAGCGGTCACGGCTGCGGCCGCTCCCGAGCATTCCAAGACGACATCGAACTCTTCACTGCCGACATCGTCGACCCCGATCTGGATCACGGCGTCCGCGCCCAGTCGACGCGCACGCTCGAGCGGCTCGGGCAACAGGTCGCTGACCGTCACCTCGCGCGCACCGCGGGCGCGCGCGGCCACGAGGGAGAGTAGCCCGATCGGTCCCGCACCGCACACGAGAACCCGGGCGCCCGCGAGGTCGCCGGCTCGTCCCGCGCCGTGCAGAGCGACCGCGAGCGGCTCGGCCAGCACCGCGCGGCGCAGCGGAAGCTCGGACGGCAGCGCTCGGATCATGTCCCGCTCCACGAGCAGGTACTCGCTCATCGCTCCCTGCGTGTGCGGAACGGTCGACGCGCTCCCGAGGTAGGACCCGCCCGGCCACAGATGCGGCGCCGCGGGCACATCAGGATGCGCCGCTCCGAACCGCGCCGGGTGCACGGTGACCGCGGTGCCCGTCGCGAACTCGCCCGACGGGTCGCTGTCGACCCAGCCGGAGACCTCGTGACCCGGAACAAGAGGCTCCGTGACGACGAAGGCGCCGTTGGCTCCCTCGAAGAAGTAGTGCAGATCTGATCCGCACACACCGACGTAGCCGATGCGTAGCCGCACCTGACCGGCGGCAGGAAGGGGAACGGGGAGGTCCGACACCGCGATGTCGCGCTTTCCGGTGATGACGACGGCATCCATGCGATCTCTTTTCTCGTCCACGATCACACGACGGCGGTCATGCCGCCGTCGACGAACAGGTTCTGGCCGCTGACGAAATCACTCGCCGAAGATGCGAGGAAGACGAGTGGTCCGCTCAGTTCCTCCACGCGGCCCCACCGTCCGGCGGGCGTTCGCGCCGACACCCATCCGGTGAAGTCCTCGTCGGCGACGAGGGCGGCGTTCATCTCGGTCGCGAAATACCCCGGGGAGAGTGTGTTGACCTGGATGCCGAAGCGGGCCAGGTCGGCGGCCATCCCCCGGCTGAGAGAGGCGACACCGCCCTTGCTCGCCGAGTACGGTGCGATGGTCTGACGGGCCAGCGCCGACTGGACCGATCCGACATTGACGATCTTCCCGGAGCCCCGGTCGATCATGCCCGGAACGACCCAGCGCGACACGTAGAACGCACTGGAGAGATTTGCCGAGATCACCGCATCCCAGTCCGAGATCGAGAACTCGCCGATCGGCGCCCGCCGTTGGATTCCCGCGTTGTTGACCAGGATGTCGGGAGTCCCGACGCGGCCGACGAGAAGACCGATCGCTTTTTCGACCTCCGCCGCATCGGTCACGTCGAACGTGACCGTGTCGGGCTCTCCCCCGCGGCGCTCGGCGATGAGCTCGGCGGAGCGGGTCACCGACCGCGGGTCGCGCCCGTGGATGATGACGTGCGCTCCTGCGGCCGCCAGCGCGTCGGCCAGAGCATGGCCGAGCCCGCGGGACGAACCGGTGACCAGCGCGGTTTTGCCGGTCAGGTCGAACAGCGGGGGCTGACTAGACAAAGGACACCAGCCCGAACAGCACGAGCACGATGGCGAAGCCGACGACCGATTCGAGCGCTTGCTGGACGGTCCAGGTCTTCAGCGTCGTCTTGACGTCCATTCCCATGAGGCGACCCACGAGCCAGAATCCCGAGTCGTTCACGTGACCCGCGAACACGGAACCCGCGGCGGTGGCCAGGACGGCGCACGCGATCTGGAGCGGCGAGAAGTCCGCGGCGACGATCGCCGGGGCCACGAGGCCCGCGGCGGTCACGAGTGCCACCGTCGCCGAGCCCTGCGCGACACGGAGGACGACAGCGATGAGGTACGCGGCGAAGATCACCGGAATCCCGATCGAGGCAAGGGAGTCCGACAGGGCGTCGCCGATGCCGGAGGCGCGCAGCACCCCGCCGAACATGCCTCCGGCACCAGTGATGAGGACGACCGAGCAGATCGGACCGAGCGACGAGTCGACGATCTTCTCCAGGGCGGTGCCGTGGACACCGCGTCGCGTCCCGAGGACGAACAGGGCGACGAGGACGGAGATGAGCAGCGCAATCTGGCTGGTGCCGATGAGGCGGAGCGCCTGGACCCAGACGGCTTCCCCGTCGAGCGTGCCGGTGGATACCAACGACGAGACGCCCGTGTTCAGCAAGATCAGGAACAGCGGGATCGACAGCACGCCGATCACCGTTCCCGCCTTCGGCGGGTTGGTGGGCTGCACATCCTCACCCCCGAAGAGATTCATGATGGGGAGCGGAATGCGCTTGTCGACGAACCTCGCCCAGAGGTAGCCGGTGATGTACCAGGTTGGGAGAGCGACGACCAGACCGAGGAGCAGGACGAGGCCCAAGTTCGCGCCGTACGTCTCGCTCGCCGTGATCGGGCCGGGGTGCGGGGGTACGAAGACGTGCATGACCGAGAAGGCGGCCGCAGCGGTGATGCCGAACAGCAGCATGTGCTTGCCACCGATGCGACGCCCCACGGCGAAGATGATCGGCAACATGACGATCAGGCCCGCATCGAAGAACATCGGGAAGCCCATGATGAGCGACGCGACGCCGAGCGCGAACGCGGCCCGCTTCTCGCCGAAGATCGAGACCATCTTCTCCGCCAGCACACGGGCACCGCCGGAGGTCTCCACGAGCGCACCGAGCATCGCTCCGAGACCGACCAGCAGGGCGACCGCACCCACCGTGCCACTGAAACTGTCGACCAGGACTTTACCGATCTCCCCCACCGGGATGCCGGTCGCCAGCGCTGTCAGCAGCGAGACCAGCACCAACACGAGAAACGCGTGCAGCTTCACGCGAATGATCAAGATCAGAATTACGGCGATCGCGCCTGCTGCAATCAGCAGCAACGGCACCGCGCCGAGGGTTTGCGTCCACTCATCCATGGGTGTGTTCTCCAGTGAATCATCCACAAGTCGGGACCGGTCCCGACGTCGTGCGGGACACGTTGCCACATAAGTACTACTTTTGACAAGTAATAGTCGTACTTTTCGTTCCGGCACACGCTACGCTGGCCACGAACGAAGGACCCCGATGCCCCTCCCCCTCCCCGACAAGGCCTCACACGCACACCTCGTGGAGGTCCTCGGACGCCGCATCGCCGGTGGAGACATTCCGCAGGGCACGGTCATGACTGCCGCGACGCTCGAGCGCGAGCACGGTGCGTCGCGCACCGTCGTGAGGGAAGCCGTACGGGTCCTCGAAGCCCACGGACTCCTCTCCTCCAAACGCCGCGTCGGGCTCATCGTGCGTCCCCGCGGGGAGTGGGACAGCCTCGATGCACGCGTAATCCAGTGGACGCTCGACGGGCCGCGACGACGAGATCTCCTCGTCGAGTTGACGCAACTGCGCGTCGCGGTCGAACCGGTCGCCGCCCGTCTCGCGGCCGAACACGCCACCGAGACCCAGCGCGCCGAACTCGTGCGCCTCGCGACGGAGCTCAGCGACCATGGCGCGCGCGGAGAGGGCGACAGCGATGCGTATCTCGCGATCGACATCGCCTATCACGCGTTGTTGCTGGAGGCGAGCGGCAA
The DNA here is from genome assembly GCF_947488465.1 of uncultured Microbacterium sp. GTDB lineage: Bacteria > Actinomycetota > Actinomycetes > Actinomycetales > Microbacteriaceae > Microbacterium. The sequence continues at coordinate 150,640 of NZ_CANKZA010000001.1, read as the reverse complement.
TGCTCTCTTCCACCAGCTGGTCGGACCGATCTCCGAGATCCTGCGGGGACGCTCGACCCGCGGCCTGACGCCCCGCATCCCGCGCGTCGGCACGCTCGAAGCCCACCTCGCCACAGCCCGCGCCATCGCCGCCGCTGACGAGGTCGCCGCGGAGACCGCCGCCCGTGAGCACCTGACACTTGTTTCTGGCGAAGTGCGCGACTTGTGACGCGCCCGGTACTCTCGATCTCGACCCCTGAACACTGAGGAGTTCTCCATGCCCGCATCCACCGCCAACATCGGAGTCGTAGGACTCGCGGTGATGGGATCGAATCTCGCTCGCAATCTCGCCAGCCGCGAGGGCAACACGGTCGCCGTGTTCAACCGCTCCTACGAGAAGACCGAGACGCTCGTCACGGAACACCCCGAAGCCGGGTTCGTGCCGGCGAGCACGTACGAGGAGTTCGCCGCCGCTCTGCAGAAGCCGCGCACTGCGATCATCATGGTCAAGGCCGGTCGGCCGACCGACGCGGTCATCGACGAGCTCATGCGCGTCTTCGAACCGGGCGACATCATCATCGACGGCGGCAATTCGCTGTTCACCGACACGATCCGTCGCGAGAAGGCGGTCGGCGAGGCCGGCTTCAACTTCGTCGGCATGGGCGTCTCGGGTGGCGAAGAGGGCGCACTTCTCGGCCCGTCCCTCATGCCCGGTGGCCCCGACGCCGCATGGGTCACGCTCGGCCCGATCCTCCGTTCGATCGCCGCGGTCGCCGAGGGTGAGCCCTGCGTCACGCACGTGGGTCACGACGGCGCGGGCCACTTCGTCAAGATGGTGCACAACGGCATCGAGTACGCCGACATGCAGCTGATCGCCGAGGCGTACGACCTCATCCGCCGCGGAACCGGTAAGACTCCCGCCGAAATCGCCGACGTGTTCGCCGAGTGGAACCGTGGGGAGCTCGAGAGCTACCTGATCGAGATCACCGCCGAGGTGCTGCGCCAGAACGATGCGGCGACCGGCTTGCCGCTCGTCGACGTCATCGTCGATGAAGCGGGCGCCAAGGGCACGGGTGCCTGGACGGTGCAGACCGCGCTCGATCTGGGTGTGCCGGTCTCCGGGATCGCCGAGGCCACGTTCGCCCGTTCACTGTCGAGCCATCGGGAGCAGCGAGATGTGTCGGGTGCTCTCCCCGGGCCGTCCGACGACGCCTTTACGGTTCCGGATGCCGACGCGTTCATCGAGCAGGTGCGCCTCGCGCTCTACGCGTCGAAGATTGTCGCGTACTCGCAGGGCTTCGACGAGATCCGCGCCGGCGCCGCGCAGTACGGCTGGACGATCGATCTCGGAGCGATCAGCCGGATCTGGCGCGGCGGGTGCATCATCCGCGCCCAGTTCCTGAACCGCATCGCCGACGCCTACGCCGCGGAGCCGGAACTGCCGGTCCTCCTCAGCGCTCCGTACTTCGTCGAGGCCCTGGGCCGGGCGCAGGATGCCTGGCGCGACATCGTCCAGGTCGCCGCGGGCGCCGGCATCCCCGCCCCCGCCTTCAGCTCGTCGCTGGCCTACTACGACGGTCTGCGCGCGGAGCGCCTGCCCGCCGCCCTCATCCAGGGACAGCGCGACTTCTTCGGCGCGCACACATATCGCCGCACCGACAAGCCGGGTACGTTCCACACGCTGTGGTCGGGCGACCGCACCGAAATCGAAGCCGAAGACACGCACTGACAGAGAGGCGGCCCCCGAGATCCTCGGGGGCCATCTCATGTCACAGCCAGTCGTTCTTCTTGAACACGACGTAGAGCCCGGCGCTGACGGCCACCATCAGGGCGATCGCGAACGGATAGCCGAAGGCCCAGTCGAGTTCGGGCATCGCGCGGAAATTCATGCCGTAGATCCCGGCGATCAGCGTCGGCGCGAAACCGATGGCGGCCCAGGACGAGATCTTTTTGACCTGGTCGTTCTGTTGCAGACTCGTCTCGGTCATTGCCTTCATCTGCTCGTTGCGGCGCTGCTCGACCATCGTCGCGTGGATGCTGAGCGCGGTGTCGAGCGTCTGCCGAAACCCCGAGACGCGACCTTCTACGTAGCGCGCACGGTCGGTCACCTCCCGGAAGGCCGACTCCCCCAGGCTGCTGTGGTGCCGCGCGGAGAGCCCGCGCAAACGATCGAGGATGTCCGGCAGCGGCGCGGTGGCATGCTGCAGGTCGATCACTTCACGCTGCAGGCCGAAAATGCGGCGGGACACATCCGGCTGCTCTCCGAAGAGCTCCTCTTCGATCTCATCGATGTCGTTTTCGACGCCGTCGAGGACGCCGCGATACCCGCGGGTGACCAATTCGGTGATCACCCACACGACACCCAGCGCACCGTTGGCGAAGACCTCCGGATGCTTCTCCAGGCGCTCACGGGCCTGCTTCAGGTCGACCTGGGGTGTCCGCGTGATCGCGACGACGAGCTTCTCCGAGACGAACACGTCCACTTCGTCGCACTGGACCGTCTCGGATGCATCGTCGTAGCGCGCGGGTTGGAGGACGAGGAACAGATCATCGCCGTATTGCTCGAACTTCGACCGCTGATGCCCGCGGAGCGCCTCGAGGACACCGAGCCGGTTCAGCCCGAGGTCGGATCCGAGCGCCCGCACCTCGTCATCGGTCGCGCCAGTCACCCCGATCCAGGCGAGCCCGTCCCGGGCCCGCGCCTCGGCGAGCGCCTCGGTGGGCGACGCATCGGTGAGGACAGGCGAGCCGTCGACGTACACGACGGTGTGGAAGGCGACCATGCTGCAACACTAGGCCGCAGCGCACGGCACCCCCGAACGCTTCGGATCCAATTCATAGACTCTGCATAGGCTCGGCCATAGCCGCTCCACAGGTGGGCCACGACAATAGGGGAATGACCGCGCTCACCCCCTCCCCGGCCCTGCACCGTCCCGACGGATCGCCGCTGCGCGTGTTGGTCGTGGACGACGAGCAGATGTTGACCGACCTGTTGTCGATGGCCCTCCGGATGGAGGGCTGGGAGGTCCGCACGGCCGGGTCGGGTTACGACGCCTTGACTGTGGCGCGCGAGTTCGATCCCGACGCACTCGTCCTCGACATCATGATGCCGGACCTCGACGGCATGGCCGTGCTGCAGCGACTGCGGCACTCCGGCAACGACGTCCCCGTTCTGTTCCTGACCGCGAAGGATGCGGTCTCCGACCGCGTGGCCGGCCTCACGGCGGGCGGTGACGACTATGTCACGAAACCGTTCAGTCTCGAAGAAGTGGTCGCGCGTCTCCGCGGTCTCATGCGCCGGGCCGGGAATGCCACAGCGGGTGGGTCGGACCCCATCCTGCGCGTCGGCGCATTGACCCTCAATGAGGATTCGCACGAAGTCGAACGCGACGGGACCGAGATCGAGCTGACGGCGACGGAGTTCGAGCTCCTCCGCTTCCTCATGCGAAACCAGCGCCGTGTCGTCTCGAAGGCGCAGATCCTCGACCGTGTCTGGAACTACGACTTCGGTGGCCGGTCGTCGGTCGTCGAGTTGTACATCTCTTACTTGCGGAAGAAGATCGATGCCGGCCGCGACCCGCTCATCCACACCGTGCGCGGCGTCGGTTACATGATCAAAGCACCCCAGTGACCGCTTCGCGTACGCGTCGACGCTGGAGCTTGCAGACCCGCCTGATCATCACGGTCGTCTCACTCGTGGCGTTGATCCTCATCGCCGTGGGGCTGGCGACCGGGACGATTCTCGGTCAGATCATGCGGACCAACCTCGACGCCCAAGTGACGGCGGCATCGAGCCGCATCCTCTTCCTCCCCAGTAGCTCCAGCACCGCTGCCTCTGTGCTCGACAACGGGCGCCAGGAGGTCGGCACTCTTCTCGTGATGCAGTCATACGACGGCACGAGCGGCGCGTACATCGACCAGGACGGCGACGTCGTGGCGCTCACCGACGCGGAGAGCGTCGTCGGCAGTGTCGAACCCGACGGCTGGGGCACGGTCTCCGTCGCCGGTCTCGGCGAGTATCGCGTGAAACTGCAGGGCGCGTCCGGGAGCCTGTATTACATCGTCGGGATGCCCACATCCGAACTCAGTTCCACGGTCGCGCAGATCCTCACGACGGTGACGCTCCTGACGCTCGGCGGCCTGCTGGTGCTCGCTGCCGTGATCGCCATCGTGATCCGCCGCTCGTTGAGACCTCTTCGCTCCGTCGCCGACACGGCGGCGCGCGTCGCAGCACAACCTCTCGATTCCGGCGATGTGACGATCTCCGAGCGGGTCCCGGCATCCGAAGCCGATGACTCCGATGAAATCGGCCGAGTGGGTGCCGCCCTGAACACCCTTCTCGACCACGTCGACACCTCCTTGGCCGCCCGTCAGCGAAACGAAGAGCGGATGCGGGCGTTCGTCGCCGATGCGAGCCACGAACTGCGCACCCCCCTGGCCGCGATCCGCGGCTACTCCGAGCTGTCACTGAAGGCCCTGAGCCTCGGCGCGGGGGCGGGGGCGACGACAGCGCAGATCGAAGCCGGGGCGCAGCATTCCCAACACGGGCTCGAGCGGATCCAGGCCGCGTCGCTGCGGATGACGACCCTGGTCGAAGACCTGCTGTTGCTCGCCCGCCTCGACGAGGGCAAAGAGCTCGTCTACGGCACGGTCGACCTCACGCGCGTCGCCGTGGACTCGGTCGCCGATGCGCAGGCAGCGGGCCCGCACCACGAGTGGATCATCGATGTCGGGGAAGAGCCCGTTGTGGTGGCCGGAGACGCCACGCGTCTCCACCAGGTCCTCGCGAACCTGCTCGCGAACGCCCGCGTACACACTCCGGACGGCACCCGCGTCACCACGACCGTGCGACTCGAGGACGGCGATGCCGTGGTGCGCGTGGCCGACGACGGGCCCGGCATCGACCCCGCGGTCGCGGATGAACTCTTCGAGCGCTTCGCGCGCGCCGACTCGTCCCGCGCACGCCAGACCGGGGGTACCGGGCTGGGCCTGTCCATCGCGAAGGCGATCGCGACAGCGCACCACGGCACGCTGTCCGTGGAAAGCGAACCCGGCGCCACCGTGTTCGAGGTGCGACTCCCCGCGCGGCCCGGGACCCCGGCATCCTGACCGGCGCTCGGCGCTCGAGGGGGCCCGATCTGCCCACCCGCCCGGGCTGAACCCGCAGATCGGGTCACCGGCATCCTGGTGGCGGCGGAGCGTCGCCGCTTCCTCCCCCGCACACAGATCTGCGTAGTTGTCCACTGATCGTGAAGCAGGGGAGACGGAGGCGCGGCCCAGCGCGCACGATCGAGGGATGCCGCATCTCCCGACGCCCCTGCACGTCGAACTCGCGCCTGCATTTCGGGTCGGCACAGCGTTGGCGCTCGGTCACTCCGCGGGGCGAATGCGCGCCGCGGACCTCGACGCACCGTTCCACGGCATGCGCCGGCGTCGCACGCCGTCCGTCGCCATCGACCTCACGGAGCCGCTCGCTCGCGACCGCCTTCAGCGCGAGTACGTTCTCGACCAAGCACGTGCGTATTTCGCGGTCGCCCCGGATCACACCTTTCTCGCGGGGCGGTCCGCCGCGGTCGTCTGGGGACTCCCCTGTGTCCACGGCGATCGACTGGATGCCGCGGTCCTCTCGCCGCACCGCGCTCCACGCAGGCCCGGGATCCGCGGCAGGAAGCTCGCCCCGCACCTGACGAGCGTGCGTGTCTGGGGCGGCATCCGGCTGACGAGCCCCGCGGCAACGTTTGCCATGCTCGGCGGTGAGCTGTCGCACCGCGACCTCGTCGCGCTCGGAGACGCCATCGTGCGCATCCCCCGCGATCACCGGGGTCGCCCGATGCCGGAGCAGCAGCTCGCATCGATCGAGCACCTTGCGTGCGCGACGAACGCTCCCGGGCGAAAGAACCGCGCGCGGCTGGCCGCGGCGCTCTCCGATGTGCGCGTCGGCAGCATGTCCGTGCTCGAGACCGATTACCGATTGCTCGCTGCCGCCGCGGGGCTCCCGGAGCCCGTGCTGGACCTGGAGATCCGACACCCGTCCGGCGCTCTGATCGGCATCGTTGACGCGGCCTATCTCGACTTCCGCACGATCGTCGAGGTCGAAGGCGATCACCATCGCACCAGTCGCGTGCAGTGGGAGCGCGACATCGAGAAACACGCCGCGCTCACAGCTCTCGGCTGGGAGGTCATCCGCGTGACGGCTGCGCATATCCGCGGCGCCCACCCGCGCGCGGCGGAATCCGTCGCGTCCGCACTGCGCAGGCACGGCTGGGTCGGCTAGCCTTCGCGGAGCACCGCGGCATCCAGGGGACCCGATCTGCCCACCTGCACACGCACAGGGGGCGCATCAGGTCCCCGTGATCGTGCGCCTCGCATCCAGGGGGCGCAATCTGCCCTGCGGGAGCGACCAGACCCGCAGATTGCGACTCCTCAATCGGGAGCGGTCAGTAGCCCGCGAAGGCGTCCGTGGTCAGACCCTGGGCTTTCTCGAGCGCCGGCGCCAGATCGGCGATCAAACCCGGAGGACCCGAGATGTACGCGTGGCGCGAGGCCAGGTCGGGGACCACACGCTGGAGGCCCTCGGCATCCAGTCGCACCCCCTCTGCCCAGCGCCAGTGCGTCGGAAGATCGGTGGGTTCGTCACGCGTGAAGATGATGACCGGGATGCCGGCGCGCTCGAGGTCGTCGCGGAACGCGAGCTCCTCGGCGCCCGACGCGACGTAGATGAAGACGACGTCGCGCGAGCCGCCCGACATCCGCAGATGACGCAGCTGCGATACGAACGGGGTCACCCCGATGCCGGCAGCCACCAGCAACACCGGAGTGTCCGTGCGGCGCGGCAGGATGAAGTCCCCCCAGATCCCCGTGACGGAGAGCTCACGGCCCGGTTCGATCTCGGCGAGCGCCTGCTTGTAGGTCGACTGCGAACCGCGTCGCATCGCGATCTTCACGATCGGCAGCTCCTCGGGCGCCGAGACGATGCTGAACTCGCGGCGCGTGCCGCGGGCATCGGCGTGCGCGTGCGGCACTTCGAGTTCGAGATACTGACCCGCCTCGAATCGCAGCAGCCGGCTGGCCCGGAAGGACAGCTCCTCGACGCTCGGTGTGAGCGACTGCCGACCGACGAAGGTTAACTGCAGGCGCACACGTGTGGCGTAGGCAAAGCCGAATGCCACCAGATTGCCGATGACGACCGCCGCCTCGGGCCCGAGCGTGAGTGCGCCGAGGGTCAGCGGCGCCCCGGCGAAAACGCCCACGACGACGGCGACGATGTACTGCTGCCAGCGGCGTGGCGGCTGCGTCAGCGGCTCGGAGAACATGAACGCCGCGAGGAAGAAGAAGGGTGAGGACCACAGCACGGTTGAGACGATCGTGCCGATATCGACGGCGACGCCCGCGCCACTGTACGCGAGTGCGACGCGCACGAGGTTCACCGGTAGCGCGATCGCGAGGAACAGCAACACGGGCCGCAGCTTGTCGGCTCGCGCGACGACGAGCACACCGAGGACGATCACCGGCAACGCGAGGGCGGGAGCACCGACCCACCAGCCGGCCGCGCCGAGACCGTAGGACCCACTGGCGACCGTGACGATCGACAGCGCCATCGCACCGAAAGCTGCCGGGTTGAGGATGTGCCGGCCGCGCCACGCGACCACGTACTTGGATGCCGAGGCCAGCACACCGGCGATCGCCACGCCGACGAGCCCCAGTAGTTCGACGGTCGGGTACAGGACGAAAAGCAGAATCCCCGCGGTGATGAGGGACGACTCGATGCGCCAGGTCCGGCCGGTGAGGCGCTGACCGAGCGCATCGACGGCGACGCACGCGACGTTGAGGACGACGAAGGTCGCCACGAGCGCCGGCGCGGAAGGCGCGACCTGGTCGAACAGGGCCAGCACGAGGGAGATGAGCGTCAGGATGCCGAGCGACACGAGGACGAGACGGTACATCGACACGCGGCCGACCACGGCGAGCAATCGGTTCCAGAGGGCGGTCAGTCGAGTCATCACGATCCAAACTATCGCGGGAGGAAAAGGTCTGCGGGGCACCCGGGCGACCACTCGACGCGGCCGTCGCTGAGCATGCGCACCCACGGGGCGTCCCACTCGTGAGCGAGCGCGACCCCGCCGTCGAAGAAGAGCGCGGTGGCCGCCGCGTCGGCGATCATCGCCGTCGGCGCGGCCGCCCAGGTGGCGGCGACGGTGCGGACAGGCTGCCCCGTCCGCGCATCCAGGACATGATGGAGCCCGTCGCCCCACGCGCGCCGGTTGGTGGCCGAAGCACACAGCGCTCCGTCGGTGATCTCCCACACACCGATCGCGGTCGCGGAGTCGTACGGATGCTCGAGCGCGATGCGCTCGGTGCGTCCGCGCACGCGGATGTCTCCGCCGGCATCCACGACGGCAGGCTCGTCGCCGAGTGCGGCCGCGACGAGGTCGACGAGACGCCCCTTCCCGAGGGCGCCGACGTCGATCAGGGCGGGCGCTGACAGCTGAAGAACGCCGTGCGCCCAGGAGAGCACATCGTCCCAAGCTGCCGGCGCCGGCGCCGCTCCCCCGTCAGTGAGCGAGTAAGCCGCGTCGTATCCGCGGCGCGCGAGCGACCCGCCGACCAGCGGGTTCACCGCCCCTTCGGTCGCTCGGGACAGCGCGACGTACGTGTCGAGCATGTCCGCGGCATCCACCGGTGCCGTGACCCGGCCGCCGCCGCTCAGGGTCGTGACGAGCGAATCGGGGCGAAAACGCGACCACTCCCGATCGAACGCATCGATCACGGCGCTGACACGCTCGCGCACGCCGTCGTCCGGCGCGGCAGGCATCACGATCTGCCAGCGGGTGCCGATGGCGTCGAAATCCCAGACGCCCACCGCGGTCACGCGGCGGCGTCGGTCTTGATCTTCTCGAGGGCGTCGTTGAACCCGCCGCTCGTGAGGGATGACCCGGCGACACGGCTCACGTCGAGCGCGTCGATCTCCTGACCGACGACGACCTCGCTGATCCCCCCGATGAACTGCTCCTGATACTGGCGCGATTGCGGGCTGGCCGCGTCGCCGACGACCTCGACCGCGGTGACGATGTCATCGGCGAGCGTGATCGTCACGGAGACAGTCTCGGCCACGCCACCCCCGTCGACATACGTGCCGTCCTCCGTGTAGGTGCCGTCGGTGTATGCGCCCGTGGTGGCCGAGCCGGTCGAGCCGGTTTCGACGGGGGCGGTTGTCGGCGTGGCCGCGGGTTCCTCCGCGGTCGCGGTCGTGGCGCAGCCGGCCAGTGCCACGATTCCGAGGACGGATGCCGCCGCAGCTCCGGAGCGGAGCGTACGGCGCGAGGGTACGACAGTGGTGCGGATCATGATGGTCCTCCTTCTGGGGTGCCCGTGTGGCGTTGTCTCCACCAGGTGGTTTTCACCCTAGAGCGCACGGGATCGGCACCCACCCTGCGGAACCTATGCGTCTGCATTGAATCCTGTCGTCGTCACTCGCGACGACGGCGCGCGGCTTTGAGCATTTCGACGACGGCGAAGATGACGAAGGAGAACACCAGGGGCAGTGCCCAGCCGATCAGATCCAGCGGCTCCGAGCCGAACAGCGCGTTCATGAACGGCACGTACGTGAAGATCAGTTGCAACGCGAGGAGCGCGATCGCCGACCACCAGACCATCCGGTTGCCGCGAAACACCGCGGTCGTAAAGCTCGACCGGCTGAGGAAACGGCAGTTGAACAGGTAGGCCAGCTGGCCGAGGGCGAGCATCGTGACCGCTTCGGTCCGGGCGACGTCGAGATCGCTTCCCCGGGCCACCGAGATCCCGAAGACCGCGAGCGTCGCCCCACCGATGAGCAGCGAGACGAGCAGAACGAAGCCGAGTTCCCGCCCGGCGATGATCGGCCCGCCCGCCGCACGCGGCGTGCGGTTCATGATGCCGCGCTCTGCCGGTTCGTAGGCCAGCGCGAGCGACAGGGTGACCGCCGTCACCATGTTGACCCACAGCACCTGCACCGGCGTGAGCGGCAGGGTGAGCCCGAAGACGATCGCGATCAGAATGACGAGTGACTGCGCCCCGTTGGTCGGGAGGAGGAAGACGACCGACTTGCGCAAGTTGTCGTAGATCCGCCGACCTTCGGCGATCGCACTGCGGATCGTGGCGAAGTTGTCGTCGGCCAGCACGATTTCGGCAGCTTCCTTGGTGGCCTCGGTGCCCTTGATGCCCATCGCGATGCCCACATCGGCACGGGTGAGCGCAGGTGCGTCGTTGACCCCGTCGCCGGTCATCGCGACGACCTCGCCGTGTGACTGCAGTGCGCGGACAATCCGGATCTTGTGTTCGGGACTCGTGCGGGCATAGACGTCGACGTCTTGCACGACCGCCTTCAGCTGCTCCTGACTAAGCGCCTCCAGCTCGCCACCGGTGAGAACACGGACGTCGTCGTCGCCGGGCGTCTGCGGGATCAGCCCCATCTCACGCCCGATCGCGACAGCCGTGCCCGCGTGGTCGCCGGTGATCATCTTCACCCGGATGCCGGCGGTGTGGCAGTCGGCGATCGCCTCGATCGCCTCCGGACGCGGCGGGTCGACGATTCCCCACAGACCCAGAAACTCCAGATCGCCGAGGTCGTCGATGCTCACGTCGTCAGCGCGCGTGGGCTTGCGTGCGGCGGCGAGCACACGCAGACCCTGCGCACTCAGCTCGTCCACCGCGGCATCCCAGAAGGAGCGGTCAAGCGGCTCCGCACCGGCCGAGCCGCGCTGTGTCAGCGACCGATCGAGCAGCCGGTCGGGAGCGCCCTTCACGAGGATCGCGCGCGACCCATCGGCGGCCTCGTTGAGGGTCGCCATGAACTTGTTCTCCGAGTCGAAGGGAACGACCCCGACGCGCCGGGTGCCGCTGACACCCGCGCCGCCCTTCATCGCGACGACCTTGAGCGCGCCTTCGGTCGGCTCGCCGACGAGAGAGAACCTCCCCTCCTCACCGCGCGTGATGTGGGCGTCGTTGCAGAGGTCCGCGACGGCGAGCACGGCGGCGAGATCGCCGCCCCCGGCCGGAGTGATGGTGCCGGTGGGGTCGTATCCGAGACCGGAGACCTCGTAGCGCTCGAGCGGGGTGATGACCGTGCGGACCGTCATCTCGTTCTTCGTCAGGGTGCCGGTCTTGTCCGAACACACCGTCGTGACCGAGCCGAGAGCCTCGACGGCGGGGAGCTTGCGCGTGATGGCGTTGCGGCGCGCCATCTGCTGCACACCGATCGCGAGCGTGATCGTGACGAGCGCGGGGAGTCCTTCCGGAATCGCCGCGACGGCGAAGCCGATTGTCGCCGAGATGAGTTCGGCGAAGGGCATCCCGTGCAGATAGCGACCGATGACCATCATCACCAGCGCCATGCCGAGGATGACGAGGGTCAGCACCTTTCCGAACGAATCGAGTTGCTTCGTCAGCGGCGTCGCGAGGCTCCCCGCCTCGCCGACGAGTTCCTGGATCGTGCCGATCTCGGTGCGTGCGCCGGTACCGGTGACGATGCCCCGACCTTGACCGGCCGAGACGATCGTGCCCGAGAAAGCCATGGAGGAGCGGTCGCCCACCCCGGCGTCGTCCGGCACGGGATCGAGGGATTTCGACGAGGGGACTGATTCGCCGGTCAGGGCGGACTCATCGATCCGCAACTGCGTCGCCGCAGTGAGGCGCACGTCAGCCGGAACTTTGTCGCCCGGCATCAGCCGCACGATGTCACCGGGAACGAGGTCGGCCGCCGCGATCGTCGTCCAAGAACCGTCGCGCCGCGCGGTTGCGTCGGCCGACAGCATGCCCCGGATGCCGGCCAGCGCCTTCTCCGCACGCCCCTCCTGCACATAGCCAATGACGGCGTTGATGACGGCGACGGTGACGATGACCCAGAAGTCGAGCCAGTCCCCCATGACCGCCTTGATCGCCGCGGCGGCGAGGAGGATGAAGATGAGCGTGTCGTTGAAGTGCCCCAGGAACCGCAGCCACGCCGGCGTCCGTTTCGGCTCCGGCAGGAGGTTGGGCCCGGCGACCGCGAGCCGCGCCGCGGCATCGCCGGAAGCGAGGCCGCCGGCACCCGTCTGCAGTGCGCGCTGGACATCATCGACCTCCCGCGCGAAGGGACGCGCGAGCGTGAGGTCGGCGTCGGTGAGAGCGGCGGGTGCGGGCGATGCGGCCATGCCGCGATCCTACGCGCGGACGGGGTACTGCCGAGCGGCGAAACTCAGGCGTCGCCGCCGAACATGCTCGTGACCGAACCGTCCTCGAAGACTTCCTTGATCGCCCGTGCCAGCAGCGGCGCGATCGGCAAGATCGTCAGCCCCGCGAACCGCTTCTCGTCCGGGATCGGAACCGTGTCGGTCACGACGACCTCGTCGATCGCGTCATCCTGCAACCGGGTCGACGCGGGGTCGCTGAAGATCGCGTGTGTCGCCGCCACGATGACCCGCTCCGCGCCGTTCGCCTTGAGCGCCTGAGCGGCCTTGACGATCGTGCCGCCGGTGTCGATCATGTCGTCCACAAGCAGGCAGACACGCCCGGAGACGTCACCGACGATCTCGTTGACCGTCACCTGGTTGGCGACGTTCGGGTCGCGACGCTTGTGGATGATCGCGAGGGGTGCGCCGAGCGAATCGGACCACTGGTCGGCGACGCGCACGCGTCCGGTGTCGGGTGAGACGACGGTGAGCTTGTCCCGGTCAGCCGGCGAGAGCGTTTTCTCGAAGTACTCCAGGAGCACGGGCTTGGCGAACAGGTGGTCGACGGGTCCGTCGAAGAAGCCCTGGATCTGCGCGGCGTGGAGGTCGACGCTCATGATCCGGTCGGCGCCGGCGGTCTTGAAGAGGTCCGAGACCAGGCGCGCGCTGATCGGCTCGCGACCGCGACCCTTCTTGTCCTGACGGGAATAGGGGTAGTACGGGGCGACGACGGTGATGCGCTTCGCGGACGCGCGCTTGGCGGCATCCAGCATGATCAGCGTCTCCATGATCCACTCGTTCACGGGTGGACCGAACGACTGGATGATGAACGCGTCACACCCGCGGATCGACACCTCGAAGCGGGTGAGGATCTCGCCCGACGCGAACGTGCGGTGCTCGGTCGGGACGAGCTCGGTACCGAGGTGCTCCGCTACCTGCGCCGAGAGTTCGGCGTGCGAGCTCCCGGAGGCGACGACCAGTCGCTTCTTGGTCTTGGCGACGATACCCGGCGCGATGCCGCGCTCGACATCCAGGTCAACCGTGTGCTTCTTGCGCGCCATCGTCCGCTCCCTGTGCAGACCGGGAGCGTGCAGCGGAATCCGCCGCCGCCGTACCCGGTCGATGATTCTCGACCCATCCCTCGATGTTGCGCTGAGGGGCGACGCTCAGCGCGAGTGCACCGGGCGGCACATCCTTGCGGATGACGGCGCCGGCCCCGGTTTTCGCGCCGTCTCCGATCCTAACGGGCGCGACGAACACGTTGTGCGAGCCGGAGTGCACGTCGTCGCCGATCTCGGTGCGGTGCTTCGCGAGATCGTCGTAATTCGCAGTGATCGCGCCGGCGCCGAGGTTCACCCCGCGGCCGATCGTCGTGTCGCCGATGTACGACAGATGCGGGACCTTGCTGCCGACACCGATCGTGGAGTTCTTCGTTTCGACGAACGTGCCGATCTTCCCCTGCGCGCCGAGAACCGTGCCCGGTCGCAGATACGCGAAGGGCCCGACCGTCGCACCGGCACCGATCACCGCGAGGGTGGCATCGGAGCGCCGCACGGTCGCGTTCTCGCCGACCTCGCAGTCTTCCAGCGTCGTGTCAGGGCCGATCACGGCGCCGGCTGCGACGGCGGTCGCGCGCAGAATGTGAGTGTTCGGGAGAACCGTGACATCGGGAGCGAGCGTCGCGGTGACATCGATCCACGTCGTCGCGGGGTCCTGAATCGACGCACCCTCCAGCTGCCAGCGACGAACCGTCCGCGCGTTGAGCAGGCGCCCGGCTTCGGCCAGCTGTGCACGGTCGTTCACCCCGAGAGTCAGCGAGACGTCGGCGGTGACGGATGCCGTGACCGCGAGTCCGGCAGCACGCACGAGGCCGATGACATCGGTCAAGTACTTCTCCCCCTGGGCGTTCTCGGTGCCGACCCGGGTAAGTTCGGCGCGGAGCGTCGGACCCTGGAAGACGTAGACGCCGGCGTTGATCTCGGTGACGGCAGCCTCCGCGGCCGAGGCATCCTTCTGCTCGACGATGCGCTCGACGGCACCGTCGGTCGTACGGATGACGCGGCCATAACCGGTGGCGTCCGGGAGAACGGCGGACAGGAGCGTCACGGCCGCGCCGGAAGACCGGTGATCGCGGATCAGCCCGGTGAGCGTGTCGGCATCCAGCAGCGGGACGTCGCCGGAGAGCACCAGCACGTCGCCCGTGAAATCGGGCAGTGCGGCGAGAGCGACCTCGACGGCCCGCCCCGTACCGGGGATCTGATCCTGGTCGACGACGATGACCTCATCGGAGATGCCCACAACGGCTTCCGCGACCTGATCGCGTTCGTGGCGGACGACGACGACCACGTGCCCCGGAGCGAGATCGCGTGCGGTGTCGAGCACGTGCCCGACCAGGGGGCGACCACCGATGCGATGGAGCACTTTCGGCAGAGCCGAACGCATCCGGGTGCCCTGACCGGCGGCGAGGATGACCACGGCAAGCGAGGAGTCCAGCGGGTTGTGCGTCATGCTCCGCCGCCAGGATTCGAACCTAGACCGAACAGCTCCAAAGGCTGTCGTGCTGCCATTACACTACGGCGGATCACGGGCGACGCCCGGGGGCGCACACCACGCATCCAGTCTGCCACGACCGCGCCGCCCGCTCCCACGCGCACACGAAACGCGATAATGAACCCATGAGCAGCGAGCACGATGAGGTGGACCGGATCCTCGGCGCCTGGCGCACCCAGCGGCCCGACCTCGACTTCTCGCCCTTGGCGGTACTCTCCCGCGTCGACCGTCTCTCGCGCCACCTCGACCGCGCTCGCCGTGAGGCCTTCCGCCGCAGCGACCTGGAGCCGTGGGAATGGGATGTGCTCTCGGCGCTCCGCCGCGCGGGCGAGCCATTTCAGCTGAGCCCCAAGCAACTGCTGCTGCAGACCCTCGTCTCCAGCGGCACCATGACCAACCGCATCGATCGCCTTGTCGGCCGCCGCCTCGTGCGGCGTGAAGCTGACCCGGCGGACGGGCGGAGCGTCCTGGTCACGTTGACCGACGACGGCCGCACGCGCGTGGATGCCGCCATCACCCGCCTGGTCGACGCTGAGGCCGAGCTTCTCGCGGTACTTCCGCGTGCCGATCGCGAACGCCTCGCCGCGCTCTTGCGCAAACTCAGCCTGGAGTTCGATTCCTGATCGTGAGCACCGCCCTCAGGCGAGCATCATGAAGAGCTTCTCCAGCTCGGCCGTCGTCACTCCATCCTCGGCTTCCGCTGCTTCGGGGTCGGCCAGGCAGTCCTTCATCGCGGTCGAGATGATCGCGAATCCCGCACGGTCCAGCGCGCTCGAGACAGCAGACAACTGCGTCACGACGTCACGGCACGGCTTCTCCTGCTCGACGGCGGCGATCACCGCTTCCAGCTGGCCGCGCGCACGACGCAGGCGATGGAGGATGCGGCGCTGCGCGTCGGCGTCGGTCGTGGTCATGATCGGTTCCTCCTGCTTACGAGTCATCGGGCGAACAGCCGGGAGAAGAACCCGTTGCCGGGCTCCTTGGCGTGACCTTCGCATCGCTGCGAACGGGGAACGCCCCGCATCACCTGGTCGACATGCTGTCCGCATCCCGACCAGGTCGTCTTACCGCACTTCTTGCACGTCACGGCGTAGCACATGGATGATTCTCCTCTTCCTCAGTTGCCGACCAGGACAGCGACGGCACGGTCGCCCAGGACGGCGCGCAGCGTGAGCATGCCGCCCGACATCGACGCCGAGTCGAAGCCTGCCTGCGCGAGCACACGGTGAGCGATCGCCGAGCGTACGCCCGACTGGCACATGACCCGTACGGGGCGGCCGGCCGCTGCGGCGCGCACGTCGTCGAGCCGCGCACGGAGCTGGGTGTGCGGGATGTTCAGGACGCCCGGCAGGTGGCCGGATGCGAACTCTTTGGGGGTGCGGACGTCGAGGATGAAAGCCGACTCCTGCACGGCGGCCACGTCCTGCGCGTACCAGAGCCGCACGGTGTCATTCATGACGTTCTCGCCCAGCATCCCGACCATGTTGACGGGGTCTTTCGCTGACCCGTAGGGCGGCGCGTAGGCCAAGTCGAGGTCGATGAGCTCATCGACGCTCCACCCGGCGCGGATGGCGGTGGCCAGCACATCGATGCGCTTGTCGACACCGTCGCCGCCGACCGCCTGCGCCCCGAGCACGAGTCCGTCCGACGCGCGCACGTGCACGATCAGGTGAATCTGCGACGCGCCCGGGAAGTACCCGGCGTGCTGACCGGGGTGCAGGTGCAGCGAGTGGAAGGCAATGTCCGCCGCGTGCAACGCGGCGCGGTTGGCGCCGGTGAGGGCGACCGTCTGGTCCCCGACGCGCACGATCGCGGTGCCGACCGGCTGGGGAATCGGACGCGCGGTCTCGGGACGCAGGATCGCGTCGGCGACCAGACGCCCGGCCCGGTTGGCGGGGCCGGCCAGGGCTACGGGGCGGCGCGTGCCGGTGACCGCGTCGGTCGAGACCGTGGCATCGCCCACGGCGTACACGTCCGGCAGCGACGTGCGTCCGTGCTCGTCGACGATCATCGCGCCGCGTTCGCACGCGACGCCGGCGGATTCGAAGACGGCTGTGTCGGGGCGCACACCCACGGACAGAACGATCAGGTCGGCGTCGATGCGCGACCCGTCGCCGAGCACGACGACATCGTGGTCGGCACCGGTTTCGATCGCCGTCGCGGCGACGCCGGCGCGCACATCGATGCCGATGCGGCGCAGCTCATCGGTGACGAGGGACGCGAGTTCGTCTTCGAGCGGCGGAAGAACGTGCGCGGCGAACTCGACGACGGTCGTCTCCAGCCCCTGCTGCACGAGCGCTTCGGCCGCCTCGATGCCGATGAATCCGGCGCCGAGGACAACGGCGCGACGGGCGCCGGATTCGACCTTCTCGCGGAGCGCGAGGGCGTCTTCGACCGTGCGCAGCGTGCGCAGGCGCGAGGAGTCGAGTCCTGAGATCGGAGGACGTGCGGCCTGGGCTCCGGGGGCGAGCACGAGGGCGTCGTAGGAGATCTCCTCGAGCCCGTCGACTGTGGCGACCGTGACGGTGTGGGCGGCGGCATCCACGGCGACCACGTCGTGACCGGTGCGCACATCGAGGTTGAGCGACGCGCGCAACGACGCGGGGGTCTGGACGAGCAGCGCATCGGGATCGGTGATCTCCCCGCCGACGAAGTAGGGCAGTCCGCAGTTGGCGAACGACACGTGCGCACCGCGCTCGAGCACGATGATCTCGGCGTTCTCATCTAGCCGCCGCGCGCGGGCGGCGCAGCTCATTCCTCCGGCGACCCCGCCGACGACCACGATCTTCATGTCTGCTGTTTCCCTTCGCTGTGCGGCGATCGGCACGGGTCACAGCATACCCCCGGGGGTATCGAGAAGACAACTCAGCGAGACGCGAACGCCGGGCGGGTGTCAGTCCAGAAGAGTGCTGAGCTCGAGCCAGCGCTCCTCGAGCGCCGCGATCTCGCCGTCGACCGCGGTGATCGCCTGCATCCGCTCCGCGAGCCCGGCGAAGTCGGACTGGTCGTGGTCGGCCAGGGCTGTACGGGCGGCATCCACCTGCGCCGTGAGCTTCTGGATGCGTCGCTCGGCCGCAGCGAGCTCTTTCTGCGCCGAGCGCAGTTCGGCGCCGGCGAGGGCCGGCGTCCGCGCGGCGGACCCGACCGATGCCTTCGCGCCGCCGGAGCGCTCGATCTCGCGGAGACGGAGGTACTCGTCGATCCCTCCGGGAAGATGACGCAGATGCCCACTCAGGACCGCGTACTGCTGGTCGGTGACGCGCTCGAGGAAGTACCGGTCGTGGCTGACGACGAGGAGCGTCCCCGCCCACGTGTCGAGGAGGTCCTCGATCGCGGCGAGCATGTCGGTGTCGAGATCGTTGGTCGGCTCGTCGAGGATCAGGACGTTGGGCTGGTCGAGCAGGATCAGCAGCAGCTGGAGCCGGCGCTGCTGCCCTCCGGAGAGATCCTTGACGGGGGTCGACAACTGCGCCGACGAGAAGCCCATCCGCTCGAGCAGCTGGCCGGGCGTGAGCTCCGTCGCCTTCGATCCGGATCCCATCGTGTAGCTGGTGCGGAGGCCCGAAATCACGGTGCGCACGGGCGATGCCATGTGCTCGGTGAGTTCATCCATCCGCTGCGTGAGGGTCGCGACCTTGACGGTCGACCCGCGCTTGACCCGACCGCTCGAGGGCGTGACCGTGCCGGCGATGAGGCCGAGCAGGGTGGACTTGCCCGCACCGTTGACGCCCAGGATGCCGGTACGCTCCCCCGGCGCGACCAGCCAGGTCACATCGCGGAGCACGTCACGACCGTCGTACGAGACGCCGACGTCGATCAGATCGACGACGTCCTTCCCGAGTCGCGTGACGGCGAGCGACTGCAGCTGCACGGGATCGCGGATCTCGGGGACGTCGGCGATGAGCGCGTTCGCCGCGTCGATACGGAACTTCGGCTTCGCGGTGCGCGCGGGAGCTCCTCGGCGGAGCCACGCAAGCTCTTTCGTCGCGAGGTTCTTGCGACGCTGCTCGATCACGGCGGACTGCCGGTCGCGCTCGACGCGCTGCAGGATGTAGGCGGCGTAGCCCCCGTCGAACGGTTCGACGATCCGGTCGTGCACCTCCCACGTGCGCGTGCAGATCTCATCGAGGAACCACCGGTCGTGCGTGACGACCAGCAGCGCCCCTGAGCTCGCCGCCCAGCGGCGCTTCAGGTGTGCGGCCAGCCAGGCGACGGCCTCGACGTCGAGGTGGTTGGTGGGCTCGTCGAGTGCGAGCACGTCCCAGTCGCCGACGAGGAGGCGCGCCAGCGCGACCCGGCGACGTTGGCCACCGGAGAGCCCGAGAACGGGTCCGTCCCAGTCGAGGTCGCCGACGAGACCCGAAATGACATCGCGGATGCCGGCATCCCCCGCCCATTCGTATTCGAGGCGGTCGCCGACGACGCTCTGCGCGATCGTCAGGGAATCGTCGAGGGTGTCGCCCTGATCGAGGACGCCGACACGGACCCCGCCGCGGACGGTGACGCGTCCGGAGTCGGGTTCGAGACGGCCGGCGAGCATTGCCATGAGGCTCGACTTCCCGTCGCCGTTGCGGCCGACGATGCCGATGCGATCCCCCTCGTCGACGCCGAGAGAGACGCCGTCGAAGACGACCTTGGTGGGAAATTCGAGGTGGAGGCCTTCGGCCCCGAGAAGATGTGCCATGTCCTCTCCAGGGTAGGCGCTCGGCGCGGGGAGGATGCCGAGCAGCGCGGGCTGGCGGGCCGGAGCATCAGTACCAGAAGCTCAATCGCGGTGCCGCGGTCGTGCCGAACACACGGGCGACACGCGCCGGGTCGTCGGTCTGGAGGCGACCGGCCCGCGCGAGGGTCACCGGCGAGACCCCGCCGAGCAGGATCGCGGACAGCTCGGTGATCCCGATGCGTACCGCAAGCTCGCCCAGCGGCGCATGATCGACGGGGTCGACCGACGCCGCTCCCGATTCGTCCACGGTCAGCACGAAGGTGGCGCCGGCGATCGCGAGCGGGTCCTCCACCTCGAGCACAAGCGTGTCCGCAGCGCCGAACTGTCGCGCGCCGAGCGCGGCCGGAACATCCAGCACCCGCAGATAGTGGTGGTCGCGGAGGGTGATCTTCGCCGCCCGCTGGTCGGCGAGCATCCACCACAGCGGCTCATCGACGGCGAGCTCGCCCGCGTGGATCGTGGCGATCAGATCCATCGACAGCAGGAACTGCCAGAGGCTCGCGTACGCCGCGTCGGTGGCGGCCAGGAGCATGGTCAGATGGATCGTGGAGGACGCGAAGTCGGCCTCGTTCTCACTCACCGAGTACAGCGCCAGGCCGTCGACCTCCCCGCCGTCGCCGCGGTAGTGCAGCACGCGCAGCCGCTCGGGCTTGTCGGCATCGGGGCGGGTGCCGAACGCGAAATCCCATTGACCGCCGGGGCGTTCGACTTCGCCCGTCATCCCGGGCCGGATGCGAGCGTGCAACGACTCGGCGATCTCCCGACCTCGCTCGCGGCTCACGAAGTCGATGCGACCGGAGGCGGCAGGCCCCACCCAGCCCGCCCGCCGGACGTCGATCTCCCACCCGGCAGCGGAGACGGCCGCGCCGAAACCGAACCGGCCGTAAATGCTCGACTCGCTCACGGTGAGCGCCGCCAGCGGGAAGCCGAGCGCGGCGGCGGTACGTAGTTCACCCGACATCAGATGCCGCAGAAGCCCGCGGCGCCGATGCGTGGGGGCGACGGTGACCGAGCTGATCGCGCACGCCGGAACAGTACCGCCCGGCACGGAGAGCTCGGTTGCCCAGGACGCGAACGTGGCGACCGGGATCGCCGGCTGCGGCGACCCGGCGTCGTAGACGGCCACCTTCCGCCGGTGCGCGGTGTGGTCGAAGTATGCCTGCCGCTGGACCTCGGTGCGCTCGCCGTCCAAGAAGCCGCGCGAGACCGCTTCCAGCCAGGCATCGGTCTGCGCGCGGTCGGCGTCGTCGACGCGGCGGACCTCCAGCGCGGCCGCGGCGACCCCGCTGCGGAGACCGTCGTCGAGCGGCGCGTCGTGGAACAGGGTGGCGAGATCGGACATGGGGGCTCCCATCGAATGAGGCGGAGGGGGAAGAAGGATCAGGCGAGCACGCGGGCACCGGCCACCGGGCCGTGCGCCGCCAGGGCCGAGAAGCCGGCGCTGCGGAGCGTCCGGGCGAGCGCGTCTGCGCCGCCGGGAGCGGCGAGGAAGGCGATCGTCGGCCCCGATCCGGACACGAACCCGGCAAGGGCGCCCGCGGTGAGACCGCGATCGATGACCTCGTTCAGCGCGGGGAGAAGACTGCAGGCGGCAGGGTGGAGGTCGTTGGCGATCGCACCGGCCAGCGCGAGCGCATCTCCGGCGCGGAGTGCCGCGAGCACGCCCGGAGCGACGGTCGGCACGGCGATGGGTGGTCGGATGTCGGGCGCCGCCCGCAACCGGTCGAGTTCGCCGTAGACCGCGGGCGTCGACAAGCCGTCGGTGCGCGTCACGAGCACCCACTCGAACCGCCCGCGGACGAGCGCCGGTGCAAGCTCGTCGCCGCGACCGGTGCCGACGGCCGTCCCCCCGAGCAGGGCGAACGGAACGTCGGCGCCGAGCTCGGCGCCGAGGACGTGCAGCTCGGCAGCGCTGAGGTTTCCCCCGAGGAGCGCATTGACGGCCACGAGGGTCGCCGCGGCATCCGCCGACCCACCCCCCATGCCGCCGGCGACCGGGACACCCTTGTGGATCTCGAGATGGATGCCGCCCTCCCACCCGACGGCGCGCGCGACCGATCGAGCGGCGCGAACCGCGAGGTTCCGGTCATCCAACGGCACACCCGAGACATCGACGGTGCCGGTCACCTCCACGGTGTAGCCCTCGCCGATTGTTGCCCACACGTCCTCGAAGAGGCCGACGGCCTGGTACACCGACGCGACATCGTGGTAGCCGTCCGGCTGAACGTCGCCCACGGCGAAGAACACATTGATCTTCCCGGGGGCACGCACACGCACCCGCCCGTCCTGCACGCGACTCAAGGTCACGCCGACGCCGCCCAGATGTCACCGATCCCGGCGGCGATGACATCGATCTGCTCGAGCTCCTCCGTGTCGAAGGCAGGACCGGAAGCAGCGGCGAGGTTTTCTTCGATCTGCTCCGTCCGCGAAGCGCCGATCAGCGCCGACGCGACGACCTCATCGCGGAGCACCCACTGCAGCGCGAGCTGGGCGAGGCTCTGGCCACGCTCCTTGGCAATGACATCCAGCGATCGGAGACCCTGCAGGGCCGTGTCGCTGAGCGCCCCGCCCGGAAGCGACGAGCGCTGCTGCGACCGCTCGGACGTTCCATCCCCGAGGTACCGGCTGGTCAGCAGACCCTGGGCGAGTGGCACGAAGGCGATCGCCCCCATCCGCTCCTGGCGGAGTGCACCGGTGAGCCCGTCTTCGATCCACCGATCGAGAATCGAGTACGACGGCTGGTGGATCAGCAGCGGGGTGCCGAGCGACCGCGCAATCGCCGCGGCTTCGACGGTCTGAGCCGCACTGTAGGAGGAGATGCCGACGTAGAGCGCTTTGCCCTGCCGCACGAGGGTGTCGAGGGCCCCGATCGTCTCTTCCAGCGGTGTCACCGGATCGAAGCGGTGCGAGTAGAAGATATCGACGTAGTCGATGCTCATGCGCTGCAGCGACTGCTCGGCGCTGGCGAGCAGATACTTGCGCGAGCCCCAGTGTCCGTAGGGGCCGTCCCACATGTCGTAGCCCGCTTTGGAGGAGATGATCAGCTCATCGCGGTACGGTGCGAAGTCCTCGCGCATCATCCGGCCGAAGTTCGTCTCGGCCGAGCCGTACGGCGGCCCGTAGTTGTTGGCGAGGTCGAAGTGGGTGATCCCGCGATCGAAAGCGTGACGCAGCAGCGCGCGTTGACCGTCGAACGGATAGTTGTCCCCGAAGTTCCACCAGAGCCCCAGCGAAATGGGCGGCAGATACAGTCCGCTCTGGCCGACGCGACGCAAGCCCGGCGAGCTGGTGTAGCGATCGGTGGCGGCTGCGTAGGGACGGTGGAGGTCTCCGCCGCGAGAGGGCGGGAAACGGTCTTCGGTGTCGGTCACTCCCCCAGGCTAGCGAGCACCGAGGACAGGTGAGCCCCCGGCGAAACGTCGGAGAAACGAATCCCGCTTATCGTTGCAAGAACGACGGTTTGGAAAGAAGGACACATGCCGCCACTGAAGGCGCTCCCCCCGCACACCCACCCTTGGTCGGCTTTGCTGACGCGCGATGATCTTCGCTGGGTGGACGGTGTGCTGCACATCATCCACGATGACGTGACCCCCGAGCAGGCGCATGTCGCTGACCTCGGGATGATCGCCGATGCGCTGGCGGCGGCGGGGATCGATCCGCTGCTCGTGCGACACGACCTGCGCACGCCGGTCATCGTGGTGGATGCCGGAGAGTCGGAAGCGGCGCACCGCGCCCTGGCGGATCTCTCGCGAGAGCAACCGCTCTACGTCAAGCCGCGCGGAGCGCAGGCGCGTCTCGCCGCCGACCTTCCGGTCTTCGATTCCGGGATGCCCTGGTCGCTGCGGGTCTTCCGCCCGCGCGTGACGTCGAACGGCGCACTTCGCTACGGCCTGGCCGAGTCGGTGCGCGTGGAGGCGTGGCGCACACACGACGGCACCGTGCATGCCCCGCATCCGACGGCATTGACGCGACGCGTGTTCGCGGCCGCCGATCTCGTCCCGGCCACCGTGGAACGCTACGGACGGACGTGGCGCACGATCGCGGGGATGTTCGATCCGCAGCCGGGCGAAGTCACCGCCGAGATCGACATGGTCTTCTCGTGGGTCGACGGGTCTTCCAGCACCTTCCAGCGCCAGCGCGCTGCACAGCTCGAAGAGTATGTCGTCGGCGACGGCGACGACGGCCCGGCCCGCTATCGACACGTCGATGAGTTGCGGTACGCGCTGCGGTCCGTGCACATGCACGCGCCCTGGGTACGCCGGATCTTCATCGCGACCGATTCCCCTCCCCCGGCGTGGCTCATCGAGCATCCGAAAGTGACGATCGTGCGCAGCGAAGAGTTCTTCGCCGACCCCACGGTCCTGCCGACCCACAACTCGCATGCCGTCGAAGCTCAGCTGCACCGGATCGAGGGGCTCGCGGAGCACTTCCTGTACTCCAACGACGACATGTTCTTCGGCCGCACGGTCTCGCCGGAGATGTTCTTCACGGCCGGCGGCCTGTCGAAGTTCGTCGAGTGCGCGATCCGCATCGGTTCCGGCCCCACCCGGCTCGAGCGCTCCGGGCACGACAACGCCCTCCGCGTGAACCGCGAGCTGCTGCACGAGCGGTTCGGTCGGACGATCCTGCGCGACCTCGAGCACTGTGCGGCGCCGCTGCGCCGCAGCGTCGCCGCCGAGCTCGAACAGGAGTTCGCCGCCGACTTCGCCCGGACCGCGGCGTCACGGTTCCGCTCGGCCACGGACATTTCGATGACCAACAGCCTGTACCACTACTACGCGCTGATGACGGGGCGTGCGGTGTCGACTGCTGAGCCGCGCGTGCGGTACGTGCAGACGACGCTGGCGTCGTCGCTGCGAGCCATGCAGAGGCTCGAGCGGCGTCGCGACGCGGACATGTTCTGCCTCAACGACGGTGGCGAGACCGAGGTCCCCGAAGAGCTGCGCGTGGCGCTTCTGCGGGACACGCTCGAGCGGATGTTCCCGGTCGCGGCCCCGTGGGAAGCGGATGCCGTCAGCGGACGATCTGCAGCGGTCGCGTCGGCGGCGCCGACGGCCGCTGGACACTGACTCCCGCGATACCGGCGTCGGCGAGGCGCTGGCGCGCAGCCGCCGGGTCGGTGTATTCCATGACCCGGGGCACATCCACGGGCACCACCGAGTGCACCACGGTGTCGTCGAAGATGTGCACCAAGTTGTAGGACTGTGCGCCGTCCTGCGGCCGCGTGCCGCCGACCGGGACAGTCAGATCCTGCGCGTAGCAGGTGGATGAGGCGACCGACACCGGGACACCCGCGAACGTCGCGAACGTCGAGTAGTGCAAGTGGCCGGCGATGATCGCGCGCACATCGGTGCCGCGCAGTACCTGCTCCAGCCGGCGCTGCTCGCGCAGTTCGACCGTCGCCGCGAGCGCGAGGACGCTCGGCACGGGCGGGTGGTGCATCGCGACGATCGTGCCGAGGGGCGCCGGCGTCGCGAGGATGCCGGCGAGCCAGGCGAGTTGCGCGTCGGAGAGTTCGCCGTGGTGGTGGCCCGGCACGGACGTGTCGAGCGTGATGATGCGCAAACCATCGAACTCGTCGACCCGGTCGATCGGCCGGAGGTCGGCGGAGTGGTCATCCCATAGTTCGGCCCGGAAGGCCGCACGGTCGTCGTGGTTGCCCATCACCCACACGACGGGCGCGTCGAGCCGGGCGGCGAACGGCTCGACCATCGCACGCAGGTCGGCGTAGGCGGCGCGCTCACCGAGATCGACGAGGTCGCCCGTGACGACGATCGCATCCGGCGCGACTCCCGAAGCTTCGATGACACCGAGCGCGCGGGCGAGGTGCTCGGCGCCGGAGACGGCGTCCCAGATGCGCGAATCTCCCGCGCGCAGATGGGTATCACTGAGGTGGAGCAGGACCCGTTCGGGAGCCGGGTGCTCGGCCATGCGCATGGCCATATGTTACAGACATGTTTCGTAACGCCGTGTGAACGCGACACGACGTGTCGGTGTCCACTGTCGGGCCGGTTCAGCCGGCCGCGCGGGCGATCGCGACGAACTGCTCGATCGTCAGCTGCTCACCCCGCGCCGTGGGGTCCACTCCCGCGGCGATCATGATCTCCGATGCGGTGGCCGCTGACCCGCCGAGAACGGCGGAGAGCGCCTGACGGAGCATCTTGCGACGTTGCTGGAACGCGGCATCCACGATCTGGAACGTGCGCAGGCGTTCTTCTTCCGTGCCGCGCGGCTCAGGGTCGCGGCGGAATCCGACGAGCACACTGTCGACGCCCGGCACCGGCCAGAACACGTGGCGCGAGACGGTGCCGGCCAGACGCCACGGCCCGTACCAGGCGGCTTTCACGCTCGGCGCGCCGTACACCTTCGATCCGGGCGGCGCGGCGAGACGCTCGCCGACTTCCGCCTGGACCATCACGACGCCGCGTTCAATGCCGGGGAAGTGTTCCAGAAAGTGCAGCAAGACCGGCACGCTGACGTTGTAGGGCAAGTTGGCCACGAGGACATTGGGGTCACCGGGGAGTTCGGTGATCCGGAGAGCGTCGGCGTCGACGACCGTGAGCGCGCCGGCCGGAACGCCGTGCGCGAGCGCGGTCGCCGGCAAGCGCTCGGCGAGGCGATGGTCGATCTCGACGGCCGTGACGCGCGCGTCGGTCTCGAGGATCGCGAGGGTCAGCGATCCCAGGCCCGGGCCGACTTCGACGACGCGGTCGGATGCCACCACCTGCGCGACGTGCACGATCTTGCGGACGGTGTTGGCGTCGACGACGAAGTTCTGACCGAGCTTCTTCGTCGGTGTGACATCGAGGTCAGCGGCCAGCGCGCGGATCTCCGACGCACCGAGAAGGGTCACGGGCATGGCCTTCACCCTACCCGGGAGACCGTCCAGCCAATCGTCACGCGACGTTCACATCCGCGGAACCCCGTCGAATCGGCACGGCCGCACCATGGAGATAGCGCCAACGCAGCCGCTGGAGTCCATCGATGCTTCCGGGGGGACGCAACATGACCAGTACGCTGCACAGCAATCTCACGCGGGTGGACGGACGCGGCAAGACGATACGCGCCAGCGAAACCTCGGCGCTTTTCATCCTCGTCTCGGTGATCGCGACGATCGGTGTCGTGGCGTACATGCTGTTCCTGCTCAATCCCGATGCGCGCGGTGATCTCCTGCCCTACAGCATGGTGCTCGTCGCCGAAACGATCCTCGTCGGGCAGGCCCTGCTGTCGATGTGGACGATTCTGGCTTCCGGCTACGAGCCGCGCGGGTTCGCGTACCACGAGGCCAAACGCACGCTCCTCCCGTCGACGCCGTCGCGGGGCGACGAGATGATGCTCGGGGGGCGCTCGCTTCTCGTCGATGTGTTCGTGACCGTGTACGGCGAAGACATCGCCACCGTCGAGCGCACCGTGACTGCTGCTGTCGCCCTCCGTGGCGCGCACCGCACCTGGGTGCTCGATGACGGCCGCTCGGACGAGATCAAGGAGATCGCAGCTCGGCTCGGTGCCTGGTACGTGCGCCGACTGAGCGGAAATGGCGCGAAGGCGGGCAACATCAATCACGCCCTGTCGATCGCGAAGGGTGAGTTCTTCGCGGTCTTCGATGCGGACTTCGTCCCCGATCCGGATTTCCTCATCGAAACGATCCCGTTCTTCGTCGAGGAGAACGTCGCCTTCGTGCAGACACCCCAGGCCTACGGCAATCTCCACACCGTCATCTCCCGCGGCGCCGCCTATATGCAGTCGGTGTTCTATCGGTTCGTCCAGCGCGGTCGCAACCGGTTCAACGCTGCCTTCTGCGTGGGGACGAACGTGGTCTTCCGGCGGGCCGCAATCGATGAGATCGGCGGCATCCACACCGATTCGAAGTCCGAGGACGTCTGGACTGCACTCACCCTGCACGAGCGCGGGTGGACGTCGGTCTACATCGCCGACATTCTCGCCGTCGGCGACGCCCCCGAGACGATCGAGGCGTATAGCAAGCAGCAACTGCGGTGGGCTACCGGCGGCTTCGAGATTCTGCTGTCGCACAATCCGTTCAGCCCTCGCCGAAAGCTCACCGGCGACCAGCGCATCCAGTATTTCGTGACGGCGACGTTCTATCTCACCGGGATCTGCCCGGTGTTGTTGCTCCTCGTCCCACCGCTCGAGATCTACTTCGACCTGCGACCGATGAACCTCGGCGTGACGGTGTGGACCTGGGCCCTGTTCTACTGCGGTTTCTACCTGATGCAGATCGTGCTCGCCTGGTTCGTCGTCGGCTCCTTCCGCTGGGAGACGCTGACGCTGGCGACCGTGTCGTTTCCGATCTACGCGAAGGCGCTGTGGAATGTCCTGACCGGCAAAGACACCGGATGGCACGTGACCGGCGCGGCCAGCCGCCGCTCCCCGTTCGAGTTCATCGTGCCGCAGGTGCTCTTCTTCGTCTTCCTCACGCTGACCTCGGTCGTCGCGATCTACCGGGACATCCAGAATGGCACCCTGACGCTGGCGACGGCGTGGAACCTGACGAACACGGTCATCATGGGCGCCTTCCTCGCGACCGCGTTCCGCGAACAGCACCTCACCCGGCACCCCACTCGCCGCGCTCTTCCCTCACCGGAGCCAGAATCCACGACGGACCCCGTGACGATCGTCGCCCGCCCCCTCCCTCGGCATCCTGAACCGGTGCTCCTCACGCAGGGGGTGGCGAGATGACCTGGGGCGCGCGGTTCCGCCTCGCCGGAGGGCTCCTCCTCGTGGTCGCGATCGTCGCCGCGTTCACCGTGATCTTCGCGCAACGTCAGACCCGCGCCGAGAGTACGAGCGCCGCCATGACCGCACAGGAGTTCGACGTCGGCACGACATATGCCGGCACCGTGACCGAGAGCCTCGTCGAGGTCGGCGACGACGTGACCGCGGGCGAAGATCTGTTCTCGGTGCGCAGCCCGGCCTTGGCCCGGGATCTCGCCACCGAAGCCGTCACAGCCGAGGATTTCGCGTTCCCGGTGGCATCGGACGGGTCGTACGTGATCGTCTCGACCGTGGACGGAACGGTCTCGGAGGTCAGCGCACCGGTTGGGGACTTCGTCCAGGGCGGACAGGTCGTCGCGCGTATCGATCAGGCCGGCACCCTCGCCGTGACCGCCGAGTTCACCCTCACCGCACGCGACTACGGGCGGATCGCCGACGGGTCTGTCGTCGATCTGCGCTTGCCGAACGATCTCACCGTTTCGGGAGTCGTCGACGACATCGACGTCGACACCGTGGCCGGTCGGGCCACCTCGGTGATCACCGTCACGAGCGCGAGCCTGGCCGCCGAGGACTTCGGAGGGCTCTATCAGCCCGGAACGCCGGTTGTAGCCACCGTCCACCTCCGCGACGACGGCCCCCTGGCCGGGGTGACCGACGCCGTCGGCGACTTCCTCCGGAAGATCGGTCTATGAGGCGCGCGGGCGCGATCGCGGTCGGTCTCACACTGACGTTCCTGATCACCGCGTGTACTCCGACGCCGGCGCCGGTGACGCCCCGCCACGGGGACAGTGCCGGCGTGCAGGGGATGCCGGTCGAACAGATCTCGACGGCCCCGGTGCTGCGTCTCGCGGATGGCCTGACCCCACCCACGAGCCGATGGTTCTCCAGCCTCGTCTTTTCCGCCGACCCGCAGCCGGTCTATCCGTACCCGCTCGCATTCGGGCCACGGATGGACGGGTTCACGCTGCAATTGCCGCCGGTCGCGGTGACCGCGACAACCATCGCGGCGCCGCTGACGGGAGGGCTGTCGGTGGGTCTGGACGCGTCGGAGTTCACGGTCACGGCGTACGACCCGGTCTCGGTGACGATGCAGTACGCGGATGCTGCGGGCCCCATCGCCGATGTCACCATCGCCGAGGGTGCGGGAACCGTCGGCGTGCGCACGATCACCGACACCACGCTTGCACTGGGAGGCAGTTTGGACAGCGTGTCGGAATCCGTGTGGACGGTTGTCGTCGACGGCGAGGAGTACGGCATCCTCTCCCCCGGTGCGCGGGCAGAGGGGAGCACGCTCACGGTGCCTGCGGGGAGCGCAGCACAGGTGTTCGCCGTACCCGACGGCGGGTCGCCGGCTGCCTGGGCGACCGCGGTCGGCGATCCCGTGACCGCCGTCACCGTCGCGGCGTCCACCGACAGCGTCACCGCGCGCACGCAGCTCACGTATGAGGGCGCCGGCCGGACGGTCCTCGTCCCGTTCGCGGGGCACGACGCCTGCACGCCCGACGCCCGACTCGGCACGTTCACGACACCCTATGGCGACGCGACGCCCTGCGTGGCAGACGGGCTGGAGTGGACCGTGCCGGTGATCGAGGCGGCATCCCGCTACGACTTCGACGGGATCGATGAGGCGCCGCGGACCGCGCTGGTCACCCAGCTCGGGATCGACATCGGCGCCGTGACCCCCGCGCCCGCGGACACCTACTTCGGCGGGAAATCGGTGGCCCGGACCGCCGCGTTGCTCTCCCTGGCCGCGTCTCTCGGTGAGGACGAGTTGGCCGACCTGGCCGCCGACGCCCTCGCCGGTCAGCTCGAGCCCTGGCTCGATCCACGGGCGTGCGCGACCGCGAGCGAGCGGTGTTTCGTCTACGACGACCGACTGCACCTCGTCGTCGGAAAGCCCGCGGCGTTCGGCGCCGAGGACGGCAACGACCACCATTTCCACTACGGCTACTTCCTCACCGCGGCAGCCATCCTCGCCGCGTACCGTCCGGAGACGAGTGACGCACTGCGCCCGGTCATGGATGCGCTCGTCGCCGACATCGCCGCCGGCGCGGGCGACGTGCCGGAGATCCGCGTGTTCGACCCCTATCGAGGACATTCGTGGGCTGCGGGGCTCGCGCCGTTCTCGGACGGCAACAACCAGGAGTCTTCCTCCGAAGCAGTTGCCGCGTGGAATGGGCTGGCCCTCTGGGCCGATGTCACCGGTGATGCTGCTCTGGCCGAGCGGGCGACCTGGCTCCTGTCCGCGGAGGCGGATGCCGCCACACGTCTGTGGCTCGAACCCGACGACCTGCCCGCGGGCTACGGGCACTCCATCGTGTCGTTGTCCTGGAGCGACAAGCGCGACTACGCGACGTGGTTCAGCGCGGAGCCGTCCGCGATCCTCGGCATCCAGCTGTTGCCTCTTGGCCCGGTCTCGCTGGAGTACCTCGCGGACGACCCGGAACGCGTCGCGGCGAATGTGGCGGATGCCGGCGGCGGCGCCGCTTTCGCCGGTCCGCTCGGCGATTCGGTCGCGCAATACGCCGCGCTGAGCGGCGCCGACGGCCTCGCCGCCGCCGAGGCCTGGGCGGCGGCGGTCTCGGCGGACGATCTCGACGATGGCACCTCACTCTCGAGCGTGCTGGCGTGGCTGACCGCCGTCGCCCTCCACGCGCAGTGACCCGCTGATCCGCGCACCTTCCCCGTCCTCCTCCCGGAAAAGTGGGCTCATTCTGCCGGGTCAGCGCGCGGGATCGGGCGGTCAGATGACAGAGGCAGCGGCCGCAGCGGCGACGGGAAGGGCAGCGAGGACCTGACTGAGCGCCTCGTCGTCGTGCGCGGCCGTGAGGAACCACGCTTCGTAGGCCGACGGCGGCAGGGAGACACCGGCATCCAACATCGCGTGGAAGAACCGTCCGTACGCCGCAGAGTCCTGGCGCTGCGCCGTCGCGTAGTCCGGGACTCCGCCCGCGACCTCCGCGCCGAAGAACACGCTGAAGAGAGTCCCGGCGCGCTGGACGACGTGCGGAACGCCCGCGGTCCAGAGGGCCGCCGACACGGCACCCGACACGACTTCGGATGCGGCAGAGACCCGCGCATACACGTCGTCGTCGGCGAGCCGCAGCGTCGCCAGGCCCGCCGCGACCGCCACCGGGTTCCCGCTGAGCGTGCCGGCTTGGTAGACGGGACCCGTCGGTGCGAGCATCTCCATGACGTCGGCACGACCGCCGACGGCGGCCACCGGAAGGCCCCCGCCGATCACCTTGCCGAACGTCACGAGGTCCGGCGCGACGGTCTCTCCGGCCTCGCGGAGCACCTGCGCATAGCCGCCTCGCGCGGCACGGAACCCGGTGAGGACCTCGTCGCTGATGAGCAGTGCTCCCTCGCGATGGCAGAGCTCTGCAAGGAACGTGGTGAACCCGGATGCCGGGGCCACGACCCCCATGTTGGCGGCCGCGGCCTCGGTGATCACTGCGGCGATCCGGCCCGGGTGGGCAGCGAAGGCCGCGTTGAGCGCCGCACGATCGTTGTAGGGAACGACGAGGGTCTGCGCGGCGACGGCCTCGGGGACACCAGCCGACCCGGGCAACGCGTACGTCGCGAGGCCGGACCCGGCCGCCGCAAGGAGCCCATCGGAGTGCCCGTGATAGTGCCCGGCGAATTTGATCAGCAGGTCGCGGCCCGTGAAACCGCGAGCGAGGCGGATGGCCGTCATCGTCGCCTCGGTGCCGGTCGACACCAGCCGCGCGCGCTCGACGAACGGCACGCGCGTGATGATCTCCTCGACGAGCTCTGCCTCGGCGGGCGTCGGGGCGCCGAAGGACAGGCCGCGCGCCGCGGCCTCCTGCACCGCCGCGACGACGTCGGGATGCGCGTGACCGAGCAGCGCCGGACCCCACGAGGCGACGAGATCGACGTAGCGGCGGCCCTCGGCATCCGTGACGTACGGACCGGACGCGTTCACGATGAACCGCGGGGTGCCCCCGACCGACCCGTACGCCCGCACGGGCGAATCGACGCCACCCGGAATCACGGCGCGGGCGCGGGCGAAGAGCTCATCATTGGTGGCGCTCATGCCAGGTCCTTTCCGGCGCGCAGCCAGCCGGCGACCTCGATCGCCCAGTACGTCAGAATCGCCTCGGCGCCGGCACGGCGGATCGCGATCAGACTCTCGCCGATCGCGCGGTCACGCTCGATCAGACCGGATGCCGCGGCATGCTCGATGAGGGTGTACTCCCCCGAGACCTGATAGGCCCACACCGGGACCGACGAGACGTCGCTCACGCGCGCGAGCACATCGAGCGACGTGCCGGCGGGCTTGACCATCACGATGTCCGCGCCCTCGTCGATGTCGGCGAGAGCTTCCTGCACGCCTTCGCGGCCGTTCGCTGCATCGAGCTGGTACGTCCGGCGGTCACCCGTGAGCGTCGACTCGACCGCGTCGCGGAACGGTCCGTAGAACGCCGAGGCGTATTTCGCCGAGTACGCCAGGATCACGACGTCGGTGCGCCCGTCGGCCTCGAGCGCGGCGCGGCAGGCCGCGACCTGCCCGTCCATCATTCCGGAGAGCCCCAGGATGTCGGCCCCCGCGCGCGCCTGCGCGACCGCCATCCGCGCATACACCTCGAGCGTCGCGTCGTTGTCGACGCTGCCGTCGTCCGCGAGCACACCGCAATGGCCGTGGTCGGTGAACTCGTCGAGGCACAGGTCGGCCTGGATCGTGATCCGCCCGCGGGCAGCCGCCGTGGCTGCCGCGATGGCGCGGTTCAGGATGCCATCCGGGTCGATCGCGCCGGAGCCCCGGGGATCGCGCGTTTCGGGAACGCCGAACAGCATGATCCCGCCGATCCCGGCGGTGACGGCCTCTTCGACGAGTCCGGCGACGCCGTCGATCGGATGCTGGCTCACGCCCGGCATCGTCGCGATCGGCTGCGCCGTGGTGATTCCCTCCTTCACGAATACCGGGAGCACGAGCCGGCGCGGCGTCAGGTCATGCTCGGCGACGAGTCGACGCAGAGCCGGCGTGCCGCGCAGGCGTCGCAGTCGGCGAGTGGGGAAATCGGTCATCGGGGATCCTCCGATCCGGGATCGCGGGGGGATGTGCGTGCGTCGAGCTCGGCCAGGAGAGCGTCGACGGTCTGCGTGTGAGCGGTGTGGCCGACGTCGAACCCGAGATGGCGGGCATCCTTCGTCGTGCCGGGACCGATCGACGCGACCAGAGTACGCGCATCGAGCGTGCCCACCTGGCGACGCAGTTCCCGCGCCACACTCAGGGACGTCAGCAACACGACATCGAACGCGCCGGTGCGCAACGCCGCCACCGTGTCTGCGGAAAGGTCGATGCCGACCGTGCGGTAGCCGATACACACGTCGACGGCATAGCCCTGCATCTCCAATTCATCACTGACGACGGCGGCGGCGAGATCCGATCGGAGCACCAGGCATCGTCCCGTCGCCGCTGGCGTGCGGCCCACGCTCCACTGCGCGATCATCGTGGCGGCCGAGGACCGCCCGGTGGGAACGAAGGCGACGCTCGCCCCCGCGTCGGTCAGCGCCCGCGCGGTGACGGGTCCCACCGTCGCGACCCGCGTCGTGGCGGGAACCGTGATGCCGTGCGCGACGAGTTGCTCGACCCCGGCCGCACTCGTGACGAACAGCCACTCGTACTCCCCCGCGGCGAGCGCCGCGAAGGCGCGATCGCGCGCGCCGATGTCCCGCGGCGGTGCGGACCCGATCACCGGTGCGACGACCGCGTGCGCGCCGCGACGTTCGATCTCGCGACTCACCCGCTCGCCCCACGCACCTCCGCGCGGCACGAACACGCGCGCTCCGGCGAGGGCTCCGGGGCGGAGCGTTCCATCCGTCACCGGGAGCTCCCGGCGAGGTCGGCCAGGTCGCCCGCTCCGGCATCCAGCAGTTCCGTGACGACGACGTCCGCAGCATGCGCGCGTCCGGCCTCGTCGGCGACCGCGGTGCGGGCGAAGGTCCGCTCGACGCGGACCGCGCGGGCACCGTCCAGCGCATAGACCTCGGCGACGAGCGCCACTCGGTCATCTCCCGGCACGTGGCTCGCACCGATACCCACGGGAGCGGCACACCCCGCCTCGAGACGGCGCAGCACCGCGCGCTCGAGCAGAGCGACCTCGGCGGAGGCGACCTCGGAGATCAGCGCGACGTCATCGCCGACGGCGTCACCCGCACGGACCTCGACGGCGAGCGCTCCCTGGCCGGCCGAGGTCGGCCAGTCCGCGTCGGCGAACAGCTCGGTGATGCGCTCGGTGCGGGCGATGCGGGTGAGGCCGGCTTCGGCGAGCACGATCGCGTCGAACTCGCCGTCATCGACCTTGCGCAGTCGGGTGTCGACGTTTCCTCGGATGCCGGCGACCTCCAGATCGGGGCGTCGACGCCGCAGTTGCGCCACGCGACGCGGCGAACCGCTCCCGACGCGGGCACCGCGCGGAAGTTCGTCGAGAGTCAGCCCGTCGCGCGCGCACAGTGCGTCACGCGCGGACACGCGGGGCGGCACGGCCGCGATCCGCAAACCGGGCACATCCGCGGTCGGGAGATCCTTCATCGAATGCACGACGAGGTCGCAGTCACCGCGCAACAGGGCTTCGCGGAGCGCCGCGACGAACACGCCGGTGCCCCCGAGTTGGGCGAGCGGCCCGGTCAGCACGTCACCGGCCGTCGTGATCGGGACGAGCTCGACCTCGCGCCCGGTGGCGGCGCGCAGGGCATCGGCGACGTGGCCCGACTGCGTGGTCGCGAGCAGACTCGCCCGCGTGCCGAGGCGCAGTGCGCTCACGGCGCGAGTCCGGCCAGCGCCGGCTGGAAGCCGAGACGCTTGTTCTCGCAGCATCCCGTGCGGCAGACGTCATACCAGGGGCCGAGATCCGTCAGGTGCGGGCGGTCCGCCGGCGCCGTGCCCGCGACACGCTCTTCGACGAGGTCGACAAGCCCGCGCACGTAATCGGGGTGCGTCCCCGGGGTGGGTGTGCGCAGCGCCAGCAGCCCGAGGCGTTCGGCGGTCTCCATCGCCTCGGTGTCGAGGTCCCAGAGGACCTCCATGTGGTCACTCACGAACCCGAGCGGCACGATCACGACGGCCTTACGGCCGCGCGCGGGCAACTCTTCCATCGCGTCGTTGATGTCGGGCTCCAGCCACGGGACATGCGGCGGGCCGGACCGGCTCTGGAACACCAGCTGCCAGGGCGTGGCCGCGCCGAGATCGGCCATGATGCGCTGTGCAACAGCGGTGTGCTGAGCGACGTAGGCCCCGCCCGCCCCGAGCGCGCGCTCGGGCGGGCCCGAACGGTCGGCGTCGGCGTTCGGGATCGAGTGGGTCGAGAAGAGCACCTCGACCTCGGTGTCGAGGTCGAGACCCCGCCCGCGAAGGTCCTCGAGCGCCGCACGCACGCCCTCGGTCAAAGGCTCGACGAATCCGGGGTGGTCGAAGAAGGGCCGCACCTTGTCGATCTGCACCTTCAGCGACAGCGCCGTCGCCTCGACGGCATCCGCGAGGTCTTCGCGATACTGACGGCACGACGAGTACGACGAATACGCGCTCGTCGCGATCGCGAGGAAGCGCCGGTGCCCGTCATCGTGCGCCTGCTGGAGGGCATCGGCGACGTACGGCATCCAGTTGCGATTGCCCCCGTACACCGGAAGCCCGAGATCACGCGCCGCGATCTCCGCTTCCAGCGCCGCTTTCAGTTCGCGGTTGTGCTGGTTGATCGGCGATACGCCGCCGAAATGGCGGTAGTGGTGCGCGACTTCTTCCAGGCGTTCGTCGGGGATGCCCCGGCCCGCCGTCACGTTCCGGAGGAACGGGATGACGTCGTCCTGACCCTCCGGACCACCGAAGCCGAGCAGCAGCACCGCGTCATAGGCCTGCGGCGTGGTCGCGTGCGGCTCGCCGGCGCAGTTCGCGTCGGTCGCGCCGGCGACGGCGCACCCGTGGGCGACCTCGGCTCGGGTCGCGCGCGGCGGCTTCGGTCGGAAAGCGGCACCGATGTTCTCGGCCATCAGCTCAGCACCTCCGCGAGTTCGGACACCTCGACGCGTCGACCCGTGTAGAACGGCACCTCTTCGCGCACGTGGCGTCGCGCGTCGGTGGCGCGCAGGTCACGCATCATGTCGACGAGGCTCGTGAGCTCGTCGCTCTCCAGCGGGAGCAACCATTCGTAGTCGCTCAACCCGAACGTCGAGACGGTGTTGGCCACGACGTCGGTGAAGGCGGCGCCCTTGCGTCCGTGCTCCATGAGCATGGCCGAGCGTTCCGGCTCGGGGAGCAGGTACCACTCGTAGCTGCGCACGAACGGATACAGGCACAGCCACTGCCGCGCGTGCTCGCCGCGGAGGTACCCCGGCACATGCCGCTTGTTGAACTCCGCCTCGCGGTGCACGCCCATCGCGCTCCAGATGTTGGCATAGCCGCCGAGGAGCGTCGTGCGCCGGATCGCGCGGAGCGCGGCCTGGAGCGCCGCGGGGTCTTCGCCGTGCACCCAGACCATGAGGTCGGCATCGGCGCGCATGCCGGTCACGTCGTAGAGCCCACGCACCGTCACTCCGTCCGAGGGGAGACCTTCGATGACGCTCGCCAGCTCGTCGAGGTCGGCGCCGGTCGGCGTCGCCGTACGAGGACGCGGCCCGGCGAGGATCGCGAAGAGGGTGTAGCCGAACGGATTCTGATGGTCGCTCATACGGTGCTCCTTGAGGACGAAACGGACGAGAGGGATGCCGCGAGGTCGCGGGCGTGCGGGATGACGGACGCGAGGCCCGCGCCGGCCACGGATGCACCGGCGAGGTGGATGCCGGCGGTGCGCAGTTCGCTGCGACGGAGGTCGTCGACCGGCGCTCGGACGACGGCATCCGGGTAGTCGGTGGCGGTCGACGCGATGATGTCTCCGGGATCCACCGCGATGCCGGTCAGCAGCGTGATCTCCCGCGCCAGGTCGTCGGGGGTCTCGAGTCCGGGCGTATCGGCCGCACGCGCCGACAGACGGAACAGGTGACGACCGGGCGGAAGCGTCTCGTCGAGCCACGGCCACTTCGCGTTCGCGTGGGTGAGCGCCTTGGCCGCTGAGGGTACCGTCGGCGCCACGATCACGCCCGAACCGACCGGGCGGACATCGAACGCCGAGGTGTCGACGAGCGCGGCTATGACGCGGACACGGCGTGTGGATTCGAGGGGCGCGTCGGCGGGTTCGAGAAGTGCCCGTGCCGCGGCGGAGCCGGTCGCGACGACCACACGCTCGGCGCGCAGGACGGCCTCAGCCGTGATGACGGCGACGCTCCCCTCCTCCGGGGTGAGTCGGAGAACGCTCACACCCGTGCGAATCTGCGCACCCTGCGCACGGGCGGCGCCATCGAGCTCTGCTGCCAGACGCCACATTCCCCCGGCGATCCCCCCGACCGCGGCGCCGGCACGATCATCCGTCGCGCAGGCCTCTGCGCCGGCGAGGAGCGAGCCGCCCGACACCGCCGCGCGCCAGAGCATCGGGTGCAGGCGTGACAGACGCACCGCCCCGGCCGGTTGGGAGTAGACGCTCTGACACAGCGGCTCGACGAGCCGCTCGAGCACGAGCGGCCCGCACCGCGTCGCGACGAGTTCGGCGAGCGACGGCTCATCGGCAGCGGTGAGGGCCGGGAGATCGCGCTCGGCGGCCAGGCGCGCCGCGCCGTCTGAGCCGAGGATCCGGACGACGTCGGCCGCCGACGGGTCGGCGGGAATCCCCAGGACCGTCCTCCGCGGCAACGGTGCGCGCAGCATCCCGCTCGCTGCACCCGTGACCAGGTGCGCACCACCCGATGCCGGACTGACGAGCGTGAGCGGAAGACCGGCATCCGCGATCAGGTCGGCGACACCGGACGTGCGGGTCGCAAACGATTCGGCACCGATGTCGAAGGCGATGTCACCGAACTCCGCACGCTGCAGAAGTCCGCCGACGCGATCCGCTGCTTCGACGAGAGTGACGTTCAGACCCGCTCGTACCGCGTCGTGCGCGATCACCAGGCCCGCGACGCCGCCGCCGACGACCACGAGATCGGCGCTGCTCACGGAGCCCGCCAGGCGTGCACCGTCTCGACGAGGGCCGTGAGCACGGCGGGATCGGCATCCATCGGCACTCCGTGCCCGAGGTTGAACACGTGCGCACGCGCCGCGAGCCCCTCGGTGAGGATGCGGTGGGCGGCCGCGGTACGGGTGCCTTCCGGGGCGAACAGCAACGCGGGGTCGAAGTTGCCCTGCAGGGTCACGTCACGGCCGACGCGGCGGACCGCTTCATCCAGCGGCACACGGTAATCGACGCCGAGACCGTCGACGCCGATCGAGGCCATGTCGGCGAGGATCTCTCCCGTGCCGACCCCGAAATGGATGATCGGCACGTCGAACCCGCGCACGTGCGCGAGCGCTGCCGCTGAGGCGGGGAGGACCGTGCGTCGGTAGTCCTCGGGCGAGAGCGCGCCGGCCCACGAATCGAAGAGCTGCGCGGCGCTCGCTCCGGCATCGACCTGCAGCGCGAGAAACTGTCCGGTGACGGCGGCGAGCCACATCGTGAGGTCTTCCCACGCGGCCGGTTCGGCATGGATGAGACTCCGCGCGGCCATGTGGTCCTTCGAGGGCCCGCCCTCGACGAGGTACGCCGCGAGAGTGAACGGCGCTCCCGCGAATCCGATGAGCGGCAGAGGCTCGCCGCGCACCGCGGATTCCTCCGCCAGCATCGCGGTCGTACGCGCGACGGCGTCGACGACCGCGCCACCGCGCTCGCGGACGAGGGCGGGATCGATGCGGATGACCTCCGCGATCTGGGCCGCCGTCCGCACGGGCTCGCGGAAGACGGGACCGCGTCCGGCCGCGATCTGCACGTCGAGACCGAGGAGGGCCAGCGGCACGATGATGTCGCTGAAGAAAACCGCGGCATCCACTTTGTGGCGTCGCACCGGTTGCATCGTGATCTCGCTCGTGAGGGCCGGGTCGAGGCACGCCTCGAGCATCGTGCCCTGATTGCGCAGCGCCCGATACTCCGGCAACGATCGCCCGGCCTGCCGCATGAACCACACCGGGGTTTCCGCGGGTCGCTCGCCGCGCAGCGCCCTCACCAGGCGCGAGTTCCGCGTGTCATGCGCGTGGAAGGGGTGCTGCAAAGCCGGAATGATGAACTCCTCGGGTGACGCTGCGGGATCAGTTAATCGTTATACTAGCCGGGATCCTGGGAGGTGTTCTGCGCGTGCTCGTCTGTCTGTCCGCTCATCAGCGCACCACTCCGCTCGACTCGCTCGAACGCCTGACGGTAATCGGCGATGAGGTCGCCCCGCGACTGCGCGAGGCGCACGATTCGATCCGGGGCGCGGTCGTCCTGTCGACCTGCAACCGGTTCGAGGCCTACTTCGATCTCGCCGACGGATCCCCCGTCCCCGCGATGGATGCCGCCATGGAGCAACTGGCCGACCTCACCGACCTGCCGTTTCGCGCGGTTCGCGAGACGGTCGATTTCGCCCACGGCAATCGCGTCGCCCACCACTTGTTCGCGGTCGCCTCCGGGCTCGACTCGGTCGCGGTCGGTGAAGACGAGATCGCCGGGCAGGTGCGCCGCGCGCTGGATGCTGCCCGCCGCGACGGCCTGACGACCTCCGCTCTGGAGCATCTCTTCCAACGCGCGACCGAAACGTCGCGCGCGGTGAAGAACTCCACCCGGCTCGGCGAGTCCGGCCGCTCTCTCGTCCGCCTCGCCGTCGAACTCGCCGGCTCCCGCATTTCCTCCTGGGACGATGCCCGCGTGCTCCTCGTCGGCTCCGGCCGCTACGCCGCCGCCTCTCTCGCTGCGCTCCGAGACGTCGGTGCGACCGACATCCGAGTGCACTCCCGCTCGGGCCACAGCCGTTTTGCGCAGCGCGAGCATCTGAGCGTCGTCGGAGCCGACGATTTCACCGCCGAAGCGGCCGCTGCCGACGTCGTGGTGACCTGCACGACGGTCACCGACTCGTATGCGCTCACGGTGGAGGAACACGGCGCGGCGCGCGGCGCTCATCCCCGCGAGCAGCTGGTGATCGATCTCGGCATGCCGCGCAACGTCGATCCGGGGGTCCGTGCCCTGCCCGGCATCGACCTCCTCGACCTCGATACGATCCGCGTCCATGCTCCGATCGATGAGTTCGCGACGCTGGGCGAGGCTCAGCTCATCGTCGCGACCGCCGCGCAGCGCCACGCCGCCGCGCGGCGCGTGCACGAGGTTTCCCCCGCTGTCGTCGCCCTGCGGGCGCATGTGCACGGCGTGCTCGATGCCGAAATCGACCGCGCACGGAGCCGGGGCGCACCTCCGGAGACCGAGGCGGCGCTCCGGCACTTCTCGGGTGCGCTCCTGCACTCGCTGATCGCCCGTGGACACGGACAAGCCGCGGCCGGTGCGGGAACAGCGTGGGCCGATGCGATCGCGACGGTCTTCGACGGTGCCGATCCGGAGACACCGTGACCCCCGCCGCGACGCGAGCGGTCACGCTACGTGATGTCGCCGAGCGCGCCGGGGTGTCGACAGCGGCGACAAGCCAGGCCCTCAACGACCGCGGAAATCTCCGTCCCGAGACCCGCGCACGCATCAAGGCCGTCGCCGCTGAGCTCGGCTATTCGCCGAACAGGTCGGCCGCCGCCCTCCGCGGCGGGCGGACGATGTCGGTCGGGTTCGTCATGTCCGACGACCCCGAGAACGACGCGGCCGAGCGCCGAGCGCTGCGTCGCACACGCCAGCTGAACGCGCTCGTACGCGCGTCCGCCGCGCACGGCTTCGCCGTCACCGTGCTTCCCGATTCCCGGCCCGATCTCGTGCAGGGCGCACAGATCGACGTGCTGTATTTTCCGGATCCGGCCGACGACCGTGCGGTGCTGCGTGAAGCGGTCGCGCGCGGCGTCCCCGTCGTCGCGAACGACCTGTACATCGCCGGGGCGGCGGGCCTCAGCATCCGCACCGGCTATGACTCAGCAGTGCGCGCCGCGTTGACGCTTCTCGCCAAGGCCGGCGCGGAACACATCGGGCTGCTCGTCGACGAGAGCGAGGTGCCCCGCGACCAGATCGGCGAGAGCGCCTACCTCGCCTGGACCGCGGTGCGCAGCCGCACGCCGATCGTCGCGCGGGTCGACCCGGGCCGGCGGCGCCTTGCCCGCGAAGTGCGAACCCTGCTCGATGCGGGCGCCGACGCGATCTTCTCCTTTTGCGAGGAAGGGCCCGAGATCTATCTGCAGATCGAGGCGACCGGCCGGGTGATCCCGCGCGATCTGCAACTCGTGGCGCTCTGCACGACCGATTGCGCGCTGAACGATCGCCTGGGCGTCACGCATGTCTGCGTGCATCCGGAGCTCGCGGCCGAAACCATGTTCGCGCGGCTCGGCGATGTGTCGGGCTCAGACCCGCGGGTCATCGACCTGCCGTGGGAGATCGTCCGCGGCTCGACGACGCGCTAGCCCCTCGTGCCGAGTCGTATGGCGCAACGAGGTTTGCGCACCACATCAGACCCACGCGCACACATCCGCACCACAGCCCATGCAACTGGGTCACCTGGCACGTCCGCCGCGCGTGTCTCCGCCCGCCGGTGACTCCGCCCGCCGGCGTCGCGACTCGCAGGAGACTCATCCCGCCGCGCCCTGTCGTAGGGCACGAGCGCTCCAGCGCGCCACACCAGCCCCACCCGGCCGCATCCGCACCACCGGCCGTGCGACTGAGCCGTCCGTGGCGTTCCCGAACCAGCGGTCAGAACTCGCCGTAGACCTCGACCGTGTTGGCGGCCAGCTGCGCGCAGAACTCGGCGAGGTCCACGCCCAGCTCAGCGGCCATGAAGCGAACGGTGACCGGGATCAGGTAGGGCGCGTTCGGGCGTCCACGAAGTGGCGTCGGGGTGAGGAAGGGCGCGTCGGTCTCAACGAGAATCCGCTCCCGCGGGGTGAGCGCCAGGGCGTCGCGCAGGTTCTGCGCGTTCTTGAAGGTGACATTCCCGGCGAAGCTGAGCCAGTAGCCGCGGTCGGCGGCGATCCGCGCCATCGCCGCGTCGCCGGAGAAGCAGTGGAACACCGTCTTTTCCGGTGTGCCGACGCGGGCGAGGGTTTCCAGCACGGCATCGTGCGCGTCGCGATCGTGGATCTGCATCGCTATGTCGTGCTTCTTCGCGAGCGCGATGTGCGCTTCGAAGCTCTCGAATTGCGCGGCGTGCCCGTCCTCCTCTGTGCGGAAGAAGTCCAGCCCGGTTTCGCCGATCGCCCGCACGCGCGGCTGCGCGGCGAGCTCATCGATCGCGGCGATCGCATCGCCGAGTATGCCGCGCTGGACATACGCCGGCGCCTCGTTCGGGTGGATCGCCACGGCCGCGAGAACACCGGGGTGGGATGCCGCGGCCCACGCCGACCATCGGCTGGAATCCACGTCGCCGCTGGCCTGCACGACGCCGGCGACACCGACCGCGCGCGCACGCGCGAGGTGGTCGCCCAGGTCGAGTCCCTCGCCGTCCTCGATCTCGAGGTGGGCGTGATTGTCGTACACCAGCACGGGCAGCGGGTCGGGTGCCGCGGGATAGGACACGTCGCGCGTACCCTTCTCACGCACGCGGACGTACTGCGACGGATCCGCGGGGGCAGGCCCCGACTGTGCGGTCTCACTCATGCGTGTCCCACTTTCGGTCGTTCTGACGCTGTCGAACCAGCCATTTGTGGGACAAGGTACGCACGGAGTGGGACAAGGCCCGCACGGAGTGGGACACGGGGCGACAGGTTAGGACTGCTCGATGCGGGGGAACAGGGGGGCCAGGGCGTTGACGACCGTTCCCGGCGCCAGGCGGCCCCAGGCGCCCGCGTCGCGGATGGGTTCGTCGACGAGGCGACCCGGGATCCCGAGTGCCATCCAGAGCTTTCCCGTGGACTCGGGCATGATCGGGCTGAGCAACACGGTCAGCGCGCGCAGACCCTCGGCCGCCGTGTAGAGCACCGTCCCGAGTCGCGGACGCTCCGCCTCGACCTTCGCGAGCGCCCACGGTTCGTTCTCGGTGATGTATCCGTTGAGCGCGTCCACGATCGTCCAGATCGCCGAAATCGCCTCGTCCGGGCGGAACCGGTCGATGGCCGCGTCTGCGGCCGTCGCGGCGTCCGCCACGATCTTCTGGATGCGCAGATCGGCCTCGGAGTATGCAGCCGGAGGCGGAACGACGCCCTCGAAGTACTTCTCGATCATCGCGGTCGTCCGCGATGCGAGGTTGCCGAAGCCGTTCGCGAGCTCGGCCTGGTACCGCGCCGAGAGGTCTTCCCACGAGAACGATCCGTCCTGACCGAACGCAATCGCCGAAAGGAAATAGAACCGGTACGCATCGGCCCCGAAGACATCCGTGATTTCGGTGGGCACGATGCCGGTGAGCTTCGACTTCGACATCTTCTCGCCGCCGACGAGCAGCCAGCCGTGCGCGAACACGCCACGTGGCACGTCGAGACCGGCCGCCATCAGCATGGCGGGCCAGATGACCGCGTGGAAGCGGAGGATGTCCTTGCCGACGATGTGGAACGCAGGCCAGCGGCGCTCGAACTCGGCGGGATCAGTGCCGTATCCGACGGCCGTCGCGTAGTTCAAGAGAGCGTCGACCCAGACGTAGATGACGTGACTGTCGTCCCACGGAACTCGGATGCCCCAGTCGAACGCCGACCGCGAGATCGACAAGTCCTTGAGACCACTCTTGACGAAGGAGACCACTTCGTTGCGGGCGGACTCCGGCCGCACGAAGTCGGGTTCGTTCTTGTAGAGCTCCAAGAGGGGTTCGGCGAACTCGCTCAGCTTGAAGAAGTAGTTCTTCTCCTGCAGCAGCTCGAGCGGCTTCGAGTGGATGGCGCAGACCTTCAGACCCTCGAACGCGCCGCTCCCGTCGACGATCTCGGGTTCGGGCTTGAACTCTTCGCACCCGACGCAGTACAGCGCTTCGTACTCGCCCGCGTAGACGTATCCGCGGTCGTAGAGCGTCTGGACGAACTGCTGCACACGCTCTTCGTGGCGGGGCTGAGTCGTGCGGATGAAGTCATCGTTGGCCACTTCGAGGGTGTCCAGCAGCGGGAACCAGGAGCCCTCGACCAGCTTGTCGACCCACTCCTGCGGTGTCACGCCGTTGGCGGACGCGGCGCGCATCATCTTCTGCCCGTGCTCGTCGGTGCCGGTGAGCATCCAGGTGTCGTCGCCCGCCTGTCGGTGCCAACGCGCGAGGGCGTCGACGGCCACCGTCGTATACCCGTGCCCGATGTGGGGCAGGTCGGAGGGGTAGTAGATGGGCGTCGTGATGTAGAAGGATCGGCCGGTGCTCACCCGTCGATTCTAGGCGTCGTCGCGCACGGCTCCGGCTCGTGTGACGTGGCGCCTCAGGCGGTATCGCGCACGACGAGCGTCGTCGGCAAGACCACCGAGGGCACGGTGGCGCCGGCGATGACCT
The DNA here is from genome assembly GCF_947488465.1 of uncultured Microbacterium sp. Classification (GTDB taxonomy): domain Bacteria; phylum Actinomycetota; class Actinomycetes; order Actinomycetales; family Microbacteriaceae; genus Microbacterium. The sequence continues at coordinate 106,048 of NZ_CANKZA010000001.1, read as the reverse complement.
CGAGCAACATGTCGACCATCGCCGCGCTGATCTGCGCCCACGGCTGGCGGACCGTGGTCAGCGGCGGAGCGTGAGTGGCCGCGAGGCCCGAATCGTCGAAGCCTGCCACCGCGACATCTTCGGGGACCCGCTTGCCGGCGCGCCGGAGCGCGGCGATCGCGCCCACCGCCATCACATCGCTGGCGGCGAAGACGGCATCGATGTCGGGAGCACGCTCGAGGAGAGCCGTCATGGCGGCATCTCCCGTGGCCTGCTCGTAGCTCCCCTGAGCGACGAGGTCGGGATCGAACGCATCCCCCATCTCCTCGCGGAATCCCACCAGGCGGAACCGCCCACCGGGTGTGTCGTTGGGCCCGGTGATGAGCGCGATCCGGCGATGCCCCTGATCGCGCAGGTAACGCGTCATCATGCGCGCTGAGGCGACCTCGTCGACCGAGACGGTCGAAATGCCCGCCGTCTCACCGAGGGGGATGCCGGTACAGACGGTCGGGACGCCGGCGGCGACGAGCGATGCCAGCAGGCGATCGGACTCGTGCGACGAGACCAGCAGCACGCCGTCGACGTGGCCGGCGCGCACGTAGCGTTCGACGTTCGCCTGCTCTTCTGCGGTATCGGCGATGAGGAGGACAAGTGTCATCGACCGCTCTGCCAGCGCCTCGGTGGCTCCGCGGAGCAGCAACGCGAACATCGGATCCGAGAAGAGGAGGTTCTGCGGCTCGGTCAGCAGGAAGGCGAGGGAGTTCGCCCGCCCGGTCGCGAGCGCACGCGCCGCGTGGTTGGCCGTGTAGCCCGTCGCGCGGATCGCGTCCTCAACGGCGGTGCGGGCATCCGGGGACACCCAGTGTCCGCCGTTGATGACGCGCGACACGGTGCCGTAGGAGACGCCCGCGACAGCCGCGACGTCGCGAATCGTCGGCTTGCGCGTCGCGTCTGTCGATCCCACGACGGTGACTTTACCGCGCCTGTGCTGGTTCCCTTGAGGGTCTGACCACTTTTGCTGTAGCCAGTCACAGTTTCATAACGAACGCCGCCATCCGGGAACGGTCGACGTATGCTGGGTGCGGATGCTGTGACCGGTCACAGCCCTGAGTCACGGACAACGAAGAACCGAACCGATGAACGTCACCGCGTCGCCTCGACGAGCGTGACCCTTTCGTTGCCGTGTGCGCAAGACCCCGCGACCCGTGTGGTCGTCGCACCGAGAGATACACCCACCACGGAAGGAAGATCCATGCGAAAGATGGGCATCGGCGTCGTAGCCCTTGCGGCGTCCACCCTGTTGCTGGCCGGCTGCTCTGGCAGCACGACCCCCACAGCAAGCGAAACCGACGAGGCGATCGACGCCAGCGGCGTGACCCTCACGATCTGGACCGATGAGAACCGCAAGCCCGCCATCGAGGCGGCCGCGAAGACGTTCGAAGAGGAGACCGGCGGCACGATCGAACTCGTTCAGAAGAACTTCGAGGACGTCCGCACCGACTTCATCAACCAGGTCCCGACCGGCAACGGCCCGGACATCACGATCGGTGCCCACGACTTCCTCGGCGCCTTCGTCGAAGCCGGAGTCATCGACACCGTCGACCTCGGCGCGTCCGCCGAGCAGCTCGAGCAGGTCGCGATCGATGCGTTCACCTACGACGGCCAGGTCTACGGCTTCCCGTATGCGCTGGAGAGCATCGCGTTGATCCAGAACACCGACCTCGTCGGCGAGGACGCTCCTGCGACCTACGACGACATGATCGCGGCGGCCCAGGCTGCCGGCGCTGAGCGCCCGTTCGTCATCAACACGGCCGGACAGACCGGCGACGCGTACACGATGTACGGCTTCCAGACGTCGTTCGGTGCTCCGGTGTTCGTCCAGGATGCTTCGGGTTCCTACACGACCGAGGTCGGCATGGGCGGCGACGCGGGCGCCGCGTTCGCGACCTGGCTCGGCGCCAACGGCGAAACCGGCACCGGCAACATCTCCACGACGATCGACTACGACATCAACAACGAGCTGTTCGCTTCGGGCAAGGCCGCGTACACGATCCAGGGCCCCTGGGCCGTGGAGACGCTGACCGCGCAGGGCGTGAACATCACGGTCAACCCGATTCCGTCCGCTGGCGGCGAGACGGCGGCTCCGTTCGTCGGCGTGCAGGGCTTCTACGTGAGCTCGCAGAGCCAGAACGCGCTTGTCGCGCAGCAGTTCCTGACCACCTACCTCGCCACGGACGAGGCGCAGCAGGCACTGTACGACGCCGACCCGCGCCTGCCCGCGTGGAAGACCGTCGCCGAGAAGGTCGCCTCCGACCCCGTGGTCGCCGGCTTCCTCGCCTCCGCCGCGAACGGCGTGCCGCAGCCCTCGATCCCCCAGATGGGTGCGGTCTGGGAGCTGTGGAACACCGCGCAGGTGCAGATCATCAAGGGTGCCGACCCGGCATCCACATGGGCCAGCATGATCACCGACGTCGAAGCGGCCATCGGCTGACATCCCCGTTCCGGGCGTGGGGTCCTCCCCACGCCCGGAACATCCCTCCCCCCAGAAGGAGACAGATATGTCGGTCCCACAGGTTGACCGCAAGAGCCCGCCCGAAGCCCACGCGCGACGCTGGAGCGGCATCGGCTGGGGCTTCCTCGTGAAGCTCGGCCTCATGGCCGTGATCAACGCGTTTGGCCTCCTGGGCATCGTCGCGGCGTTCCAAGCGGAGTCGTGGTTGATTTTCGCCGTGGCCGTGCTGCTGCTTCTCGCCGCCGACATCGTCTACTTCACCAAGCGCGCACTGCCCCTGAAGTACTTGCTGCCGGGGCTCGCCTTCCTCCTGATCTTCCAGGTTTTCATCTTCGCGTACACGGCCTACATCGCCTTCACGAATTACGGAGCCGGGCACGTCGGGTCGCAAGAGCAGGCGGTCCAGGCCGCCCTCATTCAGGGTGAGCGTCGCGTGGACGACTCCCCCAGCTACCCGCTGTCGATCGTCGAGCAGGGCGGCACCTACGGCTTCGCCATAGTCGACGACGGCGAGATCAAGGCCGGGTCCCCCGACCGTCCGCTCGAGGTCGTCGGCGAGACCACCTCCACGAGCGCACCCACCGACGTACCCGGGTGGAACGTTCTGTCGGTCAACCAGATCATCAGTATGCAGAACGAGATCACGGCGCTCCGCGTCCCGGTGTCCGACGACCCGAACGATGGCTCGATCCGCACGCGCGACGGCGCTTCGGGAGCGGTCTACATCTCGAACCTCGTGTGGGACGAGAGCGCCCAGACGATCACCGACACGTCCACCGACACCGTCTACCGCGCGACGGATGCCGGCCTGTTCACCTCAGATGAGGGCCAGAGCCTGCCGACCGGGTGGGTCGTGACCGTCGGTTTCGACAACTTCCTGCGACTGTTCACCGACTCCTCGATGATCCAGCCGCTCGCCCTCGTGACGGCCTGGACATTCGCGTGGGCCTTCCTCTCGGTCGCCGTGCCGTTCGCGATGGGCCTGGTCCTCGCGATCATCTACAACGATGAGCGGCTCAAGGGGCGCAAGATCCTCCGGACGCTTTTCATCCTCCCGTACGCCTTCCCCGCATTCATGTCGGCGTTGCTGTGGCGGGGCATGTTCAACAGCGAGTTCGGCGTCATCAACCAGTTCTTCTTCGGCGGCGCCTCGATCGATTGGCTCGGCGACCCGTGGCTCGCCCGGTTCGCCGTGCTCTTCGTGAACGTGTGGCTGACCTTCCCGTACTTCTTCCTCGTCTGCACGGGCGCGATCCAGGCGCTGCCGGCGGACGCACTCGAGGCAGCCGAAATCGACGGCGCGGGCCGGTTCCGACAGCTTCGCTCGATCATCCTGCCGCTCGTTCTCGTGGCTACCGCGCCGCTACTGATCTCGTCGTTCGCGTTCAGCTTCAACAACTTCACGATCATCTACATGTTCAACAGCGGCGGCCCGGTCATCCCCGGGGCGCCCTACACGCTGGGCTACACCGACATCCTGATCTCCGCGATCTGGGACATCTCGGGCGTCTCCGGCGGAAAGGCCGACTACGGCTTGGCGAGTGCCCTGTCGATCCTGGTCTTCTTCGTCGTCGCCATCATCTCGGCCATCGCGTTCCGCCAGACCAAGAAGCTCGAGGAGTACTCCTGATGTCTGCTCCGACCGAAACCACCGCCCGCGAGGCGAAGGCATCCGTCCACCTCGACGCGAGCAGACGCGGCGCCGTCCGTAAGAGGTGGGCACTCGAGGTGGGCTGGAAATACCTGCTCGCCCTCGTCATCATCTTCTACGCGATCTTCCCTCTGGTGTACGTGCTCTCGGCATCGCTCAACCCGGGCGGAAGCCTGTCGGGGAGCAACAGCCTGTTCAGCGCCTTCGATCTTGGCAACTATCAGGCTCTCGCCAACACGCGCTACTGGACCTGGTATGGCAACACGCTCGTCATCGGCGTGTCGGCCGCGCTGGGCGCGGTTCTCATGGGCGCCGCTGCCGCCTATGCCTTCTCGCGGTTCCGTTTCAGCGGTCGCCGCGTGGGGTTGACCGCGCTACTGATCATCCAGATGTTCCCTCAGGCCCTCGCCTTCGTCGCGATCTTCCTGATGCTTCTCTCGATCGGCGAGGTGTTTCCCGTCCTCGGACTCAACTCCAAGATCTCCCTGATCTGCATCTACCTCGGTGGTGCGCTCGGCGTGAACACGTTCCTGATGTACGGCTACTTCAACACGATCCCGCAGGAGCTCGACGAGTCGGCGAAGATCGACGGCGCGACGCACGCACAGATCTTCTGGCGCATCATCATGCCGCTGGTCACGCCCATCCTCGCGGTCGTGGCGCTGCTCGCCTTCATCGCGTCGTTCGGCGACTACATCATCAGCAAGATCGTGCTCGTCTCGGAAGACAACTGGACGCTCGCGGTGGGCATGTTCCAGTGGGTCTCGAACCAGCTCGCCAGCAACTGGGGGTTGTTCGCGGCCGGGGCCATCCTCGCCTCACTCCCGGTTCTGGTGCTGTTCCTCACGCTGCAGCGCTACATCGTCGGCGGCCTCACCGCCGGGTCGGTCAAGGGCTGACCTTCAGCGCTTCGCTCCCCCGGTGATCGAGTGCCGCGCCGCAGGCGCGGTGTATCGAGATCAGCGCTGCGCGAGCACCGCTTGATACAGATCTCGGCTCGACAGGCCGGTCTGTGCGGCCACTTCAGCGGCGGCATCCTTCAAACGGATGCCGCCGCTGACGAGCGTCTGCACGTGAGCGACGGCATCCACCGCCGACACCGCGCGCACGGGAGCACCGCCGACGACGACGACGATCTCGCCGCGCACGCCGTCCGCCGCCCACGTGGCCAGCTCGCCCAGCGACCCGCGGACGACTTCCTCGAACATTTTGGTGAGTTCCCGGCAGACGGCGGCCGGCCGATCGGCCCCGAAGGCGCCCGCCATGGTCTCGAGTGTCGCCGCGAGCCGCGACGGAGCTTCGAAGAACACCATCGTCCGTGGCTCGGAGGCAAGAGCGCCGAAGGTCCGACGCTGCTCCCCCGCCTTGCGCGGCGGGAATCCTTCGAACGTGAATCGGTCGGTAGGCAGGCCCGCGACGGCGAGTGCCGTGATGACGGCGCTCGGCCCGGGAAGGGCCGTGACGGTCACGCCCTGCGCGACGGCTTCGGCGACCAGCGCGAAGCCGGGGTCGCTGACGGTCGGCATGCCCGCATCGCTCAAGACGAGCAGATCTTCGTCCCGCGCGCGGGCGACGAGCTCCGCCGCACGCTGCTTCTCGTTGTGGTCGTGGAGCGCGATGAGCCGGGGGCGGTTCTCGATCCCCAGCCCCTGCAGGAGCCGCTGGGTCGTCCGCGTGTCCTCCGCCGCGACGACGGTTGCCGTCTCGAGTGCGGTGCGCAGGCGTCCGGAGGCATCCGCGAGGTTGCCGATGGGGGTCGCCGCGAGGATGATCACCGCCCCAGCATAGGCTGGTCGTCGTGACGAGCACCGCCCCGCCGCTGCTGCCTGCCGAGCGGCCATCCTTCTACGACGGCTGGCGCACGCGCCTGGCCGCGGAGCCGCGCCTGCAGCGGCTGTACGGATGGCTCGCGCCGGTCCTCATCACGCTTCTGGCCGCGATCCTGCGGTTCTGGAACCTCGGTAACCCGCACGCGCTCGTGTTCGACGAGACGTACTACGTCAAGGATGCGTGGAGCCAGTGGAACCTCGGCTACGCCGCAACGTGGCCCGAGGGTGCGGACGCACGTTTCGCCGCCGGCGAGACCGACATCTTCACGACGGCCGCGAGCTTCGTCGTCCACCCGCCGCTCGGAAAGTTCCTCATCGGCGCTGGCATGGCCCTCTTCGGGCCGGAATCGTCGGTCGGCTGGCGCGTCGCGACGGCTCTGTTCGGCACGGCCTGCGTCCTCGTCTTGTTCTTCCTCGCGAGGGCCCTGACCGGCTCGACCGTCTTCGCGAGCGTGGCGTCGTTCCTCTTGGCGATCGACGGCCTCGGGATCGTGATGAGTCGGGTCGCGCTGCTCGACATCTTCCTCACCTTCTTCGTGCTCCTCGCCTTCTGGTTCACGGTCATCGATCGCCGGCGACATCTCGATCGCCTCGCGGCCGCCATCGCCTCGCGCCTGCGTGGTGATGAGCCTCCCGCGTGGGGCGCCGTCCTCTGGAACCGTCCCTGGGTCATCGCCGCCGGCGCGGCGGCGGGAGCGGCGACGGCGGTCAAATGGTCCGGCGTCTGGGTGCTGGCTGCGATCGGCCTTTACCTCGTCGTGACCGATGCGCTGGAGCGTCGACGTCTGGGGGTGACGTTCTGGCCGATGGATGCTGTCCGCCAGGGCGCGGCATCCTTCGTCCTTCTCGTACCGATCGCCCTGGTTGTGTATCTCGCCTCGTGGACCGGCTGGCTCACCAGCGACGGCGGCTACGACCGCCACGCCGCCGACGGCTCTCCGGCGACCGGCGTGTTCGGCTGGGTGCCCCTGTCGCTGCAGAGCCTCTGGCGCTATCACGAGACCATCTACACCTCGATGGCCGGCATGAGCTCACCGCACAGCTACATGAGTCCGGCGTGGGTGTGGCCGCTGCTCTGGCGGCCGACGTCGATGTATGCCGGTAGCTCCGCCGACGGGGAGAACGGCTGCACGGGCGGTGCGAGTGGATGCCTGGAAATCCTGTACAGCATGCCGAATCCGCTGCTGTGGTACGCGAGCATGGCGGCGATGATCTATCTGGTCTACCGCTTCGTCGTTGCCCGGGACTGGCGTCATGCGGTTGTGCTCGTCGCGATCGCGGCCACCTGGTTGCCCTGGGTGATGTATCCGGAGCGCACGATCTTCCAGTTCTACACGATCGTCATCTGGCCGTTCCTGCTGCTCGCCCTGACGTTCGCACTCCGCGACGTCATCGGTGCCGCGCACGCCCCCGCTGACCGGCGTCTGGCCGGTCAGCGGGTCGTGCTGGTGTTCCTCGGCGTCGTGATCGCGCTATCGATCTTCTGGTATCCGTTGTGGTCGGCCACGCAGGTGCCCTACGACTTCTACCGCCTGCACAACTGGATGCCGGGGTGGATCTAGCCGCTCAGTTCACCTCGTCCGGGTGCGCCGAGACGCGGCCGTCCCGCTCGAGCGCCGTGATCGCGGACTGCTCATCCGCGGTGAGCTCGAAGTCGAAGACATCCAGGTTCTCGCGGATGCGGGCGGCACTCGTCGACTTCGGGAACACGATGAATCCCTGCTGCACGTGCCAGCGGAGCACGACCTGCGCCGGGGTCTTGCCGTGCGCGGCCGCCGCGGACGCGACCGGCTGCTCGTCGAACAGCGGGTACTTGCCCTGACCGAGCGGACCCCATGCCTCGATGAGGATGCCGTGGTCTGCCGCGAATCCGGTCACATCACGCTGCTGGTACGCCGGGTGCAGCTCGATCTGATCGACCGCCGGGGTGACCCCGGTCGCGGCGATGACCTCTTCCAGGTGTGCGGGAAGGTGGTTCGAGACGCCGATGCTCGTGGCCTTTCCGGCATCCCGGATCTGGACCATCTTCTCCCACGCGTTGACGTAATTGCCGTTTGCGGGCGCCGGCCAGTGCACGAGGTAGAGATCGACGTGGTCGAGTCCGAGCTTGCCGAGGCTCTCATCGATCGCGGCGAGCGGTGCCTCGCCGGCCTGCCGGTCGTTCCAGAGCTTGGTCGTGATGAAGAGTTCGTCACGCGGGATGCCGCTCGCGGCGAGCGCGCGGCCGACGCCCTCTTCGTTGCCGTAGATCGCGGCCGTGTCGATGTGCCGGTAGCCCGCGTCGAGCGCATCCGAAACGATGCGTTCGGTCTCGGCGGGGTCGACCTTGAACACCCCGAAGCCGAGCTGCGGAATCGTGTGGCCGTCGTTGAGCGTGAGGGTGGGGATCGTCGTCATACCCCCAGCGTAGGCATCCGCACCACCTCCCGCGAGACGGCAGATCGGCGGCGAGACGGAACGCCCTGCGTCGCGTCTCACCAGGGATCTGGCGTCTCGCGAACGAATGGGCCGGTGCCCACCGCCGGCTGAGGCCGCATACGATGGAGGGCTATGCCTTCCGCCGAACCCGTCATCTCGTACCCGCCGGAGCTGCCTGTCAGCGCCGCGCGCGACGAGATCGCGCGCGCGATCGAGGGCCACCAGGTCGTGATCGTCGCCGGCGCAACGGGGTCGGGCAAGACCACGCAGCTGCCGAAGATCTGCCTTGAACTGGGTCGCGAGAAAATCGCACACACACAGCCCCGCCGGATCGCGGCGCGCACGATCGCGGAGCGCATCGCGCAGGAGATGCAGGTGCCACTCGGCGGCGCGGTCGGGTACAAGGTCCGATTCACCGATCAGGTCTCCGCCGACACGAAGGTCGCGCTCGTGACCGACGGCATCCTGCTCAACGAAATCCACCGCGACCGACTGCTGCGGCGCTACGACACGATCATCATCGATGAGGCGCACGAGCGGTCGCTCAACATCGACTTCCTCCTCGGCTACCTGACCCGCATCCTCCCGGAACGGCCGGATCTGAAGGTCATCGTGACCTCCGCCACGATCGACCCGGAAAGCTTCGCGCGGCATTTCTCAGCAGGCGGCACTCGTGAGGTGCCGATCATCGAGGTCTCCGGGCGTACCTACCCGGTCGAGATCCGCTACCGCCCGGCGACCGAGACGGACGACGAGGTCGACGCGCTGACCGCGGCGCTCAGGGAGCTCGACCGCGAGTCCAGCGGCGACGTGCTGGTCTTCCTCCCCGGGGAGGCCGAGATCCGGGACGCGATGGATGCCGTCCGCGGCATGTACGCGCAGGATGCTCGGCCGACCGAGGTCCTGCCGCTCTACGGACGTCTGTCATCCGCCGACCAGCATCGTGTCTTCGAAGCCTCGTCGATCGCCGGGGTGCGCCGGCGTGTGATCCTCGCGACAAATGTCGCCGAGACGAGTCTGACGGTCCCCGGCATCCGCTATGTCGTCGACGCAGGCACCGCCCGCATCTCGCGCTACAGCGCTCGCTCGAAGGTGCAGCGGCTCCCCATCGAAGCGATCTCGCAGGCCTCGGCGCAACAACGCTCGGGTCGCGCGGGTCGCACGTCCGACGGCATCGCGATCCGTCTCTACGCCGAAGACGACTTCGACGCCCGTCCGGAGTTCACCGAGCCGGAGATCCTGCGCACCTCGCTCGCCTCCGTCATTTTGCAGATGCTCGCCCTCGGCTTCGGCGACATCTCGGAATTCCCCTTCCTCACTCCCCCGGACTCACGCGGCGTGAAGGCGGCGCTCGACCTGCTCACCGAGCTCCGCGCGATCGAAACCGGCCGGAGCACGCCGAAGCTCACGCGGTGGGGGCGTGAGATCGCCCGGCTGCCGATCGACCCGCGCTTCGCTCGGATGCTGCAGGAAGCCCGACGGCTCGGTGTCACACGCGATGTCCTCGCGATCGTCGCGGGGCTCTCGATCCAGGACGTCCGCGAGCGCCCGTCCGCCGAGGACGGCGCACAGCGCGAGCAGGCCGACCGCATGCATGCGCGGTTCATCGACCCGACGAGCGACTTCCTCACTCTGCTGAACCTGTGGAACCACCTCCAGGAACAGCAGCGCGAGCTCTCCTCGAGCGCCTTCCGTCGACTCTGCCGCAGCGAGTTCCTCAACTATGTGCGGGTGCGGGAATGGTTCGACGTCCACCGTCAGCTCCGCCAGCTCACCCGCGAGTCCGACGCGCGTTCGCGCACCGACGCCGACTCGGCGACCGGGTCGGCTGCGGACCCCGCGCTCATCCACCGGGCGATCCTGTCCGGTCTGCTGTCGCACATCGGCATCCTCGACACGCGCTCCACGCAGCGCACCGATCCCAAACGGCGCCCGCTGGCGGAGTATCGCGGGGCGCGCGGCGCGAAGTTCTCGATCTTCCCCGGATCGGGATTGCGCAAAGCGTCTCCCGATGCGGTGATGGCGGCCGAACTCGTCGAGACTTCGCGCCTCTACGCCCGCACCGTCGCCGCAATCGACCCGGCCTGGGCAGAAGAGCTGGCGGGCGACCTCGCACACCGCACGATCACCGACCCGCACTGGTCGAAGGATGCGGGGGCCGCCGTCGCAGCCGAGAAAGTCACGCTGTTCGGGATCGAGATCATCCCGCGGCGGCGCGTGCAGTTGGCTCGGATCGACCGAGACCTCGCCCGCGAACTGTTCGTGCGCCATGCGCTCGTCGAGGGCGAGTGGAACACGCACTACCTCGACAAGCGTCTGACGGCGTTCGAGCGGCGCAACCACGACCTGCGGCGACGGCTGGAGAAGGTCGAAGAGCGCGAGCGACGGCGGGACATCCTGGTCGGCGACGAAGCCGTCTTCGCGTTCTACGACACCCGCATCCCCCGCGATGTCTTCGACGTCCGGTCCTTCGAGACGTGGTGGCGCGAGACATCGGCACAGACTCCGCGCCTTCTCGAGATGACCGAGGCCGACCTTCTCGATGACTCGTCCCGCGCCGACGAGCGCGACTTCCCGACGCGGTGGATTCAGGGCGATCAGACGCTCTCGCTCGCGTATCGCTTCGAACCGGGCGCACCGGATGATGGTGTGAACGTCGTCGTTCCGCTCGCGCTCCTCGCCCAGCTCCGCGAGGACGGCTTCGACTGGCAGGTGCCGGGGCTGCGGGGGGAACTCATCACCGCACTCCTGCGCGCACTCCCCAAGGCGATCAGGCGCCACGTCGTGCCCGCGGCGGACTGGGCCACCACCCTCGGCGACGACCTCGCCGGCGCCGGTCCCGAGTCGCACGCGGGGCTCCCTCCGCTGTCCTTGCGGGCGGCGCTGGCCTCCCGCATCCAACGCGTCGCGAATCAACCCGTGACACCTGCCGACTTCGACCTCTCGCGCGTGCCCGCCCACCTCACGATGGGCTTTCGCGCGGTCGATCCGCGGGGCCGGACGATCGGCAGCTCGCATGACCTCGCCGAGCTGCAGGCGCAGCTTGCCGGCCGCGCACGCGAGCAGGTCGCACGTTCCCTCGCGCATCCCGCGGACTCGCCCCGAGGCCCTCGTCCCACAAAAGGCTGGTCTGGAGCACCAGAATCGACCGAAAGTGGGACACTCCCTGCCGAAAGTGGGACACGGCCCGCACAAAGTGGGACGACGGGGGTTGCCGAGCGCGCGGGGATCACCACGTGGGATGTCGGGACCCTCCCGGACGTCGTCGACTCTCGGGTAGCCGGCGGTGTCGTGCGCGGCTACCCCGCCCTGGTCGACGAGAAGACGAGCGTCGCCCTCCGCATCGAGGCGACGCCCGAGCGCGCCGCGCGCCTCACGCGGGCGGGTGTGCGGCGGCTCCTTCTTCTGGCCGTCCCGTCACCGAGCGCGTACGTCCTCGAACATCTCACCGCCGCCGAGAAGCTCGTGCTCGCGACCTCGCCCTACCCGTCGGCGAAAGCCCTCATCGAAGACGCTCGAGTTGCCGTCGCGGACGCCGTACTCGACCGGACGGTGCCGAACCCGCGCGATCCGGAACAGTTCGAGGCGGTGCGGGATGCGTTTTCCGCCGCCGTGGTCGACGAACTCTTCCAGGCCGTCTCCCTCGCGGCGCGCATCCTCGCGCTGCAGCGCGACGTAGATCGAGCGGTCCGCGCACAGAACTCCCTGACGCTCCTCACTCCCCTGGGCGATGTGAAAGCACAGGTGAGCGCCCTCATCTTCCCCGGGTTCATCTCGCGCACCGGCCTCGCGCGGCTCGCGCACCTTCCCCGCTACCTGCAGGGTGCCCTGCAGCGGGTGCAGGGTCTCGCCGACAATCCGGGGCGCGACCGGCAGCGGATGACCGAGTTCGAGCGCGCGAGCGCGGCATACGCGGATGCCGGGGGCATTGTACCCCTCCCCTCCGATGCGGCGGCACCCCTCGCCCGAGCTCGCTGGTTGCTGGAAGAGTTGCGCGTGAGTGTGTTCGCTCAGCAGCTGGGCACCGCGGAGGCGGTCTCGCTGCAACGCGTCACGAAGGCCCTCGCCGGAGGGTGATACGCGGCAGACAAGCCGCGACGACAAGGAGGTTGACTGCCTGATGAGCACCGTCATCACATACACCGCGTTCGGAGAGCCCGAGGTCCTCACCGTCACCGACATTCCCACGCCTCTGCCCGGTCCGGGCGAGCTGGGCGTGCGCATCGAGGCGGCGGGGGTGAATCCGCTCGACCTCAAGCTGCGCTCCGGCGCTCGCGCATCGGGTGACATCGTCGAACCACGCCGCGTGGGCGGCGACGGGGCCGGGGTGGTGACCGCGGTGGGTGACGGCGTCGAGGGATTCCGTGTCGGCGATACTGTCGTCCTCTTCGGTGCGGCCGGGCTCTATGCGACCGATGTCGTCGTCACGCCCGGTCAGGCGGCGAAACGTCCGCCGCAGGTGTCCGCCTCGGAGGGCGCTGCGCTCGGCATCCCTGCGGGCACCGCGTACCAAACCCTCCGCTCGCTCGCCGTCGGACCCGGCGACACGCTGCTTGTGCACGGCGGCTCGGGCGCCGTCGGTCAGGCCGTCATCCAGTTCGCCGTGCTCTGGGGCGCCACGGTCCTCGCGACGACGAGCGATCGCCGCGCCGATCGGGTGCGCTCCCTCGGTGCCACGCCGATCTCGTACGCGCCGGGGCTCGAAGGTCGCGTTCGCGCCGCCGCACCGCAGGGTGTCACCGCCGCGATCGACATCGCCGGCACCGACGAGGCTCTCGAGACCTCGCTCACCCTCGTCGCCGACCGCGACCGGATCGCGACTCTCGTGCGGGGGAAGGATGCCGCTGACCTCGGCATCCGCGCCTTCATGGGTGGTAGTCCGGTGCCCCTCAGTGCTCAGGAGAAGGCGTGGCGGGCCGAGGCGATCCCCGTCACGCTCGCGCTCTTGGCCGCCGGGCGGTTCACGGTGGAGCTCGGCGCCCAGGTACCGCTCGCCGACGCGGCGGCGGCGCACCACCTCGTGGCAGACGGCATCGACGGCAAGGTCGTGCTCATCCCCTGACCCTGCGTTTTGAGACCGGGGTCGGGTAAGGCTAGGCTTACCTACATGATCACCTCATCTCGCACGCTCTGGCCGCTCGTCGGTCTTGCGGCCGTCGCCCTGACTGTGACCGCTTGCTCCTCCCCGGCCGCCAACGCCGATGACGAGGCCCCGACCACCGCATCGACAGTCGCTGTCGACAACGCCCAGCCCACCCTCATCCAGGTCGAGGAAGAGGGCGAGACGTCCTGGCAGGAAGACACCGACGCCGCGCGCGGCTCGGTTGAGGTGCCCTTCCAGCCGCAGGCCGTCGTGACCTTCGACATCGCGACCCTCGACACCCTGCACGCGATCGGCGCCGGCGACTCGGTCATCGGCATCCCGGAGATCGCCCTTCCGGACTACCTCTCCGAGTACGCGGATCTTCCGACCGTGGGCACGCTCTTCGAGCCCGATTTCGAGGCCGTCAACGAGCTCGAGCCCGACCTCATCGTCACGGCGGCCCGGAGCACGGGACAGTACGACGAGCTCGCGAAGATCGCCACGACGATCGACCTCACCGGCACCTACGGCGGCACGTTCGACCCGGCAGCCGGCCTCGTGCGGGCGGCTCAGCTCGGCGAGATCTTCGGCGAGGAGGAGAAGGTCGCTGAGCTGACGGCGGACATCGAGGAACTCACCTCCACGATCCAGTCCGAGGCATCGGGCACCGCGCTCGTGCTCTCGATCTCCGGCGGCGAGTACGGTGCGTTCGGCGAGGGCTCGCGCTTCGGCTACTTCTTCGACGAGCTCGGGTTCACCCCCGCGGTCGCCGCGGCCGAGCTCCCCGGCGCCGAGGGATCACCTCACGGCGACACCGTCACGAACGAGTTCCTCCTGACCGCGAACCCCGACTGGATCATCGCGTTCGACCGTGGCGCGGCGACAGGTGAAGGCAGCACCGCCGAAGAGACGCTCTCCAACGAGATCGTCGACCGGACGACCGCTGCTCAGGAGGGACAGATCATCTACCTGCCCGCCAGCGAGCTCTACATCGTCATCAACGGCCTCACCGCGATCCAGACCGTCCTCTCCTCGGTCCACGACGCCGTCGCGAGCTGACCTTGTTCCCTGACTCGCGGGGAGCGGACTTCTGAAACGCCTGTCCCCCACGACGCTGATCGTCGCGGGGGTGGTCTCCACGGCCGCCCTCGCGACGATCTCGCTGTTGATCGGTGTCGCCGAACTCGACGGCTTCATCCTCGTCGCCAGCCGCGTTCCCCGCACGGTCGCCCTCATCCTCGCGGGCATCGCCTTCGCTGTCACCGGGCTGATCATGCAGCTGCTCACCCGCAACCGCTTCGTCGAGCCCAGCACGACCGGAGCGACGGATGCCGCCAGCTTCGCCCTCTTGCTGCTTCTCCTCCTCTCCCCCGGCCTGCCGCTCGGGATCACGGCGATCATCGCATCGGTCGGAGCGCTCGTCGGCGTCATCGGGTTCCTCGCGTTGATCCGCCGCATCCCCTCTCGTTCGAGCGTCCTCGTACCGATCGTCGGCATCCTCTACGCGGGCGTCATCGGCGCCGTCACGACCTTCATCGCCTACCGTGCCGACATGCTGCAGGAGCTCCTCAGCTGGGGCATCGGGGACTTCTCGGGCATCATCCGCGGGAGGTACGAGATGCTCTGGGTCGCCGCCGCGGCGGCCCTCATCGCCTGGATCGCCGCCGACCGGTTCACCGTCGCGGGTCTCGGTGAGGACACCGCACGCGGACTCGGGCTCAACACACGCGGCGTCATGGCGCTCGGGGTCGGCATCATCGGGATCGTCACGGGCGTCATGGTCGTCATCACCGGCGCGATCCCTTTTCTCGGCCTGATCGCTCCGAACATCGTCAGCCGCTGGGTGGGTGACAACATGCGGCGATCCGTGCCGATCGTCGCCCTGCTCGGCGCCTCCCTCGTGCTGCTGTGCGACATCGTCGGGCGTCTCGTGCGCTTTCCGTTCGAGTTGCCGATCTCGATCGTCATGGGCGTTCTCGGCGGCATCGTCTTCCTGTGGATGCTCCTCGGCACCGCGCAGCCGTCGGATGCGGCGCGGCCGGCACGCCGGCGCCGTTCCGTGGCGGGAAGCGTCCGATGATCGCCACAACCCGAGCCGCTCTCCGCTCTCCCGCCCTGAGGCTTACCGCGCTGACCGCGCTCGCTGTCCTCGTGATCGTGCTGTACCTGTTCACCGATCTCCCCGGCCGCTGGGAGTACGCGCTCGACATCCGCACCCGCACGATTGCCGGAATGGTGATCGCGGCCGCAGCCGTCGGAGTCTCGACCGTGCTGTTCCAGACGATCACGGCCAACCGCATCCTGACGCCCGGGATCATGGGCTTCGACGCCGTCTTCCTCGCCATCCAGGTGGTCGTCGCCTTCGCGATCGGCCCCGCGCTCTTGGTCTCGGCCCCGCCGCTCGCGTCGTGGACGGTCGAACTCGTCCTGATGGCGGGGTCGATCGTGCTGCTCTACTCCTGGCTGTTCCTCCGGCGGAGACTGGACCTGCATGTCATCGTCCTCGCCGGGCTCGTGCTCGGTGTCCTCTTTCGCTCCGTCACTTCGTTCCTCCAGCGCCTGCTCGACCCCGACACGTTCGCGATCGTGCAGAACCTGGCCTTCGCGAGCTTCACCTCGGTCGACCGGGAGCTTCTCCTGCCGACCGGGGTGCTGGTGGTGCTCGCGATCGCCTCGCTCTGGCCGATTCGGCGCGCGCTCGACGTGCTCTCGCTCGGGGAGACGACCGCGATCTCGCTCGGGGTGGAGCATCGGCGCACCGTCATGCACGTCGTGATCGTGATCGCGGCGCTGGTGGCGGCATCCACCGCTCTCGTGGGTCCGGTGACGTTCTTCGGGCTGATCGTCGCGAACCTCGCCTACGGTGCCGTCGGGCACCGGCACGTGCGCAGCATCCCCGCCGCGATCGCGATCGGGGTCATCGCCCTCGTCGGAGGCCAGTTGATCCTCGATCGGATGCTGGGTTTCTCCACCGAACTGCCGGTCGTGATCGAGTTCGCCGGCGGCATCTTCTTCATCATCCTCGTTCTCACCGGAAGGGCCCGCTGACATGATTCGGACGGATGCCGTCATCAAGCGACACGGGGGCCTCGTTGCCGTCGACGACGTCACGCTGGAGATCGGGCGCGGCCTCACGGCGATCATCGGGCCGAACGGCGCCGGCAAGTCGACCCTGCTCTCCGCGATCGGGCGGCTCATCCAGACGACGGAGGGCACGATCACGGTCGACGGTGTGGATGTCCACACCGCTGGATCGCGCGAGATCGCGCGTCGCCTGGCGATCCTCCGCCAGGACAATCATCTGGCGATCCGCTTGAGCGTCGAAGATCTCGTCGCCTACGGCCGCTTTCCGCATGGCGGATCGGGCCGCACGGCCGAAGATCGCGCCCGCATCGAGCGGGCGATCGCCCTGCTGGACCTGGGCGAGGTGCGCGGCCGGTTCCTCGATGAGCTCTCCGGCGGGCAGCGGCAACGCGCGTTCGTCGCAATGGCGATCGCACAGGACACCGATCACCTGCTCCTCGACGAGCCGCTCAACAACCTCGATCCTCGGCATGCGGTCAGCCTCATGCGACTCCTGCGGCGCGAGTGCGCCGAGCGCGACATGACGATCGTGGTCGTGCTCCACGACATCAACGTCGCGGCGCAGTTCGCCGACGACATCATCGCGATGCGCAGCGGCCGCGTCGTGCACCACGGCCCGGTCGGCTCTGTCATCACCGCGACGCAGCTCACCGCCCTCTACGACACGCCAGCCCGCGTCGAAAAGCTCGGCGAGCGCCTCGTCGTGCTGTGGGAGTGACCCCCTCGATGAATCGGAGTGACATGAACACCACCTTCCGCCTGGAGCCGCGCGGACTCGACCTCCGCTTCCGTCGCGTACGCCTCGCGGCGCGCACCTGGATCACGCCCACCTACGTACGCGTGCGCCTCGAGGGCGATGAGCTCGTCGGCTTCACCTCGCTCGGCGCCGATGACCACATCCGGGTCTTCTTCGCGGACGCCGCCGACGCATCGATCGACGACCTGCGCGCTGCGCCGAGCCGCGAGTACACGCCGCTCGCGTGGGATGCGGAGGCGGGGTGGCTCGACCTCGAGTTCGCGATCCACGGCGACGACGGCATCGCGGCCCCGTGGGCGGCACGCGCCCCGATCGGCTCGACGGCAGCGATCGGCGGACCGCGCGGTTCGAAGGTCCTCATCGGTCGTCCCGACGCGTGGCTGCTCGCGGGAGACGAGACGGCGATCCCCGCGATCCGCAGATTCGTCGCGCAGATGGATGCCGCGGCATCCGGCCGGGTCATCATCGAGGGCATGCATGCCGTGCCGCTCGAGACGCCCCCCGGCATAGAGGTCTCCTTCGTCCATCGCAGTTCCGCCGCGCCGGGTTCGGCGCTCGCCGAACACCTGGACGCGCTGACGGCTGGCGACCGGCCGCCGGGTGCGGTGCTGGGTTTCATCGCCGCCGAGCAGGCCATCGTGAAGCCGGGCCGCGCGCTGCTCCTGGACCGCTGGGCGTTGGCGCCGGACCAGGTGATCATCAAGGGCTACTGGAAGCACGGCGAGACCGAGTACCACGCCCCGCACTGAACGCCCCGATCCTTCTCCGGCATCCCTGTCTCCGGCATCCACTCGCACGAACTCCGCAGAATGTCGCCTCCTCCGCACGCGCAAGCGCTTTCGGATGCGGAGATCGCAACATTCTGCGGAGATCGTCATGCCGAGTCGGCCGCATGGCCCCGCTCAGGCGGCGATCCTTGCGCTCGCGGTCAGCTCGCGCGGATGAGATCCCGATAGAACCCGATCCCGCGCAGCCACACCTCGACCCGAATGCGTTCGTTGTGCGCGTGGAGGGCATCGCGCTCGGCGCGTGTGAGATGGAAAGGCGTGAACCGGTAAACGTGCGCGCTGATCGGCGTGAACCAGCGGCTGTCGCTCGCACCGAGCTGAATGTACGGCGTCGTGACGATGTCCTCGCCGAGAGCCGAGGCCACCGCCGTCGCGATGCGGCGCCAGGGCTCGCCCTGCCAGGGCGAGACCGGCGACGGATCGGATCCGTGCCGCACCTCGACCTCGATGGCAGGGTCCGCCACGGCACGTCGGATGTGCGCCTCGGCCGACGCGACGGTGTCGCCGGTGAGGAGCCGGATGTTGATCGACGCGCGCGCTGTCGTCGCCAGGACGTTCTCGCCGGGGGCGCCGGACAGCTCGGTCGTGACGGCGGTTGTCCGCACGAGCGCGTTCATCTCGGGCCCGAGCCTCGGGAAGACGCCCGCGAGCAGCGGCCCGGTGAGAGCCAGATGACCGAAGACCCAGCGCAACGGCCCGTGCGTGTGCGGAGCGAGGGTCGCGAAGAGGGCTCGCACGGGCGGCGCGATGCGAGTGGGGAACGGATGCCGGTGTACGCGGTCGATGGCCCGGGCTAGACGGACGGTCGCCGGCGTCGCCGGCGGGGTCGAGGCATGCCCACCCGCCTCGCGCGCCGTGAGATGCACCGTCATGACGCCGCGCTCGGCGACGCCGACCATCGCCGTGGGCACGGTGACTCCGGGAACGACGCCGTCCACGACCGCCCCGCCTTCGTCGAGGACGAGCCCGGGCCTGATGCCACGGGACTGCAGCGCCCGGACGATCTCCTGCGCGCCCTCGCCGGCGGTCTCTTCGTTGTGCCCGAACGAGAGATAGATATCGCGGGCGGGCGTATGGCCACTCTCGACGAGGTGTTCGACGGCTTCCAGGATCGCGACGAGTGACCCTTTGTCGTCGATCGCGCCGCGCGCGTGGATCTCGGCATCCTCCCCCGCCCCGATGATCTCGGCGGCGAAGGGTGGATGCGTCCATTCCTCCGGGGCGACCGGAACGACATCCAGATGGGCCATCAACACGAGCGGGTCGGCTGGGGTCGCCCCGGCCCAGTGGTAGAGCACGGAGTGCCCGGCGATGACCTCGCGGTCCAGCGTCGCGTGTGTCTGCGGGTACAGCCGGATGAGCGCGGCAAGGAACTCATCGAAGCGTGCCCAGTCGATGTCGACTTCATCGGCATGCGACACCGTCGGGATGCGCAGCAACTCGCGGAAGCGCTCCAGCGCGGCGTCGGCGGGGAGGTCACGGTATTCGGTCACCGTCCGAGCCTACGCACAAGGTGCGCCCCGTCGGGCGCTCCCCAAACCGTGTATCGCGTACAGGAACATTGGTCCGAAAGCTCCGTTTCCACCCGGTTTCTCCGGTACTCGGCGGAATCTTCCTGTACGCGGCACGCACCGCCGGCGAGCCGCACGCCGATAGGCTCGAGGCATGACTGGACTGCGCTGGGGAATCCTTGCTCCGGGTGGCATCGCCCACGCTTTCGCGAAGGACCTGCGCACGGCGGACCTCGACCTGGTTGCCGTCGGCTCCCGCCGCCCTGACGCCGCGGCAGCCTTCGCGGCCGAGTTCCAGATCCCGCGCGCTCACGGCTCCTACGAAGACCTGGTCGCCGATCCCGAGATCGACATCATCTATGTCGCCTCACCGCACAGCCATCACCGGGAGCACGCGCTGCTCGCGCTGAGCGCCGGCAAGCACGTCCTGATCGAGAAGCCCGTGACGTTGGATGCCGGTGAAGCCGCCGAAATCCAGGATCTCGCGCGCTCGAAGGGTCTGCTGGCCATGGAGGCCATGTGGACGCGCTACCTGCCGCACATGATCCGGATCCGTGAACTCGTCGCCGACGGCACCCTCGGAGACGTGCGTGCCGTCATCGCGGACCACACACAGAGCCTGCCGACCGATCCGACGCACCGACTCAACGCCCTGGAACTCGGCGGCGGCGCGTTGCTCGATCTCGGCGTCTATCCCGTGTCGTTCGCGTGGGACATCCTCGGCCCGATGGACGAGATCCGCGCGGTCGGACGTCTCGCCGAGACCGGCGCCGACACCGAAGCCGTCATCTCCAGCACCCACACGGCCGGCGGGGTGTCGTCGCTCATCACCTCGTCACGCGCTGCGGGCCCCAACATCGCCCACATCGTGGGCACCCGCGCGCGCATCGACATCGACACGGTCTGGTACACGCCGACGTCCTTCCGTGTGACCGCGACCGATGGCACCGTCCTCGAGGAGTACGTCTCCGAGGTCCCCGGCCGCGGCATGCAGTTCCAAGCCCTCGCTGCCGAGGAAATCATCGCGGCGGGCCGCACCGACAGCGACCTGCTGCCGTTCGGCGAATCCGTCGCGATCATGCGCGCGCTCGACTCGATCCGTGCCCAGCTGGGCGTGGCCTACCCCCAGGAGCGATGACATGCCCGATCCGCAGAATCCCCGTGTCGCGGTGTATCTCGATTTCGACAACATCGTGATGAGTTGGTACGACCGCGTCCATGGCCGCAATGCCTACGCCGGCGACCGGCAGAAGATCATCGCCGACCCCGATGAGCCCACAATTGCCCAGCGCCTGAAGGACGCGACGATCGACGTCGGCGCGATCATCGACTACGCGGCATCGTTCGGCACCCTTGTGCTCACCCGCGCGTACGCCGACTGGTCGTCGCCGGTCAACGCGTTCTACCGGTCGCAGCTCGTCGCGCGCGCCGTCGATCTGGTCCAGCTCTTCCCCGCCGCCGCCTACGCGAAGAACGGCGCCGACATCCGTCTCGCCGTCGACACGGTCGAGGACATGTTCCGTCTTCCCGACCTGACACACGTCGTGATCGTCGCCGGTGACAGCGATTACGTGCCGCTCGCGCAACGCTGCAAGCGACTCGGCCGGATCGTCGTCGGTGTCGGGGTGGCCGGGTCGACCGCGAAGTCGCTCGCCGCTGCGTGCGATCAGTTCGACTCCTACGACTCCCTTCCCGGCGTCGTGCCGCCTCCGGCAACGCAGGCTGCGCAGAAGAAGGCGGATGCCGGGTCTTCCTCGTCGTCGCGCCGCCGCAAGCCCGCGGAAGACCCGGCATCGGAGCTCCTGAGCCGCGCGCTCAAGCTCGAACAGGTGCGCACCGACGACGAGTGGTTGCACCTCTCTGCGGTGAAGAACCTGCTCAAGCGCATGGATCCGTCCTTCAGTGAGAAGGCGCTCGGGCACCGCTCGTTCTCCGACTTCGTGAAGGCCTATCCCACGGTCGCCGACATCGACGAGACGACGAACATCGTCCGCGTCCGCCTGCATCCCACGGAAACGCCCGTCGCCTGATCTCTGTGCGCCCGCGCACACGCGGTGTGCGCATCTGAACCTTGTACCTGAATCACATTTCAGGTAGCGTCGCTGATCGACACTCCCCCGGGTGCCGTCCCGCGCTCTACAAGGAGGTATCAGCGCATGGCCACAGCGCCCGCATCCGACGAAAAGGTCTCCAGCCTTCGTCGCGTCGTCACCGCATCCATGGCCGGCACCGTCGTCGAATGGTATGAGTTCTTCCTCTATGCCACGGCCGCGACGCTCGTCTTCGGTCCGATCATGTTTCTCGGCTACCAGGTCACCTCGATCTTCGCAGGCTCGCTCGCACCGATCATCGCGACCGCGATCCTGTCGGCGACGGGATCGTGGGTCGGCGTCGCGTTCTATCTCGCCGCTGCCGCCGCCATCACGCTCGTCGCGGTGATCTCGCTCCGCGAGACCAAGGGGATCTCGCTCCACGAGATCGACCGGGTCGACCGCGAGCGCCTCAAAGCCGAGACCGAATCGGTGCGGGTGCCCGCCGGGCGCTGAGCGCACGTCATGAACAACGAAGGGGTGGATGCCGCAGCATCCACCCCTTCGTCGTTCTTCAGTCGCGGGTGGACCAGAGGGCCCACGCCACGAGCAGCGGTTGGAACGCCAATCGCGCCCACCGGGCCGCGTCACTGTCGAGGCCGAACGCCGGGCGCTTACCCACGGCCTGCGCGATGTTCCCCGGGAAGATCGCGACAAAGAAGGCCGCGAGGATCGCCCCGATCCGACCTCGCTCCTTCGGGAGGACGACGAGGGCCGCGCCGAGCATCATCTCCACAGCGCCGGAGGCCACCACGACCCCGTCCTTATCGATCGGGAGAACGTCGGTCACGAGGTCCGGCACCTGCGCCTGGAACTCCTTCCGCGCCCAGAAAAGATGGGACAGGCCCGCGAAGACCATGCCCCCCGCCAGCATCCATCGCGCCACGCTCCGCATACGGCCAGTATGCCTGCACTGGGTAGGGTGAAGGGGTGAGCGATGGAGCACGACCGGCGATCCAACGACTTCCGGACGGAACGGTCAAGCAGATCGGACCGCTGACCGGAACCCGTGTGTGGACGGTTCCCGGCCGCGCGAACCGCCCGATCGCCGCCCCTCGGGACGAAATCCTCCCGCTCGGTCGCGGCGAGCACCGCCGGCTGTGTGCGTTCTGCGAAGACCGATATCTGGAAACCACCCCCGAGAAAGCACGTCTCGTCGGCGACGACTTCACTCTGCTCCGCCACGTTCCTGCGGCCGAGCTCGATCACACCGTGGCGGAGTTCCGACGCTTCGGCAACCTCTTCGAGATCGTCTCGGCCGAGTATTGGCGCGAGAACCACGGGTTCCGGCAGCCGTCATCGCTGTTCGAGTGGGCGCAGGAGTATCTGTCGACGGCGGAGGGTCGCGCGCACATCGAGGCACTCGCCGACATCCGCGCGAACTCGAGTGGCATCCAGCATCCGTCACTCGAAGAAGCGGCACTCGATCTGTTGGGCGGGTCGCACGACGTCATCGTCGCGCGGCGTCACGTCGTCGACGGTGCCCACAGCGACGATCAGCTCGCTTCGGCCGGCACCCTCACTCCCGACGAACACGCTGCCTACACGGCGTTCACCGTCCGATCGCTCGCCGAAATCCAGCAGGCGCAACCGAACGCGGCGTATGTCACCGTCTTCCAGAATTGGCTCCGCCCCGCGGGCGCCTCGTTCGAGCATCTGCACAAGCAGCTCGTCGCGATCGATGAACACGGACCCCAGGTCGATCACGAGCTCCGGTTGCTCTCGGCCGATCGACTGCTCTACCAGCACGAGATCGCCGATCTCGCCGTCGAAGAACGGCTGATCGTGGCCGCCACCGACGGCGCGGTGGCGTTCGCGGGCGTCGGGCACCGCTACCCGGCGCTCGAGGTCTTTTCGACATCCACTGCGAACCTCCCTCAGGACCACTCGGATGGCGGCGTCCGCGCCGTCTCCGACCTCGTCCACGCGCTCCACGCGGCCACCGGTGTGCACGTGCCGACGAACGAAGAGTGGCACTATCGCCCTCCCGGCGCACCGTGGCCCATGCCGTGGCGCGTCGTGCTGAAGTGGCGGATCTCCACGCCCGCCGGCTTCGAGGGCGGGACGAAGATCTACGTGAACACGATCGATCCGTGGGAGTTGCGCCGGCGCACCGCGGAGACCCTGCTCGAGTTGCGGGCGGCCGGCAGGCTCGCTCCCGGCATCCGCATCGGCGACGAATGCACGCCTGACGATGCGCGCCTGCGCTATGCCGACACGGGTTCGGAGTGAGCTTCCCGTTCGACGCGCTGCGCCGTCGTCCTGACATCGAAGCGCCCGGTCTCGTTGCGACAGATGCCGCGGACCGGCTGCTGCTGGACGAGTCCGCCGCGGCGCGTGCGGACGGCGATGCCGGCACGGTCGTCGTGATCGGCGACGGATACGGCGCGCTCACCCTCGCCGCCATCCACGACGGCGCCACCGCGGTGCGCGTGCATCAAGATGCCTTGACCGGAGAGCGCGCTCTCGCCGCCAACGCTGCCGACCTCGCTGTGTCGGGGTTCCATTCGCTCCCGCTGAGCGCCGACCTCGTCCGCGGGGCGAGGATCGTGCTGCTCCGCCTGCCGCGCTCCCTCGAGCAGCTGCGGGATGTCGCCGGCCTGATCGCCGCACATGCAGAACCGGACGTGCAGGTGTTCGCGGGCGGACGGCTCAAACATATGACGCGCGCGATGAACGAGGTGCTCGGCGAGTTCTTCGACACGGTCGACGTGACGCATGCGCGCCAGAAGTCCCGCGTGCTGATCGCGCGCGGCCCGCACGACGGGCGCGACCCGGTGCCCGCCACCGCCGCGATCGATGCGCTCACCGTCTGCGCTTACGGCGGTGCGTTCGCCGGTCCGCGCCTCGACATCGGCACCCGGTTCCTCCTCCGCCATCTCCCCGGCACTCCCCCGGGCGGAACTGCGGACGATCCGTGGATCGACCTCGCTTGCGGCACGGGGCTCATCGCCGCTCACCTCGCCCGCACGCATCCGGGCGCTCACATTCTCGCGACGGACCAGTCGGCCGTCGCGATCGCTTCCGCCGCGGCCACCTTCCGGGCGAACGGCGTCGACGGGCAGGTCGCGGTCCACCGCGACGACGCGCTCTCGGCGCGCGCGGATGCCTCGGCATCCTTCATCGTCCTCAACCCCCCGTTCCACAGCGGCGCCGCGGTCACCGGTCAGGTCGCGCCGCACCTGTTCGCCGATGCGGCCCGGGTGCTGCGGCCCGGCGGCGAGCTCTGGTGCGTGTGGAATTCCGCGCTCGGCTATCGGCCGACGCTCGAGCGACTCGTGGGCCCGACCCGCCAGATCGCCCGCGACGCCAAATTCACGGTGACGGTGTCCACCCGGCGCTGACCCCGCCGATCCGCGCTCGCCGCGCGCGCCAGCGCCAGCCTCGCGCGCGGGGCGCGCGCCAGAATCGGACATATGTCACGGATTCGGATCATTCCACACTCCGGCGTCCCGAATCCGGCGACATTCTCCGAATCCCGTCACGTCATCCGAAGCCCGCGACATCTCCCACCTCTGGGCACGTGCAGCCGCCGCGCCGTACCGCGCCGTACCGTATTCAGTCTGGGCGCTAGGAGAACGCGGTGCCGCCCGCGGAATCACAGGAATCCACCCGCGCCGCCATCGCGCACAGACTGAATACGGACCGGGTCGGAGAGGCGAGATGGCGGCGGCGCGAGGCGGCGGCGGCGCGAGGCGGCGGCGGCGAGAGGCGAGGCGGCGGCGGCGAGAGGCGAGGCCGCGGCGGCGAGAGGCGAGGCCGCGGCGGCGAGAGACGAGGCGGCGGATGATGGTGCGACCGCGGGGACGGATGCCGGCACGCCGCCATGCCGGCGAGAAAACCGGGCGCGCGTGAGAGTCAGACGGGCGACGGTCAGGCCCGTGCGGTAGACCAGAGCGCCCAGACGACGAGGATGGGCTGCAGGAACAGGCGCGCGAGCCGTCTCGCGTCGGTGTCGAGTCCGGGTGCCGATGCACCGGTGCGCCACTGGTGCACGTTGCCGGGAAACACCGCGACGAACAGTGCCGCGACGGCGATGCCGACCCGGCGCCGCTCGCGCGGCAGGGCGATCAACGCCGCGCCGAGCCCGAGTTCGACGACCCCCGAGGCCACCACGATCGTATCTTTGTCCGTGCGCAGCGCGCGCGGGGCCCAGTCGGGTACGACGATGCGGAATCCGCGACGCATCGGCCCCAGGTGCGCCGCACCGGCGACGAGGAGCACAGCGGCCAGCGCGAAGCGAGCGAGGAGGCGGATCATTCCGCCACCCTACTTCCGCCGGGAGGTCCGATCAGCAGCAAAATCACAAAGAGCGTCGCGACCGCGCCCGCGATCAGGAGCGCGAGCACCCACGGACGGCGAAGGAACCAGACCAACAGCCCGTCGTACCAGCGCGTGTCGGCGGGCGCGGCGACAGTCGGCCACTCGCCGGCGAGCAGCCCGCGGCGTTGCAGCCACAGCTCCACGGGAACGGTGGCGTAGGGGATGATCGCGGCGACGAGCGCGAGAAGCGTCGGTCCCAGTCGCCAGCGGTTGTTGAGTGCCACGAGGATCGCCGTCGCCGCATACGACAGGAACACGAACCCGTGCATGCCGCCTCCGATCGTCACGGCGATGTTCCATCCGAGCGTCGCGCGCAGGATGAGGCCGGTGATCAGCAGTGTCCACGACACCACTTCAGCGATCGCGAGGGTGCGGAAGAGGGCGTGCGGGGTACGGAACATTCCTTCAGTCTATGTGAAGGTTAGACGATCCCCGCACGGATACCGTCGAGAGACTGCGCGACCTTCGGTAGACGCTCAGCCAGCGCCCCGTCGAGTTGCGCGAGCCGGTCTTTCGCATCGCGCAGGACCTGCACACCGCGCGCAGTGACGTTGAGGTCACTGGCCGCACCGGCGTGGGACGTGGCATCCTCGACCAGTCCGTCATCTACGAGCGTGCGCACGGCCGTATGCGCCGACTGCACCGTGATGTGCGAGCGGCGGGCGAGCTCCGAGAAGGAGATCCCGGGCTCTGCGTAGATATGGCCAAGGAGTGCGAACTTGCGGGTGGAAATGCCGAGGTCCTTCAGCACCACCGAGAGTTGTCCCTCCCACATCGCCGAGACCGCGAGCAACGCGATCACCGGACTGAAGCGCGGCGCGTCAGCGGATGCGGGATTCTCTGCCACGACACCGATTCTAGAAGGCCGCGCCGCTGCGTGGCCGGAGGTCGGCCGTGCGAATTGTCACGGCGAGCCGCTGATGGTCGCAGAGGCGGACAGCCCTACCGTGGGAGCGTGGACGAAGACCAACCCCCGCGCACTCTCGAACCATCGACCGATACCGCCGTCTGCGTGGTCCTCGGCTACGACTGAGCTCCCACGCGGGAGCGGCGAGCACCGGGTGCCGGTACGTGGATCTAGAGTCAACGAGATAGATGTTCACCTGGCGAAGATCACCGCCCACGGCGGGGCCCTCGTCGCTGCGTCGGTGTTGACCGACTGGGGTCACCACACCGCGTTCTTCGCAGATCCAGAGGGCAACATCCGCTCTCTCTTCGCCGTCGCCGCGGGCTGAATCACCCACGCACGGCGAAGACCTCCGGCACCGCTCGAGATGAGCGCGAAGCCGGAGGCCTTTCGACATCCGATACGCCGCAGGAAGTCCGCGGTTCTCAGAAATCCCAGTCGTCGTCTTCGGTGGCTTCCGCCTTGCCGATGACGTAGCTGGAACCCGATCCCGAGAAGAAGTCGTGGTTCTCATCCGCGTTGGGTGAGAGCGCCGACAGGATCGCCGGATTCACGTTCGTCACGGTCGCCGGGAACATCGCCTCGTAGCCGAGGTTCATGAGCGCCTTGTTCGCGTTGTAGTGCAAGAACTTCTTGACGTCCTCGGTGAGACCGACACCGTCGTAGAGATCCTGCGTGTACTGCACTTCGTTGTCGTAGAGCTCGTACAGCAACGAGAACGTGTAGTCCTTGAGTTCATCACGCTCGGCCTGCGTGACCTTCTCGAGGCCCTTTTGGAACTTGTACCCGATGTAGTACCCGTGCACGGCCTCATCGCGGATGATGAGGCGGATGAGGTCGGCCGTGTTCGTGAGCTTCGCTCGCGACGACCAGTGCATCGGCAGGTAGAAGCCCGAGTAGAACAGGAAGCTCTCCAGCAGGGTCGAGGCGACCTTGCGCTTGAGCGGCTCGTCGCCCCGGTAATAGTCCATGACGATCTGAGCCTTCTTCTGAAGGTTCGGATTCTCCACCGACCAGCGGAACGCCTCGTCGATCTCCTTCGTCGACGCAAGCGTCGAGAAGATCGAGGAGTAGCTCTTCGCGTGCACCGACTCCATGAAGGCGATGTTCGTGTAGACGGCTTCTTCGTGCGGGGTGATCGCGTCGGGGATGAGCGAGACCGCCCCGACGGTGCCCTGGATCGTGTCGAGCAGCGTGAGCCCGGTGAACACGCGCATCGTGAGCAGCTGCTCGTCGGGCGTCAGCGTGTTCCACGACTGGATGTCGTTGCTGAGCGGCACCTTCTCGGGCAGCCAGAAGTTGTTCACCAGACGGTTCCAGACCTCGAGGTCTTTGTCGTCCTCGATGCGGTTCCAGTTGATGGCCTGCACGTTCGTCAGGAGCTTGAGCGGTTCGGGAGTCATATCAGTTCCAGATTCGAGTCGTCGGACGCGGGGTCACAGCATGCACGAGACGCACTCGCTCATGTCCGTGCCCTCGAGCGCCATCTGCCGCAGGCGGATGTAGTAGATCGTCTTGATGCCCTTGCGCCACGCGTAGATCTGCGCCTTGTTGATGTCGCGCGTGGTGGCGGTGTCCTTGAAGAACAGCGTCAGCGAGAGGCCCTGGTCGACGTGCTGCGTCGCCGCGGCGTACGTGTCGATGACCTTCTCGTAGCCGATCTCATACGCGTCCTGGTAGTACTCCAGGTTGTCGTTCGTCATGAACGCGGCCGGGTAGTAGACGCGGCCGAGCTTGCCTTCCTTGCGGATCTCGATCTTCGAGGCGATCGGGTGGATCGACGACGTCGAGTTGTTGATGTACGAGATCGACCCCGTCGGCGGCACGGCCTGCAGGTTCTGGTTGTAGATACCGTGCTGCTGGATGGATGCCTTCAGCGCCGTCCAGTCCTCCTGCGTCGGGATGTGCTTGCCGGCGAAGAGCTCTGCGACCTTCTCGGTCTCGGGAACCCAGGCGCGCTCGATGTACTTGTCGAAGAACGCCCCACTTGCGTAGGTCGAGTCCTCGAACCCGTCGAAGGCTTCACCCTTCTCGATGGCCAGGTTGTTCGATGCACGCAGCGCGTGGAAGAGCACCGTGTAGAAGTAGATGTTCGTGAAGTCGATGCCTTCTTCGGAGCCGTAGTGCACGTGCTCGCGCGCGAGGTAACCGTGCAGGTTCATCTGACCGAGGCCGATCGCGTGCGAGCGGTCGTTGCCGTCCTCGATCGAGCGAACCGACGCGATGTGGCTCTGCTCGCTGACGGCGCTGAGGGCGCGGATGGCGGTCTCGACCGTCTGGCCGAGGTCATCGGCATCCATCGACAACGCGATGTTCATCGACCCGAGGTTGCAGGAGATGTCCTTACCGATCTCCTTGTACGAGAGGTCCTCGTTGTAGGTCGTCGGCGTGTTCACCTGCAGGATCTCGCTGCAGAGGTTCGACATGTTGATGCGACCCTTGATCGGGTTCGCCTTGTTCACCGTGTCTTCGAACATGATGTACGGGTAGCCGGATTCGAACTGGATCTCGGCGATCGTCTGGAAGAACTCGCGGGCGTTGATCTTGGTCTTCTTGATGCGTGCGTCGTCGACCATCTCGCGATACTTCTCGGTGACCGAGATGTCGCCGAATGGCACTCCGTAGACCTTCTCGACGTCGTACGGGGAGAACAGGTACATGTCCTCGCCGTTCTTCGCCAGCTCGAACGTGATGTCCGGCACGACGACACCCAGCGACAGCGTCTTGATGCGGATCTTCTCGTCGGCGTTCTCACGCTTCGTGTCGAGGAATCGCATGATGTCGGGGTGATGGGCGTTCAGGTACACCGCTCCGGCACCCTGACGCGCGCCGAGCTGGTTAGCGTAGCTGAAGCTGTCCTCGAGGAGCTTCATGACCGGGATGATTCCCGAGGACTGGTTTTCGATCTGCTTGATCGGCGCACCCGATTCGCGGATGTTCGAGAGCAGCAGCGCGACACCCCCGCCGCGCTTGCTCAGCTGCAGCGACGAGTTGATTCCGCGCGAAATCGACTCCATGTTGTCTTCGATGCGCAGCAGGAAGCACGAGACGAGCTCACCGCGCTGCGCCTTGCCCGAGTTGAGGAACGTCGGCGTCGCGGGCTGGAAGCGGCCGGAGATGATCTCCTCGACGAGATCGTGCGCGAGCTTCTCGTCGCCGTCTGCGAGACCGAGCGCGGTCATCACGACGCGGTCTTCGAAACGCTCGAGGTAGCGCTTGCCGTCGAAGGTCTTCAGCGTGTAGCTCGTGTAGTACTTGAACGCGCCGAGGAACGTCTCGAAGCGGAATTTCTTCCCGTAGGCGAAGTCGTTGAGCTTCTGGATGAACTCGAGGGAGTACTTCTCGAGCACAGCGCCCTCGTAGTACTCCTTCTCCACGAGGTAGTCCAGGCGCTCCTTGAGCGAGTGGAAGAACACCGTGTTCTGGTTGACGTGCTGGAGGAAGTACTCCCGCGCGGCGCGCTTGTCGGCGTCGAACTGGATCTTCCCGTCTTCGCCGTACAGGTTCAACATCGCGTTGAGGGCGTGGTAGTCCATCCCGTCGAATCGCGCGTCGTTCTTGACAATCGCCTCGGTCACTGCAGCTTCCACCATCGTTCCAATCCGTCGCCCACGCGGGTGACGTCCTCTGGCGTGCCGAAAAGTTCTAGTCGATACAAGTGCGGCACGGAGCACTTGCGACTGATGATGTCGCCGGCGAGACAGAACGCCTCGCCGAAGTTGGTGTTGCCCGCCGAGATCACTCCGCGGATGTTCTTCCGGTGTCCCTCATCGTTGAGGAAGCGGATGACTTGCTTGGGTACAGCACCCTTTTCCTCTCCGCGTCCCTGCCCGCCCCCGTACGTGGGGGTGACGAGCACGTAGGGCTCATCGACCACCGCGGCCGGGTCGGACGGCAGGAGCGGAATGCGCACGGCGCGAAGACCCAGCTTCTCGACGAAGCGTGCCGTATTCCCCGAAATGCTCGAAAAGTAGACGAGCAACGGAGCGCGCGTCGCTGTCAGCATGTCCGCTCTCCTGCCGTCGTTGATCGAGCGTCGTCACACGGGACGTCAGGCCAAGCGGCTGGCGAGCTCGTCGATCTTGTCGGGACGGAAGCCCGACCAGTGACCCTCGTCGGTGACGACGACGGGTGCCTGCAGATAGCCGAGCGACTTCACGTGCTCGAGCGCCGCCGGGTCTTCCGACAGGTCGAGGATGTCGTATTCGATGCCCTTCGAGTCGAGTGCGCGGTAGGTCGCGTTGCACTGCACGCATGAAGGCTTCGTGTAAACCGTGATCGCCATGTTCTCTGTTTTCTCCCCTGAAATCGTCCCGTGGGTGGTACCCGTGAGGTGCCGGTGACCGGCAAACCTCCACCGGGAGTCCAATACTACATATGGGTACGGACATTGGATAG
Source organism: uncultured Microbacterium sp. (assembly GCF_947488465.1). Classification (GTDB taxonomy): domain Bacteria; phylum Actinomycetota; class Actinomycetes; order Actinomycetales; family Microbacteriaceae; genus Microbacterium. The sequence goes on along the minus strand of NZ_CANKZA010000001.1, from coordinate 74,718 downwards.
CACCACAAGGGGTAGTAGTTACATCCGTGTAGTTTTGCACCGTTCTCAACAGGTACAACACATGTTGTCCACCGTTTCATCCACAACAGCGCCCCTTTTCTTCGCATCGGAAAACGCCTGAATCACGCGCATTTCGTGCGCGGCTCCGGCATCCATCCACAGACCGCACGCTACGCCGGGCCACCGACATCACTTCCCCTGTGGAAACACGGGTGGGCGTGTCGTCGGCGTGTCGGCCGGCGCCGCGCGAGCGGTAGCGTGGAGAGGTGGCGGGATACCGGGAATTGCTGCGCGTGCCGGGCGTGGCACGCATCATTGCGGCGCAACTGACGGCGCGGTTCCCCAACGGCATGACCAGCCTGGCGATCCTGTTGCACGTCGAACAGACGACCGGTTCCTACGGCGCCGCGGGTCTCGTGCTTGCCGCGGCGTCGATCGGGCAGGCAACCAGCGGACCAGTGACGAGCCGCTGGATGGGTATCTGGGGCATCCGTCGCGTCCTGACCCTGACCACCGCCGTGTGCGCGGCCGCGATCCTCGTCCTGGCCCTCGTGCCGATGGAGGTTGCGGGATACATGTTCTTCGGCCTGCTCGCGGGCCTGTCGACGCCCCCGGTACAGTCCGCTGTCCGCACGATCTACCCGAAGCTCGTGAACTCGCGCCAGCTCACCCCGCTGTTCTCACTCGACGCGAGCCTGCAGGAGATCATCTGGATCCTCGCGCCCGTCGTCATCACCGTGGTGGCGACCCAGGTCGGCACGGTGCCCGGACTCCTGCTGATCGTCGTGATCCTCCTCGGCGGCGGCGCGTGGTTCATCCTCTCCCCCGAGGTGGGTCGGGTACGCATCCCGCGCAGTCGCCGCGCATTCGGAAAGGTCCTCCGCAGTCCCGTGGTGCTCCTGGCCACCGTTACCGGCTTCCTTCTGATCGGCGCGTGCGCGGCGGTCGAGGCCGGCGTCGTCGCGACGTTCGGCCACGGAGGCCTCGAGGCGGGCCTGGTTCTGGCCGTCTTCGCCATCGGCAGCCTCGCCGGCGGCCTCGCTTTCGGGCACGTGCCGATCGGGCCCTGGTCGATGGCCCGCCGGTTCGGTGCGGTGACGCTCGGCCTCGTGCTGACGGTGTTCGCGGTGATCGACATCACCGACACCACCGCGTGGTGGGTCTCGGCGTCTCTCCTCGTCGCCGGTGTCGGCATCGCCCCGGCGCTGGCGATGATGTTCGCGATGACCTCGGCGAGCGTCAGATTCAGCGACACCGCCGAGGCCTACGGCTGGATCGGTACGGGGCAGCTGATCGGCGCGGCTCTCGGTTCGGCGATCGCCGGCTTCTTGATCGACGGCGTCGGCCCCGCCGGCGCATACTGGGCGGCCGCCGCCTTCGCCATTGCCGGCGTCATCGTCTCGGCCGTGTTCGTCGGGGGCTTCCCCGACCTCCGTGGCCGCGACGTCAGCCCGATCCCCGATACCGCGCCGGTCGACGTCATCACCTGACCGCACGCTCGTACGCTGGATCCATGCCTGCACCCGTCACGCTCCCGACGCTCTCCTGGGGATCTCCGCATGCCCGCCAGCATGCGCTGCTGATCCACGGTCTCGGCTCGAACGGCGCGCTCATGTGGCGCTACGGGGTCGCGTTGGCGGATGCCGGCTGGCAGGCGCAGGCCGTCGATCTGCGCGGTCACGGGCTCGCGCCGCGCGCGCTCGACTACTCGATCGCCGCCTATGCCGCCGATGTCGTCCATACCGGTGCACCGGACGGCGAACCGTGGGATCTCGTCATCGGACACTCGCTGGGCGGTGCCGCCGCGACGCTCGCGAGCGCGGACGTGCCGGCCTGGACGCGCCGGCTCGTTCTGATCGATCCGGCCGTCCACCTGGCCGACCGTGACCGACAGGTGGTCCGCAACAGCCAGCGGCGCGCGTTCGCCGATCCGACTGAAGATGCCGTGCGCGCGGAGCACCCGGACTGGCATCCGCACGACATCGAACTCAAGGCACTGTCGGCCCGGCAGGCGAGCCGCTGGGCCGTCGAACAGACCAGCATCCAGAACACGCCGTGGGACGTGCGGGCGGCCGCGGCGAGGCTCACCGTGCCCACCCACATCATCGCGAGCGACCCGAAGGTCTACTCGATCTTCACCGGGGCACTGGCAGACGACGTGCGGCAGAATCCGGTCGTGACGATGTCGATCGTCGCCGGCGCCGGACATTCACCGCACCGCGACAAGCCGGAGGACACCCTCGCGCACCTGCGCGCGGCGCTGCGCTGACCCGGCTCAGGCGATCCGACGGAGCACGTGCAGGAGCGCGAGCGCATATGCATCCTCCGGTTGGGGATGCTCGAACGCCCTCCGCTCCCCCGCGAACACGATCTCGACGCGGTGCGAATCGTCCGTGCGCTCGAGGAGCCGGAACGCGCCGCGCAGCAGTTCACGCAGCTGATCCTCCCGCGTCAACCACAGGGCGTCACCCTGAGCGACGGAATCCAGGGCCCACTCGGTCGTGCCGTTGAAGGCGAGGATCGCTCCCGTCGGATACTCGCGCGGCTCGATCGTCATCTCACTCACGGTGAAGACATCGGCCTCGAACTCCGGCTCATCCAGCTGAAACCGATCTCCGGAGGTGGGCCGCCACACGAGCCCCGCGTCGCGCAGGGCGAGGGCCAAATCGGTGGAGATCATCCCTCCATCCTGCCCCGTCCCGCGCCGACAGGGGCAGGATGGGATCGTGAGCTCATTCGACCCGACCCTCCTGCTCCCCGACGACCTCCTCGAGCGCATCCGTTCTCGCGCGACGGCCGTGGATGCCGAGAACCGGTTCCCGGGGGAAGACCTCGCCGAGCTCCGCGACGCCGGATATCTCGCGATCCTCGTTCCCACGGCGCTCGGTGGAGCAGGCCTGGGACTCGCCGAGGCTGCCATCCTGCAGCAGCGCCTGGCATCCGCGGCGCCATCCACCGCTCTCGCGATCAACATGCACCTCGTGTGGACGGGTGTCGCCCAGGTGCTCGCCGACCGCGGGATCGACGATCTGCGATTCGTGCAGGAGGGCGCCGCCGCCGGTGAGGTGTTCGCGTTCGGGATCAGCGAGGCGGGCAACGACCTGGTGCTTTTCGGCAGCGACACGACCGCCGTGCCGCAAGAAGACGGCGGCTACGCGTTCACCGGCACGAAGATCTTCACCTCGCTCGGTCCCGTCTGGACGCACCTGGGGCTCCACGGTCTCGACACCACGGATCCGGACGATCCGCAGCTGATCTACGCGTTCGTGCCGCGGACGGACGCCGTCCACACCCGCGACGACTGGGACACGCTCGGGATGCGGGGTACCCAGTCGCGCACGACCGAACTGCGCGGGGCCGTAGCCCCGGCGGACCGGGTCGTCCGCCGGGTCGCTCCCGGTCCGAACCCCGATCCGATCGTCTTCGGCATCTTCAGCGTCTTCGAGGTCCTGCTGGCCTCGGTCTACACCGGGATCGCGCGCCGCGCGCTCGATCTCGCGGTCGAGACCGCGAAACATCGCAGTTCGAAAAAGACCGGCAAGCCCTACAGCGACGACCCCGACATCCGCTGGCGCATCGCCGAGATGGCCCTCGCCTACGACGGCCTTCTCCCCCAGATCGACGGCCTCGCGCGCGACGTCGACGCGCAGGCCGATCACGGCGCCCTCTGGTTCGCGAAGCTCTCCGGGCTCAAGCATCGCGCGGTCGTCGCGGCCAAGCAGATCGTCGACGAGGCGATGCTGGTCACCGGCGGATCGTCCTACTTCACCCGCTCCGAGCTCAGCCGCTTGTACCGCGACGTGCTGGCCGGGATGTTCCACCCGTCCGACCCCGAGTCGGCGCACGCGACAGTCGCCTCGGCGTGGCTCGGTCCCGTCAGCAGCTGAACCTCAGCGGGTCTCGAGATCGTAGGCCTTGAGCAGCTCCGCGATTGCCCGCTCGCGATCCTCGCCGCCCTCGGCGAACATGTGCGCCACGTGCGTGCGCAGGTGATTCTCGAGGAGGAGCTTGTCGAGCGACGCGAGTGCCTTCTGGATCGCCCGGGACTGGGCGATGATGTCCATGCAGTAGTCCTCGTTTTCGATCATCTTCGCAAGTCCACGCACCTGTCCCTCCAGGATGCTGGTGCGGTGCCGGGCGCGCTTCTTGATGTCGTCGATCACGCCCGCCAGAATACGCGCCGGGAGCGCCGCGCGCTCCGGGGCGGTGCGCGTGACACCATAGCCTGATGGCCCGCACCCCGACTGAGCTCCTCAGCCCCGCAGATCAGGAGCGTCGCCGAGCCCTCCACGTGATGAAGGGCGTCGCGCTCGGTGCACTGATCCTCATGGCGGTCGTGTTCGTGATCGCTTTCGTGCTGCAGGAGCAGTACCCGTGGATGGCGTACGTGCGCGCAGCCGCGGAGGGCGGCATGGTCGGTGCCCTCGCGGACTGGTTCGCCGTGACGGCGCTCTTCCGGCATCCGCTCGGCATTCCGATCCCGCACACCGCGATCATCCCGCGGCGCAAGGACGAGATCGGCCGGAGCCTGGGTGAGTTCGTCGAGACCAACTTCCTCGAGGGTTCGGTCGTCCGCGCCAAACTCGAGTCGACCGGGATCGCCGCGAAGGCGGGCGAGTGGCTGCGCGATCCCGCGCACGCCGAGACCGTCGCACGCGAAGCATCGGCGATGGCCTCGGGCGTCCTCACGGCTCTGAGCGACGACGAAGTGCAGGACCTCATCGCCGACCTCGCTCGCGAACATCTCCTGAGCCCCTCGTGGGCCGAAGCGCTCGGCGGATGGCTCGAGCGAGTGGTGGATGCCGATGCCCACCGCGGCGCCGTCGACCTCGGAATCGACTCGATCTCGACGTGGCTGACCGCCAACCGCGACTCCTTCAGCGGACTGGTCTCGCGGCGTCTGCCCTCGTGGGTGCCCTCCGTCGCGATGCGCCTCGTCGATGACACCGTCTACAACGAAGCCGTGAAGTTCGCCGCCGCCGTTCAGGCCGACCCGCACCACCCTGCACGGATCGCGATCGACGCGTACCTCACTCGCCTCGCCGGCAACCTGCAGCACGATCCCGCGACGATCGCACGCCTGGAAGACGCGAAGATCGCCGTGTTCGACAGCCCCCGCGTGCAGGCCCTCGCCGCCGAAGCCTGGAACACGGCGAAAGCGGGACTCCTGCGCTCCCTCGACGATCCGGACAGCGCCCTGCGCCGCCGGGTCACCGCGGCACTCGGCGAAGTCGGTTCGCGCTTGTCGACCGACACCGCCCTCCAGCACCGCGTCGACAAACGCGTCGCCGACGCCGCCGTCTTCCTCGTCGATCGCTACCGCCACGACATCGCGTCGATCATCACCGACACGGTCGAGAAGTGGGATCCCGCCGAGACGACCGAGAAGATCGAGCTCATGGTCGGACGCGACCTTCAGTACATCCGATTGAACGGCACGATCGTCGGCGCTCTCGCTGGACTCGCGATCTTCTCGATCGCCCACGCACTACTGGGCTGACGCGCGCGGCGCGAGTAGCCTGGGGTCGTGAGCGAGGGACCGGACGACCAGCTGTTGTTCACCTACGGCACGCTCCAATTCGCCGAGGTGCAACTCGACACGTTCGGACGGATCGTCGCGGGCGAGAGCGATACCTTGCCCGGCTACACGATCGACTACACCGAAATCACCGATCAGCGCGTCGTCGATGTGTCGGGGCTCTCGGTTCACCCCGTCATCCGGCACACCGGCAACCCCGTCGACAAGGTGGTCGGCAAGGTCTTGCACGTCACGCTCGATGAGATCGACGCCGCCGACGAGTACGAGGTGCAGCTGTACCGCCGCGAGCGCGTGATGCTCGGCAGCGGCCGGGCGGCCTGGGTGTACGTCGGCTGATGGCGTTCTCCCACGACGCCCTCTGGCCGCGCGCCGGCGACTGGCCCGATCCGTCCGATGAGGCGATGGATGCCGTGCTCCTCGGCGCGCCCGCGTTCCGGACGTCCCTGTCGCCGACCGGCGCGCACGCGCAGGGAGCGGATGCCGGCGGACTCGTCACGCTCGACGCCCACTTCGATCTGCGCGACGGTGTTTCCAACGGCTCCCCCGTGCGGCGGCTCGTCGAAGACGGGCTCGATCCGCGACGGATCGTGCAGGTCGCCATCGCGGATTTCGCCAATTCCGCCGCGTACGCCCGGCGCGCCGCGGATCTCGGCATCACGGTCATCACGATCGACGACGTCCGCCGCCGCGGGCTCCCCGATGTCGCCGCCGAGGCGCTCGCGGTCGCCGGGGCCGGAGAGGGCGGCATCCATCTCGACATCGACGTGGACGTGTGCGATCGCTCCGTCGCTCCGGGATGCCCGGCATCCGTGCCCGGCGGTCTGCAGGCGTGGGAACTCCGCACTCTCGTCCGCACGGTGTCGAGCGATGCGCGCGTGCGCAGTGCCGACATCGTCGAGGTCGATGCGACGGCCGATGCTCCCGACGGCCGGACGGTGCGCCTCGCCGCGCTGTGCGTGCTGGAACTTCTCGCGGGAGTCCACACCCGAAAGGCGACGACATGACGACCCTCATCCTGGTGCGGCACGCGAAAAGCGACTGGGGCACCCCGGAGCTGGACGACCACGATCGCCCGCTGAACCCGCGCGGACTGCGCGATGCCCCCGCGATGGCGGAGCGGCTCGCGGCGACCGGAATCACGATCGACGCGATCCTCGCCTCGACGGCCCTGCGCGCACGGACGACGGCCGGCTTCTTCGGCGCACGGTTCGAGCTCGACCCCGAGTTGTCGCCCGACCTCTACGGCTCGTCACCGAAGACACTGTTGGCCGCCGCCGCCGGGCGCGGAGCCGCATCGGTGATGATCGTCGCGCACGATCCGGGGATGACCATGCTGGCGGCCGGACTGTCGGACGGCGGCATCGGCCACATGCCGACGTGCGCGGTCGCGACCTTCCGGTGGGAGACGCCCGAGTGGGACGTCGCGACGGCGATCGACCCGGATGCCTGGTCTTTCGACGCCCCCGGGCGCTGAGCCCGTTCAGCCCAGCGCGATCCCGTCCTTGTAGACCGCCCGAACGAGAGGCACGCCCTTCGCGCAGGCGCCCGCCGGTGACCTGCGCTGGCGGGACCCTGCGCCCGCCACCGATCTCGACGGCGTGACGGATGCCGTCATCTTCGGCCCCGCGTGCCCCCAGCAGCTGAACCCCGCTGACCCGCTCGGCCGAGCAGATCTCCGAGCGCATGCAGAGCCGCTGGACCGCGTTCGCCCACGGTCTCGCGCCCGATGTCGACGGCGCGCCCGCGTGGGACCGGTACGAAGCGGGTCGCACCGACGGGGCGACGAGGTCCTGACCTTCCGCTGAGCGCACCGTTAACGCAGAAGTGCCCCCGCAAGCGGGGGCACTTCTGCGTTGGTGGACCTAAGGAGATTCGAACTCCTGACCTCCTCGATGCGAACGAGGCGCGCTACCAACTGCGCCATAGGCCCGTGAACCTCCGTCAGGTTATCACGCCGCCGGGGGCTCCCCGAACTCGGCTCACTGACCCGACGCGCGGCGCTCGAGCAGTTGCCGCACGTGTGCTTCGATCGCGTCATCTCCGGCCGCGGCGCCCCCGGCGAACTCGTCGACGCGTGCCGCTCGTGCGGCATCCAACGACGTGGGGCGCGCGCGTTCGGCACGCGCACGCATGGCTTCTTCGAGGGCAGCGCGACGAAGCGCCGCGCGCGCGTCGGCCTGATCGAGCACAGCGGCCGCGCGTGATCCCGCCGAAGCGGTCAGCGGCCGGGGCAGTTCACGCGGCGTCCAGGCCACACGGTCGGTCGCCAGCGCGACATCTTGCACATCGCCCGCAATGCGCGGTGTCATCGCGACGACCTCACGCTGCACGGTGCGGCGCTGAACGGTGGCCATGCGCTGCAGCATGAGCACCGCGGCACTGGCAACGGCGACCGACGACCACAGCAGAAGCTGCGACCCGGTGAGGATCAGATCCACGGCACCCCAGACGGCGAGTGCGACGGCGACCAGACCGACGATCGTGGCTGCGAGCCGGGCGCGACGACGTGCGCGCGCGCGGCGGACGGCGGGGATGGCCGCGGCGGCAGCTGCCTCGGCGGCCGCGCGCTCGCGGGCGAGGGCGGCATCCATCCGCGCCTGCGCGCGTTCGACGGCCAACTCGGCTTTCGCGTTCTCGAGTTGCGCGTGCTCGCGCTCGGACTGCATGCGCCGGGCGAGGCGCTGCTGAGCGAGCGCCGTGCGGGCGTTGAGTTCGAGCTGCACCTCGCGGGGCGTTTCGCTCGTTTCGGCGAGCACTCGAAGCGCCTGACTCAGGCGCACGGCATTGCGTTCGGCTGCGTTGTACTGATGACGACCATTCCACGACGGCAACAGATAGACGAGCCACAGCACGACCGCGACGAGGACGACCACGCCGCCTCCGAGAACCTGCCCACCCATGGGGACCACGCTAGGTCCCGATGCCCGCGACACACGGTCATCCGACCGCGTGTCTGAAGTTCGACTCGAAGGTGAAGGTCACACCGTCAGATGGGCAGGCGATCCGCCGGGGGGATGGCCGCGGCATTCGCCGGAACCAGGCCCGAGATCCATCGCTCGAGCACACCGTCGGGGACGTCCTCGCGCACGAGGGCGAACACGTAGTGGTCGCGCCAATCACCGGCGATGTGGATGTACCGGCGGCGAAGCCCCTCGTACCGGAACCCCAACTTCTCGACGACGCGCAGGCTCGCGACGTTCTCGGGGCGGATGCAGATCTCCATCCGGTGCAGCCGCATCTCGCGGAAACACAGGTCGGTGGCCAGCGCGACGCTCGTGGGCGTGATGCCGAGGCCCGCGAACCGCTCACTGACCCAATAGCCGATCGTCGCCGACGCCAGAGAGCCGCGTGCGATCCCCCACACGTTCAGTTGCCCGGTGATCTCGCCGTTGTATTCCATGACGAGCGGAATCCCGCCACCGTCGCGGTACTGCTGCAAGAGGCGACGGATGCCGGAACGCATGTCGAAGGACACCGGTCCGTCCGGGCTCGTCGCCTCCCACGGGCGCAACCATCCGCGGTTGCTGAGCAACTCGTTCTGGATGATGCGGGCATCGCGCTGCTTCACGAGCCGAATCGAGATCGGTCCGTGTTGCCGAGGTCCCGTCAGATCCACGGTCGTTCCCCTCGGCGAGGCGACGTCAGAGCTGCGCCGCGAAGTCCTTCAGCCAGGGGCGCAGGTCGGGGCCGAGGTCGGTACGGTCCGCAGCCAACTGCACGATGGCCTTGATGTAGTCAACCCTATCGCCGGTGTCGTAGCGGCGACCGCGGAACACGACGCCGAGCACGCCGTCGGTCGTGGCCAGCTCCTGGAGCGCGTCGGTCAGCTGGATCTCGCCGCCCTTTCCGGGTTCGGTGCGCTCGAGAATCTCGAACACGCCCGGAGTGAGGACGTACCGGCCGATGACGGCGTAGTTCGACGGCGCGTCTTCTTTATTGGGTTTCTCCACGAGACCCGTGACCCGCACGACATCCGGGTCATCCGTCGGCTCGACCGCGGCGGCGCCGTACATGTGGATCTGCTCCGGATCGACCTCCATGAGCGCGACGACCGTGAGGCCGGATGCCGCGTTCTCGGCGAGCATCTTCGGTAGCAGCGGGTCGCGCTCGTCAATCAGGTCGTCGCCGAGCAGGACGGCGAACGTGGAATCGCCGACGTGGTGGCGAGCGCGAAGCACCGCGTGACCGAGCCCCTTGGGCTCGCCCTGGCGGACGTAGTGGATGTCGGCAAGATCGTTGGAGTGCACGACACGGTCGAGCTTCTCCTGATCGCCCTTCTTGACGAGGTTCGACTCGAGCTCCGGCATGGAGTCGAAGTGGTTCGAGATGTTGTTCTTGTTGCGCCCGAGAATGATGAGGACATCATCGATCCCGGCAGCGACCGCTTCTTCGACGACGTACTGGATGGCTGGCTTGTCGACGACGGGGAGCATTTCCTTCGGCATCGCCTTGGTCGCCGGAAGGAATCGGGTGCCGAGCCCCGCAGCGGGGATGACGGCCTTGATCGGAGTGCGGCTCATGAGTACACCCTAGCCAGCGCATGTGACAACGACGTATCCGGGACGAAACAGGTGGCCACATGTTCGCCGCCTAGAATCGGACCATGACGGACGGCATCGACGACGCGAAGCGGGCGCTCCGCGCCGATCTGCGCGAACGCCGACAGCTCCGCTCCGAAGCCGCCCACGAGACGGCCGCGGCGGGCGTGAAAGCGCAACTCGACGCCCTCGTCGACGCGCTCGGCGCACGGTCGCTGTCGTGTTTCCTGTCGTCGCCCACCGAGCCCGGCACCCAGGAGTTCATCCGCGGCGCGGTCGCGCGCGGCATCCGGGTGCTCTTGCCCATCACCCGCGTCGACGGGTTACTCGACTGGGCGGTCGCCGACCCGGACGGTGAGATTGCAGAAGGTCTCTTCGGGATGCCGGAACCAACCGGTGAGGTGCTGAGCCCGCTGGCGGTGAACGACGTCGATCTCCTCGTAATTCCTGCCGCGGCGGTCGACCGGACCGGCATGCGACTCGGCTGGGGACGCGGCTACTTCGACAAGACCCTCGGGTCGATGGAGCACTGCCCGCCCGTCTACGCCGTGATCTTCGACTCCGAACTCGTCGATGACGTGCCCCGCGACCTGCACGACCAGCCCGTCACGGGTGTCGTCACCCCCACTCGTACTGTCACCCTCGCGCCGCACCGGCGCTGAACTCACCGAGGACCCATGCCTACCTACGCCTATGCCTGCACGCACTGCGGCCACCGCTTCGACGCTGTCCAGTCGTTCTCCGACGCCGCGCTGACCGAATGCCCCGAGTGCGGCGGCGCACTGCGCAAGCAGTATGGCTCGATCGGCGTCACCTTCAACGGCGGAGGTTTTTACCGCACCGATTCGCGCGCAGCCGCCTCGAGCTCCGCGGACGCGTCCGGTGGCGCGGCCACGACTTCTCCGACATCATCAAAGACCGAGGCGAAATCCTCACCCGTATAATCGGGACCGCACGGCGACTCGCCGTCTCACAGAAAGGTCATTGACATGATCCAGGGCTTCAAAGACTTCATCATGCGCGGCAACGTCATCGACCTCGCGGTCGCTGTTGTCATCGGCGCGGCGTTCACCGCCGTCGTCAATGCGATCGTCGCCGCCCTCATCACTCCGCTGATCTCGCTCGTCTGGGCGGCCGACGAAGAAACCGGCGCGGTCGGACCGACGGTCCAGGGCCTGTACGGCCCGGTCACCTTCCCGATCGGTGGGCTCGTCAACGCGGTCATCAGCTTCCTCGCGGTCGCACTGGTCGTCTACCTCGTGTTCGTCGTTCCGATGAACCACTTCAAGGAGCGTCAGGCTGCCAAGGCGGGCGTCGTCGAGCCCGAAGAGGACAAGCTCCCCACCGAGCAGGAACTCCTCGTGCAGATCCGCGACCTGCTCGGCAAGAACACCGCCGCCAACTGAGCGCGTTTCCACTCCCGGTCGCCCCGCGAGCGAAGCGAGTCGAAACGCCACGCGCTCCGGCTCCGCGCGGGGGCTAGTAGTGCGGCGGGACGTCCCGCAGCATCCGCTCGTCGTTCGGACCCGATGCCCCGTCACCCTGAGGTGGCGGGGCATCGCCGTGTTCTCCCGGCACGTCGGGAGAGGGGTCGGTCCCCGGCGCGGGGGTCAGACGCGCGCGCCGCGATCCGCGGACCCGCTCGATGCGCTGACGGTCAGGGGACATCGATCGGCTGGGTGGGGGTCTGCGCAGTGGGCGTCTCGGGCTGCACGCCGAGGATCGCCGCGATGCGCGATGCCACGCCGGCCGGGTCGCTGTAGAGATCGAACGCGTGCACACGGATGTAGTGCCAGCCGAGGCGCCGCAGGATCTGGGGGCGCAGACGCAGGGTCTCGCGCAGGCTCTCGCCGATCGCATCCGAATCGCTCTCGGTGACGACGGCCTTGCCCTTGTACTGCGCGACGAGCGGCAGGCGCCCGTGATAGTCGACGTCAACCGACACCCCGAGACTGCGCAGATGTTGCGCGAGGGTGAGGGTGAGCGGATCGGCGAGGTCTTCCAAGCGCGATTCGCGGGCGCGGGCGGCGATGCCCCCGAGGATCGACATGAGTGTCGCGGCGCCCGATTCGAGGCGTCCTTCGTCGAATGCCGACGGCCGGATCGACGACACGATCACCATCGACCGGCGCGCACGGGTCATCCCGACCGTCAGCAGACGCTCCCCGTCGGGGCCGGACAGATCGCCGAAGTCGCTCAGCACCCGGCCGTGCTTGGTCAGCCCGAACCCGAGCGAGAAGATCACCCGGTCGCGGCTTTCCGCCACCGACTCTTCGAGGCCGAGCACGGCGAACGGCTCGGCGGTGTCGCGTCCGACGAAGTCGGCGACGTCGGCGCGTCCCGCGAAGGCCGACGCGACCGCGGCGCGCACACGTTCGGCGTGACGGGTGGATGCCGTGACCACCATGAGCGACTCGCTCGGGCGGTTGACGGCGTGCTCGACGACCAGGGTCACCACGCGGGCGAGCTCGGCATCGGGACTCTCGACCGCGCCGGTGATCGGATCGGGCGTTCCCGTCCCGCCCTCGACGTAGTCGACGCTCAGGCTGCCGCGACCGAGGTACGAACCGGCCCACGGCAGCGAGACGATCTCGCCCCCGTAGAACGCGTCGTTCACGAGTTGAGCGAGATCTTCCCCGCCGGCGCGGTAACTGCGGGTCAGCGTCTCGACGGGGATGAGCTCCGCCAGGCGCGCGAACACACTGACCTCGTCGAAGGGAACCTCGGGCTCGTCCTCGTCGTCGGCGGGCATGCCGGCCGAGATCCGGAACGGCGTCGGCTTCTGCGTGACCGGGTCACCGAAGACCACGATCTGACGTCCGCGGCGCAGGGCCGGGGCAGCTTCACTGAGGCACAGGGCGGCTGCGTCGGCGATGATGACGACGTCGAAGTCGACGGCATCCGGAATCGCCGGCGCTTCGTACGGTGAGGCGAGCCAGACCGGCGCGAGCGTGCGCAGGAGGGTCGGCGCCGCATGGACGATCTCGGCCGTCGTGGCCGTCGTGCCGCGGAGAGCGTGCTTGAGCGCCGAGGTCTCGTTCGCCTCGTCGACGATCGAGATCTTCCAGCGCGTCGCGAGTTCCGCCGCGAGAAGCGGGCCGGCAGATCCGGCGTGGGCTTCGTCGACCAGACGATAGTCGCGCTCGAGGCGATCCACGACCGAGGTGTTGGCGCCGAGAAGCGCGCGGTCCGAGCGCAGCATCGCTTCGAGAGCCGACTGCCACCAGGCGAACTCGAACTCGGCGGCGACGTCGCCTTCCGGAACGTGGCGCATCGACAGTTCGGTGAGCAGCGGTTCGAGACCCATGTCCGCGAGTTCTCCGCGGAGGGTCGCCCGCTCGACGAGGTTGTCGAACACGTCCGACTCGGCGGCGAGACCGGCGAGCGTGCGCACCAGCTGCGGGATCGGCAAGGCGGCGAGGGCGTCCGTGCGACCGAGCGCGCGGTCGAGGTCGCCCAGGTCGGCGCTCACACGCTGCCACGCGGTGGCGACGTCGTCGAGTCCGAGGGGAATCTCGGGGGTGACCCCCGCATCCACCAGTCGCTCCCACTGGGCACGCTGCTGCTGCACGCGCAGGAGAGCTTCGTGCATGTCCGTGATGTGCATGCCCGGGCGGACATACTCCTTCGACAGGTGCTTCAGGCGGCGGCGCTGCGGACCGGACATCGTGGTCGAATCGCGTCGCGGACCGTGCGCCTGGATGAGTTCGTCCAGCGGGCGCTCGAACACGGTCATGCTGAAGCGGTCGAGCGAGGCGCGAATGCCCTGCAGAAGCTGGATGTAGCCGCCGAGCTCGCTCACCGTCGCGAACGGGCGCATGCGGGTCTGACCGATCAGCTCGTAGCCACGCTCGAGGATCGAGGGCACGTCGCTGCGGTGCAGGCGCCCGGCGAGCGCGTGCGCGGCACGGGCCTCTTCGGTCGTCGAGAAGGCGACGCCATACCAGGGCGAGTCGTCGGGACCGAACCGGAATTCTCCGAGTCGGGCCGCCGTCGACAAGGTCGTCGCGGCTTCGGCGCGCCGTGTGCTGAGCGTGCGGAGGGTGGCGAGGTCGAACCGCGTCTGCGCGCTCGGCTGCGGAACGCCGGCGGCGATGGTCGTGAGGGTACGGAGGGCTTCAAGCGGCGAGACGCCGATCTGCGGATGCCGGTGGGTCAGCGCGACGCGGTAGTCACGCAGCACGGTGCGCAGGCGCACGAGCGCATCGTCCACGTCGGCGACCTTGGGAGGTGCGGCCTTTTCGTTCCGCGCGATGGCGCGGATGAGATCGCGCCGCAGCTGCCCGGGCGAGACGGCGAGGCCCGGCAGTCCGATGCCGGCGAGACGGTGGCGCACCCCCTCGAGGGTCGACCGGCGCGCGCTGACGACGAGTACGCGCTTACCGGCCCGCACGAGCTCACCGACGGCGTTGATGACGGTCTGCGTGCCACCCGTACCCGGCAGTGTGTGGACGGCGAGCGATTGTCCCGTTGCAATGCGCGCCAGGACGGCTTCCTGCTCGGCGTCGGCGTCGAGCAGAAGACGGTCGGATGCCGGGGGCCGGTCGTCGGCGCCGATGATCTTCGGAAGACCCCGCACGAGCGAGACGGCCTCGCGGTCGGAAACGTGCCCGGCGAGGGCGTTGAGGAACGGGTGGTCGAGGTCGGCGGCATCCCGCTCCATCGCCCCGGCGACGTCGGTGAAGGTCGAAACGACCAGACGCGGCTGCACCGTGAACGTGTCGATGTGTGCTGTGAGGGCGCGCAGGTGATCGATCACGGGTTGCGGTTTGAAGACGCCGCCCTCATCGGCGAGCCCGGCGAGCGCTCGGCCGTCGATCACGATGCCGAAGTGGGTGCGAGCCGCTTCGACGAGCTCGGGGTTGATCGTGAACGCGCCGTGCAGCTTCAGATCGAAATCGGTGTGGTGACGACGGATCGCCAGTGGACGCAGCAACACGGGAGCGGCGTAGGCCACACCACCGATGCGCCACGCAGCGATACCGACGGCGAGGTTGACGGTATCGAGTCCGCGGGTCGTACGGAGCTCGACGTCTTTGGCGGCGATGCGCTCGGCGGCGATGCGGGCCGTCCGCAGCGCCACTTCGTCGCGGAAGAGATTGGAGAGGAGCGTCGAGCGGCCGGTGATGAACTGCGGCAGGCTACCCGGGTGGGCTTTCGTGATGTCGATGCCCGCATCGCCGACGTCCGTGTAACGCAGGAGCGTCGACAGGCCACCCAGCTGCGCGGCTTCTTCGCGGATGCGTCCGCGTTCGGAGGCCGCGACATGTTGCACGGTCACCCCGGGTTCGGACAGATCGAGGTCGCCCGGGGACACCGAGATCTCGTGCTCGGCCTCGTTCACGCCTCGCACAGCTCCGCCATCTGCTCGCCACACACGTGCCACCTTAGGCTTGCCGCGGCGCAGAAGGGCGCTAGACCGGCCGATATCGCCGCAATTGGCCAGCAGAGCTTCCTCCCCAACCGGGTGTTCCGGCCGGTTGTCCACGGATCGGGGCTGGAGAGACCAGTGGCGACCGGGCATCCGGTCATCATGGAGGCATGACTCACGCAGCGTTCTCGGTGCACCCGACACCGATCGGCGAGGCCCTCATCGTCATCACGGATGAGGGCCTCGCCCACCTTGAGTTCCTCGACGGTCCGCCCGGCGACGCGGTGCAGCGCATCGGGCTGCACCGCCGGAGCGTTCTGAGAGAGGATGCCGCGGCCACCGCGCACGTGCGCACGCAACTCGACGAGTACTTCGCGGGCGCGCGGCGCCGTTTCGATCTGCCTCTCGATCTCGGCGACACGACGGGGTTCGTCCGTGCGGCGCTCGAGGCCGTCACCCGCATCCCGTTCGGGCAGACAGCGTCGTACGCCGAGGTCGCGATCGATGCGGGCTCCCCCGGCGCGAACCGTGCGGTGGGATCGGCGTGTGCGCGCACGCCGATCTCGCTCGTGATCCCGGCTCACCGGGTCGTCCGCAGCGACGGTTCGATCGGCGAGTACGGCGGTCACCCCGAACGCAAGCGCTGCCTCCTCGCCCTCGAAGAACGCGTCGCCGCCGCAGACCCGTCCGGCGTGTAGGCCGCCGGACGACACCGAGCGAGGCCGGGGTGACGACATCACCCCGGCCTCGCTGTGTCGATCGCGATCAGCGGATCAGTGATCCACCGCCTTCTCGGCCCCGTAGCCGGTCAGCGAGCGGACTTCCATTTCTGCGGCTTTCTCGGGGCTTTCCTTGCGGGTCGAGGTCACCGACCCCAGCCAGCCGAGGAAGAACCCGAGCGGGATCGAGACGATGCCGGGGTTGTTGAGCGGCCAGATCGCTGTGCCGATGTTCTTGAACACGCTCGTCTCGGTGCCCCAGAACACGGGCGAGAGCACGATGAGGATGACGGCGGCCGCAAGGCCTCCGTACATGCTCCACACCGCACCGCGGGTCGTGAACCTGCGCCAGAAGAGCGAATAGATGATCGTCGGCAGGTTCGCCGACGCCGCCACCGCGAAGGCCAGCGCCACGAGGAACGCCACGTTCTGCCCCTGCACGCCGATGCCGCCGACGATCGCGAGGATCCCGATGACGATCACGGTGCGGCGGGCGACCTTGACTTCGCCGTCCGGCGGGACGTTGCCCTTCTTGACGACGTTCGCGTAGATGTCGTGCGCGAACGACGCGGCCGCCGTGATCGTGAGTCCGGCGACGACGGCGAGGATCGTGGCGAACGCGACCGCCGAGATGAATCCGAGCAGCAACGGCCCACCGAGCGCTTGCGCCAGCAACGGTGCAGCTGAGTTCACACCACCGGACGCGGCCTTGATCACGTCGGGTCCGACGAGAGCGCCGGCCCCGTAACCGGGGACGAGCGTCAGCAGGTAGAACAGACCGATCAGCCAGATCGCCCAGACGACCGAGCGACGCGCTTCCTTCGCCGTCGGCACGGTGTAGAAGCGCATGAGCACGTGGGGCAGACCCGCCGCGCCGAGGACAAGCGCGATGGCGAGCGAGATGAAGTCCCACGGGTTCTGGCCATACTGCAACCCGGGTCCGAGGATCGCGTCCCCTGCTTGAGCCGGAATGAGAGCACATCGGCCATCGTGAATTTGCCGGTGTTGCGCATGAGCTCGGCGACGAGAAGGAGAGCGACGAGCCATGCGACCAGGAACCCGATCGAGTAGAGGAACCCGTCGTATCCGTTGATCGCGATCGCGCCGACGATGCCGAGGAAGGATGCTGCCGAGAGGTAATCCCCGGCGATCGCGAACCCATTCTGCGGACCGGTGAACGAGCGCCCGGCCGCGTAGTAGTCGGCGGCTGTTTTGTTGTTGCGACTGGCGCGGATGACGATGAACAGCGTCACGGCCACGAAGGCGCCGAAGATCGCGATGTTGAGCACCGGATCGTTCGCACCGCTGGTCGCTGCGGCAGCGAGGGTCATCGGCCCGCCTCCTGACGCTCGAGGGGCCGGTCTTCCTCGACGGGTCGCGTGCTAGCCTCGACGCTACGAAAACGGGTGACGTGGCCGTCACCCCCGGAAGTAGGTAGCACGCGATGGCACTCCCCGCCCTCGCCAGCGACACCGAGTTGCTCTCTCGGGCCGTGGGCGATCTCGCCCAGCGCACCGGGCTGCCGGTGGCTTTCGGCGGCTTCGAAACCGCCAACATGGTCGAAGTCACGTCGGTCGTCGGAAATCGCACACAACACCTGGCCGGGCTGGTCGTCCACGCCTCCCGCGGTCTCGGTGGACGCGCGCTCGTCGAAAAGCGTCCGCGACTCGCCCTCGATTACCGGTCATCCCGCAACATCACCCACGACTACGACCGCGCCGTGCTGGGTGAGGGGATTTCAACCCTCTTTGCGGTACCCGTTCTTGTGGCCGGTCGCGCCCGCGGTGTCTTGTACTGCGGATCATGGATGCCGGCGCCCTTCGGTGAAGGTACCGCGCGCACCGCACTGCAGGTCGCCGGAGACCTCGCGACCGAACTGCGCGTGCGCGACGAAGTGCACAAGCACCTCGCGCTCTTGCCTGCGCCCGCCCCCGCCGCTCCGGCACCGCGCGTCGATGCGGCGACACGCGAACAGCTCCGCGAGACGTACGCGGAGTTGCGCGGCATCGCCGCCGACGTGCCGGATGCCTCGATCCGGCGCCGCTTGTCAGTGCTGGAGGCGCGCCTGTCGGAGATGTCTCGGGACGGCACCGAGCCGACCGAGACACTCGACGTGCGACTGTCGCGGCGGGAGCTGGATGTGCTCGCCTGTGCCGCGCTCGGTCAGACCAACGCGGAGGTCGCCGCGACGTTGACGTTGCGTGAAGGCACAGTCAAGTCATACCTGCAATCGGCGATGGCCAAGCTCGACGCCGGAACACGCCACGCCGCGGTGACCAAGGCGCGCCGCGCCGGGCTACTCCCCTGACTACACTTCCCCCATGGCCCGCAGAATTGTGCATCAGCTCGTCGACGACCTGGACGGATCGGTTCTGGAGGTCGGCGAGGGTGAGACCGTCCTGTTCTCTCTCGACGGCACCGCGTACGAGATCGACCTCACCGAAGAGAACGCCGACGCTCTGCGCGCCGCGTTCGCGCCGTTCATCGCGGCCGCGCGGTCGGTGTCCGCGCGCAGCGGTGGCTCGGCGAGCGCACGCGGGGCCCGTGGGACGGCGCAGAAGCGTGCGGGGCAGCGCGACTATGCGCCGATCCGGGCGTGGGCGGCCGACAACGGCTACACCGTGTCCGAGCGCGGGCGCGTGCCGGCATCCATTCTCGAGGCGTACGACGCCGCGCACTGACCGTCGGTCACGGTAGCGGCCCGTGGCGCACCGCGCCGACGGGTACCGCTCCCCTGGCTCGCGGTGACCGATGGATACCCAGCACAGCTGACGCATAATATACGTGTGCCGCTGTCAGCACCGAAGTCAAGATGAGGTTCTATGCCGTACCGTGATCAAGCCCGGGTGCAGTCCTGGGTGGAGCAATTCCGCTCCGAGCAACATGTCGATACCGCCGTCGATGTCCTCGAAAAGGATTACACGGCAGGGCCCGAATCAGGTCTTGTGGTCGTCACGCTGCGCACCGTGTCGACGGTGACCTACATTCAGCCCGTCGTCACCGAGGGTGTGCCGAAGTGGATCGTCACCTTCGAGCCGCGCTCTGAGACGTTCGATCTCGACAGCGTCGGCGTCTCACAACTCGCGCAGGACCTGCTGGCGCTGGCGAACCTGTGCACGTACCTTCAGCTGAAGACCGACGAAGCACGGGTCGCTGCATCTTCCTAACCGACTCAGAGGAACGGGACGACCGTTCCCGCGGTCAGGGCGAGGCTCCCGGCCACCACGCCCGATACGGCGGCGACCCGCTGAAAAACTCGCTGTGTGTGACGCTCACGCCGTGCCGTCTCAGGGTCCGGCACCGAGAGCACCGCGCTCTTCGCTTCCCTGAGGGTGTCGTAGCGCCCCACGGGCGTGGCTCGGCCATCGAAAGCCAAGTAGGCGCCGTCGTTGGATCGGTCGACCGAGCCGAGGTACTCCCCCGCGCGCGAGACCACATACAGGCCGGCGTCGACACGAGCCCACGTCGGGCTCGACACGCTGGGAATCGTGAGGCTCATGCTGCCCTCCGCAGATCAGTCGTCACGGCGACCGGACGCGCGACTGGTTCGGCGGCCGTGAGATCCAACGTGACGCCACCCGAGGTGTTCGCCGCGTTCGCCAGCTCCTCCAGGTAGCGCCGGTCGAGAGCTTCCTCGGCCCTTTCCAGCTCGAAGCGCAGGGGGATCGAGCAGTGCAGCCAGATCGTCGAGCGACCCTCGGGGCACTCCGGTGTGGTCCAGGAGACGGAGAAGCTCTCCGAGCGACGCAGCTTCGTCGTGGCGAGAACACGGAGATGTGCGAGCTCGCGGTCGGGGATCTCGATGCCCTCGGTGGTGTTGCCGTAGTAGAGACGTCCCATTGTGTGCGCTCCCTCGTGGTCGGTTTTGCTCTAGCGAAAGGTTACTCACAAGAAAAGTAGTTAGTCAAGTGAGATAGTCGCCGGGTGTATAGTAAATCAACCGAGTAGCTGGAATTGTGCCTTTCGGCACGGGGGTGAGACATGACCGACCGCGACGATGTGCAGGACGTGGATGCGGTCGTGCGCGCCTACGAGAGATTCCGCGCGGCGGATGCCGCCATGCTCGTCCGCGTGCGCACGCAGACCGGCCTCGGCGAGAACGAGTTGGCGATCCTTCGTTTTCTTCTCAGCGAGCGCGCGAGCGCGCACGGTGTGAAACCGAGCGAGATCGCGCGGCACCTGGGCGTGAGTTCGGCATCCACCACTGCCCTCCTCGACCGGCTCGAAAAGGCAGGGATGGTCGTGCGCGCCAGCAACCCGGGCGACCGCCGCAGCATTTTCATCGAGGCGACCGCCGACGCAGAGCACGCCATCGCGTCGACCTATGAGGTGTTCGAGGGCCGTCTGGCGAGCCTCATGGACGGCATGTCGGCGGAGGAGCGTCGCGATGTGATCGCCTTCTTCTCCTCGCTGGCTGACGCCGCTGACGCCACCGCAGAGCTCACTCCGACGCGCTGAGAACCGCTACGCGTCGATCTCGTCGACGGCGTCGCGCATCGCCTGCAGGAAGCCGATGACGCTCGCCCGGTCGGAGGCGGTCATCGGCCGCACGACATCCATCATGCGTGCGTGCATCGCCGACAGCGTGTGCCGCACTTCTTCCTCGGCTTTCGCGCTCGACGTGATCAGGATGCTGCGGCGGTCGGCCGGGTTCGCCATGCGCGTGATGTGACCACTCCGCGAGAGGCGGTCGAGCAAGGCCGTCGTCGACGCCGACGTGATGCCGAGATACCGGGCGAGGTGCACCGGCGTCACCGGCTCATCGCGTTTGCTCGCTCGTGCGAGGTAGCGGAGGACCAGCAGTTCGTTCTCGCCCATCTCCATCGACCGTTGGGTTCGTCGGCGCATCGCCATCTCGGCCGCACGGTAACTGCGGAGCGCCTGCAGTACGGCAGCGCTGGTCGCCTCATCCGTGTCGGCATACCAATACGCCGAGCCTTCTTCTTCGGTTTCCCCCGTCACGAAGAACCATTCTGGTGGATGCGACTCG
Organism: uncultured Microbacterium sp.; assembly: GCF_947488465.1. GTDB lineage: Bacteria > Actinomycetota > Actinomycetes > Actinomycetales > Microbacteriaceae > Microbacterium. The sequence goes on along the minus strand of NZ_CANKZA010000001.1, from coordinate 53,561 downwards.
AATTCGCAGGTCAGTGCTCGGCGCCGAGGTTTCCGGTGAGTCGCCGGTGCAGCGCCGCGGCAGTGTCGTTGAGGCCCTCGATGGTGACGCTCTTGCCCTGTTTCTCGTATTTCGTGACGATCGCATCGAGGGCGGCGACCGTCGACGCATCCCACACGTGTGAGCGCGTCATGTCGATCACCACGCGTTCGGGGTCGCCGGAGTAGTCGAACTGGGTGGTGAGATCGTTGCTCGACGCGAAGAAGAGTTCGCCGTCGACGGTGTAGTGCGCCACCCCCTCAGAGGCGGTGCGCGTCACCGTGATGAAGTGGGCGACGCGGCGTGCGAACATCACCATCGCGGCGATGACCCCGAGCACGACGCCGATCGCGAGGTTGTGCGTCCACACGGTCGCCACGACCGTGATCAGCATGACGGCGGTCTCGCTCTTCGGCATCCGCTTCAGCGTTGCGGGGCGGATGCTGTGCCAATCGAAGGTCGCGATCGACACGACGACCATGACGGCGACGAGCGCGGCCATCGGGATGATGGCGACGACGTCCCCGAGCGCGAGGATGAGCACCAACAGAAAGACGCCCGCGAGGAAGGTCGAGATGCGCGTGCGCGCCCCCGAGGCCTTGACGTTGATCATCGTCTGGCCGATCATGGCGCAGCCTCCCATGCCCCCGAAGGCGCCGGAGAGGATGTTCGCCGCGCCCTGGCCGAGCGCTTCGCGGGTCTTGCGCGAGTGGGTGTCGGTGATGTCGTCGACGAGCTTCGCGGTCATGAGCGATTCGAGGAGTCCCACCACCGCCATCGCGAGCGCGTACGGGGCGATGATCTGCAGTGTCTCCAACGTCAGCGGCACCTGCGGCAAGAAGAGTTCGGGCAGGCTCGTCGGCAGCTCCCCCTGATCACCGACGTTCGGGACGTTCCAGGCGAACACGACGACCGCGGCCGTCAGCAGCACGATCGCGACGAGGGGCGCCGGGATCACCCTCGTGATCCGCGGCATGAGATACATGATCGCGAGCCCGACGGCGACCAGCGGATACACGAGCCACGGCACATCGACGAGCTGCGAGAACTGCGATGTGAAGATGAGAATCGCGAGCGCGTTGACGAATCCGACCATCACCGATCGCGGGATGAAGCGCATGAGCTTCGCGACCCCGAGCACGGCAAGGACGATCTGGATGAGTCCGCCCAGCAGCACCGTGGCGATGAAGTAATCCATGCCGTACTCACGGGCGACGGGCGCGATGACGAGCGCGATCGCACCGGTCGCCGCGGTGATCATCGCCGGCCGGCCGCCGAGGAACGAGATCGCGACGGCCATGATGAACGAAGAGAAGAGGCCGAGTCGTGGATCGACTCCCGCGATGATCGAGAACGCGATCGCCTCGGGGATGAGCGCCAGCGCGACGACGAGCCCCGCGAGCACTTCGCGCGTCAGCAGGCGCGGGCTGCGCAGGGCTTGTAAGACCGTGGGTTCGATGCGGTAGCGAGACGCGGTCGCGGTCGACATGGGGCCTCCGAGAGGGGAATACGTGCGCATCGACCTCAGTCGACGCGGGAAGAAGGGGATGCGAGCGATGGCGCCGCCTTCGACTCTAAGCGACGGCCGAGGATGTCCACGGACGGCCACTCGGCGGTATCCCTCACCTCCGCGATCACGATGTCGCCGCCTCACTGATCGCCGCGTTCATGATCCGTGGCAGGAAAAGCGAACTCCTTCCCCGAGCGAGCCGGCCCTGGCTGCGCGCGTGGGTTAATGGCGGTCGCGAACCCGCCGCCCTGGCATGATAGGTCGAATTCGACCTATCATGGAACCATCGATTGAGGAGTCACGCATGAGTGTTTCCGCACAGCTCGCGCATATCCGCCGGGCAAAGGGCATGACAGCCGCTGCTCTGGCGTGTCGCATCGGGACGCACGCGAGCAACATCTACGCCATCGAAACTGGACGTCGTGACCCCCGGTCCAGCACGACGGGCGCGGCGGCGCATGCACTCGGAGCACGCGTGCTCGTCATCGATACTCAGGGACGAGCAAGCGCGCGCGACATCGCAGAGTCGATCCTTCTGAGCGAGAACTCGACTGTGCGCATTCAAGCCCTTGTCCAGCTCGTAGCGAACCTACAGGCCTCCGACCTTCTAGCGAAGGCCGCGTTGACAATAGACCCTCCTCCAGCGATATCTGTCGAGTGGGATGCGGCGATCGCCGGCACCGTCGAGATCGAACTCGCTCGCGCCGGCCTGCGCACACCCGCGTGGGCCGAGCGAGCTACCGGAAACCCTGTGGGTCGGTGGGATCCCTGGACGGCCGGTCGTCTGGCGCCGGATGCCGAAGATGTTCCTGAGCCGCTTCGCCGTCGCGGTATCTGGATCACCGCAGACGAGCTCGCAAGCGCATGAGCGCCGAGCGGCCCATCGTCCGGCTGGATCGCGACGATATCGTCCGAGGGCTCCGAGAGCTGGTGTCGGAGCTGGGTCGAACGGGTTCGAGCGCGCGCATCCGCTTGGTTGGCGGGGCGGCGATAGCGCTCGCTTACAACGCCGCCCGCGGATCTACCGTGGACCTCGACGCCGAGCTCACACCGGAGACAACCATTCTGGAGGCGGCTCACCACGTTGCCGTTGCGTTCACTTGGCAAGAGGACTGGCTCAACTCCGCGGCTGTGCACTTTCTCCCGTCTGGGTTCGGAGAGCGCACCGCCGAGTGGTCGGTCCTCCATGAGCAGAACGGAATCGTCGTGGAGGTCGCCACAGCAGAGACGCTTCTCGCGATGAAGCTCTTCGCGTGTCAACGCCGGCGACGTCGTGAGCTTCCCGATTTGCGCGTGCTCCTGCCGCTGTGCGGAATCGCGACGATCGATGATGCGGAGAAGCACCTCGGCATGTATTACCCGGGCGAGGAGTTCACACTCGCAGCGGCAGCTGTGGTGCAGGCCGCCCTCGATGATCCCGCCATTCCGCAGACTGCCGAGCCACCCGTTTTGGCGTAGCGCGCGCCCCTACTCGCACGCCCATCCGTCTCCATCGCCGTCGCCGTTGTTGCCCGTCCCGGTGGCGAACCATGCGTAGGCGCCGGGTTGGTCGTCACGCGAGAACGGTCCGATCGGATGCCCGGCGACGTTGCTCTTGAGCTTCGTGCACGACGTGTACTGCGTCCACCACTCCCCTGACGGCGGGGGCACCGCCGCCGCGCCGGCGCAGTCCACCGTGATCACGGACCCGTCTCCACCGATCGACGCGACCTGCGCGGCGCGGTAGGCAGCCTCGCGCGGATGCGCCGGGTAGCCGTCGCCCGAGTCGTACCGGGCGACGGCGAGACCGGCGGTGAGCAGCGATGACGCGACATCGATCCCCTGGTCCGTGGTGACGTAACGCAGCATCCTGCCGTGTCTGTCGGCGTCGTTCTGCCCGTCGGGGAGCTCGAGGCCGACCACCGCACCCGGCACGAGGAGCGACGACACGAGTGCCGAGGCTTCCGCGTAACCGCAGACATCACGTTCCGGCGCGTCGATGCCGATGAGGCGCACCGTGCCGGCGCTCGTCTCGATCGTGTCGCCGTCGATGATCGACGCGATGGTCACCGTCGCACTGCCCGACAACGGGGTACCAGGCGCACATCCGACGACGCACACCACCACGGCGACCGCGAGGGCCGCACCCCAGATTCCGCGCACGATCACGAGCCTAAATGTCGACGTCGCCATGCTCGCGCCGCAGATACCTCGGCGCCTGCACCCGCCACGCCTCGGTCACGAGCTCCGCGAGATGATCCCCGCCGATGCCCGCCATCCGGAACGCGACCTTGGGCTCGCCCCAGCGCGTCGTCGTGCGCAGGAACACGTCGGGTGCCATCTCGCGGAGGGCCACGGCATCCATCGGGTCGGCGATCTTCACCCCGACGACGAGTTCCGATGCGATGATCTCGCGCATATCGACCGGGATGCTGGGCCAGGGGTGACACTCCCACGCGTACAGCTTTCCGCGCACGAACCACGCAGCGCCGCCGGTCATCGCACGCTCTTCGCTCCCCGGCAAGCCGGCGGCGATCACGCGCACATCCTCGAGAGTGGCCACACGTGGAGACTACGACCCACCTCCGACACGTCAGTGTGCGATCACCGCTCCTGCGCGAGGATCCAGTCCATCGCGTCGGGCACGGCGTCGAGCACCGAAATATGGCCGGCCCCCGCGCGGCGCCACAGCTCCGAGCAGCCGATGCTGCGGTGCAGCCGCTCGGCGTGCTCGGGCGGGATCACCCGATCATCGCTCCCCTGCACCAGGAGCACGGGCACACGGATGTCGGCGAGGTCGACACCCCACGGCCGGGTGAAGGCGAGATCATCGTCGATGAGTCCGTCATCGCCCCACTGCGCGGATGCCTCCACATCCTCGCCGAGCGACGCCCACGGCCCATCGAGCGCGGCGTAGTCGGCGCCTGAGAAGCTGGTCGGCTCGAATTCCTCGGTCTCAGCGAACGACGCGCGCGCATCGCGGCCGTCACGGGCGGCCCGGAGACCGCCGGGCGCCGCCATGCCGCCCCACCACCCTGGATCGTCCTCGAACGGCGCGATCCCGGCGAGGGTCGCGGCCGCCGTCACGCGGCCGGGAAGGAGCGCGGCTCCGGCGAGCGCGTGCGGCCCTCCCCCCGAGGCGCCCAGCGTCGCGAACCGTTCGACACCGGCGGCATCCGCGACCGCCGCCATGTCCGCGGCGGCCGACGCCACGTCGCGCCCGGGCCTCGGCGTCGACCCGCCGTAGGACGGGCGTGCGTACGACAGCATGCGGATGCCGCGCGCCGACGCTGCCTCCAGAACCGGCGGCAGGACGCGTCCGGTCTGGGGAGAGCCGTGGAACCACATGATGACCGGGCCGCTTCCGCCCGAGTCGTACGCACGGAGCACTCTTCCATCGGCAAGCGGGACGTCGAGGGCAACGCTCATGGGCCGAGGGTAGCCGGAGAGCGGCGCGCATCCGATCCGAAACGCTCTCCGCACCAAATCCCTCAGCGAACCCTCGCCACCGCCCCGCGCCGAACGTCGCGACCCCGCGCTGACCGACGATGCGCGATCGTCAACCCTCAGAACGCGGTGGTGATGGTCCCGTTCGACTCGATGAACTCGCGCACCTCGTCGCTCGTGAACGCCTTCTTCAGCGCCGCGGTGGCGGCGGAATCAGCATCCTCGCCCCGGACCACGAGGTTGAGCGCGAAGGTGTCGTCGAGTTCGGTGATGAGGCCGTCGTCCTGCGGGGTGAGCCCGAGCGCCGCGATGTGCGAGGGCCATTGGAAGACGAGGTCGGCCTCGTCGTACGCCGTGTTCAGCGCGCTGATCGCGACCTGCAGAAACTGGAGCTCTTTCGGGTTCTCGGTGATGTCCTCGGGTGTCGCCGCATACGGGTCGATCGCCGGATCGAGCGTGATGATCCCCTCGTTTGCGAGCAGCCGCAGCGCCCGGCCGGTGTTGGAGGGATCGTTGGGGATCGCGACCGTGGCGCCGACCTCGAGGTCGTCGATGTCGGTCAGTGTCTTCGAATAGAACGCGATGATGAAGTCGTACACCGGCTGCACCCCCACGAGAGTGCCGTCGTTGGCCGCGTTGAACGATTCCATGTAGGGCACGTGCTGCGAGAAGTTCGCGTCGACGTCGCCGGCCTGGAGGATCGTGTTCGCGGTGACGTAGTCGGCGACCTCGACGAGTTCGATCTCGTAGCCGTCGTCGATGGCCTCACCGGCCGCTTCGACGACATCCGTCATGGGCGACGTGACGGCCGCGACCTGCAGGGTCACGATGTCGCCCTCGTCGGTGGTGGATGCCGCGCACCCCGAGACGAGGACGGCAGAGGCGAGTAGCAGGCCGAGGCCGGGCAGAGACGAAGAGCGCATGGAGTTCCTTGTGGGTTTCAACGGTGGTCGAGACGGACGGAGATGCGATGGCCGATCAGTTGGATCAGCAGCACGCAGACGATGATGATCGCGATGGTGAGGTACATGAGGGCGTTGTTGTACTCCTGGTAGCCGTAGCGCATGGCGAAGTCGCCGATCCCCCCGCCACCGACGACACCCAGCACGGTCGAGTACGAGAGCAGGCTGATCGCGGCCGAGGTCAGCGCGTAGACGAGGCCGGAGCGCGCCTCGGGGAGAAAGAACTGGCCCACCGCTTGCGGCACCGTGGCGCCCATGGAGGTGGCAACACGCGAGATTCCGGGCGGCACTTCGAGCAGGATCTGCTCGACCAGGCGCGCGTAGATCGCGACCGCCACGACGCACAGCGGCAGCGTCGCGGCCTGCGTGCCGAACGTGGTTCCCATCACGAGCCGGGTGAACGGGATCAGGAAGACCACAAGCAGCAGGAACGGGAACGAGCGGACGATGTTGATGTACAGGTTTCCCACGCGCCACAGCGCACGGTTCTCGGCGAAGCCGCCGGCGCGGGTGAGGAACACGGTCACGCCGAGGGGCAGGCCGATGATCACGGCCGCCGCCAGCGAGACGACCAGCATGTAGCCGGTCTCGGCGAGCGCCTCGAGCATGTCGTCGCCGTACTCGGCGAGCAGGTCGGTGAGCCAGGTCATGGCCGCAGCTCCCGCGTGACCTGCTCGTAGTAGTTCGGGAGGGTCCGGTAGTCGGTCTTCTGGATGTGGAACTCCTCGCGGAGCCGGCCGTGCTCGAGCAGCGCCACCCGATCGCAGATCGCCTTGACGACATCGAGATCGTGGGTGATGACGACGACGGTCGTGCCGAAGCGCTCGCGGGCGCCTTCGAGCACGCGGAGAACGTCGCCCGTGGTCGAGGTGTCGAGAGACGAGGTCGGCTCGTCGCAGAGCAGCAGGGCCGGGCGGGTGATGAGCGCGCGAGCAAGACCGACGCGCTGCTTCTCTCCCCCACTCAACTGCGCCGGGTAATGGTCGGCGCGGTGACTCAGCCCGACGAACTCGAGGATCTCGTCGACCGCGCGACGCTCCTCGGCGCGCGACATCGCCGCGCCCGTGCCGCGCCGCAACCGGAGGGGCACCGCGACGTTGCGTCGCACCGTGCGGCTGGTAAGCAGGTCGATGCCCTGGAACACGACACCGATGTCACGGCGCAGGTCGCGCAGCGGCCCGCGGGCGAGGGTCGCCATCGGCTGGCCCAGCACCGTCAGCGAGCCGGAGTCCGGCGACGTGAGTCCGTTGATCATCCGCAGGAGCGTCGATTTGCCGGCGCCGCTCTCGCCAATGACCCCGAAGATCTCGCCGCGCGCGATCGCGAGGGTGATGTCGTGGAGCGCGGGAGGTTCGCCCGCGTGATCCCCGAACGTCTTCGTGACGTCCGTGAATTCCACAACGGCAGTGCCCGGTGTCGCCATCTCGTGTCGTGCTTCCCTTGTTCGGCGACCAGTGCAGCGCTGTTCTTGTACCGCGTCCAATTATAATTGAGAAATGAGCGTCAGGTACCGGACCGAGATCATCAACACCGACGGTGCCGACGGCTGGAGCCGGGTCGTCGGAGGCATGGACGTTCCGGTGGCCTCACCGTTGAGCGCCGACCTCGATCCGGCGGCATCCAACCCCGAGCAGTTGTTGGCGCTCGCGTGGGCCACATGCTTGAACGCCACCGCGCACGTCATCAACGGTGGCGCCGCCCGCACAGCCGTGCGCGTCGACGTGGCATTGATGGATGCCGAGCCCGGCCCCGGGTTCGAGTTTCACCTGGATGCCTATCTCTCCCTCGAGGGCGGGAGCATGGCCGAGACCGAAGAGCTCCTCGCCGCCGCGGAGGCGCGGTGCCCGGTATCGAAGCTGCTGCGCGAGGCAACGACGGTGAGGGCACACGCGGAGCCGTATTCGGCGCCGTAGATCCCGCTGCCAACGTCGGACGCCTTGCCCGCCGACGTCACCCGGCATCCCGCCACGGTGACAGGGTTGATCACATGACAGTGATCATTGCGGGATGCGGCGACCTCGGCACGGAGGTCGGCCTGCGGTTCGCCGCGCAGGGCCATCGCGTGGTCGGCATGCGACGCGAAGCGGAGCTGCTGCGAGCACCGACCGAGGGGCGCTCGGTGGACCTCCGCCACCAGGTCCCCACGATCGATGACGACACCACGACGGTCGTGGTCGCCCTTACCGCCGAAAGCCGCACCGCCGCGGCCTACCGCGAGACGTATGTCACCGGGCTCCGGAATGTTCTCGACGGGATCGAGGCGTCCCCGGCCGATCCTCGCGTGCTCGTGGTCTCGTCGACGGCGGTGTATGACGTCGACGGCGGGGAGACGGTCACGGAGAGCACTCCCGCCGTAGGAGGCTCGGCCACCGCCGACGTGCTGCTCGAGGCAGAGAAGCTCCTGCGCTCGCGGGCGCCGGCGGCGACACTGGTGAGGCTGTCGGGCATTTACGGTCCAGGCCGCGAGCGGCTCATCGAGCAGGTGCGCTCAGGCACCGCCCGGCTCGCGGCTCCCGCGACATCACCGCACACGAACCGCATCCATCGCGATGACGCCGCTGCCGCCATCGTGCACCTCGCCGGTCTCGAAAATCCCCCACCCCTGGTGCTGGGCAGCGACGACGAACCGGCGAGGTTGGATGAGGTGCTGCGCTTTCTCGCCGCGGAGATGGGCGTTGCACTGCCGACTCAGGGTGAGGCGACCGGGCGGCAGGCCGCTGGCGACAAGCGGATCTCCAACGCCCTCCTGCGCTCGACGGGGTTCACGTTCACGTATCCGAGCTTCCGCGAGGGATACCGTGCGGTGCTCGCGGGCGGTGGCGTGCGGCATCCGTGAGCGCGGCGGTCATCCGGATTTCGACGGAGACGGAACCCACCCCACAGCAATTTTGCTAGATAGGCTAAGCAACACCCGCTCCGCGAGGTGAACCATGGCGAAGAAGCCTGATCGGACCAAGGTCGCGGGGATCGTGGTCGCCTCAGGCGAGAACGCACGGGATTTCCGTCCCGGGCACGGAGGTCGTCGGCCATCTGCGATCTGGCGCGCACGCGACATATATCACCGTGCCGGTGGCAGCGATCGTGCAGAAGCCGAAGACGCTCACCTGGGAGGCCGCGGGTGGACTCTTCCTCGCCGGCGCGACGGCGCTGGACACCCTGGATCAGCGCTGAGCTGCAATATCGCGGAACAGAGACTGGACGTGAGGAACGAGCTGCTGGCGGTTTCGCCTTAGGTGGCGGTTGAGGATCAGGCCAAAACGGCGGAGAACCAGTTTCCAGCCAAGATGATTGCGCGGGCGCTGCGCTTCGGGGCATCCGGCATGATGCGTGGAAAGCGAAGCAATCATGGTCCAAGAGACGCACGGAGGACGCGCGCTTGTCGAAGTACACCGTTCAACAGCACTCAGTCGAGACCCTCCTAACGTGGGTGAAGTCCGGGCAAGTTGCTATCCCCGAAATGCAACGCCCCTTTGTGTGGGACTCCACCAAGGTCCGCGATCTTCTTGATTCGCTCTACAACGGGTTCCCGATCGGCTACCTGATCACGTGGCAGAGCGCCGATGTCGGCCTCAAAGACGGGTCAAAGTCATCATTTCGGCAGATCCTCATTGACGGGCAACAGCGCATTACGGCAATGACCGCGGCACTCGTCGGCCAGCCTGTTGTCGACAAGAGCTACAAGAAAAAGCGCATCAAGATCGCCTTCAATCCCGCAACGGAGCAGTTCGCAACGCTCACCCCGGTGATCGAGCGGGACTCCGCGTGGATTTCGGATGTCGCCGCCTTCGTCAACGCGCCATCAACCTTTTCAGCCACCAAGGCCTATATGGACGCCAACCCGGACGTAGACGCCGCGCACATCGAGGATTACCGCACGATCAAGCTCGGCATCGAAAGCGGAACCATCCCCACGATCCAGCTCGGCCCGCGCCGGATGATCCCCCGCGTCCCGCTGCTGCGCGCATTCGGGATCAACACCTGACGCGCCGAAGCCAGTCACCCGACCGCGCCTGCGATGAGTGTGGCGTTCATGAGCCCCCGTTCTCGGTCGGCCCGATCGAGATTCACCCAGCTCGAGTGCCGCTCGTCACCTACGTTCTCGAGGATGGCGCGAAGCCTGTGCCGGTCGTTCGCGCTCATCGTGTCGTAGGCGAGCTCGGACGCGTCGGTGACGCTGGCAAGGAGGACGGCGGCATCGTCGAGGTGGCGGGCCCGATCGCGGTTGTCCACGAGATATGCCGCTCCTTTGGCGACCAGCGCGCCGAGCTCATCGGGCACACCGAGGACGACGCGGGCACCGCCGTTGAAGATCAGCGTGTACGTGTCGCGGCGGCGGATAGCCTGCTCTCCGGCGGGCGCAGCGAACGCGGGTCGTTGCGCGAGCCTCGGCCGCATCCGGGAGGGCAGATGGTCGGCGACCATGATGTCTACCTTGCGGCCGTCCGCGTGCACAAATCGATAGGCATGCTCTTCGCTCTCGACGAGCTCGAACCCGATCTGGGCCAGGGCGGCCCGGGTCCCGGCCAGAGAGCTGCGGTCGGCCCAGTAGTCCACGAGCGCGTCCATGTCGTCGGTGGACCGGCGCATCGCCACCCCGGCCCTACTGCCGTGGGTTGCGACCATGAGGCCACCCACAAGTGTGAGGTTCTCCGAGATCCCGGTGCCGGCTACGTCGATGACCGTCCGCCATGCGGGGAGAAGGTCGTCGTCCCCCATGTCCACGGTCAGTTCGAGGCCAGCCATGCGTTCCTCAGCTCGTCGAGAGCTCGCAGACCGCCACTGCGTTCCCTTGTGTCGGTGCTGACGGCGAGGTCCGCGGCGATAACCGCGGCCGGCATCGCCTCACCGTCGTATGCGATGGGGAGCGTGTTGTCGTAGAGGACGTCTTGGCCGCTGGTCGAGGCCACCATGAAGTGCGTGCGGGCGTACTCGTCGATTCCGCCGCGGCGGACGTAGCCGGAAACCTGGCGGGTGTCGTCCATGAGTCCGACGCGCAGCTGGCCGGCGGCGGAGCGGCCGGTAGCGATGAGCTCTTCCCCGGCCTTGGTGGCATTGGCGGCACGGTAGCGGTGCGCTCGGGTGCGCCCTGAGACGGCGCGCGCGAGCTCGTCGGCACCCCATGTGCGCAGTCGTCGGCGTGTGCGCGAAAGGGTGCTGGGGGTTAGCCAGGTCGCCTCGAGGCCGCTGAGCTCCCACAGCAGTCCCCACGCGGTGTCGACGTCGAGCTTTCGACCACCGCCGCGGCGAGCAGACGTTTCGTAGCGGAGCACGGAGTCAGCGTCGGCCAGCCACGCGCCGGAGGAGAGTTTGCGCCCGGCGATGGAGCCTTCGGCGAGGAGGTCGATGGCGTGGCGCCGCGAGACTCCGAGGCGGCTGGCGAGTTCGGTCGCCGTCAAGTCGACCATTGCAGAATACCTCCAAACTTGGAACTATTGTGACACAGAGTTGGCGCGCCGCGCGCAAACGGTCGGTGTGCGTTCGCCGATGACACTCCCCGCCGTCGGGACCGCTGCCCGGCGGCACCGGCACGTAGGACCCGCTCGTGCCGATGCTCGATGCGGGGGCGACTTGCGCTCGCTCGTCGACCTGCACACGCCGGCACCCCCAACCTCCTTAGACTCAGCCCGATGACATCTGAACTCCCCCCTCAGCTGCCGCTCGACTCCCCCGCTCCGACCTCGTCGACATTCGGGACTGTAGCCGCGGCATCCGTCATGGCCGAATGCTTGCGTGTCCAGGCTGACGTTCCACCGCGCGGTGCAGTCGCGCGCAGGTTCGGACGATCGCCGCTGTCGGACGAATCGCGTCCCTGGTATGTCGGCGCACTCGGCGAGCTCGACGTCGCCAGCCGTCTCGACTCGCTCGGCGACGAGTGGACCGTCTTGCACTCGGTGCCAATCGGGACGCGCGGCAGCGATATCGACCACGTCGTCGTTGGCACGGCGGGCGTGTTCACGATCAATACCAAGTTCCATGAGGATGCGCGGGTGTGGGTGGGTAGCCGCCGACTGCTCGTCAACGGACAGGCCACGGACCACCTGCGCAACACGCGCTACGAAGCGACGAGAACGCAGAAGCTCCTATCCGCTGCTGCCGCAACGGACGTTCCCGTAGGCGGAGTCATCGCCATCGTCGGCGCCAAGCAGATCACCATTCGAGAGCAGCCCGCGGACATCGCCGTGCTGGATATCGCGCGGCTCACCCGTTGGCTGAAGAAGCAGAAGCCTCGACTCGATGAGTCGCAGACGGCCGCGCTGTCGACGCTCGTGCGCGATGCCGCAACCTGGACAAGCGAGCCCAAACACGAGACCGACGTTTCCGGCTTCGACGCGTTGCACCGGGAGGTCGTCGGCGCGAAGCGCGTTCGGATGATCTGGGGCGGTGCCCTGCTGATTGCGATCCTGGGTGTCAGTGTGCAGATGGCGCTCGACTACTTCGGCCGCCTGCTTGGCGGGTAGGCTCCGCTCACGTGCGTCTCGCCGGCACACATGCGGGCGCCGCGAGCGGCCCGGCTGCTGGGTCCCGCTACTCTGCTGATCAACATCATCTCGATAGCGAAGGACAGATTCGTGACCCCCCGACGAATCCGCGTCTCCGGCGTGCGCGGCGACTATCTGGCGCCCCGCGGCTGGCCGACTCCCACTGACCAGTGGATCCGCGCGAATACGTTCTGGCAGCCCCCCGAAGGTTGGACGCCGGCAGCCGGACTGAAACCCGCCCCGAAGGGCTGGCGGTTCTGGACGCCCAACAAGACCTGGGATATCGCCGCGAGAAAGTACTACGCGCCGCTGCAGGGATGGATGCGGGCATCGAACATCGCGGCCGTCGCCTGCGCCGTAGCACTCGTCGGTGCCACGGTTCTCCAGCTCACGATTCTGACGCTGGCGGCGATGCTGTTCCTCGTCATCGGACTCGTCTGCCTAATCGTGTTCCGCGCGCGGAGAAAGCGGATGACGAGCGAGCTGCTCGTCCACGTGACGACGGGTGCCGAGCGCTCCCGGAACGAGCGGCTCGCTCGCGAATACCAGCGCTACATCCTGGATGCCTCGTGACGCTCGATGAAGCGCGGGAGACGCTCGGCGTGTCCCGCGACGCGGACGTGGCAGAGATTCGCGAGGCGTTCCGTCGACGCGCCCGCGCGGTGCATCCGGACCGGCATCCGTCCGAGAATGAGGCGAGGCGACGGCAGCTCGGCCGCGAGTTTGCTCGCGCCCGCGAAGCACACGACATCCTCGTGAAGTTCACGAGCGATTCCACCCGCGTCGCCGCGCCCGCTGCTGGTGCAGCGACGGCCCGTTCCGGCGGCGCGACGCACGCACCGCCGACCACAGCCGGTGGCACGCACTCCCAGACCGCGACCGCTCCCGCGCCACAGCGTGAGCGTGCACGCCCGCGCACGAGCGAGTCGCGGCCGCGTGCGGAGGCGCCGCGTGTCACGATCCGCTTCGACGAGTTCGTGAAGGCATCGGATGCCGCGGGTTTCGGCCCCGGAACGCGCACGCGCCGGTGGATCGACTGGCCGCGCGTTGTCGCATGGTCGAGCGTCGGCGCGCTGGCGGTGGTGATCGTCGGCGGCAGCTACGTTGCCGCCTACGTGCTGTAGTCGGCGGGGTCTACTTCGACGTGTTGCGAATCTGTATGCCGCCTGTGGGTCGTGGTTCGATCCCGAACAGCCCGATCGCCTTCACGAGGTCGGAGAGCTTGGCGTAGCCCCAGTTGCGGGAGTCGAAGTCGGGCTGCTGCTTGCGCATGAGCGAGCCGACAGCGGAGAGGTTCGCCCAGCCGTCTTCGCCGGACGCGGTCGTGATGCATGTGCGCAGGCCAGCCACGAGCTTGGTGTCCTGCCGGAGCGCCAGCGTCGACTTGCGCGCGAGCGGCGCCACCGCGGGCTCAGCCTGCGGCTCTTCCAACACATCGAGGTAGGTGAACGTGTCGCACGCGTTGCGGAAGGCCACCGGCGTCTTTCGTTCCCCGAACCCGTGCACCGTGACGCCCTCCTCGCGGATGCGTGTCGCGAGACGAGTGAAGTCGCTGTCCGACGACACGATGCAGAACCCGCTGAAGCGGCGCGTGTAGAGCAGATCCATCGCATCGATGATCAGCGCGCTATCCGTGGCGTTCTTGCCGACGGTGTTGGCAAACTGCTGCACCGGCTGGATGACATGCTCGCTCGCCGCCTGCTTCCAAGTGCTGAGCTGCGTGTTCGTCCAGTCACCATAGATGCGCTTGACGGATGCCGTGCCGAAGCGAGCGACCTCCGCGAGCACCGCGTCGATTTTGGAGGCCGAGACATTGTCGGCGTCAATGAGAACCGCGAGGAGATCAGCGGGTGGGGCCATTGCTAAAGCATGGCAGGACACGAGCCAGTCAACGACAGCCTCACCTCATCGCCCGAACGGTTGGCGCATTGGTCGTTTGGCGTTGTGAGATTTTCAACGTGCGGGATGCCGACGCCGCAGGGCAGCGCTCGTGCCCGGTAGCCTCAACACAGCAGATCAGCACGCTGAACGGGGCATAGATGTCGGACGAGGACGAGCCGCAGGACGAGATCGAGATCGTCAGCGACGGAGACGGCATCGCCGTTATCGGCGATCCGCTGGCCGTCGAACGCTTCCTTTTCACAGCAGGTGTCCCCTCCCGACAACTGGACCTGTCACACACGCTCAGCGCGACACTCAATGCGGGCTCGGCCGCAGCCAAGGGCGGATCCGAGGTCGCTGCCAACGCCGGGCGCTGGGTGAAACTCACCGATGAATCGGCCAAGGCGCTCAAGCTCGGCAACACCATGAAGGGTTCGTCTGACAGCGTCAGCCGTGCCGTCGTGACCACGAGCAATGGCAAGATCACCAAAATCATGGAGTTCGTGAAGCCCGGCACCGTTGGCTCCGTTCTCACCAACCCAGCACTACTGGCTGGCGCCGCGGGCATCATGGCCCAGCTCGCCATGCAGCAGACGATGCAGGAGATCACGGATTACCTCGCCGTGATCGACGAAAAGGTCGACGACATCCTGCGAGCGCAGAATGACGCGCCGATCGCGCGCATGATCGGCGTCGGACTCGTCATTGACGACGCCATGCTGAAGCGCGAGCACGTCGGGCGCGTTTCTGAGGTGACCTGGTCCAGCCTCCACGGTGTGGCTCAAACCATTGCGGAGACGCAGTCATATGCGCTGCGACGCCTGGACGCTCTCGCCGAGAAGATGGAGAAGAAGTCGCGCGTCGGAGATTTGGCAACGAACGCGAAGAAAGCCGAAGGGGAAGTCGAAGAGTGGTTGTCCGTCCTGGCCCGCTGCTTTCAGCTCCAGGACGGCCTAGCAGTCCTCGAGCTTGACAGAGTCCTCGACTCTCGCCCGGAGGAGCTCGACCGGCACCGCGAAGCCATCCAGGCGGGCCGAAGTCGGCGCCGCGACCTGATCGCGAAGAGTACCGAGCGGCTGCTCGCGCGGATGGATGCAGCCGCCGTGACGGCGAACAAGAAGGTGCTATTTCATCCCCTGAAGCCTGGTGAGGTGGTGCGCTCCAGCAACGAGGTCGGCAACGGCGTGCTGGTCTTCCACGAGACCATCGGCATCACCGGTAGCCGCGTAGCCCTCAAGAAGAAGCGTTGGACGGTCGCTGCGGGCGAAGCACGGGACACCGTTCGTGATACTGGGGTGGCCGGCATTCAGACTGCGGCGAAGCTCGGCATCCGAGGGGCATCGGCCGTCGGAACGTTCAGTACGGAAGCTGCCAGTACTGCGAAGGACGCGGCAGGCATGGCAAAGAGCAACGTCGTATCGAAGCTACGTCGCGGCGATACGACGGGCCGCGTCAACGCCAACGCCAACGCCGACGCCGACGCCGACGCCGACGCCGACGCCGACGCCGACGCCGACGAATCATGAATCTGCTGGATGACCGCTCGTTCCGACCGGCACGCGAGATTGACGCAATCGTCCCCGATAACTTCGGTGTCTACGCGATCCGCCTCCGAACCGGCGCAGAGCTT
The DNA here is from genome assembly GCF_947488465.1 of uncultured Microbacterium sp. Classification (GTDB taxonomy): domain Bacteria; phylum Actinomycetota; class Actinomycetes; order Actinomycetales; family Microbacteriaceae; genus Microbacterium. The sequence continues at coordinate 37,655 of NZ_CANKZA010000001.1, read as the reverse complement.
CCGGAGCCATTCCAGACGCTACTCGACGAACGCAGCACTCGCCTCGTCTATATCGGGCAAGCCGAACGACAGACGCTTTTGAAGCGTCTGCTCGGCAATGAGCTCCGGGCGCGAGGCAACGGCACGTTCATCCGCAGCATCGGCGCGGTGCTCGGCCATCGCCCACCACACGGATCGCTCGCCGGCCGCTCGCGGATCCAGAACTACCGCTTCGCGCCCACCGATCGGATAGCCATCGTGGAATGGATCAACGCCAACCTCGAGGTGAGCTGGGCGGTCCTCCCACAGGCGGAAGAGCACGGTGCCGAGGTCGCACTGATCTGCGAGCACACCCCGCTGTTCAACCTTCAGGACAACCCGCGTGCACTCCCCGAGCTCGCGCTGTTGCGCGCCGAATGCCGCGCTATCGCGGCTGGGTTGTCCGCCCCGTCTTTGTAGCGGCCTGCGCCGCCCAACGCTTTGGTGGCGCTCCACGACCCGATCTCGCGGCGCCCCGACGCTCCACCTCGAGTGAGAACCGGGGACTCGTGGGATGACCGCGAAGAAGAGACATGGATTGACAAGCTGTAGGGCCGTAGAGACCACGCCCGCGGGGCCTAGATTGAGAGGGTGCTGCGATACTCCGACCTCACCGATCGTTCGGCAGTCCATCGAACTCTCGACGAGTTCGACCGAATCGGACGCGTTGCGTTTCTTCACAAGTATGGGTTCGGGCCGGCACGGCTCTATCTACTCACCACAGAGACTGGCCGCTACGATTCGAAAGCGATCTTCGGTGTTTCCTACGGGTACCAGCATGGGGTCCCACTGACATCGGATGAGTTCAGTGGAGGCAGGACGGGCGCCGCCGGCCGGCTTGCTGAGCTGGGGTTCACGATTACTGGCATCTCATGATGAGAAGCCGCGAAGAGGAACGCGCGATCCGCGCAGATATCTTCCGCTGGCTCGACGAGCAGTTCATCGGTCAGGGCGGCTACGAGATCCACAGTTCTGTGCTCCGTGGCTACTGCTATGGCGACGAGCAGATCCCGTTACTCGACCGTGGCAAAGGCATCCGAAACCCTGCGACGTTCTCCGCGACGCTGTCGATCATGTCGGGGTGGAAGGCCAACAAGTACTCGGACTACGAATCAGACGACGGATGGGTGACCTATCACTATCGCGAGGGCGAGGGCGGCGACAACACCAAGCTTGTGCGAGCCTGGGCCAACGGCGATCCTTTGGTCTACTTCCGCGCGGTACGAGAAGGGTTCTATATCCCGTACTACCCGATCGTGATCGCGCAAAACGATCCAATCGCCCGCGTCGTGCGCTTTCCGCTCGACCAAGCACTTTCCTTCCTCGGTGATCCGTTGGCCTACGACGAGCAGAAGCGACGATATGCCGAGTCGATCGTGCACACCCGACTTCACCAGCCAATCTTTCGGGCGCGTGTCCTGCACGCATACTCCGGCGCGTGCACGGTGTGCGATCTCCGGCACTCGGAGTTGCTGGATGCGGCACACATCGTCCCTGACGCGGAGGAGAACGGCGTCGCTCACGTCACGAATGGGCTCGCGATGTGCAAGATTCACCACGCCGCCTACGATCGCTCACTGATGGGCATCACGCCCGACTTTGAAGTGAGGATCGACCAGCAACTACTCGACGAGATCGACGGCCCGATGCTTCGACACGGTCTGCAGGATATGCACGGGCGATCGATCCGACTTCCTTCAAGCCGAGCGGCGCGTCCCGACCGAGACCGACTCGCGCAGAAGTTCGAGCTGTTCGCACGGCAATAGCGGGGAAGATCAAGTAGCTCCGACCTCCCGTCGTCTTTGACCGCGGCCGCTGCCAGATGGCGGCGATCTCTTCATTTCGTATCCCGCTACCGAATCCCGAGGAATGATCACGATGACCACATCCCCAGCTGGGTGGTACCCGCAATCGGACGGTAGCCAGCGTTATTGGGACGGGGCGGCGTGGACGAACCACGTCGCCGAGGCACCCGGCAAAGCGACGCACTTCGAGCACACGGCTGATCGTGATGCGAGTTCTGCGCCGGTGAGTCGAGAGAGACTCGCGCACGATCTCACCATGACCTACCTCAACAACAGGTACGGCGCGAAGGTCGTTGGAGAATTCTCGGTCAACGCCGATCAGGACTGGTCCACCACTCCAACGTCAGTGACGGACGTAACTGGCCGTGGAGAGGTTCGGACGGAAGCGTTGCCGCATGTGAACAAGCTCCGCACCCAGTCCGTCGAGGTGAAGACGGGTGGTCGCCATCTGTTCGGGATAGGCCCAGAAAAGGTTGCTCGGATCGAGGTCGAAGTGCAGCCACGTGAGTACGAGGTGGACGCGACCTTTACGGAGATCATCTCGGACTACTTTGCTGCGTACTCACGGTTCTTAGCGCTTCTGCCACGCTAAACGGGGAGCCGTGGCCGGGGCGTCGTTGCTAGCCAGATGAGCGGCAGCTGACAACCCCACCGATGCGGCCGTCGTTGAATGCGTCGATGCGGTCAAGCGGGTCGCCGTGATCTCCGATGTCGGTCCAGGGCGTCTCGTCGGAGAGAGCTGTGAGGCCGTTCGTGATGTTTCGGGGTTTCGCTGTCGTAGTCACCGGCATCCTCGCGCGGAGTAATATGTCTCCAGGAACATTTTGGGGACGCACATGACCAACGCATCAACACTCGTACGGGCCGCACGAAAAAGCCGACGCCTCACGCAGGCGCAGCTCGCGGAGCGCGCGCGCGTAGATCAGGGGAGCATTTCGCGTTCCGAGAATGGGCGGGATGCCGACTTCAGCACAATCAGTCGCCTCCTCGCAGGCTCGGGATATCGCCTTTACTCGGCTCCGTCGACGCGAGACGACGCTGCGACCGTGGCCGCCGAAATCCGCCTGAGACTCAGCACCGGAGACAAGGATCGTGCGCTGCGGGCGTTGCTGCAGCTCAACGACAACCTGGTTGTCGAACGTGGCCTCGTGCGCGGCATCCTCACTATCGCCGAGCCAGAGTCGACCCGCGTCGCCGTATGGGATGCCGCGATCGCTGGACTCGTCGCATGGCGACTCAACGAAGAAGGGCTCCCCCTTCCCGATTGGACGCGAGCGCCCAGCCGGTTCCTCCGCACCTCAACGACCCTGGGCGTTGACCCCGCAGACCCGACTCCGCCGCTCGATGAAGTCCCGAGTGAATTCGCCGAGCGCGGCGTACTTGTCTGGCGAGACACATTCGCGAGCATCTGAGAATGGCAACTTCCCTCGACAGAAGCGACATCATCGGTGCTCTTCGCGAACTCATCAGCGAGCTTCGCTCCGCCGGTGAGGTCGCGGGCATTCGGATCGTTGGAGGCGCGGCTTTGGCCCTCCTCTACTTCGACCGCGGAACGACGCAAGACCTGGACTCGCTTCACATCCAGCCAGGAAGCGACGAAGCCGTCGCCGCCGCGGCGACGCGGGTCGCGGTTCAGCATGGGTGGGATCCACTCTGGCTCAACTTCGCAGTCGAACGAGCCGATGCGATCCCGACTTTCGGTCGCCGTGCAGTCGAGTGGGAAACAGTTTTCGACGCCGACGGCATCGTGATCCAAGTCGCGGCGAAGGAAACGCTCCTCGCCATGAAGCTTCGCGCCAACCGGCCAGGCCGCGACACCAACGACATTCGGCCGCTCCTTGCACTGTGCGAGATCAACACACTCGCGGCCGCCGAGGACCTGTACGAAGACTTCTACCCGGGCGACTCGCTCACCGACCGAGCGGTTGGGATGGTGGAACGAATCCTTGCGGCTGGCCTTCCCTCGCCCGTCGCCCGTCCGGCTCCACTCGTTCTGTAGCAAGAAAGCGGCCAAGCAGCGGATGCCGCTACAGACAGATAGCGCCATAGGTGGTGATAAGCCGGGGTCGAGGCAACAGGTGTCGCGCGAAGCGCTCGCCGACCGAGCTTCCCCTACATCCCGATCCCGCGCCCCGCGCTGGGCGCTCCGACGACCGGCCCGGTCCACACAGTGACATCCCGCTCCCGTGCAGCCCGCCGCAATTCCGCCGCCGCCGCGCGCACGGCGTCCTGCATCGTCAACTCCGGAGTGCCACGCTGCATCGACTCGGCGAGACACTCGCGAGCTGCGGCATCCGTCCCCGCGACCACGATCGCGGCGTTGTGCACCCGCCCGCGGGTGAGACCGACGTAAAGCCCAGCGGCATCCACATCGGGACCGACCACCGACGCGTCGGCGGTGTCGCCCTGCACGCCGTGCACCGTCGACGCATAGGAAAGCTGCACATGCTCCCGCGCATACTCGGCCGACACGCGCCGCAGCTCGCCACTGTCGCCCACCGACACAAGGTCCACGAAATCGTCGCGGATGCCGCGCACAACCCACTGCGCACGGTTCTCGACGCCGGTGAGCTTATCGTTGCGGCGGGTCTGCACGGTGTCGCCGACAAGGAGGCGCTGCTCCCCCATGCCCCACGCGACCACGCGGGGATCCAGCTCGCCGCTATCGACTCGACGCTGCTGGATCGCGTCATTGATGGCATTGGCCTCAGCGTTCGTGCCGGACACCAACGTCACCCGCTTGCCGCGCGCGTGCCATTCGAAGTAGGCGTCGATCATCTGCTCACGGGCGGCGTCATGATGGTCGACCCGCACGACGTGGCCGCGCTCGGCGAGCTCGCCCGCGACCACCAGCGCACCGTCGCGATCGCTCGCTTCGCGAAGCCGTAGCGTGAGTGCCGCGTACTCCGGATCGCGAAACCGGTGCACCGTGTCGAGCTCCACCGCCGCGTTCGCGTGCCGGATCGCGGAGCCCATGGCACCTGCGTGTCCCACCGGCAGCGCCTGGTGCGGGTCACCGACGAACGCTATTCCCACGCGATGCTCGAGCGCGAGCTCGACGAGAACGTTCGCCGCCTGCAGCTCGACCATTCCCGCCTCGTCAACCACGATCCGATCCCGAGCGCGCAGCGCGTGCTGCGTAGGTCCGGCATAGATCGCACCCGTCGAGGGATCGACCTCGCCCACCCGCAGCCGAGTCCACATCATCGCGCCCGCCTGGTCGACGCCCCACCGATAGCCGTGGTCAGCGAGCAGCGCATGAATGCTGGATGCCGCAGCCCCGATCTCGCGGGAAGCCACCGACGCGGCTTTCCGTGTAGGAGCGACAACGAGCATCCGCCGCTTCTGCCCCCAGAGAGCTGCGAATGCCGTGCGCAGCATCGTGGTCTTGCCGGTGCCGGCGGGGCCCGTGACCGTCACGAGTCCATCGGTCCCCGCGATCGCGCGCGCAGCGACGCTCTGCGACGCGTCGAGTGTCGACCTGTCCTCGCTACCCGACAACCGCCGTAGCTCGGCCGGCAGGAGTGAACAACCCGCTTGGGCGAGCGCATCGAGGCGTCCGGCGAGGCTGATCTTCGCGCGCACGGTCTCGGTCGCCATGAAGGCCTTCACATGCGCCGGCGGCACCTCGCCGACGAGCCGATAAACCGTCTGTGTCGCGCGGGCCGAGATCTGCGCGATCACCCCGTCGAGCTGTTCGCGCGGCGCGACGACTCCGGTGCGTGAGAGAGCACGTGTCGCGCCAGCGCGAAGGTCGAAAGTGCTGAACCGCCCGCCACATGATGTGGACCGGTCGTCCGCGTCAACGATCGCCGCGGCGGCGAGCAGGTCCAGATCGAGCGCGTGCACATCGGTCGCAGCGATCGTGATCGGTGCCCGTGCGGCGAGCAGGTGGGGATCGATCGACGCGATCTCGTCGCGGATGCGCGACTCCCATGACACCTCGTCGAGGTCGGCCGGCTTGTTCGGTCGCGCGACCGCCCACGCGCGCCGATCGATCTGCCGGAGCACCTCCGTACTCGACGCCGAACCGCCGTGCGCCGCCGTCCACTCCGCGATCAGGCGCGCACGGTTTGTCTCGATCTGCGATGAGCGGCGCGAGAGCGGACGGACGGCGCCGGCAAGTTCGGCGATCTCCCCCGCGTCGTCGAGCGTGTACCCGTGTCGGGCGAGTGCGGCGATCCACGCGGGGTCGGTTCGGGCGGCAAGCTCGCCTTCGGCATTGATGACAGTGTGCAGTTTCATTGCGACACGCGAGTCGAGATTCGACCACTTGCCGTCCGCGCCGAGCACCTTGATGTTCAGCCACAGGTGACGGTGGATGTGCGGGTCGAGCGCGCGCGACCGCCGGTGCCGTAGCTCGACAACCTCGATGCGCGTGATCGCTTCACGGATGAGTCCGCCATGCCCGCGCCGTGCGTTGAGCTCGGTCTGCCAAGTGAGCAGGATGCGTTCGCGCAGCCGATCTTGCAGCACCTCAAACTCGTCCGCGAGTTCCGGATGCAGCAGCGCCGCGAGGCTAAACGACTTCGGGTGGTTGAGCGTCCCGTCGAGCAGCAGGTCAGCGTCGGGGCTCAGCCGCTGGTGGCCGCGCTCCTCCCCCGTGATCGGGTCGTATCCGGAAAGCCAGACACGAAGGCCGCCAGCACTCATCCGGTCGGTCGTGATGACGCCGTTGTCGACGATGAACCGAGAGACGGTCGCATCGGATGCCGCACTGTATGAATCGAGGGCTTCGACGCCCGTCGTGGAGGACAGATGGGCGTCGCACGTACCTTCCAGCGCGTACGCAACGGCGTTCCGAGACCCGCGGGATCCGACTCCCCGCTTCCATCGCTCCAGGCCTCCGCGCATGCCGCCAGGGTAGGCTCGTTTTTTGCCCTTATCCAGGTATTTTTACGCGTTGCAGGTAGCTGTAGCAAGGTGGCGCTAAAGGGCGCCGTCCACCTCGGGTGCCTGCGTGCATTGCGCTCTTTCCCCAGGGGTCAGCCTTGACCTTGTGGCAGTGCTCGCCGGGGCTAGACAGGATCATCTCGCGTACTGCTTGATGCGAGCGTGCCATCCCTTCAGCCAGGCGACCTCCTCACAGAGCTCGTCGACCGTCGGAGCCACGTAGTTCTCCTCGGGCGCATTGTCATGTCGAGCTGCCCAGCTTGATGTCTTCGAGTAGGCGAGCTGAAATTCGTCATGATCAGCCTGCGTGAACTTCGGAAGAATCTTGAGCATCTTCGTCTGTACTTCGTTCGTCCCACGATCCACGAGCTCATTGACGATGTGCAGGTTCATCGCCCGTTCAAGGGTTTCGGAGAGTCGGCCAGCAATCTGTGCAGTCCGATCCGTGTAGTCGTCGTCCGTCAGAGCATCGCGCTCCTTTCTCAAGCGCGCCAAGTCTGCCTCGAGCTTGTTGATCCTCTCCGGAACATCCTTTGCCGCCCAAGGGAGGTGATCAACGATGAGGCCCGGCTGAGTGCCGCCCATTCGCTGAATCGATCGTGTAGTCGCGGCGACCGCCTTGCTGTTCGCCGCTTTGATCAGCGCGTGGACGAAGGTGATCTCGTGCGTGAAGACGATCACTTGTCGCTCGCTTGCAAGCTCGACCAGGCGGTGAGCGACCTTCGCCCTTCGCTCGGCGTCGAGCGACGAGACGGGATCGTCGAAGACAACACTCGAGAGCGACTTGTCCAGCTCAACTTCTGTGAGAAATCCCGCCAAGCCGAGCGCCGTCTGCTCTCCTTCGCTCAGCACCTGGTCGACGCCAGCGTTTCGGCGTGACCCGAGGAGGCTCGGCTGATGTTCGAGCGCGGAGTTTCGCCCACGTCCGGTCCGGTTGAGCGTGACTCTCCGCAGATCGAGGCGTTCGGTCTCTCGTGTGAAGTGATCCCGAACCTCGGCCGTGACGTAGGTCTCGGTCAGCTCGCCGCGTTTCGTTGTGATCGCGTTTGTTGCGGTGAGGCGGCGAACGTCCTCGATCGCCTTGCGCTGGGCAAGTCGTGTTACCTCGGTCTCGATGGTCGTCTTTGCCTCGTGGAGTGTCTTGGCGTCCTGCAGTTCGACGACCTTCTTGCTCGTCGCGCTAAGTGTTTGAGCAAATGTTGAAGCGTCGATTTCTCGCGCCTCCGTGGTCAACGCTTGCGCGCGCGTATCGGCCTGACCTCTGAACGAGTGCGCGAGCGGAAGCAGATCGACGCCTGCCTCGCTATCAATCCAGGCGACGGCCGCAGCAGCTGCGCGCGTCCCAGCATCGAACCAGTCAAGCACCGACTGCATGTCTTCGCCGGCGTCTTGCAGTCGGTTAATTGCGGTAGAGACCGCGATCGGTAGGGTCTGAAGGTCGACGAAGTGACTTCGGAAGCTTGCAAGCGCTTTGGTGACTGTGTCTGCGTCTCGTGACGTTGTGTCCTTGACGAACGCCTCGAATCGACTGAGTCGGTCGGCGGCCTGCTCGCTCAAGGGCTGCTGACAGAGCATGCAGACCGCGTCGTTGCCTGTCACCGGGAAATCATGATCGTGGTATGCGTCGATCAGTGAAAACTTGCGCGCTGCTTCCCAAAGCGCCCGCCAAGTCTCGGAACCAACACTCGGCAGAGGCTCAGAGTCGAATGAGCGAGCAGATGCAATGCGCGCCGCTTCCTGGAGCTGGACGACCCTCTGTTGCAGGTCTCTGAGTTCGCGCTGCTCGCTTTCACCCAGTGCGTCTTCCACTGCCTTGGCGTGAGCTGCAACAGCCGACCAGTCGCGACCGAGCGCTGTGAGCCGATTCTTCTCCTTCGTCGGGTCGCTTCCCTTGAGTCGCGCCTCCGCCGTGAGTTGTTTCACTAGCCGCGCATCATGATCCTCTGCCAGTGTGATGGCTTCCTCGATCGCGTCCTTAGTGGTGGTGGCCGAGATGCCTGAGAGGAACGCCGACGCGGGAGTGTCTGGATGGAGTACCGGAAGCTGCGGTCGCTCGGTCTGGTTCGCACCAAGCCGGCGCGTGAGTTCAGCGGCGACCGCTTCGCAAGCTTCGGACAGTTGGTCAAGAATTGTGAGCGCTGATGGCCGGTAGTTGGCCTCCGAGGCAGTCGTGACGTACGCATCACCGCAGTCCTCGTCGTAGAAGCGAATTCGGGACAGTTCGGTGCTCTGTGGCTCACCTAGATCCCACGTCTCGGCGTTGATACCAACCTTGTAGTCGAGCTTCGCCGCCTGCGCAGTATCCGTATCCGAGAAGACGTCACCGAGTAGTTGCGCGCCCTTGACGCGAGCGGTGACGGCCTCACGGATGAGCCGCGCGTAGCCAGACTTCCCGCTGGCGTTGTTACCGAAGGCGACCGTCAGTCCCGCGGCGCCGAAAGAGAGCGTCTGGCCTTCTGCGAGAGCATTGACACCCTCGACGCCCGATACCTGAACAAGACTGACGGGGTCTCCTGCGGCTGTCGAGCCCGGGATGTCAGCGGCTTTTACGTTTGTGGCAACCGGGTACGTTCCCGCGATCAGCTGGTCCGCGATGGCAGACACGTCGTCAGCAGGCAGTGTCTCGTTGCGGCAGAAGCGCGCGACAGCGTCCTTCTGCCAATCTGGCCGCGCAGCAAGCCAACTCGCCAGGTCCTCATTGAGGGTCATTTACTAGCTCCTACAGAGAGTCCAGAGAATCGTTCGAGGAACGTGCCGAGCGGCTCGATTGCACACTGTTGGCTCTCACGGTCTCCGCCGTCAGCACAGAGTTGGGAGACAACCTCAAGCGCCTTGGTGTTGACGGGTCCGAATGTAAGCATCACACTCGCCACTTCCCGGGCACAGACACTGCATAATCGCCGACTCCGATGGCCTCGAAATGACGCTTGGCGGACTTGATCTTGGCGTTCTCTGTCGGGCGCCGCTTCACCTCTTCCTCGGTGCTCTTCGTCTCGCGGATCATGTACACACGCTCCTCGCCGTCTTCGTGTTTCACGATGGCCCAGTCAGGGTTGTACGGTCCGACAGGGGTGTCGATCTTGAACTTGTCCGGAAGCTTCATGAAAAGCTTGACGTCCTCGCGTCCGTCGAGAAGCTCAGCGAACTGACGCTCCGGATCGGAGTCGTAGACCACGTAATCGAAGTTCGACTTCTCAGCGTTCTCGAGCTTGTACATCTGGTCGAGGAAGCGTTCCTTCTCCTCCTCGCCATCCTTGCGGAGCTCGCGCAGCTCGTAGACAGAGCCCACGATCCGCTCGTACTGGACGCCGTCGACGACGAGCTCAGCGAGTGTGTTGCGCAGGATCCGCTTCGCCATTGCAATGAAGTCGTTGGGGTTAGCGATGAACTCTTCAAGCCGGCCGCCCCCGACAAGGATGTCGACGATGGTCTTCCGGGTGAGGGAAGTCGCCTCCTGAAGCTCTCCGATGATGTCCGGCAGGTCGTAGCTGCCCTTGAGCTCCTGCTGGCGTGAACCGAGTTCTTGACCCTTGGCGCCGCCACGAAGCACCTTCACGCCCGCGCGGGTGACCTGGATGCGCAACGGTTCGATCTCGGGAGCAACCTTGATCGCGTCAATCGACTTCTCGATGATCTTGTCTCGCTCGACCTCAACCCGGTAGGTCGTGCGGCGGCTGATCGTCTCCCAGAACTGCTCGAACTCGGGGTTAGCGAACAGCTGCTTGTTTAGTGTTCGAGCCTGTCGCTTGCTCTTCGGTTTGATGTAATTCCCGATGTTGGCGCGGTCGACAAGCTCGATGACGAACGGCTCCGCCCACGCGAAGTCGACCGGCATGTTCAAGCTGAAGCCGAGCGTGTTCGGCTGGAACTTCGGCTGCACGACGCCGTCCTGATCAATGAAGCGCTGCGACAGGAGGTGCTCCCAGATCGACACAGAACCGGCGTAGCCAAGGTTCTCGTCCGTGAGTGATCCGTCCGTTGCCTGCAGCGGGATTTTTGAGAACTCGGCCTTGCGTACGCGGCCAATCTCGACCCCGGCGTCCTTATATTCCTTCTGCAGCGCGTCCGCGAACTGCTTATACGACTCGTTCGCGATGACGGTCAACGTCGCGATGCCACGATCCGCGACGCGTTCGTAGCCGCCTTCGCGCTGAGCGACCGGCAGACGTAGCCCTCGACCTAGCGTCTGCCGCCGCTCCGTCTCCGCACCCATCTCGCGCAGCGTGCAGATCTGGAACACGTTCGGGTTGTCCCAACCTTCCCGGAGCGCCGAGTGACTGAAAATGAATCGCACCGACTCGTTCTCATCGAGCAGGCGTTCCTTCTGCTGCATGATCAGCTCATAGGCGTCGTCGTCGGCCTTGGTTGCACCAGTAGTGTCCTGAAAGGTGTCGGCCGCACCCTTTGTTCCTTTGAGGACGGAGAAGTAGCCGCGTCGCAGGTCGGCCGGGTCTTGGGGCAGGAGCTCCTGCGACTGCTGGGACTTCGCGCGTTCCTCCCGGAACAGCTCGTCGAACCACTGAACGAACTGGCCGTTTGCGTCAACGTTGTTGGCGCCATCGCCGAGGAAGCTCTCGACCTTATCGATAAAGAACAGGCTGAGGACCTTGATGCCCTTGGCTCGCAGCTGCGTTTCCTTGCGGAGGTGCTCCTTGATGGTTTCGCGGATCATCTCTTTGTAGATCGCGCCCGAGGCCCCGCCGATAGCCTCGCCCTGGTGCAGGTAACCCGAGTAAAGCGTCAGGTCGACGAATGAAGGCTCGAGGCTCATCTCGTTGATGCGCCAGCCCGCATAGCGAGCGTTGCCGGTCAGCCTTGGATCTGACAGTTCCTGGTTCTGTTTGACGTTGACGATGCGCCGCTCCAGCGAACCGTCCGCCTTGCGGCACGACAACTCCAGGCGCGCAACCCAGCCCTTATCGTTTCGGACGTCAACGAGCTTTATGTACGGCGTAGCGTCTGCGCCTTGCTGCTGAACGTCCGCCACCACGATCTGCTTCACGAGGCCGAGGTCGTGAGCGTCGACAGGGTCGAGCCGGTAGACGACGTTGCGTAACTTCTTGTGCGTCGCGCTGTACCGGAGAGTGAAGACTGGATCGAGCTCGCCGACAGCGGACTGCGACAGCAGGGACTCCATGTTCTGCGGCTCGTCCATGATGACAACCGGATGAGTCGCCCTCAGGTAGTCGATCGGTCGGAGCCCGTTCAGCTTGTCACGGGTCTGGTGGATGACGCGCGTGTTCTTGTCGCCTCGCAGGGAAGCGATCGTCATGACCATGATCTGTACATTGGTCGAGGTGGCGAAGGACTGCACCTCCTCCGCGTTCTGGCCACTGTAGACCGACGAGTCGAAGGTGATGTTGCGCTTCTTGTAGAGGTCTTCGAAGTGCGAGCGCATGAGTCGGATGCTCGTATTGACACCCTCGCGGATCGCGACACTCGGAACCAGGATCACGAACTTCGTGAAATTGTACCGTTCGGCAAGTTCAAAGATCGTACGAAGATAGACGTAGGTCTTGCCGGTGCCAGTCTCCATCTCAATGTCGAAGTCGAGCGCGTCGTCGAACAGCTTGGAGGAGACTTCGAGCCCATTCTTGTCTTGCACGCGCTGAAGGTTTGCGAAGACAGTGTCGCGGTCGAGGACCAAGCGGTTGCCGACCGCGCCCACTTCCTGGGACAGGTCGAGGTCCAGCGCTGCGTTGCTCGTCTCGTCGATCGCGGCGACCTGGCCTCGCAGCGTCGTCTCTAGTTTTTCGGCATCCTTCGGCTGGCCATCGAAGAGGTCGACAACCGACTTGATCGCATCAAGCTGGTACTGCTGACTGGAATCGAACTTGAATCCGCTGCTCATCACGCCGTCCAAAGCTCGATGCCCTTGCTCTTGCAGAGCTGAGCCACATTGGTCTTGAGCTGGTCGTCGCCCTGGAACGCGTCCTCGAGGACGATCAGGCGGGCAGGATCTTCGTCGACAACCGAGCGCAGCTGCTCAAGCGTCGGCTTGACGCCCTCGTCAAGGTACGCGAGAACAGTGCCGCCACCCACCGATCGGAGGGTGAGGCCGTCCACGTCCAGAGCTGCGATCGATTCAGTGAGTGAGTAGCCCTGCTTGAGCAGGATCTCTGAAAGGAGGTTGTCCGCAGATGCGTCGTCGGCACTGCTCGACTCACGGAGATCGAAGAGATGCTGCTCGAGCTGTTTGCGGTCAATATCGCTTGACACCTTCCACTTGGAGAAGTTGGTCTCAGCAAGTTCGTATGAACGGAATCCTAGGTCGATTTGCTCATGGCGATCATTGATCTCGGACGCGTAATCCGACGCAGTCCGGGCCGACGCCGCACGTAACCGAGCCCGCGCAACATCAGCGATCGTGTGGTGACCCGCGACCCTCGCGGGAGAGTTTTCCGGAGTCGGCTCCGGGAGTTGCACCTGGATGAACCGACGGCGGCCACCATCTCGAGCATTCAGGTCCATCACGGCATGGGCCGTTGAGCCTGACCCGGCAAAGAAGTCGAGGACCACGTCATCGCCGTCAGTAGCGAACTTCAGTAGCCGTTGCAGGAGTTTTATCGACTTCGGGTTATCGAACGCCTTAACCCCACCAAGAAGATCTGCCACTTGGGCGGTGGTAGCTCTGTTGTCCTCGTAGTAGAAACTCTTGAGGAGCTGGGTCGCTGTCTCGATGCGCTTCTTGATCCTCGGGACCGACGTGTGATCGTTTCCCCAATGGACATCGCCCATGTCGCTGGCTCGATCGAAGGTCGATTTCGGCCAACGCCAGCCGTTCCGCGGTTTCACGGTCGGAAGTCCAGTAACCGGGTGCAAGATGTCGTAGGTATAGTCACCCGGCTTAGTGTTTGCCGAATTTCCGGGATAGTAGACGCCACGGCTATCCACGTACGAGTAGTGAGCGACGCCGTCGAGATCGACGTCTCCATCCTTGGTGGCGTTCCGGATCCATTTTCTGAGTGCCTTTTGTACCGCCTCATTGTCATCACCATGTTCAGCGCGAAGTACCTGATACTGCTCAGCAATAAGTTGAGCCTTGTCTGATGGCGCCTCCCAGTTGCTTAGATGAGCGAAGTCACGGGCATAGGCGAGCACGTATTCATGATCCGTCGCAATGTTTGTCGGATTGTTGTCCGTGGCCGTCCGCCAAATGATTGTTCCGAGGAAATTTCGCTCACCGAAGACCTCGCCAGCTAGCTTTCGCAGGTTGTCTTCTTCATGGTCATCGATTGAGATGAAGATGACCCCGTCGGCAGTCAGCAGATTCCGCGCGAGTTTCAATCGCGGGTACATCATGTTGAGCCAGTTGGAGTGGTAGCGACCCTCGGTATCGGCGTTGGTTGAGAGCCTCTTGCCCTCCTCATTGACCTGGCGCGTCCAATCGAGGTAGGTTTCGAGACCTTCCTTGTAGTTGTCCGGGTAGACGAAGTCCTTGCCGGTGTTGTACGGCGGGTCGATATAGATCATCTTGATCCTGGCGTGATAGTGCTTCTGCAGAATCTTCAGAACCTCGAGGTTGTCACCCTCGATGAACACGTTTTTCGTCGTGTCCCAATCCATCGAGTTATCGATGTCAGGGCGAAGCGTCGCGGTGGTGGGCTCCTGGGCGGCGCGCAACGCACGCTTCTTGCCAGGCCAGAACAAACCAAAGCGCTCGCTGCCGTCAGCAGCATCACCGTCGAGTAATTCCTTGAGCTTCTCCACGTCCACCTTGCCGTCGGCGATGGCCTCGGGAATCAGGTCAGCCAGCTGCGCTGCGAGCTCGGTCTGGAATTTCGGGGTGGTAGATGCCGTTTCGTGAATTTGTTCGCTCATCGGGGATTTTCCTTCCTCAGTTTCACAGTGTCAATGTCTATGTGAATGTTCAGCGTCAGCACTCGCTACTGATCACGGGACGATCCGCCAGCGAATGGCGAAGAGATGTTCCGTGCTTTGCGTCCCTTGGAGTGACTGCTCGATCATGTCCAGCTTCTCGTCGATCTCGACTTGAAGCTTCTTCCGGTCGTCGCGGAAATCGTCATCAGCCTCGTCGGCGCGACGCTCCCACTTGCGCGCCTCGCGCTTCAGCTTCAGTTGCTCCATCGGGTCGTCAGCCTGACGCGCAGCCTTGCGTGCGTCCTTCTCCTTGGCGCGGTATTCGCGGATCTTGCCCTCGTGCTCGGCTTTGCGGTCCTGCTGATTCCTATAGAGGAGCTCTTCCTGCTGGTCGTAGTAGCGAGAGTTTCGGCCCTGAACTTCTTTCTCCAACTCGGAAACTCGCGCTTTGAGGTGAGGCTCGAGCTGGCCAGTGTCGACCGAAACGGGATCGGGGGCGATCTGCAGGCAAGCGAGGTCCAGAATGTCGGCGACGTACTCTTCGTCTAGGTAGACGCCGTCGTCGGTCGCGCCGCCGGCGAGCATGTACGACTCGGAGATGTCTTCGTCACGGGCTCGCATCGTGAAGGTAAGGAGATCGACGGTCAGCTCGCCGCTCTTGCCCTGGAGTCTCTTGACCGCGTTTGTGGCGCGAGCGGATTGGCTTATCGAGAAGGTCAGCTCGCGCGGCGGAGTCTGGTGCGACTTGGCGGTCTCCGCGACGTGCTGGGCGAGTGGGCTGGCGTACCGGTACTGGTGCGCGTTCGGGAGCGGCTTCGACTTGAAGAAGTAACGACCCGGCTTCGCATCGCTCGTCGGCGCCTCATTCAGGACAAAGGTGCGACCGTCCCCCTCGAACGAGGCAACGTCGCGGAGCTCATACTGCGTGATCGCCAGCAAAAGTCGCTCGAATTTATTGAGCACGTCACCCGACTGCTCGTCGTATGCCTTCAGCCGATCCTGTACGTGCGGGTCGAGGCTATCGAAGACCTTAGCTTTGGCACTTGCCATCTCTTGCGATATCTCGCCCGCGAACTGGTCCTCGAGCTCCTTGAAGGCAGCATCGATTTCGCCCGCCGTCCTGCAGCGGGTGAGGATGTCGCTAATCCGCTTCTCGAAGTCGAGTCCGTCCTCGACCGCGCCAAGCACCTCGTCGCTCGCACCGAACACGCTTGAGAACAGTTGGAACTTGTTGGTTAGAAGTTCCAGGATGCGCTGCTCGGCGAGGTTGCCCTTGTTGCTGAAGTTCACGACGACGACGTTGTGCTGTTGCCCGAAGCGATGCACGCGACCGATGCGCTGTTCGACTCGCTGCGGGTTCCACGGCAGGTCGTAGTTGACGAGCATCGAGCAGAACTGCAGGTTGATTCCTTCAGCGGCCGCTTCCGTGGCGATCATGATCGTGCCGTGCTCGCGGAAGTAATCGACGAGTGCCTTCCGCCGATCGACAGCCGGGATCCCAGTGATTAGGTCGCTATCCTGGTTGGCCTTGAGCCAGGCGTTGTAGATCGCAGTTTGCTCAGGAGCGTTGTTGGAGCCGTTGAACCGTACAACCCCCTTGCCGCGGCCGGCATCAGCAAGTGTTCGTGCGATGTACTCCTGCGTCTTTGTCGAGTCGGTGAAGATGATTGCCTTCTCGGCGGCACCCAGCTCTCGAAGTCGATCGAAGCCGAGATCCAACGCCTCATTCAGCTTCACGGCCTTCTGGTTGGCGGTGATCGAACGAGCCAGCACAGCATACTCACGCAGCTCGTCAACCTCGGCGCGCATCCTCTTGAGCGTTTCGCCGTCCAGATGTGAAGAGGCACTTGGCGCAGCTGTCTCCTCAGCTTCTTCGACAATTTCCGGCTCAAGCTCGTCGTCGGCTTCGAATTCCGCTAGGAACAGACCACCTCGATTGTCACGGCGCATTCCGGATGCCGCTTCGTCGGCCAGACGGTTGGCGATGTTTTCGAGAGTGCTCGCGACTGCGAAAGTTGACGACCCGAGACGCTTCCGGATGATGAGCGCCGAGAGGTGCCTCTGACTGCCGGCGAACGCGAAGAGCTCGTCGCGTTGCAGGTAGTCGTTCACGAGATCGTAGAGCCGGACCTCTTCGGGCGAGGGCGTGAACTCAACCGTTAGCGGCATGCGCTGCGTGAATCGAATGTACTTGTTGGCGTCCTTGCGGAGCGTGCGCTTCGAGATCGCCGCAACACGCTCGACCAGATCGTCGTCGCCCGTCAGATCACGGTTCTTGATGTAGCGCTCACGGAAGGCATCAAGCGAGTAGAAGTAGTCCGGATCGAAAATCGATACCAGACCAAAGAGCTCCTCGAGCTTGTTCTGGAGAGGCGTCGCCGTAAGTAGCACGGTCTTGTGCGCGCTTCGCGCAATGTGCGAGACGGCCTCGGCCATCTTGGCCTTGCCGCTCCAATAGCTCCGCAACCGGTGAGCTTCATCCGCCACCACGAGATCCCATGACTTTAGGAGCGATGTCTCGTGACGCAGCGCGAAGTCGTAAGAACAGATGAGCACCTCGGCCGCTCGCGTGTCGGACTTAGCCAGCAGCGAATCCTTCGCCTTTGCCTCGATGATCGTCGAGGGGATTAAGAACTTCTCGAAGAGCTCCTGCTTCCATTGCTGTCGCAGGCTCGACGGCGCGATGATGAGGATGCGCCGCTTCCGCTCGGCCCAGTACTGCGAGATGACGATTCCTGCTTCGATCGTCTTACCGAGGCCAACTTCGTCCGCCAGGATCACACCGGGCAGGAAAGGTGTCTGCAAGGCGAACAGGGCAGCGTCGATCTGATGCGGCTTCGGCTCTACCTGAGCGTCGAAGAGCAGCCCGGCCAGCTTGCCGACATGATCGTTCGCGTAGCTGCGCTGCAGCTCGTGCGAGAAGTATTTCGCCTGGTAGTCGCTGAGCAAAGTCATCAACAACCGCCGTGGGCGGCACCGCACGAGGACAACGCGCAAGACACGCAACGCGACGATCGTGTCGTGATAGGTGTCATGCGGCGCGGGGCCCTTCGCTTCCAGCGGCGATTAGGAACTTCTCATGTGCACTCACACCGTACCGGGCACTTGGCAACCTCTAACACCACGCATCGGCCCGACCAGACCTTGAGAGCCGCCGGGACCAGCTTCTCAAGTGACTTACCGCGCGATGCCGGCGATCGCATGCATCGTTAGCGGGGGCATCTTCGGTGAGGTGACCGGTGGGAGAGCCAGGCGACTGCGCTCCCTCGGTGAGATGGAGCTCGCGGTTGCACGGAGATGTGGAAGTCGGCATTCGTATTGTCAATTGCCAACGTTTGCCGCCACCTAACCACTTCGATCCGCCGCCTTCTTGACGACGCCCGACGGGTGGTCGACACTGACCCAATACCGACCATGAACCCGGGCGCGAGCGGAGGTCGAGATGGGCACCATCACCTCGTATGAAACGGTGAAGGGGCGCCGTTACCGCGTGCGCTACCGCAAGCCGGATCGCACCGAGTCACAGAAGCGCGGCTTCACGACGATGCGCGAAGCGCAGCACTACCTCTCTTTGGTGACGGTGTCGAAGTCGAAGGGCGAGTACATCGATCCCGTGGCGTCGCGGGTACCGGTCCGGATGTTCGTCGACAGCTGGCTGCGTTCCAAGCGGCCACCGATGTCGAAGCCCTCGTACTACATGACGCTCGAGCAGGCGTGGAAGAACCACGTCGCTCCGGTCTGGGCAGACAGGGAGATCTGGTCGATCCGGCGGTCTGAGGTTCAGGATTGGGTGTCCGAGCTCGCGACGCAGAAGTCGCGCACCGTCGTCCTTCGGGCGCTCGGCGTCCTCGCCGGCATCCTCGACGTCGCCATCGATGATCGTCGCCTCTCGAACAATCCGGCCCGCCACATTCGCAATCTCCCCCGAAACGGTCCGGGCAAGCGCCGCGTCTACCTCACACATGACCAGGTGGCGACGCTGGCGGCGTGCTCGGCGCATCCGACCATGGTTCTGACGCTCGCCTACACCGGCCTGCGCTGGGGCGAGGCGACCGGTTTGCGGGTGCGCAGCGTGAACCGGCTACGCAAGCGCTTCGTCATCGAGGAGAACGCGGTGATGATCGGCTACGAGATCCATGTCGGCACGCCGAAGACGCATGAGAAGCGCTCAGTCCCCTACCCGGAGCGTCTCGCTCCGATGATCGAGCAGGCCTGCGCCGGCAAGGGTCCAGAAGGACTGCTCTTCGGCGACGGGATCAGTCACATGCGCAACTCCGGCAGTCAGGGCTGGTTCGCGAACGCGGTGAAGCGCGCGCAGGCGGTCGATCCATCGATCCCGCGGCTGACCCCGCACGATCTCCGCCACACCGCCGCATCGCTCGCGATCAGCTCCGGCGCGAACGTGAAAGCCGTGCAGCGGATGCTGGGGCACGCGTCGGCAGCGATGACCCTCGACACCTATGCCGATCTGTTCGACGACGATCTGGATGCCGTCGCATCGCGCCTCAACGACGCCATGCCGCTGATAGCGCTGCCCGCGGGTCCGCAAACGCGCTACCGCCGGCCGCGCTGACGCGGAGAGCAGAATGCTCAGTTTCCGGACGTACCCCGTGACGCTCGAAACGGTCGAAACCATCAAAATCGGCGTTCTGAGACGCCAAATGAAGCGCCCTGCAGGGCCCTGGATCTGCTCATTGACGGCTCACAGCACTCTCAAATGCGGCCAAAAAGCGGCCAAAAACGCGTTCCGAGTGGCCTCGAAAGTCAATAAAAACCAGGTCGGACATAAAAAACAGGTGTGCCCCTGGAGGGATTCGAACCCCCAACCGTTTCCTTAGGACGGAACTGCTCTTCCATTGAGCTACAGAGGCTGGCCCCTTAATTCTAAAGGCGGCTCACGCCCGCACGCGCACGACGACCTTCCCGAGCGCGCGACCCTCGCCGTGGAACGTCAGCGCCTCGGCCACCCGCTCGAGCGGAAGGACGCGGTCGATCCTGATCGTCACGGCGCCGGAGGCGACAGCATCCGCCACCGGAGCGAAATGGTCAGGCCCCTCGCGCACCGCCAAGACGCCGAGCCGCGTGCCGCTCAGGCGCCCGACGAGCGTGCCGAGAGTCAGCATGCGCAGGAGCGCCCGCATGGTTCCGCCGACGACGAGAGCGCGGCCGCCGGGCGCGAGTGCGCGGCGATAGGCGAACACCGAGCGGCGCGCGACGAGGTCGACGATGAGGTCGAACGGGCCGGCGCGGGTGAAGTCGGCCGCGCGGTAGTCGATGACTTCCGCCGCGCCGAGCTCGCGCATGAAGTCGAGTTTGCCGGCGTTGTCGACGGCCGTGACGTGGATGCCGCTGGCCACCGCCAGCGGAATCGCGAACACGCCGGCGCCACCACCGGCGCCGTTCAGCAGCATCCGCTCCCCCGGCCTCGCCCGCGCGACGGCCTGCGCGGCGATCGCCCCGGACTGCGGAATCGTCGACGCCTGCTCGAAGGTGAGCTCGGCGGGCTTGCGGGCGAGGGCACGCTCCGGCGCTACGGCGAACTCGGCGAAGCCGCCCTTGAGGTCGAGATTGTCGCCGTAGACCTCATCGCCGACCTGCCAGCGGGTGACACCCGGGCCGACGGCCGCGACGACGCCAGCGATGTCCGAACCAAGAATGCGCCGCGCGGGGCGAAACAGCCCGCCCATGCGGGCGTAGGCGGGAGACCCGTGCAGCACTTCCCAGTCGCTGAGGTTGAGCGAGGTCGCCACGACCTCTATGAGCACCTGTCCCTGCCCGGGGACAGGCACCGGGGCATCGATCAGACGCAAGCGGTCGACGCCGCCATACCGGTCGAACACGACAGCTCTCATCTGCCCAGTGTGACCGATCGGGCGCCGCGGGCGCGAGGCCGTCGCTTCTCGCGCCACGCATGACGACGTCCCCGTGGCGAGGGGCCACGGGGACGTCGGGGATTGCGGGAGCGTGTCGCTGCCGGGGGTGTCAGGTACGCGGTTCAGCAATCCCTTTGGGGGGGAAACTCACCAGAGCCAGGTCTTGTCTCCGACGATGGCGCGCCACACGCCGGCGAAGCTCAGCCGCTGGTCGGGCACCGCGAAGAACGCGATCGCCATGATGCCCATCTCGATGATGTGGCTGTCGATGAGCGGGTTGGTGGCACCGGTCAGGGTCAGCGGGAACTCGGCGAGGTACATGAGGAACAGCATCGCGACACCGGCGACCGCGGCGATGCGCACACCGACACCGAGCATGAGCGCTGCACCAATACCGAACAGGCCGAGCATGAACAGCCAGTCCACGAGCGGGTTGCCGGCGATGGCGGTGAAGAATCCGGCGAGCGGGCTCTCAGCGGTCGCGTGGGTCAGGAAGCCGGTCGTCGGGCTGCCGCCGGCGATCCACGCGTTCTCGGCCGGCGTGACGTATCCGAGCCCGAACACCTTGTCGAGGAATGCCCACAGGAAGTAGAAGCCGATGAGGATGCGGGTGACCGCGATCGCGATCGGCAGGGCCGACGTGGTCGCGGTCGTGGTCTGAGCGGACTTTCCGGTCAGGACGGGGGCGACGGTGGGGGCGGACATGAGAGGACCTTTCTCTTCGCTTCGGTCCGAGCCTTGTGCGCCGGATCCGGTGTGATGAGTTCAGTCTTGCGCTACCTGGGAGTAACCTGAAAAAACTCTATGTCGATCCTCCACTGTGGTCTGACCACTACCGGGTTCTATTTGTGTGAATGCAACTAAGACCTGCCGCACGGCAATGTCGGAGCCCCCGCGTAGCGTCAGAACATGACGTACTTCACGACGAACGACCCCGACGGGGATTCGCCGTGGGACGAGCCCGAACACCGCTCCACTCTCGATGTGGAGCTCGAAGAAATCGACCTCATCGTCCGGCGCGCACGCTCTGCGGCCGCCGAGCAAGACCTCCTTTTCCATCGGATGCTGCAGCGCGCCTTCACGGAGCCCGACCCGTGGCTCGGCCCCGACCCCACCCTCGATCCGGCGTGGAATGATCCGCGCGGGCGCTCGGTGACCGAAATCCGCGCCTACCGGAGCGCGATGGGGGTGCGCTCCGCGGCGGCCGATCTGGGCGTGCGCGTGAGCCTCAGCGACACCCAGATCCGGCACCGCGCCCATCGCGCCGAGATCCTGTCGACGCGCCTGCCGCTGCTGTGGCAGCAGTGCCTGCTCGGGCTCGTCCCCGATCAGAACACGGCCTTCGCCGCACAACTGGCCGCGACTCTGCCCGACGATGACCCGGGCGCATGGTCGGCCTTCGACAACGCACTCGCCGATATCGCGTGCCGACTGGCGCCGGGCCGGTTTCGGCGGCGGGCGCGGGCAGCGCGTGAGCGCGCGCACTCCGAGTCGCTTTCTGCGCGTCACGCCCGCGCCGCGGCCGATCGCCGCGTCACCTTCGATCCGTCGCTCGACGGCATGGCAGAGATCTACGCGCTCGTGCCGGCCACCGACGCCGCCGCGATCGAGAACTCGATCGAGGGCCGCGCGCGCCATCTCGCCGCGCTCGAGGGCGAAGAGCGCACACTCGCCCAGATTCGCGCCGATGTGCTGGTCGATCTGCTCACGCGAGAATCCGACGATGTGAAATCGGGCACCTCGGCCACGGTCCACATCACGATCCCCGCGATGACGCTACTCGGCACCTCGGGCGAGAGCGCCGAACCCGCGACGCTCGCCGGATACGGCCCGATCCCCCTCGACACCGCCCTCCGCCTCGCGGCCGATGCCCCACAGTGGCGGCGTGTGCTCACCGATCCGTTCACCGGCACCGTGCTCGACGTCGAGCGACGCGCGTATCGCGTGCCCGCCGACCTTCGGCGGTGGCTCGGCGTCCGGTACCCCACCTGCGTCTTCCCGGGCTGCATCCGCTCGTCGAGATCGTGCGATATCGACCATCGACAACGCTGGGCCGACGGCGGCCCTACCTCGTCGATCAACCTCACACCCGAGTGCGCCTCGCATCACCCCGTCAAAGACGAGAGCCTGTGGAGTCTCGACCGCATTCCCCACGGCGGACTGCGCTGGACGACGCCCACGGGAGCGACCACGATCGAAGATCTGCCGCCGTTCTGACCGGGGCGCGACTCGGGCGGCTCGTGCGTAGCTTGGGTGCGGCTGGGTGCGACTCGGGTGCGGTCACCGGAAGTCGCGTGAGCGGTGCTGCACCCCGACCTGCAGGTCTTCGAACGCATCGGCGAGGAGGTTCGTGACGCCTTCCGGCGAGCGCTCGAGGATTCCCCGCACGATGAGCGCCGGACTATCGCGCAACACCCGGCGATACCTGTTCCACACCCCCGACGAGCAGATCACGTTCACGAGGCCGTGTTCGTCTTCGAGGTTCAGGAACGTGATCCCCGAGGCCGTCGCCGGCCGTTGCCGATGCGTCACAAGCCCCGCCACTTCGACCCGGCGTCCTTCTTCGTGCGTGCGCAACTGACTCGAAGAGAGCACTCCCCGCCCGTCGAGCGACCCCCGGTAATGCGCGAGCGGATGATCATCGGTCGAGATCCCCGTGGCCCAAAGGTCCGCGGCCAGCAGGTCATAGCTCGTCTGATCGCCGAACAACGGTGGCTGCACCGACATGAGCGATCCGGCAAGGTATTCGCTACGGTCTTGGGCCGCATCGCCCGCCAGCCAGATGCCCTCACGCCGCGTGATGCCCATGCTTTCGAAGGCTCCCGCCGTTGACAGCGCCTCCACCTGCGCGGCGGTGGCCCCGGTACGGCGGACGAGATCGCGGAGGTCGCGGAAGTCGCCGTGCGCGGTGCGCTCGGCGACGATCCGCTCGGCGAGCGGCCGTCCGATGCCGGTGACCGAGGCGAGCCCCAGCCGCACGGCGAATGCGCCGTCACGGCGATGCGCCGCCGAGACATCGGGCGCAGTGGGGTCGAAGTCCTGCACCGGCGGCTGGTGGCGGTCGGTGCAGGTCGGGAGGCCGGTGGGAGGCGACGTGGGTGATCTCGGTACACCGCCGCTCCGCGGCGGCACTCGATCACCGGATAAGGGCGGCACTCGATCACCGGATAAGGGCGGCACTCGATCAGCGGCGGGTCGATCACCGGATGGAGGCTCGAGCACGGAGAGAGGCTCCAGCCCGGCATCCACCCCCGATGCGTGGAGGTCGGGGCGGCGCACCTGCACGCCGTGGCGGCGGGCATCGGCGGTGAGGGTCGCGGGCGAATAGAACCCCATCGGCTGCGCATGCAGCAGCGCCGCCAGAAATGCCGCCGGATAGTGCAGCTTCAGCCACGACGATGCATAGACGAGCAGCCCGAACGACAGCGAATGGCTCTCGGCGAAGCCGAAGTTCGCGAACGCCTGGATCTTCGCGTAGATGTCGTCGGCGACCTCGCCCACGAGCCCGTTGCGCTCCATGCCGGCGTAGAGCTTCGTCTTGACCGACTCGATCCGCTCGATGCCGCGCTTGGAGCCCATCGCCCGGCGGAGGACATCGGCATCCTCCCCCGTGAGGTCACCCACGGCCATCCCCATCTGCATGAGCTGCTCTTGGAAGATCGGGATTCCGAAGGTGCGCTCGAGCACCGGGATGAGCTTCTCGTGCGCATACGTCACTTTCTCGTGCCCGAGCTTGCGGCGCACATAGGGGTGCACCGCACCACCCTGGATCGGCCCCGGGCGGATGAGCGCGATCTCGATCACGAGGTCGTAGAACCTCCGCGGCTGCAGGCGCGGCAACAACCCCATCTGCGCACGCGATTCGACCTGGAACACCCCGATCGAATCGGCCCGGCACAGCATGTCGTAGACCGCGGCCTCTTCCTTCGGGATCGCGTCGAGATCCCACGTCTCCCCCGTCGCCGCGGCGATCTCATCGAAGCAGTACTGGATCGCCGCGAGCATGCCGAGCCCCAGCAGGTCGAACTTCACGAGCCCCATCCAGGCGGCATCGTCCTTGTCCCACTGGATGACGGTGCGGTTCTCCATGCGCGCATGCTCGATCGGCACGACCTCCCCGACCGGACGATCGGTGAGCACCATGCCGCCGGAGTGGATGCCGAGGTGCCGCGGCGCCTTCAGCAACTCCCCCGCATAAGCCAGCACCCGCTCGGGGATGTCGTGCGACCCGGCCACGGGCCCATCCCACCGTTCGACCTGTTTCGACCAGGCATCCTGCTGCCCCGGCGAATGCCCGAGCGCCTTCGCCATGTCGCGGACGGCGTTCTTCGGCCGGTATTGGATGACGTTGGCGACCTGCGCCGCCCGCTCCCTGCCGTACTGCGCGTACACCCACTGGATGATCTCTTCGCGGCGCCCCGAATCGAAGTCGACATCGATGTCGGGCTCCTCATCGCGCATCGCCGAGAGGAACCGCTCGAACGGCAGCCGATAGAAGATCGAATCGATCGCGGTGATATCCAGCAGGTAGCAGACGGCGCTGTTGGCCGCCGATCCGCGCCCTTGACACAGGATGCCGCGCCGCCGCGCCTCTTGCACGATCCCGTGGACGATGAGGAAGTAGCCCGGGAAGTCCTTCTGTTCGATGACCGCGAGCTCCCGGTCGATGCGCGCGCGGCCGTCATCATCCAGGTCGGGATACTTCCGGGGCACGGCATCCCACACCAACGTGCGCAGCCACGACATCGGCGTGTGCCCGTCGGGGACCACCATCTTCGGCAGCGCGGGCTTGGCGCGCCGGAGCGAGAACGCCAGCTCATCGGCGAGGGTCACCGTCCGCGCAATCGCCCCGGGATACCGGCGGAACCGGCGGGCCATCTCGGCGCCGGAGCGCAGGTACGCGCCGGCATGCGCGGGAAGCCAGCCATCGAGCTCGTCGAGGCCGCGGTTCGCCCGAACGGCGGCGATCGCCGCCGCGAGATGCACTTTTTCGGGCACGGCGTAGTGCACGTTGTTGGTCGCGAGGATCGGCAGCCCCCGGTCCCGGGCGAGCGTGGCCAGCAGATCGTTGTCCCGCGTATCGCGCGGACCGCCGTGGTCGATGAGTTCGACGTGCACGGCGTCACGCCCGAACAGGTCCACCAGCCGGTCGAGCTCCGCGGCCGCGCCCGCGGGCCCCTCGGCGGCGAGGGCCTGACGGACGAAGCCCTTCCGGCATCCCGTGAGAATCGCCCACTGCCCCTCGGCCTGGTCGGCCAGTTCGTCGAGGCGGTAGAGCGGGCGCCCCTTCTCCCCGCCGGCCAATTGTGCATGGGTGAGCGCCGCGGCGAGCCGGTGGTACCCCTCTTCGGCTCGGGCCAACACCAGCAGGTGCGAGCCCTCCGGATCGGGGGCGCCGGCCTGCGGCGCGGAGAGATCGAGCGAGAGCTCGGCGCCGAACACGGTCTTCACCCGGAACTTCTCGGCCGCTTCGGCAAACCGGACGATCCCGTAAAACCCGTCGTGATCGGTGATTGCGAGGGCGTGCAGCCCGAGCCGCTCGGCCTCTTCGGCAAGCTCCGCCGGCGATGACGCGCCATCGAGAAAGGAGAACGACGAGTGTGCGTGGAGCTCGGCGTACGGTACCGCGCCCTCCGGACGCTCGATCGGCGGAGGCTCATATGAGCCGCGTTTGTGCGAGAACGCAGGCCCATCACCGCCGTCGGGTGGACGACCGCTGAGGAGCCGCTCCATCTCGGACCACGACACCGAGGGATTGTGGAAGCCCATCAGTCGTACACCCCCTCGGCGTGCCACGCGCCCTCTTCGCAGACGAGCAACCATGCGCGTTCGTCGTCGTCGAGCACCTGGAACCGGTGCGCATGGCGCGCCCGCTCAGGATCCCACCCGCGTTCGACGATCGGCCACGGCCCCGCCCAGCCGCGGATGCGGCGACCTCGGCCGGCGACGACGAGCACCGCGGGCTCCCCCGTCGGCTCATCGCGGGCCCCCACAGCGACCATGTCACCGTCCGCGTCGACCACTTCGACCGCGAGTACCTCGGCGAACACGGTTGCCGGAAGGGGCCCGGCCAGACTCCCCGGCCAGGGCCGTGCTCGATCGCGGACGCCCGATACCGCGTCTCCCCAGGGCACGAGTACCTGTCGCTCGGCCAGCCAGCGGCCGCCCCCGATCGCCGGAGTGAGCACGCCCCGATGCCCGAGCATCGCCTGCACGCGCGACAGCGCATGGTGCACCCGCTCTTCCGGGCCGCCACCGAAGAGGCGCGCCGTGTGGTGGGAGGCGGCATCCACCCCTTCCGGCTCGAGGAGGACGCGCTCGACACCGCTGCGCAGACCCTGCTCGGCCAGCTGCCACCGCACGCGGTCGACGATCGCGGCAGCATCGAACGACCCCGGATGCAGCCACACCCGATCGCTGCGCTCCCCCCGGTCGCCGGTGAGCACGACGCGCAGTTCGGTGCAGACGAGGTCCAGCGCACCGAGCCGCGACACGAACTCCTCCGCCGGCACCCGCACCCCGAAGGCCACCTGCTCGGCCGCCTCGACCGGCGGCTCGAACGTCACCTCACGGTGGAGTTCGGGCGGCGGCGTGCGCGCGGTCACCGGCTGCGAATCAGCGCCACCGGCCAGCGCATGCAGTCGCGCCCCGCGGGCGCCGAACCGTTCGATGAGACGCGCTTCGGGCATGGCCGCCACAGCGCCGAGGGTCTGCACCCCCAGGCGCGCGAACAGCGACACGATGTCGTCTTCGGCGAGCACCGTGACCGGCAACGGCGCGAGAAAGGATGCCGCCGCTCCGGCCGGAACGATCCGCACCGGGGCGTCGGGATGCGTACCCGAGCGCGCCGCCTGCTCGGCAGTGAACGGCCCGTCGGCAACTCCCACTCGCACATCCGGCAGACCGAACTCGGCGATCACTCCCGCGAGCACGGTCGCCGCAGCTGCCTCACCGCCGTAGTACCGCGCGGGGCCGCGTGCGCGTAGCGCGCAGAGCCCGGGATGGCGCAGCTGCACCCCCGGGGCGAGGTCTTCGAGCCGGGCGACCAACGGCGCGAACGTCCGCTGATCGCGCACGGGATCGTCCTCGGCCACCACGAGCGCGGGGCACCGTGACTGCGCATCGCGGCGCCGTTGCCCCCGCCGCACGCCCTCGGCGCGCGCCGCCGGCGAGCATGCCACCACTGCGCCCTTCGCGAAGATCGCGATCGGGAGCGCGGGATCGGGCGGATCGTCGCCGTCGCGGGTGAGGGCGACGACGGGCCAATCGGGCACCCACACGACGAGGGTGCGTACGGGAGCGTCACCCATCTCACACCGCCGCCGGCAGGCGCTCGGCCCGGTCCCAGCCCGGCGCGGGCACCGGCGCCGTACGCTGCGCGGTGAGCGAGCCACCGGCATCCGGCAACAACATCCGGCCACGGCGCGGAACGGGAAACCGCCGACTCGATACCGTCACCGTGAGTTCGCGCTGCTCGAGCAGCCCGTACCCGTCGCCGAGGCCCGCCCACACGGGATCGGCGATGTCGATCATCGCCTCGGTCTGCGGCCACGGGCCCTGAACCAGCAACACCGATCCCCGTTCGCGCATGCGGGCCGCGAGGCGGGAGATCTCGGCATCCTTCGCCCGTGCCGGCGGCCGGACAGCCACCACCGGCAGCACTTCGGCGATCGTGGCGACAACGGCCAGCCAGCGTTCCCCCGGATCGGGGATCAGCACGAGATGCGAGAGGTCGACGCCCGCGCTCTCGGCCGCCTCGGCGCCGAGGCGCGGAACCCCCACGACACCGCACCACGAACCGTCGTGCGACGGGCGCGCCAGCAGCGCGAACAGCAACGAGGTCGACGACCCGAGCGAGTACGCCGATCCCGGACGCAGTCCTCCGCCGGGCAGCAACGCAGCCAGAGCGGGGTGCACCGGCAACACCGGCGCATCGAGGCGCCGCCCCTGCACGCGCTCGAGTTGCGCGCGCAGACGCGTCACCTCGTCTGCGACCGCCGCGTTACCCACGATCGACCTCATTCCGACAGGCTAGAACTTTTGTTCTAGTAACTCAACCTGCGGAATCGAAGATACAGACGGCCTCCGACATCGCTCCCCGCGCGGTGACCATGTCCCAAAAGTGGCTGTTTCCGCCCCTGAAAACCAGCCACAAATGGGACACACCCCGCCCCAAGTGGGACAACACCCACCCAGAGTGGGACAAGGGTCAGGCGGCGAGTGACAGGTAGGGCTCCCAGGTCGGATCGGCCCGCTCGGTGCCGCGCACAGTCCACTGCCCGCCGCGCGGCGGCTGCGGAATCCAGCGCAGTTCCCAGCCCATCTCCTGCGGAGTGCGGTCACCCTTGACGTTGTTGCACCGCAGACAACACGCGACGAGGTTCTCCCACGAGTCCGCGCCGCCGCGCGACCGGGGCAGAACATGGTCGATCGTCGTGGCGCCCTTCGCGCAGTACGCGCAGCGGTGTCCGTCCCGGCGCAGCACGCCGCGGCGTGTGAGCGGCACCCGGCGACTACCCGGAATCCGCACATAACGGGTCAGCACGATCACCGCGGGACGTTCGTAGACCCCCCGGATCCCCCACACCGGATCACCGTCGATGCGCTCGATGACCGTCGCTTTATCGTTCATGACGAGCACGAGGGCGCGCTTGAACGAGACGATCGCCAGGGGCTCGTAGCCGGCGTTCAGGACCAGAGTGCGCATGCGATGTCCTCTCGAGAAGGGACGAAAAAAGGCACTGTCATGAAGACAGTGCCTTAATTCCAGGGCGATAGCCGCGGCAGTCGAACTCACGATGCCGAAGGACATGCCGACCGATCCCATCCGCCAAGCGAATGCGGGGAACTCGATCCATCTCATCTCCCTCTGCGTCGCGCATCGGGATCAGTGTAAGACAGTCAGCTGACGTTGGCCTGCAACCAGCTCTCGGGATTCACCCATGAGCCACTGACGTAGATCTCGAGGTGCAGATGGGTGCCGAACGCGCGTCCGGTGTCACCGACCTGTCCGATCAGCTGTCCGGCCGAGACGGTCTGGCCGACCGTGACCCGACGCGTGCCATAGGACATGTGCGCGTAGAGAGACGTGACGGTGGTGCCGTTGATGTTGTGGGCGATCTTGACGTAGACGCCCCAGCCGTTGCTGCTCTCGGCCGATTCGACGACGACGCCGTCGGCGATCGAGTAGATCGGCGTGCCACGGTCGGCCATGTAGTCGGTGCCCTTGTGACCGGCATACGGCGTTCCGAAGCTGTTGAACGAGGTGAGCGGACGCACGACCGAACCGGACGAGGCGATCGACTGCGCGATGGCGCCACTGTAGGTGACCGAGAAGCTGGACGACGACGACGATGCTGCCGCCGCGGCGATGCGCGCAGCAGCTGCCGCTTTCGCTGCTTCTTCGTCCTTCTTGGTCTGGATCTCTTCGGGCGTGGTCGCCGAGTAGCTGTCGCGAGCGAGCGCCTCGGGCGTTGCCTCGGAGGCGACGACGAGCGACTGCGCATTCTCGGCCGCAACCTGCTGAAGGGTGACCGCCTCTGCCGGGGTTCCGGCGCCAGCCGCGAACGCGGGGATGGCGACCGTGGCGACGAGTCCCGCAACCGCGGTGACCGTCAGGAAACTCCGGACCGGATGGGCCGTCGAGCGTCCCGGGCGCGCCGACTTCGGCGTCTTCGCGACCGCCGTCGACGCGGCGACAGGAGGTCGGGCGGCCGACCGCTGAGTCAAGAAACGTCGCGCGCGGCCGCGCTGATCTGGGTTCGTCGGTCCGGTTTCGGGTTCCGTCGACGAGTCGAACTGTTCAGCCAAGCTATCCTCCGGCGCCTCCGCACGCCTCCCGAAAGCAGGGGGGATGCTGGCTCGTCGGCACTCAGTGTCATGCACAGATGTACGGGTGCACCGTGCGAACGACGAGCCGGTGAGGCAATTCGCGCGGCGATCCTGTGGCGGGCTTCTCGCCGACGGACTTCCCCAGGGTAACGGAAGGTAACGAATAAGTCACGCTGTGGGTTCCTGCGTCCAGGTGCTTCCCTGGCGACGTTCAGGCTCGCGGACGCGCATCCACGAGGAAAATGTGCGACGCAACCTCGACCGGAAGCTCGAGACCCTCATCTTTTCCGTCCATCTGGACGAGCACGTACCCCTCGCTGAACCGATAGTTTCCGGTGCCGCCCGGCATGACACCGGCATCCCGCAGCTGCTCCAGAAGTTCGGGATCGACCTGCACCGGCTCAGCCAGACGCCGCACGGTGCCGTCGACCGGCCCACCCGTTTCGTTGAGCAGGCGCACAAGGCCGACGACACCCTGGTCGAACGTGTTCGCGGGCACGTCGCCGAGCTGAGCAAGTCCCGGGATGGGGTTGCCGTAGGGCGACTCGGTGGGGTGTCCGAGCAGCTCGACGAGCCGACGCTCGACCTGCTCGCTCATGACGTGCTCCCAGCGGCAGGCCTCTTCGTGGACATATGCCCAGTCCAGCCCGATCACGTCGCTGAGCAGGCGCTCGGCGAGGCGGTGCTTGCGCATCACGTCGACGGCCTTCTGCCGACCGGATTCCGTGAGTTCCAGCGACCGGTCGTCGGTGACGATCACGAGGCCGTCGCGCTCCATCCGGCCGATGGTCTGCGACACGGTCGGCCCGGAGTGACCGAGACGCTCGGAGATGCGCGCGCGCAGGGGAACGATTCCCTCCTCCTCGAGTTCGAGGATGGTGCGCAGGTACATCTCTGTGGTGTCGATCAGATCGGTCATGGCTGGCCTCGGTGCACGGGTCGGAAATGCCCTCCCAGCCTATCCGTTTGTGACGGCCCCGAGTCCGGCATCCGGAGCGCGCGACCCTAGAATCGGTCCATGGCCCACGTGACGCTGCCCCGCGAGATCCTGCCCACCGACGGACGTTTCGGCTGCGGCCCGTCGAAGGTCCGCTCCGAACAGGTTCAAGCCCTCGCCGGTCCCGGCGCGGTGCTGCTCGGCACGTCGCACCGCCAGGCTCCGATCAAGAGCCTCGTCGGCCAGGTGCGGATGGGCCTGTCCGACCTCCTGCGTCTGCCGGACGGCTACGAAATCATCCTCGGCAACGGCGGATCGACGGCGTTCTGGGATGCCGCATCCTTCGGCCTCATCGAAAAGCGCGCGCAGAATCTTGTCTTCGGCGAGTTCGGTGGCAAGTTCGCCGCCGCGGCCGGCGCACCCTGGCTCGAGGCTCCCGACGTGCGCAAGGCCACCCCCGGCGCCCGCGTGGCGGCCGAGCCGGTCGACGGCGTCGACGTGTACGCGTGGCCGCACAACGAAACCTCGACCGGTGTCGCCGCCCCGGTCACCCGTGTGGTCGGCGACGAGGGCGCGCTCACCGTCATCGATGCCACCAGCGCCGCGGGAGGCATCAACTTCCGCGTCATAGACAGCGACGTCTACTACTTCGCGCCGCAGAAGAACCTCGGCTCCGACGGCGGCCTGTGGTTCGCGGCGGTCTCCCCCGCGGCGATCGAACGGATCGAGCGGATCGCGGCATCCGGTCGGTACATCCCCGAGTTCCTCAGCCTGAAGAACGCCGTCGACAACTCGCGACTCAACCAGACGCTGAACACACCGGCGGTCTCGACGCTGTTCCTCCTCGACAAGCAACTCGAGTGGATCAACGGTAACGGAGGACTCGGTTGGGCCGCCGCGCGCACAGCCGAGTCGTCGAGCACCCTCTACGAGTGGGCCGAGGCGTCACCCGTGGCCACGCCCTTCGTGGCTGACCCGGCCGACCGCTCCCCCGTGGTCGTCACGATCGACTTCGACGAGTCGGTGGATGCCGCGGCGGTCGCCGCGAGTCTGCGC
The DNA here is from genome assembly GCF_947488465.1 of uncultured Microbacterium sp. Lineage (GTDB taxonomy): Bacteria > Actinomycetota > Actinomycetes > Actinomycetales > Microbacteriaceae > Microbacterium. The sequence goes on along the minus strand of NZ_CANKZA010000001.1, from coordinate 5,421 downwards.
TCCAACGGCATCGTCGACACAGAGCCCTACCGCAAGCTCGGCCGCAATCAGCTGCGCATCGCGACGTTCGTCTCGATCGACCCTGACGACGTCCGCCAGCTCATCAAGTGCATCGATTACACGATCGACGCGATGCGCGGCTGATACCACTCGAGTCGTATGGTCTGTGGTGCTGGTGTGACCGGGTGTGGCGCATGAGGCGCCACCGGCCACGCCGGCCATGCGACTGAGCGCGGCCCGCGCGCAGAGCGCGACCGAAACCGACTCAATAAGTCCGGTCAGAGCCGTCGGCGTCGTCCTCGTCGAGGGAGTCGGCGTCGTCCGCGTCGAGGGAGTCGGCGTCGTCCTCGTCGAGGGAGTCGGCGTCGTCCTCGTCGTCGTCGTCCTCGTCCTCGTCCTCGTCGTCGGCGTCCTCGTCGAGGGAGTCGATGTCGACCCCGTCCACGTCACCGGCGTGCAGGATCGGCGATCCGTCCTGGTCGAAGTCCGACGCGTCCAGGTCATCGAGCTCGTCGAGGTCGTCGTCATCCTCGGCGTCGTCGGAATCGTCCGCGGCGTCACCGTGCTCGGCAGCGGCCGCGGCTTGGGCCGCCTGGTAGTCGGCCAGACGCTCGGCCCACGGCACCCATTCCGGTGCGAGCAGCGCGCCCTCGCCGGGCAGCAATTCGACCTCGAGCACGGTGGGTTCGGATCCCTCGACCACCGCGACACTCACAGTCCAGAACCACGAGGGGTAGCCGGGCTGCAGGTTCTGAAAGCGGAGCGAGACGACGCCGTCATCCTCGACCGTGTGCCCCACGGGCGCGCCGACCGTGCGCGCCGGAGTGATCTCGTGCAGAGCCGCGAGCGCCAGATCGTGCGCGCCGATCAGCCGTTCGTCGGGAGTCTCAGGCATCGAGGTCATCGGCGACCTTGCGCAGAATGGCCGCGACCTTCTTGCTGTGACCCGCGTTGGGGTAGTGCCCGCGGCGCAGATCCCCACCCACGTTGTCGAGCACCTTCACGAGGTCTTCGATGACGATGGCCATGTCATCGGCCTTCATCCGGTTGCGCTTGGCGAGGCTCACCGGAGCATCGAGCACGCGCACGGCGAGCGCCTGCAGACCCCGCTTGCCGTCGGCGACGCCGAACTCGAGCCGGGTACCGGGCGCGACAGCGGATGTGCCCGCCGGAAGCGCCGTCGCGTGCAGGAAGACGTCCTGGCCATCATCGCCGGAGATGAAGCCGAAGCCCTTTTCCTCGTCGTAGAACCTGACCTTGCCGGTGGGCATCTCAACCTCGCTGATCGACACCCGCCGAGCGGGTACGTGTTGTGGGGCGTGCGCCGTGCAGACACGGCGAACGGGCGCCGAACGGCACCATCTTCCAGCCTACGGCACCACCACCGCGACGACGCGTGATTGCGCAGTAGGCTGAAGGGTGATGTCTCACTCGACTCCGCCTTCGCGCGACGATCTGCCGGTTCGCCGCATCGATCGCATCCTCGCCTTCATGTCGCTGGGCCTGTTGGTCTTGTCGATCGTGTGCTTCATCGCGATCATGATCGGCACCTCATCCGGCCTCGCGTACGCCGACTTCCAGTCGGGCGTGTGGCCCATCGTCAGCGCCTTGCTCTACATCGCCCCGATCATCGCCTTCCTGCTGCTGTTGACGGTGTTGATCATGACCTTCGTCCGGAGGTCACGCGCCAACAAGGCGCGCTGACGTGGTCGCCTCTGACGCACGATCGCTCGCGAGTCGCCTCGCACAGCTCGATGACGCGTCCCTGGCGCACCTCCTCGTCCTTCGGCACGCCTCGGCGTCGGCCCCCTGGTCCGACGCGTTCGACGCGGCCGATGCCCTGCTCGACCCGGCATCGATCGCACGCACGCTCGTCGAGCTGCCGGCCCACGACGCCGACGCTCTGGACGCCGCCCTCGATGCAGGCTCCCCCCTCCCCGCAGGCGCCGCGCGCGACCGGCTGCACGAGCGCGCACTTGTCGACGACGAGGGTCTGCCGTACAGCGCCGTGATCGCGGGACGCGCGCTCGTGAACCGCGTGGCACCGGATGCCGCGGACACCGAGGCCGCGCTTCCCTCGACCGATGAGCACGCCGCCGAGCGCGCGTTCGCGGCTTCCGCCGCGCTGGCCGACATGCTGCAGGCGACACTGATCGTCCCCGCCTCCCGCATCGGTTCGGGGCTTCTCGGCGCGGCCGACCGCCGCCGCTTCGTCGAATCGGGAGCGGTCATCGATGGCTTCGCCGCCGATGAACTCATCGCGATCGCCGAGCGCGCGGGACTGCTCGCCGTCGACGACCGGCACTGGCTCGTGACGCGCGCGGGCATCGAGTGGATGAAAGGCGGCACGGTCGACCGCTGGGATGCCGTCGCCCGCCGCCTCCGTGACACCCTCCCGCCCGCGCTCCGTAGCCCCGACGGCGGCTGGATGCCGGTGGCCCACTGGCCCGGCGCCTACCCGTTCGATCCAACGTGGCCGGCGCGTGCGGACCTGCTACGCGGTCAACTCGAACGGTGGGCGGTGCTCTCCCCCGCCGGCGAACCCGCCGGCTGGGCACGTGGGTTCGCCGCGGGAGGAGACGCGGATCTCGCGGCCCTGCAGGCACTGCTTCCGCCGGAGGTCGACCGCGTGTACCTGCAGAACGACCTCACGGCGATCGCGCCAGGGCCGCTCGCCCCGCACCTGGACATGCGCCTGCGCGCGATGACGCGCCGGGAGTCGCGGGCCCAGGCATCCACCTACCGCTTCACGGCCGAGACCCTCGCCGAAGCCTTCACGGCAGGCGAGACGGCCGACACCGTGCGTGAGTTCCTCGAGGCGCTGTCACTCACCGGTCTTCCGCAGCCGCTCGCCTACGAGATCGAGCGATCCGCGAGTCGTCATGGGGCGATCCGCGTCGGACCCGATCCGACCGGTCAGACCGTCGTCACGAGCGACGACGGCGCATTGCTGCGCGCCGTCGCCGTCGATCAGTCTCTGCGTCCGCTCGGCCTCGTGGCCTACGGGGAAGGGCTGGCCACGCGCTCGAGCCCTGATACCGCCTTCTGGCTCATCGCTGACGCGCGCTATCCCGTCGTCGCCGTCGATGTCGAAGGAAACCGGCGCACGCTCGACCGCCACCGGCTCGCGCCCGAGGCTGCCGAAAAGCCCGATCCCCGAGCTGCGTTCGCGCCGCTCGTGGCACGCCTGCGCGCCGCGCACGACAGCGACGCCGACGCTGCCTGGCTCGGCCGTGAGCTCGAACAGGCCGCTCGGTCACGCGCGATCTTGGTGGTCGTCGTCCGGCTTCCCGATGGCAGCGACAGAGAGGTCACGCTGGAAGTCACCGGCCTCGGCGGCGGACGCCTGCGCGGACGCGACCGCGGCGCCGACGTCGAACGGACCCTGCCGATCTCGTCGATCGTGAGTGTCCGCCCGGTCTGAGCCTCCCTCAGCCAGCGCGGGTAGACTTTCCCGTTATGGCTGATGGCCCCCTGATCGTCCAAAGCGACCGTACCGTCCTGCTCGAGGTCGCCCACCCGCAGGCCGAAAGCGCGCGCCACGAGCTCGCGATCTTCGCCGAACTCGAGCGTGCCCCCGAACACATCCACACCTACCGCATCACGCGCCTGGGTCTGTGGAATGCCCGCGCCGCGGGACATACCGCTGACGACATGCTCGCGACGCTCGAACAATGGACGCGCTTCCCGGTGCCCCCGTCGGTGTCGATCGACATCCGCGAGACCGTCGGGCGCTACGGCCGCCTCGTCATCGAACGCGACGCCGAGGGCACTCTGATCCTCCGAGCGATGGATGCCGCGGTGCTGGCCGAAGTCGCCAAGAACAAACGCATCCAACCGCTGCTGATCGGCCGCCCCGCCCCCGACACGTTCGTCGTGGACGCCTGGGCGCGCGGACACATCAAGCAAGAGCTGCTGAAAATCGGTTGGCCCGCCGAAGATCACGCGGGCTACACGCCCGGCACGCCGCACGAAATCGATCTCGCCGAAGACGGCTGGACGCTGCGGCCCTATCAGCGACAGGCGGTCGACATCTTCACGGAGGGTGGATCCGGTGTCGTCGTGCTCCCCTGCGGCGCGGGCAAGACCCTCGTGGGCGCCGCCGCCATGGCCGAGACCAAGACCACCACCCTCATCCTCGTGACCAACACGGTGAGCGCCCGCCAGTGGCGCGACGAGTTGCTCAAGCGCACGTCGCTGACGCCCGAGGAGATCGGCGAGTACTCCGGCCAGGCCAAGGAGGTCAAGCCCGTCACGATCGCGACCTACCAGATCCTCACGGCGAAGCGGAAGGGCGAATATGCCCATCTCGCTCTGCTGGATGCGTTGGACTGGGGCCTCATCGTCTACGACGAGGTGCACCTGCTGCCCGCGCCCGTGTTCAAGCTGACCGCCGATCTGCAGGCCCGGCGGCGCCTCGGACTCACCGCGACGCTCGTGCGCGAGGACGGCCGGGAGGGCGATGTGTTCAGCCTGATCGGCCCCAAGCGCTTCGACGCGCCGTGGAAGGAGATCGAGGCCCAAGGGTTCATCTCCCCGGCCGTCTGCTACGAAGTGCGGGTGGATCTGCCGGCATCCGATCGCCTCGAATACGCGGCAGCAGCCGACGATGAGCGCTACCGGTTGGCTGCGACGGCGCACGCGAAAATCGGTGTCGTGCGCGACCTCGTCGCGCGCCACGCGGGGGAACAGATCCTCGTGATCGGTCAGTACCTCGACCAGATCGATGTGCTCGCCGACGCCCTCGACGCGCCGAAGATCACCGGCTCGACCCCGGTCGACGAGCGCGAAGAGCTCTATGGCGCCTTCCGCGAGGGACGCGTGCCCGTGCTCGTCGTCTCGAAGGTCGCGAACTTCTCGATCGACCTGCCCGACGCCTCTGTCGCGATCCAGGTGTCGGGTTCGTTCGGCTCACGCCAGGAAGAGGCCCAGCGCCTCGGCCGGCTGCTGCGCCCGAAGTCGAACGGCCACACGGCCAGCTTCTACACGCTCATCGCGCGCGACACGGTCGACCAGGATTTCGCGCAGAACCGCCAACGGTTCCTCGCCGAGCAGGGTTACAGCTATACGATCCTGGATGCGGACGGCATCGCCGCCTGAACCACCGGCGTCTGCCCGGCATCCAGGGGTCAGAACGTGCCCCCTCCACGCCCGGATGCAGGGCAGATTGAGCCCCCTCATCCAGACACCCGCCATTGAGGGGACGCATTCTGCCCACCCCCTCGCTGGTACGGGGCAGATTGAGCCCCCTCGTCCTGCGCCCACCATCAGGGGGCGCATTCTGCCCACCCCACCCTCCTCAGGGCAGATTGAGCCCCTCCTCCAGGCACCCCCATCCAGGGGGCGCATTCTGCCCACCCCCTCGCTGGTACGGGGCAGATTGAGCCCCCTCGTCCTGCGCCCACCATCAGGGGGCGCATT